>CAVQNP010000001.1:0-465937 GCA_963714215.1 uncultured Solirubrobacteraceae bacterium
CTCGTGGACACTCGAACCGAGCGTGCTGGTCGGCGTCGCGATCGCCGGCGGAGCGTACGTCCGGCGCTGGTGGCACGTGCGCAGCGGCGACTCGCCGCGGCCGGCTGCCGACGCCCCCGTGTGGCGTTTGTGCTGTTTCCTCGGCGCACTGGTGTTTGCGCTCGCGGCGCTCGTCTCGCCGATCGACGCGCTCGCCGACCAGCTGTTCTTCATGCACATGATCCAGCACGTGCTGCTGCTCGACGTCGTCCCGATCCTCGCGATCCTCGGTTTCACGAAGGTCATCCTGCGGCCGATCACGCGCTCGATTCACGAGCTCGAGCGCCGGGCCGGCGTGCTCGCGAGCCCGGCCTTCGCCGTCGTCCTCTACGTCGCCGTGATCTGGGTCTGGCACATCCCCGCGGCCTACGACGTGGCGCTGCGACACCCGGTCGTGCACGTGCTCGAGCACCTCACCTTCCTGATCGCCGGCTCGCTCTACTGGTGGCACCTGCTCTCGCCGATCCGCGCGCGCCTGCGCCTGTCCGGCCTCGGGCCGATCGCCTACATGGGCTCGACCAAGCTGTTCGTCGGCGCGCTCGGCATGGGGCTGGCGTTCGCACCGACGGCGCTGTACGCCTACTACGTCCACCACGCCCGCGTCTGGGGCCTCTCCGCTCACGACGACCAGTCGGTCGCCGGCATCATCATGGCTGTCGAGCAGTCGCTTGTGATGAGCATCGCGCTCGTCGTGCTGTTCGTGCGCGCGCTCGCCGAGTCAGAGCGCGAGCAGCAGCGGCGCGAGCGCTATGAAGCGATCTGAGCGATGCCCGGCCGTGCACCGCTAGACATCGTCGTGAGCGCTTGCTATGCTGACAACTGTCACATGACTCACTTTCCGCGAAGGGGCCCGCTGCAGCGGGCCCTTTCGTGTTAAGCGGCCGGTTCGGTCGCGCATGGGCCGCCGGCGTCCCTCCGCCGGACGCTTGGGCCACCAGGTTTTCGACAATCGCCGCTAGTGGCGCCGGCGCAGGCTCTGCAAGATCCCGCCGTGCCCGGCGATCGCGCCGATCAGGATCGAGCCGGCGGCGATCTCGGTGCCGGGGAAGACGATGCTCTCGCGCAGCTGCGCCCCGTCGCCGACCTTCGCTCCGTCGCCGAGCACGATCGGCCCCATCAGGCGCACACCAGCTCCGATCTGCACGTCGCGTCCGATCCACGCGGCGCCTTCGACCTCGGTGTCCTCCTGCAGCGGCGAGCCGCCGACGACGGTCAGCCCCGGCCGCAGCTCCTCGCCCTGCATCTCCAGGTGCAGCTTGCCGTGGAGGGCATCGAACGTGCCCTGGCGCAGCTCGGCCAACGAGCCGACATCGTTCCAGTACTCGCTCAGCTCGTGGATGTAGAAGGGCACGTCGTTCTCCAGCAGCGCCGGATAGACGTCTTTTGCCCAGTCGACGAACGGCGTATCGGGGAAGTAGTCGAAGATCCGCGGGTCGAACATGTAGATGCCGCAGTTGCCGAGGTCTGAGAGGGCCTCTTCGGGCTCCGGCTTCTCCTGAAAGCCCGTGATGCGCCCGTCGCGGTCGTGCAGGACCACTCCGTACTCGCGCGTGTCCGGTACGGGCTTGACCGCCAGCGTGGCGATCCCCCCGGCCTCGCGGTGGTGTGCCGCGAATGCGCTCAGGTCGATATCGGTCAGCGCGTCGCCCGAGATCACGAGGAACGGGTTGTCGCCGAAGAACTCCCTGCACGCGCGCACGCCGCCGGCAGTCCCCAACAGCTCCTGCTCGAAGCTGTAGGAGATGCGATCGCCGAAGTGCTCGCGGATCGTCTCCGGGAAGTAGTGCAGGTTCGCGATCACGCCCTCGAAGGAGTGACGGTCGATCAGATCGACGATGTGCTCCATCACCGGCCGGTCGAGCACCGGCACCATCGGCTTCGTGATCTCGTACGTGAGCGGGCGCAGCCGAGTTCCCAGACCCGCCGCCAAAACCATGGCCTTCATCTGACCGCGCCCGCCCTTGCTCGCTTCTAGTACCTGTAGTGGTCCGGCTTGTAGGGGCCGTCCACCGGCACGCCGATGTAGGCGGCCTGCTCGGGGCTCAGCTTGGTCAGCTTCACGCCGAGCGCGTCGAGGTGCAGCCGGGCGACCTTCTCGTCGAGGTGCTTGGGCAGCACGTAGACCCTCTTCTCGTACTCGTCGTTCTTTGTGAACAGCTCGATCTGGGCGATCGTCTGGTTGGAGAACGAGTTGCTCATCACGAAGCTCGGGTGCCCCGTGGCGTTGCCCAGGTTCAGCAGGCGCCCCTCGGAGAGCATGATGATCGCGTGCCCGTCGGGGAAGACCCACTTGTCGACCTGCGGCTTGATGTTCACGCGCTCGATCCCCGGCAGGAGTGACAGGCCGGCGATGTCGATCTCGTTGTCGAAGTGGCCGATGTTGCCGACGATCGCCTGGTGCTTCATGCGGCCCATGTCGGCGGCCGTGATGATGTCCTTGTTGCCGGTCGTCGTGATGAAGATGTCCGCGCTCTCGAGCACTTCGGCGAGCGTTTTGACCTCGTAGCCCTGCATCGAGGCCTGCAGCGCGCAGATCGGGTCGATCTCGGTCACGATCACGCGCGCGCCCTGGCCGCGCAGCGATTCGGCGCAGCCCTTGCCGACGTCGCCGAAGCCGCAGACGACGGCGACCTTGCCGCCGATCATCACGTCCGTCGCGCGGTTGATGCCGTCGATCAGCGAGTGGCGGCAACCGTAGAGGTTGTCGAACTTCGACTTCGTCACCGAGTCGTTGACGTTGATCGCCGGGAACAGCAGCTCGCCGGACTCGACCATCTCATAGAGACGGTGCACGCCGGTCGTCGTCTCCTCGGTGACGCCTTTGATGCCCTGCCCGACGCGCGTCCAGCGCTGCGGGTCTTCCGCGAGCGTGCGCGTGAGCGTCTTGAGGATGACCCCATGCTCCTCCGACTCGGCAGTCGCCGGGTCGGGCACGGCGCCGGCCTTCTCGTACTCGGTGCCCTTGTGCACGAGCAGCGTCGCGTCGCCGCCGTCGTCGAGGATCATGTTGGGGCCGATCAAGCCGTCCTCGCCCTCGGGCCAGTTGAGCACCTGCTCGGTGCACCACCAGTACTCCTCGAGCGTCTCGCCCTTCCAGGCGAACACGGGAACGCCCTGGGGGTCATCAGGGGTTCCGTCGGGGCCGACGGCGACGGCCGCCGCCGCGTGGTCCTGCGTGGAGAAGATGTTGCAGCTGCACCAGCGCACCTCGGCGCCGAGCGCCGTCAACGTCTCGATCAACACGGCCGTCTGGATGGTCATGTGCAGCGAGCCCGTGATGCGCGCGCCTTTCAGCGGCTGCGCGTCGGCGTACTCGGCGCGGATCGACATCAGCCCGGGCATCTCGTGCTCGGCGAGCACGATCTCCTTGCGCCCGAACTCGGCGAGCGAGAGATCGGCGACCTTGAAGTCGGTCTCCGTGGCGACGGCGGTGGGGGTCATCGAGGACATGAGGAAGCCTCCTGTCTTGTCAGGTGAGCGCCCTTGCTGCAGAGGACGGCCGAGCGTGGCGGATCGTGCCCGTCGCAGCGCTCCTCGGCCGAGCCTGAACTTATCACACGTCCCCGCCGATCTCAGCCGCTTTCAGAGCGGCTCGGCGGCGCCTGAAACGCGCTCAGCGCTGCTCCAGCGCCGCCTTCAGCTCGTCGATCACCTTCACCGGCCCGGGATCGACGCCGCGCAGCGCGGCCAGGTAGATCGACACGAGGTCGCCCAGCAGCACGAGCGAGATGACGCGCTCGATCGTCGTTTCGCCGCGCGTCTCCAGACGGAAGCTGGCGACGGCGTTGGCCGAGATCGACTGCTCGGTCAGGTCCATCCGCTCCTTCACGCGCGGATGGGCATCGGAGTCGTCGAGGAACACGGCCGCGAAGCGCCCCACTTCATGGGCCCCCTCCCACCCGGCGATCTCGTTGTGGTCGAGCTCCGGCAGTTCGTGCCAGAAGGCGGGCTGCTTGGCGTTCTCGTTGATCTGCGTCTTCCAGCGGTAGGCGATCGGCGTCGTCAGGCCGGCGCCGGCGATCACCGGGGTCGTGCCGAGCAGACCGCGCGCGACTTCCTTGGCCAGCGAGTCCTCCGGCGCGTCCGGGCCCCACTCCTCGACGAGGTGCTCTGTGTGGGAGGCGGCCACGTCGATCTCCGAGGTCAGGCGTGGCCCGGCGCCGCACAGCGCGGCGACCTCGAGCGCGGCCACCGTCATGTAGGCGACCGCCGCGCGCGGCTGAAAGCCGCCGGGGATCGGGATCACGGGCACGCCGTCGGCGCGCGCCATCTCGGCCAGGCGACCGCCCGTCGTGGTCACGATCCGCCTGGCGCCGAGCGCTCCGGCGGACTCGTAGCAGGCGAGCGTCTCCTCGGTGTCGCCCGAGTAGCTCGCGCACAGCACCATCGTGTCGGGCGTCGTCCACGGCGGCAGACCGTAGGCACGCGTGACGAAGATCGGTCGCGTGGCGTGGTCGGAGAGCGCCGCACGCGCCAGCGCGCCGCCGATCGCAGAGCCGCCCATGCCGGCCACGACGAGCCCAGCGGAGGTGTCGAAGTCCTGCATGATCGCCGACTCCACGCGCCACAGCGCGTCGCGCAGGTGCTCGGGCAGGCCGAGCACGTCGCCGAGCTGGTCTGACAGGTCGACGCGCGCGATCTGCTCGCGCGAGAGCTCCCGCGTCGGTGTGGCGCTGGGGGCGCCTTCGCTCATCTGCTGCTCGCCTCCTCGATTAGAACTTGATCGCGCCGTCGGGCAGGGACACACCCGGGAAGATACGCGCCCCGTGGGCGATCACGTTATCCGCCCCGACGGTCACACCCTCTCCGAGCACCGCTCCGCCGCCGATACTCGTGCGCGCGCCGATGCGACATCCGGCCGCGACGATGCAGTCGCGCAGCGTCGCGCCCTCGCCGATCTCGGCCCCCTTGAGGATCACCGAGCGCTCGACGGTCGCGTGCGCGCCGATCGAGACGTCTTCGCCGAGTACGACGAGGCTGCCCACCTGGGCACTCTCGGCGACGGTCACGCCGCGCTCGACCACGGCCGGCGGGATCACACGCCCGCTCACCCGCGCGCCAGGGTCGATCGCCAGCCAGTCCGATCCGAGCCGCTCGGCGACGGCCGTCTTGACGTTGCCCTCGATGATGTCGAACGTGCCCTGCAGGTAGCGCTCGGGGGTGCCTATGTCGAGCCAGTAGCTCTCCGCCGGGAACCCGTACAGCCCTTTGCCGATCAACAGCGGCCACACCTCACGCTCGATCGAGACGTTGCGGTCGGACGGCACGAGCTCGAGGATCTCGCGCTGCAGCACGTAGGCGCCGGCGCTGATCAGGTTCGTGTCGATCGCGTCCGAGCTCGGCTTCTCGACGAAGTCGCGCACCGAACGGTCGTCGTTCAGGTGCACGAGGCCGTAGGCGCTCGGGTCGGCGACCGGCACGAGCGCGAGCGTCGCCTTCGCCCCGCTCTCTGCGTGCTGGGCGATCTGCGCGCTCAGGTCGATGTCCGTGAGCACGTCGCCGTTGAGCATCAGGAAGCGCTCGTCGAGCATCGAGGAGGCGAACTTCAACGCACCGGCCGTGCCGCGCGGGTCGGGCTCCTCGACGAAGCGCAGGCGGATACCGAGGCCCGAGCCGTCGCCGAGCACGTTGCGCACGCTCGTGGCGAGGAAGCCGCACGACATGATCACGTCGTCGATCCCGTGCTGCCCCAGCCACTCGAGCATGAACGAGATGAACGGGCGGTCGACGAGCGGAACGACCGGCTTGGGCACGGTCGAGGTGAGCGGCCGCAGCCGCGTCCCCTCACCGCCGACGAGGATCACCGCCTGCATCAGGCCTCGCCCGCCCCTGCGGAGCTCGCCGCGCCGGCCACGCGTGGTGCGTCGCGCCGATCGCCGCGCCCGACGCCCTCATACAGCAGCCCCGCGGCGCGCAGCGCTTCGGGGTCGAGCGCGTTGCGCCCGTCGATCACGAGGTTGCCCTTCATCGTCTGCGCGACCTCAGCCCAGTCGAGCTGCAGGAACTCGGGCCACTCGGTGACGAGCACGATCGCGTCCGCGTCGCGCGCCGCCTCCAGCGGCGAGGCGGCGAAGGTGATCCCGCTGACGAGCTTGCGCGCCTGCTCCTCGGCGACCGGGTCATACGCGGCGACGAGCGCGCCGTCGGCGTTCAGGCGCGCCGAGAGCACGAGCGAGGAGGCCTCGCGCATGTCGTCCGTGTTCGGCTTGAAGGCGAGGCCGAACAGCGCCAGGCGCTTGCCCACGAGCCCGCCGAGGTGCTTCTGCAGCTTGCCGATCACGCGCCGCTTCTGCAGTTCGTTGACCTCGATCACGGCGGTCAAGAGCTGGAAGTGATAGCCCGAGTTGCCGGCGAGCTGCTTGAGCGCGTCGACGTCCTTGGGGAAGCAGCTGCCGCCGAAGCCGATCCCGGCCTGCAGGAACTTCGGCCCGATGCGGTCGTCGAGGCCCATCCCGCGGGCGACCTCGACGACGTCGGCGCCAGTCTCCTCGCAGACGTTGGCGATCTCGTTGATGAACGAGATCTTCGTCGCCAGGAAGGCGTTGGAGGCGAGCTTGACCATCTCGGCGCTGGCGATGTCTGTGCGCACGAGCGGCGCCTGCAAGGGGGCGTAAAGCTCGACGACGGCGTCGCCCGCCCAATCGCCGACGTCGCCCACGACGACGCGGTCGGGGTTCAGGAAGTCATGGACGGCCGAGCCCTCCTTGAGGAACTCGGGACAGGAGACGTAGGCGAGGCCGCCCTTGCCCTGCTCGTCGAACATGCGCTTGACGGCGACGCCCGTGCCGGACGGGACGGTCGACTTCATCACCAAGGCATGGTCTTCGGAGGCGGGGATCGCGCCGATCACGGCGTTGACGGCGGAAAGGTCCGCGTCACCCGAGTAGGTCGGCGGCGTGCCGACGGCGACGAACAGCAGGCGCGCGTGCTCGAGCGCATCGGCGAGGTCCGTGGAGAAGTGCAGGCGCTCGGAGTTCTTCGCCAACAGCTCCTCCAGCCCGGGCTCGTAGATCGGCACCTCGCCGGCGCGCAGGCGCTCGATCTTCTCGGCGTCGATGTCCACGCACCAGACGTCGCTGCCGAGCTCGGCGAAGCCGGCAGCCGTGACCAAGCCGACGTAGCCGGTGCCGATCACTCCGATGGGGGCGCGCTCTGAGCTCATGAGCCTGGGAAGGCTAGCGGGGCGGGGCCGCTACAAGCGGCGCCCGGTCAACCGAGCCGGAATACCGGGTGCTTCGCGGCCTCGGCACGCAGCTCCGCCTCGGTGGAGTCGGGCCCGACCCCGTCGAAGAACACCCCCACCTCGGCCTTCCAGCGCTTCAGATAGGCGCGCAGGATCGGCACCTTCGCGTCCTCCTCCGTGAGCTCGACCGCGCTGAAAGCCTCGCCGCGCCGCCCCAGGAGCAGACGCCCCTCGCCGGCGGCGCGCAAATTGCGCACCCACTGGGTCTCGCCGCGCGGCGCCACGAGGTAGCGCGTGCCGTCGACCGTCAGCAGGTTGACCGGCGTGCGCCGCGGCTCGCCGCTGGAGCGCCCGCGCACCTCCAGCACGCGCGAGCCCCAGACGCTGAGCCCCAGGCCCATCAGCACGTTCAGCAGGCGGTTGAAGACGTTCTTGGTGAACCAACCCGGGCGCTTGCGCTCGAAGTGGGCCGCGGCGGCATTGGCAGACGGGGCGCCGGGATCGGACACGCGTTTGAGCGTAGCGCGCGGCGAGAGCCGGAGCTCGGGCGCGGCGAGCTAGGACTGCCCGACGGCGAGAAAGGCCTCGTAGCGGCGGATGTCGCGCAGCGCGCGAGCTTGCTGCTCGGTGCCCTCGTCGGCCTGCTCGGCGGACTGCCTGGCCTCTTTCAGGCGGGTCTCGTACGTGGAGCGGTCGAGCGCGTCCGGCGCGATCGCCTCCTCGACGAGCACGAGCGCGCGGTTCTCGGAGAACTGCAGATAGCCCTCGGCCTGCGCGAAGCGAACGATGTCGGAGTCCGAGCGATACAGGCGCAGCTCGGTCGGTTCGAGCATCGCCAGCACCGGCTCGTGGTTGGCGAGCACGCCGATCGAGCCGACGGCGGTGCGCGTGGAGAGCATCTCGATCTCCTCGCTGAACACCTCGCCCTCGGGCGTGAGCACTTCGACCGGGAACTTCGTCCTCATTTGGTCTTGGCCGCCTCGACGACCTGCTCGATCGTGCCCTTGAGGAAGAAGGCCGACTCAGGCACCTCGTCGTGCTTGCCCTGGATGATCTCGTCGAAGCCGCGGATCGTCTCGGCGATCGGCACGTAGGCGCCGGGCGTGCCCGTGAACTGCTCGGCGACGAAGAACGGCTGGGAGAGGAAGCGCTCGATCTTGCGCGCGCGCTGCACCGTCAGCTTGTCCTCGTCGGAGAGCTCGTCGATGCCGAGGATCGCGATGATGTCCTGCAGCTCCTTGTAGCGCTGCAGGATCTCCTTGACTTCGTTGGCCACGCGGAAGTGGTCCTCGCCGAGGATGTCGGCCTTGAGGATCGTCGAGGTCGAGTCGAGCGGGTCGACCGCCGGGTAGATCCCTTTTTCGGAGATCGAGCGCGACAGCGCGGTGGTGGCGTTGAGGTGCGCGAAGACCGAGGCCGGGGCCGGGTCGGTGTAGTCGTCGGCCGGCACGTAGATCGCCTGGATCGAGGTGACAGAGCCGCTCTTGGTCGAGGTGATGCGCTCCTGCAACTGGCCCATCTCGGTCTCGAGTGTGGGCTGGTAGCCGACCTGCGAGGGCATCCGCCCGAGCAGCGCCGAGACCTCGGAACCGGCCTGCACGAAGCGGAAGATGTTGTCGACGAACAGCAGCACGTCCTGGCCCTGGTCGCGGAAGTATTCGGCCATCGTCAGGCCGGAGAGGGCGACGCGCATGCGCGCTCCGGGGGGCTCGTTCATCTGCCCGAAGACGAGCATCGTCTTGTCGAGCACGCCTGACTCCTTCATCTCCAGCCACAGGTCGTTGCCCTCGCGCGAGCGCTCGCCGACGCCGCAGAAGGCCGACAGCCCGCCGTGCTCCTTGGCGAGGTTGTGGATCAGCTCCTGGATCAGCACGGTCTTGCCGACGCCGGCGCCGCCGAACAGCCCGACCTTGCCGCCCTTGGCGTAGGGCGCGAGCAGGTCGATCACCTTGATGCCGGTCTCGAACATCTCGGTCGTCGGCGTGAGGTCCTCGACGCGCGGCGCCTCCTGGTGGATGTTGCGCCTGGGCGTATCCGCCGGCAGCTCCTCGCCGAGGTCGATCGGCTCGCCGAGCAGGTTGAAGATTCGGCCCAGCGTGGCCTCGCCGACGGGCACCGTGATCGGCGCACCCGTGTCGATCACCTCGAGGCCTCGGGCGAGGCCGTCGGTCGTGTCCATCGCGACGGCGCGCACGCGGTCGTCGCCGAGGTGCTGCTGGACCTCGCACACGAGCACGCTCTCCTCGGCGCCGGGGCTGATGCCGGAAGCCTCCTCCTCGCGGGCCGCCTCCGGGCGCGCGATCGTGATCGCGTGGTTGATCTCGGGCAGGCGGTCGGGGAAGACGGCCTCGATCACCACGCCCTGGATCTCCTCGATGCGTCCGAGGTTCTGCTTGCCCTCGGAGCTGCCGTTGGTACTCTGTGGCGCTGCTGTGCTGGCCTCCATCGCGTTTACTTCTCCTCTTTTATCTCTTTAAGATGTAAAAATTAATAGAAATCGTTGACGGCGATGCCTGTGACCCAGCGAACGCTCAGGTCACGCCCTCCGCTCCGGCAACGACCTCCATGATCTCTTGCGTGATCTCGGCCTGGCGGGCACGGTTCATCTGCAGTGTCAAGTCGGTGATGATTTCTCCGGCGTTGTCCGAGGCGCTGCGCATCGCCGTCATCTGTGCGCCGAAGAAGCCCGCGGTCGACTCCACCAGCGCTCGGTATATCGAGATCTCCACGTAGTCCGGGACGAGCCGCTCGAGGATCTGGTCGGGGTCGGGCTCGTAGTCGACCAGCGCGCGGGGGCCGCCCTGCTCGCCCGAGCCGCCGTCGGCCTGGTCTGGATCTTCGGTGGCGATCGTCGCGTGCGACAGCGGCAGCAGCGTCTCGCGCGTCACGTGCTGTGTCAGCGGTGAGATGTAGGCGTTGTAGACGATCTCCACGCGGTCGAGCTTGCCGTCGACATAGCCCGTGATCAGGTCATCCGCGATCGAGCGCGCGTCGGCGTAGGCCGGTTTGTCGGCGAAGCCCGTGTAGCTGCCGCTCAGTTCGTGCCCGCGGAAGTTCAGCGAGGAGACGCCACGGCGCCCGGTCGCATACCACGCCGTCTGCAGGCCGTCCTCGCCGTAGTCACCGGCGATGCGCACGCCGGCGCGGATGATCTGCGAGTTGAAGCCGCCCGCCAGTCCGCGGTCGCCCGTGACCAGCAGCAGGCCGACGTTCTGCGTGCTCTCGTGCTCTGAGAGCAGCGGCAGCCTGCTCGCCTCCGCGCCGGCCGCCTGGGCGGCCTGGCGCGTCATCCGCCGCAGCGCATCCGCATACGGTCTGAGCGCCGCGATCCGCTGCTCGGCGCGGCGCAGGCGGGCACCGGCGACCATCTCCATCGCACGCGTGATCTTCTGGATGTTCTTGACCGAGGAGATCCGGTCCTTGACGTCGCGCTGTGAGGCCATTCTGTTCGCCCGCGCCTGCCCTAGGCAGCCGCTGGGGCCTCCTCGCGAGCCGCGCCCTCGTCGCCGCGCAGCGGCGCGTCCTCCTCCAGCGCAAGCCCCTCCTCGTCGAGGTCGTAGCCGAAGTCGCCGGCGAACGTCTCGACCGCCGCGTGCACGGCCTTCTGCGTCCCATCCGACCAGTCGCCACCCGAGATCTTCTCGCGCACGTCCTGGTGCTGGGCGTGCATCCGTTCGGTCAGCTCCGCCAGGAACTCGCCGACGCGCTCGGTCTTCAGCCGGTCGAGGAAGCCGTTGGTGGCCGCGTAGATCTGCACGACCTGGTCCTCGACCGCGAGCGGCTCGCGCTCGTGCTGGTTGAGCGTCGCCACCAGGCGCTCGCCACGGGCCAGCGTTTTCTGCGTGTCCGCGTCGAGGTCCGAGCCGAACTGCGCGAAGGCCTCGAGGTCGCGGAACTGGGAGAGCTCGAGCTTGATCCGCCCGGCCACCTTCTTCATCGGCGAGATCTGCGCGTTGCCGCCGACGCGCGAGACCGAGATGCCGACGTTGATCGCCGGGCGCACGCCCGAGTTGAACAGCGCCGACTCGAGGAAGATCTGCCCGTCGGTGATCGAGATCACGTTGGTCGGGATGTACGCCGAGACGTCGCCCGCCTGCGTCTCGATCACGGGCAGCGCCGTCAACGAGCCGCCGCCGAGGTCGTCGTTGAGCTTGACCGCGCGCTCGAGCAGCCTCGAGTGCAGGTAGAAGACGTCGCCCGGGTAGGCCTCGCGACCCGGCGGGCGGCGCAGCAGCAGCGACATCTGGCGGTAGGCGTAGGCGTGCTTGGTCAGGTCGTCGTAAACGCACAGCGCGTGCTTGCCGTTGTAGAGAAAGTGCTCGCCCATCGCACAGCCCGCGTAGGGCGCCATGAACTTGATCGGCGCCGCCTCGTCGGCCGGTGCGGCGACGATGATCGTGTTGTCCAGCGCGCCGTGTTCGTCGAGCGTCTGCGCCAGCGCCACGACCGTCGCCATGCGCTGGCCGATGGCCACGTACACCGAGATCACGCCCGTGTCCTTGTTGTTGATGATCGCGTCGATCGCGATCGCCGTCTTGCCCGTCTGGCGGTCGCCGATGATCAGCTCTCGCTGGCCACGGCCGATCGGGATCATCGCGTCGATCGCCTTCAGGCCGATCTGCATCGGTTCGGTGACCGGCTGGCGCTGCACCACGCCCGGCGCCTTGAACTCGGCCGGGCGGCGCTCGCTCGTGTCGATGTCGCCCTTGCCGTCGAGCGGGCGCCCGAGCGGGTCGACGATGCGCCCGAGCAGGCCCTCGCCGACGGGGATGTCGAGCAGGCGACCCGTGCGCCGCACGGTGTCTCCCTCGGAGACGTGCTCCCACTCGCCGAACAGCACGGCACCGACGTTGTCGGACTCGAGGTTGAGCGCCAGCCCGGTGACACCGTGCGGCAGCTCGAGCAGCTCGAAGGACATGCAGTTCTCCAAGCCGTGCAGGCGGGCGATGCCGTCTGCCACGGAGAGCACGGTGCCGACCTCGGTCAGCTCGGCGCGCCCGCCGTCGAGTCCCTCGATGCGGCTCTTCAGGATGCTTGTTATCTCGTCAGGGTTGATCTGCATGGCTTCCTAAGCGGCTCCTTGGGCAACGTGCCTGCGCAGCTGCTCCAGTCGGTTGCGAATTGATGCGTCGAGTATCGAGTTGCCGACCCTCAGCACGATCCCGCCGAGGATGTCCGGGTCGACGTGTGCGGCCAGCCTCACCTTCCGCCCCGCGCGCTCGCCGATCGTGCGCCCGAGGCCCTCTGTCGTCTCCTCGTCGAGCGCGATCGCGCTGGTGATGTCGACCGGCAGCAGTTGGTTCTCCTGCTCCCACATGCGCTCGAACTGCTGACGCGTGCGGAAGATCACCGGCATGCGGTGGTTCTCGATCAGCAGCTTGAGGAAGTTCAGGAACGTCTCATCGGCGCCCTCGAGCAGCCGGTCGAGCCCATCCTGCTTCTCTTTGGTCGAGAAGTACGGGGAGAAGAAGAACACGGCCAGCTCGCGGTTGGAATCGAGCGCGTCGGCGAACTGGCCGAGCTGCTCGCGCAGCTCGTCCAGCTTGCCCTGCTGGAGAGCGACCTCGAACAGCGAGCGGGCGTAGACCTCGGCGAGCTCGTCCATTTAGTTGTTCGAGCCCCCGGAGATCGAGGAGAAGTCGAGCTCGCCGAGCGCCTCCTGCACGAGCCGCTTCTGGTCGTCGGTGTCGAGCACCTTGCGCGTGACCTTCTCGGTCGCCATCACCGTCAGGTCGGCGACCTCGCGGCGCAGGTCGTCGAGCGCACGTTTGCTCGCCGCCTCGATGTCGCGCTCCGCTTTACGGGTGGCTTCGGCGAGGATCTCCTGCCCCTGCTCTTTGGCCTCGTGCTCGTGCGCGTCGGCCGCCTGGCGGGCGCGCTGCACGATCTCTTCGGCCTGTGCGCGCGCCTCCTTCAGGCGCTCGCGGTATTCGTGCAGCAGCTCGTCGGCCTCCTTGCGCGTGCGCTCGGCCGTGTCGATCGACTCTTCGATGCCCCGCTTGCGCCGTTCGAGCGCCTCCGAGATACGCGGGAAGGCCAGGCGCGAGAGCAGCACCATCGTGACGACGAAGACGAGCAGCGTCCACACCATCAGGCCGACGCCCGGCTTGATCAGGAAGCTGCCCTTGGAGGCAGCGAGCACCGCTGGTTGTGCGAGGGCTCCGAGCATGACTCAGACGATGAACGCGGCTAGGAGGCCCGCCACGAGGCCGTAGAAGAAGCAGGCCTCGGTAAGCGCGAAGCCGAGCCACTGAAGCTGCGTGATCTCGTCGCGCATCTCGGGCTGACGGGTGATCGCTTCAATGGCCTTGCCGAAGATGATGCCGATGCCGACGCCCGCTCCAACGGCGCCGAGGCCACCGCCGACGCCGAGGCCGATCGACTTTCCGGCCTTGGCGGTTTCTTCGGTAGCGGCCGCCAGAAGGGTGATCAAAGCTATGTGCACGACAGTTGGCTCCTTTAGTGGTCTTCGGCGACCGCGCCGCCGAGGTAGATAGCGGTGAGCGTGGCAAAGATGAATGCCTGCAGGGCTGCCACAAGCCCGACCTCGAACGCGAACAGAACGATCGCGAACGGGATCGTGAACCATCCCAACCAGGCAACGCCGAGGATCACGGCGAGCGCTCCCGCCATGAACAGGATGATCAGGTGGCCCGCCAGGATGTTGGCGAACAGACGAATCGTCAGTGAGAGGATCCGCATGAAGTTCGAGAGCACCTCGAGGAAGAAGATCGCGACGGCCATACCGCCGGTGACGCCGCCCGGGACGAGGCCTTTGAGGTAGCCGATCGGCCCCTTCGCGCGAACGCCTTCGTATGTGTAGGACACGAACACGACGAGCGCCAGCACGAGCGGGATGGACAAGTTGGCCGTGGCCGCGTACAGCGAGAACGATGGGATGTGCGCGCCGAAGATGTCGATCTTGTGCTCGGTGTTCGTCGGCAGCGGGATGTAGCCGACGAGATTCGAGAAGAGGATGAACAGGAACAGGGCGCCGATGAACGGGAACCACTTGGCGGCCATCTTCTCCTCCATCGCCCCGCCGGCGATGTTGTCGCGCATCAGTTCATAGAGCGCCTCGACGGCGGCCTGGACCTTGTTCGGTCGCTGCTGCATGCGCCGCGCGATCCAGATCATGCTCACGCAGGTCGCGATGCCCGCGAGGAACAGGTACAGCACGGCCTTGTTGATCGAGAAGATGCCGAGGTGGATCCAGTTGTCGAGCTTGAACTCGTTCTGCGGCTGGAAGTCGTTGTTGCGAGTGCCTTTGAAGCCGTAGATCGCGACGAGCACGACCACGCCGCCGATCCACACGCCGAGCGCGAGCAGCAGCTTGTTTTTGGCGCTCTTCTTCGGCGGCTCGAGGTCGCCTGCTCCCGGCCCCGGACGGCGCGGCGTCTCGGCGGCCGTGTCGGCCAGCGGCACACCCCCCGTCCCCATCGTGCTCGTGCTCATGAAGTGCTCGGCCTCCCAGGCGCAGTCCTACCCGATGCGGTGGGCCCGGCCCGCGTCGGACCGTCGCGCGTCACGAACGACATCGCGAAGTAGACGGTGAAGGCGGAGAGCACGAGCGCGGCGGCCATGATGCCGTCGTCCTTGCCGCCTGCCACGCGAGCGAGGATCACGGCGAGCGCGACGAGCCAGACGCGGCCCATCATCCCCGCCAGCTGCAGCCCGGCCTTGATCTTCATGTCGGGCGCACGGCGTGCCTGCGCCTGCAGGAAGGCGGCCACCAGGCGCGTGAGCAGCCACGCGCCGGCACCGATCAGGTAGCCCGTCAGCGGCAGCCCGCCGACCAGCACGAACGGGGCCGTCGCGAGCACCAGGCACACGTCGAGGTAGCGCAGCGTGAACACGTCAGCTCGGCGATCCGGGTGCTCGTCCGTGGCACTTCGTCCACAGGCGCCTGCGCCGGGCCGGCAGCATCCCCGGCACGCCGGCCGAGCGCAGCGTGGGGCACGAGCGGCGCATCGCGCGCCAGCGCAATGTGCCGAGCCTCGGCTGAAGCCGGTCCGCTGCTCGATCCGTGCGCGCACCGAAGCACTGCCCGTAGGCGAGCGTGCGGGCACGGGGCATGAAGCGCGGTCGCAGCTTCGGCACGTCGAACGGCTCGTCCTTGCCGGAGTCGCTCAGGCGCAGGGAATCGTCGTTGGCGTCGAAATTTGGCATGTCAGTGGGGCCACCCTACAGACCCGACAAGAACTCCGCGCGCACATGACGGCAGCGGAATCGAGGCTCACTCCAGCACTTCCTGAGTCGCCTCGCGAAGTCTGCGGTAGCTAGTTTCACTGTACCAGGATCTCCGACTTCGTAACAACTTTGTGACATACGCCACGCCGGTTTTGCGGGATTTTCGCGAGTCGGCGGCCCGCGCTCGCCCGCGGTGTCGCGCTAGGTGCTAAGTCGCCGGCTGTTGCGGCGAGCGGACGCGTCGCAACAGCTTCGAGGGCGAGGTCGTGAGCCTGCCGACGAGGCGGTCCGGCGAGCCGACAAGCAGCACCGACAGTGCCATCGCGAGCAGTCCGCCGGCGATGTCGAGCACGAAGTGGTTACCCGTCGCGAGCACCGCCAGCGCGGTCAGGCACGGGTAGACGATCGCGGCCGCGCGCACCCAGCGGCGCTCGCTGATGCGCCACAGCGCGAGCGCACACCACGCTGCCCAGGCCATGTGCAAAGACGGCATCGCCGCCAGCTGGTTGGCCTGCGAGGCGAGCGCACCCGTGTGCCAGGAACCGAATGCGTGCGTCGAGGCGACCACGTCGGTGAAGCCGTCCAGCATCCGCGGCGGCGCGACCGGGAAGCGCCAGAACACGACGAAGCCGATCACGTTGACCAGCACGAGCGAGTTGCGCAGCGGACGGTAGAGGTCTGCGCGCGCCCACCACAGGTAGCCGAGCAGGCCGAGCGTGACGACGAAGTGCGCGTTGTCGTAGTAGTTGGCCAGGATCGTGGCCAGCGTGCGGTGCGCCGCCAGCCAGCGATCGAGCGAGAGCTCGGGGTCGATGTGCAGCAGCTGCTCGACGTGCAGGATCCCGCGCCCGTTGCCGAGCGCCGTCGACAGTCGCAGCGGCGCGAGGTTGTTGATCGCGTCGTACACGAACAGCAGCCAGCCGATCACCAGGAGCTCGACCCACCAGCGCGTGCGCGCCGGCGCAGCCGCCTGGGCATGGGTCGACGCGCCGGCGGACGGCGCCGGCCCGAGGGCTGCCGGCTTCAGCGCGGCGGGCGTGCCGCCGCGGTCGATCGAGATGGCGCTGGACAAGCGAGGGATTTTACCTCGCCCCCCAGAGACAACACTTGGCTGGCGCGTGCTACGGGGCTGCCGGGCGAAGCCCGCGCTCTGCGAGCGTCGCCAGCACGCGCGGGAGCGCGGCGACCGTGTTCTGCCACGAGCCTGGCGCCGAGTAGTCGTCGGCGTCGTGCAGCAGCAGCACCGAGCCGGCGCCGGCACCGTCGGTCACGCGCGCCGCGATCGAGTTCGGCGTCGCGCGTCGCTCCCAGTCGCGGCCCCAGTGGCTCCACAGCAGCGTGCGCCAGCCGCGCCCCCGCGCCAGGCGCAGCGCGGCGGCGTTCAGCACTCCGTAGGGCGGCCGGTAGAGCACCGGAGCGACGCCCGTCGTCTCGGCGATCACGGCCTCGGCGCTTTCGATGTCGCGGCGCGTCTGCCCCGGTGTGAGGCGCAGCAGATTGCGGTGGCTCTCGCAGTGCACGCCGAGCACGTGCCCCGCCGCGACGATCTCGCGCGCAAGCGAGGGATTGCGCCTGACCTGCTCACCGACGAGGAAGAACGTAGCCGGCACGCCCGCGTCGGCGAGCAGCTCGAGCACGGCCGGAGTGCCCTGCGCGTGCGGACCGTCGTCGAACGTCAGCGCGTAGCCCTCGCCGCCGGCCGTGCGGTCCTCGACCCCGAGCGGGCGACGCAGCGCGGGCAGTGCAGCGGCGAGCCCCGGGAGCAGGTAGCCGCCGACGGGCACAGCAAGCGCGAACGCAACCGCCGCTCCGGCGATCGGGGGACTCGGGCTGCGATGATCGTGGGCAGACATGGTCGATCTGGTGCTGGGCATTGCAGCGGCCGTCGCGGCGTCGACCCTCTACAGCCTAGGGATCGCGCTGCAGGCGATGGACGCCAAGCAGGCGCCGCACGGCGAGCACCTGCGCCTCGCGCTCGCCTGGCGCCTGCTACGCCGCGCGCGCTGGCTGCTCGGTACGGGCCTGTCGATCCTCGGCTGGCCGCTGCAGCTCGTCGCGCTGCTGCTGGCGCCGCTCGTCGTCGTGCAGCCGGCGCTCGCGGCCGGCCTGCTCGTGCTGCTGTTCCTCGCGCAGCGCATGCTCGGCGAGCACGCCGGGCGCAGCGAGCACCTCGCGACGGTGGCGATCGTGATCGGCGTCGTCGGCGCCGGGCTGGCCGCGCCGCCGCGCTCGGCCGGGCACGGCTCGGAGAACCTCGCGATCACACTCGTGCTGCTCGGGCTCGGGCTCGCCGCGCTGCTGCCATATGCGATGCGGCTGCTCGCGCGCCCGCCGGCCGCCCTGACGATGATCGGCGCCGGCCTCGCCGGCGGCTGGAGCGGGATCGCCACGAAGCTCGCTTCCGACGACCTGTCCAACGGCCACATCGGCCTGGCGATCGCCTGGGGGCTCTCGACGGCGCTCGCCTCGGGTGTCGGCGTGCTCAGCGAGATGAGCGCGCTGCAGGAGCGCCCCGCGATCCAGGTGGCGCCCGTCGTGTTCGTCACGCAGACCGTGATCCCGATCGTCGTCGCCCCGCTGTTGTTCGGCGAGAGCTTCGCCGACACGCCGTGGGGCGGCGTGCCGCTGTCGGCTTCGCTGGCGCTGCTGATGGTCGGCGCCGCGGTGCTCGCGCGCTCTCAGCTGCTGGTCGCGCTGATGGAGGGCGAGCGCGTCAGCCAGTCGAGTGGCTCGGCGCCGAGCCCGCGCGCGCCCAACCAGGAGATCAGCCGTTCGAGTCCGGACACCGAGGCGGGCGAGCCGTCGAGCTCGACCACGAGCACGTCGCCTGCGCGCGTCGTGCCCTGAGGCAGCACCCCGGCGCTCAACCGCTGCTCGCCGCAGACGGGCGTCGCGCCGGCCGTGCGCGCGAGCACGAGCTGACCGACGGTCAGACCGCCGCGAGGCTGCAGGAAGTAGAAGCGGTGAGAGAGGCCGAGCGCGTGGGCTTGGGCGTGCAGCGCGCTGCGCGTGCGCACCCAGCGGAAGATCGAGTGGCCGGTGACTTCCGGCACGAGCTCGTCGCCGAGCGAGCGCATCTGCGCGACCGTCGCCGTGCTCGGCACGCCACCGTCGTCTGCAAACGACGCGTGGATGCCGCGCTTGGCGAGCTCGGCGGCGATCGGTGCCACCTCGCCCGCCGGCACATGCAGGATCAAGCCGACGTCCGGCTGGTCGGTCTTGACCTGCTTGATCGGCTGGACGTGCAGGATCTTGCTCGCCAGCGCCGTCACGTCGTCGGTCGACATCATCCACATGCCGAAGCCGAGCAGCAGCACGAGCTGCGAGGCCAGCGCGACCGCGCGCAGGCGCCAGCGGGGGATCGGCCGCACGCGGCGCGGCGCCTGCAGGACCACGTCGGCGGCCGCCAGGTCGCCCGGCGCCGGAGGACGGGCTGGGGCGCCGGCCGGCGCGGCCGGCTCGGTTACGACACCGGCGGGCTCGGCCACGACCCCGGCCGGCGCATCGACCGCGCTTGTCGTCGTAAGCGCCGGTTCCGGGCGCGCGGCGAAGCTCGCACGCACGTGCTCGCGCAGCTCGTTGGTGTCGTTGGCCAGGCGCAGCAGGTCGAGTGCGGCCATCGCGCGAGTGTTGACCCGGGCGTGGCCGACGGGCAGGCCGTAGGAGACGACTGGCGTGCCTGCCGCCATTGCCTCCAGGCAGGTCACACCGCCGGTTGAGTGCACGAGCACGTCGGCGGCGGCGAGCAGCTCGGGCATCTTGTCGGTGAACTCGTAGATGTGCACGCGCGGCTCCGAGCCGAACGTGCGGCGCAGCTTCTCGGCGAGCTGCTCGTTGCGCCCGGCGAGCACGACGATGCTGCTCGCCTCGGGCACGCGGATGAACTCGCGCACCGCCCCGAGCACGTCGCCCACCCCCCAGCCGCCGCCGGAGACGACGACCATGCGCCCGTCCTCGGGCAGGCCGAGCTGGCGCCGCGACTGCTGCGGGCAGCGCGGTTTGAGGAACTCCTCGGAGATCAGCGGCGCAACGAGCTGGACGCTGTCGCGCCCGGCGATGCGCTCGACCGAGGACAGCGACTCGCCGTACATCACCATGTGCATGTCGATCCCCGGCTGCGCCCAGAAGAACAGGCCCGTCAGATCGGTGATCGTGGCCACCGTCGGGCATTTGACCTCGCCCGTGCGCCGCAGCCGCGCGAGCACGACGGTCACGGCCGGGTAGGTCGAGACGACGACGTCGGGATCATGCTCGGCGATCGCGCGCGCCAGCGGCCGCGAGCCGAACAGGCGCAGCAGGCGCGTGGCCAGCGCACGGATCGGCGGGACGTGGTTGAGCAGCCCGTAGACGATCGTGTACGTCCAAGGGATGAAGCGAAGCTGCACGCGATAGCCGTCCTCGACGACCGGTTTGAGCACGCGGCCCATCGCGGCGAGGCCGTCGATCACGGTCACCTCCGTGGGCTCGGGCGCGTTCTTCAACTGCGCGGCGAGAGCGCGGGCAGCCGCAGCGTGCC
Organism: uncultured Solirubrobacteraceae bacterium; assembly: GCA_963714215.1. Lineage (GTDB taxonomy): Bacteria > Actinomycetota > Thermoleophilia > Solirubrobacterales > Solirubrobacteraceae > Palsa-744. The sequence goes on from CAVQNP010000001.1 coordinate 19,929, forward strand.
CCTCGCCGACATCGGCAGAGAGGATCAGGACGCGTCGCGGCCCTGGGGCCCGACTCGATGTCGATTTGCGGCGGTGAAGTCGCATGTGGAAGGCAGCGCGCCCTGGGGCAGGCGCCTGACGTGCCGCACACACGTACACCGATGGCGCCCCCGGGCACGCGCTTGCGCGGCTGCCTAAATGGATTCTACCTTCCGCACCACACGCCTGCCTGCGAGTTAGCCGTAACAATGAGTCGATGCCGATCGCCCCGGCACCCTCCAGCGCGCCGATAAAGCCCGCGCCGCAGGCCCCACGCCGCCGCGAACGCCCCTCCAGCAGGGTCGGGCTGGGCTGGGCGTGGCTGCTGCGCGCGCTCGGGCTGCTCGGGCTGCTCGGCGTCGTCGCGAGCACCTTGCTGACCGCTGCGGGCGCCGCCGGGGAACCGTCGCAGTACGTGCCCTCGCGCAGCGGCGGCTGGATCGGCTGGCTCGCCGGACCGCTGCAAGGCCTCGGCCTGAGCATCGGCTCAGGTGGCTTTCAGACGCTCAGCCTGATCATGTGCGCCAGTTACCTGCTCGTGCTGCTCGCTGCGCGCGCGCTCAGCCTGCGCGCGATCGCGGTGGCCGTGGCGGCGGCCCACGCGATCCTGCTGCTCGGGCCGCCGCTGATCTCCCAGGACGTGTTCGGCTACATCGGCTTCGCGCAACTCGGCGCGCTGCACGGACTCGACCCGTACACGCACGTCGCCGCGCAGGCCTCCAGCGACGAAGTCTTCGCGTTCCTCGGCTGGCCCTACCAGCACTCCCCCTACGGCCCGCTGTTCACGCTGATCAGCTACGCCTTCGTGCCGCTCGGGCTGTCGGGTGGGCTGTGGGCGTTCAAGGCGCTCGCCGTGACCTCGAGCCTCGGCGCGGTCGCGCTCGTCGCGGTCGCCGCCGGGCGCCTGGGGCAGTCGCGCCGCTGGGCGGCGGCGTTCGTCGGGCTCAATCCCGTGCTGCTCGTGCTCGCCGTCGGCGGCGCCCACAACGACACGCTGATCCTCCTCGCACTGTCGGCCGCGCTGGCGCTCACGGCCGGCTCGGCGCCGCGCTTCGGCTCAGCCGCGACGACGCTCGTGGCGGGCGTCGGCGTGAAGGTGACCGCCGGACTGTCGCTGCCGTTCATGCTGCTCGGCGCACCGGGCGCGCGCGAGCGACTGCGAACGCTCCAGGGCGCCACGCTCGGGCTGGTCGTGCTCGGCGCGATCGGCCTGATCGGCTTCGGCAGCCACGCGCTCGGCTTTCTCAGCGCCGTCGGCGAGCAGCAGCAGCTCGTCGCCGTGCACAGCATTCCGGCCGAGACGGCGCGGCTGTTCGGGCTGGGCGGCACGCCCGACTGGTGGCGCAACGTGTTCGCCGCGCTGTTCGTGGCGGCGCTCGCGCTCGCGCTGTGGCGTACCGCGCGCGGCGCCGACTGGCGCGTGGCGGCGGGCTGGACGACGCTCGCGCTGCTGCTGTCCACCGCCTGGCTGCTGCCGTGGTACGCGATCTGGGCGCTGCCGCTAGCGGCCGTCGGCGGCGACCGGCGGCTGCGGGCCGCCACGCTGCTGTTCTGCGCGTACGCCGTCCTGATCCACCTGCCGCTCGGCGAAGGACTGCTCACGCCGCCCCGCCCCGTCGCCCACGGGCGCGTCCACACCATCATCCATCCGCACGGCATCGATTTCGCCCGTTTCCAGGTCGCGCACGATGCCCTGCTCGATCTCCGTCGCTGAAGCCTCGGGGCGCTGCAGGCGCAGGCGCATCGCCGCCAGGTGCCTGAACTTGAGGATCTCGAGCACGTAGACGAGGTACACGCTCGCCGCCGCCACGATCAGCCCGAGACCGATCAGCACGAGCGTCCAGCCGGTGTGCAGGTGGCCTTTGTGGTCTGAGTAGGGGATAAAGCGCAGCGCGAGCGCGAGCCCGGCGAGCATCAGCGTCCAGGCATACAGGTAGGCAATCGTGCGCCGGCTGGAGAAGCCGATCCGCGCCATCCGGTGATGGAAGTGCTCGCTGTCGGGCCGGTAGATCGGTTGGCGGTACTTCAGTCGCTTGAGCACCACGAACGTCGTGTCGAGGAACGGCACGGCAAGCAGGATCAGCGGAAGCACGAAGGACACGACGGCGGCCGTCTTGACGGCCGCCTCGACCGTGATCACGCCCATCAGCAGGCCGAGCAGGTTGGCGCCGCAGTCGCCCATGAAGCTCGAGGCCGGCGGGAAGTTGAAGACGAGGAAGCCAAGTGCGACACCGGCCGTGATCGCCGCGAGCACGCCCGGCTGCTGGCGACCGAGGTCGAAGGCGATGATCGTCATCGCCGCGGCGATGATCATGCACACGCCCGCCGCGAGACCGTCGACGCCGTCAGAGAAGTTGACGACGTTCATCATCGCTACCAGGCCGATCACAGTCAGCACCGGGCCGGCGTTCGTCACGCCCGCGTTGGGGAAGGCCAGCGTGCCGACGAACGGCAGCGTGATCGCCTTCACTGCGACGCCGTAGTGCACGACGATCACGGCCGCCACGATCTGCCCCGCGAGCTTGACCAGCGGTGGGATCTCGAAGCGGTCGTCGAGCGCGCCGACGAGCGTGATCACGCCGGCGGCGAGCAGCACGCCGTGCCACAGCTGGTGGTCCTTGCCGAACCCCGCCGGCAGCCAGATCAGTCCGGCGACGAGCGTGCCGGCGAAGATCGCAAGGCCGCCGAGCAGCGGCGTGGGGCTCTGCGACAGGCCGCGCTCACGTGGTTCGTCGATCGCCCCGACGGCCGCCGCGAAGCGCATCGTGAGCGGCGTCAACAGCGCCGTCACGGCAGCGGCAAGCAGGAAGGCGTATAGAGCGTCGAGCTCGGTTGGATGCGCCATCGAACCGAAACAGCATCGCAGGCGGGGGCGTCGCACACCAGCGCAGGTGCGCGCGCAGGCCGGCGCTCGGCAGCCCGCAGCCTAGACGGGCGTGCCCGCGCCGAGTTCTTGGTAAAGCGGGTAGCGCTCGACGATCGCGCCGACGCGCTCGGCCAACTCCCCTGCCCGCGACTCGTATTCGGGCGTCAGCGCACTGGCCATGATCTTGCCGACCTCGACGAAGTCCTCGTGCTGCAGGCCGCGCGTGGCGAGTGCCGGCGTGCCGATGCGCAATCCGGACGCCTCCATCGGCGGGCGCGGGTCGAACGGGACGGCGTTGCGGTTGACCGTGATGTCGATTGCGTGCAGGCGGTCCTCGGCCTGACGGCCGGTCAGCTCGGGGTCGGAGTCGCGCAGGTCGACGAGCACGAGGTGAACGTCGGTGCCGCCGCTCAGCACCTTCACGCCGTGACCCGCCTTCTGCAGCTCCTCGGCCCATGCGCGCGCGCCGTCGAGAGTGCGGCGCTGGCGCTCGGCGAACAGCTCCGAGGCGGCGATCTTGAACGTGACCGCCTTGGCCGCGATCACGTGCTCCAGCGGCCCGCCCTGCTGGCCGGGGAAGACGGCCGAGTCGATCTTCTTGGCGTACTCCTCCTTGCAGAAGATCGTCCCTGCGCGTGGCCCGCCGAGCGTCTTGTGCGTGGTCGTCGTGACGACGTCGGCGCCGAATGCGATCGGGTTGGGGTGAAGGCCCGCGGCGACCAACCCGGCGAAATGCGCCATGTCGACCATCAGCAATGCACCGACCTCATCGGCGATCTCGCGGAAGCGCGCGAAGTCGAGCTGGCGCGGGTAGGCCGACCAGCCGGCGAGCAGCATCTTCGGGCGGCGCTCGCGCGCGATCCGGGCGACCTCGTCCATGTCGATCAGGCTGCTTTCGCGGTCGACCTCGTAGGGGGCGATGTCGTAGAGACGGCCCGAGACGTTGATCTTCATGCCGTGCGTGAGGTGCCCGCCGTGCGCCAGCGAGAGCCCCATGATCGTGTCGCCCGGCTGCAGCAGGGCGTGGTAGACGGCCGTGTTGGCCTGCGCACCCGAGTGCGGCTGCACGTTGGCGTGCTCGGCGCCGAACAGCGCCTTGGCACGGTCGATCGCGAGCTGCTCGGAGATATCGACCCACTCGCAGCCGCCGTAGTAGCGGCGGCCGGGATAGCCCTCTGCGTACTTGTTCGTGAGCACCGAGCCCTGGCACTCGAGCACCGCGCGAGGGACGAAGTTCTCCGAGGCGATCGCCTCGAGCGTGCGCTGCTCGCGCTCGAGCTCGCCGCGCAGCACGTCGGCGATCTCGGGGTCCACCTCGCTGAGCGGGCGGTTGAAGTAATCGGGGCTGAGCTCGGACACGGCGCCTCCTTCGAGCGGACTGTGAAGACTTGGTGCCCAGGCGCGCGGCGGTTGAGCTGGCCGCTCCCCGGTGGTCGATCCCACCTCAGGCGCCAGTCGCGGCAGCTGTCACGAGGCTAGCACGCGTGGGCGAGGGGAGGCCGCCAACGGATCGCGATTCTCGCTCCGTGCGGAGGCCGGCAGATCGGCTCAGCGCGCCGGTGCGCCGGCCAGCAGCTCGCCCACGGCCTCCGCCGCGAGCGCGCCCTCGCGCAGCACGTACCAGGCGCCGCTCTGCTCGTACTCACGCAGGTCGACGACCGTCGAGGGCGTCCCCGGCAGCGTGCCTCCGTCGAGCACGACGTCGGCCCCCTCGCGCAGGGCAGAGGGCACTTCCTCGAGCGTACGCGCGTCCGGCTGGCCGGACAGATTGGCGCTCGTCTGCATCACCGGCTCGGCAACCGAGCAGAGCGCGTGCAGGTTCTCGGGCAGCCACGGCACGCGCAGGCCGAGCGTCGCCGGGTCCTGGCGGCAGGCCGCGCGGAAGTCCCCGGAGCGATTCTCCAGCAGCAGCGTGACCGGTCCGGGCAAGAGCGCCTGCAGCGCCGCCCGCTCGGCCGCGAGCAGCTCGGGCAGCGCCCGCAGGGCTTGCTCGAGCGCGAAGAACATGACCGCCGCCGGACGCCTCGCCGGACGCCCCTTCAGTTCGTACAGGCGCTGCGCGGCCGCCTCGTCGTCCGGGTCGCAGCACACGCCGTAGACGGTGTCGCTCGGGAACACGGCCACGCCGCCATCCGCCACGCACGCGCGCAGGCGCTCTGCGTCATCGGCGCCGAGCTTCGGAGTCACCGCTTTACGGACCCCTCGCGCGTGGGCCCCGCCGCCACGTTGCGCTCTGCTCTCACCACTCGCTCCATACCCGCAAGATCGTGCATGCATTCAACCTTTGCAAAACCGGCCATGCGAAGCAGCTCGGCGACGACCAGCGCCTGTCCGGCGCCGACCTCGAGCGCCACGAAGCGCACATCTTTGCGAGACGCGAGCTGGGCGAGCAGGGCGCGAATCACATCGAGCCCGTCCTCGCCCCCGAACAGCGCGCCGGACGGCTCGTGGCGGAGGATCTCGGGCGCGAGCGTCGCGCGATCGCGCTCTGGCACGTAGGGCAAATTGGCGAGTACCGCGTCAAACTCGCCGGACACTCCGTCGAGCAGGTCCGCCTGCGCGAATTCGACATCGAGTTCCAGTCCGATGGCGTTTGTGCGGGCGAGCGCGAGTGCCTCGGCACTTCGGTCGCTGCCGCTGACCTGGAGGTCGGGGCGCTCTTGCGCGAGCGCGAGCGCGAGCGCGCCGGTGCCGGTGCCAACGTCGAGCACGCGCGCGCCGGCGGGCAGCTCCAGCGCAGATTCCACAAGCAACTCGCTCTCCGGACGCGGGATCAGCGCGCGCGGATCGACCGCCAGCTCGATCTGCCGGAAGCCGCGGCTGCCTGTGATGTAGGCGACCGGCTCGCGCAGGACCGCACGGCGCCTGACTGCGTCCTGGTAGGCGCGCACGGCCGGGCCGGCGACGATCAGCTCGCGGTCGAGCAGCAGCCGCTCGCGACCCACGCCGAGCACGTGCGCGAGCAGGACTTCGGCATCCAGGCGCGGTGTCTCACAGCCGGCCGCACCGATCGCCGTGATCGCGCCCTGCAGGGCGTCGCGCACGCTCGTGCCGCGCACGCGCCTGGGAGCGTCGGCTCGTGCGGCGTCGACTGGCGCTGGGTCGGGGCGCGCAGCTCCGCCCTGTGTGGCGTCGCCCTGCGCTGCGTCGGCCGTCGCGCTCACGCGGCAGCCTGGGCCTGCAGGCGCCGGCGCTTCTCGTCGGCCTGCAGCGCGTTGGTCAGCTCGTCGAGCTGCCCCTCGAGCACGTCGTCGAGGTTGTGCACGGTCAGCTTGATCCGATGATCGGTCACGCGCCGCTCGCCGTAGTTGTACGTGCGGATCTTCTCGGCGCGATCACCCGTGCCGACCTGCGAGCGGCGATCGGCGGCGAGCTCGGCCTGCTGTTCGGCGAGCGCTCGCTCGTACAGCCGCGCGCGCAGCACGCGCAGCGCACGCTCGCGATTCTGCAGCTGGGACTTCTCATCCTGCATCGAGACGACGATGCCCGTGGGCTTGTGCGTCACGCGCACGGCCGAGTCGGTCGTGTTGACGGACTGCCCGCCCGGGCCCGAGGAGCGGTACACGTCGATCTGCAGGTCGTTGGGGTCGACCTGGATGTCTACGTCCTCGGCCTCCGGCAGCACCGCGACGGTCGCCGTCGAGGTATGGACGCGCCCCTGGGACTCGGTCTGCGGGACGCGCTGCACGCGGTGCGTGCCGCCCTCGAACTTGAACACCGAGTAGGCGCCGTCGCCCTTGATCGCGAACGTGTACTTGCCGTCGCCGATCTCCATCGGCTCAGACTGCCAGCCTCGCCGCTCGGCGTACTTGGTCAGCATGCGGTAGAGGTCGCCGGCCCACAGCCCAGCCTCGTCGCCGCCCGCGCCGCCCTGGATTTCGACGATCACGCTCTTCTCGTCGTTGGGGTCGCGCTCGACCATCGCCATGCGGATCTCCTCCTCGATCTGCTCGATCCGCTCGCGGGCGCTCGACAGCTCCTCGCGCAGCTCCGAGTCCTCCTCCTCGGCGAGGATTTCTTCCGCGCCGCCTGCCGTTTCCTGCGCCTCGCGCCACTGCTCGGCAAGCTTCGCCGCCGCCTCGAGCTGACGGTAGGCACGACCGACCTCGGCGTAGCGCTCGCGGTCTGAGATCACCTCGGGGTCGGTCATCTGCTCGCCGAGCTCGGCGAAGCGGCTTTCGATCTGCTTGACGAGGTCTTCGATCATTGTGACCAGTCTATGGGCCGCCCGGGAGGCGGCTGGCAGCCCCTCAGCGAGGAGTCTGGGTCACCAGACGGTCGAGAGGCAAGTGCGCCCAGGACGCAGGGAGCGTGGCGTGCTGGCCGAAACGGGGATCGAGCGAAGCGAGTGTCCACCGGCTTCGGCACGCGAGCGACTGAGGACGCTGCCTATCGTCCGTCTGGTTAGGCGACGACCTCGACGCCGACGAGATCCTCGGCCGACAGCGCTCCGGGGGTCTCGCGCTCGAGCACCGCCTCGAGTGCGGCGATCGCGACGGCCAGCTGGTCGAGGTCCGGCTCGCGCGTGGTCAAGAGCTGCAGCTTCAACCCCGGCCACATCACCGCGCGAACCCAACGGCGACTGCGGTTGCGCCCGGCGAACTTGATCAGCTCGAAGGAGATGCCGGCGATCAGCGGCACGCCGAGGATTCGTGTGGCGACGAGCCAGTACCAGGCCGGCAGGCCGATCGGGGCGAACACGAAGATCGCCACGATCATCACGACGAGCAGGAAGCTCGTACCGCAGCGCGGGTGCAGGCGCGAGAAGCGCTGCGCGTTGAGAGGCGTCAGCGGCAGACCGGCCTCGAAGCAGGAGATCGTCTTGTGCTCGGCGCCGTGGTACTCGAAAACGCGACGCAGGTCGCGCAGGCGCGAGAGCAGCAGCATGTAGCCGAGGAAGATCGCCGTACGCACGACGCCCTCGATCAGCCAGAACAGGAACGAGGAGCCGAGCTGGTCCTTGATCAGGCTCGTCAGCCCGACCGGGATCAGGAAGAACAGCACGATCGCGAAGACGAGCGCGACGAGCACCGTTCCGGCCCACACCGCCTTCGGGATCTCATCCGGCTTGGCGTCGCCCGAGTCGTCCGCCGACGCCTCGTCCTTCTGCTCCGGCGGCAGCTGTGCGTTGGCTGAGATCTCGAGTGCGCGAAAGCCGATCACCAGCGAGCCGCCGAGCGCGGCGATGCCGCGGATGATCGGCAGTCGCAGCAGGCGATGGCGCTTCATCGCCGAGTCCAGCGGGAACGTGCTGACCTCGATCTCCCCCAGCGCCGCCTCCTCGGGCGAGCGCTCGCCCTCGGCGAGCTGCTCGGCGCTCGGCTTGCGCACGGCCACTGCCCAATTGGAGACGCCGCGCATCATCACGCCCTCGAGCACAGCCTGCCCGCCGACCGGAGCGTCGCGCTGGGCGTTGAGCTGGCCCTCGCTGTCGCGGTCGACCGCCGGCGTGCCATCGAGCACAGCGCCGTCGGCGTATCCGACGACACCGTTCGTCGACTCGACGGCGTCCTGCGGCGGGGCGTCTGTTGCGACCGTCGTCGTCGGCGAACCGGCTAGACGGGAGGACATCGGGCTACTGGGCTGACCGAGTCTGCGCCAAGCGGCCTTTGGCCACGCGGCGCTGGAAGCGCTCCACACGGCCACCGCTGTCCACGAGCTTCTGACGACCCGTGTAGAACGGGTGGCAGTTCGAGCACACCTCCACGCGCAGCTCGTCCTGCGTGGCACGAGTGATGAACTCGTTGCCGCAGGTGCAGTGCACGCGGGCTCTTGTGTACGTCGGGTGGATCTTGGCCTTCATCGTTCGCTCATTCTAGCGACCGGGGCGAACCCGGCAAGCAGTGGCTCCGTCTCGGGCACCGCCGGCTCAGGCGACCGGCGCCGTGGCGGACGAGTTCGTCGTCGTGCTGGACGGCGGGGATGGTTCGGTCGGTTCCGGGGCGCCCGGCTGCAGGCAGCGGCTCGTCAGCCTGTCCGCGCGCTTGATCACGTGGCCCTTGGCGTTCAGCCAGCGGAAGCGCACGAGGCCGCGGTAGGAGGCGGGCGCTGCCAGGTTGGTCACCTGCTTGAGGTACTTGTAGACCTTCACCTTGGGGTCCGAGGAGCGCCACACGCCGAGCCCCGAGGACGTGACGGTGTGGAATTCCAGTTCGCCGGGGGCACGCTGCTCGAGGTCGATGCGCATGGCCATGCGCATCGTGCCTGCAACCGCCGTCATTTCTGCCGAGAACGCCACGGCTCGCTGTTCCTGGACGGTCGCAGTGACGCATTCTTCGAGCGTCGCCGACGCGCCACCGAGCATCGGCGACGTGAGCTGCTGCGTGCCCAGGCCGCCCGCCGAGGAACCCTGGCCGGCTGCATGCGCCTGCGTGGCCAGCAGCAGCGCGAGCACGCAGGCGAGCGCGACCTGCGCGACGCACACGCACAGCGTGCGCCTCGTGCTCTGGAAGAAGACTGAACGGCTGCCCATGACAACCCCCTAACACCGACTTCGCGCAGATGTTTCGCGCCTGCCGGCAGCTAGCGGCGCAAGGGGCAAGCGATACAAGGACGCACCCTGACGGGCACAGGCAGTTCGCGTGGCGTGCTGGCCGAAACGGGGATGCGAGCGAAGCGAGTGTCTCCCGGCTTCGGCACGCGAGCGACTGAGGACGCCGTAGCGCGCCGCCCCATGCGCCGCTAGAGGATTTGGTAGAGGGGGCCGTCGCCACCCTCGGGCGTCGTCAGCCGTCCGCCCTTGGCCGTGATCGCCCCGCACTGCACGCAGTTGGTGTAGTTGACGATCACATCCACATCGCCTTGCTCGGGCGCGTCCTCGGGGATCTCATACACGCCCGCCGGGCACATCCAGCGCCACGTCTCGGCGATCTCGCGCGGGACGTTTTTGTGCAGCCTGATGTGGTTGGGCGCGTCGTCGCGCGTCGCATTGCCCGTGATGAAGACCGACGAGAGCTTGTCGAAGATGTATTTGCCGTCCGGCTTCGGGTAGGACTTCGAGGTCTTCCCAATGAACATCGGCTTGGCGTCGTTGCGATGCCAGGCCAAGCGGCCCGGGGGCAGCAGCCCTTTGGTCGCGATCGCCAGGTTGACGATCGGGCCGCCCTGCAGGAAGCCGTGCTGGAAGGGTTGGCGCGTGTTGCGCACCTCATACAGCTCCTTGCCCGTGACCGAGTCCTCGATCGCCTGCTCATATGGCTCGAAGCTCGATTCGCCCCGCGAGAGCGCCGCGTAGATCGCCTCGCCCGCGAGTTTGCCCGAGTTGATCGCGTGGTGCACGCCCTTAAGCGAGACAGTGTCGACCATGCCGCCGGCGTCGCCGATCAACAGCGCACCGGGCATCGTCAGCTTCGGCATCGACCAGTAGCCGCCGCCGGGCAGCGCCTTTGCGCCCCAGGCCACGCGCTCGCCGCCCTCGAGGATGCCCCTGACCAGCGGGTGCGTCTTGAACTGTTGCAGCAGGTCGTGCGCCGAGGTCGTCGCGTCGGCGTACTCGAGGTCGATCACGAAGCCGATCGAGACGAGGTCGTCGCCGCTCTTCTCGTCCTTCATCGGGTAGATCCAGGTCCCGCCGATCTGCCCGTACTTGGCCGAGATCTTCAGCGGCCATGGCCCGATCGTGTGGATCAGGCGATCGAGCGGCTTGGGGACCTTCCAGACCTCCTTGACGCCAAGCTCCCAGACCTGCGGCTCGCGGTTCTCGGCGAGCTCGAACTCCTTGATCGCCGCGCCCGTCAGATGTCCCCAACAGCCCTCGGCGAGCACCGTCGCGTGCGCCTTGATGTCGGTCCCCGGCTCGAAGTTGCCGAGCGGCTCGCCGTCCTTGCCGCGGCCCTTGTCGCCCGAGCGCACGCCGACCACGCGACCGCCCTCGACGACCAGCTGCGTCGCCGAGGTCTCGGTGAGGATGTAGGCGCCGGCCTCCTCGGCCTGGCGCTGCTGGAAGCGCGCCAGCGCCGAGACCGAGACGACCTCGTTGCCGTGGTTCTTGAAGGGCGGCGGCGGCGGGATGCGCAGCTTCGTCTTGGCCGTCGGCGTCATGTAGACCGCCTCCTTGGTGACCTCACCGAAGGCAAAGCCCTCCTCGCGCCACTGCTCGCGGGTCATCTCCGGGAACAGTTCTTCAAGTGGCTTCGGACGCATAACCGCACCGGACAGGTTGTGCCCGCCGCACGTCTTCGCCTTCTCGACCACCGCCACCGGCACTTCGCCGAGGCGCTCCGTCGTCTCCGGGTCGTCCGCCAAGAGCTGCAGCAGGCGGTTGGCGCACGCCAGCCCGGCCGTCCCGCCGCCGACGATCGCGACGCCGACCTCGATCAGCTCGTCCTCGTCGTCCAGTCCCCGCTTGATGAACTCCTTCTGCGAGTTCACTGGCGGCGGGAACTGGTCGGGTGCGACCTTTCCGTTGCCGTTGTGCGCCGACATGCCTATGACCCCTTCTTCGCTTTCACGGCCTCCGTGAGCTTCGGGAGGATCTTGTTCAGGTCGCCGACGATGCCGAGATCTGAGAATTCGAAGATCGGCGCATTGGCGTCCTTGTTGATGGCGACGATGTTCTCCGAGGACTGCATCCCGACCTTGTGCTGGATCGCGCCTGAGATGCCAGCCGCGAGGTACAGCTTCGGCGAGACGGTCTTGCCCGTTTGCCCGATCTGCGCGGCGTAGGGGTACCAGCCGGCGTCAACGACCGCGCGGGTCGCCGCGACGGCGCTGTTGCCGCCGAACGCCTTGGCGAGGTCCTCGGCCAGCTCGAAGCCCTCGGCCTTGCCGAGGCCGCGACCGCCGGCGACGAGGATGTCAGCGCCCTCGATGTCGACGTCGGCGCCACGCTGTTCGCCACGCGTGACCATCGTCGCCTGCGAGGCGTGCGGGCTCAGCTCGAAGCTGAGCTGCTCGACCGGTGCGTCGGCGTCGCCGCTCTGGTTGATCTCGAACGCGTTCAGACGCCCGATGATGATGCCGACGTCCGAGCGGTATTTGATCTCGGAGATCGCCGAGTCGCCGAGGATCGGGCGCTCTGCGATCAGCTCGCCGCCCTCCGCGCGCACGTTGGTGACCTCCATCGCCACGCCGGCGCCCAGACGCGCGGCGAGTCCGGCGCCGATCTCGAAGCCGAGCAGGCCGCCGCCGAACAGCGCGTAGGAGTAGTCACCGCCCGAGATCGCCGCGGCCATCGCGTCGACCAGTGGCTGCGCGAGCCCCTCGGGACCCTCGGCCACGAGCACCTTCTTGGCGCCGTATTTGCCGAGCGTGGCCGCCAGGTCCTGAGGCACGTTCTCGCCGAGCAGGATCGCGTGGGCCTCGCCGCCGAGTTCGGAGGCGAGCTTGGCGCCCTCGGAGACGGCCCCAAGCGAGTTCTTGTTGATCGCGCCGTCGTAGTGAAGCGCGTAAACCAGGATGTTTGCCATCTAGATCAGCTTCCTCTCGTCGAGCCAGGCCACGATCTTCTCGACGGTCTCGTCGGTGTCCTCGTCCTCGATGATCTCGCCCGCGGCCTTCGCCGGTGGCGCCTTCGCGGCGACCCACTGAGCAGCGGAATTGTCGCCGCCGACCTTGCTCGCGTCGATCTCGACGTCGGCGGCGCTGACGCTGTCCAACGGCTTCTTCTTCGCGCCCATGATCGCCTTCAGCGAGGGGTAGCGCGGCTCGTTGATCGCGTCGCCGACCGAGATCACGGCGGGCAGCTTGATCTGCACCGTGTCATAGCCGTACTCGGCCTGGCGCTCGCAGCGCAGCGCCTCGGACTCAACGTCCATCTTGATCACCTGCGTGAGCGACGGCATGCCGAGGTGCTCGGCCACTACGGCGCCGATCGTGTAGCACTCGCCGTCATCGGACTGCTGGCCGAGCAGCACCAGGTCCGGGCTCTCGCGCTGAAGCGTCTTGGCCAGCGCATAGCCGGTCGCGGCCACGTCAGAGCCCGCCACGGCCTCATCAGCGAGGTGCACCGAACGGTCGGCGCCCAGCGAGACGGCCTTGTGCAGCGCGCGCACCGCGCTGTCGGGACCCATCGTGACGGCGACGATCTCCTCGACCGGAACCGTTCCGCCCTCCTTGATCTGCATCGCAGCCTCGATGGCGTGCGTGTCATACGGGTTGAGATTCTTCTCCCCGCTGCGGTCCATGCGCCCCGTCGAGGGATTGATTTTCTTCTCGACGGCGGCGTCCGGGACCTCCTTCACCAGGACGCATATCTTCATTCTCAGGTAACTCCTTGGGGTCTGTTGGCCGCGATTCTACTCCGTTGCCCGGTTGACTGACGAGTCAATCAGGCGCGGGCGGCGGTTGCTTCGCGGATGAAATCCACGATCGCCTGCGTGGGCGCGCCCGGAGTGAAGACCTCCGCCACGCCCAGATCCTTCAGCTCTGGGATGTCCTCGGCGGGAATCGTCCCGCCAACGGTCACGACGACGTCGTCGATGTCCTGCGCCCGCAGGAGCTCGACGATGCGCGGCACGAGCGTCATGTGCGCACCCGAGAGGATCGAGAGCCCGACTGCGTCGGCGTCCTCCTGGATGACCGTCTCGACGATCTGCTCCGGCGTCTGATGCAGGCCGGTGTAGATCACCTCCATGCCCGCGTCGCGCAGCGCGCGGGCGATGATCTTCGCGCCGCGGTCGTGCCCGTCGAGCCCGGGCTTGGCGACGACGACGCGAATCTTGCCTTGTGTCGGGCTGGACATCTCTCCCCTTCAGCCTATGCGTGCGGGCCATCGCGCGCTGCCACGTGCCGCTCGCGCGCCCGAGCGCGGCGCGCGCACCGCGCGGCCGAGGCCGCCCAGTGCAGCCACCGCACCCAGCGCCGCGAGCACCTTCAAACGCTGGCCGAGTCGGTCGAGGTGCAGCACCTCCCAGCCCTCGTCGAGCGCGATGCGGCGCAGCTCGGCATCGGGGTTGACGACGATCGGCTGGCCGACGGCGCGCAGCATCGGCAGGTCCGACTCCGAGTCCGAGTAGGCAAAGGACGCCTCCAGGTCGATCGCCTCGCGATCGGCCAGCTCGCGCATCGAGAGGACCTTGCCCTCGCGGTAGTTGAACGGGCCCGCGGGGCGGCCCGTGTAGCGACCGTCGACGATCTCCGAGCGCGAGCCGAGGCCGCCGTCGAAGGCGAGTACGTGCGCGAGCAGGTCCGCCATCTCCTGCGAAGCCGCTGTGAGGATGTAGACGGGCACGCCCGCGTCCTGATGCGCGTAGGCGCGCTGCAGCATCTGCGGATACAGCCGCGGCAGCACTCCCGCCAGCACGCGCGGCGACAGCCGCTGCAGGTCGCGTACGGGCACTCCCGCGATCATCTCCCCCACGCGCTTGCGTACGTCGTCGGCGCGATCGTCGGTCGAGCCACGCAGACGAAAGCGAAGGTTCTCGTACAGATCCCGCACCAGACGCGAGCGAGAGATCATTCCCGTCTCGTAGGCCGCACGAGCGAAGAACACGCCCGAGGACCCCGCCATCAGCGTCTTGTCGAGGTCGAAGAACGCGGCCCGCTTCGGCTCGCGGCCGTTGCTATCGGCCACTACCCGAGACGGTTGTGAGTCGAGTGGGCACCGACGGCGTAGTCGTTGGTCAAGGACGCAGCGAGCGTGACCTGCTGGCCGAAACGGGGATGCGAGCGAAGCGAGTGTCTCCCGCTTTCGGCAGGCGAGCGAGCGAGGACGCCGTCTGACGAAGCGCTCACAGCCGTCTCAGACCTTCAGGATCACCGCGTCGCCCTGACCCCCGCCGGAGCAGATCGCGGCGCAACCGTAGCCGCCGCCGCGCCTGCGCAGCTCGTGCACGATCGCCCCGAGGATGCGCGCGCCGGAGGCGCCGATCGGGTGTCCCAGCGCGACAGCGCCGCCGTTGACGTTGACGCGGTCCTCGTCGATGCCGAGCATGCGGATCGAGTTCAGCGTGACCGATGCGAACGCCTCGTTGATCTCCCACAGGTCGATGTCGCCCGGTTGCAGCCCCGCCTTGTCGAGCGCCTTCTTGGCTGCGCTCGCCGGCGTCGTCGCGAGATAGGCGAAGTCGTTGGCGCTCTGCGCGTGCGCGACGATCTCGGCAAGCGCCTCCTTGCCGTTGGCCTGGGCCCACTCCTCCGAGGAGAGCACCAGTGCGCCGCCGCCATCGTTGACGCCGGGCGAGTTGCCCGCGGTGTGCGAGCCCTCCTTGCCGACCAGCCCAGGAAGCTTGGCCAGCGCCTCGAGCGAGCTGTCACGGCGGGGGCCCTCGTCGACCTCGACGACCGTGTCTCCCTTGCGCCCCTTTACGGTCACCGAGACCGTCTCCTCGGCCATCCGCCCATCGTCGATCGCCGCCAGCGCGCGAACGTGTGAGCGCAGCGCCCAGCGGTCGAGGTCGGCGCGCGTCATCTCCAGCTCCTCGCCGATCTCGGTCGCCTCGACGAACATCTGCTTGCCCGAGAAAGGGTTGGTCAGGCCATCGTGGACCATCGCGTCGAGCATCTTGGCGTCGCCCATGCGGTAGCCGAAGCGGGCCTGCGGCAGCAGGTAGGGCGCCTTGGACATCGACTCCATGCCGCCACCGACGCCGACCTCGACGTCCCCGGCGCGGATCGCCTGGTCGAGCAGCACCGACGCGCGCAGTCCCGAGGCACAGACCTTGTTGATCGTCTCCGAGGAGACCTCCTTGGGTATCCCCGCTTTGATCTGCGCCTGGCGCGAAGGGATCTGTCCCTGGCCGGCCTGCAGGACCTGGCCCATGATCACGTGCTGGACCTGCTCGGGCTCGACCGCCGAGCGCTCGAGAGCGGCTTCGATCGCAGTGCTGCCGAGCTCGGTGGCGTCGAGCGTCGAGAGCCCACCGCCCATCTTGCCGATCGGGGTGCGCGCGCTGCCGAGGATCACGGTCTTGGGCATAGGAACAGGGCTCTCCAGTGTTCGATGGGAAAAGTTCGCTTGGGAGGACGGCAATGCTAGCGATCCGGCTATCGTGCTCGGCCGATGCAGGTCTCCGCGACAACGCAGCCGGCGGGCTCCACCGACGCGGATACCGTCGTCCTTCCGGTCTTCGAGGACGAGCCTGCCCCCGAGGCGGCACCGGCCGAGGCGGCGGCGCTGCTGGCCGCAGGCGAGGCTCGGGGCGCGTTCAAGTCGCTCGCGCTGGCCCACGCCGATGGCAAGCGCTGGCTGCTCGTCGGGCTCGGCAAGCGCGAGCGTTTCACACCCGAGCGCGCGCGAGTCGCTGCCGCCGCCGTGCGCGGGCGCGGGCGCGAGTTGTCGACCGCCGCGCTGTGCTGGCAGGTTCCTGACGACTCGCCCGAGATCGCGGGCGCGCTCGTCGAGGGCACGATGCTCGCCGACTACCGCTTCGATCGACACAAGTCCGCTCCCGCGGAGGACCCCGGCGCGCCGCCGAAGAAGCTCGAAGCGGCTGATCCTCGCCAGCTCGGCCGACCTGGGCGAGACGGTGGCCGATGCGGCGCTCGTGACAAACGCCGTCAACGCTGCGCGCGACCTGCAGAACCGCCCGGGCAACGACCTGACGCCGAGCGCGCTCGCCGCCTACGCCGAGGCGCTTGCCGGCGAGATCGACGGGCTCAGCGTCGAGACGGAGGGACGGGATGGCATCGTCGCCCGCGGGATGGGCGCCTTCGCGGCGGTTGCCCAAGGCTCCTACGAGGACCCCGCGCTGATCACGCTGCGCTACGAGGGTCCCGGCGCGAGCGGGCCCGTGGTCGGCTTCGTCGGCAAGGCCGTCACGTTCGACAGCGGCGGCATCTCGCTGAAGCCGGGGGCGAAGATGTCGGAGATGAAGTTCGACATGTCCGGCGGCGGCGCCGTGATCGAGGCCGTCGGCGCGATCGCGCGGCTGCGCCTGCCGGTCAAGCTGATCGCGGTGGTCGGCGCCACTGAGAACCTGCCGAGCGGTCGCTCGGTCAAGCCGGGCGACATCGTCACGGCCGCCAACGGCAAGACGATCGAGGTCAACAACACCGACGCCGAGGGCCGGCTCGTGCTCGCCGACTGCCTGTGCCACGCCGTCGAGCAGGGCGCCGAGCGGATCCTCGACCTGGCGACGCTCACCGGCGCGGTGATCGTCGCACTCGGCTCCACCTACTCGGGTCTGATGAGCAACGACGATCGGCTCGCCGAGCAGATCTCAAGCGCAGGCGAGCGCACCGGCGAGATCGTCTGGCGGCTGCCGCTGCACGAGGAGTACGAGGAGCTGATCAAGGGCACCTACGGCGACCTCGACAACGCGCCCGAGGCGCGCAAGGCCGGCACGATCGTCGGCGGCACGTTCCTCTCGAACTTCGTCGGCGACACGCCGTGGGCGCACCTGGACATCGCCGGATCGGCGTGGGATCTGGGGCGGCCCTACGTCGGCAAGGGCGCCTCCGGCTACGGCGTTCGCCTGCTCGTCGAGCTCGCGCGCTCGTTCAGTTCCTAGCGACCGCCGCGCGGGCCCTCTCGGCTGCCTGCAGTTCCAGGCGCGCCGCGACCGGCGTCCACGCCGCTCCCCGCGGATCGACAAACGCGCGGTGGCGTCCGGCCTCGCCCTCGATCTCGACCAGCTCGACCTCGCCGCCGACCTCGCGCGCGGCGCTCGCGTAGCTGCGGCTCAACCCGATCGACACGGTTTCGTCGAGCACGCCGTGCACCAGCAGCACGGGCATCCCCAGCGGGAGGTGATACAGCGGGTCGGCTACCTCGTAGCGCTCCCGCAGGCGCTCGGGCGAACCGCCCATCAGCGCGCGCACGGCACCGCCGTGCCAGTCGCGATACGCACCCGCGAGATCGCACACGCCGGCCAGCGAGATCGCCCGCGCAATCGGCACGCGCGGGCGCCCGGCGACCGCGCCGGGGGAGCCCGTCGGCAGCTTCGTCCGCCCCGCCGCCCACAGCGCGAGGTGACCGCCGGCCGAGTGGCCGAGCAAGTCCACGCGCGAGAGGTCGAGCGACGGGTGGAGGCCGTCGAGACGGTCGACCGCCGCCGCAACATCGGCGAATGTCGCCGGCCAGCCCCCGCCATTGCCGATCCTGCGGTACTCGATGTTCCACACGGCGAAGCCGCGCTGCACGAGGTCGGCGGCCAACGCGCGCATCACCGCGCGGCCGTAGCGCTTGTGCCACGAGCCACCGTGGATCAGCACGACGACCGGGTGCGGTCCGGCGCCGCTCGGCAGATGCAGATCCCCGCACTGCGAGCGGTCCTCGCCGTAGCTGAAGGTGCGCCCTCGGGTGAAGAGATAGTGCTGGATCCAGCGAGCTCTGCTCATGCGCGGCCATCGTAGACGGGCGCGAGCTGTGAGAATGCCGACGCGATGGACTTCGACCTCTCCCCCGACCACGAGCTGATCCGCCGCACCGTGCGCGAATTCGCCGAGGGCGAGGTCGCACCGGTGGCCGAGGAGCTAGATCGCACCAAGTCGTTCCCGTACGAGATCGTCGCCAAGCTCGGCGCGCTCAACCTGATGGGCATTCCCTTTCCCGAGGAGTACGGGGGCGGCGGCGGCGACACGCTTGCCTACGCGCTCGCCGTCGAGGAGCTGACGCGCGTGGACTCCTCGGTGGCGATCACGCTGTGCGCGCACACCTCGCTCGGCACGCAGCCGGTCTATCTGTTCGGCTCGGAGGAGCAGAAGCGCGAGTGGCTGCCCAAGCTCTGCGCCGGCGAGCTCCTCGGCGCGTTCGGCCTGACCGAGCCCGAGGCCGGCTCGGACGCGGGCAACACGCGCACGCGGGCGCGCCTGCAGGACGGCGAATGGGTGATCGACGGCGCCAAGCAGTTCATCACCAACGCCGGCACCGACATCTCGGGCATCGTCTGCATCACGGCCGTGACCAGCGACACCACCGCCGGCACGGGCAACGGCGCGGCCACATCAGAGATCCCCGACAGGGAGATCTCCAATCTAATCGTCCCCAACGGGACTCCCGGCTACGTGCAGGGGGAGCCCTACCGCAAGATGGGCTGGAACGCCTCGGACACACGCCCGCTCTCCTTCGACGAATGCCGCGTGCCCGAGGCGAACCTGCTCGGCCCGCGCGGCGCGGGCTTCAAGCAGTTCCTGCACATCCTCGACATCGGCCGCATCGGCGTCGCCGCGATGGGCGTCGGCCTCGCTCAGGGCGCACTCGACGAGGCGCTGAAGTACGCCAAAGAGCGCAAGGCCTTCGGCAAGCCGATCTCCAAGTTCCAGGCGATTCAGGCGAAGCTCGCCGACATGGCCACCGAGATCGAGGCAGCGCGACTGCTCGTCTACAAGGCCGCCCGCGAGAAGGACGCCAAGCGCAACTTCACGCTGACTGCGGCGCAGGCGAAGCTCAAGACCGGCCGCCTCGCCGTGCGCTGCGCCGAGGAGGCTGTGCAGATACACGGGGGCTACGGCTACATCGAGGAGTACCCCGTGTGCCGCTTCTACCGTGACGCCAAGATCCTCACGATCGGCGAGGGCACCGACGAGGTGCAGCAGATGGTCATCGCGCGCGCGCTCGGCGCCTGAGCAGAGCTTCCCAGAGCTTCTTCAGTGGCTCATGGAGGAGCACCGCGGCCGGGCCCTTGCGGCTAACGCGGCTCGAGCACGACCAGCGGGATCTCGCGCTCGGTGCGCTTGCGATAGCCCTCGTAGCCTGAGTAGACGCCCACCATCAGCGCCCACAGCCGCGCGCGCTCCTCGCCCTCGGCCACGCGCGCGTGCACGTCGAGGTGCTGCGAGCCGACCTGCACGGCCGTGTCGGGGTGCGCCTTGAGGTTGTGAAACCAGGCCGGGTTCTTCGGATAGCCGCCCTTGGAGGCGACCAGTACGAAGTTGTCCCCGTCGCGACCGTAGACAAGCGGGCTGGTACGCCGCGTGCCGCTCTTCGCGCCCACGTGATCGAGCAGCAGCGTCGGCGGAGCGCCCGGTACGCGGTGGCCGATCAGTCCGTTCGTCGCGCGGTAGATCGCCGTATGTCCGCCCATCAGGCGTCGCAGCAGCGGCCAGTTGCGATCGGCCAGGTCGAGGTAGTCCATCGCCTGCGAGCCTACTCGGGCGCGAGCGACTCGCGCTCCAGCAGCGTCGCAGCCGCGCTGGCCGGGTCCAGCCGCCGCTCGACCACCTCGTCGATCAGCCGCTGGAAGTCAGGGTCCTCGCGGAGGTCCTCCTCCAGGCGCCTGCGCATGCGCGCCGTTGCGATCGCGAGCACCTCGTTGCGCAGGTTGCGCGCGCGTCGCTCGGCCAGCTGGCCCTGCTCGAGGATGTGCGCACGGTGCTCGTCGAGGCGCTCAATCAACTCGTCGGTGCCCTTGCCGCGGCTCGCCTCGGTCTTGACGATCGGCACGCGCCAGCGTCCACGCACCTCCTCCGGCGAGCGGTCGAGGTTGGCCAGCGAGAGCACACCGCGGATCTCGCGGACCATCGTGTCCGTCAGCGGGTGATCGGCCTTGTTGATCACGATCACGTCTGGGATCTCCATCACCCCTGCCTTCAGCGCCTGGATCGAGTCGCCCGAGCCGGGCATCAGTACGAGCACGATCGTGTCGGCGTGGTCGATGATGTCGATCTCGGCCTGCCCCACCCCGACCGTCTCGACGAACACGTCCTGGCGCCCGGCCGCGTCGAGCAGCAGGGCGGCCTGAAGCGCGGCCTCCGAGAGTCCGCCGAGCGCGCCGCGATTGGCCATCGAGCGGATGAACACACCCTGGTCCAGGAAATGCTCGGAGAGCCGGATGCGGTCGCCCAGGAGTGCCCCCTGCGTGAACGGCGAGGACGGATCGATCGACAGCACGCCCACCGTGCGCCCCGCTGCTCGGCGCGCCTTCGTCAGCGCGCCGATCAGCGTCGACTTGCCGACCCCGGGCGGTCCCGTGAAGCCGACCACGGCGGCCTCGCCCGTGTGTGGATAGACCTCCTTGACGAGCTCCCAGCCCTCCGGCCGGTCGTCCTCGACCAGCGAGATCGCGCGTGCGAGCGCGCGGCGATCGCCATCGAGCAGTCGCTGCGCCAGGGTGGGGTCGAGCTTCGCGTCGGCCATCGGGGGCGCAATCATCGCAGGGCAATACGATTTCCCTTTCCATGGAACTGCTGGCCGACGCACCCACAACCGAGACACCGGAGGCGATCGCCGAGGCGATCAGACGCGCACCGGAGCCCCTGCACGGCGGACCGCTCGCGCTGCTGCGCTTCATGCGCGCCAATCACATGATCAACCGGCACTACGCGTATCTGATCGCGCGCTGGGCGATGCTGAAGCTGCGCTATCGCGGCCGCCTGCAGACCGACGGGCTGTGCTTCGTCTGCCCGCGCGTGAAGCTCGAGATCGGGCGCCACGCGACGCTGCGCATCGGGCGCTGGGCATGGGTCGGGCACGGCTGCAAGATCCGCGTGCACGAGGGTGAGGTCGAAATCGGCGCAAAGACCGTGATGGGCCAGGAGTGCACGATCTCCGCCTATCAGCACGTCTCGATCGGCCGCGAGTGCATCCTCGCCGACCGCGTGATGCTGATCGACTTCGACCACGGCGTCACCGAGGTCGACCGGCCGATCCGGCTGCAGGGCATCTACAAGCGCGACGTGCGCGTCGGCAACAACGTGTGGATCGGTTACGGCGCCTGCGTGTTGCGCGGCGTCAGCGTGGGCGACAACAGCGTCGTCGGCACCAACTCGGTGCTGCCCAAGGACGTGCCCGAGAACGCCGTCGTCGGCGGCGTTCCAGCGCGCTTGATCCGCATGCGCGAGGCGCCGCGCACGATGCGCTGGCGCTAGCGCCGGTCCCAGGCGGCGCCAAGCGCGACGCGCAACCCTCGCGCGACCTTCACAGCAGCGCGGCGAGGTTTCGCGTCGCTCCGGGATCGACTGCCTGCGGGTCGGCAAGGGCTCGCGTCAATGCACCTTCATGCAGCGCCAGCCGCTCCCTGGCGTACGGCGCGGCGAGGCCACGGGCCAGCATGAACGCCCAATCGCTCGACTGCAGCGCGAGCAGCTCACGCAGCGCCGCGCGGCTCGCGTGCGGGCCCGCGGCGATCGCCTGCAGCTCGGCGCGACGCAGCGCGAAGGCGACCTCGGCGACCGCCGGGCCCGACCAGGTCGAGAGGTCGCCGTGCGCCCCCCAAGAGCTCGCGCGCTCCGCGTCGAAGCCAGCCTCGGCCGAGACGGCGGTGCGCACCGCCGCGCGGCGCCACGCGCTCGACGGCACCGGCTCCAGGCGCTCGAGCGCGTCGTCGAGACGGACCAGCTCGAGGCCCTGGCGCGTGCACTCCTCGACGACGGCTTCCAGCCACGCGATCCCCTCGTACCACCAGTGGCCGAGCAGCTCGGTGTCGAGCGCGCACACGGCCAGCCCGCCACCGGACAGGGCCCCCCCACTGCCACGCAGCCGGGCGGCCGTGCGAGCGACGAAGTCGGCCGCATGCTCGCGCGCCTTCGCAAGCGCTCGCGCGTGGTCGTAGGCACCGCCGTCGTTGCTCCACGGCGTGTGGTGGTGGATCGTGTGATGGTGGTAGTCGCGATAGGCGCCGTCGGCCGGATATCCCTCGTCGCTCCAGACGAGGTCCATCGTCACGCGGTCGATCGGCACGAGCACGACGCCGGCGTCGCCGCGCAGCGGTCGCAGGTGCTCTGGTGCGCCGAGGCCGAAGTGTCCGGTCAGCTCGACGCACGTCGCGTGAGCTCCGGCGTCGGCAAGCAGCGCCTCCAGACGCCTCGCATGAGCGCACTCGGGGAGCCAGAAGCCGCCGCGCCAGCCTGCGCCCTTCAGGGTGTCGGCGCCGAAGCGCGCGCGGTGCGAGTCGATGCCGCCCTGTACCTGCAGGCGTACGCCATCGTCGGTGGCGAGCAGAGGCAGCACGGCGTGAGTCGCCGAGGAGGTCCACTGCGCATACGGCGCGAACGCGTCGAGCAACCCCCCGCCGCGCCCGCGCAACGCGTGCAGAGCGCGCTCGTAGTCGCCCCACGAGCGCTCAACCTCCGCTGCCAGCTGCTCGTGCCCGCCCGCACGCAGCCCAGCGGCGTCCTCCTCGTGCGTATGGCGCCGTATCTGCTCGATGAAGCTGGTGAAGCGTTCCTCCACGCCGGGCGCTTCGAGCTGGTCGCACAGAACAGGGGTCAGAGAGAGCGTCAGCGGCGCCCCGGCCTGAAGCAACCCGAGCAGCGGCAGGTAGCTGCCGACGATCGCCTCCCACAGCCACTCCTCGCCGAATGGCCACGTGCCGAAGCCCTCGACGTAGGGCATGTGCGTGTGCAGCACGATCGCCAGCGCGCCGCCGCCACCCTGCCCGCCCGCCGTGCCCCCCCGCCCGCCGACCACGGCTACACCCGGCACATGGCGAGGAAGTCCAGCGCCTGCTCGATCCGCGCCTGGCCGATCGGTCGGATCGCGAAGTCCGAAACGGAGATGGCCGGCGTGAACCAGCCGTAGAAGCGACTCGTCAGTCCGACGCGCGGGTGCAGGGTGTCCCAGCCAAGGCGCAGCGCGAGCTCGTGTGCGCGCAGCTTGCGCGCGTGGAACAGCCCGAACATGCGCACCTCGCGGAAGTGCGCGCGGCACAGCCGATCGAACTCCTCGACGCGATACTCGTGAACGTGCCACGGGTTGCCCGAGCGCGACGCGCCCTTCGGTGCGAGCGTCAGCACGTTGGGCGTCGAGATGAAGACCGTGCCGGCACGAGCGGCCGCCGGATCAGAGGGCTCGAGCGCAGGCGCCGCCCCCTCGCCACCGGCCACGAGCGAGGCGAAGTGATCGAGCGCGCTGCCCGGATCGGTCAGGTGCTCGATCGTCTGCAGGAACACGACCGCGTCGGCCGGCTCGGCGAACGTCTCGATCAGGTCCCGCGCGAAGCGCAGATTGGGGCGGCGGTAGCGCAGCCGCGCATGCTCGTAGGCCTCCGGATTGGCGTCGACCCCGACGACGCTCTGCGCGCTGCCGGCGAGCACGTCCGATCCGTAGCCCTCGCCGCAGGCCATATCGACGACGCGCAGGCCGCCCACGCGTGCGGCGATCCATTCGTAGACGACCAGGTGACGGCGAAACCAGTAGTTCTCCTCGGGCACGTCCGGAAGCGTTCGCTCTCCGGTCAGCGCCAGCGGCGGCACGCCGTCCGGCTGATCGTGCTGCTCGTAGTGGACTGAGGTCAAGAAATGCCCCAGTTCGGGACGGTCATCCCCGAGGTGAAAGGCGCAGGCACGGCGCGCGAGTATATGGTGCCCCACCGTGCCGCCCGCCTTGAGCGCCGAGGAGATCCGCGACGTCAACACGCGCTACCACGACGTAGCGGCGGACCACTACGACTCGAAGTGGGGCATCGACTTCGGCGAGATCGGTCGCGAGCAGGTGCTGGTGAAGGTCGACAAGGCCGTCGGGCACCGTCCGGACGGGTGGCGGCGCTCGCTGGAGATCGGCGCCGGGACCGGCTACTTCACGCTGAACCTGCTGCGCGCCGGGATGATCGCCGAGGCAACCTGCAGCGACATCTCGCCGGGGATGCTCACCGCGCTGCGCGCGAACGCGCAGCGGCTCGGCCTGGAGGTGCGCACCGAGCAGGTCGACGCCGAGCGCCTGCCGTTCGCCGACGAGAGCTTCGACCTCGTGCTCGGTCACGCCGTGCTCCACCACATCCCCGACCTGGAGCGCGCATTCGCCGAGTTCTCCCGCGTGCTCGCCCCGGGTGGCACGGTCCTGTTCGCCGGAGAGCCCTCGCGCTACGGCGACCGACTGGCACGCGTGCCGAAGCGCGCCGCCGGCGCGCTCGCGCCGCTGTGGCGCCGCGCGCTCGGCGCCCGTGCGGCCTCCCCGCACGCCGCGGAGGTGCCCGATGCGGCGCTCGAGGGCTTTGTCGACGTCCACGCCTTCTCCCCTGGCGAACTGGCGCGCGCCGCACGATCGGCCGGCTTCGCTGACGTGCGCATCACGGGCGAGGAGCTCCTGGCCAACTGGTTCGGCTGGACCAACCGGACGCTCGAGGCTACGGCCGAGCCCGAAGACGTGCCGTGGGCCTGGCGCCAGTACGCCTACCGCGGCTACCTGATGCTGCAGGACCTCGACCGCAAGCTGCTCGAGTCGCGCCTGCCGCCGGCGATCTTCTACAACCTGCTGATCTCGGCGCGCAAGCCGCGCATCCAGAGCTAGCGGCCTGCCGGGCAGGAGAGGCCTGCTGCCGGGCTGCACTCCGGGCCGGTCCAATCGACCACCAGCCGCGCAAGCTCGGTGCAACCGTCCAGCAGCGTGCGCTTAGACTCCAGGCATGCCAGATCAGGGCACGCCTGGGCAGGTATTACGGGGGTTTCCCCTGTTTCCACTCGGCATCGTCGCACTGCCGAGTGAGAGCGTGCCCCTGCACGTCTTCGAGGACCGCTACAAGCGCATGATCGAGCGATGCCTGAGCGCCCAACCAGGCTCGATGGAGCGCGAGTTCGGGATCGTCTGGCTGTCCGATGAGGAGCTCAAGGAGGTCGGCTGCGCGTGCGAGGTCGAGCGCGTGCTCGAGCGGATGGACGACGGGCGGCTGAACATCCTCGCGCGCGGCACGCGGCCGTTCCGCCTGCTCGAGCGCCAGGACGAGCTCCCCTATCCGGCGGGCGTCATCGAATTGCTCGAGGACGAGACCGAGGAGCAGCCAGATCTAGACGAGGTCGCCGGTACGAGCGCACGCGAGCTGTACGGCGAGCTGGTCGAGCAGGCGACGGACCGCACACTCAGCGCCGAGGAGGTCGGCGCGATGGACGCCTACGAGATGGCCGGCACGGTCGAGTTCGGCACCGATGCCAAGCAGGAGCTGCTCGAGCTGCGTTCGGAGAGCGCCCGCCTGCGCCTGCTGGCACTGCTGCTGCGCGCCGCGATCAAGCGCCTCGAGCTGATCGACCGCGCGCAGACGCGAGCGCAGTCCAACGGCAAGGTGCGCTTCGGCTAGCGCCGTCCTCCGGGCCCGCGCTCCGAAGTGCTGCCCAAGCCCGCTACTCGGGCAGCCCGCACACGCCCTGAGCGGTCTGCAGCACGAACAGCGCGAGTTCGCGAAGCACCTTGGGCTGTCCGGGGGAGTTGTCGCTGAAGCGAACCGAGCCGTTTTCGTCGCGCACGGAATAGCTCAGCACCGACTGAGGTCCAGGTGAGAGCGAAAGGTGTTCGGAGGCCGGTTCCTTCAGGTCTTCCTGGATCGCGCGGGCCTGCACCAGCGCGGAGTCGCTCAGTTTCAGCTTGTGCCCGTTGCGGGCGCCCACGCCGTTGCAGTGCACGCGACCTTCTTCGTTGACGAGCAGCGTGAGCTTCGCGTGCGGACCGCTGCCGCTGCGCTGCACGATGAACAGGTCGGGCGCGGTGACCCCGCCGCAGGCCTCCAGCGACAGGAGCGCGAGCAGCGAGAAGGCGAGTGCGAGGCGACTCACACGCTCACCGCGAACCCGCCGCGCCGGGGATCGCCGGCGCCGGTCAGTCGTGAGCCGCGCCTGCGCACGGCCTGCACGCCACCGAAGAACAGGTTGGGCTCGGCGAAGCGCACGATCTCGATGTCCTCCTCCTCGCCGGCCAAGCGCAGCTCGTCGAGCTCGATCCCCGGCTCGGCGTAGAGGACGTCGCCTTCGAAATGCACCCGTGGCGCGTCCACGGCTGCGCGCGCGTCGAGGTCGTGGTCGACGGCGCCGACGATCGTCTGCAGCAGTGCCGAGCGGATCCGGTTTGAGCCGGCGCTGCCGAGCACAAGCTCGACCTCGCCGTCGCGCATCACGACGGTGGGCGCCATCATGCTCGGCATCCGCCGCCCGGCAGGGTGGCG
Organism: uncultured Solirubrobacteraceae bacterium; assembly: GCA_963714215.1. Classification (GTDB taxonomy): domain Bacteria; phylum Actinomycetota; class Thermoleophilia; order Solirubrobacterales; family Solirubrobacteraceae; genus Palsa-744. Next base: position 46,498 of record CAVQNP010000001.1, read on the forward strand.
GTGAAAGCCGAACGGGTTCAGGTCCTCCTCGCCCATCACGTTGTTCAGATGGATTCCGGTGCCGGGCACCACGACGCCGGAGCCCTCGCCGTTGGTGCAGGTCGCGCTGCACGCCCGGCCGTGCGCATCGAGCACGGAGATGTGCGTCGTCGCACCAAGGCGGCTGCCGAGGAAGCGAGGAAGGAAGCCGGCTTCGCTCAGCCCGTCGAGGAACTGCGGCGTGCGCTCCTGTTGAGCCGCGCGCATCGCCGCGACCACGCCAGCGAGCGACGGCGGCGAGGGTTCGCGGTCGAGCAGGCCAAGGGCGTAGGCGATCAATGTCCCACCGGCCGACGGCGGCGGGTTCGTCAGCACCTCGCGGTCGCGGTAGGCGATGCGCACGGGCTCGCGCTCGAGCGCCTCGTAGGCGGCGAGGTCCTCGGCGGCGAGCCAGCCTCCGCGCGCGCGCAGCCACTCCGATACGGCCGCGGCCACGTCGCCGCTGTAGAACGGCGCCTCCCCCTCGACGCCGAGTCGGTCGAGCATCTCGCCGAGCTCGGGGTTTCGCAGCACCTCGCCCTTACGCAGGATCCGACCCTCGGGCGCCCACAGCGCGGCGCACTCGGGGGTCGAGGTCAGCAGGTCGCCGAGGATCTCGGCCACGTAGGCCTGCTCGGGGTTGAGCGGCACACCGTCGCGCGCCAGCCGCGCCGCGGGCGCGGCGAGCTCGGCGAGCGGTACCGTGCCCCACCGCCGCGCCGCCTCGCAGACTCCCGCCGGCGCGCCGTATGCGCCGCAGGATGCTGGGCCGATGTAGAACATCTGCGCAGCGTCGCCGAACGAGACGTCGACCGCGTCGAGCTCTGCGACGGCGCGTCCGGAGCCGTACTCGCGCGGATCGCTCGGAGCCTGTACGAAGAAGTCGAGCAGCGTCGGCTCGGCATCGCCGCCGGCCACGAGCATGTATCCACCCGCCCCCAGGCCGGTCAGCAGCGGCTCGGCGGCAAACGACGTCAGCATCGCGCCAAGCGCCGCATCGACGGCGTTGCCCCCTTCGCGCAGCACGCGCGCGCCCGCCTCTGCCGTCAGCGGATGCCCCGCCGCAACGATCCCGTGCTCGCCCTCAGCCATGCGAGAGCAGTAGCAGACGGAGATAGGGCGTGGATCTACCGATCACCGACTGAGTGTCGTCGGCCGAGCGATCCAAGGACGCAGGGAGCGTGGCGTACTCCGTACGCGAGCGACCGAGGACGCAGGAGCGCGAAGCGCCGACGACGCTCAGCGGGCGGGGATGAACTCGGGTACGTCGAGATCGTCGAGCGAGTTGCGACGTGCCGGACGCGGCTGCGAGGCGCGATGCACCTTGGGCTCCCCGGCTGGTTCGCCCATCATCCGCACGCTCTTGCGCCTGCCCTCGTCGCCGTAGCCGGTGGCCACGACGGTGACCCAGACCTGGTCGTCGAGCTTCTCGTCGACCATCGCGCCGAAGATGATGTTCGCGTCGGGGTGGGCGGCCTCGGAGACTGCCTTGGCGGCCTCGTTGACCTCCCACAAGGACAGGTTTTCGCCGCCGGTGATCGACAGCAGGATCGAGCGCGCGCCCTCCATCGAGGTTTCGAGCAGCGGCGATGAGACGGCCTGCATGGCGGCCTCCGTCGCGCGCGTCTCCCCTACGCCCATGCCGATGCCGAGCAGCGCATTGCCGGCGTCGCTCATGATCGTGCGCACGTCGGCGAAGTCGAGGTTGATCAGCCCGGGCAGCGTGACCAGATCGGAGATGCCCTGCACGCCCTGGCGCAACACGTCGTCGGCGACGCGGAAGGCCTCGACCATCGCAGTCTGCTTGTCGAGCACAGCCAGCAGCCGGTTGTTGGGCACGACGATCAGCGTGTCGACCTCGGCGGCGAGCGTCTCGACGCCCTGCTCGGCCTGGCCGCTGCGACGCGAGCCCTCGAAGCCGAACGGCTTGGTCACGATCGCGACCGTCAGCGCGCCCACTTCGCGCGAGATCCGCGCGACGATCGGCGCCGCCCCGGTGCCCGTTCCACCGCCGGCTCCGGCGGTGATGAAGATCATGTCCGATCCCTTCAGCAGGGCCTTCAGCCGGTCGTAGTCCTCCATCGCGGACTGGCGCCCGACGTTTGCGTCCGAGCCTGCGCCCAGGCCGCGCGTGAGCTCGGCGCCGATGTGCAACGTGAGGTCGGCGGTGGACTGCTGCAGCGACTGCAGGTCGGTGTTGACGGCGAGGAACTCGACACCCTCGACCTCAGCCTCGACCATGCGGTTGACGGCATTGACGCCCGCGCCGCCGACACCGACGACGCGGATAACGGGCTGCCCGGCGGGCCCTGAGGTGCCGGCCGACTCGGGGTGCTGACGGGAGTAGTCGTCCATCACGGGACGGGCCGGTGCGGGCTCCATCACGTTCTCGGGGATCTCCGAGGAGAAGGCGTGGCGCAGGCGCTCCTGCGGGCTCGGCACGTGGCTCGGCTCAGCCGGCGCGTGCGCCGATGCGCTGAGCGCCGGGTGCGGCAGGCCGCTCTCGCGGGGGTGGGCTGCGGCCGGTGTCTGCGGCGCGCCGGCAGCAGGCGGCTCGGCGGCGGGCTGCTCGGGCTCACGGCCCTCGACCGGCTCGCCCTCGGCGCCTTCGGTCTTGCGGAAGAGTGCCGCAAGCGGGCCTTCGCGCATGCTCGCGCGTTTAGCGTTTGCCATGGTCGAGAACCTCCTGCGCGAGTTGCCGGTAGGACTGGGCTGCAACCCCGTCTGGCTCGTACTTGAGCACCGACATGCCCTTGACGGGCGCCTCGGCGAAGCGGACGGTCTTGCGAATGCGCGAGGCGAACACCCGGTCCCCGAAGTTTTCCTCGAGGATCTCGATCGCCTCCTTGGCGTGGATCGTCCGGGAGTCCACCAACGTCGGCAGGATACCCTCGATGTCAACGCCCGGATTGAGGTTCTCGCGGATCATCGCGAGGGTGTTCTGCAGCTGGATCAGCCCGCGCATCGACAGATACTCGCACTGCACGGGGACGATCACCTTGTCGGCAGCCGTGAGCGCGTTGATCGTGAGCAGCCCGAGGCTGGGCGGCGTGTCGATGCAGATGAAGTCGTAGTCCTCGAGGATCGGTTCGAAAGCCTTCTGCAGCGAGCGCTCGCGGCCGATCATCGTCGACATCGCGATCTCGGCCCCGGCGAGATCGATCGAGGCACAGGCGATGTCGATCTCGCGCTTGCGGATCACCTCGCGGATCGAGACCTTGTGCACGAGCACGTCATACATCGATTTGTCGAGCGTGTCGGGGTCGATGCCCTGGGACATCGTGAGGTTGCCCTGAGGGTCCATGTCGACGCACAGCACACGGTGACCCTCCTCCGCGAATGCGGCGGCGAGGTTGAGCGTTGTCGTCGTCTTTGCCACGCCGCCCTTTTGATTGGCGAACGCGATGACCTTGGCCTTGCCTTCCACGGGGGGCTCCGATACTCGATTAGGGGGAAAGCCGTCCGGTGGGTATTCGCATGCGACCGGGTGATTCCTGCACGGGAACTACGATCGGGGGATGGCCACGCGCGGCGCCAAGCCCACGCGCAACGGGGCGCGCCGTCGCACCGGCAAGCACGCGCGCTCAAATGGGCTCTACGAGCGCCTGGAGGGCAAGCGCGTGTGCATCTGCCTGGGCGCGGGCGGAGTGGGCAAGACGACGACCTCGGCGGCGATCGCACTCGGCCTGGCGGCGCGCGACAAGAAGGTCGCGGTCGTCACGATCGACCCGGCAGCGCGCCTGGCGAGCGCGCTCGGTCTGGAGCGGCTCTCGGGTGAGCCGACGGCGATCGACGCGGGGCTGCTCGCCAAGGCCGGCGTCGTGGGCAAGGGCGAGCTGTGGGCGATGATGCTCGACAGCAAGGGCACGTTCGACGAAATCGTCGCGCGCCTGAGCAAGGACGAGACAGAACGAGAGGAGATCCTGGCCAACCCGATCTACCGCGAGCTGTCCTCGGCGGTCGCCGGCTCGCAGGAGCTGAGCGCGATGGCGAAGCTGTACGAGCTGCGTCACGAGCACGACTTCGACGTGATCGTGCTCGACACGCCGCCCTCGCGCAATGCAATCGACTTCCTCGAAACGCCACGCAGGTTGATGGGCTTCCTCGAAGGGCGCGCGCTGCGCGTGTTCCTCTCGCCTGGCGGCCTGGCCGCGCGCGTGTTCGGCCGCTCCACGGGGATCGTCTTTGCGATCTTCGCGCGCGTGACCGGCGTGGACATGCTGAGCGACCTGTCGGCCTTCTTCCGGTCGCTGTCGGGCATCCTCGAGGCCTTCGGCGAGCGCACCCGCGGCGTCAACGAACTGCTGCGAGATCCGACGACAAGCTTCATGATCGTCACCTCGCCCGAGCCCGAGCCCTCGAGCGAGGCACCGTTCCTCGCGCGCCAGCTGGCCGAGACGCACATGGCGCTGGGCGGGCTGATCGTCAATCGCGTGCACTTCGACGGGCTGGGCGGGCACTCGGTCGAGCAGGTCGAGGAGCTCTTGGCACGCGACCTCGACGAGCGCCTCGCTCAGCGCGTTGCGGGCAACCTGGCCGACTTCGACGTGCTCGTGCGGCGCGACCGCGAGACGATCGCCAGGCTGTCGGCGCAACTCTCCGAACCCGATCCGATCCTCGTGCCGCACCTCGACGAGGAGGTCCGTGACCTGGCCAGCCTGGGACGGCTCGCGGCACATCTGTTCGACGGTCAGGGTGAGGTGAAACGCCGCGCGAAGGCAGCAGCGAAGGCTTCGAGGCGGCTGCCGGCGAACTCGCTCAGCTGAATGTAGAGACGACGCCGTCGATCGGCAGCTCCGTCTGCGGCGCGCCGGCGGCCGGTGTCGCGTCGTCGTCGACTGCATCGAACGCGGCGACGGGCTGCTCGTGCGCCGATGAGTGCTCGATCGCGGGGGACTCGGCCGAGTCCAGTTCGGCGGCCAGCTCGTGGGCGCCGATGAAGTCATCTTCCTCCTGCTCCTGCCAGGGCTCGACGACGCGCGACTTCAGCGGCGACTCGCGCACGCGCCGCGCCCTCAGCTCGGGCTGGGGCGCCTGTACGGGTGCCGGGACGGCGACAGCCGGCTCGGGCTCCGGGGCAGGCTCCGGCTCGACCGCGATCTCTGGGGCGTCGAGCACCGGCTGCTCGAGCTCCGCCTCGCGGTCCTCGTCGACGTGCAGCAGCTCATCGGGTTCGAGCAGCTCGTCGGCGATCACGGCGAGGTCGGGGTCGAGGTGGCCGCAGATCACGTCGCGCAGGAGCGAGCGCAGATGGTTGGCGACGTCTTCGGCGAGGCTCTGGCTGGCGGCGTTCTTGGTCGCAGTGCCCGCGATCAGCGAGCGTTCGAGGGCGGTCGCGCGCACCATCCGCTCGGTCAGCTCGCCGCGCTGCTCGGCGGTCGCGCACAGTGCCGCGAGCCGACCGGCGAGCCGGCCGCTGGCCGGACCCTCGGGCTCGAGCAGAGCGCGCAGCGCGAGCAGGTTGTCGGTCAATCCTTCAAAGGGGGTCTCGCGCTCACAGGCGAGCTCGAAGCGACGCAGCGCCCAGGCGAGGTCGTTGTCGTGGGGTGCGCGGCGCGAGACGAGATTGCAGAAGGCGCGCAGCTCGTCTTCGTGCTCCTCGGTCACGACGAGCATCCCGTGTGGACGACCGCCGGCGCCGAGCGCGAGCGGCGTCCAGGTGCCCGAGCCAACGCGCGCCCAGGCGAGTGCGCCGAGCGTGACGCGTCCGTCGCCGAACAGGCGCAGCGCAGAGAGCAGGTCCTTGAGCACGGCACGTCCCGCGCGCAGCCCCTCGTCGGGGTTGTCGGGCTCGGCCGTGTAGAGCACGAGCAGTGGGTCCTCGACCTGCTCGCCGTCGAGCTGCAGGACGGCCGTGTCGGGCAGCTCGCTCAGCGCGTCACGCTGCACGATACGCAGGCCCTTGGTCAGCGGCAGCTCCTCGGAGGCGATCGTCACGCCGTGCAGGCTTGCCACGAGCGCCAGCTCGCCGGCCTTCGCGAGCATCGACTGCTGCAGGCGTTCGAGCGTGGCCTGCACGCGCTCGGGGCGCAGCTCGAACTCGCTCTGATCGTCGAACACTTCTTCGAGCAGCGCTGTGAGCGCCTGCTGCACGCGTGCGCGACCTTTGGCCTGCGCGGCCTCGCCGCCGACGCTCGCCAGGTAGCGGTCGAGTCCGTCGAAGTGCTCGAGCGCCTTGAGCGCGTCGGCGTGACCTGGAAGACGTTTGAGCGCTGGCTCGCGCTCGCCGATGAACTCGCCGGTCAGTGCGCGATAGCAATACAGCGTGGCGACCGACGAGCCGCGCCGTGCGCCCTGCGCCCCGACCTCGAAGGGCACCTCGGCTCCGGCGGCGAGCTCGGCGCGCAGGTAGGCGCCTGCGGCGGCGAAGAACTCGGTCAGGGACGCTTCGAGCTGTCGTGAATGCATCTGGCGCTGACTTCGCGCATCCCGGCGGCGGTCCTGCTCGGCGCAGGGCTTCTTGCAGCTAGGCCAGCGCGAGCGCGTCGCTGCCGGCGGCCTCGGCGTCCGACCCGTCGAGCCGGCACAGCCAGTCTTCGCCGTACTCGCGCATGTCGTCGATGATCGGCAGCAGCGCGCGGCCCTTCTCGGTCAGCGCGTACTCGACGCGCGGCGGCACCTCGGGGAACGTGTGGCGCTCGACGATCGCCTCCTCCTCGAGCGCGCGCAGGCGCAGCGAGAGCGTGCGCGGGCTGATGCCCGAGAGGGCGCGTTCGAGCTCGCAGAAGCGCGAGGTGCCCTCGGCCAGTTCGCGGACAAGCAGGAGCGTCCACTTTCCGCACACGATCTCAGCTGTGCGACATACAGGACAAGTCTCGTCTACGGCCATTTCACCCTTTACTTTACCAACTGAAGTGACGTTAGGCCGTTCGCGCCCCGGCGCTGGCGCCCCCGCACCTGCCGTATCGTGTACCCGTGCTCGTGCTGGCGGCCAGCGGATTGATCGTGCCCGGGATCGTGGTCGTGGGCGCCTTGATCCTGATCGCCGTGCTGCTGCGCATGGTCTGACGGCGGCCGCCCATCCAGGAACGGGCAAGGCCCCGGGGCGCCGGCATGCGCGCTCGCCCGAGCCCGAGCCGTGCCGCTCGCGACTTAGCCCGCTGCGGGATACTGAGCAGGCGATGTCGCAAGAGAACGTGGACACCGTCAGACGGGCGATCACGGCGATCAACGAGCGAGCCATAGACGCCTATCTCGCCTGCTGTACCGAGGATGTGGAGCTGCTGACCCCGTTGGCTGCCGTCGGGGGCGAGTATCTCGGGTCTGACGGCATCAGGCGGTTCTTCACCGACATCGAGGACGCAGGCCCTGACTTTCGGATCGATGTGGAGCGCGTGCAAGCGGTGGGCGAGAACAACGTGGTCGTCTTCATGCGGACCAGCGCGACTGGACGTAGCAGCGGGATCGTGAACGGCACCGAGAGCACGAACGTCTACGACTTCATCGAAGGCAAGATCAGTCGCATCCGCATCTTCCTCGACCGCGATGAGGCCCTCAAAGCCGTGGGGCTGACGGCGTAGGCGTGGCGGCGAGTCTCGCCAGTCGGGTCGCTGGACCCGCTTAGGCGACGGTGAGGGGCGGACGCCCGCCGGCGGGCGCCGCGTCTGGTGCGGACGGACCATCGCCGCGGCGCTCCTCGGCGGACGCGACGTCGTCCATCGTGGTGCCCTGGCGGCCTTCGGCCTGCATCAGCAGCTTGAAGTCGTGCGGGCTGGAGGCGACACGCATGGCGTCCTCGAAGGTGACGCGCCCGGCCTTGACGTGGCCGTACAGCGCCTGGTCGAAGGTCTGCATGCCGTAGTAGCCGCCCGAGGCGATCACTTCGACAAGCTTGCCGGTCTGCGTGGGGTCGTGGATCATGTCGCGCACGCGACCGGTCGTGCGCAGGATCTCGCAGACGGCTACGCGGCCGCCTTCGGCGCCCGGGACGAGCCGCTGGGAGATGACGCCCTTGACGGTGCCGGCGATCATGCTGCGCGCCTGCTGATGCTGGTGGGGCGGGAAGAAGTCGAGCATGCGGTTGATCGACTCGGTGGCGTCGACGGTGTGGATCGTCGAGAGCACGAGGTGACCGGTCTCAGCAGCGGACAGCGCCGCCTGCACGGTCTCCTCGTCGCGCATCTCCCCGATCAGGATCACGTCGGGGTCCTGACGCAGCACGCGCCGCAGGGCGCGCTTGAAGGAAGCCGTGTCCATGCCGACTTCGCGCTGATTGATCGCCGAGCGCTTGTCGGAGTGCACGAACTCGATCGGGTCCTCGATCGTCACGATGTGCTTGCTCGTCGTGTGGTTTATGTGATCGATCATCGCGGCGAGCGTCGTCGACTTGCCGGAGCCGGTGGTGCCCGTGAGCAGCACGATCCCGCGCTCCTCGTCGGCCAGTTCGCTGATCACCTCGGGCAGCGCGAGCTCCTCGATCGTCGAGATCCGATGCGGGATCGCGCGACAGGCCAGCGAGATCACACCGCGCTGCCGGAAGGCATTGATGCGAAAACGCGCGACGCCCTCGATTTCAAAGGAGAAATCGACCTCATGCTCCTGCTCGAACTCGTCGAGCTTGCCGTCGTCGTCGAGCAGCTGTTTGAGCGCGTGCTCGGTGTCCTCGGCGGTCAGCTCTGCGACGCCCTCCTCGGGCGCCAGCTCACCGTTTACGCGGAACAGCGGCGCGGCGCCGACCTTCAGGTGCAGATCCGAGCCCTCCCGCTCAACGAGGTCACGCATCGCCTGCTTGACGTCGAACATGCCCAACTGATCGGCAGACGAGCCGCCAGCCTTGAGCGATGTTTGTGGCGTTGGACGACGCGGGGCTACGCGACGTCGCGGAGCTTCTGTGCCTCGGCGAGACTCTGCAGCTTCTTCAGCGACTGGTTCTCGATCTGGCGGATGCGCTCGCGCGTGACGTTGAACGTACGCCCGACCTCATCGAGCGTACGCGGGTGCTCGCCGCCGAGCCCGTAGCGCAGCTCGAGCACGCGGCGTTCGCGGTAGGAGAGGTTCTCCAGCGCCTCGCGCAGCGCCTCCTTGGTGAGGATCTCGGCGGCACGCTCATAGGGTGACTCGGCGCGCTCGTCAGCGATGAACTGGCCGAACTCGGACTCCTCCTCGTCGCCGACGGGCTTCTCCAGCGAGACGGGCGCCTGCGCGGATCGCTTGATCGAGTCGACCTCCTCGGGGTCGATGCCGGTGACCTCGGCGATCTCGTCCGCCGTCGGCTCGCGGCCCAGCTCGGTGACGAGCTTGCGCTCGGCGCGGCCGATCTTGTTGAGCTTCTCCACGACGTGCACGGGGATGCGGATCGTGCGGGCCTTGTCGGCGAGGGCGCGGGCGATCGCCTGACGGATCCACCAGGTCGCGTAGGTCGAGAACTTGAAGCCCTTGCGATAGTCGAACTTCTCGGCGGCGCGCACGAGACCGAGCGTGCCCTCCTGGATCAGGTCGAGGAACGGCAGTCCCTGGTTGCGGTAGTTCTTGGCGATCGAGACGACCAGGCGCAGGTTGGACTCGACCATCTTCTGCTTGGCGTCGAGGTCGCCGCGCTCGATGCGCTTGGCGAGATCGACCTCCTCTTGGGCGGTCAGCAGCCGCACCTTGCCGATGTCCTTGAGGAACAGCTGCAGCGAGTCGGTCGTCATGTCCGGCTTGAGGTCGAGCGCTGCTTTGGCTTTGCGCCGACCGCGTTTGTCGGGCGCGCGCTCGACCTGCGATGCGGCGGTCGCGGCCGGATCGATCTCCTCGACGAGCTCGATCTCGGCTTTCTCGAGGAAGCCGTGCAGTTCTTCGACGTCGGACTCGTCGAGGTCGAGCTCGGACATCGCCTTGGTTATCTCCGCGAAGGAGAGCACTCCAACCTGCTGGCCCTTGGCGAGCAGGCCCTTGACCTCATCCAGCTCCTGCAGCTCGACTACTGACATCTGCTCCCGTTTCTTCCGTCGATCGACAACCGGCGACCACGCCAGATCCCGGTGGATCGGTGCCGGCTAGGACAGCACCTCCGTGGGACATACGGCTGAGGGCCGCCCAACGTTACAAGTCGCACTTCTTCTGTTCGGAGCCCATGCTAACGCGTCGCACCGGTGCTTCTCAACGGCGGCGCCGCCGACTTGCAGCACGCAGCGGATCTTCTTGGTAAGACGAGCCACGATGTTCTCGCGCCGGCCTTAAGCAATGATGTGCCGATGGCGGATGGGGACGCGAGCGAGAGCACGGCGGACACGACGCGCAACGACGGCGTGCTGGCCAACCTGCCACGCACGCGCCCGCAGCGCTCGAGCGCGCGGCGCACGGCGGCGCGCGAGTCGGCGAGCACGAACGGGCGGCCCTCGAGCCCGGCCAAACCCCGTGCCAAACGATCGGGCCCGGCGACGGCGGCACACGCGGGCAAACCGCCGCGCGCCCAGCGCACGACCGCCAAGGCGAAGTCGGCCAAAGGCGCGACACAGACGGAGACGAAACGCACCACGCCAGCCGCGGGCGTGCGCCCGAAGTCGGCCAAGGATTCCGCGGCGACGGCGCAGGCCAAGAGCTCGCCGGGCCGCTCGAGCGCGGTGCGCGCGCGCCGGGCCCAGACGGGCAAGCGTCCGCCCGTGCCGCGCCGCGCGGTGGCGGTCGAGGAGCCGGCGCCACGTCAGGGCTTTGAGTGCGAGGGCGAACGCGCGACCGGACCCGTCCAGCCTCCGGGCGGAGCGGAGCTGGTGGCGACGGCCGCCGAGCTCGTCGGCGAGCTCGCCAAAGCGGGGGTCTCGGCGGGCGAGCGGCTGCTCAAGGACGTCTTCTCCCGCCTGCCCGGCGGCTGAGGGCGCGGGGCGGGCGAGCTCAGCCACCGGAGCCCCGGCGCCGGGCTCGCGCCGAAGCTGCGCATAGCTCGCCAAAGGTCTTCTGTATACTTGCGGCCACGCCGAGCTCCTGTGACTCAGGTCGCGGGAGACGGGGGACCCATTGCGAGCCGGATGTATTCGGCTCGCGGGGGCGAATCGACCAAGTCAGGTCGTAGCGCCGACAGTGTGGCGCGAGCCCGTCAGCTCACCCCGTAGGCCCAGACACTGATGCGAACACCGTTTTTGAAGATATCGATGATTGCCGTGCTCGTTGCCGGCATCTGTGCCGGCTGCGTAACCGCAGGCGCCGCTGCCACGACGGGCGGATCGACCGCGCCGCCGACGACGGCGACGACGCCTGTCGCGACCACTCTCAAGCCAGCGCTCGCGACCTGGTTCGGCCCGGGCTTCTACGGCCAGGAGACGGCCTGCGGGCAGACGCTGACGCCCGCCGTCGTCGGCGTTGCCAACCGCACGCTTCCGTGCGGCACGCTGGTCAAGTTCAGCTACAAGGGCCACACGGCGACGGTGCCCGTGATCGACCGCGGACCCTACGCGCACAACGGCGCGCAGTGGGACCTCACGAGCGGCGCGGCAAGCGCGCTCGGGATGAACGACACGGCGAGGCTGAAGACGCGCGTGGTCGGCAGCGTGCCGAACACGCCCACGCTCGGGCTGCCGCCGGGCGCCGCGGAAGAAGCCGCGGCCGCCGCCAGCGCCGGCGGCGCCGCCGCAGCCGCCTGAGCCACAGCCGCGGCTAGGAACGCCTGTCGGCGGGCGTGCCCGGCAGTCGCGACACGCGCATCACCGGCTCGTCGGTCGGGCCTGGCCGGCCACCCGTCCCGGGCGCGGGCTCCGGCGGCGGCACGGGCGAGGATTGAAGTGGCGTGTCCCACGGCAGCGGCCGCGGAGCCGCTTGCGAGCCGCGCCGACCGGGCGCGCCCTCGGCGCTTCGGCGATCCTGCGCGCGCTGCCGCCCGCGCGCCGGGGGCGGCACGGGGGGCACGTCGTCGCGGCGCCACGCCGCGCGCGGGGGTGCTTGGGGCGCCGCCTCCTCGAGTTCGTCGATCAGCACGGCGCCCACCGCTCCGGGCGAGGGCGAGGGCGCGCTGTAGAGCACCTGCTCGCGCGGCGGCGCGAAAGCCGGCCGAGCGGTGCCCGCGCCGATCGTCTCGTTGCGCTCGGCGAGCGCGTACGCGAGCGCCGCGGCGCAGACCGAGGCGAGCCGATCGGAGACGTCGGCGACCTGACGCGCGGTCGGGTCGCGTAGCTCCTCCAGGGCGGCCTCCCAGATCACGCCGCGCAACGCCTCGACCTGCTCGACGGCTGCCGGCGCGTCCCAGCCGGCGGCGAGCGCGCTCAGGCCGGCAGTCGCGGCGAGCGCTCCAGCCCGCCCTCCCCGCTGATGAGCGCCGACGTCGAAGATCGCGAGCTCCTCGTCCGAGGACAGCGCGCGCGCCAGCGAGGCGCACACAGCGGGGGCATAGCGCGCGAGGTCCTCGAGCGGGATCGCGACCATCTCGACGAGTGGTCGCGCGGCGAGCAAGGCCAGCGCCCACCTGTGCGCGAGCTCCTCGGCGCGCGCCGCGAGCGCCTCGGCCGGCGCGTCGGCGACGGCCCGTGCGCGAACGGGCGGCGGGTTGAGACGGTCGTGGCTCACTCCACGGTGGATATCAGCAGGCGAGGACGCGAGCGGCTGATTAGCCTGCCGAGATATGAGCGCCACCCTCGTCGCGGTCGTGGTGGCGGTCGCCGCCCTCGCCGCCCTCGCACTGCTCGCGGTGCTCTGGCGCGCTTCGCACCCCGGGCGCGGCGTGCCGGGCGCGGTCATCGCCGAGTCGCACAGCCTGACCTCGCTGGACGACGAGACCGGCGCGGTGCGCTCCGTGCAGAGCGCCGATGTGTTTCTCGCCGAGGATGCGCTCGAGCGGATCTGGTCGCCCGAGTACCTCGAGCGCCTGGCGCGCACGTACTGGCGCTTTCTCTCGCGCGTGACGCTCGGCCTGATCCACGTCGCCTACACCGAGCAGGGGCGCGCGATCGTGCTGCTGGCGCCGCAGTTGAAGCTGCTGACCTTCCAGGCGCCGGAATACGAGATGGACCGCGATCACGGCCTCGTCCGCTGGCGCATCGCGCGCGGGCTGCTCGTGGCCAAGCGCGGCAGGGACGGCGGCGGCTACCTGCAGATCGAGGTGCGTCGCGGTGAGCCGGCGGAGGACGGGCAGGCGCAATTGCACGTGGCCGTCGAGGTGGCCAACTTCTATCCGGCCATCGCCTCGCGGCTGGGGCGCAGGATCTACGACGTGACGCAGTCGCGCATCCACGTGATCGTGACCAACCGCTTCCTGCGCTCGCTCGTGCGCCTCGACCTGGCCGAATCGAGGGTCGGGCAGCTGCGCCGCTAGCCCAGGCCTCGACGGCTTCTCGCGCGCGCCGCGAGCTAGACCGAGTCCGCTCGCTCTATGCTCGCGCCCTGATGAGGACGCCCGCGCACGCACCGGACAGTCGAAGCCGATGAGCCCGCTGAAGCTGTGGGCGAGGTCGATCGCGCTTCAGCGGCGCGGCCATGGTCGCCTGGCAAGGGTGCTCAGCCGACTGAACACGCTGTTGTACGGAAACTCGCTGTCGCCACGAGCCTCGATCGGATCGGGCCTATGGCTCGGCCACCATGCGTTCGGCACGGTCGTTCAGGACAACGTCGCGATCGGAAGCGACGTGACGATCTGGCACAACGTCAGCCTCGAGACGGGCGATGCACCGGACACGCACGTGCTGATCGAGGACGACGTGAAGATCGGCGCGAGCGCAGTCATCGCGGCCGGCCCCGGGAAGACGCTGCGGGTCGGGCGCTCGGCCCGCATCGGCGCTGGAGCAGTCGTCACCGAGGACGTCCCCGCCGGCGCCACGGTCGTCGCCGCGCCCACGCGCGTGATTGCCCCGGACGGGCGCGAGGTCGACTAACGCTCGCCGGCGATGCGCGGCGGTGCACACTGGACCTGCGCGCCGGGCGGCACGTCGCGAACGACGACGGCACCCGGGCCGATGCTCGCGCCGCGGCCGATGCGCAGGTTGGCCCGATGCGGCGTGATCACGACGGCTCCGGTGCCGATGCTGACATCGTCCTCGACGATCACCTTGCACGGCGCCTTCGAACCGGAGCGCACGGCGATCGTGACGCCGTGCGAGATGCTCACGCGATCGCCGATCTCGACGTTCGAGTGGATCACGACGCCGAGCGAGCGCGCGCCCAGCGAGAGCCCCTCACCGACCGACGCGCTGGGCGGCAGCGAGTTGCGATAGAGCGCCGCGTTCAGCCGCTTCAGCAGGCGAGCCAGTCGCACGTGACCGCGCCTGCGCAGCGCGATCGAGACGAGCCACAGCCGCTCCGGGCTCATCCGCCTAGAAGCGAGCGCCGCCGACCGCGCGCAGCTTCGAGCGGTCGTGCGTGGCGCGGATCCGGCGGATCGTGCCCGAGCGCGTGCGCATCACGAGCGACTCCGTCGTGGCGCCGCCGGCGCTCGGGTAGCGCACCCCCTGCAGCACGTCGCCGTCGGTGATGCCCGTGGCGCTGAAGAACACGTCATCGCCGGCGACGAGGTCGTCGCGCGTGAGCACCCGCTGCAGGTCATAGCCGGCGTCCGTCGCAGCCTTGCGCTCCTGCTCGTCGCGCGGCCACAGCCGCCCGAGCAGCTGCCCGCCGAGGCACTTCACGGCGGCAGCCGAGATCACACCCTCGGGCGTGCCGCCGATGCCCCACAGCAGATCCACGGGGGAGCGCTCGGTCACCGCCAGCAGCGCGGCCGACACGTCGCCGTGCGCGATCAGACGCACGCGCGCGCCGGCGGCGCGGATCTCCTCGATGCCCTGCTCGTGGCGCGGGCGGTCGAGCACGACGACCATCACGTCGCCGATCGCGCAGCCCTTGCGCTCGGCGACGAGCTCGACGGTCTCGCCGAGCGGACGGTCGAGGTCGAGCAGGTCTGCGATCTCCGGCGAGCCGGCCATCTTCTCCATGTACACGCACGGCCCCGGGTCGAACATCGTGCCGCGCGTGGACAGCGCGATCACGGCAAGTGCGCTGGGCATGCCGTGCGCCGCGAGCGTCGTCCCCTCGAGCGGGTCGACGGCGATGTCGACCTCTGGCGGCGTGCCGTCGCCGATCTGCTCGCCGTTGTAGAGCATCGGCGCCTCGTCCTTCTCGCCCTCGCCGATCACGACGACGCCGTCCATCTGCACGGACTGGAGCATGAAGCGCATGCCGTCGACGGCGGCCTGGTCGGCAGCCTCCTTGTCGCCCTTGCCGACGAGTGGCGCGGCGGCGAGCGCGGCGGCCTCTGTCACGCGCACGAGCTCCAGGGCAAGGTTGCGATCGGGGCGCTGATGGGTGTCGTCTGGACTCAAGGTTCTCCTCCCGCGGCTGGAAAACCTATAGCAGTGCCCCGGCCACTAGGATCGTGGCCGTGAGCGACCCCACCCTCACCGTCGAGGCCCGCGTCCCCGCCGCGTTGAAGGTGCCGATCGCCGAGATGCTCGCCCGGGCAGGCGAGCAGCAGGTGGCAGAGCGGGTCCGCCCGAGCGCCGAGCGCCCAGCCGACGCGACCCTGTGGGCACCGGCGGGCACGCCCGAGGTCGCCAACCGCCTCGGCTGGCTGACGATCGCCGAACGCATGCTGGCCGACGCCGGCGAGCTGCAGGCGTTCGCCGATCGCGTGCGCGACGACGGCATTCGCGACGTCGTGCTGCTCGGGATGGGCGGCTCCTCACTCGCCCCCGAGGTGCTGCGACGCTCGTTCGCCTCCCACCCGGGCCGCCCGCAACTGCACGTGCTCGACTCGACCGATGCGGCGACGGTGCGCGCGGTCGGCGACGCGGTGGAGCCGCGCAGAACGCTGTTCCTGGTCTCCTCCAAGTCCGGCGGGACGATCGAGCCGCTCTCGCTGTTGGCCCACTTCTGGTCGCTCGTGCCGGACGGCGCCAACTTCGCCGCGATCACCGATCCGGGCTCGGGCCTGGAAAAGCTCGCGCACGAGCACGGCTTCAGGGAGGTGTTCGCGGGAGATCCGGAGATCGGCGGGCGCTACAGCGCTCTGTCGGCGTTCGGCATGGTCCCGGCGGCGCTGATCGGCGTCGACATCCGCGGCCTGCTCGAAGGCGCGGCAGGCGCCTGGGAGACCTCGCTCGACCCCGGGGCGGCGGGCGGAGCCGACGGGGTCGACATCTCGAGCGGCGCAGCTCTGGCGGGCATTTGGATGGGCGCCGCCCTCAGCGCGCTGGCACGTACCGGGCGCGACAAGCTGACGTTCGCGATCGACGAGTCGCTGCCCGGCCTCGGCCTGTGGCTCGAGCAACTCGTGGCCGAGTCGACGGGCAAGCAGGGCACGGGCATCCTGCCGGTCGCCGAGGAGCCGGTCGGCGAGCCCTCGGCATACGGCGAGGACCGCGTGTTCGCCTACCTGTGCGACCTCGACTCACCCGACCCGGAGCTGCAGGCACGCGTGGACGCGCTCGCCGAGGCCGGACATCCGCTGCTGCGGGTGCCCACGCACGGGCCGACCGACCTCGGGCGCGTGTTCATGCTGTGGGAGATCGCCGTCGCCGTCGCCGGCTGGGGACTTCAGATCAACCCGTTCGATCAGCCCAACGTGCAGCAGGCCAAGGACGCGACCAAGCGAGTGCTGGCCGGCTACGAGGCCACGCACGAGCTGCCGAGCGAGGAAGGAGCGGAGACGGGCGCGCTGAAGGCACTGCTCGGTCCGGCAGCACCGCCGAACTACGTCGCGATGATGGGCTACGTGCAGCCGTCGGCCGAGTTCGACGCGGCCGTTGCGCGGTTGCGCGAGGTCGTGCGCGCCCATGGCAAGGCGACGACGACGTTCGGCTACGGCCCGCGCTTCCTGCACTCGACCGGCCAGTTCCACAAGGGCGGGCCGAAGGTCGGTCGCTTCCTGCAACTTGTGTGGGACGGGCCCGACGACGTCGAGATCCCGGGCGCGGCGTACACGTTCACGACGCTCAAGAACGCCGAGGCGATCGGCGACTTCGACACGCTGCGCGAGCTGGGGCTGCCGGCCGAGCGGGTGCGACTGCAGGGCGCCGATCCCGCGGGCGCGCTGCGCGAGCTGACCAAGCAAATCGAGGAGGCACTGTGAGCCAGATTGGGTTCGTTGGGCTGGGCAAGATGGGCGGCAACATGGTGCACCGCATCCGCCGCGACTCCGAGCACGACGTGGTCGCGTTCGACTTCGACGAGAAGGCCGTCAAGCAGGCGGTCAAGAACGGTGCCGCCGGAGCGGGCTCGCTGAAAGAGCTCGTCAAGCAGCTCTCGCCGCCGCGGATGGTGTGGATCATGGTGCCCGCCGGCGCGCCGACGCAGGAGACGGTCGACAAGCTGGCCAAGCTGCTCGATCGTGGCGACACGATCATCGACGGCGGCAACTCGCGCTGGACCGACGACAAGCGCCGCGCCAAAGAACTGAAAGCGCAGGGCATCGAGTACATCGACGTGGGTGTCTCGGGCGGCGTGTGGGGCCTGGAAGTGGGCTACTGCATGATGGTCGGCGGACCGCCGAAAGCGGTCAAACGGCTGGCCCCGATCCTCGACGTGCTGGCGCCGGAGACCAACGAGCAGAGCGTTGCCGCGATCGGCCCGCGCGGCTGGATGCACTTCGGCCCCTCCGGCGCGGGCCACTACGTGAAGATGGTCCACAACGGCGTCGAGTACGGCCTGATGCAGGCCTACGCCGAGGGCTTCGACCTGTTCGACAAGTGCGAGTACGAGCTCGATAACGCGAAGATCGCGCACCTCTGGGGGCAGGGCTCGGTCGTGCGCTCGTGGCTGTGCGAACTCGCGGCACGGGCCTTCGAAGCCGACGGCAACGAGCTGCAGGCGATCGAGGGCTACACCGAGGACTCGGGCGAGGGACGCTGGACGATCGCCGATGCGACCGACCACGACGTGCCGACGCCCGTGATCACGGCGTCGCTGTACGCGCGCTTTCGCTCGCGCGGCAACGGTGACTTCTCCGATCGCGTGCTGGCGGCCTTGCGCAACCAGTTCGGCGGTCACGCCGTAAAGAGCGCGCCGGGGAGCAAGGCCGCCGTCAAGGCCGGTGGCACCCGCAAGGCGAAGGCGCCGGCCAAGGCCAGCAAGCGCGGGGGCCGCTGAGCGGTGGCGGCCCACCCCGGCCAGCCGACCGCCGAGCCGCAGCCGGAGAACCCACTGACGGCCGGCCTGGAGCGCTTGCCGGTCGCGCCGACGACGCTTGTCATCTTCGGCGCCACGGGCGATCTGGCCAGGCGCAAACTGCTGCCCGCGCTGTACAACCTCGCCCACGACGGGGCGCTGCCCGAGCGCTTCCACCTGGTCGGCGTCTCGCGCCAGGAAAAAGCGCACGAGGACTACCGCGCGGAGTGCGAGGAAGCGATCCGCCGCTTCTCACGGCGACCGCCGAAGGAGGACGTGCTGAAGGCGCTGCTCGATGAGGTCAAGTACGTCCCGGGCGTATTCGACGACGACTCCGTATACAGCGAGCTGAGCAAGGTGCTCGACTCCTTCGACGCGCACGCGGGCGAGGAGCTCAACCGCGCCTTCTACCTGTCGACGGCGCCAGAGTTCTTCCCGGTGATCGTCGAGCAGCTGGGCCGCTCGCAGCTGGCGCAGCACGAGGGCGCGGAGGTCCGCGTGATCATCGAGAAGCCGTTCGGCACGACGCTCGAAGAGGCGCGCGAGCTCAACCGCCGCGTGCTCGGGATCTTCGAGGAGCAGCAGGTCTTCCGCATCGACCACTACCTCGGCAAGGAGACCGTGCAGAACATGCTCGCGTTTCGCTTCGCCAACGGCATGTTCGAGCCGCTGTGGAACCGCAACTACATCGACAACGTGCAGATAACGGCCGCCGAGGACCTCGGCATCGGCACCCGCGCCGGCTACTACGACCACGCGGGCGCGCTGCGCGACCTGATCCAGAATCACATGCTGCAGCTGCTCTGCCACGTGGCGATGGAGCCCCCGGTCAGCTTCACGGCCGAAGAGGTGCGCAACGAGAAGGTCAAGGTGCTGCAGTCGATTCCCGAGCCGACGTCGGCCGACATCTCGCAGATCGCGCTGCGCGCCCAGTACGCCAAGGGTCATGCGGGCGGCGAGGACGTCCCGGGGTATCTGGAAGAGGACGGCGTCGCGCCGAACTCCACGACCGAGACCTACGCCGCGCTGCGCCTGGAAGTCGACAACTGGCGTTGGGCCGGGGTGCCCTTCTACATCCGCACGGGCAAGCGCTTGGCGCGCAAGATCACCGAGATCGCGGTCACGCTGAAGCCCGTCCCCCACCTCGCCTTCTCCCAAGACGGCTCACTCGGCGTGCAGCCCAACCAGCTCGTGCTGACGCTGCAGCCGAACGAGGGCGTCTCGCTGCGCCTCGGCGCGAAGATCCCGGGGACGCGCATGATCATCCGCCCGGTCAACATGGAGTTCCTCTACGGCACGTCGTTCCTGTCGCAGTCCCCCGAGGCCTACGAGCGGTTGATCACGGACGCGATGCGCGGCGACGCGACGCTGTTCACACGTAACGACGAGGTCGAGGCGCAATGGCGCATCTGCGACCCGATCGTCGGCACGTGGGCGAAGCAGCCGGGGCCGCTGGCGCAATACGAAGCCGGCTCGCAGGGGCCGGCCGAGGCGCAGAAGCTGCTGCTCGAGGGCCACGAGTGGCGCGCGATCTGATGGGTGCGAGCGGCTGAGATGAGCACCAGCGACGCGGTCTGGAGCGAGCAGGGCACGACGCCGGACAGGATCGAAGCGGCGCTGCGTGACCTGCTTGCCGAGCGCCACGCCGAAAGCGGCAGTTACGTGCCCGCTCGCGTGCTCAACATGATCGTGTTCGTCGACGACGAATGGAGCGGTGAAATCGCCAACCGCCTGCGCGGCGTGGGGCGCTACGCGGCCTCGCGGCTGGTGGTGCTCTCGTACGAGCCAAAGCGCGACCGGCTCGATGCGCGGGTGAGCATCGCCTCCGACGCGGACCCGACGCCGGGTGAGCTGGCGCTGCTGCGCGAGACGGTGATCGTCAGGCTCGGCGAGCGCCACCTCGACGACCTCGACACGATCGCCGACCCGCTCGTCGTCACCGACCTGCCGACGCTGCTGTGGTCCCCGCACGGGCACCCAGAGGCGGTTGACGCACTGCTCAGCCTCGCGCAGGCGAGCTTGATCGACTCGATCGACGAGCCCGTCTGGCGCGACGCGCTCGACCGCGCCAGCGAGCTCTCCCGGCAGCTGTATGTCGTCGACCTGGCGTGGCTGCGCTCGACGCCGTGGCGCGAGCGCATCGCGGCGGCGTTCGACCCACCGACGATGCGTGCCGAGCTCGACACCCTCACCGCGATCGCCGTGCGCCACCACCCCGACTCGACCGTCGCCGCGATGCTGCTGCTCGGCTGGCTGGCCTCGCGCCTGCACTGGAAGCTCGAGCACTCGGAGATCGTCAGCAGCCACAGAAACGAGGGAGTGCTCGGCGGCACCGCCCATCGCGGCAAGCACGACATCAAGCTCGAGCTGCGAGCCGATCCCGCGCTCAGCGTCCCCGGCCTCGCCGGCCTCGACCTGCGCAGCGCCTCGGGCTTCGGACTGCGTCTGGACCGCGGCCCGGGTGGCCTGCATGCTCACCGCAGCGATCGCGCCGGCCACGAACGCGAGTGGACGTTGCTGGGCGCCTCGCGCGGCGAGAGCGGCATCCTCGGCGAGGGCATCCGCCAGGCGCTGCTGCGCGATCAGACCTACGGCCCGGCGCTCGCAGCCGCGCAGGAGATGCTGCCCGACGCCCAGGCGCTCGTTCCCGGAGGCGAGGCACCGTGACGAGCCTGACGACGTGCGCCGACCCGGAGGCCGCCGCCGGACGCGCGGCCGGCGAGATCTTCGAGAAGGCTGCAGAGCGCGCGGCGCGAGCGCGGCGCGGCGCACCTGGCGCTGAGCGGCGGGACGACCCCGGCGCGCGCCTACGAACTGCTCGCGCAGGAGCTCGAGGATTGGCAGGACATCGCCGTCTGGTTCGCCGACGAGCGCTGCGTCGGGCCGGAGGATGAGGAGAGCAACTACAAGCTCGCACGCGAGACGCTGCTCGACGCCGCCAAGGGACTCGACGAGCACCTCGTCCACCGCATGGAAGGCGAGCTCGGCCCCGAGCCGGGCGCCGAGCGCTACGCGAGCGCGCTGCGCGAGCATGCCCCGCTGGAGGAAGGCGTCGCCGTGCTCGACGTGATCGTGCTCGGTGTCGGGCCGGACGGCCACGTGGCCTCGCTGTTTCCAGGCGCGCCGACGCTCGACGTACAGGCACCCGAGCTCTGCCTGGGCGTGCACGACTCGCCCAAGCCGCCGCCCGAGCGGATCACGCTGACGCTGCCCGTGCTGCGAGCCGCACGGCGCTGCGTGCTGCTGGCCACCGGCTCGGGCAAGGCCGACGCGGTCGACGCGATGCTGGCCGAGCCGAGCCATCACGTGCCGGCCAGCCTGCTGCGACGCGGGCGCCTCAGCGTGGTCGTCGACGACGCCGCCTCGCCGGAACCGCCCAAAGAGCGCGCGAAGCCCGACTGAGCTGCGCGGGAGACCGCGGCGAGCGCCTAAAGTGAGAGCGCGCAGCGATGGCCACCGATGCACTAGACAGCAGTCTCGCCTCCGCCGGGGTGGCGCACGTCTTGGACGGGCTCGAGTACGCCCGCGCGCGGACGTTCGCGCTGATCGAGCATCTCTCAGACGAGCAGCTCGAGCGCGTCTACTCGCAGATCATGAGCCCGCTGGTGTGGGACCTCGGCCACATCGCCGCCTACGAGGACCTGTGGCTCGCCCATCGCCTCGGTGGGCATGAGCTGCTGCGCCCCGACCTCGCGGCGCTGTACGACGCGTTCGAGACCCCGCGCGCGATCCGCGGCGACATCGAGACGCTCGGCCCGAGCGAGGCACGCGACTATCTCGCGGAGGTGCGCAGCCGCACCGTGCAGACGGTGAGCGAGCGCGGCGTCGATGACGGCGTGATCTGCGAGATGGTGGTCCGCCACGAGCTGCAGCACGGCGAGACGATGCGCCAGACGATGGTGATCGCCGGACTGCTCGGCGAGAGCGACGCGACGCTAAGAGACCGGCCGCTCCCCGGCGGCGCAGCAGATGGCGCCACGGCCGCGGGCGAGGACTGGGTCGCGGTACCGGCTGGGCCCTTCGCGATGGGGGCAGCCGGTGACGGCTTCGCCTACGACAACGAGCGACCCGCGCACGAGCGCGAGACGCCGAGCTTTCAGCTCGCCCGCTGCCCGGCCACGAACGCCGGCTGGCTTGGCTTCGTGGAGCTCGGCGGCTACGAGCGACGCGAGCTGTGGTCCGAGGACGGCTGGGAGTGGCTCGGCGAGCAGAAGCAGCGAGAGCAGACCGCCGTGCATCCGGCGATCGCCGCGGGCCATCCGCAGGCGCCCGCGTGCCACGTGAGCTGGTTCGAGGCGCAGGCGTTTGCCCGCGCGCACGAGGCGCGTCTGCCGAGCGAGACGGAGTGGGAGAAGGCGGCGACGCTGCAAGGTTCTGAGCTGGACGGAGTCGGCAGGGTGTGGGAGTGGACCGAGAGCACCTTCCGTGGCTACCCGGGCTTCGTCGCGCACCCCTACCGCGAGTACTCGGAGGTGTTCTTCGGCGAGGACTACCGCGTGCTGCGCGGCGGCTCGTGGGCGACCGACGAGCGTGTCGCCAGCGCCCGCTTTCGCAACTGGGACCTGCCCCAGCGCAGGCAGATCTTCGCCGGCGTGCGACTTGCACGGGACGCGGGCTGAGGCCCTGTGCACAGCGCGGCGCGGGCGGCCCGATGATCTGCGATAGCGTTCGAATCCTCGGGACCTTCTGATGGCGTCGCAAACACCACCGGAGCCCGCCGTCGAGACGGCGATCCGCATCGACTCCCATCTCGACGGCGCGCATGAGCGCTCGCTGGCCGACGATGTGCTCGACGGGCTCACGCGTCCGTTCAAGGAACTCCCGCCCAAGCACTTCTACGACGCCCGCGGCGCGGAGCTGTTCGACCGGATCTGCGAGCTGCCCGAGTACTACCCGACGCGCGCCGAGCGCGCGATCCTCGAGCGCGACGCCCACGAGCTGGCCACGCTCACCGGGGCGGCTGAGCTCGTCGAGCTCGGCTCGGGCACAGCGAGCAAGACGCGCGTGCTGCTCGACGCGCTCGAGCAGGCCGGCACGCTCGTCCGCTACGTCCCGGTCGACGTCACCGAGAGCATGGTGCGCGAGTGCGCGGCACAGCTGACCGAGGAGTACCCGGGCCTGCAGGTCCATGGGGTGATCGGCGACTTCGAGCGCCATCTCGGCGAGGTGCCCGAGGCGCTCGGACCGCGCATCGTCGCCTTCCTCGGCGGCACGATCGGCAACTTCCCCCCCGGCAGCCGCCGCCGCGTGCTGCGCGAGATCTCACGCCTGTTGGGTCCGGAGGACCATCTGCTGCTCGGCACCGACCTCGTCAAGGACCCGGTCGTGCTGCAGGCGGCCTACGACGACACGCAGGGCGTCACGGCCGAGTTCAACCGCAACGTGCTGCGCGTGCTCAACCGCGAGCTCGACGCCGACTTCGAGCCGGAGGACTTCGAGCACGTCGCGCTGTTCGACCCCGAGCACGAGTGGATCGAGATGCGCCTGCGCTCACGGCGCGAGCACACGACGATCGTGCGCGACCTCGACCTCCCGGTGCACTTCGACGCCGGCGAGGAGATGCGCACGGAGATCAGCGCCAAGTTCACCTCGGAGCGAATCGAGGGCGATCTGGCGGCTGCCGGACTGCAGCTCGTGCGGCTGTTCACCGACCCCGACGAGCTGTTCGCGCTGACGCTCGCGCGGGTCAATCCGTCGAGCTTGGCCTAGGCCCCTGCACGGCCGCCAGGGTCGCGGACCGCGCCTGAAGCGTTGGGATAGAGTCCGCCGCGATGGAGATCGCAGGCAGCTCAGCACTCGTCGCAGGCGGCGCCTCGGGACTTGGCGAGGCGACCGTGCGCGCACTGCACGAGCGCGGCGCGGTCGTGACGATCGCCGACATCAACGCCGAGAAGGCAGGCGCGCTGGCGAGCGAGCTCGGGCTCGAGTTCGTCTCATGCGACGTGCGCGAGGAGGAGCAGGTGCAGGCTGCCGTGAGCAAGGCCGCCGCGGTCGACGGCGGGCTGCGCATCTCGATCTGCTGCGCCGGCACCGGCTGGGCGCAGAAGATCGCCGGCTCCAAGGGCCCGCACCCGTTGATGCCGTTCGAGACGATCATCCAGATCAACCTGATCGGCACGTTCAACGTGCTGCGCTTTGCCGCCGCCGCGATGATTCCCGGCGAGCCGGGCGGGGACGGCGAACGTGGCGTGTGCGTCAACACCGCCTCGATCGCGGCCTTCGACGGCCAGGTCGGGCAGGTCGCCTACTCGGCCTCCAAGGGTGGCGTCGTGGGCATGACGCTGCCCACGGCGCGCGACCTCGCACAGTACGGGATCCGCGTCAACACGATCGCCCCCGGCCTGTTCGACACGCCGCTGCTCGCGGCCCTGCCCGAGGAGGCGCGCCAGGCGCTCGGTGCCGGCATCCCCTTTCCCCAGCGCCTCGGCATGCCCGCCGAGTACGCCCAGCTGGCCTGCCAGATCGTCGAGAACCGGATGCTCAACGGCGAGACGATCCGGCTCGACGGCGCGCTGCGGATGCCGCCGCGCTGAGCGGGCGAGCGGGCTCCTCTCCCCCGTTCGGCGGCGCCGACGGGCTCGAGTCGTGCAGCATCGCCGGCGCCTGCGGCACGAGCTCGCGCGCGGGCCGTCCAAGGCCGAAGCCCTGCCCGCCCTGCACGATCCTCTCAGCCGTCAGGTGGCGTTCGTCGAGACTGCGCAGGAAGGCGAGCGTTTCGCCGTCCTCGACGCCCTCGGCGATCACGAACGCGCCGGTCTGCCGTGCGAACGTCGCCATCGCCATCAGCACCGCGCGGGCGCCCGGCTCGGTCGACGCAGCCGTGACGACGCTGCGGTCGAGCTTGACGAACTCGGCGTCGATCTTGCGCAGCATCTCGAGGCCGGAGTTGCCCGTGCCGACATCGTCGAGCGCAGTCTGAAAGCCCTGGTCCCGTAGCCTGCGCAGGCGCTTGACGACGGCCTCCGTCCTCGCCCCGAAGCGCTCGGTGACCTCGATCACGATCGACTCCGGGCGCAGTCCCGCCCGCTCCACGAGCGGCTGCAGCCAGGCGTCGGCCTCGGCGTCCAGATCGAGCGTCAGCGGGGAGATGTTGAGGAACAGGAGCACGTCCGGGCCGATCGCGGGGACGCATCGCAGCGCCTCTTCGATGCAGAGCACGTCGAGCTGACGGACGCGCCCGATCTGCTCGGCGAGGTCGAACGCCTCGGCCGGACCGGACAGCCCGTAGGAGGGGTCCGGACGCATCAGCGCCTCGAGCCCGAGCAGGGCCTCGCGCTCGAGGTCCCAGATCGGCTGGAAGACGATCGTGATGCGCTGCTCCTCGATCAGCCGTCGCACCGTCTCCCTGCGCTCGGCGGTCGTCACGACCACGCGATCGCGGATGTCGTCGAAGTGGGCCGCGCGGCCCCCGCCCTGGCGCTTGGCCTCGTACAAGGCGCTGTCGGCCTCGGCCCGCAGCGTGTCGGCCTGAAGTCCCGGCCGCAGGCAGCTGACGCCGACGCTGACCTCGATGCCGGCGTCCGACAGGCGCCGGCTGAGTCGCTCGGCGAGCACCCGTGCGCCCTGGACGTCGGTGTGCGCCAGCAGCACCGCGAACTCGTCGCCTCCGATCCGATACGACCGATCGCCGGGCCTTGCTTCGCGCAGCACCTCGGCGACTCGCTTGAGCACGGCATCTCCCTGCTGGTGACCGTGGCGATCGTTGATCAGCTTGAAGTCGTCGACGTCCAGCAGCGCCAGCGCAAGTGCATCGCTGTAGCGGACCGACGAGGCGACCGCCTGAGGGAACTCGTCCTGGAAGGCGCGAGTGTTGGGCAGGTCGGTCAGCCCGTCGCGCGTCGCTCGTCGTAGGACGGTGCGGTGGTCGCGCATCAGCCGCCGCCCTCCGACGAGGTAGAACACGACACCTCCGCCAAGCAGCGAAAGCAGCGCGATCACAGCGACGATCGTTCGAACTCGGGCGAGCTGGGCGTCGTAGGCGCGGTGGTCGTAGATCACCGCATAGGCGTAACGAGTCCCCCCCACGCTGATCGGCACGACGAACTCGAAATCACGGCGATCGGCCTTTGGATCCTTCTCACGCCCTGCATAGTTGAGGCCGCGCGCGAGCGTCGCGTCGATCGGTCGGTCCGAGTCGCGCGTGCCCACGGTGGCGTCGTTGGCGGATGCCACGATCACGTTGTGTCGGGTGATCAGCGTCGCCTCGAGCGTACCCGGCCGCGAGGCCACCGCATCGAGCAGCCTCTCGATGCTGGTGATCGCGACCGCTCTGCTCGGCGCGTGCGCGGCGTACGCTTCGAAGCTCCTTGCGTCGGCGCGCTGACTCGATGCGAAGTCGGCGACCTGCCTGTTCGCGAGCTCGTGTTCGAGGGCCAGGTAGCCGCTGACACCGATCAGCAGGAAGGTGACCGCGACGGCGAGCACCATGCGCACACCGAACATCAGCGCCGAGCGCTCGTCGCGCGGGCGAAGGCGCTCGGACAGCACGCGAGCGAGCCGCTCCGGCGGCGCGATCTGCGGTCGGCTGAGCAGCCAGCGCGGACGGTGTCCCATCCACTTGGCCTCGGCGTATACGAGCCCGCCCGTGAGCAGCGGCGGGCTCGCTCATCAGATGTCGCGCAGCGGCGCGGGCGCCGAGCTCAGTTCAGGCGCTCGACGAGCATCGCCATGCCCATCCCGCCGGCGGCGCACATCGACTCGATCCCGTAGGTCTTGTCGAGCGTCTCGAGGTCGTTGAGCAGCGTCGTCATGATCCGCGCGCCGGTCATCCCGAACGGGTGGCCGAGCGCGATCGCCCCGCCGAACGGGTTGAGCTTGTCGTCGTCGATCCCGAGGTCTTCCTTGCACGGCACGATCTGCGCGGCGAACGCCTCGTTGATCTCGACCACGTCGATGTCGCTCATCGTCATTTTCGTCGCCGCCAGCAGTTTCTCGATCGCGGGGATCGGGCCGAGCCCCATGATCTCCGGGCGCAGGCCGGCAACCGAGGAGGCGACGATCCGCGCGCGTGGCTTCATCCCGAGCTCCTTGGCACGCTCGGCCGACATGATCAACAGCGCAGCCGCGCCGTCGTTCAGCGGGCAGGCGTTGCCGGCCGTGACGGTGCCGCCCTCTTTGAACACGGGCTGCAGCGAGGAGAGCTTCTCCATCGTCGTGCCTGGACGGGGCCCGTCGTCGTTCTTGACGACCGTCTCGGGCACGTCGACCTCGTTGCCCTCCTTGTCGACGTCCTTGTGCGCGGGGACCGTGACCGGCACGATCTCCTTTTCGAAGTGACCGCTGGCGACGGCCTCGACGGCGCGGTTCTGCGAGATCACGGCCCATTCATCCTGGGACTCGCGGCTCACTTTGCAGCGATCGGCGACGTTCTCGGCGGTCATCCCCATCGGGATGTAGACGTCATAGGCCGAGCCCTCCGATCCGTCGACGGCGTGGTTGAACTCGAACGGCGCACCGCCGCCCGCGCGCGAGACGGCCTCGACACCGGCCGCGATGTACGTGTCGCCCTCGCCGGCCTCGATCGCGTGCGCAGCCATCCGCGCTGTCTGCAGCGAAGAGGCACAGAAACGGTTGACGGTGGTCGCCGGTACGTGGTGGTCGATGCCCGAGAGCAGACCCGCGACGCGGCCGATGTTGTAACCCTGCTCGCCCTCGCAGAAGCCGCAGCCCATCATGATGTCGACGATCGTGCTCGGGTCGAGCTCGGGGTTGCGCTCGACCAGCGCGCGCAGCGGGATCGCGGCGAGGTCGTCGGCTCGGACACTCTTCAGCGAGCCCTTTCCGGCGCGGCCGATGGGCGTGCGAATGGCGTCGACGATCACTGCTTCGGGCATCTCGGAAAGTCTCCTTGGTCGTGGGCGCTGCGTGCGGTTTGGCTGCTCAGCTTATGCGGTCATAGCCCCAGAGCGTCATCAGATCGCGCCCGAGGTACTCGCTTGCTGCCTGCACCTCGCCCTGGAAGCGGCGGCGCAGGTCGAGCATCAGCTGCTCGTCCGGCGGATCCTGCGGGCCGTAGGTGAGCCGGCGAAAGGCCGCCGAGAGCGCCGCGCCGCGCAGCGGCTTGGGCGCGACGGCGTCCAGCGTGCGCACGATCCTGCCCTGCGCCGAGGGGTTCAGGCCGAGCCGGCGGATCACGCGCCGTGCACTGTGCAGGCGGCTCGAGCGCACACCCTTCAGCGGCTGCGTCTCGACCTGGGCCAGCGGCACGCTCGGATCGGCGCCGAGGAAGCGCAGGACCTCGCGGACCGTGCCCAGGTTGTCGGCGCGGAAGTCGTCGTAGATCAGTACGAGCACCTGCTCGCGCGGGAACGCCTCGTGCAGACGGCGCAGTTGCTCGGCGTAGCGCACGTGGCCGGAATAGAGCAGCGACGGCGGTGAGACCGAGTGCCGCGGGATCCGCTTGCCCTCGCGCCGCTGCGGCTCGAGCGCGATCGCGCGGGCGAAGTCCTTCTCGGACTCGATGTGCGTGGCCACCAGTTGCAGGTGCAGCGAGCGCAGGAAGCTCGCGGGCTCGCGCAGGATCGCGACGATCCGCGCGTCCGGTCGCGCGCGCGCGATTTCGCCCGGCGCCAGGCGCGAGCGGATGTACTGCGGAGAGGCCTCGCCAACGAGCTGGTCCGGCGCAGCGTCGGCGAACAGGGAGACGTACTGCTCGAGCGTGTTGGGGCGGCTGTACGTGCCGGCCTGCGGCGAGCGCGGGCGCAGCTCGCGACCGAAGTACCACGGCTCCTTGACCTCGCGCGGCATGAAGATCTGCGGATGCTCGCTGAGCATCAGATAGAGCGCCGTGGTGCCGCACTTCTGGTGCCCGACGATGAAGAAGTCGGGCACCGATCCGCGGACGCTTGTCCCACCCGAATCCGCAGCGACCGTCCGCTCGGGCGTGGCCGCACCCGCGCTCGCGCCGTTGGCTGAGGATGGCTTCGTCGGCGCCGTCATCGCGCCCTGAGTCTAATGGTGGCTAAAGGTCAAGCCGGCTGACGCCGAGCTCGTCGAAGCCGACGTGGTGCGCCAGCTCGTGGCGGACCGTGCGCGTGACCTGGTCGCGCAGCAGCTCGGGGTCGTGGCCGAAGTCGCGCCGCAGCGTGTCGCGGAACACGACGATCCGATCGTGCGTGTCATCGCGCGTGGCGCCGTCGCCCTGGTAAAGGCCGTAAGCACCCGCCCGCCGCCCGCCGTCGGAGATCACGACGGCGACGTGTTCGAGCGCGTTGCGCAGCAGATCTGGCAGGTCGTCGAGCGCGTCGCGCACGAGCTCCTCGAAGTCCTCGTCATCGAGCGGGTCGAGCTCCATGAACTCGCTTTCCTGTGGATCGACCGCGAGCCCCTCGCGCGCGAGCCGCTCGGAATGGCGCACGATCTCGTCGAACTCGCTCTCGGACTCTGGGTCGCGCCAGCCGGCCATGCGCACCGCGACGAACGCCGCCGCTCCCATCAGCACGGCCGCCACGATCACCCCGAGCGCGATGTCCTCGAGCGCGCGCACGGCGCCGATCGTGCTGAAACCCTGACCGACGACGATCGTCACGAGGCCCAGCGAGAGCGCGACCAGCGCGGCCATGCCCACGCGGCGGAGATGGCCGGAGGCACTCGCTGGCGGCCTCGACGCGCGCATTCCGCTCCCCTATTTGAGCGTGCGGCCGATCACGAGCCGCTGGATCTCGTTCGTGCCCTCGTAGATCTGGGTGATCTTGGCGTCTCGCATCATTCGCTCCACGGGGTACTCCTTGACGTAACCGTAGCCGCCCAACACCTGCACCGCGTCGATCGTCACAGCCATCGCCGTGTCCGAGCAGAAGACCTTCGCCATCGAGGAGTACTTGGCGCGCAGCGGATGCCACTGATCGGCCATCGCGCAGGCCTTGTAGAGCAGCTCGCGCGCAGCGGCCGTCCGTGTTTCCATGTCGGCCAGCTTGAACTGGATTCCCTGGAACTCGTTGATGGCCTTGCCGAACTGCTTGCGCTCGCGCGCGTAGGCGACCGCGTAGTCGGTGGCGCCCTGCGCGATCCCTACCGCCTGCGCCGCCGCGCCGAGGCGCGTGCGCTCGAGCGTACCCAGCGCAACCGACAGCCCCTTGCCGACCTCGCCGATCATGTTCTCCTCGGGCACGCGCACTTCGTCGAAGATCGGCTGGCCCGTCGGCGAGGCGCGAATGCCGAGCTTGTGCTCGAGCTTGCCGACGCTGAAGCCCGGCCGGTCGGCCTCCACGACGAACGCGCTGAGGCGCCGCGTCTCCTTGTCGCTGACGGCAAAGACGATGTAGAAGTCGGCCACGCCCAGGTTCGAGATCCAGTTCTTGGTCCCGTTGATCACCCACTCCGAGCCGTCCTTGGTGGCCGTCGTGATCATGCCCGCCGGGTCTGAGCCCGCTTCGGGCTCGGACAGCGCGAACGCCGGCGAGAACTCGCCGGTGGCGCACTTGGGCAGGAAGCGCTCCTTCAGCTCGTCCGAGCCGAACAGCTGGATCGGCAGTGTGCCGAGCTCCTGCACCATCAGGATCAGCGCGCACGACGCGTCCACCTTGGCGATCTCCTCGACCGCCATGTTCAGCATCAGCGTGCCCGTGCCCGTGCCGCCGTACTCCGTCGGGAAGGGCAGCCCGAGCACGTCCTGCTCGGCCAGCAGCTTGCGCACGTCCCACGGGTACTCGGCCTTCTCATCGATCTCTGCCGAGCGCGGCGCGATCCGCTCGCGCGCGATCTTGCCGATCGTCTCGCAGAAGTCCAGGTTCTCCTGGGGAATCGTGTAGACCTCGCCGACTGCCTCCATCGCGCTGATCCTAGTGATCGTGAGGCGCCCGCGGCGCGGCAGGCGGACGGGCGTTGGTCGAGCTGCGCCGGAGCCGCCCGCGCCCGAGCGTGGCCAAGCGTCGACCGACGCACGGGAGGCGTTGATAGCTTGGATCGCGTGAGCCCGGCACCGAGCACCGAGATCGGTATCGCACCGGAGCGCCTGGCCGAGTGGCTGGCCGAGGACGGCGACCTGCAGGTCGTCGACGTGCGCGAGCCCTACGAGCGCGAGGCAGGACACATCGCGGGCACACGACACATCGAGTTGACCAAGCTGAGCGAGCAGGCGGTCAGCCTCGACCCCTCGCGCCCGGTCGTCTTCTACTGCCGCGTCGGCGCGCGCTCAACGATGGCCGCGCAGGCGTTGCGCGCCGCCGGCTACGAGGCTTACTCGATGGACGGTGGGCTCGTGCGCTGGGCGGCCGAGCAGCGCCCGCTGGAGCCCGAGGGCGGTCACGTGGCGAAGCACTGAGGGCGCCGCGCTCGGCGAGTGCCGGCACGAGCGGCGCGAGGATGCAAAGCTCTGCTCGCAGATGAGCACAGATCCGACACAGGAGGCGCAGATGGAGGCTTCGGCCGAGTACCCAGGAGTGACCGACGGCGAGGGCTATGCAGTCGGCAACCTCGACGACCTCGGCGAGGCACCGGGCTTCCGCAAGATCCGCAAGGGTCTCGGCGTGACGGCATTCGGCGTCAACGCGATCGTGATGCCGCCGGGGATCGACAGCGGGTTTCACTACCACGACACGCAGGAGGAGCTGTACTTCGTCCATCGCGGCACGATCGAGATGGAGTTCGGCGACGGCTCGGTGCACACGCTCGGTGAGGGCGGCATGGCGCGCGTCGACGCGGCGACCGTGCGCAAGGTCCGCAACGTCGGCGACGTCGACGCTGTGTACGTGTGCGCAGGCGGCAAGGACGGCTACGTCGGCCGCGACGGCCGCGTGCCCGAGGGCGAGGAGCAGCGCCTGCGTGCGCTGCACGGGCTGAAGGACGAGCAGCCGCAGTAGCCGCCGTCCTCGCGCGAGCTGCAGGCAGGTCAGTGACGATGCGATGAGCGAGCTCGGGCAACCAGAGCAACCCTCGAGCGCAAGCTTGCGCGTCAACGACCGTCTGACGCTCCCGCTGAGCGAGATCGTCGTGCGCGCGAGCCGCTCCTCCGGTCCCGGCGGCCAGCACGCGAACGTGACGGCCTCGCGCGTGGAAGCGAGCTTTGACGTGCTCGCGTCGGAGGCGCTCAGCGAGACCCAGCGCCGGCGGCTGCTCAGCCGCGCCGGGCCGCGTGTCGTCGCAGTCGCGCAGGACGCCCGCTCGCAGTCGCGCAATCGCGAGCTCGCGCTGACGCGACTGGCCGAGCGGATCGCCAAGGCGCTGGTTGTGCCCAAGCGCCGGCGCGCCACCAAACCGACGGCCGCCTCACGTGAGCGGCGCCTGGCAGCCAAGCGCCGGGCGACGCAGCGAAAGCGCGAGCGGCGACCGCCGGGCGACGCCGAATAGCGCGCCGGCTCGCGAGCGCTAGTTCAGCAGCTCCTTGACGTAGCGCTGGTGCAAGCGCCCTAGCGAGGTTTTCTCGGGATGAAAGTGGATCGCGTTCCACAGCTGCCCCGAGGCCGGCGCCCAGGCGACGATCAGGTAGGCGCCGAGCACGAGCGCGGTGCGCCGCAGGCGCACGGAACTGGACAGCGCGGCCATCGGCAGCACCCACAGCACGTACCACGGCAGCACCCAGCTGAGCGTCACGAGCAGCGCCACGCTGGACCAGCCGGCGGCGGTGATCGATGAGCGCCGGCGCCAAGCCTGCAGGCAGCACAGCGCGACGGCGATGATCAGCGAGGCGCTGAGCAGCGTGTGCAGCCAGTCCGTCTCCCCGCCCTGGCCGAGCGCGAGGCCGATCAGGTTGGGCACGCTCACGCTCGTGACGAGGCGGCTCTGCGTGCTGAGGTCGGGGAAGTGCAGGCCGAAGGCGATCAGGCTGGCCACGGCGATGACCGCCGTGGTCACGGCCATCCCCAGCAGCACCTGCGCCAGCCGCCGCGGCATCCGCAACAGGCCGGCGAGCACGACGGGGATCAGCACGGCGCCGGACGCCTTCACGGCGACGGCCGCCACGAAGGCGGCACCGGCGCCGATCTCGGGCCAGGACAGCGGCAGCAGCCACTCGCGCAGCCGCTCCCGCAGCGGAACCTCCGCCACGACCGCGCGCACGGCTGCCAGGGAGGCGGGCAGCGCCGGCGGCGGGGCCGGCGCGAAAGGCCCATCGACCCCGTCGGAGCGATCGACCCCGTCCTCGCCGAGCGCGTCGTGATCGCGCCGGCGCGCGATCAGCAGCAGGTAGAAGCCGAGCACGACGAGGAACACCATGATGAAGTCGTTGTGGTCGCCGCCGAGGCCCCACACGAGCACGATCGGGTTGAGCCCGACGAGCACGATCGCTTTGACCGGGTCGCGCCCGAGCAGGCGCGCGCACTTCCACACGAGCAGCAGCGTGGCGAGGCCGGCGAGCGCGAGCACGCCCTTGAGCACCCAGAAGGTCGCGGCCACGCCGAGCGGCACGACGAGGAACGTGAGCATCGTGAACAGCGGGCCGTAGGGGCTCAGCAGCTGATGCCAGTTGGAGAGGTCGTAGCTCGGGTCGTTGTGCGGCTCGAGGATCGGGATCGTCGTGTACGGGTTGAGGTGGTGGACGATCTCCATGCGCCCGTAGTTGACGTAATTGAAGATGTCGGTCAGCGCGAGCGGCGGCGAGAGGAAGAAGACGACGTGCACGGCCACGACGGTCGCGATCGCCCAGCGCGCGCGCAGCCGCGGCACGTAGGAGAGCCCAGCCACGTAGCTGACGTACATCGCTACGATCGCGCCCGAGAAGAGGTACTTGAGCGTGACCGTGCTGCGCGTCATCCACGGCAACAGGCCGCCGAGCGGACCGGTCATCCAGTGCGGGAAGTAGTTGGCGTGCGAGGTCGCCGAGAGCACGCTCGGCCGGTTGGCGGCCATCAGCACGACGATCAGGCTGCAGAGCACGATCACGACCAGGCACACGGCGCCGGGCCAGCTCGCCTCGCCGGCGCGCGCGAGCGTCCCGACGCGGCCGCGCAGCCCGCGCTTTACCGCCGGGCCGCCGAGTTGCGTATCGCGCAGGGGAAGTGTGCTCGCGTCGCTCGACATGAAAGAGGGCCCGCCGGAGCGAGCCCTCTGAAGGTTAGACCGCTGCGGCAGCGGCGAACGCCGCCGCAGGTTCAGCGTGCGCGACTAGATCGTCGTGACGTTGACGGCCTTGGGACCCTTGTCGCCCTGCTCGGGGTCGTAGGACACCTTGGCGCCCTCCTGCAGCGAGCGATAGCCCTCGCCGTTGATCCCGGTGTGATGAACGAACAGGTCCTTGTCGCCGTCGTCGGGGGTGATGAAACCGAACCCCTTGTCGTCGCTGAACCACTTCACGGTGCCAGTAGGCATGTGGGTACTCCTCCACGGTATGTGCGTGCTGCACGCGGAGGATGCTTCATGAAGCTTCGACCTGCGAGCGCTTGCACTGCTTTCGCCGGTCTATTGCGCCGGCCAGTCAAGGCGGACCGTAGCAGGAACTCGTACGCCCGTGTTGTCAATTTATTAAGATCGGACGATCGATTTATATCCCTGCTCGCGCCCAGGTTTTCCGGGCTTCGAGCGTCGACGGCGAGCGCCTCGCGCGGCAGTTAGGGTGGATGGATGAGCGCATCTCCCAGCCCCGCCGAGCCGGCCGGGGCGACGGCCGAGGCGGTCGCCCGGTTCGAGCGGCTGCTCCCGCCCGCGGCCGCCGCCGACGCACGGGCGATCGTCGATGGCCTCGAGTTCGCCGAGCGTGCACAGGCGCGCGCCCGGGACGATCGCGACCGTCCGTACCTGATCCTCAACATGGCCTCGACGCTCGACGGCCGTGCGAGCATCGACGGGCGCTCCGGGGCGATCGGCAATCGTGCCGACCGCGAGCTGTTCCATGCGCTGCGCGCGGGCGTCGACGCGGTGATGGCCGGCGCGGGCACGGTACGCGTCGAGCGCTACGGGCGAATCATCGCCGACGAGCGCGTGAGGCATGAGCGAGTCGAGCACGGGCTGAGCGCCGAGCCACTCGCGTGCATCGTCTCGGGACGCCTCTCGCTCCCGCCCGACACACCGCTGCTCGGTGAGCCGCAGGCGCGCGTGGTGATCGTCACCTCCTCTTCCGCCGGCCTGCCGGAAACGGCGGCACAGGTGCAGTACGTGCGCGCAGCACGCGACGGCGAGCTCGACCTGCCGCTGGCGATGCGCGAGCTGCGCGAACGCTTCGACGTACGAACGCTGTTGTGCGAGGGCGGACCGCACCTGAACACGCAACTGCTGCTCGCGGGCGTCGTCGACGAGCTGTTCCTCTCGCTCGCGCCCAAGCTCGCCGGCGGCGAGGACGCGACGGGCGAGGCGCTGCGGATCCTCGCCGGCGCCGCCTTCGCAGCGCCCGCCGAGCTCGAGCTGCTCGGCGTGCTCGAGAACGAGTCGCACCTGTTCCTGCGCTACGCCGTGCGCGAGTCGCCGTCGCGCGCGACGGGCTGAGCGTTGGCGCCGGCACGCGTCTCGCGCGAGACGATGCCGAGCAGCTCGCTGGCCAGCTGACGACCTTCGGCGGCGATCCGCGGCGTGGCGGCGATGCGCACGACGACCTCCTCGCCGTCGAGCTCCTCCAGCGTGATCCGCGGTGGGTCGCGCAGCGGCGTGCGCAGCGAGGCCTCGAGCAGCTCCTGCAGATCGGCCGGCGTCATCCCGGGGCGCAGGCGCGCGCGCAGGTTGACCGCCTCGGGCTCGCGCAGCGGGATCACGGCGCTGTTGAGCACGACGCTGTTGGGCACCATGATCGAGTCCTCGCCTTTGGCGAACGTCGTGTACAGCAGCCCGAGCGAGGACACCGTACCCTCGAGCTGACCGGCCAGCGGCCCGCCCTGCAGACGCACGCGGTCGCCGACGCGAAACGGGCGCGCGCTGAGCAGCACCGTGCCGGCGATCACGTTGCCCAGCGTCTGCTGCGCGGCGAGACCGAAGATCACCGCCGTGAAGGCACCGCCAAGCGCGAGCGTGCGCGCCTGGATGCCGGCCACGCGGAAGGCGACGAGCAGCGCGAGGATGATCGTCAGGAGGCGGATCAGGAAGCCTGCCGTGCCCGCCGTCGCCGGGTCCAGGCGGCGGAACAGGGGCGGCCCGAGGCTGCGCCCGATGTCGCGCGCGATCGCCCAGCCGAGGATCACGAGCACGATCACCGTGACCACCGTGATCGGCGTTTCGAGCGACGGTTCGAGGTATTTGTGCGTCGGGTGCAGTACGCCGTGGGAGTCGCGGTAGGTGTGGACCTCGCGACCGAACAGCTGCAGGCGGTGGTCGTAGAGGACGACGACGGCGACGAACAGCGGCACCAGCACGAGCGCCTCCAGCCGCGCGCGCTTGACCACGCGCGGGCTTATCTGGCGTAGCAGGCCGACTTCGCGCCACGCCTGGCTGCGCGTCTCGAACATCTTCGAGGACGGCCTGGGGATCTTTGGTGGGGTCCTGGGGGCGGGCATCAGCTCATGATGGCTTACCACCTAAACATCGCCTGAACCATCCTTCCCACAAGCGGCCACCTGTGGGTGGCGCGAGACGCTCCTGCTCTAGCATCCTGACGCTATGAGCTCAAATCTACGCAGGCTGATCCTCCCCGCCGTGCTGCTCGGCGTGCTGCTGCTCGTCGTCGCCGTGATCTACTTCGTGCAGCCGGCGCACTCGCTGCCGTCGTTCTTTCCCGGCCACGTGTCGGCTACCGATGCCGAGGCCACGCACCACCACACCAAGCACGGGATCGCCGCGCTCGTCGTCGCGCTCGCCCTGTTCGCCTTCGCCTGGTTCCAGACCGGGCCGAAAGCGCAGAGCGCGGCGAGCGCCTGAGCTAACCGCCGAGCCCGAACACGAGCGTGCAGGTCACGCCGAGGCCGATGCAGTAGACGCCGAACGGCGTAAGCCGGTTGGTCTGGAAGTACTTCAGCAGGAACTTGACCGCGAAGAAGGTCGTCGCCGCGGCGCACAGGCCGGCGACGAGCGCCGGACCGCGCACGCCGTCGCCCTCTGAGCCGAGCAGTTCGGGCAGCTTCAGGGCCGCTGCGGCGAGGATCACGGGCGTCGCCAGCAGGAAGCTGAAGCGCGCCGCATCCTCGTTTGAGAGTCCCACCAGCAGGCTGCCGCCCATCGAGAAGCCCGAGCGCGAGATCCCCGGGATCAGCGCCGCCACCTGTGAGGTGCCGACCGCGATCGCCTGGCGCCAGCTCAGTTTCGCGATCCGCTGGTCGGTGTCGCCGAGGTAGTCGCCCGGCCGCGGCGGGCGGCGGCGCAATCGCTCGAACAGCAGCAGCGCAACGCCGTTGACGATCAAAAAGGCAGCCGCCGTCTGCCCCGAGGCGAACAGTTTGCGCAGCGGGCTCTCGAGCAGCAGTCCGATGATCCCGACCGGAATCGTGCCGGCGATCAGCAGCCAGCCGAGACGCGCGTCGACGTCGTCTTCGCGGATCTCACGGATCGCCAGCGAGCGGCCGAGGCCCTTGACGATCCGGATCCAGTCCTTCAAGAACAGCAGCAGCAGCACGATCGCCGTGCCGAGATGGGTGGCGACGAGGAAGGTCAGGAAGAACTTGTCGTTCTGGTGGATGTGCCATCCGGCGAGCCGTGGCAGCACGACGCCGTGGCCGAGGCTCGAAATCGGAAACGGCTCGGCGATCCCCTGGGTGAGGCCGAGGACGACTGCCTGGAAGTAGGAGATCGGATCCTTCACGGCTCGACAGCTTATGGATCGCATGGGTCCGAACGCCCGGTCGAGGACGCATGCCCGTCCCTGGAGGACACGCAGAGCGCCGCGCGCCATCTTCACAGTGAGTTCACACGATCGTTTCCCCCTGGTCACAAAAGACGGGGCTTTGCAGGGAAATCTGACTGGTATGAACGGTCAGGGATCGACTCAACGGAGCTTTGCGGAGGTTTGCCGAGCAGACCTTCACTGCCACTCGACGGCCTCGCAGGAGTCCAAGCTCGGCGTGCAGCGCGCCGCTGGCCTGCCCGAGTGCGCGACACCGCCCGAGGAGGTCTATGAGCTGGCCAAGCGCCGCGGCATGGATTTCGTGACGATCACCGATCACGACACTATCTCGGGCGTGCTGCAGATCGCCGACCGCCCCGACGTGTTCGTCTCGGAGGAGCTGACCGCCCACTTCCGCGGCGAGCCCCAGGCGGTCCACGTGCTGTGCTTCGACATCACCGTCGAGGACCACCAGTGGCTGCAAGCCAACCGCGGCGACGTCGAGCTGTGCGCCGCGTACATGTACGAGCGCGACATCGCCTGCGCACTGGCGCACCCCTACTACCACGTCGGCGCGCCGCTCACGGCGCGCCACCGCCGCCGCCTGGCGCAGCTGTTCGACGTGTGGGAGGTGCGCAACGGCGCGCGTGCGCGCGAGCTCAACCGGCCGGCGGCGACCTACGTGGCGACGCTCGACGGCGCCGGTGTCGGTGGCTCCGACGACCACGCCGGCGTCGACATCGGGCGCACCTGGACGGCGACCCCGCCGGCGCGCACGCCGCAGGAGTTCCTCGCCCACGTCCGCAACGGTCGGGTCGCCGCGGGCGGTGCGCAGGGCAGCGCGGCCAAGTGGGCGCACGCCGCGATCGCACTCGCCGCGCGGGCGCTCGGGCGCGGCGGCCACGACGCGCCTCCTCAGAGCCTCGACCCGACGACCGTGCTGAACATGGCCAAGCGCCTGCTGGACGAGGGCGACGCGCGCCACAGTCACCTCGACGCCGGTGGCGCCGTGACGCCGGCCGACGCGCGCTGCCTGCTGCGCGCTTGGCTGGCCGCCGTCGAGCTCGACCACTTGGACGAGCCGGGCTTGATCGCCTACATGCAGGAGGACGGCTTCAGCCACTCAGACCTCTACCGCCGCGCCTGCCGCGCGCACGAGCGCAAGCTGCGCAGCGCGATCGAGCAGGTGCTCGCAGCCGCGCGCGGCGAGCGCGACGTGGCCGGCGCAGCGGGCGAGCTGTTCCAGAGCTGCACGGCCGCGATCCCCTACGCCCCGGCCACGGCCTTCCTCGCCAACGAGCGCGCCAAGCTCGACACGCGCCGCGAGGACGGCGAGACCCCGCGCGTGGCGATCCTCGCCGACGGCATCGGCTCCACGCACGGCGTGACGCGCGCCGTCGAGGAGATCCGCGCGCGCGGCGTGCGTGGCTTCGAGATCGAGGTGCTCGGCACCGATCCCGAGGTCGACCGCCGGCTCTCGGCGGTTGCCGAGTTCGAGGTGCCCTACTACCCGGGCCTGCAGATCGGCGTGCCGAGCCTCTCGGCAGCCGTGCAGACGATCGCCGACGGCAGCTTCGACCTGATCCACGTCTGCTCGCCCGGCCCCGTCGGGATCGTCGGCGCGCTCGTCAGCCGCGGCCTCGGCGTGCCGCTGCTCGGCAGCTACCACACCGAGCTGACCGCCTACGCGGGCCTGCGCTCCGGCGAGCAGCGCGTCGCGCAGGCGATGGCGCTCGGCGTGGCCACGTTCTACGGCGCGTGCGACCTCGTGCTCTCCCCCAGTCCCGCCTCCGACGCCACGCTCGCCGGGATCGGCGTACCGGCGGAGAAGGTCGCGCGCTGGGACCGCGGCGTCGACACCGACCGCTTCGGCCCTGAGCTGCGCGAGGCCGGCCTGCGCGAACTCGCTGCGCGCGGCGAAGCCAAGGCCGAGGACTCGATCGACGTGCTCTACGCCGGGCGGATCACGCGCGAGAAGGGCGCCGACCTGCTCGCCGACGCGTTCCTGCAGGCGCGCGAGCACGAGCCGCGCCTGCGCCTCGTGCTCGTCGGCGGCGGACCCGAGCAGGAGCGCCTGCGCGAGCGCGTCGGCGAGGCCGGCCACTTCCGCGGTTGGCTCGACGGAGAGCGCCTCGCCCGCGCCTACGCGAGCGCCGACGTATTCCTCTTCCCGAGCCGCACCGACACCTTCGGCCAAGTCGTGCTCGAGGCGCAGGCGAGCGGCCTGCCCGTCGTCGCCGTCGCCGAGGGCGGTCCGCTGTCGCTGATCGAGCAGCGCGTCAGCGGGTTGCTCTGCGCACCCGATGCGCAGGCGCTCGCCGACGCCGTGCTCGAGCTGGCCGGTGCGGGCGAGCTGCGCGAGCGCCTCATGCGTGGCGGCCTCGCCGCCGTGCGCGAGCGCACCTGGGAGCGGGCGCTGGAGCGGCTCGGCGACGGCTACCGGCAACTGCTGGGCGCCCGCGAGCGGGAGAGGCTGGCGCGTGCCGCCTAGCTTCCCCACACGCCCCGAGGCCGGCACCGGGCGCCAGGGCGCCGGACCCCGCGCGGGGCGCAGCCGGCCGAGCGCCCCGCGCACGATCGCCGTCGCACTGCACGACGTCGAGCCGGCCACGTTCGAGCGCTGCGCGCTGATCCGCGATTGGCTCAACGACCACGGCGTCGATCGCGTCACGCTGCTCGTGATCCCGGCCCGCGACCTGCACCCGCTTGGCGAGCGCTCGCCCGAGATGACGAGCTGGCTGGCCGAACGGCGCCGGGCCGGCGACTCGATCGCCCAGCACGGCTTCCAGCACGAGCGCACGCGGCGCGCCGGCCTGCTCGCGCAGTCGCGGCTGCCCGCGCCGGGCCGGCGCACGGGCGAGTTCGTCGGGCTCGACGAGGCCGAGACCCAGCGCGCAGTCAACGCCGGCTGGCGCCTGTTGAAGCTCGCCGGGATCGAGCCGGACGGCTTCGTCGCCCCGGCCTACGCCTACACGCCGGAGCTCCGCAGCGTGCTGCCGCACCGCTTCCGCTGGTGGGCGGGCGTGCTCGGCGTGCACCGTCGCGCGCTGTCGGGCAGCGAGCAGCGCACGCGACTGCTGTCCCCCGTGTGGGGCCTCGGCAGCGAAGGCGTGCTGCAGCGCGCCTTCTCGCCGGCGCTGATCCGTGCCGGCGGCATGCTCGGCGGGCGCACGCTGCGTGTCGATCTGCATCCCGCCGATCTGCAGCACCCGCGCCAGATGCTGGCGCTCGACCACGTGCTCGACCGCGCCGGGCGCCGGCGCGAGGCGATCACCTACGACGAGCTGGCGGCGCTCGGCGCGGCCGCCGAGCCGGCGCCGTTCTCCTCGCCGACGTATGAGCCGTCTGTGAGCGCGCGTGCCTCTGCTGGTGCCGCCTCGCCACCGGCCTCGCCGTGAGCGAGCCGCTCCAGCGCATCTGAGATCTGCGCGGCGACGACGTCGGGGGCGAACAGACGCTCGGCCTCGGCGCGCGCCAGCGCGGCGAGGCCTGCGCGATCCTCGCGCAGCCGCGCGAGCGTGTCCACGATCGCCTCGGCCAAGCCCTCGACGTCGCCTGGCATCATCGCCGCGGCGACCGTGCGGTCGACGCCCTCGATTGCGCCCACCTCGGTCGTGCCGATCACCGGCACGCCCGCCGCGAGCGCCTCGGCCACGGTCAGCGCGAATGGCTCGTACTTGCTCGCCTGCAGCAGCACGTCACTGCCGGCGATCTCCTCCGGAACACGATCGGAGGGGACGCGCCCGACGTACTCGGAGTTCTCGGCGGGCATGTCGTCGAGCAGCTTCAGGTAGTTCGACCACAGGCTCGTGCCACCGACGACGCGAAAACGCACGTCGACTCCGCGCGCGAGCAGCAGCTTGGCCAGCGCGACGACGTCCTCGACGCCCTTGCGTGCCGCGATCCGCCCGAGCACGAGGATCACGGGCGGCTCGCCGACGGCGCGATCGGCTGGCGCGAAGCGCTCCAGGCGAACCGGATTGGGCACGACCACGGTGCGCTCCAGCGGATAGCCGTAGTCGGCCACCATGTGGTCGCGGAAGACGCTCGAGATGCACACGAGCAGCTGCGCCGCGCGAATCTTGCGGCGCTGGATGCGCGAGCGCAGCGCGAGGATCAGCACGGCGATCGCGAACGTGCGCTTGGGTTGGCAGCGGAAGCTCAGGCGCCACTCGGCGATCAGGAAGCGAAGCTCGCCGGCGCTGTGCGTCTCGGGGTGCATCACCAGCGGCACGCTGCGTCGCACCGCGCGCGGGAGCGCGAGGTTTTCGACGTTGGCGAACTGATAGGTCACGTCGTAGGGGTCACTGCGATGCCGGCGCGCGAGCGCGCCGCGCAGGCGCAGCGAGCCGAGGCTGCGCGCGAGCACGTGACTGGCCAGCCCGCTCAGGCGTGTGCGACTGTACCAGCGCCCCTCGCGCCAGCCGCTGTTGCCCCACACGATCGTGATGTTCTCGAAGCCCGACAGGCGCGCCGGCAGCTCGTGCTCGTCGCCCGCGAAGAAGCAGTCGATCCGATGACCGAGTGAGGCCAGGCCGTGCAGCAGGTCCATCGCCACCCCCGGCACGCCGCCCGTGTCGGTCGGCGCGAAGCCAATCCACGCTATGTGAAGTGGCCGGCGCTGCACCGCTCGGACGCTACCAGGTGCCTATTTGTCAAGCCACTGCCCGGTGCAGCGGCTCACCGCGAGGGCTTGGCGAGGAACAGCGAAGGCGCCAGCGACTTGACCTTGCCCGACGCGGCATAGCCGAGATGCTTCAGGCCGAACAGGTCCTCGATCGTGCGCAGCAGCGAGAAGTGGTCGTACTGTTCCTGGGTGATCACGCCCCCCTTGACGAACGGGGAGAGCAGCAGCGCGCCGACCTGGCCGCCGCCTTCGGGCCCCAGCGCTGCCGCCGACCCGCTCGGGGCGGGAAGGTTGGGGAAGCTCGGCTGACCGCAGCACGAGCTCGAGTCGGCGAATTCGCCACTCGACGGCGCCGCGTCGACCGTGATCGCCAGCAGCCCGCCCTGCTTGTAGGCCGGCGAGGCGAGGATCTTCGGCACGAGCTGCTGGAGCAACCCGTCGGCCGCCGGCAGCCCGCCCGCGCCGCCGCCCGGGCACGGCCCCGGGCTGGCGTCGTGGCAGCGGTCGGGGACGATGTAGGAGAGGCTCGGCGTGCGCTTGGCGCTCGCCAGGTCGGCGTCGAGCGCGGCGAGGCCGACGTCGTCCTGCGCGCACGTCGGCGAATCGATCAGCGAGTGGAAGTAGACGAACGGGTTGCGGAACGTCGCGTACGCCTGTGCAGGCGGTGGCGTTGCCGCCGTCGGGTCCGGCTGCCCCGGCGCCGGGTGCGCGCAGGCCGCCGGCCCGCCCGCTTCGCCGATGCCCTGCACGTACGCCCGCCACGCCTGGTGCTTGACTTCCAGCTGGCCGGGCAGCGTCGGGACGGTGGCCGGGTAGACGCAGCCTTCGCCGAGCACCTGCCCTTCGCCGGCAGCACTCGCCGGCGCGAGGTCCGTGTAGGTCGGGCAGTTGGCCGCCGTCGCCGGCGTCGGACCCTGGCCGCTGAGCAGCGCGATCCCGTTGGGCAGCTGCTGGTGCGCGATCGCGTAGTAGCGGGCCAGC
Source organism: uncultured Solirubrobacteraceae bacterium (assembly GCA_963714215.1). Lineage (GTDB taxonomy): Bacteria > Actinomycetota > Thermoleophilia > Solirubrobacterales > Solirubrobacteraceae > Palsa-744. The sequence goes on from CAVQNP010000001.1 coordinate 89,730, forward strand.
AGCTCGCCGCGCTTCTCCAGTGTGTGAGCGAGGTACGGCGCCTTCGATTCCGGGCCGAACACCGACGCATACGGCTCGTTGGAGAGCACGATCACGAACACGTGCTCGATCGTCGGCAGCTTCGTTGCCGGCGAGCCGGGCGCCGGGGTGGATGCGCCGCCTTTGCCCTGCGCGCCGCCTTCGCCGCTCGCCTGCGTGGAGGAGTTCTGCTTCGGCGCCGGCGACGGCGCGCTCGGCGTCGCTTCCGCCGTGGCCGCTTCGGGCGTCGGTTCTTCGGCCGCCGGCGGCGGTTCGACTTCCGCTTCGGCTTCACCCGTCGTATCGCTCGACGGGCTCGCCGCCGGCAGCACGAGCTTCACGGGGCCGCGTGCGGCCGCCGCCGAGTAGTCCACACGCGAGCCCGCGGCGTTGCCGAGCAGCAGGCCGAAGCCGAAGAACGCGAGCACCAGCACCACCGAGACTCGCCACGAGGGCAGCCGCAGCTGGTTCAGCCGCGCAAGCACGATGCCCGGCTTCAAGTCGCCTAGCCCTCGGCCGGCGAGTGCCCCGCCTCGGGGGCGAGCAGCGCCTGCATCACGACCGTCGACTCCTGCTCGCCTGCGCCGTCGGCCTGCGCCGATTGCACGACCGAGCTGGGGACGCGCTCCATCAGCGCCACGCCACACTGCCAGCAGAAGGCGGCGCCGCGGCTGTGCGGGGCGCCGCAGTTCGAGCACGCCCCCACGCTCGCGCTCTGCTCGAGCGCCAGCAGCCGCTCGAGCTCGGCCAGCTCGGCGTCGCGCTCCTGCAGGATCGCCGCCCGCCGCACGAGCACGTCGAGGCGGAAGTGATCGCGGATCGCCATCTCATACGTCAGCCCGCCTAGGTCCCAATGCAGCTCGGCGACCTGTTCGGCCAGCGCGTCGCGGCGGCGGCGCAGCTCGCTGCGGTCGTCCTCGCGCTGCCTGCCGTCGTCGCCGGATCCACGCGCGGGCGCCGGCTGCAGCTTCCCCGCAGGGGCCGCCCGCACGGGGTCGCGTCCGTGGGTCCTTCTGCCGATCGCGTCGCCCAAGCTGCTCATCCGCTCATCCCGTCGAGATCACGTCGGGGAGGTTCTTCGACTTTTCCTCATAGCTCTTGCCTTTGCTCTTGCGCAGGTCTTCGACGACCGACGGCGGCGCCGGGTTGCTCGGGCTCGATCCCACGCCCGATTTGCCGGCACCGCTGGACCCCGCACCGGCGCCCTTGGCGCCCGCACCCGCGCCGACCTGCAGCACAGACGCCCCCGGGAAGCTCTTCTTCAGGCCACCGAGCGCCTTGACCGCTTCCGCCTTCTTCGAGTATTTGCCCGAGTAGACGATGTAGTTGCCCGCCGGCAAGCTCGAGAATTCGTCGGACTTCAGCGCGCCGACCGCCTTGGCGCCCTTGCCTTCGGCCGCGCTCTTGGCCGCCTGCACGGCGCTCACCTGCGTGCTGGCCGTCGCCAGCGTCTGCAGTTGGACCGTGTAGCCGGTCGAGCCGGCCGGCCAGTCGCCGGTGAACGATTCCGCCGCGGTCGCCGCACCCGCCGTGGGCGTCGAGGAGACGCTGATCACCTGCGGCGCCGCCGACGCCGCGCTCGGCTTGGAGCCGCCGGAGCGGCCGATCAGCACGCCGATCCCCATCGCCAGCAGCAGCACGCCGACGCCAGCGATCACCGTCACCGCGTTGCCGCGGCCAGCAGCTTCACCGCCGCCCGGCACGCCCGGCAGGGAAGGAGGCGCTGCGCCGGGCGGGCCCAGCGCGGGCGGTGCCGAGCCCGGCCCGTTCGCCTGCGCGCCCGCGCCGGGCACGAGCGCGGCGGGCGGGCCGCCGAGCAGCACGCTGCTCATCGGCGTGGCGCGCTCGCCGCACTGCAGGCAGTAGCGCTGGTCCTCGGCCAACGGCGCACCGCAGGCAGCGCATGCCGCCGCGCCGGTCGCGGCGGGCGGTTGGCTGGCGATCGACTCGATCGATTCGGTAGACACGGTGGCTGACCTGCGTTGCTGCTCGGCGATGGCGAATACGCGGGCCCGAAGAGCCCGGCTCGACCCATGCTCGACATCGGCGGGCGCGGCGGCGTAACGATTTGGTGAAAGACCTGCGTGCGCGAAGCGCGGTGGCCCGTCGATACGGGCTACGATCACTCTCCTCGCGCCGCATCGAACGGCCGCCGGGGGTGTTTTCAATGGCATCCGCGGGGTGCGCAAGCCGGGGCCCGCGAGGAAACGACGACCGGACGAAGCCAGCAAGGTAAGGGAGGGAAGCGCAGATGACAGGGAAAGTCGCCCGCCGCCCGTCGCCCCGTGCGCTGCTCGCCTCGCTCGTGCTCGCATGCTGCTGCGCGCCGGCCATGCTCGCGCCCGCCGGCTACGCGGCTGGAAAAGCCGTCAGGACCGGCGTGCCGACCGTTGCCACCGGCCGCGCGCACGTGCAGGGCGCCTCGGTGACCCTGCTCGGAAGCGTCAACCCGCGTGGCGCCGCCACGAGCTACTTCTTCCAGTACGGCGCGACCGTCGCCTACGGCAAACAGACCACGCCCGCCACGCTGCCCGCTGGATCAGCGTCGATCAAGGTCGGCCAGGCGGCCCCCGGGATCCTCCCCGGCTACCACTACCGGCTGGTCGCGAGCAACGCAAACGGCCCCTCCAAGCCGGGCAAAGACCGCACGTTCACCACGAGCACGAAGCGCAGGTCCAAGTTCAGCCTGGCCAAGCCGCAGGCGGCGACCGTCTACGGCAGCTCGGTCACGCTCAGCGGCACGCTCGCCGGCACCGGCAACGCGGCGCGCAAAATCGTGCTGCAGGAAAGCCCGTACCCGTTCCTCACGGAGTTCGCCTCGATCGGCCTGCCGACCGTCACGGGTCCCACGGGCGCCTTCAGCTTCCGTGTGCCGCGCCTGGCGATGACCACGCAGTACCGCGTCAGCACGCTCGACCCGCGTCCGGTGTACAGCTCGATCGTCACCGTCGACGCTGCCTACCGCGTGACGCTGAAAGTCAAGACCTCGAGCCACAAAGGGATCGTGCGCCTGTACGGAACCGTGACGCCCGCCGCCGTGGGCGCGAAGGTGTTCTTCCAGCTGCGCAAGAAGGTGCGCCCCGGCCACACCGAAAAGACCGAAGAACGAACGACGCGCTTCGCGACGCAATTCACGACGAAGGTCAAGCGCGGCACGAGCACCGTCTCGCGCTTCAGCGCGATCGTCAAGGTCAGCAAGGGCGGCAGCTACCAGGCGCGCGTGGTGCGGAGCAAGAAGGGCCCGTTCGTGGCCGGCGCGAGCTCCACCGTGACGCTGCACTCCTCCTAGTCGCGCCGCCTATCGGCCGACTGGTCAGCCGGCTTCGGAAAGCAGGCCGCGTTCGGCGAGCAGCTCGAGCACCCGCTCGACGCCGCGCTCGACCGTTTCGTCGAGCGTGCCGAGCACGAGGTCGGGTTCGGCCGGCGGCTCATACGGCGCGCCGACGCCGGTCAGCCCGCTCAGCTCGCCCGCCCGCGCGCGCGCGTAGAGACCCTTGGGGTCGCGCTTCTCGCACAGCTCCAGCGGCGCGTCGACGAAGATCTCGAGGAACTCGAGCTCGTCGCTTGCGTGCAGCGAAGCAGCCGCCTCGCGGTCGACCCGATAGGGGCTGACGAGGCTGACCAGCGCGATCGTGCCCGACTCGGCCAGCAGCCGCGCGACGTGCGCCGTGCGCCTGACGTTCTCGCGTCGCGCGTTCTCGTCGAAGCCGAGGTCGCCGTTGAGCCCGTGGCGCAGGTTGTCGCCGTCGAGCAGGAAAGCCGACTGGCCGGCCGCGATCAGGCGCTCCTCGACGGCGGCCGCCATCGTCGACTTGCCGGCGCCCGGCAGGCCCGTGAACCACAGCGTCGCGCCCGGATGCCCGAGCGATGACCAGCGGCGTTCGCGCGTCATCCGCGTGCCCTGCCAGCGCACGTTCGGGCTGCGCTCGGTCTTGGTCTCCTCCTCCACCTCGGTGTCGAGGATCACGCCAGCCGCGACCGTTTCGTTGGTCGCCTGGTCGATCACGATCAGGGAGCCGGTCGTGCGGTTGCGCCGGTAGGAGTCGAACACGAGCGGCGCGCTCAGCTCCATCTGCACGCGGCCGAGGTCGTTGAGCTCGAGCGTCGAGGCGCTGCCGTCGCGGTGCAGCGTCTCCACGTCGATCCGGTAGCGCACATCGATGCCACCGACCAGCGCCGTGCGCGTCGTGTGCTTGACGATGTAGCGGCGGTGCTTCTCCAGCGGGCGCTCGGACATCCAGCAGAGCAGCGCCTCGAAGCGGCTGGCCACGGTCGGCTGGTTCTGCGGACGGACGATCGTCGAGCCGCGGCCGACGTCGATGTCGTCGGCCAAGCGCACGGCCACCGACATCGGCGGGAACGCCTCCGCCACCGGGCCCTCGAAGGTGTCGATCCCGGCGATCGTCGAGCGCTGGCCGCCGGGCAGCACGACGACCTCGTCGCCCGCGCGCATCACGCCGCCGGCGACCTGGCCTGCGTAGGCGCGGTAGTCGGCCACGCTGGAGGCCGGCGGGCGGATCACCCACTGCACGGGGAAGCGCACGTCGATCAGGTTGCGGTCGGAGGCGATGTGCACGTGCTCAAGGTGGTAGAGCAGCGGCGGGCCTTCGTACCAGGGCATCTTCTCGGAGCGCTCGACGACGTTGTCGCCGTGCAGCGCCGAGATCGGGATGAACGTCACGTCCTTCATCTCCAGGCGCGCAGCGAAGCTGTCGAACTCCTCGACGATCTGCTCGAACACGGCCTCGTCGTAGTCGACGAGGTCCATCTTGTTGACGCACACGACGACGTGCGGGATCGCCAGCAGCGAGCTGATGAAGGCGTGACGCTTGGACTGCGCGATCACCCCCTTGCGCGCGTCGACCAGCACGATCGCCAGGTCGGCCGTCGAGGCGCCCGTGACCATGTTGCGCGTGTACTGCTCGTGGCCAGGCGTGTCGGCGATGATGAAGCGCCGCTGCGCCGTGGCGAAGTAGCGGTAGGCGACGTCGATCGTGATCCCCTGCTCGCGCTCGGCGCGCAGCCCGTCGGTCAGCAGCGAGAGGTCGAGGAAGTCGTGCCCCATCCGCTGGCTCGTCTGCTCGACGTGCTCGAGCTGGTCGGTCAGCACCTGCTTGGAGTCGTACAGCAGGCGCCCGATCAGCGTGCTCTTGCCGTCGTCGACCGAGCCGGCCGTGGCGAAGCGCAGCAGGTCTGCCGGGCGCTCGGACAGCCGCCGGAACAGCTCGCGCGCACCCTCCGCGCCGCTCGCCGTGGCCGTCGCCGTCCGCCCTGACCCAACCGCGGCCCCGGGCACGTTGCCGTTGCTGTGCTGGTCGCCGCTCACAAGCACACCGTCCCAGCAATCTTCTTCGAATTGAAATTTAATAATGAAAATCTTCATCAGAAATAGCCCTGACGCTTGCGATCCTCCATCGCCGCCTCGGTGACGCGGTCATCCGCACGCGTCTGCCCCCGCTCCGTGACCTCCGTGGCCGCGATCTCCGCGACGACCTGCTCGAGCGTAGCGGCGGCCGACTCCACGGCCCCCGTGCAGCTCATGTCGCCGACCGTGCGGTAGCGCACGGTCGCCGAGAACGGCAGCTCGCCCTCGATCATCTGCACGAACGGGCTGACCGCGTAGAGCATCCCGTCGCGCTCGAACACCTCGCGCTCGTGGGCGAAGTAGATCGACGGCACCTCCAACCCCTCCTCGGCGATGTACTGCCACACGTCGAGCTCCGTCCAGTTGGAGATCGGGAACACACGCGCGTGCTCGCCCTTGTGCAGGCGCGCGTTGTACAGCGACCACACCTCCGGACGCTGGCGCTGGGGCTCCCACTGACCGAACTCGTCGCGGAAGGACAGCACGCGCTCCTTTGCCCGTGCGCGCTCCTCGTCGCGCCGCGCGCCGCCGAAAGCCGCGTCGAAGCCGTGCTCACGGATCGCGTCGAGCAGCGTCACCGTCTGCAGCCCGTTGCGCGAGGCGCGCGGCCCCTTCTCCTCGACCACGCGACCCTGGTCGATCGAGTCCTGCACGCTCGCCACGATCAGCCGCTCGCCGATTTCCTGCGATGCGCCGATCGCGGAACTCGATCGCCTCCGGGAAGTTGTGCCCCGTGTCGACGTGCATCACCGGGAACGGGAACGGACCCGGGCGGAAGGCCTTCTCGGCCAGGCGCAGCAGCACGATCGAGTCCTTGCCGCCGCTGAACAGCAGCACCGGGCGCTCGAACTCGGCCGCGACCTCGCGCATCACCTGGACCGCCTCGGCCTCGAGCGTGCGCAGGTGAGGGAGGTGGTATGTGGGATAGGTGGTGGGCATCCGTGCTAGCTGACCCTGACTCGAAGTTGCCTTGCGTATCGGTTGGCGTCCAGAGCTGCAAGCTGCACGTCTCATGCGCTGTCAAGTCCCCGACCCCCCTGCAACATTAGGGTGCAAATGCCGCTTTTGCAAGATTGTGCGGGTACACTGCTCGGCCGGGGAGCAAGCAATGTACGCGCCGCTAGACGACTTCACAGCTGCGGTTGCGCGGCTTGGCGAACTGCGCGAGTCAGGCTCGCTGCGGGTCAAGGTGTATGCCGGCGGCAGCGTCTCGCTGCAGATCGACGAGGTCGCCGAGGGCGTGCCCGAGGCCGGCAGCGGCCTCTACCGGGACATCGGCAGCGTGCTCAACGCGATCGGCGCAGACGTGTCAGTCGAGCAGTTCGTTCGCGCGCGACAGGCACCCGACGGCGAATCGCCCGAGGGCGAGCCCGAGACGGTCGCCCGTGCCAAGTACGAGGCGACGCTCGCCGCGTTCCCCTCGACGAAGCTCTCGCCCGGCGCCCTGCAGCGCCTGGGACGCGCGCGCAGGCGCTCGACGCAGGCCCTGCTGCTCGCGCTCGGCCGGCGCAGCGGCCGGCTGCGGCGCCTGATGAGCTACTACGCCTACCGCAGGATGCTCGGCCCCGACGGACGCGTGGGCGCATGGCGGGCACTCGGAGCGCAGATCGAGGACGGCGCATGGATCGGCCCGCGCGTGTGGATGCGCGTGCCGAGCAAGGTCAGCGTCGGCAGCGGGACGAAGATCGCCGGGCGCACGATGATCGAATCCTACGGTCAGGTCACGATCGGTCGCAACGTGCTGCTCAACGACGCCGACCTGTTCACCGCGCAGCACTACGTCGACGATCCGACGTTCAAGGCCGAGCGAAGCTTCATCTCGATCGGCCACCACGCGTGGCTCCCGCACAAAATCATCGTGATGCCGGGCGTGAGCATCGGCAACTACGCCGTGATCGGGACCGGCTCGGTCGTCTCACGCGACGTGCCCGACTACGCCGTGGCCGTCGGCAACCCCGCGCGTGTCGTCAAGGAGCGCGCACGGATCGACTACACCTACGTGCCCGCGCTGCGTCAGAGTCGCCGCTTCACCTCGGAGTGGACCGCCGAGTAGACGTCGAGCGTCGCCCTCACGTGGCGCTCCAGCGTGAACTCCTGCTCGACGCGACGCCGTCCGGCGGCGCCGAACGCGCGTGCGCGGGCCGGATCCTCGAGCAGCAGCTCGATCGCCTGCGCCCACGCGCCGGCGTCGCGCGGCGCGCGCAGGTAGCCCTCGCGGCCGTCCGTGACGATCTCCGCCGGGCCGCCCACGTCGGTCGCGATCACCGGAACTTCGAGCGCCATCGCCTCGACCACGGCTCGCCCGAACGGCTCCTCCCACGACGGCAGCAGCAGCACGTCAAGCGCGCGCATCAGCGCCGGCACGTCCTCGCGCTCGCCCAGCCACGAGATGCGCTCGGACACGCCTTCGCGCCGGGCCAGCTCGTGCAGCGCCGACACGTAGGCCTCGTTGTCAAAGCGCGTCGCGCGCTCGACGAACTTGGCCGAGCCGATCAACAGCAGTTGCGCGTCGATCCCCTTGCGCTGAAGCGCCCCGAGCGCTTCGATCGCCGTGTCCTGACCCTTCCACGGGCTCAGCTGAGCGACCACGCCGAGCAGCACGCGCCGCTGTCCGGCCTCGCCCAGCAGCGCGCGGGCGCTCGCGCGGTCGAGCGCGTCCAGGTCAAAGCGCGCCAGGTCGACCGGGTTGTGCACGACCTGCAGCCGCGCCCGCGGCGCCCTTGCGCGCACCGACTCGGCCGTGTACGCCGAGTTGGCGATCACCGTGCTCGCCGTCGCCGCGATCAGCCGCAGCGTCGCCGTGCTCGCGGCGCCCGGCGGCAGGCAGTCGCGCACGTGCACGATGCTTCCAACCGCGCGCGGGAGGCGAAGCCCGGGCAGCGGCGAGCGACGCGCCAGCCCGAGCACGATGCCCGCGCGGATCGAGTTCGCGTGGATCAGCTCGATCTCATGGCGTGCCACCGCACGGCTCACCTGGGCCGCCGCCAGCGTCATCTCGGTCAGTGCCACCGGCGTGTGCAGCAGATGCAGTCGCAGGCTGCCCGACGTGCCCGTGAGCATTGTGCACGGCACGCCGAGCTCGCGCGCCCGGTCCTGCAGCGCCCCGCGCGGCGCAGCCAGTCGCGCCTGCACCTGCTCGGGCGGCAGCGCACCGAGCAGGTCCAGCAGCGAGCGCTCGCCGCCGCTGACCATCGCCGTGTGGTTGACGTAGAGGACCCTCATCGAGCGTCCAACTGCGCGAGCAGGACAGCTTCGACACGACCGACAACGTGCGGCCAGGTGTGCGCCAGCGCGTGGCGTCGCCCCGCTGCGCCGAGGCCTCGCGCGAGCTCGCGGCCGAGCAACAGGCGCGTGATCGCCTCGGCCACGAGCAGCGGGTCGGTCGGGTCCACGAGCAGGCCCGTCTCGCCGTCGCGCACCGCGTCGAGCGCGCCACCGACATTGCCCGCCACGACCGGCTTGCCGTACGCGCCGGCCTCGAGGTAGACGATGCCGAAGCCCTCGCCCGCGAAACCGCCCGCCGGCAGCCGGCTCGGCATCGCCAGCAGATGCGCGCGGCGCAGCCACAGGTTGCGCTGCTCGTCGGGGACCGCGCCGAGGAAGCGGATCGCCTGCGACACGCCGTAGGAGGCCGCCAGCGCTTCCAGGCCCGGGCGCAGCGAGCCCTCGCCGATCACGACCCACTGCGCGTCGGGCACCTTGGCGAGCACCAGCGGCAGCGCCCGCACGATCGTGTCGTGCCCCTTGTAGCGCTCCTCGATCCGCGCGATCGTGAGGATCGTCGGGCGCACCTCCTCGAGCGGGCTCGCGTCCTCGGGCACGTCCGTGCCGTTGCCGATCACGTGCAGGCCGTGCACCGCCGCGCCGGTCGCCGCGACCAGGCCGGCCGTGTACTCGCTGACCGCGATCGACGCGTCCGCGCGTTCTGCGGCGAACTTCGCCAGCCGCGGCTTGGCGCCGATCTCTTCGGCGTGGAAGTACTGCACCGTGCGCGCTCCCGTCGCGCGGGCGAGCCCGGCCGCGGCCGGGCTCGCCGCGATGTGCATGCTCAGCGTCACGTGCGGGCGCAGCGATACGCCGTGCGCAAGCGCGACCGCGTTGAGCAGCGCGTTGCGCCCACCACGTAGCGCACCGCCGCCGTGCACCCTGCGCGTGCGCACGCCGCTCTCGGCGTCGAAGCGCGCCGCGCCCGGTGCGTCGGGCGCCACGACCGTCGTGTCGAAGCCCTGCAGACCGCTGGCCAGCCGGTGGGCGACGACCTGGATGCCGCCCGGCGCCGGCGGGAAGTCGGGCGTGAGGATCAGCAGGCACGGCGACCCGCCGGGCCGGGGACCCGTCGCGCGCCTAGGCGTCGTCGAGCCCATGGAAGCGGTCGGCCCACAGCCCCAGCGACAGCAGGGGCCAGAGCTGATCGCTGTGGTCGCAGCCCGCCGTCGCGTGCTCCGCCACCAGCCGCCCGACGGCCTGGCGATCGAAGTAGCCCTGCTCGTAGATCGCGCCACATTCGAGCTGACGCTGCATCGCCGGCGCGAGCGGACCGCGCAGCCACTCCGCCGCGGGCACCCTGAAGGCGGTCTTGCGATACGTGCCGCCGCGACGCTCCGGCAAGAGGCCGGCCGGCAGCATCTCGTGCACGAGCGCCTTGCCCGCGCCGGCCAGATGCACCGAGGTGTCCAGCGAGCCGGCCAGCTCGGCCAGGCCGGCGTGCAGGAAGACCGTGCGGATCTCCAGCGACTCGAGCATGCTCGCGCGATCGGTCTTCACGAGCACGTCGTCCGGCAGGTAGTGGCGCTGGTCCAGGTGCATCAGCCAGCGCGCCGCCGGACCGCCGTTGAGCTCCCCCGCGCAGGCCGCCAGATCGCCGAGCACGCGCCCGCCGTCGAGCTCTGCCAAGCGCGGCCCGTACAGCGCCGCACGCCGATGGCGGCGCTCGCTCGTGACCCAGTCGAGGTTGCGCTCGAGCACGGGCGTCGGTGCGAGACGCCTGGACGCGCGCGCCGCCGGCGCCCAGCCGGCCGAACGGCGCAGCGCCCAGCCGAGCGAGCCGAGCGCCGGGCCGGGCAGCGCCGCCTGCACGCGCCGCGCGCGTTCGATCCAGCGATAGCGCGGATAGCCGCCGAACAGCTCGTCCGCACCCTCGCCGCCGAGCGCGACCGTCACGCGCGGTCGCGCGAACTCGGACAGCGCGTTCAACGGCAGCGTCGCGCGATCGCCCAGCGGCTGGTCCATGCGCGAGAGCACGAACGGCGCGCGCTCGGCCACGTCGGCCTGCGTCAGCGTGACCTCGTGGTGCTCGCTTCCCAGCCGCTCAGCGACGATCCGCGCGCGCTCGGTCTCGTTGACGCCGCCGATGTCGTAGCCGACCGTGAACGTCTGCAGCCGCGTCGAGGACTCCTGCGCGGCGACGGCCGCGACGAGCGTCGAGTCGACGCCGCCGCTGAGGAACACCCCCACGGGCACGTCGGCCACCAGACGCGTGCGCACGGCCTCTTCGAACAGCAGCTTCGCCTCGGCCGCGATCGAGGCGAGCGAGTCGCGCCGCGCCACGGCCTGCTCCGGCGGCGACCACCAGCTGCGCTCGCTGCAGCCCAGCTCGCGCTCCCAGCTGAGCATGTGCCCCGGCGGCAGCTGGCGCACGCCCGGCACGATCGTGCCCGGGCCCGGGACGTAGGCGAACACGAAGAACGCGTCGATCGCCGCCGGGTCGAGCTCGCGCAGCTGCGGACGAACCTGCAGCAGCGACGTCAGTTCGGAGGCGAACAGCAGCTCGCCGCCCTGCTCGTGCAGGAACAGCGGCTTCTCGCCGAAGCGGTCGCGCGCGAGCAGCAGCCGCCCATGGCGTTCGTCCCACACGGCGAACGTGAACATCCCCTCCAGCGCATGCACCATTGCCTCGCCGTACTCCTCGTACAGGTGCACCAGCACCTCCGTGTCGCCGCTCGTCGAGAAGAAGTGCCCGCGTCGGCGCAGGTCCTCGCGCAGCCTCGCCTGGTTGTAGATCTCGCCGTTGAACGCGACCCACACGCTCCCATCCTCGTTGCACAACGGCTGATGGCCACCGTCGATGTCCATGATCGACAGGCGCCGCGCGCCGATGCTCACCCCGCTGCGGGCGTCGGCGTGGATGCCCTCGTCGTCCGGTCCGCGGTGGCGCAGCGTCGCGCACATCGCACGCACGTCCTCCGCGCCGGGGTCTTTCGTGCTGCCCGCGATTCCGCACATGCGCGCAACATAGTGTCGCGTGGACAGCCGTGCGGCCCGGGTTGACATCAGAATCTCGCTGGTAGGTTGGCTTGCCCATGCCCCGGCCCGCGCTGCTGTGCATCTCCCAGTCCTTCGCTCCCGCGACCACGCCGACGGCGATTCGCGCAAGCGCGCTGCTGACGCGGCTGTCCGCCGAGTGGGACGTGACCGTCGTGACCGAGGCCGAGCAACCCGTCGCGGCCGAGGCTGAGCAGCCGCCCAGTGGCGCTGCTGAGGCTGCGATGCCTGCAGCGCAGCCGGTGGACGGCGCGACGACGGACGCTCGGACGCTGCGCGTCGAGGTCGTTCGCAGCCGGCGCCCGGGGCGCCTGCTGGCGGCGCTTCGGCGACTGCGCCTGAGCAAGCTGATCGAGCTGTTCGTGTGGCCCGACGACTCGATCTTCTGGGTGCTGCCGGCGATCAAAGCCGCACGGCGCCTGGTGCGTGAACGCCGGCCCGAGGCGATCGTCGTCTTCATGATGCCCTACTCGGCCGGGCTCGCCGGCGTCGCGCTGCGGCGCCTGACCGGACTGCCGCTGATCCTCAACCTCGACGACTCACCGACGTGCACCGACATGCACCCGGAGTTCCCCAGCGCGCTGCACCACCGCCTGGCGCGCGCGCTCGAGGACCTCTACGCGCGCTCGGGCGATCAGACGGTGTACGTGTCGCAGACCAACCTCGAGTCCGTGCGGGCGCGCCAGCCCGCGGATGTGCGCGAGCGGATGCGGCTCGTCCGCTACGGCGCCGACCCCGCCCGCTACGCGCCCGGGCAGGCGAGCGCGCCGGGGCACGCGGCCACCGAGGGGTTCGAGATCGCCTATGTCGGCGCGATGTCCGGCTGGTGGGCGCTGATCGGCCAGGACACAGAAGCCGGTCCGCTCAAGCGCGCCTACGAGGCGTGGACGCGCCTCGGCCGCCACGAGCTGATCGCGCTCGACCCGAGCACCTCCTCGCCCGCCGTGCTCGGCCGCGCGATGCTCGCCGCGATCGCCGAGCATCCCGAGTGGGCGGGACGGCTGCAGCTCGTCCTCTACGGCAATCCCTACCCCGAGGACGTCGTGCAGCGCGCGCTCGCGGCAGCCGGCGTGCAGCAGGTCGTGCGCGTGCTCGGGCCGGCCCCGCACGAGCAGGTTCCGTCGATGCTCGCCCGCGCCGACCTCCTGTTCATCACGCTCCCCCGCCGCCCCGACGGATCGCGCGGCGGGCGCATCTCGGCGAAGACGTACGAGTACCTGATCACCGACCGCCCGATCCTCGCCGCCGTGCCGAGCGGCGAGAACTGGGACTACCTCGAGGGCAAGCCCGGCGTGTGGCTGATGGAGCCTGATGACGAGCAGGCGATGAAGGCCGTCGTCAGCGAGCTGGCCCAGGCCAAGGCGAGCGGCGCCCCGCGCACGTTCGACCGCTCGGCGCTGCGCGAGGAGCTCTCCTACGACACGCGCGCCGGCGAATTCGCGGCGGCGATCCGCGCCGGGATCGCGCGGCGGACGCGGGGGCGCGAGCGCGAGCGCGGACGGGCATGAGCGAGGGACAGCCGCGCAGGGTGCTGATCGTCACGCCGCGCTGGACGCGCGACGGCGGCGTGGCCACGCACGCGATGACGAGCGCCGAAGCGCTCGCCCGCGCCGGACTGCGCGTGACGGCCGCAGCCGCGCGGATCGACGAGCAGGCCGACGTGCCCGGTGTCGAGTTGCACCACAGCCCCCGCCTGTTCGACGCCACGGCTTCGCCGCTGCAGCGGCTCGGCGACGCGCTCGCCTCGCACCCCGAGCTGATCCATCTGCACCAGTACGAAGACCCCGACGTGCTCGCGCTGATGCGCGCAGAGGCTCCCGTCGTGATCAGCCTGCACGGCTACACGGCGTGCACGTCAGGCGTGCACTACTTCCGCCCGGGTCAGGAATGCACGCGCGCGCACGGCCCCGGCTGCGTGCCCAACCTGCTGCTGCGCGGCTGCGCGCACACGCGCGACCCACGCTGGCTGCCAGCTTCCTACGGACGCGCCGAGCGCGGACGCGACGCGCTGCGCAGTGCCGACCTGGTCGTGTCGTACTCGAGCGCGATCGACCGTCACCTGGCGATCAACGGTGTGCATCGCCGCCGCATCGTGCCGCTGTTCACGACGATGGAGCCGCTCAGCGGAGCCGGGTACGAGCGGCGCCGGCGCGTCGTGTTCGCCGGGCGGATCGTCACGCCCAAGGGCGTCGCCGTGCTGATCCGCGCCGCGCGCTCCGTCGACGCCGAGTTCGTGATCTGCGGCGACGGCGTGCGACTGGAGGCGATGCGCCGGCTCGCGCGGCGGCTCGGCGTGGAGCGGCGCGTCTCGTTCACCGGCTGGCTCGACTCCGAGCAGCTCGCCCGCGAGCTCGCCGAAGCGTCCGTCGTCGCGCTTCCGTCCGTCTGGCCCGAGCCGTTCGGGCTCGTCGGGATCGAGGCGCTCGCCGCCGGGCGGCCCGTCGTCGCCAGCGTTACCGGCGGGATCCCCGACTGGCTGCAGGACGGGGTCAACGGGCTGGGCGTGAAGCCCGGCGATGCGGCGGCGCTGGCCGCTGCGCTGGAGGAGCTGCTCGCAGATCCGGCACGTCAGGCCGCGATGGGCGAGGCCGGGCGGGAGATGGTTGCCGCGACGTTCTCGCGCGAGCGCCATGTCGAGGCGCTGGGCGAGGCTTACAGGGTCGCGCGCAGCAACTGGGCGACCGCCTGAGCGCTGCTGCTCGACGCTCATCTGCTCACGCGCAAACGCACGCCCTCGCTCGCCGATCCGCTCGCGTTCGGCGCCGTCGTCGAGTAGCTGCGCGAGCGCGTCGGCCAGCGCCCGGGCGCTCGGCTCAACGATCCGCGCCGCTCCCGCATCGGCCAGCGCCTGCCAGCGCCGCGGCCCGTCGATCGCCACGAGCGGACTGCCCGAGGCGAGCGACGCCGCGAGCGTCGTCTTGCGCGAGGTCGGCCCCGAGGAGTCGGCGAACAGAAGCGCGTCGCAGGCGGCGAGCGCGTCGGCCAGCTCCTGCGCGGGCAGCAAGCCCGTGAACGACAGCGCCGCCTCCACCCCACGTGCAGCCGCTCCGGCGCCCCACGCGCGCCCGGCGTCCGAATCGGCCCCAGGGGCGCCGAGCAGCCGCAGCTCGACGTCGCGGCCCTGCTCGCGCAGCAGCCGCAGCGCGTCGAGCGCGAGCTCCACCTCCGTCCCCTCGGCGCCGTAGCCGAACAGGCCGAGGGTCGGCGTTTCGCCGCCGCCGGTGCCATCCCCGGCCGGCTCCGCCCCGGGCGCACGGGAGTGCTCGGGCAGGTTCGAGAAGACCGGCGCGACCGCGATCGGCCGGGCGGGTAGCCAGCGCCGCGAGGCGAGCTGGGCTGCGCGGAAGTCGGCCGTCACGATCAGCGCCGCCGAGGAGCGCGCCAGCTCGATCAGGAAGGCCCGCTGGGTCAGCGACCAGACAGCCCCGCGCAGGCCGGCGCGGCCCCACGGATAGGCGTACTCGTGCAGCAAGGTGAGCAGCGGTGCCCCCGAGCGGCGCACGGCCGCGAGTACGGCCGGCACGAACAGCGGCACGCCGCGAAAGGAGTACGTGAAGGCCGAGTAGTGCAGCAGGACCGCGTCCGGGCGCGAGGCCGCGAGCTCCTCGCCGAGCGCGGCCGTCCACGCGCCGAACTCGCGGCGCGAGCCGCTCCACGAGCTCTGCTCGCGCGAGAGCCAGTGCAGCGAGCATGACGCGCCGCGCTCGCCGAGCGCGCGGGCGAGCAGCGTCGCGTGGTCGCGCACGCCGCACGTGACGGGGTCCGTCGAGACGCCGACGACGGCGACGCGCAGCACCGGCTCGCGCCCCTCAGCCGGCGAGGATCTCGCCTCGATAGGCCGCCTCGATCGCCTGCGTGAGCGCCTCGAGGTCGCCCGTCGCCAGCGTCAGCCCGTGGCGCGGCGAGTCGATCAGCTCCTTCATCCCCGTGTCCTCGCTGACGATCACCGGCACGCCGCAGGCCAGCGCCTCGGCGGGTGCGTAGGCGAAGCCGTCCTCGTACGCCGGGTGCACGCACAGCGCCGCCTCGCGCAGGTGCGGCAGCGGGTCGCCCGGCGTGACCGCGATGCGCCCGTCCGCCGCGCACGCGGCCTGCACGAAGCGGCGCATCCCGCGCGTTCCCCAGCCGCCGATGAGGCGCAGGCGGATGTCCTCGTGAGGCAGCCTGCGCACGGCGTCGATCAGCAGCGGAACGCCCTTGTGCACGGCCAGGCTGCCCACGTAGACGATCTCAAAGCGCCCTGCCGAGCCGCGGGCAGGAGCAGTGCCGCCGCCTGGGCCACCGCCTGCCCGCTCGCCCCGTGCCGGGTCCGGCACGAAGCGCGGCGCCGGCGTCAGCGGGAAGCGCACCAGGCGCTGCTCGGCCACGCCGCGCGTCAGAAAGGAGTCGCGGATGTAATCGCTCGCGTAGTAGATGCGGTCGGCCGCCGCGTACTCGGCGAGGTTGCGCGCGAGCATCCGCGAGGCCCACGAGCCCTCGAGCGGGTAGCGCTTCCGTGCGAGCTCGTGCTGCTCGATCACCTGCTGCATGTGCGAGTTGGCGGCGGCGAGCGCGAGCGACTCGTAGCCACCGTTCTTCGCCGCCCGCAGTTGCCTCAGCGCCTGCCCGTTGAAGGCGATCAGGTGCTCGGCGCGTGGCAGGCTCCGCGCGCTCATCGTGTCGAACTCGCTCATGTAGGCCCAGGTGCGCAATCCAGGTGAGATCAGCGGAAGACCACTCAGCAGGCGCCCCCAGCTCGGGATGCGAACATCCCCGCGCGCCGCACGGGACTCTCCTTCGAGCGAGTCCCGCGCCGGACGATCGCCGCTGATGCAGATCGGCGGGCGCTCGTTGACGGCGCGTAGCGCCCCCGCGAGCTCGCTCAGGTGCCGTCCCAGGCCGCCCGTGTCAAACGGCGCCGAGCACGTGAGCGCCACCTCGCCGTGCGGCATCGCGGCGCGCTGCTCGCGCAGGGCCCGCTCCCGCCAGCGGTCGCCGAGCGGTGCGCCGGCCTCGCTGTCCAGTCGGCCGGCCTCAGTCGAGGCGGTCATAACCCCAGAGGGTCACGAGATCGCGATCGAGGTACTCGCTGATCGCCTCGACCTCGCCCTTGAAGCGCCGGCGCAGGTCGAGCATCAGTTGCTCGTCGACCGGCTGCGGGCGACCCATCACGACGTGGCGCTGGGTCACGCCCAGCGCGCGCTCGCGCAGGCCGCTCGAGGTGACCGCCTTCAGAGCGGCCTTGAGCGCGCTCGAGACCGGGCCGCGGCCGACCGAGACGACGTTGACGAGTTCGTCGAGCTGCTGCGAGCGCATCGCCTTGACCGTCGGATTGGCGTCGGTGACCTCGATCGGCACGTCCTGCTCGACGCCGAGGAAGCGGCGCACGGTGCGCACCGTGCCCTCGTTGTCGGCGCGGAAGTCGTCGTAGATCAGCACCAGCACCTGCTCGGGGCCGAACGCGGCGTGGTAGCGGCGCAACTGCTCGACGTAGTGGACGTGATCGGAGTAGAGCAGCAGCTGCGGGCGGTGCGAGCGGCGCGGGATGCGCCTGCCCGCGCGGCGCGCCGGCTCGAGCGCGATCGCCTTGGCGAAGCTCTTCTGCGACTCGACGTGCGTGCGCAGCAGCTGGATGTGCAGCGAACGCAGGAAGCTGGCCGGCTCGCGCAGGATCGCGACGATGCGCGCGTCCGGGCGCAGTTGCGCGATCCGCTCGGCCGCCGTGCTCGACAGCAGGTAGGAGGAGGACGCCTCGCCGATGTGCTGGCCCGGCTGTGCCGCGGTGAACAGCTGCAGATACTGCTCGAGCGTCTCCGGCGGCTCGGCCGAGCGCGGCGGCTGGAAGCGCGCGGCCATGTCGTCGGCGAGGAACCACGGCTCCTTCAGCTCGGGCATGAAGATCTGCGGGTGGTCGCGCAGCATCTCGTACAGCGCCGTCGTGCCGCACTTGGGGTGCCCGACGATGAAGAAGTCGGGCACCCGCGGGTCGATCGCGCCGTGCGCGGCTCCCGCCGCGGCGCTCTGCTGAGCTGGCGCGGCGCCGGCCTGACCCCGCGCGGCAGCTCGAGGATCAGCCGATGCCGTCATAGCCCCAAAGCGTAACGAGGTCGCGATCCAGATATTCGCCGGCGGCCACCACCTCGCCCTTGTAGCGGGCGCGCAGCTCGGCGGCGAGGCGCTCGTCGACTGGCGCCACCCGCGTGCTCATCATGGCCTGCTCGGTGGCGCGCAGCGCGCGCCTGCGCAGCCAGCGCGGCGTCAGCGCCTTGATCGTCCGGCGCGCCCTGCGCGCACCGGGCTGGCGCCCGTTCGAGAGCGTGCGCGCGAGCTCGCGCACGCGCGGTATCCGCGCCTGCACGGTCGGGTTGGCCTCGAGCGCCTGCACCGGAGCGCGCTGCTCGACGCCGAGGAAATCGAGCACCCGGCGCACCGTCCCCTCGTTGTCGGCGCGGAAGTCGTCGTAGATCAGCACGAGCATCTGCTCGCGCGGGAATACGGCCTCGTAGCGGCGCAGCTGCTCGGCGTAGCGCACGTGCTCGGAGTAGAGCAGCGCCTGCGGGCGGGTCGAGTTCGGCGGGATCGCCTTGCCTTCGCGGCGCAGCGGCTCCAGCTCGAGCGCCTTGCGCAGGTCGGTCTCGGTCTCGACGTGGGTCTGCACGAACTGCAGGTGCAGCGAGCGCAGGAAGCTCGCCGGCTCGCGCAGGATCGCGACGATGCGCGCGTCGGGCGCGAGCTCGGCGATCCGCGCAGCGGCCGTCTCGGAGAGCAGGTAGGAGGACGTCGCCTCGCCGACCGCCTGGTCGGGCCGGGCGGGCGCGAACAGCGCGAGGTAGTCCTCCAGCGTGTTCGGGTGCTTGGCGTCCTCCAGACGCCGGCGGCTCAAGCGCAGCTCGGGCACGAAGAACCACGGCTCCTTCACGTCGGGCATGAACACGCCCGGCTGGCGCCTGAGCATCTCGTATAGCGCGGTGGTCCCGCTCTTGGCGTGGCCCACGACGAAGAAATCCGGCAGCCGCCCGTGCGTGGGCTCGCGCACGACAGCCGATCGGTCCGCTTCAGCTGCCATGGCACGAAAGTCTAACGCCGGCAGTGTGCTGTCAAGCGTGCCCGCACCGCTGCCGATAGAAGAGGCGAAGCGACTACCCGAGACCAGATCCGGCTTTCGAGACAAGGACGGCCCGTGCCAAAAAAGCTCTCCCGGTCGCCGCGCGCGACCCTTCTCACGATCGCAGCGCTCAGCTCAACCGCCGGCCTCTGCGGCGCGGCACCGCTCGCGGCCCAGGCCGCTGCTCACGCCAGGCATGCCGCGCACGCCGTGGCCGCTTCGCGCAGTGCCGCCGAACGCGAAGCGCTCGCGCAGGAACGCGAAGCGCAGCGCGCGGCCCGCAGTGAAGAACGCGCCGCAGCGCGCGCCGAACGCCAAGCCGAACGAGAGCAGCGCAAGGCCACGCGCGCCCAGGAACGGGCGGCGCGACACGAACGCTCGGGCACAGCCACTGAAGGCTCCACGAGCTCCTCACCCTCGGCTCCTTCGGCCCCCGCAGCCTCGACCCGCGGATGCAGCGTGACGATCGAGACGAGTGCGGCCAGCATCACGGCCGGAGAAGCGGTGACCGTCTTCGGCAAGGTCAGCTGCCCGTCGACGAGCGAACCCGGCAGCGCCGCGGCCGCGAGCGCCGGCGGCGGCCGCCAGGTGAGCATCGAACAGACCCAGCGCGGCGGCGGTGTCCCGCGCGCCTTCGCGGCGCTCGGGACGGCCAGCACCGAAGCCGACGGCTCCTACCAGCTTGCCCCGGTGACGCTGCAGGCCAACACGGTCTTCCGCGTGCGGCTCGGCCGTCACGGCGCGCACACGGCCGTGCGCGTCGCCCCGGTCGTCACGCTGAACGCACCGAGCCCGACCGAAGCCGCGGCGCCGACGGCGCTGCCCTCGAAGCGTGCACGGGCACACCCGCCTCGCGCGGCGCAGCAGGGCGACGTTCACCGGCACTGTCGCCCCGGCGGGCGCCGGCGCGCGCGTCGCGCTGCAGATCTCCTATCCGGCCGACGGTGAACAGTGGCGCACGATCGCCTACGGCAACGTCGTCGACGGCAGCTTCTCGATCAGCCACGGCTTCAGGATCCCTGGCGAAGCAAAGGTGCGCGTGCTCGCCCACCCGAAGGGCGCGAACGCTCCGGGCGTCTCCGAAGCGCTCACCTACACGGTCGCCCAGCAGCAGAACCCGCAGCTGACGATCCTCGCCTCCGCCGACCCGATCTCCTTCGGTCAGAGCGTCACGCTCAGCGGCGTGGCAGCGGGCGGCGCCGGGCAGACCGTGACGCTGCTGGCGCGCACCGCGGGCGGCTCATTCGCGGCGGTTGCGACGACCACGACCGACGAAGCGGGCAGCTACCAGTTCGTCCAGTCCCCGCAGCAGAGCACCTACTACGAGGTCAGCGACGCGAGCGCACGGTCCGCCGTCCTGTTCGAGGGCGTTCGCTACGTGCTCGCGCTGGCGCCGCCGCCCCCGGCGACGGTCGCCGCAGGCGAAGCGCTCGCGATCTCGGGCAGCGTCACACCGGCACGAGCGGGCACGACCGTGTATCTCGACCGCCGCGGCACCTCCGGCTTCGGCTTTCACCCGATCGCCACGGCGACGGTCAACCCCGACGGCACGTTCACGCTCTCGCACGTGTTCGAGAGCGCGACCTCGGCGACGCTGCGCGTGCGTATCGCCGGCGACGCCCAGAACCAGGGCAGCGCGACCGCGCCCTTCGCCGTGGGCGTGACTACGGCGCCGGCCGCGGCGCTGGGTCCCGAACCGGCCGCGCCAGCCAGTTGACGACCGTCTCGTTGGCCGCGAACGCGGCGCGCCCGATCGGGCCCTCGCCGGTGACGGCGAAGACCTCGTAGCCGAGCTCGTCGAGTAGGTCCCACGGCGCGGCCGCCGGTGCCTCGTAGATTGCCGCCGCGCTGTTGACGTGCTCGAAGACGACCAGCGGACGGGCGCGCGAGAGCAGCGCACGCGCGCCTTGCAGCACCTCCAGCTCGGCACCCTCGACGTCGATCTTCAGCACGGCCGGCTCGACGCCGGCGAGCTCCTCGTCGAGCGTCGAGACCTGCACGGCGATGAACTCGGGGTCGCCGCGCTCGTCGCTGATCTCGCGGCTGCGGCGCAGCCCGCTCCAGCCGTCGAGCTTGCGGAAGTGGCAGAACTCTGCCTGCCCGCGCTGCGCAGAGATCGCCAGCCCGCGGCAGTCGACCTGCGGGAAGCGCCGCCGCACCTCCGCCGCCAGTGCCGGGATCGGCTCGAACGCGATGTGCTTCCCCTGCGGCGCGACGCGGACCGCCTCGGCGAGCACTTGCCCGCGGTTGGTGCCAACGTCCACATAGGTCGCGTCCGGCGCGAGCGCGGCAGCGAGCACCGCCGCGATGCCGACCTCCTCCAGTTGCGCCTGGCGTGCCGGCGCGTACACGGCCGCGAGCAGCTCCGGGCGACCGAGCCGCCGGCCGAGGAAGGCCATCGTCCGCCGCAGCGGATGCACGGCCTACTGCTCCCCGCCGCGCGGCTGCGACTTGCGCGGGCGAGACTCGCGCCCTTGCGCGGCGGGCCGTGCCACCGGGCGCAGGCACGCGAGCGCAGCCTGCCAAGGCCCCTGCAGCACGCTCGTCAGACGCGAGGGGCGCGCGAGGGGCGCGCGCGGCGCCTGGATCGAGATCGTCTCGGCCGCGAGCAGCCTGTTGCCCTCGAGCGGGACGCCCACCGCGAGCGCGCCGAAATCGGGCAGCCGCGCGTCCGAGCCGGCGTGGTCGAGCAGCTGGCGCAGCACGCCGGGCGGATCGGTGACGAAGTCCTCGTAGCGCAGGAACATCCGCCGCGCGCGCGGCTGGCGCAGGAACACGTAGATCGAGAGCAGCTGCGTCAGCCACAGCCCGACGTTCGTGCCGAGCACGCGCACGCGCCGCTCGGCGACTTCGTGGCGGCTGATCTCGCGCACGTTGGACTCGACGACCGCCTGCGGGTCGCGCACGAGGAAGATCAGGTGCAGCTCGACGCCGGAGAGGCGTTGGAGCTGGCGTGCACGCAGCGGGAAGTGCGAGGTGTCGACGACGTAGCTCGCGCCCGCCACGCGCGCAATCGAGTGGAACAGCCGCTCGGTCGCGCGGCGATAGCCGGCCAGCACCCGGCGCCGCTGCAGGCGGCGGTCGATCCGCAAGAGCGCCGAGGAGCGCTCGATCAGGCGGTTCACGCGATCGCCGAACAGTCCGTCCTCGACAGCTCCCATCTCCTCCCGCACGGCCCCCCAGAAGCGCGCGCGCTCTTCCCCGCCGTAGCGGCCGCTGCCCTTCAAGAGCCACTCGTCGAGCTCGCCGGCATAGAACACCCGCTCGCAGTTGCCGAGCGCGACACCGAGGATCGTCGAGCCGCTGTGGCCGGCGCCCATCACGTAGATCACCCGCGGGCGCTCGGTCACCGTGACCGGCGGCGCGAGGCGGCACCGGCGACCGGTCCCAGGCGCGCGAAGACGATCTTCCACGGCAGCTGCAGCACGGCCGTCGCCCGCGAGATGCGCGCCGGGCGCGAGACGCTGCCGTTCAGCGAGACGACCTCCGAGCGGGCGACGCGGTTGCCCTGGAAGGCCACGCCCGTGCGCAGCTCGGCGAAGTCCGGTAGCGCGGCCGTGGAGCCCATGCAGTCGAGGATGTCGCGCACCACGCCGGCCGGGTCGGCGACGAAATCCTCGTGGCGGACGAGCAGGCGACGCTCGCGCGGGTGGCGCAGGAAGACGAACAGCGAGATCAGGTAGGTCAGCCACATGTAGGCGTTGGTCTGCAGCATCGTGAAGCGCGGCTCGACCACGTCGTCGCGATCCCATGAGGCGACGACGCTTTGCGGGTCGCGCACGATGAACAGCAGGTACAGATCGATCCCCTCGACGTGCTGCAGCTCGCGCGCGCGCCGCGGGAAGTGCGAGGTGTCGACGATGTGCGTGGCGCCGGCGACGTGCGCGATCGCGCGATACAGCTCGCCGGCGAAGCGACGGTAGGGAGCGCGCAGGCGGCGCTGGTTGCCCCAGAAGCGCAGGCGAAGCGGCGCCGAGGAGGCCTCCAGGCAGCGCGCGACCTTGCCGGTCAGGCTGGGCGAGACATCGACGCTCTCGCGTACTGCGCGCCAGAAGCGCTCGCGCTCCTCGCCGCCGAGCGGCGGGTCGCCGGCGCGCCGCAGCCACTTGTCCATCTCCCCCGCGTAGACGACGCCCTCGCAGTTGCCGAGCGTGATCCCGAGGATCGTCGAGCCGCTGCGCCCGGCGCCCATCACGTAGGCGATCTTCGGGCGCGCAACGTCCTCCGGTGAAGTCGATCCGGTCCTCTCGGCCGAGGGGGTCTAAGCGGAGCCGACTTCGCCATGGCGGGCGCAATTGTTGCAGATGCCCGGTGGCCCTCCCCCGGGCTCAGACACTCTCAGGACAGATTGTCATACCCCCAGAGCGAGACGAGGTCGCGCCCCAGGTGCTCGCTCAGCGCGGACACCTCCGGCGCAAAGCGCCGGCGCAGCTCGCGCATCAGCCGCTCGTCGGGCGGCCCCGGCTCGGCGTACAGCACGCGCTGCTTGGCGGCGCGCACCGCCCGCCGGCGCGCCTGCTGTGGCGTTAGCGCCTTGACGGCGCCCTTGACCGCCAGCGAGACCGGGCCGCGCCCGACGGTGACCGCGTGGATCAGCTCGTTCAGGCGCCCCGAGCGGGCGCGCACGGTCGGGTTCGCCCGCACCGAGCCGACCTTGATCGACTCGTCGACGCCGAGGAAGCGCAGCACCGAGCGAACGGTCGCCTCGTTGTCCTCACGGAAGTCGTCGTAGATCAGCACGAGCATCTGCTCGCGCGGAAAGACCGCTTCGTAGCGGCGCAGCTGCTCGACGTAGCGGACGTGATCGGAGTAGAGCAGCGCCTGCGGCCAGTAGGTGTACCGCGGGATGCTGCGCCCGGCGCGGCGCTCGGGCTCGAGCGCGAGCGCCTTGGCGAAGTCGCTCTCGGTCTCCACGTAGCTCTCGACGAACTGCAGGTGCAGCGAGCGCAGCAGGCTCGCCGGCTCGCGCAGGATCGCGACGATCTGCGCGTCCGGTGCCACCTCGGCGATGCGTGCGGCGGCGGTACGCGACCACAGGTACAGCGGCGTCGCCTCGCCCACGCGCTGGCCGGGCTGCGCCGCGGCGAACAGCGCGCGGTACTGCTCGAGCGTCTGCGGAGTGCCTTCCGGGCGCGGGGGCGTGCGCTCGTGCAACTCCTCGGCGAAGAACCACGGCTCCTTGCTCTCGGGCAGGAAGATCTGCGGGTGGCGGCGCAGCATCGAGTGCAGCGCCGTCGTGCCGCTCTTGGGCTGCCCGACGATGAAGAAGTCGGGGATCGGCCCCTCGGACATCAGTGCCCGGACGGTCCGGCGGCGAGCTGCGATGCGTGGCGGTAGTAGGCGTTCTGCGTCTGCAGCAGCGCCCGCGTGTCGAACGCGACGAGCCGGCCGTCGACGATCACCATCACACGGTCACAGATGTCGAGTGTCGACATGCGGTGGGCGATGATGAACAGCGTCAGCTCGCTTTTCAGCGCCGTCAGCGATTCGCCGATCAGCGTCTCGGAGTGCGGGTCCAGCGCGCTCGTGGGCTCGTCGAGCACGAGCACCTCCGGCCGCGCCGCCAGCGCCCGCGCCAGGCAGATGCGCTGCTGCTGACCGCCCGAGACGGCGTCCGCCCGCGGCCCGACGATCGTCTCGTATCCGGCCGACCAGCCGAGGATGTCGTCGTGGATGCGGGCGAGGCTCGCCGCACGCTGGACCGACTCCAGGTCGATCTCGCGGAAGAAACGGATGTTGTCGGCGACCGAGGCGTGCAGCAGGCGCGGTTCCTGGGGCACGTAGGCGATCTGGCGGTGCCAGTCCTCGCGCGCGATGCGGTCGGCTGGAACGCCGTTGAGCAGATAGCGCCCCTCGTCGGGCCGGCGCAGCTGCAGCAGCAGCTGCACGAGCGTCGACTTGCCTGCGCCGGAGGGCCCGATGATGCCGATCACCTCGCCGCCGGAGACCTCGAAGCTGATGTCGCTCAGCACCGGCTCGCCCGGGTTGTAGCCGTAGGAGACGTGCTCGAAGGTGACCGCGTCCACGCGGCCGAGCGGCTCCTCGCCGACGTCGGGAGTGCTCTCCAGATAGCGGCTCGCGTTCTCCTGCGCGCGTTCGATGAACGGCAGCGACTGCGAGAGGCCCTGGTAGGCGCCCTGCACGATCTGCCCGCTCGTGCCGGCGCGCACGAGCACGAGCACGACGCCACCGAGCGAGCCGACGTGGTGCGGCGCCCACAGGTAGACGCCGGCGATCGCCAGCACGAGCAGGGCGAAGATCAGGCTCTGGTAGAGGTTGCCGATCAGTTTCTGCAGCACCTGCGAGCGGTAGAAGAACTGCCAGGAGCTGTCGATCAGCGCGTTGACGCGCTGGCGCTGGGCCTCGTAGACGCCGAACACCTGCGCCTCCTCGGTGACGCGGATCGACTCGGCCAGCCCTCCCGCGTACTCGGCCTGCGCGCCGGAGAGGCCGCGCGCGTTGCTCACGCCGCGCGCGCGCAACGGGCGCAGCAGGGCGAACAGCGCGAGCGTCGCCGCCGCCACGACGACGGCCGCGACGGCGTTGAGCAGCAGCGCCGAGACCATCATCACGAGGAAGTTGAACGACGCCGTGATCAGGACCGTCGTCTGCACGGCGCCGTTGGTCGCCTGCATCGTCTGCGTCGTCATCACGTCCTGCAGCTGTCCCTCGCGATCGCGCGACTGCACCGACCAGGAGGCGCGCGTGAACGCCTCGAACAGGTTGCGCCGCATGCTCGCCTGCACGTCCGCGGCGATCCGCGCCGGCAGTACCGAGATCGGGACCTGCAACGCAGCACGCAGCAGCGTCAGCCCGATCGCGACGAGGATCAGCGTGCCCAGCGCGGCGTGCACGTGGATCGGCCCGATACGCGTGTCCACGTGCTTGCTGCCGCTGGCGAGCTGCTGGGCGATCTGCGCGACGAGCGCGAGCGTGGCCGATTCGGTGAAGCCCGAGAAGATTGAGCAGATCGCCAGCGCCACGACCGAGCGGCGTTTGTCGCCGATCAGCATCGTGATCCGCGAGCGCATCGAGGCGCGCGCCGGCTTCTCCTCGCCGGCCGATGGCGCGCCGCGGCCGGGCGCCGGCGCGGCAATCGCCGCGGCATCGTGAGCGGTGGCCCCGCCGCCCCCGTCGCCCGCCCTCGCCCGCCCCCCCGGGAACCTCATCGCGACTGGTCCGGCACGTTTGCGTCCTTGTAGTGGCCGGCACCGAACCAGTACGCGGCGATGCCGATCGCGAACCAGAAATAAGGTCCGGAGACCGCGCTCGTGGTGAACGGCCCGGAGAAGCCCTCCAGCGCGAGCGCGACGAACGGCGCCATCGCGCCGGCGAGGCAGATCGCGAGGTCGCCGTCGCGCGTATGTCGCAGGCGGCGCACGGTCATCACGATCACGAACACGGACAGCCCGATCCACAGCAAGAGGCCGGGGGCGCCGAGTTCGTCGGCGATGAAGTTGTATTGGGTCTCGGCGCTCACCGTGTGCCCTTCGACGAGTTCGGTGATGCGCCCGCCGAAGCCGCTGGCGGCGCCGACCGTGCCGAGCCCCACGCCGAACGGCGCTTTTTCGAGGAACTCCGGGATTTTCTCCCACGACTTCGACTTGTGCGTGGGCGCCGTTTCGGCGACCTTGTTCGGTTCGATGCTTTCGTAGCGCTTGAACGTGCCCGGCCGGATCGCGGAGACGAACACGAAGCCGAGCGGGACGGCGAGCACGACGACGGCCAGCATCGCGCCGACCGCGCGCGTCATCCGCCGCCCGGCCATCGCGGCGAGCCCGGCGAAGGCGAACACGCCGAGTGCCGCGCCGATCACCTGCAAGCGCCCGAGCCCGGTCGTCACGGCGACGAGCGCGCCCAGGCAGAGCACGGCCGCGACCCATCTTCGCCGCGAGCGCCAGGTCGCGAACAGCGCGAGCGAGAACGGCAGCGCGAGCACGCCCACGCCGCCACCGAAGCCCGCGTCGGCGCCGAGCCCGAGCGGGCGCACGCGCAGTTCCCCTTCGCTGGAGTACGTGCGCGAGGCCGAGCTTTTCCCGCCGACCTGGCCCGCGGTGACCTTGCCGGCGTAGCCCGGACCCCAGGTCGCGAGCTGCGATGGGGACAGCCCCGTCTGGTAGCTCGAGACGATGCCGTTCGCCAGGGCGCAGACGCCGACGATCACGAACAGCTGGCGAAAGCGCTTCTTCGAGCGCATCAGGGCGTAGCCGAAGAAGAAGAACGGGATCCACTGCAGCTGCTGGCGGAAGCCGCCGAGGATCTTCAGGATGCCGTGCGTTTTGGGGTTGAACGCCTCGATCAGGACGATCCCCACGAAGCCGAGCACCCAGGCCGACAGGGGCGGCAGCTGGATCCGTTCGCGGCGTGCCAGCAGGCGCAGCACCGCGCCGAGGCAGACCGCGAGCGATCAGCACGTTGCGCACGGCCGCCGTGGCTTCGCCGCCGCCGATGCCGAGCTTCACCGGCCCGTCGATCATCAGCAGGTAGATCCCCAGCAGGGCGACGGTCAGCTCCAGGCGCGTGCAGACGATCAGCCAGACGATGGCGAGCGCGGCGAGGATCCCGCCGAGCACGAGCAGCAGGTTCGGATGCGGCAGGCCGAGTGTCAGACCGAGTCCGACGGCGACCGGGATCAGCGCCGTCAGGCCGAGCGCCAGCGCATCCTGGATGCGCCGATCGCGAACCGCGGGATGACCCGCCCCCACGGGACCGGCCAACCGCGGATGGGAGATGCTCATCGCCCGATCAAGCTTGCGCCGGCCCGTTGGAGGCCGCGAAGCCGAATCGCTCGATTTCCTTACGCGATACGCAGTTCGCGGCCACCCCGAGAACGGGGGCCGAGGCGGTGCGCGCGAGCAGCTCGACCAGGCGCCGGGCGGAGGCTTCGCGCGTGTGTCCGGCGCGGGCGACGATCACGATCCCGTCGACCAGTGCAAGCAGCGGCATCACGTCGCTCACTTCCAGCGGCGAAGGCGCGTCGACGAGCACGTAGTCGTACTCCTCGGAGAGCGAGCGCAGCAGGCCCGACATCGTGCCGTTGCCGAGCAGCGCGGGCGGGTTGGTGACGGCGCCGCCGCCGGCAGCAGCGCCAGCGAGCCGGCGCGCGCCTCGACCATCGTGGCCACGCCGGCCTGCCCCATGGGCGGCGGCACTGGAGGCGCCGAGTACGCGGGCATCGGCGGCTCGTCGTAGTGCACACGCTGCAGCGCGTCGCTCAGCGGCAGCGAGCCGACGAGCACCTCGGCGAGTCCCTGCGCGCCGTCGAGCCCGAGCAGCTTGGCCTGCACGGGGCGGCGGAAGTTGGCCTCGACGATCGCCACGCGCTGGTTGGCGTCGCGCTGCACGAGCGCGAGGTCGGCGACGAGCGTCGACTTGCCGTCGCCGGCGTCGGCGCTCGTGAAGAGGATCACTCGCGGCCTCGCGTGCTGCGCAGCCTGGCCGTTGTTCAGCACCTGCGGCACGCCACCGAGCGCGAAGCCCGTGTGCAGGCGCCGCAGCGGCTCGAGCAGGAAGCGCGACGGCGAGGGGCGCCCGTCGCGGTAGACGATCGGGCGGCGCACCTTCGGCAGCCCGGCGAGCGTCTGCGAGCCGAACATCGCCTCGATCCCGACGAGCGTGCGCAGGCGGCGATCGAAGCGGCTGAGCACGTAGGCGGCGATCGCGGCCAGCACGAGCCCGATCACGAAGCCGAAGATCGCGTTCTTGCGCGGCTTGGGCGCGAGCTGCACGGTGCTCGCCGGTTTGGCCGGCTTGATCTGCTGCGCGCCGGTCACGGCGAGGCTCGCTTCGAGCTGGTTGATCTTGCTCGAGAGGTTCGCCGCCTGCAGGATGCTCGCCGTGCTCGGCGCCGCGGCGGCGTTGGTTTCGCTCGCTTTGGTGGTACCGCCTTTGGCTTCGCCCGTTTTGGCTTCGCCGGCTTTGCCGGTCGAGCTTTCGCCGGCTTTCGTTTCGGCGGGGGCCGATTTGGTGCTCGGCTTGGACACCGTGGAGGCTTCGATCCGGCGCAGCTGGCGGCGGCTGATCGCGATCGCCTTTTCGATCGAGCGCGCGTGTGCGGCGTGCTGGCGGCGCACGTAGTCCTGCGCCGTGAGGTTCGCGATCAGCGCCGCGCCGGTCGCCGTGTGGGCTTCGGTCGTGATCGTCATGAACTCGCTTTTTTCGGTCGCCTTGGCGCGCACCTTGCTGCCGCGGTAGACGCCTGCCTTGCCTTCGCGGCGCAGCTGCTGGTGCACTTTTTCGACGATGATCGAGTTGATGATCTGCGCCTGGTTGGCCACGTTGTTGGCCGGGCTTTTGCCGTTGGTTTTTCGCCGGGCGCCTGTTCTTCTGCGCTCGCGCCGAGGTAGATCTGCGTGGTCGCCTGGAACACGCGCTGGGCGTGGCGGTAGTAGAGGTAGCTACCCGCGCCGACGACGATTCCGACGAGCAGGATCAGCCACTTTCGCCTCCACAGGGGAGCAAAGATGGCGATGGCGTCGGTGGTCTCGTTCATCGGCTACAGGTCCGTCCGTGGCCATTCAGCAGCCATCGTATGGAGTGGCGTAATTTGCGGCTAAAGAGTATCGCGCCGATCTTGGCCCAGAGCAAGCCTGCGTGCAGGGCGCATGCAAGGATGTCGCCCCCGCGCATGCCCCCTGAAACCCCCACAATAGCCCCCTCGCGCGGCCGCCTGCTCGTCGTCAGCCACCCCTCGGTGGTGAGCGTCAACCAGGAGGTCTACCGCGAGCTGATGCAGCGCGGTTGGGACCTGGAGATCGTGCTGCCGAGCCGCTGGCGCAGCGAGTACGACCAGCGCGACTTCGCCCCGCAGGTGCTGCCGGGCATGGAGCGGCGTTGGTGCGCGACGCGGGTCGCGCTGCGCGGCTACCCCCAGCGCCACTTCTACCTCGCCCGCTGCCGCGCGATCGCGGCGCGCTTTCGCCCCGACGTAGCGTTCGTGGAGGCCGAGCCGTTCTCGTTCGCCGCGACCCAGTGGAGCCTCGCGCTCGGGCGCCTCGGCGTGCCCTTCGGGGTCCAGTGCGCCGAGAACATCGACCGCAGCCTGCCGCTCCCGGTGCGCCTGATGCGCACGCGCGTGCTGCGCAGGGCGGCCTTCGTGGCGGCGCGCTCGGACAGCGCCGTGCGCCTGGCTCGCGCATGGGGCGCCCGCGGCGAGGTCGAGCTCGCGCCGCACGCCGTGCCGGGCTGGGATGAGCTGCCCGAGCCCTCGCCCGGCTCGCGCCCGTTCACGGTCGGCTACGCGGGGCGCCTGGTGCCGAGCAAGGGCTTGACGGACCTGCTCGCGGCGGTGCGCCGGCTCCAGGCGCCCGTCGAGCTGCTGCTGATCGGCGACGGCGAGCTGCGCGGCGAGCTCGAGGGCCAGGCGATCCCGGGCTCGAAGGTGCGCGTGCTCGACGACCTCAGCCACCAGCAGATGGCGGCGGGCTACGCGCAGCTCGACGTGCTCGGCGTTGCCGTCGCTGACGACGCCGACGTGGAAGGAGCAGTTCGGGCGCGTGATCGTCGAGGCGCTGTGGTGCGGCGTGCCGGTCGTCGGCTCGGACTCGGGCGAGATCCCGTGGCTGATCGAGCTGACCGGCGGCGGGCTGGCGTTCCCCGAGGGCGACGCCGTGGCGCTGGCCGAGCGGCTGCGAGCGGCTGCGCGAGGACCCGGCGCTGCGCGCACGGCTCGCCGCGGCGGGCCGGGCGGCGGTCGAGCGGATGTTCACGGTCGCGCGCC
This sequence comes from uncultured Solirubrobacteraceae bacterium, assembly GCA_963714215.1. Taxonomy (GTDB): domain Bacteria; phylum Actinomycetota; class Thermoleophilia; order Solirubrobacterales; family Solirubrobacteraceae; genus Palsa-744. Next base: position 120,177 of record CAVQNP010000001.1, read on the forward strand.
GCGACCGACCCGCTGGAGCGGACTGATCGAGCACGCCGCGGCGAGCCGGCCAGCGCTCGTACAGCTCGTGGTGCTCGTTGCACCATCGCCTCCCAGCTGAAGCGCGAGCGCGGACTCGCGCGCGCCGCGCGCCGAGGCGCTCGCGCAGCGCGGCATCGGCGCCGAGCATGCGCAGGCGCGCGGCGATCGGCTCCGGATCGCGGTCGATCAGGAAGCCGTTCTCGCCGTCGCGCATCAGCTCGCGCACGCCGTTGACGGGCGTGGCGAGGATCGGCAGGCCGCTGGCGGCGGCCTCGAAGGTGACGAGCGAGAAGGTCTCGTAGCTGGAGGGCAGCACGAACGCGTCGGCGAGCGCGTAGACGAGCTGCGACGTCGTCGAGCACGCCGAGCCAGTGCACGGCGGCACCGGCACGCCGAGCGAGTCGGCCAGTCGCTGGTAGCGCTCGCGGTCGCCGTCGCCGGCCACGAGCGAGGTCCCATTCGCGGCGCCAGCGCGAGCGCGCGGATCGCCGGCTCGAGCCCCTTGCGCTCCCACTCGCTGCCGACGAAAGCCGCGACGAGGCGATCGCGGGCACGCCGAAGCGCTCGCGCAGCGCGCGGCGCTCCGCGGCGCGGTCGCGCCCGGCGCGAACGACCTCGCGTGTCGACGCCGTTGTGGATCGTGACCACGCGCCCGTGCAGCCGCGGGAAGTGCTCGCGCAGCTCATCGGCGACGCCGTCTGAGACGCACGACGAACACGGCCGAGCGGTTGCGCGCGAAGCACGCCCGCTCGCCGAGCGCGCTTGAGCGACGCCGACGAGCCGCGCGTGCAGCGCGAAACAGCGGCGTGGCGCGGCTCGGGCGTGGCCGGGCCGACCTGGTGGCAGTAGTGGACAGCGATCACGTCGACGCGGTTGAGCACGATCGCGCCGGTGCCTGCACGACGCCGCGCCGCGCGCCGCGCACAGCGATCAGCGAGCCGGCGAGCAGGAACCACGGATAGGCGAGCAGGAACGGGACGGCGCAGGGCCGGGGACGCGGTGAAAGCTCACGCCGGCGCCGGGCGGCAGCTCGCAGGTGCGGGCGATCACGGTCACGGGGTGCCCGAGCGCGCGCAGGCCGAGGATCAGCTCGGCGAGCTGCCGCTCCATGCCGCCGACCGAGCCGATGTCGTGGGCGACGATCGTCACCTCACAGGCTGGTCCGGGCGGCGAGCTCATGGGCGCCCGTGGCACTGTGCAGCTTTCCCTCACCGTGCGTACGTTCGCCGACCAGATCGACTCGGGCGGCGCGTCGCTGGAGGAGATCGTGGAGGGCGCGCTGGCGGCGGCGCAGCCGCAGGCGGGACTGCGCTGGCTGGACATCGGCTGCGGCCGGGGCGATCTGCTGCGCGCGATCCGCGACGCTGGCAGCCGGCCGAGCTGCACGGCCTGGACCCGATCGATGGCTCGACGACGATCTGCGCGGCGAGGTGTCGCTTCCAGCAGGAGCCGGCCGAGCAGGCGCGAGCTGCCGAGCGTCGACCGCGTGATGCTGGTCGAGGTGATCGAGCACCTCGAGGCGCCGTGGACGCGCTGCGCAACGCCGCACGGCGCGTCGCGCCGGGCAGGCGCGATCGTCGTGTCGACCCCCAACCTGGCGACGCTGCGCACGCGCCTGGAGCTGGCCGTGCGCGGCAACCTGACGAGCTTCCGCCCGGACAACGAGCCGCACATCTCCCCCGCGCTGCCGCACGTCACGACTCGCATCCTCCCCGAGGAGGGCCTGACCGTCGATCCGCCCACATTCGCCGGCGCCGACGTGATCTCGCTCACCGGCGGGCGCGTCTGGCCCGAGTCGCTGCGCCGCCGCTTCCCCGAGCTGACCTCCGTGTCGGTCGTGATCGCCGCTCGCCGCTGAGCACCCGCCGCGCGCCTCAACACGGTGCACCGGTTTCACTTTCTCTCGTGCTGATCTTCGATTGAACGAAGAACCGTCGCGCATCGCCGCATCGGTGAAGTCGCTCAGGAAGCGCTCGTGCCCGGCCGCACCGATCGTCCAGCGCAGCTCCGGTGAGCGAGCAGCGGCTCGAGCGCGTCGGCCAGGTCGGCCGGCTCGCCCGAGCGCGCGAGCACGCCGGTGCGTCCGTCCTCGACGAACTCGGCCGGGCCCGCCGCGAGTCGACGGCGACGACGGCGACGCCGCGCGCCATCCCCTCCAGCAGCACGATCCCGAACGGCTCGGGGTCCGAGGCGTTGACGAGCACGTCCATCCGCTCGATGTACGGGCCCGCGTCGGGCACCTCGCCGGTCATCGTCACCGCGCTCGGCCGAGGCCGAGCTGCTCGACGAGCGCGGCAGCGACGCCGCGTACTCGGGCGAGAGCCCGTAGGAGTCGCCGCCGACGATCAGCAGGTGCACCGCGCTGGCCGCGCTCGCGCAGCAGCGCCTGCGCGCGCAGCAGGCGATCCTGTCCCTTCCACGGCTGCAGGCGCCCGACGAGCCCGACGACCGGCACGCCGGCAGGCAGCTCGAGCGCGCGGCCGCGCTCGGCGGCACGCGGCGGACCCGGCACGGGCGCCCGGCCGCGACGACGAACGTCGTCGCGCCTGGGCAGCATCGCCGCCTGCGCGTCGCGCGGCGGCACGCGAGTAGCAGCCGATCGCGCGCGCCGGCAGCACCGTCGCGAGCGCGATCGAGCCAGTGCGCCGCGCGGGATCGCGTGCTGCCACCAGACGACGCGGTCGGCCATGCCCGCGAGCACCGCCGCGGGCGCGCCGTAGAGCTGCGTCTTGGCCGACCAGTTGAGGATCAGGTCGGGCCGGCTGCGACGCATGATCCGCGCCAGGCGCGGGATCGCCAGCAGCGCAGCGGTGGAGCTGACGCAGGCGCCCGCGGCGATCACGTCGACGTGAAGCCCGCCGCGCGCAGCTCGCGCGGCCAGGGGCCGTCCTGGAGGAACACGAGCTCGAGCTCGTGTCCGCCTGCTTCGGCACCGTCGAGCACCGTCTGCAGCATCGCCTCGGCGCCGCCGAGCCGCTCCCCCCACGGCACCGTCACAAGAATTCTCACGCCCCGATCCTATGAGCGGTTCGGCGCCGGCGCCGTGAAGATCGCCGTGCGTGCGTCGCGAGCGCCCGCGGCGAGCGGCCCGGATACCCTGCCCCGGTGCCACGCGTCTGCCTCGCCCACGACTACCTGCTCGTGATGCGCGGCGCCGAGCGCACGTTCGCCGCGATCGCCGAGCTGTACCCGCAGGCGCCGATCTTCACGCTGCTCTACGACGAGCAGGGCACCGGCGGGCGCTTCGCCGATCGCACGATCGTCACCTCGCCGCTGCAGCGCCTCGGCGTCCGCCAGGAAATCGTTCAGGCGCCTGCTGCCGCTCTACCCGTGTGCGGTCGAGCGGCTGCGGCTGCCGCCGTGCGAGCTCGTGCTGAGCAGCAGCAGCGCCTTCGCGCACGGCGTGCACGCGCCCGCCGGCGCCGTGCACGTCTGCTACTGCCACGCCCCGTTTCGCTACGCCTGGTACGAGCAAGCGCGCGCGCTCGACCGAGGTGCCGGCGCCGCTGCGGCCGCTGCTTGCGCCTGCAGCTCGCGCGGATGCGCCGCTGGGACCTCGCCGCGAGTCGCGCGCGTCGACGACTACATCGCCAACTCCGAGCTCACGCGCGAGCGGATCGGGCGCTACTACGGCCGCGACGCGACGATCATCCACCCGCCCGTCGAGACGCACCGCTTCGCCCCCGGGCGAGCCCGGCGACGCTCTGCTGGTCGTCTCCGAGCTCGTGCGCGCACAAGCGCGTGCGCGTGGCGCTCGAGGCCGCACGCCTCGCGCACGCGCCGATCCGCGTGGTCGGCTCCGGCCCGGACCACGACGCGCTGCGCGCCGGCCTACCCCGAGGCCGAGTTCCTCGGGCGCGTCGAGGACGAGCAGCTGGCTGCGGCTCTACGCGAGCGCGCGCGCGGTGCTCGTACCGAGCATGGAGGAGTTCGGGATCACCGCCGTCGAGGCGCAGGCGGCCGGACGGCCGGTGATCGCGGCCGCCGCCGGCGGCGCGCTGGAGACGGTGCTCGACGGCGAGACCGGCATCCTCGCCGCGCCTCGACGACGTCGACTCCTTCGCGCCGGCGATCGAAGCGCTCGACGGGCTCGACTTCGAGCCGCGCGCGCGCCGTGCAGAACGCCGAGCGCTTCTCGGTCGCCGCCTTCCACAGGCGGCTGCGCGGCGCACGTCGAGCAGGTGCTCGAACGCCCGCGCCGCATAGCGGTGCCACGCCTGATGTCAGAGCCCACCCCGATCGAGCCGACCGCTGCGTATCGCCTGGCTCGGCGCCGGCCCGCTGCCACAGGAGAGCGGCGGCGTCCCGGGCGTCGCTACCGAGCTGCTGCACGGGCTCGCCGAGCTCGGACACGGGATCGACTGCTTCCTGCCGGGCGCCGAGCGCGACGTGCCCGAGCGGCTCGCCGCACAGTCGAACCTCACGTTCGTGTGGGGCACGAGCCGCTGGCGCTGGAACAGCTGGTACAGCCGCACCGACGTCGCGCGGTTCGTCTCGGGGCTGTTCTCGCGCAGCCTCGCCTCGCTGCGCATCCGCCGTGAGGTCGCGCGCCGCCACGCGCTGGCGCCCTACGACGTCGTTTACCAGTTCTCCAGCATCGAGACGCTCGCGATGCCGACCGGCATGCGCGGGAGCGTGCCGCTCGCGATCCAGCCTGAGACGCACATGGCAGGCGAGCTGAAAGCGCTTATCGCCGAGCGCAAGCTCGGCGCTGCGTTGCCAGTCGCGCCGCCATCTGGCGATCGTGATCGCCGTGCGCTTCGTGCGCGCGCTCGTGCAGCGCTCGCGGATCCGCCGCGCGAACCTGCTCGTGTGCATCTCGGCCGTGTTCCGCGACCACCTCGTGCGCGACTACGGCTTCCCGCTGGAGCGCACGACAGTGATCCCCAATCCTGTGCGGCTCGAACGCTTCGCGTTTGCCGATCTCAAGCGCGGCGTGGGCCATCCGGCGACGATCCTCGTGCTCGGCCGCGTGGCCGTACGCAAGGGCGTCGAGGACGTGATTGCCGTGGCGCGCCTGCTGCGCGAGCGCGGCGTGGACGCGCGCGTGCGCGTCGTCGGCGGCCCCGACCTGTCCTCCGACTACACCTGCCTGCTGCAGGACCTGCCGCCCGAGAACTCGCTCTACGTCGGACGCATCCAGCCGAGCGAGGTGCCCGCCGAGCTCGCCGGCAGCGACGTGCTCTTGCAGGCGAGCAAGTATGAGCCGTTCGGGCTGACCGTGGGCGAGGCGCTCGCCGCCGGCGTCCCCGTCGTCGCCACCGAGGAGGTCGGCGCGATCGAGCAGATCGACCCGGCCGTCGGCGCCGCCGTGGCGCCGGGCGACGTCGAGGCGCTCGCGGGCGCCGTCGAGGAGATGCTCGCGCGCTTGCGCGAGGACGCCCCCGCCGCACGCTCGCTGGCGCGGGCCGAGGCCGAGCGCCGCTACGCGCCGCGCGTCGTCTGCGCGGAGCTCGACGCCGCCCTGCAGGCGCTCGTCGCAGCCGCAAGGTGACGTTCGTCCAGTTCGAGCGCGATGCTTTGACCGTCGGCGCATAGCGTCCGAATGCAGGAGTGAGCCCGGAATTGCAGAACAGGCAGCCGGGGGACGAGGCCACATCTGATGCTTTTCATCCTCATTCCAATCGCCTGGCTGGGCGTGCTGACGCTGTTCGTGGCGCTGTGCCACACCGCCGCGCAGGGCGATGCCCAGCTGAGCGCCGCCGCGCCCGCGCCGTCGGGTTCGATCGGGCTCAGGCTGACGCTGTCCGCCGCGCCTGCGGCGCCATCGCGCGAGCTGCGTCGCCCGCACCGCCGGCAGGCCCCGCGACGGGTGCCGGCTGCGACGACGCGCCGCCGGCACCTGGCCGCGCACAGCGGCCGCTAGACCGCGCCGATACCCGATCGCGCAGCCCATCCCCCAGCGGCTCGCTCCGTCCCAGGCTCAGCCCGACTCGACCGGCGCTACAGACCGCGCCGCCCGAGCACGTGCGGCACCGTGCGCAGCAGGATCTTCACGTCGGTCCACAGCGACCAGTTGGCGACGTACAGGTAGTCGAGCGCGACCATCTCCTTCAGCGGCACGCGCGCGGGGCCGAGGATCTGCCACGGGCCTGTCATGCCCGGCATCAATTCCAGGCGGCGGCGGTGCCAGCCCTCGATCCGCTCGTCCTCCTCGATCACGAGCGGTCGCGGTCCGACCATGCTCATCTCGCCTTTGACGATGTTCAAGAGCTGGGGCAGCTCATCCAGCGCCGTCCTGCGCAGGAAGCGCCCCATCCTCGTCACGCGCGGGTCCTCGGCGATCTTGAACAGGCCGTCCTGGGCCTCGTTGCGGTCGCGCAGTTCGTCCTTCATCGCGTCGGCCTCGGGGACCATCGTGCGGAACTTGAGCATCTGAAAGCGACGGCCGTGGCGACCGACGCGCAGCTGGCGGAACAGGATCGGGCCGCGGCTGTCGAGCTTGATCGCGATCGCGAAGGCGATCAACAGCGGCGAGATCGCGAGCAGGCCGAGCGAGGCGCCGACGATGTCGAAGGCGCGCTTGAGCGCGGCCGAGGAGCGCGTCAGGTCGAAGCGACGCACGCCCATCAGCGTGACGCCGTGCAGGTCGTCGAACTCGACCGCCGAGCCGACCACCTCGAGCATCCGCGGCAGCACGCTCACGCGGATGTCGACGGCCTTCAGCGTGCGCACGAGGTTGACCGTCTCGCTCGCGTCCGCGTCAGCCGTCCAGCCGGGCGCGATGATCGCCCGCTGCACGTCGAGCGTCTGCGCGAGATCGCGGATCTCCTTCAGCCGCGGCGCGGAGAAGCCGTCTGTCGACCACGGTGCGACCTGGCCGAGCTCGAGCTGGGCGACGATCTTCGCCTTGATCCCGCCGTGCCCGGAGAGCTTGGCGGCGACCATCTCCGCCGAGCGCTCATCGCCGATGAACAGGCAGCGCTCGGTCGGGCCGATCCACAGCGCGACCACACGCGCGGCTGCGCGACAGAGCAGCAAGAGGGCCGCGAGCGCCACCCACAAGAACAGCGCCTCTTTGCGGTCGAGCGTGCCCGCTACGACGAGGCGACCGGCGAGCAGCGCCACGAGCGTGCACAGCGTTGCCAGCTGGAACAGCTTCGGCGCCTCATCCAGCGTGGTCTTTCGCAGCAGCGTCTCATCGCGGTCATACAGGCCGAGCAGCTTCGCGCCGGTCAGCAGCAGCGGCACGCCGACGAGGCTCTCCCACGTCAGCTGCAGCGGCACTTTGCGCGAGGACAGCGCGACCGTCAGCACCAGCGCACCGAGGATCGCGATCACGTCCGATACGAGCAGCGCGCGGCGAAACAGCGCGTCGCGTCGCAGGCTTACCGTGGGGCCGCGCGAATCGGCAAACGGTCGGCTCGCAAGCCTTCCGGGCGCCCTCGTCGCAACCCGTGCCCCCGTCAGCCCCAGCGGCGCACGCCATTGGAGCTCCCCCTCTGTTCCCTTCCCCGTCTCAACACTCATTTAGCGCTCCCGGCCTCCGTGCTTGCCACCAGCTCCCCACATGATGGCCACGCCCTCTCGAACAACTGTCGAGATCTGGTTATCGCGTGTCAACGCGTCCATCATGCACCGAAGTCGGTCGTAAAGTCAAGCCTGGCGCCAGAAGATTCCTCCAGGCGCCTGCGGAGCGCCCGAACGGGCTCCTCCATGCGCTGGCCGTCGACCGCCCCCGGTGGGGGTCCCGCTTGGTTGACCCGGTCGCGGGATCTGCAGGCCACGGAACCAGACCGGTGCTCGCGCGCGCCGAGCGGTGCCAAGCGGCGGCTGGGAAGCGGACAGGGTCGGCCGTTACGAGGTAGCGCACGCAGCACCGCAGGTCGGTCGAGCGTCTCGACCGCTTTCAACCGAGCCATCACCAAGCCTCCGATCGGGTTCGCGCTCCGGCCACCCCTCGCTCGCCACAGTACCGAGGGTCGACCGCCTTTAGAGGTGACGGCCGGGCCACTCGGTCCTTCGAGCGGCCCGGCCGTCGTCACTTCGTCTTGCTCCAGGTCATGCGTGACCTTTGATGCCCTTACGCGATTTTCCTAGAAGGCGACTTTTCTAGAAGGCGACTTTTTCGGCACCTTTCTGGGCCTCGCTCAGGACGGGGCCTTTCGGCAGCGACAGGTAGTCGTGGCCTTCGATCAACTTCTGGCCACCGCCGCCTTTCGAGTCCACGACAAATTTCAGGTAGTCGTGGGCGGTCGTCGCGCTACCGAGCGTCGCTCCCGGGTAGGCCGAGAAGCTCGTGAGCGCCAGGTTGAACGTCAGACCGCAGATCGGGTACTTCTTCTGCGTTGTCCTGGTCGTCACCGCATTCCACTCTTCGAGAACGCTCGCCGGCGGGAACGCGACTTCGCCGTCGGTGTATTCGGTGCTCTTGCAGTTCGCGTTCGCCGTCGCAGCGACATCTTTGTTGCTCGACGGATCGGCGTACTTCGGTTTTTCGGTGCTGAGGCCGTTGTTCTGGATGGGTACCCAGAACTTCGCCGTTCCTGGACCACCGGTGCCCGGGCTCGGGGTGAACGAACCGTTCCCGCGTGCGGTTGCGAGATCGTTGTACCCGATCGTGCCAGGCGTTGCGGCAACCAACGCAGCCAGCGCGCCATTGCCGGTTCCTTCTGGCTTAGCGACATTCGCGGCTTTCGGCCAGTCGGTGCTCGGGGGGCCCTCAGCGACCTGGTTCCACGTCTTGCTTTCTTCTTTTTCGTCGGTGAAGCTGCCGGCGTTGATCAGGCCGAGGTAGCGCTTGAAGATGTGCGTGGTTCCTGACTGGTCCTTGCGCACAGCAACTTTGATCGTCGATTCAGGGTTGCAGCCGGCGCCGGAGAGCGCGTCCCCGTCCTCTTTGATCTGGCTCCATTTCGTGATCGTCCCGCGGAAGATGCCCTCCAGCGTGACGTTGTTGAGCTCGAGACGACCTTTGTTTTTTTTGCTCGTCGCGAGGCAGTTGGCGGGCAGGTTGGCGATCACGACATCGGCACCCTGGGCCACCGGAACCGTCGCCAGCGTTTCGGGGATCAATTTCGTCTCGTTGGCTTCGATTTCGGCTTTCTGAGACGCGTCAGGCGCTTCGTCGGTCGCGGCAAATGCGTTCGACGCCGAGAAGTCCGCGGCGTGTTTGTTGACGCCCCACGATTCCAGGCCGGCCCCGCTGCCGGTCGAGCTGTATTTGACTTCGGGTTTGGCTTTCGAACCCTGGGTGCCGGTGCAGGCCGATTTGCTTTTCGTCGACGTGTTGAAGCCGGGAGCCCAGACCGTCTGCTCCGCCAGTTTCTGGAACGACGACCCCTGGCCGGTGATGTTCACACCGGAGCACTGCGTACCAAGTTCCGCGCTTGCGGCCCCCGGTGCGACAAGGGCGGCTACCGATGCCGCCGAAAGAATGCACATCGGCACGAGCCGACGCGCGGAAACAAGCCTCATTCCATCTACCTCCTGATTGCAGCTCCATTGCGGAATGTCGAGAGCAGTCGCTCCCGTAGCGAAATCTGGCGGTTGAGGCTTTTGACAACGTTGTCCGTGTGTGTCGAGCCTGTTATCAACATGTAATGTTGGGGCTCTGACGGCCGCTCGGGGGCGGTCACTGGCGAACGGACGCCGTTCGGGGCTGAGGACACGAATGGGCGCAGGAACGGGTCGAGCCGCCCTCGCGAGCGGCTCGACCCTGGTGCTTCACGTTGAGGCCGGCGGCCTCACAGCTCTAGAACCCGATTTTTTCGACCCCTTTCTGAGCCTCGCTCAGCACGGGGCCCTTGGGCAGCGCCAGGTAGTCATGACCGGCGATCAGCTTCTGCCCTCCGTTGCCCTTGGAGTCCGTGACGAAGCGGAAGAAGTCGTGCACGGTCGTCGCCTCTTCCAAGCTCGTGCCGGGGAAGGCCGAGTAGCTCGTGAACGCCAGCTCTACGACGATGCTGCAGAGCGTGTACTTCTTCTCCGTGGTCCTGGTCGTCACTTCGTCCCACGGTTCGAGCACGCTCGCCGGCGGGAACGCGACTTCGCCGTTGGTGTATTCGGTGTTCTTGCAGTTGGAGTCACCGAGCGCGGCGACGTCCTTATTGCTCGACGGGTCGGCGTACTTCGCTTTTTCGGTGCCGAGGCCGTTGTTCTGGAGCGGTACCCAGAAGCGAGCAGTGTTCGGGCCGCCGGTGCCGGGGCTCGGAGTGAACGAGCCGTTGGCGCGAGCTTCGGCGAACGTCGTGTAGCTGATGCTCCCCGGTGTTTCCGCGACCTTCGTGTCGATCGCGGTGTCACCGGTTTTTGCGGGCCTCACGACATTGGCCGCTTTCGGCCAGTCCGTGTTCAGCGTGCCCTCGGACGTCCCGTTCCAGGTCTGGTTGCTTTCTTTTTCGTCCGTGAATGTCGCGTTGCTGATCAGGCTGAGGTACTTCTTGAAGATGTGCGTCGTTCCGGCCCCGTCGAGTCGCACGACCGGGGTGATCGCCGATTCAGCGTTGCAACCGGCGCCGGAGAGCGTGTCGCCGTCCTCTTTGATCTGGCTCCATTTGGTGATCGTCCCGCGGAAGATGCCCTCCAGCGTGACGTTGTTGAGCTCGAGGCGACCTTTGTCTTTTTTGCTCGTCGCAACGCAGTTGGCTGGCAGGTTGACGATCACCGCGATCGCCGTCTGGAACGTCGGGATCGACGCGAGCGCCTGCGCCACCAGGGTCGTCTCAAACGATTCGATTTCGGCTTTCTGCGTGGCGTTAGGTGGTTCGGAGGCGCCGATGAACGCGTTCGTCGAGCTGAAGTTTGTGCCGAGGTGTTTGTTCGCACCCCACGATTCGAGACCCGTCGCAGCGCTCGAGGTCGTGTAGGCGACGAGCGGTTTGCCTTTGCTGCCCTGCGTTCCGCTGCAGGCCGCTTTGCTGGTCGACGTGTTGAACGTGGGGTCCCACACGGTTTGCTGGGCGATCTTCGCGACGTTCGCGCCCTGGCCCGTGACGTTCGCGCCTGAGCACTGAGTGCCGAGCGACGCGCTCGCAGCGCCCGGCGCCACGAGGATGGCGGCTACCGCCGCCGATAGAACGCACGCCGCGAGCAGCCGACGCACGGAAACAGATCTCATTGCACACTACCTCCTGATTGGACATTCCCTTAGCAATGACGCGAGCATCGATCCGGGTATCCCAGACATTCCTCACTTCATATGTGGGAACAGTGGCAGTAGCGCTTAGACGGGCGCGTTTTAAACCTGTGACCGTGCCTGGACGCGGCACGGCCGCGGCCGTGCCTGCGCGCGCACGGCGGCGCGATTCCGCAGGCGGGAAGGCGGGGTCGGCAGTCCGCGCCCGCCTAGCGGCCGGCGCGGCCTGCCGTTGTGCAGCTTCTCTCAGTGGTGTGCGGACTTCTTGGCGAGCTTCAGCGTGACCGTGCTCGCCGAAGTGCTGCTGGCGCCCGAGGAGTCGTGGGCCAGGACGGTCGCCTTCGCCCGCAACGTGTGCGACTTGGCGAGCAATTTGCGCGCCTTCGCGGATAGGTGCAGCGTGAGCGTCTTGGTCGACCCGCCTGTGATCGTGAACGAGCCGGACGCAAGCGTGAGGATCGCCTTCTTGCTCACTTGGGCCGAGACGCTCGCGCTGACTGCTCCGATCGTCTTCAGCACAATCGTCCCCGTGCAGCTGGCGCCCGCGGGGCAGCTCACCTTGACAGGCACTCCGCCGGCGGCGGTCACCGACAGCGCGGCGCCCGCCAGTTTGGCGTTCGGTGGCGCTTTCTGTTCATGGGAAGGCAGGACGCCGCCGCCCGGCGAGGTTGTCGTCGAGGTGGTGGTCGTGTCACCTCCACCTCCACCTCCGCCTCCGCCGCCTCCACCACCACCGCCGCCGCTAGAGGGGCTGGCCACGGTGATGATGTGTTTCGTGACGGCACTCGTGAGGTTGAGTTCGTCGGTGACCTTGAGGCTGACGCTGAACGTGCCTTCGGTCGTGTACGTGTGCGATTCCGACGAGTTCGTGGTCGTCACTTCGGGACTGCCGTCGCCGAAGTTCCACGTGTATTTGACGATCGGCTTGCCGTTCGGGTCAGAGGAGTTTTTGGCATCGAAAGTCGCCGTCTGCCCGGGCGCGAGTTCGGGGGGTCCGCTGAACTGGGCGATCGGCGCGGAGGCCGCCACGATCATGCTGGCTTCCTTGGTGATCGTCGGTTCGGCAAGGTTGTCTGTGTGGATCGTCTCTTTGACGGCGTGCGAACCGAGCGTCAGAAACGCGTGTTCCACCCTCGTCTTTTCAAACTGGTAGACGCTTTCGGTGACGGGAGCGCTCCCGTCGTTGAAGTTCCATTCGACGCTGATCGCGTTCGCTCCCGTGAGCGTCGAAGACAGGGCCACCTTCTGCCCCGCCGGAATCGGTGATTTTTCGCTTCCCACCACGGTCGGCCCGAGCGTGGCTACGGGGGCGGTGGCACTTGCCGTCGGGCAGTTCGTCCCGTTCGGCCCGAACACGTCGACGTGGGGATTCTTCGTAGTTCCTTTCAGTTCTTCTTCCGGGCTCGGAATCGCCGAGTCGAACAGGTACAGGCGCTGACCCGGTCCAGCGCCGAGCACTGGTGTGCCGAAGATGTTGATCGCGCACTGTTCGCGCTCGACTTTGCTGACGCCCCCGGTCCACCCCAGCTCGGCGCCCTGGATCTTCCCTGCGCTTTCGCTCAGCTTGAGCTCGATCACGGCGGGGAGGTGCTGCGGGGTCGAGTTTATCGTCCGCACGACGTTCGCCGAGACGTACAGCCGGCCTTCGTTTTCGCCTTCGCCGGTCTCGCGCGCGTAAGCCATCGCGCCGCCTTCGAACGGTTCTGGAACGCCGGGGAACGAGATCAGGTTTTGCAGCACGTTGCCGAAGCGGAACAGCAGCTTCGGGGCCTGGCCGGGCGTGAAGCTCGAGGGGATTTCCCAGATCTCCGATTCGCTTGGCTCAACGACAATCAGCTTGCCCCCAGCCGTCACTATCGGCGAGTTGGGCACGGCGCCGACCGATGAGCCTTCTTCGTCGGTGCACGCGGCCGTGCCTTCGCCTTCGAAGCATTCCGTCGTATCGACCCAACGCGCTCCGAGCGTGCCGTCCGAGTGGACGCGCTGGGCGGCCACGAGTCGAGTTTCAGCGCCGCGATCTTCCTGGCCGAGGACGATCACGTCGCTGGTCTTCGGGTCGACCGCGATGCCCGACGGTTCCAGCAAGGCCGATTCGGTGGGTTTGCCGGTCGCTTCGGATTGCGCGTGAAGAGCTTCTTTATCGGCCAGCACGCCGCCCGTCAGCGGTTCCCCTTTTGCGTTTTTGGCGGGCACCAGTTCTTGACCGGAGGGCGTCGTCGAAAACGCGTACAGCGTGCCTGCGGCAGCTTCTTCCGGATCGACCAGACCGCCTTCTTCTTCTTCCTCGCGTTCGTACACGACGAGGGCATAGACCCGGCCGAGGGCCGGGTCAACGGCGATCCCTTGAAACCCGGCACTGCGTTCGTTCGCTTTGAATTTGATTCCTACCGATGCGACGAATACCCCTTCTGAGGTGAACTTCTGGATGCGATATTCGTTCGCTTTCGGTTCGTCCCCGACGTAGACGCTGTTATCAGAAGAGTCGACTCCGAGCGCGTGGATCCCATTGCCATCGGTGAAGGATCCCTGGGTCTTCCCGAGTTTGCCAAAGCGTTTGAGTTCACCATAGGGCGCCGCGCTTGCGCTGGCGGCCAGTGCGCCCATGGTCAACAGCGCGCACACCGCCATCGTGGCGAGAAGGCGCATTCGGGATGCTCGGGTTCGCGACATCACACTCCGGTCCGTCGGGGTCAGGAGAGGCCAACTTCGCAGATGCAAATCTGTCGCGCAACCGCTTTCACCACTTCATTACACGTGCATCGGGCCGATCGCAGCAGCCTGCCAGCTCGTACGTGTAAACGTGGTGTTGCGAATTTGTGAAGACGCCCCCGCCTACCTTCGGGACCTCGGCACGTGCCCGGCGCGCTCCTGCGAACGCGCCCCGGACACCGTGGCTGAGGCCACCCGCACCTCGCGCCTGCCCCGTCCGGGACGTCGACGTATCGACACGCCGGCGAAAGCCGCGAGCACCATGATGCCGATGATGTACGCGGGCGCGAGCTCGTGTTCGGAGCGATCGTAGGCGACGGCCTGGTTGCTCACCTTCTCGGTCGCCTCCTCCTGCTCTTCTTCCTTTTCGGCGGCCTCGACCGGCGATGTCACGGCAGAGGTGCCGCTCGGCGGCGTCGGCCGCGCCGGCGTCGGCACCGGGGGTGGCACGAACGCAAGCACCGGCGAGCCCAGGGCCGGCGGCAGGAAGAACGGCTTCGCCGCGGGCGGGCGCGCCGGTGCGGGTGGCACGATCGCGGCGGGGGGCGGCGGGAGCGGCACAGGCGGCGGCGAGGACGCCGGTGCCGGTCCAGCCGGCGTCGGCGCGGGCGCAGGCGAGGGTGGCGCGATTTGACCCGATTGCTGGGCGAGAGCTTCTTCGCGCGGAACCGTGCCGCAGGGCTGTCGCACGCTCCCCGCCTGGACGGTCACCGGAAGCGAGGAGGACAGGCCGCCGGCGCTGATCGTGACGATCGTCGTGCCAGGATTGAACGCACAGAACAGGCCCGCCTGCGGTTCGTGCGCCTGTCCCGGCGCGTATTCGTCGGCAATCGGTTCGCCGCGGGAGTTCTGCAGGACCGTGGGTGGGCCAGAGGAGGCGAAGTTCTGCTTCACGAACCGTCCGATTCGAGGGTTCGATGAGCTGAATGTGTACTCGGGCAGCAGGCCCTGACTGCACGCCACCCCGACACAGGTGGAGGGAATCGGTATGTACGGATCGGTTTCTCCCAGATCATGCGCTTTGAGGGCACGGTTTCCGGCGCGGGCGCGACGTGCGAGACCCGAGAACTTGGCCGCCTGACTGCGGCGTAGGAGCGTTCCTTCCTGGGCTTCGAGCGCGAGTTCGCCGACGTTGGGAATCAGACGCGCCGTGACCCTCACACGATTGTGCCCGAGCGGTTCCGAGACGTGCGCTTCGGCCAGCAGGAAGCCGCTGGCACCGATGAACTGGCCGCTGCTCTCGTTGACGAAATTGACGTAGCCCAAGGTGCCAGAACCGAACACCGGGATCGATTCCGATCCGATCCGGAGCGTTTCTGTGCGGTTTTGTTCGGGCGCGTCGTAGAAATATGCCGACGCGGCTGAGCCTGAGTTTTCCCCGCTCAGACCGAGGATGATCGACGCGACGGCGGTCGCGGAGGGATCGCCAGCTGCGATCTGCGCGTTCAGGTTGGCGTTGCCGACCACGATCGCCGGCTCTTTCCGCGCTCCGGCTTCCCGCAGCTTGGCGGCCAGCCACGACCGCTGCGCTTCCCCCACGCTCGAGCTGTCGTCGAGCACGATCACGCGGACCGTTGCACCCGAACCGAGTTTGGAGTCCATCGCGTAGTAGGCCTGACAGCCCGGCCCTGCGGTGCATTCTTCTTCCCGCGCACCGCCGGCGGGCGTCATTTCAGCGGCCGGCGCGCCCCCGCCGAAGGGCGCGGGCGCGCTCGCGAAAGCCTGCTCGAAGAGACCCTCGCCTTCGCCGCCCGCCACCTCGCTCGGAGAGATGGCCGCGAAGGCGCTCGGATCGGCCACGAGCAGTTGCGCGTAGCGGCCGAGCTCGCGGCCATAGGGAATCGCAAGCGTCGCTGGCCCATCCGTCTGCCCGGTCGTGACGCGCGGCCCCGTGTAGAGGAAGGCCCGCACGCCCGCGATCTGCTCCGATCGCGCCAGCGCGGACGTGAGCCAAAGATCCGGGCCCAGCAGCGAGTTGGCGCGATCCGCGCAGGGCGCGGCACATTGAGCGCCGCCGCCGATGGCGAAGGTCGCGACCGAGCTGTCGGTGGGGATCGCCGAGGTCCCTACCCCCGGTGGGGACACGCCGTCGGCTGGATAGCGGTCGATGTCCGCCGTGTCGAGCACACCACCATGTTCGGTTTCGACGAACCCGCCGACGGCCCATCCCTGTGTCCCGGACGGATCGATCAGCACCGCCGAGATTGGATCGGGCTGGTAGGGCGTGTCCCACGCGTGGTAGTTGCCGCCGGCTTCGAGCGCGTTGTTGAGTTCGTGCTCCTCGTCGCTCCAGCCGGTTGCGGTCTGGCGCAGCACACCGCTTTCGGCGCTGGCTTCGAGCGGATACGGTTTGATCAGGATCGGGGGCGACCCGTTGGGGGCCGGCGTTTCGCTTTCGACGGCGTAGGTGTTGAGCGCAGTGCCAGAGGCGATCACGCGCAGCGCTTGGCCTTCGCGGAACAGCGCGAGCGAGCCAGGCTCGCGATTGCCGGGCAGCGGCGTCGACGTCCGCTGCCAGGGTTCGCCGGGGCCACCACGCTCGAAGACGTCCGCCGGTTCCGTTCCGGAGGCGGCGAACGCCGCCCCTCCGTCAGGCAGACCGGCAACGACCTCGGGCACGTTCGCCCCGACGACTGCCGCCGCCTGCGCGTCGACGTGCCACCCCGAGCCGTCGTTGACCAACAGGCCGCCGACGTATCGATTGCGGGAAGGGTCGGGCAGGATCCGGTAGGCGGCGATCGCCTCCGATCCGGCGAACGCGACCGAGGTGAAGTTCGCACCGGCCGCCTCCGGGGGAAGCGTGTCTTGCGACCAGCTCTTGCCGTAGCTCAGCAGCACCCCACCCTGGCCGACCGCGTAGCCACGGTCGGGATTGTTCGAATCGAAGGCGACGCTCAGTAGATTGCCGCGGAAGTTGAAGGGGGTTGCCGGGTCTTTTTCCCACAATCCGGTTTCACCGCGCCACAGCCACATTTCGCCTTCGTTGCCTACTGCGAACGCACGCGAAGGACTGGGCCAGGCGACCGAACGCAGGACCGGTTCCGCATGCCGCCCACCAGCGCCGGTCAGGCTTTCGGGCAGCCATCCCTGGCCTGGCTTGTAGCGCGCGACCTCGCCTCGGTCTCCGACGGCGAGGGCTTCGCTCGACAGCCCGCCAACGGGCGCTCCGGGCTGCGGGGCCACGGCGAGCAGCGTGTGCCTGAACGAGACCGGCCAGGGCGTCAGGCGGCTGGGCTGGGGCTGCAAGGTGAGGTGAACCGGCAGCGTCGCCTGCCCCAACCAGCCCTCACGGGGGTCGGAGAACGCGGCTCCGTAGGTGCCCCCGACGTCGTTTGGCACAGTAGCCGCGCCGAGCGCGAGGACGCGCTTGAATTCGCTGCCTTCCAAGCGAAGGCTGACGCCGTTTGCAGACCCGCTGATGACGCGTTCGCCGAACTGCGTCGAGGGATTCGCCCAGGCGATGCTTCGCATCGTGCCGAGCGGCAGCCCTTCGGGAAGTTCGTGCTGGCATGGCGATCCTCCGCCGGCCGTCGGGCACCAGCTGTCGATCGACTGCGCTTCGAGCGCCGCGGGCCCGCTGTCGCCTGCGGGCTTGTAGAACAGCGTGGTCGAGACACGCGTGTCGGTGCGCTGGCCGTCGATCCACACACCTTGACCGGTCACGGTCAGGATCTGCGTGAGCACGTTCGGGGCGCCCGGAACCGCGAACTGCTCGCCTGGCGTGCTCCCTTTGGGATCCACGCTGATCGCTTCGCCCGCTTTGAATTCGGGTGCGGGTGCGACGGGGAGCCATCGCGGTCCTTCGGCGCCGCCGAGCACTCGCCTGAACAACGCAAATTCACCGCCCGTGAGTTCGCCGAGGAGGAAGGCGTTGGCCGGCGAGCTTGCACCGATGCCGACCACGCGGAATTCGCCGCTGCTCGAGACCGGGACGGCGATCGGCTCGCTCGCCCATTTGCTGCCGTCCCAGTGCAAGACGGCGCCCTCGACTTCGGCTTTGCTGACCGGCACGATCAGGGCCCCGGCGTGCCCGTCGGATTCGTCCAGCGGCGCAAGCAGCGGCGCCCTGCCGCCGCTCGCGAACAGGCTTTCGCCCGGTGCCAGCAGTGGTGCTTCGCCTTCGCTTGGCACAGGCGCCGTTTCCTTGAACGAACCACCCGGATTGCGTACGAGCACGACTTCGCGCGTAGCAGCCGTACCCGAGTCAGGCACCGTGCCGAGGAGCACGCCGCTGCCGTCGGCAGTCATCTGGCCAGCCAGTGGACTCGCGGAGTTGGGGCCGGGATGAGCGAGCTTGAAGCCCGTCAGCGGCTGCCCGCCGCCGTCCAGGAGACCGGGTCCAAGCGACCAGCCGCTGCCCTGCACGTAGCGCACGAGCACGACGGTGCCGTCGCCGGCCTCTCCCACGCCCCAGGTCTCGTCTTGCGCCTCGGCCGGCGAAGCGCCGATCATCGTCACGTGCGAGGCCGGAACCGAATCGTCGGTCTGTGCGGTCGGTTCGCCGCCGACCTGGGCCGCCGCCCGCGATCCGCCGCCGAACGCTCCCGCGCCTATCAGCGCAGCGAACGGACAGAGGACCACGAGCGCCAGAGGGACGAGTCGCAACCGGCGAGCCCGACGTGAGGGGAGGCCTGGCGAGCTCAAGGCAGCTGTCCCGTGAAGGGCGCCAGCGGCGATGCGTCGCCCGAGGATCGCGCGCCCGGGAGGAACACGGCGCCGGTGCCGATGGTGTTGTTGCCGGGAAGC
Source organism: uncultured Solirubrobacteraceae bacterium (assembly GCA_963714215.1). GTDB lineage: Bacteria > Actinomycetota > Thermoleophilia > Solirubrobacterales > Solirubrobacteraceae > Palsa-744. Next base: position 138,730 of record CAVQNP010000001.1, read on the forward strand.
TTCGTCGAGACGAGCGGCAGCGGGGCAAGCGCGTGCGTCTGCAGGTCGAGCTTCGTCGGCCAGCGGCGCCGATTGAGTGCAAGCCGCAACTTGCGATCGCCGCCGGCCAGGGTGTGCATCGCCGTACTCGCGACAACCTTCGCCTTGCGCTTGGCGACCAGCTTGACGCGTGCCTTGACGGCGAGGTGGAAGCGCAGTTCGAGCGTGGTTCCGTGTACCAGCCGCGAGTGGATGTTGGATACCAACGCTGCCTGGACCTTCGATTCGGTCGCACCTGGAATTTCGATCAGCCCCGGTTTGAAGGCGGTCGCTTCGGTCAAGCCGGAAGTGTCGGGTGGCGGCGCGTCGGCGAGGACCTGAGGGACACCTTCGTCGGCCGGTCGGAAGGTGATCAGGTTCGAGAAGGGACTTCCACTGTCGAGCGCGCGCGTACGTTCGCCTTCGGGAGCCAGATGGAAGAGCCATCCCTGCGTGGTGACCAACCAGCAGTCGCGGAAGGTCGGGCACGAGATGTCCTTCGCTGCCCCCTTTGGCCCGACTCCCTGCGCGACTTCCTCAGGCGAGGGAAGCGTCTGGGTTTCGACGCTGCCATCGGCCGAGACGTGCGCGACGAGCGCCGAGCTCGTGGGGCTTGGCGCTGCGGCGTCGTCTTGGGTGTCAAGCGCCACCCAGGCGCCCGTCGTGCCCGGCTCCGGCGCGATCGAGTTCACAACGTCTTCGGCGATCGCGCTCGGCGCCGGGGTCACCGGACCGAGGACGTGTTCCCACTGACCGGCGTAGCGTTCGACGGTGAGGGTCCCGTGCGAGGAGTGTTCGGGCGGTTCGCGAACAGGTCCGGCCGCCGCCCAGAGTTCTTCTGAGTCCGCGCCCAGGCGCAGGTAGTCGAGCGCTTCGGGGAACTCTTCCGAGGAGTACAGCGGTGCGCCGATCACCGGTTCGAAGACGGGCGTCACCCCTTTCGGATTGATCGTGTGCATCGCCGAGGGCAGTGGCGTCTCTGGTTCCGCCGCCGTGTCGCCAGGCAGCAGGCGCACGCTCTCATAGAGGCGTCCTTCGAACTTGCGCATGCTCTCCACCGCATGCCCGTGAGCGTCGGGTTCGGCGCTGAGCGCACCACCGTTCCAATGCAGGTGGAAAGCTTCCCCGTCCTGCGGTGCGGGCAGGTGATCGCCGGCGAACCAGCAGTCCATCGCCGAGATGCACCCGAGCGCATGCATCGCTTGATAGGAGTTGGCCTGGAACGCGGGGGAGGCGTAGGAAGCCGCCACTGCACCACGGACGAAGTGGCACAGCGTGTTGTCCGTCGTCGGTGCGGGCAGGCCGGTGCTCGGATCTGCAGCCTGCCCGGGCCTGCCGTCTGAGATCGTCCAGAATTCGTCGGCGGCGGCCCACGCGATGCGACCATCGGTGGCACCGCAGACGTTTGAGAGCTCGTGCCAGCCCTGTCCGTTGTAGACCCACAGGCCCGCCGGAATCGTGCTGCCGTTGCCCGGCGTGATCAGAACGCCGCGGTTGGGCGACCAGAACTCCATGTCGCCGACGCCCCCGAGGCCGATCGGCGTCGATGACGGCGGCACGCCGACGGGGGGAGGTGGGGGCGCCGGCTGTTCCAGCCGCCACGCGACGCCTTCTTCGCCTTCGGCAGCGCTCGCGCTGGCCGGCGAGACCGAGAGGAGCGCAAGCAGAAGCAGCAGCAGCGCAGCCGGCGCGAACGTCGCGAGCGGACGGCGATGGAGGGCGCGCGTCACCGGCTACCTCCCGCGAGGCTTGCCGCGCGCGCCTGCTTGGATGCGCCAGGTTTGCGCTTGTCCGCCCTTGACTTCTTCGCCTTCACCCGCGCCACGCGCAGGAAGGAGGCGACGACACGCTGGCGCAGCGTCGGATGATGCGGTGCCGCGAAGCTCACCGTGACCACACCCTGCAGTCCGGGACGGCGGGCGGCGAGCCGGCGGTAGGCTGGCGAGAGCTTCAACTTGATCGTCGTCAATGCGGCGACGTTCGTGCGCACGGTGGCGCTCGCCGAGGCGACATTCTTGGTGGCGAGCTTCGAGCTGACGTGCCCACGACGCTTCACGCGCACGCGGACGGCGCCCTGCGCGGCCGCTCGCAAGACTCCGGCACCTGGCACCGTGACGTACAGTGCCACGCTCCCGTCCGCCAGCGAGCGTGCCGTCACGCCGAGACGCCAGCTCGGGACGATCGACGGCCCCGGCGGCGCGCTGGAGACCGACTGCGGCGTAGGTATCGAGCTGAAGATCACGCGCGAGACCGTGAAGGCGTCGCTACCGTCGAAACGCCCGCTGCCGAGCGGCGGCGTGTTGCCGTCGCCGAAGGTCAGGTTCGACGCGGTGGAGGAGAATGCCAAGAGCCCGCCGGCGTTCGAGTAGGACGGCGACAGCGCGCCGTCGGCCGAGCGTCGGTAAGGGTCGACTCCGGTCGTCGTCGCTTCGTGCGGGTGTTCGCTCGGACCGCCTTCAAACCCCTGCGTCACGCGTGTAAGCGTGTCGTCGGCGAGGTCGATGTCGAACAGCTCGAGCATCCCCGGCACCACCTGGGGCGCGCTGATGTAGGCCGGCGAGCCGAGAGGGAACTCCGTCCTCTTGGTCGCGAACGCGACGTGCCGGCCATCGGCGGCGATGCCCAGGTCTTCGACCGGGCCGTTCTCTCCGATGTTGTTCTGGTCGCCGCCCGCGATCTCGGTGAGCGGACGAACCGCGGCGTTGCGCGTGATGCCCTGGTGCATATCGGCCAGGTACAGGTCGCTCTTCGGTTCGGTCACGACCGCACCACGCGCAACGAGCGGCGCGTTGGCGAGGAACGCCGCGGAGTAGCCGTCGGCGCTCAGTCGCGGGATGACGTCGCCGCTGCCACCCTGCCAGACGCCGAAGCCGCCCAGCTGCGTCGCCGCGAAGGGTCCCTGGCAGGGATCGGAGAGCGTGGCCGTGCCCGGCAGGGCCTGCTCGCCACTGGCCGTGCAGGCCGGGTTTTCCGGATCCGGGCCGCCCGCGATTCTGCGCGTCGGCGAGGTTGGTCCGTCACCGATCCTTCGCCACAGGGGCTCGGTGTAGGAGGCCCTTGGTGATTCCGCCGGCAGCATCCTGACCTGTTGGGATACGTCGACCGCCAGCCACGCGACGGTCGAGCCGTCCGCGCTGATCGAGGCGCCTACCGGAGCGGACGGTTCATATGGTTCGGGGTCGCGGAAGATCGGCGTCTTCCCCCCGGCGCCCGAGAAGACCGCGCCAAAGGTTTCGCTCCCTTCCACTCCGGAGACGGGCTGGCCCGGCAGCGGCTGGCCAGTGCCGGGGTCGATCGCGACGCTGACCAATTCTGTGCGCTCGGTGTCGAGGTCGCGCACCGCCACCTGAAGCGCGGGCGTGCCGGGCCCGGCGAGATTGGAGATCACGGTCGTGACGAACGCGACCTTGCGTCCGTCGGCGCTCAGCGCCGAGCGCCCTGCTGCGACCGATCCGTAGACCGTTTCTTCAAATTCCACGCTGCTGTTCTTGCCATTCGGTTCGTAGCTCAGCGCAGCGACGCCTTCGTTCACCGCCGACGCCAATGTGTAAGCCCCTTCTTCGCCCGGCGCCCGGCTCATGTCGCGCACGTACACATCCGGTCCGAAGTTGGTGTCATCGAGCGGATCGAGCCGCGCGGTCGTGGTGAAGCTGACGTACTGACCGTTTTCGCTGATCGATGGCAGGTCTGCGTCGGGGGCACTGAGCGACGGTTCACCGAGATTCTCCGCGGCGACGGCCACTACCGCGCCAGTGAGCAGATCGCGCCGCCAGACGCCGCTCAGACCACCGAAGGAGCCGTCGAACGCGACGAACCGACCGTTGCCCGAGATCGCCGCGTCGCGGGCATAGTCGGCCTGCTGATTTCCCGAGAAGCCGGAAATCGCGCTCGCCGAGGCAAGCGAGATCGGGCCGAACACATCGGCCTCGGCAGAGGCAGACGCGAGCGCAGCCACGACGATCGCGAGAAGAACCGCGGCGGCGGATCTCATCGCACGCTCACCTGCCTGCGAATCGTGGCCTTGTTGCCGAGCTTGTCGCTGACCTGGACGACCACCTGATAGCCGCCGGGGCGGGCATAGGTGTGGCTCAACGACTTGCGCCCTCTGGCGTTCTGGCCATCTCCGAAGCTGACCTTGATCGACTTCACGGCGAGCCCCGAGTTCGGATCGCTGAGGCGCACGCGCACGGCGCCCTTGCGCGTGCTGACGATCTTCACCCTGGGCGATCCGCCGTCGACTTTCAGTGTCGAGGCCGGGGTCAGCGTCGACTGATCGAAGATGTCGGTCGCGAGCATCTGCAGCTTGTGCGCGCCGCTTGAGAGACCGCGCGCGTCCAGATGCATGGACAGCCGACCGGGCGGGATCGGCACTCGGCGCCCATCGAGCACCAGCGTGTAGCGCAGCGGTCCGTTGGCGCTTTCGGCGGGCAGCCAGGAGATCGCGGCCTGCGCTGGCTTGAGCCACGTTTTCGGCACCGTCACGACGAAGCGCACGGGCGGAGCGGTGACCTGCGCGGCGACGATCGCCGCGTTGCCGAACGGCCCCTGCCGGAAAGCAACCAGACCGTCGCCGAGGCCCGAGCGGCCGACCGACAGTTCCCCGACCGGCCCACCGGCGCCGCCGCTGATCAACCCGGTCTGCACCCCGCCTCCGGGGAAGTCCTCGCGCACGGCGACCACCTGTCGGCCGGCGGAGTCGACGCTGGGCCATGCGGAGACGCCGCCGCCGGCTTGGTTCATCACGCTCGCCGAGAACGGTTCTGCGCCCGCGAACGGCGGTCCCAGCGTGAGTGATGCCGACAGGCCGCGGTCGGTGCCCTCGATCACCCGCGGCGTGCCGTTGGCGCTGTAGAGCAAGCGCAGATTCTGCTTTTCATCGCTGTCGACGCTCGGCGGCCCGACCGTCGCGGCGGCTCCCCCCGGGACCGCCGAGTCGGCGATGCCCGCGCCTTCGAATTCGGCGCCGCTGAGCGATTCGCCGTCGGGCAGCGTATTGAGGAAGATTCGCGGCCCCGGCAGCGGCGACCCGGGTCCGGCCACCTGCCGGTATGCGACCTCGGCCTGGCCCAGGCGCGAGATCGAGACTGCCGGGGCGTCGGCATCCTGGCCGATCGGCGAGCCGTTCAGCGCCGCCGCACTGGCGGGCATTACGTAGTCGAGCGTACTGCCGAAGACCCTCCTCGCCCAGATGCGGGCCGTGCCTTCGATGTCTGGCTCCTGCCACACGACGATGGCGTTGCCGGTCGGACCGATCGCCATCTGCGGCGCGTTCGCTTCCGTCGGCGGGCGCATGCCGACGCCCGGATTGCGATTGACGGCGCCGAGCAAGGACCACCGTTCGCCACCGAAGTGAGCAACTCGCACCTCCTCGACCACATCGGTGGGGCGCAGCAACGTGACGTTCGAGGAGCGTTGCCCTTCGCTGTCGTTCACGACGCGGTAAGCGAGATCGGCCTGCCCGTCCGAGCTCATTGCGAGCGTCGGACTCGTCCCGGTTCCGGCACGGATGTTGGGATCGACGATCATCGAGGGTCCGAAGCTCTGGGCTCCCGGTCCGAGCGTCGAGCTCAGCAGCTCATCCACCGGATGGCCGCCCTCGGTGGCGAACGGAGTTGCCCACACCACGACGAGCTCGCCGCCGTTGGCAGCCCCGATGCGCGGCCAGCTCGCGGCGAACGGCTGTTCGGTGTCGACGCGAACGGCGGGCAGGAAGTGGCCCGCGGCGTAGCGCGCGACGAACACGTGCGCCAGGCCGTTCACGCGCTTGAGGTAGACGACGCCGCCGGTCCCGTCTTCGGCCACCGCCACGCCGCCGAAGCCGACGATTTCCTCGCTCGGACCGTCGAGCGTGACGGCAGGGAAGATGACGGCGCGGGCGGTCGATGCGTGCGCGGCAAACGCGAGCACCGCGAGCAGCGCCGCGAGCGCAAGGGGGCACCGCCACAGAGATGGCGGTGGACTAGGGATCGACACGGTCTCGGCCCCCACGGGTCGTCCCCTCAGGATTCGGGTTTGTTCAGTGCGCCCGGCGACTTGTTGAAGGCGCAGCGGAAGTTCTCCGGCTGCCCTACCGGCTCGGAGCCCGCGAAGCCGCCCTTCTGGCCGTTGCTGTAGACCGTCACGTACTGCAGCGTTTCGGGCTGGGGATTGGCGGGGAGCGGAATCGGGTTGCCTTGGCCTTGGCGCGGGTTGCCGGTCGAGCCTTCGCTTACGCCCTCCGAGCCAGCGGCCGCAGAGCCGGCCGTGGTCGTGACGAGCGTCGAGCTCATCTCGCGCTGGTCGAGCAGCCCGCGGCTCGGGTCCAGCGGCACCGTGGCGGTCAACTGGGAGTCGTGGATCGTCGACTCCAGGCGCACGCGGTTGGCGGCGCCGAGCAGCTGCGCGGCGGTCGGCAGCCAGCCGCCTTCGGCAACGCACGTCTTGCTCGCGAAGATGTAGTTGTTCTGCCCGATCTGGCGGTTCGACAGCGGGAAGGGCGCGCTCTCCAGGCACCACGTGCCGAGGTCGACCGTCACCGGCGGGCACGTGCCGGTCAGTTCCGCTGCCGTTTTGCCGCTGATCCGGCTGGAGTTCTTCACGGTCGGGATCGCCGAGACCGGGAACTTGCGGTTCTTGCCCAGCAGGAGGATGCCGCCGGCATGTGGCTTGGCGCTCACCGGATGGCCGGCGACGGCGCTGACGACGGCGCGCCGGGCGGCGTCGGCCAGACCGGTGGTCGAGAACACGAGCGCGACGAGCGAGACGACCAGTGCCGGCGACGGGGTCCTGCGGGATCGAGGGGAACGGAACACCGGAGCGCTCCGCCTCACTGGAGATCCTTCGAGTCGCGCGCCGTGAAGCGCGGCGGCGCGGTGCGGCGCACGTTGTGCAGCTCCTCGAGCGACGTCTCGCGCACGGTCGAGAGCATCGCGTCGAGCGCCACGCCCGACAGCGTCTCCTGCTCCATCAAAGCGGCCGCGGTCTCCTCGACCGTGTTCCAGTTGCGGTCGAGAATCCACGCCGCGCGCGCCTCGGCGTCGCCGACGAGCCGCTCGATCTCGTTGTCGATCAGGTTCAGCGTCTCGGGTCCGACCGAGCCGAGGTCCTGCAGCGAGGCCCCGAGGAACACCTCGCCGCTCTTCTCGCCGATCGTGACGAGCCCGAGCGCCTCGGACATGCCGAACGAGGTGACCATGCTGCGCGCCAGCGACGTGGCCGCGTGCAGGTCGTCGTTGACGCTCGTGGAGGAATGGCCGAAAGCGATCCGCTCGCCGGCGAGCCCGGAGGTGATCACGATCAGCTGGCTCTGCAGGTCGGGCTTGCTCATGATCGTCTGGTCACGGTCGGAGAGCATGTGCGCGGCCGTGCCGAGCTGGCGCCCGCGCGCGACGATCGAGAGCTTGCGCGTCGAGGTGGTGTGGCCGAGCGCCTCGGTGACGACCGCGTGCGAGGCCTCGTGGATCGAGATCAGCCAGCGCTCCTCCTCGGTCAGGATGTGCTTCTTGGCCGGGCCCGCGACGACACGGTCGATCGCCTCCTCGAGCGTGTGCTGGTCGATTGTCGCGTTGCCGTCGCGGACGCTCAGCAGGGCAGCCTCGTTGATCACGTTGGCGAGCTCGGCGCCGCTGAAGCCGGGCGTCTGCTTGGCGACCTCCTCGAGCGAGGCGCCGGGCGCGAGCGGGCGCTTGCCTCCGTGCAGCCGCAGGATTTCAAGGCGTCCGTGCACGTCGGGGACGTCGACGACGATCTGGCGGTCGAAGCGTCCTGGGCGCAGCAGCGCCGGGTCGAGGATGTCCGGCCGGTTGGTGGCGCCCATCACGACGAGCCCGCCGTCGCCGGAGAAGCCGTCCATCTCGACGAGGATCTGGTTGAGCGTCTGCTCGCGCTCGTCGTTGCCCTGACCGATGCCGGCGCCGCGCTTGCGTCCCGCGGCGTCAAGCTCGTCGATGAAGATGATCGCCGGCGCCGCTTTGCGCGCCTTGCGGAACAGGTCGCGCACGCGCGCCGCGCCGACGCCGACAAGCGACTCGACGAAGTCAGAGCCCGAAATAGAGAAGAATGTCGCGTCGGCTTCGCCGGCGACCGACTTCGCGAGCAGCGTCTTGCCGGTACCCGGGGGGCCGACCAGCAGCACGCCCTTCGGCGCGGCCGCGCCGACGGCCAGGTACTTGCTCGGGTCGGCCAGGTAGTCGCGGATCTCCTTGAGCTCGGCCAGCGCCTCGCCGGCGCCGGCGACGTCGTCGAAGGTGATCGCTTCGGTGCGGCCCTTGCCCTTCTTGCGGCCTTTGCCGGTGAACTCGGAGAAGCCCGCGATGCCGCCGGCCGCGCCCTCGCCGCCAAAGCGCATGAAGAACGAGAACAGGCACACCAGCAGCAGGATCGGGATCAGGAACTGGACGACGATCGCCTTGGTCGGCTTGCCCGACTGCTGGTCGATCCGCACTTCGGCGCCGCCGGCGGACAGTTCGCCGGCGATCTCCTGGGTCTGCGCGCCGGAGGCCGGGTAAGCCGCCCACAACTGCTGCGGCGGTCCGACCGGCGTCGTCACGACTTCGGTGCCGCCGTTCTTCTTGCTGCCCTTCGGCTTGGTGACCGTGCGCGTGCCGGTCGTCTTGATCTCCACGCGACTGTCATGGTCGAGCAGCGTGGCGCTCGCGATTTCCTTCTGCTTGGCCATTTTCTGCACGGTGCTCAGCGCCACCTGCGTGCCGGCGCTGCCGGGCTTGATCTGGCCCAGCAGCGTCGCGAAGGCGACCGCAAGCGCGATCGATGCGATCAGCAGGAAGAGCGCGATCGGGTCGCGCAGGGCGATGCGGCGCGCGGCCTGAGCGAACTCGACGAGCTTCACGAGCGCCGGGTTGCGCCGGTTGGCTAGCCCGGAGCGCACGGCTGTGCGGCCGGCCTTGCTCGTGCCGTTGCTGCTCGCGCCGTTGCCCGACGGGGCTGGCGGCTGCGGGTGCTGTGATGGCTCGGGTGGAGTGGTCTCGTCTGTCATGCCGGGAGCTGCCGTAGCAGCGGCTAGAGGGGGCCACGCAGGCGCTCGCCCCATCCGATCGCCGCCAGCGTCACATGCGCCACAGCGAAAAGCAATGGCGTTCACAAAAACAACACATGCGTCCGAGGCACGTCAACAAAACGTTCACAAACGCTGTTGTCCGCCGGTAACAAAACGTTCACATGAACATCACGCACGCCTTCAACGTCGCGTTCACAAAAACAACACACAAGAAGAATCTGGGAGCGACACTCTTGCGCCGGGCGACGTCCTGGGGTTCACCGAATCGATCCATGCCTCGAGCTGTTTCCGCCCCGGCAGGCCTGTGCAGAAGGCCTCAACAACGTCCACATAAAAGGAGACAAAGACCTTGCGCGCTCATCGCACTTTGATCATTTCACTGATATTCGCCCTCGCGCTGATCGCGCCCGCGGGCGCGACCGCGAAGACGGTGATCCTCGACGGCTCGACCTCGATGCTCCCGCTGGTCCAGAAACTCGCGACCGCTTACCACAAGGCCACGCACAAGGGCGCGCCGAAAGTGGGCGGCGGCCAGACCGCGATCGGCATCGCCGACGCGGCGAGCGGCAAAGTCGACATCGGCGACGCTTCGCGCGACCCGATTCCCGGCGTCGACCCGAAAGGCCTCGTCTTCACCAAGGTCGCGCGTGACGGCGTCTGCGTGATCACCCACCCGAGCAACAAAATCGCGAACATGTCCCAGCAGACGATCACGGGCATCTTCACGGGAGCGATTCGCGACTGGAGCCAGGTTCCGGGCGCGCAGGTCAGCGGGCCGATCGACCTGTTCGACCGCGACGGCGCATCCGGTACGCAGGACGCGTTCCAGAACATCTTCCTCGGCGAAAACCTGAAGATCTCCCCGAGCGCCACGCCGGAGAACTCCGAGGGAACCGAGGCGAGCGCGGTGTCCGGCGACAAGCAGGCGATCGGCTTCGTCTCGCTCGACTTCTCAAAGGGAACGAACAACGTCGGCTACCAGGGCATCCCGTGCACGCTGCAGAACGCGAAGTCGGGCCAGTACCTCGGTGTGCGTAACTTCTGGTTCGTGACGAAGGGCGCGCCCAAAGGCGAAGCGGCGAAGTTCGTCTCGTGGGTGACCAAGCCGGGCAACAAGCCTGTCCGCTCGATCGTCAGCAGCAACTGGATCGCCATCCACTAGTGCCAAGGTGCCCGCAGGCGCTCCCAATCACGAACGCCGGCGGGCATCACTGAGAACGGTGAGAACCGACCAACGCGTCAAGCGTGCGCTCGGCGCGTTGGCGGCGATGCTGCTGGTGCTGATCGTCGCGATGGTCGTGACGGTCTTCCTCAAGGCGTGGCCGTCGTTCTCGCACAACGGGCTGAGCTGGTTCACGCCCGGCGGCGACGTCGACGAACAGCTGCGGTCGATGCAGCAGGCCACGCCGCTGCCAGGGCACTCGCCGTACTTCTTCCGCGCCTGGCCGCTCTTGTGGGGGACGCTGGTGACGACGCTGCTCGCGGTCGTGCTGGCGCTCGTCGTCTCCACGCTGGCGGCGATCTTCCTGACAGAGTTCGCGCCGGCGCCGATGCGCCGCGTGCTCGATCCGGTGATCCGGTTGCTCGCGGCGGTGCCGTCGGTGATCTACGGGCTGATCGGGATCCTCGCGATCGCGCCATGGATCAACGGCCACCTGATCAGCAACGCGCGCAAGGCCTCGGTCGGCTACGTGGTGCAGCTGAACGGCGCCGACCTCGCCACGGCGATCGTGATCCTCGCGGTGATGATCACGCCGATCATGGTCGCGCTGATCGCGTCGGCGCTCGCTTCGGTGCCGACGTCGTGGCACGAGGGGTCGGTGGCGCTCGGCGTCAACCGCTGGCGCACGATCGTGCGCGTCTCGCTGCGCACGGCGCGACCGGCGATCGTCGCTGCCACGGTGCTCTCGACGGCCCGGGCCCTCGGCGAGGCGATCATGCTCTCGATGGTCTCGGGCGGGCGCGGCTTCGCGGCCAACCCGCTCGACGGGATCACGTTCCTGTTCGAGCCGGTCCGCCCGCTGGCGGCGACGATCGTGCAGAACTCCGAAGGGCTGACGATCCCCGTGCTGGCACACACGGTCTACGCAATCGCGGCGGTGCTGCTCGTCTCGGCGGCGATGCTGTCGCTCGCCGGCTGGGCAGCCAAGCAGCCACTCAAACGCTACGGAATCCGCGCCTGATGGCCGGAATGGGCGAAGCGCCGCTCGGTTCGCTCGGCGGGCTCGTGCCGGGGCCCGGTGTGCCGGTCGTGCGCCCATCACGTCAGCGCACCTCCTCGTGGCCGCTGATCGACCGGATCGGCTACTGGCTGTGCTGGGCCACGGGCATCGCCCTGTGCGCGATCGCGCTGGCGATCGTGCTGTTCATGCTCATCAAGGGCATCTCCTATCTGAAACCGAGCCTGTTCGTGCAGTCGCCGGCGCCGGCGGTTCACCAGAACGAAGCGGGCGGCTTCTTCGACCCGATCGTCGGCACGTTCATCCTCACCGCGCTCGGCATCCTGATCGCCGGGCCGATCGGCATCGCGATCGCGGCTTGGCTTTCGGAGTACGGCAGGCCGCGGGCGCTCGCGCGCGCGGTCGAGTCGGCGATCGAGATGATCGGCGGCGTACCGAGCGTCGTGCTGGCGATCTTCGGGCTGCTGATCTTCTCTCAAGGGTCGCTCGGGTTCCTCTCCCAGCGCGCCGCAAACGGCGCCGTCTACGGGCGTTCGTTCTTCGCTGCCGGCGCGATCATGGCGGTGCTCGCGCTGCCGCTGATCGTCGGCTCCGTACGCGAGGGCCTCGCGCAGGTGCCCGACCACATGCGCGAGGCCGCCTACGCGCTCGGCAAGACGCGCGCGAGCAGCATCCGCCACGTGCTGCTGCCGGCGATCCGGCCGAACATCGCCAGCGGGCTCGTGCTCGGCATGGGCAGGATCATCGGCGACACGGCGATCGTCACGATCCTGATCGGGGTGACGCTGCAGAATGAGGGCGTCGGTCACGTGCCCGTGCTGGGGACGCTGCGCGGAACCGGCTCGACGCTGACGAGCTACGTCTACACCAACTCGCCGGCCGGCGAAGGCGGCGCGCCGCAGAAGGCCTACGCGGCGGCGTTCGTGCTGCTGATGATCGTGCTCTTGCTGAACGCGCTCGTGACGCGCCTGAGCAGCGACAGGCAGGGCCGGCAAAGCAATAATGCGCTGGCGGTACGGCTGCGCACGATCGGGAGGTCCTTGCCGTGGATCCGATGATGCCGCCTCCGGTGCGCCGGATCGTGGTCGACCGCGAGCCCAGCGTCGCGACCGTCCCGGCGCACAACGGCGTGGCGAGCACGACGGCCGCTCCCCCCGCGGCCGTGCAGGAGCGCCCGCCTGCCGAGGCCGTGCGCGAGCGCATGCGCATCGAATCGGTGTGGCTCGCCTACGGCGACCGATGGGTCGTGCGCGACGTGAGCCTGCCGGTCCGCCAGGGCGAGGTGCTCGCGCTGATCGGCGCGTCGGGGTCGGGCAAGACGACGCTGCTGCGCTCGCTCAACCGCCTGACCGAGGTCACAGCCGGCGCAGCGCGGGCCGGGCGCATCACGCTCGACGGCGAGGAGATCCACGAGCTCGAGGTCAATCAGCTGCGCCGCCGCGTCTCGATGGTCTTCCAGCAGCCCAATCCGTTCCCGATGAGCATCCTCGACAACGTCGCATACGCGCTCGCCGAGCATCCCGGCCGGGGGCGGCGCCGGCGCCGGCGCACGGCCGAGCTCGAGCACGCCGCCGAGGAGGCGCTCACGCGCGCGGGACTCTATGACGAGGTTGCAGGCGATCTGAACCGCCCAGCACTGCGGCTGTCGGGGGGCCAGCAGCAGCGGCTGTGCATCGCGCGCGCGCTCGCGGCCGAGCCCGAGGTGCTGCTGCTCGACGAGCCGTGCTCGGCGCTCGACCCGATCTCGACGGCCACGATCGAGGAGCTGATCGTCGGACTGCGCGAGAGCGTGGCCGTCGTGATCGTCACGCACAACCTGCAGCAGGCACGCCGCGTGGCCGACCACGTCGCGTTCATGCACCTCGGCGAGCTGGTCGAGTACGGCTCGAGCGAGCAGATCTTCGAGCGCCCGAGGACGCAGCGCACGCGCGACTACATCAGCGGCGCGTTCGGGTGAGCCGCGGCCGTGTTCGAGCCTGAGCGGGGATCGCGCGAGGCGCTTCGCGCGCGAGGCGCGGCATTGACGCATGCAGCGCCCGCAGCGGCGCTTGCGCTGCTGCTCGGGATGCTTGCGTTGCTGTGCAGCGGATGTGAGACGACGGCGGAAAAGAGCGCGAAGCTCGAAAAGGCGGCCAAGCGCCACACGCTGGCCGCGGAGCAGGGCCTGACGATCACGCGCGCGAGTACGGTCGTGAAGGTGCTCGGGACCGCCTTCGTCCACGGCCGGGAAGGGTCGGCTGTGGTGGTGACGCTGCGCAACTCCTCGGCGCGCACGATGCGCGACGTGCCGATCTCGCTCTCGCTGAAGGACGCACAGGGCAAGACGGTCTACTCGAACGGCACGCCGGGGCTGGCCAAGACGCTGACATCGATCGCCCTGCTGCCGGCGCACGCCAAGCTCACGTGGATCGACGATCAGATCCCGGCCGCGTCGGCGTCAAGCGTCGCGGCACGCGTCGGCGAAGGCTCGCCGGCGAGCGGTCCGGCGCCGCACCTGACGATCGCCGAAACGCATCTGGCAAGCGAATCATCGGGCACCTCGACGCTGGAAGGCGCCGTGCGCAATCCCTCGGCCGCAGCTCAGCCGGAACTGGTGATCGACGCGGTCGCGCGGCGCGGTGAACGCGTCGTGGCGGCCGGGCGTGCCGTGCTCGCGTCGCTGGAAGCGGGTGCCTCGACTCCGTTTCAAGTGTTCTTCGTCGGCTCGGCGGCAGGCGCGCAACTGGAAGTCGGCGCGCCCGCCACGGCGACCGGTTGAGCGCTGTCGAGCGGCGCGGGCGGCCGCGCGGGCGCGACGTCGCTGCCCGCCCGCAAAGCCGTATCCGACTCAGGCAGCGAGCGGCACGGGCAGCTGCGTCTCGCTGCGTGCGCCGAGCGGGAGCTCGAGCGGCGCGGACGGTGGCTGCTCGCGCTCGGCGAGGAGCCGGTAGCCGACGCGGAACTCGGTCTGGATGTAGCTCCACTCGGGCGAGGCCTGCTTGAGCTTGCGCCGCAGCTTGTGCACGAACACGTCGACCGAACGGTCGTTGCGCGCCATCTCATAGCCCCACAGGCTTTCGTAGATCAGTTCGCGCCCGAGCGTCTCGCCGTCGGCGGCGCAGAGCAGCTCGATCAGCTGGAACTCGCGGCGCGTCAGGTTGATACTTTCGCCGTCGACGAACGCTTGGTACTGGGCGGGGTGGATCTCGACCTCGCCGAGCGCGATCGGCTCGAGGCTACGCGGCTCCGGCTGGCGCATGTGCGTGCCGACGGACTCCACGCGTGCGATCAGCTCCCCGGGGTGGCAAGGCTTGCTGAGCCAATCATCGGCGCCCATGCGCAGCGCACGCACGCGCTCGGCGACGGTCGAGGTGCCGGTGCAGACGACGATGCCGAAGCTCGGCTCGGCGTCGCACAGCCGCTGCAACCAGCGCCAGCGTCCGCTGCCGAGACTCGCCAGGTCGACGATCAGCACGTCGAGCTCGAGCGTGGCGATCTTTGCGGCGGAGACGGTGAAGGCAAGCATCCGGTGCTGCCAGTCCAGGCGCTCGAGCCGCTTGGCGAGCACGAGCAGGAAGCCCGAGTCGCTGTCCATGATCGCCACGCGAAGAGGTCTGTCGGCTCCCGGTGCCGCTACGCGACCGGTCGGGAAGGCTGACCCGATCGCCATCTCAGGTGATTCGGCGGTGACGCATAGCGCGCCCTTGGCCGTCGACGCCCCCGCGCCGACCAAAGTGAAAGTTGTCCATACCTCATAACTCCGATCTACAAAGACTTGAAACGGAGCCGAGTGTTGCACAGCAATGTGCACTTTGCAAATCTTTTTGGTGAACAATATGTCATAGAAATGTTAAGGTGGCCCACCGCTCGTCCCTCCTACCGCCTTAGCACGCAGAAGGGGTGCCCGGCTCAGCGCCTGCGTGCGCGCTGCTTCAGCGTGATCCCCTCGAGCACGTGCGCGACCGTCTCGCACGCGTCGACGGCCGCCTCGAGCGACTCGAAGATGTCCTTCCAGCGGATCACGACCATCGGGTCGATGCCGCCGGCGAACAGGGATGCGACGCCGTCTCGCTGCAGTCTGTCTCCCTCGTTCTCCAGGCGATGGATCTCGACCAGGTGCGGCCCCATCTCGGAGCCGTTGCGCAGGCAGCGCAGCGCCTGTGCGATCTGCTCGCCGGCGCCGACGATCACGTCGGTGAACTCGACGGCCTGCTCCATCGGCGCCTCCACGCCATAGAGGCCGAGCTGGGCGGCGACGTTCTCGGAGTGGTCGACGATGTCATCGAGCGCCGTGGCCAGCGCGTAGCCGTCGCCGGCGGCAAACGGCGCGCGCACGCGCACGCCGGCGAGCCGGTGGATGATGTCGTGCGTGATGCGGTCGCCTTCCTGCTCGCAGACCTTCAGGTCCTGCGCAAGCGTGGCGTGCTCGGGATAGTCCACGAGCAGGTCGTGCAGCAACAAGCCGGAGCGCTGGACGTTGCGTCCAGCCTCCTCGACTAGGGACATCAACTCGGGATCTACGGGTCGGCGCAGCAGGGCCATCGCGCGAGGATATTGAGCCGCGGACGATCGCGAGGACCTTTCACGAATTTTTCACGGTCCGATTACGAGTTTGCAACTTACGCCTGTACGCGCGCGTGCGAGCCTTGCGAGCGTGGCGGGCCTTCCCGAGAGTGAGGACACCTTGTACGCGGGTGAGCTGGAGATCAGGCTGCGGGACGGGCTGGTGCTCGCCAACGGCCGCGTCGTGCGCCTGTCCGTCCGCGAGTTCGAGCTGCTCGTAGCGATGGCGCGCAGGATCGGCGCGATCGCCACCCGCGAGGAGCTGTACGCAACCGTCTGGGGTGGGCAGCTGCGCCACGGCGACCGCTCGGTCGACGTCTACGTGAGCAAGCTCCGCGGCAAGCTCGAAGCGGCGATGCCCGACCGGCGCTTCATCCATACCCACCCGGGCTTCGGCTACCGCTTCCAGCCGCAGCCCTCCACGCGCGAGCCCGCTCCGGCGCCGATCGCACTCGAGCCGCAAGAAGACAGTGAGCATCTTTCACGAAATGTTCACACGGCGGCCGCAGGCGGTTAAGAGACTGCGGGCAGTAGAACCGGCGAGGCCTGTAATCCGCCTCGCCACAGAAAAATTCACGTAATCCATCAGAGGAGACGTAGTGATCAAGCACAAGATTGGCGCGCTCGCGAGCGTGGCATTGCTCACGCTCGGACTGGCCGCCTGCGGCAGCAGCTCGAGCTCGTCGAGCAGCTCGTCCAGCTCGACTTCCTCGAGCAGCGCCTCCGGGACGATCTCGGGTGCAGGATCGACGTTCGCTGCGCCCGTCTACGAACAGTGGGCCTCGTCGCAGTCGGGACTGACCGTCAACTACCAGGCCGTCGGCTCCGGCGCGGGGATCACCTCGCTCGAGTCGAAGACCGTCGACTTCGGCGCGAGCGACCCGCCGCTGAAGCCCGAAGACGAAGAAGCGATCGCCAAGAACGGCAGCCCTGCCGTGCAGATCCCGATGTTCCTGGGCGCGATCACAGTCTCCTACAACCTGCCCGGCGTGAAGGCCGGTCTGAAGCTGGACGCCAAGACGATCGCCGACATCTACCTCGGCAAGGTCAAGACCTGGGACGACGCCGAGATCAAGGCGCTGAACCCCGGCGTCTCGCTGCCGAGCACCGCGATCACGGTGATCCACCGCTCGGACTCCTCGGGCACGACGGCCGGCTTCACCGGCTTCCTCGCCGCGGCCGACCCTGAATTCGAAAGCAAGGTCGGCGAAGGCAAGGACGTGCAGTGGCCGACGGGCACGGGCGCCAAGGGCAACGCCGGCGTAGCCGGTGCGGTGCAGCAGACGGCCGGCGCGGTCGGCTACGTCGAGCAGGCATACGCGCTGCAGCACAAATTCACCTACGCCGCGGTCAAGAACGAGGCCGGAAAGTTCGTCTCGCCGACGCTCGACTCGACGACGGCGGCGGCGGAAGGCCTGAAGGTGCCGGCCAACCTCGGCATCAAGATCTCCAAGCCAGCCGGCGCGGGGGCCTACCCGATCACCTCGCAGACGTTCATCGTCGTCAACAAGGACCTCTGCAAGGCGGGGCTCCCAGGCGGCGAAAGCGCGGCCAAGGGCGTCGTCAAGTTCATCAACTACGGCCTCAACGAAGGTCAAGGCATCCTCTCGGAAGCCGACTACGCAGCCCTGCCGACCGCGATCCTGGCGAAGTCCAAGGAAGCCGCCAAGGGCCTGCAGTGCAACGGCTCAGCGATCGAAGGCTGAGCGGGACGCAGTGACGGCCTCGAATCGGATAGACAAGGGGCCATGAGCACGGCAGCCATGCCAAGCGGCGACCGCTCGATTCTCGCGCGGTCGCCGCTTGCGCGCCTGCCCGACCGTGTGCTCAAGTACGGGCTGACCGTGCTCGCCGGGCTGATCCTGGCGCTGATCGTCTACTTCTTCGTGCGCCTCGTCGGCGAGTCGAAACCGGCGTTCGCGCACAACGGCGTGCTCGGCTTCACCTTCGACAACGACTGGGACGTGAGCGGCAACAACTTCGGCGCGCTGCCGCTCGTGCTCGGCACGCTGATCACCTCCGCGCTGGCGCTGCTGATCGGCGTGCCGGTGGCGGTCGCCACGGCGATCTACGCCAACGAGCTGTGCCCGCTGCGCCTGCGCGGCGTGCTGACGATTCTTGTCGAGCTGCTCGCCGCGGTGCCGTCGGTCGTGTACGGACTGTGGGGCATCTTCTTCCTCGCGCCCAAGCTGCAGCCGGCCGAGCAGTGGGTCGCCGACCGGCTCTCGTTCATTCCCTTCATCGGCGGCGGCACGGTGACGATCCCCAACTACTTCGTCGCCGGGCTGATCCTTGCGATCATGATCCTGCCGATCGTCTCGGCGATCAGCCGCGAGGTGATGGCGACCGTACCGGCAGACCACAAGGAAGCTGCGCTCGGCCTCGGCGCGACGCGCTGGGAGATGATCCGCACGGCCGTGCTGCCTTACTGCCGCGCGGGGATCGTCGGCGGCGCGATGCTCGGCCTCGGCCGTGCGATCGGCGAGACGATCGCGGTGACGATCGTGATCGGCGACGCGCCGCAGCTCGGCAAACACCTCTTCGGCCAGGGCTACAGCCTGGCGGCCGTGATCGCCAACGAGTTCGGCGAGGCGCAGGGCCTGCACCGCTCGGCGCTGTTCGCAGCCGGCCTCGTGCTGTTCGTGCTGACCCTGCTCGTCAACGTGATAGCCCGCGTGCTCGTCAACCGCGCGGCGCGCAAAGGCAAGACGCCGTCGGCGACCCAGGGACTTGCAGCCGGCCCACAGCCGATCGCAGGCGGGGTGGCGGGCGCATGAACAGGGATACAGGACAGCGCCCCCCCGCTGAGAGCGCCAGCCCCGCCGCGAGTCAGGGCGAGCTGTTGGCGCGCTTTGCCGTCAGTCCGGCGCGGCGGCGCAAGGACCGCACTGCGCGCGGCCTGATCACGGCCGGCACCGTGATCGCGCTGATCCCGCTCGTGCTCGTCGTCTACTACCTGCTCAGCAAGGGGCTCGGCTCGTGGAGCTGGAGCTTCTTCAGCACCGATCCGACGGGCAACACCTTCTTCAAAACGTCGAGCATCGGCGGCATCGAGAGCGCGATCCTCGGCACGATCGAGATCGTCGCGCTGGCCTCGGCGATCGCGATCCCGATCGGCATCGGCGTCGCCGTGTGGCTCGTCGAGTACGGGCGCCAGAGCTGGTTCGCGAACCTCGTGCGCTTCTTCGTCGACGTGCTCACCGGCGTGCCCTCGATCGTCTTCGGCCTGTTCATCTACATCGTGCTGATCGTCGGCACGGGCAGCTCCTACGCCGGCTACAAGGGCTCGCTCGCGCTGTCCCTGTTGATGCTTCCCGTCGTGATCCGCTCGGCCGAGGTGATCCTGCTGCTGATCCCCGGTGCACTGCGCGAGTCGGCACTAGCGCTTGGCGCGCCGCGCTGGAGGGTGATCTTCAGCATCGTGCTGCCGACCGCGCTGCCGGGAATGGTCACGGGCGTGCTGCTCGCGATCGCGCGTGCCGCAGGCGAGACGGCGCCGCTCCTGTTCACGGCGGCGGCGACAAACAAGACGAACTTCAACCTGGGGCAGTTCATGAACTCGCTGCCAGTGCAGATCTACAAGGACGTCACCTCGCCGACGACAGCCGTGGTCAACCGCGCATGGGGCGCTGCGCTGACGCTCGTTGTGATGATCCTTGTGCTCAACCTGATCGCCCGCCTCGTCTCACGAAGGAGCCGCCTCGCATGAGCACCGACGGAATGCCATCGCAGACAGCTAACGTGCAGGACGCAAACGTGGAGCCCGAGAGCCACATCGAGCGCGAGCGCGAGCGGATCGCCCCCCAGACACCGGAGGAGCCTGTGCAGCCGACGGCTGACCAAGGCACCGTGCAGGCCCCTGCACGCAAGGCCATCGAGCCCAAGCAGGGCCTCAGCGTCAAGCTCGAAGGACTGCGCGCCTTTTACGGCGAGGCTGAGCAGGTCAAAGGCATCGACCTCGACTTCCACGCCAACGAGGTGACCGCGATCATCGGTCCCTCGGGCTGTGGCAAGTCAACGATGGTGCGCTGCATCAACCGCATGCACGAGGAGATCCCGGGCGCGCACGCCGAGGGGCGCGTGATGCTCGACGCGATGAACGTGTACGGCCCGGCCGTCGACGTGGTCGCCGTGCGGCGTGCAATCGGCATGGTCTTCCAGAAGCCCAACCCGTTCCCGACGATGTCGGTGTTCGACAACGTCGCCGCCGGGCTGCGCCTCAGCGCGGGGCGCGGATCGCAGAGCAGGGCCGACCTGCGCACGAAGGTCGAGGCGGCGCTGCGCGGCGCGGGGCTGTGGGACGAGGTGGCCGACCGGCTGGACGAGGCAGGCGCGGGCCTCTCGGGCGGCCAGCAGCAGCGCCTGTGCATCGCGCGCTCGCTGGCGGTCGAACCCGAGGTGATCCTGATGGATGAGCCGTGCTCGGCGCTCGACCCGATCGCGACGTTGAAAATCGAGGAGCTGATCGACGAGCTCAAGCAGCGCGTGACGATCGTGATCGTCACGCACAACATGCAGCAGGCGGCGCGCGTGGCCGATCGCACGGCGTTCATGCTCAGCGGCGAGCTCGTCGAGGTCGGCCCGACACAGCAGATCTTCACCAACCCCAACGACTCCCGCACCGAGGAATATGTCACCGGCAAGTTCGGCTAACGGCGACGGCCAGTCGCGCGCGTCCGCTGCGGCCGAGGCGACCGGCGCGGCTGGAGCCTCCCGCGCGCTGGGCGATGAGGAGGTCGTCGGCGGCCCGGCACAGGGCCGCGCGCACTTCCAGGAGCAGCTGCACGCGCTCGAAACGAACGCGCTCGGAGGCCTTGACCTGATCGTCGAGCAGCTCGATCGCGTGCTCGAGGCGCTGGGCCACCAAGACGTCGAGCTGGCGCAGATGGTGATCGCCGACGACGACCGCGTCGACGGTCGCTACCTGGAGGTGCACCAGGGGATCCTCTCGCTGCTGGCGTTGCAGGCCCCGGTGGCCGGCGATCTGCGCCTGGTGGCGGCGCTGCTGCACATGATCAAGCACATCGAGCGCATGGGCGATCAGTGCGTGAACATCGCCAAGCTGATCCCGCTGTCCGGCTATGAGCCACCGGTGCGTCCCGAGATGCTCGAGACGCTCGCCAAGATGGGCGCGTACGCGCGCTCGGAGGTCGTGCAGAGCAAGGCGGCGTTCGCCGGGCGCGACGTCGAACTGGCCGAGGATCTCGTGCGCCAAGACCGCGAGATCAACCGCCTCAACCGCGAGATCTTCCGCACGGCGATCGACGTCGGCGATGACCCGGACACGCGCGAGTGGGCGATGCACATGATCCTCGTCGCCCGCGCGCTCGAGCGGATCGGCGACAACGCGGTCGATATCGGCGAGCAGGTCGCATTCGTCGTGACGGGGCTGTTCCGCGAGTTCTCGGACTCCTCGCACCCGGGCGGGCGTGCGGACTCGGCGCCGGACTCGGCGCCCGAAGAGCTCTGAGACAGGGCGCCAGGGGCGTCGTCGAGGGCCATGACAGGCCCTCGGCCCTCGGCACGCTCAGAGCGAGTCGAGCGGCACGCCGATGATCTTCAGCCTGCGCGTGAGCCCGTCGAGCGCGAACGCGCGCAGCTCATCGGCCGATGCGCCGAGTGCCGATGCATCGGCGCCGGTGGGCGGGGTCAACGACTCGGCGACGGCCGGGAGCAGCTCGCGCAGGGTGCTGCGCACGACATCGCCGTGCACGGCGTCGAGCGCGACGGCCTTGCGCAGGAACCACACGCCGTAGCCGATGTGGCGATGCTCGTCCTCGTGGATCTTGCCGTAGCCGCTGACGAAGCCCGGCAGGAGCCCCTCGCGCCGCAGGAAGCGGGTCGCGAACTCGAACGTGGTGAGGCCGAGCGTGCCCTCGAGGATCAGGTGGTAGATCGTCACGAACGCGACCTTTGCCGCGGCATCATGCGGATTGGCGCACAGCCGCTCGTGCGCCGCAACGAGTCGCTTGTCGAAGATCGTGCGAAATGCCGGTGAGATCTGCTCGCGCGCCCGCTTGACGTGCACGGCGATCTCCACCGGAGTCGAGACGACCTCGTCCTGGAAGCGCGCGTAGAACTGCATGTGCCGCGCCTCGTCGACCTGCTGCGTGGCGAGGAATGTCACCTCCTCCTCGCTCGCATCCGCCCCGACGAGCCCCGAGAACTTCGTCGTGATCCGCTCCTCGGCGACCATCAAGGAGCCGAGCACGAACGACACCAGCGAGCGGTCCTCCATCGCCGCCCACTGCTCACGGTCGACCATCAGGTCGAGCTCCCAGGGACTCCACTGGCTCTCCTCCCAGTGGCGGTAGAGCGTCTGCGGGTCGTGCAGGTGGACTTGTCGCGGCGGCGGCTCGCTCACGTGGCAGCTCAGGACGACTTGTGCGCCCGCACGATCGCCGATGCGGCCTGGTCGTGAACTCGGTGCGTGCGGCTGATCTCGATCTCCGTCAGACCTGCGTCGGCGAGTGCTCGGCGGAACTCCCGCTCGGTCAACGCCCCGGCGATGCAGCCCGTGTAGGCCTGCATGTCGGCGCGCGTCGAGTCGTCCATGCCCTCGTCGGCGATCACGTCCGAGACCGCGAAGCGTCCGCCGGTACGAAGCACGCGCGCGACCTCGCTCAGCACCTTGGCCTTGTCGTGAGAGAGGTTGATCACGCAGTTGGAGATCACCACGTCGACGCTCGCGTCCGCCAGCGGGATCTGCTCGATGTACCCCTTGTGGAACTCGACGTTCTCGACGCCCGCCTTGCGCGCGTTCTCACGTGCGAGCTCGAGCATCTCATCGGTCATGTCCAATCCGTGCGCCTTACCGGTCGGCCCGACGCGCTTGGCCGAGAGCAGCACGTCGATGCCGCCGCCCGAGCCGAGATCGAGCACGGTCTCGCCATCGCGCAGTTCGGCGACCGCCGTCGGGTTGCCACAGCCGAGCGACGCAAGCGCGGCGGTGTCGGGGACCTGCTCGCGATCGCCGAGCGCGTAGAGCGCGGCGCCGAACACCTCGCTGCCACCGTCAAACGCCTCCGATGGCGCGCAACAGCCCGGCCCGGGGTCCGTGCTCGTCAGTTGCGTCGCGGCGGCGGCGTAGCGTTCGCGTACCTGCTCGCGGATGTCGCCGGCGGGCGTTTCGCTCGCCTCCCCCGCGTCGCAGCCGCAGCCCTCTCCGTGGCCGTCGCCGCAGCAGTCGGCCTTGGCGCTCGGCTCGCAGCACGCGACCTGCGCCTCGGGAGCGCAACAGGGGACGTCGGTCGTTTCGGCGGCGGTCTTCTCGGCGGTGCTCAGCTCAGCCATGCGGACAGCTCCTCCATCGCGTCTGGGATCACGTAGTAGTAGGCCCACAGGCCCTTGCGCTCGGAGTCGACGATGCCGGCGTCGCGCAGCTTCTTCAGGTGATGGGAGAGCGTGGGCTGAGAGATGTCGAACAGCGGCACCAGCTCGCAGACGCAGACCTTGCCCGCGTGCTTGCGCAGCACGTCGACGAGCTGCAGGCGGATCGGGTCGCCGAGCGCCTTCGCGACTTCGGCCATTCGCAACGCCCGATCGGGCTGCACGTCGGGGTAGACCAGCGGCTCGCAGCAGACCTCGCCGGCCGCGCGCTTCTGCTTGGGGGCCAGTTCCATCTCGACTGCCATGCATCTATACATATCAATAACAATTGCATTCGTCAATGCAATACGATTCACGGCACGTGAGCACTCGCGTCGGCATCAACGGCTTCGGACGAATGGGACGACTGGCCCTGCGCGCCGCCTGGGGCCGGCCGGAGCTCGAGTTCGCGCACATCAACGAGCTCAACGGCGACGCCGAGATGGCCGCCCACCTGCTGAGCTTCGACTCGGTGCACGGACGCTGGTCGGAGGATGTTCAGGGCGAAGAGTCGGTGCTCCGTGTCCAGGGCAGCGCGATCAACTACAGCCAGGCCGCCGAGCCCGGCGAGGTGCCGTGGGGCGAGCTCGGCATCGAGGTCGTGCTGGAGTGCACGGGCAGGTTCCGCACCGTCGAGGCGCTCGAGGCCTACTTCCGCCAGGGCGTGCGCAAGGTGATCGTCGCAGCGCCCGTGAAGGGCGAGGCGCTGAACGTCGTCGTCGGCGTCAACGACCGCCTCTACGACCCGGCGCGGCATCGCCTGCTGACGGCCGCATCCTGCACGACCAACTGCCTTGCGCCGGTGGTCAAGGTGATCCACGAGGGGATTGGCATCGTGCACGGGCAGGTCACGACCCTGCACGACATGACCAACACGCAGACGGTCGTCGACGCGCCGCACAAGGACCTGCGCCGCGCGCGCTCGGCAAGCGTCTCGCTGATCCCGACGAGCACCGGCTCGGCCACGGCGATCGGTCTGATCTTCCCCGAGCTCGACGGCAAGCTCAACGGCCTCGCCGTGCGCGTGCCATTGCTGAACGCCTCGCTGACCGACTGTGTGTTCGAGGTGGCTCGCGAGACGACCGTCGAGGAGGTCAACGGCTTGCTCGCGCAGGCCGCCGTCGGCGGGCCGCTCGCGGGTATCCTCGGCTACGAGGCGCGCCCGCTGGTGTCGGTCGACTTCAAGGACGACCCGCGCTCGGCGATCGTCGACGGCCCCTCGACGATCGTCACGGATGGCACCCAGGTGAAGATCCTCGCCTGGTACGACAACGAGTGGGGCTACGCCAACCGACTCGTCGAGCTGGCCGAGATCGTCGCGAAGAGCCTGTCCGGCGAGCCCGACGCGCTCGCCGCAGGCGCAGGGGTCGATGGCTAGCACCCCGACAGCCGCCGGGCAGCCGCGAGGCGATCTGCGCAACTACGCGCTCGTCACCGGCGCCTACTGGACCGACACGCTCGTCGACGGCGCGACACGCACGCTCGTCCTGTTCTACTTCGACCGCCTCGGCTACAGCCCGCTGCAGGTCGCCTCGCTGTTTATCCTCTACGAGGTCGCCGGCGTGCTGACGAACCTGTTCGGCGGCTTCCTCGCGGCGCGCTGGGGGTTGAAGGTCACCCTGTTCATGGGTCTTGGCGTGCAGGTCCTGGCACTCGTGATGCTCGGCTTGGCGCCCCAGTCGCTGCTGGTCGTCCCCTACGTGATGGCCTCGCAAGCGCTTTCGGGCGTGGCCAAGGACCTCACCAAGATGAGTTCCAAGAGCGCGGTCAAGCTCCTCGTCGCGGAGGGCGATCAGTCGGCACTGTACCGCTGGGTCGCGATTCTGACCGGCTCGAAGAACGCACTGAAGGGTGTCGGCTTCTTCCTCGGCGGGCTGCTGCTGACAGTTACCGGCTTCCGTGCCACAACGCTGATCATGGCCGGCGCCACGCTGATCGCGCTGGTGCTCACCTCGCGCCTGATGCACGGGCATCTCGGCAATCCCGACAAGAGCGCCAAGTTCCGGCAGATGTTCTCGAACGACCGCGCCGTCAACGTGCTCGCCGCGGCGCGCATCTTCCTGTTCGCCTCGCGCGACGTGTGGTTCGTCGTCGGCCTGCCCTTCTTCCTCTACTCCGCGCTCGGTTGGTCCTTCTGGCAGGTCGGCACGCTGCTGGCCGTGTGGGTGATCGGCTACGGCGCGGTGCAGGCGACGGCGCCACGCCTGGTCCGTCGTCGCGCGCAGGACGCCGGCCGCGAGCCCGACGGGCGCAACGCCACCTGGCTTGCGCTCGCGCTCGCCGTGTGGCCCGCAGCGATCGCACTGGCGCTCTCCGCACACGTCGACGGGACGGTGGCGATCATCGCCGGGCTAGTCCCCTTTGGCGTCGTCTTCGCCCTGAACTCCGCCGTCCACTCCTACTTGATTCTCGCCTACTCCGACAACGACAGGGTGACGATGAACGTCGGCTTCTACTACATGGCTAACGCATTCGGGCGACTGGCGGGGACCGTGCTGTCGGGCGTTATGTACGAACTCGACGGGCTCAGTGCCTGCCTGTGGACGTCGAGCGCGTTTGTGCTGATCGCCGGCGCGCTTTCGCTGCTGCTGCCGTCCGCAATGACCCCGCGCGCCCAACGGACTCGGGCATCTCAGCCGGCTTAGGCGCCGACAGCCGTCCCGCAAACAGCGAAAGCGCTTGTGAACATCCTGTGACATTTTTCCCACGAGAGCTGCGCGATCTGAACTCTCGCTTACACTTCGCCGCAATGACGGAGAGCATCACCGCCTCGGACGTGGCGGCGCCGTCGGGCCCGGGGGGCGCTTCCTCAGCGTTGCGCATCGCCGTCCTCGACCGTGACAGCGGCTTTATCCAGGTGCTCAGCAAGCGTCTTGACCGTCTCGGCTGGGAGCATCGCGTGCTCGCGAGCCCCGTGCCGGCCGACGCCGTTGTCGCGATGCGCCTGAGCGCGCTCGTGGTCGACCTCGCCGTGCTCGGTCCGCAGGCATGGGAGTGGCTTGAGCGGCTGTGCGGCGCGTTGCCGGACCTCGGCATCGTCATCTGCACGGGCCCCTCGACGGTCGCGCAGCGAGTCCGCGGCCTGCGCCTCGGTGCGGACGACTGGATCACCAAGCCGTGTCACCCCGAGGAGGTGATCGCGCGCGTGCAGAGCGTCGTGCGCCGCCGCCGCCGCCCGAGCGGGCGCACCGAGTCAAAGCCCGTGATGGCCGGCGAGGTCGAGATTCGCTCGGACCGCTTCCAGGCGTTCGTCAACGACGAGAGCCTCGACCTGACGCGCCGCGAGTTCGAGCTGATCGAGCTGCTCGCGGCTGCCGAGGGCCGCGTGCTCGAGCGCGAGGAGATCTACTCGCGACTGTGGGGCTACACGATGGTCCGCGGCGACCGCTCGGTAGACGTGTTCGTGCGAAAGCTGCGCCAGAAGCTCGAGAAGGCCTCGCCGCGCTGGCGCTACATCCACACGCATTTCGGCATCGGCTACCGCTTCGCGGCGGAATCGCTGGACGTCGAGACGGTCGAGGTCGACGTGCCGGCTTCAGTGCCCGCCGACTGGGACGCCGGCGATCAGGGCAAGCTCGCGGGGACGCATCAAGACCGCGAGCTCACCTCCGACGCCCTCTAGGCGCACCACCGCCAGCCCGCCCTTCTTCAGGTCCACGCGACCACCTGTGAGGTCGGCGATCGTGCGCGAGAGATCGGGCTCGTGACCGACGATTAGCAGGCGCCCGTCGGCGCCGACCGCAGACAGCGCCTGCAACGCATCTGCGCCGTCGAAGCCCGAGGCCAGCGGCGCATGCGCTGAGAGCAGCGCCCGCTGATCCTCCCCCCACGCCTCGGCGGCCAGCTCGGCGGTCTGGCGGGCCCGCGTCTTGGGGCTGAACAGGACCGACTCGAAGGGCGCCTGCAGGCGCGCCAGCGCGACTCCCGCGGCGCGTGCCTGCTGCTCACCGCGCGCTGTCAAGCGCCGCTCGGAGTCCGAGCGCGTTCCATGCGGCTCGGCCTCGGCATGCCTTAGTACCCAGAGCTGACGAGCCATACCTCGGCGCCCACCCTAGCGCCTGGCGCACGGCACGGACTAATGTCAAGGAAATGTGAACGCCCGCGCGATGTGAAGGCCGGTCCCGTCGCACGGGCGAAGCTCTGCGAGGATGTAGCTTGAGATGCAGATGGACGACCCTCGCGATCGAAACTCCGGCGAGCGCGCTCCAGTCGTGGTCGATCTGGCCGAGCGTCCGGCGCGCGCCGAGCAGCAGCGCGAGCCGCATGAGGCTCGGGTGCCAGGGGCCCTTGAAGCCGAGCTCGAGCGGGGTGTCCGCGACGCGACAGAGCCCGTATCAACCGACGGGTCGCGCGACGGCGAGGCGATTGACCTCGCGGATCCCTCGCTGTACATCAATCGTGAGCTGTCGTGGCTGGACTTCAACGACCGCGTGCTGCAGCTCGCCGAGGACGAGCGGACGCCATTGCTCGAGCGGGTCAAGTTCTGCGCGATCTACACGACAAACCTCGACGAGTTCTACATGGTGCGCGTGGCCGGGCTGCGCGACCAGATCGACGCGGGCGTGGAGAATCCGGGCCAGGACGGGCGCACGCCCTCTGAGACGATCGCGCTGATCCGCGAGCGCGTGCTCGAGCTGGGAGGGCGCCTGACCGACTGCTTCGAAGGCGAGCTGCGCCCGGCGCTCGCCGACCACGACATCCGCCTGGTCGGCGTGCGCGAGCTCGACGAGGAGCAGCGAGCCGAGCTGGCGGCGCACTTCCAGAAGAAGATCTTTCCGGCGCTGACGCCGCTGGCCGTGGCCCCGGGACGTCCATTCCCGTACATCTCGAACCTCTCGCTGAGCCTGGCCGTGCTCATGCGCGATCCGCTCACCGATCAGACCGTGTTCGCGCGCGTGAAGGTGCCAACCGAGATCCTGCCGCGCTTCGTCGCGCTCAAGCAGGCCGGCGGCAGTGGCCAGACGCTGCTCGTGCCGCTCGAGGACGTGATCGCCCATCATCTCGACGCGCTGTTCCCGGGGATGGAGATCGCCGACTACAACGTCTTCCGCGTCACCCGCGACGCCGACCTGGAGGTCTCAGACGACGCGGCTGACCTGCTGCAGGCCGTCGAGGACGAGTTGCGCCGCCGGCGCTTCGGCGAGATCGTGCGCGTCGAGGTCGGCGGGGACTGCTCGGAGCGACTGCTCACGGAGCTCTCGGGCCTGCTGGGGGTCGACGACGACGAGGTCTATCCCGTCGACGGGCTGCTCGACATGGGCGCGCTGTGGCAGATCGTCAGGCTGCCCGGCCACGGCGATCTGCGCCAGGAGCCGCTCGTCGGCATCACCCACCCGCGCCTGCTGCGTCACGAGGACGAGCGCCCGGACGTGCTCGGCGCGATGCGCGAAGGCGACCTGCTCGTGCACCACCCCTACATCTCCTTCGCCACCTCCGTCGAGCGCTTCGTCGAGCAGGCCGTCGCCGACCCCAACGTACTCGCGATCAAGCAGACCGTCTACCGCACGAGCGACGACTCGCCGCTCGTGCCGGCGCTGATCGACGCGACCGAGCGCGGCAAGCAGGCGGTCGCGCTGGTCGAGCTGAAGGCTCGCTTCGACGAGGGCATGAACATCCACTGGGCGAAGGCGATGGAGGAGGCCGGGGTGCACGTCGTTTACGGCCAGCCCTCGCTGAAGACGCACGCCAAGTGCGTGCTCGTTGTACGCCGCGAGGGCGACGGCGTGCGCAACTACGTGCACATCGGCACCGGCAACTACCACTCGGCGACGGCGCGGCTCTACACCGACTTCGGCCTGTTCACGACCGATGAGCAGATCGGCGCGGACGTGGGCGACATGTTCAACTACCTGACCGGCTACGGACGCCCCACCCATTACCGCAAAGTGCTGATGGCGCCAAACCAGCTGCGCGACGGCATCCTCGAGCAGATCGAGCGCACGATCGAGACGCATTCGGCGGGCGCGCCGGCGCGGATCACGATGAAGATGAACTCGCTCGTCGACGGGCGCTGCATCCGCGCGCTGTACCGCGCCTCGCAGGCCGGCGTTCAGGTCGACCTGAACGTGCGCGGCATCTGCTGCCTGCGACCGGGAGTGCCAGGCATCTCGGAGAACATCCGCGTCGTCTCGATCGTCGGCCGCCTGCTCGAGCATTCGCGCATCTACGCCTTCAATCGCGACGGCGAGGACACGATCTACATCGCCTCGGCCGACCTGATGCCGCGCAACCTCGACCACCGCGTCGAGCTGGCCGTGCCGATCGTCTCGGGGGAACTGCGCGCCGAGCTGCTCGACACGCTGGAGCGCGCCTTCGAGGACAACCAGAACTCGTGGACGCTGAACGGCGACGGCAGCTGGGACAGGCGCACACCGGGGCCCGGCGAGGAGCCGCGCAACATGCAGCTCGAGTTGGCCGAGCTCTACTCCAGGCGGGCCATCGAGCAGCTCTCCGCGCGCGGCGCCGAGCAGCTGCCGCGGCGCGATCGCTAGCTGAGCGGCGCCTTCAGCTCGCGCACGAGCTCGGCCGGGTCGACGTCGAGTCCGGCGGCGATCTTCAGCACGTTGTGCAGACTGAGGTTGCGCCGGCCGCGCTCGACCTGCCCGACGAACGTCCAGTGCAGACCGCAGCGATCGGCGAGGCCCTCCTGGCTGATGCGGAGGGCTTCGCGCCGCGCCCGCACGCGCTCGCCGAACTGGCGGGTGGCGTCGGAGCGCGGCTCAACCATCGCATGCCGGCCATCCATCTCGGCCGCGTGGAAGAGTCGCTTTGATGCTTATGAGCCTACAGAGTCATAAGTAGCATCGGCGACTTCGCATGGCAGTCGCAGAGGGCGCATGAACGCGACACGGCAGCCTCTCATCATCAATTAAGCGACTCCGTTCATCGTGCTCGCGCATGAACGAGATCGCCATCGGCCGAAGAGCCGCCAACACGCACAGCGTCCCCACTTCCCCGGGCCGAAAGCTGCTCAACAAGGTCCCGGAGATAACGCTCTATTTCTGGATCATCAAGATCCTCTGCACGACAGTCGGCGAGACGGCGGCCGACCTATTGAACGAAAACCTGGGACTCGGCCTCACGACCACCTCCTACGTGATGGCCATCCTGCTCGTCCTCACGCTCGTGTTCCAGTTCCGCGCGAGCAGGTACGTTCCGGGGCTCTACTGGCTGGCGGTCGTCTTGATCAGCGTCGTCGGCACACTGTTCAGCGACAACCTCGTCGACAATCTCGGCGTCCCGCTGCAGACAACGACGATCGGCTTTGCGATCGTGCTCGCGGCGGTCTTCGCCGGCTGGTACGCCAGCGAGCGAACGCTCTCCATCCACACGATCGTCACGACCCGTCGCGAGGCGTTCTACTGGCTGGCGATCCTCTTCACCTTCGCGCTCGGCACCTCTGCCGGCGACCTCGCCGCCGAGAAGCTGGCCCTGGGTTACTCGGCTGCTGCGCTGATCTTCGGAGCGCTGATCGCGATCGTGACGTTCGCTCACTTCCGCTTCAAGCTGAACGCGATCCTGGCCTTCTGGATCGCCTACATCCTGACCCGCCCGCTCGGCGCCTCGATCGGCGACTACCTTGCGCAGCCGACCGAAGAAGGCGGTCTTGGGCTGGGCACGATCTTGACCAGCCTGATCTTCCTCTCGACGATCCTCGCCTTGGTCCTCTACCTCGCGCGCTCCAAGCGTGACGTGATCACTGTCTCCCCGCTCCACGCAGAAGCGCAGGCGGACGACGATCGCTCGCGCGTGCTCGTGGTGACGAACAAGGTCAGCGCGAGCCCGGCCGTGCTCGAAGCCGTACGCGAGCGCGCCTCGGCCGGCCCCGCAAAGTTCTTTCTGCTCGTCCCCAACCCGGACCACGTCGCTTTCGATCGCAATGGGCCCGCCGGCTCTCTCGGCGAGGAGGTGCTCGCGCAGGCATTGCCGCTGCTGCAGGAGTCGACCGGCGGCGAAGTTGCGGGACGCGTTGCGTCGAGCCCCAACGCCTACGACGACATCGTCGAGGAGCTGAGCACCGGCCGCTACCGCGAGATCATCCTCGAGACGCTGCCGAGCCACGTCTCGCATTGGCTGCACGTCGACCTGCCCGAACGCGTCGCCCACCTCGGATATCCACTGACGACGGTGGCCGCGACCCACTGAGCGAAGCCGCGTCCCCTCAGCGACGCAGCCGCAGCAGCGGTTGCGGCTGTGTCGCCCGCGCCCGGCTCTCATTTCAGCCTTAACCTTCTCTGGCATCGTCTCGGTGATGCACATCCTCGTCGTCGAGGACGAGCTGAAGATGGCGGCGCTGATTCGCCGCGGTCTGGACGAACAGGGGCTCACCGCCGACGTCGCCACGAGCGGCGAGCAAGCCGGCCTGATGGCAGGGGCGCTCCCCTACGACGCGATCGTGCTCGACGTGATGCTGCCCGGGATCGACGGCTTTGAGACCTGCCGACGCCTACGCCGCGACGGGATCTGGGCGCCGGTGCTGATCCTGACTGCACGCGGGGCCGTCGCCGACCGGGTCGCCGGGCTCGACGGCGGTGCCGACGACTACCTAACCAAGCCCTTCTCCTTCGCCGAGCTGCTCGCGCGGCTGCGCGCGCTCGTGCGCCGCGGCGAGGCCGAGCGCCCGTCGGTGTTGGAAGTCGGCGACCTCCGGCTCGACCCCGCGTCGCGGCAGGTCTGGCGCGGCGACGTCGAGATCGCCCTCTCGAGCAAGGAGCACTCCGTGTTCGAGGCGTTCATGCGCCGACCCGGCCACGTGCTCTCTCGACTGCAGATCCTCGAGCACGCGTGGGCGTACGACTTCGAGTATCGCTCGAACGTCGTCGAGGTCTACATCCGCTACCTGCGCCAGAAGATCGACAAGCCGTTCGGCGTCGAATCGATCGAAACGGTGCGCGGCGCCGGATACCGGATGCGTAAGGACGGCGGATGCTCAGGCGTACGCTGAGCCGCGCGTCGATCCGCCTGCGTGTGACGCTCGCGTTCGCGGCCGTGATGACCCTCGTGCTCGGCGCCACCGGTGTGTTCGTCTACCTGCGCTTCAGCGCCGAGCTCGACAACGCGATCAACAACGGGCTGCGCTCGCGCGCCGGCGACGTGGCGGCGCTCGTGAAGGAGGTCGACTCGGGCCTGAGCGAGCGGCGCCAGAGCACGCTCGCCGGGAAGGCCGAGAACTTCGCCGAGATCGTGTCCAGCCGCGGAGCCGTCGTCGACGCCACGGCGCAGCTTCGAGGACACGCCCTGCTCACGACGCCAGAGCTGCGACGGGCCCAGCGCAGCCCGATCCTGCTCGACCGCGGGCCGCTGCCCGGTCTGCACGGTCAGTCGCGGCTGCTGGCCACGCCTGTACCGGACGGCGTTCGTCGGGTGGTCGTCGTCGTCGGAACCTCAACCGAGCCGCTGACCGAGTCGCGTGCCGATCTGCTGCAGCTGCTGCTGCTCGGCGGCCCGATCGCCCTGCTACTCGCGTCGATCGCGGCCTACGGGGTGGCCACGGCCGCTCTGCGCCCCGTCGAGGCGATGCGCTCACGGGCCGCCGAGATCTCCACGGCGGCACCCGAGGAGCGGCTGCCCGTGCCGCAGACTCGCGACGAGGTCGCGCGGCTCGGCAGCACGCTGAACGCGATGCTCGAGCGACTCGGCGAGGTGCTTGCGCACGAGCGTCGCTTCGTCGCCGACGCCAGCCACGAGCTGCGCACGCCCTTGGCGATCCTGAAGATGGAGCTCGAGTTGGCGCTGGCCAGAGGCCGCTCGCGCGAGGAACTGCAGGCGGCGCTCGCCTCCGCTGCAGAGGAGACCGACCGGCTCACGCAACTGGCCGAGGATCTGCTCGTGATCGCCCAGAGCGACCAGGGGAAACTCCCGGTCGCCCTCGTGAAGACCGACATCGCCGAGGTGTTCGGCGGCGTCGTCGACCGGTTCTCCCGACGTGCAAGCGAGCGAGGCCGCGCGCTCGACATATCCGTCGAGCCGGGCCTCGGCGTACCACTCGACCGTCTGCGCGTCGAGCAGGCGCTCGGGAACCTCGTCGACAACGCGCTTCGATACGGCGAGGGGCCGGTGCGACTCGACGCGCACCGCGAGCGCGGCTTCGTGGAGCTGCACGTGATCGACGACGGCCCGGGCTTCTCGCCCGAGCTCGCCGCGCGCGCCTTCGAGCGCTTCAGCAGGGGCGACGCGAGTCACGGACACGGCGGCTCCGGACTCGGGCTGGCGATCGTCGACTCGATCGCGCGCGCCCATCGCGGCACGACGCGGCTCGCGAGTCGTCCCGGCGGCGGCGCAGACGTCTCGTTGATCCTGCCGTCGACTCTCATCTGAGTCTCATCGGGGGTCGGTAGACCTTGGGGCTGAGCCGCACCCATCGATCGAGGAGGCATCCGATGCCCGCCGCCAAGGAGCTCAACCGCTGGACCGTCGCGATTGCCTGCATCTGGCTGCTCGGCTGCGGCGGCTCGGCGAGCACCGGCCGCAGCGCAGACACGAACGCGTCGCAAGCCCCGAGCGCCGGAGAAGCCCCGAGCGACGCACAGTCCGCCGCGACCGGCGACATCCCCGACAACCAGTCTTTCCTGACCTACGCCGATCGCAGCGGCGGGTACTCGATCCGCTACCCCGAGGGCTGGACGCGTAGCACCGCCAGACGTGGCGAAATCATCTTCCAGAATCGAGCCAATGTGATTCGCGTCGCGCTGTCGAGCGCAGCGACTCCGACGCTCAGCTCGGCCGTCGCTGAGCTGAGCCAGTTGAGGGCAGCCGATCCGACGATCGTCCTCAGCGGTGCGCCGCAACGGGTGTCCGTTGACGGAAGCCCCGTCGTGAAGCTCAGCTACACGCGCCTGAGCAAAGCCGACCCCGTCAGCGGCAAGCGGCTCGCGCTGACGATCGACCGTTACGAGTACGCGCGCGCGGGCAAGGTCGCGACCGTCGATCTCGGCACACCCAAGGGCGTGGACAACGTCGATGCCTACCGCATGATCAGCCGGAGCTTCCGCTGGCGATGAGGAGCCTTTATCGCGAGCCCGAGGCGGGCATCGAGCCGATCGACTGGCCCGCGCTCGAGCTGCACGACGTGTTCCGGATCTACCGCTCCGGTCCGGTCGAGACGGTCGCCCTCCGCGGCGTGAGCCTCGAGATCGGGCGGGGCGAGTTCGTCGCCATCCGCGGACCGTCCGGCTGCGGCAAGAGCACCCTGCTCGCTCTCGCCGCCGGGCTGGACCGCCCGTCGGCGGGGGACGTGCGGGCCTTTGGCAGCTCGCTCGCACTGCTCAGCGACGCCGAGCTGGCGCGCTATCGGGCCAGTCGTCTCGGCATCGTGTTCCAGAGCGCCAACCTGTGGGAGACCCTCACGGCGCGCGAGAGCGTCGAGCTGACGCTGCAGCTGGCCGGCGTCAAGCAGGCCCGCCAGGCGGCTGCCGAGGCGCTTGCCGCGCTCGGCCTCCGCAAGCGCTTCGAGCACCGCATGGCGATGCTCTCCGGTGGCGAGCAGCAGCGCGTGGCGATCGCCGCGGCCGTCGCACGCCGGGCGGCGCTAGTGCTCGCCGACGAGCCCACGGGCGAGCTCGACACCGGGAACGAGCGCACCGTGCTCGAGGCGCTCGCCGCGCTACCGCGAGAGCACGAGTGCGCGGTGCTCGTCGTCACCCACTCCGACGCAGTCGCCGGCGCTGCCGACCGTGCGCTCGAGCTTCGCGACGGCCTAATCGTGCAATGAGCGCGCGCGGCGCCCACGCGATGGAGGTCCCGAGGCTCGTCCGCTGCCGCGAGCTGTCCGTCTACTACGGCCAGCGCGAAGCGCAGACGACGGCCCTGAGCGATATCGAGCTGGAGATCCTCAGCGGCGAGAAGCTCGCGCTGCTCGGCCCCTCGGGCTCCGGCAAGACCACCCTGCTGCACGTGCTCGGCGGGCTGATCGTGCCGAGCGGCGGTCTCGTGCTGTGGCAGGACAAGCCCCTCTCGTCCCTCGACGCCGCCGCGCGCCGCCGCGCGCGAGCGGCCGGGATCGCCTTCGTCTTCCAGGGGTCGAACCTGCTGCCGACGTTCACCGCCTACGAGAACGTCGCATTCGCCGCCTGGGTAGCTGCACGCGGGCACGACGTGGGGCACTTTGCAGCTCCCGAGCCGCAGGCGCGGGAGCTGCTCGAGCTGGTCGGTCTGGCGGACAAGCTCGACGCACTCCCCGCCGACCTCTCCGGCGGAGAGGCGCAGCGCGTGGCGATCGCGCGCGCCCTCGCCCAGCGCCCCAAGTTGCTGCTGTGCGACGAGCCGACCGGTCACCTCGACACGGACACCGCCACGCGCGTGCTCGACTTGATCGACGCGCTGCACGAGCGCTTCGGCTTCGCGCTCGTGCTCGCCACCCACGACGAGGGCGTGGCCACGCGCGTACCGCGCGCTGTGCACCTCGCGGACGGGCGCATCGAGGACGACCACGGTGCCGAGCGAGGTCGAGCATGAGGCCTGTCCTGCGCCTGGCCCTGGCCGGCGTGCGTCGCCGCCCCGCACACACGGCGATCCAGGTGGCGGTGCTCGCCGCCGCCGTTGCGCTGCTCGGGGCGATGATCCTGTTCGTCGGACACTCGCTGCGGACGATGACGGCCTCGGTCACCAGGACCGTCCCCCTCGACTTGCAGGGGCCCGTCGCCTCGCTCGGCGAGGCCCGCGGCGTCGCCGCCGCGATCGAACACCAGCCGGATGTCGCACAGGCCGCCGCTGCCGCCACCGCTCCGTTCGCCGGCCTCACCCACGAAGGCCCGGCGGGCGTCACGAGCGCCGGGCAAGGCTACGCACTCGCCGTCGAACCCGACTACCTGCGGCACTTCACCACGTTCCGCTACCTGCGCGGTTCGCTGCAGGCCGGGCAGGTCGTGCTCGACCAGCAGTTGGCCGCCACGCTGCAGGCGCAGGTCGGCGACAGCGTCACGCTCGCGACCCGCGAAGGCCGCCCCCCGCAGCGCTTCAGGGTCAGCGGCGTAGCGCTCGTGACGGCCCCCGACGTGCTCTTTCAGCCGCTGAACCCGCTGCTCGGGCCGGCGCCGGCGCAACCGCCTTCGAACGTCGCGATCGTCCCGCTCGCGACGTTCGCGAAGAAGCTCGCGCCGCAGTTCCCGTCGCTCGCGGCGGGGAGCGCCGGGGCCTCGGCCGTCCCGGGCGCGCAGACCGGCGTTCAGTGGCAGGTCCAGGCGCAGCTCGATCGCGCCGCCTTCAGCGGCAGCCCCGCCGGGGCGCTCACACGCGCCGGCCAGATCCGCAACTCGCTCGAACGGAAGCTGCCCGGTCGCGTGCAGTTCGTCGACAACATCTCGGCCGCCTTCAACACGGCCGCCGAAGACGCCCTGTACTCCGAGGCCCTGTTCGTGATGCTCGCCGTGCCCGGCGCGATCCTCGCGATGGGCCTCGTGTACCTGTCGGCGCTCGGCGCCGTCGATCGCGACCGGCGCGAGCTCGCGCTCCTGCGCGCCCGCGGCGCCGGGCGCAGGCAACTGCTCGGGCTCGCCGGCGCCGAAGCAGCCGTCGTGGGAATCGTGGCCGGTCTGCTCGGGGCTGCGCTGGCCTTCGCCGCGGTCGCCCTGCTCGTCGAAGGGTCCAGTCGAGTGACACCCGCACGGGCAGCCGCGTCGACAGCTGCGTGCGTGGTGCTGGCCGTGGCGGGAGCACTCGCTGCGCGTCTGGCGACCGGGATGCGCGCGCTATCAAGCACCGTGTCGGAAGGCCGGCGCAGCGTCATGCGCCCACGCCGCCCGCTGTGGCAGCGCCTGTATCTCGACATCCTCGCGCTCGGCATCAGCGGCCTGATCTACTGGCTCACCGCCAGCACCGGCTTCTCGGCCGTCGTCAATCCGGACTCCAACCCCACGCTGTCGCTGTCGATCTACATGTTCTTCGCGCCCGCCCTGCTGTGGCTCGGAGCCGCGCTGCTGATGCTTCGCCTGCGCGGACGTGCGATCGCCGGGCTGGCGCGGCTGCTCGGCGATGCCGGGCGACCCCACAGCGCCCGCGGCTTCCTGCTCGCGAGCGCCAGCCGGCGCGGAGCGGCGATCAACCGCGGACTGCTGCTGGTCGGCCTGCTGCTGGCCTTCGGCGTGAGCCTCGGCGTCTTCACGGCGACCTACGACCAGCAGTCGGCTGTCGACGCGCAGCTCACGCTCGGGGCCGACATCACGGCAACCGCTCCGCCGGGCGTCGCCTTGAAGACCGGCCTGGCGAACAAGATCGCCGGCGTGCCGGGCGTGGCGGGCACTTCGGCGGTCGAGCACGCGTACGCCTACGTCGGACCCGACCTGCAGGACACCTTCGGCATCGACCCAGCCACGATCCGCCGCGCCACCTCGCTGCGCGACTCGTACTTCCTCGGCAGCAGCGCCGCCACCGCCCTGCGGAGGCTGGCGGGAAGGCGCGACGGCATCCTTGTCTCCAAGGAGACGATCGCCGACTACTCGCTGCGGCTCGGCGACCTGCTGCGGCTGCGCGTGCTCGACCGCCGCAGCGCGCGCTTTCGCACGGTCGGCTTCCACGTCGTGGGGATCGTGCAGGAGTTCCCCTCGGCGCCGCGAGACTCGTTCATGGTCGCGAACTCCGGATACCTGCAGAGCATCGACGGTGCCGGGGGGCCGAACGTGGTGTTCGCGAAAGCGAGCCGCGACCCGGCCGGCGTGGCTAGGCGCGTCGCCGCGGCCACGCGGGCGGACAGCGTCACCGTCAAGGACATCCGCCACCAGGCCGCACAGACCGTGAGCTCGATCACCGCCGTCGATCTGAGCGGCATCAGCAGGCTCGAGGAGGCGTTCACGATCCTGCTCGCGGCCGCTGCCATGTGGCTGTTCGTCAGCCTCGCCGTCAGCGAGCGGCGTCACGAGTTCGCCACGATGGCCGCCGTCGGGGCGTCGCTCAGGGACATCGGCGCGTTCGTGCGCAGCGAGGCCGTGGCGATCCTGCTCGCGGCCATGGCGTTCGCGGCCCTGCTCGGCTGGCTGCTGTCGGAGATGCTCGTGGCCATGCTGCAGCACGTGTTCGATCCGCCGCCCGACCAACTCGCTGTGCCTTGGGGCTACCTGGCGGAGCTCGGACTCGCGGGCGCGCTCGGGGGCTTGCTGGCGATCGCGCTCGCCGCGGCCAGGCTGCGCCGCCTGCCGCTCGGCGCCGCGCTGCGCGAGCAATGAGCGCCAAGGCGCCACGCCGCGAGTGCCGGCGACAGCGACTACTCGTGCAGGGAAGATCCGGCGTCGGTGCGGTCGTTGCCGACGCTCGCCGCCCCCCTGCTGCGCGCCCGTGAGCGCACGCGGCGCAACGCGAGCAAGCCCGCTATGCCCGCAACTGTCGCGACGGCCACGATGTCGACGTAGCCGAAGCTGCGGTGGAAGCTGTGCCAGCTGCCGCCGAGCGCCCAGCCGGCGCCGGCGAAGGCAAAGCACCAGATCGCCGAGCCGATGAAGCTGAGCACCACATAGGAAGCCGCCGGCGCGCGGAACACGCCGGCCGGTATCGAGATGAACGACCTGACCACCGGCGTGATGCGACCGAGCAAGACCGTCCACAGGCCGAATCGCTCAAACCAGGCTTCGGCGCGAGCGAGCGCCTGCGGTCCGACGTGGAGGCGAGCACCGTGGCGCTCGACCAGGGCGCGGCCGCCGGAGCGGCCGACGCCCCAGCCGACGAGCGCACCCGCCAGATACCCCAGCGTGCCCGCCAGCGAGAGCACGAGGTAGCCCTCGAACCCGCTCGCCACGCTTGCGCCGAACAGCGTCACGTGATGGCCGGCCACGCTGCCCGACGCGAGCACGCCGGCGAACAGCATCACGAGCTCGCCACCGACCGGCAGCAGCGCGTCCAGCGCCATCAGCGCGAACACCGCATAGATGCCGTTTTCAGCGATCCAGGTGGTGATGCTGCTCGATATGCTGGCGAGCACGATCACGCCGGTGAGCACTGCAGCTGGCTCGCGCGACGCTCGGCGCCGCCGCGGGCCTCGATCGCTTCTGGTGCGGTGCGCGGCAAGCGTCGATCATTCGCGCCACGCCTTAAGCACAGATGAGATTTGCCGCCGCGCGAGGGCGAGCCCCACGCCGGCACACGTCGGGCGGCGATCGTCCTTACCGGTGCCGCGCCCTTGACGGTGCGCACAGCGTTCTGGCGCGGCGCAGGAGCGACCACCTGAGCAGGGCGAGCGCGGCGAGCGGCATCAGCCACCAGGCGTCGATGCCCGATGCGGCGACCAGCGCCGTCAGCGCGAGTGAGATCGCGACGCCGACGGCCGTCGGCCAATCGTCTCCGAGGAAGAACTCGATCCCGCCGCGGAAGAACGCCGGCAGCACTCAGATCGCCTCCCTCGTCAAGGGCGCGCGGCGGCGCAGGTCGCCGACCATCGCCAGCGCGCCCGCGGCGATCGCCAGCACTAGCACCGGCAGCGCCGCGTCGCCGCCCGGCCAGCTCGCACCCGCCCCCTCGGTCCCCCAGAACGCGCCGAACGACGTGAGCAGGACGCCCACGGCGAACTTCATCGCGTTCTCCGGCACGCGCGCGAGCGGGCGATGCGCGAGGAGCCCCGCGAGTGTCACGGCGAGAACGGACGCGAGCGCGGCGAGCGCGGCCAGCGTCACGCGGTGCTGGCTGGCGCCGAAGGTGAGCACGATGAAGATCACCTCGATGCCCTCGAGCAGCACGCCTTTCAAGGCGACCGCGAACGAGTACCCATCGAAGCTCCCGGCCGGCTGCGAGGCCTCCGTCGCCAAGCGCGACTCGCGCGCGAACGCAGCGATCTCATCGTGGCGCGCGAGCAGGCCGGACGCACGCAGGATCGCCTTGCGCAGCCACTGCAGCCCGAATAGCAGCAGCAAGGCGCCGACCAGCAGCCGCAGCGCCGTCAGTGGCAGCAGCACCAGCGCCGGACCTAGCCCGACCGTCAGCAGCGAGAGGATCGTCAGGCCCGCCGCCACGCCCAGCAGCGTCGAGGACCAGCGCCGCGCGATGCCGACGGCGAGCACGATTGTCAGCGCCTCGACCGCCTCCACGGCCGAGGCGAGGAACACCGACGCAACCAGGCTTAGCTGAGCGCTGCTCACCTGCTCAGTATGCGCCGCCGAGCCGGCTAGGTCCGCTCGACCGGGATGTCCCTGAGCGAGACCGTCAGGTAGGCCACGATCGCCGCGATCAGCGCCGCCAGTACGAGGCTCACCCAGCCGGTGCCGAGATCCAGACCGCCGCGCCGATGCGTGACCGCGAGCCAGTCAGCGACCGACGCGCCGAGCGGACGCGTGAGCACGTAGGCCATCCAGAAGGCGAGGATCGAGTTCATCGACATCCGCCAGTAGCCGAGCGCCGGGATCGCGATCACCGCCGCGAACAAGACCGCCGATGCGGCGTAGCCGAGGCCGAACGTCACCGCCGTCAGATCGCCGGCGGCGGTGCCCAAGGCGAACGTTGCCAGCACCGCGGCCCAGTAGAACAGCTCGCGCCGTCGCGTGGTGATGCTGTGGATCGAGAGCGTCTTCTCGCTTACGTACCAGACGCGGAACACAGCGGCCAACACGACCGCGTAGAAGACCGTCGAGACCGCATAGGGAACGCCGAGCCCCACGTGCAGGACATCCGCGGCCATTGTGCCGAACACGCCGACCATCGCGACCGCCAGCCAGTACCGCCAAGCCACATATCGAGACGACGCGAACTGCAGCCAGAGTGCCACCACCAGGCCGCTGCCGCCAAGCATGACGGCAACCTCGGGCACGAGCTTGTGCACGAGGAAGTCGGAGGTCGACTCACCCATTCCTGTCGTCAGCGCCTTGGCGATCCAGAAGTAGGCCGTGACTTCCGGCACCTTTGATAGCGCCGTGTGCGCGGCTCCTGGCCCGTCCGCGACCGGGGCGCGCCCGCTGCGTACGCGTGAGGTTTTGTTGAATGCCAGATCCATCGACTGAGGCCACGTCGGCCGCTGTTCGACGGCGCCGGCTCAGCCGAGACGCTACGGGCAGCCTCTAAAGGGGAAATGAGAGGACAGCGGGGGAGAGCCCGACGCGTCTACTGCGGCTGCGCGGCGGGCAGCTCGTCCAGAGCCGCCTTCAGATCGTCGACCGACTGGAAGTCGAGCCCGAGCAGGTGGTCGTGGCGATGGCGCACGATGCCCTGCTCGTCGATCACGATCACGGCGCGCTTGGTCCCCAGACGCGAGGAGTAGGCGCTGTAGGCCTTGGCGACCTGCTTGTCGACGTCGGCCAGCAGCGGCACGTTGAGGTTGTTCTTCGCGACGAAGTCCTCGTGCGAGGCGAGGTCTTGAGAGGAGATGCCGACGACGGTGGCGTCGAGCGAGGCGAAGTCGCCGCCGCGGTCGCGGTAGGAGCAGAACTGTTTCGTGCAGACAGGCGTGTTGTCGCCGGGGTAGAACAGCAGCACGACGCGCTCGCCGCGGTGCTCGGAGAGGCGGAACGGGCCCTCGGTCCCGGGCAACTCGAAGTCCGGCGCCTGCTCGCCCACCTGCGGGGTCTTCGCCATCTCGGGCACTCCTCTTTCTCGCTCGACTCGCTGTGCGCGCAGCATAACGGGCGCCCGTGGCTCGGCCATGCGCTAGAACCCAAGTGAATGCGCGCCGCTCGCCCACGCCTCGCACTGGCACTCACAGCGAGCGTGCTGATCGCAGCCTGCGGCGGCAGCTCGGCGGCCGAAAGCTCGACGCCGACGATCGCGACCAACGCGATCCCGACCGCCACGCGTGCCTTCGCCAGCCGGCTGCTCGACTGGCCCGAGTTCGGGCTCGACCCGCAGCGCTCGGACGTCAGCGAAGACACGAGCGGCATCTCCGCCGCGGCGCTTGCGCACCTGCGCCGCCGCAGCGTCTCGCTCCCGGGCACCGTCGACTCCTCGCCGATCTACCTGCACAGCGTGCAGGCCGCCGGGCGCAGCCGCAACGTCGTGGTCGTGACGACCACGTACGGCAAGACGATCGCGCTCGACGCCGACAGCGGACAGCTGCTGTGGACGTTCACGCCGCCCGGCTACGGCGGCTGGGCGGGCACTGCGCAGATCACAAACTCGAGCCCCCTCGCCGACCCGGACGCCAGTACCTCTTTGCGGCCTCCCCCAACGGGCTGATCCACAAGCTCGCGCTCGCCGACGGCAGCGAGTCGCGCGAAGGTGCCTGGCCGGTCAGCGTGACGCGTGACGCGACGCACGAGAAGCTCGGCGCTGCGATCAACGTCGCCGGGCCCGACATCCTCGTAACGACGAGCGGGTACATCGGCGACGCGCCTCCCTATCAAGGCCACGTCGTGCTGATCGACCGCGCCAGCGGGCGCATCCGCTCGGTCTTCAACACGCTGTGCGCCGACCGCCACAGCCTGATCGTGCCCAACACCTGCTCGGCCAGCGACTCGGCGATCCTCTCGCGCGGCGGCGCCGTCGTCGAGCCGAGCGCCACCAGGATCCTGATCGACACGGGCAACGCGCCGTGGAACGGCAGCACGAACTTCGGCGACAGCGTGCTCGAGCTGACGCTGCCCTCGCTCAGCCTGCGCCAGGCGTTCACGCCGACCAACCAGGCGCAGCTCAACGACACCGACACCGATCTCGGCTCGAGCGCGCCCGCGCTGCTCGGACATGGCCGCGTGCTGGTCGCGGGCAAGGACGGCAGCATGCGCGTGCTGCGGCTCTCGCGCCTGAACGGGCGCAAGCGCTCGAGCACAAAGCTGCTCGGCGGCGAAGCGCAGCGCCTCCCTCTTCCGGGCGGCGGCGAGCTGTTCACCGCTCCGGCCGTGTGGCGGCACGGAGGGCGCACGACTGTGTTCGTCGCCGGTGAACACGCGACCGCCGCCTACGTGCTGCGCCGCGGCAAGCTGCTGCGCGCGTGGATCGCAAGCACACCCGGCACGAGCCCCGTGATGGTCGGCGGCCTGCTCTACGTATACGAACCCGACGGCGGCGGCATCGTGGTCTACCGGCCGAGCTCGCCCAACCCCGTCGCAAAGCTGCCCGGTTCACCCGGGCACTGGAACAGCCCGATCGTCGTCGACGGGCACATCGTCGAGCCCGAGGGCGACGCCAACGACCACAAGCAGTCGGGCTCGCTCGAGATCTTCTCCGCTGGTTAGGCGCGCGAGCGGCGCCCTTGCGCGGGCGGGGCTCAGCCGGCGCTCTTGCGCCGGCGCGCCCTCAGCGCCGTGATCCACCAGGGAAAGCTCGAGCGTCGCTCGACGTCCAGCGCCTGCGGCGGGGCGTCCTTCGAGCAGATGAACGCCAGCCGGCGCTGGTGCAGGTAATCGCGCATGCCCGCGTAGTCGGTCATGTTCTGCGGCAGCGCCGCCGTCTGAAAGCCGAACTGCGATGCGAGCTCGCTCAGCGCCAGACGCGAGGGGATCAGCACGGTCTCGTATTCGACCGCGTTCTCGCGGTTGTACAGCGTGTCGAGCTCGAACACGCTCGTGCGCGAGCGCGAGATTTCGGTGTCGATCACGATCAGCTCGGGGCATGCCGCGGCCATCACCTCGAACAGCTCGACCGGCTTCGCCACGTGGTCGAGCAGGCCCAGGCACAGCACCACGTCGAAGCGCTCGATCAGCTCGTGCGAGAACACGTTGCCCTGTTCGAAGCGGTAGCGCTCCCGCTCGATCCCCTTGGCCTCGAACACGAGCTCGGCCTGCTCGAGGTGGACCTCCCGCGCATCGACGCCGAGCACGAAGTCCGCGCCCGCCTCCACTGCCGCGAGCGACCAGAACCCGGCGTTGCAACCGAGGTCGAGCACGCGGCGCCCGCGCAGCGAGCCGCCCGCGGCGCGCAGCAGCGCATCGAAGAAGTAGCGGCGTCGCTGCTCTTGGCGATTGACCACCGAGCGGTTGTAGACCGGCGTCGCGATGCCGCCGTCGAACTCGAAGCGGTAGCTCCACGCCGGGAATGCGGCGATCCGCTGCTCCAGCTCGCCGGCTTGCACGGCCATCAGGTTACGCCAGCGCCTTCGCCAGCAGACCGAGCCACACCTCACTGCGCGTGGGAAAGGCCGGCACGGCATGCGCGAGACGCTCGAGCGGCACCTTGCCGATCACCGCGATCGTCGCCGCGTGCAGCGACTCAGCGACCTCGACCCCGACGAGCGTCGCCCCCACGATCACACTGCGCTCGACGTCGATCACCAGTCGCGCACTGCCGGGTGCACCGTGGCCGATGAACGTCTCGCCCGCGTTGGCGCCGAGCGATTCGTCGACCGCGCTCACGCTGAAGCCGGCCGAGCGAGCGCTCGCCAGCGTGTGCCCGATCGCCGCGACCTGCGGCTCGGTGAAGATCACGCGTGGGGACAGCGCACCGTCGGAGCGCAGCTCGCCCGGGTGTCCGAGGATCGCGTCGGCCACCAGGCGTGCCTGGTACTTGCCCATGTGCGTCAGCAGCACGCGCCCGTTGGCGTCGCCGACCACGTGCAGCCAGTCGAGCCCGGGAACGCGCAACTGCTCGTCGACCTCGATGTAGCCGCCGCCCTTCAAGCCGACCGACTCCAGGCCGAGCCCCTCCGTGTTGGCCTCGCGCCCGACCG
The DNA here is from genome assembly GCA_963714215.1 of uncultured Solirubrobacteraceae bacterium. Lineage (GTDB taxonomy): Bacteria > Actinomycetota > Thermoleophilia > Solirubrobacterales > Solirubrobacteraceae > Palsa-744. The sequence continues at coordinate 183,335 of CAVQNP010000001.1, forward strand.
CCACGAGCAGTTGCTCGCCTGCGAACGAGCGTCCGTCGTCCAGTTCGAGCGTCGTGACCTCATCAGCGCGACGCACAGCCGTGGCCTTCGCGCCGAGCACGACCTCCACGCCGTCGCGCTCGAGCGCTTCCTGCACGAGCTCTGAGGCGAAGGGCTCCTCGCGCGCGATCAGCCGGTCGACCGCCTCGACGATCGTCACTCGCGCCCCCAGCGTCGCAAGGGCCTGCGCCAGCTCGACCGCAACGACGCCGCCGCCGAGCACGAGCAGCGACTCGGGGACCGTCTCACTCGTGCTCGCCTCGCGGTTGCCCCACGGCTCGGCCTGATCGAGCCCCACGATCGGCGGCATCGCCGCACGCGTGCCCGGCGCGAGCACGACCGCGCGGCGGGCGCTGAGCACCTGCTCGCCGACGCGCACGCACCGCTCGCCGACCAGCTCACCATGCCCGCGGAACAGCTCGATGCCACGTTCTTCCAGCCACGGCAGCTGGGCGGCGTCGTCGCGGTCGTGGATGATCTCGTCGCGCCGCTCGAGCACGGCCGCCACGTCGAGCTCGCCCGTCACCGCCTCCGCTGCGCCACGCACCCGGCGCGCCTCCGCAAGCGCCTGCGCCGGGCGCAGCAGGGCCTTGGAGGGCATGCACGCGTAGTAGGAGCATTCGCCGCCGATCAGCTCGCGCTCGATGAGGGCGACCGCGAGGCCCGCTTGCGCCAGTCGCCCTGCGCACACCTCACCCGCCGGCCCGGCACCGAGCACGATCACGTCGAACTGCCGCTGCTCGCTCATCTGCTGCACGCTAGCCTCAAACGACGATGGAGGAATCGCTCGTTGGCCAGCTGCTGCTCGCCTCGCCCTCCCTGCGCGACCCGAACTTCGAGCGCACCGTCGTGCTGATCGGCGTGCACAGCGACGAGGGCGCGATGGGCGTCGTGCTCAATCGCCCCTCGGAGGTGACTGTCGGCGAGGCCGCGCCCCAGCTCGAGGAGACCGTCGACGAGTCAGAGCTCGTGTTCGTCGGTGGCCCCGTGCAGCCCGGCTCGATCGTGTTCCTCGCCGAGTTCCTCGATCCGGATCCCGCCGGCGTGCTCGTGCTCGGACGGATCGGCTTTCCCGCCCCCGACGCCGAGCTCGACGAGCTCTCCCGGGCGACTGGCCGCGTGCGCGTGTTCGCGGGCTTCGCCGGCTGGGGCGAGGGCCAGCTCGAGGCCGAGATCGCCGACGGCGACTGGATCGCCCAGGCCGCGCTGCCCGAGGACGTCTTCACCGAGCTGCCCGAGCAGCTGTGGAGCAGCGTGCTGACGCGCAAGGGCGGCAGCTACGCCCTGATCGCGCGGATGCCGGCCGATCCGAGCGTCAACTGAGAACATCCGCGCACGCCCGGCGAGGGTCTCCCCGCCGCGTACTAATGTTTGCGCAGGCTCTCCCCTCCCCCGTGAGCCTCCCCCGCAGTCCATCTCAGAGGTATAGGCATGGTCAAGCTCGCCCGCTGGACGACAACCCACCGCAAGTACGTGCTGCTCGGCTGGGTCGTCGTGCTGTTCGTCGTCAACGCTCTCGCGCAGTCGGCCGGCACGTCGTACTCGAACAACTTCACGCTGCCCAACTCCGACGCCCAGCGCGCCTCCGATCTGCTGCAGCGCAGCTTCCCGGCGCAGGCCGGCGACCGCGACACGATCGTCTACAAGGTCAGCTCCGGCACGGTCACCGATCCGGCGGTGAAGGCCCGCATGAGCGCGATGTTCGCGCGCGTCGCGAAGCTCCCCCACGTCGCCGCCGTGATCAGCCCCTACGGCGGCGCCGCCTCGGGCAAGTCGGTCTCCGCCAACCGGCAGATCGCCTTCGCCACGGTCGTGTTCAACGAAAAGGCCAACGACCTGCCGAAGGCTGCCGCGCAGCGCGTCGTCGACGTCGCGCGAGCCGCGCAGCGCGACGGGCTGCAGATCGAGCTCGGCGGGCAGGCAATCGAGAAGACCGAGCAGGCCGGCTTCGGCATCTCAACGGCCGTCGGCCTGCTCGCGGCGATCGTCGTGCTGCTGCTGACGTTCGGCTCGCTGACCGCAATGGGACTGCCGATCGTGACGGCGCTGTTCGGGCTCGGCACAGGGCTCGGCGCGATCGCGCTGTTCACGCACGTCGTCGACACGGCCGACTTCGCATCGGAGCTCGCCGCGATGATCGGCCTCGGCGTCGGCATCGACTACGCCCTGTTCATCCTCACCCGCTTCCGCGAGGCCTACGTCACCCCCGGTCCGACGTTCGGCGACGCGCGCGAGTCGGTGATCCAGGCGATGGACACTGCCGGGCGCGCGATCCTGTTCGCCGGCTGCACCGTCGTGATCGCGCTGCTCGGGATGATGCTGCTCGGCGTCGACTTCCTCTACGGCGTCGCCATCTCGGCGTCGATCGGCGTGCTGCTCGTGATGGCCGCCTCGCTCACGCTGCTTCCCGCGCTGCTGACGTTCGCCGGCAAGCGCCTGACCCGTCCGAGCAGGCGCGCGCGGCGACGGGCGAAGCGGGTTGAACAGGAACGCGCCGACGGGACGGCGCCGGACGGCGCCGCTGCGGCCGCGAGCGTCGTCGGTGGCGGCGCGTGGCTGCGCTGGAGCATGTTCGTCGAGCGCCGGCCGCGGACGATCGCGGTCGCCGCCACCGTCGGCATGCTGCTGATCGCCGCGCCGGCCACGGCGCTGCGGCTCGGCTCGAGCGACGCCTCCAACGACCCCCCCGACCAGACCACGCATCGCGCCTACGGCCTGCTGGCCGAGGGCTTCGGCCAGGGCTTCAACGGACCGCTGCTCGTCGCCGCGAAGGTCCCCCGCGGCCAGGCATCGGCGACTCGTCTCGCGTCCGCGATCGCCACTGCACACGGCGTCGCCTCCGTCGCGCCGCCGAAGCTGAACCCCACCGGCAACGTCGCGACGATCACGGTCTATCCGAGCTCCTCGCCGCAGGCGCTGGCGACGACGCAGCTCGTCGAACAGTTGCGCGACCACGTCGTGCCGCCCCTGGAGGCAGCGACGGGCGCAAGCGTCTACGTCGGCGGCGTGACCGCCGGCTCGGTCGACTTCGCGAAAACACTCGGTGAAAAGCTGCCGCTGTTCATCGGCGTGGTCGTGCTGCTCTCAGCGCTCCTGCTGCTGGTCGTGTTCCGCTCGCTCGTGATCCCGCTGCAAGCGGCCGTGATGAACCTGCTCAGCATCGGCGCGGCGCTCGGCGTGATCGTCGCGATCTTCCAGTGGGGCTGGCTCGGCGGCCTGATCGGCGTCAGCGACGGGCCGATCGAGTCGTTCATCCCGGTGATGCTGTTCGCGATCGTGTTCGGCCTATCGATGGACTACGAGGTGTTCCTCGTGTCGCGCATCCACGAGCGCTGGGCGCACACGCGCGACAACCCGCGCGCCGTGGCCGAAGGGCTGGCGCTGACCGGGCGCGTCGTGACCGCCGCCGCGGCGATCATGGTCTGCGTATTCCTCTCGTTCATGCTCGGCGAAGATCGTGTGATCAAGGAGTTCGGCCTCAGCCTGGCGAGCGCCGTGCTGCTCGACGCGCTCGTGATCCGCTGCCTGCTGCTGCCCGCCGTGCTGCATCTGATCGGGCGGCGCACGTGGTCAATCCCGGCGTGGCTCGACCGGCTGCTGCCGCATCTGAACGTCGAGGGCACCGTGCTGCCGGCGCAGGCCGCCGCCGAGGCCGCTTCGCCGGCAGGCGCTGCAAGGCGTGCGGCCCAGGCCCGAGATCGCCACGGAAGGAGCCGAAGGCTGAGGCAGCTGCGCCGAGGTGGGCTGCTCGCCTGCCTGGCACTCGCCTGTCTCGCCCCGCAAGCCGGTGCTGCGCGGGGTGGACCACCGCCGCGCACGGCGGTGGTCGCGATCGCACGTGCGGACGAGCGCGCGCTGGCCGGTGCTCCCGGCATGTCCGTCGGGATCCTCTCGGCGATTCAAGGTACGTACTCCTCCGAACAGATGATGCTCGACATCGGCCAGGGCGCGCGGGTCACGACCTCGGCCTACGACTCGCCGAGGCCGCCGATCGGTGACTGGCCGGCCGTGCTGGCGCGCGCGAAGGCGGCGCCGCAGACGCTGAAGCCGGGCCTGCTGGCCTCGAGCGTGCCGGGCGGAGCGGGATTTGTCGGCGTCAACGGTCAGTGGGGGTTCGGCGGACCTCTGACGTTCGACGAGCACGGCAGGATTGGAGCTCTCTCGTTCGGTCCCGCCGCGACGCTGCTCGGGAGGTTCGCGGCGATGCGCGCGCGCAAGCGGCTCGTCGTCGTCGACCTCCCCACCGGCGGAGCAGGCAGCTCCGACCTGCACGCACTGGCCGCGACCCGGCCCGCGGGGGAGCTGCTGATCGTGGTGCAGCTCGCCGTCAGCAAGCGCGGCCACGGGCTGCTGTGGGTGGGCGTGACCGGGCTGCCGGGTGGCGGCGGGCGCGAGCTCACCTCCCGCACGACCAACCAGCGCGGACTGCTCTCGGCGATCGACATCGCGCCGACGATCCTCGACCACCTCGGCCTGCCCGTCCCCGACGAGATGCGCGGCGAGTGGATCGAAACCGACGGCAAGCTCAACTCGGCCGGGCTGCGCGCGCTGATGGCCCGGCTGCACGTCGTCGGCGGGCGGCGCCTGAAGGCGTTTGGCGTGCTGCTGTGCGCGTGGGCCGCGCTGTTGCTGCTCGCCGCGCTGCGCGACGGCCTGCGGCGGCGCGGCGCCGAGCGTCCAGGCGGCGCCGAGCGCCGGGGCCTCGCCGAGCGCCGGGGTTCCCACGAGTCGCGCACCCGACCGGCGAGCGCCCGGGCGATGCGCGTCGGCGCGCTCGCAGTATTGTGGGCGCCCACTGCCGTGCTCGTCACCGCCGCGCTCGAACCCGGCGCGGCCGTGGAGTATGCGACGATCGCGCTGGTCTGCCTCGCACTCGGCGCGCTGAGTGACGTGCTGCTGCCATGGCCGCGCGCGCCGCTTGCGCCGGCCGTCGTGTCCGTGCTCGCGCTCGTGATCGACGCGCTCGCCGGCACGCAGCTCTTGATGCGCTCGCTGCTCGGGCCCAACCCGATCATCGGCGCGCGCTTCTACGGCTTCGGCAACGAGCTGAAGTCGGGGCTCGCCGTGCTCGTGCTGGGCGCCGTCGCCGCCGCGCTGTACCCCGCCGTGCGCTCGCGGCGCGCAGCGCTGGCGATGGCAGGTGCCGGCATCTTGCTCGCCGCGATCGAGGGCGCCGCGCGGATCGGCGCCGGCGTCGGCGGCGTGATCCTCGTCGCCGCCGGCGCCGCCATCGCCACGATCGTGCTCTTGCCGGGCAGCTTCTCGCGCCGGCGCGTGCTGCTCGTCGTCTGCGCTCCCCTGCTCGCGCTCGTGCTGCTCGCCGCGATCGACCTGCTCACTGCGCATGGCTCGGGCCACTACACCGGCAGCATCCTTCACGCGCGCTCTGCCGGAGACCTGCGCGATGTGATCGTGCGCCGCTACACCGCCGCCTGGCGCGAGTTGAAGAACCACGCAATGCCGTTCGCCACCGCGCTCGCGCTGATCTGCGCCGTGGCCGGCGTGCGGCTGCGCGAGCGGCTGCTCGCTCCCGTCGGCGGCGACCCCGCCTGGCTCGCCGCGCTCGGCGGCGGCCTGACTGCAGGCGTCATCGGCACGCTCAGCGAGGACTCCGGACCCGTGCTGCTGGTCGTCGCCGTGTTCGCGCTCGGCTGCGTCTGCGCCTATCTATGGGGGCGGCCGCTCAGCAGCGCCGAGACTCCGTACATCCCGACGGCCAGCGCCACGATCGCCGTCGACGGCGGCAGCGACGGGATCTCGTAGGCGAGCACCAGCCCGCCCCACGTCGCCGCCACCGCGAGCAGCCCGGCAAGCGCAACGCCCGCGAACGGTGCCCGCGTTAGGCGGTGCGCAGCGGCCGCCGGCGCCGCCAGCAGTCCGAGCAGCAGCAGCGCACCCACGGCCTGCGTCGCCTCGGCCGCGACTACGCCGAGCAGCGCGACGAACGCGATCGCCAGGAGGCGCGTCGGCACGCCGCGGGCCGCCGCCACGTCGGGGGCGACCGACGAGAACAGCAGCGGGCGCGCGATCGCCACCGTCGCCAGCACCGCGCCAAGTCCGATCGCCGCCGCCAGCCGCGCTTCGCTCGCAGTGAGGCCGAAGATCGAGCCGAACAGCGTGTGCGCACCGGCGATCCCCGAGGCGCCCGCCGCGCTCGTGCCGGCGAGCGCCAGGAAGAACACGCCGAGGCCGAGGATGAACGTGAAGGCGATGCCGATCGCCGTGTCGCCGAGCGCATGGCGTCCGAGCAGGCCGATCGCCGCGCCCGCCGCGATCGTCGCCACGAACAGACCGATCCGCTGATCGACGCCCGCCGCAGCAGCGGCCAGCGCGCCGGGGAAGGCCACGTGGCTGAGCGCATCGCCCGCGAACACCTGCCCGCGCAGGACGACGAACCAGCCGCTCACACCACATGCGAGCGCCACGAACGTGCCCGCCAGCAGCGCGTTGCGCATGAACTCCTGGCCGAGCATCAGGCGATCGCGCCGCGCGGCTCGCCCGCCGCACCGGCGCTCGGCGCCGCGCCGTCCGGTCCCGGCGCCCCCGCTCCCAGCAGCCGCGCGCGGACCGAAGCGATCACCCGCGCGAGCACGTACACGGCGAAGGCGACCGTCGCGATGAAGAACCCGGCTGGATAGATCGAAAAGTACGCGATCCCCAGGCCGAGCCACACGACGAGCAGCCCGAGCGCGACCGTCAGCACCAAGCTCACCAGCGGGCGCGCCGTCAGCGCCTGCGCGCTCGCCGCCGGGGCCACGAGCAGCGCGAACACGAGCAGCACGCCCGTGACCTGGCTCGTCGCGCCGACCGCCAAGCCGAGCAGCAAGAGAAAGGCCAGCGAGAGCATCCGCACCGGTACCCCGCGCGCCGCCGCCACGCCCGGATCGACCGACGCGAACAGCAGCGGCCGCGCCAACGCCGCCAACGCCGCCAGCGCAACGACGGCGACGACGAGCAGCGTCAGCACCTGGCCGTCGCTCACGCCCAGCAGATCACCGAACAGCAGGCTCTCCAGATCGCCGAGCACGCCACCGTAGAGGCTGACGAAGAGGAAGCCGAGCGCCAGCGCGAGCGCCTGCACCGCCCCGATCCCCGCCGACTGCTCGCTCCAGGAGAAGCGCTCGGAGTGAGAGATGCGCGCGATCGCGCCCGCCCCGGCGCCGCAGAAGAGGAAGTACCCCCACGCGCCCGGCACGCCCGCCAGCGCCGCCGCGGCAGCGCCCGGGAAGGCCATCATCGACAGCGTGTGCCCCGCGAAGGCCTCGCCGCGCAGCACCATCAGCCAGCCGATGACTCCGGCCATCACCGCCACCACGCTGCCCGCCAGCAGCGCGTTGACCATGAAGTGGTATTCGAGCAGCTCGCCGACGTCGTGGACGACGTTCCACGTCAGCGTCGGGTTGAGCGCGTCAGCCATGGACGTGAGCGTGATCGTGTCCGTGATCGTGCTCGTGGCGGTCGTGGTGGTGCGCCGGCGGCTCCGGCTGGCCGACGACGACGAGCCGCCCGTCGGAGGCACGCAGCACCTCGACCGGCACGCCGTACAGCCCGCTCAGCACCTCCGTCGTGATCACCTCCTGCACGGGTCCCTCGACGGCGTGCCCCGCCGCCAGATAGACGACGCGGTCGAGGTATCCCAGCAGCGGGTTGACGTCGTGCGCGACGAGCAGCGTCGCCACGCCGGCCCTTCGGCAGACGTCGGCCACGAGCGCCGCCATCGAGGCCTGGTTGGGCAGATCGAGGCTGTCGAGCGGCTCGTCGAGCAGCAACAGGCGCGGGCGGCGCACGAGCGCCTGCGCGATCAAGAGGCGCTGCTGCTCGCCGCCCGAGAGCTCGCCGATCGGCCGCTCCGCGTAGGCGCTCGCGCCGACCAGCTCGATCGTCTCGGCGACCTGGGCGCTCGCCGCGCGCCTGCGCCCAAGCGGGCCGCCCCACGCGAGCGGCAGCGGCAGCCCCCAGCGATCGCCGTCGAGCCCGAGCCGCACGATGTCCACCCCCCGCAGACGCGTGCCCGCCGAGAACGAGCGCCGCTGCGGCAGGTAGCCGATCGCCGCGCCCGCCGCTCCAGGCGGGCCGCCGAGCACCGAGATCCGCCCCGCGGCGACGGGCAGCGCGCCGAGCACTGCCTTCAGCAGCGTCGACTTGCCCGAGCCGTTGGCGCCGAGCAGCGCGACGAACTCGCCGTCGCGCATCGACATCGACAGCCCGCTCCAGATCGTCCTGCGCCCGATGCGCACTGCCGCGCCGTCGAGCTGCAGCGCAGGGGCTCCATTCATCGCCACAACAATACCAAGACTGATTCTCGTTATTGATTTCTAGTAAAAATAAAGATGACCCGCCCTGCCCGCCGCGAATACCGGGTCGATGCACAAGCTAGAGCTCGACTCAGAGGAGACCGTCTCCCCGACCTACGCCGCGCGCTCCTTCTCGCACGAGATCCCCAAGTACCGCCTGCCCGCACAGGGCATGAGCGCCGACGCCGCCTACCAGCTCGTGCACGACGAGCTCAACCTCGACGGCAACCCCGCGCTCAACCTCGCCTCGTTCGTGACCAGCTGGATGGAGCCGCAGGCCGACCTGCTCGCCGCCGAGACGCTCGCCAAGAACCTGATCGACGAGGACGAGTACCCGCAGACCGAGGTGATCCACCGCCGCGTCGTCTCGATGATCGGGCGCCTGTTCCACGCCCCCGCCGGCGCCCAGTCGACCGGCACCGCCACGATCGGCTCATCCGAGGCGATCATGCTCGCGATGCTCGCGCACAAGCGCTCCTGGCAGCTGCGGCGCGAGGCCGAAGGCAAGCCCGCCGACCGCCCCAACATGGTGATGGGCGCCGACGTGCACACCTGCTGGGAGAAGTTCACGCGCTACTTCGAGGTCGAGCAGCGCCTCGTGCCGTTGGAGGAGGGCCGCTACACGATCGGCGCCGACGAGGTGCAGCCGCTGCTCGACGAGCGCACGATCGCCGTCGCCGGCGTGCTCGGCACGACGTTCACCGGCCAGATGGACGACCTCGCCTCGATCGACGAGCTGCTCGGCCGCGTCGAGTCAGAGCACGGCTGGCGCATCCCGCTGCACGTCGACGCCGCCAGCGGCGGCTTCCTCTCACCGTTCTCAGAGCCGGACCTCGAGTGGGACTTCCGCCTGCCCCACGTGCGCTCGATCAACGTCTCGAACCACAAGTTCGGGCTCGTCTACCCCGGCATGGGCACGGTCGTCTTCCGCGAAGCCTCCGACCTGCCCGAGGATCTCGTCTTCCACATCAACTACCTCGGCGGCGACATGCCCAACTACTCGCTGAACTTCTCGCGCCCGTCGAACTCGGTGCTGCTGCAGTACTTCGCCTTCCTGCGCCTCGGCCGCGAGGGCTACGAGCAGATCGTCGCCAGCGTGCTCGCCAACGCCACCGCGCTCGCCGAGCGGCTGGGCGCGATCGACGGGCTGCAGCTGTTCAACGACCCCAAGCGCTTCCCGATCGTCGTCGTGCGCGCCGAGAACTCTGAGCGCATCGACCTGACGCTGATCTCGCAGCTCTTGCGCGAGCGCGGCTGGATCGTGCCCGCCTACACGCTGCCGCCCAACGCAGAGCACATCAACGTCCTGCGGATGGTGATCAAGGAGAACTTCTCGCGCGACATGGTCGAGCTGCTCGCCCACGACGTGCACGGCGCAATCCACGTCGCCGAGCACGGTCGCTCGGCCGCCTCACGGCGCCCGCGGCGCCGGCTGCACTGCTGAAGCCCGGCGGGGCTGCGATCGCGCCGCCCGGCGCCCGGTCAGTCCCGGGGCCGGATGGTCAGACCCGGGGCCAGGCGCTCAGTCCTGGCGGCGACGGCGGTTGACGAGCAGCACTCCGCCGGCGATCACGATCACGAGGATCACCACGCCGCCCACGATGTAGCGGATTTTGTGGTGCGACTTCTTCGGTCCCGCCTCTTTTTCGGCGTCGCTCTTGGAGAGTACCGTGACCGTCACACCGCGCGAGCGCAGGCGCGACTCCGTCTGCGGCTCCTGTTTCTTCGGATAGCTCGCCAGCACGTGCCTGCCGTCGGCCAGCGTCACCCGCATCGTGCGCAAGCGCTTGTTGATCGTGACCGCCTTGACTTCCTTCGCTGCCAGCTGCTTGGCGAAGTCGGCTTCGCTCTCGTGCGTGTAGGAGATCGAGCCTTCTTCGGCGGCCAGCGCGACGCCGCCGGGCAGCGCGCAGAGGGCGAAGCTCGAGCACAGCAGCACGGCCAGCGCGGCGCGCGTCAGGGCTGTCTTCCGTCCGATCACCGGCGCGTACCCTAGTACCTGAGCGCCGCGCGTGTCGCACGCTGGTTCAGCTTGTTCTCTTTGTGTCAAGCGCCACGATGCAGGCGCTACACGCGACCCGTGTCGCGCCTGTAGGCGCGCACCGCCAGTGCACTGAACACCGCCGTCCACCCGGCGATCACCGCCCACCCCGTGGCGCCCCAGGCCGCGCCGCCGAGCCCCACGTGGCTCGCCTGCACGAGCCAGTACGACGGGATGAACTGCGCCACATCGTGCAGGAAGCCGTGGACGGGAAGCGGGAACCACGTGCCGCCGAGCAGCGCGAACAGCGACACGCCGCCGCCCATCGCCGGCCCGATCGAGTCCGGCGTGAGCATGTGCCCGAGTGTGATCCCGAGCGCCGCGAACGGGATCAGCCCGACGAGCATCAAGCCGGTCATCCCCAGCCAGTCGCCCGCCCGCAGGCTGACGCCGAGCGAGGCGCCCGCCAGGTACAGCACGGCGATGCTGAGCAGCGCCATCGCGTATGCCGTGATCACCTTCGCGCGGAAGTATGCGCGCGGCGAGAGCGGGCTGATCCGCAGCTGGCGGTTCCAGCCGACGGCGCGCTCCGCCGCGATTCGAGCGCCCGAGGAGAGCATCGCGCTCATCGTGCCGAACGACGCTAGCCCGACCATGAAGTACAGCGGCAGCGAGACGCCCGTGCCCGAGAGGTTGTGCACGTGGCGATTCGGGCCCGCGATCACGAAGTACAGGATCAGCGGAAAGCCGAGCGAGAGCAGGAAGAAGCGCCGGTTGCGAAACGTGCGCAGCAGCTCGTAGCGCGTGTACGTGAGCGCGCCCGTCACGCGAGCCCCCCGACCGGCGCCGCGCCGTTGCCCGCGCCGGGCGCACCCGCCGCAGCCCTCTCATCGCCCGTCAGCTCGAGGAACGCCTGCTCCAACCCGGCCGCGTTGATCTCGATGTCGCGCGCCTGCGGGTAGGCCGCAAGCAGCGCGCGAATCGCCTCGTCGGAGTCGCTGCACGCGAGCACCACGGCCTCGCCGCGGCGCTCGGCGCCGCTCACACCGGGCAGCAGCCCGAGCGCGTCGAGATCCGCGCCGGGCAGCGTCGCGCGGATCGTGCGCGAGCCGACCATCGCCTTGATCTCGTTCGTCGGCCCATCGGCGACGATCCGCCCGTACGCCATCAGCACGGCACGGTCGGCGTACGCGTCTGCCTCCTCGAGGTAATGCGTCGCGAACAGGATCGTCTTGCCGCGCGCCGCGAACTCGCGCATCACGCGCCAGAACGCGTTGCGGCCCTCGACGTCGAGCGCGACCGTCGGCTCGTCGAGCACGAGCAGCTCCGGATTCGAGACGAGCGCCACCGCCGCGCGCACGCGCTGGGTCTGCCCGCCCGAGAGCTTCTGCGTGCGCTGCCCTGCGAACTCGCTCGTGCCCGTCAGCTCGAGCACCTCCTCGATACCGAGTGGCTCGGGATACAGCGCGGCCATCATGCTGACGAGCTCGCGTACCGTCAGGTCGCGGATCAGCGAGCCCGTCTGCAGCATCGCGCCGACCGCGCCCGCCGCCACGGCCTCAGACGGCGAGCGCCCGAACACGGACACGCTGCCGGAATCCGCTGCGAGCAGGCCGAGCAGCATGTCGATCGTCGTCGACTTGCCCGCGCCGTTGGGGCCGAGCAGCGCGACCGTCTCGCCGATCGCGATCTCGATATCCACGCCGCGCACCGCCTCGATCGGGCCGTGGGGGCCCTTGAACGACTTGACCAGCCCCTGCAGGCGGATCTCGCGCGCCTGCCCATCCGCCCCGGCGCCGGCGCCAGGCGGCACGCTCATTTGCGCGCTTGCCTCGCGGTCTTCAGCCGGTCGACCTTCGACAGCACGACCTTGCGCATGCGCACCGAGTCCGGCGTCACCTCGACCGCCTCGTCCTCGCGCACGAACTCGAGCGCTTCGTCGAGCGTCAATTTGCGGTGCGCGTCCAGGCGCACGAGCACGTCCGAGGTCGAGGAGCGCATGTTCGTCAGGTGCTTCTCCTTGACCGGGTTGACATCGAGATCCTCCGAACGCGAGTTCTCGCCGATAATCATCCCTTCATATACCTCCTCGCCGGGCCCGACAAACAGAGATCCACGCTCCTGCAGCGTGAACAGCGAGAAGGTCACCGTGGCGCCGCCCCGGTCGGCCACCAGCACACCCGAGTTGCGGGTGAGCAGCTCCCCCGCCCACGGCTCCCAGCGATCGAATACGTGGTGCATGATCCCCGTGCCGCGGGTCTCGGTGAGGAACTCCGTGCGAAAGCCGATCAGCCCGCGCGCCGGCACGAGGTAGTCCATCCGCACCCAGCCCGTGCCGTGGTTGGTCATGTGCTCCATCCGCCCCTTGCGTGCTGCCAGCAGCTGCGTGACTGTGCCGACGTGCTCCTCCGGCACGTCGACCGAGAGCAGCTCGACCGGCTCGTGGCGCACGCCGTCGATCTCGCGCTCGACCACGTGCGGCTGGCCGACCGTCAGCTCGAAGCCCTCACGACGCATCATCTCGACGAGGATCGCCAGCTGCAGCTCGCCGCGCCCCTGCACCTCATAGGTGTCCGGGCGCACCGTCGGCGCGACGCGCAGCGAGACGTTGCCGACGAGCTCCTGCTCCAGGCGCGCCTCGATCTGGCGCGCCGTCAGCTTGTCGCCGCCTTTGCCCGCCAGCGGCGAGGTGTTGACGCCGAGCGTGATCGACATCGCCGGCTCGTCAACGCTGATCACCGGCAGCGGGCGCGGATCGTCCAGATCGGCCAGCGTCTCGCCGATCGTGACCTCGGCGATGCCCGCCACGGCGATGATCTCCCCCGGCCCCGCCTCCGGCGCATCGACGCGATCGAGCGCGTCGGTCACGTACAGCTCGGCGACCGTCACTTTGCGGATCGACCCGTCGGCTCGGCACCACGCGATCTGCTGGCCCTTGCGGATCGTCCCGTTGCGCACGCGGCAGATCGCCAGGCGCCCGACGTAGGGCGAGGCGTCGAGGTTCGTCACGAGCGCCTGCAGCGGGTGCTCAGGGTCGTACGTCGGTGCCGGGATGCGCTCGAGCAGCAGGTCGAGCAGCGGCGCGAGCGTGTCGCCCTCCAGCGGCTTGCCAGGCTCGTAGCTGAGCGAGGCCACGCCGGCCTTGGCGTTGCAGTAGACGATCGGGAAGTCGATCTGCTGCTCGTCAGCGTCGAGGTCGAGGAACAGCTCGTAGACCTCGTCGACGACCTCCGCCACGCGCGCGTCCGGGCGGTCGACCTTGTTGACCACGAGGATCACAGGCAGCTTCGACTCGAGCGCCTTGCGCAGCACGAAGCGCGTCTGCGGCAGCGGCCCCTCGGAGGCGTCGACGAGCAGCAGCACGCCGTCGACCATCGTCAGCCCGCGCTCGACCTCGCCGCCGAAGTCGGCGTGGCCGGGCGTGTCGATGATGTTCAGCTTGACGTCGCGGTAGCGCAGCGAGGTGTTCTTGGCGAGGATCGTGATGCCCTTCTCGCGCTCAAGGTCCATCGAGTCGAGCACGCGCGTGGCCACGTCCTGGCCGACGCGGAAGGCTCCCGACTGCCACAGCATCGCGTCGACCAGCGTCGTCTTGCCATGGTCGACGTGGGCGACGATCGCCACGTTGCGGATGTCATCTCTGGCTGTAGGCACGGCGGGTAAGGCTAGCGGCGCACGCGCGCGGCCCTGAGGCCTGCGCGCGCGCCGAAGCGGGCGAGCGCGGCGGGGTAGCGCTCGGCCGCCGCCACGGTCTGCTCGAGGGCGGCCGCAAAGCGGCGAATCTCCTGCTCCTCAACCACCAGCGCCGGCAGCGCCTTGATCGTGTTCATGCGGTGGCCAGCCACCTGGCAGAGGATGCGGTGCTCGTGAAACAGCGGAACGGTGATCAGCTGGCTGAACAGCCCTGCCTGCCGGCGCTCGACCGTTTCCCACAATGCGCGTCCGACGCGTCCCGACGGCGGGCCGAACTCGATTGCCCACATCAGCCCGAGCCCGCGCACGTCGCTGACGACCTCGTGGCGATCGACCAGCGGGCGCGTCAGCTCCAGCAACAGCGCGCCCATCCGCTCGCTGTGCTTGACGAGCTGCTCGTCGTCGAGCACGCGCAGTGTCGCCAGCGCGGCCGCCGCGGCGAGGTCGTTGCCGCCGAACGTCGAGCCGTGGCGCACGGCGCGCTCCATCCCGTCGAACACCCTGTCGAAGGCGCGACGCGAGACGAGCACGGCGCCGATCGGCACGAGACCGCCCGAAAGCGCCTTGGCGAGACAGATCATGTCCGGTTCAAGGCCCCAGTGCTCGAGCGCGAGGAAGCGCCCCGTGCGCCCGATGCCAGTCTGCACCTCATCGCAGACGAACAGCGTCTCGGCCGCGCGGCACAGCGCCTGTGCACGCTGCAGGTAGTCGGGCGGGGGCAGGTTGACGCCCTTGCCCTGGACCGGCTCGATGATCAGCGCGGCCACGTCGCCGCGCGCGAGCTCGCGCTCGAGCGCGTCTGCGTCGCCGAACGGGACCGGATCGCACCCGGGCAAGAGCGGCCCGAAGCCCTCGCGGAACTCGGCGTTGCCGTTGATTGACAGCGAACCGAGCGTGAGCCCGTGGAAGGCGTGGTCGGCGTAGAGGATGCGCGAGCGTCCGGTCGCCGCGCGCGCGACCTTGATCGCCGCCTCGACGGCCTCCGTGCCCGTATTGGCCGGCACCATCGCCGCGACGCTCCCTGGAGCACGCTGCAGCAGTTGCTCGGCGAGCACGCCGCTGAGCAGCGTCACGCCGAGCTGGGGCATATTGGCGGTCCCTGCCGCCATCGCCTCCTGCACGGCGGCGATCGCCTCCGGATGGTTGCGGCCGATCGCGAACACGCCGTAGCCGCCGAACAGGTCGAGGTAGCGCTCGCCGTGCTCGTCGATCAGGTGCGCGCCCTCCCCCCCGCGCCAGGACTTGTCGAAGCCGAGCGTGCGCAGGATCCGCCCCATCTGCGGGTTCAGGTAGCTGTCGTTGAGCGACAGCTCCTCGCCGGCGCGCGACTGCAGCAGCTCGCCGATGCCAGGCGGGGTGGACTTGTACATGGGCCTAGCGTACGAGAGCGCGGCCTGCGACCCCGGGTGGAGCGTTCTGCTCAGCGGCCAATTCGTGGTCAAATTCCGAAAATCGGTTTTCCTGAGGACAAATGTCTTCTATGCGGATAAGTCCTAAAGGCCCGCCAGCTGCCGGCCGAAGCGCGTGGCATGGCCCGGTCTTCCTGGCTCTGCCCCACCGAGCTCGACCGCAGTCGCGTCGTCGACGCGAGCGCACGCGTGCGCAAGATCCGCCTGATCGGCTCGGGTGCCGTCGGCGCGGCGCTGCTGATCGCCGCTCCGTGGGTCGGCTGGTGGCCGCTGCTGCTGTTCGGACTGTCCGGCCTGAACTTCCTCAATGTCGAGCGCCGGATCGACTCGAGCGCGCACCCCGAGCTGATCAGCGCCTGGGCGATCGTGATCACGATGCTCCTGCTCGGCGTCGGCGTGGCGCTCAGCGGCGGCCCACGCAGCCCGGTGCTGCCATGGATGGCGCTGCCCGTGGCGATGGTCGCCGCCCGCTTTCGCCTGCAGGTTGTGCTCGCCGCGCTCGGGCTGACCGTCGCGATCGTGCTTGCGAGCACGCTCGGCGTGCATCCGCAGTGGACGCTCGACGATCCGGCCACGCTCGTGGCGACGCTCGCGCTGCTCGCCGGCATCGTCTCGATCGTGTGGGCGCTGCAGGCCGCCGAGCTGCACCATCGCGACGAGGCGATCATCGACCCGCTGACGGGACTGTTCAACCGCAACGCGCTGATCCCCCGCTTCGCCGAGCTGAGCCACCAGGCACGGATGACCCGCCAGCCCGTGTGCCTGTTGCTGTTCGACATCGACAACTTCAAGGCCGTAAACGACGAGTACGGGCACGACCGCGGTGACGCCGTGCTGCGCGACACGGCGTATGAGCTGCGCAAGCGCCTGCACTCCTTCGAGCTCGTCTACCGGCTCGGCGGCGAGGAGTTCCTCGTCGTGCTACCCGGCGTCGACAGCGCCACCGGTTGCGGGGTCGCCGAGCGCCTGCGCGGCGAGCTCGAGCAGGCCGCGCCGGCCGGTGTGGCGATCACAGTCTCGATCGGCGTCAGCGCCGCCGGTGGCGAGCAGATGAACTACGAGTCGCTGTTCAAGGCCGCCGACGATGCGATGTACGAAGCCAAGCGCGCCGGGCGCAACCGCGTCGTCGCCAGCGCCGCAGGCGAGCAGCCGCCCCGCGAGCCGCCGCCCGCCCGCGAGCACGTGCCCCTGCTCGAGCCTCAGTCGCGCAGGGCCGCCTGAGCTCGCCGGCTGAGCGCAGGACACAAAATCTTCACTGGCAGGGGCGCAATCCGGGTAAGTGTCGGCTCGTGCCCGCGCCGCGCCGCAGAAAACCGCTCGAGCTATCGCTGACGCGGCGCGACTTCGTCCGCTACGGCGGCTCGACGATGGCCGCGCTGTCGGCCAGCAGTCCGCTGTGGCGGACGGCGAGTGCGCTCGGCGCGTCCGTGCGAGCGCCCGACAGCCTGCCCGATCCCCGACGAGCAGCGGGCACGCCGACAGACGCGCTGCCGTTCGACCACGTCGTCGTCGTGATGATGGAGAACCACTCCTTCGACAACCTGCTCGGCGCACTGCCGATCTCGGGGCAGCCGAAGGCCCACGGCCTGCGCTTCGACGCTGCCGGCAACGCGCGCAACCGCAACCCCGGGATGAACGGCAAGCCGGTGCGCAGCTTCCCCTTCCCCGACACCTCCCAGGACCACGGGGCCTCGCAGTCCTGGAACGCCACTCACGAGCAGATCGACGGCGGCAAGATGGACGGCTTCATCCGCTCGGTCGGCTCGACCCAGCCGATGGGTTACTGGACCGAGGACTTGCTGCCCTTCGCCTACTCCTTCGCGCGCTCGTTCACGCTCAACAACCGCTGGTTCTGCTCGGCGCCGTGCCAGACCTACCCCAACCGCCGCTTCCTGATGGCGGCCACGGCGTACGGCAACATCTCGACCGACAGCGAAAGTCTCAAAGATCCGCCACCGCCGAACGGCACGATCTTCGACCGCCTGAGCTCCTACGGCGTCAGCTGGCGCAACTACTTCACCGACCTGCCGCAGACGGGGATCATCCCGTCGGTGATCGAGAGATACCCGGCCAACCTCGCCTCGATCGCGCAGTTCTTCGCCGACTGCAAAACGGGTGGACTGCCAGACGTCAGTTTCGTCGACCCCGAGTTCGGCGTGATTTCCGAAATCGGCGCGCCCCTGGCGAAAGTCCCCGGGCTCGAAGCGATCGGCGCGATGCTCGAAACGACGGGCGGCGACGAGGAGGATCCGCAGGACATGTCCTACGGCGAGTACTGGGCCTACCAGGTCGTCGACGCCGTGCTCAGCTCGCCCGCGTGGCCGCGCACGCTGCTGATCTACACCTACGACGAGCACGGCGGCTACTACGACCATGTCAAACCGCCGGCGGCGATCGCGCCCGACTCGATCCCGCCGGCACTCGGGCCCGGAGACGCACCGGGCGGCTATGACCTGTACGGGCCGCGCGTGCCCGCCGTCGTCGCCTCCCCCTATGCCAAGCCGAATGCCGTGACGAACGTCGTGCACGACCACACCTCGGTGCTGGCCACGGTCGAGGCCAAGTGGAACCTGCCGGCGCTGACCTACCGCGACGCCAACGCGCACACGGTCGCCGACTTCCTCGACCTGAAGGCGCCGCCGGCGCTGCTCGAACCGCCGACGATCGCCCAACCGCCCGCGCCGAGCCCGGCGCCGACGCCCGCGCCGAGTGGACCGGCGGCGAGCTGAGCATGGCACGCCGGCGCTCCATGCTGGGCTCGGCAGTGCTGCTCGCCGCGGCGGTGCTCAGCTCGGTGCTGCTGGGCGCCGCGCTGCTCGCAACGCCCGCCGGCGCGGCGCGTCCGGCGAAACCGTTCAAGCAGCCGCGCGTGCGACACGTGTGGGTGATCGTGCTCGAGAACCAGGACTACGCCTCGACGTTCGTCGACCCGACGGCCGACCCGTACCTGGCGCAGACGCTGCCCGCGCAGGGCGCGCTGCTGCAGGACTACTACGCGACCGGCCACGAGAGCAACGACAACTACCTCTCGCTCGTCTCCGGTCAGCCGCCGAACGCAGAGACCCAGGCCGACTGCCAGATCTTCAGCGACTTCGCCGGCGGGCTCGAACTGCCGGGCGGCGTGGAGGCCGGCGAGGGCTGCGTCTACCCGCCCTCGGTGCAGAACATCGGCACGCAGCTGACGGCGGCCCGCGGCAAGTGGAAGGCCTACGAGCAGGACATGGGCAACGACCCCGCGCGCGAGAGCGCCGCCTGCGGGCACCCCGCGCTGAACGCCGTCGACGAAACGCAGAAAGCGCAGGCGGGCGACGGCTACGCCACGCGCCACGACCCGTTCGTCTACTTCCACTCCGTGATCGACGATCAGGCGTACTGCAACGAACACGTCGTCGCGCTCGGCGCCCCCGACGGCACGATGCCCGCCGGCGCGCTGCGTCACGAGACGGGCCTCGCGAGCGACCTCGGCACGGTCCCGCATACGCCGCGCTTCTCGTTCATCACGCCCAACCTGTGCGAAGACGGCCACGACTACCCGTGCGTGAACCAGGCGGGCGGCGCTTCGGCGCTGGCGGACATCGACGGCTTCCTCGAAACGTGGGTGCCCAAGATCACCTCCTCGCCGGCCTTCCAGCGCAACGGCCTGCTCGAGATCACCTTCGACGAGTCCGACGGGCCGCAGTCGGACTCCACGGCCTGCTGCGAAGAGCAGCCCGGCCCGGGCTCGCCCCTCCCCGGGATCACCGGTCCAGGCGGCGGCCTTGTCGGCGCCGTGCTGCTCTCGCCGTTCATCAGGCCCGGCACGGTCTCAACGACGCCCTACAACCACTACTCCTCGCTCGCCAGCTGGGAGTCGCTGCTCGGCGTGCCGCGGCTGGCCGACGCCGCCTCGGTGCCGTCGACGTTCGGGGCCGACGTGTTCACGGCTGCCAGCCGGGTACGGCGCTCGCGCGGAAAGCGCTGACAATCCGGGTCGAAGATCTCGAGCACCTCGATCAGCCCGTTCTGCAGCAGGATCATCCGCTCCAGATGCACCTGCGGCTCCGACACGAGCAGCTCGAGGTCGGCCTCGAGCTTGCCGAACCAGCGGTTGAAATCCGCCTCACGACGACGCTCGACGAAGCTCGCGTAGCCGAGGCTTTCGTGACGACGCCCATCTCCCGGGTCCTCCAGCACGACCATCGCCATTTCGCCGATCGCCCGCTGCTCGCCGCGAAACACGCGAAGCGTCGGGTCGAGATCGTCGCGCGCGAGCACGTCGCGCACGTCTTCCAGGACGGTCAGCCACTGCCGATTGGCCAGCTCGGCGCCGAGGTCGAGGAACTGGATCTCGCGCCTGATTATCTCGACCCACGCGAGATACTCGGCCAGCAGGTGCAGCGTGTTGTCCGTGGCGTACTCGCGCGAGGACTCATCCGCCTGCATGTACCGGAGCAGGAAGTCCTGCGCGACGATGTTGTACAGGCGACTCTGCAGCGCGAACGCCGCGCCGAGCAGCGGGTCGCGGTAGCGCGCGCGCAGCTGCGCGGCCTGCTCGCCCGCGCTCGCCAGGCGTCGCCGTTCTTCGAGCTCGCTGCTGAGCCGCGCCACGTGGCGGTTGCTGAGCAGCGCCACGCCCGCCGCGAGCAACGAGGTGGCGCCTGCGACGATCGCCACGACGATCGCGCTCGACATCAGCGCTCCCTCGTCCGTTGCCGGCGGGCCTGCAGACTCAGATAAGCGCGCGCGACCAGCGTCGCCAGCCCAGAGAGCGCGAGCGCCAGCAACGGATAGACGAGCGGGACGTAGACGCCGCCGTCGAACAGCAGCTGGGCGAGCATGGCGTAGATCGCGCCGACGGCGACGTACAGGGCGAGCGCAAGCCAGCTGCCGAGCAGCACTGCGAGCAGCGCCGTGAGACTGAGCGCGGCGATCATGAGGTCCACCGCCCCACCGCCGAGAGGGCGCAGCGCTGGACCGTGGCGCACCGTCGCGATCGCGCTCGCCTGCAGTTCGACGCCGGGCATCGCGTTGCCGCCGAAAGCGACACGATGGTAGTCGCGTCCGCCCGAGACCTTCGCTCCGATCAGCACGACCCTGCCCTTGAACGCCGTTGCCGGGACAGTCCCGCGTAGCACGTCGATCATCGACACGCTCTCGAACGCGTGCCGACCGCGGTAGTCGATCAGCGTGGAGCCTTCGGTCGGCAGCGATCGGCGCGGTTCGATCAATTCCTCGACGGCGACCGACAACGCCCGCAGGTTGTTGCCCTTTTCCGCGGAGTCACCCCGTCTCGCCATGAAGCGAAGCTGGCGAACGGTCCCATCGGCGTCGAGCGGCAAGCCAGTGTAGCCGGGCGTCGGATCGCCGAGTTGTTTGAACAGGCTCCTGTTGTCTTCTTCATCGGTCACTCCGAAGAGCGGTATTTCACCGGCCGGGTCGAACGTGTTGGAGGCGAGCACGATCCGTCCATCGGCCCGCGAGATCGCCTGCGAGAGGGCGTGTTCGTGACCGTGTGTGAGGAATTCCAGATCGATCACGATCACCTTCGGCCCGCCCCGAAGCACTCGTTCGATCAGCCTCGCGTAATACGGCCTCAGTTCTGAGCCGATTTCATGGTGAAGCGCGGCCAGCGTACGGTCATCGACGTCGACGATCGCGATCTCCGGATCGGCTGCGAGCGGACCGCGAACGCGAAAGCGGGCGTCGATGCTGTGCAGCTCCAGACGCCTGAGCGGTTCGGGCGCCGTGCCGTAGGCGCTGACCCCGACCGCCGCGGCGAGCGCGGCGGCGAGCGCGGCGAGCAGCCAGCGCATGCGCGCCCGCAGTCGCCGAGCCTCGAAGTCGGCTCGCCACTCGAGCATCGGTGCTGCGAGCAGGTCGTGGAACACCTCGTAGCGCGCCTCGCTCTTGCCCTCTTCGGGCGGGAGCCGTCGCATCAGCCGCTGCGCGCAGAGGCTTTCGAGCATCGCTCCGACAAGCGGCACGGAGGATTCCGCGTAGTCGGCGAGATCGCTCGGCGTGTGCGCGACCTTGATGCCAGACTGCGTTACCAGGTAGCGGATCGAGCGGGCGGCGACCTCGCGCTGTTTGACGGGCAGGCCGTCGAGGCTCGCCTCGACGTGCGAACCGACGATCTCTCGGCAGCCGCCCAGCGCACCCAGCGTGGCCCGCCGTAGCGACGACGACCCCAGCTCGCGCTCCCGCCGCCACAACGCGTCCATCACCAGTTGCAGATGCGCCGGCTCGATCAGCCGCTGCGCGGCGCCGGTAGGCGTGTCGATCGGCGTCGAGGACGGCCCGCGGCGGCCGACCATCGTCATCGGCGGGTCCTGCAGTTCGGAGACGACCTTCTCGGCCAGACCGGGTTCAAGCGAAGCGGCGGCCTGCTCGCCAGCCCGGCTGTCGTTGTAGCGCTCGATCGGGCCGCCGATCGCTTCGAGCGCGGCCTCACGGCTCAGCCCGTCCAGGCGCAGGCGATTGCGAAACAGGTTGGGGATCTCGCCCTTGAAGCGATCGAGCCCGACGAGCGCGTCCTCGCGTAGTGAGATCAGGCAGTGCATGGGCAGCCGCGGATCGAGGATGGCGGCGGACAGCCGCACGTCGAAAGAGCGGCCGTCGCCGACGGCGTGGCGCACGAAGTACTGCTCGAACTGGTCGAGGATCAACAGCAGCTGGGCATCGAGCCGCTCGCTCCACCAGGCGAGCTTGCGGTCGAAAGGCAGGCCCGGGTCGGGCGGCTGCAGATGCCGACCGCTCAGACGCAGCGCCTCCTGCTCGACCTCGCCGAGCACGGCCGCTTCGGGCTCGCCGTGCCAATCGCTGACGTAAACGACGGCCGTCGCCTCCGCGGGCTCCTCCTCAGGGGCAGCGGCGTGATGCAGGTCGTTGACGATGCCCGCGCAGAGCAGCGAGCTCTTGCCGATCCCGCTCTGGCCGTAGAGCAGCGTGAGCCGCGAGGACAGCAGGTTGGCGACGACCAGCTCGCGCTCGCGGTCGCGGCCGAAGAACCGCGCCGCGTCCTCGTCGGACGCCGAGAACGAGCGGAGCCCCGGGTACGGCGAGGGGCCCAGCACAGCCGGGCGGCGCTCGCCGGTCGACCCGCTCATCGCCCGCCCAGCCGCCTGCTCATCGCTTGCCCGCCCGCCCGCTCGCTTGCTCTTCACTTGTCGAACATCCGCTTGCGCAGCTCGTCTACGTACTCCTCCAGCGCCACCTCGTGCAGGCGCACGTTGCGGTGGTCCCAGAGCATCCGATCGACTTCCTTGACCTGCTTCTGAATTGCCCACGACAGCCGTCCGAGGTCGCGCTGCGTGGCGATCTGGTGCAGGATCACGCGCAGGTTCCAGTCCTGCAGCGAGTAGCCGAGGAAGAGAATCTGGCTGGTGAACAGCTTGGCCAGCAGCGTCGAGGGGATCAGCTGCTGCAGGCTGGAGTGCGTGAGGAACTTGATGTAGTCGTCTTCGCTGATTACGTAGCTGTCCTGATTGTCATCCGCTCGCGAGACGGCGCCGTGGATCTTGAGGATCACCGTGCGCCGATCGACGGGCAGGTGGTACTCGTTGGGACGCTCGATCGGACGCGCCGTCTCGCCGTAGGGCTTGTGCATGAAGATGCCGCGCTGCTCCGCTTCGCCGGCGCCGGGCTGACGCGCCCTGTACCAGACGAGGTCGAACGGCTCGCCGGCGTCGCCCAGAGCCTGCTCGAGCGCGTCGTCGTAGTTGGTCGTGACGATCAGCTGGTAGTGGCGCTTGCCACCAGCCGCCTCGAGCATGGCGGGCAGGCGCGCGAGGAACTCGTGCACAACGGTGAAGCCGTACTTGGCGTCGAACACTTCGTGCAACGCGTCGTACAGCAGACCGTCCTGTAGCTTGACCTGTGCATATTGCGACACGCGCATCAGGTCGGCCTCATCCTCGCCGGGGTAGCTGCATTCTTTGGCGATGAAGCGCGAAAGCTCCGATCCGTCGGGGAGATTCTTGTCGGGCATCCAACCGCTGCGACCCGGTTCGCACAGGTTCACGCCGGCGCCGAGCAGCGGCACGACCTTCCCGCGCTTCAGCGATAGAGCTACGAACCGATAGTGCTCCTCGAGCGTTTCCTCGACCGCGCTCATCGGCCTGGGCGAACGAGGTAGGAGTGGCCCTGGCGCACCTGCACGATGCCCCTGCGATGCGGGTCGTGCACCCACAGGGAGTGTTCGATCGCACGCCACAGCACGCCGCGGCACGTCTCGCGCACTTCCCAGATCGTGCTCCGCGTACCGGCCGTCGTGTCGCCGGCGGCCTGGTGATAGTCCCCCTTGGTGTGACCGCGCACACGCGGCTGCCGACGTCTACGTGAGGCAGCCGCTGCGCGACCGTGCCGGTGGCACCCTTGTGGCTTACCGAGCAGGCGGATCGTGGGCACATCCCCCGAGGCACGCTGGACCAGGCGGAAGCGTCCTCCGCTCACGATCGCCGTCGAGGTGCGTTGCGCGGCGCCGCCCACGACGGTCAGCATCACTTCACCCCGCGTGGCGTTGTAAGTCGAGTTGACCGGCACTTCGACCGATTGGGTGAGCCTCGAGGCAGGAGTCGCTTCAGTCGATTCGCTTCCCGCCCCAGGCAGGCCCCCGGGCACTGCGGACGCCACCGGGTGGGTTGGGTTGACGTCGACCTTGCCGCTGAGCGGACGGGCAATCGCCGACACGCCCGCCGAAGGCTGCGCCGCGCTTTTCGGCGGCGCCGGGGGCAGCGCAGCCCAACTTCTCGCTTCGCCGCCACCGAGCGACGGCTGACGCGAGATCGTCACGCCGGACCTGGCGTCGATCGTTTCGAAATACGTGTGGGCGCCGGGACCGGGTGCTCTGGTCACGACGAGCTTGGTCCCGTCCGGCGACCACACCGCCATTCGGCTTTCCGGCCCAGCGCTCGTCAGCTGCTTGGCTCCACCGTTGGGGCCTGCGGCCGGGACCGGGGCGACGAACACCTGATTGTCCGCAGACGTCTGTCGCACGTATGCCAGTTCCGTGCCCGCAGGAGACCACGACGGGCTCGCGCTCGCCGAGCCGCTCGTCAGCTGTCGCAGTTCTTCACCGCGACCGCTCATCGTGTAGATCTCGGGGAGGCCACTTGCACTGCCGACGAAGGCGAGCATCCCCGTCTGCGACCACGTCGGCGCCTGGTCGACGGCGCCGTCGACGGTCAGCCTCGAGACGCCTTCGCCGGCCGCCGTCATCCGGTAGATCTGCGGGCTGCCTTCGCGCGTGCTGACGAACACGATCGACTTGCCGTCAGGCGCCCAAGCGGGTTCGTAGCTTTCCCCGGGACCGCCGCTCAGCAGACATGGTTCGGCGGGGCACGTCGCAGATGTGCCGGCAGGAGTCGAGCCGACACCGGCGAACCCGAGCACCGAGGAGTAGATCTCCCTGCGCCCGGAACGCGTGCTGACGAACAGCAGCTTGTGCCCGTCGGCGCTGAAGGCAGGGTCGAACGCATCGCCTCCCCGGTTCACGTTCGCGCTCTGCAGCATGTCGAGGTCTGGGACGAGCGCTCCTTCCGTTCCGAGGAAGGCACTTTCGATGCGCCGTGCCCCGGCTGGACCTTCGACGACGTAGGCGATACTCCCGTTCGTTCCAGCGAACGTCGCGTGCGCCGGCGGTGCGCAGGCGAAGCCAAGCGCTAGCAGTACCCCCGAAACGGCTGTGCGAAGTTGCACCATGAATATGGTTCCGTTCGCCGAACTTATACCGGATCTTCAACTGGCGATTTCGCCGGCGAGGAGCGGGCCGAGGCCCGCTAGACGTGCGTGGCCAAGCGATCGTGCACGGAGCGCACGGCGCTAGATGTAGTTCCTGAGTAGGTTGGTTCATCCGGGTCCCCTTGGAGGCTGGGAGCTGCCAAGCACCCCAGTCCAAGGAGAACCGGATGAATCTGCACGCTAACGCGGCGCTCAGCCTGAACAAGCGCCGGCAGCTCTGTGAGCGAGTCGTTGACGAGGCATGGACGGTGAGCAAGGCGGCCGAGGCCGCCGAAGTCAGCGTCCGGTGTGCTCGAAAGTGGGTGGGTCGCTATCGAGCCGAGGGTGAGCCTGGGCTGTTGGATCGCTCCTCTGCTCCCCGGCGTATCCCGCATCGCACGAGCGAGGAGCGGGTGCAGGCTGTCACGGCCTTGCGGCGCTTGCGGTTCTCCGGCCCTGAGATCGCTGAGACTCTTGGGATGGCGCTCTCGACCGTCTCGGGGATCCTGTTGAGGGTCGGGATGGGCAAGCTCGGCCGGCTTGGACTCAAGCCGGCAGTCCGCTATGAGCGCGATCGGCCAGGCGAGCTGCTCCATATCGACGTGAAGAAGCTCGGCCGGATCCAGGGCGGCGCCGGCAAGCGCGTCACGGGCAAGCAGCGCCACAACTGGGAGCGCTCAGACCGCTCCGGCACGCGCCGCAAGATGGTTGGCTGGGAGTACGTGCACATCGCAGTCGATGACTGCACGCGCCTGGCCTACGCCGAGGTTCTCGCAGACGAGAAGGCGAGCTCGGCGATCGCGTTTCTGCACCGGGCGCGAGACTTCTACCGTCGCCACGGGATCGAGATCGAGCAACTCATCACCGACAACGGCGGCGCCTACCTCTCGATCGCTCACGCCGTGGCCTGCCGCGCTCTCGGCATTCGCCACCTGCGCACCCGCCCATACCGCCCCCAGACAAACGGGAAGGCAGAGCGCTTCATCCGCACCATGCTTAGCGGCTGGGCCTACGGCGCGATCTACCGCAACAGCCACGAGCGCACCACAGCCCTTGACGGATGGCTCTTCCACTACAACCATCACCGAAAGCATTCAGCGCTCAGCCACAAGCCCCCGATCACTCGCCTCAACGAGCGAACCAACCTTCTCGGTACCTACAGCTAGAGCCCTCGCCGACGGCGGCGGCCACGCGCTTCATCGAGCCATGGCGAACGTCGCCGGCGGCGAACACGCCTGCCAGCGAGGTCTCGAACGGCAGCCTGCCGCCCGCGCCGTCGCCGAGCGGCGCCGGCAGCTGGCGATCGGTCAGCACGAAGCCGTCCTCGTCGAGCAGCACGCCGTCGCCGAGCCAGCCCGTCGCCGGGCTCGCGCCGATGAAGCAGAACAGCCCCGCGCAGGGAACGGTGCGGCGGTGCTTGCCGCCCGGGTCTCGTAGCGTGACCTCTTCCAGGCGGCCCTCGCCGGCAAGCGCGTCGACTTCGACACCCATGAGCAGTTGGATCTTCGGGTCCGTGTCGATCCGCGCGATCAGATAGCGCGACATGCTCTGGGTGAGATCGTCGCGGCGGATCGCGAGCGTCACGGCGCAGTTGTTCTGCGCGAGGTAGAGCGCCGCCTGACCGGCAGAGTTGCCGCCGCCGATCACGAGCACCGAGCTCCCGGCGCAGACGCGCGCCTCGAGGTCGGTGGCCGCGTAGTAGACGCCGGCGCCCTCGAAGCGCTCGAGATCCTCGACTGCCAGCCGCCTGTAGCGCGCGCCGGAGGCGACGATCACCGCGCGCGTGGGAATCTCACTGCCGTCGCCGAGCACGATCACGTGAAAGCCGGCCTCGGTCCGCAGCGACGCGACCTCGCAGGGAGCGTTCAGTCGCGCGCCCAGTCGCATCGCCTGCACGGCTGCCCTGCCGGTGAGGTCTTCGCCGGAGATGCCATTGGGGAAGCCCGCGTAGTTCTCGATGCGCGAGCTCGAGCCGGCTTGACCGCCGATCGTGACCGCGTCGAGCGAGACCGTGCGCAGTCCCTCGGAGGCACCGTAGACCGCCGCCGCGAGGCCGGCCGGACCGCTGCCGACGACGACCAGGTCGAAGATGTAGCCCGGCGTGCGCTGGAAGGTCAGGCCGAGGTGTTCGGCGAACACCGCCGACGAGGGGCGGCGCAGCGTCTCCGTGGCGGTGATCACAGCCGGCACGTCCTCGCGTCCGAGCCCGAGGCTCGCAAGCAGGCTGTCGACGTCCTTGGTGTCCTCGACGTCGATCCACGCGTGGGCGAGGTGGGAGTGCTCGGCAAACGCGCGCAGGCTCATCGCCTCGGGCGAGTAGCGCGAGCCGACGATGCGGATCGCCTGCGCCCCCTCGCCCGTGCGCAGCACCTCGCGCCGGGCGAGCAGTGCGTTGAAGATCTTGTCGGCGAGCGCCGGGCGCCCGCTCATCAGCCGGCGGAACTCGGGCTCTGCGATCACCAGCACGCGACCCGCCTTGCTCACGCGGCAGCTCAGCGTGCGGCGCTGGCCGGTCAGCAGATTCAGCTCGCCGACGAAGCCGCTGCGGCCGTAGGCGACGATCACGATCGCCTCGGCGCCGTCGGTTCGGACGACCTCGACTTCGCCCTCGAGCACGACGAACAGGTCGTAGGAAGCCTCGCCTGCCTCGAACAGCAGCTCCCCTGCGGCGGTCTGCCGCTCGCTGCCGAAGGCGGCGATCTCGGCAAGCTCCGCCGCGCTCAGCGCGGGGAAGGCGCCCGGATCCAGATCCTCGACGGCGCTCATCTGGGTCGCACCCGAAGCTCTTTGCAGGGACCGAAGCAGCGCATCTCTGCAGTGTGCCGCAGCGAAGGCGAAGAGGATGTGCTGCCCCGAACGCACGACGCTCCCCGGCCCCTGCGGGGACCGAGGAGCGTATGCGTGACCAGCGTCAGCTACTGAGTCAGTTCTCCAATGTTGCAAGCGTACGGCTTGAAGAACGAGCTTCCCGGCAGGCATCGCCACATGCTCTGGTTCGTCTGGCTCGGCGAGCCGTTGAACCCTGGGTTGGGCGAGGCTTTCATGTATTCCGGACCTAGCTGACGCGCTTTCAGACCTTCTTCGAGCGCGAAGCCGTCGTCCAGCAGCTGGGCCTCGCTGTAGGCGGTGCCGATGAACTCGACGCCGATCGGGTCACCGCCGGTCGAGCTGTTCTCGGCGCCGAATCCGGCGGGCACCGAGAGAACCGGGTATCCGGCGCGGTCGGCAATGCTGACCAACGAGCTGCCGCTCGGGACCATGATCCCGGCGTAGTCGTCGCCCGTTTCGGGCGTGCCGTTGGTGATGATGTTGTCGATGATCGCCTTGTCTTCGGCCTGCCCTTTGCTGAGGTTTTCTTCGTAGGTGGCTTTGGTCGTCGGGTTGCTGGTTTCGGTCGCCTCGGCGGCGAGCAGCCCGTTCTGCTGGAACTTCAGACCCTCGGTCGCGTTGGCGCTGTTGTATTCGATGATCTGCTGCAGCGATTTGGCCGTCCCTTCGGGCGCCGTCGACAGGTAGCTGTCGAGGTCCCGATGGAACTCATACGGCACGATGCTCGCTGCTTTGGTCGCCGCCGCCGGGGTCACGACCGTGGTCGTGGCACCGAGCGTCCCGAGCTCTGTTACTGCCGTCGGGTACGGCGCCGTGGTGCTCGATACGACGGCGATCTTCTTGCCGCTCAACGCAGTGGTCGAGAGACCCGCCGTGTAGTCGGGAACCGGGCTCGGCTGGGCTTCGCTGGCCGGGTCCGCCGGATCGGGGCCGGCAAGCACGCCCAGAGCCATCGCCACGTCCTTGACCGTCTGGCCGATCGGGCCAGGCGAGTCCTGGGACTTGGCGAGGGGCATCTCACCGGCACGGCTGATCAGCCCGACCGTCGGCTTCAGCCCGACGACGCCCGCGTTGCCCGCGGGAGCGATCAGCTGAGCGGCGCTTTCGGTCGTCGTCTCGCTGCCGATCGCCAGCGACGCAAGGCCGGCGGCGACACTGCCCGTCGCGCCCCCGGAGGAGCCACCGACGTTCTTGTTGGTGTCGTTCGGCAGCAGCACCTGCCCACCGAGCGATGAGTAGCCCTGCGTCATGTTCGAGTCGAAGTCGCCGCCGAGCTCGGTGATGTTGGTGTCACCGAGCACGATCGCCCCAGCCGCCTTCAGCTTGGCGACGAGCGTCGCATTGGCCGAGGGCAGGTTGTCCTGCAGGGCGATCGAGCCACCGCTGGTCGCAAGACCGGCGACGTCGATCGAGTCGTTGACGAGCACGGGCAGGCCCGCGAGGGCACCCGACGCGCTCGCACCTTTCTTCTTGGCCTTGTCGAACGCCCTAGCTTCTTCGACGGCATTCGGGTTGAGGTTGCGCACGGCCTGCAGTGCCGGTCCGTTCGCGTTGGTGAGCGCGATCCGGTAGAGCTCCGCCTGCACCAGGTCGGTCGATGTGAGTTTGCCTTCTTTGATCATCGACTCGAGCGTGCTCGCCGAGGTCGTTTCGAGCGAGAACGGAAGCGTTGCTTTGGTCGTGCCTTTGATCCCTTTCACGATCGACACGTAGTCGGGGTTGCAGTGACCGCGCCCGGCGAACGGCGGGGCGGGCACCGTGTGTGCACAGCGGTACATCGACGGGTTCACTTCGGCCGGCGTCTGGTGGAGTTTCGTCATCTGTTCGATCACGTACGCCACGCCGATCAGGTCGTAGTCGTCATAGGCCCCGCCGTTGATGTTCACGTTCTGCGAACGGTGCTGCGTCGCGGTGTAGCCCATCGGCACGGTGATCTCCGGATCGCCGGCCTGCGGGCCGCTCGGAACGGAGCCCACGACCGCGATCACGGGACCGCCGCCGCCACTGGGTTCGTTCATCATTTTTTCGATTGCCGCGTGGAATGCCGTCTTCCGGATCGGCAGCTTTTCTTCATATTCTTTTTGGTTTTTGCCACCCGGTGTGTCTTCGGCTTCGGACTCGGACTTGTGTGCGGAGTTGCCGTCCTTCAGCGCCTCCTGCGGGTTGGTTTCGTCGACCGCCACCTCCTGCACCAGGCTTTTCACCGGTGCCGCGGCACCGAGGTGCGTGTAGTAGCCGTCGATCGTCGCGTGCGCCTCATATCCGCTCGGCAGCGACGGGATCGTGCCGACCGTCGTCGCGGCATCGGGCACCATGATCGCGCCCGCAGCTTCGAGCGCAGCTACCGCTTTGAGGATCGGTTCGCTGGTCCCGTTGAAGCCGATCCGCTTGCCTTTGACGAATTCCATGTTGAGCGCCGATTTGTATTCCGGCAGCGTCGTGAACGGCGCTGGCTGGATGTCTTCGTTTTTGAGGAAGTTCGGGCCCATCATCGGTTCGTACTCGGCGTTGGCTTCGGCATCGGTGCCCGTCACCTCAGCGATCGATTCGAGCGTCGTCGCGGCGTCTTCCACCGTTTTGACCATCGGTCCCGCCGTGTCCTGCGAGGCGTCGATCGGCGCGATGCCGTAACCCGGCACGAGCCCGAGCGTCGGCCTCAGGCCGACGTCGCTCTGGGCGGTC
Source organism: uncultured Solirubrobacteraceae bacterium (assembly GCA_963714215.1). Classification (GTDB taxonomy): domain Bacteria; phylum Actinomycetota; class Thermoleophilia; order Solirubrobacterales; family Solirubrobacteraceae; genus Palsa-744. Next base: position 213,958 of record CAVQNP010000001.1, read on the forward strand.
GACGGGCTGATGATCGAGCCCGACGTTTCCGTGCCGATCGTCAGCGTCGCGAGACTCGCCGCTGCAGCCGCGCCCGAGCCGGAGGAGGATCCACTCGGACCCGCCGCCGTGTCGTAGGCGTTCAGCACCTGGCCTGTCAGGTTGCTGAAGCCTGACGGCTGGCTGCCGAAGCTGTTGGCCCACTCCGACAGGCCGACCTTGCCGAGGATGATCACGCCGTGCTGGCGCAGCACCTTGACCACGCCCGAGTCCTTTTCGGGGAACGATTCACGCAGCGCCCAGTCACCAGCCGAGGTGTACATCGGCGTGGCGTCGATGATGTCCTTGAGCAGGATCGGCACGCCGGCCACGGGGCCCAGCGCTTTCCCTTTCCTGCGGTCTCGATCGGCCTGCCTGGCTTCTTCGAGCACGTTCGGGTTGAGCTGTGTGACCACGTTCAGCCCTGGGCCTGCCTTGCTCAGCGCTTCGATTCGCGCGATGTAGGCCTTCACCAGTTCGAGCGAGGTGATTTCTTTGTTTTCCAGCATTTTCTCCGCTTGCGAAGCGGTGAGGGTTTCAAGGTTCAGCGTTGCCGCCTGCGCCGAGGCGGCATAGTGAAACAGCCCTAGCGACAGAATCGTCGCAAGGGCCATCAGTCCGGCAGCGAGCAGCCGCCGGGGGGAGAAGGCAATCACGGGCGTCCCTCCGTGGAGTTGTGGGCTATGGGGAACTTCTATGGGTGCTGCTATGGGGTACTGCGATGGGTATCTGCCGGAGAAGGCAGGTCGCTTCTTCTTGGGGAAATGAGGGTCCTACGACCGCGCCGATGGGGATTGGCGCGGTTGACCGAGCACCTTTTCAGCCAGGCGTAGAGGTCTAATCAGCCACGTGTCCAGGATTTGCTTATGCGTAGTTAGGCGCATGTCCAGAGAGCTTTGTCACGGTTTTCACAGGTCAAGTCAAGAGGGTGGAATCCAGCTGCTATTATTACGTTATGCGATACAACGGTGGACGATCTACTGACCCGGAGCTACTCGTGCTGACGAGCCTGGCCGACGGGCCGAAGCACGGCTATGCAATCACGCAGGACGTGCAGGAGCTTGCCGGCGTGCGCCTCGGGCCAGGCACGCTCTACGGGGCGCTGGCGCGGCTGGAGGGCAAGGGCCTGATCGAGGCTCTGCCGGCGGACGCACGACGGCGACCGTACCGGCTGACGGGCGCCGGCAGCGAGGTGCTCACAGGACAGCTCGAGACGTTCGCGCGCGTCGCGCGCACGGGGCTGCGGCGGCTGCGCACAGGCGAGGTGACCGCGTGAGGCTCGCCCGCCTCGTACTCGCGCTCTACCCGATGGCCTTTCGGCGCCGCTACGGGGCCGAGCTGCGGGCGCTGATCGAAGAGCAGCCTGTGCGAGCCGCGATCGTGCTCGATCTGCTGATCGGCGCGCTACGCGCGCACCTGCGCCCGGCGGCCGGCCTGGCCGGCGAGCTCGACGTCGGCACGCGGTTGCGTCTGGGCCTCGGCGGCGTGCTCGCGTGCTGGGTCACTTTCGCCGCCGTCGGCTTCGGCTTCTACAAGACGACCGAGAACCACCCGCTCGGCGCCCACCCGATGCTCAGCGACGCCCATCTCGCCGTCCAACTCGCTGCCGGGATCGCCTCATTGGCGCTCGTCGCGGGCGCGCTGCCGCTGATCGCTGTCGCGCTGCGCCAGGCATGGGACGAGCGGGACCGACGACGGAAGCTGATCGGCCTGATCGGCGCGCCCGTCGCGGCCCTGCTGCTGTTCGCGGCCGCAACCGTGTTGCTCGCGCTGCTCGCGCACGGGACGCACGCACGCTCCCGTGCGAGTGCGCCGGGGCAGGGGGCTTTCGTCGTCTGGGCGTTCGGCGGCCTCGCCTGCGGTGCCGTCTGCGTGGTGTCCGCCCGCGGCGCGCTGTTCAAGATCGACGTGGCCGACGCTTGGCTGATCGCGGCGCTGCAGCTGGCCACGCTCCTCGCGGGGGCGATGGTCGCGATCGCGGTCGCCACGGCGCTATACGCGATCACGCTTCAGCTCGACGCGCCGGCGCTGGCCGGCGCGGGCAACGGACCGCTTGGCCTGGTGAGCACCGGGCTCTCGCTGGCCTTGGAGGCCGTGGCGATGGCGGCGCTCGGCGCGTCGGCGCTACTGAGCACGTCACGCAGCTGGCGCGGCATCGCGGCCACTCGCGGGAGTTCGAGCTAGCGCCGTACCGCTCGCGGAGCTAAGCGACCTCGGCGACCGGCCCGGAGGGGCCCGAGCTGGACGGCGCCAGAAGGGTCGGCGGGTGTAGGAGGGCAGCGTTGTTGAGGTCGAGAAAACCCATCACAGTGGCAGCATTCGCATCGCGCCTGGTCAGCGCCGGCAGGTTCCACTTGCTCTCGATCGTCGCCAGGACAGAGGTGTGGTCGCAGACCACGTTGCTGACGCCGCCCGGCCTGGAGTAGGGCGAGACGACTACGGCCGGCACACGAGGTCCGTACATGTCATAGGCACCCGGCGGTTCCCCGGGTGACAGCTGCGGTGGGATGTCGTCCGGTGGGATCGCAGGCGGCGGCGGGACGTGGTCGTAGTAGCCGCCGTGCTCGTCGTACAGATAGATCAGCAGCGTGCGGCTCCAAGCCGGCGAACGGAGCACCGCTTCCACGACCCTGTGCGCCCAAGCCTCGCCGTAGTACATGCCGCCAGGGGCCTCCTCCGTCTCGGCCGGTGGCCCGAGCAGCTTGAGTGCATCCTTCACGACCGTCGGCAGGCCGGCCATCGAGGAGGCGATCGAGGAGAGCTTGCCCATCGCGGGATCGACGAAGCTGACCGCCGGCAGGCTGCCGGCTTCGCAGTCATGGAAGAACTTGTCGATCAGATGATGGTGGGCGATGTGCTTGAAGAAGATCGACGGGATCGTCAACGTCATCGGGATGTCCGTGAAGTAGCTCCCCCAGCTGATGTGGTGATCCGACAGCCGGTCGAAGATCGTGCCGCGCGGCGGAGACCCCCCGAGCAGAGCGCCGAGGTTCGTGACCGTTCCACCGTAAGCGGTACCAGCCAGCAGGAAGCGGCGGTTGGGGTACGTTGGCCCCGGAAGCGAGCAGAACCAGCGATTGGCAACGGTGAACGTACTCGCGAGCGAATACGCGAACGGCAGCACCTCCGGCGTGTAGTAGCCCATCGGCTCGGGAGATTTCGCGGAAGCGACGAACCCATCCATCAGCCCACCGTTGATCTGCCGGTGCGTCGCCTGCCAGCTCTGTTTCACATGCTCCGCCTGCGCTGTGTTCGGGACCGGAAAGGCCTTCACCGCAGGCGAGGTGCCCTCAACGGCCGGGTTGGTGTTGGTCGCATCTCCCGCGCTGTCGAAGGTCAGCCCGTCGACATCCGCCCGCGTGTGCGAGAGGGCTCCGAGCAGGTTGTCGAACGAGTGGTTCTCCATCATGACCACGACGATGTGGTCGAACGGCATCTGCTCGTTGGTCGATCCCACCCGCCTGTCCGGAAAGCGCAGGCTGCCGGCTTCCTTGATCGACGGATCGGGCTCGCTCATCACGCCGCTGGAGGCGGGAAGCTCATCCCGATCATTCTAACGCTGCCGATTGTCAACTCGCATCCTTGTTCGAAGCCGAGCGACGAGCAGCCGAAGCGCAACGGAGTTCTCTTGTCAAATTAAATATTGATGTCGTTGTGCTTGACACGCGGCCGGTGTTCTGTAAAGTAGCCACGGACCGCCCCTACGGCAGGAGGAAGCCACTTGATGTCTGCGCCCGCAGCAACGACTTTGCCGATCGCAGAGGCAGGAGCCGAGGACCCCGACAGCGAGGAGTCCGTCTCGTGGCGCGACCCCAAGCGCTACCTCTGGCTGCTCGGCCTCGTCGTGCCTACGCTGCCGTTCCTCTCGTGGGGGCTGGTCGAGCTGACCGGCCTCGGCGTGTTCTGGTTCTACGGGCCCGTACTCGTGTTCGGCATCTTCCCGCTGCTCGACCTCGCCGTCGGGCTCGACGCGCGCAACCCGCCCGAGTCGGTGATCAAGGCGCTCGAGCAGGACCGCTACTACCGCTGGTGCACGTACGCCTACATCCCAGTGCAGTACGCCGGGCTCGTTTTCGCCTGCTGGGAGTGGTCGCATGGGGGCCTCTCCGTCGTCGAGTCGATCGGGCTCGCGCTGACCGTCGCGATGGTCTCCGGGATCGCCATCAACACGGCGCACGAGCTCGGACACAAGCGCGCCAGCCTCGAGCGCTGGCTGAGCAAGGTCGCGCTCGCCCAGAGCGGCTACGGGCACTTCTTCATCGAGCACAACCGCGGCCATCACGTGCGCGTGGCCACGCCCGAGGACCCAGCCAGCTCGCGCCTAGGTGAGAGCTTCTACCGCTTCTGGCCGCGGACAGTGAGCGGCAGCCTTCGCTCCGCGTGGGAGCTCGAGCGCGCGCGCCTTACGCGTCTGGAAAGCTCGATGTGGACGCCGCGCAACGACATCCTCAGCGCCTGGGCCATGAGCGTCGTGCTGTTCGGCGCGCTCGTCGCCGTGTTCGGCGTCGTCGTCCTCCCCTACCTGCTGCTGCAGGCCGTCGTCGGCTTCTCGCTGCTCGAGGTCGTGAACTACCTCGAGCATTATGGCCTCTTGCGCCAGCGTCGCGAGGACGGACGCTACGAGCGCACCCGGCCCGCGCACAGCTGGAACTCCAACAACACAGCCTCCAACGTGCTGCTCTACCACCTCCAGCGCCACTCCGACCACCATGCCCACCCCGTCCGCCGCTACCAGGCGCTGCGCCATGTCGAGCAGGCGCCGCAGCTGCCGACCGGCTACGCCGGGATGATCCTCACCGCCGTGATCCCGCCGCTGTGGCGGCGTATCATGGACCACCGCGTGCTAGAGCACTACGAGGGCGACTTGGAGCGCACCAACCTCCACCCACGTGTGAGCGCACGCGCGCGCCGAAGGCTGGCGCGAGTCGCATGAGCGCCTACCGCTGCACCGGCTGCGGCTACGTCTACGACGAGGACGCCGGGCATCCGCGCGAGGGCTTTCCGCCGGGCACGCCGTGGAGCGAGGTGCCCGACGACTGGGCCTGCCCCGACTGCGGCGTGCGCGACAAGGTCGAATTCGAGCCGGTCGAACCCATCGAGGAGCCCTCGCCATGAGCACCGCGGACGCGGTGGCCGAGGTCGGCCCGGGAGCCGACGCGAACGTCGCAGAGCAGCAGGTCCCCTACGCCGTGGCCGCGCGCGAGCTCCTGCGCAACACGCTGCTCGACGGCGCCAATCGCGAGCTGGCCTCGCGGCCGTGGTCGGAGATCACGATGAGCGACATCGCCGGCGCCGCAGGCGTCAGCAGGCAGACGGTCTACAACGAGTTCGGCTCGCGTGCCGAGTTCGCGCAGGAGCTCGTGCTGCGCGAAGCCGGACGCTTCATCGACGCCGTGCAGAGCACGATCGCCGCCAATGCCGAGGATCCGCGCCTCGCGCTGCACGCGACGTTCGAGCTGTTCCTGACCGTCGCCGCCGAGAACCCGCTCGTCAGCACGATCGTCTCAGGCGACGGCGCCGACGAGCTGATCGCGCTGTTCACCACACGCGGCGAGACGCTCGTCGAGACGGCCGCCGCGCGGCTGACCGAGGTGCTGCTCGCGAGCTGGCCCGTCGTCGCCGTGCGCGATGCCGAGCTGCTCGGCGAATGCCTCGTGCGCCTGGCGATCAGCTATGCCGCGCTGCCGAAAGGGGAGCCCGCCGAGACGGCCGAGGCCGTCGCTTCGCTGCTCGGGCCCTACGTGCAGCGCTTGGTCGCCGACGCCACGGCCGGCGCAGCCGCCTGAGCGCAAGCGCGGCGCCTGAGCACGTCAGCCCTCGAGCGACTCCGAAGCCTCCAGCCACGACGCCTCGAGCTGCTCGCGCTCGGCGACGAGCTGCCCGAGCTCGGCCTGCAGCTCGGCGAGCCTTGCGTGATCGGTCGCGACGGCCGCCATCTGCTCGTTCAACGCCGCCTCGCGCTCGGTCAGGCGCTCGATCACGCGTTCGAGTCGCTTGACCTCGCGTTCGGCGCGCTGCGTCTCCTTGCGTTCCGTGCGCAGCCTCGCCCCGGGCGCTTCACCGTCCTTGCGCGCAGCCGACGAGGAGGCGGAGCGGTGTTGTTCGGCGTCGCGCCGCTGCTCCAGGTACTGGTCGATCCCGCCCGGGAGGTGGCGGATCCCCCCTTCTGGCGTGAGCGCGTGGACGTCGTCGCAGACGCGCTCGACGAAGTAGCGGTCGTGGCTGACGACGACGAGCGTGCCCGGCCAGCCGTCGAGCAGGTCCTCCAGCGCAGTCAGCGTGTCGATGTCGAGATCGTTCGTCGGCTCGTCGAGCAGCAGCACGTTCGGCTCGGCCATCAGCAGGCGCATCAACGCCAGGCGCCGGCGCTCGCCGCCGGAGAGGTCGTCCACGAGCGTGCGCGCCTTCTCGCCGCGGAAGCCGAAGCGCTCGCACAGCATCGCCGCCGTGATCTCCTCGCCGCTGCTGAGCGTCGCGTGGCCGCGGACCTCCTCGAGCGATTCGAGCACGTTGAGATGGCCGGGGATCTCGACGACGTCTTGGGAGAGGTAGGCGATCCGCACGGTCGAGCCGCGTTCGATCCGGCCCGAGGTCGGCTCCAGCTCACCCGACAGCAGCCGCACGAGCGAGGTCTTGCCCGATCCGTTGACGCCGACCACAGCCACGCGGTCGCCGGGGCCGAGACGCCAGGTCACGTCGTGCAGCACCTGCTTGCTGCCGAGCGTGAGCGACACGTCGACGGCCTCGATCACCTTGTTGCCAAGGCGCGCGCCGGCGAAGCGCAGCAGCTCGGCGCGGTCGCGCGCTTGCGGCTCGTCGGCGATCAGCGCGTTGGCTGCGTCGATGCGGAACTTCGGCTTGGACGTGCGCGCCGGCGGGCCGCGCCGCAGCCACGCGAGCTCCTTGCGCAGCAGCTGCCGGCGGCGGCTCGCGGCGGAGGCCTCCTGACGTTCGCGCTCGGCGCGTGCCAGCACGTACGCCGCGTAGCCGCCTTCGTACTGGTGCACCACGCCGTCGGCCAGCTCCCACGTGTCCGTGCAGACGGCGTCGAGGAACCAGCGGTCGTGCGTGACCACGAGCATCGCGCCGCGTCTGGCGGCCAGGTGGTGGGCGAGCCAGTCGACGCCTTCCACGTCGAGGTGGTTGGTCGGCTCGTCGAGCAGCAGCAGCTCCGGCGGGTCGAGCAGCAGGCGCGCCAGCGCGATCCGCCTGCGCTCGCCGCCCGACAGGCCCGCGATCGGCGTCTCCATCCCGTTGGCGAAGAGGCGCAGCTCGACGCCGCCGAGCAGGCCGTCGAGGACGCTGCGGAAGGCGCTGTCGCCGGCCCACTCGTGATCGGCGCGCTCGCCGACGAGCAGCTCGCGGATCGTGCGGCTCTCGTCAAGCTCGTCGCGCTGGCCGAGCAGGGCGACCCCGATGTCGCCCGCGCGGGTGAGCGCGCCCGCGTCGGGCTGCTCGATCCCCGCGATCAGGCGCAGCAGCGTCGACTTGCCGCCGCCGTTTTGGCCGACCAGGCCGATGCGCTCGCCGGAGGAGATGCCGAGCGTGATGTCGTGGAGGACGGCGCGGCTGCCGTAGGACTTCTCTACGGCGTTGAGGTTGACCAGGTTGCGGGGGGCGGGCATGCCGCTCATCCTCGCTGATCGGTCGAGACTGCCGGGAAGGTCTGTCAGGGCGTGCCGCGCAACGTCGCTCCGGCCAGCCGCGTGCCGGTGGCAGCTCCGGTCGCGTAGACCGACACGGTCAGCTTCACGCTCGCCCCGTGCCGGCCGAGCAGCTTCTTCGCCGCCGGCGTCAACTTGAAGCTCGCAGCGGCCGCGATCGCCGTGGCGGCCTTGCATTCGAGCGTCAGCGCGCGGGCGGCGAGCGCCAAGTGCTTCTTGCCGGCCTGGACGACCGCACCGACGCGCAGCTGCAACGTCATGGCGGCGCTGGGAGTTGGTATTCGACGCTGAGCGGGGAGCTGTGGGCGCTCGAGGCGACAGGTGCGATCATGGTGGGGGCGGCCGTTGCGGCTAGAGCTGGGGAGGCCGAGAGCGCGATCGCGAGGGAGAGTGCCGCGCCGAGTAGGGCCAAGCGCACCAGCGTTGCTGGTTTGGCCAACTGCGCTCGTCGATTTGGCGGGGTGTGCTTCGTGCGGATGCTTCGGCTCATTCACGAGCTTTTCGGCAGGGCGGGCGGGGAGCTGAAGTGGTGCTCGTTGTGATTGCCCGCGGGCGAGGCTCTACCACCCGTTTTCCAGCCATCGTCAATCGGCACTCAGTTCCCCCGTATCGGCTGGCCTTTGGGGCCGCTGCTCAGATCAGGCCCGCGTAGCGCTCGAAGAACGTGCTGAGCCTCTCCAGCACCGTCTGCTTCTTGGCGCCGTGATCGCCGGCCTTCGAGAACCTCGAGACGGGAGGGAGGATCCTGGTGATCGCAGTCCCGGTCCGAGGGACGCGCCCGTCACGGAAAGCATCAGCGACGAAGTCGCGTGTCTCGTCGGCATCGAGTCCTTCCTCCGCGATAATCCGCTCGAGCTCCTCGGCGCGCTTGGCTCCGATGAAGGCCCGCCACTCCTTGTCGACGCCGGCATCCACGCTCAACGAGTCGACGAACGCGTCAATCAAGTCCTTCTTGTTTCGCAGGGTCGGGCTGGAGTCGACAGCCCGATCGATTGCTGCCCGGATCTCGCTGGTCTTCGCCCTGATCCTCCTCCAGATAGCGGCGAACGAGCATCAGGATGTAGTCGACGTTGATCTCGACCTGCTTGATGAGCTCGATCTCGAAGACGACGTCGTCGTTGATCGACTCCTTGTCAGCCTGCGCGAGCCTGCGGAACTCGGCGTACAGGTCGAGGTAGATGCTCGGTAGTCCTGGAGCTCGCGCTCGGTGAGGATCTCGTTGCCGGCGAACTCGTCGAAGGAGGTCAGGATGTTCTGCAGCCGCAGGATCGCGCCGAGCAGGCGCGATGAACTCCTTCTGAGCCGCCTCGCCGACGATCGAGCTCGCCCAGCGGGAACTGCTCCAGCAGCTCGCCGACACGCTCTGCGTACTCGGCGTAGTAGTCGCCGTACGGCTTGAGGAGCACGATGCCGCTCGCATCCTTGTTGCCGAACAGCGCGAGGGCGTCGTTGGTCTCCTCCTCCAGGTCGCGGAAGGTGACGATGTTGCCGTAGGTCTTGACCGAGTTGAGGATCCGGTTGGTGCGCGAGTACGCCTGGATCAGGCCGTGCTGGCGCAGGCTCTTGTCGACCCACAGCGTGTTCAGCGTCGTGGCGTCGAAGCCGGTCAGGAACATGTTGACGACGATGACCAGGTCGATCTCGCGGTTCTTCAGCCGCAGCGACAGGTCCTTGTAGTAGTTCTGGAACGCGCTCGGCCGAGGTGTCGAAGCTGGTGCCGAACAGCGCGTTGTAGTCCTGGATCGCGTCGTCGAGGAAGTCGCGCGAGGACTTGTCGAGTCCGTCGAGTCTCGAACTCCTCCTCGTCGAGCAGCCCGTCGTCGACGTCCTCGTTGGCCGCGTAGCTGAAGATCAGCGCCGACCTTCAGCGGCTGGTAGCTTGCGTGGAGCTGTCGACGCTCGCGTTGTCGTTGTGCGAACGCGGTGTAGTAGCGCTTCGCGGCGTCGATCGAGGCCGTCGCGAACAGCGAGTTGAACCCGGACACCCGCTTCTGCCCGAGTCGGTAGTGCTGCGCGCGCTTGGTCTTCTGGTCGAAGTGCTCGAGCATGTAGCCGACGACCTGCGTGATGCGCTCCGGCGCGAGCAGCGCCCGCTCGGTGTCGATCGCCGAGACCTGCTTGTCGGCGACGCTCGTCGGCAGCTTGATCGGTGTTGACGTAGTCGATGCGGAACGGCAGGACGTTCTTGTCGCTGATGGCGTCGACGATCGTGTAGGTGTGCAGCTGGTCGCCGAACGCCTGCTCGGTGGTGCGCAGGTGCGGGTTGCCGCCGCTGCCCGGCGTTCACAGCGAAGATCGGCGTACCAGTGAAGCCGAACAGGTGGTAGCGCTTGAAACGCCTTGGTGATCGCGGTGTGCATGTCGCCGAACTGGCAGCGGTGGCACTCGTCGAAGATCACACGACGTGCCCGTCGTAGATCGCGTGGCCCTTGTTCGGCAGCGATGAAGCGGGCCAGCTTCTGGATCGTCGTGATGATGATCCGGGCGTTCGGGTCCTCGAGCTGCTTCTTCAGCACGCGCGGTCGAAGTGTTCGAGTTGGCCGCGCCCTTCTCGAAGCGGTCGTACTCGCGCATCGTCTGGTAGTCGAGGTCCTTGCGGTCGACGACGAACAGCACCTTGTCGACGATCGGGCAGCTTGCGTCGGCGAGCTGCGCGGCCTTGAAGCTCGTCAGCGTCTTGCCCGAGCCGGTGGTGTGCCAGACGTAGCCGCCGGCCGCGAGCGTGCCGAGCTGCTTGTAGTTCGTCGAGATCTCGATCCGCTGCAGGATCCGCTCGGTCGCGACGATCTGGTACGGCCGCATCACGAGCAGCATGCGGTCGACGTCGAAGACGCAGTAGTGCGTCAGGATGTTCAGCAGGGTGTGCTTGGCGAAGAAGGTCTTCGTGAAGCCGGTCAGGTCCGCGATCGGCTTGTTGGTCGCGTCGGCCCACCAGCACGTGAACTCGAAGGTGTTCGACGTCCTGCGCCTGCGGCTCGTCGGCCGCCGGCCTGCTCGTTGATGTGCTGGTCGCGCGGTCGTGTTGGAGTAGTACTTCGTCAGCGTGCCGTTGCTGATCACGAACAGCTGGACGTACTCGAACAGCCCCGAGCCAGCCCAGAAGCTGTCGCGCTGGTAGCGGTTGATCTGGTTGAACGCCTCGCGGATGTCGACGCCGCGCCGCTTCAGCTCGACGTGCACCAGCGGCAGGCCGTTGACGAGGATCGTCACGTCGTAGCGGTTCGACGCTGCGCGCCCGTCGGCCTCGTACTGGTTGATACCTGCAGCCGGTTGTTGTGGATGTTGCTGCTTGTCGATCAGGTAGAGTTCTTGATCGTGCCGTCGTCGCGCTTGAGCACTGGACATGGTCCTCCTGGATCCGAGCCGTCTTCTCGACGATGCCGTCGTTCGCGCCGGCGATCTGCTCGCTGAAGAAGCGCTCCCACTCAGCGTCGGAGAACTTGAGCTCGTTCAGCGCTTCGAGCTGCACGCGAAGGTTTGCCTCCAGCGCGCTTGCACTGTTGATCCGCAGGTATTCGTACGCCTGGGCCTGCAGCAGCTTGATGAGCGCCGCCTCGAGCTCAGCCTCGCTCTGGTAACCGGTTTCTGCAGACAGCCCGGGGACGAACTCCGCGACGACGGTGCTCTCTGCGCTCAGCGCGATCGTCTCGTAACGCTGTCGCGAATTGGGCCCCGGATCAGAATCGCGCTTGGTCAAAGGCGAGAAGTCGGTCACGGTAGTGCTGGTACTGTCGGCGGCGAGCCGCCAGCTCGGCCTGAATGCCGTTCGAAGCGTCATTCACAAGCGCATCGAACGTGTCGAGAATCCCAACTATACGCTCCTGCTCCGCAAGAGGCAACAGCGGGATCCTGATCTTGGCGAGGCTCTCTCCAGATAGCCGCTTCACCTTTGCACGCGCAACGTGTTTTGCCTTGTCAGCGCGAAAAGTGCTTGTCCGCAAATAATAAGACACGAACTTTGGGTTGAGCGAATGCCGATAGGCGAAGCAGTCGTCATGAATTGCCACATCCCCCTGGCCAAGCCAGGCAACAGCCTTCCCTACGTCCTCGACAGTCTCGCCGACAGCTGCTATCACGACATCGCCGGTCTTCGCGAAACGCAGCCGCGGCGCCAACTCCGGCCGCACGTGCGAAAGAGCCTTGTACGCGTACACCTCATACCGCGTATAGATCTCACCGTAGTGAATGGCGTCAATCCCGTCCGCGACCATGTCGCTCTTGGTGAATCGTCGACCACGGATGAACTCGCCGACCTCCCCCATCGGGACCCACGTCACGCTACCTCGCCGGTGAAACGCGGTCAGATCCCGGTCGAGGTCGGCGACGATCGCATCGATCTCTTTCCGCAGCTCGGCCTCGTGCGCGACGATCCGTGCGATCTGGGCGTTCAGCTCCTTGATGTCGATCGTCTCGCGGGTATCCTCCTGCTCGACATAGGAGGTGACGGCAAGGTTGTAGCCGTTTTCAGCGACCTCGCTGTGATCGACGAGGCGGCAGAAGTAGTCGACTTCGCCCCGCGCGACGAACGCTTTGAGGATCTTCTGCTGGTGCGCATCGTCGAGCTCGTTCCTGTTCCCTGACCGGACGAACTCGGCAGAGGCATCGATGAAGAGCGTGCGTTGTCGGGCTTGCTCTTCTTGAGCACGATGATGCAGGTCGCGATCGTCGTGCCGAAGAACAGGTCCGGCGGCAGCTGGATGACCGCGTCGACGTAGTTGTTGTCGACGAGGTACTTGCGGATCTTCTGCTCGGCGCCGCCGCGGTAGAGCACGCCGGGGAACTCGACGATCGCCGCAGTGCCGTTAACCGCGAGCCAGCTAAGCATGTGCATCGTGAAGGCCAGGTCGGCTTTGTCTTCGGCGCGAGCACGCCTGCCGGCGCGAAGCGCGGGTCGTTGATGAGCAGCGGGTTCGCGTCGCCGTCCCACTTGATCGAGTACGGCGGGTTGGAGACGATCGCCTCGAACGGCTCGTCGTCCCAGTGCTGCGGGTCGGTCAGCGTGTCGCCGTGGGCGATGTCGAACTTCTCGTAGTTGACGTCGTGCAGGAACATGTTGATCCGGCACAGGTTGTAGGTCGTGAGGTTGATCTCCTGGCCGAAGAACCCCGGCGCACGTTGTCCTTGCCCGAGCACCTTGGCGAACTTCAGCAGCAGCGATCCTGAGCCGCACGCCGGGTCGTAGACCTTGTTGACCTCCTTCTTGCCGACGACCGTGATCCGAGCCAGCAGCTCGGAGACCTCCTGCGGCGTGTAGAACTCGCCGCCCGACTTGCCGGCGGTCGAGGCGTACATCTGCATGAGGTACTCGTAGGCGTCGCCGAACAGCGTCGATCGTGTTGTCGGCGAACGATGCCAAGCGTGCAGGTCGCCGATAGCGTCGAGCAGCTTGACGAGCTTCTCGTTGCGCTTGGCGACGGTCGGCCCGAGCTTGCTGGCGTTGACGTCGAGGTCGTCGAAGAGGCCCTTGAGGTCGTCCTCGCTGTCGGTGCCGATCGCCGAGCCTTCGATGTCCGCGAAGACGCGTGCCAAGCGTCTCGTTGAGGTTCGCATCGTGGCGGGCACGCTCGCGGACGTTGGCGAACAGGTCGCGAGGGCAGGATGTAGAAGCCCTTCTCCGCGACCGTCTCGCGCCGCCCGAACTCGGCATCCTCGTCGCTGAGCGCCGCGTAGTCGAAGTCCGGGTGGCCGGCCTTGCGCTCCGCTTCGTTGAGGTACGCGGTCAGGTTCTCGGAGATGAACCGGTAGAAGAGCATGCCCGAGCACGTAGCTCTTGAAGTCCCAGCCGTCGACGCTGCCCCGCAGGTCGTTGGCGATGCGCCAGATCGTCTTGTGAAGCTCCGTGCGTTGGTTGCCGTTGTCGGAGGCTGCCATCGGCGAAGAGTTTCACGTAAGCACGACGGCTATGTCGCCGCTAGACAGGGCTGGGGTTAGGCGGGGGGCTCGTTGAACAGAACCGTTGGGTCGACTTCGATCGCGCTCGATCTCGGGCCTCGCCGACGCTGGACTACACCATTTCCCCGGTAGCCGTGCCCCATCGGAAGGACCGCAAAAGAACCGCGAGCACTCGCTGCGGTCCCGAGTCCCGCGAACACCCCGAAGAGGCGAACACAGCCCCCGCGAGTCTCAGCGTTTTCGGGAATATTCGCGGATACTCGCGGGTCACTACCCAATCGGGGCGCCGAGATTCGAACTCGGGACCTCACCGACCCGAACGGTGCGCGCTACCAGGCTGCGCCACGCCCCGATGCGCGGTCAGTATTCCATACCGCCAAGGTCGTTCGCCCCGCCAGGCGTGCCGCACCCGCTAGTGCAAGGTATCTTCGCCCGGTGCCCACACCCACGGCCGACATCCTCGCCGACCTCGACGCCCTCCTCGAACCGAGCCGCTTCGACGACTACGGCCCCAACGGCCTCCAGGTCCCAGGCGCACCCCAGGTCGACACCGTCGCCACCGGCGTCTCGGCCAACCTAGAGCTGTTCGAGCGCGCCGCCGCCGAGAAAGCCCAGCTTCTCCTAGTCCACCACGGCCTCTTCTGGGGCACGAGCCCGGGCCCGATCGACGCCGCCCTCAAGCGCCGCCTGAAGATCCTCTTCGACGCGGACATCGGCCTGGCCGCCTACCACCTCCCCCTCGACGCCCACCCCGAGCTCGGCAACAACGCGCTGATCGCCAAAGCCCTCGGCGCCACCTCGCTGGAGCCCTTCGCCCTGCACCACGGCGAGCCGATCGGATTCATCGCGACCCTGCCCGGCGTCAGCGACGACAGCGGCGGCAACGAGAACAGCGGCACGCCCGCCCAAGACCTCTTCACGCGCGTGCGCGAGCTGACCGCCCGCGACCCGCTCGTCTTCGACGCCGGGCCGCCCACCATCCGTCGCCTCGCAATCGTCTCGGGCGGCGGCGCGGACTACATCGCGGACGCGATCGCCGCCGGCGCCGACGCCCTGCTCACGGGCGAACCGGTCGAGCGGGTCATGTCCACCGCGCGCGAGGCCGGCATCCACTTCATCGCCGCCGGCCACTACGCCACCGAGACCTTCGGCGTCAAGGCGCTCGGCGAGCACATCGCCCAGCGCTTCGGGGTGCGCCACGTCTTCCTCGACGTCCCCAACCCGATCTAGCGCTCGCGCCCGGGGGCGCCCCACCCGGCCTCCGCGCCCTCGCAAAGTGCGCTCCCTCGCTCTAACATGGGCTGGTCGGCCAGCTAGCCGGCGGAAAGCTTGATTGTTCGACAGGAGGAGAGTCCTGATGGAGGCCACCGCGACGGCGTCGACCACTGGGTCGGCAACGGGTTCGCAGACCATTGCTGACCTGATTCCGTGTGCCGCCGCGGCGCACGGCGAGAACACGGCGATCCGCTACAAGCGCGACGGCGCCTGGCACGACGTGAGCTACTCCAAGCTCGCCGAGATCACCCAGGAGATCGGGCTCGGCCTGATCGACGCCGGCCTCGAACCGGGCGAGCGCATCTGCATCCTCGGCAACACGCGCCCCGAGTGGTCCTACGCCGACATGGGCGCCACCTCGGCCGGCTTGACGGTCGTGCCGATCTACCAGACCAACTCCCCCGAGGAGTGCCTGTGGGTGATCTCCGACTCCGAGGCCTGCGCGATCGTCTGCGAGGACGTCGAGCAGCTCGAGAAGATCGCGGCGATCCGCGACCAGGTCCCCAACCTGCGCACGATCATCGTGATCGACTCGCCCGAGGACGGCTCGATCGCGGGCGGGCCCTCGGAGGCGGTGCAAGCCCTCGACGCGATCCCGCTCGAGGAGGTCCGCGAGCGCGGCCGCTCGCGCAACCCAGAGGAGCTCGAAGCGCGCCGCAGCGCCGTGCGCCTGGAGGACCCGTTCACGTTCATCTACACCTCCGGCACGACCGGCCCGCCGAAGGGCTGCGTGCTCACGCACGGCAACTACCGCGCGATCATCGACATGGTCGGCGAGGCCGGCGAGATCCAGGGCGACGAGGTGATCTACCTCTACCTCCCGCTCGCGCACTCCTTCGCCCTCCTCATCCAGCTCGCCGTGTTCGACCTCGGCGGCACGCTGGCCTACTTCGGCGGCGACACCAAGCAGATCATCGGCGAGCTGCAGGAGGTCAAACCGACCTACCTGCCCTCCGTTCCGCGCGTGTTCGAGAAGATCTACACGCTGGCCCAGGCCGCGATCCAGGCCAAGTCTCCCGACGAGCAGGCCCAGGCCAAGGCCGCGATCGAGCTCGGCGTGAAGGTGCGCGACATGATCAACCGCGGCGAGGACGTGCCGGACGAGCTGCGCAAACCCTTCGAAGCGGCCGACGAGGAGCTGTACAGGAACGTGCGCGCGATCTTCGGCGGCAACGTGCGCCACGCGACCAGCGGCGCCGCGCCGATCGCCAAAGAGATCCTCGAATTCTTCTGGGCCTGCGGCGTGCCCGTGCTCGAGGGCTACGGCATGACCGAGACGGCCACGGCCGCGACGACCTCGACGGTCGAGAACCACCGCTTCGGCACGGTCGGGCGCGCACTACCGGGCGTCGAGCTGAAGATCGCCGAGGACGGCGAGATCCTCGTCAAAGGGCCGAACATCTTCGCCGGCTACCACAACCGCGCCGACGCCAGCTTCGGCGCCGTCGAGAACGGCTGGCTGCATACGGGCGACCTCGGCTCGATCGACGACGACGGCTACCTCTCGATCACGGGCCGCAAGAAGGACATCATCATCACGGCCGGCGGCAAGAACCTCACGCCGGCCAACATCGAGAACGACCTCAAGCAGTGCCGCTGGATCTCCCAGGCCGTGATGCACGGCGACCAGCGCCCCTACCCGGTCGTGCTGATCACGCTCGACGAGGAGGAGATGCCCCAGCTCGCCGCGCAGCTCGGTCTGCCGGGCGACTGCGACGTCGCGACGGCCGCCGGCGCGGCTGAGGTACGCGAGCTGATCCAGGCCGAAATCGACCGTGCCAACACCAAATACGCGCAGGTCGAGCAGGTCAAGAAGTTCACCATCCTCGACCACGATCTCTCGCAGGCGACGGGTGAGCTGACGCCGACGCTGAAGGTCAAGCGAAACATCGTCAACGAGAAATACTCGGAGCTGTTCGACGCGCTCTACGCAGGTTGACGCCGGTACCAGGCGCATTAGCTGCGAACATAGGCATTGATGCGCACCGATCCGACCGATAACGGGGGACTGTTCGTCGGGCGCCGCCCGGGCACCGCGCCGATTCGCTTCCGCACCCTGCCCCAACGCGGCAGCGACGCGCGTCAGCGCGTCGACGGCTCGCTGGCCAATTCGATGCTCGCCGGGATGATCGGGCTGAGCCTGCTCTGCTGGGGGCCGATCCCGATCGGCTGCCTGTGGGTCGGCTCGCAGGTCAACTACCAGACGGGCAGCGTCGGCTTCGGCATCCTCGCCGCCTTCGTCGCGCTGTTCGCACTCCTGTTCGGCGCGCTTTCGCTGCTGCGGCGCCTCGACCACGCGTGGATCCTCGTGCGCCGCGCGGCCGGCCACGACCAGCGCACGGGCGCGCTCGGCCGCGTGTTCGGCACGACCGCCGTGATCTGCGCCGTGGTCTTCGTCTTCTGGTTCGTCGTCATCCACGGCCCCGGCTCGATGACGATGCCTGGCAACGGCAAAGGCTAAGCCGGTCAGGCCATGGGTCTGCTCGACTACTACAAGCAGTTCGAAGGAATGTCCGAGGAGGAGGTCAACCGCGGCCTGCGCGCAGAAGCCGAAGAGCGCCGACGAAAAGCGCTCACGCGCGTCGACACGCTCGACCTCTCGCAGACGACCTGGCCGGAGCTGCCCAACCCGCGGATCGTCAACGCGATCACGTTCGTCGCCCGCCGCGGCCTGCACCGCTACCCGCACGTGCGCGGCACCGAGCTGCGCGACGAGCTCGCCGCGAGCCTCGGGCTCGACTCGGGTCGGCTGATCCTCGGCAACGGCTCGGCTGAGCTGCTCAGCTCGGCCACGCGCGCGCTGATCGAGCCCGGCCAGCGTCTGCTCACACTGTGGCCCTCCTACCCGCTCTACCCGATCATGGCGCGCCGCGCGCATGGACAGGCCACGCCTGTGACGGGCGGTCTCGACGAGCTGCTCGCAGAGGCCAAGAGCGACCCGAGCGTGCGCGTGGTCGCGCTGGCCAACCCCAACGACCCGACCGGCGAGCTGATCCCCACAGCCGAGCTCGAGCGCCTGCTGAGCAGCCTGCCCGAGGGCGTCGCGGTGCTGCTCGACGAGTCGCTCGTCGAGTTCGTCGACGCCCAGCCCGTGAGCGACTCGCTGGAGCTGCTCGAGCGCCACCAGAACCTGCTCGTCTTTCGCAGCTTCTCCAAGGCCTGGGGCCTGGCCGGCCTGCGCGTCGGCTATGCGATCGGCGGCCCACGCTCGCAGGCACTGCTGTCAGAGCTCGAGCCCGACCTCGGCGTCTCCGAGGTCTCCCAGGCGGGCGCGCTGGAGGCACTGCGCACGTGCTCGCAGCTGCGCGACCGCCACGTCGAGACGATCCGCGAGGAGCGCCCCCGCCTGATCGCGGCGCTGCGCGAGCGCGGCTTCGAAGTCAGCGACAGCCAGGCCAACTTCGTCTGGGCCGCGCACCCCGACCTGACCGGCGGCGAACTAGCCGCGCGCCTGGAGCAAGCCGGCATCCTGATCGCCGAAGGCGACGCCCTCGGCGAGCCCCAGCACGCCCGCATCGCGATCCGCAACGCCGCCGGCACGTCACGCCTCATGGCGGCCATTGACAAAGCGCTGTAGTCGCGGCGTGCTCAGCCGGCGGAGCCGGACTGACGAAGCAGCGTGCTAGTCGTTCCCTCCAGGATCTTGCGCCATGCGCTGACCTGCTCGGGCTCGGCGTCGAAGTGCTCGACGACGCGGCGCAGGCGCTTGCCGGAGATGTCGATTCCGTGCTCGTGGGCGATTTCCTCGTAGTGGTCGTATTCGCCGGCGAGGTGCTTGGTGACCGACTCGAAGCCGTGCCGGGCGATCTCGACGCGTGAGGTGAAGTTCATCATCGACGTCTGGAACATCAGCTCGTCGGTCGGTTCGGGCTCGATCAGCACGATGTCGACGCCGGGGTAGCGTTTCTCCCACGTCTTGGCCAGTTCGTGCAGGCGCTGGTGGGCGACGAGCTTGAACGCCTGGTAGCCGATCTGCGGGAAGCCCATGTCCGAGACCCGCCGCGGGCGGGTGCCGCTCAGCGTCCTCACGCTGTCGGCGAAGTCGTTGACGAACGGCACGATCGGGTTGATCACGATCACGAGCTTGGCGCCCGCCTCGACGGCGATGTCGAGGTTGGTCGTCGAGACCATGCCGCCGTCGATCAGCTCGCGCTCGCCGACCTTGACGGGCGCATAGACCATCGGCAGCGCGCCCGATGCGCGCACGGCGGTCGAGATCGGCACCTCATCGGTGCCGTCGACGCCGAACACGACGCGCTCGCACGTGTCGAGGTCGGTCGCCGTCAGGTAGAGCTCGCAGGCGAGCTCGCGGAAGTCGTCGGTGCGCCCAGGCTCGCTCAGCACGTCGCGCAGGTAGTGCTCGATCCCCTCGCCCGTGTAGGCGCCCGAGGGCAGCCCCTCGGCGAAGCCGAGCAGCACGTCGAGCAGCGAGACGGCGCCGCGCTGGGAGACGATCTGGCGGGCGATGCCGACGGCGCGCCACGGCAGCAACGCCCCCTTGCGCGCGAACTCGAGCAGGTTGGGCCGCAGCAGGTCGTTGAGGTTGATGTCTTTGAACGGCGCCTGGCCCTGGCGCGTGACGACGCGCATCATCTCCTCGGGCGTGACGCCGTTGGCGGACAGTGCGGCGATGAACGCTCCGGCGGAGGTGCCGACGTAGACGTCGAACTGGTTGACGCTCGAGTTGACGGCGAGCAGGTCGAGCGCGCGCAGGGCGCCGATCTCGTATACGCCACCGGTGAAGCCCCCACCGCCGAGCACGAGCGCCGTCTTGTGCCGGCGTGGACGGCGGCGGCGGTCGACGGACGCCTGGCGCCCTACCCCGCGCGCAGCCGCGGCCTGCTTCTGCGCCCTACGCTTCTTGGCCGCAACCTTGGCCTCATCCGTCGGTTCCAGCTTGACAACGTTGCCCATCCTTAATCAAGTCTAAGGCACAGATGCGCCGGAAGCCCAATATTTCGCTCCTCCGTACGACCTACGCAACGCTGGCGCCCGCGCTCGTGCTGGCGGCGCTGCTCGCTCAGGCGCTCGTGTTCCTCGCTCCGGCGAGCGCCGGCGCACAGGGCACGCTGGCCGCGCTGCAGGGCGATCTGGCCCACCAGATGGCGATCTCGGGCTCGCGCTCGAGCGCTTACGTGTACGACATCTCGACCAAACAGCCGCTCTACTCGGCGCGGCCGACGACGCCGCGTCCGCCGGCGTCGGTCGAGAAGCTGTTCACGGCGACGGCCGCGCTGCAGCGCCTGGGACCGACGACGCGCCTGTCGACGACCGTCTTCGGCACCGGTCAGCTCGGCCCGAACGGCGTGTGGGAAGGCGACCTCTACCTGAAGGGCGGCGGCGACCCGACGTTCGGCGACAGCGGCTTCATCCGCAGCCACTACTCGGGCCTCGGCGCGAGCGTCTCGACGCTCGTCAACCAGCTCGTGCGCACGGACGGCGTCCGCGCCGTGCGCGGCTCGGTCTACGGCGATGAGTCCGTGTTCGACGCCCAGCGCGGCGAGCCCTCGAGCGGCTACCGCCAGGACCCGTTCCTCGAAGGCACGCTCAGTGGGCTGGCCTTCGACCGCGGCGCAAGCGGCAGCGAAAAGGCCGCCCACGCGCCGGCGGCCTACGCGGCACGCAAGCTGTGGGCGGCCCTGAAGAACGTCGGCGTGAGCATCCGCGGCGCCTCGGCCGCGGCAACGACGCCGGCTTCGGGAACGACCCAGCTGGCGCAGGTCAGCTCGCCGACGATCGCCCAGCTGCTGGCGCTGATGCTGCCGCCCTCTGACAACTTCTTCGCCGAGACGCTCGTCAAGGACCTCGGCGCGGCGGCCGGTGGCGCCGGCACGACCTCAGCCGGCGCCGCGGTCGTCTCGAAGACGATCACCGAACTGCTCGGCATCCACCCGCGCGTGGTCGACGGCTCGGGCCTGTCCGAATCCGATCGCACCTCGGTGTACGAAGTGACCGACCTGCTCGCCGAGCTGCAGCCCACGCCGGTCGGCGCGATCCTGCGCGGCAGCATGGCCGTGGCGGGGCGCACGGGCACGCTCGCCAAACGGATGCGCAGCACCGGCGCAGCCGGTCGTTGCCAGGGGAAGACGGGCACGCTCACCGGCTACTCCAACCTCGTCGGCTACTGCCAGGCGGCCAACGGCCACCTGCTCGCGTTCGCCTTCTTCAACGACGGCATCTCGACGACGCTGGCACACGTGATTCAGGACCACATGACGATTTCGCTGGCCAACGCCAAGTTCAGCTCGGCCGAAGTCGCGAGGGCTCGCAACGCGAGCGCGAAGTTGCGACCTAGCGCCTAGCGGACCAGCGTGCCGACAGGCGCTCGCGAAGCGTCGGGCGACGCTCGTGGCGCTCGCACGCTTTGCCGCGTGCAGCGTCTTCCTGAATGTCGCACCTACGCTCGGCGCCAATCGCTGCTGCGATATGTGAGTTCATCGAAGCTCCCACAGTAGTTGTCTACTCAACTATCACCATAGCGCGTCCAGGCGGGCGGCGTGAGAGTTTTTTGAAGATAGGAGATGGACGGCGAGCTAGCCGAGTCGAAAAGGCGTGATCGCCGTAGCGACCGTGACCAGCGCGGCGGCAACGACGACGGCAGCGATGACGAAGCACTCGGCGACTGTGGCGGCAGCTGCGCGCATAAGACCTCATCGCACGCACGGCGCCCCTGCTTTAGCGACGCGGAGCCTACTGGCCGAGCAGCTTGCGCAGCCCGGCCTCGTCGAGCACCGCCACCTCCAGGCGCTCGGCCTTCTGCAACTTCGAGCCGGCGCTCTCGCCGGCCACCACGTAATCGGTCTTCTTCGAGACCGAGCCCGTCACGCGCCCGCCGGCGGCCATGATCTGCTCTGTCGCCTGCTCGCGCGACCACTCGGGCAGGGTCCCCGTGAGCACGAGCGTCTTGCCGTTGAGCGGGCCCTCCGACGGCGCCGGCCCCTGCTCTGCGAACTGCAGGCCGAGCTCGCGCAGGTCTTCGATCAGGGCGCGCATCCGCTCCTCAGCGAGCTGCGTCGAGATCAGTGCGGCCATCTTCTCCCCCACGCCCGGCGTCTCGGCGATCTGCTCGGGCGTGGCCGCGAGCAGCCGGTCGATGTCGCGGAAGCGCTGGGCGAGGTTGCGCCCGGTGACTTCGCCGACCTCCTCGATCCCGAGTGCGAACAGCACGCGCGCAAACGGGCGCTCCTTGGAGCGCTCGAGCGCTTTCAACAGGTTCTGCGCGGAGAGCTCGCCGAAGCCCTCGAGCTCGACGAGCTGCTCTTCGGTGAGGCGGTAGAAGTCGCCTGCCGCGCTCACGAGGCCGCGCTCCTGCAGCATCGCGACCTGCTTTTCGCCGAGCCCGTCGATGTCCATCGCCCCACGCGAGACGAAGTGCTTGAGCAGCTGCCACGCGCGCCCCGGGCACAGCGGGTTGGGGCACTTCGTGAACACCGCCCCCTCCGGCTTGATCGTCGGCGTGTCGCAGAACGGGCACTTCGCCGGCGGCTTCGGACGGCGCGGGCGGCGCTTCTGCTCGACCACGTGCGGCGCCGGCGAGACGACCTGCGGGATCACATCTCCCGCGCGCAGCACGATCACGTCCTCGCCGGGCCTGATGTCCTTGCGCGCCAGGTCCTCCTCGTTGTGCAGCGTCGCCATGCCGATCGTGACGCCGCCGACGGTCACCGGCGAGAGCACTCCATACGGGCGCATGTCGCCGAACTTGCCGACGTTCCACATCACCTTCTCAAGGCGCGTGACGGCCGTCGTCGGCGGGAACTTCCAGGCGACCGCCCAGCGCGGGTCGCGCCCGACCGAGCCGAGCCTGCGCTGCAGCGCGAGCTCGTCGACCTTGATCACGACGCCGTCGATCTCGAAGTCGAGCTCGCCGCGGCGCTCCTGCCAGGAGAGGCACTGCGCGATCACCTCCTCCTCTGAGCCGAGCAGCTTGATGTCCGGATTGACCGGGAAGTCGTGCTCGCGCAACCAATCGAGCGCTTCGGAGTGGAGCTTGAACGACAGGCCCTCGGCGACGCCCACCTGGTAGGACCAGAACGACAGCGGACGCTTTGCGGCGTCGGCCGGGTCGAGCTGGCGGATCGTCCCGGCCGCCGAGTTGCGCGGGTTCATGAACGTCGACTCGCCCGCTTCCGCGCGACGCTCGTTGAGTGCCGTGAAGTCGGCCAGCGCCATGTAGACCTCGCCGCGCACCTCGACCAGCGGCGGCGCATCGTCGAGCTTCGGCGGGATCGTGGCGATCGTGCGCAGGTTGTGCGTGACGTCCTCGCCGATCTCGCCGTTGCCGCGCGTCGCCCCGCGCTCGAAGGCGCCGTCGCGGTAGACGAGGCTCATTGCAAGGCCGTCGATCTTCGGCTCGACCACGTAGGTGAAGCTCGCCTCCGTGATGCCCTCCCGTGCGAGGTGGTTGCGCATCCGCTCGACCCACGCGCGCAGCTCCTGCTCGGAGCGCACGTTGCCGAGCGAGAGCATCGGCTCCAGGTGGTGAACCTTCTCCAGGCGGCTGACCGGTTCGCCGCCCACGCGCTGCGTCGGCGAGTCCGGCGTGAGCAGCTCCGGGTGATCGCGCTCGATCGCGCGCAGCTCGTCGAGCAGCGCGTCGTACTGATCGTCGCCGATCTCCGGGTCGTCGAGAACGTAGTAGCGGCGCGAGTGGTACTCGAGCTGCTCGCGCAGCTCCGCCGCACGCTGCCCGGCGTCGCTCACTGCGCCTCGGGCGCCGGCCGATCCCCGATCGGTGCTGCGAGCAGCTCGTCCAGATCAAAGCCTCGCAATGCCTCGAGGCCCGAGCGGTCGGTCAGGTCGAAGTGGATCGGCGTGACCGCCACCTTGCCCGCCGCGACCGCCGCCAGGTCGGTGCCCGGCTCGTCGTGGAAGCCCGGGTCCGAGCCGTAGATCCAGTAGCGGCGGCGGTGCTCCTCCTCGCGCTCGAGCTTCAGCTCGTCGCGGTAGATGCGCTTGCCGAGACTCGTCACTTCCACGCCGCTCGGCTCGCCCGCCGGCACGTTGACGTTGAGCAGCGTCGTCGCCGGCAGCGGCACATCCTCGATCCGCGCCACCAGGCGCGCCACGAACTCCGCGGCGACCTCGAAACCGAAGCCGCCGTCGAAGCGGTAGTCGAGCGCCCGTGCACCCGACTGCTGGGAGACCGCGATCGACGGCAGGCCCAGCACGACGCCCTCGAGCGCAGCCGCCACCGTGCCCGAGTAGGTGATGTCATCGCCCAGGTTCGCGCCGTGGTTGATCCCCGCCACGACCAGCTGCGCCTGGAAGTCCTCGACCAGGCCGAGGCTCGCCAGGCGCACGCAGTCGACCGGCGTGCCGTCCGTCGCATAGCCCACCGTGCCGTCCGCGAACGGCGTCTCCTGCACCCACAGCGGCCGGCGCGTCGTGATCGAGCGCGCCATCGCCGAGCGGTTGCCGTCAGGCGCGATCACGGCCAGGTTGACGCCGTCGAGCGCGACCAGCGCCGAGCGCATCGCCTGCAGGCCGTCCGCTTCGATCCCGTCGTCGTTTGTCAGCAATACGTTGAGCATGGGTCCGGCGTCCAGCATAGGGGGCGTCGCGGTCCCCGGATGTGAAGCTCAGTAGGACACGCTCGCCAGCGCCAGCCCGTGCGCCGGCGCCGTGCGCCCCGCCTCAGCGCGCGGCCTGCCCTGCAGCAGCCCCGCGAAGTGCTCGAAGCTTGTGCGCCCCGAGGCCACGTCGAGCATCGTGCCCACGAGCACGCGGTTCATGTGGCGCAGGAACATGTCCGCCTCGATCCAGAACGACAGCTCCTCGCCGCCGGCGAGCCATTCGGCGCGCTTGACCTCGCACTGAAACCAGCCGTGCTCCGTCTCGCTCGGCGTGAACGCCGTGAAGTCGTGCTTGCCGTGCAGCAGCCCCGCGCACTGCGCGAGCAGGTCGCGGTCGAGCTCGCCCGTGACCCAGAAGGCCGTGTTGCGCGCGAACACGCTGCGCGAGCGACGCGCGAGCACGCGGTAGCAGTAGGTACGGCTGCGCGCGTCCCGGCGGGCGTCGAAGCCGTCGTGCATCGGCTCCGCCGTGAGCACCGCCACGTCGTCGTCGAGCAGGCCGTTCAGGCGCAGCGGATCGACCGCCTCATCGCGGTAGCTCGCCACCTGTCCCCACGCGTGTACGCCGCGGTCCGTGCGCCCCGCCACCGTCAGCTTGAGCGGCCGGCCGTCGGACGCCGTCTCGCCGAGCACCGTGCGCAGCGCGCGCTCCAGCTCGCCCTGGACCGTTCGCTCGTCCGGCTGCACGCTCCAGCCTGCGAAGCCCGCACCGTCGTACTCGAGCGTCAGCTTCGTGACCATGCGCGCGCCCGATTCACTTCCCCGCCCGCGCCGCCGAGCCGCGGGCGCCCGCCTCAGACTAGCTCGATGAAGACCATCTCGGTCGAGTCGCTTTTACGCGGACCGAGCTTGAGGATGCGCGTGTAGCCGCCCGGGCGCTCCGCGTAGCGCGGCGCCAGGTCGTCGAACAGCTTGTGCACCGCGAACTTGTCCTGGGAGAGCGTCGACAGCGCCTGCCGGCGCGCGTGCAGGTCGCCGCGCTTGGCGAGCGTGATCAGTTTCTCGACATGCGGCTTGACCGCCTTGGCCTTGGCCTGCGTCGTTTCGATCCGCTCGTGCTCGATGATCTCCTTGCTCAGGTTCATCAACAGCGACTTGCGGTGGGCGCTGTCGCGGCTGAGCTGGTGTCTTTTGCGCTGGTGTCTCATGAGCGGATCGAAGTGTAGTTGTCTCTGGGCCGCGGAGCGGCCCTTAATTAATCTTGACGGAGGTCTAGGCCCCGCGCGTGAAGCGTCTCGATTACCTCGTCGATCGACTTCTTGCCGAAGTTCGGGATCGCGTTCAGCTCGGCCTCGGACTTGGAGATCAGGTCGCCGACCGTCTGGATGCCCGCGCGCTTGAGGCAGTTGTACGAACGCACGCCCAGCTCGAGCTCCTCGATCAGGATGCTGTACTCCTCGCCCTGCAGCGCCGGCGCAGCGGCGCCGCCACCGACCGCCAGGCCGTGGCCGTCGAGCTGGCCGCCCGGCGTCGCTCGCAGCTCCTGGATGCGGTCCGCGTCCGTGAAGATCGCAAGCTGTGAGATCAAGAGCTCAGCCGCCTCGCGCAGTGCAGCCTGCGGGTCGATCGAGCCGTCCGTCTCGATGTCCAGCGTGAGCTTGTCGAAGTCCGTCTTCTGACCGACACGTGCCTGCTCGACCGCATAGGCCACGCGGCGCACCGGCGAGAAGATCGAGTCGATCGGGATCACACCGATCGGCTGGTCCGCCGACTTGTTCTCCTCCGCCGGGCGGTAGCCGCGGCCGCGGCCGATCGTCATGTACAGCTCGAGCTTCGTTTTTTTCTCAAGCGTCGCGATGTGGATGTCCGGGTTGAGGATCTCAACGCCCGCCGGCAGGTCGATGTCCTTGGCCGTGATCTCGCCCGGCCCCGTGACGACCAGCGGCGCCTCGACCTCGCTCGCGTCCGAGTGCATGCGGCAGACGACGCCCTTCAGGTTCAGGACGATGTCCGTCACGTCCTCCTTGACGCCGTTGATCGTCGAGAACTCGTGCGCAACGCCCTCGATGCGCACGCTCGTGACCGCAGCGCCCGAGAGCGACGACAGCAGTACGCGGCGCAGAGAGTTGCCGAACGTGTAGCCGAACCCGCGGTCGAGCGGCTCAATCGTGAACGTACCGCGGTTCTGCTCCACGGACTCGCTTGTGATCCGGGGGATTTGGAAGTCGAGCATCAAGGTCCTAACGTCGTTTGGTGTCTCACCGGCGTCGATCACGACGGCCGGCTCGGGGCGCCGCCCGGGATCGGGCGCACGCTTGGGAAGTTGCTACCTACTTCGAGTACAGCTCGACGATGAGCTGCTCCTGCACCGGCGCGGCGACCTCACGCCGCTCCGGCTTGCGCAGCACCTTGGCCGTGAGCGACTCATGGTCGGCCTGGAGCCACGCGGGAATCTGTCCGGTGAGCTCTGTTGCGTCTCTGACCACCTGCGTGGCCGGCGTCTCCGCCTTGATGGCGATCACATCGCCTTCGCGCACCTGGTAGCTCGGGATGTTCACCCGCCGGCCATTGACCGTCCAGTGGCCATGGCGGATCAGCTGTCGCGCCTGGCGCCGCGATGCCGCGAAGCCCAGACGCACGAGCACGTTGTCGAAACGGCACTCCAAGAGCGCGAGCAGGTTCTCGCCGGTGATGCCCGGCTGGCGCGAGGCCTTCACGTAGTAGCCCGCGAACTGGCGCTCGAGCACGCCGTAGTAGCGCTTGGCCTTCTGCTTCTCACGCAGCTGCACGCGGTACTCGCTCTGTTTCATGCGCCCGCGCCCGTGCTCGCCCGGCGGGTAGGAGCGACGCTCGACGCCGCACTTGTCCGTCAGGCAGCGCTCGCCCTTGAGGAACAGCTTCTGCCCCTCGCGGCGGCATTGCTTGCACTGCGGTCCTGTGTCGCGGGCCATTAAAAGCCACCTCTCTGATGGCCGTGAGTCAAGCCAGACAAGGACGCAGTGAGCGTGGCGTGCTCTGCACGCGAGCGAGCGAGGACGCAGCATGGCGAAGCGCTCACGGCCATCAGACCCTCCGGCGCTTTCTCGGGCGGCAACCGTTGTGGGCCTGCGGCGTGACGTCCTTGACACCCGTGACCTCGAGGCCCGCCGCCTGCAGCGAGCGGATCGCCGTCTCGCGGCCCGAGCCCGGGCCCTTGACGTAGACCTCGACCTTCTGCAGCCCCTGCTCCAGACCCTTGCGCGCCGCCGCGTCCGCCGTCACCTGCGCCGCGAACGGGGTCGACTTGCGCGAGCCCTTGAAGCCCGCGCCGCCGGCCGACTCCCATGCGATCACGTTGCCCGAGGTGTCCGTCAGCGAGACGATCGTGTTGTTGAACGAAGTCTTGATGTGGGCCTGTCCGATCGGGATGTTCTTTTTCGGCTTGCGCCGGCCGCGTGCGCGTTTGGGGGCAGCCGGCATTTACCTTGCCTTCTTCTTGCCGGCCACCTGCATGCGCTTCGGGCCCTTGCGCGTACGCGCGTTCGTCTTCGTCTTCTGCCCGCGCACCGGCAGGCCGCGCCGGTGGCGCAGGCCGCGGTAGCAGGCGATCTCCTGAAGTCGTTTGATGTCCTGCGAGCGCTCGCGCCGCAGATCGCCCTCGACCGTGAGGTTCTCGTCGATCGCGTCGCGCAGCTTGGCGACCTCATCCTCGGTCAGGTCGCGGATGTACGTGTCCGGGCTCACGCCCACTTCGGCGAGGATCTTGTTGGAGGTCGCGCGACCGATCCCGTAGATGTAGGTCAGCCCGATCTCAGAGCGCTTGTTCAGGGGCAGGTTGATGCCTGCGATACGAGCCACTAACGAACACCTCCGCGAGGCATCCAGCCCCGCGCTTTGACGGCAAAGCTCGCCATCACGGCTCGCTTGTTCGGATTCGCTGCGCTCATCCTCAGCCCTGCCTCTGCTTGTGGCGCTTGTTCTGGCAGATCACCAGCACCACGCCATTGCGGCGGATGACCTTGCATTTCTCGCACATCGGCTTGACCGACGGTCGTACCTTCATGATCCCTTTCGGACGCTTGTTCCGGCGACCCGGCTCTGGCCGCCGTTGCGGCTGCCGCTACCCGGTCGTGGAGATTGCTCTCGCGAGGAAAGACACTTCCTCGTTCGAGCAGGACTCCGGATAGTAGCAAGTCTAAGTGCTGCCGGCGGGCTGCGGCGCGTGCCCGTTTGGCCCCGCCGTGGGGGCGAGATGCCAGGGGGTCAGCACCTTCGGCCCATCTGCGGTGATCGCGACCGTGAACTCGAAATGGGCCGCTGGCGAGCCGTCCTGAGAGAAGATCGCCCAGCCGTCTCCGCCCACGCGCACCGCGGCGCGGCCGGCCGTCATCATCGGCTCGACCGCCAGCACCATGCCCTCCTCCAGCAGCGGGCCCTTGCCGGGCTTGCCGTAGTTGGGCACCTGTGGATCCTCGTGCATGTTGCGCCCCACGCCGTGGCCCACGAGCGAGCGCACGACCGACAGGCCGGCGCCCTCCGCGACGCGCTGGATCGCGCTCGACATGTCGCCCATGCGGTTGCCCGGCCGGCACTCGGCCACGCCCGCCAAGAGCGACTCCTCGGTAGCGCTCAGCAGGTTCTGCTCGACCGCCCCGATCTCGCCGACCGGCAGCGTGCGCGCCGCGTCGGCGACCCACCCGTCGAGCGTCACGCCCACGTCGATCGAGATGATGTCGCCCGCCTTCAGACGGTACGGGCCGGGGATGCCGTGCACGACCATCGCGTTCGGCGATGCGCAGATCGAGCCCGGGAAGCCACGGTAGCCCTTGAACGTGGGGACCGCGCCGCGCGAGCGGATGAAGCGCTCTGCCAGCTCGTCGAGCTCCTCCGTGCTGACGCCCGGCGCGACGCGCGACTCGAGCTCTGCCAGCGTCGCGACGAGGATCTCCCCGGCGCGCTCCATCTTCTCGATCTCCTCGGGGGACTTCTTGATGATCACCCGCGCAGCTTAGCTACAGCTTCTTCTCCAGACGCACCGTCGCCACCGTCGCCCTGATCCGCGCGTGGACCTCGTCTGGATGGCGCGTACCGTCGAAGCGGCGCAGCATGCCCGCCTCGTCGTAGTGCTCGATCAGCGGCTCCGTCTGGGAGTGGTAGACCTCCAGGCGCCGGCGAATCGTCTCCTCCTTGTCGTCGTCGCGCTGCATCAGCCGCGAGCCGTCCTGGTCGCAGACGCCCTCGTGCTTGGGCGGGTCGAACTCGACGTGGTAGATGTGGCTCGGGTTCTTCACGCACACGCGCCTGCCCGCCAGGCGCCTGACGAGATCGTCGTCGGGCACCTCGATCAAGAGCGCCGCCGAGAGCCGCCGGCCGAGGCCCTCCAACGCTTTCGCCAGCGCATCGGCCTGCTCGGCGTTGCGCGGGAAGCCATCCAGCAGGAAGCCCTCGCTCGCGTCCGGCTCGCGCACGCGCTTTGAGATCATGCCGACGATCACCTCGTCCGGCACCAGCTCGCCGGCGTCCATGTAGCGCTTGGCCGCCAGCCCCAGATCGCTACCGGCGGCGACCTCCGCTCGCAACATGTCGCCCGTCGAGATGTGCGGCAGCGCGAAGTCCTCGCGCAGGCGCTCGGCCTGCGTTCCCTTGCCCGCGCCCGGCGGGCCGAGCAGTATCAGGTTCAACTCCGACAAGTCCTGAGGCAGCCTATCCGTTGCGCTGCCAGCCCGACTACCGGCCGAACTACTTCAGGAAGCCCTCGTACTAAGGCGGGAAGTGGGCGGGCCCCCCTCCCGACCTCCCCCCGAATTGGTTACTTCAGGAATCCCTCATAACTTCGCATCATCAGCTGCGCCTCGAGCTGCTTCATCGTTTCGAGCGCGACGCCGATCACGATCAGGATCGAGGTGCCTCCGAGCGGGATGTTCTGGTGCGTGCGCGCGATCAGGATCGTCGGCAGCGCCGCCACGGCCGCGAGGAACAGTGCGCCCGGGAACGTCAGCCGAGCGAGGATGCGGTCGAGGAATTCCGCCGTCGGGCGGCCCGGTCTCACGCCAGGGATGAAGCCGCCGTACTTCTTCAGGTTGTCCGCCTGATCGACCGGATTGAACGTGACCGCCGTGTAGAAGTACGTGAACAGCAGGATGAAGATCGACTCGCCGACCACGTAGTGCCAGCCATTGGGCGAGAAGAAATCCGAGATCGACTGCCCCCAGTGAGTTTTCACGAGCTGCCCGACCGTCGGCGGGAAGGCCATGATGCTGGCCGCGAAGATCACCGGAATCACGCCGGCCATGTTCACGCGCAGCGGCAGGTAGGTCTGCCCGCCTTCGGTCATGCGCCGGCCGATCACGCGCTTGGCGTACTGCACCGGGATGCGCCGCTGGCCTTCCTGCACGAACACGATGCCCGCCACGACCGCGAGTACGAGGAACGGCATCATCACCTTGAAGACCTGGTCCTGGGAGGTCCACCACGTCTGGATGCCGCTCGGCAGGCGCGCCACGATCGAGGCGAAGATCAAAAGCGATATGCCGTTGCCGATGCCGCGCTGGGTGATCAGCTCGCCGATCCACATCAACAGCACGCAACCCGTCGTCAGGCAGATCACGATCAGGAAGATGTGCGGCGCGTCGAAGTGCGTGACGACCGATTCGCCCGCTTTGGCCTGCAGCGTGTGGAACAGGAAGACGTAGCCGATCGACTGGGCGAAGGCCAGGCCGACCGTCAGGTAGCGCGTGTACTGCGTGATTCGCGCCTGGCCGACCTCGCCTTCCTTGGAGAGCTTTTCCAGCGACGGCACCGCGACCTGCAGCAGTTGCAGGATGATCGAGGCAGTGATGTAGGGCATGATGCCCAGCGCGAACAGCGCGATCCGCGACAGGCCACCGCCCGAGAAGAGGTTGAGCAGCCCGAGGATGTTGGAGCCGCCGAACTCCTTCTGGATGTTGTTGACCGCCGTCAGGTTGACGCCCGGCACGGGGATGTGCGAGCCGAAGCGGTAGATCAGCAGCATCGCCGCCGTGAAGGCGATCTTCTTGCGGATGTCCGCGACCTGGAAGGCGTTGAGGATCGTTGAGAGCATGGGCTTCGCTCCGCGGCCTAGAGCGCCGCTGCACTCCCTCCCGCGGAGCCGCGGATTCTAGTCGATGCGTGTTTGTGTGCCGGCGGTTGCACTGCCGGCCTGCCCGGCTACAGCTCGACGAGCTTGCACGTGCCGCCGGCCGCCTCGATGCGCTCGCGCGCGCCGGCACTGAACGCGTGCGCGTGCACCGTCAGCGCCTTGGAGATCTCCCCCCTGGCGAGCACCTTGATCGGGACGTCCTTGCGCGTGCCCAGGCCCTTGGCCTTCATCGCCTCGACCGTCACCTCGGCCCCGGCCTCGAAGCGCTCCTGCAGCGCGTCGATGTTGACCGGCTGGGTGTGCGTGCGGAAGGGCTCGAACGGCATCGACTTCTTCATGTGCGGCCCGCGCAGCTTTCGCATGCGCATGTGAATCGGCATCTGGCCGCCCTCGAAGCGCGCCCGGCGCTTGGAGCCCGAACGCGAGCCCGCGCCCTTCTGACCGCGGCCCGAGGTCTTGCCCGTGCCCGAGCCTTCGCCGCGGCCGATGCGCTTGCGCGGACGGCGACTGCCTGGAGCCGGCGCCAGGCTGTGCAGCCCGATTCGCTGCGGCTTCTCGCCGTCGGCCGGGCTCACGACTTGCCCTCCTTGACCTCGACGAGGTGCCGTACGGCGTGCAGCATCCCGCGCGCCTGCTCGCAGTCCTTGACCTCGACCGTGTGTCCGATTCGCCGCAGTCCGAGCGAGCGAAGCGTGTCGAGCTGTTTCTTGTTCGCCCCGTTGCGCGACTTGCGCTGGGTAACCGTGAGGGCAGCCATCAGGACGAGGCCTCCTCGCTCGGAGCGCTCGCCGCCTCGGGCTGGGCCTCGTCGGTTGCCGCGGGCTCAGCGGAGGCGGCTGCGTCGGCTGCCGGGGCGGGTGCGTCGGCGGGGGCGGCGTCGGTGGGTGCCTCGGCGTTCGCGCCCTCGGCTGAGAGCGTGGCCGTCGCGGCGCCGTTGGTCTTGGCGCCATTGCCGCCGAGACCGAGCACCTTGTCGATCGACAGACCGCGCAGCTCGCCGACCTCCTCGGGCGTGCGCAGGCCGCGCAGGCCGGCGACGGTCGCCTTGACGAGGTTGATCGGGTTCTGCGTACCGAGGCTCTTGGAAAGGATGTCGTGGATGCCGGCGAGCTCGAGTACCGCGCGCACGCCGCCGCCGGCGATCACGCCCGTTCCGGGGGAGGCCGGCTTGAGGAAGACGCGGCCGGCACCGAAGACGCCCGTCGTCTGGTGGGTGATCGTGCTGCCGTGCTTGGGCACGCGGAAGAGGTCCTTCTTCGCGCGCTCCACGCCCTTCTGGATCGCCAGCGGAACCTCGTTGGCCTTGCCGTAGCCGACGCCGACGATTTCGCGCTCGTCGCCGACGACCACGAGCGCCGTGAACGAGAAGCGCCGGCCGCCCTTGACGACCTTGGCGACGCGGTTGATCTCGACGACGCGCTCCTGGAGGTCCAGGCCGGCCGGACTGACTGATCTGTCTACGGTTATCGACATAGGAAGGGAGTGAGAGGGTAGCGGTCGCGCGATCGCCGACGGCTAAACGGTGATCCCGGCCTCGCGGATTGCTTCGGCGAAAGCGCGCACGTGCCCGTGGTAGCGGTAGCCGCCACGGTCGAACACCGCTTCGGAGATGCCCGCCGCTTTGGCCCGCTCGGCGAACGTCTCACCGGCGCGCTTGGTGCGCTCCGGCTTCTTCAGCTTGCGCAGCTCCGGCTCGTACCAGTTGACCGCCGCCAGCGTGCGGCCCGCGCCGTCGTCGATCAGTTGCGCCGAGATGCCCTGATTGGAGCGGAACACCGAGATCCGCGGACGCTCGGCCGTGCCCGAGACCTTCGCCCGCACGCGGCGACGGCGTTTGAGCCTGCTCTGTGGCTTGGTGATGACGGTCATGCGCGCTTGCCGACCTTCCTTTGCACATACTCGCCCTCGTAGCGAATGCCCTTGCCCTTGTACGGCTCCGGCGGGCGCTGCTTGCGGATGATCGCCGCCGTCTCGCCCACGAGCTGCTTGGAGATGCCCTTGACGACGACGCGCGTCGGCTGGGGCACTTCGAACTCGATCCCGTCCGGCGCCGGGATCGGCACCGGGTGCGAGTAGCCCACGGCCAGCTCGAGGTTCTTGCCCTTCAGCGCCGCGCGGTAGCCAACGCCCTGGATCTCCAGGCGCTTCTCGTACCCAGCCGTGACGCCTTGGACCATGTTGGCCACGAGCGAGCGCGTCAGCCCGTGCAGCGCGCGGTGTTCGCCGCGGTCGGTCGGACGCGATACGAGCAGCTGCTCGCCGTCCTGCTTGACCTCGATGTCGCGGTGGATGCGCTCAGCGAGTTCGCCTTTGGGTCCGTTCACGCGGACCTCGCCAGGCTCGATCGCGACCGTCACGCCACTGGGCACCGGGATGGGCTGTCTGCCGATTCGAGACATCGCTCAGCTCACCAGACCTGCGCCAGGACCTCGCCGCCAACGCCCTCTGCGCGGGCGTCGTGGCCGGTCATCACGCCGTGCGAGGTCGAGACGATCGCCGTGCCCATGCCACCGAGCACCTTCGGGATGTGCTTGGCGTCGACATACGTGCGCCGCCCCGGGCGCGAGACGCGACGCAGTCCCGAGATCGCCGAGCGGCGGTCCTCGGTGTACTTCAGGCGGATCTGCAGCAGCTGTCCCGGGCCCTCCGGCGCCGGCACGACCTCGAACGATTCGATGTAGCCCTGCTCGGCGAGGATCCGCGCGAGCTCGCTCTTCAGTTTCGACGCCGGGATGTCGACCGTCTCGTGCGCAGCGTGGATCGCGTTGCGCACGCGCGTGAGGAAGTCGGCTATCGGATCGGTCATGGACATGGCTACTCGTTCAGTGGAAGGTCGAAAGGATTGTCTGGCCCGTTACCAGGAGGACTTCGTCATCCCCGGGATCTGGCCGTTGTGGGCGAGCTCACGCAGACAAATGCGGCAGAGCCCGAACTTGCGATAGACCGCGCGCGGACGCCCGCAGCGGTTGCAGCGAGTATAGGCGCGCGTTTTGAACTTCGGTTTGCGCGCCTGCTTGACGCGCTGCGATGTCTTGGCCATCAGTCGCCGCTCTCTTTCTCGTCGCTGCTGTCGGGCTTCTGCTCGTCTGAGTCTGACGCCTGCTCGGCGCTTGCCTGCGGCTCGCTCGCCTCAGCTGCTGCCTCGGGCTCCCCGGCCGGCGGTTCCTCTGCGGCCGACTCCTGCTCAGCGGCAGGCTCCTCGGCGGCGGCCGTCTCTGCGCTCGCCTCGGGCTCCTCTGCAGGCTCTGCCGGCGCCTCCGGCTCGGCGGCTGCCTCGGCCTCGGCCTCGGCGGGCTGCTCGGCCGGCGCGGTCTCTTTCTTCGCCGCTTTGGCTTTCGGCGCCGGGGCCGCTGCTGCTTCGGCAGCCTTGGCCGCCTCGGACTCGGCGTGCGCTTGGGCCTCGGCCTCGTCCGCAGCCGGGTCATAGCCCTTCGGGCGGCCCTGCGGAGCGAACGGCATGCCGAGCGCCTTGAGCAGTGCGAAGGCTTCGATGTCGCTCGTGGCGGTCGTCGTGATCGTGATGTCCAGGCCGCGCACCTGGTCGATCGCGTCGTAGTCGATCTCCGGGAAGATGATCTGCTCGCGCACGCCCATCGTGTAGTTGCCGCGGCCGTCGAACGAGCGCGGGTTCAGGCCACGGAAGTCGCGGATCCGCGGGATCGCGATCGACACGAGCCGGTCGAGGAACTCATAGGCGCGCTCGCCGCGCAGCGTCACGGAGACGCCGACCGGCATGCCCTCGCGCAGTTTGAACGCCGCGATCGACTTGCGCGCGCGGCGCACGCTCGGCTGCTGCCCAGCGATCGTCGCCAGCTGTTCGGTCGCGGCCTTCAGCACTTTGGAGTCCTGCTTGGCCAGGCCGACGCCCATGTTCAAGGTGATCTTCTGAAGCCGCGGCGCCTGCATGTTCGAGGTGAACTCGAAGCGCTCGATCAGCGAGGGGCGGATCTCCTCGAAGTAGCGTGCCTTCAGGCGTGCCGGCGGGGCCTCTGTCGTATCCGTCGCAGCCATCAGTCGAGCTCCGCTCCCGTGCTCTTGGCCACGCGCACGCGCGAGCCGCCCTCGCGCGTGATGCGTACGCGCGTCGGGTTGCCTTTGGCGTCGAGCAGCATCACGTTGGAGATGTGGATCGGCCCCTCGCGCTCGATGATCCCGCCGAGCTGACCCGCCGCGTTCGGCAGCGGCGAGGTGCTCTGGTTCTGCTGCGGGCGCACCGCTCGCTTGACCATGTTCAGGCCCTCCACGTACAGGCGTTCCTTGGCCGGCTCCACGCGCAGGACCTTGCCCGTCTTGCCGCGGTCCTTGCCCGCCGTGATCTTCACGTGGTCGTTGGAGCGGATCTTCATCGAGCCGCGCTTGCCCGTCTTGCCAGCCATCACAGGACCTCCGGCGCGAGCGAGACGATCTTCATGAAGTTGCGCTCGCGCAGTTCGCGCGCGACCGGTCCGAACACGCGCGTGCCACGCGGATTGTTCTGGTCGTCGATGATCACTGCCGCGTTCTCGTCGAAGGCGATGTACGTGCCGTCGTCGCGGCCGATCGGCTTCTTCGTGCGCACGATCACCGCCGTGACGACCTCGCCCTTTTTCACAGCCCCCTGCGGGTTGGCCTGCTTGACGGTCGCCGTGATCACGTCGCCCACGAATGCGTAGCGCCGCTGCGAGCCGCCCTTCACGCGAATGCAGAGGATCTCGCGCGCGCCCGTGTTGTCGGCCACGCGAAGCCTGGTCTCGTTTTGAATCATCTGGCCCGCTCCAAGACATCGACGAGCGCCCAGCGCTTGGTGCGAGACAGCGGGCGGCTCTCGATCACGCGCACCGTGTCGCCCTCGTGCGCGTCGTTGTTCTCGTCGTGCGCGTGCAGCGTGTTCGAGCTGCGCACGATCTTCTCGTAGCGGCGGTGACGGCGGGCGACGTCGATGCGCACCGTGATCGTCTTCTCCGCCTTGTCCGAGACGACGACGCCCTGGCGCACCCTGCGGGCACCCTCGACCGGCGCATGCACCGGCGCGAGCGGCTCGGCCGCCGGGGCGGCTGCGCGGCGCTCAGCAGCTTTGGCACGTTCCTGCAGGCGACGGGCGCGGCGGCGCACGGCCTTGCGCTTGCGCTCGGCCACGCGCTCGGCCTGGCGCTCCTCCGGCGTGCGCGCAGGCTTGGCCTCGCCCTCGTGCTTGGAGCGCGTGCGGCGGCGGCGCTCCTTCGGCGAGAGCACCTCGGCCGGCTCGCTCGGCTCGGCCTCCGCGACCGGGGCGTCTGCGGGCGCAGGCGCCTCGGCGGCGTCCTCGGCCGGAGCCTCCTCGACGGCCTCCGGGGCGTCCTCTTGCGGAGCCTCCGCAGCGGCAGCCTCAGGCGCCTCGGCGGCCTGCGGCGCGTCCTCGGTGGTCTCCGAAGTCTCGTTCTCTTGCTCGTCAGCCATGTCTTCCGTTTCGTCTCAGCAGTTGGGTGTCAGTTGCCCTCGCCGCGCAGCTCTTGCTCGCGTGCGACGGTCAGGGCCCGGGCCAGGTCGCGCTTGGCGCGCCCCATGCCGGCCGTGTTGTCGAGTTCGCCCGTGGCGTTTGAGAAACGCAGGCCGAACACCTCTTTGCGCAGCACGGCGATCCGCTTGGACAGCTCGCCGGGCTCCATGTCGCGCATCTCCTTGGCCTTCATCTCAGCGTCAGTCCTCGCGCAGCACGAACTTGGACTTCACCGGGAGCTTGTGCGCCGCCAGCCTGATTGCGTCGCGCGCGAGCGGCTCGGACACGCCGGCCAGCTCGAACATCACGCGGCCCGGCTTGACCACCGCGACCCAGCCTTCGGGCGAGCCCTTGCCTGAGCCCATGCGCGTCTCCGCCGGCTTCTTCGTCACCGGCTTGTCCGGGAACACGTTGATCCACACCTTGCCGCCACGCTTGATCTTGCGCGTCATCGCGACACGGGCAGCCTCGATCTGGCGGTTGGTCAACCAGCC
Organism: uncultured Solirubrobacteraceae bacterium; assembly: GCA_963714215.1. GTDB lineage: Bacteria > Actinomycetota > Thermoleophilia > Solirubrobacterales > Solirubrobacteraceae > Palsa-744. The sequence continues at coordinate 251,370 of CAVQNP010000001.1, forward strand.
GCCCTCGAGTGCCTTCAGGCCGTACTCGCCGAACTGCACCTTGACCTGGCCGCGCGACATCCCTGCACGGCGTCCGCGGTGCTGCTTGCGGTGCTTCACACGCTTGGGAGAGAGCATCAGCGCCCACCTCCGCCGCCCGGACGCGAGCCGCCACGACCGCCGCCACCGCCGGGGCCGCGTCCACCGCCGCCACCGCCGCCACGACCGCCGCCGAAGCCTCCGCCACCCGGACCGCGTCCGCCGCCGGGGCCACCGCCGCCGCCGGGGCCACGCCCGCGTCCGCCGCCGCCGCCAGGACCGCCACCGCCGCGTCCACGACCGCGACCGTCGCGTCCGTCGCGCCCGCCGCGTCCATCGCGATCGTTGCTCGACGGCGCCGGCGCCGTGATGTCGGTCAGGTCGGCGCCCGTGTAGCCCTCAGGCATGATCTCGCCCTTGTTGATCCAGCACTTCACGCCGATCCGTCCGAACGTGGTGCGGGACTCGTAGAAGCCGTAGTCGATGTCCGCGCGCATCGTGTGCAGCGGCACGCGACCGTCCGAGTAGCTTTCGGTGCGGGCCATCTCGGCGCCGCCCAGGCGCCCGGCCACCTGCACCTTGACGCCCTTCGCGCCCGAGCGCATCGCGCTCGTCAGCGCGCGCTTCATCGCGCGGCGGAAGGCGACGCGGTTCTGCAGCTGCTCGGCGATCGACTGCGCCACCAGCGACGCGTCGAGCTCGGGACGCTTGATCTCGAGGATGTTCACCTTGATCTGCTTGCTCGTCATCTTGTGCAGGTCGCGGCGCAGCGCGTCCACTTCGCTGCCCGACTTGCCGATCACGATGCCCGGCCGGGCCGTGTGGATGTTGACCTCGAGTTCGTTGGAGTCCTTGCGGATCGTGATGCTCGACAGGCCCGCGTGCGCGAGCTTGTTCGTGATGTGCTCACGGATGCGCACGTCCTCCGCGAGGTACTCGGCGAAGTGCTTTTCGTTGAACCAGTTCGACTTCCAATCGTGGATGTAACCCACGCGCATGGCCTCTGGATGAACCTTTTGTCCCATTGTTCTTCTCTCTAGCCGTCTCTCTTGGTGGTCCGGGGCGCGGGGTCCGGGGTCAGCGCGATCGTCAAGTGGCTCGTACGCTTGCGGATCGGCGTGGCGCGTCCCATCGCGCGCGGCCTGAAGCGCTTGATCGTCGGCCCCTCGTCGGCAAAGGCCTCACGGACGATCAGATCGTCCTCGAGCAACTCGTGGTTGCTCTCGGCGTTTGCCACAGCCGACTCGAGCAGCTTGCTCCAGTCGCGCGCCACGTCACGAGGGGTGAAGGCGAGGATAGCGCGTGCCTCCTGCACCGACTTGCCGCGCAGGTGCCCGCAGACCATGCGCGCCTTGCGCGCTGAGGTGCGCACGTAGCGCGCGTGCGCACGGACGACTTTGCGTCGTGGTTTCGCCGGGACCGCTTTGCCGCGGCTCGCTTTTTTCGGCTCGCTCGCGACCGGCTCTTTCGCAACCGGCGCTTTGCTCGCAGCTTTTTTCGCCGCAGGTTTTTTGGCGGCTTTTTTGGCAGCCGGTTTCTTGCCCTCGTCGGCTTTCGCCTCGACGTCCTTGCTCGACGCTTTCGCCTCTGCGCCTTTGGCCGCTTTGGCAGTTTTTTTCGCGGCTTTTTTGGCAGCCGGTTTTTTCGCCTCGGGCGTGTCCGGCGCGGTCACGTCGTCCTGCTCCTGCTCGGCGCTCATCTAGCGGACCCTTCCCGAGCCCGCGTGACCGCGGAACACGCGCGTCGGCGCGAACTCGCCGAGCTTGTGCCCGACCATCGACTCGCTGATGAACACCGGGACATGCTTCTTGCCGTCGTGCACCGCGATCGTGTGCCCGACCATCTCCGGGAAGATCGTCGACGCGCGCGACCAGGTGCGCAGCATTTTCTTGTTGTTCGCCGTATTGAGCGCTTCGATGCGGTTCATCAGGCGCTCTTCGACCCACGGGCCCTTCTTGCTGGAGCGACTCATCGCTGCACCTCACCTTCCACGGACACGTAGGCCAAGCCGGACAAGGACGCAGTGAGCGTGGCGTGCTTTGCACGCGAGCGAGCGAGGACGTCGATCCGGCGCCGGCATACGCGGCCGTGGCGCTCTTCGACCCACGGGCCCTTCTTGGATGAGCGGCTCATCGCTGTTTACCCTTCCCGCGGCGACGGCCGCGCACGATGTACTTGCTCGAGTTCTTGTTCTTTTTACGCGTGCGGTAGCCGAGCGTCGGCACGCCCCACGGCGTCACCGGGTGCCGCCCGGCCGTCGTCGAGCCCTCGCCACCGCCGTGCGGGTGGTCGACCGGGTTCATCGCCGTGCCACGCGTCTGCGGGCGCACGCCCATGTGGCGCTTGCGCCCCGCCTTGCCGATCTTCACGTTCTGGTGGTCGGTGTTGCCGAGCGCGCCGACCGTCGCGCGGCACTCCGCGCGGACCATCCGCATCTCGCCCGAGGGCAGGCGCAGCGTCGCCATCTCGCCGTCCTTGGCCATCAGCTGAACGGCCGCACCCGCCGAGCGCGCCATCTGACCGCCACGCCCCGGCTGCAACTCGACGTTGTGGATCACCGTGCCGACAGGCATGCGCGCGAGCGCCATGCAGTTGCCCACCGCGATGTCCGCGCCATCGCCCGAGGAGACCGTCATCCCGACCGTCAGCCGCTGCGGCGCGAGGATGTAGCGCTTCTCGCCGTCGACGTAGTGCAGCAGCGCGATGTAGGACGAGCGGTTTGGGTCGTACTCGATCGCGGCGACCTTCGCCTCGACGCCGTCCTTGCGGCGCTTGAAGTCGATCCTGCGGTAGGCGCGCTTGGCGCCGCCGCCGCGGTGGCGCGAGGTCTTGCGCCCGTGCGCGTTGCGCCCGCCGCTCTTCTTCAGCCCTTCGACGAGCGTCTTCTCGGGCTTTGACTTCGTGATCTCCGCGAAGTCCGGGTAGGACACGAAGCGCATCCCCGGGCTCGTCGGCTTTGGCTTGCGAATCGGCATCTCCTACGACCCCTCTAGACCTTGCAGGCCCTGGAAGACCGGGATCGATTCGCCGTCGCGTACCTGCACGATCGCCTTCTTCCAGCTGCGCGTGCGACCGCTGGTCGTGCCGCGGCGCTTGGGCTTGGACTTCACGCTCGCCGTGCGCACCTCGACGACGTGCACGTCGAACAGCGCCTCGATCGCCTGGCGGATCTGCGTCTTGTGCGCGTCGTCGTGGACGCGGAACGTGTAGCGGTTGGCCGCCGAGAGCACGTAGCTCTTCTCCGAGACGACCGGGCGGATGATCACCTGTGAGTGGTCCATCAGGCCGCCTCCTCCTGCTCCGCGGCACTCGCGCCGGCGCGCGGCTTGGCGGCGCGCTCGGTCAGCTCGGCGATCGCAGCCTCCGTGACGAGCAGCGAGGCGGCGCCGACGACTTCGGTCACGCCAACGTCCGTCGCGCTCAGCACGGCCACGCGCTTGAGGTTGCGAAACGAAAGCGCCACGTCTGCCTGCTCGGGACCGAGCACGACGAGCGTGGGGGAGTCCTGACCCCAGTCTTCGAGCAGGTCGAGCGCCTGACGGGTCTTCGGCGCCGTGAACGCGCCCGCGTCGAGGATCGCCAGCGAGCCGCGCTCGGCGTGCAGCGACAGCGCGCTGCGCAGCGCCGCACGCTGCTCCTTGCGGTTGACCTTGAATGTGTAGGAGCGCGGCTGCGGGCCGAACACAACGCCGCCGCCCGTCCAGATCGGCGAGCGGTTGGAGCCCGCGCGGGCACGACCCGTGCCCTTCTGGCGCCATGGCTTGGCGCCACCGCCCGAGACCATCGCGCGCGTCTTCGTCGCCGCCGTCCCGCGCCTGCGCGCAGCCTGCTCCGCACGCACGCTCTGATGAACCAGCGGCCCATGGAATCGTGCGCCGAAGGCGCCATCATCAAGTTTGACTTTCTTTGACTGACCGAGCACCGGAGCGTCAGGCATCGCTGCGCACCTCCACCACGCCGCCGCGCGGACCCGGCACCGAGCCGCGCACCATCAGCAGGTTCTCCTTGGCGTCGAGCGCGACGATCTCGAGACCCTTCTGTGTGACGCGCTTGTTGCCCATCTGCCCCGGCCCGCGGATGCCCTTCATCACGCGCGCCGGCCACGCCGACGCACCGATCGAGCCGGGGGCGCGCTTGTTGTGCGAGCCGTGCGACTTCGGACCGCTGGCAAAGTTGTGGCGCTTGATCGTGCCCTGGAAGCCCTTGCCCTTGGAGACGCCTGAGATCTTCACGCGCCCGCCGACCTCGAAGGCCTCGACCGTCACGCTCTCGCCGAGCTGCAGCTCGCCTGCCTCGTCACGGAACTCGACGACGTGGCGCAGCGGCGGCGCGTCGACCTTCTTCAGGTGGCCGAGCTCGGCTTTGGTCAGGTGCTTCTCCTTGGCCTGTCCGAACGCCAGCTGGACCGCCTCGTAGCCGTCGCGCTCGGGCGTGCGGATCGCCGTCACCGGGCACGGCCCGGCTTGCAGCACCGTCACGCGCGCGACGCTGCCGTCCTCTTGGAACAGTTGGGTCATACCGAGCTTCTTGGCGAGGATGGCGGACATGGCAGGCGTCGAGAGAGGTCGATCGATCAGGTGGCCAGACGGATCTCGATGTCCACGCCCGCCGGCAGGTGGTCGAGGCGCTGCAACGAGTCGACCGTCTTCGGCGTCGGCTGGTGGATGTCGATCAGGCGCTTGTGCGTGCGGATCTCGAAGTGCTCGCGCGAGTCCTTGTCCTTGAACGGCGAGCGGATCACGCAGTAGACGTTCTTCTCCGTCGGCAGCGGCACCGGACCGGACACGCTCGCGCCGGTGCGCGTCGCCGTCTCGACGATCTCCTTCGCCGCCGACTCGATCGCCGAGGTGTCATACGCCTTCAGGCGGATGCGGATCTTGTTTTGCGTGGCCGATGCCATTGGTTTCTGCGTCTGCTCTCTTGTCTCTGATTCGTTGTCGTTCCGGCGCCAGTGATTACCCGGGGGTGGTCAGAGAAAGGGCGGACTCCGTGTCGTGGAATCCGCCTCCACCTCTCGCCACCGCGCCTTCCGGGGGCCTTCTAGTCGTATCGGACTGCAATATGAGCACCGCCCCGAGCTTCCGGGGCGGTGGGTACTACTCGATGATCTCTGTGACTACGCCAGAGCCGACCGTGCGACCGCCCTCTCGGATGGCGAAACGCAGGCCCTGGTCCATGGCGATCGGCTGGATCAGTTCGATCTCCATCTGGACGTTGTCCCCAGGCATGACCATCTCGACGCCGTCGGGCAGCTTGGCCACGCCGGTGACGTCGGTCGTGCGGAAGTAGAACTGCGGCCGGTAGCCCGTGAAGAACGGGGTGTGACGGCCACCCTCCTCCTTCTTCAGCACGTAGACCTCAGCCTTGTACTTGGTGTGCGGCGTGATCGAGCCCGGCTTGCACAGCACCTGCCCGCGCTCGATCTCCTCGCGCTTGGTACCGCGCAGCAGGCAGCCGACGTTGTCGCCCGCCTGGCCCTGGTCGAGGATCTTGCGGAACATCTCAACGCCCGTGACGACCGTCGAAGTCGAGTCGTGGACGCCGACGATTTCCACCGTGTCCCCCGTGTTGACGATGCCCTGCTCGACGCGGCCCGTGGCGACCGTGCCACGGCCGGTGATCGAGAAGACGTCCTCGACCGGCATCAGGAACGGCTTGTCCAGCTCGCGCACGGGCTCCGGGATGTAGGTGTCCAGCGCCTCCGCGAGCTCGAGGATCTTGCCCTTGTAGGCCTCGTCGCCTTCCAGCGCCTTCAGCGCCGAGCCGGTGATGAACGGGATGTCATCGCCCGGGAAGTCGTATTCGGAGAGCAGCTCGCGAACCTCGACCTCGACCAGTTCGAGCAGCTCGTCGTCGTCGACCATGTCGGCCTTGTTGAGGAACACGACGATGTAGGGAACGCCGACCTGGCGCGCCAGCAGGATGTGCTCGCGCGTCTGCGGCATCGGACCGTCGGCGGCCGAGACCACGAGGATCGCGCCGTCCATCTGAGCCGCACCCGTGATCATGTTCTTCACGTAGTCGGCGTGACCCGGACAGTCGACGTGGGCGTAGTGACGGTTCTCCGTCTGGTACTCGACGTGCGAAGTGGCGATCGTGATCCCGCGTTCCTTCTCCTCGGGAGCGTTGTCGATCTCCGCGAAGGTACGAGCCTCCGCTCCTCCGTGCTCGGCCAGCACCGTCGTGATGGCAGCGGTCAACGTCGTCTTGCCGTGGTCGATGTGACCGATCGTGCCGACGTTGACGTGCGGCTTGTCGCGCTCGAACTTCTCCTTCGCCACTTTTGGTTCGCTCCTGGTATCGACTTGAATGTCCGCCCGTGAGGGCGAACCTGAGAAATCTATCTAAATGCGTGCTTCGGTGAGTGCTCGGTGTTCAGTTGCTTCGGTTACGTGTGTTGCTGAGATGACCGTGAGTCGAGCGAGACAAGGACGCAGGAAGCGTGGCGTACGTACGTACGCGAGCGACCGAGGACGCAGTATCGCGAAGTGCTCACGGTTATCTCAGGCCGGGACCGGTTCCCCCGTCCTCTGTTCCACGATCTGCTCCGCGATGTTCGCCGGAACCTCCTCGTAGGCCTCGAACTGCATCGTGTAGTTCGCGCGGCCCTGCGTGTTGGAGCGCAGGTCGGTCGCGTAGCCGAACATCTCGCTCAGCGGCACGCGCGCGGTAACCACCAACGCGTTGCCCCGACGCTCGTTGCCCTCGACGCGTCCGCGCCGACGGCTGAGGTCTCCGATCACCTCGCCGAGGAAGTCCTCCGGCGTGATCACCTCGACCGCGAAGATCGGCTCCAGCAGCACCGGCTTGGCGCGCTTGGCGGCCTCCTTGAAGGCGATCGACCCGGCAACCTTGAAGGCGATCTCCGAGGAGTCCACGTCGTGGTACTTGCCGTCGGTCAGCGTCACCTTCATGTCGACCATCGGGTAGCCCGCCTTGACGCCGTTCTCCAGCGCCTCTTCGACACCCTGCTTGACGGCCGGGATGTATTCGGAGGGGATGTTCCCGCCCTTGATCTTGTTGACGAACTCAAAGCCCTCGCCCGGCGCCGGCTCGAGGTTGATGTAGACGACGCCGAACTGGCCAGAGCCGCCCGTCTGGCGGACGAACTTGCCTTCGATCTTCTCGACCGTCGCGCGCACCGTCTCGCGGTAGGAGACCTGCGGGCGCCCGACGTTCGCCTCGACGCCGAACTCGCGCTTCATCCGGTCGACGAGCACCTCGAGGTGCAGCTCGCCCATGCCCGAGATCTCGGTCTGGCCGGTCTCTTCGTTGGTGCGCACCTGGAAGGTCGGGTCCTCCTCGGCCAGCCGGCCGAGCGCGATCGACATCTTCTCCTGGTCGGCCTTCGTCTTCGGCTCGACCGCGACCTTGATCACGGGCTCCGGGAAGACGATTTTCTCGAGGTGGACCGGGGCGTCGGGGGCGGCCAGCGTGTCGCCCGTGATCACCTGCTTGATGCCCACCGCCGCGGCGATGTCGCCCGCGTAGACCTCTTCGACCTCCTCGCGATCGTTGGCGTGCATCATCAGGATGCGCCCGATCCGCTCGGTGCGCCCGCTGCCGACGTTGAGCACGCGCGAGCCTGCCTGGAGCTTTCCGGAGTAGACGCGGAAGTAGGTCAGCTTGCCGACGTAGGGGTCGGCCGCGATCTTGAAGGCGAGCGCCGAGAAGGGCTCTGAGTCATCCGCCTTGCGCACGACCTGGCGCTCCTCCTCCTCGCCTTTGATCAGCTCGGTGCCGACGACCGGCGGCACGTCCAGCGGCGAGGGCAGGTAGTCGATCACCGCGTCCAGCAGCGGCTGCACGCCCTTGTTCTTGAACGACGAGCCGCACAACACCGGTGTCAATTTGGTCGACAGCGTCGCCTTGCGGATCGCCGCCTTCAGCACGTCCTCGGGAACCTCCGATTCTTCGAGGATCAGCTCGAGCAGGTTGTCGTCGTAGTGGGAGACCTCCTCGAGCAGGTGCTCACGCGCGGCCTCGGCCGCTTCGAGCAGGTGCTCGGGAATCTCGTTTTCTTCCTGTTCGGTGCCGAGCTCGTCCTTGTAGACCATCGCCTTCATCTTCACCAGGTCGACGATGCCGAGGAAGTCGGCCTCGTTGCCGATCGGCAGCTGGATCGGCACCGGGTGCGCGCCGAGGCGGTCGATCATCGTCTGCACGCCGCGGTCGAAGTCCGCGCCGATCCGGTCCATCTTGTTGATGTAGGCAATTCGCGGGACGTGGTACTTGTCGGCCTGGCGCCAGACCGTCTCAGACTGGGGCTCCACGCCGGCGACCGAGTCGAACAGCGCGATCGCGCCGTCGAGCACGCGCAGCGAGCGCTCGACCTCGACCGTGAAGTCGACGTGGCCCGGCGTGTCGATGATGTTGATCCGGTGGCCTTTCCACTCTGCCGTGGTGGCTGCCGAGGTGATCGTGATGCCGCGCTCCTGCTCCTGCTCCATCCAGTCCATCACGGCCGCGCCCTCGTGCACCTCGCCGATCTTGTACGTGCGGCCGGTGTAGTAGAGGATGCGCTCGGTCGTCGTCGTCTTACCGGCGTCGATGTGCGCCATGATCCCGATGTTGCGGGTCTTTTCGAGTGTGTACTTGCGTGGCATCAGTAAGTGGGGGGTCGGGCGATGGGCTCTTTCGGGCGAAAAAAATGGACCCCTCGGGTCCACGCGCGCTACTGGTCTTGAGTGACCGTCCGCTTCGCTATCTGATCGAGGTCTCCATCTTGATTTGCGACTCCGTCGAGGGCGCAATCGACCTGCCTGCGCACACGCGCGACGCGAGGCCGACTATAGCAGAGCAATTCCGGGCGGCTGCGGGCTATTGCGGCGTCTGCGAGGCACCTTGCAGACGGTCCCCGGGTCGCTCGCAGGAGGCGTCCGCGGGGGCGTCCTCGAACATCGCGCCGAGCTTTTCGAGCACCCCCGTGGCGGCGCGCAGATCACGCTCTGAAATGTCGCCGAGGGCAGCTTGCCAGCGGCTCTGCCAGGCGGCTCGCTTGGCTGCGATCTTGCCCCTGCCCTGCTCTGTCAGGCGCGAGACGACGACCCGCCGGTCGGTCTCCGAGCGGACGCGTTCGACGTGCCCGCACTCGGCCAGGTGATCGAGCATCTGCGTGACTGTCGCCGGCGTCAGCCGGGCCGCCGCCGCGAGCTCGCCCGCCGGCAGCTCGCCGCGCTCGTCGAGCTCGATCAACAGCTCGAACTGCGCGTGGCTCAGCTCCGAACCGACCAGGTGCGTGTCGCGCCCGCGCAGGCGGCTGACCGCGCGGAACACGTGGCGGAAGGCCTGGCCGAACTCGCTCAGCGCCGGGCTCAGCTCGGCAGTCGAGGCCGCGGCCGCCTGCCTGGCACCCGCGCTCTTCTCAGGCGATGGCTTCGGCGTTGCTGTGGCACTCATCGCCTTTAGACCCCCAGCGGCTCGGCGGCCGCCTCGGCATTGGCCGCCGCCTTGCTCAGCCGCGCGCGCGGGTTCTCGGCGCGCAGCAGCACGACGCACGGAATCAGCGAGAGCACACAGATCCCGACCGACCACCAGTAGGCGTCCTGGAAGGCGCTCGCCGGCTTGGTCAGGGCGTGTCCGGTCGCGCGCTGCAGTACGACCGCCAGCACGGCCGTGCCGATCGCACCGCCGATCCGCTGCAGCACGTTCAGTTGCGGTGTGGCGTCGGAGAGCTGGTCTGGGCGCAGCGCCGAGAAGGCGGCCGTCATCGCCGGCATGAACGAGAAGCCGATGCCGACGCCGCGCAGCAGCAGCACGACCGAGATGTAGGCGATCGAGGTGCTCGCCCCCACGAACGCGAGCGGGATCGAGCTGAGCGAGAGCAGCAGCACGCCGCCGAGCGCCACGCGCCCGCCGCCGAAGCGCTGCGTCAGGCGGCTCGTGAGCGGCATCACGAGCAGCATCCCCAGCCCCTGCGGACCGACGAGCAGCCCGGTCACGATCACGCTCTCGTGGCGGACTTCCTGGTAGTAGAGCGGCACCAGGATCATCGCGCCGAACAGCGCCGCGCCGAGGCCGAAGGTCGTCAATGAGGCCGCGCCGAACACGCGGTTGGCATACAGGCGCACATCGAGCAGCGGGCGCTCGACGCGCAGCGCATGCCAGATGAACACGCCCGAGAGCACGATCGCGATCGCGATCGGCCAGACGACGACCGGCGCGGTCAGGCTGCTGTGCGTGCCGAGCTGGCTGAGGCCGTAGACGAGCGCCGTCGAGGCCGTCGAGAGCAGCGCCAGACCGAGCACGTCCAATGGACCGGCCTCGCCCGAGTCCGTGTGCGGGAGCATCCGCCAGGCCAGCACGAAGGCGATCGCGCCGATCGGCAGGTTGACGAGGAAGATCCACGACCAGTGCAGGTTCTGCAGGATCGTGCCGCCGACGACCGGTCCGAGGATCGGCGCGAGCATCGCCGGCATCGAGACGATGCCCATCACGCGTCCCATCCGCTTGGGCCCGGCGACCTGCGCCATGATCAGCTGCCCGACCGGCATGATCATGCCGCCGCCCGCTCCCTGCAGCACGCGAAAGACGACCAGCGAGGTCGTCGAAGCGGCGACCGCACAGAGCCCCGAGCCGACCGTGAAGAGCACGAGCGAGGTCATGTAGACGCGCTTGGCGCCGTAGCGTCGCGCGGCCCAGCCGGTCACCGGGATGACGGCGGCCAGCGACAGCAGGTAGCCCGTCACGACCCACTGGATCTGCGAGATCGAGCTGTGCAGGTCGTGGCCGAGCGTGCGCAGCGCGACATTGACGATCGTCGTGTCGAGGATCGACATGATCATCCCGAGGATCACCACCCCCGCGATCTTCCACACGTATGGCTCGATCCGGTCGTGCAGCTCAGGCCCCTGGTCGAGGGCTGGCGTGCCGGGGCCCTGCGTCGCGCTCGCCGCCGTCGCTGCCGTCGCCGTCGGGCTCGAGCCGGGCGAGGTGCTGAGGTCTGTCGTCTCCGGAGAAGTCATTCGGTACCTTAAGTTTAGGTACCGAAGCTTATTTCTTCAACCCCTCAGCGCACAATCGTGAACGTGAGCGAGCGCGTGGTCGAGCTGCCAGCGGCGTTGGCGGCACGAATCAGCATCGTGTAGCGGCCCGGCCGCAGCTTGCGGCTGCGCGACAGGTGTCCCTGGAAGGCCAGCTTGTCCGGCCCCGCGTGCGCCGGCAAGGAGAGCGTGGCAACCGTCACCGTGCGGGTGCAGCGCTTGCGCTTCGAGTTGCGGTGGCTCGGCGCGACGCAGCGACGTCCCTGTCGCCGGCCCGGGACCGACTGCGTGAAACGCAGCGTGACGGTCGCGCTCTGGTCGAGCGTGAACGAGAAAGTCGTACCCACCGGCGCGCGATGGCGGCGGCTGATCCGTGCCAGCGCATTGCCCTCGCGCCAGCGCGAGTGCGACTGGCGCACACCGCCCAGCAGCGGCGCATTGCGCGTGGCGACCGGGCCCGCGCCTTGCTGCGCCGGACCGCCTGATCCAGGGACGCTCGCCGCCGAGACACCGCCGTAGACGATCCGAACGCGGTTGTTGCCAGCGTCCCCGACGAGCACGTCGCCGGCCGCGTCGAAGGCGACGCCGTTCGGTTCGGAGAGCAGAGCCGCGGTGCCGGCGCCGCCGTCTCCGCCGAAGCCCGCCTCACCGCTGCCCGCGATCGTGTAGACGTCGCCGTTGTGCATCGACACCCCGAACATCGTCGCATCGTGCGCTGCGAGCAGGCGCACGCGGTTGTTCTGCTCGTCGCCGATCGCCACGTCCCCGGCGGCGTCGAGCGCGACGCCCTGGGGCGCGAGTTCCGCCGCCGTCGCGGGCCCGCCGTCGCCGCTGGATCCGGTCCCGCCGTTGCCGGCGATCGTGTAGATGTGCGCGGCGCTCATGGCCTGGCCGTAGAAGCTGCCCGCGCTCGTCGGCACGAAGCGCACGCGCGCATTGCCGGGGTCGGCGATCACGACGTCGCCCGCGCCGTCGGCAGCGACGGACCACACGTTCTGCAGTTCCGCGGCGTTCGCCGGCCCGCCGTCGCCACCGAAGCCCGCTTTGCCGCTGCCGGCGACCGTGTAAATGCGCGCGGCGCTCATAGCCTGGCCGAAGTAGGTTCCCGAGGCGGCTGGGAGGAAGCGCACGCGTTGGTTTTCGGAGTCCGCGATGAACACGTCGCCGGCCGCGTCGAAGGCGACACCCGACGGCTCGTGCAGTTCGGCGGCGGGTCCCAGTCCACCGTCGCCGCCGAACCCTCCTTTGCCGGTCCCGGCGATCGTGTAGATGTGCGCGGCGCTCATCGCCTGGCCGAAGTAGGTGCCCGAGGCGGCGGGCATGAAGCGCACGCGGTTGTTGAAGCGGTCGGCGACCGCGAGGTCGCCGGCGGCGTCGAAGGCGACGTCCTCGGGCTCGAATAGTTCGGCGCTCGTGCCCGGCCCTCCGTCGCCGCCGAACCCGCCCGTCCCGTTGCCCGCGATCGTGTACATGTCTCCTGCGCTCATCGCCTGCCCGAACAGGCCTGCGCCGGCGGAGACGAAGCGAATGCGGTTGTTGAAGAAGTCCGCCACCGCGAAGCCGCCCTGCGGCGCGACCGCGATGCCGACCGGCGTCGCAAGCTCGCTGCCGGTCGCCGGACCGCCGTCGCCGGAGAAGCCGGCGCTGCCGTTACCGGCGACCGTGTAGATGTGCTCTTCTTCGCGGAAGCTTCCGAACAGCGACCCTGTCGCGGACGGCACGAGCCGCAGGCGGTCGTTGCCGCCGTCGGCGATCAGCAGACTCCCGCCCTGGTCGATCGCGACGCTCTCAGCGGTCGAGATCTGCGCGCCGTCGGCGAAGCCGCCGTCGCCCGAGAACCCGAAGCTGCCGTCACCGGCGACCGTGTAGATGTCGCCGGCGGTTCGCAGTCCGCCGAACAGATTGCCCGAGACGCGCGCCACCGCGCGTATGCGAGCGCCGTTCGTTTCGGCGAGGAACAGGTTGCCAGCCGCGTCGAAGGCGACGCCGTCGGGAAATTCCAGCCCACCGCCCGTCGCGGCGACGCCCTCGCCGGCGTATTCCTGTTTGCCGTTGCCCGCGATCGTGTAGATCGCACCGACTGTCATCGACTGGCCGAACTGGCTTTTGCTGCTCGCCGAGACGAAGCGAACGCGCGCGTTCTGCGTGTCGGCGATCGCGAGGTTGTTGAGTGAGTCGAAGCCGACGCTGAGCGGCTCGTTCAGCTTGGCTTCGCCCGCAGCGCCGCCGTCGCCGCCAAACGTCGCTTCACCGTTGCCCGCGAGCGTGTAGATGTCGCCGCCGGTCATCGCGCGACCGTAGTAGGTGGCCGATTTGGCGGGGACGAAGCGGACGCGGTTGTCGAAGCTGTCGGCGATCGCGAGGTCGCCCTCCGCGTCGACCGCGATCTGCCCGGGCGGTGCGAAGAAGGCGCGGGCATCGAACTGTGCGCTGGTGGCCGGGCCGCCGTCGCCCGCGAAGCCGGGAACGCCGGTCCCGGCGACCGTGTAGATGTGCCCGGCGCTCATCGCCTGGCCGAACAGCGTGCCCGTGCTCGCCGGCACGACGCGAACACGCGAGGCCGCTTCCTCGATGTACACGTTGCCGGCTTCGTCGACCGCCAGACCGCACGGTTGAAGCAGCGCGGCGCCCGCCGCGACGCTGCCGTCGGCGGAGGAGCCGCTCGCGCCGTTGCCCGCGAACAGCACCTGCTGCCCGCTGCCCTCGTCGATGCGGTTGACGACATGGTTGGAGCTGTCGAGCACGTAGACGTAGGGCGTGCCCGCGCGGCTCGCCGCCACGATCTGCGGGCTCTGCCCGACCGACGTCGCCGCGACCGGCCCCAGCACCGGCCCTCCCGCGACCGTCCCGATCGTGCCCGGCGCCGGCGCCGCACCCGCGAGCGAGGGCCCCGCAGCGAGCGAGGCAAGCGCAGTCAGCCAGGCCGCGAGCAGGCGCAGCGCCCGCCCCAACCCAGTCGATCGCACGCTAGGCATCGCTCGCAGACTACCCCCGCCACCGGGCGCGGTCCATCCCCCTGGACATTAGGCCCACCGATCGCGGAGGGTTATGAGAACGCAGGGCGGAGTCGCGGCGGAAGCGATCAGCGAGTAGCGGACCGGTGATCAGGCGAGGCCGAGAACGCCCAGGGGCGTGGGTCGCCAGCGATCAGCCTGTAGCGGACCGGCGATCAAGCGATACAAGGACGCAGGGAGCGTGGCGTGCTTCGCACGCGAGCGACCGAGGACGCAGTAGCGCGCCGTGTCGCCGGCCCGCTACCAGCGGTAGTGGGCGAAGGCCTTGTTGGCCTGCGCCATGCGGTAAATGTCGTCCTTGCGCTTGTAAGCGCCACCCTGCTGGGACTGAGCATCCATCAGCTCGTTGGCGAGCCGCTGCGCCATCGTCTTCTCGCGACGCTGGCGGGCGAACTCGACGAGCCAGCGCACAGCGAGCGTGCGCGCGCGGCGCGCGGCGACCTCGACGGGCACCTGGTAGGTGGCTCCACCGACGCGGCGCGATTTGACCTCGAGTGTGGGCGTGAGCGAGCGGATCGAGGCCTCGAGCGACTCGATCGGGTCTTTGTCGGAGCGCTCCCCGATCAGCGCGAGGGCGTCGTAGACGATCCGCTCGGCCGTCGACTTCTTGCCGTCGAGCATCACCTTGTTGATGACCTGCTGGACGAGCTTCGAGCGGTGAACGGGGTCCGGCTCGACCGGCCGGATCTGGGCAGCTGCGCGGCGGGGCATCTACTTCTTCTTCACGCCGTACTGCGAGCGGCCCTGCTTACGGTCGCTGACGCCGGCCGCGTCGAGCGTGCCGCGCACGACCTTGTAGCGGACGCCAGGCAGATCCTTGACGCGACCGCCGCGGACGAGCACGACGGAGTGCTCCTGCAGGTTGTGACCCTCGCCGGGAATGTATGCAGTGACCTCGATCGAGCCGGAGATACGCACGCGCGCGACCTTGCGCAGCGCGGAGTTAGGCTTCTTCGGGGTCGTCGTGTAGACGCGCGTGCAGACGCCGCGGCGCTGCGGGGCGGCGACCTTCTTCTTGCGCCCGGCGCCAGACTTCAGGCCAGGGGTGGCGAGCTTCTTCTTCGGGGCCACGCGACCCTTGCGCACGAGCTGAGAGGTGGTCGGCATACGGCCCGGGATGCTAGCAGCGCTAAGCGCTTGCGGCTGCGCCGGCTGCACGCACCGGAGCGGGCATCATCGCGGCGGCGACGATCACGGCGACGAAGGCGACGGCCTGCAGCGTGATTCCGAGCGGGCTGCCGGCCATCGGGTCGCCGAACACGAGGATCCCGCCGGTGATGCCGGCGATGTTGGCGGCCGTGCCGGTGACGGCGATCACGGGGACCGCGTCTCCATCCTGCAGGCCGCGTGCGGAGGCGTAGAAGGCGACGATCGATGCGGCGACGGCGACGATCAGCCAGGGGCTGAGCAGCAGGCCGAGGAAGCCGTGGGCGCCGGTGATGCCGGTGAGCGCCTTGATCGCGGTGTCGGAGACGCCGAAGAGGATGCCGGCGGCGGCGCCGAGCATGACGCCGTGGTGCTCGACGGGGCCACCCATGCGGGGGCCCATGATCAAGAGACCGCCGAGGCCGAACAGACCGGCCTCGAAGGCGATCATCGCGGCGACCGAGAACTGCGAGTGCGCGCCGTGCATCGTCGGCGCGGTGATGCCGAGCACGGCCAGGCCGGCGGCCATCAGCGAGAGGCCGATCCACTGCCTGCGTCCGACCTCGAAGCCGAACAGGCGGTCGGCCATCACGGCGATGAAGACCACGCCGGCGGCGAGTGCCACCTGGATCACGGACATCGGCGCGAGCGCGAGCGCCGCCACGTGCAGGCCCCAGCTGATCGTGGCCGTGATCATGCCGATCGTGAACCACTTCGAGGAGTACAGCTGGCGCGCGGAGCGGAACGGGTGGCGAACGTCGACCTTGGCGACCGAGTTGGCGCCACGGTGCTTGTAGAAGAAGCCGAGGTTCGCGACGAAGGCGCAGGCGAGCGCTAGGAGGATGCCGAGGTCTAGGGTCATGAAGAAGTTGGGGGATTCAGAGCTGCGTGAGTGGGGATCGACGGTCGTGACCGGCTGCTTTACTGCCTGCCCCCAACGTTCGGCGTATCGGCCGTCGCTGGAGAGTACCCCTCAATACCTTCGTGGAAACTAAAGAGACAGATAAAGAAATCTCAGGTTTCTCAAGCGCCGATCCGCACAAGGACGGCGCCGGTCGCGCGGCGCGCGAGCCGGAGGCCGGCTCAGAGCCCGGGTCGGGCACCGGCAAGCCCCTCCTGCTGATCGACATCGACGGCGTGATCTCGCTGTTCGGCGGCACGGGCCCGGCGGCGGGGAGTCCTTTCGCCGAGCGGACCGGCTCTTTCCATTCGATCGACGGCATGCCCCATTTTCTTTCGGCCACGGCCGCCGCTCACCTGCTGGAGCTGCAACGGCATTTCGAGCTCGTCTGGTGCAGCGGCTGGGAGGAGAAGGCCAACGAGCACCTCCCCCACCTGCTCGGCCTGCCGCCGTCGCTGCCGTTCCTGCGCTTCGAGCGAAGCGTCGGGCGCGCAAACGCGCACTGGAAGCTCGCCGCGATCGACGAGTTCGCCGGCGAGCGGGCGCTGGCGTGGATCGACGACGCGCTCAACGCCGCCTGCCACGAGTGGGCGCAGGCCCGGCCGGCTCCGACGCTGCTCGTGCAGACCGACCCCGAGCACGGGCTGACCGAGCGCGAGGCGGCGGCCCTGGCCGAGTGGGCCGACGGCCTGGCAATGGACTGAGCGTCCACTATGCGGCCGGCGCGGCCGGCGTCGCGGGCGTTGGCGTCGGGACGGGCTGCGGCGCGATAGCCGCTGCGGCGAGCGTGAGCGGTTCGGAGACGGCGGCGCCGGCGCCGGCCGGTCCTCCCGCGCCCGCCGCTGCACCGGCGTAGAGCGCGCGCAGCGCGATCTGGCCATGCCCGCTTGCGGGCGTCAGCACGACCGGCAGCGACCAGCTCCCGGCGGCGTCGGTGACGGCTTGCGCGATCGTGCTCTCCTGTACGAGCTCGCCGCGGCGCGCGACGCTGCGCTGCTGCACGGCGACCGTCGCGTCCACGAGCGGGGTCCCGTCGAGCAGCGCGAGCGCACCGCTGAGCGTCGGCGTGGTGACGGGTGCCGCGGGTGCGGCACCTTCGTCGGCCGGTGGCTGCGCGACGCCGGGGGGCCTCAGCACGGGCGAGAGCTGGCCGGGCGGGACGCTCAGCGCGAGGCTCGCCCGCACGGGGTTCGGCGCCAGGCCGCGCACTGAGCGCCGCACGCCGGGGAGCTCGCCGTAGAGGACGCTCCCGGGACAGTCGGTCGAGTCCGCGTCGCGGTGCCCGGCGACCCGCGGCAGCGCCACGAGCGCGCCTGCCGGGTAACGGCTGTAGCCGGCCCCGGCGGGGTTGACGCGAACGCTCACGCGCCCCTGCGCGGGCACGCCGTGCAGCGCGAGCTTCCACGCGAGCAGGCGCGCGAGCGCTTGGCGCGCAGCCGGCGAGATCGGCCTCGAGGAGAACGAGCCGAGCACGGCGACGCCGGTCGACACGAGGTTGTAGCCGCCGGCCTGCGCGCCCGAGACAGGCTCGTCGACGCCACCGGCGCGGGCCTCGAAGATCCGCCCGAAGGCATCGATCACGAAGTTGTAGCCGATGTCGTTCCAGCCGCGGACGTAGCGGTGGAAGGCGAAGATCGCGCGCAGCATCGCCGGCACCTCGCCCGCGCTGTAGCCGTTCGGGTTCTCCGTGTGGTGGACGAAGGCAAGACGTACGGCGCCGTATTCGGGCGCGACCTTGGGCGGCGCCGAGCCGCGTGCCCATGCCGAGCGAGCGATGATCGGCGGCTGACCGGGGCCTGCCTGCAGCGCGGGCGTGGCGAGCGGCAGCGAGGCCGCCGCAAGCCGTGCGGGCGAGCTGCGCGACGCTGCGCGCGCGACGGCGAGCGCCCCGAGGCCACCGCTCACGTCGACCGTATGCAGGCGCGCCCCGGCGAGCGCGCGGTCGCTGCGCAGCTGCACGAGCGTCGTGCCGCCCGTCCAGACCGGCTCACCGACGACGGCGCCCGCCGGGCCAGGCGTGCCGAGCCCGGCGGGTGTGCCGGGCGTGCCGAGGTCAGGGCCGTGCGAGGCGGCCGAAGCCGATGCCCACGCACTCCAGCGGCCGCGTGCGTCGCGGAAGCGCAACTGCACCGGCGTGTGCGGCGAGCCGCGCCAGGCGAGGCCGAGCAGGTCGGCGTTGCGCTGCAGCGTGACCGTGCGCGTGCCCGGCGCGAGCCAACCGAGCGACTGCTCGCCGAGCGTCGGCGCCGGCGGATCGGCAAGCGCCGCAAGCGCGCCGGCCGGCCGGGCAAGGTGCCCTGCGAGCGCGCCGCCGGCGGCGAGCATGAGCGAGCGGCGCGTGATGCCGGCGGCGTTCGTCATCTGGCCCAGCAACATCGTGCCGGCCCGAAAGGTGCGGCACAGCTCCTGAGAATGTCCTCACCGACGGCGCGCCCGCCGGAGGACGGGGCGACCCGGCGGGCCGCGGTGGCTCGGCCGGGGAGGCGCGATCGCGCCTCCCCGCAACCTGCCTACTCCCCGCTCGGCTCCTCGGGAACCTCGAGCTCGGCGAGCTCCTCGACGAAGCCCGGGTCGGTGTCGCCGGCGCCGATCTTCTCCAGCGATGCAAGATCGGCGTCGAACTCCTGGCCGTAGCCTCCGCCGAAGCTCTCGCCGCCGGAGAGCCCGAGCTCGGCTGCGATCTCGTCCTGGTCGAGCAGGCCGACGTCGTCGATCGCGCGCGGCAGCGGTTCGGACGGTTCGATCTCGATCCGCCGGTAGCGCTTCAGGCCGGTGGCGGCCGGGATCAGCTTGCCGATGATCACGTTCTCCTTGAGGCCGTTGAGGCGGTCCGTCTTGCCCTCGAGCGCCGCGTCGGTCAGCACCTTCGGTGGTCTCCTGGAAGGAGGCCGCCGAGAGGAACGAGTCCGTGTTCAGCGAGGCCTTGGTGATGCCGAGGATGATGTCCTCGAACTGCGCGGCCTCACCCTTTTTGTTGACGATCTCGTCGTTGACCTTGGCGAATTCGAAGCGGTCGACGAACTGCCCGGGCAGGTAGTCGGTGTCGCCCTTCTGGTCGACCCGCACCTTCTTCAGCATCTGGCGAACGATCAGCTCGATGTGCTTGTCGTTGATGTCGACGCCCTGGGACTTGTAGACCTCCTGGACCTCTTTCACCAGGTAGACCTCGGTGTCGGTGCGTCCACGGATCGCCAGCAGCTCGTGCGGGTAGACCGACCCCTCGTTGAGCTGCTTGCCGGCGATGATCTTCTCGCCCTGGCTGACGAACAGCCGCGTGCGGCGCGGGAAGGAGTGACGGTGCTCCTCGCCGGCCTCGTCGGTGATCACGACGGTCAGCGCCTTGTCGGTCTCCTCGATCGAGACGACGCCATCCTGCTCGGCGATCTTCGCCAGGCCCTTCGGCTTGCGCGCCTCGAACAGCTCGACCACACGCGGCAGACCGTGCGTGATGTCCGCACCGGCGACGCCGCCGGTGTGGAACGTACGCATCGTCAGCTGCGTGCCGGGCTCGCCGATCGACTGGGCCGCGATGATGCCCACGGCGTCGCCGATCTGCGCGAGCGCGCCGGTCGCCATCGCCCGGCCGTAGCACGCCTGGCACACGCCGCTCTGCGCCTCGCACTTCAGCACCGAGCGCACGGGCACCGTGATCTCGTTGCCCTTCTCGTGGTCGTCGGTGAACGCCTCGACCATGTCGGCGAGCTGGGCGCGCCCGATCTCCGAACCCTGCTCGGCGAGCATCCGGTTGCGCTTGGTCGTGATGTCCAGCGCAGCGACACGCCCGACGAGGCCGTCGTTGGGCTCGCCGCCGTCCTTGAACACGGGCATCTCGATGTGGTCCTCGGTGCCGCAGTCGGCCTCGCGGATGATCACGTCCTGCGCGACGTCGACCAGACGCCTCGTGAGGTAGCCGGAGTCGGCCGTACGCAGAGCCGTGTCGGCGAGACCCTTTCGCGCGCCGTGCGTGGAGATGAAGTACTCGAGCACCGACAGGCCCTCCATGAAGTTGGCCTTGATCGGGCGCTCGATGATTTCACCCTTCGGGTTGGCCATCAGGCCACGCATGCCGGCGAGCTGGCGGATCTGCTTGAACGAGCCACGCGCACCCGAGTTGGCCATCATGAAGATCGGGTTGAGCGTCTCGAGGTTGGCGACCATCGCGTCGGCGACCTCGTCGGTCGCCGCGTTCCACTTCTCGACGACCGCCTCGTGGCGCTCCTCCTGCGTGATCAGGCCCATGTCGTACTGGTCTGAGATCTCGCCGACCTGCTGCCTCGTAGCTGTCGAGGATTTTCTGCTTGCTCGGCGGCACGACCACGTCGTTCTTGGAGATCGTGATCCCCGCCTGCGTGGCGTACTTGAAGCCGAGGTCCTTGAACGCGTCGAGCACGAGCGAGATCGTCGTCGCGCCGTATGTCTGCACGAGCACGTCGATCAGCCGCGTCGTGTCGCGCTTCTTCATCGACTGGTTGACGAACACGTACTTCGACGCGTCGAACTCGTCGCCCAGCGCCTCGGCCAGCGCACGCTCGATGCGGTCGTTGTAGATGATCCGCCCGATCGTCGTCAGCACGTGGCCGCCCTCGCGCCCGTAGGGGCGGAACTCGGCGATGTCGTGCAGCTTGACCACGCCGCCCTCGTAGGAGAGCTCGGCCTCCTGCGCGGTGCGGAACACGTGCGGTCGCGGCTCGTGGGTCGCGCGGTCGATCTTCGACAGCTCGTCCGCTTCCGGCCCGTAGGTCAGGTAGTAGGCGCCGAGGATCATGTCCTGCGTCGGCGTCGCCAGCGGCGCGCCGTGAGCCGGCGAGAGGATGTTGTTGGAGGAGAGCATCAGGATGCGCGCCTCCGCCTGCGCCTCCGCCGAAAGCGGCAGGTGCACTGCCATCTGGTCGCCGTCGAAGTCGGCGTTGAACGCGTGACAGACGAGCGGGTGGACCTGGATCGCCTTGCCCTCGACGAGCAGCGGCTCGAACGCCTGGATGCCCAGACGGTGCAGCGTCGGCGCGCGGTTGAGCAGCACCGGGTGCTCGTGGATGACCTCCTCGAGCACGTCCCACACCTCGCCGATCATCGAGTCGACCATCTTCTTGGCCGCCTTGATGTTCTGCGCCGACTTGCGCTCGACCAAGCGGGCCATGATGAACGGCTTGAACAGCTCGAGCGCCATGATCTTCGGCAGCCCGCACTGGTGCAGCTTCAGGTACGGCCCGGCGACGATCACCGAACGGCCCGAGTAGTCCACGCGCTTGCCGAGCAGGTTCTGGCGGAAGCGCCCCTGCTTGCCCTTGAGCATGTCCGAGAGGCTCTTCAGCGGACGGTTGCCCGGCCCGGTGACCGGGCGGCCGCGGCGACCGTTGTCGAACAGCGCGTCGACGGCCTCCTGCAGCATGCGCTTCTCGTTGTTGACGATGATCTCCGGCGCGCCGAGGTCGAGCAGCCGCTTGAGGCGGTTGTTGCGGTTGATCACGCGGCGGTAGAGGTCGTTGAGGTCGGACGTCGCGAAGCGCCCGCCGTCCAGCTGCACCATCGGGCGCAGCTCCGGCGGGATCACGGGCACCGCGTCGAGCACCATCATCTCCGGCTTGTTGCCGGACTGGATGAAGGCCGAGACGACCTTCAGGCGCTTGACCGCTCGGGCCTGCTTCTGGCCTTTGCCCGTCTTGACCTGGTCCTCGAGCTCGATCCTTTCGGCCTCGAGGTCGACCTGCTGGAGCAGGTCGCGAACCGCTTCGGCGCCCATACCGCCACGGAAGTACTCGCCGAAGCCGTAGGAGGAGCCGAAGCGCTCCTTCAGCTCGCGGAAGGTCGCCTCGTCGTGCTCGATCTGCTTGGGCTCCATCGTCTTGAACAGCTCCCACACGTTGCGCATGCGCTCGGCTGCGTCCTCGATGTAGGCCTCGGTGTCGGCGATGTCGGCCTCGAAGGCCTTCGTCAGCTCCTTGGTCAGCTTCTCGCGCTCCTCGTCGGAGATCTTCGAGAGGTTGACGTCGAGCGAGTCCGCCCACAGGTGGTCTTCGTCGTTGAAGTGGGTCTGTTTGCCGTTCTGCAGGTACTTCTCACGGCGCTTGAGCGACTCCTGCAGCTCCAGCACGCGCTCCTCGCGCTCGGCCGCGTAGGCGTCGAGCACCTTGTTGACCTCCTTCTCCAAGGAGTCGATGTCCTTCGTGCGTGCCTCGTCGTCGACCCACGTGACGATCGATGCGGCGAAGTAGAGGACCTTCTCCAGTTCCTTGGGGGCCATGTCGAGCAGATAGCCGATCCGGCTCGGGACGCCCTTGAAGAACCAGATGTGGCTGACCGGGGCGGCCAGGTCTACGTGGCCCATGCGCTCACGGCGAACCTTCGAGCGCGTGACCTCCACGCCGCAGCGCTCGCAGACGATGCCCTTGTAGCGGACGCGCTTGTACTTGCCGCAGTAGCACTCCCAGTCCTTCGTCGGACCGAAGATGCGCTCGCAGAAGAGCCCGTCCTTCTCGGGCTTCAGCGTGCGGTAGTTGATCGTCTCGGGCTTGATCACCTCGCCGGAGCTCCAGCTGCGGATCTGCTTGGAGGAGGCGAGGCTGATCTCGATGGCGTCGAAGTTGTTGATGTCGATCATGTGGCTCTAGCTTTCGCTCGCGGGTGAATCGGATCTGGTCGGTGCTGCGGTGCTGCTGCGGGGCTGCTGAGAACCGCCTTCCGGGGCCTTGGCCCCGTGCGCCGCGCGCGGCGCCGGCGCCATCGACTACGTCTCTGCCACCTCTGGTGCGTCCTCGCTGAGCTCCTCGAGCGCCTCGAGGTCGAGCGGCGCCTCGGCGCCGGCCTCCGCCTCGGGGTCTGAGCCGTTGGAGCCGTTGGCCGACGGCTCGGCGTCGGTGGCGTCCTCGCCCTCGACGGCCTCGTCGGCGGCGTCGCCGCTCAGGGCGCGTACGCCCGAGAGGTCGATGCCGAGCTCCTCGGCTGCGCGCAGGAGGTCGTCGTCTTCGTCGCGGATCTCCGCGCGCTGACCCTCCTCGGAGACGACGTTCACGTCGAGCGCGAGCGACTGCATCTCCTTGAGCAGGACCTTGAACGACTCCGGGATCGACGGCTCGGCGATGTTCTCGCCCTTGACGATCGCCTCGTATGCCTTCACGCGCCCGACCGTGTCGTCGGACTTGATCGTGAGCATCTCCTGCAGCGTGTAGGCGGCGCCGAATGCCTCGAGCGCCCAGACCTCCATCTCACCGAAGCGCTGACCGCCGAACTGCGCCTTGCCGCCCAGCGGCTGCTGGGTGACGAGCGAGTAGGGGCCCGTCGAGCGAGCGTGGATCTTGTCGTCGACGAGGTGCAGGAGCTTGAGGATGTACATGTAGCCCACCGTCACCTGCTCCTCGAACGGCTCGCCGGTGCGACCGTTGAACAGCGTCATCTTGCCCGAGGCCTGCTCGCCGTCGCGCCGCGACTTGTCGACGTCCATGCGGATGCGGCCGGTGTGCGCGTCCTGCCACTTCACCAGCGCCGTGTCCACGTCTGCGACGGTCGCGCCGTCGAACACCGGTGTGGCCACGTAGACCTTGCCGTTGCCGCCGTTCTCGTGGGCTTCCTTGTAGGCCACGGTACCGTCGTCGTACCAGCCCTGCGCGGCGGCCCAGCCGAGGTGCGTCTCGAGGATCTGCCCGACGTTCATGCGCGAAGGCACGCCCAGCGGGTTGAGGATCACGTCGACCGGCGTGCCGTCCTCGAGGAACGGCATGTCCTGCTGGTCGACGATCTTCGAGATCACACCCTTGTTGCCGTGGCGGCCCGCGAGCTTGTCGCCCTCGGAGATCTTGCGCTTCTTCGCGACGAACACGCGCACGAGGTCGTTGACGCCCGGCGGCAGGTCGTCGCCGGCGTCACGGCTGAAGGTCTTCACGTCGATCACGACGCCACCCTCGCCGTGGGGCACCTTCAGCGAGGTGTCGCGCACCTCGCGCGCCTTCTCCTTGAAGATCGCGCGGATCAGCTTCTCCTCGGCCGTCAGCTCGGTCTCGCCCTTCGGCGTGACCTTGCCCACGAGCAGGTCGCCTGAGATCACCTCGGCGCCGACGCGGACGATGCCGCGGTCGTCGAGGTTGCGCAGCGACTCCTCCGAGCGGTTGGGGATGTCGCGCGTGATCTCCTCCTCGCCGAGCTTCGTCGTGCGCGCGTCGATCTCGTACTCCTCGATGTGGATCGAGGTGAGCTCGTCGTCCTGCACGAGACGCTTGGAGAGGATGATCGCGTCCTCGAAGTTGTAGCCCTCCCAGGACATGAAGGCGACCATCAGGTTCTTGCCGAGGGCCATCTCGCCGCGGTCGGTCGAGGAGCCGTCGGCGAGCACGTCGCCCGCTTTGACCTTCTGGCCGCTGGAGACCCTCGGCTTGTGGTGGATCAACGTGCCCTGGTTGGAGCGCATGAACTTCTGCAGCTCGTACTCCTGCTTGCCACCTCCGGTAGACGTTTGCACCACGATCTGGTCGGCGTCGACGTAATCGACCGTGCCGGTCGTCTTCGACAACAGCACGTCGCCGGTGTCGAGCGCCGCGCGGCGCTCCATGCCGGTGCCGACGAGCGGTGCGTCGGTCTTCAACAGCGGCACGGCCTGGCGCTGCATGTTCGAGCCCATCAGCGCGCGGTTGGCGTCGTCGTGCTCGAGGAACGGGATCATCGCCGTGGCGACCGACCAGATCTGCTCGGGCGAGACGTCGACGAGGTGGACGTCTTTCGGACCGACCGTGACGTACTGGCCGGCCTGCGTGCGGCAGAGAATCTCCGAGCCCTTCAGCTTGCCCGTCTTCGAGTCGACCGGCGTGTTGGCCTGCGCGATCAGGAGCTCCTCTTCCTGGGTCGCGTCCAGGCGCACGATCTCCTCGGTGACGACGCCGTCCTTGACCACCCGGTAGGGGGTCGTGACGAAGCCGTACTCGGAAACCTCGGCGAACGAGGAGAGCGAGCCGATCAGGCCGATGTTCGGTCCCTCGGGGGTCTCGATCGGGCACATGCGCCCGTAGTGGGTCGGGTGCACGTCGCGCACCTCGATCGGCGCGCGCTCGCGCGTAAGGCCTCCGGCGCCGAGCGCCGAGAGGCGTCGGCGGTGGGTGAGCCCGGCCAACGAGTTCGTCTGGTCCATGAACTGCGAGAGCTGCGAGGAGCCGAAGAACTCCTTCAGCGCGGCCACGACGGGACGGATGTTGATGATCGTCTGCGGCGTGATCGTGTCGGCGTCCTCAGTCGTCAGGCGCTCGCGCACGACGCGCTCCATCCGGTAGAGGCCGATGCGGAAGGCCTCCTGGATCAGCTCGCCGACGGTGCGCAGGCGGCGGTTGCCGAAGTGCTCGTACTCGTCGAGGTGCTCGGCGACGGGCTCGCGCGGCATGCTCATCGCCTCGGCCGCGTAGTCCTTGATCTCAACCTCGCCGTCCTCGGGAATGCCGAGGATCTTCGGCAGGCGCACGAGCTCTTGGATCAGGGCGACGATGTCGTCCTTGGTCAGCGTGCGCACGTCGAGGTCGGTCGACTGCTTCAGGCGCGAGTTGAGCTTGTAGCGTCCGACGCGGGTCAGGTCGTAGCGCTTGGGGTCGAAGAACAGCTGGTTGAGCAGCGCCTTGGCGTTGTCGACGCTCGGCGGCTCGCCCGGACGCTGCTTCTTGAACAGCTCGATCAGCGCGCCGTCTTCGGTGCGCGTGACCTCGGTGTCGGCGTCGATCGTGTTGCGGATGTAGAGCGAGTTTTCGAACAGCCGCAGGATCTCCTCGTCGGTCGCGTAGCCCATCGCGCGCAGCAGCACCGTCACCGGGAGCTTGCGCTTACGGTCGATGCGGACGAAGACCTTCCCCTTCTTGTCGATCTCGAGCTCGAGCCACGAGCCGCGGGCCGGCATCAGGTTGGCGATGAAGACCTGCTTCTCGCGGTCCTTGGGCTCCATCAGGTAGGCGCCCGGCGAGCGCACGAGCTGCGTCACGACGACGCGCTCGGTGCCGTTGATCACGAACGTGCCACGCTCGGTCATCCACGGGAAGTCGCCCATGAAGACGGACTGCTCGCGGATCTCGCCCGTCTCACGGTTGATGAAGGCGACCGTGACGGTCAGCGGGCGTGCGTAGGTGAGATCCTTCTCGCGGCACTGCTCGAGCGACGCGACGGGCTCGTCGAAGACGAACTCGCCGAACTGCACGGCGAGGTTGCCCGTGTAGTCCTCGATTGGCGAGATGTCGTCGATCGTCTCACGCAGACCACCCTTCTCGGGGTCGGTCAGCCACTGAAACGAGCGGCGCTGGATGTCAATCAGGTTGGGTACATCGACGGTCTTGTTGAGGCGCGCGAAAGTGCGGCGCGTCCGGAGAGCATCTGCAGCGGCCAAGAAACGACTCCTTCGGAGGGCGAGAAACGGGCAGAGGAGCGCGGCGAAGCGCGACTCGTAAAGATAGCACAGGCCATCGACGCCCTGAAGTGGGCTGCTGACGCTCACGGACCCCGCCCTCGACTTCCGCGTATGTGGCGCGGCGTCGTGCCTCTGGGCGGCTGCGGCTATTGGCCAGCGGGTGGGACTTTACCGGAAAAACGGCGAATGTGAGCGAAATCTAAAGACGCGGGCGAAGCCGCAGCGGCTGGATTGCTAGGAGAGGTCGACCGATACGCCGCCCCATTGCTCGGGAGCGACGTCGGCGATCGACTGCGTGAAGGTCCAGCGATGGCCGGCCAGGTCCTCCACGGTGCACTGCCGCTCGCCGTAGGGATGGTCGCGAAGCCCCCGCACCACCTGGGCTCCGCACGCGACCGCGCGGGCGAACCGGGCGTCGACGTCCTCCACACGCACGAGCACCGACGAGCAAGCCCCGGGCATGGCCGCGCCGGCGTCGACGTCGGGTGGGCGATCGCGCACGACGACGGCGCCGTCGCCCACGTGGAGCTGCGCGCGATGGTCACCCGCCTGCCAGCGGACGGCGAAGCCGAACGCCTGGCACAGCCACTCGACGGCCCGCTCGACGTCGTCGTAGACGAGTTCGGGAATGACCGTGCTGGAGGGAACCGAGCGATTCGGGAGCACGGTCCCGTTCTACATCATCGACCGCCGCGCCGGCCGCTGTTCCCGAGCCTCCGCTGAACGGACCCGAGCAGACGAACGGCCCCGCGCTGGACGGGGCCGTCGTTCCTGCAGTGGCGGATGGGCTGGAGTCGATCGTCGGACGCCTGCCCGTGCGAAGCGGAGCCGAGGCGTCGGAGGTCGCCCGCGAAGCCGCGACCCTACGACGCCTCGGCGCAGCGCTACTTGACCTCGACGGAAGCCCCAGCCTCCTCGAGTTCCTGCTTGAGCTTGTCGGCCTCCTCTTTTTCGACGCCCTCCTTGACGGGCTTGGGAGCCTCGTCGACGAGCGCCTTGGCCTCTTTCAGGCCGAGACCGGTGGCTGCACGCACGACCTTGATCACCTGGATCTTCTTGTCGCCTGCGCCGGCGAGGATCACGTCGACGGTGCCGCCCTCTTCCTCGGCTGCCGCGTCGCCGCCGCCTCCGCCGCCGCCGCCTGCCGCCGCGACGGGCGCTGCCACGGCCGCAGCCGAGACGCCGAACTCCTCCTCGAGCGCCTTGATGCGCTCGGCGAGCTCGAGCACGGAGATGCCCTTGAGCTCCTCGATCCAATCTTGGGTGCTGGTTGCCATCTTGTTCAGTCCTCCTTGGTGGGATTCGCATCGGCGGGGTCCTGCTCGGCCTCAGCCGATGCGTCCGCCTGGTTTTCGTTCTCTTGCGCCGGCTCGTTCGCCGGCTCAGCTTTGTCCTCGGCCTCGGTGGCGTCGGCTGGGGCCTCGGCCGCCGGCTCCTCGGCGAGTGCCTCCTCGGGCGCGGCCTCGGTCTCGGCGGCGACCTCGGCGACCGGCTCCTCGGCAGCGGGCTCCTCTGCCGCAGGCGCGTCCTCGCTCGCGGGAGCCTCTGCCTCTGCGGCGGGCTCCTCGGCAGGCGCGGCCTCGTCGGCTGCGGGCGCGTCTGTCTCTGCGGCAGGTGCCGCCTCAGCAGCGGGCGCGTCGCCGGCGGGGATCTCGCTGGACTCCTTCTTCTGCTGCACCTGGCCGAGCGCGGAGGCGAGGCCGCCGAGCAGCGCGGCGAGGCTGCGCACGACGCCGGTGACGGGCGAGGCGACGACGCCGACGAGCTGGCCGTAGAGCACTTCGCGCGAGGGCAGGCGCGAGAGCGAGCGGAGCTGATCGACGTCGAGCACGGCGCCGTCCATCAGCCCGCCCTTGAACGGGAGCAACTGGGTGGCTTTGGCGTAGTCGGCGATCGCCTTGGCGGCCATCGCAACGTCGCCGCGCACAAACGTCAGCGCGGTCGGCCCGGCGAGGTATTCCTTCAGCGTCTCGGCGCCGGCCTGGTCGGCGGCGCGTTCGGTGAGCGAGTTCTTGACGACCTTGAACGTCGCGTCGGCGTCGCGCAGCTTGGCGCGCAGCTCGGCGACCTGCGGTACGGAGATGCCGCGGTAGTCGACGGCGAAGATCGCGTGCGACTCGTCGATGTGGGTCGCGATCTCCTCGATCGCCACAGCCTTCTGCTCTCGGTTCATTGGTTTCCGTCGCTCTCGAAGTTTCGGTTTGCCCATGCAGGCAGACGAGAGAGCGCGGTCAGAACCGCGGCTACTGCTCGCTCCAACCTGCCTCGGTCTTCTCCGGTATCCGATCGATCGCCGGCGCCGAGGGTCTCGGGCGGTGCGTTTTGCTCGGCGGAGTGTAGCCGCTCGCGGCGGGTGCCGCAGGCGCGCCGCTAAGCGGCGGCGGGCTCGCCGGTGAGTTCTCGCGTGCGGCTCGGGTCGACCTTGACGCCGGGACCCATCGTCGAGGTGATCGTGATCGAGCGCAGGTAGCGACCTTTGGCGACGGCCGGCTTGGCGCGCACGAGCTCTTCGACGACTGCGGCGTAGTTCTCGAGCAGCTGCTCCTCGCCGAAGCTGGCCTTGCCGATCACGAGGTGCACGATCGCGGTGCGGTCGGTGCGGTACTCGACCTTGCCCGACTTGGACTCCTCGACGGCCTTGGCGACGTCCATCGTGACGGTGCCGACTTTCGGGTTGGGCATCTTGCCGGACGGTCCGAGGATGCGCCCGAGGCGACCGACGACGGACATCATGTCGGGCGTGGCGATGGCGACGTCGAACTCGTCGAAGCCCTCCTCGATCCGCTTGGCCAGGTCCTCGCCACCGACGACGTCGGCGCCGGCGCCTTCGGCCTCGGCGACCTTGGGGCCCTGCGCGAAGACGGCGACCTTGACGTCCTTGCCGACGCCGTTGGGCAGCGCGATCGTGCCGCGCAGCTGCTCGTCGGCGTGGCGCACGTTGAGGCCGGTGCGCACGTGGACCTCGATCGACTCGTCGAACTTGGCGTTGGCGAGACTGCGCACGAGCGATACGGCCTCGGCCGGCTCGTACTCGCGGTCGCGGTCGACCTTGCCGAGGTCCTCGGCGTAGCGCTTGCCGTGCGAGCTCATGAGGCCACGTCCACGCCCATGCTGCGGGCGGTCCCGGCGATGATCTTGGCGGCCTGGTCGACGTCGTGCGCGTTGAGGTCCTGCAGCTTTCGCTCGGCGATCTCGCGCAGCTGGGCTTGGGTGATCGTGCCGACCTTGACGCGGTTGGGCTCGCCCGAGCCCTTGTTGATTTTGATCGCCTGGCGGATCAGCACGGCGGCGGGCGGGGTCTTGGTGATGAACGTGAACGAGCGGTCCTCGTAGACGGTGATGACGACCGGGATGACCGTGCCCGTTTCGCTCTGGGTCTGCGCGTTGAAGGCCTTGCAGAACTCCATGATGTTGATCCCGTGCTGGCCCAGCGCAGGGCCGACGGGCGGCGCAGGGCTGGCCTGGCCGGCGTTGGCTTGCAGCTTGATCGTTGTCAGAACCTTCTTAGCCATTTATTGAGTACCTCCGCGGACCGTCCAGGCCCGCGTATTGAAGCACCGCCCGCCTTCCGGGCGTGCTTGGTCGCTGTTCGCTCCGCTCACAGCTTCTTCACTTGATCGAAGGACACTTCGACTGGAGTCTCGCGACCGAAGATTGATACCAGCACCTTGAGCTTGGCAGCGTCGTCGTTGATCTCGGAGATCTCGCCGGAGAAGTCTGACAGCGGGCCGGAGACGACCTTGACGGACTCGCCGATCGTGAACTGGGCGCGCGTGCGGGTGGCCGTGGCGACCTCCTTGTGCAGCAGCCGGTCGACCTCGACCTGCGTGAGCGGTACGGGCTCCTGGGAGGCGCCGACGAAGCCGGTCACGCCGGGGGTGCCCTTGACGACGCCCCAGGAGTCCTCGTTGAGCTCCATGTTGACGAGCACGTAGCCGGGCATGGTGCGCTTCTCGACGGTGACCTTCTGGTTGTCCTTCATCTCGGACACGGACTCGGTGGGCACGACGACGTTGCGCACGGCGCGCTGCTGACCGAGCGAGACGACGCGGTGCTCGAGGTTGTGCTTGACCTTGTTCTCGTGACCCGAGTAAGTGTTCACGACGTACCAACGAAACATTCAGAAGCTCCTGAGAGGTGTTACGGGGTGACGACGAGCGTCACAAGATGAATTCGACGAGTTCCTTTGCAACGAAATCGGCGAGGCCGAGGTAGGCCCCGGCGATGGCGACGAAGCCGAGCACGACGGCCGTGGCCTGCGTGACCTGCCGGCGATCGGGCCACTGGACGCGCTGAAGCTCTGCCCAGCTGGCGCGGAAGAAGGCGAGCACGCGGTTGCCGCCGCGGATCGGCGCACCGGAGGCCTGCTCGGGCGTGACGCCGCTGCCGTCGCCGCCGCCGGGTGCCCTGCGTGCGGGGCTGCCGGCAGGTTCCTGCAGCTCGTCGGCGCCGATGTCTCCCTCGGAGAGAGCCTCGGCCTCGACTTCGCCCTCGGAGAGGTGCTCGGTGTCGACGTCGCCGTCGGAGGCGATGCTGGCGTCGACGTAGTCGCCGGTCGGCGCATCGGGCTCGACTGGAACGCCGCCGGCACCCGCGACGAGCGCTGCCTCGAACTCGTCGGCCTCGCCCGAGGCGTGGTCGAGCGCGCCGGGCACATCCGAGCGGGTCGGCTGGGTGGCCGGAGAATGGCGCGAGCCAGGGGCGCGCCGTTGGCGACGCTGCTTTGCACGTTTGCGGTCACGGGCCACGAGCTGCGCTCCCGCGCTAGCGAGTCTCCCGATGGCTGGTGTGCTTGCGACACCAACGGCAGTACTTGCGCAGCCCGATGCGATCGGGGTTGTTGCGCTTGCTCTTATTCGTCTGGTAGTTGCGGCGCTTGCACTCCTCGCAAGCGAGGGTGATAGCGATCCGAACGTCTCCGCGGGCCATGTCTAATCCCTGCGTAAAAGGTTTGCATTCCGGGTCCGGACGAAGAAAAACCCCGCCCAGACGCGAGGTAGGAGTGAGTTTAGCGCGCTTGCGGGGCCGGGGGGGGCGACCTTCTCCGGCGCGCTGCCAACACGCTCCTCGCGCGACGCTCGAGCTGTTTCTGTCGGCCCCCTGCGACGGCCGTGGCAGGCTCGGCGAACCACGGCTCAATCTCATTTTTAATTTTAGAAAGGAGGACGGCCAGCTACTCGTACAACGTGAGCGTGCCGAGGATCACGTAGAGGGCGACGAGCGCCCAGCCCTCGAACTCGGCCGCCTCGCCGTCGCCGGTGACCTGCGCGAGCGCGAGCGTGGTCAGCAGCAGCGCGCCGATGTAGACAGGCGCGAGCGAGAACGTCAGCGCCGTGCTCAGCGCGAATGAGATCAGCACGAGCAGTGGGAACAGGAAGGCCGCGATCTGCGCGACCGAGTTCTTCACGACCGAGATGGCGAGATCGGAGCGACCCTTCCAGGCGAGCACGAGCCCGGCGACGTTCTCGACGGCGTTGCCCGCGATCGCGACGATCACGAGGCCGGCGAAGGCCTGGGAGACGTGCAACTGCTCGATCGCCGGCTTCAGGCCGTTGACGAACCAGTCCGACACGAACGCCGACGCGGCGCCCGCGCCGAGCAGCATGGCCAGGGTCAGGCCGAGCGGCAGCCGCGGGCCGTGCTCGGCCTCCTGCGTGGGCTCATCCTGTTTGGCCTCGTTGCCGGGCTCCGCCGTCTCCCCCACCCGGGGCGCCTTGTCGGAGCGCAGGTAGGGCACGACCCACGCGAGGTAGACGACCAGCAGGCAGACTGCGCCGACCGCCGAGATCGCCTTGACGTGATGGCTCGCCGGGTCGTGCGCGGCGAGCGAGAGCCCGAGCAGCACGATGATGAAGACGGTCACCTGCAGGAGCGTGGCCGTGTCTCTGGGCAGGCGCTTTGAGAAGCGCATCACGTTGTCCGGCGAGCGGCGCGCGCCGACCACGATCACGAGCCCGAGCACGAGCAGGCCATTGGCCAGCACCGAGCCGACGATCGCCGTCTGCGCGACGAGCAGCTCGCCCTTCTGCAGCGCGAAGATCACGACGAACAGCTCGGGCAGGTTGCCGAGCGTCGACTGCAGCACGCCCGTGACGCCTGGGCCGAAGCGCTCGCCGAGCTGCTCGGTGGCGAACGACACGACCCACGCGAGGCCCGCGAGCGCGACCGTCGCAATCGCGAAGCGAGGGACGGCCGCCCACTTGCCGTAGTCGGCCACTCCGGCGAGCGCCGTCAGCAGCGCGATCAGCAGCAGCGCCCAGCGCTCCCGTGTGCTCAGCGCCGACATCGTCCGCTGCTGCTGGTCAGTGGCTCTCGAGCACGCGGTCGATCAGGCCGTACTCCTTGGCCTGCTCCGCGTTGAAGAAGCGGTCGCGCTCCATGTCCTCGCGCACCTCCGCCTCCGGTTTGCCCGTCGCTTCGGCGTAGATCTGATCGATCCGCTCGCGCACCTTGAGGATCTCGCGGGCGTGGATCTCGATGTCCGTCGACTGGCCCTGGAAGCCGGCCGAGGGCTGGTGGATCAGGATGCGCGAGTTCGGCAGCGCCGCGCGCTTGCCCTTGGTGCCGCCGGCCAGCAGCAGCGAGCCCATCGACATCGCCACGCCGACGACCATCGTCGCGATGTCGGGCTTGACGAAGTTCATCGTGTCGTAGATCGCCAGGCCCGAGTAGATCGAGCCGCCGGGCGAGTTGATGTAGATCGAGATGTCCTTCTCCGGGTCCTGGCTCTCCAGGTGAAGGAGCTGCGCCACCACGAGGTTCGCGACCTGGTCGTCGATCGGCGTGCCGAGGAAGATGATCCGCTCGTTGAGCAGGCGCGAGTAGATGTCGAACTCGCGCTCGCCGCGCGCCGTGCGCTCGATGACCATTGGAATCAGCGGCATCGCACGCCACCCTAGCGGCAGCGCGCACCGAAGGCGCGCGCAACGGCGCGGTAGCACACCCGCCGCGCCGCGCGTCCCGGACGGTGGCCGCATATCCGAGTGTCCTCGCGTGTTCTCCTGGGTAACCCCTGAAACGACGATGACCACAAACGAACCCTCCAACCCCACTCCTCAGATGACCACGACCCTCCGCTACGCCCAGATGCCCTCGTTCGCGGGGCCAGCCGGCCCCGCAAGGGACGACGTCGGCCGCGTGCAGCGCCGACTGCGCCTCCCCCGTGCCCCGTCCGGTGTGCGACCAGTGGCGCTGCTCGCCGTGCTCGACCTGCTCGTGCTGGCGCTCGTCGGCATGCTCGCCCAGTCGGCCGTCGCGATGACCAGCCACGCCGGCTGGCCGCGCAACGAGCACCTCGTGATGGACCACGGACCGGCCGGCCGGACGAACACGCTCTACGGGGTCAACGGCAGGCACAACTACCTGCTCGGCGGCTACGGCGACGACACGATCTACGGCGGCGACTCGGGAGATGTGATCTGGGGCGACTACCACCCCTCGGGCTGGCCGGCGCGCCAGACGGCCGTGATCCACGCGGGCAACGGCAAGAACTTCATCTACTCCAACGACACGGTCAACTACGTGTGGACGGGGACCAACCCGGCGACCGTCGTGCACGCGCACGAGGGCTCCGGCGTGATCCACTGCGAAAACCCGAACATCGTCGTCTTCACGAGCCACCACGCCAAGCCGCACTACAAGCTCGACGGCTGCAAGCGGATCAGCTTCTACTCGGTCGGCTACTGACGCGCGACGCCGAGGCGATCCGCCGCACGCCACGCGTCGGTCGAGCGCCCGCTGTCGCGTCCGTCAGAGGTTGACCGAGCACATCACGGCCTCGGGGTAGCGCTCGCCTGCGGCCGCGGGGAGCGCCTGCGCGATCGCCTCGGCGTCGGCGTCGCTCAGCGCGACGTCGGCTGCGGCGAGGTTCTCCTCGAGGTAGGCCACGCGCTTGGTGCCGGGGATCGGCACGACGTGCTCGCCGCGGCTCAGCACCCAGGCGATGGCAAGCTGCCCTGGCGTGATCCCGCGCTCGGCGGCGAGCTCGCGCACGAGTGCCGCGAGCGCCAGGTTCCGCTTCAGGTTCTCGCCCGTGAAGCGCGGTCCGACCAGGCGGTAGTCGCCCTCCTCGAGCTCCTCCTCGGAGCTGAAGCGGCCGGACAGGAAGCCGCGGCCGAGCGGCGAGTAGGCGACGAGCGCGATGCCGAGCTCGTCGAGCGTCGGCAGGATCTCGTCCTCGACGTCGCGCGTCCACAGCGAGTACTCGGTCTGCACGGCCGCGATCGGGTGCACGGCGTGCGCGCGGCGAATCGTGGCGGCGCTGGCCTCGGACAGACCGATGTGGCGGACCTTGCCGGCGGCCACCAGCTCGGCCATCGCGCCGACGGTCTCCTCGATCGGCGTGTTCGGGTCGACGCGGTGCTGGTAGTAGAGGTCGATGCGGTCCGTGCCGAGGCGCTTCAGCGATGCGTCGCACGCGCTGTGGACGTAGGCCGGACTACCGTCGATCACGCGGTCGATCAGGTTGCCCTCTTCGACCAGCTTGATGCCGAACTTGCTCGCCAGGAACACCTCGTCGCGCTGCTCGGCGATCGCCGAGCCGATCAGTTCCTCGTTGGTGTACGGCCCGTACATGTCCGAGGTGTCGAGGAAGTTGCAGCCGAGCTGCAACGCTCGCGCGATCGTGGCGCGGGCTTCGCGCTCATCGGTGCTGCCGTAGAAGGCCGACATGCCCATGCAGCCGAGGCCGATCTCCGAGACCGCGGGGCCGCCGGGGCCGAGCATTCGGGTCTTCATCGCGGTGTCCTCTTCCCTGCTCGACGTATCCGCTCGCCTGCCATTGCGCTGTCCTTTCGACCGTCTCCGCGGTTGCCCGGATATCGTGCGCTTTCAGTGTTCCCGCTGAACCTACCCAATGTCCTGACGGTGCTCCGGATCATGCTCGTGCCGGTGCTCGTCGTGGCGCTGCTCGGCAACACGCCGGCCGGCGACGTACTCGCGGCAATCGTCTTCGCGCTGGCCTCGCTCACCGATTTCGTAGACGGTTATCTAGCCCGCGCACGCGGCTCGATCACGAACTTCGGCAAGCTGATGGACCCGCTCGCCGACAAGCTCCTGATCGTGGCCGCGCTGATCGCGCTCGTCTCCCAGCAGCGGCTGGCGGCGTGGATCGCGATGGTGATCATCACGCGCGAGCTCGCCGTGACGGTGCTGCGCATGGGCGCCACCCAGTTCGGCGTCGTCGCTGGCGCGAACATGCTCGGCAAGATCAAGACGTGCCTGCAGATCGCCGCGATCCTCGCCGTGATCGCGGTCCACGGGAACCCCGTGTGGGTCACGGCGCTGCTGTACGTGACGGTCGCCGTGACGGTGCTCTCGGGACTCGACTACTTCTTCGGCCTGCGGCGACAGATCGCACAGGCCCAGGCTCAGGCCCGCACGCGCGCGCCAAGCGCCGAGGGCTGAGTCAACTCAGGCGGCCCGCGTCGAGCCACCGCTCGAGGCTCGTCTGGCGCAGCGGCAGCTCGCCCGTCTCGATCTCGCTGCGCAGCTCGGCGAGCGTTCCGTGGCGTTCGGCGACGACGTTGTGCTGGTGGATCGTCTCGAGGTTCTCCTGGCGCGCTGAGACGAAGCTGCGACCGTCGAGCTGCGGGAACTCGCGCACGACGCCGGCGACCATCTCGCGCACGCAGTCCTCGACGAAGCGCGGACGGCGGTGGGCCTTTTCGACGACCTCGACCTCGTCGGAGCGCTTCATCAGCTCGTAGATCTCCGACGACATGCTCGACTCGGCGATCGCCAGCAGCGTGGACGCGTCGATCTGCTCGACGCACTCCTCGATGCAGCCGATCTGCAGCGTCGCCAGGCCGCGCTGGTTGTGCGTGGCGACAGGTACGCGGTCAAAGATGCGCTCGATCTGATCGTCGTCGAAGCCGTCGGCGAGCAGGCGCTCTCGCGCGCGGCCGGCAACGAGCTCCTGCGCGCACGGGCAGGCGGTCATGCCGGTGGCCGAGACGCCGACCGTGCGGCGCGTGCCATGCGCGTAGGCAACGGCGCGGCCATGCAGCGTGTAGATCTCCTGCGTCTGGATACCCGAGACTGGCGCCGGCTTGTGCTCGGGGTAGCGCGCCGCGATCGTCACCTCGGCGCGCTCGGCGCCCTGACGCGTGCGCACGAGCTCGGCGATCTGCTGCGCGAGCGTCTCCGCGCGAAACGGCGACTCGCTGAGGACGACCTCGCCGATCGCCTCGTTGACGACCTCCTCGAAACGCGACATGTGCGCGCCCTTCTGCTCGCGACTGAGGTCGACGAAGCACTCCAGGCGCGCGAAGAACAGCTCGTCGCGGATGTGGATGACCTTCTCCACGCCGGTGACGCCCACGCGCGAGAGCCCCACCTGTACGCGCGGCGCGCGTGCCTGGACATCCTCGCCACGGCCGTCGAGGGCGGTAGGCGCAGTGCTCGAGCCGATCGCCTGCACGCCGGTCAGCGTAGCGCGAGGGGAGCTGGAGACGACCCCGCGGGCAGGCTGGAGACGGGTCGGAGACGGTCGCTCCAAGCACCGCCGACGTGCGCTGCCGCCGCCGACGCGCGGTGCTCCGCACACCGACAATCGTCCACTGACCAGCCTTCGCGAGGCATCGACCCGGACCGTCTCTGGGTTGCTTAGAGGACTCATTCGAGACAGCGGCACGCATCCCCCGTCGATTCTGGTATCAATCCGCACTCGGCCAAACGGACGATCAAACGGCGGGAGCCGGTGGTCTGGGGGTCCAGGTTGAGGGAGAAGTCAGAGGGTGCAGTGATCACCGCGGACACCGTGGTCGAGATGGAGGAGCTGCAGGGCGTTCTCGCGGCTGGTCGTGAGAGGGGACTCGTGACCGCCGCGAGCCTGCGCAGCGCCATCGAGGAGGCAGAGCTCTCCAGCGCGCAGGCGCAGGACCTGTTCAGCTACCTCGAGGAGCACAGCATCGAAGTCGTCGAGGCCGAGGAGGCGAACGTCGAGCTGCACGTCGTCGGAGGCGACGCCGCCGAGGCGAGCGCCGACGCAGCGCTGCCGGAGTCCGAGGAGCTCGACGAGGAGGAGCGCGAGGACGAGGAAGCCGGCGACGTGCGTGTTCGGCTGCGCGAGCTCAAGCAGGCCGAAGCCGACCTCAGCGTCGACCCGAGTCTCGACTCGCTGCGCCTGTACCTGCGCTCGATCGGCCGCGTGCCGCTGCTCAACGCAGCCGAGGAGGTCTCGCTGGCCAAGCGCATCGAGCGCGGCGACATGTCGGCCAAGCAGCACATGGTCGAGGCCAACCTGCGCCTCGTCGTCTCGATCGCCAAGGGCTACGTCGGGCGCGGACTGACCTTCCTCGATCTGATCCAGGAGGGCTCGCTCGGGCTGATCCGGGCAGTCGAGAAGTTCGACCATCGCCGCGGCTACAAGTTCTCGACGTACGCCACCTGGTGGATCCGCCAGGCTGTCAGCCGCGCGCTCGCCGACAAGGCGCGCACGATCCGCATTCCCGTGCACATGGTCGAGCGCCTGAACAAACTGATCAGCGCCGAGCGGATGCTGATCCAGCAGCTCGGGCGCGAACCAACGGCCGAGGAGATCGCCAAAGAGCTCGAGTGTGAGGTACGCGAGGTGCGCGACGTGCTGCGCCTCGCCCAGCAGCCCGTGTCGCTGGAGAAGCCGATGGGCGAGGAGGACGACTCGGCGCTGGCCGACTTCGTCGAGGATGTCTCCGCCGAGTCGCCCTTCGAGATCGCCTCCGAGGCGCTGCGCCGCGAGAACATCAACCGCGTGCTCGCCTCACTGCCGCGCCGCGAGCGCGAGGTGCTCGAGCTGCGCTATGGGATCGTCGGCGGCCGCGCCCGCACGCTCGAGGAGGTCGGTCGCGCCTTCAACATCACACGCGAGCGCGTGCGCCAGATCGAGAACCGCACGCTGAAGAAGCTGCAGACTCTGCCTGAAGCGCAGCAGCTGCGCGAGGCTTCTTAGCGTCACTCACCTGGACGCCCACTGGCCCCCAGGCGGGTCTGATCGCTATCCTCATCCGCCCCTGGCGGGGTTCCCGAGCGGTCAAAGGGGATGCGCTGTAAACGCATTGGCTCTGCCTTCGGAGGTTCGAATCCTCCCCCCGCCATTCCTCCGTCCGCGTGCCTCGACTAGAAGGTGACGCGAAAGTAGCCGATGATGCGCGTTCCCTTCTCGAGCGGCGTCGGCAGCCCCTCGGGGTAGGCGTAGACGGGTGGGCGCGCGACGACCCCACACGCAATGTGTCCGGATTCGAGATCGAAGCACGGACTCGCTTCGCTGTATTCGCTCCTGCACGGATACTTCGCTTCGCACGGTGGCGGGTTGGGCACGGCGTAGATGGCGCCGATGTAGCTGCCGCCCCGGCACCACACGTGCTGGTGGGAGGCTGTACGCGTGAGCACGAGGCTCACCGCTTGCCCCGGCCGGGGGTAGCCGTAGGCAGTTTTCTGCATGTCGCTGGAGACGGCACACGGCGGCGGCGACTTGCTCATGTAGCGCTTGGATGGCTTCAACACGATCACGGCGTAGTAGTAGCCGCCGGCCGGCAGCGGCGTCCGGGGGCGGAAGCTGACGTGGACGTTGTCGGTGATGCTCGGCTTCGGCCGTACCTGGACGGCGACTTCGTTGGGCTGGCTGATCGCCGACGCAGCAAGCGAGTCCGTCAGCCCGAACGCCGCCACGAGCACCGCAAGGTAGAAGCTCGGTCGCATCCGAGTGCGACCGTAACCGATCGGCCCACCTCGGTCCATCGGTCAGCTCGAACAGCGTGCGACGGCGCGCCACGCCTGCGTGCCCGACTAGCGCGAACGGATCCGCCGCGCCAGCTCCTTCGCATCGGGCGTGCTCACGAGCACGCTCTCCAGCGGCAGGTGGTTGCGCACGGAGAACGACAGCGCCGGCAGGCCGCGCTTGACGACGAACGCGCGGTCGAGGCGGATCGTGCGCGCGACGAAATACACGCCCGGCAGCCTCAGCCCGGCTTTCAACCCCGTGCCCCTCGCCTCGCGCATCGGGTCCGCCACGACCCGCACGTCGGCTACGTCGGTGAGCGGCACGCTGAGGTCTTTCATCAGCCCGAGGATCTTCTCCCAGCGGGCCAGTCGTACTTCGATCGAGTCGTCCGTCACGCGTACGTGCACGCGCGGGAGCCTAGTAGCCGTCCCCACATAGGGATAGATGCCACGATCCGGGTAGCAAAGTGAGGCGGCATCCGACCCGCCGATCCGTGTCGGATGCCGCCCTCCTTGGCAGATCGTCGTCAATCATCGAAAAAGGAGCCCAAGATGGAGTCGTCTTCCGAGGTTGCCGCGAGAGTGCTCGTCGTCGCCTACAGGACGGCCGCGACGCAGCCGCTGCTCGACGCCGTGCGTGAGCGAGCGCAGCGCGGCAAGGCGACGTTCACGCTGCTCGTACCGAACGCCGCGCCGGGGCTGCACAAGGTCGTCGACCCCGAGGATCAAGGCGCCGGCGAGGCCACGGCCGTCGTCGAAAAGGCCGTGCCCGCGCTGAGCGACGCAGCCGGGGCTCCGGTCGAGGGGATCGTCGGCTCGAGCGATCCGATCGCAGCAGTCGAAGACGCGATCAACCTGCGCGGCTTCGACGAGGTCATCATCTCCACGCTGCCCTCGAAAATCTCGCACTGGCTGAAGCTCGACCTGCCGAGCAAGATCACCGGGATGGGGCTGCCCGTCACGACCGTCACGCCCGAGGACTAGCTCCGGCTGCCGGCCGGGTTGCACGAAGCCGACGTCGGGACTCGAACCCGAGACCCCCTCCTTACCATGGAGGTGCTCTACCAGCTGAGCTACGTCGGCGCGCGAGCCCGAATCCTAGCGCTGCCGAGCTGGACGGTTGCGCCATCGTCGGCAGGCGCGCCCGCCCCCGTGTGCCAAGGTTGAGCGATGTCCCTCAAGCACCCCACCGAGCGAGGCGAGAGCGGTCGGCGCGGCTTCTTCGACCGCCTCGCGCAACGCGCCTCGTACTTCTCGAGCTCGCCCCTCTTCTTCGTCCTCTGCGTCGCGCTCGTGCTGGCGTGGCTCGCCGGGTACGTGTTCGGGGCGGGCGACGCCTACGAGCAGGCGATCGGCACTGCCTTGACGGCCGTCACGCTGCTACTCGTAGCTCTGCTGAAGAACGCCGAGCTCCGCTCGGAGGCCGCGATCCAGCACAAGCTCGACGCGCTTGCAACGGGCATGCTCGAGGCGATCCGCAACGAGGGCCAGCGGGCCGACCCGATGCTCGAGCGCGCGATCGGGCTCGACGACGAGCTCTAGCCTCGAGCGGCGGGGGCGACGGCGAGCGGCGGCGCTCAGGAGTCTCCGGCCTCCCCATCGCCCCGCGCCACCTCGCGCGCCCTGCTCCCGCGAGGCCCGTACAACAGCCGCTTGGGCACCGGAACGGGGCTGAACCGATCGGCCGCCGAGCCGACGAAGACGCGCGGCTCGAGCTTGGACACGAGCGAGCCGAACTCCGCGCGCTCGGCCTCGCTGAGCGCACCAGAGCCGCCGCGCGCCTTGGCCACGAGCGCGAGCAGCCTGCGCCGCTCCTGTGGGCCCAGCATCGTCAGATGGCGCTTTGCCAGTTTTGCGACCTCGGCCGCACCGAGCAGCGCGACCACGGGAACGCCTCGCGCGAGGCGTTTGGCGGGCGTGCGCGTCAGCAGGAATCGCAGCATCTGATCAACCTATGCTCGCGCAGCGCGATCCCTAAGCAGTGCCTTGGAGCTGGGCGGCGACCGCGCGTGCGCGGAACTCGAAGATCCGCTCGAGATCGCGCCTGACGAACACCGCGTGGGCCAACTCGCCGAGCGGGCCGAGCGCAAGGGCATAGCGAACCCGATCGGCGATCACGACGGCATCCGAGCCATCGGGCTCGAACGTGTGCGTGTGCTCCCACAGCGCGTACGGACCGCGCAGCTGCACGTCGACGAATCGCACCGGCGGCTCCCACGCCTCGATCCGCGTGCGCCAGCTTACGGGCAGGCCGTGCAGGCGCAGCCGATAGTCGATCAGCGTCCCCGCGCGCATCTCGATCGGCTCGGGCGTGATCACGCGGAAGCCGAGCCACGGCGGCGTGATCGTCTCGAGGTTGCGCGCTTGCGAATGCAGCTCGAAGGCCCGGTCGATCGCAACGGGCAGCCGCTCACTGCGCAAGCAACAGGTGCTCGTTGCCCGACGGCCTCGGCAGCGCGCTCATGCCATCGAGCCTAGAAGCCCGTCAGATGCCCGGCAGGCGCCGTCGTGCGGTGAGCTCCGTGTGAAGGCACCTTGCTTCGATTGACACGACAAGTTAGGGTCTTCGGAATCGCTCCTTGGGGGGACCACTGGAGGGTGGTGGCGCGCGCGCAGCGCGCATCGAGTACTCGCTGAAGGCGCGATGGCAGGTAAAGGACGAGAGCGGCACCACTCAACGAGTACAACGGAGAAACGTGAACACAGCAAGGATTCGCTCGCTCATCGCCGCCTGCGCGGTGCTCTGCGGCTTGGTCATACCTGCAACGGCCGGCGCCGCGAGCCTGTACGTCTCGAACTCGGCCCCGATCGTCACGGGCGGCAAAAGCTGCACGCAGCCCAACTTCGCCACCGTCCAGGGCGCGATCGACGCGCTCAAATCGCTTCCGACGGGCACCGTCAACGTGTGTCCGGGCACGTACACCGAACAGCTCACGATCGTCAAACCGCTGAAGCTGATCGCGGTGGGCACGGCCGGCTCGGCCAAGCTGGTGCTGCCCGCATCGCCGGCCAACTCCAAAACGAAATGCGATGAAGCGCCGACGATCAAACCGTTCCAGCCGAATCAGGATGCGATTTCGATCTGCACGCCAGGCACGGTCGGTATCACCGGCCTGAAGATCGAAGCGAAGTGGCCGGAAGGCACGTGCTACGACAGCCTCTACGGGATACGTGTCGTCGGCGGAGCGACGCTCGCGGCGACGAACGTCACGATCGACGGAGCGGGCGCATTCCCGATCAACGGCTGCCAGGGCGGCGTCGGCATCCAGGCTGGAACGACGCGCACGACGACCACCGAAGTCGGGAACCTCAAGTTGAAGGGCGTCACGGTCACGAACTACCAGAAGAACGGCATCACGATCGCGGCCAAAGGCTCGACAGGCAACATCGCCACGACCACGGTGGTCGGCGCGGGCGAGACCACGCAGATCGCTCAGAACGGCATCCAGGTGAGCGAAGGTGCGCAAGCCAAGATCAAGTCCTCGAAAGTCTCGGGCAACGAGTGCGACAACGCTGCCTGCGGCTCGGAAGGCTTCTCTCAGACCCAGTCGACTGGCCTGCTGTTCTACGGCGCCGCGGCCGGCTCGAACGTCTCGAGCTCGACGCTCAGCGGCAACGACATCGGCGCCTACTACGTCTCGGAAAGCGCCTCGCAGCCGGCATCGCCTGAGCTCGTGCTGAGCAAAGACCTGTTCTCAGAAAACCGCTACGAGGGAGTCGCGCTCGACCAGGGCAGCGCGTCGTTGAAGAGCGACACGATCAACGGCCCGGGCGAGGTCGGCATCGAAATCTACCAGTACGAAGGCCAGACGCTGTCGTCGCAGTCGAGCGCCGCGAGCACGAAGATCGAAGGCATGAGCGAGGCGGGCGTGCGGGTCGCCTCGGACAAAGCAGCCGGTGACATCGCGGGCAAATTCAAGCTCAGCAAAAGCACGTTCGTGAGCGATGCGACTGTGCTGAACAACGAAAGCAGCAACTTCGAAGTCATCTTCTAAGGAGACGGTTTTCGAGCCGGCGGCTCGGCCGTCGGTAAAGCAGCGCGAAGGCAGCAAGGGAGGCGCGGCTAAGGCCGCGCCTCCCCCCTTTTTCCGGTCCTCTAGTCTCTCCGGCCGTGCCCTCCGCGAGCAACCGCCAGCTTCGTTCGGCGACGCTGCTCGGCCTGGCCACGGGCCTGCGCACGTTCAGCGCGCCTGCGGCGCTCGCGCTGCGCAAGCGCCCGCTGAACGCTCCGCGTCGCGCCGTGCTGCTGGCCGCGCTCGGCGAGCTGGTGGCCGACAAGCTGCCGTCGATGCCGAGCAGGCTCGAGCACAGGGGCTTGACCGGCCGACTACTCAGCAGCAGCGCCACGGGCGGATCCGTCGCCGGACCGGCCGGCGCGGCCACAGCGGCGGTCGCCGCCCTGGCGAGCGCCGTGGCCGG
Organism: uncultured Solirubrobacteraceae bacterium; assembly: GCA_963714215.1. GTDB lineage: Bacteria > Actinomycetota > Thermoleophilia > Solirubrobacterales > Solirubrobacteraceae > Palsa-744. The sequence goes on from CAVQNP010000001.1 coordinate 294,912, forward strand.
CAATCGCGCCCGCTCGGCCATCGCCAGCCCGATCGGCGCGTTCGCCGAGGACGGGCTGGCAATCGCACTCGCGTCAATCGGCGCCAGCGGGCGCCGCGGCTGAGCTGGACGATGAGCGCGCAAGACTCACAGCACCCGACCAACCAGGCGATCACGCCGGAGCTCAGCACGCAGATGCTGCCGGGCACGTTCCCGGGCAACCTCGACATCGAACTGACCGAGATCACGGACGAGCACGTGCGCGGGCGCATGCTCGTCGACAAGCGCCACCTGCATCCGATGGGCTACGTCCACGGCGGCGCTTGGGTTGCCTTCGCCGACACGGTTGCCGCGTGGGGCACGATGCGCCACCTGCCCGAGGGACGCGGCTTCACGACGGTCGAGCTGAAGATCAACGTGCTCGCCTCGGCCCAGGAGGGCGATGAGCTGACGGCGCTCGGCAAGCCGCTGCACACGGGCTCGCGCACGCACGTGTGGGAGGTTCAGGTGTTCCGCGGCGAGCGACTCGCCGCGAACTTCCTCTGCACGCAGATCGTGATCTAGGACTCGGGCGAGGCGGCGGCAGCCGGCTGCGCGGGACCGCTGCCGAGCGCGGCGGCGTCGCGCGCCTTGAAGAACTCGGCACCCTCGATGCTCACGTGGGGGACGGCGCGCTCGAGCCACTTGGGCATCCACCAGTTGAAGCGGCCCATCAGCAGCATCAGCGCGGGCACGAGCAGGCAGCGCACGACGGTCGCGTCGAGCACGACGGCCACAGCCAGGCCGATCCCGAACTGCTTGATCGTGGGGTCGCCGTTGAGCACGAAGCTGCCGAACACGAACACCATGATCGCGGCGGCAGCGGTGATCACGCGCGCGCTCGTGACGAGTCCGGAGACGACCGAGCTGCGGTTGTCCTCGCCGGCGTGCACGTGCTCCTCGATCTGGCTCACGAGGAACACCTCGTAGTCCATCGAGAGCCCGAACAGGACGGCGAACATGAACAGCGGCACGTAGGAGACGATCGGCACGGGACCGTTCAGCCCGATCACGTCGGCCAGCCAGCCGTACTGGAAGATCGCCGTCAGCACGCCGTAGGAGGCACCGATCGAGAGCAGGTTCATGACGGCCGCCTGGGCAGGGATCACGGCGGTGCGGAAGGCGAGGATCAACAGCACGAAGCTGAGCGCGATCACGACGAGGATCTGCAGCGGTAGCTTTTCGGAGATGCGCGAGGCGAGGTCGATGTAGCCGGCCGTGCTGCCGCCGACGTCGGCCTTCATGTCGGTGCCCTCCTCCGCCTTCAGGATCACGCTCGAGCGCAGCTTTTCGACGAGGTCGGTAGTCGCTTCTTCTGCGGGCCCCTTGGCGGAGATCGCGTTGAAGTACGCCGTCGTGCCGGCCTTGTCGATCTGCATCGGCGTGACGGCCACGACGCCGGGCGTCGTCGAGACGTCCTTCTGCAACGTCGCCAGGCGCGGATCTCCCGTGCGCGGGTCACCGCCGGCGCTCTTCGACTGACCGCCACCGGACTTGCCGGAGCCACCGCCGCCGGAGCTGCCACCGCCGGCGGCGCCGCTCGACGACGCACCGGCCGACGACGAAGCGCTCTTGCTCGAGGAGCCGTTGGCGGCAGCGCCGCTCGCCGAGGAGGTCGAGGACGGCGCCTTGGCCGGCGAGCCGAGCGAGACGGCGACGATCAGCGGCCCGTTGATGCCGGGTCCGAAGTTCTTGGCGAGCAGGTCATAGGCTTTGCGCGCGGTCGTCGAGCTGGACAGCGCAGCCGTGTCCTGCTGGCCGAGGTTCAGCGACAACAGCGGGATCGTCAGCGGGATCAGGATGGCGAGCGCGGCGACGCCGGCGATCCATGGGTAGCGTGCGATCTCGTTGGCCCATTTGGCCCACAGGCCTCTGTGCACCTGCTCCTCGGTCGGCGGGTGGCGCACGCGCAGGGAGTTGATGTGCCGCCCGGCGATCGCGAGCGTCGCGGGCAGCAGCGTGAGCGCGGCGAGCACGGCGACGACGACGGCGATCGCGGCCATGAAGCCGAGCGTCGAGATCAGCGGTATGCCGGCGACGGCGAGTGAGACGAGCGCGATCGTGACGGTGCCGCCGGCGAAGAACACGGCTCCGCCGGAGGTGGCAGCGGCGCGTGCGATCGACTCGTCGATCGACAGCCCGTCTTTCATGCCGCGGAAATGTCGCGTGACGATGAACAGCGCGTAGTCGATCCCGACGCCAAGCCCGATCATCGTGGCGAGCGTCGGCGCGACGGAGGGCACGGTGGCGGCGTGACCGAGGATGCGGATGATCGCGAGCGTGCCGAGCAGGCCGACGATCGCGTTGAGGATCGGCAAGAGCATCGAGACGACGGTGCCGAAGGTCAGCGTGAGGATCACCATCGCGGCGATGATCCCGATCAGCTCGCTCGACTCGGTGGCGGGCTTGGACACCTTCTGCCCGAGCTGGCCGCCGGTCTGGACTTCGAGGCCGGCCGCCTTCGCCGGATCGGCGCCTTCGATGATTTCTTCGGCTTCGCTGACGGATAGTTCGCCGGGGCTGACGCCGAGCGTTACCGAGAGATAGCCCGTCTGCTTATCCTTGCTCAACGCCCCGGCGCCTTGCGGCGAGAGCGGGCTGACGACGGAGGCGACGTTCGGCTCTTTGGCGATCTGCTTGGCCGACTTTTCGATGGCTTCGGCGTTCTTCGCTTCGGTCAGCGCCCCGCTGCTCGCGTGCAGCACGATCGGGCTCGAGCCGTTGGCCTGGTCGGGGAAGGAGCTGGCGAGGGCGTCGGTCGCACGCTGGCTGTCGGTGCCCGGCAGCGAGAGGTTGTCGTTGGTGTTTTCGCCGAGCCTGTGCGAGACAACGACGAGCGCGATCACGGCGAGCAGCCAGACGGCGAGTACGGCGAGCCGATGCCGGACGCTGAAATGCGCCAGCCGATAGAGAACCCCGGTCATGGACGGTCACTTCCCCCTTGATCGCTTCCCCGCTGCGGGGAACCTTACTTGTCGAAGTTCTCGAACACGGCCGCCATACCCTGCCCGCCGCCGATGCACATCGTCTCGAGGCCGTAGCGCCCGCCACGCCGGCGCAGCTCGCGCAGCAGCGTCGTCATGATCCGTCCACCGGTCGCGCCGATCGGGTGTCCGAGCGAAATGCCGGAGCCGTGCACATTGACGCGCTCGAGCCCATCGGGCAGGTCCCACTCGCCGATCACGGCGAGCGCCTGCGCGGCGAAGGCCTCGTTGAGCTCGATCAGATCGAGGTCGGCGAGCGTCAGGCCGGCGCGCTGCAGCGCCTTGCGGGTGGCCGGGATCGGGCCGATGCCCATCGTCTCGGGCGGCACACCGGCGACGGACCACGAGACGAGCCGCGCAAGTGGCGCGAGGCCGAGCTCGGCGGCCTTCTCGGGGTGCGTGACGATGCAGATGGCGGCGCCGTCGTTCTGGCCGCTGGCGTTGCCGGCGGTGACGGTCGCGTCGGGGTCGCTGCGGCCCATGATCGGCTTCAGCGCGGCGAGCTGCTCGAGCGTCGTGTCGGCGCGCGGGTGCTCGTCGCGCTCGATCACGAGCTCCTGCTTGCGCGCCTGCACGGTCACGGGCACGACCTCCTCGGCGAACGTGCCGTCGTCCTGCGCGGCTACGGCCCGCTGGTGCGAGCGCAGCGCGAGCTCGTCCTGATCGGCGCGCGAGATGCCGTACTCGCGGCGGACGTTCTCGGCGGTCTCGATCATGCCGCCCTCGACGACGTGGCGCTGCCCCCCGGCGGTCACGCGCGGGCGGGCAAGGCGGTCGGCGAGCTCGATGCCGCCGCCCTTCACGCCCCAGCGGATTCCCATCGCGTAGAACTCGGCCTGGCTCATGCTCTCGGCGCCGCCGGCGAGCACGAGCTCAGAGGCACCGGTCTGCACCTGCATGCAGCCGAGCATGATCGCCTGCAGCCCGGCGCCGCAGCGCCGGTCGATCTGCAGCCCGGGCACGTTGATGCCAAGCCCGGCGTCGAGCGCGGCCACGCGGCCGATCGCGGGGGCCTCGCCGTTGGGGTAGCCCTGGCCGAGGATCACGTCGTCGATCTCGGAGGCCGGCAGCGAGGTCCGCTGCACGAGCGCTTCGATCACGGTCGCGGCCAGGCGTGCGGGCGGCACGTCGCGGAACACACCGCCGAACCCGCCGACGGGCGTTCTCAACGGCTCGCAGATGACGGCGTCGCGCACGGTCGGGGAGCCTACGGGGTTATGGAGCGACCGGGGGCCGAGACACTAGCCCCGCGGTCGCCCTCTACCCGGATGACCTGTGGCCTTCCGCTGCAACTGTCGGCAGCGGCGCCGGGCGGCTTTAGCTACGGCTTGCCGGCGCGCGCGAACTTGCGCGTCACGAGCGCGTTCATGCGCTTGTCCAGCCGGCTCTGGCTGCGCGCGACGCGCGCCTTGGAAAGCTTGCCCGCGGCAAGGCCGTGGGCAAGGCGCTCTTTCCTGGCGGCGACGAGCGCGTCGACGAGGCCGGTGCTTGACTTGCCGGGCGTGGTATCGGCGATCTGCGCGAGCGTCTTGCCGGACCGCAGATCACGGCGCAGGTCAGACGGCGCGATGCCGAGATAGCCGGCGACGGTGGCGGCAAGGCTCCGCCGCGCGGCGAACGCGCCGAGCGCACCGGCGCGAGGTTCGGCCGAGCCGCCGCCGAGCCGGGCGGGGGCGTTGACCTCGGCGGCGACGCGGCCGGGCAGCCCGGCGGCGACCTTGGCCAGGCGCGTTTTGCGAGCAGCGACGATCGCGTCGATGAGCCCCTGCGCGGACTTGCCGCCGTGAGCTTGGGCGACCTGGGCGAGCGATCCCGAGGAGCTCAGCTCGCTTTCGAGTCGCCCGGTCGAGATCCCGAGATAGGCGGCCGCAGCGATCAAGTCGTGCGGCTGCAGTCGATGCGCTCCGTGGCGGGCGTGGACACGGCGGTTGCCGTCGCCCTGACCGGTCGCCGAGACGGCGGCGAAGGCGCCGCCGCCGAGCGCGACTGCTACGGCCGCTCCGGCGATTACCTTCTGTCTCACGCTGCGACGCACTACTTGCAATGTTCTCTCGCTTCCCTAAAGACCTGCTGCCCGCCCGTTGAATGGTACGTAAAGCCAGCGGATCGACGGCGGACTGGCTGAGCAGGATGCTCGTGCCGGCGGACAACCCGGCGGGGGTGGTGTACGGCGTGATCACGGTCGGCGCGCTGATGGCAGCGGAGAGCGGCAGGCACGAGAGCTACGTGGACGCGTTCGCGTCGTCGTTGATCGCGACGCTGCTGTACTGGCTGGCGCACTCGTACTCGGATCTGCTCGGCGACAGGCTGAGGACGGGCGAGCGGTTGACGCTGAAGGTGCTGGGGCGTGAGCTGGCGCACGACTGGGCGATCGTGCGCGGCGCGGCGATCCCACTGCTGGCGCTGGTGATCGCGTGGGTCGTCGGGGCAGGTCAGGAATCGGGCGTCACGGCGGCGCTGCGCACGGCGGTCGTAACGGTCGTCGTGTTCGAGGTGCTGGCCGGCATCCGCGCCAAGTCGACGCCAGGCGAACTGCTGCTGAAGGCGGCCGTCGGCGTGACGATGGGCATCGCGATCCTCGCGGTCAAGGGCATCCTGCGCTGAGCGACAGGCCGTGCACATGCGCGGCCTCCCTATAAGCAACAGCCGGGCGCCCAAGTGCGCGGCGACGGACCCGCACCGACGCCCATGCCGGCCCGACCAGCCGGGCAGGCCTAGTACACCGGACCCATTCGTGGGCGCTACTGGGATGCCCAGAGGCATGACTAAAAGAGACGATTTGTTCCCACCGGCGGGATACGCTCTGGTGGGTTCACTGTAGACAAAGGATCGCTGACGTGAAACGATCTTGACTGCCGAACTCTGTGGCATGATCAACGACAGCGATCAATTCTGGGGGATCGAATGTCAAGGACGGAGAGCAGAGCGGCGAGCGTCGGCGCAGGCAAACCCGCGCTCGCCCCGCTTTATCAGCGCCTACCGCATGGACCGCATCGCCTCGGCGCGGAGGAGGTGATCCGCAACCAGCGCTCGCGCATGCATGGGGCGATGATCGAGGCCGTCGCTGCGAACGGATACGAGGGCACGAGCGTGAAGCAGGTGGTCAGCCTGGCGGGGGTTTCGCGGCGCTCGTTCTACGAGCAGTTCGCGAACAAGCAGGAGTGTTTCCTGGCGACATATGACGTGATCGCGACACGCGGCGCTGGCCGCGTCAGCGCGGCCTACCGCGCGGCGCGCGGCGAGGCGGAGGACCGCCTGCAGGCGGCGTTCGGCGAGCTGGGCCAGGCGATCGGCACGAACTGGAACAGCGCGAACCTGGTGATCCTCGAGGCGCCGAAGGTTGGTGCGCCGGCGCTGCTGCGCCTGCGCCGCGCGTCGCAGACGTTCGAGCAGATGCTCTCGGCGACGTTCGAGCACGCCTCGACGGCGAGCCCGCTGCCGGCGCCGGTGATCCGCGGCATCGCAGGCGGCCTGCATGCAGCGATGTCGAAGTGCCTGCGCGAGGGCTCGGCGGACAAGGCGCCACAGCTGGCGGAGGAGATGTTCCAGTGGACGCTGCTGTTCCAGACGCCGGCGGCGAAGCAGCTGGCGGAGCGACTGTCCGAGCGTGCACGGCTGGCACTCGTGCAGGGGCGGAAGGCGCCGAACGGAGCGAGCGCGAACGGCGGCGGTCGCGCAGAGCGCGACGAGCGCGAGTGCCTGCTGGAGCAGGCGCTGCGACTGGCCGTGCTGGAGGGCTACCGCGAGCTGAGCGCGCCGCAGATCGCGGACGCGGCGAACGTCCCGATCGACGCGTTCTTCGAGCTGTTCACGGGCAAGGATGAGTGCTTCCTGGCGGCGCTGGACATGCTCGGCGAGCAGCTGAAGACGGTGGCCAGCGACCCGGCCCTGCGCGGCTCGGAATGGCCACAGGCGGTCCGCCGCACGATCCGCGCGCTGATGGGCTACCTGGCGGACAACCCGATCTACGCGCACACGATCGCGGAAGGAGCGTTTGCGGCGGGGCCGGAAGCGGCGGCGCGCAACCTGCGTCTGGCGTACGGCATCGCGGCGCGGCTGACGGAGGGAGCGCCGGACGAAGCGCGCAGCGTGCTCGTCGTGCAGGGAGTGGCGGGAGCGCTGTCGCACACTGTCCGCTGCCAGGTGGCGAGCGGGCAGATCCAACTGCTGTCGGTGCTGTCGGACTACCTCACGTACATCGCGCTGACGCCGTTCATCGGCGCAGAGCAGGCCGCGGCGATGCTCGTCGAAGAAGAGGCCTAGGGCGGCGCGTCGGCGAGTGGAGCCGCGCGGTGCTCGGCGGTGAAAGAACGACCCGCCCCCCCGGGTTGATCCAGCGTGAGTGGTCGCTCGTGTCCTCGGCCCGCTCGCTGCAACGCCTATGGCGATCCAGCCGATCTTCATCTTCTCGGTCTCCCGCAGCGGCTCGACGCTGCTGCAGCGGATCGTTGCAGCGCACCCCGGCGTGGCGACCGTCTCCGAGCCGTGGCTGCTGCTGCCGTACGCCTACGCCATGCGCAGCCAAGGTGTCGATGCCGAGTATCCGCACGCGAAGATGGTCAGCGCGATCGAAGACTTCTGCGAGGAGCTGCCGCGTAAGCGACAGGACTACCACGACGAGTTGCGCCGCTGTGCCCTGAGGCTGTACGAGAAGGCGGCACACGACAGTGACGCCCGCTACTTCGTCGACAAGTCGCCGCCGTACTGCCTGGTCGCCAGCGAGATCATCGAGCTGTTCCCCGACGCCAAGTTCGTGTTCCTGTGGCGCAACCCGTTGAGCATCGTCGCGTCGGTGATCGAGACTTGGGAACCGTGGCGCCCGACCCTGTTCCCCGGTGACCTCTTCAGCGGCCTTCCGCGCCTCGTCGCCGCGCGCGAGCAAGCCGCCGCGCACGCACACGCGCTGCGCTACGAGGAGATCGTCAGCGGCGAGGAGCAGCCGCTGCGCGAGCTGATGGAGTACCTCGAGCTCGACTTCGACCCCGCCACGCTGAGCACCTTCGCCGAGGTCGAGCTGCACGGGCGCACGGGTGACCCGACGGGCACCAAGCGCTACTCCTCGCTCAGCTCCGAGCCCGAGCAGAAGTGGAAGCAGACGCTGGCCAACCCGCTGCGCAAGTCGTGGTGTCGACGCTATCTGGCGGTGCTTGGCGAGGATCGACTCGCATCGATGGGCTACGACCGCCGACAGCTTGTCGCCGAACTGGACGAGCAGGCCTCGAGCACGCGGGAGCTACTACCGGACATCGGCCGGCTGATCGTCGATGTCGCCAAGGAGCCGATCCGCGTGCGCACGCGCAATCGCAGCCTCGACAGCCCCAACGTGCTCCGCATGTTGCTGTCCGGCTGAGCGGGTGGCTCGTCGCGACGTCCACTACTCACCAAGGGCGCCCTGGTCAGCCGGCGGAAGAAGCGAGCAGCGGCGCGCGTTCATCAGGACATGTCGCCATCAACGTCTCGCCTACGTACCTCCGCATGCGCGCCCGACTCGCGCCGCAGCCCCCTTCGTCGCGCTCGCATGTTCGCGTTCGCATTCGTGCTCGTCTCGTGCCTGCTGAGCGGCGCGGCACTGGCGGCGGCGAGCGCCGGCCCGGCGTCGCCGATCGAAGCGGTGTGGTCGTTCAACGGTGGTGAGGTCGCGATCCAGCAGCAGCCCGGCGGCACGTTCGTCGGCACGGTGGTTGCACCGACGCGATTCGCACAGTGCTCGCACGCGGTGGGAGAGCACATGTGGACGGACATCAAGCGTCAGCAGGACGGCTCCTACTGGGGTTTTCATCAGTGGTTCTTCGAAGGCACGGCTTGCGTGGCCAACCCGACGCTCGGTCCGACCGCGTGGCGGGTGCTGAAAACGACGAACGGCTCACGCACCTTGACCGTCTGCTTCAGCTCGCCGAACGGCACGCAGCCGCAGATCACGTCGAGCGACATGCGCCTGGACGTGTCCTACGGTTGCTTTGAATCGGCGCTGATCGGCCCGCTGCCCGAGGAAGCAAACGCGCTCGGATTCCGCCGCTCGGTGTCGCTGCCGGGGACGCGCAAGTGCTTCAGCGCGCGCAGCTTCCCGATTCATCTGAAGGACCCTGTGCACGACCCGCTGACACGCGTGGACATCAGGCTGAACAAACGTCACATCATGGTGGTCCGCCACGGCAAGACGTTCGTCGCGACGGTCAACCTCAAAGGACTGCCGCGCGGCACGTTCACCGTGCACATCGTCGCCACGACCGTACTCGGCCACGTGCTGTCAGGCAGTCGCACCTACCACACGTGCCGCAGAAAATCCAAGCACACGGGGTCGCCCAAGCCGCTGCGCGCACGCTCACCGCATCACAGGTGAGCTCCGCTCGCCGGCGCGAGACGACGCCGGCGAGCGCACCGGGACACGAGCGAGCCGGCCGCGCCGGCAGGGGAGGCCAAAGCGGCGAGGCGAACGCGGCGAGGCGCGATCTCGCGAAACCTCGGAGGGCGGGCTGACGGCAGCGAAAGAATCAGCGCCAGGCGCCAGTTATAAGTGTTGATGGAAGCGTGCTACGTCGCCCATGGCCTGCTGCTGCGCTCGGAGTTCCTGCTATCCGGGATGACGCCGCTGCTTGGCGAGCACCGCGAAGCCAACGCGCTGAGAGAGCTTGCGTTGCGACGGGTCGCGCCCGCACAACTGATGGACGGCTGGAGCGGCTCGCGCGAGGGACCTTCGGCCGAACCTTCATGGCGTGGCCGACTTGGTGACGGACGCGAACTTACGTTGCAGGAGGGCGTCGCGGGCGACGTCCTTTTTGCTTATGGGGAGCAACCGGGCTCGCAGCCGCCGTGCGCGTGCTTCCATCTCGACGGGCCGCCCCGAACTCTGAAGTGCGCGACGTTCGACGGTGAGGATCTCGGCGAGCAGCTCGACTGGCAGCGCGCACTGCTGACGAAGGTGCTCGCGAACGTGAGCCTGCTGCTCGGCTACGAGGCCTTGCACGCGAGCGCGGTCGACTGCGCCCAGGGCGCGGTTGCGATCGTGGCACCGCCTGGCACAGGAAAGACGACGCTGGCGCTCGAGCTGGTGCGTCGCGGGCACAGGCTGCTGTGCGATGACGTGCTCACGCTCGGGCACGACGGGCGCGGGGTGCGCGCGCACCCCGCGACGCCGCACATGAACCTCTCAAGGCAGCAGGGCCGTGCGTCGCGTTCCCTGTTCACGCCGCTGACGAAGACCGGCGACGAGCTATGGGGTGCTGTCGGGGCGGTCGCGGACCGAGCACAGCCGCTGCGGCTCGTCTGCCTGCTTCGACGGCGCGAGCAAGAGCGGGCGAACATGGGACCGCTGCCGCCCGGCCAACTGCCGCCCGGGCCGTTGCCGCTGGCACCGTACATGCTCGGGCTCGACGACGACGCCAATCGCCAGCGAAGTCGTTTCGCGCTGTACGCGGAGCTGGCGACGACGGCGAGGATCGCACCGCTCTCCTACGGCACGGAAGAGGGGCCGGCGGCGACGGCAGAGCGCATCGAGCACATGCTCGCTACCGGAGCAGCGAACGAGAAGGCCGAGTCGCCATTCCCACCCCCCACCTCGCCTGGATCAGCTCCGACTTCCGCGGGCGACAGAGGACTGGGGAGCTTCGCGTGAGCACGCCGGCGATCGAGACAGCTGCGCCGCCGGCGACGCCGCCGTCACCGAAGACAGAGGCGTGTGCGACACAGCATTGGAAGCCTGCGTCGGTCGTCAGGGACACTGCTTACCCGCTGGCGCTGCGCGGTGTGAGCAAGCGCTGGCACAAGGACCAGCCGTACGTGCTCGATGGGTTGGACATCGCGCTGGCGCCGGGCACGGCGACATGGGTCGGCGGTCGCAACGGCGCGGGTAAGACGACGATGCTGCGCATCGCCTCGGGCCTGCTCGAGCCGGAACTGGGGCGCGCGGAGGTGTGGGGTGTGAGTGCGGGTGAGAACCGCGTTCGCTACCAGCGGCTGGTCTCGTTTCTGCCGGCCGGTGACCGCGGGCTGTACGCGCGCCTGAGCGTGCGACGACAGCTGGAGTTCTGGGCACGCATCACGATGGTGCCAAGGCGCGACTTCCGCTCCGCCGTGGAGCAGGCGATCGCTCAGTTCGACCTGGGCGAGCTGGCCGAGCGCCGCGTCGATCGCATGTCGATGGGACAGCGACAGCGGCTGCGTATCGCGATGACGTTCCTACCGCATCCGGAGATCGTGCTGCTGGACGAGCCGCTGACGAGTCTCGACGGCGACGGCGCGGCACTGCTGCGCGAGGCGATCGGCGAGGTGCTGGCACGCGACGGTGCGGTGCTGTGGTGCTCGCCTAGCGGCGAACGCGTGGACATGGCATTCGACGCGCGCTGGGTGCTCGAGCGCGGCCGTCTGGAGCCGGCGTCATGAGCGAGGCGCTGACCAGCGGTCACGCGTTCCTGGCGGTGCTGCGGCGCGACCTCAGTGTGTATCTGTCCTATCGCACGCGGATCGTCAGCCAGGCACTGACGTCGATCTTCAGCCTGACGCTCTTCTACTACGTCTCGCGGCTGGTGCACGTCAGCGGCTTCAAGTCGCCCGGCGCATACTTCGGCTTCGTCGTCGTCGGAATCTCGATGGTCAGCGTGATGTACTCGTGCTTCTCGATCCCCGACCTGGTGCGCCAGGAGCTGGTGGCCGGCACCTTCGACCGCCTGCTGCTGTCGCCGTTCGGGGCCGTGCGCAGCGTGATGGCGATGACTTTGTTTCCCTTGCTGCTCTCGTTCGTGCTCGCGGCACTCACGCTGGCGCTCGGGTACGTGCTGTTCGGCCTGCAACTGCACTGGTCGACGGTCCCGTTGAGCGTGCCGGTGATGGCGCTCGCGCTGCTGGCGTTCCTGCCGTTCGGTCTGCTGTTCGCGGCGCTCACGGTGCTGATCAAGCAGGGCAACGTGGGCACCAGCTGGTTGATCGCGCTGTTGTCGATCATCGGCGGTCTGTATTTCCCGGTGTCACTGCTGCCGCACTGGGTGCAGACCGCGGCCGAACTGCAGCCGTTCACGGCGGCGACAGGCGTGCTGCGACACCTGCTGGTGGGCGGTCCTGCGATCGAATCGCCGGGCCTCCAACTGGCGAAGCTGGCGCTGTTCGCGAGCGTGCTCGTGCCGCTCTCGGTCCTGGCCCTGGCGGGGGCGATTCGCGTCGGGCAACGACGCGGGACGATCATCGAGTACTAGCGGGCAGATCGATTTGAGCCGCGAGACGATGCCCACTACCGAGACGCTGGCGAGCGCCAAGGTGCGCGTGCCCCAACATGTCGTGTACCGCAGCTTCCCGACCGAGACGGTTGTGCTGAACCTGAACACGGGCAAGTACCACGGGCTCAACGCCACGGCCGGCGCCATGCTTCAGGCGCTGGAACGCGCCCCCAGCCTGCGCGACGCGGCTGCCGCCGTGGCGGCCGAGTACGGGCAGGAGCAGGCAACGGTTGAGCACGACATGGATGAACTCTGCCGGCTGCTGCTCGACCGCGGCCTGATCGAGGTCGAGCGTGGCGTGGGAAGCTGAGCTGGGCGGGGCGACGAGGGTTCCGCTCGATCGCGCGGCTGCCATGCGCGAGCGACTGCGCACGGGTCGCCGACTGTCCCTGCGCGAGCGCGAGCGCCTGGCAGCGGAGATCATTCGCGCCTACCTGCTCGTGCGTCGCACGTCGCGAGGTACGCCGATCGAGTCAGTGCTTGCGAGGCTGCGTGCGAGCGCGGGTGACGCCGCGACGACTGCTGCGGTTTCGGACACGAACGGTACGCTCGCGGAAGCGCGGCGACTCGGCCGCGCGGTGTCGCGACTGCTGAGGCTGCTGCCCGGCGACACGCGCTGCCTCGTGCGATCGCTGGTGCTGATCCACCTGCTGGCGCGCCGCGGCGTGCGCGCGAGGCTGGTGATCGGCGCGCGCTCGGCCCCGGAGTTTCTCGCGCACGCGTGGGTGGAGTACGGCGGCGTGCCGGTGCTCTCGCCGGGCGACGGCTCGTTTGGCCGACTGACCGAGCTGTAGGGGGTCGTTTCGTGGGCGACCAGGCTCAGTCTGCGACGACCGTGGAGAAGGACGATCACGACGGCGAGCGCGAGCGGGCGACGGCCTTCGGTCTGGACCTCTGCGCTGCAAGCACTCCGGCTCTGCTGCGCGATTCGCGCGCGGCGGCTACCGGACGCGTCGTCGAGCTGGAGCTTGCGCAGGACGGGGTCGACGAGCCGCTCTGGCCGGCGCAGGCGGCGCGCATCAGTGACGAGGTCGACGCGGACGGCGAGATCAGCCTGTGCATCGAAGCCCACCCGGAGGCCGGCTACCTGATCTCGGGACCGAGCTATGGCGCGCAGCAGATTTCGCCCGAGGCAAGTCGTGTGCGCTGCTTTTCCCGCGGCGCGTCGCAGGCACAGTGGCAGCGACTGCTGATCGCGCAGACACTGCCCTTCGCGGCGCTGCTGCACGGCCTCGAGGTGTTCCACGCGAGCGCGATCGTGCGCGGTGACGAGGCGGTCGCCTTCGTCGGCCCGTCGCGCGCCGGCAAGACGTCGCTGGCGCTCGAGCTGTGCGCGCGCGGCGCGCACTTCCTCGCCGACGACGTGCTCGCGCTGGAGCGCGACGGCAAGACGCTGCTCGGGCATCCGGGCAGCCCCGTGGTGAGTGTGGACGGCGACGGCGAGGCCGGCGAGCGACTGCTCTCGGTACGCGGGGCCGATCGCCCGGCGGCACTGGCGGCGCTGTTCTTCATCGACCGGCGCGCAGATGGTCCGCGGCAGCCCCTGTTCGCACCGGTGGACGATCCGCGCACCCTGCTGGCGGCGACGTTCAACTTCGTGCTCACGACGCCGCACCGGCTGGGTGCACTGCTGGACGTCTGTGCGCTCGCGGCGCAGCGTCACGTGGAGCTGGTCGCGCTCGGCCCGCAGACCAGCACTGACGAGCTCGCCGATGCGGTGAGCCGCCGACTCGACGAGCGACCGTGAGGCGCCGGCTGGCAGGCGTGTTCGGCGCAAGCGGTCGGGGCGAGCGGTCGCGCTTGTCGAGCGCGCTCGCGCCGGAGTGCACGACGCTGCTGGAGCTGGGATCGCTGAACGTTGCCTTCACAGGGTCCGTCCCGCCGCGGCGCGACCCACTCTGCCTGTTCGACGGCTTCCTCGACAACGCGGGTGAGCTGGCAACGGAGCTGGGCGTCACGCCGAAGCTGAACGTAGAGGAGCTGCTGAGCATCGGCTATCGACGCTGGAACAGCGACCTGGTGAGGAGGCTGCGTGGGGACTTCTTCATGCTGATCTGGGATCGCGTGCGTGAACGCGGGCTCCTGGCGCGCGATCAGCTGGGGGTGGGCTGCCTGTACCTTCACGACGCCGGCGGACGGCTGCATTTCGCGAGCGAGATCAATGAGCTGCTGACGCTGCTGCCGTCGAGGCCGCCCCCCGACCGCACGAGCATGGCGCACTGGATGGCGGTGAGCAACCGTCCCGGATCGGCGACGGTGCTTGCCGGCGTCAGGCGGCTGAACCCCGCCTCGATGCTGCTGCTCGGGCGCGACGGCGTCGCCGAGCGCCGCTACTGGGTGCCGCGCTTCCACGAGCCGCAGCGCGTCGGCTCGGTGCAAGCTCTGGATCAGGTCCGCGCAGGGCTCGACCACGCGGTCGGACGAAGGCTCTCGCGCGAGGGGACGACCGGGATCCTGATGAGCGGTGGCCTCGACTCCGCATCGGTGGCGGCGGTTGCGGCTGAGCGGGCGCCGCGTCGGGTGGCTGCGTTCGCCGGGCTGTTTCCGGACTTCCCGGCGGTCGACGAGTCGAGCCTGATCGCTGAGCTGCGCACGTCGCTGACGCTGCCCGGCGCCAACGCTCGCGTGGGCTCGGGCGGCCTGCTGGCGAGCGTCGCCGAGTCGATCGAAGCCTGGGGTGTGCCGCCGCGCGCGTGGGGTGATTTCTGGACGCTGCCGCTGCTGCGCGCGGCAGCGTCAGCGGGCGCGAGCGTCGTACTTGGGGGCGACGGCGGCGACGAGCTGTTCGCCTCGCGCATATACCTGCTCGCGGATCTCATGCGTGGCGGCCGGCCGCGCGAGGCGCTGGCACTGGCACTGCGCCTGCCGGGCGCCGGCAAGCGCCCGCCGCGCCGGCAGCTCGCGCGCGTGCTGGCCAGCCGCGCGCTCGCCGGCGCGGCGCCCTACCGGCTGCACGACGCCATCTGGCGTACGCGCGCCAAGCGTCAGGCGCCATCGTGGCTGCGCGCAGAGTGCTCTCGTGCGATGGTCGAAAGCGATGACCCGCTCGGCTGGAAGCGGCTGGACGCGCCGCGCTGGTGGGCACACGCCGCGCACGGGCTGACGCACGGCGTGGAGGAGGCGGGCGTATTCGAGCACCATCGCCGGCGCGCGGTGCTCGCGAACGTGCGCGCCCGTCACCCGCTGTTCGACCTCGACCTGCTCGAGTTGGTGCTGCGCCAGCCTCCAGAGGCGAGCTTCGACCCCCACCGCAATCGTCCGCTGCTGCGCGAGGGGATGGCCGGGCGGCTGCCTGACTCCGTACGCCTGCGTCCCGCCAAGGCGTGGTTCGACCCGCTGATCGTGGACTGCCTGACGGGCCCCGACGGCGCCGCCGTGCGCCGCCTGCTGAGCGACCCGCGAGCCGAGCTGCGCGAGTACGTCGACCAGCACGCGATGCGCGCGACGCTCCTCGACGGTCCCGCCGCCCAGGGACGGCGCTCATTCGCCTGGATGCACCAAGTCTGGCGCCTGCTCACGGCCGAGTGCTGGTTGCGAGCGGAGGCCGGGCGCGGTCGCGGCGGACTACCCGCCGAGATCGTGCCCAGCGCAGCGCGAATCGAGCTGCAGTCCGTTTCATGACCGGTCAGCGCCCCCATTGCTTTGGAGACAAGCTCATACTTTTTCCAACCTTGACCGGGCAACGTCCTGGTTTACGCTGTTTTCCGTCAATCGCTGCACGCCAAAGGCGGGCAGGCATCTACCGATAAGGACTGTCGAACATGGACGATCGAGTGACCAAGGAGTACGAGGCGCCGCAGGTCGTTGACTACGGCGATCTCCAGGACTTGACCGCAGCGTGTCTCGGCGGCAGCGGCGGGGACGCTGGCTTTCCCGGGGAAGTCGGCGGCTACACCGTAGGTCCCAGCAATCCCGCCGCAGGCTGCAAATCGAATCCCTGATTGAACAGCCTTCCGGCCCTCGGCCGAAACGGCACGGCAGCACCGCAGCCGCCTCAGGGCGGCTGTTGTGCTTCCAGGGTCAGAGCGGTCACGCCTCAGGGCCGTTTGGCGGTACGGCACGCATGCACGGCACCGGTGGGTAGCGAATTCGGACCGACTTGATGGCAGTGGCAAAAGCGCCACAAGTCCGCGTTCGCGATCGCCGTTAGTCCGGCATGAAACCGCCAGAGCCCCGCGCGCGGGTCGCCGTGCGCACGACGGTCGCGTTGGTCGCCGGCACCCGGCAGATCGCCGACATCTTGTGTTCCGCCGACTTCGGCCTGGTCCGCTTCGGAGATGTCGCGTCTGTTTGCGCGGCCGAGGGGGCGACGTCGCTGGACGCGATCGTCCTGCGCATGGAGCAGGCCGGCCCGGCATTGGCGCGCGCCGTTGAGTCGCTGACGACGAACCTGCCGGTGCCGGTGCTGGTGGCGTGCGGGCGGATCGAGCGATGGGAGGTGCGCGCGGCGCTGGCCGCCGGTGCAGCCGCCGTCGTGACCAACGAATGTCTTGGGCGCACGCTCGTGCCCTCGCTGCACGCGGCGCTCGCCGGCCAGGTCTGCGTGCCACGCTCGCAGTGGCGCCAGATCGAGCCGCCGGCGCTCTCGGCACGCGAGAAGCAGGTGCTGGGACTTGTCGTGATGGGCTATATGAACGGCCAGATCGCCGAGCAGCTGTTCCTCGCGGAAAGCACCGTCAAGAGTCATCTCTCCTCCGCCTTCGGCAAGCTCGGCGTGCGCTCGCGCAACGAGGCCGTCGATCTGATTCTCGACCCAGAGCGGGGGCTGGGGATGGGGATCCTCGGACTGGGCGGCGAGCGGCTCGACGACGCGCCTGTCGCCACGATGCCATGAGCGCGACGGGCGAAGTGCCGCTGACGGTGATGGATCAGCACGACCCACAGCTGCTGCGCGAGTTGCTGGCCGCGGTCGAGCGGATCGCCTCGCAGGGAGCCTTCACGGGAGGCCCGGCCGTCGAGCAGTTCGAGGCCGACTACGCCGCTTGGTGCGGCGCCGCCCACGCGGTCGGCGTCTCCTCGGGGACCGAGGCGCTGACGCTGACGCTGCGGGCGCTCGACATCGGCCCAGGCGACGAGGTCGTCGTGCCGGCCAACTCGTTCATCGCCACGGCCGAGGCGGTCAGCCTCGTCGGCGCCCGCCCGCGCTTCGCCGACGTCGATCTGGCGACGCAGCTGGTCACCGCCGAGACGCTGCAGGCCGCGCTCACGCCCGCCGTGCGCTGCCTCGTTCCCGTGCACCTGTTCGGGCGCACGGTCGCGATGGAGCCGGTGCTCGAGCTTGCTCGCGCGCGCGGTCTGCTGGTCGTGGAGGACGCCGCCCAGGCGCACGGCGCGCGCTATCGCGGCAGGCGGGTGGGCACGTTTGGCGACGCGGGCACGTTCTCGTTCTATCCGGCCAAGAACCTCGGTGCGTGGGGCGACGGCGGCGCGGTCGTGACGGGAAGCACAGAGCTCGCCGAGCGCGTACGGCTGCTGCGCTCCCACGGCGAGAGCCCGCGCTATCACCATCGTGCGATCGGCACCACGGCGAGGCTCGACGCGATCCAAGCGGCGGTGCTCGGCGTGAAGCTGGTGCGCTTGGACGACTCCAACGCCGCGCGGCGCACCGCCGCCGCGCGCCTGCGCGAAGCGCTGCGAGAGTTGGACTGGCTGATCGCCGCCGCCGCCGCCGGCCGAGGACGGCGACCACGTCTACCACCAATTCGTGATCCGTACGCCGCGGCGGGACGCCGTCAGGAGCGAGCTCGCGCGACGCGGCATCGCGAGCGGCATCCACTACCCCACGCCGATCCACGGCTCGGAGGCCTACGCGTCGCTGCGCGGACCGCGTGACGAGGCTCCCCGCTGCACGCGTCTGGCCGGCGAGATCCTCTCGCTGCCGATGTTCCCGACGATCAGCGAGGAGCAGATCGGATGGATCGCGAGAGCGCTGGTCGAGTGCGCGCCGCATGCAACGGAGGAGATGGAGCCGGCTCTCTCCGGCTGAGCGAAGGAGCGCATATGTCGACGATCGCTTTCAAGAACGAGCAGAGCGAGGCCGCCCCGCGAACGGCAACGCTGATCGCCTACCGCTCGATCGACGTGCTGCTGGCGTCCTTCGGGCTCATCGCTTGCGCGCCGCTGCTGCTCGTCACGTGCATCGCGATCCGCCTCGAACGCGGCGGCCCGGCGATCTTCCGCCAGCGTCGGCTGGGCCGCGGCAAGCGTGACTTCACAGTGCACAAGTTCCGCACCATGCGCCTGCAGGCGGACCCGGAGATTCACCGCGAGTACGTTCAGACGCTGATCGCCGGCGCCGAGGACACGCACACCGACAGCGACGGCCGCGACCTGTACAAGCTGGCGGCCGACGACCGCGTGACGCGCGTCGGCCGGGTCCTGCGCAAGACCAGCCTGGATGAGCTGCCGCAGCTGTTCGACGTGCTGCTCGGGCACATGTCGTTGGTCGGCCCGCGTCCGGTGATCCCCTATGAGGCGGAGCTGTACCCGCCGAGCTATGACCGACGCTTCGAGGTGAAGCCGGGGCTGACCGGCCTGTGGCAGGTCAACGGGCGCAACGAGCGCACCTACCGCGAGATGATCGCGTTCGACCTGGAGTGGGTCGAGCGGCAGTCGCTGCGGCTGTACCTGTCGATCCTCGCGCGGACGCCCCGGGTGCTGTTGCAGCGGCGGGGAGCTGCCTGATGCGCTCCGCCCGGTCGCGCGCAAGCAGCTCGCTCCCGACCGCGTTGATCTCGAAAGGAGCAGCGTGCTGCCAGGCACCCGAGCTGCTCCGCACTTCGACCGAACGGAGGCGGGAGAGCAGATGATCACGACGCCGATCGGCGTGGCCGTGGTGGGATACGGCTACTGGGGACCGAACATCGTGCGCAACATCCTCGAGCGTCCGGAGCTGCGCTTGATGGGGTTGTGCGAGCGCGATCCGGCGCGCGCGGCGGACTTCGGCAAGCGCTATCCGTCGCGCTCGGTCGAGCCCGACTTCGACACGCTGCTGCTGGACCCGCGCGTGCAGGCGGTGTCGATCGCCACCCCGCCGCGCACGCACTACGAGCTCGCGCGCCGCGCGCTGGAAGCCGGCAAGCACGTGCTCGTCGAGAAGCCGCTCGCCACGAGCGTCTGCCAGGCCGAGGAGCTGATCGCGCTGGCGCGGCGCGTCGACCGCGTGCTGATGCCGGGTCACACGTTCGTATACAGCCCACCCGTCAACAAGGTGCGTCGAGCTGATTCGCTCGGGCGAGCTGGGCGACGTGTACTTCGTCACCTCCTCGCGCATGAATCTGGGCCTCTACCAAGCCGACGGCGTGATCAGCGATCTCGCTCCGCACGACCTCTCGATCCTGCTCTACTGGCTCGGTCGCCCGGTCACGCAGATCGCGGCGGCCGCGCAGAGCATCTTCCAGAACGGCGTGCCCGAGACGGCCTTCCTCACGCTGACGTTCGCCGGCGGCACGACAGCCAACGTGCAGATCTCCTGGCTGGCGCCGCGCAAGGTGCGCCAGATGGTCGTGGTCGGCTCCAAGCGGATGGTGCAGTACGAGGACACGTCCTCCGACGAGGCCGTGCGGATCTACGACCGCGGGCTGGACGTTTCGCTGGCAGAGGCACCGGCGACGTTCGGCGAGTACCAGCTGACCTATCGCAGCGGCGACATCGTCGTGCCGCGGATCGAAGCCGCCGAGCCACTGTCACTGGAGCTGGCCGACTTCGCCAACGCGATCCGCACGGGCGAGGAACCGCGCTCCAACAGCGCGCTCGGTCTGGAGATCGTCCGCGCGCTGGAGGCCGCGCACGTGTCGATGGAACGTGCCGGCGATCCGGTCGAGCTCGCTTACGAGGAAGCGGGTGCCGGCGAACAGGACGACGCGCTCGACGTGACCGCGATCGACGGCACCACCGCGCTCGACCTCGACGGCGTCCCCTCGATCGGTTCGGTCGTGCCCGGCGTCACGATGCCGACGGAGTCGAACCTACCCGCGGCTACGCCCTAGCTCGACGCGAGCGACGCCTCGGTCTCGACGCAGCGAGCCGCGGCTCGCTGCCGCGCGCCTCAGCTGGACGCCAGCGCGGCGCTCGCGACCGACCCCCCCGCACTCGGAGATCTCGCCGACGCCCCCTCGCAGAAGCGCCGGTGCCACAGCTCGAACACGAGCAGCGTCCAGATGCCGCGGGAGTCGTCGCGTTGCCCGCGCGCGTGTCCGTCGAGCAGACCGGCGACCGCACGCTCGTCGAAGTAACCCCGCCGGACGGCGACGGGATCGAGCAGGATCTCGCGCGCCCACTCGCGCAGCTCGCCGCGGAACCACTCGCTCAGCGGCAGCGAGAAGCCCTGCTTGGGTCCGTCGAGAACGGCATCGGGCACCCATCCGCGCAGTGCGCGGCGCAGTGCCACCTTGCGCTGGCCGCGATGCAGCTTCTGCTCGCCTGGCAGCGACGCGGCGAACTGCATCAGCTCGTGGTCGAGCAGCGGGGAGCGTGCCTCCAGCGAGTGCGCCATCGTGGCGATGTCGACCTTCGTCAGCAGCTGCCCGGACAGGTAGTTCTCGACGTCGACGTCGAGCATGCGGTCGAGCGCGTCCTCAGAGAGCGATTCCCGCCACGACGCTTCGATCGCGCTGTCCGCGCGCGAGCCGCCGAGCTGCTCGCGGAAGCCGGCCGTATACAGCCGTTCAGCGTCGAGCCCGTCCAGTTGCGATCGGTAGGCGGCGAAGCGCTGGGCCGGCGTCAACGTCAGCGTCTCGGCCAGGCGCCGGACGCGACTGAGCGTGCTGTCGACCTGCCCGCTGGCGGGAATCGCCGCACCCGAGCGCGCGAGCAGGGCGCGCAACGGCCGGCGGGATTGCGTCCAGGCGAGCGAGCAGCAGGTTGGCGGCGTAGTGCGAATAGCCGGCGAAGCTCTCGTCGCCGCCGTCGCCGTTGAGCGCGACCGTCACGTGTCGAGCGGCAAGCTCGGCCAGGTAGAAGCTCGGCAGTGCCGAGCTGTCGCCAAACGGCTCGCCGTACTGCTCGACGATCCGCGGAAGCAACTCGACCGCATCGGGCTCGACGACCAACTCGTGATGCTCGGTGCCGAAGCGCTCGGCGACCAGCCGCGCCCGCGGCAACTCGTTGAAGCGATCGCTCGAGAAGCCGATCGAGAACGTCTTCACGGGCTGCGACGAGGTCTCGGCCATCGCGGCGAGGACCGCCGAGGAGTCGATGCCGCCCGATAGAAACGCGCCCAGCGGCACGTCTGAGCGCATGCGCATGCGCACTGCGCGGCGGAGCTCCTCGCGGAGCTGCTCGTCGTACTCGCGCTCGTCCGCGGCGGCCAGCTTGCGGCGGTAGTCCAGCCGCCAGTAACGCTCGATGCGGGCATGTCCGTCGGCGAACACCAGCACGCTCGCGGCCGGCAGCTTGCGCACGGCGCGGTACACGCTGAGCGGCGCCGGCACGTACTGGTATGAGAGGTAGGCGTCCAGCGCCTCATAGTCCAGCTCACGCGGAATCTGCGGGTCCTGCATCAGCGCATTCAGCTCGGAGGCGAACGTCAGCGTGCCTCCGCGCAGCGCGTAGAACAGCGGCTTCTTGCCGACGCGATCGCGAGCCACCGTCAAGCGCCGCTCGCGCGCGTCCCAGATCGCCACGCCGAACATCCCGTGCAGCTCGCGCACGCAGTCCGGGCCGCGTTCCTCGTACAGATGCGCGATCACCTCCGTATCGCCGGCCGTGGCGAAGCGATGGCCGCGCCGGCGCAGCTGCGCGCGCAGCTCTCGGTAGTTGTAGATCTCTCCGTTGAGCACCACCGCGACCGAGCGGTCCTCGTTGAAGATCGGCTGGTCGCCGGTGTCGAGATCGATCACGCGCAGACGCTGGATGCCCAAGCCGACCCCCGGCTCGACGTGCACGCCACGCGAGTCCGGCCCGCGATGCTCGAGCGCCGCGCACATGCGCGCGAGCAGCGCCGTCTCGGGCGTCGCGCGATCGGCGCGCGCTTGGCCGACGATCCCACACACGGTCGTTCAGCCTCCGAGGGCGATTCCCGCGGCCCGCCCGGCAGGAGGCGGTGTCAGGCCAGTTGACGAGCAGTGCACGCCAAAGCAACGTGCTCGCCGCGTCGATTCTTTCCTTGTGACCTGGCGCTCGCGGCTAGCCGCTCGGCGGCGGCGGCAGCGCCTGCAGCCGGCTCCAGGGGAACTGCATGAGCAGCTCCCACGGGCGCTTGCCTTCGTACGCTTCCGCGAACAGCCTCGAGCCGGTCGGCGTCGGATCCTCGCCGTAGAAGTCGACCACGCCGGAGGTGTCGCGCACGACCATGCCGTAGCGCTGCGCGGCGCGCGCGATCATCGCCGTGAGGGGCGGCAGGTGCAGGCTCGCCAGGTTCAGCTGCGGGTCCAGGCGAAAGCGTGCTCCCTCGGGCACCGCGTCCGGACCGGTGCTCTTGCCGTCGGTGCGCTGAGCCGGGAACCTGACCACGTGCGCCTGCGTCAATGGGAATCCGAGCGCCAGCGCGTGGTCGATTTCCCCGCGCTGCAGATCCGACAGCGTGATCAGGCCACCGACGAGCGGCAGGCTGGTCGCGGTGGCCCCCCAGTTGCTCTGGGCCCCCGACCACGACGCGGAGGAGAAATAGCCGGGATTGCGCGAGACATGGTGCATGGCGCCGCCCCACTGCGCGTGCCAGCCGCTCGCCGATTTGCCCAGGCGCCAGAACTCCCACAGCTTGTCGCTGCTGGGCTGCCACACGGTCAGCTGCGCGTCGCTGCCGTTC
This sequence comes from uncultured Solirubrobacteraceae bacterium, assembly GCA_963714215.1. Lineage (GTDB taxonomy): Bacteria > Actinomycetota > Thermoleophilia > Solirubrobacterales > Solirubrobacteraceae > Palsa-744. Next base: position 317,867 of record CAVQNP010000001.1, read on the forward strand.
GCAGGCCGCGCGTCGAGTGGCAATGGCACGGACGCGAACGCGTGCTGCATCGCCGGGTTGTTGTTGCGCAGCACCACGGTCACGGACTTCTGCCGGGGGCCCACCGTGTAGATCGGCGTGCTGTAGCCGGTCGTCGAGATCCAGGGCCCGAACTTGCCGATCGCCTCGGCCTGCACGGCCGCGTCGACGGCCGTCACCAGCCGACCAGATTCGGGGTCCAGCTCGGCCTGCGCCGCAACCGGCGCGTTCCAGAAGCTGTCAGGCGAGAAAAAGCGTTGCGCCGCCGCGGTCCGCGCGCGTGCCTTCGTCCGCGGGGGCATCCGGCCCGCGCCCGCCGAGGGATCGCTCACGGCTCCGGCCTGCGCCTGCGCGCCGCCGCAGCCGGATGCCGCCAGACTTCCCCCGAGCAGCGCGCACACGACTGCCGCACACACCGGCGCAGATCGCATCGAGGAAATCACCGGGCTCGCTCGCAAATCTAGCCCCGGGTCGAGCGTTGCTCGGTTGTGACTGTCAGGGACGCATGGTCATGAATCCAGCCGAACTCCCCAGCTACGCGATCGTCTCGCCCGTCTGCGACGAGGCCGAGCACTTCGCGCACACCGCCGACTCGATCGTCGCGCAGCTGCACCGGCCGGCGCAGTGGATCGTCGTAGACGACGGCTCGCGCGACCAGACGCGCGCAATCGCCGAACGCTACGCGGCTGTCCATCCCTGGATCACCGTGATCGACTCCGGCCAGGGCGCCGCGCCGCGAGCGCGGGGCGCAAAGATCGTGCGTGCCTTCAACGCCGGGCTCGCCGAGCTGCGCCGGCGCCCGCAGATCGTGGTGAAGATGGACGGCGACATCATGCTGCCCTCCCACTACTTCCAGTGGGTGGCGGAAACATTCGCGCGCGTTCCCCGCGCCGGCGTCGTCGGCGGGCAGACGGCCACCTTCGACGGCGAGCGCTGGACGCCCGACGACGTCAGCCGGCACAACGTCAACGGCGCCGCCAAGGCGTACCGCATGGACTGCTTCGAGGAGATCGGCGGCCTGCGCGCGTCGATGGGCTGGGACGGCATCGACGAGTACGCCGCTCGCGCCCGCGGCTGGGACGTGCACGTGCTCAGCGAGCTCTCGATCCTCCACTACAAGCCGCGCGGCTCGCGCCAGCGCTGGGTGGCCGCCCGCTGGGAGGAGGGCATCGGTGCCCATTACATGGGCTACCGGCGAGACTTCATGCTGCTGCGAATCGCCTATCGGATGCTCGCCGAGAGTCCGCCGCTGCTCGCCGGGCTCGTGTTCGGCGCCGGCTTCCTCTACGCGACGCTGACCGGCAGGCCGGTCGTCGACGACGACGATGCCCGTCGCGCGCTGCGCGCCGAGCAGCGCGAGCGCCTGCACGGATTGGTGCGCCTGCACGGCCGTCACACCTCCTTGCCGTCGCTGCCCGGCGGCGGACCAGCGTTCTGGAACGCCGGCGACAGCTCGCGCGAGCCTTCCGGAAGCACCGTCTCGCAAGGCGACGACGGCTCCGTCCGGAGATCCGCTGAGGTCGGAGCGTCCGCTGGGGGCGGCTCCGCAGAGGTGCTCGACGGTACGCCTGGGCTCGCGCCTGGGCTCGCCGGCACGACCGGCGCCGACAGGTAGCGCTCGAGCAGCGCAGCGATGCGCTCGCCGGAGCGCGCGATGTCGTACTCGGCGCAAACGCGCTCGCGCCCAGCACGGCCGAGCCGTCGGCGCAGCTCAGGGCTGTCGGCCAGACGCCGCAGCGCGCGGGCCAGCTGATCGACGCGTCCCGGCGCGGTCAGCAGACCGCTCTCGCCATCCTGCACCAGCTCGGGAATGCCCATGATGCGCGAGCTGAGCACGGGCAGCTCCATCGCCATCGCCTCCATCAGCACCACCGGAACCCCCTCGGCGAAGCTGGGCAAGCAGAACACGTCGGCGCGCGCGAACTGCTCGCGGATGCGGTCGGCGCCGACGGAGCCGGCGAACTCAACAAGCTCCTGCACGCCTTCGCGGCGCACCAGCTCACACAGCGAGTCGCGTTCGACGCCGTCCCCGACCAGCGTCGCCGTCAGCCTTCGCCCCTCCGCGCGCAGCTGCGCGAGCGCTTCGATCAGCACCGCCTGGCCCTTCAGCGAGATCAGCCGTCCTACGCACAGCACGTGCAGTGCGCCGGACGACGGCAGCTCGTCCCGCGAGCATGCGTCGCGCGGACGCCAGCGGGCGGGATCGACGCCACAGTGGACGACGTGCAGCTTGTGCCACTGCGACTGCTCCGAGAAGGCCATCGCCTGGCTGCGCGCGAAGTCGCTGATGCAGACGACGAAGCGAGCGCGCTCGATCTTCTGCGCGAGCTGCGCGCGGTGCACGTCGTAGAACTCGACCGGCCCGTGCAAGGTGAAGCTCCACGACCAGCGATCCCGCGCTCGAGGAGCGGGGATGGTCACCGAAGGAGGCGCACAGCAGCGCCACGTCGGTGGCGACGTTGGCGAAGTGCGCGTGCAGGTGGCGGATCCCGTCGCGGCGGCAACGGTTCCACACAACGATCGCCTCGACGAAGTAGAACAGTCGCCACAGCGTCGCCCGCGCGCCGCCGGAGCCGAGCCGCAGCGAGAGCGTCAGCGTGCGCACGTAGGCGAGCGGCCGCGTCGCCAGCGCTCGCGCGTGCGCTCCCAGCAGATCGAGCGGCTTGGGCGGCAGCACCGCGTAAGTCTCGCGCGCCGCCTCGCGATCGACCGGCGCCAGCAGATCGCCGGGCAGCGCGCGCCTGATCGAGAACGTGTCCACGGCGACGCCGAGCTGACGCAGCGCGGCCACCTCACGCCGCACGAACGTCATCGATACCGCCGGATAGCGGTTGCACAGGTAGGCGATCCGCATCCCTCGACCAACGTTCGCGCGCCGCTGCTTCTTGCGTTGCACAGGCGCGCAAGCGGATGCTCCTGCCGGTCGTTTATCGGGCATGAAGATCGCTTACGTCTACGGCACGCGGCCGAACTTCGTGAAGATGGCCCCGGTGATCGCCGAGCTGCGTCGGCGCCTGCCGGACGGCGAGCACACGCTGATCCACACCGGCCAGCATTACGACCGGCTGATGTCGGAGGTGTTCCTCGAGCAGCTCGGCGTACCGGACGCCGATCATATGCTCGGCGTCGGCTCGGGCACCCACGCGGTGCAGACGGCTCGCGTGATGGAGCGCTTGGAGCCGATGCTCGAACGCGATTGCCCCGACCTGATGATCGTCCCGGGCGACGTCAACTCGACGCTCGCGGCGACGCTCGTGGCAGCCAAGCTGCGCGTGCCGCTCGCACACCTGGAGTCCGGGCTGCGCTCGTTCGATCGCGACGATGCCCGAGGAGATCAACCGGATCGTCGCCGACGAGTTCGCCGACTGGCTGCTGCTGCACAGCGAGGAGGCGATCGACAACCTCGACGCCGAGGGCATTCCCGGCGAGCGCATGCACTTCGTCGGCAACACGATGATCGACTCGCTCGTCGCGGTCGAGGAGCGCTTCCGCGCGAGCGCCACAGCGATCGCGCTGGGGCTCGCCAGGGGCGATTACCTGCTGGTCACGCTGCACCGCCCGGCGCTGGTCGACGGACCGCTGCTGGCCGACGTGGTCGCGCGCCTGGACGAGATCGCGCGCGAGCTCCCAGTCGTGTTCCCGGTGCATCCGCGCACGCGGAGACGGATCGAGCAGCTGGGGCTGCGCCCGGCGGCGGGCGTGCACCTGATCGAGCCGCTGTCCTACCTCGAGTTCCTCTCGCTGCAGAGCGACGCGCGCGCGGTGCTGACGGACTCGGGCGGCGTGCAGGAGGAGACGACCTACCTGGGCGTGCCGTGCTTCACGCTGCGCGACAACACCGAGCGCCCGGTCACCGTGCGCGCCGGCACCAACACGCTGCTCGGGCTGGAGCCCGCGCGCATCGCCGACATCCTGCCGGCGCTCGCCCACCCGAAGAGGGTCGCACAACCACCCCCCCTATGGGACGGCAGGGCCGCCGAGCGCGTCGCACAAGTCCTGCTCGACGAAGGGACCGTCTCGCAACCCCCTCAGGCAGCGCTCGCCGCAAGCACGCCGTGAAGGTCTGGATCGACCTCTCCAATTCGCCGCACCCACTGCTGTTCGCCCCTGTGGCCAGGCGCCTGGAAGCGCTGGGCCACGAAGTGGGCGTCACGGCGCGCGACAACGCGCAGACGGTCGAGCTGACGCTGCAGCGCTGGCCGCAGGCGACGATCGATCGGCGGCGAGAGCCCCAAGTCGCGTGCGGCCAAGGCGCGTGAGATGGCGCTCCGTGTGCGCGAGCTGATCGCCTGGGCGCGCGCGTTTTCGCCGGACGTCGCGCTGTCGCACAACTCCTACGGCCAGATCCTCGCCGCACGCGCCCTTCGGCTGAAGACAGTCACGGCGATGGACTACGAGGGCCAGCCGGCCAACCACCTCGCGTTCCGCCTCGCCCACACGGTGCTCGTGCCGGAGGCGCTGCGCCATTCGGCGATCACCAGGCAGGGAGCCGGACGCCGACGCACGCGCTTCTACCCCGGGTTCAAGGAGGAGCTGTACCTCGGCGACTTCCGTCCCGACGCTACCGTCATCGACGCCGTCGGCGTCGCCCGGCGCGACGCGCCCCTGGTCGTGCTGCGCACGCCCCCCAGCCGCGCTGCCTACCATCGTTTCGGCAACCCGCTGTTCGCGGCCGTGCTGCGAGCGGCTGGGACGCGCCGGCGTGCGCTGCGTGGCGCTGGTTCGCCACGCCGAGCAGCGCGAGGCGATCGCCGCGCTCGACCTACCCGACGTCGTTGTGCCCGAGCGCGCCGTGGACTCGCGTTCGCTGATGTACCACGCCGACCTGGTCGTCGGCGCCGGCGGCACGATGACGCGCGAGGCGGCGCTTATGGCCGTCCCCACCTACACCGTATTCGCCGGCGAGCCGCCGGCCGTCGACCGCGAGCTGGAGCGTCGGGGAATGCTGCGGCGGCTGCGCAACGCCGACGAGCTGCTGCCCGTGCGTGCCCGCCGCGTCGAGCCCAGATCGATGGAGGAGCTGCGCAGTCGGGCCACCGAGCTCGTGCAGACGTTCGTCGAGGCGACCGTCGGCTGAGCGACGCGGGCGAGCGCTCGGCGCTCAGCGAATGCGCGCGCGCCTGCGAGCGCGCGCGGTGAGCGGATGCGCGCGGTCGCGCCCCTCCACCAGCATCCTACGCAGGGGGGCCCATGCCGAACGGCGCGGCGCGGGGGTGCGAGAGATGTCGATCTCGTCGCACGCACGCATGCGCAGCGACAGCGGGCCCTCGCCGGATGGGACCGCGGCCGGCTCGCCCAAGCGCACTTGCCGCGGCGCGGCGGCGCCGCGACTGATCTCGAGCATGTCCCGCTCGTCGTCGCGCTGCACGAGCACGGCGTCCACGCCGTCGTCGAGCTCGACCTGGGCATGCCGGGTGAACATCCGCACCTGCTGCACGCGCCGCGCGGTGCGCGTCGAGTAGTTGCCGGCGGCGATCCCGCCGAGACCCATCCAGCGCACCTCACCGAGCGAGTTGACCAGCGCGGCCAGCTCCCGCAGCGGGTCCAAGCCGGCGGCGAGATCCCAGTGGTGGCCGTAGAGCACGAGCGGCTGGTCGAGATAGGCGCGAAGGACGATGTCCTGCGCGAGGCCGGCAAAGGGATGACGCGAGATCACGGGCACACGCTCCGGTCGCACGTCGGCGAGCGCCCATTGCGCCGTCAGCGCGTGCGCCGGCGGACGCTCCAGCCACGGGTACGGCCGGCTGATGCAGGCGGCGTCGAAGCCGGCACGGCGCAGCGCAGCGAGCATCTCATCCGAGCATTCGCCGTGCGGCGGTGCCATCACGCGCGCCACGCGCAGGCCCGTGCGACGCTCGAGCCGCGCCACGCGCCGCTGTGCCTGTGCGGCCACGCGCAGCAGCTCGGCCGGCGGCAGATCTCGCGCGAGCTCGCCGTGCAGGTGATCGTTGCCGTGCACCAGCAGCGACAGCGACTCACGCCGGCGAAACAAGCTTGCGGCGGCGGGGTGCGAGAACCACATGTCCAGCGGCACCGCTGCGATCGAAACATGGAAGCGCTCGCGCTCGGCCGTGTCCGCGAGCCGGGTGAAGTCGGCGAAACCGTAGGAGCGCCAGTGCAGGTTCGGGTCGTCGAGGATGATCGACGCGCGCAGCGGCGGTTGGCGCCACCGCTCGCCGGCGGATGCCGGTTGCACTTGCCGTAGCAACTCCAGGATCGGCAACAGCGCGAGGAAGCGCTCACCACCGAAGCGATCGCGCAGCACCTCCTGCGGACCCAGCTCGAGCGGCATCATCGACGCCGTCTGCCGCCACCGCTCGTCGCGACCCTCGTGCGCGGCGGTCCAGACGGCGCGACCGTCGACGCTCGCAAGCACCCTGCCCGCGCCGGCGTCAGGCACGGCCTCAAGTTCAGCGCAGCGCAGCTCGCGCAGCGACCGTCCATGAAAGCGCTCGTCGAGCGACGCACTACCGCCCATGCGCACCTCGCCGGGCGCGTCCTCACGAGGCTCCTCGTCGAGGAAGCGCAGCAGCGACACGGCAGCATGCTCGAGGGGCACTTCTCGCCCACCGGCGTCTCGCCCGGCGAGGACGATCACCGCGGACAAGCCGTCGAGACGGTTCACACCGACCTGCCCGCCGACCCCACCGCCCCCGCCACCACTGCCACTGCCACTGCCACTGTGGCCATCGCTGCCGAGCGCGCGAAAGCAGACGTCATAGGCGCTTTCGAGCGCCTGCCACAAGCGAGGACGCGAGGAGAACGCGGATTGCGGCGCGACGCCGACGGCGGGCGTGAGCAACATTCCCGGCACGTGGGAGCAGTGTAACCGGCGGACTATTCGCCGAGTGACTCCGGGCAGGGCTGCCCGGTGCAGTGAGACGCGCTCAGCACTTGCAGCCGATCCCATGGGAACTGCGCGAGCAGTTGCCATGGCTTCTTGCCTTCCAGCCACGGGGCAAACGGTTCACCGCCGGTGGGAGTCGGATCCTGGCCGAAGAAGTCGACCACGCCGGAGGTGTCGCGCAGCACGATCCCGTAGCGCTGCGCCGCACGGGCGATCATCAGAGTGAACGGCGGGAGGTGCAGCGAGGAGAGGTCCAGCGTGGGATCGATCCGCAGGCGCAAACCCTCGGGCAACGCGTAGGGGCTTTCGCTGCGTCCATCCGTGCGCTGCGCGGGGAAGCGGAACACACGCGACTCGGTCAGCGGATAGCCGAGCGCGAGCGCGTGGTCGATCGTGCCGCGTTCGAGATCTTCGAGCGTTATCAGGCCGCCCGCGAGCGGCAGGCTGGTGGCGGTCGCGCCCCAGTTGCTGCGCGCACCGGGCCACGATTCGGCACTGAAGTAGCCGGTGCTTTGCGACACGCCTTCGATCGCGCCACCCCAGCCGGCGTGCCATTGGCCGTCGATCAGATCCATGTGCCAGAACTCCCACAGTCGGTCTGCGCCCGGCTGCCACACGGTCAACTGCGCGTCGCTGCCGCTGGCCGGCTGCGCACCGACCGGCAACGGCACGGCGTCGAATGCACGCTGCAGGGGCGCGTTGTTGTTGTCCAGCAGCACGCGCACCGTCGGCTGATCGGCCGGCACGGAGTAGATCGGCGTGCTGAAGCTCGTGCGCGTGACCCACGGCCCAACCTTGCGAGCCAGCTCTTCTTCGACGACGCTCGCGAGCGCGTGCACGAGCGTCGTCGATTCCGGATCGACGTAGAGCGGCAGATCCGACAGCGGCGCGTTCCACACGCTGTCCGGCGCGAACTGCGGCGCGCTCGGCGTCAATGCTTCGCCGCCAGGCGTTTCTTCAACGGGCACTTCTTCGGGAGAGGGTTCTTCGCGTGGCGCTTCTTCCTCACCGCGCACTTCTTCAGCGGGCGGTCCCCCGCCCGGCGGTTCGCCGCCGAGCCCTTCCGGGCCGGCGAATCCCTTCGCTTCGCCATCGACCGCGCTCGCGGGCGTCTGCGGATGCGGCAGCTGTTCGACCAAGCCGACGCCGGGCATGCCCGCGGCCCCGTCGCGGGGTTGTGGCGCCGGCTCGGCCCCCCGGCCTCGACGGGCAGGCGGGCGGTGCCGACGGCGCGCGGGCGACGAACGTCGCTCGGAGCGCGTGCGCAGGCCGGCACGCCCAGGCGCACGGCGCGAACAGCGCGCGGACTGGACGCGATGCGGCATGCACGCGCGCGAGCGCTTAGCACGACCGCCGCGCACGGCGGCGGAGGACAGCGGCGCGCCCGCCGCGATCGCGGATGCGAGCAGGGTGCCCGTCACGAGCACGGCGAGCTGCGTGTTGAAGTTGATCGATACTCGCAAGCTGCGACGCGACATCCGACCTCCTCTGCGCGCGCCCCACGGCTGTCCTCGTCGCCGGCGTGCTCTCCGCCGGCCTCCTTGCCGTCGTCGATCGTCGCCGTGGTTGGGGGTGTCGATATCGGGCCAACGAAGAGGACGCTTGAGGAAATCTGTCGTGTGCCGACGTTCGTCTAGTTTCGAGAGTTGGACACGCGTGTACCGTCCGACTTAGAGCACGAGCAGCCCGCGATGACGCGCGCGAGGAAGCCGCCGTGGCCTGATCGAGCAGCTCTCGCGCGCTGTATGCTCGCCTCAGACAATGAAGTCTGGGTGCTCGAGGCGCGACTGATCTTGCTGAGCGCGGCGCCGTCATCGCGCCGAGAGGAGGCGCGTGGGGAGATGCAGCACCTCACGGGCCGTGTCGACTGGCGTCAGCTGGAGGCGATGCTCGCGGCGCGCAGGCTGCTGGCGCTGCTCGGCGAGCGCATCGCGCAGGTGGCCGGCGAGGGCGTGCCTGCCCGCTTCGTCGACGCCGTCTCGCGCGCCAAGCGCGACGCGCGCCGGCACGGCCAGTTCATGCAGCTGGTGGCAGCGCGGATAACGACGGCGCTGTCAGCGGCGGGCATCCGCTCGCTGGTGCTCAAGGGTCCCGATCTGGGCGAGCTGCTGTACGGGGACGCGGGTTACCGGATGGGCTCGGACATCGACGTGCTGGTCGCGGCGGAGGATCTGCCGAAGGCGGTTGCGGCGGCTATGGAGATCGGCTACGAGCGCCCCTCGGATCCACTCGACAAGGATGGGCTGCCGCTGCTGCACTTCACGCTGGGCCACACCGCGGGTCGCCTGCCGGACCTGGAGCTGCACTGGCGCGTACACTGGTACGAGCGCCGCTTCGCGCGCGACATGCTGGAGCGCAGCATCCCGGCAAGCGAGCACGCGGATGAGCCGCACGCCACGCCCGCGGCTTACGCGCCGGCGGCGGGACACGAGGGCGCGCCGTCATCGATCGACGGCTTCGTCAGCCTGCTGCTCTACTACGCACGCGACGGCTTCATCGACGTGCGCCTACTCTCGGACGTGGTCGGCTGGTGGGAGCGCTTCGGCGAGCAGCTGCAGCCGGGATCGCTGGATCGCACGGTGCGCGACTACCCGGAGCTACGGCGCGCGCTGCTGGCGGCGCTGGCTACGGCGCAGGCGTTGACGGGGATGCCGGCGCGCGCGCTGGTGAGCGAGTTCGAGCGGCTGGACGCGCGCGCCTGGTTGGCGATGCGCTTGGCCAATCCGAACCCCCGTCAGAGCTTGACGCAGCTGCATGCGGACGTGGCGCTGGTCGACTGGCTGCTGGCGCCGAAGGGCGGACAGCGCGAGTTCCTGCGCCGCCAGCTGCTGATCTCACGCGAGATCCTCGAGTACCGCGCGATGCGCGCGGAGCGCGAGGAGGTGGGTACGCCACTGGGACACGGCGGCCGCGTGCTGGCGCGCAACGTACTTGCGATGCCGCGCGTGGTGCGCGGCGCCCGCCGCTAGATCCGCCCCGGGCCGAGGTCCGGCCGGACCAGCTCCTCGACGCGATTGCGCACCCAGCGCGCTCCATCGCGCATCTGCGTGGCAGGCGTGATCGGCTCGACAGGCACGTGGAGGCCGTGCAGGCCGGTGTCCTTGGCGCATAGGAACGCGTAGCGCGTGCGTCGCGCGTAGTCGCGCATGCCTTCGCGACTGCCGAGCGTGGGGGCGAGCACGGCAACGTCGTAGCCGAGCGCGCGTCCCATGTCCCTGATCGCCATCTTCGTCGGGTAGGTCACCAGCCTGTAGTCGATCGCGCGGCGTGGGTCGGCCTCCAGCGGCGCCTCCTGCGTGAACGACAGGAACGAGCCCGGCAGCTCCGAGATCGAGGTGTCGATCACGAGCATGTCGGTGTTGACCTGCGAGACCAGCTCCATCAGGCAGAAGGGCTTGGCGACGTGGTAGAGCAGGCCGAGGCAGAGCACGACGTCGAACGGCGGGAAGGAGTCGAATGGATAGTCGAACACGTTGCCGACGTCGAAGCGGTAGCGCGAGGGGTCGACTTCGTTGACTTCGAACACGAAGTCGGCCTGCTCGACGTGCATCGCACGCCCGTCGACGCCGAGCACGTAATCGCATCCTGCTTCGATCGCGGCGAGCGACCAGAAGCCGGCGTTGCAGCCGAGGTCGAGCACGCGCTTGCCGCGCAGCGTGCCGCCGCACAGCTCGATCAGCGGGTCGAAGAAGTAGCGCTTGCGTTCACGCTGGCGGTTGACGAACCGGGGCGCGAGCACCGGCGTGACGTGACCGCTGAGGTTGAACTGGTAATGCCAGCGCGGATAGGAGGCGATGCGCTGGGCTACGTCTGTCATCTGCATGGGGTGGCGATCCTCTCGTCTGGCGCAGCTGCGCGGTCGTGCTCACAGCGACCACTCGGCGAAGCGCTGGCCGGTCAGCTCGCGCAGCCGCGCGACTTCCGGTCGGTAGTGGGCTTCGAGGCGCCCTCTCGAGTCCGCCTCAGCGCGACGTCTTCGACGGGGGGAGCGAGCGCTCGGCGCGCCGACTGCACGAGCCGTTCGCGCGCGCCCGAGGGCAACCGCTCGAGCATCCCGTGCAGCGCGCTCGCGCGCAGCCTGCCGTAGAGGCCGGAGGACACGCGCCTGTGCTCGGCGCCGCGATTGCGCTCGAGCGCAAACTGCTCGCTCCGGTAGGCTGGATCGACGCCGAGGAACGCGAAGACCCGCGACAGCGCCGCACCGCGATCGTGGCGCAGCTCGTCCTGGTCGAGGACGAGCAGCTGCGCGGCCGGGAACACCTCCAGGTAGCGTTCGATCTGCAGCGCGTAGCGACCGGCGCACACGAACGGATGCTCCATCTCACCGGCGTCGCCCATGCCGTCGAGCACTATCCGCGCGAGCGGCTGCGTCTCGCCGGTCTGCGAGACGGCCTGCCTGTAATGGGAGACGAGCCGCACGACTGGATCGCCAACCAGATAGACGAAGCGAGCGTCCGGGATCAACTCGTGGATTCGCTCGGGGACGCCGGGGCGCCAGGGGTGCTGGCTGTACGCCGGCGAGGCCTCGCCGCGCGCGGCGGCGGCGGAGCGAAACAGGGACTGGTATTCGCTGAGCAGCTCCACGCGTGGTCCGCCGAACGGTCGGTCGGGGTCGGGGGCAGCGAAGAAGCGCGTCTCCTTGATCGCCGACATGTGGACTTCGGGATGGCAAGTGAGGTAGTGGGAGAGGCTCGTCGTGCCGCACTTGGCGGCGCCGATGACGAAAAAGTTGGGCAGCATCGTCATGCTCCGATCGGGCTCGTGCCCCCGTGCAGCAGGCGCTGGAGCTCGCCCTCGACGGGCAGTCGCGCACGACCCTCGCTGCGCGCCCGGCGCAGGCGTTGCCGCTCGAGCTGCTGCGCCAGGCTCAGGCTGCCGGTGCCGACGCCGGCCCAGATCCACAGCAGCAGCACGGGAAAGTCCTGTTGATAGGGGTTGAACGCGGCGACGACGAAGAAGAAGACGGCAACGGCGACGAGCCCCAGCTTCCACGGTCGCAGCGCGGGCGAGCCGCGTCCGAAGATCGCGGCGCCCACCCCCCACAACTGCGTGAGCAGCCACAGCAGCAGGCCGACGAGGCCGAGTTCGACGGCGTAGGCCAGGTACGTGTTGTGCAGCGGCAGCGGACGTTCTGAGCTGCCGATGGCGTTGGGCGCGAAGCCGCTGAGAGGGTAATCGTCAGCCTGGCGGAAGTAGTCCAGGCCATCCCTCGTGTAACGCCCCCAGCCGAAGCCGAGTAGCGGCTTGGCGGCAACCATGCGCAGGCCGGCGGCGGTCTGGTTCTTGCGGTCCCACACGCTGCGCTGATCGCTGGCGCGAGCGGACGTCTTGTCGGCGAGCGACGGCACGAGGGTCAGCGCGGCGGCGAGTGTGAGCGCGCAGAGCAGCGCGCCGGGCACCAGCCAGCGTCGGGTGCCGGCACTCAGCAGCGCCGTGGCGATCGCGGCGACGACGGCAGCTATCCACACGCTCCGCTCGAGCGTGAGGAAGCATCCGCAAAGGCAGACGCCGGCGCTGAAAGCGGCGAAGGCGCGAGCGCGGGCGCTGCGCCACTGACGGAAGGCGATCGTGGCAGCGACGGCGCATGCGAAGGTGGCAAAGCCCTCGGTGACGGAGCTTTGGAAAGGCCCGCCGGCACGTTCGCCGGGCAGTTCGCGATCGACCTGGGCGATATAGCGCGGGAACACGAGCGCGTGCGGACCGAGCGACTCGAAGATCGCGGTGACGCCGAGGTAGGCACCGAGCGCGACGAGCGTGCCGAGCAGAAGCTTGCGCTCACGCGATCCGTTGAACACGGCGGGCGCGAACAGATACATCAGGTAGGGCACGGCACCGACCTGGTCGAGCAGCAGCAGCGAGCTCGCTGCTGTTAGAGAGCGTCTGCGCGGCCAACGCGGAGGCGACGGCGTAGAGCAGCACGAGCGCCATCAGCAGATGCACGTTGCGCAGCTGCGGACGCGGCACGTGCGCGACGCCGGGAGCGCGCAGCAGGAACTGGGCGAGCACGAGGACGAGCAGCACGCGGTCCAGCGGCGCGCCGCCGAGGCCGATCTGACCCCAGGCCCCGGAGAACACGGAGAGCGCGATCGCACCGCACATCGGCACCGCCGGAGGCTGCTGCCACAGCCAGTGCAGCAGCACGACGCCTACGGCCAGCGCGAGCGGCGTGAGCAGCAGCGAGGAGCCGTGCAGCAGGTCGGGCTTGATCTGATGGACGCCGGCCAGCGCGAGGGCCCACAGAGCGATCCAGGCGAACCACGGCGGACGCCATGTCGCGCGGATCGCCATCAGGCCGGGGCTGGCCCCGATGCCTCGCCGGCGACACGCGCCTCGGCGCCGAGTCGGCCGGCGCGGCGCCCGCGTGCAAGCGCGAGGCAGCACCCGAGTGCCAGGCCGGCGAGCAGCCCTGCGAACCCGTAGAGCTCGATCTTCGACTTGTGATCGCTGCTCGCACTGGTGGCGTCGGCGAGCAGCGATACCAACCCGCTGCGCGGCGCCTGGCTGGTGACGGCGCCCGTGTAGGCGGTCTCGATCGCCCTGAGCCGGACGGCGGCCGTCCCGCGCGCGGCTTCGGCAGACTCCAGCGCGAGCACCTTGGAGCGCTTGTCGCTGCGCAGACGGTCGACGTCCGCGTTGGCGCGCTGGAGTGCGAGCGAGGCTTGACGGTATTCGTGCAGCAGGGACGTGGCGGCCGGGTTGGCGCTGTTGGTCTGACCCTCGTAGACGATGATCGCATTGGCGGCGACGTTCGCCAGCGCAATCGAGTCGGCGGCGCTCGGGCCGGTCGCGATCACGCGAAACGCGGGACTCGACGGCAGCGGCTCGGCGGATAGGCGTGCGACGGCGGTCGCGGGCGCGACGTGCAGCTGCCCCTGGATCGAGCTGAGCACGGGCTGCGCGTCGATCGCGCGGCTGAAGGCGGTGGCGAGCGCGGCAGCCGACTGCACATAGCCGTAGAAGCCCGGGGAGTTGGGGTTGACCTGCCCGACCTGCAAGGTGGAGACGGACGTATAGGTGCGCTTGTGCAGCACGCCGGCCGCTACGCCGAGCGCGGCAAGCAGCAGGGCGCACACGGCGACGAGCAGCTTGTGACGTGCGATCGTCGCGAAGACGGCTCCGCCGGGCGCCTCGAAGATGCGCTCGCCGTGCGGATCGGCGTGCATCGCCGGCGGCTGCACCGGTGCGGCGTCGCCGTTGCTCGCCCCGTGCGGCTGCCAGCCGGCGTGCCCGTCGTGCTGGACGCCGGGCGAGTCAACGCCGGGTGAGTCGAGCGCAGCAGGCGCAGTCGCGGCCGATCGCTCGAGCTCCAGCGTGGAGCCGGGGGTGATCCTTTTGAAGCTGACCATCTTCGACCCGATCAACGCCGCGGCAGCGCTCGAACTTCTGCGCGGCGCGCGGCCTCGGTGCACGGCCCACACGCGGCCGGCGCTGCGCCGTAAGCGGGCGCATCGGCGCGACGTTGGTCTAGGACAGATGAGCGCCGAGCCAGCCACGCCAGCCGAGGACACAGCGCCGACGACGGACCGGAGCCAGGGCAAGAACGGACGCGCGAGCTACCGAGCGGGTTTCGCGTTCGGCACGCTTGGCTTCTTCGTCGTTACAGCGCTCGGCGTGGTCTCGACGATTGTGACGGCGCGCCTGTACGGCGTGCACATCATCGGGCAGTCGGCGCTCGTGCTGGCGCCGGTGGCGGCGCTGGGCATCCTCTCGACGGTGAAGGAGCAGCAGGCCCTGATCAGGGAAATCACGGGGCTGCCACCGCGCGTGCCGCGTGTGTCGCAGCTGTTCAGCGCGGTGTTCACGTTCTCGTTCGGGCTCACGGCGACGGTGGCGCTGGTGGACGCGGTCGTGTGCTGGTTCGTGTTCCGCGGCCCGCTGCACGCACCGGAGTTGGTGAGGCCGGCGTGGGTCAGCATCGCTGGATACACGTTGGTGACGAACACGGCATGGAACCTCGACTCGATCTTCGCGGCTTTCGTGGCGGGACGCCAACTGTTCTGGGTGCGCCTGCACGAAGCGCTCAGCTTCATCGCCCTGGCCGCCGGCGTCGGGCTCGCGTGGCACTCCGTGTGGGGCCTGGTGATCGCGACGATCGGCGCGTCGCTGACGGCGCTCTTGCACCGGGCGCTGTGGGTGCGCCAGTTCGTGCGTCCACGGCTGACGCTGGCCGAATACCGGATCGGGCTGAAGGTGCTGCCGAGCCTGCTCAGCTTCGGCGTGAAGGCCACGCCGGGGCAGATTGCGCAAGGGGTCAGCCAGCAGTGCGGCGTGTGGGCGCTTGGCACGGTGGCGCCGGTGGCGGTCGTCGGCGCCTACAGCCGAGCACAGACGATCCCGCAGCGCCTGCAGCAGGCGAGCACGCGCATCACCGAAGTCCTCTACCCCACGCTGGTCGGTCGGCACACGAGCGGCGACGGCGACGGCTTCGACCGCGCCATGATCGACTCGATCCGCTACGAAATGATCGGCATGCTGCTGTTCGCGGCGGCGATCGGCGGCGCTGCGCACACGGTGCTTAGAATCTTCGGACCGGGCTTCACGCGAGGCAGCGCGGCGCTGGCGCTGCTTGCCGTGTACCCAGCGCTGGCGGCGATCACGGTTACGCAGACGCAGGCGATGTGGGCAACCGATCGGCCGGGGCGCACGAGCCTGATCTCGATCGTGCGGTTGCTGGTAACGCTGGTGCTAGTCGTCGCGCTGACCTCCAGCCTGGGCGTGACGGGACCGGCGATCGCGTTGCTGGCGGGCTACATGGTCGCGATGCTGCTCGGCGGCGCCGTGCTGCGCAGCGTGCTGAGCCGCCCGGTGCGCTCGACGTGGCCGTGGCGGGAGCGCGCGGCCCTGCTGCTCGCGTACGGCGTCGGCTTCGGCGCGGCGCAGCTCGTCGAGCACGCGATTGTCTCGCCGGCGGCAGCGCTGCCGCTGAGCCTCATGGCGGGAGCGATCGCCTACGCAGCAGCGTTCCTCGCTTGCGGCGGCCTCAACGCTCGTGACCGCACGCGCCTGGCAGAGATCGCAGCGCTGCTGCGCGCGTGGCGCGGAGTCGGCGAGCACGACGAATACTCCTCAGGCGCCCGACCCGAGGCGCCGCCGGCGACAGCCCGCCCCGCACTGGATGGCACGCGAGTGGAAGCGGAGAAGCTCGCCGACCCGCTCACTCCCTGAGCGCGGTCCGCGGAGCAGACTGCCTTGGCGCTCTCCCTCACCAATCTGACTATTGGTGAGTTTTATGTTCACAAAAATCTGATGGAAAATTTTTATCGGAAAATGCGATGCCGTAGTACGATTGCGCGCAGCCTTGAAGAGGTCTATAAGTGTGACAATTAACAGTTTTACATTTATTCTTCTCAACCCTCCGTTGCCTGCGGTGTGTGCTTGAGGAGAGGTGGGCAGGATGACCCCCATGACTGCGGGCACGGTCGCCCAAATGAGTTCGCGCGCTGAGCCGCAGGCGACGGCCCGACGGGGGTCGCCGGCGACGATGGAGCGCGAGGCGTTCAAGGCCTTTCCGTACGGGCTGCTCGTGCTGGACCGCGCAGGACGCGTGGTGTGCCACAACGAGGAGGCGGGAAGGCTGATCGACGCGCTCGGTCTGGACGGCACGGAGCTCACGTGCTGCGAGCTGCTCGGCTGCCGCCGGCCCGGAAGCGTGCTGGCGGAGGTCTGCCTGACGGAGCTGGCGGCCGAGCGGCGGGAAGCGCTGTCGGAGGTCCGCGTGGATCTGGCGCCCTCGTCTGGCATGTGCTCGATGTGGGTCGCGGCGGCGCCGATCGACGGGAAGTCGAGTGGTCGCGTGGTGTTGCAGCTGCGTCCGGGGCTGACGCACGACCGGCGTCGGCGCACGGTCACGCGGTTGGACGTGGGCCCGACGCTGCGGATCCACACGCTTGGCGGCACGGTGGTCGAATCGACCGCCGGCGCGATCACCGGCAGCTGGCTCGACCAACGGCCGGGCCAGCTCTTGAAGTACCTCGTGGCAGAGCGTCGCCGGCCCGCCCCGATCGAGGAGATCGCGGAGAACCTGTGGCCGGGAGGTGACTACGGGGTCAGCGGCAGCGTTCGCTACTACGTGCACACGGTGCGTCGCAAGCTCGAACCGCAACGCGACCGGCGGGCGCCATCGGCGTTCATCCTCGCGCGCGCCGGCTGCTACTCACTGGACCGTGGACAGGTCTGGGTCGACGCGGACGAGTTCGAGCAACACGTGACGGCCGGACTCGCAACGACCTGCACGAGCCCGCAGTCGGCGGCGGCGGCGCTCGAACGTGGCCTGGAGCTGTACGGCGGCGACTTCCTCACGGAGTTGCCCTATGCGGACTGGGCGATGATCGAGCGCGACCGCATGCGCGACCTCGCGTGCACGGCGCTGCGCACGCTGAGCGAGCACCACCTGCGAGAACGGCGGCTGGAGCCGGCGATGGAGCACCTGGAGCGTCTGTCCAAGTTGCAGCCGTACGACGAGGACGTGCACCGGCGCCTGATGGAGCTGGACATCGCGCGGGGGCGGCGCAGCGACGCGGTGCGACGCTACGAGGTGCTGCGATCTAGGATTCGGCGAACCTTTGGTCACGACCCGAACTTCACGCCGGCCGACCTGGCGCGAGGAGCTATGCAGACCGACTGCTAGCGGCGCGCGTCGGCGAGCCGCACGGGGCGATCACCCGCCGCGCCGCGCGGCGGTCCATCACTTCGTTCTTTTCTCGACCCTGCACGCCGTGAGCAGCGATATGCGAGCAGCGTTAAAGAAGAGTGTGTCTCGGCGGACCTCGAGCTGATCATGAGCAAGGCGGCGAATCGAGCACAGCGCAGGCGCACCCGCCGGATCGACCTGCACCTGGACCAGTTCGCCTGGGAGGCGCTGGACGCTGAAAGCGTCAGGCTCGGCGTCTCTGTCGAGGAGCTGCTGGAGTTCTCGCTGCTGTATTACCTGGCAGACGCCGACAGCGGACGCATCGCGCGCGAGATCACGCGGAGCCCACACCGCCGCCGGCCGTGACCGGATCGGGCGGTGGAGGCGCGCCCAGCATGCCGGGGGTGCCCGTGCAGCGCGTTGCGGCGGTCGCCGGCGCGGCGCCGCGACGCTGCAGGTCGGCGGTCAGCGTCCTGCGCCCACGATGGTGCAGCCCGTGCACAGAACCCTCGGTGCGGCCGGTGAGCTCGGCGATCTCGGTCGGCGAGAGCCCGGCGAGATGGCGCAGCACGAGCACCTCGCGCTGCTCGTCGGGCAGCGCGGCGAGCGCTTCGCGCAGATCGTTCATGCGCGCGCGCCCGGCCGGGTCGTCATCGCCCTCGTCGCTCACTCGCACCTCCTCCACGGGCACCGGTCGCGGGCGACGCACGTAGTCGAGCGCGACGTTGCGAGAGACGCGCAACACCCACGCGAAGAACGGCACCTCGCGTTCCTCGTACTTGCCGATCACGTGCATCAGCTTGGCGAACACATGTTGGGTGATGTCTTCGGCGTCGTGCGGGTCGTGCACGATGCTACGGACGTAGCCGTACACGTTGTCTGCGTAACGCGAGTAGAGGAAGCCGATGGCCGCCCGATCGCCTTCTTGGGCGCGCTTGACGGCGCGCGAGACAAGTCGTTGCTCGCCCGGCGCCTCCTCCCTGCGGGCGTTGGACTGTCCATGGGGCTGCACCACTCCCCCGTGCGCGCGAACGTCCCCATCCTCCGCGCGGTCGATCCCGGCCCTCACGCCGAGAGCCGTCCGTTCGCGATAGACGGGCTAACCATTGCCACGTTTGTCCCCACGACCTCTCCTCCTTGGATCCGCTAATCCTCTGAGGCGTCTCAATTCCTCGCGGTCAGCAAAGCGGGCGGGCGTTGCGTGGCCATTTGCAGGCGTGTTTGATTGGCGTTGGATACCTAAATAATGGTCAGCTCGTTCAACAGAACCGAACACTTCATGTAACTGCACGTTTTCTAAGGTCTGTCGCTCGCTACGGCAACCAGACGACCATCGCAGCGGACGCTCAGAAGACGACGCTGCCGGCCAGCTCAGACCTCGCTGCCAGTCGAAGCGGGGAGAGGCTGCTTCGGCGCGCGCGGTGGGGCGCGTCGCGCGTCAGCCGCGCCGTTTGCGCGGAACGCGCTCGGCGAAGTAGGCGAGCACGATGCCGACGAGCACGGAGATGACGATCACGATGATCAGCGGCGCCTTGCCGGAGCCGAAGACGTAGCTGACCTTGACCTCTTTGAGGTTAAACACGGCGAACAGCGTGATCAGGATGGCGAGGATGACGAGCGCGCTGGTGCGAGCGAGCTCGCGGCGGCTGCGCTTGTCGAGCTTGCCGGGCCCGGTGTGGCCGTGCGAGGCTTTGGCGGCGGATGAGCCGCCGGGTTTCTGTGCGGATGCGGACATACGCTTTCACCGATCCTATCCCCTCGTGCCGAGGGCTCACCGAGCGACCGGCGGGGCCGGCCGAGTGCTGGCCGGAGGAACGCGCTCGCGAGCCGCAGGAGCGCAGCTCGCGCCGCAGAGCTCGCTAGCCGGAGGAGCGCAACTCGGCTGCCACCCAGGCGCAGCCGACGGACAGGTCCTCCACGCCGAGCGCGGCGGCCACGTTGAGCGCCATGCCATGGCGGAAGAAGTCGTCGATCCGTTCGGCGTCGGCGTCGGAGAGCTCGCGCGCGAGCTCGACGAGCTCGGCGTAGCGGCGGCGCACGCAGGCGCGCACGAGCTCGTCGTCGCAGGCGGCATAGGACTGGTGCTGGAGCATCAGGTAGTCGCGGTCTGAGGCGAGCAGACCCTTGTATGCGAGGCCCATCGCCTCGAGCGCGTCCTCGCAGTCGGCGGGGGCACGACCGTCGGCATACTCGGCGGCGGCGGCACGGAAGGTCTCGGCGACCCGATCGAAGCCGCGCTCGAGCGCGGCGAGGAACAGGTCGCGCTTGCTGGGAAACAGGCTGAAGACGTATGGCTGAGCGACGCCGACACGGCGCGCGATCCGCTCGACGGGCGTGCCGTGCAGCCCGCCGTGGGCGAACTCGTGCACGGCGGCGGCGATCAGCTCCTCCCGTCGCTCTGCGGCCGGAACGCGCCTGCGCGCGGGCTTGGCAGTTGTAGTCACGCATCCCTTCCTACCACGGCCAGCCCCCGCGCGCCAGGGGCGGCCGCTGCGCCGCTCGGCCGGGCGGGCACCTCTGCGGCTGCGCCGGTCTGCGGGGCGGGCGCCTCGGCGGCCTGGCCGAAGGGCAGCACGAGCACGATGAGCGCGCCGACGCCGAGCACGCCGACGCCGACCCAGATGGCGGGGATCAACCCATCGACGAAGGCCTGCGGTGAGGCATAGCCGCCGGCGCTGGTGAAGACGGAGGCGAGCACGGCGACGCCGAGCACGCCGCCAACCTCGCGGATGGCGTTGTTGGCGCCGGAGGCCTGGCCGGCCTGGTCATCGCGCACGGAGGAGAGGATGGCGTTGGCGGAGGGGGCGAACACGAGCGCCATGCCGGCACCGGCCATGACGAAGGGCACGAGCATGCGCGAGTAGGCGAGGTGCGTTGAGGTCATCAGGTTCAGCCATGCGAGCGCGCCGGCCTGCAGGCTGAGCCCGGCGAACATGAACAGGCGGCTGCCGAAGCGCTCGGAGAAGATCCCTGCGAGCGGCGCGACGACCATCGTCCCACCGGTCCACACGAGCAGCTTCAAGCCCGCCTGCAGGGGCGAGTTCCCGAGCACGTTCTGCATGTATTGGGAGAGGAAGAAGATCGAGCCGAACATGCCGAAGTACATTGCGAGCGAGGCGACGTTGGTGACGGCGAAGGAGCGCTTGGCGAAGAAGTACATGGGCAGCATGGGCTCGGCGGTGCGCCGCTCCCACATCACGAAGCCGGCGAGCAGCGCGAGGCCGGCGGCGAGCACGGCGAGGATCGTGGGGCTGGTCCAGCCGAGCGACTGCGCGCGCACGAGCCCGAAGACGATGCCGAACAGACCGCCGGAGCCGAGCGCGAGGCCGGGCAGGTCGAGTTTGCCGTAGGGGCCGCGACTCTCGCTCAGCCAGCGGGCGGCGAGCGGGATCACGGCGAGGCCGATGGGCACGTTGATCCAGAAGATCCAGTGCCAGGAGATGCCCTGCACGACGGCGCCACCGACGAGTGGCCCGAGCGCGACGGCAACGCCGGAGATTCCGGACCAGACGCCGATGGCGAGGCCGCGCCGCTCCTTGGGGAAGGCCTCGGCGAGCAGCGTCAGCGTGAGCGGCGTGACGATCGCGGCGCCGACCCCCTGCAGCGCACGCGCGGCGATCAAGAGGTCTGTGCTGCGCGCGAGCGCGGCACCGGCAGAAGCGGCGGTGAACAGCCCGAGGCCGAGCAGGAACATCCGCTTTCGCCCGAAGCGATCGCCGAGCGCGGCACCGGTGAGCAGCAGCACGGCATAGGAGAGCACGTAGGCGTTGACGGTCCACTCGAGCTGCTGGATCGAGGCACCGAGCTCGCGGTGGATGGTGGGCAGGGCGACGCTTACGACGAGGTTGTCGAGTACGACCATGAAGAGCGCCACGGAGACGATCCCGAGTGTCCAGCCGTTCCTGCGTGAGATGCCGCTCATCGTTGCTCCTTTTGAGGGGTGGGTCGAGGGTCGGATGCAGATATTAGCAGTCGCTAATAATTATTCTAAAGGCGGCCTTTCGACCGCGACGTTTTCGCGCGACGCTCACGGCGGTGGGCTGCCGTGCGCGAGCACGACCGCAGCAGGCGCGACCGAAGCGAGGAGGGCCCGGACGAACGGCGAATACCATGGCCAGATGCGTTGCACGCGCCCGATCCTGCTCACGCCACCGCTGCTCGGCGCAGTGCTGCTGCTGGCGGCATGCGGCGGAGGCACGAAGACAGTGACTGTGTCGAGCGCTCCGCTGACGCCGACGAGCTCGACGGCGACGCAGAGCACGACGGCAAGCACGCAGACGACGCCGACGCAGACCAGCTCGACCAGCTCGACGAACACTGCGACGGGCACGACGACGACGCACTCTGCGCCGGAGCCGGCTTTCACGCAGGGCGACGCGAAAGCGGAAGGGACGAGCGGCGCGGCGGCAGTCGTGCGGGCGCACGGCTACACGCCGAACGACACGTCGCAGTACCACTCAGATCAAACGCTGCGCGTGCTCGTGGGCACGCGCACGGGCTCAGCCGACGGCTACGCCCAGCAGGCGTTCTTCTTCGTCAGCGGTCGTTACCTGGGCACGGACACGAAGCTGCCGAGCGCGACGATCAAGGTGATCGCCCAGGCGGACACGGAAGTGACGCTCGGCTACGCGCTGTATCGCAAGCGCGACGCGCTGGTGAACCCGAGCGGCGGCGAAGCGCACGTGACGTTCCAGCTGAACAACGGCAAGCTGGTGGCGCTGCAGAAGATCCCGCCGGCGGCTTCCAACACCGGCCTCAGCCGCCAGTAGCACGCCGCCGGCGCGCCGCGATACCGCGCCGGTCCCTTGAAGCGGACCGCGGTCGTCCTATGGTGAGGGGCACACGAGCTTCCACCAACACGACGAAGGGATCGAGGATGAGCGCGACGCTAGAGGGACCTGCGGAGGAGCTGCTGAAGGGCAAGAACTTCGCCAACGTGGCGACGCTGCGCGCCGACGGTTCGGCGCAGGTGTCGCCGGTGTGGGTGGATGTGCAGGACGGCAAGCCCGTGGTGAACTCGGCGGAGGGACGCGCGTGGCCGCGCAACCTCGAGCGCGACCCGCGCGTGACGCTGACAGTGCAGAATCTCGAGAATCCGTACGAGTACGTCGAGATTCGCGGGACCGTCACGGAGCGCACCCATGACGGTGCCGACGAGCACATCGACGCGCTTGCGAAGAAGTACCTCGGCGTCGACAGCTACCCGGCGCGCCAGCCGGGCGAACAGCGCGTGATCCTCCGCTTGGAGCCGGACCACGTGCTACTACCAGGCGCCGCGGTCCTAGCCGGGCGGCTCAGGGGCGACGCCCCAGCAGCCGCCGCCACAGCGACGGCGGGCGCGGCTGCGTGCGCTGCCACTCCTCGCGCAACGGCAGCCGCCCCTGCTTGCGCGCGACCAGCACGCACTCGGTGTGCGCGTGACGGCGGCGGCGGGTGTCGCCTTCGGGCGCGATCAGCATATGCTCGCTGAGCGCGGGCAGATGATGACCACAGAGCGGACAGCGATACGTCGCAGGCTTGCGATTGGCCGCAGGGCGCACCGTCCACCACGGGGCGTGTGGAAGGCCGGGCATGGCTCAATTGTGGCGCCGCTGGCGGCAACGGTGGCGGCGACGGTGGCGATCGGCGTGGGCGTCGTTCTGGCACGTGCCGAGCACGAGCGACGCGCGCTGCGCAAGCAGGCCCTGCTGAAGCGCCGTTTTGCGCCGCTGCAGCAGGAGCAGCTCGGCAGCGGGCATCGACGGATGGCACTGGGACAGCTCGACGTGGCGATCGAGGCGCTCGAGGGCGGCCCGGCGGAGGCCTCGCCGGAGCAGCGGGTGCACGAGGCGCGCAAGGCGCTCAAGCGCCTGAGGGCGCTGGTGCGGCTGTTGCGCGATGAACTGGGCGAGCAGACGTATGAGCGCGAGAGCGCGCTGCTGCGCGACGCCGGGCGGCGCCTGGCGCGTGCCCGCGACGCGGAGGTGCTGTTGAGCACGCTCGAGGATCTGATCGCGCGCCACCCGCGCAAGCTGGCGGGGCGCCGCGGCGTGCTGCGCCTGCGCGCGCGCCTGCGGCAGGAGCGCGACGGCGCGGCCGAGCTGGCACTGGCGGACAGCGCTACGCACGGCGGCGCGCTGGCGGACCTGCGCGCGCTGCGCGCACGCGTGGGCGAGTGGCGGCTGGCCGAGCCGGGCGGGATCGAAGCGGTCGAACCGGCGCTCGAGCGCCTGTACGGCAAGGGCCGCAAGCGCATGCGCCGTGCGGCCGAGGCGAAGGGCGAGAACCGCCGCATGCGCACGCTGCACGAATGGCGCAAACGCGTCAAGGACCTGCGCTACGCGGCGGAGATGCTCGGTGCGAAGAAGGCTCGCCAAGCGCGCCGACGAGCTCGGCGAACTGCTCGGCGAGGAGCACGACCTGGCGGTGCTGGCGCAGCGGGTCGGACGCGAGGCGAACGCCGGACGAGCCTCCGGCGCCCCCGGCCGCCGCGCGCGCAAGCTGCTGCTGAAGCTGATCGCCGCCCGTCGCAGGAAGCTACGCAAGCGGGCGCTGCGCGACGGCGAGCGGCTCTACGGACGCAAGCCGGCGCGCTTCGTGCGCCGCATGCGCAGTGCCACAGCGCCCCTGACGCGAGGGCGTCAGCCGACGCTGAGGATGGTCAGCTCGCGCGAGCCTTTGGGCAGCGCGACGGAGGTCTTGTCGCCGGCGCTGCGACCGAGCAGCGCGGTGGCAACGGGCGATTCGGCCGAGAGGCGGCCCTCGGCGGGGCTGGCGTCGTGTGAGCTGACGATCTTCCACGTCTGCTCGACGCCGTTCTGGTCGCGCACGTGCACGGAGGAGCCGAAGCTGACGGCTCCGCCTGCGCCGGCTGGCGCGGCCTCGACGACCACGGCGGCGCTGATCCGCTCGCGCAGCCTGGCGATCTTGGTCTCGAGATGAGCCTGATCGTTCTTGGCGTCGTGGTACTCGCTGTTCTCCTTCAAGTCGCCCCACTCGCGCGCCGTTTTGATGCGCTCGGCGATCTCGCGGCGGCCCTCGCCCTCGAGCGCGGCCAGCTCGCCCTGCAGCTCGGCGAGCCCCTCGGCGGTGATCATGTTGGTGGCCTCCGTCATCCAGCCGGAGCCTAGCGGTTGAGCGAGGCCGGCCTCAGAAGTAGGTGCTCGCCGGCGAGGACAGCAGCGCGTAGATCTGCACGATCGCCGCCTGGTAGAGCAGCTGCGCGGAGGCGGGCGAGCCGGCGACAAACAGGTTGTTGCTCAGGCGCAGGTGCTGCCATGCGTAGTCGACGTAGGCTTGCGCGATCTTCGGACCCGGCGGATCGTGCGTGATCGAGTCCATGTACATCAGGTTGCGGAAGTAGACGGACGGGAAGAACGGGTTCTCTTCGCCGAGCCGCTGCGGCGTGAAATAGGCGCGCGCGGCCTGCGCGGTCTGGCGCGCCTGGTAGAGGTAGCCGCTGTTGCCGGTGGCCTGGTAGAGCAGCGTGCCGGCGCCGATCATCACGCCCTGGTTGTAGCTCCAGAACGTGCTGTCGATCACGCCGTGCGGGCGGATGTGGTCGGCGTACAGGTTGCCCGGACGCAGCAGGCACGTGCGCACCCAGTTGTAAGCCGTTTCGGCGAACTGCAGGTACTGCAGGTTGCCGGTGATTTTGTACAGCTGCACGGCGAGCTCGGCGGCGGGCGCCGTCGTGATCGTGTTGCGATCGGTGTTTTCGATGCCGTTGGAGAACGGGATGCCGCCGGGGCATGCGAGCGAGGGGTCGGTCGAGAAGCCGGCGATCTCGAAGGCCATGATCCCCTCGGCGTAGCCGAGGGCACCGGCATTGCGGCTCTTCTCGTAGTGGCGCGCCAGCTCGATCCCGATCCAGTCGTTGTCGTCGTAGTACTTCGCGCCACCCGGCCCGACGGGCGGCGCAACGGTGCCGTCGAAGGCGGCGAGCGTGCTCGTGTAGATGCCTTCGGGCGCCCCTGAGTTGTTCGCGTCGAGATATGTGCGCAGCCCGATCAACCGCGCATGCAGTTCGCCCGACAGAGAGACGGGCAGCTTGGGTACGTTGGCCATGCTGACCGTCGCGGCGAGCGCCTGCGAGAAGGGCCACAGGTAGGAGAATGGTTCGCCCGCGTAGAGCCCGGAGCCGCGCACGTAGTAGTAGCGCTGCATCGCTTCGAATGCGAGCAGCGCGCGGGCCGGGTTGCCGGTCAGCTTGGGCTTGCGCGGCTTCTTCGGAGTCTTCTTGGCGGCGGCGCTGCGCGCTCGGGGTGCCGAGCCGGCGAGATCGCGCGGCCGCGACGTGCCCGCCGGGTAGAGCGAGGCCGAACGCCGATGCGGGTAGGCCGCGGCGCGCGCAGCGTGACGCTTGGCGGCTTGCGCGGAGGGGCGCTTGGCAGCGAGCGCCGCCGGGGCGAGCGCGCCGAAGGCAAACGCAGCGGCAGCGGACAGCGCCAGGCAGGCCACGGCGAGCGTGCGGGCGATTTTCACGCGGGAGCTTCGCATTCCGATAGGAACGACAACAGACGAGCCGGTCATTCGATTTGGTATACGCAGGTCGGGGTGCGCTTCGATTACACGACAGTCGGCCACGTCACGGCCGACGTGATGGCCGACGGCAGCCGACAGCCGGGCGGCAGCGCGTTCTACAGCGCGCTGCAGGCGGCGCGCCTGGGCAGGCGCGCGCTGATCCTCACACGCGGCGATCCCGACGAGGTCGAACAGCTGCTCGCCCCCTACGCCGGCGAGCTCGAGCTCGAGCTGGCCGAGGCGCCGTGCACGACGGCGCTGCAGACGAGCGGCAAAGGCCGTGAGCGCGGCCAGCGCGTGCTGGCGTGGGCCGGCGCGATCGAGCCCGACGTGCGCGTCGACACGGCCGTGCTGCACCTCGCGCCGGTGGCGCGTGAGACCCCGTCGAGCTGGCGGGGCGAGGCGGGGTTCGTCGGGCTCACGCCGCAGGGCCTCTTGCGCACTTGGTCCTCGCCGCAGGAGGCGGTCGTGCTGCGCGCGCTGGAGCCTTCGCAGCTACCCCAGCGCTTGGACGCGGCCG
Source organism: uncultured Solirubrobacteraceae bacterium (assembly GCA_963714215.1). Taxonomy (GTDB): domain Bacteria; phylum Actinomycetota; class Thermoleophilia; order Solirubrobacterales; family Solirubrobacteraceae; genus Palsa-744. Next base: position 344,384 of record CAVQNP010000001.1, read on the forward strand.
TGCTCAGCGCAACCGAGCGCCCGTTCTGCACGGCGCTGCTCGACGGCCGCGCCGTGGTCGCTGTGACCAACGAGGACGAGCCCACGGAGCTGCTCGCGCCGGGTCGCGATCCGCTGATGCGTCGAGGTGCCGCCCGTTGAGCGGCTGCTCGACGACATGGGTGCCGGCGACGTGTTCGCGGCCGCCTTCTTCATTGCACTCGCCGACGGCGAGGGCGCACGCGCAGCGACCGTCTTTGCCAACGCCGCGGCGGCCGTGCGCCTGTCGGGCTTTGGACCGGATGCCGTCGGCGACCTCGCTGCGATCGAGGCGCGCATGGGCGCCTCCGGCTGACGCCGGCGCTCAGGAAGCGTGCGCGAGCGCGTCGTCAAGCAGCCGGCGCAGCTCCCCGGCGTCGAGCGCGTCGCCGCAGCTGCACGCGCGCAGGGCGAGTTGCAGGCTGCCGCCGACGGGCGCCATCTCGACGACTGCGACCTGCGCACCGGGCGCGTGCTCGTGCACGGCAGCGTGCAAGCGGCTCGGCGAACAGCTCGCCCGCTTTGAAGACGCTGCCGATCAGCCCGAGCGGGAACGGGTCGACCTGCGCGAGTCCCGTCTCGCGGGCGACGACGGCGACCTGACCGGCGAGCTGTTCGGCGCCCCGTCGGTAGAGCTCGCGCGCGACGGCGTCGCCCTGTTCGGCCAGCCTGCACGTTTCGACCGTGAACGCAGCGATCTCGCTCTTGGTCAGCGGCTTTGAGTAGACGAGCTGAGGCGACCGCCTCGACGCTGGGCGCGCCGAAGAACTCAACGATGGCGTCGCTCAGGGCGGTCTCCGGCCCAGAGCCGTCGCGGTCGTGCAAGGCCGCGCGGACCGATTCGACGCCGAGCCAGTAGCCGCTGCCCTCGTCGCCGAGCAGGTGCCCCCACCCGCCCACGCGCCACGAGCGGCCGTCGGGCCCGACGCCGAAGACGTTCGAACCGGTGCCCGAGATCGCGCCGATGCCGGGTTGGGCGCCGGTCGCGGCGGCCCATGCGCCGACGACGTCATTGACGACGATCCAGTCCTCGCCCCGCACGGCGCGCACCTGCCGCACGATCGCGTCGGTGTCTGTGCCTGCCACTGCGAGCACGGCGGCCGCGAGCTCGTCAGCGGCGATCCCGGCGCGTCCCATCGCCTCTTCGGCGACGTCGACGAGCGCGGCTACGGCCGCACGCGAGCCGACGGCATCCTCGTTGCTCGGGCCGGCGTGCGCGAGATGGATCGCGCGCTGCTCCAGGTCGAGCACGGCGGCCAGCGTCTTCGTCGCCCCACCGTCGATTCCGAGCAGGTAGCGCCCGGGCGAGCGCGTGCCGGGGCTGGCGAGCGCCGGCGGCAGCCGGACGAGCGGATCGCGTTGCATCGCGTGATCCTGCCACGAAATCGCGCGCGGGCTAGGATCGTGGCGATGGGCACGAGCGCGAGCACGGCCGCGATGTTCGGAAGAGCTCGCGCGCGGACGGGCATGTACGAGTCGTTCTATCTGCGCGCCGTCTCGCCGCGCGAGCCCGTCGGCGTGTGGATCCGCCACACCGTGCAGAAGCCGCCTGGCAAGCGCGCGCACGGCTCGCTGTGGTGCACCGTGTTCGACGCTGCGCGCGGCGCGCCGTTCCAGCACAAGCTGACTAGCGACCGTCTGCTCGTGCCGGCCGGCGGCTGGATCGAGGTCGGCGATCCGGCCGATCAAGGCGGCTCGTTCGGCCCGCTCGAAGCCCACGGAGCGTGCGGTGAGGCCAGCTGGTCACTGCGCTCGCAGGCGCTCGAGGCGGAGCTGCGGCACCTGCCGCGCGAGTGGCTCTACAGAGCGCCGCTGCCGCGCACGAAGCTGACGAGCCCGGCGCCGAGCGCGGCCTTCTCGGGCCAGATGCGCGTGGCCGGGCGGGCGGACATCGAGCTCGACTCGTGGCGCGGGATGATCGGTCACAACTGGGGCGCCGAGCACGCCGAGCGCTGGATCTGGCTGCACGGCATCGGCTTCGACGGGGCGCCCGAGGCATGGCTGGACGTGGCACTCGGCCGCGTCAAGCTCGCCGGCCGGCTGACGCCGTGGGTGGCCAACGGCGCCCTTTCGCTCGACGGGCAGAGGATCCCTCTCGGCGGGTTGGGCGCATGCGGGTTGGAGGTGCGCGAGGGGGTCGATGGCTGCACGCTGCGCATCCCCGCAGCGGACGGCAGGATGCTTTCGGTGCGTGCGTCGGTGCCGACCGGAACGGCAGCCGGCTGGCGCTACGGCGATCCCGACGGCGAGAGCGGGCACGACGTCGTCAACTGTTCGATCGCCGGCCTCGAGCTGGACCTCGAGCCGGGCTCGGCCGGCGAGCAGTCGCGCTCGCTGCGCAGCGCGCACGGCGGCGTCTATGAGCTCGGCATGCGCGAGCGCGACCACGGCGTACCGATCGCGCCGTTCGAAGACTGACCGAGCGACCGAAGTCGCGACTACCGCGACCGACGATGGTTGGGCGCACGGGCAAACGACGACGGGGCAACAACGACGGCGCGACCGCGAGCGGCGACCAACCGAACGGCGGCCGGGGCGAAAACACGACCGGGCCGGCGAGCGTCTCGCCGGCCCCAGTCGCGGGAGGTATCTGAGGAGCGCATCCGCAGCACTCGACAGATCGGAGGAGCGAGACGATCACGACATCGCTCATGGGAATTGCTCAGTGAGCCTATCAGGATTATGCGTAGATGCAAGAGGCATACGGCGGCGGCGGGCAATCCGCCCGTGGGCGCTCTTCCCGGTTAGGCTCACCCGATGAGCCGCAGCACGCACGCGAGCGTCCGCTGAGATGGCCTCCGCCACGCCCTACACGCGGGGCCTGCACGAAGTCGGTGACGGGCTGTACGCCTATCTGCAGCCCGACGGCGGCTGGGGCTGGAGCAACGCCGGCCTGGTCGTCGACGGCGAGCGCACGCTGCTGATCGACACGCTGTTCGATCTGCGCCTGACCGAGGAGATGCTGCAGACCATGCGCCGTGCCGTACCCAGCGCCGCGCGGATCGACACGCTCGTCAACACGCACGCCAACGGCGATCACTGCTACGGCAACCAGCTCGTCGGCGACGCGCTGATCGTGGCCTCCGCGCGCACGGCCGAGGAGATGGCCGAGCTGCCGCCGGCGGCGATGGCCGCGCTCGTGCAGCAAGCGCCGCAGATGGGCGTGCTCGGCGAGTTCTTTTTGAGCTGCTTCGGCAGCTTCGAGTTCGACGGCATCGAGCCGGTGCTGCCCAAGCAGACCTTCAGCGGCGAGCTGGGCCTGCGGGTGGGCGAGCGCGAGCTGCAGCTGATCGAGGTCGGCCCGGCGCACACGCGTGGGGACACGCTCGTATACGTGCCCGCCGATCGCGTGCTGTTCACGGGCGACGTTCTCTTCTCCGGGGCGCATCCGATCGCGTGGGCCGGCCCCGTGTCGAACTGGATCGCCGCATGCGAGCGGATCCTCGCGCTCGAGCCGCAGGCGATCGTGCCCGGGCACGGTCCGCTGAGCACCGTCGAGCAGGTGCGCGAGCTGCGCGACTACTTCGAGTACCTCTACGAGCAAGCGCGCCTGCGTCACGCCGAAGGCATGACCGCACTGCAGGCAGCTCGCTCACTCGCGCTCGACCGCTGGGCCGACTGGAAAGAGGACGAGCGGCTCGTCGTCAACCTCGCCAACATCTACGCCGAGCTCGATGGCGAGGAAGAGCCGCCGCCGGCGCTGGCCGCATTTCAGGAGATGGCCGAGTTCGTCACCGCGCGCTGAACAGGCCCACGGAACGACCAAGGGCGAGAGGCGGACGCTCCTTGCGCCGCCTCCCGCCCTCGCGGTCCAGCTAGTCCGTTGCCGGCTTAGCTGAATTCCAGGTTGCCCCCAGAGAGAAGGACCGGGAAGGAGCCGAAGTACGTTGCGCCCCCGCCTTCAGAGCCTTCTTCTTTGCCCCATTCTTCGCAGGGTTCGCCTTCGAATTCGTATTTGATGCCTTTGAATGCGTTGGCGATATTGATCGAGTGCTGCAAGCCGTCTGGGAACATTTTGCCCGTCTTCGGGGCTGTCACGTTCGAGTAGGTCGCAGCCGAGTATTCGCCTTCTGGTTTTTTGACCGCTTTCAACGGCAGCGTCTGTTCGGGCCACAGGATCGTGCACCGGGACTTTTCGTGTTCTCCCGGGATCACGCCCGTGTAGACCTTGATTTCGGCTTCGCCACCGGCGAGCACCGCGGAGCCTTCGAATTCTTCGATTTCAGAACCCGTTTCGACAAAGCCGTTGGCGTGGTACGTGACCGCCAGCGGCGTGAGGAAGCGAGTCGGCACGAATGCCGGCTTGGTTCCGAATTTCACTTCGTCCGTGCACTGGTTGAACCTCAGCGCAACCGTCAGCGTCGAGGACGAGCCAGCCGCCTGCGCGCCTTTGTCTTTGACCTTTTCGCACGTGATTTTGAACGGACCGAATTTGAATTTCTGTTCGGATTCCGCTTTTCCTGACGTTTTACCGGTCTTGCTGGCCGTGAATTCGTGCGCCAGCGCCGGCGTTGCGGCGATCGCAAAAGCGCACAATGCGCTCACGAACACCAAAAGCCTGACGTGTCTCATGTCTCCTACGTCTCCCTTCCGCCACATTCGTCTCGTTGAGGGCCGGTTCGACGCAGCCCTGTTCATCATCCCTCGGGGAGCTGTATGCAGTCCCCTCCCAGCCGATCCCGGAGTTCGTGACCGCGTAGCCTACCACGATTTGCGGCAACAAAACCCATATTTCTCTTTTACGTATATTGGCCGTAAGCCAGTCTTTTCCGGCCAATTTCGGCCGTCGAGCGCGGCTGGGAGCCGGCCCCCTAGCCGGTCCCGACGCCCGTCTGCGGCGTGGCGCTGTAGCCGAGCAGCACGAAGCTCCCCAGCGCCGAGTCGACGTCCGCTTCGGCCCCTGCAACCGCCTTCTGCGCGGCCTCGTAGCGCGTCACATCCCGTTCGCCGATCGCCGACGCGAGCGCCACGTAGCCATCGTGAGCCCGGCGCACCGCGTCGATCAGGGCTGCATGGACGGGCTCGGCGGCGATCGACGGATGCAGCCGATCGAGCGCGCTCGTGGCCGTGGCGAAGCCTTCGGCGAGTTCCGTGGCGCGCCGGCGCGCCGTCGACACCGTCACGTCGGGGCTCAGTTCGCGCTTGAGTGCCGCGCGCAGCCCGTCCAGCGTCGAGACCGTCGCGCTGATCGCGCTCGCATACTTCGGCTCGGGCGTCAGTTCGTAGGCCTGCGGCTCGCCGACCGCTGTGACCGTCGCCACCGACTGTTCGCACACACGCATCTCTGCAGAGCCGCCCGCCGAGGCGTAGCAGGCGAACAGCATCGGGCGTCTGCCCGGGTTGGGGATCACGAACAGCGTCAGTTGCCTGTCGTATCCCGGAATGCTCAGCCGCGAGTACTTGTACGCCTGCGTTTCGACGAGGTTGACGATTTCCGGCACCGGCAAACGAGGCAGCGTGGCCACGAAACGCGCCGGCAGCGGCGCCAATTCCCCGGACGGCAACCCGCCGAGCATCAGCCCCACCTTCTCGGCGTTGCCCTCGGGCGCGATCACGATCACGTTGGCCACCGAGAGCTGCGGGATGCCGGGCGCGATCCTCGCCATACGCCACCCCGCCGGATAGCCGAGCGCCACGTCGGCGCCTCGCTGTGCCTGGTTTTCGGGGGAGCCGCTTTTCCCGCTGGAGTGCCCGGCTACATAGCCGAGGATCGCGACTGCGATCAGCACGGGCACCACCTCGACCGGCAGCACGGGCCTGCGGCGCTGCACCCCCCGGCGGGTGGCGTGGCGCGAGGTGCTCGCCCGACGGGGGGACCGGCGCGGAGCCATGGCCCTATTCCGAGCTGTCAAACGAACCGCCACTGCCCGACGCGGCGCCGCCGCTCGCGCGGGCGGCGGAGGGCTTCCCGCCGGAGGAGCCCGTGCCGGTGCTCGCCCGAGACGGTTCAGGGGCCTGCGCCACCGGCGCGCTTTCGAGCTGCGTGCCGGAGCTCGCTTCGGTGCTCGCTGCTTCGCCTGCAAAGGCCCGGTTCGGCGCGGTCGCCCGAAGCACTTCGGCGCCCCTCGCCGGCGTCGCCCTGCGCTGCGGCGGCGGTTCGGCGATCGAGCTCGGGACCGCTCCGGCGATCGGCGAGCCACCGTGCAACCCGCGCGGAATCGCCGCGCGCGTGACAGGCGCCGCCGAGGATCCTTCAAGCGGCGAGTTGCCGCCCGCAAACAGGCGCCCGATCGCGAAGAAGCAGCCGAACACGACCAGCAGGGCGACGATCAGCACGGGCCACAGCCCGCGCATGCTCGCCCCCGGACCGCCGATGCGCGCGCCAAGCCAGTCGTAGCGCACGACGTTGAGCGTGTTACGCACCGTGCTCATTGGCTCGGGCACGCGCTCGGTGCCGTGCTCGGCGGGCTCAGGCACGCGTCGACGCGCACCGGCAGCTTCCTGCGCCTGATCTTGAAGCTCGTGAACTTGCCGATCTGACCGCTCTTGGTGACACGGATCTGGAGCACCGCGCCGGCGCCCAACGTGCGCTGGAAGCGAGGGAAGGCGAGCGTGATCGCACCCGATTTGCTCTTGGCTTTGCTCGAGGCAGTCGCAACCCGGGTTTCGTTCTTCGTCTTGCAGCCGTGCCCCTTGCACGTGACGGCGACCTTCGCCGCAGGCGGAGCCAGCACGGTGAGCAGCTTGATCCTCGCACCGCCTGAGGTCTCCGCGCCGGCAATCCGCACGATCGGGAACGGCTGCATCAACGTCAGCGCCCGCGGAGCCACCTGGATCGCCTCGGCGACCGTGCTCGACAGCCCGTTGGCGTCGCTCACCTGCAGGCGCACTGTGTGCGACCCCGGCGTCGTGAACGTCGCTGTCGCCAGCGCTCCCCCCGCCGCGAACGGCCCGTTGCCGGCCATGTCCCAGGCATATCCCGTGATCGCGCTAGAGGCGTCTGTCGATTTCGAGACCAACGACACGCTCTGACCGACGGTCGGCGTCTGCGGAACCCACGTGAAGGACGCCACCGGCGCGCTCGGTCCGGCCGGCGCCGGCGGCGCGTTGACCGTGAAGCTCTGCGCCGCGCTCGAACCCGTGTTGCCGGCTGCGTCGGATTGCCTCGCGATCACCGTGTACTGCCCGCCAGCGAGGCCTGCGAACGTCGCGCTCCAGGACCCGTCGGCGTTGTCGAGCACCGTGATCGCCTCGATCGCGCCTGCTTCGGTCGATGCTCCGGAGAACAGTTCGGCCGTCACCTGACGGCGGTCTCCCGTCGCCGTGCCCGCCGATCCGGAGACCGTCTCAAGGCCCGTGCTTTCGCCGGGGACCGAGAGCGTCGGCTGCGGCGCCCGCGTGTCGACGATGAACGTGCGCGCAATGCTGAGGCCCGTGTTGTGAGCTTGGTCGCGCTGCGTGGCAAGCGCCGTGTAGGTGCCATCTTCGAGCGCTTCGCCCGCTTCCAGCGCGGCCGCCCAGCTGCCGCCACTCTGAGTGGCTTTGAGCGAGCGAATTGCTTTCCCCGACACCGCCGCCGTGCCCGGATAGATTTCAAGCAGCACCGCGGCGATGTCCCCCGGGTCCGTTCCCAGCCCGCCGGCGAAGCCCGGCGTCGAGCTGTTCGTGTATTCGGATAGCGGGTTCAGCGAGACGTCCGGGCCTTTCGTCTTGACCGTGAACGTCGACGGTTCGCTCTTACCGACGTTGCCCACCGAGTCGCCCTGTTCGGCGATCGCCGTGTACGTCCCGTCGGCCAGCGCTTTCGAGGCGGTCGTACTCCAGCTCGCCCCCGACCGCGACGTTTCCAGATGCTGCACGACCGTGCCCGACGGGGCCGTGCCGGCGAAGATCGTCAGCTTGATCGTGTTCGAGTCGCTTGAGGCACCCGTCACCGTACCGGCGCCACCGCTGAAACTGGGGGTTTGATCCGCGATCACGCTTTCGAGTGCGACCAGGCTCACTTGCGGGGGGGTCGTGTCGATTACGAACGTCGCGCTCTTTTCGGTCTTGTTGCCGGCCTGGTCCTGCTGGCTCGCTCTCACCGTGTAGCTGCCGTCGGGGAGCGCCGAGGGCACCGTGAACGACCACGCGCCCGAGCTCACGCCGACTTCTTCGGTCACGACGGCGCTCACCCCGGAGAGCACTTCGACCCGGACCGGCCCGTCGCTCGACGCTTCGCCTGCGCCTTCGCCTGCGTTGCCGCCGAAGCTGGGCGTCGAGTCGGTCGTTGGCGAGGTGACCGATTTCAACGTGAGGTTCGGCGGTGTGGCATCGAGCGTGAACGTCGCTTCGTTGCTCGACGTCGGTTCGAGCGCGCCCAGTTCGGTCTGGCGGGCGACTGCCGAATACGTGCCGTCGGAGAGCGTCGGTTGCAGCGTCCAGGCGCCGCCGCTCTGCGGGAACGTCGATTCTTCGCGCACGACCGAGCCTTCGCGGGAGACGACGAGCGTCACCAGATCCGTTGTGTCGGTAGTCGTGCCCGAGATCGTCGTCGGGCGTTCGTTGATCAACGAGCCCGACGTCGGCGTGAGAAGCGTCACCGTCGGTTCGGCCTGGGCCACCGCCGTGCCCAGCGCAAGCGTCGCCAAAAAGGCGCTCGCCGCCATGCCGTACCTACCGATACGCCTCATGCCGCTACCGACCATCCCACCTTCGATCCGTTTTGCCAGTCTCCGCGCTACCGAGCTTTCTCCGCGCTACCGAACTGCCATCCGTCGCTGCTGCTGCCGCTGCCCATGATATGGCCGTCAGCTCAAGGTTGGCGCCACCGGAGCGGCGCCCCCTCACACCAACGCACGGGAAGGGCGCGCGCTCGCACGGCACCTTGCCGTGACCGGCGAGAGCGAGCGCGCCCGAGAGGATTCGAACCTCTGACCTTCGGTTCCGTAGACCGACGCTCTATCCAGCTGAGCTACGGGCGCAGAGCCGCCAAGTCTAGTCGGCCGCCTCCGATCGAGGATCGAGGCCGCGAAACGAAACGCCCGATCTCGACCGCTGCACGCGGCCATCCGTCGCGAAAGCGACCATCAAGAAAGAGGACGACCCAACCCGCTCGCCCCGGTGGGCGCTCCCGCCGGCTAAGCCGGTTTCGCAACCGCCTGCTGCTGCTCGCGTTCGCGCATTCCGCGCACCACGCGACCCCCCAGCGCACCGAGCAGCATGCCCGCGATCGCGTCGAGGACGATCAGCAGCGGTGGGAAGCTGCCGAGCGAGACCTTTGCGTGCGTGCCCGCGATCCAGTGCGCCAAGAGCACGGCCAGCCCGAACAGCGCACCGCCCACCAGGCCGCGATCCGCCCCGCCCCAGCCGTCCTGGTGCTCGAAGCCCGCCAGCACCGCCCCGATCGCCGCCAGCACTGCAAGCGCCCAGTAGACCCCCGCCGAGACGCCCAGCATGACGCCCACCACCGCCCCAAACGCGAACGGTCCGAGACCACCGAGCACGATCTGCACCGGTCGCGGCCGGTCGCGCAACAACGTAGGCGTGTGCATCCTGGCTCCCCTCCCTCACTGCCTTCCGAACCCCTCCTGCGCGACAGTAGCACGCGCTCCGAGCGCGCGATCTAGAGTCCCCGAAGTGCTCTATGTCGCCCTCGGCGGGCAGCTCGCGGTCGTCGCATGCGCCTTCTGGCGAGAGAGCCGCGCTCCAGTCGGCAGCACCCATCGCGCCGTCCTGTGGAGCCTCGCCTGGCTCGTGCTCGGGCTGCTCCCCACGCTCTGGTTCGGCCTGTTCGACAGTTCGCACGCCGCCAGCTCCTACGCCGCCGTCTACCTGATCGAGCGCGCCCTCTCGCTCGACAACGTGTTCGTCTTCGCCGTGCTGATCGCCACCTTCAAGGTGCCCCTCGCCGATCGCGAGCGACTCGTCTCCTTCGGCGCCCTCTCCGCCTTCGCCCTGCGCGTGCCCGCCATCCTGGTTGGCGTCGCCATCTTCAACGCTTCGCACATCGTCAGCTATGTGCTCGGCGGGCTGCTGCTCGTGCTCGCGTGGCAGACCGCGCGCTCCAGCCACCACGACGCTCCCGGGCCGAGCCGCGTCGTGAGCTGGCTGCAGCGCCGCCTGCCCGTCTCAGAGCACGTGCCGCAGCGCTGGATCGTCGTGCGCGACGGGCGGCGCGAAGTCACGCCCATGCTGCTCTGCCTGATCGCAATCGTCTTCGCCGACCTCGCCTTCGCCGTCGACTCGATTCCCGCTGCGCTCGCCATCAGCAGCGACACCGTGCTGCTGCTGAGCGCCAACCTGCTCGCCCTGCTCGGGCTGCGGGCCCTGTTCGAGCTCGTCACGATCGCCCGCGAGCGGCTGCGCTACATGGACCAGACCATCGCCGTGCTGCTCGCGCTCGTCGGCGTCAAGCTGCTCGCCGCCGAGGCCGTCGAGGTCGGTCCGCTCGCCAGCCTCGCAGCCGTGCTGCTCGTGCTCGCCGCCGGCACCGCCGTCTCGCTGCGCGCCAGCCTGCCCTCTGCGCGCTAGAGCAGGCCGACCTGGCGCAGGATCGAGACCGAGTCCGAGTAGACGTCCTTGCGCTTGACCTTGCCCCGCTCGAACGGGATCACGTCCATGCCCACCCATTCGATTCGCTTGCCCGACGGCTCGGCCACGATCTCGCCGCGACTCAGCTGCTTGACGTGAGTCGCCCTCGCCGTCCACTCCTGCACGACCAGGTCCTCGCGCACGTACAGCCTGCGCGCGGTGAACTCGATGTCCGGCCACGAAGCGAAGATGCCCGCGATGTGGCTGAGCGCCTCCGCTCCTTGCGCGCGCTCGCCAGCCGTGTGGTTCTCAAACACCATGTCCGGCGCGTGCATCGAGCCGATCCGCTCCACGTCGTGCGCATTCCATGCGTCGTTGTACGCGTCGATCGTCGCGCGCAGCTGCTCCGTTCCCGGCGTCACGCTCACGCTCGCCTCCATCACGCCCACCCCATCGGCTCGTAGCCGCTCGTTCGCGGCGCCGAGATGATCATCACTTCCGCCCGATCCTCTGCGTCGTTTCGCATCGTGCGCTTGTGCTCCGGGTCCAGGCGCGCGAACGTGCCCGCCGGCGTCCGGTGATCCTCGCCGTCGATCACCAGCGTCGGCTCGCCGCTGAGCACGTAAAAGATCTCCTCCTGGTCGCGGTCCAGCTCGTCGTGTTCCGGGATCTGCTCGCCCGACGGGATCTGCACGATGTTGATCCCAAACGAGTCCAGCTCGAGCGTGCGGCGCACCAGTTGCCAGTTGCCCACCGTCTCGCACTCCGCCCGGTGGGCCAGCTTGAAGCCCATGACGATCTCCTCGTGTCGACGCCCTGACGCGGTACTTGCGAGCCTATCGCGCATCACGCGCTTGAGTGAGAGGACGACAGGTGCGTCGGACAACACACGGCGCAGAGCGGGCGCCGCTACCCCCTAACCTGCGTGCGCCGTGTGCGCTTCTCGCCGTTCTGCGGTCCGCGGTCCGCGGTCTGCGCGCCGCGGTCCGTGCGGTCCGTGCACAGCAGCGCCATCGGATCGATGTCGATCTTGGCCGCCAGGCGTTCCAGGCTCCTCATCGTGAGGTTGTGCTCGCCTCGCTCGATCCCGCCCAGATACGTGCGGTGCACACCGAGCACGTCCGCGAACGCCTCCTGGCTCAGACCTCGCTCTTGCCGGTACGCCCTGAGATTGACCCCAATCACGCGCTGAAGACGACCGTCCACAAACTAGAACAGTCTCTGCCTGATGCCTAAAGGTCTACAGAGTCATAAATAGCGGTTTTTGGACCTGTCGCCGCTAGCTTTCGATTGTGACCAGCGTGCCGATCGGCGTATACGGGTAGATCTCGGCCGATGCCGCCAGCGGAAGCTCGACGCAGCCGAGGCTCTGCGGCGTGCCGAACGAGGCGCGATCGAAGTTGTGCAGAGCATCGCCCCCGTTGAAGTAGCTGACCCATTTGATGCCCGGGTCTTCGTAGTGCGAGCCGTCCGGGTTGGTTCCGCTCATAGTCGTTTCCGGCAGGTGCTCGAACACCGGGAACGTGCCCGGTTCCGTTTCCGCACCCGAGATGCCCGTGTTCGCCGGCGCGTTCAAGACCGTGCGCCCGTTGTGCCACAGCGTCAACGTCTGCGGGACCGCACGGTGCACGTAGACGTAGCTGTAGCCGCTCGTCAGCCGCTTGCCCGCGATCACGTTCTCGATCAGCTTGTGCCACACCGCCGCCCCCGGCAGGCCGTCCACCGTCAAGCCGTTTTCGTCCTCGAACTTCATCAGTGCGCCGCGCGTGATCGTGTTTTCGTGTCCCGCGCTCCACAGCGCCTGCAGCTGATGCGGCGTGTTGCCGTAGCGCCAGCTGAAGTCGCCCTGCGGCGCGTCCACCGCCGCCTGCGCCTCTGCGCTTGGCGTGCGCGTCACGTCCCTGCCCGCCGCGTGCCACCTCAGCGGCAGGTAGCCCTCCTGGGCCAGCAGTTGCTGCAGGCGCAGCGTCGAGCCCGGCGGCACCGTCCATTCGACCTGGCTCGTCGTCCGCAGCGTGCCGCCCGAGGCGGCCGAGCTCGAGCCGGTCGCGCCCGACGAACCCGAGCCCGAAGCGCCTGAGCTGGAGGCACTTGAGGAGCCCGTCGCCGCCTGGCCGCCTCCAGCCGTGACCGAGACAGGGTGCGGTAGCTGGACGCGCAGGTGCGAGCCGAACGCGGCGCCCATCCCCGCAGGCACGAACACCAGCGCGTGGCTGTTGGCCTTGCGCCAATGCCCTGGCGTCGCCGGTGAGAGCTGCGGACGCCTGTGACCGAGCACCTCCTCGACCGGCTTTGAGAACGTCAGGTAGAGCTTCGTCGCCGGACCCACGCTCGAGCCGGCCGCCGGCAGCGTGACCATCACCGGCGAGTGCGACGGCGGGAACCAGCTGACCTGCGTCGGGGCGCCGACCGTCTCCCAGGTCCGAGGTGCGGCAGCGATCTGCAGCGCGCCCGTGACCGGCTGGCGTCCGAGCGAGATCGTGCTCTGCGCCTGTGCCAGCGGGTGTGCCCTTGCGAGCTTGCTCGTGCCCCGTGCGACCGCGCTCACGGGCTGGTCGAAGCCCACCCGCACGACCGCGCCAGGTCGGACCGTCAGCCAGCGCTGCTTCACGTGCGCCACCGGAGCTCGCAGCGTCAGGTGCTCCGTGCGCTCGCTGCCCAGAGCCCAGCTGAGCCATCCCGGCCGACGCACCTGCACGGTCACCGACACCTGCTCGCCCGGCCTCAGCCGCTGCAGCGGCGTCAGGCGGCCGTCCTGCACCGCGATCGGGATGCGCCGGCCGCCCGCGCCGAATGCCTCGACGCTTGCAACGCTGCCGCCGAAGGGCTGCACGCTGACGCGTGCCAGCGCCGTCCCATCGCCCTTCAGCGATGCGCCCGACCACAGCACGATCATGACCGCCGCAATGACCAGCAGCGAAGCTATGCCGGCGAGCGTCCACAGCAGCCAGCGCATTCGAGCATGCGAATGCGTTCCTGCATGAGCAACCGCTGATTCCGACGCCATCGAGAAAAGGATACGGCGACCTCGGGCGTGAAAACGGCCCCTCGGCGCATGGTTGGTTCGGAGACTCGACGATGCGCACCACACAAGAGACTCAGACCTGCGCCGAGCCGGGCGAGCGACTGCCGGCTGGGCATAATCCCGCGCGTGCGACGAATCGGTCCGTCCATCGTGTGCCTCGTCGTACTGCTGACGGGATGCGGTGTGAGCACGATCAGACCGCACGCGACCGAGCAGACGGTCGCTGACTTCGTCTTCAAGCAGACCGGCTTTCGACCGACCGACGTGCGCTGTCCCTCGGGCGTCCAGGCAAAGGTCGGCAGCACCTTCGAATGTCATTTCACGGGCCCCGATGGACCGTACGGCGCGCAGGTGCGAATCACCAGCGTCCACGGCCAGCGAGCCATCGACTACATCGTCACGCGCCGCCTCAGCTGACGTTGACGAAGTCCCGCGCCTGCGCGCGCAGCGCTTCGATCTCGGCACGGCGGCTGACAGAGAGAGGCACGGTGGCCTTCAGGCCTTCCAGCAGCAGCTGGCTGCTCAGCGGCGTGTTCCTGTGCAGCGCGCCGTACATCGCTGAGATCACGCACTGCTCGATCTCAGCCCCCGTGAACCCGTCGCTGGCCTGCACCAGCGCCGCGAGGTCGAACGTGGCCGGGTCCTGGTTACGGATGTGCAGGTGAATCTGCCAGATCGCGTCGCGTTCGCCCGCCGTCGGCAGGTCGACGAAGAACACCTCGTCAAAGCGGCCCTTGCGCTGCAGCTCGGGCGGCAGCTTGGACAGGTCGTTTGCCGTGGCGACCACGAACACCTCGCGCTTCTTCTCCTGAAGCCACGTCAAGAACGCGCCAAAGATGCGCTGGGAGAGGCCGGCGTCGGCGTCGCCGTGCGTCTGCGCGAAGCCCTTCTCGATCTCGTCGATCCAAAGCACGTCCGGCGACATTGCCTCGGCCAGCGAGGTCGCCTTGCGGAAGTTCTTCTCCGATTGGCCGACCAGGCTGTCGTAGATGCGCCCCGCGTCGAGCTTCAGCAGGGGCAGGCCCCACTGCCGTGCGATCACGCGCGCCGCCAGGGACTTGCCGCAGCCCTGTACACCGACGATCAGGATTCCCTTCGGAGGCGCTAGATTCATCGCTTCCGCCTCCTTGGAGAACCCCATCCGCGCGTTCTCCAGCCAGGCCTTCAGGTTGTCGAAGCCGCCGAGCTCCTGCCTGTTGTCCTCCGCCGGGAAGTATTCGAGCAGGCCGCCCTCGCTGATCGTCTTTGCCTTGGTGTCCACGATCTCCGGCAGGTCGCCGTCGGTCAAGCGACCGTCCTCGAGCGCCGCGTGGGCGACCGCCTGGCGCGCCTGGTTGAGCGTCATCCCGTTCAGCGTGCGGCACAGCTGCTCGCGATCGAGCGTGCTCGTATCGATTGTCGCTCCGTCGCGCCACGCAACTGAGGAGATCACGCCGTCGATCACCCCCCGATACTCAGCTTCGCTGGGCATCGGCAACTCGTAGTAGGCGGCCTCGGGCATCACGTCGTCGGGCAGCTGAACGTCCGCGCCGGTGACCACGAGCGTCGTGATCGCCTTCGCCTCGCCGATCCGCTGTGTCACCTCCTTGAGCAGCCGCACGATCTGCGGGGTGCTCAGGCTGCTCGCGAAGTCCTTCAGCCAGTAGATCGCCTCGCCGCTCGATTCGGCGATGTAAGAGAGCAGCTGACGCGGGTCGCTCGTCCCGTAGACCGACGTCTGCAAGTCGCGCTGCCTCAGGCCCGAGGTCACAGACCACTCCATCATCGTCACCTTCATGCGGGCGGCCAGGCCTTCCAGGAGCAGCTCGACGCGTTCCTCCTCGACCGTGTCGATCACGATCAAGGGGTGGAACGAGAGAACCAATGCCTTCAGGTCGTCGACACCGGGGACCGTCGTGCTTGAAGTGGGCGCGGAGGCCATCTCAGAGTGTTTCGGCCGTGCGTGCGCGCAACCTTAGCCGCGCTCAAGGCCCTCCGGATTCCGGCGGTACAGTTTGCTCACGATGGCGATGTTCATGGACCGCCACGATCTCCCCGATGCGACCGCGGCCGATCTCGCGGCTGCTCACCTGCGCGATCTGGAGGTGCAGGACCAATTCGGGGTGCGCTTCATTACGTACTGGTTCGAAGAGGGGGCCGGAAGCGGCTTTTGCCTGGTAGAGGGACCCGACGCGGAGTCCGTCGAAGCGGCCCATCGTGCGGCTCACGGCCTGCTCCCCTCGCAGGTGATCGAGGTCGATCAAGCCGGCATACGCGGCTTCTTCGGCCGGCTGAATACGCACCCTCCTGGCGAGCCCTACACGGAAAGCGCGTTTCGCGCGATCCTCTTCACGGATATAGCCGAGTCCACGCGCCTGACTCAAGAACTGGGGGACCGCGCGGTGATGCGAGTGCTGCGCCAGCACGATTCGATCGTGCGCACCGCCCTCGCTCGGTTTGGCGGCAACGAGGTCAAGCACACGGGCGACGGGATCATGGCTGCGTTCGTCTCCGCCTACCAGGCACTCGGCGCTGCAATGCAGATCCAGCGGGATCTGCATGAGCGCAATGACGTTGAGCAGCATGCGCTGCATGTGCGCATCGGCGTCGCGGCAGGGGAACCGGTGACCGAGCAGGACGATCTCTTCGGCGCCGCGGTGCAGCTGGCAGCGCGGCTCTGCGCCTGTGCTCAGCCGGGCTGCATCGTCGTGTCCTCGGGCGTGCACGATCTGTGCCGCGGCAAGGGCATCCGGTTCTCCGACGGTGGTCCGATCGCAGTCAAGGGGTTTGACGAGCCGATCGGGCATTACGAGGTTCACTGGCGCGGATGACGCCGCCCACGCTCGGCAGGAGCCGGGACTAACAGCGAGTGCCCCTCCCGGTCGGCCATCGAAGGCATGCTCGGCATGAGATGCCACCGGAAGACTCCACGCCGAGTGCCTTCTCTGATGGTCGTGCTTCAATTCCCGAGATAGCCCGTCGAGACGGTCCAATTGAACGGCTTGAACCAGCTCTCCATCCGCTGGTCAGCGATTCCAGCTTCTCGGTTTATGCGGCTGTGACCAGCGACGGCAGCGTCGCTCGGCTCCTCCATCTCAAAGAGGTCGAGAACATCATCATCTTCGAGTAGTTCGAAGAGGCCGTCCTTGGCTGCTGCCTGTGCAGCCTTGGCCTCATCCACAGTTAGATCGCTCATGTCAAGCTGGTGCTGGACTCCTTCGATCAAACTCACCGCCACGATCTCCTCAGCTACACAGCCAGCCGGTCGCCCATCTGATAGCCGCGCCAACAGAGCAACGGCAGCCGCGAAGAAATCAAGCGCCAGTCCCTCGGAGACGGCTTGGACAAAAGCAGGGGGCACTATATGTTCTGCATATTCGACGCCGCGACTACGAAGAATGTGATCGCGATACTCGTCAACGAGAACCGTGCCGGCCGATAGCAATGCTTCTCGCGCGTTGAGATCATCGACTGTCCGCGACATAAAACGCAGAAGGTCCCTAGATGTAGGTACCGAGAAGGTTGGTTCGCTCGTTGAGGCGAGTGATCGGGGGCTTGTGGCTGAGCGCTGAATGCTTTCGGTGATGGTTGTAGTGGAAGAGCCATCCGTCAAGGGCTGTGGTGCGCTCGTGGCTGTTGCGGTAGATCGCGCCGTAGGCCCAGCCGCTAAGCATGGTGCGGATGAAGCGCTCTGCCTTCCCGTTTGTCTGGGGGCGGTATGGGCGGGTGCGCAGGTGGCGAATGCCGAGAGCGCGGCAGGCCACGGCGTGAGCGATCGAGAGGTAGGCGCCGCCGTTGTCGGTGATGAGTTGCTCGATCTCGATCCCGTGGCGACGGTAGAAGTCTCGCGCCCGGTGCAGAAACGCGATCGCCGAGCTCGCCTTCTCGTCTGCGAGAACCTCGGCGTAGGCCAGGCGCGTGCAGTCATCGACTGCGATGTGCACGTACTCCCAGCCAACCATCTTGCGGCGCGTGCCGGAGCGGTCTGAGCGCTCCCAGTTGTGGCGCTGCTTGCCCGTGACGCGCTTGCCGGCGCCGCCCTGGATCCGGCCGAGCTTCTTCACGTCGATATGGAGCAGCTCGCCTGGCCGATCGCGCTCATAGCGGACTGCCGGCTCGAGTCCAAGCCGGCCGAGCTTGCCCATCCCGACCCTCAACAGGATCCCCGAGACGGTCGAGAGCGCCATCCCAAGAGTCTCAGCGATCTCAGGGCCGGAGAACCGCAAGCGCCGCAAGGCCGTGACAGCCTGCACCCGCTCCTCGCTCGTGCGATGCGGGATACGCCGGGGAGCCGAGGAGCGATCCAACAGCCCAGGCTCACCCTCGGCTCGATAGCGACCCACCCACTTTCGAGCACACCGGACGCTGACTTCGGCGGCCTCGGCCGCCTTGCTCACCGTCCATGCCTCGTCAACGACTCGCTCACAGAGCTGCCGGCGCTTGTTCAGGCTGAGCGCCGCGTTAGCGTGCAGATTCATCCGGTTCTCCTTGGACTGGGGTGCTTGGCAGCTCCCAGCCTCCAAGGGGACCCGGATGAACCAACCTACTCAGGAACTACAGCTAGAGACCTGGCCACGACGCGCCAAATACTGTTGCCCGGCCGCGAGCACGATTGGCGGTTCCTCCTCCTCCAAGCCGCCGAGCAACAAGCCCGCGTCTTCAAGACTCACAATGTGCTCTTGGATTACCCAATCCGATGTGCCGCGCTTGTGCGCAATCTGATGTACATCAAGGAGTTCGTCAGCCGCTTGTGCGGTCCGCGCCAACTCCAGTAGCTCGATCGATTCTGTGGTTCTGCTGTGCTCATCCATTCGCGGCTCACTGTATAGAGGACGTAGGCAGGGATCGTGGGTCGATGTCCGAACCGTGCACGGGCATCACATTCATCAGGGAGCCACGCATGCCTTAGCGCTTCGGGAGAGCGATAGCGGCTGAAGAACGTTCCGCTCAGGCGACTTTGAGATACTGGCGCAGAGCTTTGCGGATCACCGCCGAGGTCGTCTCGTGATCGCGGCTGGCACGCACGGTCAGCGCCTCACGCAGCTCAGGATCGAGCCGTACGGACTCTACGGAGGCAGCTGCGGACCCCATCGGCGGCCGTCCGCCTCGCCGGCGGAGCATCCCCTCCACGTCGTAACCAGTCTCAGCCTCCGCGCTCAGCTTGTCGACCAGCTCATCGGTGATCGACACTCCACTCGCAGTTCTTCCATTGGTCTTCTTCGCCATCTCAGCCTCCGGGCAGCAGGGCCTGGTACTTCGACCGCATCGCCATCGCGTGAATCGCCAACTCCGATTGGTCATCGCGCACGATCGTGACGACCTCTAGCAGTGCCGCGTCGCGCGCAGGACCAAGGTAGAGCCTGGTGTCGTCGTCCTGACCACAAGCCCTTCGAAGACGGAGAGGGAGGGATTCGAACCCTCGAACGAGGTTGACCCCCGTTACGCGATTTCCAGTCGCGCCCGTTCAACCGCTCCGGCACCTCTCCAGCAAGCGGCAGCCACGAAGGCTACGACACCGGCGCCCCCGCCGCGAGCAGGCGCCACGACAAGCCGCCATGCTCCGTTGCTAGGCTCCGCGGAATGGTTCTCGCGATGAGCAAAGCGCTCAGCATGGACATCGGCCTCGGCGCCACGTTCCTCGGCATCGGCGTGATCGTCAACATCATCGTCGTCTACATCGCCATCCAGATCCGCGGCGAGCGCCAGCAGAACCAGGCATACCGCGAGCGGATGCTCGACTCCTAGCGCCTGCGTCGCTAGATGATGTAGACGGGGGTCCCGACCGGCGACTTGTCGTACAGCGCGATCACGTCGGGGATGCGCATGCGCACGCAGCCGTGGGAGGCGTCGTGGCCGATCGAGCCGTACTCGCTCGGGTCGATCCCGTGGATGCCGGCGCCGCCTTCGATCGACATGAAGCGCGCCTTCAGCGGGTCGCCCGGGCCGGGCGGGACGACCGTTCCGGCGAGCTTGCCGGCCCACGCTTTGTTCGGCACGTACCACGGCGGATCGACCTGCTCCCATTCGATGTGGTGCAGGCCGGCCGGCGTTTCCAGGCCTTCCATGCCGACAGCGACTTCGTACGTTTTCGCCAGCTTCAGGTGTTCGTAGAAGCTCAGTTTGAACGTGCCGCGGTTGACGACGATGTAGGCCGGATACTTGTCCGCCAGCTGGGCCGTCGTCACCGCCGGCTCGACCGTCCGCGCCGGCACCGATATCGAGCGCGCCCCGCCCGTCGCCGTGAGCGCGTGTCCGATCCGTCCGGCCAGCTTGCGGTTCTCCACGGCCAGGCCCACTTTCGAGGGCACCTGTTCGAGGCCGCCGGCGCCCGGCGTCACCGTGGCGTCGACCGGTGCACGGTTCACCGTCCCGCCGATCGTCGCCGTCAGCTTCTGGATCGCGCCGTGCGAGTAGCTGACCACGAGCGGGATCTCGCGGTGCACGCTGCCGCCCGTCAGGCCGCGCACCGTGCGCGTGAAGATCGAGCCCTGGCGGCTCGCGTCGACAGCCTGGGAGACCATGTTCGCCGCGTCGACCGTCACGCCGGCCCGGCGCGCGCTCAGCGTCCAGTGGTGCGAACCCGAGTGGATCCGCACCGGCTTGTTCAGCTCCGAGATCAGCTCGCGCTCGATCTTCGCGCGCGCATCCGCTTCGCTCAGCCCGCCGACCGCCACGCCGGCGATCGTCACGCCCTTGGCGATCTGGTCGCGTCGCGCGTGGTCGTAGATGAACATCGCCGCCGCCAGCAGCACGATCGCGCCGGTGAGAATCCCGACGACGAGCGGCCAGCGCCCGCGCCGTTCGGGCGGCGCCGGAGCCGACGGTGGTGCGATCGTGGACGTGCTCATCTGGGCATACGGCTGTTCGACATACGACGATAGGCAAACTGCGATCCGGGAGCGCCGGGTCGGGCCCGGACGGTCGACGGCGGTCGCCGGCCCGGAGCCCGGCTGACGAGTGTACGTTTCGGCACGAGCGTTGGATCGCCCTGCAAGCGGGCGTTCAGGCGACGATCGCTCGGCGTCGCTGCGGTCAGCGCGAGGTCAGCCGGTCTGCTGCGCCGCTTCCGCATGCGCCTCTTCGCGCGCGCGGCGGTACTCGTTGACGACGATGTCCGTCAGCTCCTCGACCGACGTCTCGGCCGTCGGCTTGTCGAGCGCGATCACGCCGTCCTGGATCATGCTCACGCGGTCGCACGCCTGCAGCACGTGGACGTAGTTGTGCAGGATCATGATGATCGAGACTTTCCCTTCCTCCTTCAGGCGCGCGACGAGGTCGAGGATCTGCGCTCCCTCTTTCGCGCCCATCGCCGCGAGCGGCTCGTCGAGCAGGATGATGTCGGCGTCCGAGTTGACCGTGCGCGCGACGGCGATCGCCTGGCGCTGACCACCCGAGAGGCGTGCAACCGCGACGTCGATGCGCGGGATGTTGATGCCGATCTCATCCAGCGCCGTGCGCGCTTCGCGCTTCATCTGGCGATTGGACAGCAGCGGCAGTGGCTTGTGCAGGCGCTCGCGCCGCAGGAACAGGTTGTGGTAGACCGACAGTTCGTCGATCAGCGCGAGGTCCTGGTAGACGGTGCCGATTCCCTGCGCGTGCGCGTCGTCCACGCTTTTCGGTTCGTACGGTTTTCCGTGCAGGAACATCTTGCCGCTGTCCTGCTTCTGGAAGCCGCAGATGATCTTGATCAGCGTCGACTTGCCCGCGCCGTTGTCGCCGAGCAGCCCCAGCACCTCGCCCTTCTTCAGGTGCAGATTGACGTCGCGCAGCGCCGTCACCGGGCCGAAGCGCTTGGCGATGTGTTCGACGCGCAGGACGTCGTCCGGCGCGCTCGACGGGGCGACGACGTCGGGTGCTTCCGCGGGCGGGATCGCGCCCTTTGGCTCAGCCGGGTCAACCACTGCCTGTATGCCCCCTGCGCGCACGACTCACGTAGACGTTCGCGCTCATCGCCACGATCACGGCGAGGCCGGTGTAGAACAGCAGATAGTTGGCGTTGACGCCCTGCAGGATCAGGCCGTCCTTGAGGATGCCGAGGAACAGCGCACCGATCAGCGCGCCGACGACCGTGCCTGAGCCGCCCGTCAAGAGCGTGCCGCCGATCACCCCGGCCGCGACCGCTAGGAAGAGGATTTCGTTGGCGCCCGCCGGATCGGGCTGCACCGTGGCCGAGCGCACGGCCTCGAAGATCCCGACCAGCGCCGCAGTCGTCGCGCAGAGCATGTAGTTGCGGATCATCACCATCTTCACCTTCACGCCCGCCTCTGCCGCGCCGAGCTTGTTCGACCCGATCGCGACCGTGTACAGCCCCCAGCGGGTGAACGTCAGCACGATTTGCAGGATCACGATGATCCCCACCGCCCAGATCACCTCGGAGTACGTCCCACCGCCGAACACCTTGCCGAACGTGTCGAGCGGGACCTGCCCGCCCGGCGTCGCCACCGGCGTGCCGTGGGAGATGATCAGCGCGAGCCCCTCAAACGTGAACAGCATCGCCAACGTCGCCACGAACGAGTTGATGCCGACGACAGCGACGAAGAACCCGTTCAGCGCGCCGACCGCCATGCACACGAGCAGCGTCGCGATCACGCCCGGCACGAGCCCCAGGCCGGCCGACGTGGCGAGCTTGTGGAAGAGGATCGGCGCGAACAGGTACATCGCACCGATCGACAGGTCGATCTCGCCGAGGATCATCACGAACACCTCGCCCGCCGCGAGGATCGCGAACGGAGCGAAGTACGGCAGCAGCGTTTCGAAGTTGCCGCCCGTGAAGAAGCTGCTCGTGTTCGCCGAGAAGTAGATCGCCGTGACGATCGTGACGACGATGATGCTGCCCTCGCGCAGCGAGACGATGCGCTCGAAGATCTGGCGGCGGGACGGGGCCCGAAGCGAATGCTCCGGGCCCTTGGGCGCCGCCGGCGGCGTCTCGGCGGCCGATCCTCCTGCGACGCTCGCCATGCTCGCTCCTCGCTCCCTTTCCCTCGCCTAGGAGGAGATGACCTTCGCCGCCGTCGAGGTGCCCTCGTAGCGCGACTTGCTGTTGACGTACGGGGTGATGGTTTCTTTGTCGAGGAACTTCAGGCCGGTGTCGGCTTCGTAGATGCCCGACAGCGTCCCCGAGACCTTGTACATGAACAGCTGCAGCACCGGCAGGAAGCCCTGCAGGTAGGGCTGCTGGTCGATCGTGAATTCGAGGTCGCCCGATTTCACCAGGTTCTGCGTCTGTTCGGTCAGGTCGAAGCCGCCGGACTTGACTTTGCCGGCGAGGCTGTACTTCTGCATCACTTTGGCAAGGCTTTCCGTCGAGCCTCCGTCGACCGCGTACATGCCCTTCGTGCTCTTGTGACCGACCCAGTAGGCGTCGATCGTCGAGAGCTCGCCCGGGACGGCCGCGCCCGTCGCGACTGTGTGCAGCGTGATCGGCTTGCCCGAGCGCTTCACCGCCGCTTCGGCGCCTTCGATGCGCGGCTGCAGGTTGGCCGAGCCCGGGGTCGCGATGAACAGAGCGACGTCACCCGAGCCGACGTCTGAGACGATTCGTTCGCCCATCTTTTCCCCGGCCTTTTTCAAGTCCTGGCCGATGTAGGACAGGCGCGCGTTGCCCGGCGCGTCGGCGTTGTAGGCGACGACTGGGATGCCGGCCTTGATCGCCGCTTCGACCGGCGCGTTGAACGCGTGCAGGTCGATCAGCGCGACCGCGATGCCGTCCGCTTTGGCCGTCACTGCGCTGTTGACCGCGTTGACCATCTGGTTGACGTTGCTCGATTCCGAGCCCGTCCACTGGTAGCTGCAGCCGAGCAGCTTGGACGCGTCCGCCGCGCCGTACTGCGTCGGCGTGAAGAACGGGTTCGTCGTGACGTGGTTGACGAACACGAATTTGTAGTTCGGGTGCGAGCCGAACACGCTGTCCGAGCCGCCGCTGCCGCTGCTCGAGGCGCTCGACCCGCATGCGGCGAGCAGCGTGCTCACCGAGCCGACGCCGACGCCGGTGATGGCGCTGCGGCGAAGGAACGCGCGTCTGTCGAAACCCGGCCGGTCGATCACCGGCGCGTCCGTCTCGGCAAGATGCTCAACGGCTTCTGAAGCCTGATCGGTCTCTGACATTGCACTCTCCTCTGATCGAGGGCTGCGCCTCCCCGACGCGATGCCCATCGCATTACTTCCCGCGAATCTACTCTTCAGTCAAGCACTTTGCGTGGACCTTTCCGGCGGCGTGCAAAAAGTCCTCCACGCACGCGCGACGGAGCCACCACGGACGCGGCGCGAGCGAGCGCTATACCCTCGCAAGATGACCTCGGGCTCCGCCGATCAGACTCCGTCCGAGCATGGCCCCGAAGCACCCGAGCGGACGGCGCGCGGGGGCGCAGTGACTCAACCAGGAGGCGGAGCGACGCAGCGGCAACCGGAGCAGCGCGAGGACTTCGGACCGCTCGAGCTGCTGCGCACGCGCAAAACCGACGGGCGCGCGCTGCTGCTGTTCAGCCATCGCGGCGAGACGCAAGAGCGATGAGCGAGCTGCGCTTCAACGAGCTGCGCGGCGAGCAGGTCGTCTACGCGATCCACCGCCAGGACCGCACCTTCCTGCCCGACCGCGAGCACTGCCCGCTCGACCCGACCAAGCCCGGCGGGCCGGAGACCGAGATCCCCTTCCCCTCGTTCGAGATCGCCGTGTTCGACAATCGCTTCCCCGCCTTCCAGGCGCCCGGCGGCGCGGCCGAGGTCGTCGTCTACACAGACCAGCACGACGGCTCTTTCGGCGCCCTGCACCCGCAGCGCGCCGAGGATCTGATGTGGGTCTGGCGCAATCGCTACGCCGAGCTCGGCGCGCGCGAGGACGTCGACTACGTGATGATCTTCGAGAACCGCGGCGTCGAGGTTGGTGTGACGCTGCACCACCCCCACGGGCAGATCTACGGCTACCCGTTCCTGCCGCCAGTGCCCGCCGCCGAGCGGGCAGCCGACGAGCGGCTCGGCGGCTGCGCGCCATGTGAGCTGCTGCGTCGCGAGTTGGCCGGCGGCGAGCGCGTGCTGCTGGCCAGCGATCACGTCGTCGCCTACATGCCCTACGCTGCGCGCTGGGCGTTCGAAGTGCACGTCGTGATGCGCGCGCACCGGCCGAGCCTGCTCGAGTGCGAGCCGCACGAGCTGCGCGCGCTCGCTGAGACGCTGCAGTCGCTCACGCGCGGCTATGACGCGCTGTTCGAGCGTCCCTTCCCCTACGTGATGGTCGTGCACCAGGCGCCCACCGCCGGCGATGCCGGCGCCGCGCCGGAAGGCGCCGCCGAGCGCAGCGGCCACCTGCACGTCGAGTTCTATCCGCCGCTGCGCACCGCCGAGAAGCTCAAGTTCCTGGCCGGCTCCGAGCAGGGCGCCGGCACGTTCATCTCCGACACGCTGCCCGAGGAGACTGCCGTCGCGCTGCGCGAGGCGATCGCCCGTGCCTGAAGAGCACATACGCGCGTTCGGTCCCGGCCGCGTCAACCTGATCGGCGAGCACACCGACTACAACGGCGGGCTCGCGCTCCCCTTCGCGATTTCGCAGGGAGTGGTCGTCGATGCAGTCGCCGTCGACGACCTGATGATCCGCGCGCATGCGCGCGATCTCGACGAGCAGTTCGCCTTCGCCGTGACACAGCGCGAGCGCGAGCACGGCTGGCGCGCGTTCGTGATCGGCATGGCCGCCGAGCTCAAGGTGCTCGGCGTCGACGTGAGCGGCGCCACCCTGGAGATCGGCGGCGATCTGCCGCGCGGTGCCGGGCTCTCCTCCTCGGCCGCACTCGAGGTCGCCCTCTGCCTCGCGCTGCTCGCGCTCGCCGGGATCGACCCCGACGAACCCGGCCGGCTCGAGCTCGCCCGCCTGTGCGCGCGCGTCGAGAACGAGTGGGTCGGCGCGCAGACCGGGCTGCTCGACCAGCTCGCCTCGCTCTACGGCGAGCCCGACGCGGCGCTGTTGATCGACTTCGCCACGTTCGAGCTCGAGCTCGTGCCGCTGAGGCTCGGCGACTGGCACCTGGTCGTGCTCGACTCCGGCCAGCGCCACGAGCACGCCGGCGGCGGCTACAACGAGCGCCGCGCCGAGTGCGCGCGCGCCTGCGAGCTGCTCGGCGTGCAGACGCTCAGCGAAGCCCGCGCGAGCGCCGCCGCAGAGTTGCCTGAGCCGCTCGCCCGTCGTGCCCGTCACGTGCTCTGCGAGAACGAGCGCGTGCGCGCCGCCGTCTTGGCGCTGCGCGATCGAGACATGCCCGAGCTCGGCGCGCTGCTGCGCTCATCCCATGCCAGCCTGCGCGACGACTACGAGATCTCGACCCCCGCCGTCGAGGCCGCCGTCGCGCGACTGCTCGACGCCGGCGCCGCCGGGGCGCGGATCATGGGCGGCGGTTTCGGCGGCTGCGTGCTCGGCCTGTTCGCACCCGACGCCACACCGCCCGTCGACGCGCTCGAGGTGCGCCCCGGACCCGGCGCGCACCTGCTCGCCGGCTGATTCGAGCACGCCGGCGCCGACATCGCAATCGCGCGCCGCGGGCCAGGCTAAGCCAGCCGTGCCGCGACGAGCGCGCAGGCGGTCACGACGACGCCCAGCGAGAGCGCCGCGAGCGCACCGTCGAGCGGCGCGAGCAGCCGCGCCACCGACAGCTCTTCGCTGCTCCCGTCGGCCAGCTCGCGCACGCCCGTGACCGAGCTCGTGCGCCGGCGAAGCTCGCGCGCCGGCGAGCTGAGACGGCGCTGGGCGACGCTCAGCACCGTGCACGCGAGCGCGATCAGCACGCACGGGAGGTCGATCTTCAGCGCCTCGACGAAGTAGCCCGTCAGCGCCGGGAAGCCGCCCCATCCGATCGCGAACCAGATGTCGCCGTGCAGGCGCCCGCCGACCCACTCGAGGTTGTACGCCGGCAGGAACAGCCCGCCGAGCGCGACCAGCGGAATCAGCCACGCCGACACGACGATCGCACCGGCGACGCCGATCGCGAGCGCGCCGAGCAGGCTGGCGGCGGCGAGCGCGATCAGCGCGCGATCGCTCAGGCCCGTGCGCAGCGGGCGGTCGTTCAGCTCATCGAGCGCGTGCGCCGCGACGCCGACAGCCAGCGCGAACGCCGCCAGCCCCCACAGCAGGCGATTGACGTACATGTGTGGCGCCAGCGCAGCACCGAGGGCGAAGTAGCTGAGATGCCACGCCGTGTACGGCGGGTGCAGCAGCGTCAAGAGCTCGCCCGCGCGCCCGCCGCCGAGCGCGTAGAAGGCCGGACGCTCAGGCGCCGCGCGCATCGCCCGCGCCCGTCGCCTTGACGGCCGACATCACGATCCCCCCGCCCAGGCTCATGCGGCGCACGCGCACCTCGCTCAGGCCGGCCGCCTGCCAGTAGCCGACGATCCTCTCCACCGGATTGCGCGCGTAGTAGCCGCGGATGCTCGGCCCGAGGAAGCGACCGACCTCGGCCCACTCACGCGAGGCCAGCCGCCCGAGCACGGGCAGCCCGACCGCCGTGTAGAGCCTCCACGCCAGGTAAGCCGGCGGCCACGGCGGCACGCCGAACTCGAGCGAGGAGACGCGCCCGCCCGGCTTGAGCACGCGCGCCAGCTCGCGCAGCGTCGCCGCCGGGTCCTCGACGTAGCGCAGCAGGTACGTGAACGTGAGCGCGTCGAAGCTCTGCTCCGCGAACGGCAGTCGCTCGGCCTGGCCTTCGATCAGCTCGACGCGACCATCGCCGGCGAAGCGCGCGCGAGCACCCGCCAACATCTCGGCGCTCTGGTCGAGGCCGACGACCGTGCAGTCCGGGCAGCGCGCGAGCAGCTCCGCCGCGACCATCCCCGTGCCCGTCGCCACGTCGAGCACGCGCGCGCCCGGCGCCGGCGCGAGCGCATCGACGAGCGCGCGGCGCCAGCGCGGGTCCTGGCCGAAGCTGAGCGCCGCCGAAAGGACGTCGTAGCGGCTCGGCAGCCCGCGGAACAACTCAAGCGCCTCGCGCTTGTGCGCCGGCAGGACCTGCTCGTGCGCGTCGCTGGGTGCTGGTTCGCTCATGCCATCGCCGATCTGACAGGCTAACCGTCGGCCGTCGCACACGCCGCCGCTGCGCCAACGAGCGAAAAGAGTCTCCAAATCATCAAAAAATCGAACACCCAATCAGGCGAGGTGGGCGTCGCCCTCGTGACCGGAGCATCGAGCGGGATCGGCGAGGCCACCGCGCGACGCCTCGCGCGCGAGCCAGGCAGTCGCCTCGTGCTCGTCGGCCGGCGCGGCGAGCGCCTGCAGGCGCTCGCCGCCGAGCTCGGCTCCGAGCGCGTCGGCTTCCTCGCGGTCGACCTCGTCGAGGAGGACGCGCCGCAGCGCATCCGCGAGTACCTGCTCGAGCGATACGGGCGGCTCGACCTGCTCGTCAACAACGCCGGTGCCGCCTGGCGAGGGCGCTTCGCCGACGGCGGCTGGGAGAACGTCAGGCGCACGATGGAGATCAACTTCGACGCACAGGTGCGCCTGACCGAGGCGCTGCTGCCGCTGCTGCGCGAGTCAGCACCGAGCGCGATCGTCAACGTCTCCTCCACCGCCGGCCGTGTCGCGCGCGCCGGCTCCGGTGCCTACAGCGCCTCCAAGTTCGCGCTCGCCGGCTGGTCGGATGCTCTATGGGCCGAGGAGGCCCCGCACGGCGTACACGTCGGCCTCGTGCTGCCCGGCTTCATCTCGACCGAGGGCTTCCCCCAGTCCGAGCTGACCGAGAAGCCGTGGACGCGCTGGATCGTCTCCACGCCCGATCACGCCGCCGAGGCGATCTTCCAGGCCGGTGTGCAGCGCACGCCCGAGCGCTACGTGCCGCGCCCCTACGGGATCGCCGCCGCGCTGCGCGTGATCGCTCCCGGCCTCGTGCGGCGCGTGCTCGGCGGCGGCGCCGCGTCCGTGATGACCACGACCACCGGACCCGACATGGCCGAGAGCCGCAACGGCTCCTCGCCCGAGCACTGAGGCTGTCACGACGCGCGCTCTCGTAACCGGCGCAACGGGCTTCATCGGCGGGCGCCTCGCCGAGTCGCTCGTCCGCTCGGGCGCAACCGTTCGCTGCCTCGTGCGCGACCCCGCCCGCGCCGGCGCACTCGAAGAGCTCGGCTGCGAGATCCGCGTCGGCGACATGGACGACGCCGACAGCCTGCAGGGCGCCGGCGAGGAGATCGACGTCGCCTACTTCCTGATCCACGCGATGGCCGGCGGCTCCGGCTATCAGGAGCGCGAGCGGCGCGGTGCCGTCAACTTCGCGCGGATGGCCAAGCGCGAGGGGGTCGGACGCGTCGTCTACCTCGGCGGGCTCGGCGACGAGCGCGTCTCCGAGCACCTGCGCAGCCGCCACGAGACCGCCTTGACGCTCGCGCGCGAGGGCCCGCCGCTGACCTACTTCCGCGCCGCCATGGTCGTCGGCTCGCGCAGCGAGTCCTACCGCACGCTGCGCCACCTCGTCAAAAGGCTGCCCGTGATGATCGCGCCCTCGTGGCTGCGCAAGGACACCCAGCCGATCGCCGTCGACGACGTCGTCGAGTACCTGCGTCGTGCCCCCGACGTGCCCGAGTCCGCCGGGCGCGAGGTGCAGATCGGCGGTCCCGACGTGCTCTCCTACGCCGACATGCTCGACCGTATGGCGCTCGCCATGGGCGTGCGCCCGCGACCCAAGCTGCCCGTCCCGTTCATCACGCCGTGGCTTTCAGCGTTGTGGCTCGGGCTCGTCACGCCCGTCGACACGAACGTCGCGCGGCCGCTCGTCGAGGGTCTGACGAGCGACACCATTGTCACCGATCCGAGCGGCGCCGAGCCGTTCGGCATCGTGCCGGCATCGTTCGACGAGAGCTTGGCCCGCGCGCTCGCCGAGGAGTAGGGTCCGCCGCGGGCGGGGCAACCACACGCGAGGAGGCGACGATGATCATCACCACCATGAACGACCTTCCCGGCTACGAGATCGAAGAGGTGCTCGGCGAGGTCTTCGGCCTGACCGTGCGCTCCCGCAACCTCGGCTCGCAGCTCGGCGCCTCGCTGAAGTCGCTCGTCGGCGGCGAGCTGAAGGGGATGACCAAGTTGCTCGCCGAAGGCCGCCTCCACGCCCAGGAGCGACTCGAAGAGGAGGCCGGCGCGAAAGGCGCCGACGCGATCATCGCCTTCCGCTTCGATACCTCCGAGCTCGGCACCACCTGGACCGAGATCTGCGCTTACGGCACGGCCGTGCGCGCGAGCAAGCGCTCCTAGCGCGCAGCACGCGATCGACATCTGCTCGGTCGCGAGCGCGCGGCGCCCTTGGCGAAGTCCGGCGATCATGCCCAGGAGCGACGCCCGCGCTCTGACACAATCAGCCGGCATGCCCGGACGCCTCTCCTGCTCCTGCTCGTCCTCGGCGGCATCTCGCTCGCCTCGTGCGGCAAGGGCGGGGCGAGCACCGTGACCGTCCGCGCCTCCGGCGCCGGGAGCGGCTCGTCGAGCGGCTCGAGCGGTTCGGGTGACGGCTCCTCGGGCACCTCAAAGAGCGCCCCGTCGACGCCGCCCGCCGCCAAGGGCCCCGCACGCGAACGCGCGCTCGCCTTCGCGCAGTCGGTCAACCTCACGCCGGAGGACGTGCCCGGCTTTACGGCGAGGAGCAAGCACGACAGCAGCTCGGCGCGCGAAAAGCAGCTCGGACGCGAACTGGCCCACTGCACCGGAGCGGCCGCCGTCGGTTCCGGCGAATCCGGCGAAAGCCATCTCCCGGGCGAAGGCAAGTCGCTTGCCGATCAATCGTCCAAGGACTTCGAGCTCAAGCACGGGATCATCGACTTCAGCGTGAGCTCGCAGGTCTCCGTGCAGTCGAGCGCCGCCGATGCGCGCAAGGGCCTGCAGGCGATCCGCAGCGCGCACGTGCGCAAGTGCTTCTCGCGTTACCTGCAGATGCTGTTCGCCGGAGAGAAAGTCAAGGGCGCGACGGCCGGGCCCGTCTCGATCCAGGCCGGCGACCCCCCCGCCCCGGGCACCTCCGGCGGCTTCGGCTGGCGCATCACCGCAAGCTTCATCGTGCACGGCATCAAAGTCCCGATCTACCTCGACTTCCTCGGCTTCGTCGACGGTCCCGCCGAGGTGACGCTGCTCAGCTCGGGGCTGATCCGCCCGTTCCCCGCCGAAGTCCAGCAGCACCTGTTCACGACGCTGCTCGCCCGCGCCAAGGCACACAAGCTGTGAGCAGCGGGCGATGAGCGAGGATGCCTGGACGACTGCCGACGAGTACATCGCCGAGCAGCTGATCGGCGAGGACGGCGCGCTCGACGCCGCGCTTCGCTCGAGCGCCGAGGCGGGCCTGCCGGCGATCGCC
Organism: uncultured Solirubrobacteraceae bacterium; assembly: GCA_963714215.1. Lineage (GTDB taxonomy): Bacteria > Actinomycetota > Thermoleophilia > Solirubrobacterales > Solirubrobacteraceae > Palsa-744. Next base: position 375,163 of record CAVQNP010000001.1, read on the forward strand.
GTCTCGCCTCCCCAGGGGAAGCTGCTGCACCTGCTCGCCCGCTCGATCGGCGCGTGCTCGGTGCTCGAGATCGGCACGCTCGGCGGCTACAGCACGATCTGGTCGGCACGCGCCGTCGCCCCCCGCGACGGTCACGTCCTCTCGCTCGAGGCCGATGCGCGCTACGCCGAGGTCGCCCGCGCCAACATCGCACGCGCCGGCTTCGCCGACACCGTCGAGGTGCGCGTCGGCCCCGCGCTCGACACGCTCGCGCTGATCGCCACCGAGGACCCCGCGCCGTTCGACCTCGTGTTCATCGACGCCGACAAGGTCAACACGCCCGCCTACTTCAGCTGGGCGCTGCAGCGGACGCGCTCGGGCGGGCTGATCGTCGCCGACAACGTGATCCGCGACGGCGCGATCGGCGATCCGCACAGCGGGGACTCCGGTGCGCTCGCCGCGCGGCGACTGCACGAGATGCTCAGCAGCGAGCCGCGCGTCAGCGCCACCACGATTCAGACGGTCGGGCTGAAGGGCTACGACGGCTTCACGCTGATGCTCGTGGAGTAATCAGAGCTCGCGCACAAAGCGCTCGCGGCCGGACTGCTGTTCGTAGCCGGCGGCGGCCCAGAACTCGCCGGCGCCCGGGTCCTCGTCGGCGACGATCGCCGTCAGCCGCTCGGCGCCTCGCGCGCCCAGGCGCCGCTCGCCCTCGCGCACGAGCTCGGTGGCAAGCCCCGCGCGGCGATGCTCGGGGTGCACGGCGAGCCTGTAGAAGTTGCCGCGCCAGCCATCCCACACGGCGATCAGCGAGCCGACCAGCGACGTCGCCGACGTCGCGCCCGGTGCGCCCGAGCCGGTGGCGAGCGCCGTTGGGGCTGCGTGAGACTCGGCGACGAGCAGCGCCTCGGCGTCGCTCGCGAGCAGGCGCTGCAGCCCCTCGCGATGCGACCCCGTGGCGTGATGCACGTCGGCCACCCGCCACAGCGCCAGCACGGCGTCGATGTCGTCGGGCGTCGCGGTGCGGATCGTCCAGCCTGGCAAGCCAGGATGAATAGCACGGGACCTCGGCGCCCACCGTGCCGTCGCGGGCCGCCGCGTTCGAAGCCTGCCGGCGCGTTCGAAGCCGCGCCGCCGCGCGCGCTACGCGGCGAGGCGCTCGAGCACCTCGTCGGCGTCGGTGCCGTGCGCCCGCAGCGCTTGCTCGAACACGGGCCCGTACACCTGCAGAACCGCCACGAGCACGTCTGCCGTCGTAACTCCGGCGGAGCCGCGCGTGGCGGCGATGCGCGCCGCGTACTCGCCCACCAGCGCGATCACGTCGCGGTGCTCGCCACCGTCGGGACCCGCATCGGCACCCGCACCTGGGCTGGTGCCGGCACCGGCATCGGCGGGCTTGCCGACCGCCACCGGATCGGCACGGCCCTTCTCGGGGTGCAGACTGATCACGTCCTCGCTCACGCCGATCGACTGCAGCACGCTGCCGACCTCGCCGTGCAGGCGCAGCACGCGCAGCCAGCGCTCGGCCTCGTCCTCGGGCGTACGCGCGAAGGGGATCGCGGTGGCGGCGATGCCAAGCACCATGGCCGCGTCGGGAGCAAGTGTCGGCTTCGGACTCATCGATTGATCACCACCTAGGAGGCACCTGCCGCGGTGAGCGCGGCGGCGCGGATCACGTTGTCGTCAAGCAGCGAGACGGTCGGCGGACCGTCGGCTCGGGGCACGAGCTCGAGCATCACGCGCTCGACGCGCTGGAGTCGCTCGCGGGCGTCCTGCACGATCGACTCGGCCTCGCCGAGCTCGACGCCGCAGTCGAGCAGGAAGCGCTCGACGCGCCCGCCGGCAAGCAGCTCGCGGGTCAGCTCGAGCTGCTCGAGCGCGATCGCAGGCATGCCGTCGCCGTCGTGCACGCGCAGCAGGCAGGTAGCCATGTCGTCTGGACGCGCATCGGACTGCTCGGCGACGCGGTCGAGCAGCGTGTCGGCGTCGGCGTCGCGCTGCAGGCCGGAGAGAACGGCGGCGAGCCGCTCGGCGCCGAACAGCTCGCCGTCGATGCGCGCCTCGGTGACGCCGTCGGTGTGGAAGCAGAGGCGCGTGGGACCGGCGACGGAGACGACTGTCTGGCGCGTGCCGGTGGGCATGCCGGCGCCGATCGGCGGCGAGGAGCAGGAGGTCACGGGGTCGAGTGCGCGGGCGACGCGCTCGCCCTCGGCGGGCGCCTCGGCGCCGTTGCGGTCCTCGCCGAGCACGACCGGCGGCGGGTGCCCGGCGCTCGCGTAGGTCAGCCTCCGCTCGCGCGGGTTGTAGGTCGCGGCGAGGACGGTCGCGAAGGAGCCGGCGAGCTGGCGGTCGAGCACGTTGCCGGCCGTCTGCAGCGCCTTGCGCGGCGAGAGCCCGGCCTCGAGGTAGGCGCGCACGGTGAAGCGCAGCAGCGCCGTGTGCGGCAGCGCCTCGCGGCCGTGGCCGGAGACGTCGCCGACGATCACGGCGATCTGGCCGTCCTCGAGCGCGAACACGTCGTAGAAGTCACCGCCTGCGCCGGGCCCGTCGGCGGGCCGGTAGGCGACGGAGGTGGCCACAGGGCCGAGCCGGGCGGGCGGCACGGGGAGCAGCGCGGCCTGCAGCAGGCCGACGTCCTCGAGCAGCTGGCCGCGCTGGCGTACGAGCCGCCGCGTGCGCACGCCGCTGAGCAGCGAGCGCACGCCGAGCATCAGGGCGAGCAGGATCAAGGCACCGATCAGGATCCGCACGGGCGTCGGCACGATGCCGACGATCTTGGTGAAGGTCTTCACGAGCGCGGGCTGGGAGGACTGCTGCTTGAAATGCTTGGCGGCGGCTGGCCTGGTGCGACCGGCGGGAGCCGCGACGGCGCTTGACTGCGTCACGAGCAGAGGCGATGCCGATGCCGTTGCGGCTTCAGCCGTTGCGGAAGAGTGCTTGTGGGCGCGGCGCTTGGCGTTGTTGGCATTCACGCCGCCGCTCGCAGCGGCTTTGACGGCGGCCGGCGCCGCCGCGCTGACGGAAGCCGGGCTGGTGCCGGCAGTCGGGGCGACCGTGGGCAGCGCGAACGCGGCGGCGCTCGCCTGAGCGGCGGTGTCGCTCGTAGACAGTTCGGCCTTGGGCTTGGTGCTGGGACCGCTCGAGCCTTCCGACCCGGAGCCTTCGGCGCCGGAGCCTTCTTCCTGCGGCGTTTTTTTGCCTTTGTGTTCTTTTTTGCCTTTCTGACCGCCGCCGCCGCCTTTTTTCTGTTTGCGCGCGAACGCTTCGGCCTGGCCGCCAGACGACGTGTCGCCGGCGCTCAGCGCGGCGGGCTTCGCGCCCGATCCGCTCGCAGCGGTGGTAGTCGAGGTCGAGCTACCCGAGCGCCGCTCTTGGCGCCTTTCTTCGCGGCGCTGCGCGTGCGCAGCGGCGACTGCTCCGCCTTTGTGTGCACCCGCACCGGCAGCACCACCTGCACCTGCACCTGCACCTGCACCAAGCCCTGCGGGCGGCGGGGGCGGCGGCCCGGGCTGGCCGTGGTGGCCATGCGGCGGAGCGCCTGCAGGCGCGGGCGCGCCGAGAACGGAGGGCGGCTGAGGCGGCGGGGCGCCTTCTGCCCTGGCGGCGGCGCGTTCGGCGTGGCGCGTGGCGGCGGCCGAGCCTTCGCTTGCGCTCGTGACGGTCGAGGTGGTGCCGCCTTTGGCGGCAGAGGCGGTCGGCAGGGACTGCAGCCCGAACACGCCGCAGCCGACGATGGCCACGGCGAGCGCGCGTCCGCGCGCGCCGGTTCGCGTCGCCGCCCGTCAGCGACATGCTTCTCTCACCCGATCCGCATCGTATGGCCGCGAACGTGGCCGAGCGCCTCGTCGAGCGTCGGGAAGATCGCGAAGGCGCCATCCATGCCGGAGAGCTCGAAGATCTTCAGCACGTTGACGTTGGTGCAGACGATCGCCATGTGCGAACCGGCGCTGAGGCTGCGGTTGACGCCGACGAGCACGCTGAGGGCGGTGGAATCCATGAACCGCACCTGCGTGAGGTCGACGACGAGCTGCTGCTTGCCGGCGTCGATCGAGTCGACGAGCGCCCACTTCAAGGACGGCGCCCGCTCGAGATCGAGCTCTCCTTCGAGCGCCACCACGGCGGTGCGCTCGTCGGGTTCGCTTTGGATGATGCCGAAGGCCCCGGTGAAGGGCTCAGGACTCGTGGTGTCTGCGCTGCCAAGCATGCGGCTCCTCGCTTTTGACGCTCTTCAAGGGCAGCTTCGGCCGCACTCGCGCCCGGCCCTTACCACCGATGCAGATGCTCAAACGTCCGTCCATTTTTCGGACTGGAGTACGCGTTTCTCACATGTCGGCGCGAACTGGGACGGCGCTGGCGGGGCGGGCGCCGGGCAGGCGCCGAAACCGAGTACGTGGCTGCGAGACTGAGCACGTGGCAGAGGAGCTGGAAGAGCTGGTCGTCGCCCACGCGGGGGCCTGGCGGGCGTGGTTGGCCAAGCATCACGAGGCCCGCCCGGGCGTCTGGCTGGTGCTGGCGAAGAAGGGCACGACGGAGCCGACGAGCCTGAGCTACGACGAGGCGCTGGAGGAGGCTCTGTGCCACGGCTGGATCGACGGCCAGGTCAAGCGGCGCGACGAGGGCACGTTCCGCCAGCGCTTCACGCCGCGGCGCGCGCGCAGCGCGTGGTCGAAGCGAAACGTGGGGATCGTGGAGCGGCTGCTGGCGGAGCAGCGCATGCACCCGGCGGGTGTGCGGGCGGTCGAGCAGGCGAAGGCCGACGGACGCTGGGAGGCGGCATACGCAGGCCCGGCGACGATCGCCGTGCCGGACGACCTGGCGGTGGCGCTGGCGGCCGAGCCGAAGGCGCAGGCGATGTTCGAGATCCTCACGAGCCAGAACCGCTATTCGGTGCTGCTGCGGATCGACAGCGCCAAGCGCAGCGACACGCGTGCGCGACGGATCGAGCAGTTCGTGGCGATGCTGGCGCGCGGCGAGACGGTCCACCCGCAGAAGCGCAAACTCACGAGCTGAGCGACAGCCCCATCCACACGTGCGGGATGCCGGCCTCCTCGAAGGGCTCGGATTCGATGGCGAAGCCGGCCTGCTCGTACAGGGCGACGGCGGCGATCTGCGCGGCGAGGCGCACGCGGCGAAAGCCCTGCTGGCGCGCCCGCTGCAGCGCGATCTGGAGCATCCGCGAGGCGATCCCCCGCCGGCGCAGCTCGGCGGCTACGACGACCCGCCCGATCTTGGCTTCCTCGCCGAAGGACAGCAACCGCAGCGTGCCAATCACGCGCCTCCCGTCGGCGGGGTCGAGTGCGACGAGATGCTGCGCGTCGCGGTCGAGCTCGTCGAGCTCCTCCTGCAGCGGCACGCCCTGCTCGCCGTAGAAGACGGCTTCGCGCAGGGCGAAGGCGCCGCTTATGTCCTCGGCGTCGCGCGCCCAGCAAATCTCGATCTGCCCGTCGCTCACGCGGGCCAAGATAGCCGCGGCGCGGCGGCTCGGGCGAGCGGCGGCGTCCGCGTCCGCGCGAGACGCTGACTCGCTCGGCTCAGATCGAGCGCCCGCGCTTGCGGGCAAACGGTGACTGCAGGTCGTGCTCTGCGAAGGGCCCTTGCGCGGTGCCGTCGGTGGCATAGCGGTAGAGGGCAACGGCGAAGGTCTGGCGCACGACGAGCTGCAGCGCGACGATCGCGGCGAGCACGAGCACGCCGAGCACGATCACGGCGTCGCGCACGGCGGGCACGTCGTTGGTGGCGACGGCGGCGACGACGAACACGATGATGGCGAGCAGCATGGCGATGCCGGTCCAGGCGCCGATGATCAGGCTGCCGCCGATACCCTCGCCCCAGCGCTTCTTGACGACGTGCGAGGAGCGCTTGAGCGCCTCGGGCGCAGAGCAGTCTTCGAGCGCGATGATCGGGATGGCGAACAGGCTGGCGAGCGCCCAGCCGAGGCCGACGAGCCGCGCGGCGATGCTGCCACCGAGCGGCAGCCGGCTGGCGGCCTGCTCGAGCAGGAAGCCGACGACGGCTGCAATCAGCGACCACAGGGCTACGGTGCCGAGCTTACGCGTTGGCACTGCGAGCGCTTGGCCGACGCTCAGGTGGCGCCCGTCGAGCGCGGCGGAGGCGGCGGCGGCGATGGCGGTGTTGAAGAAGACGGAGATGAAGGTCAGCGGGTAGGCGAAGATCAGCGCGTACAGCGCGAGCTCGTCGCCCTGCAAGCGTCCGTCCTGAAAGGACCCGCCGAGGATGAAGATCAGCGCGAGGCCGGCGCCGCCGGTGACGGCGGAGATCGCGGCGAGCGCGAGCAGCGAGCGATCGTTGCGCACAACCTCCCAGGCGGCGCGCGTGAGGCGCCAGGAGCGGGCGATCCGTCCTTCGCGGGGCGGCTCGACGTAGGCGCTCTGCAGCTCAGACATTTTTATCCTTTTGATGAGCGGACTTCGTCCGCAGATGATTGGCCGTTGCTCCTTCGGGGGCCATATCGGACGGACGGGCGCTCCGCTTGAAGCCCCCGCCCTGTCAGCCGACGGCCCGACGAGATGACACGAGGCCGTCGAGCAGCCCACCGAGCGCGAGCGTCCAGCGGCGCTCGACGGAGGTGCGGCTGCGTCCGAGCCGCCGGGCGTTCTCGGCCAGCGCCAGCCCCTGCACGAGCGCGACGAGCACGTGGGCGATGTCGGTCTCATCGCCGTGCAGCTCGCCGGCGGAGATGCAGCGGCGCACGCGCTCGAGCACGAACAGGCGCACGGAGGCGCCGGCGCGCCGCTCGTCCTCGCTCGGCTCGAAGTCGCTGAAGGGGCGCGAGAACATCACCTCGGCGAGCACGGGGTTCTCGCGGATGAAGGCGCGGTAGCAGTCGGCCGTCGCGAGCAGGTCGGCGCGCGGATCGTCGCTCTCCCCCAGCTCGTCGAGGCGCACGCGCAGCAGCCGGAAGCCGGCGAAGAACAGCTCGCGCACGAGTCCGGCCTTGTCGCCGAACAGCTCATAGACGGCTGGCGTCGAGGTGTCTGCCTCGCGCGCGAGCCGGCGCGCGGTGAAACCGCCGACGCCCTCGCGGGCGAGCAGGCCGAGCGCGGCGGCGAGCACGTGGTCGCGCAGCGCGGGCGTGCGTTGCTTGGGGCGCGGCAAGACGGCTCTCTAGCCGGGCGCCCGGCCGAGCATCCGCGTGGCGGTTATCAGGACGTTGTTACGGAACACTGTTACATTATGCGCATGCAAGCGGTCGGATACGAGCTGCAGGATGGCGTGGCGACGATCTCGCTGGACGACGGCAAGGTCAACGCGCTGTCGATCGAGACGCTGCGTGCGCTGCACGGCGCGCTCGACCACGCGGAGCGGGACGGGGCGGTGACGATCGTGCGCGGCCGCGAGGGCTACCTCTCGGCGGGCTTCGACCTGAAGGTGTTCAGCCGGGGCGCGGAGCCGGTGCTAGAGATGCTCACGCTCGGCGCGACGCTGGCGGAGCGGATGCTGTCGTTCCCGACGCCGGTCGTGCTCGCGTGCAGCGGTCACGCGGTTGCAGCTGGCTCGTTCCTGGCGCTGTCGGCAGATGCACGGATCGGCGCGGACGGACCGTTTCGGATCGGCCTGAACGAGGTCGCGATCGGCCTGACGGTGCCGTGGTTCGCGATCGAGCTGGCGCGCCACCGCCTGTCGGCGCCCCACTTCGACGCTGCGGTCACGAGCGCCCGCATGTACGGCCCGCAGGACGCGGTGGCGGCGGGCTTCCTCGATCGTGTCGTGCCGGCCGAGCAGCTGCATGCGGCGGCGCTGGAGACGGCGCACACGCTGTCGCAACTCGACATGCGCGCGCACGCGGCGAGCAAGCTGCGCGCCCGCGAGGACGCGCTGCGGCGCCTGCGCTCGGCGATCGAGTCGGAGCTGACGCTCGAGGGGCTCGGCGCGGGCCAGGGCGGCGGCTGACCGTCGGAGGCAGGCCGGCCGGCCGGCCTGCTCAGCGGCCGTTGGCGGACATGAACGAGGCGATCAGCGCGGCGACGCGCTCGGGGTCCTGCGCCATGAAGGCGTGGCCGCCGCCGGCGATCCGCTCGACCTGCGTCTCGGGCCACAGCGCGGCGAGTGCGTCGGCGTTGCCGGGCGGGGCGATCACATCGAGCTCGCCGCTGATGACGAGCGCCGGTGGTGCGTCCTGGCCGGGCGCGGGCTGCGGCTCGAGTTGCCATGCGGCGAGCACGCGCTCCTGGGCGGCGAGCGTCTGCGGCGGGAAGGCGGCGCGCGCGTCGGCGACGAGCTCGCCGAACTGCGCGTCGATGGCGGGTGCGACGTCGGGCGGGAACAGCAGCGCGATCAGCCGGCTGGCCTGCTCGCGCGGAGTGCTGGAGTGGTCGGTGAGCTGATCCCACACGTACGGCTCGGCGGGCACGCCGGCACCGCCGCCGGGGCCGGTGGCGAGCAGCGCGATCGCGCTCGCGCGTTGCGGCGAGCGCAGCGCGAGACGCTGCACGACGTAGCCGCCCATCGACCAGCCGGCAAGCGCCGGGCGGCCGAGTCCGAGCTCGTCGATCAGCGCATCGACGTCGTCAACCATGGCGTCGACGGTCAGGTCGTCGGGATCGCCGAGCTCGGAGTCGCCGGCGCCGCGGTTGTCGGGGCAGACGAGCGTGAACGTTCGCGCGAGCGCGGCGACGAAGGTCGGGTCCCAGTCGGCGGAGCTCGCGGCGTAGCCGTTGACGAGCACCAGCGGCGGGCCTTCGCCGAGCTCGCTCCAGGCGAAGCGGCGGCCGTCGATCTGCGTGCTCGGCATCGGCGACTACTCCGCGGCGAGCGAGAGCAGCTTGTTGACGGTCGTCCAGTTGCGCGCGGTGGCAACGACGCCGAGGTCCTGCTTGCCCAGTGCGGCGGCGAGCTTGGAGCGCCCGATGCCGTGCGGGAACCAGGCGTAGATCTCGCGGCCGTGGGCGAGCAGGCGCTCGCCGTCGACGGCCCGCTCGGCGACCTTGGCGAGCGCGTCCTCGGCGGGCTTGTGCGCGCAGAAGGTCACCTGGTAGAGCTTGTCCTGGTCGGCCACATCGCCGAGCGGGTTGCGCTTGACGATCTTGGCGAGCTCGCTGCGCGTGCGCACGACGACGTCGACGTCGAGGCGGAACTGGTCGGCGATCGCGTCCTCGCACGCGCGCGCGAGCGCGTCTGGCTTCGCGGTGCTGTCGAGCACGACGTTGCCACTCTGCACGTAGGTGAGGACGTTCTCCATGCCTGCCGCCTGCAACGCGTCGCGCAGCGCGGGCATGCCGACCTTGTTGCGCCCGCCGACGTTGACGCCGCGCAGGAGGACGATCTGCTTCACGCGCGCCAGCCTAGAGCGTGAACGCGATCGGCGGTCTCGATGCGCGATCAGAGCAGGACTTTGAGCCCGGCGACGGCGAGCAGCACGGCGAAGGCGAAGCACAGGCCGGCGCCGATGCCCTTGTGATGTGTCGTGAAGAACCGGTTGAGCCGCTGCAGCAGCGGGTCGGCGCGCGGCCCGAGCAGGGTGACGAGCAGCGGCGGTCCGTAGGCGGGCACGAGTGTGATCGCGTAGAGCAGCACGAAGGCGACGATCTGCGCGGCAAGGCCGGCGTCGGAGATGCCGATCGCGTGCATCGCCGGAAAGAACAGCACGACGCTCGAGAAGTTGGTCAGCATCAGCGCGATCCCGAGCAGCAGCGCCCCGCGCAGCGGATGCGCGCTGACGCGTTCGGGCTTGGGCGCTCGCGGCGGCGCGCGCAGCGTGCGCAGGCCGAGCGCGAGCAGCAGCCCGGCGGCAACGAGCTTGACGATCGCGCCGGCTTCGGAGGGGCTGTGCGCGCCGCCGGTGCTTTCGGCGAGGATCAGCGCGAGCGCGGCGAAGCCGGCGAGCACGAGCGCGGACCCGGCGGCGACAGCCCATGCCCGCCGGAGCGCTTCGGTCTTGCGCGAGAGCGTGAGCAGCTCGACGGCGAGCGTCGTCGGCGAGATGGCGGCGGCGAGCGCCAGCGGCAAGACGATCCCCAGCAGGCCGGCCATCCCTGCAAACTACGACCCGCCCAGCCGGAACCCTGCGCGCACGGACGGACGGCGGATCGCGCGCGAGCGATGAGTTTCGAGCGACCGCCCCGTCCAAGCAGTACAAACCAACGACGCCGCGCGGCACACAACACGCGCACGGCGAATCCCCGGAGAAGAACGGAGGCTCGGAATGAGCGACACGCAGACGAAGACCAATCTGACGCAGGTCGGCACGTGCATGGTCCCGGTCAAGGACCAGGACCAGGCGATCGCCTTCTACACGGAGAAGCTCGGCTTCGAGCTGCGCGCGGACGTCCCGTTCGGCGGCAGCGAGCGCTGGGTGGAAGTGGCGCCGGCGGGCGCTGAGACGACGCTCGCGCTGACCTCGCCGCGCCCGGGCGAAGCGACGGGGATCGAGACGCGCATCGCGCTCTCGACGACGGACATCGACGCCGACCACGCCGACCTCAAAGCGCGCGGCGTGGACGTCGACGCGGAGGTCATGCGCATGGGCGACCCGGTGCCGCCGATGTTCTGGTTCAACGACCCCGAGGGCAACCGCCTGCTGATCGTGCAGACGAGCTGAGCGACGAGACGGGAGAGGAGCCACAGCCATGCTCAAGTTCAACATCGCGATGTCACTGGACGGCTTCGTCGCGGGGCCGAACCCGAGCGAGCAGGACCCGCTCGGCGAAGGCGGGATGCAGCTGCACGAGTGGGTGTTCGAGCTGGCGGCATGGCGAGAGCCGCACGGACGGGAGGGCGGCGTGGTCAACGAGAGCACGCCGATCGTCGAAGGTTCCCAGGCGAACGTCGGCGCGATCCTGATGGGGCGCAACATGTTCGGCGGCGGCCCGGGCCCGTGGGGCGATGAGCCGTGGAACGGCTGGTGGGGCGAGGAGCCGCCGTTCCACGCGCCGGTGTTCGTGCTGACCAACCACGCGCGCGAGCCGCTGGCGCTGAAGGGCACGACGTTCCACTTCGTCACGGACGGGATCTCCTCGGCGCTGGCGCAGGCGAACGAGGCCGCGGGCGGCAAGGACGTCGCGATCGCGGGCGGCGCCAATATCGCCCAGCAGTACCTCTCGGCGGGGCTGATCGACGAACTGCGCCTCAGCGTGGCGCCGGTGCTGCTCGGCGCGGGCAGGCGGCTGTTCGACGGCGGCGCCGGGGCGGGCGTGGCGCTCGAGCAGGTGCAGGCGGTGCAGGCGCCGGGGGTGACGCATCTGATCTACCGGGCGGGGTGAGCGCCAGGCAACCGGCCGCGCGGCTCACGGCGTGGCCGAGTGCACCGAGATGGCGAATGCCGCTTGGAACGCCTCGCCGGGCTCGAGCAGGCGCAGACCTTGGCGGCTGATCAGCGCGTTGGTCGGCGCGGTCATCGGCTCGAAGCAGATGAAGTTCTGATCGGGTGGCGCGTAGATCTGCGCATATGGGAAGCCTTCGCAGAACTCCACTTCGAGCCGGTGCTCGCCGGCTGACACAGAGAACGCGACGGGCTGCTCGAGCCCGGTGAGCGCATCGTCCCAGTCGCCGTCGGCGAGCCGGAAGCGGCGAAGCTCGACAGGCGGGCCGGCCGCGCAAGGGATCATCCGCTCGTCCAGCAGCAGTCGACTGGCGACGGGCAGCTCGATGAGCCAGTCGCGGTGATCGGTGTCGGCAATCGTCAGATAGGGGTGAAAGCCGAACGTCACGGGCACGTCGCAGCCGCCGTCGGCTCGCACGGTCGTCGTGATGGTCAGCCGGGCACCGTCGACGCGCGCGCAGAGCTCCACGGTATGGCGGTAGGGGAAGATCGCCAGCAGCTCGGCGCTCTGCCAGGCCAAGCGCGCGTGCACACGATCGGCGCCGGCGCCCGGCTGCTCGATCAGCTCCCAGGGCAGCGCGCCGGCGATCGCGCCGTGGATCGGCAAGCCGTTCTGATCGAGCTTCAGCAGCGGATCGGCCGGGTCGAGCTGCACCTCTCCGCGTGGCCCGGGATAGCCCAACCCGGCGAGTCGGTTGGCCCACGGATACAGCAGCGGGATGCCCATGGTCGCGCCGCGCTGCGCGTACGCGCGGACGCCGGATCGCTGCGCCAGCAGCTCTACGCCACGGTGTCGCAGCGAGCAGCAGACCATCCCGGCGCCGGGCACGAACGTCGCCTGCCACTCATCGGTCGGCGACGCGATCAGGACGGTGTCGTAGCCATCGTTGCGAGGGCCGGGCACGGCTTCACCCGGCGACAGTGCGCGCGGGCTCGACGATTACTTCCTGCAGCCTGCGCACGGCGTCGAGGTGGTCGCCGGTCCAGACCATGCGCACGGCGGTGGCGCTTGCCTTCCCGTCTGCCGCGCGCAAGTCGTTGGCAACCGCTGCGACAAGCCGGCCGTCGGCAACTTCGTCGTGCGCGAGCGGCGGGTTGGGCGGTCGGCCATCGGCGAGCCGCGCAGCGAGATTGTCGTACCAGCCCTCGACCAGCGCGCTCGATTTGAGCAGCTCCTCGCGTGCGGCAGCGCGGTCGCCGGGAACGGTTCCGTCCTCGCGCTCCCACAGGTCGAGCACGGCGTCGGCGGCGAGGCGCAGGCCCCCGACACCTGAGACGAGACCGCTGATCTCGGCGAGCGGCGCCGGCTTGGATCCGCGCTCGGCGAGGTAGGAGCGGAAGGTGTCGTCGAGGCGGCGGGCCGAGGCGGCGGCGCGGGCAGCGTCTTCCTCGGGCTCGGCGACGGCCGCCGCAGCATCGACGTCGCAGCGGCGCATGCCGAAGTCGACGGCGCTCGCGAGGTAGCGGGCGCTGTCGATGTAGGCCTGCGAGAGCGCCCGGCGCAGCTCGGCAGCGGCGCCGCGGGGCCAGAACAGCAGCCCGACGACGAGGCTGACGGAGCAGCCGATGGCGATGTCCTCGACGCGCAGCAGGCCGACCTTCCAGCCGGCAGGCTGGATGATGTTGTAGAGACATACGAGCGTCAGCGTGAACGCAGCCTGCCCGGCTGCGAAGCCGATCGCGGCCGGGGCGACGCCGGCGAGCAAGATGGCGATGGGCAGCAGGAACCAGAGCAGCGTCGTGTTCTCGCCGATCAGCGCGATCAGGAGACCGGCGATGACGAAGCCGACGATCGTGCCGAGCAGGCCGCGGAGGATGTTCTGGCCAGTGCTGAGGGCGTTGGAGCGGAGCACGGAGAGCGTGCCGAGCACGACCCAGAAAGAGTGCTGCACGCCGGTCTCGTTGGCAACGAGCACGGCGACGCCGAGGGCGACTGCGCCACGCACACTGTTGTGCAGCCAGACCGAGTTGAGGTCGATGTGCGCAGCGGCGCGCTGCTGCGCGGCGGTGGCGGTGCTGGTGCTGGTGCTGGTGCCGGCGAGCCCCTTGGGCTGGCGGCCGAGCACGTGATCGATCCAGCTGCGTCCCTCGGCTGCGGCGGTCAGGTCGATGTTCTCGGCGATGATCGAGACGGCGTAGCCGAGCTCCTGCGCGCGAAAGGCGGGATCGAGCGCGGTGATCAACTCTCCGGCCCCGGTCGCGTCATCGCGGATCGGCTTGCGGCGCACGAGCAGCTCGCTGGTCGCGCCGGTCTCGACGTTGCGCATGGCCGTCTTGAGCTCGCCGATCGCCGCTCGCAGCTTGTGCCGGTCGCCGCCGATCACACCGAGCAGCTCGGCGCCGCGTTCGAGCACACCGGCGGCGGCCACCTTGACGGCACACGCGGGGTGATCGACGGGGATCCCCCTTGCGGGCATGACGGAATGCACGACGATTGCGTCGAGCCAGTTGATCTCGTCGACGAGCCGCACGACGGCGCGCGCGTCGGTGCTCAGGCCGGTCGGCCGGAAGGGCGTGGCGAGAAAGACGCGGCGCATGGTCGCGACGGCGTCGTGGGCATCGGCGACGGCATTTTTGTGGTCGGCGGCGAGTGACTGATCGCCATCGCTCATCCTGTACGCGACATCGGCGCGCAGGCGTACGGCGAGTGCCCGGCAGGCGCCTGCGGCGGCTGCGCGCAGCGGGCCGCGCGTCGGCGTCGGCCAGAGCAGGACGATCGCGAGCAAGGCGGCGCCGGAGGCCATGCCCCAGCCGGCGACGCGGTCGGGCACGGACGAGGCTGGTCCGGAGAGCGTGACGGGCAGGATGAAGGCGAGCAGCAGCGATGTCGAGGCACCTGCGAGCACGGAGCTGACGACGCCGGAGAAGATCACGGCGAAGCCGATCAGCGTCATCGCGACGGCGGAGATCCATACGGTCTGCGAAGCGAGCGTGCCGAGGCAGACGAAGGCGCAGCCGGTCACGGCGAGCGCGACCTGCGCCTGCAGCCGCGCGCGCATGGTTCCGCCGAAGTCGACGAGCAGCAGCATCGCGAACGAGCCGAACGCGGCAAATGTGGCGACGGCGGCGTTTTCGATCACCTTGTCGCCGAGCGCGAACATGGCGGGCATCACGATCGCCGCGCGCCCCGCCCGGCGCAGCGCGGCGAGGTCGCGGTCGCGTTGGGCCAGCCACTGGAGCGGGTGCTGCACGGTGCCTCGCCTTCGTCAGGTGCACGCTGCTACGCGGCGCATGCTAGCCCGTTCTCGTGGCCCGAAAGCTGTGAGCGGGCGGCGGCTAGCGCTGCGGGCGCGGGGCGTGTTGCGGACGCGGCGAGCGTTGCGGGCTGGGCGACTGCTGCGGGCGGGGAGCCTCGTCGGGCCAGTGGCCGTGCTTGTCGAAGTAGACGCGCGCGGCCTCCTCACGGTCGCGCTCGCGGTCGCCCTCGACGCCGGCGCGGTAGAGCCAGTTGACGGCGTAGATCGCCAGCGAGGCGCCGACGATGCCGGCGCCTCCCTCGAGCTCGGCTTCGCTACCCAGGGCCATCACGATCAGTCCGGCGATCACGCCGGCCGCGGGGAGCACGTAGCGCAGGGCGAACATCATGTACCCAACTTAGCGATACGGCTGGAGTGGACATACGGCGAGCCTAGCCGTGGCGTTCATCGCGCGGTGGCCGTTGCGAGCGCCGAAGCGGCGGTGCCGGGGATCGCCTCGGCGCCCTCGGAGGAGACGTCCGGGACCGCGCGACCGGCGCTCACGGTCGCCGTCGGCTGGCCGGAGCGAGGGCGCTCGATGCGCAGCAGCGCAGTGCCGTCGCGGCCGGCGATCTCACCTGCGCGCACGAGCAGGGACCCAACTTCCGCCGAATCAAAGCCGCAGGCGGCGAGGAAATAACGGACACGCGGTTCGGCCAGCTCGGGCTGTTCGACTTCGAGCTCCTCAACCTGGGCAGCGGCGGTCCGGCTTGCGGGTGCCTTGTCCGCCGCGGCCGGAACGACGTCAGCGGCGGAGACGATGCAGGCGACCATGTCGTCGGGTGTCGCGGACGCCTCGTTGCGGATGCGCTCGAGCAGCGCGGGCGCACTGATCGAAGTGCCGAGCTCACGCGTGATCTCGACAAGGCGCTCGCGGCCGAGCAGGTCCTCGCCGGCGCGTGCCTCGGGCAGGCCGTCGCTGAAGAAGCACAGCCCGGCTCCGTCGGGAAGCGAGACGGTCGTCTGCCGGCGACCGGTCGGCAGGTCGCAGCAGATTGGCGCCGAGCAGCACACGGTGATCGGCTCGGGGGCGTCGAAGCGGATCGAGATCGGCGGTGGATGACCGGCGCAGGCATAGGTCAAGCGCCCGCTGGCGCTGTCGTGGATCGCGACGACGACCGTCGCGAAGCGCTTCTCGCCGGGCGTGGCGAGCACGGAGCCGGCGAGCGCGAGGGCGGCACGAGGCTCGAGGCCGGCCTGCAGGTAGGCGCGCAGCGTGTAGCGGGTCAGCGCGGCCTGGGTCAGCGCGGGCCGGCCGTGGCCGACGACGTCGCCGAGAACGATCGCGACCTTGCCGGGCTCGAGCTCGAACAGGTCGTAGAAGTCACCGCCGGCGGCCGGACCGTCGGCAGGCCGATAGGCGACGGACACCGACAGCCCTCCGAGCTGCGCGGGGATCGCGGGGACGAGCGCGGCCTGCATGTCGTCGAGATCGCTCAGCATCGTTTCGCGCTGGCCCTCCAGACGCCGCGCGCGCAGCGTCGCCAGGCGCGAGCGCACGGCGAACAGGATGGCGAGCAGCAGCAACACGAGGATGATCGGCTTGCTCCAGTCGGGCACGGGGACGGGGAACGGGATCTGGCGGCCGATCGATTCGAGCGGGTTGCTCGAGGAGCTCTTGCTGTGGGCGTCTTGCGCTCCGGAGGTCCGGGCGGGCGTGGTCGTCGAGGAGGCGACAGACGCACCGTTCGCTGTGACTGTCGTGGTGCCAGACGCGGCGGGCGCTCCCGTAACGCGCGACCTCTCCGCGCCGCGCCGCTGGCGGCGTGAGACGGCGTGCGCTGCTTTCCCGATCTGCGCGGTCGCGGGCGCGGCGCCCCTGGTGTTGCTGCCGGTCGGCGTGGCGGCGCCGCTCGCGGTCGTGGCGCCGGCGCTGGCCGCGCGCGCCCCAGAGCCGGTCGAGCTGGATGTCGGGGTGGGCGAGCTCGAGGAGCCGGTCGGCGCGGGCACGGGCGTGCTCCCTGTCGACACCGTCGGGACTTCGACGGGCGCTTTGGGCGCTTCGACGGGCGGCGTCGACGGCAGTTCCGCTTTGGGCAGCGACGGCGTTTCGATCGGCGGCAGCCCGGCGACTTCGACTTTGGCCGGGAGCGGTTCGGCTTCGACGTTCACGAGCCCACCGACCTGTACGTGCACCTTGGGCAAGCCTTCCAGGGCGAGGATGGGGGCTGCGGCGGCGCCGGGTGCGGCGACGAGGGCGAGGACGAGCGAGATCGCGATCGCGATACCGGTCAACCCACGTTGTCGAGACGGCCGCATCCTCATTCCTTGGGACCCCCACTCAGGCATGGAAGCGTGCGCTCATGATTCCACAGGCGGCCGGATGGGTGGCCGGGTGTTGGACGGCTTGCGCTCAGCGCCTGCGCTAGGCGCTCGCTATCTCGGTGGCTTTCGAGCGCAGCTCCGCTAATTACCATGGACCTGTGAGCGGCCAAAGACTGCCCGGTGGAGTGGTACACAACCTGCCTGCGGACCTGCGAGAGGCACTAATCGCCAACGCCACGGCACTCGACGCCTGGAAGGACATCACGCAGTTGGCCCGCAATGAGTTCATCTGTTGGGTCGAGGATGCCAAGCTGGCGACTACCCGCGAGCGCCGCATCCGGCGTACTCGGGAGGAGCTGGAGGAAGGCCAGCGCCGGCCCTGCTGCTGGCCTGGGTGCAAGCACCGGGAGCGCACCGGCAGGTAGCGAGCGGCGACATGGCGTGTGACCTCGCTTCAAGCGACTTGACGCCGCTGCCAGCTCTCTGGCGGCGCAGCGGGTTGAAGCCTGGACCGTAGACTCGCGGCCATGCCGTTCACGCTCAGGAACCTCAGGGAGGATCTGGCGGACATCGGCTCCAACTTCGACGGAGCGCCGGATCTGGAGTTCCGCCTCGCGAGCAAAGCGCTCGAGCTCGAGCATTCCGGCTTGAGCTATCAGCGCATCCCGCCCGACTACCGGTTCCCGTACGGCCACACGCACGAGGAGCAGGAGGAGGTGTTCGTGGTCGTGGGCGGGAGCGGGCGGATGAAGCTCGACGAGGAGATCGTCGAGGTCAAGAAGTGGGATGTCGTGCGCGTTCCGCCCGGCACATGGCGAGGGTACGAGGCCGGGCCGGACGGCCTTGAGATCCTTGTCTTCGGCGCGCCCAACCTCGGCGAGAACCCGCGGGAAGACGTGGAAGGTCAGCGGGACTGGTGGGCTGACTGAGCGTCGCTCGTCGGACGGTCGTCGCACCCGCCGCGTGATGCTCCTTTGCATCGCGTCCGTGGGCTAGACGGACCACAGCGCTTCGGTGGGTGAAAGGCGGGCGGCTCTTAGGGCGGGGATGAGTCCGGCGACCGCGCCGATGACGACGGATGCGGCGATGCCACCGAGCCAGGCTTCGGCCGGGATCACAGTGGCCCAGTGTTTGGTCTGGGCGTAGACGGCAGTCGACGCGGCCCCGAGGGCGACGCCGACGGTGCCGCCGAGCAGGCCGAGCAGAATCGCCTCTGAGAGGAACTGTCCGCGGATCTGTCCGCGCGTCGCGCCGAGCGCCCGCCTGAGGCCGATCTCGGAGCGGCGCTCCAAGACGCTGATGATCATGATGTTCGCGACCCCGACGGCGCCTACGAGGAGGGCAACGGCGCCGAGGCCGAGGAACAGACCGTTGAGGGCACTCTTGGCGTCGGCTTGGGCAACGAGAGCTGAGGAGGGTTGGCTGACGTTGACCCCGCTGGCGTTCTCAGGGTTGGCAGTGGCGGCGAGCAGGCCATCGACGGCGGTGACCCGCTCGTTCTGCGCCCGCAGGTAGATGGTGGAGGGATGCCCGTCGAAGCCCAGGTACTTCTCTGCCGCGGGGTAGCCGACCAGCACGGAGGAGTCGATCGCGGAGGCGAGCGCGGCCGCTTTGAGGATGCCGACGAGGTAGAACCATTGGCCGCCCATCCAGATGCGCTCGGCGGGGTAGATGCGGTCGATACCGAGCAGCTGAGCGGCGGCAGCCCCGAGCACGACAACAGGCTCTTGGGCGGTGGCCGCGTTGAGGTAGTGGCCTTGGGCGACGCTGGTGGCGAGGACCGGGAGCAGATCCAGGGATGCGGCTTGGACGGTCAGGCCGTTCGTCTCGACCGCCGGGATGTAGGGCGTGCGGTAGGCGTTGGCGCCGCTGACCGCCCCGGTGCTCTGCACCTCCTGCACCCCGCCGATACGGCCGATCATGGCCGGCGCCGTGCTCGGCAGCTCGGCGGTGGCGCCAGTGAGGCTCTGCCCGTTACTGACGGTGAGCAGGTTGGTGCCGAGCTGATCGATCTCATCCAGCAGGCCGGCCTGGGAGGAGGCCGACAGACCGAGTACGGCGACGATGGCGGCTACGCCGATGGCGATACCGAGCGCGGACAGCCCAGACCGCAGCCTCCGCGTGCGCAGCCCGACGGTGGAGAGCCGAGCCAGGTCGGAGAGCGCCAGCCGTCTCCGGATCACAGTCGCGGTGGCGGTCATGACGGCTCCGCGCGGCCGGTGTCAGCGACGACTTGACCGTCGAGGATCTCCACTTTGCGGGGCATCCGCTCGGCGATCGCGCGGTCGTGGGTGATGACGATGATCGTCGAGCCGGCCTGGTGGAGCTGGTCGATCAGGGTCAGGATGGACTGACCGGTGGCCTGGTCGAGGTTCCCGGTCGGCTCGTCGGCGAGCATGATCGCGGGCCGGCCGACCAGGGCTCGGGCGATCGCGACCCGTTGGCGTTGCCCGCCCGAGAGCTGGGTGGGACGGGCATCGGGGCGCTCGGCCAGGCCGACCAGGCCGAGTGCGTCGAGAGCGCGCTCGCGGCGGTGCCCGAGCGGGATGCCGGCGTAGAGGAGCCCGGCGGCCACGTTGTCCAACACCGTGGAGTGCTCGGCCAAGAAGTACTGCTGGAAGATGAACCCGATCCGGGTGGCTCTCAGGTAGGCGACGTCCTCGTCGGCCATCGCTGCCACGTCTAGCCCGGTGATCCGCACCCGGCCGCTGGTGGGCCGGTCGAGCGTGCCCATCAGTTGCAGCAGAGTGGTCTTGCCCGACCCCGAGGGGCCGACGACCCCGACCAGCTCCCCGGACCGGATGGTGAGGCTCACCCCGCGCAGGGCCTGGACCGGCGGCTCGCCGGGGTAGGTCTTGCTCACGTCGTCGACGACGAGCACGGACGCCCCTGCATTGCCGATCGCGAAGTGGTTCTCGGCCGCGACCGCTTTGCTTTCGGGTGTGGGTGGCGGGGCATGGCTCACGTCGTCGGGACCACCACCTCTTGGCCGGCGGCCAGCGCCGAGGCGGTGACCTGCACAAGCCCCTCGGCGTCATCGAACAGTCCGAGCGAGACCGCAACGAGATGGTTGCGTGCGCCCGTGCCAACGACCTCCACCGCGTAGCCCCCTCCGGACCGGGCCAGCAACGCGGTCACCGGCACCACGAGCGCGTTGCGCACGCTGGCGGTTGTGACACCGACCTGCACCGGCGCCTGATCCCAAGTGCCCGTGGGGGCCGAGTGAGAAGGGGTGACGCCCACGGTGACGGTCGGCGTACCGCTCCCCGAGCCGCCCGAGGAGCAGGTGTCCGTTCCGGGCGCGGCGGAGCTTGGACTCGACCCGCCCGACCCTGAGCTCGATGGGCAGGTGGCGACCGCGCCCACCGAGGAGACAACCCCCGGGGTGCTCCGGCTGTTGGGTAGCGTGATCCTCACCTTGTCGCCGACCGCCACCGTGGTCTGTTCCGAGGCGCTCAGCGCCACCTGCACCAGGCGAACGGTCGAGGTGCCGTGCAACACCGTCTCGCCGGGCTTGGCGCTGCCCCCGAGCTGAGCCGACACGCTCGTCACCCGCACCGCAGAGGGCTCGAACTGCGCCTGACCAAGAGTCAGGGTTCCGTTCTCAGTCATCCCCAGGGCGGCCTGCAGCTTGATCACGGCCGCCGTGGTGGCCAGCCCGAAGGAGGCGGACTTCGGGTTGAGCTGAGCTCGGGTGGCATGGCCGAGCGCGACCAGATCCGCATTGAGCCCGGCCACGTCGGGACCGCTCGCCCCGGCGGAGAGAGCCCGATAGGCGGGTGTCGAGCCACGCAGCAGCACCACCGGGCGATCGTCGACCCGGTAGAGCACGTGACCCTGGCGGATCACGTGGCCGACGGCGGGCAGCTCGGTGTAAGTCCCGCGGGCCCGGTTGATCACGGAGTACGGCGACCCGTCCGACCGCGCTCGATAGGTCAGGGTCCCCGCCTGGGAGACGGTGGCCGAGAGCGTCCTCCTCTCCACCCGCGCAGTGCCCGACGGCAGCCGCCGCCCGGCCGCAGTGGCTTGCTTGACGCTGGACATCACGGCCACGCCGCCGGTGACGGCTGCGACGGCCAGAACGGCCGCTGTGGCCAGCGCCCATGCCTTCCGCGTCACCGCGTGACTCCCGCTGCGACTGCCGCATCGCGGCACTTCTGCATCGCGGCGTTGAGGATGCTCATCCCACTGCTGGTCGCGGCGGATGGGATTCGATTCGTGTCGACGAGGGGCTGACCGTTGGCGGGGTCCGGGAAGTCCTTCACGCCGTTCGCGCGGATGCACTGCGCGAACTCGACAGCGGCCTGCGTCTGCTGAGGACTCCGCTTACCGCCGGTGAACCCGGCCGGCTCCAGGTTCTTACACGCGCTGATCGCCTGCTTGAACACCGGGGCGCTCGGGTCCAGCGACGACCCGTTCACGATCCCATCGAGGGTGAAGTTGCCCGACGCGTCCGGGTGCGGGTCCGGAAACTCGCTGACCCCGTTGCTGCGCATGCACGCGGCGAACTGCACGGCCTTCTGGGCATTGGCGGGGGTGGTGTTGCCGCCGCTGCCACTGCCGGCAGGTGCGGTCGAACCGCACGCGCTGATCAAGGCGACCATCGCGATCAGGGCAAGGCCGGTCAGCGAGCGTCGCCTTCTATTCATGTGGTTCTCCCGTGGGTCGTGAGTGCGTTGACATCAGTCGTGCGCCGAGCCGCGACCGGGAGCGAGCGACAGCGGAGGGCCGGGTCTGCCGGCGTCTCCTGCTGGTCCACCCGGGCCGGGTGCGGCGATCGTGGGCACGCGGGTCGTCGGGGCGACGGAGTCGACCAGCTGCTGCGCGGCCTCGCCCGCGGCGGCGAGGATCGCCGACGTGTCGCTGCCCTGCCCCTGCCCCATCACCACGCCGACCGCGGTCAGCCGGCGCCCGCCGACCGTCACGTGGGTGAAGAACGCCAGGCACCCCCCGGCGGCCGAGTCAGACCCGGTCTTGCCGGCGTAGCCCTCGGCGATCAGGGGGTTGTAGTTGGCGAGCGTGCCGGCCACCGGCAGCGTCACGCTCGCCATCGAGACGATCTTGCGGAAGACCGGGAAGCGCATCGCCCGCTGGAAGATGCGCAGTTGGTCTGCGGCGGTGGAGACCGTGCTCGGATCGAACCCGCTCGGATCGGTGTAGATCGTGTGGTCCATCCCGAGCGCGCGGGCCTCGGCATTCATCTCGACCAGGAAGCGCGTCTCGCTGCCCGCCACCCCAGTGGCGATCATCCGGGCGATGTTGTTGCCGGAGGGGATCAGCAGCGCCTCCAGCAGCTGGCGCTCGGTCAGCTGCTCGCCGGCCCGCACCGCCACGACCGACTGGCCCTGGGCATCGGCCTGCGCCTGCTCCTCGGTGACGGTGATCGTGAACCCTTCCTGCGCGCCGCTCAGCGGATATCGCTCGAGCGTGATGTAGGCGGCCATCACCTTTGCCAGGCTTGCGATCGGGACCGGCCGCTGGTGCGGGCTGGCCGCCGGGCGCCCGTCGCCGAGCACAAACGCCGCCTGTCCGCGCTGCGGCCACTCGACCGACGACAGGTGTACTCGATCCCCGGCTCGGCCTTCGTTGAGCACGCGGCCCTTGTCGTTGATCAGGTGGCCGGGTCCCGCGAACACCGCGGCGACCAGGAGCAGGGCGAGCACCATGCCGAGCAGCGCGCGGCGGCGGCGCGGGCCGTACACGGTGGGTCGGGTGCGCCGCGGTGCTGTTCGTGCCGGCTCGCCGTAGTTCATGTCGCCAGTCAAGGCGGCGTGGCGTTGCCGGCACGTATGTGGTTTTCGATATGCCGACGATATGCGCCGGCCCTAGCATCGGAGTATGCGTGTGTTGCTCGTCGAGGACGAGCCCTACATGGCAGAAGCCATTCGCGATGGCCTACGCCTGGAAGCGATCGCGGCCGACATCGCCGGTGACGGTGACACCGCTCTGCAGCTGCTGGGCGTCAACGCCTACGACATCGCCGTGCTCGACCGCGACATCCCCGAGCCCTCCGGTGACGAGATCGCCAAACGAATCGTCGCCTCCGCCAGCGGCATACCGATCCTCATGCTCACCGCTGCCGACCGGCTCGACGACAAGGCCTCCGGGTTCGCGCTCGGTGCCGACGACTACCTCACCAAGCCGTTTGAGCTCCAAGAGCTCGTGCTTCGTCTTAGGGCGCTCGACCGCAGGCGCGCCCACAACAGGCCACCCGTACGAGAGATCGCGGGTCTGCGCCTGGATCCGTTTCGCCGCGAGATCTACCGCGACGGCCGCTACGTCGCGCTCACCCGCAAGCAGTTCGCCGTGCTCGAAGTCCTCGTCGCTGCAGAAGGCGGTGTTGTCAGCGCCGAGGAGCTCTTGGAACGGGCGTGGGATGAGAACGCAGACCCGTTCACAAATGCCGTGCGCATCACGGTCTCGGCCCTGCGCAAACGCCTGGGCGAACCCTGGCTCATCGCGACCGTGCCCGGCGTCGGCTACCGCATCAGCACTCAACAAGACGTCGGGCCTGAGAGAGGACACCGTGGATAGAGCCCCTGGTTTGAGTGTTCGCGTGAAGCTCACCCTCAGCTACGCCGCGTTCCTCATGCTCGCAGGCGCCTTGCTGCTCGCCGCAGTGTGGGTGTTCCTCCTGCGTTATGTCCCCGAACAAGCGCTGATCGTCCCCGGGAGCACCGGAGCCTCCCTCACCCATGGTGTCTTTCCCATCCGATCCGAGCTCCTGCACGTCTTCGCTCCGAGGGCAGCGGCGGTGCTGGCGTTCCTGCTGGTGTTCGGTCTCGTGGGAGGATGGTTTCTCGCCGGCCGGATGCTCTCTCCACTGGACCGCATCACGAACGCCACACGCACTGCTGCGGCCGGATCGCTCTCCCACCGAATCCAGCTGGAAGGTCGCAAAGACGAGTTCCGCGAGCTCGCGGATGCCTTCGATGCCATGCTCGCGCGGCTCGAAGCACACGTCGCCGAGCAGCAGCGATTCGCAGCCAACGCCTCCCACGAGCTGCGCACGCCGCTGGCGGTCACCCAAACACTTCTCGACGTGGCTCGCAACGATCCGGACCGCGACAACGGCGAGCTCGTCGAGCGCCTCCACGCGGTCAACACCCGGGCGATCGACCTCACCGAGGCATTGCTCCTGCTCAGCCGTGCCGACCGGCGCTCCTTCACCCGAGAGCCCGTCGACCTGTCCCTCACGGCGGAGGAAGCGACCGAAACCCTCCTCCCCCTCGCAGAAGAGCGCGGCGTCACGATCGAGACCTCCGGCGAGATGACGCCCACGATCGGCTCGCGCGCCCTGCTGCTGCAGTTGAGCACGAACCTCGTTCATAATGCGATCGTCCACAACCTGCCTGACCAAGGCACGGTGTGGGTCTCGACCAGCGCTCGCCCCGATCTCGTGGAGCTCACGGTCGAGAACACCGGCGAGACGCTCACGCCCCAGATGGTCTCCGCGCTTGCCGAGCCCTTTCTTCGCGGCGACGAGCGCGTCCGCGCCGACCACGCAGGCGCCGGGCTCGGGCTGGCAATCGCCGAGAGCATCACGCGGGCACACGACGGCACCCTCACCCTCACCCCTCGGGCCGCTGGCGGGCTCTGCATCACGGTGAAACTGCCCGCCGCGCCGGCGCGCACTGATGGATGACGCTCACGGAAGTGCCGACACCACCTCGCGCTCATCGTTGGATTTGATCAACCGGGTAGGTACACGGCTGGTGGTGAGTGTCTCCAACGAGTTCCAGCACCGAAATGCCGTAGTAGACATCGTCCAAGGAGACGGCCGGTTCAAGTCCTAACCCTCGGTGGGCTCTTACCGGACGGATTGAGAAGGGCGAATTGAGAATAGGTAGGGGCGGGATTGATACGCAAACCCGCGACCGTAGAAAGCGCGAATCTATTGGGAATCGCCTACCGGATCGAGGAGACGCTCGGCGGAGACAGTGCCCCCTATGAAGGTGTGGCCAAGGGTCATCACGGGACGAGGACAACCGCATGAGACGGAGCGGTCAGGGATTCAGGCAGCGACGCGCTTCTTCTTGGCTTTCTTCAATACGACGGTTACCTGGCGGTGTTCGACGATCTTCTTCTGCCCCGGAATCGTGATGGTGACGAGGACTGCGATCTTCAGCGAGCCCTGCTTTGTGAGCAGCTTGATCCCCGCCTTGGTCAGCTTCATCTTCACCGGGCCCGAGTGGCCGCCGGCGATCGTCGTCTTGCCCTTGGCGACGACGACCTGTCGCCGCTTGTATTTCAGTGGGGTCTTCGTCCGCACGGACGCGGTGAGGCCCGCCGGCGGGCCGGCGTACTTCGCCTTGCCTTCGGTGGAGACCGCGCAGCTCGGGCCACCGCAACCGTAGGAGCCGATGATCACGGTCAGATCGGGCCCTTTGGTCACGAAGATCCGTTTGGTGATCCAGACCGTCGTCGGTTTCGGCAGCGTCACGGGTAGAGCATGGGCGGCGGGAGTTCCAGAGGCGCTCGTCGGCGTGAAGACCGGAGGCGCCGCGCTCGGGCTCGGACGCCAAGAGGGAGAGGTGAAGAAGCCCTGGTCGCCGGTGAGCGCGGTGACCGAGCCACTGCCGTCGGTGTTCTCGAGATAGACGGCGTTGGTGTTCGGTTCGCCGCCGAAGTAGAAGCCCTGATAGACGATCTGACTGCCGCTCGGCGACCACGAGGGCGCCGGACCGTTCGGGTTCAGGCTCGGGAGCTCGGGCAGGGGATGGTCGCCCGAGCCGTCGGCGTTCGCGACCCGCCAATGGGTGTCTTCGCCGCCGCCGCTCATGTGGTAGACGACCTGCGAGCCCGAGGGTGACCAGGAGGCGAAGATGAACTGCGCACCGGAGCTGAGGGTGACCGGCGTCCCCCCGTTCGGGTTGATGATCCCGAGGTTGACGATTTCAAAGCCCGCGTGCTCGCCGAAGGCGATCCGCGAGCCGTCCGGAGACCAGACCGGTTCCTTGCCTTCGGCGCCGGCGACTCTCGTTGGGAACGCCGAGCCGTCGGCGACCGTGGTTTCGACGTGTTCCAAGTAGGAGAAGGCGATCTTGGCGCTGTCGGGCGACCAGCTCGGATGCAGGCCGTGTTCGGTGACGACCAGCGGGGTGGCAGTGGTGCCGTTCGAGTTCGCGACCTCGATCTTGTCGTTCGATTCGGTGCTGCCGAGGACGAAGGCGAGCCGGGTGCCGTCCGGGGACCAGACCGGTTCCTCAAGCGGGACGCCGCCCGTGAAGTGGGTCACCTGGACCGCCAGGTTGAAACCCTGTTCCGGCGCTTCGGGTTCCATCACGAAGAGGTTTCGCGTGCCCCCGCCGACCCCGAAGTTCGAGATGAACGCCACCTTCTTGCCGTCGGGAGACCAGACCGGCTTTTCATCGATGCTCGTTTCCCCGTTGTCGGTGAGGTTGGTAACCGCCGCCGGGTTCGCCGGATCGAGCAGACAGATGTCGAGTTTGCTGCAGTCGTAGGCGATTTCGTTCGCCGCGAGCGCCGGCGAAGTGCCGGCCACCGCAAGGCTCGCCGCCGCGAGGGCGCTGAGGACGAGCAGCTTGGGCAACCGGGACGACGTCACGAGAACCCACCCTAATCCAGCTACGACCCGGAGTCCAGTTCTAGCGCTTGGTTACGCTTCAGCGCGTGGAGCTGCAGCAGCGTATTGCCGAGGGGACGGGTGAGTTCTTGCTGTTCGCGCTGACCCCACCGCGCCTTACGACCGAGCCGGAGCAAGCCAGTCAGATCGCCGCGAAAACGCTCGAGCGCCTGCGCCCTGTGGGCCTCGACGGCCTCGTGCTCTACGACATTGATGACGAGAGCGACCGCAATCCCGAGGAACGCCCCTTTCCGTTCCTACCCACGATGGACCCAGCCGACTACCTCGCTCGCTATCTCGTCGGCTTGGAAGTGCCGGCCATCGTGTACCGCGCTGTCAGCAAGTATTCAGAGCAAGGTCTTCGCTCGTGGCTCAGCGAACAAGTCCCAAGCCACGCGCTGTCGGTTTTCGTCGGTGCGTCCTCTCGTGAGAAGGCGGTGGCAACCTCTCTGTTGCGAGCCTACGAACTCAGGACCGAGGTGCGTCCGGATCTCCTTCTCGGAGGTGTCGCGATCCCAGAGCGGCATACGCGCGGGCGCGGGGAGCATGTCCGTCTGCTGGCGAAGCAAGCGGCAGGTTGCTCGTTCTTTGTCACCCAGATCATCTATGACGTCAACGCCGCGAAGAACTTGGTCTCCGATTATCACCACGCGTGCGCCGCTCGTGACGTCAAGCCAGCGCCGATCGTCTTCACGTTCTCGGTCTGCGGCTCGCTGAAGACATTGGAGTTCGTTCAGTGGCTTGGTGTCGATGTGCCGCATTGGATCGAGAACGAGCTGCGCCACGCGGACAACACCCTCGACGCGTCCTACGATCAAGCCGTCGCCACGGCCGTCGAGCTGATCGCATTCTGCCGGCGCGTCGGAGTTCCATTTGGGCTCAGCGTCGAGAGCGTCTCGATCCGCCAAGTCGAGATCGAGGCCTCCGTCCGCCTTGCCACACGGCTACAAGCGGAGCTACGTCGCTAGTCCCTCCGACCCGGTCGCGTAAGGAGCTCTAAGCGAGGACTACGAGACCCCTGTTCGCTCTCCCGATCACGAGCGAGTTAGTCGGCGACCAGGCGTCGAGCATCGGCGCACTGCTTGGCTCCATGCTTCTACCGCCCGGCACGGCCCGGCCACACCACAGTTTCGATCTCTCGGCTACGGCGCGGTGTAGGCCCAGGTGCCCCGCAGCAGGCCATTGAATTGGTTGCTCCGCCAGGTCATGACTCCGCTCACCGGTCCGGCGTAGATCGAGCCTGGCATCGTCGAGATGAAGGATTCAAAGGTCATGCCTTCGTTGAATGACTGATAGACGCACATGTAGCCGGCCGCCGCCTGGCCGGCACCAGGGCATTGGGTCCCCGAGGCGCCTTCCGCCAGCACGATGATGTGTCCTTCGGGCAGCGATTCGGGCAGGTGCGGCCAGAACTGGACCAGCACCGTGCCGGCCTCGCCATTGGCCGCCGCGGCGATGTAGTCGCCCGCCTCGGTCTGTCCGGAGCCCAGGACGGAGTCGGCGGTCATGTAGTGGTCGGCGGGCTGACCGCCGAGGGCTTCGGCGTCTTTGGAAGTGGTGGCCAGGTCGGCGGTGGCGGCGCCCCCGGCCGAGTCGGCGTAGGCCGCCGTGTCGGCGCTTCCGGCCGTGGTTGCTCTGTCAGCGGTTTCGGCGCGGTTGGCGCTTCCGGCCGTGGTTGCTCTGTCGGCGGTTTCGGCGCGGTTGGCGCTTCCGGCCGTGGTTGCTCTGTCGGCGGTTTCGGCGTGCTTGACGCTTCTCCGGGGTCGAGGTGGTCGTCGTCACCGCCGGCGCGCCACCCACGGGCGCGAGCCGTTCGCGGACTCCCTTAGCCAGCTTCGCGGCGGTCACCGCACCGTCGGCGATCTTACGGTGCGGACCGCTTCGGCCCGGATCTGCTTGGGCCCGACACTGCCTTTCGGCAGGGTCGTAGCCGCATAGCTGACGCCGCCAAGCGCCACGAAGAGGGCGAGGCTGGCGACTACGTTGGCGTAGGTAAGCCGAGGGCGGGGAAGCTTCATGGGCAGGATTCCTCCAAGAGTTGAGTACTCGTCCATCGGCCTCCGCGGGACCGAGCTTGACTCCGCTACGAAATCGGGGCGAGACGAGGCTGCCTTGGTCCGGCCGTTCAGCGGTAGGGCACCGAAGGCGGCCCGCGACGCGCTCCCCCGCTCGGGTCGGGGATAGGTAGCGTCTCTCTCGCATCGAAGGCCTCTACTTCGGTGCCGAGCGCCGGGGCGAACCGCCCCTTCTCGGTGGCGGGGTAGAGGCCCCCGCGCAGATCGAACTACTGACGATCGCGGGCGCCCACTGCGAGGCGTGGCGATGCGAGCGGAGTCGCAGGTGCATCTCCGAGGCGGGATTGATACCTAGTCCTGCGACCGTAGTTGGCCCAGAACACAAACGACCGTCCCGAAGGACGGTCGCGGGTTAGTGACATAGCGGGGGCGGGATTCGAACCCGCGACCTTCGGGTTATGAGATTAATTGGGGGTCCTCTGTGGCTGCTGATTTGGCTCACTAGAGCTAATCTGTGCCTCCAAGTATCTGCCGATTCTGCTCAGATTACACCCCGATTTGCACCCCGCCCGAAGCCCCCCCTGCTCCGGACCTGTCGGGCGCGGAGCACACCCCCAGCGAGCGACCGACCTCAGCTGCTCGTCGGCGTGTTCGCATGCTCCCCTGAGCGCCCGGGAGGCCGCATTTGCGAAGCCCCCGACGCCGGCTTAGGTCGCCGGGCGCCACGAGTGTGGGGTAGGACAGCTAGCTCGGACTTGGCTGTGCTTGGACGTCGCGGCCGCAGTACCGGCAGACGATGGCTGCAGCCTTTATCGTCTCCGCGCACCACGGGCATGTGCGATCGACCGGAGGCAATGGCGTGTAGATGTTGCCTCCCTCGGGGGGCGCTTGCATGAGTGCGTTTGCCTCATCTGCGCCGTCGATAAATCCTGCTGGCATGGGGGCGAAGTTTGCGCGGAGGATCTCCTTTGCTGTCGCGACCTTGTCGAGAACGTCGTCCTCGACCGTGACCATGAGATCCATCTCCGCGTTGGCATGAGGGTAAGCAGCTAGAACGCCAGCGGCTATGTCGCGTGCATTGGCACACGCATCTACGAACGCACGGTACAACGGAGCGAACTCTTGCTCCTGTTGTTCGGCCATCTCGGTGAAGCTTCGGATCGATATCTCATGCTGAGGACGCTCGACTGCCCTGTTTCGAGCAGCAACCGCAACATTCGCGACCTCTAGGCATGCACTCGCGGAGTTAAGGACTTCCAAGCATGCAGCAACGTACTGGCCGATCCAGCCGGCCGGTGGCTGCGGCGTAGCGCTCGCTCCTGCGTCACTCATGACTATCTCCTAGCTCGGCACGCGCGTACGGCGCCCGGTTCCCCCAGGTCCAAAGTGGGTCTGGACCGGGCCGCGGGGAAGAATACAGAGCACGAGTTACTGGAGTTTGCCGCCTGCTCAGAATCTAAGTGGGGATTCGGCAACCTCTGCCGGTGGCGCATCGTCGGACGGCAACTCCCGCGCGTGTCATCCCTACGCCGCAGCCGGCATCACGTTCACGTCGGAGGCTTCCTTGGACCTGAGGGCCAGGGTCGCGAGCAGGCAGCCACCGCGTCGAAGGTCGAGGGGTGCACGTGATGGCCTGTCTGCAGGATCTCAGCCCGGCGCGCCAGCGTTGGGGCGAGACCGCCGCCGACGGCTTCCTCTCGCTATTTCAGACGAAGCTGATCCTCGCTGGCATCGCCGACATCCGTACGCTCGAGGCGATCTCGCTGGCGCTCGGCGAATACGACCGACGGCTGGGTTTCCTACACGGTCGGGCGCAGCCAGAGCGAGAGGCTGTTCCCACCGCCGGGGAGCGACTCGGAGAGCGTGACCCATCACTCGCAGCGTCACCGAACGCTCCCTCCCGGCGACATCGCCCGACTGCCGTCGCACCACGGCCGCTGAGCATCGTGGTCGGTGGTCCAGGCTTCGAGCGTACGGATCACGACTTTAGCCTCGTCCGGGCTTCGTGCGGGCGCGGCGGATCGGACTCGAGGTCAAACCGCTGGTGGTCATACGCCACGGCCAAGCACAGCGCGGCGTGTAGGAGTATCTGCCTGACGGCCTTTACGTCGATTATCAATCTCCCTCGAAAACGGGGATTGTATCTCGCACGCGACACCGTGACCACGCGCAGTTCCTCGTTGTGCAAGCTACGCGACAATCGCTCCGGCTCACTCCCGCTGTCGGGGAACAGTAGTTCGTGGACCGTGGCGATAAACCGCTCATCCGCCTCGGCACGCGATAGCTCAGCGCCGGTCTTGACGAACTCCGACGACATCCAGATCCAGCAGTCCGGCAACGATGGAACCCAGACTTGCTGACGAGCAATATATTCCGGCTGCGCGGCGATAAACCCTTCCGCACGCTCTGGCATACCGTCGAACGGTTCGAGCGGCTCTCTGCCGTCGAATACAGAAACCGCCCCCGGCGCCACCTTCGCGAGCATCGCACAGGAACTGAGAAAAGCCTCCCACGACTCCTCTGCCGACAGCTCGTGTGGCGTGTTCCCGACAGTAGTCTCAGACTGGCTCGGAAACCCGTGTGGAGGATCCAGTTCGAGATGAAGGCGATGCGCATTCCAAGGCATTACCAGCCGGGTGCGCGGCATGGTAGTGCGGAACGCTTCCCAACGACGACGAACGGCGCGACAATACCGGATAATGCTTAGGTCATCATGGTGGAAAGCACGAGCACGATGCTGGACAGTCTTCGCATGTAGCAGCATCGCCGGCGCCTCATTTCTGATGACCATCAGTCGGCCAAGTTCGTCTTTGGCGTGCCGAGCCAAAATATCGTCTAGACATAGCCCGAACAGCTTGCTTGACAGAGCGCCATCCTTCGGTAGATTCAGCACGTCCTGCTCGCGCAGCGTCCTGACACGCCAGGCCGTGCTTTCGTTGTTGTCGACATCGGTAGGGTGACGCCCTACCTCCGTGTCAACGTCGATCGGCTGGCGCAATTCCCAGTTCTCGTTAAGCCATGTTTCGTCGCGCTCGAGCACGTATCGGTTACCTGCCTCAGCCGCGAAAGTCCCCATAAGACGACCCATTTCCGGAAGCCAGAAGCGTCGTTGCTCTTCTTCCTCGACGCCTGACGCCCGTGTGCCAAGAAAGTGTCCCAGGCCGCCGATCTCAAGGAGGTTGACACCGCCGGGAGGACTGGAATCCAGCACGCTTTGCGGCTTGACTATCGGGTCGTCTCCTCCCACAACGAAAAGCATGCGATGCCGGAAGGCGGCAAGTCTCGTTTGAAAGCTCCCTCGGTACTGCTGCTCAAAAACCTCGTAAAACGTCCTCTGGAAGTGCTGAAATAGCTCGCGTTTCAGGCCTGCCACCTCGTCACCGGTCGCCATGTACCGAGTGTCGAGCATCCCGTCATCTATCTCGTAGCGGAGTGAATGAAGGACTGTTTGCCATTCCTCAGGGCTGGCAAAGGCGGTTGGCGATAGTTCGCGTAGCGCGCCCCCGGAGAGCAGCGTGGAACAAGATGCGATCAGGAATGGCCACGACATGAACACAGACTGTGCTGCAAAGCCGCCGAGGCTATAGCCGATGACGTGCACAAATGGTTCCACACGCTCGCCGGACTTAGGCAGCTGTGGACCTATCGCGGCAAGCTTGTCCAACCCGAGTACCGCGCGGACCGCACCAATACATTTGCCAAAGATCTCCTTGTCAGGAGCTGAAGGGGCCTTCGGGGCGCCGGTCTGCGCTTGGGGTACGAGGCGCGAACTTTTCCGAGAAGAGCAGTAGAGCCGCTGCCAAGCATCGTACATCGCCTCCTTGAGAACTCCAGTTTCGGTGCGGCTATTCACTGGATCTCTATTTTCGGCCAGAAGCGCCGCACCTGACAGGCACGGATATTGGGAGCGCCTCACAAGCGCACTCAGAAACCACTGGGTCTCTGTCATGTACCGTAGGAATTGCCGGAATAGGTGCGAACCGTCCCAGAGGTAGCGGTGGAGTGGATTTTCGGGAAAGTCAGCGAAAGGTGCTCGAGTAAGGTGCCCGGGGAATGGTCTGAGGATGCAAGCTGCGCTCTCGTCCTCGCGTATCAGGTGCGAGGCGAGCTGGTAGTACAGGCCCATGCGGTCAAGCTCGTTTAGACCGTTGTGGAACAGAAAGATACGGCCAATTCTGGGCGGTTTCATCGCAGTTAGCACGCGATATGTATGGAAGCTCTGCGACTCGGGCAGGTTAGTGTGGTACCGGTGGAGCCTCTGTACCCCGTGTATTGGAGCAGACGGGAACCGCAGTATCGACTCCTGCAGCGACACAGCGAGCGGGCCCTCGGATTGGCACGGATCGTCGACGTCATTGACGATTGTGCGGAATAGCCGCTCGGTGTCCGTATTCCATCGACCAACGAACCGCGTCTTTGGCGTCGGCCAGGAGCCCGAATTACAGTCCAGCTGCCAGTCTCGCTCGTCATGCGCGATCGTGACAGCGTCATCGAAGCTAGTTACTACTGAGTCTTCCACGGAGCCTCGCTTTGTCGAACGCCTCACCATCCAGGCGTCGAAGCCTAGTGATTGGAATGTTTGCGCGCCGCCTGATGAGGCATACGGCAGGCAGATAGGTCAATGGACCGGGAAGGTAAGAGCTATGGCCGTGCTCTAGTAACGAGAGGGCAGAAAGCCGTCGGGTTCGCCCATGAAGCGTGCTGGGATTAGGGGTATTCGGCGCTGCTAACGACATCGCCAACACGATCAGCTTGCAGGTCGGACTCCCGGAGGGCGAGCTCCGCCTCGTTCTTCGACACCGGCCCTACGGTCCTGCCCAGCTCGGCGGACAAGACGCTCGTGTTCTGAGCGCCGCTTTCCGCCAGCGCGCGGCTGAGCCTTTCGATCGCAGATGTATCCGTCCCCTGCTTGCCGAGATCCTCGCGCGAGACGAGATGTCGGTCCGCTCCTGGCCCGAGTTAGAGCGACGTAGGCCCGCTCGCGATCGGTCTGCCAGCCGCCAGTGAGCACAAACGAGCACTCGACGGTTTGTAGAGATGCTGCGCGTAGGCCAAGCGCAGCTCGCTGAACTACTCCGTGCTCAGTTGTACCTCGTGCTTCTGAGCCCCCTTCGTCTCGATCGAAACTCGATCCCCGCCCAGGAGACTCGTCACGGTCCGAGCGTGCCGTTCTCGACCCGCGGGTGGCTCGGTTCGTAGAGCGCCGCGGTGAAAGTGACCTCGTCGCCCGCCGAGAGGCCGTGGGGACGGTCGGGCAGCTCGACTGAACGCCCCCCAGCTCGCCTGCATCCGCACGCCGCTCTTGGGCAAGGGCGTTGATCCGATCAAGCTCGATGTTTGAGGCATCGGTGAGCATCACCGAGCGCTCGCCGGGGTTCTCGAGGCGCGCCTGATCCGACGCTCGGACCATCTGCTCGGCCGGCCCCTCGCGCGCCCCCGATTCGAGAACCGTTCGTCGCTGTGCTGACGCCGCACTGTACGTGGCCTGAAGTCGTCAGCCGCGGCGCTTATTGAGCGGACCCATCGCCCAATTGGTACGAAATTGGTACGAACGCCGGGGCTGGGCAGAAATCTCTCCCACGAAAAAATCCCGCCTGAGCGTGGCTCTTCCTAATAGCGGGGGCGGGATTCGAACCCGCGACCTTCGGGTTATGAGCCCGACGAGCTACCAGACTGCTCCACCCCGCGTCGCTCCTAGGTTGTAGCAAAGATGGCGCGGCCGATGAAGCCGTGCAAGCCCCGGCCGCGCGGCTATCTCTAGCATCCCGCTCATGCGCGTCGCGGTGGTCGACATCGGCAGCAACTCCACGCGGCTGCTCGTCGCGGAGGCCGACACGGACACGGGCTCGCTGCAGGAGCTCGTCCGGGACTCGCGCGTGACGCGGCTCGGCGAGGGCGTGGACGCCAATGGATCGCTGTCGGATACGGCGATCGAGCGCGTCACGAACGTGCTCGCCGACTACTACGTCAAGATCGAGGAGCACGACTGCGAGGCCAACCTGGCCGTGCTGACCTCGGCCGTGCGCGACGCCGACAACGGCGCCGACTTCGCCGAGCGCGTGCGCGAGCAGTACGGACTCGACGCGCGCGTGCTGAGCGGTGACGAAGAGGCGCAGCTGACGTTCCTCGGCGCCATGTCGACCCGCCCCGACGAGGACGGCTCGGCGGACCGGTCGGGCCAGGGCGGCGGCAGTGCCGTGCCGACCGTCGTCGTCGACATCGGCGGCGGCTCGACCGAGTTCGTCATCGGCACCGGTCGCAAGGCCGGCTTCCACATCTCGCTGCACGTCGGCGTCGTGCGCATGAGCGAGCGCCACATCCACACCGACCCGCCCGAGCCGCACGAGCTGCAGAAGCTCGCCGCCGACGTGCGCCAGAACTTCGAGGACGGCCTCCCGGCCGCCGAGCGCGATGCCGTCAAGCGCGCGATCGCCGTGGCGGGCACGGCGACCTCGGCCGCCTCGATCGACCAGGAGCTCGACCCTTATGACCCCGAGCGCGTCAACGGCTACACGCTCACGCTCGGGACCGTCGAAATGCTGCTCGCGCGGCTCGCCGACATGGACGAAGGCAGACGCCGAAAAGTGGTCGGCCTGCACCCCGACCGCGCGCCCACGATCGTCGCAGGGATGATCGTGCTGAGCGAAGCCATGCGCGCCTTCGCCCTCCAAGAGGTCGAGGTCTCAGAGCACGACATCCTCTACGGTGGCGCCCTGCGCCTCGCAGGTGTCCGCTAAGCCAGGTTCGACTTGCGCGGGTAGACGACCGTCGGGTCGGTCAGCACGTTGACCAGCGCCGGCTTGCCCGACTCGAAGGCGCGGGCCAGCGCCGGCTTCAGGTCCTCTGCACGCTTGACCAGCTCGCCGTAGCCGCCGAGCGCCTCGACGACCTCGTCGTAACGCGTTTCCGGACGAAGCTCGGCGGCGACGGAGTACCCGTAGAGGAACTCCATCGGGTGCTTCTCGAGCGCCCAGATGCCGTTGTTGCCCATCACTGCGACCACGTTCACGCCGTGGCGCGCGAGCGTGTCGAACTCCATCCCCGAGAAGCCGAAGGCGCCGTCGCCGATCATCAAGACCACCTGGCGCTCGGGATGGGCGAGCTTCGCCGCGAGCGCGTAGCCGGGGCCCGTGCCGAGGCAGCCGAACGGCCCCGGGTCGAGCCAGCACCCGGGCTGGTAGCTGTCGATCACGCGGCCGGCGTAGGAGACGAAGTCGCCGCCGTCGCCGATCACGATCGCGTCGCGGTCGAGCACTTCGCCGAGCTCCGCGTACAGCCGCATCGGATGAAGCGGGGCGCGGTCGTCCTCGCGCTCGGCCCGCTCGCCCTCGCGCCGCTCATTCTCGACCGAGCGCAGCTCGCCGATCCAGCTCTTGCTCGGCAGCGCCTTCGCGCCGGCCACCGAGCGCAGGTCCGCGAGCGTCTGCGGTAGCGAGCCGTAGCACTCGGCGGCGACCGCACGCGGGTGTGCACGCTCCGGTTCGGCCGTGTCGATCACAACGATCTCCGTCTCCTCGCCGAAGGCCGCGCCGAAGGCCAGGCGAAAGTCCATCGGCACGCCGATCACGAGCGCCACGTCCGCGCACTTCAGCCCCTGCGAGCGCGCGCGAGAGAAGAACAGCTCGTGGTCGGCCGGCACGCAGCCGCGCGCCAGGCCGTTGAGGAACACCGGGACGCGCAGCGTCTCGGCAAGCTCCAACAGAGCCTGCTCGCCGTGCCCCCAGTAGAGGTCCGTGCCGGCCATGATCACGGGGCGCTCGGCCTCGCTCAGCAGCTCGCCGGCCCGTTCGATCGCCTCCGCCGTTGCGCGCGGCGCGCTCACCTCGACCGGCCCTGCCTCGTGCTCGGGCGCCTCCATGAACACGTAGTCCAGCGGGAAGTCGACGAACGTCGCACCGCCGTGCGGCGCGAGCGCCGACTGAAAGGCGAGGTCGGTCAGCCCGGCGATCTCCTCCGTGCTGCCAGCCGTCGCGGCGAGCTTCGTCAGTGGACGCACGAACGGCACGTGGTCGATCTCCTGCAGCGAGCCCTGCCCCCAGCGCAGCGCCGGCGCCCTTCCGCCGAGCACGACGATCGGCGAGTGGTTGGCCTGCGCCGAGGCCATCGCGCTCATCCC
Source organism: uncultured Solirubrobacteraceae bacterium (assembly GCA_963714215.1). GTDB lineage: Bacteria > Actinomycetota > Thermoleophilia > Solirubrobacterales > Solirubrobacteraceae > Palsa-744. Next base: position 411,638 of record CAVQNP010000001.1, read on the forward strand.
GTTCGTCACGCCCGGGCCGGCCGTCAGCGCGCAGACGCCGACCTCGCGCGTGACCTTCGCCCAGCCCTCCGCCGCGAACGCCGCCGTCGACTCGTGACGTACGTCGACGATCTCGATCCCCTCCTCACGACAGCCGTCATAGATGGAGAAGAGATGGCCGCCAGACAGCGTGAACAGCTTGCTAACCCCGTGCGCCTTCAGGCGGCGTGCGATCAGCCTGCCCCCGTGGAAGCTCTCGCCCTTCGCCGTCTCCGCCTCCTCCGTGCCCTCGCTCGCCATGCGCGCGGACTCTATCGGAGGGTGCTTTGGATGCCCGGGGTGGGAGTCGAACCCACAATTGCCGTCAGGCCATCGATTTTAAGTCGATTGCGTCTACCGTTCCGCCACCCGGGCCAGCTTCCGTGCCGACCTGCCAGGCCAGTTTATGGGAGCTGCAATCTCCCTCACAAGGCCGCAACTCGGGCGTTGTTAGCGTGTATTTAGGTCTGGATGAGGTAATGGATCCTGTATGGAGGCCTCCGCACTCTCACATTCCAGCGTCGCCCCTGCCCTGCGCGGCGGGCCCACGCCCCTGCTGCGGCTGCAATCAGACGAGCGCCTGATCGCGCTCACGCGCCGCGGCCAGCACGCCGCCTTCGAGGCGCTCTGCTCCCGCTATCAGTCACGCCTCTTGTCTTTCTGCCGACACATGCTCGGCTCACGCGAGGACGCCGAGGACGTGCTGCAGGAGGTCTTCGCCGCCGCCTTCAACGCGGTGCTCGCCGACGAGCGCGAGATCAACGTGCGCCCATGGCTCTACCGCATCGCGCGCAACCGCTCGCTCAACCACCTACGCCGTGCCTCGGCCGTGGGAGTCGACTCGATGGACGTCCACTTCGCCGACCACGGCATGTCGACCGGCGACCGCGCGATCCGCCGCGAGAGCTTCCGCGAGCTGCTCTCCGATGTTCACGACCTGCCCGAGACCCAGCGTACGGCGCTCTTGCTGCGTGAGATCGACGCGCTCTCCTACGAGCAGATCGCGCACGCGATGGAGACGACCGTGCCGTCGGTCAAGTCGCTGCTCGTGCGCGCGCGCATCTCGCTCGCCGAGGCCGCCGAAGCACGCAAGCTGAGCTGCTCCGAGGTGCGCCTGGAGCTCGGCGAGGTCGCCGAGGGCCTTGCCAAGCTGAGCGCCCCCGCCCGTCGCCACGTGCGCGGTTGCGATCGCTGCCGCTCGTTCAAGAAGCAGCTCAAGGAGAACAACCACGCGCTCGCGGCGATCCTGCCGGTCGGCCCGCTGCTGGTCTTCAAAAAGGTCCTGCTGGCGAAGCTCGGACTCGCCAAGCTCGGCTCGGCCTCGGCCGGCAGCGCGCAGCTCGCCGGCGGAGCCGGCGCAACGGTCGGCGCGGGCGCCGCCGCGGCCGGCGCCGGTGGAGCGAGCGCCGGAGGCATCTTCACGGTCGGCGCTGGCGCGCTTGCGACGAAGGCCGTGGCCGGGCTCGCCGCCGCCGCGATCGTCGGCGCCGGAGTGGCCGCCGATCAGTCCTCACATCACCGTCATGCCTCGCGCACGGCCTCAGCGAGCGCCGCGATCACCCGCCCCACGGCTGAGCCGATCGTGGCGCAGGAACGAGCGCAGCCGATCAGCGTCGTGCACCACCGCTCGGCCGCCGCCAACGCCGCACGCGCGCGCCACCTCGCACTTGCGAAGGGCACGGCCGCGAAGACGACCGTCGCCGACAAGGCTCCCGTTGCCCCCGCGACCAAGCCGGCGCCGCCGCCTGCGGCCGAACCGGCGATCACGCAGGTCACCTCCGAGTCCACGCAGCTGCCGAGCGCCGCCACGGCCGAGCCTCAGCCAAGCACGCCGACGGCTACGACAACGACCCCCGCAGAGCCACCCGCGCCGGTGACCACCACCCCGACCTCCGAGACGCCCACGCCCACGCCCGCCCCCACGGTCACAACAGAAGCAACCGCTCCGCCGGCCTCGCCGAGCACCGAAAGCGCGCCAACGACGACCGTCCCCAGTATTCCCAGCACAGCGCCGCCGCCTGCCCCACCACAAGTGCAGACGCCGGTTGCCCAGGACTCGAGCGCATCGGGTGGCACGCCGCCGCATCACTCCGGCGGGCTCGCCCGCTACTGGGGTATGCGCGCCCACGTGCGCTGAAGCTCGCGCGGCGTTTAGCCCAGCGTGAACGTCTTCAGCGGGCGCAGCAGCACGCCCTCGGAGGCGACTTCCTGCGGCGAGGTCACCTGCGAGTTGGCCGTCGGCGAAGTGAGCATCACGATGTTCACGCCACGGCGCACGTGCGGGTCCTGCGCCAGCAGCAGCACGTTGCGCCCGTACATTTCCTGCCCGTCGAGGACCGTCGTGTAGACGACCTGGTAGGCCGGCACCGCGTTGACGCGCGTCTTGCCCTCGCCGCGCAGCACGAAGTGCCGATCGCTCGCGCGCAGCCGATCGATGTAGCCGGCGGCAAACAGCGCCAGCTCGCCCGTCTGCCACCCGGAGTAGGACGGCAGCGTCAACGGCCCGACCGCGAAGGAGTCCTCCAAGCGCCCGTCCGAGCGGTGCCGCTCTAGCCTCACGTATCCCCCGCGTTCGGGCGCGACGCGATAGAGGCTGCGGTAGCTGAAACTGAACGGTGTGCTGCCGCCACGAGAGTAGTGGGCGTTCTCGAGCGTCAAGAAGGTGCCGACGAGCAGCGCGACCAGCCCGACGACGCCAACCCGCACGACGCCGCGCCCGAGCGGCGAAGCGGCACGCCAGCGGGGCGAGAGCATGCGACCGAGCGTGGGCCCGTACTCGGGCTTGATCGGCACGGCGACCATCGCGACTGTCGGCTACTCCCCGAGCGAGAACAGCGTTTCGAGATCGTGGCGCGAGAAGGCGGCAAACGCGACCATCGTCTGCGTGCGCGTGACGCCCGCCAGCCCGCCGATCTCGGCGGTCACGACGTCTGCCAGCTGCTCGTGGTCGGGAACGCGCACAATCGCCACGAAGTCCCATTCGCCGGTAACCGAGTACGCCTCGGCGACACCTTCGATGTCGGCCAGTTCACCGCCGAGCGTCGACAGCGCGTCGCGCCCGGCCTCGATCAGCACAACGGCGTTGGTCATCGGCATGACCGCTTCATCATAAGGACCCCCGACGGCCGGGACTCACGGTGCAGCCGATCGGCCGCTCGATACGGCCGAGCGCTCACGGGTGGGCGTGTTCGTCGCGCGGCAGCCCGAGACCGATGAGCAGGCCGATCGCGCCGCCGACCACACCGGCCAGCCAGCTCGCCTCGGGGCGCGCGAACGGGATCGCCAGCATTAGCGCCGCGAGTGCGCCGGCGCCGAGCAGGTCACCCTCGTAGTAGTGACCGCCGCGCGCGTCGCGCAGGTCAGGGGCAGCCCAGGCGGCGATCAGCGCAAGCGCCCCGGCGTTGCCGCCGACGATGATCGGCGCCGGGTAGGCGGCAAGTGCGACGAGGGCACCGGCGACACCGGCGCCTAGGAACAGCGCGAGCACGACGGCCGGGCCATGGCGTTGCTCGAGCAGCCAGCCGAAGATCGCGATGACGAGCAGCGTGAAGAAGGCATACCAGCCGTCGAGGTAGGCGACCTGGGTGCTGAGGAGCTTCCACCAGTCGCCGTGCAGCGCTCCGAGGATGATCGGACGGTCGAAGCGGATGTAATCGGCGCGCAACAGCACCCACCCGACGCAGCTGACCGCGATCAGCGCGATCGTCGCGTACGGGCGCACCGCCACGGCGCCGGTGAACGGCAAGGAGGGGCGTCGACGCCGCGCACGCTCCGGTGCCGGAGCCAGCCCCTGGTGCTCGCCGTCCCCGCCCGATCTCGTGCCGAGCCGGCCGAGCACGCCGCGCCTGCTCGGAGCGGGCTCGCCCTCACGCGGGAGCTTCGGCGCACGGCGGCGCAGCCGGTGCCCGCAGTAGGGGCACTCGGTGATGTACGGGCTCACCTCCGATCCGCAGTGCTTGCAGACGATGAACAGATCTGCGCCCGGTGACATCCCGGCCCATTCTAAGTGGCTCTCGACCCCAGCCGGTGCGCCTTTGCGATACTCAGGCCATGACTCTCGGATACGACCAAAAGCTCTACATACTCGCCTTCGACCACCGCGGCTCCTTCCAGAAGAAGTTCTTCGGCATTCAGGGAGAGCCAGACGCGGAGCAAACGGCGATCATCGCCGACGCCAAGCACCTGATCTTCGAGGGCATGCTCCAGGCCGTCGGCTCCGGCGCCGACGCCTCCGTGACGGGCGTGCTCGTCGATGAGCAGTTCGGTTCGACCGTGCCCGAGGAGGCACACGAGAAGGGCTTGAAGCTCGCGATGCCGGCAGAGCGCTCGGGCCAAAACATGTTCGACTTCCAGTACGGAGACGAGTTCGGCGAGCACATCCTGAAGTTCGACCCCGACTTCACGAAGGTGCTCGTCCGCTACAACCCCGAGGGCGACGCCGGCGAAAACGCGGTGCAGCTGGAGAAGCTCAAGCGCCTCAGCGACTGGCTCAAGCAGAACGATCGCAAGTTCCTCTTCGAGCTGCTCGTGCCCGCCGAGGACGCACAACTGCAGTCGGTCGGCGGCGACACCGACCGCTACGACGCCGAGTTGCGTCCGCAACTCATGCGCCGCGCCATCGTCGAAATCCAGGACGCAGGCATCGAGGTCGACATCTGGAAGATCGAGGGCGTCGACGAGCGCTCCGACTGCGAGATGCTCGCCGAGCAGGCCCGCTCGGGCGGTCGCGACGGCGTCGTCTGCGTCGTGCTCGGCCGTGGCGCCGACGACGACAAGGTCGACGAATGGCTGCAGGCGGCCGCGCCGGTCGACGGATTCGTCGGCTTCGCCATCGGCCGCTCGATCTGGTGGGACCCGCTGAAGGCGTACGTCGACGGCAAGATCGAGCGCTCAGCCGGAGCCGCCAAGATCGCCGAGAACTACCTGCGCTTCGTCCAGGTCTACGAGCGAGCCGAGGGCAAGACGCCCGTAGCTTCCTAGCTCACGTGAGCACCGCTGCAGGCGGGGAGTAGATCGACATGAAAATGAAACAGAGTCTCGCCGAGTTCGAGCGCGCGATGGCTCGCGAGATCTCGCTCGACCGACACCGGCGCGATTCGCTGCGCCGCACCGCCGAGCAGCGCACGCGCAAACGCGAGGTCGAGCGCCGGCACAAGCGCGGCTCCGTGCGCTTCGTGCTGCTCGTGCTCACGCTGATCCTGACGGCCGCGATCGTGACCGTCGTGATGTTCCGCACGCTCTACCTGCTGCTGGGCTAGCGGCAGGTACTAGACGGCCGCTGGCCAAGCCTCGCAAGGACGCACCCCTTCGGGGCACAGGCAGTTCGCGTGGCGTGCTGGCCGAAACGGGGATGCGAGCGGAGCGAGTGTCTCCCGGCTTCGGCACGCGAGCGACCGAGGACGCCGCGAGGCGCCGGTCAGCGGTCGTCTACGCCGAGGTCGCCGAGCGCGTCGTTGACCTCGGCGCGCGCGGTCTCGTCGACCGCGGGCGCGTCGAGCACGCCGTCCTCGCGATGAATCTCCAGGTAGATCTCCTTGCGGAACACAGGGATCTCCTGTGGTGCCTGGATGCCGATACGCACCTTCTCGCCCATGACCGAGAGCACCGAGATCTCCACGTCATCGCCGATCATGATGCTCTGGTTGGACTTGCGCGTCAGAACCAGCATTCAGTGCACCTTCCTGTTGGCCGCTCACCCGGCGCCACCCCCGACCGCCGGTGCGCCAAGCATAGTCTGAGCATCGGGGGAAAGCGAGTGCCGATTCCCGACAACCTCAGTCGCAGCGCGCACGATCGTGGACGCCGGCAGGGGGTTCGCCTCATGCGACTCGTCTCGCGCGGCATGCGCTAGTCTCCCGGGCCGTCGATGCCTCGTAAATCACTGCGTCCCAACCTCAATCAGATCCGCGCTTGGGTGCGCCAGGGTCGCACCGACGCCTGGGTGGCCCACCAACTCGAGGTGAGCGTGCGCGACATCGAACAATTCAAGCGCCAGAACGATCTGGTCGAGGAGGACGCCACGGACGCCACGACCGCATCGGACTATCCGGATGAGATCGACCTGCGCGCCGAGGACGACGCGTTGATCGCCGCCGAGCTCGAGGCTGCAGAGGTCGAGGCCGAGCGCGCCAGGGCCGAGGCCGAGCAGAAGGCCGAGCAGGAAGCAGCCGACTCCGACTCCGACGATGAGGAGGAGGACGTGCCACGGACCCGCACGCGCCGGCGGCGCGGCGGTCGCGGTCGACGGGTGCTCGGATCGCGTTCAGGCACCGGCAACTCGGGCCCGCTCGAGGGGACCTTCGATCACGGCGAGGAGGGCTACGGCCTGTGGCTCGATCCCGCGATCCAGGACAACCCGATCTACGCCGAGCATTGGGCCGGTCATCGCCCCGTCGAGGTCGCCGTCGAGGAGGACTGCATCATCATCCGCCGCACGGCTGAGGACGACTAAGACCCCTCTCGGCTGGCCCTGTCCGGCTAGGCCCGGATCTCCCTGCGCCCGCCCGCATAGTCGGCCGCCTCGCGCAGATACCGCGCGAACGCCGCGTCAACCACGACGCCGGCCTCCCAGGCCCCCGGGTCCTCTGGCGCGACCTTCATCGCAACCGGCAAGCACCATGCCGTGCCCGCTTCGTACAGCGCCACGAGCTCCTCTGAGGAGAAGCGGCCGCCAAGCCTGCGCCGCAGCTCCGCCACCAGCGCTTCGGTCACGCGCTCCAGGCGCGGGCGCCGCTCAGCGGACTCCGCCCGCAGCCTACGTTCGCCCTGCTGCCACTGGTAGTTGGCGTTCTCGAAGGACACCGGCCGAGGCTAGCAGCGGCATGGGAGCACGGGGTTCGCTCAGCACGCGTCGCGCGGAGCTGCGAGGGGCCGCCCCCTCGGCACCCGCGCACACCGCGTGCGTCGCTCAGTCGGACGGCAAGCCCGGGGCGATGTACTGGCGCTCGTTCGACTTCTTCATGCCGAGGTCACGAGCCTGTGCTTCGATCGTTCCCTGCCTGCCGAGCGATTCGCGCTGGCGTACGAGCGCCTTGTGTTCCCGTTCCATCGTGACCACCGTCGCGCTGTCGTGGCGGGACTGGTGCCAGGCAGAGAACATGCGGATGCCGGCGCTCAGGTAGAGGTACAGCAGCGCCGCGAGCACGACCAGCATCGCCAGGCGCCCCACGCGATCCCAGCGCACGCGCGGGAGTGTGCCCCGTGCGCTCGAGCGCTTGCCGGCCCTGCGCGTCCGCGGCGGCGCAGCGGCACCGGCACGGGCGGATGGGGCGAAGGTTCCGGGCATCACAACCGCATTCGCGGCCGGTGCGCCGGGTCCTGCCTGAGCTAGCCGAATACGGAGCGGCCGGGGAACTCAGCGTCGGCGCCGAGTTGCTCCTCGATCCGCAGCAGCTGGTTGTACTTGGCGACACGATCAGAGCGCGAAGGGGCGCCGGTCTTGATCTGCCCGCAACCCGTCGCGACGGCCAGGTCGGCGATCGTCACGTCCTCGGTCTCGCCCGAGCGGTGGCTCATGACCGCCGTGTAGCCGGCCTCACGCGCCATCGCGATCGCCTCAAGCGTCTCCGAGAGCGTCCCGATCTGGTTGACCTTGAGCAGGATCGAGTTGGCCACGCCCTTCTCGATGCCGCGGCGCAGCCGCTGCGTGTTGGTCACGAACAGATCGTCTCCGACCAGTTGCACGCTCGCGCCCACGCGCTCGGTCAGCGTCTTCCAACCGTCCCAGTCCTCCTCGTCCATGCCGTCCTCGATCGAAACGATCGGGTAGCGGTTGACGAGGTCCGCCCAGTAGTCGGCCATTTCATCGGCGCTGAGCGTGCGTCCCTCGTGCTCGAGCACGTAGGAGCCGTCGCGATAGAGCTCGCTCGCCGCTGGGTCAAGCGCGATCGCCACATCCTCGCCCGGCGTGTGCCCCGCCGCCTCGATCCCCGCCACGAGCATCTTCAGCGCATCCTCGTTGGACGCCAGGTCCGGGGCGAAGCCGCCCTCGTCGCCGACGGCCGTGCTCAGGCCGCGCTCATGCAGCGTGGCCTTGAGTGCATGGAACACTTCCGCGCCCAGGCGCAGGCACTCCGAGAAGCTCGGCGCACCGCACGGCACGATCATGAACTCCTGGAAGTCGACTTTGTTGTCGGCATGAGCGCCGCCGTTGAGCACGTTCATCATCGGCACCGGGAGCACGTGCGCCGCCTCGCCGCCGAGGTAGCGCCACAGTGCCATCCCCTCCTCGGCTGCCTGCGCGTGCGCCGCGGCCAGCGACACGCCGAGGATCGCGTTGGCGCCCAGGCGTGACTTGTTGGGCGTGCCGTCGAGCGCGATCAGCGCCTCGTCGAGTCCTTGCTGGTCGGCCGCATCCCGGCCCGCCACGGAGGCTGCGATCTCGCCGTTGACGTTGGCCACGGCGTGAGTCACGCCCTTGCCACCCCACGCCTCGCCGCCGTCGCGCAACTCGGTCGCCTCGAACTCGCCCGTCGAGGCGCCCGAGGGCACCGCCGCATGGCCGTGGGCGCCGGAGCGCAGGCCGATCTCGACCTCGACCGTCGGGTTGCCCCGGCTGTCGAGGATCTGGCGTGCGTGGACGCGCTCGATCTCGCTCATGCCGCGTGCCCCTTCCCTGCGCGGAGCGCCGCCCCGGTCCGCGTTGCCCGCACTTCTCGGGCCGCGCCTATTTGGTCTTGGTGGACGACGTCGTGGCCGGCGTCGTGGTGGTCGCCGGTGGCGTAGTCGCCGCGCCCGGTGAGGCCGTGGACGTCGTCTTCGGTGCTTTGTAGCCCTTGCAGTCGGCCACCATGTAGCCCGCGCGACAGTCCGTTTTCGCCGTCCACTTCTTTTTGAATTCTTTTACGAACTTGCTCAGCGCCGTCTGCTGGCGCGTCGCGGTCAGCTGCGATTTGATCGATCCTTCGGCCTGCTTGAGCGTCTGCTGGCTGCCCGGGGTGACCGTCTGCACCTCGAAGATGTAGTAGCCGAACGGGGTCTTGACCGGACCGGTCAGCACGCCCTTCTTGGCCGAGAAGACCGCCGTGTCGAGCGATTTCTCCTCCTGGCCTTTGACGACGCCCGGGAGCTTGCCGCCGTTGGACTTGCTCGTCGGGTCGATCGAGACGCGCTTGGCGACGCTTTCAAAGCTCTTGCCCGATTCGATTTCCTGCTTGGCCTTCTTGGCGTCGGCTTCCGTCTTCGTGAGGATGATCAGCAGGTTGCGTTTTTCCGCTACGCCGAACCGTTTCGGGTTGTTCTTGTAGTACTTCTCGATTTCTGCGGGGCTGACCTTTGACTTCTCTTTGACGATCTTCTGCTGGATTTTCGAAGAGAGCAGGTTGAGCTTCACGCGCAGCAGCAGATCCGACACCGTCTGGCCTGAGGTCTTCAGGAATTTTTCGAATTCCGCGGCCTTCGGGAACTGCTGGCTCTTGATTTTTTCGAACTGCTTCTTGACTTCCTTGTCGGTGACCTTCACGCCGAGCGAGTTCGCTTCGCCGAGCACCCACGTGGAGGAGATGAGAAAGCCGAGCACCTCCTGCTGCAAGGTTTTGTACTGCTGTTCGCACTGAGACTTGAGCGCCACTTCGGTAGGCGCCGTCTGGCCTTTGGCCGTTTTCGTCTGCGCTTTGGTGCGAGCGATGCACTGCGTGTACTTCGGCGGGTCCGGGATCGTCGGCTTCGCGCCGGGTGTGGTCGCGCTGGAGGCCGCAGCCACGTTCATCCAGTGGTTGAACGTGTCCTTCGTGATCGATTTGCCGTCGACCGAGACGACCGCATCCCCGGGTATGCCGCCGCACGCGGCAAAGCCGACGATGGCAAACAAAACGGCGCCAAGCGCCGCGGTGATTCGGAATGCTCTGGGCACGACGCGGGCACTCTAGCGGAAACGCACAAAGGCGTGCGTAACGAGTTGCTAAAGGAACACTTAAGTGCTGGCGCGGGCACGTCGGCGCCCGCCGTCTCCCCCTCACGCCGCCTCGCGCATCACGGCGAGCAGGACGTCGGCCGCACGCACGACCGACGGAAAACGCTCGCTCGCGTCCTTGGCGACACGCATCGACATCTGTGAGCGTCCCGACTCGTACATCGCCTCCGGCAGCTCCTCGCGCAGGCGTTTGGCCCGACGCGAATCCAGGGCGATCGGCACCACCGCCAAGCGGTCGCCATGGAAGCTCACCGTGCGCGCGCCGGCCTGACCGAACTTGATCCGCGCGCGCTGCAGTGCGAGCAGGTTCTCCAGCGGCTCCGGCACCGGTCCGAAGCGGTCTTCGAGCTCCTCGCGCAGCTGTTCGACGTCAGCCACCTCCAGCGCACCGGCGATGCGGCGGTGCACGTCGATCTTGGCCTGCTCGTAGGCGATGTAGTCGGCCGGCACGTATGCATCGACGTTCACATCCAAGCGCACCGGATCGGGCCGCTCGAGCTCGGCGTCCTCGCCGTCCTGCCCAGCGCCCGCCTCGCGCTCGGCCGTACGCACGGCTTCGTCGAGCATCTGCATGTACAGCTCGAAGCCGAGTGCCGCCACGTGCCCCGACTGCTCGTCGCCGAGCAGGTTGCCCGCGCCACGGATCTCCAGATCGCGCATCGCGATCTTGAAGCCCGCACCCAGCTCGGTGTAGTCCGACAGCGCCGACAGCCGCTGCGCGGCCTCCTCGGTCAGCGCCGCCGCCGAGTCGTACAGCAGGTAGGCATAGGCACGCTCGCGGCTGCGTCCCACGCGGCCGCGTATCTGGTAGAGCTGGGCGAGCCCGAACGTGTCGGCGTGCTCGACGATCAGCGTGTTGGCGTGCGGGATGTCGATCCCCGACTCGATGATCGAAGTGCACACGAGCACGTCCGCGCCGCCGCGCAGGTAGTCGAGCATCACCGTCTCGAGCTCGCCCTCGCCCATCTGCCCGTGGGCGACGGCGAAGCGCACGCTCGGGCACAGCGCGCGCAGACGCTCTGCTGTCTCCTCGATCGACTCCACGCGGTTGTGCAGGAAGAAGGCCTGCCCGCCGCGCTCGTGCTCGCGCAGGATCGCGCGCTTGACGAGCTCCTCCTCGTACTCGCCGACGTAGGTCTTCACCGGCCGGCGGCCCTCCGGCGGCGTCTCGATCACCGAGATGTCGCGCAGCCCGGCGAGCGACATCTGCAGCGTGCGCGGGATCGGCGTGGCCGACATCGCGATCACGTCCACGCGCAGCTTCAGCTGGCGCAGGAGCTCCTTCTGCTTGACGCCGAAGCGCTGCTCCTCATCGACGATCAAGAGGCCGAGGTCCTTCGCACGCACGTCGCGCGAGAGCACGCGGTGCGTGCCGATCAGGATGTCGATGCGCCCTTCGGCAAAGCCCTTGATCGCCTCTTTCTGCTCGGCCGCGGTGCGGAAGCGCGAGACGTGGTCGATCGTGATCGGGTAGTCCGCCAGGCGCTCCGAGAACGTGCCGAAGTGCTGCAGCGCGAGGATCGTCGTCGGCACGAGCATCAGCACCTGCTTGCCGTCCTGCGCCGCCTTGAAGGCCGCGCGCAGCGCGACCTCCGTCTTGCCGTAGCCGACGTCGCCGCAGATCAGCCGGTCCATCGGCCGCGGCGCTTCCATGTCGGCCTTCGTCAGCTCGATCGCATCGCGCTGATCGGGCGTCTCGTTGAAGGCGAACGCCTGCTCGAACTCCCGCTGCCAGTCGGAGTCCTCGGCGAACGCGTGACCCGTGCGCCTGCGGCGCTCGGCGTAGAGGCTGAGCAGCTCGCCCGAGAGCTCCTGCGCCGCTCGCCGCGCACGCGCCTTCATCGTCTCCCAGCGCGTGCCGCCGAGTTTCGACAGCGGCGGGCTCTCCCCGCCGGCGCCCACGTAGCGTGAGATCTTCGCCAGCTGATCGACCGGCACGAACACGCGATCGTCGCCCTGGTATTCGAGGTACAGGTAGTCGCGCGTCACGTCCGCCACCGTGCGCGTCTCAAAGCCCGCAAAGCGCGCCACGCCATGGTCCTCGTGGACGACCACGTCGCCCGCACGCAGCTCCGTGAACGAGCGCAGCGCGCCGCGCCGCGGGCCGCCGCGCCCGCCGACACCCGCACGATCGGCGCCGCCACGCTCGGCGCGGCGGCGGCGCAGCAGCCGGTGCTCGGGAAACACGGCCAGCTTCAGCGACGGCGCGACGAAGCCCTCGCGCAGCGATGCCGCCGCGAAGCGCAGCGAGGGCTCCTGCGGCGTCAGCCCCGCGTCGACGTCCTCCCCCAGCCAGCTCGCTTTGACGCGGGCGAGGTTGTAGGCCGCGCGCTCGCCCTCGCCGCGGCGGGGGAACGTGACGACCGTGCGATAGCCCGAGCGCACGAGCTTCTCGAGCTCCGGCTCGGCCTCCGCCAGCGAGCGCGCCATCGTGTCGGCCGCCTGCGCACGAAGCTCGATCGGCTGATCCGCCGAGATCGCCGAGAGCCAGATCCGCGTCCGCTTCTGAAGCGCCGACTGCACGCTCTCCGGACTCACGTAGAGGTGGTGCGCGTCCTCGTCGCCGAACGCCGCGCACACGTCGCTCCAGTGGTCGCTCAGCGCGGGTGCCAGCTCCTCCTCGGCCGCCACCAGCAGCTGCGTGTCCTCTCCGATCAGCTCGAGCAGCGCGCCGAAGCGCTCGACCGGCAGGAGCTCGGCGATGTCCGGGCGCGTCCTCTCGGCATCTGCGTCGCCGCCGGCGCCGTTCGTGCTCGCGCCGCCGCGCGCGCCCGCAGCCAATTCCTCGCCCGCGATCTCCGCCAGCGCGCGATGCTCTTCGGCCAGCTCGGCCGCCGGCGCGATCTCGATCTCCTGCACGTCGCCCAGCGAGCGCTGCGTGAACGTCGAGAACCAGCGCAACGACTCGATCTCGACGTCGAACATGTCGACGCGCACGGCGCGCTCCTCGGTCGCCGGGTACACGTCGAGCAGGCCGCCGCGCATCGCAAACTGCCCGCGCTCCTCGACCTGATCGACGCGCTCGTAGCCCGCGCCCACGAGCTGCGCAGCGCACTCGTCGAGGTCGAGCAGCTCGCCCACGCGCAGCGTGAACGAGTGCGGGCGCAGCGCCGGGTCGGGCACCTTCTCCGACAGCGCGACCGCGCTGACGACGACGACCGGTCGGCCCTCATCCTCTCCCCCGGCGCCCGCTGCAGGCGCTCCGTCACGAGCACCCTCCTCAGTCGTGCCGTCGCCGAGCAGCGCATCGAGCGCCGCCATCCGCAGCCCGACGAGATGCGGCGGCGGCGTCAGATGCGACTCGTAGGTGACGCCGCGCGTCGGGTAGTAGCGCACGCGGCGCGGCGCCAGCCACGCGCGCAGGTCGGCCGCCAGGTCGCGTGCCGCACGGTCGTCGCCGACGACGATCAGATGGCCCCTTGCGCGAGCGGCCGCGTCGGCGTCGGTCAGCGCGGCGATCGCGTACGGTCGCAGCGAGCAGGACACGAACGCACGGCCGCCGTCGCGGGCGAGCGCCTGCGCGGCCGGGTCTTCTTCTAGATGGGAGAGGAGCGATCGGAGCGGCATCTGCGTGGCGTTCACACAATAGAGCCGCGCACCCGCCGCTCAGACGAAGCGGCGCCGACGCTCAGCCGGCCGCGCCGCGGAGCGCCGACTCGGGCTCGTCCTCGCCGAGCACGAGCTTCTCGACCTCCTCGACGGCGCGCTCGATCAGCTCGCCGACGGCCTGCTCGCCCTCACGGAAGCGTCCGAGCACCCAAGCTGAGACGATCTCCGGGTCGGTGCTATCGGGGCGCCCGACGCCGACGCGCACGCGCGTGAAGTCGCCACTGCCGAGCTCGCGCTTGAGCGACTTCAGGCCGTTGTGCCCGGCCAGCCCGCCGCCCGTACGCACACGCACCTCGCCGAACGGCAGGTCGATCTCGTCGTGCACCACCAGCACCCGCTCCAGCGGCAGCTTGTAGGAGCCGCGCGCCGGACCCACCGAGCGCCCGGCGTCGTTCATGTACGTCTGCGGGCAGAGCACCGCCACGCGCGGACGCGCAGCCTGGCCGACGGCGCTCGGCACCCCCACACGCCCCTCCGCGATGCGTCCGCGGAAGCGGTCCTTGCCGCGGCCCAGATCCCAGCGCCGCACGAGCTCCTCGGCGACCATGAAGCCGACGTTGTGACGCGTTTTTGCGTGCTCCGGCCCGGGATTGCCGAGCCCGACGATCAGCCAGTCGATCGGCCCGCCGTCCGCGCCACCGCCCCTGCCACCACGACCAAATGGCCGTCGCAGGGGGAACTACTCCTCGCCGCCGGAGTCCTCGCCGCCGGAGTCCTCGCCCTCGGCCGCCTCGGCGCCCTCCTCGCCCTCGCCGACGAGCTCCGTCTCGGCTTCGAGCTCCTCCGCCTCGGCCTGCAGTTTCGGCGGCGACAGCGTGGCGACTGTTGCATCCTCGATCTCGTCGAGCAGCGCCACCCCGTCGGGCATGGCGATCGCGTCGAGCCCGATCGTGTCGCCGATCTGCATCTCGCCGACCTCGTGCACGATCGCCTCGGGGATCGCCGTCGGCAGCGCCTCGACGTTCAGCTCGCGGATGATCTGCTCGAGGATGCCGCCTTCCTTCACGCCCGGCGCCTCGTCGATGCCGGTCAGTTCGAGCGGTACGACGGCGTGGATCGCCTGGTCCAGGCGCACGCGCAGCAGATCGACGTGGACGGTCTCGCCGCGGACGGGGTCGCGCTGGGCTTCCTTGAGCACGACCGGCGTGGCTTTGGCGCCGTCGATGCTCAGGTCGAGCACAGCGCCCGAGCGGGCCAGCGCCAGGCGCAGCTCGCGCGCATCGACGTCGAAGCCGAGCGAATCGCCGCCGCCGCCGTAGAGCACGCCGGGAACGCGACCGGTGCGGCGCAGGCGCCGCGCTGCGCGCGAGCCCTCCGCGTCGCGGCTGCGAACCTCGAGTTTTGTGCTGTCGTTGGCCATCGGAAGCTTGTGGACTCTAGCAATCCGCCGGCGATCGATCGGCTAGCAATTGCCTTCGTTGTCGATCGGCCTGCTCAACGCGAGCAGCGTCACGTGCACGCCGCTCAGCGCATTGCCCGTGCGCTTCACGTCGATGCACTGAACCACCGGCAGCTTGCCGAGCACCGTCCACGCGACCCGCGTCCTCCCGGTAGCGCCCGCCGGCGAGTTGGCCGTTGCCGAGTTGAACGCGAGGATCTTCACCTCCCCGCTACGGCGCAGGCGCGGGTCGGCCGCGTTTTCGCGCTGGGTCCTCACGCAGGCCGAGTTCGCCGCGCACCCGTGCAGCTGGCCGATCATGCTCACCGCATCGCCCCTCGCCTCGGCCTCGATCAAGGTGACGTCCTTTTCGCGTTCGAGGTTGTCGGTCGTCAGAAAGCGCGCGAGACCGGCGCTGATCGCGAGGAACAGCAGCACACCGAGCACGATCAGGACGATTCGTTTCGGCGTCCAGCGGCGGCGCGCGCTGCGCCCGGAGGACTGTGAGGCTGGGATGGCTGACACCGCGGCCACAGCCTAGAGCGAGCGAGAGCCCCCGCGCGGCGGGGGCTCTCTGCACCGCAGACTCGGCCAATGCTCGGCTAGGACGCGAAGCCGCAACCGTTTTCGTAGCCGGTCTGGTACTCGTTGTTGGCCTGTTCGCGCTGGGCTTTGACCTGCTGGTCGTTGCCTTCCCTATGCGCTTTGTCCAGTTCGCGCAGCGATTCGTTGAGCATTTCCGTCAGTTCGTGGCAGGGGCCGCTGACGACCTGCTTGTTGACGGCGTATCTCGTCGTGACGGAGCGGTGCGGGTTGATCGGCTTGGCCTGCGCCGCCGGCAACGCCGACGTGGCGATGAAGCTGGATACGGCGACGAACACGACTGCGGTGGAGCGGATCTTGCTGAGCATTTGATGTGCCTCCTCTGGGTGATTGCTGCTTGCACACCCATGCTCGGCGAGTCTGAGCGTCGCGGAAAGACACCCCAGGGGTAGGAGAGCCACCCCTGGCCACGTCCGCCCTTTTGGGCTGGCGCCGTCGCGCCTTACGGGCTCAGCCGGCGACGATCGTGAAGCTGAGCGAGGGCGAGACCGCGCGCAACCCGTGCGCGTCGCTCGCGACGATCGAGACTGCGTACGTTCCCGGCCTCAGCTCCTTCGAGCTCGTGAGGCGACCCTGGAAGCCGGCCTTGTTCAGTCCTTGATGACCGGGCAAGCTGAACGAACCCGCCTTCACCGTACGCTTGCACTTGGCCTTGCTCGCGTTGCCGGGCGCGACCGCCACACATCTGCCTTTCACTCGCCGGCCGGGCCGGCGCTGGGTGAAGGCGAAGCTCACGCTCGCAGGCTCGTTGAGCGTGAAGCTGAAGGTCGTGCCGACCGGCGCGCCCGATGCGGCGATGTGCGGCAGGCCTTTGCCGCGCCGCCAGCGACTCGTCGATTGACCGAAGCCGCTGACCGCCGGTTTGGCCACTAGAGCGAACGGCGGCGTTGCCAGCAGGCTGCTCGGTGCTCCCGTGTCGGGCGCCGTAGCAAGCATCACGAACGTGTACCTGTCTGCCGGGCCTACTTCACTGGAGCCGCCCGGGCCGGTCACACGCACGTCGACCGTCGAGGGGGCGGTAATGGGCGGGATCGCTGTGATCTGAGTCGAGGAGTCCACGCTGAAGCTTGACGCGGGGAAGGAGCCGAAGGTCACACTCGTCGCCCCGTCCAGGTTCCGGCCCGTGATCGTCACGGCGTTGCCCCCTGCCGTGCTCCCAACTGCCGGCGAGAGTGACCCCACGACCGGCGTGAGCACGACGTCGGCGCTGACGAGCAGCACCTCGTCACCTGCGCCTTTGAATTCTTCGTATTGGGCCACCCCGTCTTGGACGATGGGAGTGAACTGGATCACTTCGGACCCGGAGCCCGGGGCTTTCACATACCGGACGAGAGCGCCCGTTTCCGGCAGGTCGACGCCGATCAGATCCCCGGCATGGATCGGCAGGTGGGCGGCGTTCGGTCCGCCGGACTGGTCGGCCGGGACTCCAGTGGCTCCGTCTCCAGCCCATTCGCCTTCCCCGACCGGCTTGAGCACGTGCAGGCTCGGCGATCCGGACCCTCTGATTCGCCAGCTCGTGATCAGGCCCGAGGCGGGCGCAACGTCGATGAGTCCCGGCGAGGAGAGCTGCGCGATCGTGAAGCCGGAGCTGCAGGGGCCGAGGACGTTGCAGGAGTAGCTGGAGCTGGCGCTCGCCGGGAATTCGTGTGCGCCCAGCGTCACGGTCGTGGCATGCGCGCCGGCGGGTCCCAACAGGACTCCGGCGCAAACTGCGAGCGTGACGAGCTTCTTGCCCCCCATCGCGAAAACCTATCAACCGGTTGGCAAATAAGAACGCCACCCGGCTGGGACGGCGTGACTCAGAACAGCTGGTTCTCGCCGCCGAACACTTCGCTGACCGAGTCGTCGACGAAGATCCGGCGAATCGAGTCGGTGAGCAGCTCGGCGCAGGGGAGCACGCGCACGTTGTCCGGCGCGCCGGGACCGACGGGGATCGTGTCGGTGACGACGATCTGCTCCAGCGGCGAGGTGCTCAGGTTCTCGTAGGCGGCACCCGAGAAGACGGCGTGCGTGGCGGCGGCGTAGACGGTCGCGGCGCCCTCCTCCTTGACCGTCCGCGCGGCGGCGCAGAGCGTGCCGGCGGTGTCGATCATGTCGTCGACGATCACCGCGTTGCGGCCTTTGACGTCGCCGATCACGTAGCCGATCTCGGCGACCTGCTGCGCGGGGCGCTCCTTGTCGAGGATCGCCAGCTCGGCGCCCACCTTGGATGCGAAGTTCTTGTTCAGCTTGACCCGGCCGGCGTCGGGCGCCACGACGACGAGGTCGGGCAGCCCGAGGTCGGCGAAGTACTGCGTGAGCATGAACAGCGCCGTCATGTGGTCCACGGGCTTCTGGAAGAAACCCTGGATCTGCCCGGCGTGCAGGTCCATCGTCAGCACCCGGTCGGCGCCGGCGGACTCGAGCATGCGCGCCACCAGGCGCGCCGAGATCGGCTCGCGCGGCGCGGACTTCTTGTCCTGGCGCGAGTAGCCGAACCAAGGGGTGACGGCGATCACGCGGTGCGCCGAGGCGCCGACGGCGGCGTCGATCATGAACAGCAGCTCCATCAGCGCGTCGTTGGCCGTGATGCCCGTGTGCGGGTTGCCGCAGATCGACTGCACGATGAACACGTCCGCGCCGCGGATCGACTCCTCGTAGCGGCAGTAGACCTCACCGCTGGAGAACGTCTTCAGCGTGATCGGCCCGAGGTCGACGCCGAGCTTGACCGCGATGTCGGCCGCCAGCTGCGGGTTGGCCCGCCCGCTGAACAGCATCAGGCGCTTGTTGTAATCGAACGGAAGGCTCGCCCGGGAGGCGGCGCTCGTCTCGATCGCGCTGCTCATGTCTCCTCGGAGTCTAGAGGGACGACCCGTCGCTCAGCGTATCCCTCGACGTTCTCCTGCCTGGCGCGCGCGACGGCCAGAGCGCCGTCGGGCACGTCCTCGGTGACGACCGAGCCAGCCGCCGTGTAGGCGTCGTCGCCCACCGTCACGGGGGCGACGAAGGAGGTGTCCACGCCGCCCTTCACGCGCTTGCCGATCGTCGTGCGGTGCTTCTCGCGGCCGTCGTAGTTGGCCGTGATCGTGGCCGCGCCGAGGTTGGTGCGCTCGCCCACGTCCGCGTCGCCGATGTAGGAGAGGTGCGGAACTTTGGCGCCCGCGCCGAGATCGGAGTTCTTGATCTCGACAAAAGTGCCCACCTTGGCGCCCTCGCGCAGCACGGTGCCCGGGCGCAGGTATCCGAACGGCCCGACGCTCGCGCCGTCCTCGAGCACGCAGTCGATCAGGTAGGAGTGCTTGATCGTGCAGCTCTCGCCGATCCGCGTGTTGCCCCGGATCGTCGTGAACGGCTCGATCGTCGTATCGCGGCCGATCTGCACGTCGACGTCGATCACGGTCGCCTCGGGGTCGACGATGCCCACGCCGGCGAGCATGTGGCGGTGGTTGATCGCGTACTGGGCCAGCCTGCGGGCGCGGGCCAGCGCGACGCGGTCGTTGACGCCGAGCATCATCGTCGGGTCCTCGAGCCGGTAGGCGGCCACCTTCCCTCCATCGGCCCTGAGCAGGTCGAGCACCTGCGGCAGATACAGCTCCCCCTGGGCGTTGTCGGCGCTGAGGCGCGGCAACGCCTCGCGCAGGGCGCCAGCGTCGAACGCGTAGATGCCGGCATTGACCTCATCGATCTCGAGCTCCTCGGCGCTGGCGTCGCCGTCCTTCTTGGTCTCGACCACGCGCAGCACGTCCCCGGCCGGATCGCGCACGACGCGCCCGTAGCCGCTCGGGTCGGCGAGCACGCTCGTGACCATCGTCGCCGGCGCCGCGCCCTGCTCGTGCTCCTCGGCCAGCTCGCGCACGGCCTCGGCGTCGATCAGCGGGACGTCGCCGCTGAGCACGATCACGGTGCCGTCGGCCGGCCCGCCGGAGGCGTCCAGGCGCGCGATCGCGGCGGCCACCGCCCCGCCGGTCCCGTTCGGCTCGGGCTGGACGGCGAGCTCGACCCCCTCCGGCAGCACCGGCTCGATCGCCTGGGCAGGCGAATCGACGACGACCACGCGCGTGGCACCCGCGGCGAGCGCGGCGCGCACCGGCCACAGCACCATCGGCAGGCCGCACAACTCGTGCAGCACCTTGGGCGTCGCCGAGCGCATACGCGTGCCCTGGCCCGCGGCGAGGATCAGGACCGTCGGCGCCGGAGTCACACCGCGGATGCTAGCTCCATCGAAGCTGGGGGGCAGGGATTCGAACCCCGATTCTCAGGACCAAAACCTGATGTCCTGCCATTGGACGACCCCCCAAGGGCTCGCTGAAGGATAGATGCCGGCGCGCGGTTTGCGGGCGCGAAAGGCCGTGCATAGAGCGGGCGAAAACGGGTTAGTTACACGCAGATCTGATGCGTCTGCAACGATTCTTGCACTTGCCAGGGGGAGCCAGCAGAGCACGGAGGCATCCCGGCGTACCCCTCGTGGTGACGCTGTTGCTTGCGCTGGGCGCGTTTGCGGCGAGCGTCGGCGGTGCCGCCGGAAGCACCGGCGACAGCGCCCTCGCGAGCCCCGCGGCGGTGCCGTGCGCCGGTGAAGACTCCTCGCCCAACGGCCACAACGCGGCGCTGATCGACTCGGCCACGCTGTGCGTGATGAACGAGGTCCGCGCCGCTCACCACCTGCCCGCGCTGCACTTCAACGCTTCGCTCGGGCGGATCGCCTCGGGGCAGGCACGGGACATGGTGCGTGGCCACTACTTCGGCGATCAGAGCATCTCGGGACAGTCCCCGCTCTCGCGCATCCTGGCCTCGAGCTACGTGGCGCACCAGGCGAAGCTGCGCCTGCACGCGGCGCAGAACATCGGCTGGGGCACCGGGCACACGGCGACGCCCGCCGGCATCGTCAAGGCGTGGATGGAATCGCCGCCCCACCGCGCGATCATCCTCACCGGCTCATATCGCGACGCGGGGGTGGGCGTCTCCCCCTCCGTGCCCTCGGGCTTCAGCGGGCAGTGGCACGGCGGCACCTACGCCGCCGAGTTCGGCACGCGCGGCTAGGACGCGCGGCCGGAGCGGCGCGGGACGCGCCCGCCTTCGGCGCCGGCCTCCGAGGCCGGACCGTCGGCGGAGGAGATGCCGAGCACGCGCATCGCCTTCAGCCCGAGGCTGAGCTTCTCGCGCCCGTCGCTCGAGCTGACGTCATGGCCGGAGAGCTCGCGCACGCGCTCGAGGCGGTAGTAGATCGTGTGACGGTGCGTGAACAGGCGCTGGGCCGTGCCGGCGACGTTGCCGTCGGCCTCGAGAAACGCCTCGAGCGTGCGCACGAGGTCTGTCTCGTACTGCTCGTCGTAGGCGACCAGCGGCTCGACCGTCTCGGCATAGAAGCGCTGCAGCTCGGTCGGGTTCTCGCTCATCGCGCTCAGCAGCAGGCGGTAGGCGCCGGTCTGCTCGAACGCCAGCGCCGCGCCGTCGGAGGAGCCCTGGGCGACGTTGGCCGCCAGCAGGGCCTCGCTGGCGGCGCGTGGCAGATCGGCAGGGTCCTCGGCGATGCGGCTGCGCCCGAGCGCGAACGTGTAGCCCGAGAGCCCGGCCTCCATCTCGCGCAGGATGCCCTCGGCGGCGCGCGCCGCCGTCGCCTCCTCGCCGCCGGGCACGAGCAGCAGGACCTCGGCGCCCGCGACCCCGTCGCGTTCGGACAGCGCCGCGATCGAGCGGCTCGCCACAGCGCGAGCGCCGCGCTCGGCGACGACGCGCACGCGCCCGCGCCAGCCCTCGTCGGTCGGCACCTGCGGGTGGGCGCGCGCGACGATCATGCTCGACCCCTCCTGCACGTCGAGCGAAAGCTCCTTGGCGCGCGCGAGCAGCTCCTCGCGATCGGTCAGCTCGCGTGCAAGCACGGCGCGCAGGAAGTCGGCGGCGGCCGTCTCCGAGGCGCGCTCGGGGGCGCGCACGCGCTCGACCTCGGAGGCGATCATCGTCGCCAGCACCCGCCGCATCGAGGCGCTCGGCTCGGTCTTGGCGCGCATGTGCAGCGCACCGACGACCGTATCGGCCACGCGCAGCGGGATGCTCGTGACGCCTTCGCCCTGGGACAGCAGCGCGCGCTCCTCGGCCGGCGAGCGGGCGGCGACGGCGAGCGTGGCGCCCCAAGCGTCGCTCACGGCCAGGCTCGCTTCGAGTGCGCGTGCGGCGGCGCGCACGACCTCGGGCAGCCCCGCGCCGGACTCCACCGCCTCGGTGATCGCGTCGAGCGCCGCGTAATCGGACACGCTAGACCCAGAGGTAGATGACGGCGGCGGCCGCACCCACGCCGACGCCGACGACCACGGCGAGCACGTAGAGCGAGAGGAACGTCGCCGCCACGCGCTCCCACAGGCGCGTGTAGGCGCTCCATGCGGGCACGAGGATCAGCCCGACGTACAGCGCCAAGCCGAACGTGCCGGCGCCGATCGCGACGAGCTCGTTGATCGTCGAGCTGCTCAAGGGATGCTCACTTCGATGCGTGCCAAGCCGTGATTGTGACGCATGGGCGGGCCGTTACAGCTCTACGACGGCGCCGAACGCCGCACCGACCGAGCTGGCGGCGAGCGGCAGCGGATCGCGATCGGACAGTTCGAGCAGCGCGCGCTGCACCCGTCCGGCGGCATTGGCGTGGCCGAACAGGCCGAGCACGGTCGGACCGGAGCCGCTCACGAGTGTCAGCTCGGCGCCGGCGTCGGCGATCGCGGCAAGCCCCTCGCCGAGCTCCGGCAGCAGCGAGAGCGCTGCCTGCTGCAGATCGTTGTGCAGCAGCTCGCGCGCCGGCGGCAACGGGGCGCCGAGCTCGAGCGCCCTTGCCAGCTGGGCGCGCAGATGCTCGAGTTCGACGCTCTCGCGAGCGAGCCCGAGCTGATCGACGGCCGCGTACACCTCGGCCGTCGAGAGCCGTGCCGCCGAGGGCAGCACGAGCAGCTCGAGCGAGGGCAGCGGATCGGGCAGCGCCTGCAGCTGCTCGCCTGCGCCCGTCGCCAGCCAGCGCCCGGGTGAGACCTGCGCGGGCACGTCGGCTCCGAGCGAGGCAGCCAGCTCGTACAGCAGCGCATCGTCGCCGAGCCCCGAGACGTGCCGCGCGAGCCGCAGCGCGGCCGCAGCGTCGGCCGAACCGCCGCCGAGCCCGGCGGCCACGGGAATCCGCTTGTGCACGCTCAGACGCAGCGGCGGCGCCTCCCAGCCGGTGGCCGCGCGAAAGGCGCTCAGAGCGCGAGCGGCGAGATTGTCCTCGGGGTCGCCAGGCAGGCCGGGGCAGACAAGCTCGTCTGCCGTCGCCTGCGCCGGCGCCTGCTCGAGCGTCAGCTCGTCGGCGAGCGAGATCGACTGCATCACGCTGACCAGCTCGTGACGCCCGTCGCTGGCACGCGCGGGACCGACGAACAGGCCAAGGTTGATCTTGGCCGGCGCGAGCGCGCGATATCCGACGGGAGCGCTCACAGCTCGAGCGCGGCCGCCAGCGCGCGAAAGTCATCCGGCGAGAGGCGCTCGGCGCGCGCATCGGCCGGATGGCCGAGCGCGAGCAGCGCCTCGCGCACGCGCTCACGGGTGCCCTTCGGCGCCTCCGGCGCCAGCGCCAGCGAGCCGGCGAGCGTCTTGCGTCGGTGGGTAAACGCCTCGCGCACGAGCGCGCGCAGCTCGTGCGCGACGTCCTCGCCCTCGTGGCGGATGAGCAGCAACAGCACGGAGTCGACGTTGGGCACCGGGTGAAACACGCTGCGCGAGACGCTGCGCACGACGTGCACCTCGCACGAGAGCTGGGCGAGCACCGACGGCGTCCCGTACGCCGACGTCCCCGGCTTGGCCGCGAACCGCTCGCCGACCTCGCGCTGGACCATCGCCACCCAACGCGTCATCGCCGGATAGACGCCGATCGTGCGCAGGATCATGCCGGCGGCGATGTTGTAGGGCAGGTTGGCGACGAGCTTCGTCGGCGAGGGCTCGAACGCGGCGATGTCGAGCTGGACCGCATCGCCCCAGTGCACGCTCACGTTGGCATGTGCGTCCGTCGCATCGGCGAGTGCCTCGCGCAGATGCTCGTCGATCTCGATCACGTGGACGTGGCCGACGCGCTCGGCGAGGTGCTCTGTGAGCACGCCCAAGCCGCCGCCGACCTCGAGCACCACATCGTCGCCCTGCAGCTCGGCGACGCCATCGATCACGCCGAGGATGTTCGAGTCGATCAGGAAGTTCTGGCCGAGCTCGCGGTCGGGGCGCACGCCGAAGTCGCGCATCCGCCGCAGGCTCGGCTGCACGGGTGCGTCGGCCATGGCGCCGCTCACCAGCCGAAGACGCGCGCCGCGTTGCGCTCGACGGCGGCGTCGAGCTCGGCCACTGCGACCCCGCGCTGCTCGGCGATGAAGGCGAGCGTGTGCGCGACGAACGCCGGCTGGTTGCGCTCCTTACGAACCACCTGAGGGGTGAGATAGGGGGCATCGGTCTCGACGAGCAGCCGATCCTCGGGCACGAGCCGCGCCGCCTCGGCGAGCTCGGCGGCGCTCTTGTACGTGACGTTGCCGGCGAACGAGATCTCATAACCGCGCTCCAGACACTCATCCAGGCGCTCGGGCATCGAGAAGCAGTGCATCACGACGCGCACGCCGTCGGCTTCGGCGTCGAGCTGGTCGAGCGTCGGCTGCTCGGCGGCACGCGAGTGGATCACGAGCGGCTTGGACGTCTCCCGCGCGAGCGCGATCTGCGCGGCGAATGCACGCTCCTGATCCTCGCGCGGCGCGCCCTCGCGGTAGAAGTCGAGACCGGTCTCGCCGATCGCGAGGCAGCGCTCGTGGGCGGCCAGCGCGCGCAGTTCGGCCAAATCGGCGCCGTCGAAGCCCTTGGCCGCGTTGGGGTGGCGTCCGATCGCCGCATACACCTGAGGAAAGGCCTCGGCGGCGGCGAGCGCGGCGCGGCACGAGGCGCCGTCGATGCCGACCGTGAGGATGTGCGTGACGCCGGCTGCCGTGGCGGCCGCGACGAGCTCGGCGTCGGGGGGCTCGCACAGCTCGAGGTGCGTATGCGAGTCGATCACGCGGCCGTGCTCTCGCCGGACTCGAGCTCGCGCTCGCCGCGGTCCTTCGGGAACAGCGGCTGCAGCGGCTCGACCTGCTCGATCCCGCCCGTGCCCAACGCGGCGCCCGCGAGCGACAGGCCGGGGGCGCCGAGCGCTGCAAGCAGGCGCTCGGCGCTCGTCGGGAGGTACGGCCACAGCAGCACGGTCACACAGCGAATGCCCTCGGCGAGGGTGCGCAGCACGACGTCGAGCCGAGTCGCCTGTGACTCGTCCTTGGCGAGCTGCCACGGAGCCTGTTCCTCGACGTAGCGGTTCAGCCGCCGCACGCGCTGCCAGATCTCGTCGAGTGCAAGCGTCAGTTCGGCGCGATCGAGGCACTCAGAGACGCGCTCGGACAGGCCGAGGAAGTCCTCGCGCAGCTCCGCGTCGACCTCGCCCGGCGCGAGCGTGCCGTCGCGGTAGCGCTCGATCATCGCGATCGTGCGGCTCGCGAGGTTGCCGAGCTCGTTGGCCAGCTCGCTCTCGTAGCGCTGCTCGAAGGAGGCTGTCGAGACCGAGCCGTCCTGGCCGAGCGGCACGTCGCGCATCAGGTAGAAGCGCAGCGCGTCGGCGCCGAAGCGCTCGATCACGGCGAACGGGTCGAGCACGTTGCCGAGCGACTTGCTCATCTTCTCGCCGTCCATCAAGAGGAAGCCGTGGACGAGCATGTGCTCGGGCAGCTGCAGCTCGGCGGCCATCAGCAGCGCCGGCCAGTAGACGGCGTGGAAGCGCAGGATGTCCTTGCCGATCAGGTGGTAGCTGGGCGGCCAGAAGGTCTTGACCAGATCGGCGGACTCCTCCTCGGACAGTCCCGCCGGCGCGGGCGCGTACGAGAGCGCGCTGTAGTAGTTGAGCAGCGCGTCGAACCAGACATAGAAGACGTGCTCGGTGTCCCACGGCACGGGCACGCCCCAGGTGAGCTTGTGCCGTGAGAGCGGCACGTCGCGCAGGCCGGAGCGGATGAACGAGAGCGCCTCGTTGTAGCGCGTGCGTGGCAGCACGAAGTCCTCGCGCTCGGCGTACAGCGCCTCCAGGCGCTGCTGGAAGGCGGACAGCTTGAAGAAGTAGCTGTCCTCCTGCTCGCGCGTGAGCTCGATGTGGTGGATCGGGCAGCGGTTGCCCTCGTCGATTTCGTTCTCAGCCTTGAAGTCGGCGCAGCGCGGGCAGTACCAGCCCTCGTAGGTCCCCTCGTAGACGAAGCCGTTCTCACGCACACGCGTGAGCACCTCCTGCACCTTGGCCATGTGCTGGGGGTCGGTCGTGCGGATGAAGAAGTCGTTGCTCGCCTCGATCTGCGGCGCGAGCGCCTTGAAGCGCTCGGCGTTCTTGTCGGCGAGCTCCTGCGGTGAGATGCCGAGCGCGTGCGCCGCATCGGCGACCGGCTCCCCGTGCTCGTCGGTGCCGGTGAGGAAGAACGTCGGCTCGCCGCGCTGGCGATGGTGGCGGGCCATCACGTCGGCGGCGATCGTCGTGTAGGCGTGGCCCAGATGGGGCGCCGCGTTGACGTAGTAGATCGGGGTCGTGACGTAGAAGGACATGCCGCGCTCAGGCTACTGGCCCACGCCGCTCAGACCTCGCCGCGTTCGTCGTCGCGTTGGCCGTCGCGCTCGCGCGTGAGCTCGCGATAGAGCTCGTTGGCGGCGACGCCGGTCATCCGCGCGACCACGCCGGCGGCGGGACGGGCGCGAGCGCCTGCGGCGACGAGCTCGCGCAGCGCCGCGAGCGCCTGCTCGCGCGATGCGGCTCCGGCCTCGCCGGCGCCGAGTACGAGCACGATCTCGCCGCGCGCGGCCTCGGCCGCGTAGTGCGCGGCGAGCTCGGCGGCGCTGCCGCGGCGCACTTCCTCATGCAGCTTGCTCAGCTCGCGACAGACGGCCGCCGGGCGATCGGGGTCGAGCTCGCTCAGCACGCCCAGCGTGGCGGCGAGCCGGCGCGGGGACTCGAAGGCGACGATCGTCTCGTCGGCGTGCCCCAGCAGGCGCTGCAGCTCGCCGCGCTTGCGCGGCAGGAAGCCGACGAAGCACCAGCGCTCGGCGGGCAGGCCGGAGGCGACGAGCGCTGTCGTCACGGCGCTCGGCCCGGGCAGCACCTCGACGGGCACGTCGGCGGCCAGGCACTCGCGCACGAGCGCGAAGCCGGGATCGGACACGAGCGGCGTGCCGGCGTCCGAGACGAGCGCGATCGTCTCGCCGCCGCGCATGCGCGCGGCGAGCTCCCCGGCGCGGGCGCTTTCGTTGTGCTCGTGCAGGCTGAGAAGAGGCGCCGAGATGCCGTGGCGCTGCAGCAGCACGCGCGTGTGGCGCGTGTCCTCGCAGGCGATCGCGTCGGCGCCGCGCAGCGCGTCGAGCACGCGCAGGGTCACGTCCTGCAGGTTGCCGATCGGCGTGGGGCAGACGAGCAGCCGGCCGCCGGCAACCTCCGCGGTGGTCATCCCGCAAATATAGGGTCCACCCGATGCCCTCCGAGCAAGACCCTGGGCGCGGAGAGCCCCGGCCCAGGTACACGCGCTACCGCGCACGGCGCCGGCTGTTCGGCGAGCGCGAGACCCCGCAGGCCCCGCCGGCGCGCTCCGGCGGGGATGGCGAACGTGGCGGGCCGCCCGGGCGCGGCGGCGGGCGCGGGTGGCGCGGAGGCGACGACGGACGTGGGCGTGGGCGTGGCGGTGCAGGAGGCCCCGGCCAGATCGTCGCCCCCGGCCGCAGCAGGGCGCAGCGCTTCGCCGACTGGTGGCGCCGGCTCACGCCCAAACGCGTCGTGCTCGGGCTGATCGGTCTGGTCTTCGCCTGGTTGGTGCTCTCGCTCGTGCTCTTTCTGGTCAGCTCGCATTTCGAGCGCACGGCGCCGCCGAAGGACGTCACGGGCGTGCTCGACCCGTCGGGCTTCCCGCTGACGTCGGCCAACAACATCCTCGTGCTCGGCTCCGACCGCCGTCCGAAGGGCAGCAAGGAACCGGGCGCCAACACCTCGGGCCCGAGCCGCTCGGACTCGATCATGCTGATGCGGATCGGCGGCGGGCACGACTCGCGCCTGTCGATCCCGCGCGACACGGTGATCGAAATCCCGGGCCACGGCCTGCAGAAGATCAACGCGGCATACGCCTTCGGTGGCCCGGCGCTGTCGATCTCGGTGATCAAGCGCTACCTCGACATCCCGATCAACCACGTCGTGGAAGTCAACTTCGAAGACTTCCCGCAGCTGATCGACGCGATGGGCGGCGTCGACTACACGGGCGGCTGCGTGATCTCGAAGATTGCGGGCGGCTTCTCAAACGGCGGCTACACGCTGCGCCTGCCCAAGGGCACGCACCACATCGACGGCAAGCAGGCGCTGGCGCTGGCACGCACACGCGAGAACCTGTGCGCGCCCAGCGAGACCGACCTGCAGCGCGCCGAACACCAGCAGGCGCTGTTCAGCGCAATGAAGGACCGACTGCTCTCGCCGTCGAGCTTCTTGCGCCTGCCGTGGATCGCGTGGGACGCGCCGCCGGCGATCATCTCGGACATGAGCGGGCCGACGCTGCTCGGACTGTTCGGCGCGATGGCCATCTCGGGCACGCCGCCGACGCGCGTGCTCAAGCCCGAAGGAGTCGCCACGCTGCCCGACGGCGAGGTCGGCCTGCGCGTCTCCGAAGCCGAGCGCCGCGCGGCGGTCGCGCGGTTCATGTCCGGCTGAGGTCAGTCCTTCTTGGGAGCGGCGGGCTTGGCGCCCGTGGACTTGCCCGACTCCTTCGCGCTCGCGCTCTTCTCGCCCTTGGCGCCTTCGCCCGATGAGGAGGGTGAGCTCGAGCCATCGCTCGAGGACGAACCCTCTTTCGAGGAGGAGTCCTTCGAAGCTGAGGAGTCCTTGCCCGAGGAGCCCTCGGCCGCGGCGGCCGTCTCGCGCTGGCGCTTGCGCGTGCCGTAGTCGGTGTTGTAGAAGCCCTTGCCCTTGAAGTGCACGGCGGGTGGGTGCAGCACGCGTTCGACGGGCACGCCCGTGTCGGGATCGACGGTCAGCGCCTCTTCGCTGAAAGACTGCTGGAGCTCGAACGTCGTCCCGTCGGGGCGGCGGTACTCGTAGATGGGCATGCCTTGAAGCTAGTCGGTCGGCGGGCGCGAGTCGGTTGCTAGTCGGTCAGCAGGGCACGCACGGCGACGATCCCAGCCTGGACGGTCGCTGAGAAATCACGGTCTGGGTCGGCGAGCATGCGCAGGGCGAGCCCGTCGCCGAGTGAGAAGAGCACGTCGGCGACGGCCTCGGGCTCGGCGTGCAGGCGCAGGATGCCCTCCCCCTGGGCGAGCGCGAGCATTGCCGCTACTTGGCCACGCATGCGCTGCATCAGCCCGCGGTACTCGGCTGCGATGTCCTCGTTGCGGCGCGAGAGCATGAACAGTTCGAAGACGAGCGTGACGAACTCGGGGTCCTCGCGCACTGTCTCCTGCAGGTTCTGCGCCATCAGGTCGATGAAGTCGTCTGCCGTCTGCGCCCCCGAGAGCTGGTGCTCGAGCAGCTCCATGCGCAGCTCGCAGTCGCGCCGCGCAGCCTCGACGAGCAGCTGCTCCTTGGTGCCGAAGTAGTAGTGCAGCAGGCCGCGCGAGACGCCGGCCTCGCGCGAGACATGGTCGAAGGTCGAGCCGGCCGTGCCGCGGCGCGCGACGCTGCGACGCATCGCCTCGACGATCCGCTGGGCCTTCTCGCCGGAGAGCGAGCGCCCGGCCGCTCCGACCGCGGACGCCTCGCCGGAGCCGTCCGCCGCGGAGCCACGCTCCGCGGCGTCGGTCTCCAGAGTCGCTGCGTCCGCTGCGCTCATCCTTGCGGGCGGTATCCGGACTAGGCGGCCGGCGCGCTCGCGGGCGCGGGCTCCGCCGGAGCGGTGGTCGAGCTGTAGTCGAACTCCTCCTCGGCCCCGAACAGCAGGTCGAGCACCTTCGAGCGCAGGCCCTCGCTGAGCGCGATCGCAAGCACCCCGGCCACGGCGAGCAGCAGCAGCGAGCGGCCGATGCCGCCCTTGCGCTGACGCTTTGGCTGCTCGCGCAGGGAGCTCGAGGCGTTGCGCAACGCGTCCGCAGCCTCCTTCAGCTCGCGCTGGAGCTTCTTGTCCTCGAACAGCGCCTCCGTGGCGGGCTTGCCGTTGGTCATGCGCCCGTACGCGCTGCGCGCGGCGCCGTACGCGGTGAGCAGGGAGCCACGCAGCTCCTCGTCCTCGAGCAGACGCTGCAGGTACCGGTTGCGCTGCGCCGCTCGCGCTGCTTCGCCGGCCTTGTTGATCCTGTCCTTCGCTGCCATCACCGAACCTCGTCTCTGCCGAAGCTTTGCTGGGTCTATCGCAAATATACCCCGGATGGTGCCAAGCGATAGCGGCCGATCGGCAGTGAGCAGGGACACGCGGGGCCGACATGCGAGGCTTGCGGTCGATGCCCACGTTCCAGGCGACAGTCACGGTGTTGGGGCTGCTGCTGATGGTCGGGGCGCTCGCCTCAGGGCTGGCGCGCCGCTCGATGCTCTCGCTGGCTGCGCTGTTCGTGCTCGCCGGCTTCGTGCTGGGCAACGGCGGCCTCGACTGGATCGACTTCCGCGCGCGCTCGAGCTTCGTCGAGGATCTGGCGTTCGCAGCGCTGATCGTGATCCTCTTCCGCGACGGCCTCGAGGTCGAGGGCGAGATGCTGCAGCGCGCGTGGCATCTGCCGCTGCGCAAGCTCGTGCTGGCGATGCCGCTGACGACGGTCATCGTGGCCGCATCGGCTCGTCTGCTGATCGGACTGTCCTGGACGGAGTCGTTCCTGCTCGGCGCGCTGCTCGCGCCAACCGACCCGGTGCTGACGTCGAGCATCGTCACCAACCCGCGCGTGCCGCGCCTCGTGCGCCACTCGCTGAACCTCGAGTCCGGGCTCAACGACGGCCTCGCGCTGCCCGCCGTACTCGCCTTCCTGGCCGCGTTGAGCGTCGACTCGGGGCACTTCGTGTGGTGGCGCTTCGTGCTGCAGGACGTCGGCCTCGGCCTCCTCTACGGGCTCGCCTGCGGCTGGATCGCCTCGCTGTTGATGCCGCGCAAGACGGGCATGCCGGCGTCGCTGTCGATCCCATCGCACCAGAAGTCGCTGTTCGCGCTGGGCACGGCGTTCGCCACGTACGGCGTGACCGTGCTCTCACCGAAAGGCAACGGCTTCATCGCGGTGTTCGTGGCGGCGATCGTGCTCGGCATCCGCCGACCGGACGCGCGCGCACACTTCGAGCGCAACGGCGAAGAGATCATCGAAATCGTCAAGCTCGGGATCTTCTTCGTGTTCGGCTCGCTGCTCACGGTGCATGCGTTCACGCGCGAGGGCTGGGTCGCGGTCGTCTTCGTCGCGATCGTCTTCCTGCTCGCACGCCCGCTGGCCGTATGGCTGTCGCTCGCGGGCACCGCCACGGACGCGGCGACGCGCCTGTTCATGGGCTGGTTCGGACCGAAGGGCGTCGCCTCGATGACCTTTGCGCTGATCGTGCTCGACGAGAACATCTCAGGCGGCGTGCGCATCTTCGACCTCACGGCGCTCGTCGTGTTCTGCTCGATCCTGCTGCACGGCATCTCCGACACCCCAGGCGCCAACTGGATCGCGCGACACAGCGAACGCCGAGCGCCCGAGCGAGCGGACGAGCCGACCCGGGCGACCGAGGCCTCCTAGGCGTGCAGCGCGGCCTGCTCCTGGGCGGAGGGGAACGACCAAGCGGCGCGCGAGCGGCGCTCTTGGCGGAACACGAAGCGCAGCTGCTGCGGCGGGCGCAGCTGTGCCTCGTTGGGGCGGAACGTCGCGCAGGGCTCCGGTAGGTCGAGCGCGCAGAGCAGGTTGCAGCGGAAGAAGCATTCGTCGCAGCTGACCTTGCGTGCTGCCCGCTTACCCTGTGTTCTCGTTGCCACCCACTGCCTCCCAGCCATCTGATTGAACGGACGGCTGGCATCAAAGCATCGTCGGTGAGCGGCAGCATGCGGCCACTCCGCAAATCGCAGACAAAACAAATTGCTACCCGGAAAGAGCCGGAATCGAGTCACTTGGATGTGACTATCCGGCAGATCGCCCTGCACTTTGCGAACGATCGCGGCGCTGGAGGGCAGGCCACGGGCTCGCGGCCGAGCACTCGCCATCATGTGGGGGGATGCGCATTCTCCTCACCGGCGCCAGCGGCTTCATCGGCGCCCTGCTCGCGCCGCGCCTGCAGTCTCGCGGATACGACGTGCGCGCCCTGGCGCGGACGCCCTCTCGCGTGCAGGCCGACGTGCCGGTGGTGCGCGGCGACGCGATCACGGGTGAGGGCCTGTTCGAGGCACTCGACGGCGTGCAGGTGGCCTACTACCTGATCCACTCGATGGAGCGCGCCGGCGCCGGGCAGGGACCGTTTCAGGAGCGCGAGCGTCTTGCCGCCGAGAACTTCGCCACCGCGGCAGCCGATCGCGGCGTGCAGAGGATCGTGTACCTCGGCGGTCTGCTCGGCGACTCCCGCGACCAGACGCGCTCGCGTCATCTGGCAAGTCGCAAGGAGGTCGAGCACGTCCTGATGGCGGCCGTCCCCGACTCGGTCGCACTGCGCGCGTCGATCGTGATCGGTGCGCGCTCGCGCTCATTCCGCCTGCTCGTGCACCTCGTCGAGCGCATGCGCGTGCTCGCGTTGCCCGCCTGGCGGCGCTACCGCACGCGGCCGATCGACGAGCGTGACATCGCCGAGATGCTCGTCTCGGCGGCGAGCGCCGATGTCAGCGGTCGCTCGCTCGACGTCGGCGGCCCCGACGTGCTGTCCTACGGCGAGATGATCGAGCGGATCGCTGATCTGATGATGGTGTACCGCCCGGCCCTCGGAATCGGTGTCAGCGCGACTGCCTTCACAGCGCGCGTGGCTGCCGCAATCGCAAGCGAGGATCCAGATCTCGTGGTGCCGTTGATGGAGAGTCTGCAAGCCGACCTGCTGCCCGCCGACGACCATGCCGAGGAGCTCCTGGGCGTTCGCCTGCACAGCTTCAACGCCGCAGTCGAACATGCGCTCGGCGAGTGGGAAGCCACAGAGCGCCTGGCGGCGCGCTGATGAGCGTCGTCACCGTCTCCACGCAGATCGCCGCGCCGCGCGAGCGCGTCTGGCAGTTCGTGATGGACCCCGAGCGGCTGCGCGATTGGGTGACGATTCACCGCAAGCTCGTGCATGCCGACGATGGGCCGCCGCGCGTCGGTTATGAGATGGAGCAGCAGATACATATGCGCGGCGTGAGCCTCGATGTTCACTGGCGCCTGGTCGAGTGCGAGCCCGGTAGCAAGGCCGTGTGGGAGGGCCGGGGGCCGGCACGCTCACGTGCGCGTACCGAATATGTGTTGAGTGGCGATGACGGGAAAACGCGCTTTGACTACCGCAACGAGTTCCGCCCGCCGCTCGGTCCGATCGGCGCCTTGGTCAGCCGTGCGCTGGTTGGAGGCATGCCCGAACGAGAGGCCAAGCGCACGCTTGCGCGCCTGCGTTCATATGTAGAGAAGTAGCATCGGGCCAGCTCACCTGTGAAGAGCTAGTAAGGTGAGTTCGTCCGAATGTTGCCCTGAGTGGATCGGCAAGATGCTTTAGGGCGTTTTTACCTAGTGAAGAGGATTGACTGTGACCGACTTCCTTGATGAGAAGCGCAAAGAGATCGCTGAACGGCTGAAGGAGCTCAAGCCGGCCGTCGACGAGTACAACCGCCTCGAGGCAGCCGCTTCGGCGCTGGAGGGTGTCGGTGGCACGGCTGCGACCGTGACCGCAACAGCCCCTCGTCGCCGCGGCCCCGGCCGCCCGCGCGGCTCGGTGAGCCGCAAAGCCGCCGTTGCCGCGCCCGCCAAAGCGGGACGCAAAAAAGCGGGCAGGCCGGCAGGACGGCCGGCCGGCCGTCGCGCTGGACGCCGCAAAGGCAGCGGCACGCGCGCAGCTGAGGCACTGTCCTTCGTGCAGGGCCAGCCGGGCATCACGATCCCCGAGCTCGCCGCCAAGATGGGTATCAAGCAGAACTACCTCTACCGCGTGCTGCCTGGGCTGGAGCAGGAAAACAAGGTCAGCAAGCAAGGCCGCGGTTGGCACCCGAAGGGCTAGTCTCGGGGCCCCTGACTGTGTCCTTACCGATCGGAGATCAGATGCGATCTCCGATCGGCCAGCTCGCGTGCTACCGATCGACGATCTAATGCGATCGACTGATCGGCCAGCACGCAACGCTCCCTGCGTCCTTGTCAGGAACCCCGATCCGTCGCCCTTCACGGCTGACTCAGGCAATTCCGCTGCCCGAGGCAGGACGGAATTGCACTTGACATAAGGCCTCCGCCTCGTCGGCGGACATTGGCTTTTCGAAAAGGATTTCGGTTAATAGAACGGCAAAGGGCGCGGTCTTCGAGACCGCGCCCTTTCTGTTTCTCAATAACTTGCAGCCGCAACTACCGGCCAGCGGCGGCTGTGGCCGGAGAGGCTAGATCAGACCCTGCTCTTTGACCGTGTCGCGCTCCTCGGTCAGCTCCAGTACGGAAGCGTCGATCTTCTCGCGTGAGAACGCATCGAGCTCGATGCCCTCGACGATCTTGTACTCGCCACCGTCGCAGGTGCATGGGAAGCCGCTGATCAAGCCCTCCGGTATGTCATACGAGCCGTCCGAGGGGATGCCCATCGAGACCCAGCCGCCGTTCGTGCCTTTGATCCAGTCGCTGACGTGATCGATCGCCGCGCTTGCCGCCGACGCCGCGCTCGATGCGCCGCGCGCCTCGATGATCGCCGCGCCGCGTTTGCCGACGTTCGGCAGGAAGTCGCTTTCGATCCACGCCTGGTCGTCGACCACACCCGCCGCCAGCTCACCGCGCACCTTCGCGTGGAACAGGTCCGGGTACATCGTCGGCGAGTGGTTGCCCCACACGCCCATCTGACTGACGTCGGTCGTGGGACACTCGAGCTTGTTCGCCAGCTGCGCGATTGCGCGGTTGTGGTCGAGGCGCATCATCGACGTGAAGCGCTCGCGGGGAATGTCCGGCGCGTTGTTCATCGCGATCAGGCAGTTCGTGTTGGCCGGGTTGCCGACCACGAGGATCTTTACGTCAGACGCAGCCTTTGCGTTCAGCGCCTTGCCCTGCCCCGTGAAGATCTTGCCGTTCTCCGAGAGCAGCTCCGCGCGCTCCATCCCTTTCGTACGCGGGCGCGAGCCGACCAGCAGCGCCACGTTGACGCCGTCGAACGCGTCCTCCGCATTGTCGTGCAGATCGAGGCCCGTCAGCAGCGGGAAGGCGCAGTCGACGAGCTCCATCGCGACGCCCTCGAGCGCGCCCATCGCCTGCGGGATCTCGAGCAGGCGCAGGTCGACCGGCTGGTCGGGGCCGAGCAGCTGGCCGCTGGCGATGCGGAAGACGATGCTGTAGCCGATCTGCCCGGCGGCGCCGGTGACTGTGACTTTGACGGGATTGCTCATGTCATCTCCTGATGCGGTTTCTCGGGCAACATCGTTGCCGGATTTTTTTATTTATCTATCGATTGATGGCCTTCGCAGTGCCATCGCAGGGCGATCTTGGAGGCGGAGCGGCTCAGCTCACGCCATCGCCACTCTCAGGTTCTCGTCGATCGAGGCAAGGAACTCCTCAGTCGTCTGCCACGCCTGGTCCGGGCCGATCAGCAGGGCGAGGTCCTTGGTCATCTTGCCGCTCTTCCACCGTCTGCACGCAGACGCGCTCGAGCGTCTGCGCGAACTCGCTCACCTCCGGCGTCTCGTCCATCCGCCCCCGCGCCTCCAGGCCCCGCGTCCACGCGAAGATCGATGCGATCGGGTTGGTCGAGGTCGGCTTGCCCTGCTGATGCAGGCGGTAGTGGCGCGTGACAGTGCCGTGCGCCGCCTCCGCCTCGACCGTCTTGCCGTCGGCCGTCATCAGCACGCTCGTCATCAGACCCAGCGAGCCGAAGCCCTGCGCGACGGTGTCCGACTGCACATCGCCGTCGTAGTTCTTGCACGCCCACACGTAGCCGCCTTCCCACTTCAGCGCCGCCGCCACCATGTCGTCGATCAGGCGGTGTTCGTAGGTGATCCCGGCAGCCTCGAAGTCGCCCTTGAACTCCGCCTCGTAGATCTCTTCGAAGAGGTCTTTGAAACGACCGTCGTAGCGCTTGAGGATCGTGTTCTTCGTCGACAGGTAGACCGGGTATCCACGATCGAGGCCGTAGCGCAACGAGGCGCGCGCGAAATCGCGGATCGAGTCGTCGAGGTTGTACATCGCCAGCGCGATGCCGCCGCCCGGGAAGTCGTACACGTCGAGCTCGATCGGCTCGCTGCCGTCCTTGGGCGTGAACGTGAGCGTCAGCGAGCCCTCGCCCGGGACGACCATGTCGGTCGCGCGGTACTGGTCGCCGAAGGCGTGGCGGCCGATCACGATCGGCTTCGTCCAGCCAGCTACCAGGCGCGGCACGTTCTTGATCACGATCGGCTCGCGGAAGATCACGCCGCCGAGGACGTTGCGGATCGTGCCGTTCGGCGAGCGGTACATCTCCTTCAGGCCGAACTCCTGCACGCGCGCCTCGTCAGGCGTGATCGTCGCGCACTTGACCCCCACCCCGTACTGCTTGATCGCTTCCGCCGCCTCCACCGTGATGCGGTCTTCGCTCGCGTCGCGGCTCTCGATGCCGAGGTCGAAGTACTTCAGCTCGACGTCCAGGTAAGGGACGATCAGCTTGTCCTTGATGAACGACCAGATGATCCGCGTCATCTCGTCGCCGTCGAGCTCCACGACGGGGTTCTTCACCTTGATCTTGGGCATGTCTCGTCCTCGGGGCGTTTGCGGGTGGGGCCGCCGATGCTATCTAGCGACGGCGAGAGGACTCTGCGCTGCGCGCAGGACGCGCATCGGCATAGCGCCCAGCGGGCGCCCCGGCGCCGGTGACGCGGGCTGCGGCCGTCGGCGCCGTGACGCGAGCGGCGGTTGTCAGCCGTTCCAGCTGGCCTGCGAGCCGCGCGCGACCAGCACCGTCGAGTGACCGCCGGCGAACGGCAGCGTCGCGACACGGCCTTCGGAAGCCGGGCCGTCGACTCCGCCTTCGTTGACCAGCACCGTGGTGCCGTCCGTCGAGAGACCCGCCGCCTGCAACGGTAGGCGGGCGCCTTTCGGAGTCAGGCGGCGGGCGCGGCCCGAAGCCACGCTCACAGCCCACGCTTCGCTCGTGTCCTGCCCCACGAACTGCGCCAGCAGCTTGCTCCCGTCGGCCGAGAAGGCCACCGGGATCAAGCCCGAGACCAGCGAGCGCACGCGGACGTTCGTCAGGCGACGCGTCCTTCCCTTCGAAGAGCGCAGCCAGATCTCATAGACCGGCGCGTCCTGGCGGCGCAGGCGCTCACGGTCGTAGGCGATCGCACCCGGGCCCCACAGCGGGAACAGGCTGCGCCCGTCGCGCGTCAGCGCCACCGTGCCCGAGCCGTCAGGTTTCGCGCGGAAGATGTTCACGCGCGCCGTCAGCGACTGCGAGTGTGCGAGGCCGTAGACGATTTCATCGCTGCCGTTCGGCGCGAAGCTCGCGCCGAACGGCTGTCCGTGGGCGATCATGCTCAGCTTCGCCGATTGCGTATCGAGGATGCCGAGGCCCGACAGCTGGGCTCCGTGCTTCAGCGCCGTCGACTGCACGTCGACCGCGAGATAGCGGCCGTCCGGCGACCAGCTCAGCGGCTGGGCCGTTTCGCCTTTCAGGCTCAGGTACGTCTGCCGCGGCGCGCCCGTCGTCGAGTAAACCCCCAGCGCTGGGCCCGTTTCGCTGGCGCCGGCGCCGAACAGCGAGACCCCCACCTGCTGGCCGTTGGGCGAGATCTGCGGCGAGAAGCCTTCGCCGAGGCTCGTCTTCTGCGAGCCGTCGCTGTGCATCGTCCAGACCAGCGGCGGCGAGGTCCCCGACTGGGTCACGTAGGCGATCGTCGGCTGTTGCGGCGGTGAGGGCGCGAGCGAGGGCGCTGCGATTGCGCTGCTCGCGAGCGAGAGCGAGACTGCGAAAGCCGACACCGACGCGCACGCAAGGCGCCGGCGAGCACATCGCGCGACGATCGATTTGCCTACCCCCGCAAGCATCCACACAGGCTATCCGCGAGCGGGGACGGCACGGCTCGGCTGCGCCGGATCGCGCGGCGGTGGCGAGCGCCACGGACCGGGCGATCTCTGCGAGACTGTCCGCATGGCCAGCACGATGCCGCGAGCCGCCGTCGGCGACGCGCCGTGGAAGACCCACACGGTCTTCAACCAGGCGCCGCCGCTGCAGGGCGTGGACGTGTTCGAGAGCAACATCCCGCTCGTCGAGGCGACCGAGCGCGAGGGGGCCGGCTGGGTGCGCGAGCGCGCCTCCGCGCTCGGCCGCCTGGTCGGCGGCGAGCCGCAGCAGGAATGGGGCCGCCTGGCCAACGAGAACAAGCCCGTGCTGCACACCTTCGACCGCTACGGCAACCGCATCGACGAGGTCGAGTTCCACCCCGCTTGGCACCAGCTGATGCCGATGGGCGTCGACCACGAGCTGCACTCGCTGCCGTGGACGAGCGAGGAGGCCTCGCCGCACACCGCGCGCGCCGCGCTGTACATGACCGCGATGCAGGCCGAGGCCGGCTTCTGCTGCCCGATCACGATGACCTTCGCCGCGATCCCCGCGCTGCGCGCCCAGCCCGAGCTGGCAGCCGAGTGGGAGCCGCTGTTGACGGCCACGAGCTATGACCCACGCCTGGTCCCGGCGAGCGAGAAGGGCAGCGCGATCTCGGGCATGGCGATGACCGAGAAGCAGGGCGGCTCCGACGTGCGCGCCAACACGACCGTCGCGCGTGCGCTGAACGGCGGCGGCGCCGGCGCCGAGTACGAGATCGTCGGGCACAAGTGGTTCTGCTCGGCGCCGATGTCCGACATGTTCCTCGTGCTCGCGCAGGCCGACGAGGGCCTGTCGTGCTTCTTGATGCCGCGCATCCTGCCCGACGGCTCGCGCAACGCGTTTCACATCCAGCGCCTGAAGGACAAGCTCGGCAACCACTCCAACGCCTCCTCCGAGGTCGAGCTCCACGGCGCCTGGGCGCGGATGGTCGGCGAGCCCGGCCGCGGCGTGCCGACGATCATCGAGATGGTCGGCCACACGCGCCTGGACTGCGTGATCGGCGCCGCCGCCGGGATGCGCAGCGGCGTCGCCTCGGCCACCCACCACGCCGCGCACCGCGCCGCCTTCGGCAAGACGCTGATCGACCAGCCGCTGATGCGCAACGTGCTCGCCGACCTGTGCATCGAGTCCGAGGCCACGACGGCGCTGGCGATGCGCCTGGCGCGCGCCTACGACGAAGCCCAGGCCGACGCGGACGACGGCGAGAACGAGACCGACGCGCAGCTGTTCAAGCGCCTGGCGACGGCCGTCGGCAAGTACTGGAGCTGCAAGCGCGCTCCCAACCACGCGTTCGAGTCGCTGGAGTGCTTCGGCGGCAACGGCTACGTCGAGGAGTCGGGCATGCCGCGCCTGTACCGCGAGGCGCCGCTGGCCTCGATCTGGGAGGGCTCGGGCAACGTGATGAGCCTCGACGTGCTGCGCGCGCTGACGCGCTCGCCGCGCTCGCTCGAGGTCTTCCTGGACGAGGTCGAGCAGGCCAGCGGCGCCGACGCGCGCCTCGACGCGCGCGTCGACGGGCTGAAGCAGCGCTTCAGCGACCCGGCCACGCTCGAGAGGCGCGCCCGCCGCGTCGTCGAAGGCATGGCGCTGTGCCTGCAGGGCTCGCTGCTCGTGCGCCACGCCCCGCCGGCCGTCGCCGACGCCTTCTGCGCCTCGCGCCTGGCCGGCGACGGCGGCCTGGAGTACGGCACGCTGCCCGCCGGCAGCGACTTCGGGGCGATCATCGAGCGCGCCCTGCCCGACGTCGACCGCTGAGGCACGTCGAGCCACTAGCGGCCGGCCCGCCACGAGAGAGCGCGCGGAGCCCGCGAAGTGTCCTCGTCGGCCGTAGTCGCTGACGTTCGGGGCCGTTGCAGCCGATAGATCTGTGATGCACCCTGCGATGCGCAGTCTGCGCATGGACAAACGCCTGATGGCCTGCACCGCCGCCGCCATGTACGGCGCGGCGGCGCTCGACGGCTTGATCGAGGGGCTGCTGCCGCGCGACCCCTCCTTCGCGCTCGCGCCCGTGCTCGCCGTGATCGCGACCTGCACGTTCCTGCTGATCGCCGGACCGCGACTTCCACGCTGGGCGCTGGCGCTGCTTGGGCCGCTCGGGGTGGCGCTCACGGCAATCGCGCTCGCCGCGACGCCCGCCGCCGGCGACGGCGCCGTCCTGTACACGCTGCCAGCGCTGTGGATGACGTTCTTCTTCGGTCGCCGCGGCGCAGCCGCGATCATCGCCTGCGTCGGGCTCGCCCACGCGCTCGTGCTGGTCTCGCTGCCGGCCGCCAGTGCCTTCCCGGCGCGCTGGGTCGACGTGATGACCGGCGTGTCGCTCGTCGCCCTGGTCGCGCTCGCGCTGATGCACCGCAACGAGTCGCTCGTCGCGCAGCTCGCCGCCGAGTCGCGGACGGATGCGCTGACCGGATTGCTCAACCGACGCGGCTTCGATGAACGCGCCGCGCTGGCGCTGGCGCACACGCAGGCGAGCCGGCGGATCGCTGGCGTTCGTCACGTTCGACCTGGACTACTTCAAGCGCGTCAACGACGAGTGGGGTCACGAGATGGGAGACCGCGTGCTCGCACGAACGGGCGCCGTGATCAGCGGGCTCGTGCGAGAGGACCGACGTCGCTGCGCGCGTAGGCGGCGAGGAGTTCACCGTGCTGCTGCCGCTGACCGACGCGCCACGAGGCCGAGGCGTTCACCCAGCGAGTACGGCGTGCGCTCGCCGCGTCCGACCCCGACGGGACGCCGCTCGTGCGCGTCAGCGCCGGCGTGTCGGCGTGCGCTGCCCCGGCCGCGATCGAGCACTGCATGCAGCGGGCCGATTCGGCGCTGTATCAGGCCAAGCGCAGCGGACGCGACCGGACGGTCGCCTTCGACGATCGCGTGCCCGAC
The DNA here is from genome assembly GCA_963714215.1 of uncultured Solirubrobacteraceae bacterium. Taxonomy (GTDB): domain Bacteria; phylum Actinomycetota; class Thermoleophilia; order Solirubrobacterales; family Solirubrobacteraceae; genus Palsa-744. The sequence continues at coordinate 452,166 of CAVQNP010000001.1, forward strand.
GCCGAGCACATGCCCGCGAGCAGCGCCGAGCTGGCACACGGTCACGCATAGCCGCGGTGACCGGTCCACCGGCCCGTACCATTGGTTGCGATGGCGCCGCGCACGAACTTCCAGCTCGCCCGCATCTTCGGCATCCGCGTGGGCGTCGGCATCAGCTGGTTCGTCGTGCTGTTCGTCTTCATCATCTTCGTCACGCCGATCTTCCACAGCCAGCTCGGCGGCTCGCGCACGACCGCCTATCTCGTGGCCGTCGCCTCGGTGCTGTCGTTCTTCGTCTCGCTCGTGCTGCACGAGCTCGGCCACGCGCTCGTCGCCCGGCGCAGCGGCCTGCAGGTAGCCGGCATCGACCTGTGGGCGCTCGGCGGCATCACGCGCACCGAGGAGTCCAACGACCCCAAGCACGGAGTTCCGCGTCGCCGCGGCCGGCCCGCTCGTGACGCTCGGCGTGATCGTCGCCTGCATCGTCGCCGGGCGGCTGCTGATCGACCGGCTCGAAGACGTTCTTCGAACTGGCCGTCGGCGAAGAAGGCGCGCACGCGACGCCCGCGCTCGTGTGGCTGAGCTGGCTGGCGACGATCAACGTGCTCGTGCTCGTGTTCAACCTCGTGCCCGCGTTCCCGCTCGACGGCGGGCGCATCGCGCACGCCGCGATCTGGTGGCGCACCGGCGATCGCAACCGCGCGACGCACGCGACCGGCCGCGCCGGGCAGGGCTTCGCGCTGCGTGCTCGGCGCGCTCGGGCTGTGGTGGCTCGCCGACGGCGTCGGCTCGGCCGGGCGTCTGGTGCATCCTGCTCGCCTACTTCCTCTACCAGGCGGCCGGCGCGGCGGTCGTCCAGGGCGTGGTCGGCACGCGCATCCAGAGCATCACCGTCGCCGACATCATGGATCGCGAGCCGGTGACGATCCCGGCCGGCGCGACGCTGCTCGACGCGCACGAGCAGTTCTTCCTGCGCTACCGCTGGCCGTGGTTCGCGGTCGTCGACCCGGCGCGCCACTTCCTCGGCGTCGTGCGCGCCGCGCGCGTCGACGCGGAGATCTCCGCCGGGCGCCCGGCGCTGCCCGTCGTGGACGTGCTCGACGAGGACGTGCACGTGCGCATCGACGAGGCCGAACCGCTGGAATCGCTGCTCGGATCGGAGGGCCTCGGACGCCTCGGAGCGATGGTCGCGGTCGATCAGGACGGCGTGCTGCGCGGCGTCGTGACGCTCGCCGAGGTGCGCCGCGCGCTGCGCGCCGCGACCTGAGCGTGACGACGGTCGCGAGCGCTCAAGCGTTATAGAGTCCTGCCGGCGCAGCGACCCCCCTTCGCCCACGTAGCCGACCTCAGAGAGCCATGCCAGCACACGACGTATTGATCATCGGGGCCGGTCTCGCAGGCCAGCGCGCGGCCCTCGCCGCCGCCCGCGAGCGGCGCCAGCGTGGCGATCATGAGCAAGGTCCACCCCGTGCGCTCGCACTCGGTCGCGGCCGCCGGCGGGATCAACGCGGCGATCAGCGTCGACGACGACTGGCACTCGCCACGCCTACGACACGGTCAAGGGCTCGGACTTCCTCGGCGACCAGGACGCGATCGAAGTGATGTGCTCGGAGGCGCCCGGCGAGGTCATGCACCTCGAGCACATGGGCGTCACCTTCCACCGCAACGAGCAGCGGCGAGATGGACCTGCGCGCGTTCGGCGGCGCCTCGATGAAGCGCACCGCCTACGTCGCCGACATCACCGGCCAGGCGCTGCTGCACGTGCTCTACGAGCAGCTGATGAAGCACCACGAGACGGTCGAGCGCTACGAGGAGTGGTTCACGACCTCGCTGCTGCAGCGACGAGCGAGGGCCGCTGCTGCGGCGTGATCGCGCGCGACGTGCGCAGCGGGCGCGATGGAGGCCTTCACCGCCAAGAACGTGATCCTCGCCTGCGGCGGCGCCGGCCAGGTCTACAAGCCGACGACCAACGGCCTGATCGTGACCGGCGACGGCATCGCGCATGGCCTACCGCGCCGGCGCGCCGCTGATGGACATGGAGATGGTCCAGTACCACCCGACGTGCCTGGTCGAGACGGGCATCCTGATCACCGAGGGCGCGCGCGGCGAGGGCGCGCACCTGCTCAACTCCGAGGGCGAGCGCTTCATGGAGAAGTACGGCGCCGAACAAGATGGAGCTGGCCTCGCGCGACGTCGTCTCGCGCGCCGAGCAGATCGAGATCAACGAGGGCCGCGGCGTCGGGCCGGGCGGCACGGGCATCTACCTCGACGTGACCGTCGTGCCGCGCAAGCGCACGCTGGAGGCGCTGCGCGAGATCGTCAACCTCGGCAAGGACTTCGCCGGCGTGGACATCACGCGCGAGCCGATCACGATCCGCCCCGGCCAGCACTACATCATGGGCGGCGTGAAGACCGACATCGACGGGCAGACGCCGATCGAGGGCCTGTACGCGGCCGGCGAGGTCGCCTGCGTGTCGGTCCACGGCGGCAACCGCCTCGGCGCCAACTCGCTGCTGGACACGCTGATCTTCGGCCGCCGCTCGGGCGAGCACGCGGCGCGCGCGCGCGGCGAGCATGGCGATGCCGCGAGATCGACACGCACGCGCAGCTGCGCCGCGACTCCGACGCGATCGACGCGATCATCGACCGCCCGCGCGACGGCCGGCGCGTCTCGGAGATCAAGGACGAGCTCGGCGACGATGATGAACGCAATACGCCGCCGTGTTCCGCGACGAGGAGGGCCTGCAGAGCGCGCTGCGAGACGATCGCGCGCCTGAAGGAGGAGGCCGACGAGCGCGTGGATCGACGACCGCGGCACGGTCTTCAACCAGGACGTGCTCGGCGCGATCGAGCTCGGCTACATGATCGACTGCGCCGAGACGACCGTCGTCGGCGCGATCGAGCGCAAGGAGTCGCGCGGCGCGCAGTTCCGCACCGACTTCCCCGAGCGCAACGACGAGGAGTGGCTCAAGCACATCGACATCACGCTCGACGACGACGGGCCCGAGGTCAGCTACTCGCCGGTGACGATCACCCAGTGGCAGCCCGAGGAGAGGAAGTACTGATGGCCGAGACAGCAGCGCCAAGCGCACACGGCACCCGAGGAGTTCACGCTGCGCCTGCGCCGCTATGACCCGGAGTCCGGCGAGGCGCCCTACTGGGACGAGCACACGATCGAGCTCGAGCCGCACCGCTCGGTGCTCGAGGCGATCCTGCAGGCCAAAGACCGCTTCGACGGCTCGATCGGCATCCGCTGCTCCTGTCGCGCAGGCGATCTGCGGCTCCTGCGGCGTGCGCGTCAACGGCGAACCGGCGCTCGCCTGCCACACGCATCTCGACGCCGCGCTGGCCGGCGTCGCGCGACGGCGTCATCGAGATCGAGCCGATGGGCAACATGCCCGTGCATCAAGGACCTGATCGTCGACATGGACGCGGTCCACTGGAAGAAGGTCCAGCGCGTCACGCCGTGGCTGATCGCCAAGCAGCCGGTGCCCGAGCGCGAGTACATCGTGCCGCGCGAGAACATGGTCGACGTCACGCAGTCGATGGCCTGCATCCAGTGCGGCGCCTGCGTGTCGGACTGCCTGGCGATGGAGGTCGACCCGCGGCTTCATCGGCCCGGCCGCGCTGGCCAAGGCCTACCGCTTCGTCGGCGACCCGCGCGACGACCAGCAGTTCGAGCGCCTCAACGACCTCGCCGAGGACCCGCAGGGCATCTTCGACTGCACGCACTGCTTCAAGTGCGTCGAGGCCTGCCCCAAGGACGTCAACCCGATGGGCCAGATCATGCGCCTGCGCCGCATCGCGACGGCAACGACCACCACATCGTCGACCGCAACAACGGCGAGCGCCACGAGGCGGCGTTCATGACGCTGATCAAGGACAACGGCCTGCTGTGGGAGGCCGAGCTGCTGCCGCGCTCCTACGGCGGCAACTCGTGGTTCGGCAAATTCGCGCCGCGCCGCCGGCAAAGAGCTGCTCAGCTCGCTGCCGTCGATCGTCAAGGCGCTGCTGCGCGGCAAGGTCACGCCGATGGGCGCGCTCAAACCGCACAAGATCCCCAAGGACGACCTGAAGGCCGTGCAGGCGATCTACGACAAGGTCGAGGGCCGCGAGCGAGCGCTTCGAGCTGAACCTGTACATCGCCGGCGAGCGACGCAGGACGCCGCAGCAGTCGAGCTCGACGAGCGAGCCGCTCGACACGCGGAGGCAGCGCCAATGAAGGTCGCCTACTGGCCCGGCTGCGTCAGCCGCGGCTTCACGCCCGAGCTGCACGGCTCGATGGCGCAGGTCGCGCCGCTGCTGGACATCGAGCTGGTCGAGCTCGACCGCGCCTGCTGCACCGGCGCCGGCGTGATCGCCGAGCACAACCAGGAGCTCGCCGACACGCTCAACGCGCGCACGTTCGCGCTCGCCCAGCAGGTCGACGGCGCGGAGCTGATGATGAACATCTGCTCGACCTGCCAGGGCGCGCAGAGCGAGTGCCAGGAGCGCCTGGACGCCAACGCCGAGTACCGCGCGCACATCAACGAGACGCTCGCCGGCGAGGGCCTGACCTACGAGACAGGGCCTGACCAACAAGAACTTCCTCTGGCTGCTGGTCGAGGAGATCGGCCTGGACGAGCTGCGCTCGCGCGTCAAGCGGCCGCTGACCGAACCTCAAGGTCGGCCCGTTCTACGGCTGCTACATCGTGCGCCCGCGCGACGCGCCTGGGGATCGACGACGAGCACCCGCGCGACGACTACCTGCACCAGGTCATCGAGGCGCTCGGCGGCACCGTCATCGACTACGCCGGCATGCGCAAGTGCTGCGGCTTCCCGATCATCACGATGAACAAGGAGGCCTCGCTGAAGCAGGCCGGCCGCCACCTCGGCGACGCGGTCGACGCCGACGCCGACTGCCTGGTGACGCCGTGCCCGCTGTGCCACCTGAACCTCGACCTGCAGCAGCCGCTGGCCGAGAAGACGGTCGGCCGCGAGCTCGACATGCCGGTGCTGCACCTGCCCCAGCTCGTCGGCCTCGCGCTCGGCCTGGAGCCGAAGGAGCTCGGCATGAGCCGCCACGTCGTGCGCCCGACTCGGTGATCGACTGGTCGACGTCGGTCGTCGGCGCGGCTGCCGAGCGCTGCGGCCGGCTGGTAAGCCTCGCGGCGATGCCGCTCGCCGAGCTCGAGACATCCGGAGCACGAGCGGATCGAGCTGCACTACGAGGAGCGCGGCGAGGGCGAGCCGCTGCTGCTGATCGCAGGCATTCCGGCGATCGCCGACGACTGGGCCGCGCTGGCCGAGCGCGCTCAGCGAGTCCGCGCCGCGTGATCGCGTACGACAACCGCGGCAGCGGTCGATCGACGGTGACCGCCGGCCCGTACACGCACCCGGCAGCTCGCCGGCGACGCGCGTCGCGTTGCTCGACCACCTGGGCATCGAGCGCGCCGACGTGTTCGGCATGTCGATGGGCGGCATGATCGCCCAGGAGCTCGCGCTCGGCTGGCCCGAGCGCGTGCGGCGGCTGATCCTCGGCTGCACGCACGCGGGCGTGCGCTACGCCGCGCCGCAGCCGCGCGAGGCGGGCCGCGCGTTCGCGCTTGCAGACCGACGACTGGGCCGTTGCGCGATGCGGACGCTCGCGCCGTTCGCCTTCGCCACCGAGGTCGATCCGACGCTGCTCGCAGGCGTTCATCGAGAAGAAGTCAGCGCGACGTGCAGGACCCGGCCGGCTACAGCGGCCCAGATCGAAGCGGTGCTCGCCCACGACGCCGGCGAGCGCCTGGCCGGCGATCGCCGCGCCGACGCTGATCCTCACCGGCGACGACGACCGCGTGATCCCCGGCGCCGAGCAGCGAGCTGCTGGCCGAGCGCATTCCGGGCTCGACACTGCGCATCATCGAGGGGACCGGGCATCTGTTCTTCCTCGAGCGCCCGCTGCGACACCCGGCAGCTGATCGAGGCATTCCTCGCCGAGGCCCCGGACACTGACGACGCAAGCGCATAGGCTGCGCCCGTGAAGATCCTCACGGTCGTCGGCAACCGGCCGCAGTTCATCAAGGCGGCGGCCGTGTCGGGGCCGCTGCGCGAGCGCCACGAGGAGGTGCTCGTGCACACCGGCCAGCACTACGACGACTCGCTCTCGCGCGTGTTCTTCGCCGAGCTCGGCCTCGCCCGGCCCGACCGCGAGCTGGGCATCGGCGGCGGCTCGAACACCGCGCAGACGGCGCGCATGCTCGGCCGCGCTCGAGCCGCTGCTCGCCGAGCTCGCACCCGACGCGGTGCTCGTCTACGGCGACACCAACTCGACGCTCGCCGGCGCGCTCGCGGCGGCGCAGGCCGGCATGCCGGTCGTGCACGTCGAGGCCGGCATGCGCTCGTTCGACCGGCGCATGCCCGAGGAGCTCAACCGCGTGCTCACCGACCACCTCTCGACGCTGCTGCTGTGCCCGTCGGAGACCGCCGCCGAGAACCTGCGCGCCGAGTCCGTCGCGCGGGCGCGTGGAGGTCGTCGGCGACGTGATGGTCGACGTCGCGATGCGCCGCCAGCCCTCGGCGCGCGCCGACAGCGAGACGCTCGGCCGCGCACGGCGTGCAGCCGCGGCGAGTACCTGCTGCTGACCGCGCACCGCGCCGGCAACGTCGACGATCCGCGAGCGCCTGCGCGCGCTGCGTCGAGCTGATCGCCGCGCTGCCGGCGCCGGTCGTGCTGCCGCTGCACCCGCGCACGCGCGCGCGGCTGCGCGAGTCCGGAGCTGAGCGAGCGGCTCGGCGCGATCGACGGCCTGCACGTGAGCGAGCCGCTCGGCTACGTCGAGTTCAGCGCGCTGCTGTGCCAGGCGCGCGCCGTGCTCACCGACTCCGGAGGCGTCCAGAAGGAGGCGTACCTTGCCGGGGTGCCCTGCGTGACGCTGCGCGCGAACACCGAGTGGGTCGAGACGGTCGCCGCCGGCTGGAACACGCTCGTCGACCTCGACGCCGGCGCGGCGCTGGCGGCGCTCGCGGCCGAGCCGCCCGGCGAGCGGCCCGAGCTGTACGGCGACGGGCACGCGGCCGAGCGCTGCGTCGCAGGCGATCGGCGCGCTGGGCGCGCTCGGCGCGAGGCGCGGCGCGTGAGCGAGCCCCGTGAGCCCGAGGCAAGCGCCCGTGCGCGTCGGCGTCGTCGGCCTCGGCTACTGGGGCCCGAACATCGCGCGCAACCTCGCGCGCGATCGAGGGCTGCGAGCTGCGCTGGCTGTGCGACGCCGACGCCGGCGCGCGCGAGCGCCTCGCGAGCGCCGTTCCCCGGCGCGCGCACGACCGGCGAGCTCGAGCGAGCTGCTCGCAGGACGACGAGCTCGACGCCGTCGTGCTGGCCACGCCCGTGCCGACGCACGCCGAGCTGGCGATCGCGCGTGGCGCAGGCCGGCAAGCACTGCTTCGTGGAGAAGCCGCTGGCGACGAACGCCGCCGACGCCGAAGCGGCCGTCGCCGGCCGCCGACGCGGCGGGCACGCTGCTGATGGTCGGCCACCTGCTGGAGTACCACCCGGCGGTCGCGCGCCTGAAGGAGCTCGATCGACGAGCGACGAGCTCGGGCCGCTGCTACTACCTGTACGGCAACCGCCTGAACCTCGGCGTAGCTGCGCGCCGACGAGAACGCGCTGTGGAGCCTCGGCGCGCACGACGTGTCGGTCGCGCTGCATCTGATCGGCGAGGAGCCCGAGCGAGTGCACTCGCGCAGGGCGCCTCCTACGTGCGCGAGGGCGTCGAGGACGTCGTCTTCTGCTACCTGCGCTTCCCCTCGGGGATCGTCGCGCACCTGCACCTGTCGTGGCTTGACCCGCACAAGGAGCGGCGCCTGACGGTCGTCGGCGCGCGAGCGCATGGCGACGTTCGACGACATGCTCGTCGAGGGCAAGCTGGCGGTCTACGACAAGGGCTTTGACGAGGACGCGCGCTCCTGGGGCGAGTACATCACGCGCTCGGGCGACGTCTTCTCGCCGCGCATCGCCAACGCCGAGCCGCTGCGCCTGGAGTGCGAGCACTTCGTGCAGTGCGTGCGCAGCGGGCAGACGCCGCGCTCGGACGGGCAGAGCGGGCTGCGCGTCGTGCGCGTGCTCGAGCAGCTGCAGCGCTCGCTCGACGGCAGTGAGGCGGACGGCTGAGCGCCTACGCTGGTGCGGCGCGCATCCCCGCCCCGCCGCCCTGGCGCCAGCCCGACGCTCGGCCGTCAGGCCCAGCTGCCCGACGCCGGCGACGCCTTCGCTGGCGTTCGCGGTGCGCGGCGGTCCGGCGCGCAGCACCGGGCCGAAGCGCCTTCCGACGCCGCGCAGCACGTAGGCGTCGCGCGAGTAGTTGTAGCCGAACACGGGCGTAAGCAGCAGCAGCCAGTGCCTGGCAACGTAGTGGCGTGGTCGTCTTCGGTCGTACGCAAATTCGTCATCCCTGACTAGGAAGTCGTGCAGTTTTGCACATCTCGAGCCGGTTTTGTGCAAATAGCGCGTACTTTTCACAACTCGCGCGGCGCTATGCGCAGCTATGCGCAGGTTTGCTCAGGGACTGCGCGAGCTAGAGCGTCTGGCGCGCCTTGAACGGCTCTTCCTCGCCCACCGTGCCCGGGCCGGACAGCTCGAAGGCGCTGTGCAGCAGCCTGCACCGCCTGCGGCACGCGCTCGCGGTCGATCACGCAGGAGATCTTGATCGGCGAGGTCGCGATCAGCTCGATGTTCACGCTGCTCGCGCGCGAGCACGTCGAAGACCTTCGCCGCGACGCCCGGGTGCGAGCGCATGCCGGCGCCGACGATCGAGACCTTGCCCATCTCCTCGTGCGCGATCAGCTCGGCGAACGACTCGCCGGTCAGCGGCTCGCAGCGCCGCGCGCGCGGTGCGCAGGTCCTCGCGCGGGACCGTGAACGAGATCTCCGCCCTGCCGCCGGCCGACGACGGCTCGTTCTGCACGATCATGTCGACGTTGATGTTCACCTCGGCGAGCGCCGTCGAAGATGCGCGCGGCCGCGCCGGGCTCGTCGGGCACGCCGATCAGCGTCACCCGCGCCTCGGAGGTCGAATGCGTGACGGCTGTGATCAGCGGCTGCTCCATCGTTTCTCCCTCTGCGACGACAACGGTACCTGGCGCCTCTTCGAATGACGAGCGGCAGTGGATGCGCACGCCGTGGTTGCGCGCGTACTCGACCGAGCGCAGCTGCAGCACGCCGGCGCCCGACGCGGCCATCTCGAGCATCTCCTCGAAGGAGACCGTCGGCAGCTTGCGCGCGTCGGGCACGATCCGCGGGTCGGCCGTGAACACGCCCGAGACGTCCGTGTAGATCTCGCAGACCTCCGCGCCCAGCGCCGCCGCGACGGCGACCGCCGTCGTGTCCGAGCCGCCGCGGCCGAGCGTCGTGACGTTGCGCGCCGTGCCCGACACGCCCTGAAAGCCGGCGACGAGCACGACGTTGTCCTCGTCGAGCGCCGCCTTGATGCGATCGGCGCGCACGTCGATGATGCGCGCCTTGGTGTGCGACTCGTCGGTCACGATGCCCGCCTGCGAGCCGGTCAGCGAGATCGCGCGGTGGCCGAGGTCGTTGATCGCCATCGCGCACAGCGCGCAGGAGATGCGCTCGCCGGTCGACAGCAGCATGTCCATCTCGCGCGGGTCGGGCGCTCGGAGACCTCCTCGGCCATCGCGATCAGCTCGTCTGTCGTCTTGCCGCGCGCCGACAGCACCGCCACGACGCGGTGGCCGAGCTCGCGCTTCTCGACGATGCGCCGCGCCGCGCGCTTGATGCGCTCGGCGTCGGCGACCGACGTGCCGCCGAACTTCATCACGACACGACTCCTGACATGCCTCGCAGGATATTGCGCGCCGCTGCGCGCCGGACACGGCTCAGTCGAAGTCCTGCACCGTCATGCGCCAGCGCGCCGAGTCCGAGCCGCCGGAGACGGAGACGCTGTACAGGCCCGGACCGCTTTCGAAGGTGTGCCCGTGCCCCGAGCCTGAGCTGAGGTCAAAGTCTTCCACGCTCGCCCCCGTGACCAGGTTGCTCACGTGCGCGCTCGGCCCGAAGCACACCAGCAGCAGCGTGCACGAGCCCGTCATAGGACATCGAGTAGCGCACGCGCCAGCGCCTCCCCTCGATGCGAAACGGCACGGAGTGACCGCTGCCGTCGCTGGAGAACGTCGTCAACGTGCGCCAGCGCGGCGGGCTCGGCGACGCTCAGTGCGATCGTCGCTGCCACGGCGCACGCTCGCGCCGGCCCGCGGCGACTGACGCGGTCACGCTGCCCGGTGTCGCGCCCAGCCCGCGGACGAGCGAGCTCGCGATAGCGCAGGTGCGCCGGCGCGAGCGCGCTGCGCGCCTGCGATGACGAGCGCCCGACGAGGCTTGGCACCTTCACGCGCGAGACCCCGCCCCGCCCGCGCCGCCGCCCCCGCGCGCGGCCAGCCAAACGGCCAGCCCAGCGACCGCCACGAGCAAGCCGGCGAGCGCGATGCAGGCCACGCCGGCGACGCGCGCCCGGGTGCGTGCGCACGCCACGCGGCGCGCGCCGTTCGGTCCCCACGTGCGCCGGGTCCGCGACCGTCTCGCCGGCGTCGGCCGGGCGATGGCGCACGCGCCATCAGACGCGTGCGCGCGAGCGCCTTCGTCTGTGAGCTTGCATCGCTCGCCGAGTCGCCGTTCGGCCGCGACTGCGTTGGCCGTGTGTCGCTGCTCCGTCGGCCGGCGCCTGCCGCGGCCGCTATCGCCGACGGTTCGCCGAGCCCGGTCGCGAGCAGCGCGTCGGCCATCGCGGCCGCGTCGGCAAAGCGCTCGTCCGGCTCCTTGCACAGCGCGCGAGCGACGATCTCGCGCAGCTGCCCGGCAGCGCCGCCGGCAGCGGCGGCGGGTCGTCCTGCACGTGGCGCAGCCCGAGCTCGACCGCCGAGCCGTGCACGAACGGCGGTTCGCCGGCGAGCATCTCGTACAGCACCACGCCGGCGCTGTACACATCGGTGGCCGCCGTCGTGCGCCGACCGCGTGCCTGCTCGGGTGCCATGTAGCGCGGCGTGCCGGCGACGGTCGCCGAGAGCGCCTGCGAGGTACCGCCGCCCGCCAGGCGCGCGACGCCGAAGTCGCCGACCTTCACGCGGCCGTCGCGCGAGAGCAGCACGTTGGCCGGCTTGACGTCGCAGTGCACGATCCCGCGCGCGTGCGCGCTCGCCAGCGCGCGGCACAGCTGCTCGGCCACCGCGACCGCCTCCGCGCACCGCCATCGCGCTGCGCTGCAGGCGCTCGGCGAGGCTCTCGCCGTCGACCAGCTCGGCCACGTAGTACGGGCCCCTGCTCGGCGTGGCCGATGTCGAAGATCTGCACGATCCCCGGGTCGCTCACGCGCGCGAGCATGCGCGCCTCGCGCTCGAAGCGCTCGACCCAGGCGCTGTCCTCGGCCCACCACGGCTTGATCACCTTGATCGCCACCGGCCGCCCGAGGCGCCGGTCGAAGCCTCTGTACACGCGCCCGAACGCGCCCTCGCCGATCAGCGCGTGCAGCTCGTAGCGCGCGTCCAGCGCAGTGCCTGCGAGATCTGGCGCTGCCGGCATTGGCTCAGTATTCCGCGTGCGAGCGCTCCTCGGCGAAGGAGCGCGTGCGACCGCCCGGCTCCTCCGACCAGCCGCTGGACCGAACTAGACCGAGCGGCGCCCGGCAAACGCCTTGCCCAGCGTGACCTCGTCGGCGTACTCCAGATCCGAGCCCACCGGCAGGCCGCTGGCCAGACGCGTGACCGTCAGCTCCGGCGCGCGCATGCGCAGCTCCTCGGCGATGTGCAGCGCCGTCGCCTCGCCCGTCGTCGTCGGGTTCGTCGCGAGCACGACCTCGCGCACGCGCTCGGTCGGCGTTCCGTTCGCCGCCGGGTCGCCTCGCCGCCCGGCGCCGCGCGCGCGAGCAGCTCGGCGATCTTCAGATCCTCGGGGTCGATGCCTTCGATCGGCGACAGCGCGCCGCCGAGCACGTGGTAGACGCCCTGGTACTCGTGCGTGCGCTCCATCGGGATCACGTCGCTGGGCTCCTCCACGACGCAGATCACGCCGTGGTCGCGCCGCGTGTCCTGGCAGATGCGACAGCGCGGTTCGTCGGTCAGGTTGAAGCAGACCTCGCACAGGCCGATCCGCTCCTTGACCTCGCGGATCGACTCGGCCAGCGCCGCCGCGTCCTCGTCGGAGGCGCGCAGGATGTGAAAGGCCAGGCGCTGTGCCGTGCGGTTGCCGATGCCCGGGCAGCTTGGAAAGCTCGCTGACCAGGCGCTGGACGGGCGGAGCGTAGGAGGTGCTCACAGTGCGTGCGCCGTCTACAGCCCCGGCAGGCCGAGGCCGCCGAGGTTGCCCATGTCCAGGCCGCCCGACGCGCCGCCGAGCTTGCGCGCGGCGAGCTCCTGGGCGGCGCGCAGCGCCTCGTTGACCGCCGCCAGCACCATGTCGGAGAGGATCTCCACGTCCTCCGGGTCGACCGCCGAGGGGTCGATCTCGATCGACTTGACGCTCAGGTCGCCGGAGATCTTCACCGTGACCATGCCGCCGCCCGCCGAGGCCTCGACGATCTCGTCCTTGAGCTGCTCCTGTGCGACCTCCATCTCCTGCTGCATCTTCTGAACCTGCTGGAGCATCTGCTGCATGTTCGGCATGCGCGGCTGCTTGGGCATCTCAGACGCCTTTCTCATCGCTGGTCAGAGCCTCGGCGCCATTGGTCGCCTGGGCGCCGTCGAATCCTCGCCCGCGCCGTCGTCGGCCGCCGCCGCGACCGGCGCAGCGGCCCACTCGCCCGGCAGCTCCTCGGCGTCGAACTCGTCCATGAAGCGCTTCAGCCACTCCTCCTCGCTGCCCGGCGCCGGCTGCGCGGCGTCCTCGTCGGCCATCCCGTCCTGCAGCTCGTAGGACAGCCGCCAGCGCCGGCCGGTGATGTCCTTCAGCGCTGCCGTGACCGCCGCGCGATTGTCCGGGTTCTCGGCTTTCTTCTTCAAGAACGGCGCCGTGGCCGAGAACGCACGGTGAGATCCTCGCCGGTCACCTCCACCGGGCGCGCCTCCTCGATGCACGCACCTAGCAGCGCGTTGTCGGTGCGCACGAGGTCCACGACCGCCGGCCACCACGCCAGCAGTGGCGCCAGGCCCTCGGCGACGCTCGCCGGTGCAGCGTCATCCACCGGCTCGCCGACCGCCGGCGCGACGCGATCGGGCACAGCCGCGATCGACGCCAGCCGAGACCTCCACATGCTCCGGCGACTCCTGAGCGGCCGACGACTCGGGCTCTGCAGGCAAGTCGGCGGGCCGCGACCGGGCCCGTCGCGCGCGGGTCGGCCAGAGCATCGTCTGCCGTGGGCGTGGGCGCGACCTGGGCAGCGAAGGCCGTGGCTGTCGGCGACGCCGCGGGCGCGGCCTGCGCGGAGGGCTCCGGCGCATCGGCGACCGTAGGCGGATCGGCTACGGCGACGGGGCCGCGCCGTTCGGCCGGAGACACCTCGCGCTGCGTGGCGACGGCATCCACGCCGCCCGCCTCCAGGCGCTCGATGCGCGCGAGCAGCGCGCTCGTCGAGGAGTCGACATCGGGCCGCGCGGCCTTCACGAGCGCGAGCTCCAGGCGCGTGCGCGCGTCGGCACCCGCGCGCACGGCCTCCATCGCCGCGCCGAGCGCCTCCAGCAGGCGCACGACGAGAGCACCGGGCACGCGCTCGGCCTGCGCCTGCAGCGCCGCATCGGCCTCGGGCGTCAGCGACAGCTCGCTCGGCACTTCGCCGAGCGTCTGCACGACGAGCAGAGCAATACGAGCGAAACCGAGGAGCACGCAAAACATA
>CAVQNP010000002.1:0-1287202 GCA_963714215.1 uncultured Solirubrobacteraceae bacterium
CATCAGCGCGATGGCTTGCTACGGCGGCATCGACCTAGGCGGCACGAAGATCCAGACGGCGATCGTCGACGAGCAGCGTCAGGTGCTTGGCTCGGCACGCCGGCCGACGCCGACCAGCGGCGGCCCGGCGGACGTCGCTGCCGAGATGGCGGCCGCCATGCGCGACGCTGCAGGCGATGCGGGGATCGACCCGGGGGCGCTCGAGGGCGTGGGCGTCGGCTCACCCGGGACGATCGAGGGCGGCACGGTCACGAGCGCGCGCAACCTGCCCGGCTGGGAAGGCAGCTTCCCGCTCGGGCCTGCGCTCGAAAAGGAGCTCGGCTGCCCGGTGAGCCTCGGCAACGACGTGCAGGTCGCCACCGACGCCGAGTTCAAGCTCGGCGCGGGCAAGCCGTATGACTCGCTGCTCGGTGTGTTCTGGGGCACAGGCGTCGGTGGTGGGCTCGTCGTCGACGGCAAGCCGTGGGTCGGGCGTGGCGCGGCCGGGGAGATCGGCCACATCGTGATCGAGCTCGGCGGCGCGCAGTGCACGTGCGGGCGGCGCGGCTGCATGGAGGCCTATGCGGGGCGCTCAGCGATGGAAGCGCACGTCGGCAAGCAGGTCGAGAAGGGCAAGGACACCGACCTGTTCAAGCTGATGAAGGAGCGCGGGCGCACGCGCCTGACGAGCGGCATCTGGGCGCGCGCACTGGAGCACGGCGACAAGCTCGCCGAGCACATGATCGAGCGTGCCCTACGTGCGCTCGGGGCGGGCGTCGCCTCAGCCTGCAACGTGCTCGACGTCGAATGCGTGATCATCGGCGGCGGGCTCGGCGTGCGCCTCGGCGAGCCCTACGCCGAGCGCATATCGCAGGCGATGCAGCCGCACCTGTTCGCCGACTTCCGCCCGCCCGACGTCCACGTCGCCGCGCTCGGCGATCTCGGCGGCGCGATCGGCGCCACGCTGCTGCTCGACGAATAGCGCCTCGCGCTCGCCTAGAAGCCGCCGATCGTGATCACGACGAGCCCGAGCGAGAGCGTCGAGGTGACCGCGACGGTGACGGCGGCGGCGCTGTCGAGCAGGCCGCGGCTGCGGCGCTCGCCCATCACGTTGTGAGAGCGCGCCAGGCGCCAGATGAAGAACAGGTTGATCGGCAGCAGCAGGCCGTTGACGACCTGCACGCCGACGAGCAATGAGATCACCGGTACGCCGGGGATCATCGCGACGAACGCGCTGAGCAGGATCATCCCGGTGATGATGTTCACGAACACCGGCGCCTCCTCGCGGCGGCGTCCGACACCCTTCTCATAGCCGAGCGACTCGGAGACGACGTAGGAGGTCGCGATCGGCAGGATCGCCGCAGCGAGCAGGCTCGCGCCGAGCAGGCCGACGCCGAACAGCGCCTCGGCGTACTGCCCGGCGAACGGGTTCAGCGCGCGTGCCGCCTCGGCGGCCGAGGAGATGTTGTGGATGCCGTGCGTGAACAGCGTCGCCCCGGTGGCGATGATGATGAACGAGGCGATCAGGTTTGCGAACACGGCGCCCGCGACCGCTTCGCGTTCCTCGCGCGGCAGCTCCTCCTCGCGCACGCCGCGCTCGACGACGGCCGACTGCAGGTACAGCTGCATGTATGGGGTGATCGTCGTGCCGGCCAGTGCGATCAGCAGCACGATGAAGGCCGAGCTCGAGTGCAGATGGGGGACGACGATCGCTTTGCCCACGTCGCCCCAGTGGGGGTGCGCGAGGATCGCGGCGATCGGGTAGGCGAAGAAGGGGATCGTGAACCAGATGAAGATGCGCTCGGCCGAGCGGTAGGAGCCGCGCACGATGATCAGCCAGATGCCGACCGCCGCGATCGGCACGGAGATCTGCACGGGCACGCCGGTCAGCCCGACGGCAGCGCCGATGCCGACGAAGTCCGAGATGCAGATGCCGACGTTGGCGATCAGCACGGCGCTGGTGGCGAAGACCGACCAGCGGATCCCGTACTCCTCGCGCACGAGCTCGGCCAGCCCCTTGCCGGTGACCACGCCCATCCGCGCGGCCAGCCGCTGCACGATCGCCAGCGAGACCGTGATCAGGACCATCGTCCACAGCAGCGTGTAGCCGTACTTGGCGCCAACCGAGGAATACGTCGCGATGCCGCCTGCGTCGTTGCCGGCGTTGGCCGCAATCAGCCCCGGCCCGAGCAGGCCGAGCATCGCGAACAGGCGCGTGCGTCGAGAGCTAAGCCGTGCAGGCAGACGCGGTCGGCCACGCGTGGCCGACCGGATACGACGCATGAAGGGCGGTACTCGGACCGCCATCGAACTGTCCGCCTGGGACGCTCATGCCGCGCAGTGTATTCAGTCGCTGCGGTGCTTAGCGAACGGTCGCTGTCAGTCCTCGCCGAGCAGCCCGAAGCGCCTGCGCCAGCCGCGCGGGAGCATCGCCTCGAGCACGTCGTCGACGGTCACCACCCCCACCATCCCGGTGTCGTCGGCGACCGGGATCGAGGTCAGGTTGTAGTCGGCCATCTGCCGCGCGACCTCCTCGAAGGAGGAGTCGGGGGAGAGGCACGGGGTCTCGTGCTTGACGGTCGATTCCAGCCGCTGGCCCGGCTCGACGCGCAGCAGTGCGGCGACGGGCACGCTGCCTTCGAGCGAGCCCTCGGCTGAGCTGACGTAGATGTAGGTCAACAGCTCCGGGGCGATCCGGCTGCGGCGCACGGCCTCGAGCGCGTCGCCGGCTGACGTCGAGCCGCGCAGCAGGATGAAGTCGGGGCTCATCAGCCCACCTGCCTCGTCGGGGTCGTATCCGAGCAGCGCGCGCACCTTCACGCGGTGGCTGACCGGAAGCAACGCGAGCACAGGCTCGCGCCGCTCCTCGTCGAGCTCGCCGAGGATGTCGGCCGCGTCGTCGGGCGCCATCCGCGAGAGGATCTCGGCGACCTGCTCGTCGGGGCGGTCCTCGAGGAACTCCTGCTGGTGGTGGTCGTCGAGCTCCTCGAACACGTCCGCCTCGAGCTCGCGGTCATCGTCGCCGACGGCCTGGATGATCTCCTCGCCCTCGCGCCGCGACGCGGCCTCGACCAAGTCGGCGATCTGCGCCGGGTGCAGCTTGGCGAGCTTGGGGTGGGGCACGCGCAGGCGCACCGTCGGCACGTGCCCGACGAACGGCTCCACGCCGGCCCAGTCGAGGAACTCGCCCGTGGCGATGTGCGCGCCGAGCCCCTTCGGCAGCAGGCGCCGCAGGCCGCCGCGTGGGCCCGTGTCGACGCCGACCACGCGCCAGGAGCCGGCGACGAGCGCCAGCTCGATCTCGTTGGCACGCACCAGGCGCGCGCCCTCGACGTTGATCAGCTGCCGATCGAGCAGGTCGCGCTTGAGCAGCACCTCCTCGCGGCGGCGCTCGAAGCGGCGCAGATCGAGCTTGGCCTTGCGCAGCACGACGCCGTCGGCGCCGATCTCAGAGACACGGTCGACGCCCAGGTAGGAGGTGCGCCCGGCGACGCTCACGAGGAAGCCCGTGATCGGTGGGTAGCCGACGCCGCCGAGTCGCACGATCAGGTCCGCGACCTTGCCCAGGCGCTCCCCGTCGGCATCGCGCAGCGGGCTGCCGACGACGGTCGAGAGATGCAGGATCGGCGGCGCCTGCGCCGTCGGCGCGTTCATCGTGCTCATCCTAGGCGCCATCGTACGCCCGCCGGGCGGCGGGAATCTATCTTGGACGGTGATGCTTCCGTTCTGGCTCTCGATCGGCTTGCTCTCGGTGGCGCAGGGCGGGATCGTCGCGCTGGCACGGGTTCCCGACGCGCCGGCGCTCGCGCGGCTGCGCGACCGGCGCTGGGCCGTGATCCCCCCGCTCTCGGTGCTCGGGTTCGTGCTCGTCGGCCTGCTCGCCGAACACGCAAGCGCGCAGGGGCTGACCTACCTCGCGCTCGGCGCCGTGCCGCTGCTTGCCGCTGCCGCGCTCGGCTGGCTGATCCACGGCGCGCGCCCTGCGGCGGCGCTGCTCGTGCCGGCGCTGTTCGCGCTTGCCTGGGCCGACGCCGGTGCCCTCCCCGGCGAGGTGGCGGCGCTCACGCTCTCGGCGCTCAGCTGCGTCGCGCTCGGCGTGCTGCTCGCCGCCGTCACGCCGTCGCGCTGGCTGGCACTCGGCATCGTCGCGATGGCGCTCGTCGACGCGGCGCTGGTGATCGCCGAGGAGCTGCAGCGCCCCAACAGCGCGCTCAACGCGGCTCACCCCGCCGCCGGTCTGCCGCGGCTGCAGAGCGAGGCGCTCGGCTCGGCCGTAATGGGCTACGGCGACCTGTTCATCGCCGGCGTGCTCGGCGCCCTGCTCGCGCTCGCCGCCGGGCGCCCCACACAGTCGCGCGCCGCTCTGATTGCGGCCGTGCTCGCGCTCTGCTTCGATCTGCTGTTCTTATTCGTCGATGAGCTCCCGGCGACCGTGCCGGTCGCGCTCACGCTGATCGTCGTGCTGGCCGCGCGCCGGCGGAGATCCGCGGCGAGTGGGCCAGCTCCAGCGCCTGCAGCGTCTGCGGGCCAGCCGGCTCGAGCTCGTCCTCAGCGGCCGCTCGATCGCCCTCCACGGCCAACCGGGCCGTGACCGTGCGCGCCGTCGTCTCGACGGCCGGGGGGCTCGAGACCTCGCGGTCGGACGCTGCGCCGGCTTCCTCGATCTTGCGCACCTGCGGCACGACGCGCGCGTCGAAGGAACCGACCGCGACGTTGTAGGCCGCGACGGCCGAGTCGAGCTGGCGCCCGACTTTGCCGAGCGGCTCGACGAAGCGCCCGAGGCGGCGATGCAGCTCGCGCGCAGACTCGGCGATGTCGCGCGCGGACTCGGCGATGCGCTCTTCGCGCCAGCCGTGGTGAGCAGCCCACAAGAGGCCGATCAGCGTCGTCGGCGTGGCGATCAGGATCTGCTGCTGCACGCCGAATTCGATCAGCGACGGGTCTGCCTCCAGGGCGGCCTGGTAGATGCCATCGGAGGGGACGAACATCACGACGAACTCGGGCGTCGCCTCGATCTGGCCGTGGTAGCCCTTGGCGGCGAGCTTGGCGATGTGACTGCGCGTCTGCTTGGCGTGGCGCGCGACGTGCAGCTCGCGCGCGTCCTCGCCGTCGGCCTCGAGCGCCGCGAGGTAGGCATCGAGCGGCACCTTCGCATCGACCACGATCAGCTTGCCGCCGGGGAGGCGCACGAGCATGTCCGGGCGCAGGATGCCGCCGTCGGCGTCGATCGTGCGCTGCTCGAGGAAGTCGCAGTGCGCCACCATGCCGGCCATCTCGACGGCATTCCGTAGCTGGATCTCACCCCACGAGCCGCGCGTGGACGGCCGCTTCAGCGCGGAGACGAGATTGCCGGTCTCCTGGCGCAGCGTGCCGACGCCGTCGCCGAGCATGCGCACCATCTGCGCGAGCTCGCCGTGGGCCTGCCGGCGCTCGCGCTCAAGGCGCGCGATCTCGCTCTCCATCTTGTGAAGCTTCTCCTGCACTGGCACGACGAGGCCCTTGATCTCCTGGCTGCGAAGCGCCATCTCGCCGCTCGCACGCTCCTCCTCGATGCGGCGCTGGTCGGCGAGGCGCTGGGCCAGCGAGTCGCCGGTCTGGGCGAGCACGTCGACGGAAATCGCCTTCAGCTCGTCGCGCATGCGCGAGCGGTTGGCCCGCAGCAGGAAGGCTGCGCAGGCGGCGCCGAGGGCGACGGCGAGGATCAGAACCAGGACGTTCATCGGCCCACAAAGGTGACATTCGCCTCGGACGCGAACGGTCGGATCGGTACCCTCGCTCGTCGCGAGCGGGGAGCGCTCGACGCTCGCGACAGCCCGCCGGCGCGACTCGGGGCGGTCTGACCGCGCCGCACCAGGATGTCACACGGATACATGCTCGCGCCTGCGAAACCACCAAAACCCCTGGATTTCGAGGCGATAAACCACGCTTGACACGCCAGCGGTCGGTGGCTATCCTTGCCGAACGCTCCCCGGTTTATCTGGGGAGCAAGCATTAAGAGGGACAATTCCATTGGGGGCTGCGCTCGTATCGGATTCGTGCCGGCGGGCCCCGTACGAGGAGGATGTGAGATGACAGCCAGGAATGGCTCCTCGTTCCGCAAGGGACGACTCGTAGGCTGCTGTTTGGCAGCCGTACTTTTGGTGTCGGCGCTGCTTGCGTCGAGCGCCAGCGCAGCTAAAACACCGCTGAACCCGACGAGCTACGTCGCCCTGGGCGACTCGCTCGCGTTCGGTTACACCGCAGAAAAATTCAACAACAACTACCCGGCCGAGCCGCCGTCGGCGTTCGAAGCGGGATACACCAACGCGTTGGCGAAGAAACTCGCCCATCTGGAAAAGCAGGAAGGCAACGCGCTGAGCCTCGTGAACCTGGGTTGCCCGGGCGAGCTCTCGGACGGCCTGATCGGCCACAACCCGGCGCTCGGTGGCTACACCTACGTGCCGAAAGAAGGCGAAACCGAACCGAAGTCGCGCGCAACGAAGCGAAACAGAAAGAATGGAACGCCGTGCGCGTACCACAACGTGAACGGCTTCCCGCTTCACTTCGAAAGCAGCGCATCGCAGCTTGAAACCGCTTACGGGTTCGAGCTTGCCAACGCCGCGACGACCAAGCTCGTGACGATCAACATCGGCTCCAACGACGAGCTCAAAATCGTCGGCATGTGCTCGAACAAAGCCTACGACGAAGCCAACGGCTTCACCGGCGGTCTGTTCGAATGCATCACCGTCGAAGCAGGACCCGAAGGCCACTACCACAAA
Organism: uncultured Solirubrobacteraceae bacterium; assembly: GCA_963714215.1. Taxonomy (GTDB): domain Bacteria; phylum Actinomycetota; class Thermoleophilia; order Solirubrobacterales; family Solirubrobacteraceae; genus Palsa-744. The sequence continues at coordinate 6,738 of CAVQNP010000002.1, forward strand.
GGCGGCCTGTTCCACCACATCATCGCCAACACAGGTGACGTGGTCGGCGTGCTCGCGCAACGGGCTACAAAGGCCCGATCGCGGTTCTCGGGTTCTACAACCCGCAGTCGTTCATCCTGCCTGGCAGCGACTCGCTCCAGAAAGGCCTGAACGAAGCATTCGCGGGCGTCATCGCCGAAGGTAGAATTCGGTCCGGGCGTCGTTTACGCGAACCCGTTCCCGAAGTTCAACCCGCAGAAAGCGTCGATGGAGAAAAAAACCATCGCCAAGTTCACCGAAGAGTGCAACCCGAACGTCCAGAGCTTCCAGACCGGAGCTGACCCTGGATGCGAAGGCGACATTCACCCGACCCCGGTCGGCTACAAGGCGCTTGCCAACATCATCTGGAAAGCGCTTGGTCACTAGCAGCTAGCTGGCGACAGCAGTTCGATTGAAAGAGGCGCTCGGTCATCGACCGGGCGCCTCTCTTTTGTGCCGATCTCACGGCGGATCTCGCGGCGCTTGATGCACCAGGCTCGGCTCAGGCCCCGGGCGCCGCGGCGCCGGCCGGGCGCGAGCGCTGCAGCTCGTCGGCGGCCGCTCCGAGCACGCCGAGCATCGCCGGCGCGGCGGGCACGAGCCGCGCGCCCTCGGGCGTGGCGGCGATCACCTGGCGCACGGGCGGGGAGGGGGAGAGGGCGCGGATCACGATGTCCTCGCGAACGACCGACAGCGCGAGCTCGGGGATCAGCGCGACGCCGACGCCGGCGGCGACGAGGCCCTGCACGGTCTGGTAGTCGTCGCTCTCGAACGACACGGTCGGCTCGAAGCCGGCGGCGTGGCAGCAGCGCACGACGTGGCGCGCACAGGGACTCGAACTCGACGTCTGCACCCACGCCTCTCCCTGCAGCTCCGAGAGGCGCAGCTTGGCCTTCTTGGCGAGGCGGTGCTCGCGCGGCAGCGCGAGGTACATCGGATCCTGCAAGAGCGGCGAGCGCGCGAGGTCCTCGGGCAGCGGCTGCTCGTCGGCGAACTCGAACAGCAGCGCCAGGTCGAGCTCGCCGGCGCGCAGCCTGGGCACGATCTCCTCGGGCTCGCCCTCGGCGAGCGTCAGCTCGACGTCGGGGTAGGAGGCGCGGAACTCGGCGATTGCGACCGGCATCAGCGTCGATCCGGCGGTCGGGAAGGAGGCCATCCGCAGGCGCCCGCCGCGCAGTCCGGCGATCGACGAGAGCGCCGCCTCGGCGGTGTCCAGCCGCGCAAGGATCCCCTCGGCGTGGCCGACGAGCGTCTGCCCGGCCGCCGTCAAGCTGACCCCGCGCGGGTGGCGCTCGAGCAGGGCCATGCCCGTTTCGGCCTCGAGCGCGGCGATCTGCTGGGAGACGGCCGACTGCGTGTAGGACAGCGCCTCGGCTGCACTGGACAGCGAGCCGCGATATGCGACCTCCTTGAGCACCTTCAATCGTGCGACGTTGAGCATAAGTTCATCTTATAATAAATATAAAGAAGATCAATGGAGCTTATGGGAGGAACGTGCCAGGATGATCGAGAGGCAATCAACTGACACGAACTTCAAGGTCGGCTACCGAACGCCGGCCCAGACCACAGAGGAGCCACCATGTCCACCAAGATCATCGTTTCCTACGACGGCACGGCGAACGAGGACGACGCGATCGCCCTCGGGCGCATCTTCGGCAAGGCCGGCGCCGAGGTGGCGCTCGCATACGTGCGCCACTCCCAGGAGCCCGACCTCGACCGCGAGAAGCTCGCGCAGAGCGAGGCCGAGGAGCTCTTGACGCGCGGCGCGCAGCTGTTCGGCGACGCCGGCATCGCCAAGCACGTCGTGACCGATCGCTCGACGCCGCAGGGCCTCAGTGCGCTGGCCGCGAGCGAGAACGCGAGCATTGTCGTGTTCTGCTCCGACTCGCACACCGCGACCGGCCACGTGTCGATCGGCAACTCCGCACAGCAGCTGCTCGAGGGCGGCCCCGTCGCGGTCGCCGTCGCACCGGTCGGCCTCGCCGACAACGCCCAGGCGAGCGTGCAGTCGATCGTCGCGATCGGCGACGCCGACGGCGGCGCGCGTGCGAGCGCCGAGTCGCTGGCCGCCGCGCTCGGCGCGAGCGTCGCGCCGGTCGCCAACGAGGAGGCCGGACTGCTCGTCGTCGACTCCCGCCCCGAGGCCGAGCAGGGCCGCGTCGGGATCAGCGCGTCGGCCGCGCACCTCGTCGAGATCGCGACCAGCCCCGTGCTCGTGCTCCCGCGCGGCGTGGCGCTGTCCTTCGGCCGCCAGGCCGTCACCGCGTAGGCGTCGCTCTGCCAACGACGTCCGCCGTACCGGGCGGGCGGCGGTTTCAGCGCAAGCTGCGACCGTCGCCCGCCCTTCGCGTTCTCAGGTAGGCGAGCACCCCCTGGGCGACGTCCAGGCCGCCGCCGAGCAGGTGGCCGACGGGACCGGTCCACAGCCACGTCTCCAGGCGCCTGTGCACGCGTCCGCTGCCGCGAGGCTTCATGCGGCGGCACGGTATCGTGGCAGCCGTGAGCGCCGCGCTGAAGACGACCGTCGCCGAGCTTCCCGACTCGCGCGTGCGCGTGGACGTGCAGGTTCCGCCCGATGAGGTCAAGCGGCGCCTGGAGGGCAAGGCCCGCCAGCTCGGCCGCGAGCTGAAGCTCCCCGGCTTCCGCCGCGGCAAGGTGCCAGTGCCGCTCGTGATCCAGCGCGTCGGGCGCGAGGCCGTGCTCGACCAGGCGATCCGCGACTCGCTCTCGAGCTGGTACGCGCAGGCGATCTCAGAGGCCGGCGTCGTGCCCGTCGGCGATCCCAAGCTCGACCTCGCCGACCTGCCCGGCGAGGGCGAGACGCTGCAGTTCTCGATCGAGATCGGCGTGGTGCCGAAGGCCGAGCTGGGCGACTACGCCGGGCTCGAGGTTCCGCGCCGTGAGCCGGCCGTCGAGGAGCCGCAGATCGACGCCGAGGTGCAGGCGCTGCGCGAGCGCCTGGCCAAGCTCGAGACCGCCGAGCGAGCTGCCGCGGAGGGCGACTTCGTCGTGATCGACTACGCTGGATCGCTGCCGGTGAGCGACGAGCACGGCGAGCGCCTGGAGCCCTTCGAGGGCGGCGAGGGACGCGACCAGCTGATCGAGCTCGGCGGCGGCAACCTGATCCCGGGCTTCGAGGAGGCGCTCGTCGGTGCGAGCGCCGGCGAGCAGAAGGACGTAAAGCTGACCTTCCCCGCCGATTACCCCGCCGAGCAGCTCGCCGGGCGCGACGCCTCCTTCGCCGTGAGCGTCAAGGAGGTCAAGGTCAAGGAGCTGCCGCCCGTCGACGACGACCTCGCGATCGACGCCGGCTTCGACGACCTCGACGAGCTGCGCGGGGACATCCGCGCGCGCCTGCTCGAGAACGATCAGGCGCGGGCCGAGGCCGAGTTCCGTGCCGCCGCGCTGGACGCCGCCGTCGCCGCCGCGAAAGTGCCCGTCACGCCCGAGCTGGTCGAGTCGCGCTCGCGCGAAATGTGGGACTCGCGGCTGCACTCGCTCGCCCACCAGGGCATCTCGCGCGAGATGCTGCTGCAGATCACCGGCCGCGAGGAGGCCGACATGCTGGCCGAGCTGAAGGACGACGCCGAGCGCACGCTGCGCCGCGAGGCTGTGCTCACGGCGGTCGTCGCCGCCGAGCAGCTGGAGCCGAGCGAGGAGCGGATGCTGGCGGAGATCGCCCCCGTGGCCGAGCGCGAACGCGCCGAGCCGCAGAAGCTGCTCGATGACCTGCGCTCCAGCGGCCGCGAGGAGGAGCTGCGCGAGAGCGTCGCTGCGCGCATGGCCGAAGAGTTGATCGCCGAGCGTGCCACCGCGATCACGCCCGAGCAAGCCGAGGCGCGCGAGAAGCTGTGGACGCCCGAGCAGGACGCCGAGCCCGAAGGTGCCGCCGTCGGCGAGGCCGGCGCGGCAGTCGCCGGGTCGGGCGCCGGCAAGTTGTGGACCCCAACCGAGCGGAGTGCGGCCGGCTAGCCTCTGTTGGAGGATTCCGGTCGGCGAAGCGAAACCAAAGCGAGACTATGAGCCCACTTGTTCCAATGGTCGTCGAGCAGACCTCGCGCGGAGAGCGCGCGTTCGACATCTACAGCCGCCTGCTCAACGAGCGGATCATCTTCCTCGGCACGCCCGTCGACGACCAGATCGCGAATCTGATCGTCGCCCAGCTGCTGCACCTGGAGTCCGAGGACCCCGAGAAGGACATCTCGATCTACATCAACTCGCCCGGCGGCTCGGTCTATGCGGGGCTTGCGATCTACGACACGATGCAGTTTGTCAAGCCCGACGTGCAGACGATCTGCGTGGGCATCGCGATGTCGATGGGCGCGCTGCTGCTCGCCGGCGGGGCCGCCGGCAAGCGCATGGCGCTGCCCAACGCGAAGATCCTGATCCACCAGGTCTCCTCGAGCTTCGAAGGCCAGGCGACCGACATCGAGATCCACGCCAAAGAGATCATCGACGTGCGCAAACGACTCGATGAGATCATCGCCAAGCACACGGGCAAGGAGCTCGACGTCGTCAGCAAAGACACCGATCGCGACTACTTCATGTCCTCCGAGGAGGCCAAGGAGTACGGCATAATCGACCGTGTCATCTCCGAGCACTGAAGACGTGCGCTGCACTGCGCGAGCCTTTGTCCTCAGTCGCTCGCGTGCTAGCGCACGCCACGCTCCCTGCGTCCGCGGCTCGCTTGTCCAGCGAACGTCTTCGGCGTGCAGCCAGGAAGGAGCTTGACGAATGGCCAGACCGACAGACTCCAACGAGCAGCTCCTGTGCAGCTTCTGCGGCAAGTCCCAGCGCCAGGTCAAGAAGCTGATCGCCGGTCCCGGCGTGTACATCTGCGACGAGTGCATCGACCTCTGCAACGAGATCATCGACGAGGAGCTCTCGGCGCCGCCGGCGTTCGATCTGGAGAACCTGCCCAAGCCGCGTGAGATCTACGACGTGCTCGACGAGTACGTCGTCGGCCAGGATCCCTCCAAGCGCACGCTGTCGGTGGCCGTCTACAACCACTACAAGCGCGTGCAGATGATGATGTCCGGCGAGACCGACATCGAGCTGCAGAAGTCGAACATCCTGCTGCTCGGCCCGACCGGCTGCGGCAAGACGCTGCTCGCGCAGACGCTCGCGCGCATCCTCAACGTGCCCTTCGCGATCGCCGACGCGACGGCGCTGACCGAGGCCGGCTACGTCGGCGAGGACGTCGAGAACATCCTGCTGAAGCTGATCCAGGCGGCCGACTACGACGTGAAGAAGGCCGAGACGGGGATCATCTACATCGACGAGGTCGACAAGATCGCGCGCAAGGCCGACAACCCGTCGATCACGCGCGACGTCTCCGGCGAGGGCGTGCAGCAGGCGCTGTTGAAGATCCTCGAGGGTACGCAGGCCTCGGTGCCGCCCCAAGGCGGGCGCAAGCACCCGCACCAGGAGTTCCTCACGGTCGACACGACCAACGTGCTGTTCATCTGCGGCGGAGCGTTCGCCAACCTCGACAAGGTGATCGAGCGGCGGATCGGCCACAAAGGCGTCGGCTTCGCGGCCGCGATAGAGGCCAAGGCCGAGCGCGACAAGGGCGAAGTGTTCGAGCACTGCCTGCCCGAGGACCTGATCGAGTACGGCCTGATTCCCGAGTTCATCGGCCGCCTGCCGGTCGTCTCGGCCGTGCACCAGCTCACGCGCGAGGACCTTGTCTCGATCCTCGTCGAGCCGCGCAACGCGCTCGTCAAGCAGTTCCAGCGCTTCTTCTCCTTCGACGGGATCGAGCTCGTCTTCTCCGAGGACTCGCTCACGGCGATCGCCGACAAGGGTCTCGCGCGCGAGACCGGCGCGCGAGGTCTGCGCTCGATCATCGAGGAGATCCTGCTCGAGGTGCAGTTCGAGCTGCCCTCGCGCCGCGACGTGAAGAAGTGCGTCGTGACCAAGGAGACCGTCGAGAAGGGTCTCACGCCGACGCTCGTCACCGAAGCCGCGCCGGACGAGGCCCACGAGGACTCGCCGCGCGAGCAGTCCGCCTGAGCGCCGCAGGCCCGCCTACCGCTAGTATCGCCCTGTGGCCAAGCGAAGCGAATCGAAGTCGCTGATCAAGAGCAGCGTTGGCGCCGTGCCATGGCTGACGCTGACGCGCGCCGCGATGATCATCAGCCGCCGCTGGAACGCGCTGTCGGCGAAGGAGCGCGCGCGTCTGGCCGAGCTCGTGACCGAATCGCGCGGGCGCATCAGCAATCTGAGCCTCAAGCAGCGCGCCGAGCTGCGCAAGCTGGCGCGCAAGCTCGACCTCAAGGGCATGGGCCAGGAACTGTGGCCCCTGTTTCGCGGTAGCCGTGGCCGCGGACGCCGTACCGGTCGCAGGCGACCGGCCAGCAAGCACCGCTAGGCGCCGGTTCGCCGGCCGATCCGGATCCCACGAGCAAGCGAGCAGCAGACATGACCACCGGCGAGGACCTCGACAAGCTCTCCACGCACGAGCTGCACGACCGCGCCGTGCACCGCGCAGAGCGCCATCTCGACGTGAAGTTCTTCTGGTCGCTGCTGCAGCTGATCCCGGCCGCCGAGGCGGCGAGCGGCGACACGGGCGAGGCCGACTACGACATCCAGTTCTCCAAAGGGCTGATCTCCGACGCCGTGCACAGCGGCGACGGCAAGCTCGGCGAGGCGCTGCGCCCCGTGTTCATCGACTACCTGCGCAAGCACCCCGACGCATAGCGAGCGGCCGCGCGTTGCGGCCCGGACACGCATGAGCCCTCCTCAGCGCCCCGACACGCAGCGGCCCCCCGTCTGGAGCGAGCACGACGCCGCAGCGCACCTGCGCTCGCTCGAGCTGTTCGGCATGCGCTTCGGCCTGGACCGGATGCGCCGGATGATGACCGTGCTCGGCTCGCCGCAGCGCCGCTACGAGTCGATCCACGTGCTCGGCACGAACGGCAAGACCTCGACGACGCGGATGATCGCGGCGATCCTCGAGCGCCACGGCCTGCGCACGGCGGCCTACACCTCGCCGCACCTCATCTCCTACCGCGAGCGCCTGCGGCTCTCCGAGCAAGACATGAGCGGGGAGCAGTTCGCCCGCGCGATCGCCCGCGCAGCGTGGGCCGCCGAGCGCGTCAACCGCACGCTCTCGGGCGACGATCACGTCACCCAGTTCGAACTGCTTACGGCCGGTGCGCTGTGGCAGATCGCCGAGCGCGGCGCGCAGGTGGCCGTCGTCGAGGCCGGGCTCGGCGGCCGCTACGACGCGACCTCCGTGATCGACGCCGAGTTGACCGTGCTGACGAACATCGGGCTCGAGCACACGCGCTGGCTCGGGCCGACCGTGCGTGACATCGCCGAGGAGAAGCTGGCCGTCGTGCGGCCCGGCGGCACGCTCGCGCTCGGCGCGGGTCTCGAGCCTGAGGCGCTGGCGGTGGCCGAGCGCGTGGCGCGCGAGCGGGGTGCGCTGATCGTCGTGGCTGACGTCGATGGCGCCGTCGACGCGCCGGCGAACGGCTTGGCGGCGCAGGGATCCTTCCAGCAGCGCAACTTCGCGCTCGCGCGGCTGGCCGCGGAGAGCTACCTGCGCGGCGCCGGGATCGAGCCCGACGAGCGCGCCATGGCCGAGGCGGCCGCGAGCATCGAGGTGCCCGGGCGCCTGCAGGTCGTCTCACGCGATCCGCTGACCGTGCTCGACGGCGCACACAACCCCGACGCCGTGCAGGCGCTCGTGCAGTCGCTGCCGGCGCTCGTCGGCGAGCGGCCACTCGCGCTCGTGCTGGGGGTGCTCGAGGACAAGGACGCCGCGAGCATGCTCGCGGCGCTGCTCGGGCGCTGCGAGCGTGCCTGGTTCACGGCGCCGCCGAGCGCCCGCGCGCTCTCGCCTGCTGCGCTGCAGTCGCTCGCGCGCCAGCTCGGCTTCGAGCACGTCGTCTGCGAGCCGAGCCCCGCGCAGGCGCTCGCTGAAGCGCAGCAGTGGGCGCGCGAGCGGGGCGGCGCCGTGCTTGCTACAGGGTCGGTTTATCTCGTCGGCGAGCTGCTGGGCGTGCTCTCGCAGGAGGTCTCGGCGCAGGACTCGGATGCGCGACGGCGAAGGGCTCTGTCGTGAATGGCGAGGGTCCTTCCGTGCTGACGATGATCGGCGCGGTGGCGCTGATCGTGGCGCTCGTGATCCTCGTGTTCTTCGCCGCTGGTTACGGATTCGGTCGTCTGTTTCTCTAAACTCGCCCCCGCCGATGCTCACCCTCGCATACTTCGGAATTGAAAGCAGCGGCTTGAACCTGGTCGTCGACCTGCTGATCCTGTTCGTCGTCGTCCTCTACCTGGCGTTGATCTACTGGACCTACGCCGACGCGCGCCGGCGGATCAACGACCCGATGCTCGTCGGCTGTGCCACGGTGGCCTCGCTGTTCCCGTTCGTCGGCACGATCGTCTACATGATCCTGCGCCCGCCGGAGTACCTCGAGGACGTGCGCGAGCGCGAACTGGAGGTGCAGGCTGCCGAGGCGCGCCTGCACGAGTTCGACCACTCGCTGTGTCCGCACTGCGACTACCGCATCGAGCGCGACTTCATCCGCTGCCCGAGCTGCCTGCGCAAGCTGAAGGACCGCTGCGTCAACTGCGAGCGCCCGCTCGACCAGGCGTGGACGATCTGCCCGTACTGCGAGACCGAGGTGCCCGCGGCCACGCCGCCGCGCCGCACGCGCCGACGGCGCACGCAGGCGTCGATCGATGCCGAGCAGGCCGAGTTGGCCAAGGCCGCCCCGGCGACCGAGCTTGTTAGCGACCGCCCTGAGACGGCGCGCGCGAAGGCGACGCGCGAGCGGCGCGAACGGCGCGAAGCTGCAGACGCGCCCGGCGATGAGCAGATCGAGCAGGTGGACGAGCCGCAGGACACGCAGGCCACGCCCGTCGTCGCCTCCGAGCCGGCAGCCGCGCCGGCGCGCGCCGCGCGCCCGTCACGCTCGACTGGGCGGACCCGCCCGAGCACCTGAGCTACAACCTCAATCCGAAAAGGAATCCATGGACCGAACGCTGATCCTTGTAAAGCCCGACGCCTTCGCCCGCGGCCTGAGCGGTGAGATCATCGCCCGCTTCGAGCGCAAGGGGCTGAAGATCGTGGCGCTGCGCAGCTTGACCGTCGACCGCGAACTGGCCGAGCGCCACTACGCCGAGCACGCCGAGCGTCCGTTCTTCGGCGAGCTCGTCGACTTCATCACCTCGGGTCCGATCGTGGCGATGGTGCTCGAGGGGCCCGATGCGGTCAAAGCGGCGCGCCAGGTGATCGGCGCGACCAACCCGCTCGAGGCGAGCACCGGCTCGATCCGCGGCGACTTCGCGATCGAGATGGGCACGAACATGGTGCACGGGTCGGACTCGCCCGAGTCGGCTGCGCGCGAGGCCGAGCTGTTCTTCGGCGAACTCTCCTAGGGCGATCGCCACGCGCGAGCTTCCCCTCGTACTCGCCTCGGGCTCGCCGCAGCGGCGCGAGCTCCTGGCGCGGCTGGGCGTGCCCTTCACCGTGCGCGTGTCGGGCGCCGAGGAGCTGGAGCAGGGTTCGGATCCCGCCTTCGTGGCGCTCGAGAACGCTCGGCGCAAGGCGCGGGCGGCGCTGCAGCCCGGCGCGGCCGAGGCTGTCCTGGGCTGTGACACGATCGTCGTGCTCGACGGCACGATCTACGGCAAGCCCTCAGACGAGGCGCAGGCGCGAGCGACGATCACCGCACTCGGCGGGCGCACGCACGAGGTGATCAGCGGCGTGGCGCTGTTGCTCAGCGAGGGGGCGCAGGCTGAGGAGCGCACTGCGCTCGCGCGCTCGCGGGTCACCTTCTGCGCGCTCGATGAGCGGCTGATCGATTGGTACGTGGCCACAGGGGAGTGGCGCGGGCGCTCGGGCGGCTACGCGATCCAGGGCGCGACCGGCGCGCGCCTTGCGCTCGACGTCGAGGGCGAGGAGGAGAACGTCGTCGGGCTGCCGCTGCGCGCGCTGGGTGAGCTGGCACCGGAGCTGTTCGCCGGCGATCGGCATTCGGGCGGGGACTGACCCCTCGCCTACGTATTTCCCCTGCAAAACCGCTGGCGGCCCTATCGGGCGGCAAAGGGCGTTCGCTAGACTGCGCCACCGGGCAGCGTGGATACGCCCGCCGGCCGCGAAGCGCAACAGCGCACCTCGCGGAACGGCGCGCGAGAGCAAATCCGCGGCCCCTTTTCTTCTCCATCAATGGGAATCTTCAGCTATCTGACGGGATTCGGTGGCCGTGACATGGCCGTCGACCTGGGAACCGCGAACACGCTCGTGTACGTGCGTGGGCGCGGCATCGTGCTGTCCGAGCCGAGCGTGGTGGCAATCGACTCGCGCACCGGCGAAGTGCACGCCGTCGGCATCGAGGCCAAGCGCATGCTCGGCCGCACGCCGGGCACGATCCAGGCGATCCGCCCGCTGAAGGACGGCGTGATCGCCGACTTCGACGTGACCGAGGAGATGCTCAGGCACTTCATCCAGAAGGTCCACCAGAACCGCTGGGCGCACCCGCGCGTGGTCGTCTGCGTGCCCTCGGGCGTGACCGGCGTGGAGAAGCGCGCCGTCGAGGAGGCGTGCCTATCGGCGGGCGCCCGCACGGCCTACCTGATCGAGGAGCCGATGGCGGCGGCGATCGGCGCAGGGCTGCCCGTGGGCGAGCCGACGGGCTCGATGGTCGTGGACATCGGCGGCGGCACCTCCGAGGTCGCCGTGATCTCGCTCGGCGGGATCGTCGTCTCGCAGTCGATCCGCGTCGGCGGCGACGAGATGGACGAGGCGATCATCAACTACGCAAAGCGTGAGTACAAGCTCTTGATCGGCCAACAGACGGCCGAGGAGCTGAAGCTCGAGATCGGCTCGGCCTGCCCGATGGCCGAGGAGCTGCAAGCGGAGATCCGCGGGCGCGACATGGTTGCCGGGCTGCCAAAGACGGTCGTGCTGACGAGCGAGGAGATCCGCACGGCGCTGGAAGAGCCGCTCAACCAGATCCTCGATGCGGTCAAGGAGACGCTCGACCGCACGCCGCCCGAGCTCGCCTCGGACATCATGGACCGGGGCATCATGCTCGCCGGCGGGGGCTCGCTGCTGCAGGGCCTGGACGAGCGTCTGCGTGAAGAGACGCAGATGCCGGCGCACCTGGCCGAGTCGCCGCTGACGTGCGTGGCCGTCGGCTCGGGGCGGTCGTTGGAGGAGTTCGAGGCGATCCACCGCTCGAACCGCAAGTCGCGCAATCGCCAGCGCCGCAGGTGAGGCGCTGCGAGGCCCAGGCGTCTCGCGCTGGGCGAGGGGCTGGGCGAACAGGAGTGACGGGCGCGTGCACCCGGGGGTACTCTTTCCCGTGAACGCTTCGGAAGGTCGCTATCCGTGTATGACAAGACGGTTCGGCGTCGGCGCTTGGTTCTCGCGCTGCTCGTCGTGCTCTCCCTGATCCTGCTGACCGCATACTTCGGCGAGGCGTCGAGCGGCGGGCTGCACTCCGTGCAGCGTGGCTTCTTGACAGTGGTCTCGCCAATCCAGAACGGCGCCAACAAGGCGCTGAAGCCCGTGCGCGACCTGATCGGCTGGTTCGGCGACACGCTGCACGCCAAAGGGCAGCGCGACGAACTGCGCAAGCAGGTCGACCGGCTGCGCCGCGAAGTGATCGCCAACAACTCCGAAAAACACTCCTACCGCGAACTGCTCACGCTGTTCCGGCTCGACAACCAGCTGAGCGTCAAGGACTACCACCCGGTCACGGCCACGGTCGTGGCCAAGTCGCCCAACGTGTGGTACTCGACGGTCACGATCGACAAGGGCGAATCCTCGGGCGTGCACGTCAACGATCCGGTGATCAACGGCGAAGGGCTCGTCGGCAAGGTCGCGCAGGCCGCCTCCGACGGCGCGCAGGTGTCGCTGATCACCGACAGCTCGGTCGGCGTCTCGGCGCGAATCGGAGCGTCGGGCGCGACGGGCATAGTGCAGCCGAAGGTGGGGGACCCCAACGATCTGCTGCTGCAGTACCTGCCCGCCAACACGCAGGCCAACAAGGGCGAATACGTGGTCACCTCGGGCACCGTCTCGAGCCCCGACGACTCGCTCTACCCGCCGGGCATCCCGATCGGGCAGGTCACCTCGACCAACGAAGAAAGCGCCTACCGCTCGGTCAACGTGCACCCGCTCGCCAACCTGCACAACCTCGACGTCGTGCAGGTGCTGACGGCGGCGCGGGGGTCGCTGCCGGCGAACCTCAGCCGCGTCGCGTCGAGCCTGCCGCCCGGCCAGCTCGGCTCCTCCTCCAGCGAACAGCTCGCCTCGACGGGGGGCGGCTGATGGGTACGGGCGGCTCGCCGGCCCTGCTCGCGCGCATCGCGGCGCTGTCGATCGTGCTCGTGTTCTTCCAGATCGGCGTCGTCTCGGAGGTGCCCGTGTTCGGCGTCAGCGCCGACCTCTCGCCGCTGCTCGTCGCCTTCGTCGGGCTGATGTGCGGCTCGACGCTCGGCGCGCTGACCGGCTTCGGCGTCGGCCTGCTGGTCGATCTCGCGCTCGTGCAGACGCTCGGCGTGACCTCGCTCACGCTGACCGTCGTCGGCTACTTCGCAGGCCGCCTGCGTGAGGCGCGCGACCCGCAGGCGGCGCTCACGCCGCTGCTCGTCGGCGCCGCCGGCTCGGTCGCCGCGATGGTCGCCTACTCGATCGTGCAGTTCCTGCTCGGCGTGGAGGCGCCGGTCAGCCTCGAGCTGCTGCGCCAGATAGTGCTCGGCGTCGTCGTCAACACGATCATCGCGCTGCCCGTGTGGGCGCTCGTGCGCCGCTGCCTGATCGGCGGTCTGCCCGAGGACCCGCGCCGCAGGCGCAGGCGCGCGTACACGACCGGCGGACTGTCACCGCTTTCCAGGTCGTGATCGTGCCGCTACGCACAGGCGCCGGCCAGGGTACGGTCGGCCGATGAGCGCGATCGAACCGTCCGGCGGGCGTGACCCGCGAATCCCGGTCTCGCCGCAGCTTGCAATGCGCGTGGCGATCCTCGGCGGCGTGGCGATCGCGATGTTCGCGATCATCTTCTTCCGCCTGTGGTTCCTTCAGGTGCTCTCCGGCGAACAGTACGTGCAGCAGGCCAACGCCAACCGCGCGCGCGATCTGCCGATCGCGGCGCCGCGCGGCGAAATCCTCGACCGCGAAGGCCAGCCGCTGGTCGCCAGCCGCACGACGAACGCGGTGCAGATCGTTCCTTCGGCGCTGCCGCCGTCCGGTGCGCCGCGGCTGCGCCTGTACCGGCGCCTGGGCCGGCTGCTCGGGATGAGCGGGGCGCACGTGCAGGCGCTCGTGATCAAGGGGCGCACGGCGCTGCCCTACGCGCCGGTGACGATCAAGACCGACGCCGGACGCGGCGCGCTGACGGTGCTTGCCGAGCGCCAGAGCGAATACCCCGGCGTCACCCAGCAGCCGGTCTCGATCCGCGCCTACCCCTACGGCGAGATGGCCGCACAGGTGCTCGGCTACGTCGGCCAGGTCTCCGAACGTGAGCTTCAGATGCGCGCCTTCACCGGCGTCAAGCAGGGCACGGTCGTCGGGCAGGAAGGGCTCGAGTACTACTACGACCGCTATCTGCGCGGTAACCCGGGCGTGGAGCGCGTCGAGGTCAATGCGGCCGGCTATCCGGTGCCGAGCAAACTGGCGCCGACCCAGCCGAAGGCGGGCTACAGCCTGAAGGTCACGCTCGACAAGGGTCTGCAGGCCGAGGGCGAAAAAGCGCTGCTGGAGGGGATCGAAAACGCGCGTGCCGGCGGCAAACCGGCAGACGCGGGAGCGTTCGTCGCGCTCGACCCGCGCAACGGGCAGGTGCTCGCGATCGGGTCCTCGCCGACGTTCGACCCGAACAAGTTCGCCAAACCGCTGACGAAGGCCGAATACGCGGCGCTGGAGGGCAAATCGAAGACGAGTTCGGGCGAAGAATCGCCGGCGCCGCTGACCGATCGCGCGGTCAATGGCACCTATCCGACGGGCTCGACGTTCAAGCCGATCACGGCGATGGGCACGCTCGAAGCGGGCGTGATCAATCCGAGCGAGGGGCTCGGCGCGGGCCAGTGCATCTCGGTCTCCACCGAGCAGTTCTGCAACGCCGGCAAGGCCAACTACGGCGCGGTCGGCCTGGTCGAAGCGCTGAAGGTCTCCTCGGACACCTACTTCTTCGAAGCAGGCGAGCTGGCCAACAGCCACGGCAACGTTATCCAGCGCGAGGCGCACAAGCTCGGTGTGGGCGAGCAGACCGGGATCGACCTGCCGAGCGAGATCACCGGGCTCGTCCCCGACCGCGCGTGGCGCGCGAAAGTCGGCAGGGAGGAGCTCGCGTGCGAGCGGCGCAAGCACGTCTCGAGCTGCGGCATCTCCGACGGGCGTCCGTGGAGCGTCGGCGACAACATGCACCTCGCCGTCGGGCAGGGCGACCTGCTGACCTCGCCGCTGCAGATGGCCGTCGCCTACTCGACGCTGGCCGACGCGTTCACCCACGGCGGCAACGGCTGGGTCGTGCGCCCGCACCTGGGGATGGAGATCGACGGTCCCCAGGGCCGGCTCGTGCAGGCGCTCGGCTTCCCCGCGCAGCGCCACGTGCACCTCAACGCGACCGACGTGAACCTCGTGATGGAGGGCATCCACGAGGCCGCGAGCCAGCCCGGGGAACCTCGGCCGCGGTCTGGACGGGCTGGGACCAGGCGCAGCACCCGGTCTATGGAAAGACGGGCACCGCGCAGCACGTCGGCAAAGAAGACCAGTCCTGGTACATGTGCTACATCGGCGACCCGTCGCGGCCGATCGTGATCGCCGTGACCGTCGAGCAGGGCGGCTTCGGCGCCGAAACGGCGGCGCCGATCGCGCGCCTGCTGGCGTCGCAGTGGTTCGGCAAGGAAAAGAAGTTCGTCGCCGGGAGCTCGCACACGTTTTGAGCCCGCTCAGCCCGATCACGGCTCCCGAGCAGCCGACCGCGCAACCCGCGACGGGCGCGCGCACGCTGCGCCTGCCGTTCGACCCTTTGCTGACGCTCGCGGTGATCGGCCTGGCGATCGGCTCGATCGTCACGCTCAGCGATGCCACGAAAAACCTGATTCCGAGTCAGCCGAACTACTACGTCGACCGCCAGCTGACCTACCTGATCGTCGGCTTTTTGCTGATGGTCGTCCTCTCGCGCCTGGACTACGCGCGCCTGCGCCCGCTGAAAAACCTCCTCTACGGGTTCCTCATCTTCACGATCCTGGCGGTGCTCGCGCTGGGGCACACCGCGCGCGGTTCGCAGCGCGCGATCAACCTGCCGTTCTTCTCCTTCCAGGCGTCCGAGCTCGGCAAGGTCCTGCTCACGCTGGCGCTCGCCGCGCTCGTCGTCGATCGCGCGCGTCGCCTGCGCGAACGCCAGACGACGGCGCTCGTGATGCTCGCGGCGCTCGTGCCGGCGATGTTCGTGATTGCCCAGCCCGACCTCGGCTCGGGCCTGGTCTACGTCGTGATCGCCTTCACGCTGCTGTTCGTGGCGGGCGTCCCCTGGAGGCACCTCGCGGGCCTGGTCGCGCTGGGGCTGGTAGCGCTGACGTTCGTGCTCGTGGCGGCGCCGGCGGCGGGCGTGCACGTGCTCAAGCCCTACCAGGTGCAGCGACTGACGGCCTTCCTGCACCCCTCGACGAACCCCCAGAAGGAAGGCTACCAACAGGAGGAGTCCAAGATCGCGATCGGCTCGGGGCAGAAGACCGGTCGCGGCGTCAATGCCTCGCAGAGCAAACTCGGCTATGTGCCCGAGAATCACACGGACTTCATCTTCGCCGCGGTCGGCGAGCAGTACGGGTTCGTCGGCGCCGGCCTCGTGCTCGCGCTCTACGGCCTGTTGATCTGGCGCGCCTTGCGCATCCTGGTCATGTCGAAGGATCTCCTCGGTTCGCTCGTCGCTGCCGGCATAGCGGCTATGCTCATGTTTCAGGTCTTTGTCAACGTGGGAATGACGATCGGGATCATGCCGATCACCGGCGTCACGCTGCCGCTCATGAGCTATGGCGGCTCGTCGGTAATCACGACCCTGTTGGCGGTGGGCCTGCTGCAATCGATTTACATCCAGGCGCGCGCCTCGCAAGCATTGAAGGGCCGCGTACTGCGCTAGTTGACACCAATGAACGCCCCGCAATTCTCGCCAGACCGTCAGTCCGCCGGATGCGCCTCACGCGCCCTGCAGCTCGGACGATCACGACGTCGCGACGCTGCGGCCGGCCACTGGCGTCCCCACGAAGGCACGGGCTTCGTTCCCGCCGCCGCGAGTCACGCTCGACGCGTGCTCCGACGCGGCAGGACTCGTCCTGCCTCATACCGAAAGAGTTCACATTGAAAAAGCAAGTACTTGTCAGCGTCGATCGTGCGGAGACGCGCGTGGCGCTTCTGGAGGCGAGCGGAACGCCCGCCGCCTCACGGTCCTCGGCCTCCTCCCGCAGGGCGGGGGCGTCGAAGGCGGCGGCCTCGCGCAAAAGCGGTGGAGGTCCGCAGGCCGGCTATCGGATCGCTGAGCTCTACATAGAGCGTCGCGGCGGTCGCTCGATCGTCGGCAACATCTACAAGGGCAAGGTCGACAACGTCCTACCCGGCCTGGAGGCCGCGTTCGTCGACATCGGCCTCGAGAAGAACGGCTTCCTGCACGTCGACGAGATCGTGCTCCCGGGCGTCGAGACGCCCAAGCGCGGGCGCGGCTCAGGCGGCGGGCGCAAGATCTCCGACCTGCTCAAACCCGGCCAGGAGATCGTTGTGCAGGTCGTCAAGGACCCGCTGAAGACGAAGGGCGCGCGCCTTTCGATGGAGCTGACGATCGCCGGTCGCTACATGGTCTACGCGCCGACCGGCGAGGGCATCGGCGTCTCACGGCGCCTGGAGGACAAGGAGCGCGAACGGCTGCGCCGGCAGACCTCGAAACTGGAGATCGGCGGCGGCGGCGTGATCGTGCGCACGGCCGCCCACGGCGCCAAGCGCGAGGACTTCGAGCGCGAGCTGAAGTACCTGCACAAGCTGCACGAGGTGCTCGTCAAACGCGTCGAGGAGACGGCAGCCCCGGATCTCGTCTTCCAGGAGGCCGACCTTTCGGTGCGCGTCGTGCGCGACATCTTCTCGGCTCACTTCGAGCGCGCGATCGTCGACGACGAGCAGCAGTACCACCGCCTCGTCTCGTTCTTCACGCGCACCGCGCCGGAGCTCGTCGAGCGCGTCGAGCTGTGGCAGCAGGAGCAGCCGCTGTTCGAGGCCTACGGCGTCGAGGAGGCGATCGAAGGCGTGCTCTCGCGCCGCGTCGATCTGCCCAGCGGCGGTTACCTGATCATCGACTACGCCGAGGCGCTGACCGTGATCGACGTCAACTCGGGGTCGTTCATCGGCCGCGGCAAGGGCGCGGGCCTGGAGGACACGATCACGAAGACGAATCTCGAGGCGGCCGAGGAGGTCGTCAACCAGCTGCGCCTGCGCGACATCGGCGGGATCATCGTGATCGACTTCATCGACATGGCCCGCGCGCGCAATCGCGACGCGGTGATGAAGGTGCTGCGCAAGACGCTCGACGAGGACCGCACGAAGACGTTCACGGCGGAGATCTCCAAGCTCGGCCTGGTCGAGATGACGCGCCAGAACGTGACCGAGGGCGTGCGCGAGATCATGAGCCGTCCCTGCCCGACGTGCGAGGGCGAGGGCGTGATCCGCTCGGAGGAGACGATCGCGATCGAGTTCGAGCGAAAGCTGCGCGACGTGGCGGCGGAAAACCCCGACGTCGACGCCTTCCTCGTGCAGATCAACTCCCGCGTGACGGCCGAGTTCACGGGCCACAGCTCGCGCGTGCTGCGGGCGCTCGAGGCCGAGACGGGCAAGTCGTTTTTGTTCGAGGGCTCCGAAGGCCTGACGCTGGACCACTTCGCGATCACCTTCCAGGGGACGCGCGAGGAGGTCGAGGAGCGCGCGCTGCCGTTCCGCCAGGGCGATGAGGTGCTCGTCGAGATCGTCGAGCCGCACATGTACGACGAGGAAGACGCCGTGGCCAAAATCGACGGCTACATCATCTCGATCGCCGGCGCCGCGGCACACGTGGGCTCCAAGCGGATGGTGCGCATCGACCAGGTCGGGCGCACGGCCGCCAGCGCGCTGCTGCTCGACGAGTCGGGCGAAGTCGTGAAGGCCTCGCCGCGCGCGGCAGGCGGCAAAGGCGCCCGCGGCGGGCGCCGTCCGTCTTCCTCCTCGGGGGGCGGCCGCGCCGGTGAGCGTGCGCGAACGCGGGCGCGCGGCAGGCGTGCGCCGGCCGACAGCGAGGACGCCGCGGCGCGTCGCGAAGCCGGGCTGCACGACTCGGCGACGACGGTCGACTCCGAGCCCGAGGACGAGCCCACCTTGACGGCGCGCGAGGAGGCGGAGCCGGTCGACGCCGGCGAGGGCCGCGAGGATTCCCAACAGGACAACTCGCAGGGCGATGGCACCGGCGATGGCCTACAATCCAAACCTCGGCGTCGTGGCCGCAGGGGCGGACGGCGCCGTTCGGCTGCCAAGGCGCCCGCGACACCGGAGTAGATCCCGGCCGCGGGCGTTCGTCGGCGGCGGGCTCACCGCACTAGGAAGAAATCGAGACTGAGACAGACATGTACGCGATCGTGAAGACCGGCGGCAAGCAGTACCGCGTCGAGCGGGGTCAGCGGCTGCTGATCGAGCGCCTGGCGGTCGACGAGGGCGCCGACGTGAAGCTCGAGCCGATCCTCTTCCGCTCCGAGGAGGCCGTGTTCGACAAGGCCGGTCTGGAGAGCGTGCAGGTGACGGCGAAGGTGCTCGCGCACGTGCGCGGTGAGAAGCTGCGCGTGTTCAAGTTCAAGCCCAAGCGCGGCTACAAGCGCCGCACCGGCCATCGCCAGGATCTCACGCAGATCGAGGTCACCGAGATCAGCCAGGGCAAAGCGAAAGCGAAAGCCGCGTCCGGCAAAGCCGCCGAGCAGCCATCCGCCGAGAAAGCGCCCGTGAAAGCGCCGGCAGAGAAAGCGGCGGCGAAAGCGAAAGCTGCGGCTGACAAACCGGCTGCCAAGGCGAAAGCGCCGGCCAAAGAGAAGAAAGCTGCGGCGAAAGCCAAAGCGCCGGCCGAGAAAGCGAAGGAGGAGTCCTCCGATGGCTCATAAGAAGGGGCTCGGCTCGAGCCGCAACGGGCGCGATTCCAACGCGCAGCGCCTCGGCGTGAAGACGTTCGCCGGCGAGACTGTGACGGGCGGCGAGATCATCGTGCGCCAGCGCGGCACCCGCTTCAGGCCGGGCCCGGGCGTGGGCATCGGCAAGGATGACACGCTCTACGCGCGCGCCGCGGGCACTGTGCAGTTCACGACCGGTCGCCGCGGGCGCACGGTCAGCGTGCAGCCCGACTCGGCCGCTTAGATCGAGCGCGAGCGCACCGCACGATGACCCCGCGACGCCTGGCAGGGCTGCTCGCGCTGGGGCGCGTCGTGCTCGGCACGGCCGTGCTGCTGGCGCCTGAAGAGGTCACCTCGCGCTGGCTGGGCGAGCATGCGAGCCACCCGGCGGTGCGCTACCTGGCGCACTCGCTCGGGGCGCGCGACGTCGCGCTCGGCGCGCTCGCGCTGAGCACGCTCGCAGACGGCCGCCATGCGGCGCAGGTTCAGCTCGCGTGCGCGGGCGCCGACGCGGCGGACGCCGTGGCGACGCTGGCGGCGCGCTCTGAGCTGCCGAGGGTCGGCGCGATCGGCACCGTCGCGGTTGCCGGCGGGGCGGCGATCGCCGAGCTGTATCTAGCTCGCGCGCTCGCCTCTTAGTCCTCCTGCTCAGCCGTCCTGGGCGGTTGGGCGGATCAGGATCTCGTTGACGTCGACGTGCGGCGGCTGGGCGAGCACATACATCACGGCGCGCGCAATGTCGTCGTCGTGCAGCGCGTCGCTCGGTTTGTTGTCGAAGAACGGCGTGTCGACCATGCCGGGCTCGATCAGCGTGACGCGCACGCCGGTGCCGTTCAGGTCCTGGCGCGCGGCCTCGCCCATCGCCGTGACGGCGTGCTTGGTGCACGAGTAGAACGATCCCGGCAGCGCACGGCGTCCGGCGACGCTCGAGGTCAGCAGCAGATGCCCGCGCGTGTCCTTCAGCGCGGGGATCGTGGCGCGCAGCGTGAGCGCCGCGCCGTAGACGTTGGTCAGGACCATCTCGCGCCAGTGCTCGGGAGTGTCGTTGAGGAAGCCGCGCGGGCCACCGAAGCCGGCGTTGGCGAAGACGGCGTCGATCTGCCCGAAGGTCGACAGTGCGGCCGCGGCGAGCGCCTGCTGCTGCTCCCACTCGGTCACGTCGCAGCGGACCGCGATCGCACGCTCGGCGCCACCGAGCTCGCCGGCAAGCTGCTCGAGCTTCTCCTGTGAGCGCGCGGCGAGCACCAGGCGCCAGCCGGCCGCCGCGGCGTGGCGCGCGGTGGCGGCGCCGATGCCGGTTGAGGCACCGGTGATCACGAGGACGTTGTCGGTGGCGGTTGCGGGATAGCTGCTCATCGGTCGTTTCTCCCTTGCTCGGGGGTGGGGGCTGTCACGATGATCGCCGAGATGCTCCACGATCGCGCGAAGATCCACGTCCAGGCGGGCGCGGGCGGCAACGGCTGCACGAGCTTCCGCCGCGAAGCACACGTCCCCCGTGGTGGCCCCGACGGCGGCGACGGGGGCCACGGCGGCGCCGTGGTGTTCGTCTGCGAGGACTCGCTGCGCGATCTGCAGGGCTTCCGTCGAAAGACCCATTACCGCGCCGGTCGCGGCGGCCACGGCGAAGGATCTCAGCGCCACGGCGCCGACGGCGAGACGCTCGAGATCGGCGTCCCGCCGGGCACGCAGGTGCTCGCGCCGGCCGGTGACGGCGGCGATCTGGCGGGCCGCAGCTGGGAGTTGCTCGCGGCCGGCCAGCGCGCGACGGTCGCGCGCGGCGGATCGGGCGGCAAGGGCAACAAGCGCTTCGCCACCCCGACGCGCCAGGCGCCGCGCTTTGCCGAGCGCGGTCTGCCAGGCGAGGAAGGTTGGCTCGAGCTGCAGCTCAAGCTGCTGGCCGACGTCGGCCTCGTAGGCCTGCCCAACGCGGGCAAGTCCTCGCTGCTCTCGCGGCTGACGCGGGCGGCGCCGAAGGTCGCCGACTATCCGTTCACGACGCTCTCGCCTGTACTCGGCGTGCTCGAAGCCGACGAACGCCAGCTCGTGCTCGCCGACATCCCGGGGCTGATCGAGGGGGCGAGCGAGGGCGCGGGGCTCGGGCACGACTTCCTCGCGCACGTCGAGCGCACGCGGCTGCTCGTACACGTGCTCGACATCGCACCCGAGCTGACCGGCGGCGAGGGCGTCGACCCGCTCGCCAACCACGCGACGATCGAGCGCGAGCTGGCCGCACACGACCCGCGCCTGGCCGAGCTGCCGCGCGTGCTGGCGCTGTCCAAGTGCGATCTGCTCGACGAGGCCCGTGTAAACGAGGCCGTGGCGCAATGGCGCGAGCGACTCGGTGAGGACGTGCCCGTGATCGCGACGTCGAGCGCAACCGGCCTCGGTCTCGAGCAGCTCGCGAGCGAGCTGCTGCTGCGCGTGGCGCCGCAGGCGACGGAGGGCGAGGGCTCGCGCGAGGGCGACTTCGCCGCTCTGCCCGCTGGCCGTGGCGCCGCGGGCGGTCTGCCCGCGCCCGTCGCCGTCGTCGGCGCCGAGGGCGCAGATGAGGACCTCGCCGAGCACATGGTCTTCCGCCCGGCCGGGCGCAGCGGCTTCCGCGTCGAGCGGCTCGGGCCCAAGTCGTTCGCCGTGCGCGGCGCCGGGATCGAGCGGCTGCTGGCGCGCTATGACGTGGACAACGACGACGCGATGGCCTACTTCGAGGGGCGGCTGCGCAGGATCGGCGTGCTCAAGGCGCTCGAGGCCGAGGGCTTTCAGGCGGGCGATGAGATCGAGATCGCGGGGGAGACGTTCGAGCTGGACCCCTAGGAGCCTCGCGACCACTGCCGGCGAGGCTGCCCGGTTGCAGCGAGGGTGAAGCGTTTTTTTGAAGGTTTGGGTGGCGTTGTAAACGCTTGACTACTTTAGAATGCCTCCCAGCCTAGGCGCATAGGCAGGCGCGGCGGCGGGACAGGACAACACCTCTACGAGCATCCGGGGATAAAGATTCGAGCGGGCATTGGCCGGAGAGGAACCGATGGCTACCAAACGCGTAGTTGACGACTGGGATTACCCTTTTAGTGCACAGCTTCGGGAGCTGCGTCTCGAACAGCACATGTCAGTACAAGAGCTGGGTGAGCTGACCGGGTACGCGCCCAGCCACATTCGCAATGTCGAGGCCGGCAAGCGGAACGGGGGGCCTCAATTCCTGGCGATCACGTGTGCGGTCTTTCCAGAACGTGCCGAGCAGCTCAGGATAAACCACGCGAAGCAGCTCGAAAGCCACAGGCAGACGGGGCTGAATCAGAAGCTTAAGTCCAGGGCTCCGCGCCCGTTCTTGAAGCCACTGGAAGGTACATGGGTATTGGTGTGGCAGGGCACGTCGCCGGGGCAGTTGTACGCGGCGGAAGAAGCGATCCTGGAGGGAATCAGCGGCGGTCGCTTCTCGCTGACGAAGAAGCGCCCGGACGGGGGGCCGCCGCTCGGCGAGCCGATGCACCCCGAGCCCTGGCAAGCATCGTGTGAAATCGACGAGACTCACCGCATCAGGGGGCACTACGAGTGCCACGACCGCGCGCAGCCGCGAGTCGACGGCCAGCTCTACCTCGATGTTCTGCGGGGTGGGGAGCTCATCGTAGGTACATGGACCGGGATAACGGCGGAGCACCCGCATGCCATGGGCCTGGTCGTGCTCGCGCGCGAGCACGACAGGGCACAAGAGGAAATCGAGAGATTGGCGGAGGACCACGATTTCTTCCCGCTCATCTTCAAATCACGGCGTTAGCCGAACGGCGAATCAGACAAGGAGCTTCGATGTTCACACTTTCCGAGCACTTCCCGCAGACCCGTCGCGAGTCGGGCGGCGAGAAGGCGACGCCGGGCTATGCCTTGCTTGAGCGCGCCGGCTTCGTCAGGTCGACGGGAGCGGCTGGAATCTTCACCCTGCTCCCAGCGGGCTGGCGGGTCCACCGCAAGATATGCGACGCGATCTTCGATGAGATGGAGGCGGCCGGCGTCCAGAACCTGCAGCTGCCGATCCTCCAGCAGCAGGAGCTCTGGCAGCGCACCAAACGCTGGGATTCCTATGTACAAAACAGGGTGATGTTCCGGACACGGGAGGAGCATCGAGGCACCCAGTTCGGTCTGGCTCCGACTGCGGAGGAGATGGTGACAGCGCTCGTGGCGGGCGATGTAAAGAGCTGGCGCGAGCTGCCTCTGCGGCTTCACCAGATCGGCCCTAAGTTCCGTGACGAGCTGCGCCCGCGGCTCGGCCTGCTTCGGTGCCGTGAATTCGTGATGTCGGACGCATACTCGTTCGATCGCGACGAGGCCGGCATGAAGGCGTCCTTTGACCTGTTCCGTGAGATCTACACGAGGATCTTCGAACGGCTGGGCCTGGAGGACGTGATTGCCGTGCAGGCCGACAGCGGGCCAATCGGCGGCAGCGGCTCAGCCGAGTTCATGGTGGTAAACGACGTCGGTGAGGACAGCCTGCTGAGCTGCCCGCGGTGCGGGTACGGCGCCAACGCCGAGAAGGCGGACAGCATCTACGGGCGGCACGTCGTCGAAACCGACGCGCTACCTTTCAAGATCGAGCCGACGCCTGACATCAAGACAGTCGAAGATCTACAGCGGAAGTTTCCGAAGATCAGGGCCGAGCACATGGTGAAGACGCTGATCTTCTCGGTGAAGACACCGATAGAGAATTACCTCACGGCTGTCTGCATTCGCGGGGATCTCGGAGTCAACGAAGTGAAGCTGGGCAACCTCCTCGAAGGCGCAGTCACGCCCGCGTCCGCCGAGGAGATCGAGCGGGCCACCGGCGCGCCAGTGGGTTTCGCAGGTCCAATCGAACTCCGCGGCATCCACCGTCTTTATTTCGATGAATCGGTGGAAGACATGAAGAACTTCCTCTGTGGGGTGAACCGAGCGGACGTGCACGCGCTCAACGTGAACTTCGACCGGGACGTGGCGATGCCGGAGGAATTTGTTGACTTGCATCTCGCGAAGGGCGGCCACGGATGTCCGACCGATGGCTGCGCCGGCACGCTCGAACAGCGGCGCGGAATCGAGATCGGCCACATCTTCATGCTCCAGCAGGGCTACGCAAAGGCGCTTGGCGCCAGCTACGCGACCGACGACGGCTCGGAGCTGACGATGTGGATGGGCTGTTACGGGATCGGAACCACCCGGCTGATGCAGGCGATCGCCGAGCGGGCGCACGATGACGATGGCCTGATCTGGCCGGCGGCGGTCTCGCCATATGACGTCCACGTCGTGCTGACCCAGCCCGACTCGCCCGACCATCTCCAGCTGTTGAGCGAAGTCGGGACGGTGCTGGCCGGGCTGCGGCTCACAGCGATCGTCGATGACCGAGCGGCCTCGGCGGGCGTGAAGTTCAAGGACGCCGATCTGCTCGGCTGCCCGATGCGCCTGACGATTGGACGCAAGGCCGCGACGGGCGAGGTCGAGGCCAAGCGTCGTGACGAGGGCTCCTCACGCGAGATCAGCCCGCAGCAGCTGCCGGAGGTTCTGGGCATGGCATCGCTCGCTCTGTCGGCCTGAGGGGATAGACGAGCAGACGGATCGGAGCGGTCGGCTTACGGCGGAAGGGGTCGCCTTGCCTCCGATGAACCGCCACGCCCGGTCTCTGCTTGACCAGCGCGCCTCGCTCGCGCACGGTTTGCGTCTAGGCTCTCGCTTCCGATGAGGCGTGGGAGCATCGTGATCAAGCTCGGGTCGAGCGTCGCCGTGGGGAATGACGGCGAGGCGCGGATGGACGTGCTGGCGCAGACGTGCGACGTCGCGGCGTCGCTGCACCACGAAGGGGTTGGCGTGGTGATCGTGACGAGCGGGGCGATCGCTTATGGGATGCGTGAGATGTCCCTGGCCGAGCGTCCACGGTCGGTGCGCGAACTCCAAGCCGCGAGCGCGGTGGGGCAGGGCAAGCTCTACCACATCTATGACGAGCTGCTGCGCGAGCGGCATGTGACGAGTGCGCAGGTGTTGCTGACGTTCTTCGACATGAGCGCCCGGACCCACTACCTCAACGCGCGTCAGACGCTGACGACGCTGACCGAGTGGGACGTCCTTCCGGTGATCAACGAGAACGACACGACCGCGACGGATGAGATCTCCTTCGGAGACAACGACTTCCTCGCGGCGCAGGTCGCGGTGCTGATCGGTGCCGATCAGCTGATCTTGCTGACGGATATCGACGGCTTGTACACGGCCGATCCGCGTCTGTATCCGGACGCGAAGCTGATTCGTGACGTGGCGGATTTCTCGGCGCTCGACGAGCTGGAGATCGGCCACACGACATCGCCGTTGGGATCGGGCGGGATGCGTTCGAAGGTGGTCGCCGCAGACATGGCGACCGCGGCGGGGATCGAGACGACGATCTGCAGCGGCGTACGGCCCGAGGCGCTGCGGGCGGTGCTCGAGGGTGAACGCGAGGGGACCCGCTTCGCGGCGCGAGAATCGCGCTACAGCTCGTTCAAGCTATGGCTGAAGTACGCGAAGCCGGCCCGAGGGACGATCGTGATCGACGCGGGGGCGGCACGTGCAGTAGTTGAGGGCGCGGCGAGCTTGCTCCCCGTGGGCGTCATCGAAGTGATCGGCGACTTCGAGGCGGGGGACGCGGTGGAAATCACGCGGTTGGACGCCGCAGACGGCGGTCGTCATCCGCTTGGCAAGGGGATCAGCAACTACTCCTCCGACGAGCTGCGCCGGGTGCAGGGGATGAAGACGGCGCGGGCGCGTGAGCTGATGCCCCGCGCCAGCGAGGAGGCGGTCCACCGCGACTACCTCGTGGTGGACTGAGGGCCCTACCCTTTAGAGGTCATGGCAACGGCCGTCTCATCAGTCACGGACATCTGCCGCGCGGCGAAGCTGGCCTCACGCGAGCTTGCGCAGCTGGACACGGCGGTCAAGGACGCCGCGCTCGAGGCGATCGCGGCGGCGCTCGAGGACCGCAGCACAGAGATCCTCGCGGCCAACGAGCGCGACATGGAACTCGGGCGCGAGCTCCAGATCGGCGACGCGCTGCTCGATCGCCTGCGCCTGGACGAGCAGCGCCTGGGGCAGATCGCCCAGGCGGTTCGGGAGATCGCGGTGCTCGCGGATCCGGTCGGCGAGCTGATCGACGGCCGGCGGCTGCCAAACGGGCTGGACGTACGCAAGGTCCGCGTGCCGCTCGGCGTCGTCGCGGTCGTGTACGAGGCGCGCCCGAACGTGACGATCGACGCGGCGGCCCTGTGCCTGAAGTCGGGCAACGCGATCGTGCTGCGCGGCTCCTCCTCGGCGGAGCACTCAAACGCGGCGCTTGCCCAGATCGCGAGCGCTGCAGCGGTGGCGGCGGGCCTGCCCGAGGGCTGCGTCAACCTGGTGGCCGGGGGCGGGCGCGAGGAGCTGTCCGAGCTGGCGACGCAGAGCGACAGCGTCGACCTGATCATCCCGCGCGGCGGCGAGGGGCTGAAGGAGGCGCTGCAGGCGGTCGCGACCGTACCTGTGATCTACGCGGCCTCGGGCAACTGCCACGTCTACGTCGACGCCACGGCAGACCTCGAGCAGGCCGAGGCGATCGTGCTCAACGCGAAGACGCAGCGACCGGGCGTGTGCAACGCGGCCGAGACGCTGCTCGTGCACAGCGACGTGGCGCCACGCTTCGTGCCGCCGATCGTGCGCGCGCTGAACGCGGCGGGCGTGGTCGTGCGCGGCGACGAGCGCGTGCTCGAGCTGGCCGAGGACGAGAGCGAGGCGAGGGCGCCGGAGGGCGCCGGCACGCAGCTGGAGGCGGAGGCGTCGCTGTCGGACTCGGCGCTCGTGCAGGCGGCGAGCGAGGAGGACTGGGAGACCGAGTATCTCGCGCTGACGCTCGCCGTCGGGGTGGTCGACTCGACGGAGCAGGCGATCGAGCACATCGGTCGCTACGGCAGCGGCCACTCGGAGGCGATCGTCACGCGCGACACGGAGGCCGCGCGGGCGTTCCAGCTCGGCGTCGACGCGGCCTGCGTCTACGTCAACGCCTCGACGCGCTTCACCGACGGGGGCGAGTTCGGCATGGGTGCGGAGATCGGCAACTCTACGCAGAAGCTCCACGCGCGCGGGCCGATCGGACTGCGCGAGCTGTGCACGTTCAAGTACTTGGTGGAGGGCGACGGACACGTCCGTGCCTGAGCGTTCGCCGGCCCCAGGGCATGCGGCGGCTCCCGATCGACAGCACTCGCTCGGCGTGCTCGGCGGCACGTTCAACCCGCCGACGCTCGGGCATCTGGCGATTGCCGCCCATGCGCGCGAGCAGCTCGGGCTGGAGCGGGTCGTGCTCGTGCCGGCCGGGTCGCCGCCGCACAAGCAGATCGCCGGGGACCCGGGGCCGCAGCGCCGCCTGGAGATGTGCAGGCTGCTCGTGCGCGGAGCCGAGGGGCTGTCGGTCTGCGCCCTGGAGACCGAGCGCGACGGGCCGTCCTATACGGTGGATACCTTCGAGTGAACTGCATGATCGCCATCCGGAGACCGAGCTGACGTTCATCGTCGGGGCGGACGTGGCCGGCACGCTGCCGAGCTGGCACGAACCGCTTGAGCTGCTCGAGCTGGCAACGCTCGCGGTCGCGGCGCGACCGGGCAGCGATCGTAGCGACGTGCTGGACGCGGTCGCATCGCTCGGCGCGAACGAGCGCGTGCGCTTCCTCGACGCGCCGCTGATCGACATCTCCTCCTCGCGTGCGCGCGAGGCGGCGGCGGCGGGTGAGTCGATCGAGCGGCTCGTCGGCGCTGACGTGGCCGAGTACGTGGCGGATCACGCGCTCTACGGCGCCGGTGCCGGCGCACGGGCGGCGAGCTGATGGCGGGCGGGGAGTCGATGGCTGAGGACGAGCCGATGGCCGGGGACGAGCCGATGGCAGACGGCGTCCGGCCGCCCACAGTCGGCTCCTCGGAGCGCAACGGCTCGCTGCAACCGCAGGAGCTGCTCGCCGAGATCGTGCGGCTGGCGGCCGACAAGAAGGCGATCGAGATCGTCGAGCTCGACCTGCGCGCCGTGCTCGGATACACCGACTACTTCCTGATCTGCTCGGGCAACACGACGCGCCAGACGAAGGCGATCCACGACGGCATCCTCGAGGGTCTCAAGCGCGAGCACGGCACGTTGCCGCGGCGAGTCGAGGGAGCGAGTCGCGCGGACTGGATCCTGATGGACTACCTCGACGTGGTCGTACACATCTTCACGCCGCAGGCGCGCGAGTACTACCGCCTCGAGCAGCTGTGGGGCGAGGCCCCCTCGCGCGTCGCCGACGGCGCTTGAGCGCGCGCAGTCGCCGGGGCGCGCAGCCGGTTGGAGACGCGCCGCGGCGCTCTGAGCAGCGCGATTCGTCCGTAATACGCCACGTCTGCCGATCCGTTTAGGCATAGTTGAAATCCGGCGAATGCCTCGGATAGGGTGGCTCGGACAGCGCCCGCGAGAGGCGCGGCGCGATGCACGGGGAGAAGAGCATGTATCGATTCTTGGCTGCTCGCAGTCGAAATACTCTTGCGCTGGCGCTGGCCGGCGGGATGCTGATGGCACTAGCGCTGGCTTCGGGCGCGTTCGCGCCGCGCGCGCTGGCGGACGGTCCGGGCGTCGGTGCGCCATGGACGGCGAGCGTCGGGGACTCGTTCATCTCCGGCGAGGCGGGTCGCTGGGCCGGCAACACGGATGAAAGCTCGTCCAAAACGGACGCGCTCGGCTCGACGGCCTACTACGACAACTCAGGCGGCACGGCCGAACTGATCAAAGGCTGCCACCGCTCGAAGTCGGCCGAGGTCTACATCGGCGGCGGCGTCAGTGGTGAGAACCTCGCCTGCTCGGGCGCGAAGACGTCGACCTTCACAGAAGGCGAAACGTTCAAGCCAGGGATCGACTTCTACAACTCCGGCGGCAAAGAAGGCCAGGCGCTGATGCTGCAGCACTTCGCCGCGACGCACAACGTGAAGCTCGTCGCGCTGTCGATCGGCGGCAACAACTTCAACTTCGCTCCGATCGTTCAGACGTGCGTAGAAGACTTCCTCGAGTCGACGTTCTTCTGGGACTTCTACTGCAGCGAAGAAAGCTCGGTGACGAACAACTTCACGACGGCCAACGTCAACAAAGTAAAGGGCGAAATCACGACGGCGATCAAAAACGTCTCGACGGCGATGACGAACGCGGGCTACTCGAACTCGCAGTACACGATCCTCGTGCAGAACTACCCCTCGCCGATCCCGAACGGGTCGGAATTCCGCTACACGCAAAGCGGCTACAGCAGGCAAACGACGGGCGGCTGCGGCTTCTGGAACAAAGACGCCAACTACGCCAACGCGACGATGCTGCCGACGATCGACAACGCCGTGCTCGGCGCTGCCTCGGCCGCGAGCCTGCCGAACGTCAAGACGATGGAACTGAGCTCGGCGTTCAACGCGCGCAGGCTCTGTGACAACACCGTCGGACTGCTCGAGGAGAAGGGGCTGTCGAGCTGGAAATCGGCCGGCGCGGTCGACAAAACCGAGTGGTTCAACCAGATTCGCACGCTCGAAGCGATCTTCGGGCCATACGAACTGCAGGAAGACATCCACCCGAACTACTGGGCTCAGCTGGCGCTGCGCAACTGCCTGACGCAGGCGTACAACGCCGGCACGCCGAAAGGCGGCACGTGCACGATGTCGGGGACCGGCCTGAACGCGGCCGGCGAGCCGAACATGCAACTGAAATAGACGCTCCACCGATCGTGCGCCGCCGCCGCTCGACGATGCGGCGGCGCAAGGATCAGGGCATCGGCTAGGAGGAAGGCGCACGAAACCTGCCGCGCGTCCCCGGCCGGCTCGTGCGCCCGGCTGCGAAGATGCGCGCGTGAGCGCGACACGCGAATCCCCGCGCGTCAGCGCGGTCATGCGTGAGGACGAGCGGGTGACGCCGCTCGAGCTGTTCTTCGACCTCGTGTTCGTGCTCGCGCTGACGCAGTGCACGACGCTGATCGCGCACACGCCGACATGGGGCGGGATGCTCAGGGGCCTGCTCGTGCTCGGCATGCTGTGGTGGTCGTGGGTCGGCTACGCGTGGCTGACGAGCGTGCTCGACCCCGAGGAGGGGGCGGTGCGCCTGGCGATCTTCGCGGCGATGGCGGCGTTCCTGGTGGCGGCAATCTGCGTGCCACACGCGTTCGGCTCGCAGGCGCTGCTGTTCGCATGCGCGTACGCGGTCGTGCGCGCGGCGCACATCGTCCTGTTCATGCTCGCCAGCCGTGAGGATCCGACGCTGCGCAAGTCGGTGCTCGGCCTGGCCGTGAGCACGGCGATCGGCGCGGGCCTGCTGTTCGCGGCGGCGGCCGCGTCGGGCGATCTGCGCGTGGCGATCTGGGGGGTCGCGCTGGTGCTCGACGCGGGCGGGCCGTTCGTGTTCGGCCAGGACGGCTGGAAACTCGTCCCGGGCCACTTCGCCGAGCGCCACGGACTGATCGTGATCATCGCGCTCGGCGAGTCGATCGTCGCGATCGGCGTCGGTGCGAAGGCATCGGTCGACGCGGGGATCGTCGTTGCCTCGGTGCTCGGCATGGTCGTCGCGGCGGCCCTGTGGTGGGTCTACTTCGACGTCACCGCGATCGTCGCCGGCCGGCGCCTGGCGAAAGCCGCGGAAGGCCGTGAGCGCAACGGGATCGCGCGCGACTCCTACTCCTACCTGCACTTTCCGATGATCGCCGGGATCGCGCTGCTGGCGGTCGGCCTGAAGACCACGCTCGCGCACGTCGGCGACGATCTGGCGCTGGTCCCGGCCGTGGCGCTGCTCGGCGGGGCGTCGCTGTACCTGCTCGCGCACGTCGCGTTTCGCCTGCGCAACATGCACACGCTGAGCGTGCGCCGGTTGCTGTGTGCCGTGGTGTTGCTGGCGCTGCTGCCGGCGGCGGTCTCGCTGCCGGCGCTGGCCACGCTGGGCATCCTCGCGGCGCTGCTGTGCGCGCTGATCGCATACGAGGCGATCCGCTATGCCGATTCGCGCGATCGCGTGCGCCACCAGCTCGCGCGCGAACCGGTCACTGACTAGAGCCGCACGGCCGGCGACGATCGCCTGCTGGGTCAGGCCGGGACGGGCACGGCAGGCGCGCGCGCCTGCAGGGGCGCTCGCGCGCCGGTCCGTCGCGTGAGGATCACGCGACTGCCTCCGGACGGGCTGAAGGCGATGCCGCGCCGACGCGTGACCTCGGGCTCGCCGGCGGGGTGCAGCTCGTGTCGCTGCAGCGCGGCGCGCAGCACGAGCTTCATCTCGAGCAGGGCGAAGCTCGCGCCGATGCAGCGCCGCCGCCCACCGCCGAACGGGATCCACGTGTAGGTGCCGGGCGACTGTCCGAGGAAGCGCTCGGGACGGAACGCGTAGGGGTCGGGGTAGATGGCGGCATCGTGATGGACGAGATAGGCGCTCGCGAACAGCACGACGCCGGGCTCGTAGCGGATCCCGCCGACCTCGATCGGCTGCTTGACCAGGCGCGGCTCGGCGTTGGGGAGCACGGGGCGGCGGCGCAGGATCTCGTTGATCGTGGCCGTCAGGTACGCCTCGTCGGCGCCGTCGTCGAGCTCCGCGTGCAGGCGGCTCTGGACGCGGGGCTCGCGCGCGATGCGCTCAAACGCCCAGGCGAGCTGCGAGGCGGTCGTCTCGTGACCGGCGACGAGCGCCGTGACGAGCTCGTCGCGCAGTTCGGCCTGCGTCATCGGCTCGCCATCCTCGTCGCGCGCGCTGAGCAGCATCGAGAGCACGTCCTCGCCGTCGCCGTGCTCGCTGCGGCGCTCCTCGATCAGGCCGAAGATCAGCTCGTCGGCGCGAGCGCTGATGCGTTCCATGCGCCCGACAGGCCCCCGTCCTTTGAGCAGTCGCTGGGCGGGAGGGATCAGCGAGAGCGGGCTGTCACCGAAGGCGAGGATCTCGGTCAGCAGTTCGCGCAGCTCGTCGAGTTGGGCGCCGCGGTCGAGCCCGAAGACGGCGCGCAAGATGATCTCGAGCGTGAGCCGGCGTATGGGTGGGTGCAACGCGACGGGCTGCTCGAGCGGCCACGAGGCGACCTCGCGCTCGGCCAGCTCGGCCATCAGCCCGGACAGGCCCTGCATCCGCTCGCCGTGGAAGGCGGGCAGCAGCAGCTTGCGCTGGCGCAGGTGCGGGCCCTCGTCGAGCAGGATCACCGAGTTGGGCCCGACGATCGGCTCGAGGATGCTCGCGCCCTCGCCGGGGTGCAGCACCTCGGGCGGGGCCTGGAAGACCTGCTTGATCTCCTCCGGATCGGAGATGATCACGAACGGCGATTGGCCGAGCAGGCGGATCGTGAAGCGCCCGCCGTAGCGCGCACGGCAGCGCTCGGCGAACGCGGTTGGACGGCTCCACCAGCCGATCGTCTGCAGCGCGCTCGGCAGGCGCGGCCCGGGTGGCAGTTGGCTGCTCATGGTGACTCCTCGTGGGACGGGAGTGGGGCCATCGAGTTTACGCCTGTGGACTGCGCTCCGCGGCCTCGGGATCGCACCGAGCTCGCCGGATATCGATATTCAATCAATAGAAAGAGGACACGCAGAGCCGGTTTGGCTGGCGCGGAGGTTGCGTGTCAGGACCGCGCGCTCCAGCGATCTGCCCACGTGCTCAGGGGCTTGAGCGCCTCCAGCAGCGCCTGGCCTTCGGGCGTGAGGCTGTAGCCCTCGCCGGGCGCCTGCTCGACGACGCCGGCATCGCGCAGCTCGCGCAGGCGCTCGTTGAGCACGCTCGAGGACATGTCCCCGCAGTGCGTCTGCAGCCGACGGAACGTGAGCGGCTCGCTGCGCAGCTCCCACAGCACGCGCAGCGTCCAGCGGCGGCCGAGCAGGTCGAACAGCGCCATGATCGGCCGCCCGCTGCGCGATCCGCGCGCCGGGGCGCCCGGCCGCGGCGTTCCCCCTGCGCTTGCGTGCTGCGAAAACAGAAGCTACACTCCTTGCTTTGATTATCGAAGCGAAAGGATAGCGAGCAATGCCCGAGCCGCGGATCGCCCCTTTGCAACCGCCATACGAGCCCGAGATGGCGGCAATGCTCGCCAAGTGGATGCCGCCCGGCAGCGACGTCGAGCCGCTGGCGCTGTTCCGCACGCTCGCCGTGCACGACGGGTTGTTCTCGCGCATGCGACCGCTCGGTGCCGGGCTGCTCGGCCACCCGCGACTCGCTCCGCGCGAACGCGAGCTGCTGATCTTGCGCACGTGCGCGCGGGCTCGCGCTGAGTACGAGTGGGGCGTGCACGCCGTCGCCTTCGCCCGGCCGCTGGGGCTGAACGACGAGCAGATCGCGGCGACCGTGCTCGGAGCTGCCGAGGACGGAGCGTGGTCGGACGCCGACGCGCAGTTGATCGCCGCGGCCGACGCGCTGTATGAGACGAACGGGATACCTGACGAGCTGTGGGCGAAGCTGTCGAATCGGCTCGGCGAGGACAAGTTGCTCGAGCTCGTGATCGTCTGCGGCTGGTACCGGCTAATCGCCTATGTGATCAACGCCGCCCGAGTCGAGCTCGAAGCCGTGGGCCGAGCGCTTTCCCAAGCGTGGCTGAGCTCACTGCCTGCCGGACTCGCGAGGGCCTCAGGCGGCGATCGTGAAGCGCCGCCTACGGGAGTTCGGCGAGCACCTCGGCAGCTGCTCGTTCTCCCGAGCGCACCGCGCCGTCCATGTAGCCGACCCAGTACTCGGCGGTCTCGGTTCCGGCCCAGTGGATGCGCCCGACGGGGGCGCGCAGGGCCGTGCCGAAGTCGAGCAGCGTGCCCGGTCCGAGGCCGGCGACGGGGTCGCCGCGGGTAAAGCGTTCCTCGGCCCACGCGTTCTCGACGTATTCGCGCGGATTGCGGGCCTTTTCGCCGAAGTAGTCGGCGAAGTTGTCCAGCACTGCCTGGCGCCTGCCGGCGGCGGACAGTCCGTACCAAGAACGGGCGTCGCTGCCGCCGATGAAGCCGAGCAGCACGCCGGGACTGCCCTCGTCGGGAGTGCTGTCGAATGTGACCCTGACCGGCCCGTTGAGGCTGACCGTCTGACCGGTAAGGCCTTCTTCGCGCCAGAACGGCTGGTCGTAGACGACGTCGACCTTCGCGTAGGAGCCCATCGGCGCGCGCTGGGTGAGCTGGTCGCGCAGGACGGGCAGCAGGGGCTCGTAGTCGATCCGCGCCGTCAGCGCCGGGGGGATCGCGACGATCACCTGTTTGGCGGTCACTTTGCCTTTGTCGAGGAAGACCTTGACGCCTTTGCTGTCCTGCGTGATCAGGCGCACGTGGGCGTTCAGGGCAACGCTGCTGCCCAATTCGGCGGCGACCCGCAGCGAGATCTGCTGGCTGCCGCCGACGAAGCGTTCTTCCTGGGCGCCTTCGGCCGTCTGGAAGTTGCGTTCGAACGTCCCCGGATGCGATTCGTCACCGGAGGCTGCCAGGTAGAAGAGTACGTAGAGCAGTGAGAGATCACGCGGCTCCTGGCCGAAGATCGCGTCTGTCGCCGTCGCGACGAGCCGCATGAAATCGGGGTTTACCTCGTTCGCCTTGACCCATGAGTAGAAGGTCTGGCTGTCCCATTCGATCGCTTCGGCGGCGTTCCACGGGGCGTTCACGTCGATTTTCTGCGCCATCGAGTTGAGCCTCGGGATCACCTGCAGCAGGTCCGGCAGGTAGGTCGGGTCGGGCGGCGCCACGCCGGTCGGGCCGGTGGCGGCATAGGTTTCGCGTTTGCCGTCCTTCCAGTAGACGTTGTTGCCGGCGTTGTACGTCGGGAAGGTCTGGACGCCGACGGCTTGCGCGAGCGCCTTGATGCGATCCTGCGTGGGCCCGACGAACTCGGCGCCTGCGTCGATGTAGGAGCCGCCGGTGATCGGTCGGTTGAAGGTGCGCCCGCCGACGCGTTCGCGGGCCTCGAGCACGACTACCGATCGACCTGCGCGGGTGATCGCGCGGGCGGCGGTCAGTCCGGCGAGACCGGCGCCGACGACGACGACGTCGGCCTTCCTCATGATCGACGAGCTCGCGGTCGCGCTCGACGGTTCTGAGGCTTCGTCCGCGCGCACGGAGGAGGGAAACGCCGCTGCGGCCGCACCGGCGGCGGCGGTGCCGATCAGCGTGCGCCGGGTGAAGCGCGTGTCGACCTCGTCGCGCATGGCGGCTCCTTACCCGGCGACGCCCCCAGCTAATCGAGTCACGGTTTGGAATTCGTGCACAGGGGTACATAGGGCGCATTCACCGGTGCCCGAGCCAGGGACCGGAAACGGGCAAGGGATCGAGCTTCTGCGCGTGGGCGCAGGATAGGGATAGGGGGGAGAATGTTGCGTGCTGATCGAGTGAACGGGAATCGTCTGGCCGTGAGCGATCCGGGATCGGGTCGAGGCTCGTTGGCAACGTTCGCGTCTCGACGTCGTGCGCGGATCGGCTTCACCTCCATGCTCGTGGCGATAGTTGTTGGGCTGCTGACGGCTGCGGGTGCATCGGCGTTCACCGCGCAGGGGAGCGCGGAACAGGTGTATGTGACCGGGTTGGCGCCGAACGCCCAGGCGTCCCTGCTGAAGAAAGGCACCCCCGTGGCCACGCAGAACGCGGACTCGCTCGGCGGCCTGCTGTTCCGGGAAGTGAAACCG
Source organism: uncultured Solirubrobacteraceae bacterium (assembly GCA_963714215.1). GTDB lineage: Bacteria > Actinomycetota > Thermoleophilia > Solirubrobacterales > Solirubrobacteraceae > Palsa-744. The sequence continues at coordinate 42,473 of CAVQNP010000002.1, forward strand.
GGCAAGGGCTACACGGTCAGCGTCATCTCCACCGGCGAATCATCGGCCCCGATCACGGTCCACTCCGACGCGGCGGCGCCGTGGGATCCGAGCATCTACGAACAGTCGATCCCGGACAACGGCTACACGTATCTGAAGACGCGCGACGGCACCGAACTGTCGATCGACGTGCACCCGCCGAACAGCCCGGCCGGCGAGCCCGGCGTGCCGTCGAGCTTTCACTTTCCGACACTGCCGATACCGGGGGTGCCGACGCCGAGCTACACGCCGCCGTATCCGACGATCATCGAGTACTCGGGCTACGGGTATGCAAACCCGGCGGGGCCCGAAAACGGCATCGCGATCCTCGCCAACCTGATGGGCTTCGCCGTGGTCGACGTGAACATGCGCGGTACCGGCTGCTCGGGCGGCGCCTATGACTTCTTCGAGAAAATGCAGGATCTCGACGGCTACGACGTGATCGAGACGATCGCCCACCAGCCGTGGGTGCTCGGCAACAAGGTGGGCATGCTCGGCATCTCCTACGGCGGGATCAGCCAGCTGTTCACGGCGCAGTTGCGCCCGCCCGACCTGGCGGCGATTGCGCCGCTGTCGGTGATCGACGCGACGGCGACGACGCTGTACCCGGGCGGCATCCGCAACGACGGCTTCGCCGTGGCGTGGGCGGCGGAGCGCCAGCAGAACGCCGAACCGGCCGGTCCCACCAACGGCCAGCATTGGGCATACGAAAGGGTTCAGGAAGGCGATCAGACGTGCGCGGCCAACCAGGCGCTGCACGGCGAGGCCGCAGATCTGATGCAGAAGATCGAAGCGAACTCGACATACAACCCGGCGGTCGCCGACCCGCTCGACCCGGACACGTTCGTGAAGAAGATCGATGTGCCCACGTTCCTGGCCTGTCAATGGGAGGACGAGCAGACCGGAGGCCATTGCGCCGACCTGGTCCAGCACTTCACGGGCACGAGTCGCAAGTGGTTCACGTTCACCAACGGGGCGCACATCGACTCGCTCGATCCGTACACCTACAACCGGCTCTACGACTTCCTCGAGCTGTATGTCGCCAAACAGGCGCCGATCGTCAATCAGGCGGTCGTGCGTGCCGCGGCGCCCGTCGTCTACCAGGAAGCGATGGGGCTGCCGAAAACGGACCTCGTGACGCTTCCGGCGGACCCGATCCAGACGCAGCCGACGTATGAATCGGCGCTTGCGGCCTTCGAAGAACTCCCGTCGGTCCGCGTGCTGTTCGACAACGGCGCGGGGACCTCGCCGCTGGGCACCACGACGCCCGGCGACCCGTACCCCGGCTTTGAACAGTCGTTCACCAAGTTCCCGGTACCTGGAACGAAGGCCCGCTCGTGGTACCTCGGATCGGGCGGGACGCTGAGCGACAAACAGCCGACGGCCGAGGGGACGGACACCTACACCTCCGACGCGAAAGCGACGCCGCTGACGGACTACGGGTCCAACACCGGCGGAGGCGGGCTGTGGGGCAACGCGTCGCAGTGGGAATGGAACTGGGTCCAGCCTCCCGCCGGCTCGGCCGTCTCCTACGTGTCGGCGCCGCTGAGCAGCGACACCACGGCCGTCGGCGCCGGTGCAGTCCACCTGTGGGTCAAGTCGTCGACTCCGGACGTCGATCTGCTGGCGACTGTCAGCGAGGTGCGCCCTGACGGCAACGAGACGTTCGTGCAGAACGGCTGGCTGCGCGCGAGCGAGCGCAAGCTGGCGACGAACGCGAAAAACATGTTCAAGCAGAAGCCGTCGGCGCTGCAGCCGATCCCGACGTTCCTGCCGTCAGACGTGGAACCGATGCCCGCCGACCAGTACGTGCCGGTGACGATCCCGCTGTACTTCGAGGGGCACGCCTACCGCACCGGCTCACGCATCAGGGTCACGATCTCCGCACCCAACGGCACCCAGCCGATCTGGTCGTTCTCGCACACGCAGCCCGACGGCACGACGGCGACGGAGTCGGTCGCCTTCTCGCCGAGCATGCCGTCGAGCCTGACGCTGCCGATCGTTCCGGGCGTCAGCGTGCCGACGGCGCTGCCCGCGTGCCCGAGCCTGCGCAACGAGCCCTGCCGGGCCTACCAGGCGTTCGTGAACAACGGGTCCTGACAGTCGCTGATGCTGCCCGGCCGCACGGCGGGCAGGCGCACGGCCGCGATGCTCGGCGCTACGGGCGTCGAGATGGTCTACGTCACTTCTGCCCCGCGCCACGTCGCAGGTCAAGCTGATGCCCTGTGCCGTGAGCGCCGCTCGTGCGACTCGGGCGCGGGCGATACTCGCTAGGCGGTAACAACTAGCGAGGGCGCCCACGGAGGCAGCCACCCTCGCTAGTTGCTTCGAGCTTCGCCTACCGCATTCTGGGGTCCACGTAGAACCCGAACAGCTGGAAGTCGCTCGTCTTGCCACCAGAGACGAAGACGAACCTGACCTGCCGGGTTTCTTCGGCAGACCCCGCAGTCTGCGGTTGCACATTGACGGGGTCGGAAAGAGTCCAAGCGTTCTGCTTTCCATGGACTTGGCCGACGTTCTTTGGCGCGGCTTCCGTCTTGGTGTTGGCGTAAGCGACGCCAACGGAAATGCCCTCGCCGCCCTTGACGTTGCGAACCCAAGTTCGCGCGGTCGGGTACTGCAACGTGACACACACCGGCGGGCTGACGGCGACTGCGCCGCTTGGCATGTCGAGCACCGACGCCGCGCTGCCGTCGGGGCGCAACGTCTGCACAATCTGAGCGCCGTTGCCGAGTTCCCAACCGGCGGACGGTTCGTTGAATTCGCTACCGGGAACGAGCGTGTAGGCGTTCTGGTCTTTGTAGGCAGCGAACGGCTGCGAGAAGGTCTGGCCTTCACAGACCGCCGCCACTTTGGGGGCCGCTGCGAGGGCCGGTGCTGCGGAGAAGCAGAGCAGACCGAGAAGGACTCCCGCTGCAAAGCTGAGTTTCTTGATCCCAAGTGCCGTGGGGCGAGACAGAGACATAGCGTCCTCCGTGACGTTCCACTGGCGACCGAGCCATCTCAAGATTGAGACCTCTGGTTTTGCGTCCCCGCCTCGCGACGAGTTTGCCTTTGTCAGTGCGTAGGTTGATTTGCTTGCACGAGCACTATCGGGGCAAGCGGTCGGCACCTTAAGGACGACGGACGTATGTCCGATTCGGGCCAAAGAGGAGCGTCCGCCGCATCTGCTCTCTCCTAAGCCTCGACGCCTCGTTGGGCGATACGCCCTGGACGAGCCATGTCCATGCAAGAGATCAATGAGGCTGAGCGTACCCGCGAGGCCTACGAGTTGCGCGAGCGCCCGATGAGTAAGGTCGTCCGCCACGCTGAACTGCTGGGCGGAGGCTGCTTCCTTCTGGCTGCGGTTGCGCTTGCGCTGCTCGGCGGGGTCAGCGGCCTCTCGCTGCTGGATGCGGGGCTGTATGTGGTCGGGATCGCCATCGCAAGTAACGTCCGCTTCGACGTCGGCGCGGGGTTCACGGTGCCGACCCAGGTCGTGTTCGTGCCGATGCTGTTTGCCGTGCCAGCATCGATCGTGCCTCTGCTCGTAATGGCGGCCTTGGCGCTCGGCATGGTCCCGAAGGTGCTGCGCGGAGACATGGCCCCGAGCTGGCTGCTCACGGCGGCTGGTAACAGCTGGTTCGCACTAGGGCCTTCGGTCGTGCTGGTGCTCGCGGACGATCACGACCCGACGGGTCGCCTCGGCGTCCTGGCCCTGGCACTTGCCGCGCAGTTCGCCCTCGACTTCGGGGCGGCCGCCGTGCGCGATCTGCGCTACGGCGACTTCTCGCCTTCTGCGCTCGTTCGGGAGGTCCGGCCGATCTACGTGATCGATCTGGCACTTTCCTCCCTCGGATTCCTCGTTGCCTTTGCGGCGTGGAAGGCCCATGCGCAGTGGCCGGTGGTGCTGGTGGCCCCGCTGTTCCTGCTACTGCGGCTGTTTTCCAAAGAGCGCGGGGAGCGACTTGAGCAGCTCGCCGAGCTCAACGATGCCTACCAGGGCACGGCCCTGCTGCTCGGCGACGTGGTCGAGGCCGACGACTCCTACACTGGCGAGCACAGCAAGAGCGTTGTGCGCCTGGCGCTCGACGTCGCCGAGGCGATGGGGCTAGACGCTGACCGCAAGCGCAACGTCGAGTTCGGCGCGCTCCTGCACGACGTCGGCAAGATCGCGGTGCCGAAGGAGATCATCAACAAGCCGGGGAAGCTCGATGAGCGCGAGTGGGAGATCATCAAGACGCATACGATCGAGGGGCAGCGGATGCTCGAGACGATCGGTGGCTTCATGAGCGAGATCGGGCGGATCGTGCGTGGCTCGCATGAGAGCTGGGACGGGAGTGGCTACCCCGACGGCCTTGTGGGAGAGGCCATACCCCTTGAGGCTCGGATCGTCGCGGCGTGCGATGCCTTCAACGCGATGACGACCACGCGCTCGTACCGCCAAGCGATGCCTCTCGGCGCCGCTATCGCCGAGATGCGCAGATGCGTGGGATCGCACTTCGACCCCGAGGTCGTCGCGGCACTGTTGTGCATTGTGGATACGTCGGCGCTGACCGAGGATTCGGCGCGTATCAGAACGCCGGCGGCTTCTCCCGACCCGGAGAAAAGCGTTGCGGTGCCCGCCCGCCTCGTCGGTGGCCGCCCGCCCGCTCAGGTGGGCAAGCTGCCCCGACAACGCCGACCAGCGCAGCCGACGCGCTGACGTCACCGCCCCACGAGCGTGAGCCTACGTCCCGATTCCGCGCACCTCGCTCAGATCACGTCAACGTCGCACGAGCGGCAGTGTCCGCCGGGTCGTGACTACTCTCACAACGCAACTGTACACCTAGCTTGGAGAACGCCCACGATACCGGCCGCTATCGAAATACCAGCGAGGCCGAGTGACCGCGGACTTCGTTTCGCCCACAAGGGTCGTCTCGTGCGGAGGCCGACTGTCTGCCTGGTGGACGCTCGTCCACTGCCGCAGACCCTTGCGCATGATCCACGGACAATCACATCGTGGGCAGATCCAACGGGTGCCTAACTTGCGCCGCTTGGGCAAGTGACACCGATGCGTGAGCTCGGCCGGACGACCCCAATACGGATCATAGCCTCACGACGCGCGTGTGGAGGCGGGCTAGTCGTAGACATCTCTGGTCCGAGGGGCGTGACTCGTTGCACCATCTCTCCGGTGCGCCACATTTCGCCACTGGCTGGTCGACTCTTTGGCCGTAGAACCGCAATGGCCCCCGCGCTCGGTGCGGCCGTTGCCTTCCTGTTTCCTTCGCTCGCCGCGGGGTGGGCGATTTGGACCCCTTCTCGCAACATCATGTGTGGTGCAGAAAGAGGTAGCGTGATCTGTCAGATTCTTCATCAGGACGTATCGCGCGGAGCGCGGCCGTGCGGCGGCCTCTACTCCTTCGTCGGAGTAGTCAAAAGTCAGGGCACCGCAAGGCTTAGGTTTGGCTGCTACTCAGGTGTCTCTATGAGCGTAGAAAACGCTGAGACAGTTGCAGATGGCGACACCAGCATGCACGGGGGTGTGACGTGTAGGGCCACGGCAACCGGCCTGCGCTGCGCCAATCGGTCGCGGCACGGCTTCTTCCTAAGCCCTAGCCGTGTATATCGATTCTAGTCAGCCCCAGCCATGTCGCACAACCGGTATTACGCGTCATCGATGTCGCGACAGGGGCCTGGCGATGTCGACGGATGTCGTGCGCCGCTCCTATGTAGGTTCGATTAGCGCAGCCCTACTTCTCAAAAATAAAGATCTTCGGGGCCCTATCGAACCCCGAAGAACCAGGAGCGGCTTGAAAAGCTGTCGTCGATACTGGCCAAGATCGCGGCAAGAGGAGCTTCGGTTGTCTGGGCCAAGGCCCGAGCAGAATAGTCGAATGTCGACGTCGCGTCATCCTGAACAAGGTCGCGGTCAGGTGGTTTCTCAACCACAGGCCATTCACCATCGCCAAAGTCTTGGCAGTTGCCGCCGCCCACACATGCCCGGGGGATATCGGCGGACCAGCGACCATCTGCGTGAGCGTTGCTCACACCGGAGCATCTTCAACCGCCACAACGAGCTCGGCAAGGCTAATGTCGAGCGCACTCACGATGTGTCTCACTGTCATCCATCGGGGATTTGTCTCGCCACGCTCGATGCGCGCGAGCGCGGCAACCGTGATGCCGGCATCGTGGGCAAGATCTTCTTGCGTAGCGCCGCGGTGGCTACGCAAGTGACGTAGAGCACCGGCGAGGGCTTGGTCTGTGGCATCTTGCAAGGACATACTTAGTGGTGCCGATGAAGAGTCAGTAAATACGCGCTCGGCCTATGTCAGGGTACTAGCACTCGACGCTGGATCAGGCTTGGGGAGAACCTATGTCTAAGGTTGTGCGCTACTGGCTTCCAGCTCCTACAGACTGACGGCACTGGCTGCGGTCACGGGGTCTTCTTGGAGATGGCGTGCGCCGGCTCGCGCTGCGAGCCGCGCGCTTACTCCGGGCCCGCCGAGAGCCAGAGACCACCTGTCACTGAAACCACTAAGCAACTTGGCGTGCCGAGATAGCCGCTGAGACATCGTTGCTGCCATGACGGTCAGCTCGGGGTGAGTGATCTCGGCGACTTCAGCAAGCGTCTCAATCGGAGTGTCGGCGCCGAGATAGGTAATGCGCCAGCCAAGCTCGTGCAACGCAATCCCGAACACGATAAGCGCGAGCGTGTGCTGCTCGTTGGGAGCGCATGCAAGCAATGCACGGGGCCCAAGCCCGCGATCCCAGCCACGAGCGAGAGCTAGTAGCCGCGCCTGGAAGAAGTTTGTGGCGAAGTGCTCTTGAGCGACCGAGACGCGTCCGGCACCCCACTGCTCTCCCAACTCGCGCATATAGGGCAGCAATACGTCGCGGGTTACCGCTGTCGGCGTGAATGCAACGAACAGTCGCTCAAGCACCCGCTGGGCTGACGTTTCGTCAAAACGAGTAAGCGCCCCTCGTATCTCCTTTCGGGCCGCCCTCACGTCACGTGAGGGAACCTCACGACCGCCCCCGACGCTAACGGCAAAGCGGGCCGCGATTGTGAGCTCAGCGGCCTGGGCGGCGGGGACTCGCTGAGCCAGGTAGCGCATCATCAGACGCACACGAGCCTCGTCGGCGGGCGAGTACAGCCGATAGTTTCCCTCGGAGCGTCGTGGCCGCAGCAGCCCGTAGCGACGTTCCCATGCCCTTAGCTGATGGCGGCCGGCCCCTGTGCGGGCGCTGAGGTCGCCGATACGCATCCACGCTGAACGAGAAGCAGGCACGCGCTCGCATTCTAAACCTTGAACAAGGGTTAGACACTACCGCCGGTGGAGGCCGCAGCGTCACCTCCACTCTCGGCACGGGCGGTCCCGAAGGTGCCGTTCTCAACGAAAGGATCTTGGCATTGCGCTACCCGCCGCGCGGCGACCTTCGAGGCGATTTGGGTTCCCACGAGGGCGAGGTCGAGCGCTCGCAGCTCAAGGCGCCATTCGACGAGATCCGCGTCATCAGCGAGGCCACACTCATCGTCAATGAGGCTGCCGCTCAGCGAGAAGCCGAGCCAGTTGGGGCCGTCCTGGGCCCCGAGAACGGGAAAGCTCCTGAGCCAGAGGAGGCATCAGGAGCTTTGGCCCTTGGTTCGATTAGGACATCTATGGTGGAGCTAGTCGGGCTCGAACCGACGACCTCTACCGTGCCACGGTAGCGCTCTCCCAGCTGAGCTATAGCCCCTCGATCTGGTCGGAAAGTGTAGCTGCCCCGCTAGCGAGCGCCTCGGCTGGTCGGCACGTAGGCGTTGCACGACCGGCTCCAGTTCATGTCCCGGGCCCACGTGATGCCCTCGGCTTGATGGTTCCCCGTCGGCTCCAGGCGGAGGTAGAGACTGCGACGCGCCGAGATCGCAGAAATGGGAAGCAGATAGCACTTGCCCAGCGCGGGAGAGCAGGCACCGATGGCGTCGATTTCCGCGGGCGAGTAGCTGGTTCTGACATAGCCGCGCGGTGTGCAGCGGGAGGTCTGCAGACCGATCGCGAGTACGCCGGTCCGGCGCGCGAGCTTGCACTGCACGCGCAGCAATGTCGGCTCCAGGTCGACGATCAAGTCGTAGCGGCGCCCCTCGCACAGCGGCCGCAGCACGGTCAGTCCGAGCTGGATAACCGCCGCCGTGATCGCCGCCTCGGCCGCCGCTCCCCTTCTGGCTCGAGGTTAGCTCATGCACCCACCCAAGGTACGCCGCGCTTGGGATGGAACTGTCGCTCTTTGTCTGCGGCGGCGCGGATGCTCGGCGTTGGGCGATGCGGCTTCTGCGTCCTGCGCGCGCGACGCTACTCCGGCGGAATGAACTCCGGCACGTCGAGATCTTCGTCCGGCTCGTCGAGCCCGGGCCGGCTGGATGCCGGTCGGACGCCTGCCCCTGGCCCGGCCTGATCGAGGCGCGCCGTCATGCTGCCGTGCGCGAGGCGCACGTCGCGCAGCAGGCGCTCTGCGTTGTTGCGCAGCGAAACCGACAGCTCGCGCAGATTGCGTGACAGCTCGGTGCCCTCGCGCAGCACCTCGCGGGCGGCCGTGTGCGACTCGCCGACGATCTCGCGCGCGTCCTCGCGCGCCTTCGCGCGCACGGCCTGTGCCTGCTCATGCGCCTCCGCGCGAAGCTTCTCCAGGTCCTCGCCGCCGCTCGCGCGTGCACGCTCGGCCTCGTACTGTCCCTCCGCCAGCAGCTCGCCCGCCTGCGCGCGCGCCTCTTCCACGATCCGCTCCGCCTCTGCCCGCGCGCCCGCGAGCGTCGCGCCCGTCTGATCGCGCGCCCCCGAGCGCTCCAGCTCGGCTTCCGCGCGCGCATTCGCGCGCTCCTGCTCGAGCTCGCGCTGCGCCGCCGCCCGCAGCTGCTCGAGCTCCGCCTGCGCCTCGCTCCTAACGCGCTCCGCCTCCGCGTGGATCGCGCCAACCGCCGCCACCGCGTCGTTGCGCGCCGCCTCCGCTTGTGCACGCGCCTCGCGTAGCAGCTCCTCCGCTTCCTCCTCCGCCGCCTGCACGCGGTTGGCCGCTGCCCGGTCCGCCTCCGCGATCCGTTCCCGAGCGCGGGCCTCCGCCTGCTCGCGCAGCTCCGCTGCCGTCCGTTCGGCCGCCTCGACGATCCCCGCCACGCGCGCCGGCGCCGAGTCCAGCGCGTCGCGCTTCGCGTCGTGTCCGTCCGATCCCGGCGCAGTCGGCTCCATCGACCCATGGTAAACGGCTCGGCCTAGCCAGCAGCGGCCGTCCGACCCGACAACCTGATGGCAGAAAATGTTGGATATCTGTCCTTGCGGACAGATGCGCGTTGGGCGATGATCGGCTCGTGGTCCAGCGCAGCTCAACCCGCCAGATCGTCGTCCTCCTGTTCCCCGGCGTGCAGAGCCTCGACGTCTCCGGCCCCGTCGAGGTCTTCGCCGGCACCCAGCGCCTGCTCGACGCCGGCGCAAGCGCTGTGGGCCGGGCGGTCGGTGGGGAAAGGCCCGGCGCGACCCTGCGCGACCCGACTCGGCGCGCCCTCGCGCGCTATGAGATCCGCACGCTCAGCGCCGACGGCGCGCCCGTGCGCACCTCCAGCGGCCTGACGCTCGTCCCCGACGGCACGCTCGAGCAAACGCCTCGCGCGATCGACACGCTGATCGTCCCCGGCGGCGACGGCACGCGCGCCGCCGTGCGCGACGAGCCGCTGCTGCGCTGGATCGCCGAGGCCTCGGCGCGCGCTCGGCGCACCGCATCCGTCTGCACCGGCGCCTTCCTGCTCGCCGCCGCCGGCCTGCTCGACGGCCGCCGCGCCACGACCCACTGGGCCTCCGCCGAGGCGCTCGCGCGCCGTCATCCCAACGTCACCGTCGACCCCGACCCGATATTCGTGCGCGACGGCCACACCTGGACGTCAGCCGGCGTGACCGCAGGCATGGACCTCGCGCTGGCGCTTGTCGAGGACGACCACGACCGTGAGCTCGCATTGACCGTCGCGCGCCACCTCGTGCTGTTCCTCCGGCGACCCGGCAACCAGTCACAGTTCAGCGCCACGCTCGCCTCCCAGCAGCCCGAGCGCGAGCCGCTGCGCGAGGTGCAGCGAAGCGTCGTCGACGACGTCGCCGGTGATCACTCTGTCGAGGCCATGGCCGAGCGCGCGCACATGAGCCCGCGCCATTTCGCGCGTGCCTTCCGTGCCGAGACCGGCCTCACGCCCGCTCGCTACGTCGAGCGCGTGCGCCTCGAGGCCGCGCGCAGGCTGCTGGAGGAGAGCGCCGAGCCGATCGCTCGCATCGCCGACGCCTGCGGCTTCGGCACCGCCGAGACGATGCGGCGCGCGTTCCTGCGCGCGCTCGAGGTCGGGCCCGCCGAGTATCGCCGCCGCTTCCAGGCAGGCGGCCTTCGCCACGCGGACGCCGAGCAACGCCGCCCGCGCGGCAGTCGTCAATCGATCATCAAAAAAAGGGAGCCGAGCAGATGAACACTGCGATCCTGCTGTACGACGGGTTCACCGCACTCGATGCCGTCGGGCCGTACGAGGTGCTCAGCCGCCTGCCCGGTGCGCGCGCGACGTTCATCGCCGCCCAGGCCGGGCCCGTGCGCACCGACAACCGCATGCTCACGCTCATCGCCGAGTGCTCGCTCGATGAGCTTCCCGCGCCTGAGATCGTGCTCGTCCCCGGCGGTCCCGGCGAGGTCGCAGCGCGCGCCGGCGGACCCGCGCTCGACTGGCTGCGCGCCGCGCACGAGACGAGCACGTGGACGACCTCCGTGTGCACCGGCTCGCTGATCCTCGCCGCCGCCGGCCTGCTCGACGGCAAGCGCGCAACAGGGCACTGGCTGGCGATGGACAAGCTGCGCGAGCTCGGTGCCGACCCCGTCTCCGAGCGCTTCGTGTTCGACGGAAAGATCGCCACCGCCGCCGGCGTATCCGCCGGCATCGACATGGCGCTTGCCCTCGCCGCGCAGATCGCCGGAGACGATGTCGCCCAGGCGATCCAGCTCGGCATCGAGTACGACCCGCAGCCGCCGTTCGACGCCGGCTCGCCGCAGAAGGCGCCGCGCGAGATCGTCGATCTGCTGCGCGGCAACAGCCGCTTCGTCGTCGGCGAGCAGGCGCTTGCTCCGGCCTCCTAGTCCGAGCCCGGACCGGGTGGCCTACAAGAGTCGCGTACTGGCTGTTGACGTCGCCGCCGGCGACTGATCGAATCGGCCAAACAACCAAAAGGGGGCTTGCGAATGGCCGTGCTGGTAACGCTTCAGATCGAGGGCGACCCCGCCCGCATCGAGCAGGCGCTGAACAGCGACCCGGAGCGGCTGAAAGCCGTCGCCGAGCGCGCCAAGGGCAAGGGCGCCCTGCACCACCGCTTCTACGCCAATGCCAGCGGCAGCGGTGTGCTCGTCGTTGACGAATGGGAGACCGCCGAGGGCTTTCAGCAGTTCTTCGGCGAGAGTCAGGAGATCGGCGCGATGATGGGCGAGGCCGGCGTCACGAGCGAGCCCAAAGCCGACTTCTGGCACCCGCTCGACACGCCCGACGCGTTCTGAGCGACGCCCCGCGCCTCGCGCGGGCTGCAGCGTCCGCGAAGGCGGGCTGAATCGGAGCGGGCGGCCACGGCAGATGCGCCGAGGCCGCCCGCTAATCTGCGACCTCCCATGGCCGAGCACGTATACGACCCGCACGCAATCGAGTCCCGCTGGCAGCGCGTGTGGGCTGAGGAGCACACCTGGGAGGTCTCCAACGAGCTCGACGCCGGCGGGCGCTCGAGCAACGCCTACATCCTCGAGATGCTGCCCTATCCGAGCGGCGAGCCGCACATCGGTCATCTCAAGTGCTACGCGCTCGGCGACGCCATCGCGCACTTCAACAGACGCCTCGGCCGCCGCGTGCTGCACCCGATGGGCTACGACGCCTTCGGCCTGCCCGCCGAGAACCACGCCATCAAAACCGGCGAGCACCCACGCGACTCGACCGCCGCCTCGATCGCCTCCTTCCAGCGCCAGTTCCGCTCGTGGGGAATCTCGATCGACTGGTCGCGCGAGCTGGCTACGCACGAACCGAGTTACTACCGCTGGACGCAGTGGATCTTCCTCGAGCTGTTCCGCGCCGGCCTCGCCTACCGCAAAGAGGCAGCCGTCAAGTGGTGCCCGCACGACCAGACCGTGCTCGCCAACGAGCAGGTTGACGCCGACGGGCGCTGCGAGCGCTGCGGGCACCTCGTCGAAGTGCGCCAGCTCGAGCAGTGGTTCCTGCGCATCACCGACTACGCCGAGCGTCTGCTGGGCGATCTCGACACGATTGACTGGCCGGGCAACGTAAAGACGATGCAGCGCAATTGGATCGGTCGCTCCGAGGGCGCCGAGGTCACGTTCCGCTGCGAGCAGCTCGGCATCGATTACCCCGTGTTCACCACGCGGCCCGACACGCTGTTCGGCGCGACCTTCTTCGTGATGGCGCCCGAGCACCCCGACGTGCTGCGGCTCGTCGAGGGGACCGAGCACGCGCACGAAGTGCGCGAGTACGTCAACGTCGCGCTGAACGAGACCAACGAGGAGCGCGGCAACGCCGAGAAGCCGAAGACCGGCGTCGCGCTCGGGCGCACCGTGACCAATCCCGTCAACGGCGAGCAGATCCCGATGTACGTCGCCGACTACGTGCTGATGGAGTACGGCACCGGCGCGATCATGGCCGTGCCCGCCCACGACGAACGCGACTACGCCTTCGCCCAGGCCTTCGGCCTGCCGATCCGCCGCGTGATCGATCCCGCCGGCGGCAGCGATGAGGCCGACGCCGAAGGGCTGCCCTATACCGGCGACGGCGTGCTCGTCAACTGCGGCGCCGAGTTCGACGGCACGCCCAACCGCGAGGCGCTCGCCGAGATCGTGCGCTGGCTCGACCGCGAGGGCAACGGTCACGCCTCGGTCAACTACAAGCTGCGCGACTGGCTGATCTCGCGCCAGCGCTACTGGGGCGCGCCGATCCCGATCGTCCACTGCCCGAGCTGCGGCGCCGTGCCCGTGCCCGACGAGCAGCTGCCCGTCGAGCTACCCGAGATCGAGGACTACACGCCAAAGGGCCGCTCGCCGCTGGCCGCCGCCGAGGACTGGGTCAACACGACCTGTCCCGAGTGCGCCGGGCCGGCCAAGCGCGAGACCGACACGATGGACACCTTCGTCGACTCCTCGTGGTACTTCCTGCGCTACTGCGACCCGCACAACGCCACTGCCGCGTGGGACCCCGAGGCGCTGCGCGAGTGGATGCCCGTCGATCAGTACATCGGCGGCGTCGAGCACGCGATCCTGCACCTGATGTACGCGCGCTTCTTCTGCAAGGCGCTCGCCGACCTCGGCCACCTCGACTTCCAGGAGCCCTTCCAGGCGCTGTTCACGCAGGGCATGGTGACCAAGGACGGCGCCAAGATGAGCAAGTCGCGCGGCAACGTCGTCTCGCCCGCCTCGATCGTCGAGCGCGTCGGCGCCGACACCGCCCGCTGCTACATCCTGTTCGTCGGGCCGCCCGACCAGGACGCCGAATGGTCGGACTCCGGGGTCGAGGGCGTGCACCGCTTCCTCGGGCGTCTGTGGCGGCTCGCAGCCGAGACGGCCGAGCGCACGGACACGGCGAGCGAGGACTTCGACGTCTCGCCGAGCATGCAGGGCGACGACCTCGTGCTCTTGCGCAAGACCCACTGGGCGATCGACAAGGTCGGCGGCGACCTGCGCCGCTTCGCCTTCAACACCGCCATCGCCGCCGTGATGGAGCTGCTCAACGACTGCTCGCGCCTGCGCCACTCCGTCGAAGCCGAGACGATGCGCTTCGCGCTCGCCACCGGCGCTTCGCTGCTGTTCCCCTTCGCACCGCACGTCTGCGCCGACATCTACGAGCGGCTGACCGGCGCGCGCGTGTGGGAGGCCGCCTGGCCGCACGCCGATGAGGAGCTGCTCGAGTCCGACTCCTACGAGCTCGTCTGCCAGGTCAACGGCAAGCTGCGCGATCGCGTGCAGGCCGGCGCCAACGCCAGTCCCGACGAGCTCAAGGAGCTGTGCAAGCTCACCCCCAACGTGCAGGCGCACCTCGAGGGCAAGGAGATCGTCAAGGAGATCGTCGTGCCGGGGAAGCTCGTGAACCTAGTCGTACGCTAGGCCATCGCCGGCTCGCCATAGACTCGGGCGGATGGCAGAGCTGAAGCCCGCGTATCTGATCCACGGCGACGACCACGGCGCGGTGGCCGAGCGGCGCGCCGGGCTGCGCGCGCTGGCCGAAGCGCCCGGCTCGGAAGCGGCGGTCGAGCTGCTCGAGGGCGACCAGGCATCACCCGCCGGAGTGGCGGCGGCGCTGTCGGCGATGACGCTCGCCGTGGGGCGCCGCGTGATCGTCGTGGAAGGCGTCGAGCGCTGGCGCCAGGCCGACGTCGAGAAAGAGCTGGCGCCGTTGATGGCGGAGATGCCACCCGAGACGACGCTCGCGCTGTTCGCCCGCGAGGAGGCCCGCGCGAAGGCTCCCGACGCGCTGCACGCGGCGGTCAAGCGGGCCGGCGGTCAGGTGGTCGCGCAGATGACCGTCAAGCCGTGGGAGCTGCCCAAGTGGGCGCGCGAGCAGGCTGCTCGCCTGGGGATCGTGCTTGACGCGGCCGCCGCCAAGGCGCTCGTGACGCAGGTAGGCGAGCGCCAGCAGCGCCTGCTGCGCGAGCTCGAAAAGCTCGCGCTCGAAGGCGAGGCCGACGCCTCGGCGCAGTCTCCGAGCTCGGCCGGCGAGGGCGGGCCGCGGACGGTCACGGTCGAGGACATCGAGCGCCGCACGGCGCACTCGGCCGAGTTCCGCGCCTTCGCGCTGGCCGACGCGCTCGTCGGTGCCGATGCGCGCGAGGCGACGCTCTCCTATGTCCGCCTGCGCGAGCAGGGCGAGCGCCTGTCCGGGCTGATCTACCTGATGGCCTCGCGCCTGCGCGAGGCGCTGGCCGTCTCGCTGCGCCTGCAGGCCGGCGAGTCGGAGGCGAACGTCAAGCGCGGCTTGCGCATGCCTGCGCGCGCGGCGACCCGCTTCGTCGCCGACGTTGCCCGCAGCGACCCGGCCCGACTGCGCTTGGCGCTCGGCGCGCTGGCCGACCTCGAGCTCGACTCGCGCGGTGGCGCCGTGATCGCGGCCGACCGCGACCCACTGGCGGCGCTCGACGAGGACACGCTCGCAGTGCGCACGATCCAGCGAATCACCGCCTGAGATTCCTTCCAACAATCGCAGCCGGTCAGAAGACAAGCGATCCAAGGACGCAGGGAGCGTGGCGTGCGGATAGCACGCGAGCGACCGAGGACGCCAGAGCGCGCCGTACTGATCGGCTAGGCGGAGGAGCCGGAGCGAAGGCGAGCGGCCCGGGACTTCTTGTGCGCGCCGTTGTTCTTGTGAATCGCGCCGCGCTTGACCGCCTTGTCGATTTTGCTGACGAGCTCGCGGTGCGTGGCGTCGGCGCTGGCGTCGTCGCCGTCTTTGACAAGCGACTCGAGGCGGCGAAAGTGCGTCTTGATCGCCGAGGTGTACTGGCGGTTCTCGATGCGCTCGCGCTCGGAGCGCAGGATGCGCTTCTTCTGAGAGTGGATGTTGGCCATGGAAAAGGCCGCGAGGCCCGGTGATCCGAACTGCTCGGGCGCGCCGCGGAGCGCCGTACTATAGCGGCCTTGCCTGAGTCCGGAGAAGCCGCGGCGGTGCAAGCGCCTGCCCCGGCGCCGCCGGGAGGCGGCCGCGTAGCGCGCAACACGGCGATCTTCTCGATCGCGACCGGGATTTCGCGAATCGCGGGACTCGTGCGCGAAATCGCGACGGCGAGCTTCTTCGGCACGCGAGGGCCGTTCTCGGCGTTCACGATCGCCTTCCAGGTACCGAACCTGTTCGCCAACCTGTTCGCCAACGCGGCGCTGTCGGCTGCGTTCGTGCCGGTCTTCACCGAACTGCTGCAGAAGGGCCGGCGCAAGGAAGCGTTCCGACTCGCCTCGACGCTGTTCTGGATCATGCTGATCGCGCTCGGCGCGCTGACGGCCTTCTTCATCCTCGCGGCGGGCGTGATCATGCCGCTGTTCACGGGCAGCAAGTTCAACGGCGTGCTCGACGGGATGACGGCGGGCTTCGCCCAGGTGCTGTTCCCGGTGATCCTGCTGCTCGGCCTGACGGGGCTGCTCGTGGGAATTCTGCAGTCCTACGACCACTTCTCGATCCCGGCGATCTCGCCGGCGGTGTGGAACGTCGTGATCCTGCTGCTGCTGCTGATCCTGCGCCCGCACTTCCATGGTGAAGAAGCGCAGTTGTACTTGTACGCGGCGGCGATCCTGGTGGCGACGTTCGTGCAGTTCCTGATGGCGGCGGGAGCGCTGACGCGGATCGACTTTCGATTGCAGATGCAGATCGACTGGCACGACCCGCGGATCAAGCAGGTCTTCACGCTGATGCTGCCGGTGACGATCGGCCTGGGGATCGTCAACCTCGACCAACTGATCAACTCGGTCTTCGGCACGCTCGTCTCGGCCGAAGCGCCGCGCGCGATCGACAACGCGTTCCGCGTCTACATGCTGCCGCAGGGACTGTTCAGCGTGGCGGTGGCGACGGTTCTGTTCCCGACACTCAGCCGGATGGCGGCGAACCGCGACGTCAGCGCGATGCGCCGCGCGGTCGGCATCGGCATGCGCCAGATCAACCTGCTGCTGATCCCGGCGGCGACGTTCATGATCGTGCTGGCGACGCCGATCGTGCGGCTGCTGTTCCAGCGCGGCGCGTTCTCCTCGCACTCGACGCACATCGTCGCGGTTGCGCTGTTCTGGTTCGCCTTCAGCCTTCCCTTCGGCGGGCTGAACCTGCTGCTGACGCGCACGTTCTTCGCCGTGCAGCGCCCGTGGATCCCGACTCGCCTGGCGGCGATGAACATCGTGGTCGACATCGTCGTCAGCATCGGCCTCTACAAACCGTTCGGCATCGCCGGGCTGATCATCGGCACGGTTGTGGCCAACGCCGTGATGACGTTCCTGCAGATCCAGCGCCTGCGAATCGGCTTCAACGGGCGCCTGGAAGGCGCGCAGACGACGATGATCACGGCGCGCATCGCCGTCGCCTCGGCACTGCTGGCGGGCGTCTCGTGGGTCGTCTGGCGGTTGCTCGACGACCTGCTCGGCACCTCCCTGATCGCGCAGATCGTCAGCGTCGGCGGCGCCGGCCTGGCGGGGCTGTTCGTATACATCCGCGCCGTGCTGGCGATGCAGGTTCCCGAGGCGCATCAGGTGCACCGGCTGATCGTCAACCAGCTCGCGCGCAGGCCGCAAGGCGTGTAACCGCCGCCCGGCTCGCGCACCTCGCGCGCGGATCCAGCGGCGGGCCTGGCAGCGAGCGGCGGGGAAGTGGCCCGAGCAGAGGTCGGGTGGGCCGAAGCCCACCCGACGTACTCCCGAACAGAGATCGCCGCTTACTACATACGTCCCAGGACTGTGTGTTTCGCCTGGGCGGCTTAACACTCCCGACACCTGGACAGGCCGCCGGCCCGAAGGCCGGCGCGTAGCCGCGGTTGGACCTGCGAGGCCCGTAGTCGAGTTGGCGATCCGCCGGAGAGACAAGGCTATCGCGCCTGGGCGGCTCGCCCCGGTCATGGCCGCCCCGCGCGCCGCCCTCGCACCGCGCCCGCCTTCTACGCTGTATCGGCTCTCCAAGCCCACGGAAGCGAACTCCCATGGACCAAGCCCACATCCGCAACTTCTCGATCATCGCGCACATCGACCACGGCAAGTCGACGCTGGCGGATCGCATCCTCGAGCTGACGCACACGGTGGCGGCGCGCGAGATGCGCGCGCAGCTCTTGGACTCGATGGACCTGGAGCGCGAGCGCGGGATCACGATCAAGGCGCAGGCGGTGCGCGTGTTCTACACGGCGCGCGACGGCGAGACCTACCAGCTGCACCTGATCGACACGCCGGGCCACGTGGACTTCACGTACGAGGTGTCGCGCTCGCTGGCCGCGTGCGAGGGCGCGCTGCTGGTGGTCGATGCAGCGCAGGGCGTGGAGGCGCAGACGGTGGCGAACACCTACCTGGCGGTGGAATCGGGCCTGGAGCTGATCCCGTGCCTGAACAAGATCGACCTGCCGGGGGCGGAGCCGGAGCGCGTGGCGGGCGAAGTGAGCGACCTGATCGGCGAGCCGACGGAGGGGATCCTGAAGATCAGCGGCAAGACGGGGGAGGGCGTGGCGGAGGTGCTGGAGGAGCTGATCGCGCGCGTGCCGCCGCCGTCGGGCGACCCGCAGGCGCCGCCGCGCGCGCTGATCTTCGACTCGGAGTTCGACCAGTACCGCGGCGTGATCGCCTACATCAGGGTCGTCGACGGCGTGTTCAAGAAGGGCGAGGCGATCCGCGCGATGGCGACGGGCACGGAGGCGGACATCGACGACATCGGCGTGTTCAGCCCGCAGATGATGCCGACGGACCAGCTGGCTGCGGGCGAGGTGGGCTACCTGATCACGGGCCTGAAGGACGTCACGCTGCTGCGTGTGGGAGACACGCTCACGACGCGCACGCGCACGTCGGGGCCGGGCAGCCGCGCGGCGGGCGGCGAAGCGACGGAGGCGCTGCCGGGCTATCGCGAGGTCAAGCCGATGGTCTTCTGCGGCCTGTTCCCGATCGACTCGGACGACTACCCGGACCTGCGCGACGCGCTGGAGAAGCTGGTGCTCAACGACGCGGCGCTGTCGTGGGAGCCGGAGACCTCCGACGCGCTCGGCTTCGGCTTCCGCTGCGGCTTCCTCGGCCTGTTGCACATGGACATCGTGCGCGAGCGGTTGGAGCGCGAGTACGACCTGGCGCTGCTGGCGACGATGCCGTCGGTGGAGTTCGACGTGACGCTGACGAACGGCGAGGAGATCGAGGTGCACAACCCGTCGGACATGCCCGACCCGGGCACGATCGAGGAGATCCGCGAGCCGTTCATCCAGGCGTCGATCATCGCGCCGAAAGAGTTCGTGGGTGCGGTGATGGAGCTGTGCCAGGAACGGCGCGGCGAGCACTCGGGCATGCACTACCTCTCGCCGGAGCGCGTGCAGATGAACTACGAGCTGCCGCTGGCCGAAATCGTGCTCGACTTCTTCGACCAGCTGAAGTCGCGCACGCGCGGCTACGCCTCGCTTGACTACGAGCTGAGCGGGATGAAGCCCTCAGACCTGGTCAAGCTCGACGTCCTGCTGGCGGGTGACACGGTGGACGCGCTGTCGATGGTGGTGCACCGCGACAAGGCCTATGAGATGGGGCGCACGCTGACGGAGAAGCTGCGCAAGCGGATCCCGCGCCAGCAGTACGACGTGCCGATCCAGGCGGCGATCGGCGCGCACGTGATCGCGCGCGAGACGGTCAAAGCTTTCCGCAAGGACGTGATCTCGGGCTGCTATGGCGGCGACATCACGCGCAAGAAAAAGCTGCTTGCCAAACAGAAGGAGGGCAAGAAGCGGATGAAGCAGGTGGGGCGCGTGGAGGTGCCGCAGGAGGCGTTCTTGGCGGTGCTCGAGCTGGGCGACGACGGGGACTAGCGGCGCGTGGCCGAGCAAGCTGCGCCGGCACGCCGGTCTGCACCGATCAGGCTGCTGTTCGTGTGCCTGGGCAACATCTGCCGCTCGCCGACTGCGGAGGGGACGATGCGCGCGCTCGTGCGCGAGGCGGGAATGGAGAGCGAGGTCGAGCTCGACTCAGCCGGGACGGGAGGCTGGCACGTGGGCAGTCCGCCGGACGAGCGGGCGACGGCGGCGGCGGCCGGCAGGGGCATCGCGCTCGAAGGCAAGGCCCGGCGTGTGAGCGCCTCCGATTTTGAGGATTTTGATCTGATGATCGCGATGGATTCGGCGAATCTCAGCGACCTGCGCGAACTGGCGGGCGACGAGGAGCAGCGCGCGAAGGTGCGGCTGCTGCGCGAGTTCGAACCGGACGGCGAGGGCTCGGGCGAGCTCGACGTGCCGGACCCCTATTACGGCTCGGGCGACGGCTTTGAGCGCGTGCTGGACATGGTCGAGGCCTCCTGCCGGGGGCTGCTCGGGCAGATCCGGGCGGACGAGCTTCGGTGACGCTGCCGCCGGGCGCGCGCGATGCGCGGCCGGTGAGCGGCGGCGACATCAACGAAGCCTTCCGCGTGGTGCTGGCGGGCGGCGGCGATGCGTTCGTGAAGACGCGCGGCGACGTGGCGCCGGGCGAGTACGCGGCGGAGGCTGCGAGCCTTCGGTGGCTGGCCGAACCGGGCGCGCTGCGCGTGCCACGCGTGCTCGAGCAGGACGAGCACTATCTGGCGCTCGAGTGGGTCGAGCCGGGTCGGCTTGGCGCAGAGGGCGAAGAGGAGCTGGGACGTGGCCTGGCGGCGCTGCACGGCGCGGGTGCGCCTGGCTTCGGCTCGTTCGCTGGTGAGCAGCGGGCGTGGCTCGGCTCGCTGCCCCTGCCGAACTCACCGAGCGATGAGTGGCCGTCGTTCTATGCCGAGCGCCGTCTGCTGCCGCTGGCACGAGTGGCGCGCGAGCGCGGCGCGCTGAGGGAGTCGGGGGCGCGGGCGGTCGAGCGCGTGTGCGAGCGGATCGGCGAGCTGGCCGGACCGGCAGAGCCGCCGGTGCGGCTGCACGGCGACTTGTGGTCGGGCAACGTGCTGGCCGACGCGGACGGGCATCCGTGGCTGATCGACCCGTCCGCGTACGGCGGGCACCGCGAGGTGGACCTGGCGATGCTCGCGCTGTTCGGCTCGCCGGCGCGGACGATCGCGGCGTACGAGGAGCTCACGCCGCTGGCGGACGGCTGGCAGGAGCGCGTCGGCCTCTACCAGCTGCTGCCGCTGCTCGTGCATGCTGCGCTGTTCGGCGGCTCCTACGTGCAGGCGGCAGAACGGATGGCCGCTCGCTACGCCGGCTGATCGTCCCTTCCGGCTGGCGCGGTCGGAGCAGGAGGTGTGCGCTCAGAGACGCTGGCGAGCAGACGCAGGCTGTACCTGCTGGCGCGGGTGGTCGTGGCGCGCCACTACCGCCAGCCGCTCACGCTGGGCGCGGTGGCGGGCGCCGTGTCGAGCTCGCCGCGCCAGCTCCAGCGAGCGTATGCGCAGTTCGGCGAGACGAGCTTCCACGAGGACCTGCAAGCGCGGCGCATGTCGGTCGCGGCGCGGCTGCTGGCCGAGCAGCCGGCGATCCCGGTGCGCGATGTGGCACGGCTCGTGGGCTACCGCCAGGCGCCGCACTTCGCGCGCGTCTTCCGGCAGCGCTACGGCATGCCGCCGGCGCGCTTTCGCGCGCAGGCGCGGGCGCACCGCGAGCATCAGGCGAAGGTGCGCGTGGGCTCGTCCTCGGGCGCGGACGCGTCGGGCGCCACGCTCTCGGCGCGCGCCAGCGAGAGGCGCATCAGCGTGCCGCCGCCGGGCGCCCGCTCGGCGCTGACGCGCCCGCCCTGCTGGTCGGCGACCTGTCGCACGATCGCCAGGCCGAGGCCGGAGCCGGGCCGCCCGCGCGCCTCGGCGCCGCGGTAGAAGCGGTCGAACACGTGCGGCAGGTCGGTGGCGTCGATGCCCGGGCCGTGGTCGCGCACGGTCAGCTCGTCGCCGCGCAGCGCGATCTCGACGGGCTCGCCCGGCGGGCTGTACTTGACGGCGTTGTCGATCAGGTTGGTGATCGCACGCTGCAGGCGCGCGGGCACGCCGGGCACGATCGTCGGCGCCAGCGCCAGCTCGAAGGGCGTCTCGGTGGCATGCCTGCGCGCGCGCTCGACGACCTCCCGCACGAGCTGGTCGAGGCGGACCTCCTCGGCGGCCGCGTGGGGCTCTTCGCCGCGCGCGAGTTCGATCAGGTCGTTCATCAGCAGCGTCAGCTCCTCGATCTGCTCGACGACGTCGCTCAGCAGCCGCCGGCGCGCGGCGAGCTCCATCTGCTCGGCCTGCTGCAGGATCTCGATGTTCGTGCGCAGGCTCGTGATCGGCGTGCGCAGCTCGTGCGAGGCGTCGGCGACGAGCTGGCGCTGCGCGTGCACGGAGGCGTCGAGCGCGTCGATCGAGCCCTCGAGCGCGTCGAGCATCGCGTTGAAGCTGCGCGCGAGGCGGCCGATCTCGTCCTGGCCGGTCGATTTGATCCGCCCGCTGAAGTCGCGCGTTAGCGTGACGTGCTCGGTCGCCCGTGTGAGGCGCTTGAGCGGCAGCACGGCGGCGCCGGCGACGAGCCGCCCGAGCACGGCGGCGATCGCGATCCCGGCGAGGTCGAGCAGCGCGAGGATCAGCCGCAGCCGGCTGAGCAGGCTGTCGACTTCGGTCAGCGGCTGGGCGAGCTCGATCGCGCGGCCCGAGCCGAACGGCTCGGCGAGCACGCGCAGGTGCAGTCCCCTGACGCGGGCGTTGCGGTAGAAGGGCTTGCCGCCGTGCTTGGCCAGCGCGAGCGTGGCCGAGTCGATCGGGAGCGAGACGTTGCGCGCCGAGCGCACGACGATCGTCCCGGCGGAGTTGATCACCTGCTGGTAGCCGCGCACCTGGTCGGGGCCGGGAGGCAGCTTGCCGAACAGGTTGCGTGCGGCCGGGCCGTAGCGCGGCAGGCTCGCGCCTTCGCCTTCTGAGCCTGTCCCGCTCCCCCCGGCTTCGCGGCCGGCTTTGCCGTCTTCGCCGGAGTCCTTGTCGGAGCCGGACAGGCCGTTGAGGTCGAGTCCGAGCCGTTCGCTGTCGCGCTTGGCGGCGGGCGTGCCGACGTCGCCCGGTTTGAGGTAGCGCTTGAGGCGCCCGGCCGTGTGCGCCCGGTTGGCGAGCTGCTCGTCGACCTGGCTGTGCAGCTGGTTGGACGTGAGGATGTACGTGAGCAGCGAGCCGAGCACGACGGCGATCGTCACAGCGGCAGCCGAGGCCAGCGCGATGCGGCGGCGGAAGCTCATGCGGGCACCTTCGCCATGCGGGCACCTTCGTAGTGCGGGTTGCGTTCGGGACTCACTCGGGCCCCTTCAGCACGTAGCCGACGCCGCGCACGGTGTGCAAGAGGCGCGGCTCGTCGCCGACCTCGGTCTTGCGGCGCAGGTAGCCCATGTAGACGCCGAGCGAGTTCGAGGTGGCGCCGAAGTCATAGCCCCACACGTGCTCGAAGATTTCAGAGCGCGTGAGCACCTTGCGCGGGTGACGCATGAACATCTCGAGCAGCAGGAACTCGGTGCGCGTCAACTGCAGCGTGCGCTCGCCGCGCCACGCTTCGTGGGCGAGGCGGTCGAGGCACAAATCCTCGAAGCTCAGCGTGCCGTCCTGCTCCTCGTCCTCGCCCGAGCGCCGCAGCAGCGCGCGCACGCGGGCGAGCAGCTCGCGCAGGGCGAACGGCTTGACGAGGTAGTCGTCGGCGCCGGCGTCGAGCCCGGCGACGCGGTCGTCGACCTGCTCGCGCGCGGTCAGCATCAGCACGGGCGTGCGGTCGCCGCCGTCGCGCAGGCGGCGGCACACTTCGAGCCCGTCGACGTAGGGCATCGCAATGTCGAGGATCACGGCGTCGTAGGCGGTGTCGGCAAGCTGCTCGAGCGCGTCACGGCCGTCGATCGCCTGGGCCACGTCATAGCGCTCGAGCGTCAGCGCGCGCGACAGCGCGCTCTGCACGGCAGGCTCGTCGTCGACGACCAGTATGCGCGCTTGTTCGGGCATTTCGCCTGCCTATGAGGCTACCGTGCAGGTTGTGCGTGATCGCCACAAGACCGACGCCGAGCGATTGGACGAGGGCGCGACGGCGGCGCTGGACGAGGGCGCGACGGCGGCGCTCAGCGGCGAGGGCGAGGAGGCGGTCGTGAAGAGCGAGGACGTGATCAAGGCGCAGTCGCGCACGCTGCGTACGAGCATCGCGAGCCTGGCGATCTTCTTCGGCATCGAGGCGGCGCTGCTGCTGGCCGTGCCCGACCTGCGCTCGGCGCTTGACAAGCTCTCGCACGCAGACCCGTCGCTGATCGGCGCGGCCGTCGTGCTGGAGCTGCTCTCGTGCGTCGGCTACGCCGTGCTGTTCGGCCTCGTCTTCGGCATGCTCGACCGGCGGCTGACCTCGCGGCTGTCGCTGTCGGAGCTGGCCGTCAACTCGGTCGTGTCGGTCAGCGGTCTGGCCGGGATCGCGCTCGGCGCGTGGGTGCTGCGCAGCAAGGGCGTCTCGGTCGACCGCATCGCGCGGCGCTCGGTGCTGATCTTCGTGCTGACGAGCGCCGTCAACGTCGGCGCGGTCGTCGTGATCGGCGTGCCGATGTGGCTCGGCCTGCTGCCGGGCTCACAGCGCGCCGTGCTCACGCTGCTGCCGGCGGCGGTCGCGCTGGCGCTGATCCTCGGCACGCTGGCGCTCGCGGCCTGGGCGCGGCGCGTGGCCGGGCGCGTGGCGGGCGGGCGGCGCGAGGTCGCGTTGAAGGCGATCGGCGACGGCGTGGCCGACTCGCTGGCGCTGATCCGCGCGCACGACTGGCGCCTGCTCGGCGCCGTCGCCTACTGGCTGCTCGACAACGTCGCGCTGTTCGCCTGCATCGGCGCGTTCGGCGAAGCGCCGTCGTTCTGGGTCGTGGCGATGGCCTATCTGGTCGGCATGCTGGCCAACTCGATCCCGATCCCGGCGGGGATGCTCGCAGTCGAAGGCAGCCTCGTCGGCATGCTCTTGCTGTTCGGTGTGCGCCCGGCCTCGCACGTGGTCGTGGCCGTTGTGATCTACCGCGCGATCTCGCTGTGGATCCCGGCGGCGATCGGCTCGCTCGCGTTCCTCAGCCTGCGCCGCGAGATCGGTAAGCCGCTCGCGCCGGAACCGGGCGTGTCGGGGTAGGAGATGGCGCCGGAGCTGTTCGGCGCTCGCGCCGGTCGCGCCGGCGTGCCTTCACAGCAGCCGGTCGGCGAAGGCGAGCGCGGCGCTCGCTTTCTGGCAGGCGTGGTCGGGCAGGTGTTCCATCACGACCTTGACCGGGGCGCTCTGGGGGCCGGAGAGCCCGGGGCAGTAGCTCGGCGGCGGCAGGTTGCCGTGCGCCGAGCCGGGGGCGTTCAGCGGCAGCAGCGCCTGGGCGGCGGCGTATGCGTGGGCGAAGGTGTCGGAGAACAGGTCGATCGCGACGCGGCCGCTGTAGAGCTCGATCGAGCGCCCGCCGTCGTAGACGGTCGCGGGCACGCCGCGCACGACGATGTTGCGCTGCTTGCCGAGCGTGGTGTTGGAGTGCAGGCGGTAGATCACGGTCGTGACCTGCAGCGGCAGCACGCAGCTGCCGCCGCCGAAGATGCCTTTCTTCTTCACGCAGTCGCCGTAGTAGACGCTGTCGCCGACGCGGTCGATGTAGCCCTTCTGGCCGTCCGCCGCGGCGAGCGGGCTGTCGCGGAAGCTGTGCCCGACCCAGTACACGCGGAAGTACGGGAAGGTCTCGGCTTCGGCCAGCTCGGTGGCAGTGATCGGCGCCGGGTGGCCCGTGCCGCAGCCGCTCGTGAGGGCGGCGGCGAGCAGCGCCGCGATCAGGGTGATCGCGTGCAGCGCGCGACGAGTGCGTTTGGCGCGGGTCATGGCCGTCATTATCTCGGTGTGGCGAAGAGCTCCACAGCTACTTCGGGCCCGCTCACCGGTTCTGATGAGTACACGTCCGCCGCAACTGGGGCGGGTAGGCCGGGGTCCGGTGGGGTAGCACACCGGACCCCGGTTGATCTTCGCAGCCACGGCTTGCGAGCGGCGCCGCTGGGCGTGCTCTGCGCGGCCGCGCTGCTGTTGCTGTGGCTCGTGCTGGCGCCGCGCACGCCGGACCTCGCTGCGGCGGCGTACCGGCTGAACCTGTTCGAGCACCTCGGCTTCGCCGTGTACGACGAGCACTGGTACGGCGGCCACGCACTGCCCGGCTACAGCGTGCTGTTCCCGCCGCTGGCGTGGCTGCTCGGGCTGCGCGCCGTAGGTGCGCTGTCGGTGCTCGTCTCGACGCTGTGCTTCGAACGGATCGCCGTCGCCGTGTATGGACGCTCGGCGCGCTGGGCGGCCGTGCCGTTTGCGCTGGCAGCCGTCGGCGACGTGTGGATCGGGCGCCTGGCGTTCGCGCTCGGCCTGGCGTTCGCGCTCGCCGCAGTGCTTGCGCTGGTTGGGGGAGAGGGGGCGCGCACGGATCAGGCAGCAGACGCGCGCGGGGCGGGCACCGGTGCGGTGCCTTGGCGTCCGGGGGCAGCTGCACTGCTCGCGGCGATGAGCGCAGCGGCGAGCCCGGTGGCCGGTGTGCTGCTCGCGCTGGCCGCGCTGAGCGAGTCGCTGTGGCGGCGCTCGCCGCGCGCGCTGCTCGTGCTCGGCCTGCCCGCGGCCGTCGTCGTGCTGGCGCTCGGCGGGCTGTTCGGAGAGGGCGGCTCCGAGCCATACCCGACCGTCTCGTTCCTCGCCACCGTTGCCGTCGTGGCCGCCTTCGCCGCCGCGCTGCCGCGCGCGCAGGGGAGGTTGCGGCTCGGCGCCGGCGTGTACCTGCTTGCGTGCGTGCTCTTCCTGCTCGTCTCGACGCCGATGGGCAGCAACGTCGAGCGCTATGGCGTGCTGCTGGCCGGGCCGCTGCTGATCTGCGCGGTGGCGTCGAATCGCGCCGCCGGGGCCCAGGCCGAGGCGGGCGGGCGGTCGGGTTCGGCAGGCGGCAGCCGACGTTGGCTCGACCCGCCGCTCGTGCTGCCCGCGCTCGCGTTCTGCCTGTGGGCGGTGTGGGCCGGGTGGGGGCCGGTGCGCGAGACGCTCGCCGTGGCCGGCAGCCCGGCCACGAACGGCGCCTACTACGCGCCCGTCGAGCGCTTTCTCGACGCCCACGCGCGCGGGCCGGTGCGGATCGAGGTGCCGCTCACGCGCACGCACTGGGAGACGGCCGAGCTCGCGCCGCGCGTGTCGCTCGCGCGCGGCTGGGAGAAGCAGCTCGACGAGCGCTACAACGGCGTGCTGCTCTCACCCGGCCTGAACGCCGCGAGCTACGAGCGCTGGCTGCACGCGCAGGCCGTCTCCTACGTGGCGCTGCCCGCCGTGCAGCTCGATCCGTCGAGCGCACGCGAGGGCGAGCTGATCCGCGCCGGGCTGCCCTATCTGCGCCTCGTCTACTCCAGCCGCCACTGGCGCATCTACGCCGTGCACGCGCCGACGCCGCTCGTCTCCGGCCCAGCGCGCGTGACGACGCTCGGGCACGACTCGGTCGGGCTGCAGGCCGATGCGGCGGGCAGCCTGCTCGTGCGCGTTCGCTGGACGCCGTACTGGACCGTCACGAGTGGTGCCGGCTGCGTGCAGCGTGGCGCCGGTGGCTGGACGCGCGTCGATGCCGCGCGGAGCGGGCCTCTGCAGCTGCGTGCGAGCTTCTCGCTTGGGCGTGCTTTCGGGGCTGGGCGTTCTTGCCGGTCTGGCTAGCGGGCGCCGGGCTCGGGTGGCGCGGCGCGAAGGCATACAGCCCCGTCAATCCCGTCAAATAAATATTCTTGCCGTCCGAGACCACGGGGTCGAAGGAGCCCGTGTTCAGCTCGAACGAGACCCTTCCCGTCGAGATGCCGAGGCCGTACGTGCGGTGCGTGCCGAGGTCGGCGAAGTAGACCGTGCGCCCGACGATCGTCGGCGAGCCCGAGATCTTGCCGTGCGCGTTGTACTCCCACGAGACGTGGCCGGTGCGGGCGTTGAGCGCGCAGAAGGTGCCGTCGTAGGAGCCGATGTAGACCGTCGGGCCGAGGCCCGGCGCCGTCGTGACGGCGGGGGAGGAGTAGACGTAGGCGCCCGTCTGCACCGCCCAGTCGAGCTTGCCCGTGCCCGCGTCATACGCGTACACGCGCCCGTCCGTGTTGCCGAGGTAGATGCGCCCGTAGTCGGCTGCCGGCGTCGAGTAGAACGTGCCGCTGCCGAGCAGCGCCCCTTCGGAGCCGCTGATCCAGATGCGCCGCCCCGTGCGCTCGCCGATCGCCTGCACGTGGCCCGAGTAGTCGCCGAAGTAGAGGAGGCCCTTGCTCAGCGTCGGGCTCGCCTTGACCGCGCCCCCCGCGTGGTAGCTCCAGATCAGATGCCCCGTGATCGCGTTGAGCGCGTAGACCGTGCCGTTCTGCGTGCCGAAGATGACCTTGCCGTGGTCGACCATCGGCGAGGACTCGCTCGCGCTCGGCAGGTTGCGGTACCACTCGACCGTCCCGTCCGCGGCGTCGAGCGCCCAGATCCGCCCGCTGCCGCCGCCCGGGCGCTTGAGCACGGTCGCGTACACGAGCTTGCCTGCGATCGCCGGCGTCGAGGCCGACAGCAGGCCGAGGCTGCTCGTCCAGATCGTGTGGCCTGTCGTCTTGTTCGTCGCCCGGATCACGCCGTTGTCGCCGAGCTGGAAGATCCGCCCGCCGCCGATCACCGGCGGGAACTCGAGCAGCGTGTGCGCGTTGTTGACCCACACGCGCTCGAACGGGGGATGCAGCGAGGCCGGCGCCGGGAAGAAGCGCGTGTGTTCCTTCGTGTAGCCGTACAGCGGCCACGAGAAGTCGTCCACCTTCGGCGGCAGTTTCGGCGCCGGCTCCGGGATGAAGCGCGCCTGCGGGTGGTAGATGTTGCCCGTGCGGCTTTTCGCGTACAGGTAGCCGCCGAGCGCGATTGCGCCGAGCAGCACGACCACGCCGCCCGCCGCGCCCAGGCGCGCGCGTTTGCTGCGCGGGATCAGTCGCCTGAGGCGGTCCTTCATGCCGGCCGTAGCCGCCTCAGGCGGCGAGCTTGCGGGAGGAGCTGGGCTGGCGCGAGGGGCTGGACGGGACCGGCGATGCCGTAGAGGCTTGCACGGCCGACGTCTTGCGGCGCAGCTCGCGGCGGGAGCGGGCGATCGAGCGACTCTGCCTGACCGCGCGCCGTGCCGGGACGCGCGCCGCTGCACGACCCGTGGCGCGGCCCAGTAGGCGCGCTGCCGTCAGCGCGATCAGCCACACCAAGGCGGCCGCCAGCGGCGGAAGCGTGAGCCCCGAGACGAGCGCGAGCACGTCGTGACTCCCATTCAGCGACCAGTTCCACAACAGGTAGTCGCCGATCGTGAGCCCGGAGACGATGGCCAGAGGCCTGTGGGACACGACAACACCCTAACCCGATGTGGAGACGGATTGTCTGGCGGTGGGTCGTCGCGGGGCCATCGCGCCGGGCCGGCTGGACCTATGATCGAGCGCCATGGGTGCCGGGTCGTCGATCTTCGCTGCCGGGATGCTGCGCGGTCAGAGCGCGCTCGTCACCGGCGGGGGGACCGGGTTGGGGAAGGCCACTGCGCTCGAGCTTGCGCGGTGCGGGGCGAGCGTGACCATCGCTGGGCGGCGGGAGGATGTGCTGGCCGAGGCTGCTGCTGAGATCGATGGGCTGGTCGGCGCTGGGAGCGGGGGAAACGGTGGGGGCGGGGTCGATGGCAGAGGCGAGGGGACCGGGGCGGGCGAGGCGGTCGCGGTTCGCACCGTCGTCGGCGACATTCGCGAGCCCGGCGATGCGCGCGCGATGGTCGGGGCCGTGCTCGAGTGCGACGGGCGGCTCGACCTGCTCGTCAACAACGCCGGCGGGCAGTTCTTCAGCCCCGCCGAGCTGATTGCCTCGAAGGGGTGGCGGGCCGTTTGGCGGCTCAACGTGCAGGGGATGCTGAACATGGCCGAGGCCGCTTATGAGCTCGCGTTCGCGGCGAAGGGGCCGGGCGTGGGAGGAGGCGTCGGGGCCGGCGGCTCGCGTGGCGGTCGGATCGTCAACGTGACGCTCTCGCCGCATCATGGGATGCCTGGGATGGCGCACTCCGGGGCCGCGCGGGCGACCGTCGAGGCGCTTACGCGGGAGATGGCTGAGCGCTGGTCCGGTGATGGCGTGACCGTTTCGACCGTGGCCGTCGGCACGTTCGATACCGAGGTGATGGTCAAGTACCCCGCTGCCGTGCGTGCTGGGATGTCTCGGTCTGTTCCCGTGCAGCGGCTTGGGGCGCCCGGGGAGCATGCTTGGCTCGTCGCGCTGCTTGCGTCGCCGCTTGGAGGTGCGTTCAGCGGGTCGACCGTGACGATCGACGGGGCGCGGGACAACTGGTTCGGGCCTTGGCCGCCGCCAGGATTGGTCGACGAGGCGGGGGAGGTGCCGGTGGAGGAGCGGCGGTAGGCTCGGGAGCCCGGCGGTGGGCCAGCGCCGTCGGTAGCATTGGACTCCACCCTGCGGGCGAAGTGTTTTTGGTTGCACGGGAGCCTTCCAAGCTCTTAGAGCCGGTTCAAGTCCGGTCGCCCGCTCTGTAGCCACGGGGAGTGGCGCAGTCTGGTAGCGCACCCGGCTGGGGGCCGGGCGGTCGCAGGTTCAAATCCTGTCTCCCCGATAGAAATGCGGTTGGATGCTGGGAGGGGCGGGTGGCCTCCTAAGAGCGCAGCATTTGGCTCTGGGGCTGGGATCGCGAGGCGATGTGGCCGGTGGCGGTGGATCGGTCAGCTGTGCCGTCTCGAGAGCCGCCCGCCCACGAACCGCCCACGTGACGCGGTGTTGACCGCCCACGCCAAGGATGCCCAGGGAGCCATTGCTCTGTCCCTCCGTCTGACCGCTACCCCGAAGTGACGGGATGAGTGCGATCAACTCGTTCTCAGACGCTTCGCCGATGGGCTTAGCGACAAGGAGCCATGCGGGGGTGCCGGGGTGGTTCGAGGAACGCCGCGTGCCGGGCTAGGATCGCGCTGATGGCCCGTCAGGCCGGAGACAGCACGCCCGTTCTCTTCCCCGCATTCCGCTCGTATCTCGCGGCGCGAGAGACGATCAACGACGAACTGATGGCGCTCGTCGCTGGAGCTGTGATTGCGGACGATGCGCTGAGCAGCGCTCCCCAGGAAGCGATGCTGCCAAGCCGGTTTCCCGGGTTGGTGGAGCTCCGCCGCATGAACCAATCGGTGGCGAGCGTGCGCGCGCTTTGGGCCCGCGCACCAAATGCCTTGGCTCGCACGGCGTTCTCCTACATCGTCTCGGTTTACGGCGCCTATCTCGCCGACGCCGTCGCGGTGCTGCGCGACGCTGGGCTCGACAAGGACACGCACGAACCGGATGACACCCACATCGGGTCGCTTCACGAGCGATTCTCAACGTCAGCTGGTGTCCGGCTTCCCGCGCGCGAGCTATCGCTGTTCGAGCTGATCCGCAAGGTGCGCAATCGCCTCATGCACCAGGCCGGCACACCCGGATCGGGGTTGCGGCGCGAGTGGCGACAGCTGAGTCAAGACGCGAGAGACGAGTGGTGTCGAGTCGCCGGACGTCCTTTTACCGAGACGATCCTGTCTCGCGACGTGGTGCTCGACCTCGATCTGGGTGAGCTAAACGCGGCCCTGGCGGTGACGCACCGCCTCGCGCACAGGGTCAACACCGCGCTCGTGGAGGCCGTCGACGCGGACGTATGGGCGGCCTGGATAGTCGCCGACTACCGCGAGTTGTGGCCACGGAAGTTCGGCGACAAGCCGCTCCGGCTTCGGCGGGTCCAGGGCTACGCCGAACACTCCTACGGGGCGCTCGCTATGAGTCAAGCAGCACTGGAGGGAGCGCTTGAAAGAGTCGACGTGCTCTACCGTTGAGCTACTAGCCCGCGAGGGCGGCCAGGACTCGAACCTGGATCTCCGACGATCATGGGCTCTCTCCGGTCGCGAACCGGACTCGACGCCGTTACGCCGAAGAGCCAGACTCGGCAAGTCTAGCGATCATGCTCCGGAACCCCGTACGAGCCGCACCACAAGCCGGTCGTCCTCCTCGACGAACTCTGGCTCAGTCCCGTTGCGCTCGCGCATCAGCCGCACGATCTTGCGCGGGACGCCGAGGCCACGCGCGTCCACGTACCTGTAGTCGCGCAGGACCTCCTTGATCAGCTCATTGCGGGTCGCCCGGTAGCCGCTTGTCATCTTCTCGACCGTGACGGTGTTCGGGAGTCGGCCCGGCAAGATGACCTCGATCCGATCGCTGAACACAGCAAGCTCGATGTCGGTAACTGCGATCGTGTAGTCGCGGTGTGCGACGGCATTGACGATCGCCTCGCGCACCGCCTCGAGCGGATACTCGCGGCGATCCTCGCGCTGAGCGCCCGCCAGCTCGGCGGTGTGAGCGATGTTCCTGCTCACGAAATCCATCGCCTGGTCGATGACGCCGCGATCGGTGATCTCCCCCGCCGAGTCCAGCAGCGGCGCGATCGGCCCGCGAAGCCGGGCCTCCTCGCGCGTGGCGTAGTCACGCTCCAGTCCCGGGTAGGCGACCGCGGTGATCCCGGCCTGAGGCAGCCAACGGCTCGGGTTGCGCCCGAACAGCAGCATGCCGCCCACGTTCGCGATCCGCCGTCCACGGTCCTCGACCATGAGGTCCGTGTTCACCAGTAGCTGTTCCCAGTCCTCATCCTTGTCGGGGGCCTCCTGCTCGCGAACGAACTCGAAGTACGCACGCAACCTGGCGACGTCGAGATCCACAAGTGACGTTCCGGCGACCGGGCGGATGTCGTAACGCAGTAGCCCCGAGGCCTGATAGAGCCGCGCCTCCTCCTCGCGCGAGGCCTCCACCGACGTGCTTCCGCGCCGGATGAAGACGAGCCACGCCGAGCCTCGTTTCGCCTTGTATGGCTTGTCCGGCAGGTCACCGGGCAACGTGATTACCCCGACGATCCGTCCTTCAACGGAGATCGTCTCCCAGTACGGGATCACCGGCGGACGCAGGTGATCGCCGCGGCAGACGTTCATCACCCACAGCTCAGCGTCATGCGGGTCCCGTGTGAGGCCGGTCACTTTCCCGTCGTCCTCGACGCCAAGTAGTACGTGGCCACCCTCGAGGTTGGCGAGCGCGCACAACTCCTTCGCCAGCTCCTCTGGGCGGATGTCGTCGCGCTTGAACTCGACGCCCGAGTTCTCGCCATTTCGGATCAGCTCGAGCAGCTCGGCGAGCAGCATCTCAGAACCCGTACTTGCGCCGACGCATCTCGAAGGCCTCACGCCCGCCCTCGAGAAGCTCCTCGACCAGCTCGCGCACGGGCTCAGAGTCGATAGAACCGACATATCGGTCGGGGATCTCGGCGCGACCCCGGTCGCCGCCTTCCCCGCTGGCGCTTAGCCCGAGGATCAACTCCGCGTCCCCTAGCACGGGGATGTTCGCGTTGTGCGTCGAGAACACAAACTGACGCCGGCGCTTCTCATCGCGCATCCGCGGCACGACTCCCTCGCTGATGAAGCGGTTGTCGAGATCGTCCTCGGGCTGGTCGATGACGAGCGGCACGCTCGAGTCGTGCAGCAGCAGTAGTAGTACAGCGGTCGCCTTCTGCCCGGTGGAGAGATCATCCAGCGGCTGCCACTGCGCCCGTTCGCCGTCGGGTGCGACGTTCAGCTCGATCTGCGTTGTTGGCGGCAGATCGAGCTCCTCGAGCTCCATCAGCACCTCGGAGGGCGCTCCTGCCAGCTTCTCCGCTTGGGCCGGGGAGAGCTTGTAACGCCCAGCAAGCGTGTCGCGACCGGCGCGCGCAGCGCTCGCCAGCTCCCGCAACGACAGGTCCGGCTCGGTCACCAGTGCTTCCACAGTCTCGGAGAGCCGGCCGCTGATCCGTTTCTTTAAGCATCGCCGCCAGGGGCCCACGGTCGCCGGAGAAGCTGACGGTGACTCGGATCCGTCGTTCCAGCGCCTTGCTGACGCGTTTAGCCGCACGCTGCAGCCTCTGGAACTCGCTCGCGCGCAGGTCATCCCACTCGGCGAGGAGGTTCCGTCGCCGCTGCTCAAGCTTCCTCGATCGAACGTTGAACGACTTGTTGGCGGTCGCGAAGCGGCTGCAGATCCTCGATCCGCCGGCGCAGACGAATGAACTCGTCCCCATCGACGCGCTCCTTCTGCAGCTCTCGCAGGATCTTCTCGTACGCGGCGGTGACCTTTCGCTCGCGCTCAGACCACTTCCGGCGAACGTCCGCAATCGCCAGCTCGAGCCTGGTCATCTCTGCAGCGAGAGACCCGACGGACGTGCCGACCGCCGCGTTGAACGCGTCAAAGCCCTGGGTCAGCGAGCCGAGCAGATCCTTGGCGGGGAGCTCCTCGAGCGACCGGTCGCTAAGAAACGCGCGATCAAGGGTGAGGTCGCGCTCAAGATGCTCGAGAGTCTCGCGGCCTTCGGCAACACGCTCCTCCGCCGTGACGAGGACTCGCTCCTCCCGCACCAGCTGGCTCTGCTCCCTCAGCCGCTCCTCGACGCCGGCGGCACGGTAGCGCTTGAGCGTGTCCTGGAGGCCGGGCAGTGCGGCCAGCCGCTCTAGTACGCCCGCCAGGTCCTGTTGGGCGTCGACGAGCTGTCGGCGCGTACGCGCGAGCTCGCGGCTTAGCGAGCTCTTGCGCCGCGCGAGGGAGTCGTCGTGCTCGACGAAGCGGTCTAGCAGCCGGGTGAGACGCTCCTCGCTCTTGGTCAACTCGGAGATCTCGTGCTGGCCGAACACCTCCGTGCCGCGGAGTATCTCCAGCGGCTGCACGTCGACGACGTCCCCGCTACCGTCTCTAACGATGGGCGGGTTCGGCACGGTGCGCTCGATGACGTACCAGCTCGCGCCGGGCCGCCGCGTGCACGCCAGCAACGACACCTTGGTCCCGCTCTGAAGGACGTTGCGAACGATCCCGTCGTGCAATCGTCGCGCCTCGTCTCCGAGCGGCTCAAGGCCGAGTACGTACCGCAGGCTCTCCACCACGGTGGACTTGCCGGCGCCGCGTCCTCCGATGAGCACATTGAGGTTTTCGCTGAAGTGGATGCTCAGACCGTCGAGAAACCCGCCCTCCCACGCCAACGCGACGAATTCGGTGTGCTCGTCCGGCACCGGGTCCGAGGGAAGCCGAATGCGCGAGTCCGGGTCAAGCACCGCCTGGCGCAGCCCATCGATCGTGACGTTGGTCATCTTGATCCAGCTCCAGGACTGCTGACGCGCGAGATCTTCCGGACCGCACACGTCGCTGGCGTTCAGCACAGCGATCGGCTCGCGCGCGTATTCGCCTTCGCGGCGCACAATCGCCCGCAAATCCTGCGGGAGATCTTTGACCGGGCCCGGAATGGCGATCGCCTGGAGGTGCAGGGAGCCCCATACGCGCCTGCGGCTCTGGCCGGTCAGCTTGCGCAGCAGCCCTCCCTGCGACAGGGTCGCGTGCGCGGCCACGAACACTCCGTCCCAGTCCTTGGCCTTCGCCAGCAGCTCCTCGACATCGAGATTGCCCACGGGTGAGTCGGTTCGCTCCTCCAGGACGCCGCACTCGCCAATGATTCGCTCGATCTCCTTCAGCGGTCGGCTCGGGTCGAAGAGGCACAGGAGATGCACGCCCTCCTTCGAGACGGCCTCGAAGCCTGGGAACACCGCTACGCCGGCGGCTCGTGCCGCCACCGCGAGGCCGGCTGAGCTCGCGACGCGGAAGTGATCTGTGATCGCGATCGCCTCGACCTTGTTCTCGAGGCACGCCGCAACGATCGCGTCGTTGTATTCGCCCTCATTGGTGTAGGGCGTGCGCTTGCTGTGCCGCGCGACGTACTCAAACGGGTTGACCTGAAGGGCCACCCGGTAGAAGCGAGCGCCGCGCGGGCGGTCGAGGGCCTCGGCGAGGAGAGTGGGAATAGTCATCTCGGCCACAGCCATGCAGGTGACGGTAGCGTGCGCCCCGGTCCCGATGCATGGCCGCATCCCGCCTGTCGACAGGCGCGCTCAGGGCGCGTGGATGTCGAAGCTAGCGCGGACGAGGCATAGAGCTTGCTACGGGGTGCCGAGCCACACGATCCGCCTCATAGCTCACGTGGGACGGCGGTTGCACCGCGACCGTCTGTCGTGCTTGCATCGGAGCATGCCCGACAAGCGCAACCGCACGAAGGCGCGACGTTACCGCCGCTGGATTCCCAATCCCTCTCGCCGTCTACGTCTTTACACCGACGAGGACATCCCGACTCACGCTGTGCGAATGCTCCGAGCCGGAGGGGCGAACGTCCTAACGACTTCGGAAGCCGGCAACTGCGGGAAGGACGACAGTTCCCAGGTCGCTTTCGCCGCCCGCTCGGGCCGGGCGCTCATCACCCGCAACGCCAAGCACCTGCTTGACGAGCGGCGGGTGCCCCCCGAGACGACACCGGGCGTAATCGCGCTCGAAGTAAGCAACCAGAGCGAGGATTCCAATCTAGCGACGACGGCCATCGTGACGGAACTGATCGTCCCCTTCGCCGAGCTGTATGAGGCAATGAACATCCGCGTCTCGACCGCTGGATGCTCGTTTCGCTTCGTGGGCCGAAGTGGCGCCCGGCGTACGGTGAGCCTATCTCTGGACGATCTCCTCCGTGGACGCTATCCGACTGACGGAGAGCTGCGCACCGACTGACCCGCGTCATTGCGTTGTCGGTCTGAGCTTCTCGCTCAGCGACGCGCGCGGACGCGTATGTCGGCGCGCGGAGTGGTCCCGACTCGGCCGTTCGGCTCTGAGCCACGGGCTAGGCGCTCGTGCGCGGCCGCGCAGCACCAAACGCCGAATAGGCGTTAGATGCAGCCGATGAGCGGCCTCATCTCGGAGGGCCACGGGACAGCGCTCGCACAGCTCCGGCTGTGGTGTGCATCTACGGATGAAAATCAAGAGCCCGGAGCAGCATCTTTCTCGGTAAGAGCGGGCAAGGGCGAGCGAGGCGCCGTTCGCCGCGACGAGTTCCGAGCGCCGCCAGCTCGAGGATCGAGCTCACGCACGAGTCACCGATCGCACACCACGCGCACACCCGTGCATCTCGTCTATCCGAGCAGTTGCGCTGCGCAGCGGGGACTCGAAGAGGCCGCCGCGCAGCAGCGCGAACAAGTCGCTCTGAGCGGCGAAGCGGCTCGCGATCAGCGGGCTGCGGTGGGAGTATCTGTGGCGGTGCGGGTGACTGACGTAGCGAAGCGCAGGCGTCAGGGGCTTTGAGCCTGCCGCGCGGCTTTGCCCTTCGAGGGCCTGTTTGATGCGTGCCCCGGTGTCGCACCCGCACCACCCTTCGGCGCCGCCGATTGCCAGTCGGCGACCAGGCGCCGGTATGCGAGCTCGGCTTGGGATTGCAGCTCGCGCTCGGCGACGCGCTGAGCGCTACTCGGCGAGACTGTGATCCCGTCGTGGCGCCTGGGCCGTCGCGGCGCTCCGGCGGTGAGTTCAAGCCGGCGGGTCTTCTGACGCGTCAGCGACGGGCGGGCGAAGGCGTAGTCCTCGTCCTTGCTGAGCAGTTGCCAGCAGAGCACCAC
Source organism: uncultured Solirubrobacteraceae bacterium (assembly GCA_963714215.1). GTDB lineage: Bacteria > Actinomycetota > Thermoleophilia > Solirubrobacterales > Solirubrobacteraceae > Palsa-744. Next base: position 79,572 of record CAVQNP010000002.1, read on the forward strand.
GAGCTTGCGCGCGACGGCCACGGCGGCGACCTGCGCACCGCGGCGGGCGCGAACGCGCTGGCCGAACGCTCTCAGCGGCCCGGGGCTTCTGATCGCGATCCATGCCGCCTCGACCAGCATCGAGCGGGCCTGCGCGTTGCCGCGCTTTGAGATGTGCCCATAGCGCGCCGGCTCTGAGCCCGACTGGCGGACCTTCGGGTCAAGGCCGAGATAGGCGACGAGCTGCCCGGCGCTCTGAAAGCGGGAAATCTCCCCGACGGCCGCGATCACCGCCGCCGCTGTGCCGATGTCAACGCCGGGGATCGTAAGCAGCCTGCGGAGCCCTGGCCAGGCAAGGGCCTGCTCGGCGATCTTCTGGTCAAGCTGAGCGATCTCGCCGTTGAGGAAGTCGATCTGGCGCAGGGCGCCCGCCACCGTCTCGGCCTCCTCCTCGGGCAGGCGCTGCTCAGAGAGCCAGGTGCGTCCCTTGCGCCCGAACAGGTCGCTCACGGGCGGGCGGCCGAGCAAACAGCGCATCACGACGCCGTGCGCCTGGTTCTTGGCACGCGTGCGCGCCCGCACCAGAGCCGCGCGACGAGCGACGCGCCGGCGCAGAGCGAGCGTTGCCTCATCGGGCACCCACACCTCGCTGAGCATCCCCGTGGAGAGCAGCCGGGCGAGCATCGCCGCGTCAAAGCGGTCGGACTTCACCCGCGCGTGGGAGATCGCACGCGTTTGCGCCGCGTCGGAGACCACGACCCGCCCGACATTGCTTTCGCGCAAGATCCTCGCGATCGCCATCACGCTGGCGCAGGCGTCCAGCGCGACCTGATCCTCGCCGCCGAGGCCTGCCGCGAACTCCCTGATCGCCTCCGGCGTGCTCGCGACCCGACCGACCTGGGAGACCTCGCCGCCCTCGGCGACGGCGATCTCGCAGAACTCCAAGTGAACGTCGATACCGAAATACCGCAACTGCGCTCCTCCTTCCACAGCCATCGAACTCAGAAACTGGAAGGCGCGGCGGGCAAGCGACAAATACGGATTCGGGCTCTCAGCCCAACCAGGCGAGTCGCAGGGGCGGCCAAATAGTCATTGACGGGCTCGCAGCCCAAATGCACACCGCCTGCCCCACCATTGCGTCTTCCCACAAGGCCCCTGTCCCGGTGGCGCGACCTTACGATCGCGGCCGGACGGTGGCCCGGGGGGATTTTCATGCCCGTAGTCTGTGCAGAGATCGGCAACGCGAGGATGCGGCGACGAAGCCGATGCGGGCGGTGCTCGGAGGCGCGCCGCGCCAGCGCGTCAGCGGGAGCGGCGTTTCAGCTTCTCGGAGCGTGCGAAGATCGCTGAAGCGGGCACTTCGAGCGCGTCGGCGATCTTGAGGATGTTCGCCAGCGAGACGTTGCGCTCGCCGCGCTCGACGTCGCCGTAATAGCCACGGTTCAGCCCGCTCTTGAGCGCGAGTCGTTCCTGAGCGATGCCTTTCTCCTTCCGAAGCGCGCGAATCGCGGCGCCGAAAGCCGCATGAGATGGCGAGAGCGCGGGCATCGTACGTATTCTGTCCGTCACGCCCGCTATAAGTCTACCACTATACGAGTCATTCAGTGGCCCCGGCGCGGCGCCAACCGCCCGGGGCCTGGCACGGAAAGGAAGGACCTTCCCATGCAGCAGCAGCGTATTCCAGACGAGCGCCGAGGCACTGGCCTCTCGGAGGAGGAGATCGACAACACCGTTGCGAGCTTTCTGCTCGACGGACAGTCGTGGCCGTGGAGCCTCGAGGAGATTGCGCGCGAACTCGGCGACCGGCCTGATGCCGAAGACGGAGTAGCCCGACTGGCGGGTGCCGGTCTCGTTCATCGGATCGGAGATTTCGCGTTCCCGACGCGAAGTCTCCGGCGAGCCAGCGAATTGCGACTCGACACGGTCTGATCGAGCCAAGCTCCAAGTCATTGGCCGCCACGATGCCCTCGCGGTCTATAACCCGTATGAGGACGCACACTGCCCTTCAGTCGCGGACCACTGATCCGACCCCGCGAGCGTTCCTGAGCGATACGTCTCGCGTGCCGAGCTGGCCCGATTCATGGGTGTCAGCGTCGCAACGATCGACCGCCTGGTCGCCGAAGGCATGCCATCGGTCACATGGGGCCGTCGCACGCGACGGTTCCGTGCGTCGGCGGCAATCGACTGGGCAGCAGAAAGGCGGCGACTCGCATGAGCCTCACAAAGCTGCCGTCCGGTCGCTGGCGGGCGCAGGTCTATGACCCGGCAACAGGACAGAACGTCAGCGTCTCGCGCCTCCTTGGCGGCAAGGGCACGTTCGCAACTAAGACCGAAGCCAAGCGTGCGCGGGAGCGCGCTCGCGACCGCCTCGGCGATCTGTCTACCGAGGCGATGACCCTCTCGCGGCTTCTGGCAGCGCTGGACGACAGACCCCCTGTTCGCGCGCCCGAAGAGCTCAACCAACATCCACAACTACGAGCGAACGCGAGCCTTCGTCGAGCGGTACGGCGAGCGGCAGATGGATCTGATCGATGACGCGGTCGTCGCGGACTGGCTGGCCGGCGGGAAGCGCAACGGCACGATTCCGGCCCTGCGCGCGATGTTCAACGACGCCGCCTCCGCGAAGGGTGGCCGTCTCGTCCGCCGCAATCCATTCGCGCGGCTCGGGATCTCGCGCGGACCCGGCCGCCGATACGAGCAGCCGCCGAGCGAGGACGAGGTCTGGAAGATCATTCGCTGCGCCCACGAGCTGGCGAGCCCCTCGTTTGCCGCCTGGCTGCAGGTCGCCGCGTTCACCGGACTACGGCCCGGCGAGCTTGACGCTTTGCGGCGCGTGAACGTCGATCTCGATCGCTCGCGTATCCGCGTTGTGGAGCAGTTCAGCGCGACGACGCACACGTTCACGACGCCGAAGAACGGACAGGCGCGCGAGGCGCCGCTGACCGATCCAGCGCGCGAAGCGCTCCTTTCTCTGCCGGTCGAAAGCGAGTTCTGTTTCGCGCCGATCCGTGGGCGCCACTGGAGCGCCTCCGCCCGCGCTTACCACTGGAAGGCCGTGAGGGCCGCGGCGGGATGGGACGGCAGCCTCTATCTCGCAACGCGGCACTTTGCAGGCTGGTACATGATCAACGTGCTGGAGCTGCCGTCCGAGGATGTGGCGATCGCACTCGGGCACACCGACGGCGGTGAGCTTGTGCGCAAGCTCTACGGGCACCGCGACCGCGAGCGCGCGCTCGATCGTGTCACCGCTGCTTACGCACGAACGGCGAGCCACTCCCAAATGCGGCTCGTCTAACGCCGGCGGTAACGTGATGCTTGGCATGAGTACCGAAGCGGCGCCCATCGACCTCGATGATCTGCGCCGACGTCGAGACGAGATCCTTGGATATGCGGCGAGCCATGGCGCGCGCAATGTCCGCGTGTTCGGCTCTACGGCCAGGCGCGAAGCCGACAACGGTAGCGACGTCGACCTGCTTGTCGAGATGGAGCCGGGCCGCAGCCTTCTCGATCTCGTCGGCTTGTGGCAAGACCTCGAAGACCTGCTCGCCGCGCACGTCGATCTGCTCAGCGATGGCGGGGTGAGCCCTCATCTGCGCGAGCGAATCTACGCCGAGGCGGTGCCGCTGTAAAAGACGACCGCGTCTATCTGTTGCCCGCGCTTGAAGCGCCGAGGACAGGCGGACCGCTTCAGACTACGGCCAGCGCCTTGGCGAGGTCGTCAGGATCCGTTTCCATGAGGCTCGGCACCGTGACTTTGAGTCCGCCGTCGCACTCCTGAAGCCACTTGGCGTTGACGATCGTGATGCCGATGACCTCGCCGTGCTCATCCAAGCGCACCGCGTGCCCCTCCGGGGTCCCGAACGTGTCACCTGCGGACCGCTCTGGCCCTCTCCGCAGGTAGAGCACGTCGCCATCCTTGTCGTACAAGACGTGATCGAACTCATATGGACCAACGTGGACCGTCATCGCTTCCAGCCTACCGAGCGAGGTTCGCTGCACTTCGGAAGCGCCGTCACGACGTGATCGCGATACCGCCTCAAGCACTTGACCTGCGAATCTTCAGCGCGGGTGGCGCCCACCACTGAAGCAAGTCCTAGTCCCATAAGGAGACGGCATCATCATCGCGGATTCGGACAGACCGTATACAGTCCGACCATGAGAATTAGCGGCAGTATTCCGCAACCGCCAGCGCGCAGCGGTATTTGCAGGCCTACTCGGACGCGGGCCTCCCGGCGATGACCGACCTGGAATTTGACGATCTCAGACCCTTCCAGTCAGCCGTGTTCGCATATCACTCTTCCGGCTCGACGCCCTCGGTTCGTCGGGTGATCGTAGAGCTGCGCAAGCTACTGAAGGTCAAGACGTCAGGATCGCGTCGCCAGCGCTCGCTGCAGATCTATGAAGATGAAGCCGGGGAGGATGGCTGGGGGATTCTGCAGTACTCACACCGCCAGCCAGCGTCCTGGGTGTTGCCGGGAGTGGCCGGCGCCGATGACATCACCAACTACCTGCTGGCAGTGGTACGCCGCGGAAAGTGGATGGCGATCACGATGACCGAGGGCTCCCGACGCCCGGCATTGATGAAATCGCTTCGCTACAGAGCGATCGAGGGTATGGAGCGAGTGCCGCCCAGCCTGATGAAGAGCGCATTCGTTTCGGGCCGACCGCGCACGTTGTGGCTAAAGGGGACGCACCGTCCCGACACAGTCAAGGCCGACAACAAGGTCCTGACCGGGCGCGACCTGCGCGACGCCCTAGATCCAATCGGCGACCAGACCTACCGCTACACCGCGATCAGGTGCGAGGCCCCGGGTGCCCCACTTGGCGACGTGATCGGAGTCGCAGTCGACCAAGGCCGATTGTGGGCCGCGCGATCAGACGACTGGCAGGCATACGTGTCAGCGATGCTCACCGCGATCGATGCTCTGGCTAGCGCTACGCCCCACGCCGCCGAGCTGCTGCCCGTGCTCGCACTGGCGGGCGCGGACCTCACCGACGTCGAGAAGGCGTTCGACCTGGGCATCACTCCCCCAGAGCTGCTCACGATCGGCCCCACAGAAGTGCCAGCGGCGATCGCAGAGCTGCAGGCGCTTGAGGACTTGGCCTACAGCACTGCCTTTGAGGTTACAGGCAGGCAGGGAAGCACGGGGCTCGATGCGCGCGTGACCCGCCGCGGAACACACATCGGTGATCTCAAACTGGAGATCAAGGTCGACGACGAGCGGGTCGCGGCAGAGGTGACCGGCGCCGTAGCGATCGCAGGACACCAAGATGCCTTCGACGAGATCAAGGCCTACTGCGAAATTCCGGAGATGGTGACGATCTTCTACGAGTCCGGGCACAGCATCGTCGACGGTCAGGTCTGCACGCTGCGCCACCGTGACGTCGCGTTCGAGGGCTTTGCATGGGCCGACTTCTCTGCATACGACGTTAGTCGCGAGAAGCCCGACGACATGAGTGAACTCGGGAGCGACAGATCGCTGTTCTCCTGGGTCTTGAATGAGTGGCCCTCTGGGGCAAGCCTACCCGGCGCTCGTGGCTGGCTGCTCTGCGACGATCGTCCAGGCGAGACTTGTGACTTCATTCACCTCGACGACACCGATCCAAGCGTTCCGCCTCTGCTTTCGCTGATCCATGTCAAGGCCGCCAAGAGCTCCAGCCCCAACCGCGAAATCTCAGTGGTCGCATATGAGACGGTGACCGGACAGGCGGTAAAGAACCTTCGCCATCTCGACAAAGGTCTGCTGGAACAAGGTATCGCCGGCGCGGTCACCCGGGCCGCACCGCCGGTGTGGCGAGACGGCGTACCAGTTACGTATGCGGTCTTTCAACAGCACATTGCGGGCCTGTCGCCGACCACCCGACGCCGAGTCGTAATCGTCCAGCCGCACCTCACGCGGACGGCTCTGTCCACCGCACGCAGCGCTACGGTGGGATCCGACTTGGCGCGGCGGCGACAGCTTAAGACGTTGCTCGTCGGCGCTCGCGCAAACGTTCAAGCAATGGGTGCCGAGCTCTTGGTGGTGGGGGACGCAAAATAGCTCCGACGCCTCTCCCCGGGGAGCCTTGGAAGAGGAGGCCGCTAGCACGCCGCTGAAAAGAGCCCGCCGCCCACGAATCCGCCCTCGGAGCAGGGTTCGCTGCGTATCCGCCCGGTCCTCAACCTGTCTCCCCGATAGGTTCATTTTCCGGGAACAGCCGGGAACACGCGGGAAAACCCGCGAAAATGCTGGGCCTGTGATAGGTCCATTCCCGCCTGTTCCCGCCTGTTCTCGGCACGCGGGACCGCAAAAAGACCGCAGGAAAGGCGCTGCGGTCCGGTCGGCGGTCCTGATGCCTCGCCGATGCGCAATGCCGGCGCGGATGTTGCCAACGGCACAGCGTCACCGCGGGTCTCATCACCTGTTGATCGACTCAGGCTCTGCCCGATCTGGACGATGGACGAGATCGGCCGCGTGCTTGGCAAGATCGCCGCGGAGAGCGCGGTCGCCGCGCATCACAGGGCGGGGTTTTTTCACGGCGTCGAGGAGTTCGTGTCCCTCTCACAGACGGCGATCCGCTGCTGCGAGGTCGAGCTGACGTCTGCGGCAGCCGGCCCACGGCCGTGGAGGCGCGGCGGCGTGCAGCCTACATTGCGTGTGCTTCCACGGGCGTTCAGCGAACAGGCCGGCTTCGCAGACCTCCACTCACACCGGAGAGGACAGGCGTCAGGATGGCAGTCCTCGGCGTCTACTCCAGCCCAGCAGCCCTTCGAGCCGCCTCCTCCGAGCCGAGAGCCTCCCAGCGCACGAGTTTTCCGTCGCGGAACTCGAACAGGCCGCCGAGGGGTATCTCTGCATCGATCCCGCTATGTCTGGCGCGGACCCGAATGGAGCCCAAGGCGAGCACGCGCTCGCCCAGGTCTACGAACTGAGGACGCAGCTCGTACTTCTCGAAGGTCTGATCGGTGTCGGCGATGAACCGTTCGATGCCCGCGATCCCGCGATACGCGCCCTCTGTCTCGACTCGACGTGGGAGCCATTCGACATCAGGGTGGAACATGGACATGTCGTCTCGCTCGCCACGGTTCCATCGCTCGATCAAAGCGCGCAGCAGAAGTACGTTCTCCTGTGACATCGCCGAGTCCGACTAGCCGATGCTTTCGAGAGCTTGATGGTGAATGGCGGTTCTCGCCGGTCGCTCGGACATGGCTCGCACAGTATCCGCGAGTCGGCGCACGGCCGCAGTGCGGTCTAGCCTCGTACGACGCCGGCGCTGGCGATCGCGACGCTGCGTAGGCGGTCGCGTACGCGCGCCTGCGCGCCATACAACGTCAATGCAGCATTGCCAGAAACATCAAGCCCCAAAGGCTTGACGATGACGCTGTCGCCATGAGACGCTGCTACCGCAGTCATCGTCTTGAAATTCAAGGTGCTCACTGTCCGCCCGGCTGGGACTCACACACCACCAGCGCTCGACGTCGCGGCGACCATATCGACAACAAGGAGCAACAAGCATGAGCAGGACCAAGTTCCTTGGCGCAGCGCTCTCGGGTGCATTCGCCTTGACGGCCATCGCATCCGCAACCGGATCTGCTGCACTGCCCGAATTCAGCCCCGCAAAAGGTGCCTTTACGGCGACGAGTGGGGCGGTCGTGTTCAAAGGGGCCGTTACGTTCAAATGCAGCTCAGACACAATAAAAAACGGTGCAATCACCGGTGCGAAAACAGAGACCGCGACCTTGGACCTCGAAGGCTGCGAATTTCATTCCTCCGGTGACGTAGCGCACATCATCTTAGTCCCAGTTGACGGCGAGCTCTGCTACCTCAACGAAGCCGAAAAACTAGTCGGCACTTTCTTCACCGTATTACCGGAAACGGGTGTCACCATCGAAGGCGCTGGCGTCAAATTAATCCTCAGGGGTACCATCGTCGGTACGGTTGAACCGCTCAACAAAAAACAGACCACAGGCACAGTAGGCATCAAAAAACCGAACATCGTCGAATGCGGTGCCAAAACCGCCTCGCTGTTACTGAACATAAATGGTGGCGCATTCTCGAAAACGGAACTCGAAACGACCGAGAGCATCACCTTCGCGGCCAGTACCGAAGTGAAGGCATAGCCTCTCGATAACGGTCCCTGAGACGGTCGAGCACGTTCCAGAACTTGGCCCTGCTCTGGCCGCGGCGTAGCTGATTTGGCGCTTCTCAGGCCGCCGTTTTTGCCCAGGCGACACGATCGAACTCGTATGGACCTGCGTCAACAGCGGTGCCCTATTCACCCCTCGAAGTCCACTCCCGCGTCCGCGCAGACCTGGCGGACAAGGTCGAGCCCGGGTTCCCGATCCAAGGCGACGGGATCGCCGTCCAAATGCAGCCAGTCTTGCTGCACTCGTGCTCCGCCCCACAGGATGAACGCACGAGATGTGTCGTTCTGTCGAGATGTCCAGATCAGCCCGTGGGCTCTGCTGCTATGGCCGTATAGGGCCTGTGCCCATGCCGCTGTGTAGTCGTACTCGGACTCAGGGCTGTCGATCACGTGCTCTCTTAGGAGATTGAGGCGGGTCAATCCGAGGCCATGTAGTCGCACTAGTCGCAGTGGTCTGCTCGTGCGCAGCCACGCCATGTCTAGCCCTTCCACCTCCAGGCGGAACAGGCGCCTCCTGGGAGAGCCTCGATTCAGTGCGGACACCCCACGAAGGACAGACTCTGCAATGGCGGTCTCCTGGTCGTAAGCGCCATAGGCGGTTGGAACCACGGTGCCTGACGCATTCCTGATCGGCCGGAACCGGGCAAGCGCGTCGTCGGGGTTGAAGCCAAGCGGGCCAAAGCGGCGTTGGTAGACGCGAACGAGCGGAGAGCCGGCTTTTAGGACATCGATCGTCGGTGAGAGGTCCCCCGGCCGGGAGATGGCCGGGCGGCTGCTGCTCACAGTCCCCGCGGGGCACCAAGCCGCGCCGCGGAAGCCGCGACGGCAACGGGTTCGTCATCGAGGAGGTCGACAGGACGACGTCCCCCCAGCCAGCCATTTGCTGCGGTCCACCAGAGCGCGCTCTCCCACTCCGACATGCGATCACGCGGCAGTTGGGCCAGTACGTCGCGGATCGCCGGCTTGACCTCGCCGCTTACAGCATCGAACTGGAATGCTGGATAGAGCGTCTGTCCTCGATATGGAACACCAAAGATTCGGCCCTCCTTTCGCCAGCGCGCAGCGAGCGCGTGGCGATTCTGAGCCCGCGAGTGCTCTTCTCCAATCTGATCGCCCGTGAGTGCTCCGAACTCTTGAAGAAGCTGCGTGCGCGCCTCGGCATTGCGTCGAGCCTGGCGCAGCTTCGGCTCGCTCGGAAGCGAGAGCTCCGGGGTCATCTGCTCAACCAACTGCTCAAGCTGGTCACGCCAGTCGCTGATGTCCTCATCCCGTGGTCCTACCGGCGCTACCTGAACGACTACGCGCATGTGATGGGCGAGCGCATTGCGCACGACCTGGAGTAGCTCGACAAGCGCCGGAGATGCAGCGATCGCTGACTCGCCGCCAACGCTCTCGACCCAGTCGCGGAGCCCGGGCAGATCGAAGGTCAGCGTCGATGCCTCGCCAACGGTCTCGCTTGCTGCGGGCGTGAGAGAAGAGTCTGTCCGCGTAGCGCTCACAATACTCATGGTAGCCCATCGCAGCGACACGCGAACCAAGAAGACATGCCTCTCAACATCGCACCTTCGATCCTTGAGCGCCTGGATTCAGGGGTCCTTGCAATGGCCGTCGGAGATCTCGAATACACCGACTTCTCGTGTGCCACCTGCGGAGGCGACATAGCGGCCGGCACAGCTGAACAGCTCGAGTTGATCCTCGTCGAAGATCCGGACGGGCGCGGCATGCTCGTTAAGTACGCGCACTCCCGGTGCGCCAAATCAGAGATCCGAGTGCGGAGGTTCCCGTCGCTTCCCGCACATCTCGATACGGCCTTTACGCCGATGATGCGCAACCATGCGCTGGCTCCCACAATCGTGTGGGAGCTTGTCGGCGGGGTCCGGGTGGGGCCAGACGCCGACTCTGGACCTTTCGTCGACCCGATCGCTGTGGCTCTCCGCGAGCACGGATTTCGACTGGCATCGCAGCGGCTGGGAGACCTCGTAGCGCCCGTCGTCCCAGGTTGGGCGCTCGTTCAACATGGCGACGATCTGCGACTTCGTCCACCAGATGGGAGGCGCGCGGACGAGTTCAGCGGGGCCATGCGGGCGCTTCCCCCGGGATGGCTCGACGCAGTGCGGCGTAGCAAGAGGGTTCTAGTCATATACGGCTCAGGATTCGGGCTCGAGCGACTCGACTTGACGAGGATCGATCGCGTTATGCAGGCCGGAGCTGCAGTCGCCGGGCTTGTCAAGTGGAGCGGAGCACCGCCGCTCTCCTCAAGGAGCAAGCGTAAGTAGCGCGCGACAGTGTCCAGCGGCAGTCACAGGACGGGCGGCTAATGCCTTTCTTTGTTCTGTCGGGTTGGCCCCGCACGAGCGTCAGCTAGCGTTGCCGCATGCCGAGCCCCGATGGCCTGTCCGTGCGAGTTCCAAGACGCTTTGTGATCAGCCTCGCCTTCGTAGCACTCGGCGTCTCTGCTCTCCCGGGCTGCGCCACCACGCACTCCGTCCACCCAAAGAAGATCGCCATCGAACCAACGATCGTCGGCTGCTCGGGGAGTCCCTCGGACTGCACCTCAGGAAACGCGCTGATGCTGCGCCGTTCGCGTGAAGCGAGGAATCACCTCTGCCCGCAGGACAGGCCCAACGTGCTCGTCAAGGCCGATGGAACACTCCTCTGCCTGGCCACGTTGCCGGCGGCACGCCCCCTGATCGACATCTCGCCACCGAGCTCGGTGCGTGCAAGCGGGACGGCCGCCGTCGCTGAATTCACGGCGGGCGAAGCGGTTGCTACGAGGACGGGCTGTCTGGCGTGCCACCAAATCGCAGAAGCGGGAAACCGTGGTCCGGGCCCAGCCCTCACGCACGTCGGCTCGCGCCGGTCGGCAAAGGCCATCGAGCGGGCTTTGGTCGCCTCGCCCGCGCCGATGCCGTCGTTCAGTCGCCTTCCCCCGTCGCAACGTCGCGCGCTCGTGTATTTCCTCGCGCATCTGCATTGAGCCCGGACTCGGCGAGGGCGACGGGGCTGTGCGTGCGGCCTGTCGCTACCGTCCAGTGCGATGACGATCCAGCGCATGGACCACGTCGGCATCGTGGTCGACGACCTCGCGGCCGCGACGGCGTTCTTCGTCGAGCTCGGGCTCGAGCTGCAGGGCGAGGCGCGGGTCGAGGGCGGTTGGGTGGACCGCGTGGTGGGGCTAGACGGTGTCCAGGCGGAGATCGCGATGATGCAGACCCCCGACGGCCAAGGACGGATCGAGCTGGCCAAGTTCCACGCCCCGGCTGGTCCGGGCGGCGACCGACACGCGCCGGCAAACGCCCCGGGCATCCGCCATGTCACATTCGCAGTCGACGACATCGACGCCGTCCTCGCTCGCTTGCAAGCCGGCGGCGTGGAGCTCGTGGGCGAGCTCGAAGGCTACAAGGACAGCTATCGGCTCTGCTACGTCCGCGGCCCCGAGGGGATCATCGTCGAGCTCGCCGAACCAATCGGCTGAAGCTCCAGCTGGAACCGCGCGCCGGCGCGGCGGCTCGGTCATCGCGGGCGCCACTTGCTACGCGGCAGCAGCCGATCCAAACCACCGGGCCAGCGCTTCGGCTAGCTCCGGATCGGCCCATAGCCCAGGATCGGCCAACTCTCCGACCCAAGCGACGTATCCGTCAGGCCGAATCAGCACGCCGGCGGGAGCGGCAACCGCCCCGATCACCGGAAGCTCCCACGCCCCGTCATATTCAGCATCGACCAGCTGAACCCGATCCGCCCACGGAGCAATGTCAAACCCCCCGGGCGCGCCGAGGTTGAGCAGCACCGCCCTGGCATCGTGCAGCAACTCGAAGACCCGCAGCGGCCCGTCGGCGGTCGCGAGATCCATATCGGGCATCCGCCGCCCGAGCAGCGGATGCCCCTCGCCGAGGTCGTAGCGAATATCCAGCCCGGAGATGATCCCGGCGAGCCGCCTGCGAGGCTCGCCCATGCTCGCCAGCTCCGACACCACATCGACCAGGGCCTTCATCCGCTCGTCCCGGCGCTGCAGTGCGGCCTGAGCCATCGTGTGCTGCAGCGCGCGGGCGGCGACCGGGTGGCGCTCGTCGTGATACGTGTCGAGCAGGCTCTCCGGTGAGGTCCCGTTGACGACCTGGGCCAGCTTCCACCCCAGATTCACGGCATCCTGCACGCCGAGGCTGAGGCCCTGTCCACCGGCCGGGTAATGCACGTGCGCCGAGTCGCCGGCGAGTAGCACTCGTCCCGCGCGGTACGCCGCGGCCTGACGCGTCGCGTCTGTGAACCTCGAGATCCACGTGGGGCTGTGCGCCCCGAAGTCGGTGCCGTAGACGGTGATCAGCGCCTCGCTCAGATCGTGCAGGCTTGGCTCGCTGCCGATCCCGACCTCCTGCTCGGTCACGAGGACCCGCACCGGCCCCCCGTCGGCGTAGACCACCTCGCCGTCGATGATCTCGTACTCCAACCGGCCGAGGCCGTGGACGCCGACGGCGTCGTGCCGGGTGCCCAACTCCGGCTCCTCGGTCATCTCGACCTCGGCGATCAGGTTGCTCCTCGTCGCGTCCCACCCCGGGAACTCGATGCCGGCTGCTCTGCGGATGACGCTGCGTCCTCCGTCGCACCCGACGAGGTACCGCGCCCGCAGCGACTGCCCGTCGGCCAACTCGACCTCGACGCCGTCCTCATCCTGTGCGAAGCCCGTCACTTCGCGTCCGTAGTAGATCCGCACCGGCAGTTCGGCGATCCAGGCGGCCATGATCCGCTCGATCTGGTTCTGCCAGATCCCGAGCGAGTATGGGTGACGCGTAGGGAAGTCGCTCATGTCCAGCACGGACGTGGCGAACATCGCGGCCTGCGCCACCTGACCCTCGGCGAGGAACCGATCGGCGACCCCCCGCTGATCGAGCACCTCGATCGTGCGCGAGTGAAAGCCGCCGGCCCGTGAGCCGACGAGCACGTGATCGGGACGCCGCTCGACGACGGCCACGTCGATCTTCGCCAGCGCCAGCTCGGCCGCCAGCATCATCCCAGCCGGACCGCCTCCGGCGATCGCCACCGCATGCTCGCTCACGCTCATTCACGACTCCCTTTTCCGTAGGTTCTGGCCCGCGGCGGGGGAGTATGCGGCACACAGGGGGGCTTGATTCGAGCCCCCCTCTCGGGTATAAATTGGATGTGGAAAGGCCGGGTGTTCGCCTTTTCCTTATGGTGCGCTTGTAGGCGGAAGGTTTCTTGGAGAAGCGGCGGAGCGCGGTTGTCCGGCTTATCGCGCTGGATGCGCGCGACCAGTTGCACGCCTATGCCTAGGGTGCTTGATGCATCTTGTCCGCGCGTGCGTCTCGTGCTTGGACTTGCCGGTGGTCTTCCGGCACGTGATCGTCTTGGTCACCCTCCTACCAGTCCCGAACATTGCGATCTTCAGTGGCGAGAGCGGGTCGGTGCTGGCCACGCTCAACGTCGCCGAGCGCCGTTTGTTTGCAGAGGGTGCGAAGCGCACGCCGATCGAGCAGGATTCACGCACGAGCAGGGTGATGTACGAGCAGCGATCGGACGAGAGCAGGAAGTCGTTGAGGTCCGCGCCCATCACCTGCACACGCTGGATCCGCAGACTGCTGTGGCCGGTGTTCGTGACCACGACAGTCTGAGGTGCGCTGAGCGTGTCAAGTCGCCGAGCGGCGAATGACAGGCTCCCCACGTTCGCGCTAGCGGTACCCGTTACCACCGATGGGGCACGGGGTAGGGCGGCAACCTGATCTGCGCTGAGCGCTTCGTCGTATAGCTGGATGTGTGCCACGGCGCCCGCCGAGCTCTCTCCTGAAGGTCCGCCGGTTTCGTTGTCGCGGAAGAAGCGAAGGGTGTTGCTCGGATCGATCACGGCGGCACCCGTCGACGAGTCGTCATACGAGAACTGCCTGATCCCGTCGACGTACCCGATCACCGTCCCCGCGCTGTCACGAGTGAGAACAACCAGTACGTATTCTTCGGCTTTGATCGTCGCGCTTGTTCCTCTGGCGTACCGATAAAGTTCGAGAGCGCCTTCGTGCGAATAGAGGCCACGGTCGCTCGTGCCGTTCTGGAAGTCCACGATGCGCTGCCACAGGCGGTTGGTGGTCTGCGCGAACCTGAACTGCACCATGATCGTGTAGCTGTCCTTGGGGATCACACTCGTGGCTGGCGCCAGTTGCACACCGTTTTCGGCCGGGAATCTGAGCACGGCCTGCGATGAACCGGCGACGGACTCGATGGCGAACGAGTTTGCGCCGGGCCCGAGAGTGCTCAGCGCCGGAGGCGTACCGAGCGAGCTGGCCAGGGACTGCTGGAACTGGTAGTCGGCGCGCAGCGCGGCGCTCGCCGGCGCAGCCGCTGCCATCCAACCGGTCACGCTCATCGCTAGCACAACACAGCATGCCGACAACCCTATTCGGCGACGCCGACCCCCGAAGACCTCCATCAGATACGCCTCTCGTTCGTGAACGTGCGGTTCCAGCGTCCATTTGAACAGAGTCGAACTACTGAAGTTGCGCGGATTTGTGGATTGCCTCGACGGTGCGCGTCTTCGCGTAGGTAGATAGTTATATGTCTATAATAATTATATGACTATCACGACCACGGGGTCAGCGGCGGAACCGCCGCCACGCACACGTCCCCGCCTCGTGCTCGCGATCTGCTGCATGAGCCTGCTGATCGTCGGCATGGACACGACGATCGTCAACGTCGCGCTGCCTTCGATCCGGCGTGAGCTCGGCGCGTCGGTCTCCTCGCTGCAGTGGACGACCGCCGCCTACACCGTCGTGCTCGCGAGCCTGCTGATGCTCGGCGGTTCGACCGCCGATCGCCTCGGTCGCGCCCGCGTGTTCAAGTTCGGCCTTGCGCTGTTCACCGCCGCCTCGCTCGCCTGCAGCCTCGCGCCCGGGATCGAGTGGCTGATCGCCTTTCGTGTGCTCCAAGGCGCGGCCGGCGCGATGCTCAACCCCGTGGCCATGTCGATCATCCGCAACACCTTCGAGGACCCGCGGCAGCGCGCGCAGGCGATCGGGATATGGGGCGCCGTCGTCGGCATCAGCATGGCGCTCGGGCCCGTGCTCGGTGGCGTGCTCGTGGGCTTGAGCTGGCGGGCCGTGTTCTGGGTGAACATCCCGATCGGCCTCGCCGCGATCGCGCTGACGGCGCGCTTCGTGCCCGAGTCCCGCGCTCCTCGTGCGCGCCGTCTCGACCCCGTCGGCCAGGTGCTCGTGATCGTGATGCTCGCCAGCCTTACCTCGGCGATCATCGAGGGCTCCAATCTCGGCTGGGGCTCGCCGCTGATCCTCGCCCTGGCCGTCACGGCCGGCGTCTCGCTCGTGACGCTCGTGCGCTATGAGCTGGGCCGGGTCGATCCGCTGATCGAGCCGCGCTTCTTCGCCAGCCGGCCGTTCTCCGCGGCCGCCGTGATCGCCGTCGCCGCGTTTGCCGCGTTTGGCGGCTTCCTCTTCCTCAACACGCTCTACCTGCAGGAAGTCCGTGGCCTCTCGCCGCTCAGCGCCGGCTTGTGCACGCTTCCGCTGGCCGCCATGACCATCGTCGTCAGCCCGATCTCCGGCCACGTCGTCGGCACGCGCGGCGTGCGCGGGCCGCTCGTCCTCGGCGGCCTCGGGATAGGTGTCGGCAGCCTGATGCTCGCCTCGCTCGGCGCGCACACCTCCCTTTTGTGGGTGCTCGCCGCGTACTGCGTCTTCGGGCTCGGGTTCGGCGCCGTCAATCCGCCGATCACGAACACCGCCGTGTCTGGCATGCCACCGAGCCAGGCCGGCGTCGCCGCCGCCGTCGCCACGACCAGCCGGCAGGTCGGTCTGACGCTCGGCGTCGCCGTGCTCGGCGCTGTCGCCACCGCGAGGGTGCACGGCTCGCTGCACGATCAGCTCGCGTCTGCCAGCCACCCCGCGTGGTGGCTGATCGTCGCCTTGGGCGCCGTGATCGTGGCACTCGGCCTGGCCGCGAGCACCGCCACGGCCGAGGCCAGCGCCGAGCGGACCGCCGCTCGTCTCAGCGAGGCGCCGCAGGGGATCTGATGGGCGGTGAGGACGTCGACAAGGACGCCGATCTCGCAGGTCGCGCGTGGCGCGCGATGTCCGACGTCGTGCACGACCAGGACCGAAAGGTCGCCGTGTCCGAGGCGCTCGGCGTCAGCTGGGCGCGCGTGCTGCTGCTGCGACGCCTGGCCGCCGAGCCGCACACGCTGCGCGCGCTCGCCGAATGGCTGGCCGCCGACGCGCCGTACGTGACGCTGATGGTCGACGACCTCGAGCGGCGCGGCCTCGTGCGGCGCAAGCCCCATCCCGAGGACCGGCGGGCGAAGCTCGTGCAGCTGACCGCCGCCGGTCGCGTCGCCGCCGCGCGCGCCGAGGCGATCCTCGGCGAGCCGCCCCCCGCGCTGCGCGATGCGCCAGCAAAGGATCTCGCGGCGGTGCTGCGCGTGCTCGAGCGCCTGCGCCGCTGAGAACGCCCTCCCGCTGAGGACGTCCTGCGAACGCGCCGGGCCGAGCAGCTCAGCCTCCGCCGTTCGAATACCGTCCGCTCAGCGCAAACAGCCGCGCGCCGACGAAGCGCGCAGCGCGACCCGGGGGAGGGTAGACATGACGCCGCACCGCATCGCGATCGTCGAACGGCTACGTGCTGTCGATGGACGGCACCATCGGCGAGCTCGAGCAGGGCTCGGTGCTGATCGAGGACGGCCGCATTCTCGCCGTCGAGCGCGACCTCGGGGAGATCGACGCCGAGACGATCGATGCCGCCGGCGGCGTGATCATGCCGGGCTTCGTCGACACCCATCGCCACACCTGGCAGACGTCGCTGCGCGGCATCTGCAGCGACTGGACGCTGATGGACTACTTCCTCGGCGTGCGCTCGACGCTGTCGCCGCGCTACACCGCCGAGGACGTGTACGTCGGCAACTACGTCGGCGCGCTCGAGGCGCTCGACGCCGGCGTGACGACGATCCTCGACTTCTCCCACTGCAACAACACGCCCGAGCACGCCGACAAGGCGATCGAGGGGCTGCGCGACGCCGGCATCCGCGCGACGTTCGCCTACGGCTACTTCGCCCCGCCGCGCGCCGAGCCGCACTTCACCTCGCACGCGATGCGCCTGGAGGACTCGCGCCGTGTGCAGCGCGAGCTCGACGCGCTGCCCGGCGACCTGCTGACGATGGGCGTCTCGCTGACCGAGCCCGGCCTCGATCCCGTTCGCCGACACCAAGCGCGAGGTCGAGACCGCGCGCGAGCTCGGCGTCGTGATGGCGACGCACACGGCCTGCATCTGGGGGATGCCGAGCGGGCTCGACCAGTTCGCCGCACTGCGGGCTGCTCGGCCCCGACATCGTCCACGTCCACTGCAACGCCTGCACCGAGCGCGACTGGACGCTGCTGCAGCGCTCCGAGGGCAAGATCTCCGTCACGCCCGAGACCGAGATGCAGATGGGGATGGGCCACCCGCCGATCGCACGGGCGCTCGACGCCGGGCTCGTGCTGAGCCTGAGCTGCGACGTCGTCTCCTCCAACTCCGGCGACATGTTCACGCAGATGCGCCTCGGCCTGCAGGACGCCCGCGCGCGCGAGAACGACCGCAGCCACGCCGCGGCGCACCGACCCACCGAGCTCGCCTTCACCACGCGCGACGCGCTCACCTGGGCGACCGTCAACGGCGCCAAGGCGCTCGGCATGGACGACCGGCATCGGCTCGCTCGACGCCCGGCAAGCAGGCCGACGTGATCGTCGTCGGCCCAGGCAACGAGCGCCTGAACATGCTCGGCCTCGCCGACCCCGTCGGCGCCGTCGTGCAGCAGGCCAACGCCTCCAACGTGCAGACCGTGCTCGTCGCCGGACGGCCAGTCAAGCGCGACGGGCGCCTGCTCGACGTCGACCTCGGCCGGATCGCGGCGATGCTCGACGAGTCGCGCGACGGGCGTGCTCGAGCGCACGCTCGCCGACGGGCCCGATCCTGCCCGACGCGAAGCCGAGCTTCGACGACCTCGCCGCCGCGCTGCTGCCGAACCTGAACGTGCCCGGCGGCCTAGCGCCCGCTCGCCGCCTGTCTCGAGCAGCCAGCGCAGGAACTCCAGCAGCGCCGCGTTCGCCTCGGCCGGATGCGTCAGGTTCGAGGCGTGCGGGGCGCCCTCGATGCGCACGACCTCCGTGGCATCCCGACAGTCCGGAGCACAGCTTCTCGGCCAGCTCCATCTCGATCGACATGTCCGCCGTGCCGTGGATCACGAGCGCCGGGCAGGCGATCTCGCCGAGGCGATCGGTGATGTCGTCGCGCTCGAACAGGCAGTCGCCCGGGGCCTTCATCGCCTCGCGCGGCAGCGCGCGCCACTTCGCGATCCACTGCTCGTTCAGTGCCGGATCGCCGAGGATCAGTCCGGCGATCGCCTGCGCCAGCTCGTCGACCGGCCCGACCTCGAGCCACGTCTGCTGCATCTGCCGGTAGGCCGGCAGGCGCTCCGGATCCTCGACGCCCGCCTGGGTGTCGATCAGCACCAGCGCGCGCACGCGCTCGGGCTCGAGCAGCGCAGCGCGCAGCGAGAGGAACCCGCCCTGCGACATGCCCCCCACGCACAGCGCGCTCGATACCGAGGTGGTCGAGCAGCGCCAGGCAGTCGCGCGCCGAGTCCCAGTAGGTGAACGGCTCACCGTCGAACTCCGTCTCGCCGAAGCCGCGCTCGTCCCACGTGATCACGCGGAACTCCGGCGCGAGCGCTTGCACCTGCGGCGACGAACATCTCGCGGTCCATCAGGAAGCCGTGAGCGAGGACGACCGGCGGACCGTCGCCGCCGCTGTCCTCGAATCTGATGCGCTGACCGTTGATCTCCGCGAACGGCATGGTCTCCCTCGTTCTCTCGCCCGGCGCGAGTCTAACCGAGGTGCATCGCCAGACGCTGGTCTCTCCCCGACAGGGATTCCATCAGCACTCGGTGAGTGAAGCGTATAGTTCGACTTTCCTGAATTACCGACCTGGAAGGAGCGACTATGAGCTGCCCACCTGGGCAGACTTCTGGAGGGAGCACTGCTCACTTCGCCGTCTGCTACGACGACACGCTGCCCAATGGTCCGGCGCTCGCTCAGGCAGTGGTAGCGCGTTGCGAGCAAGACCTTTCATCACTCGCAGCATTCTGGACTGGTACGACCCCGCCGACGGGGATCGAAGTCAGCATCGTAGCCGGGGGCGGAGGGGCGTTTCACAGCGGCACGAAGGTGACGATGTTCGCCAGCAAAAACACCGACGGGCTGGGGCTGTCGGGGCTGCTCGTCGCAGAGGTGTCGGAGGTCTTCATGTCGATTCAAGAAGCAGCCCTGGGCAAGGGATACAACCCTGGCTTCAGTCACGGGGAGGGGCTTTCACGCGTGCTCGCAGCCGAGCTCTACCCTGCGATCGCCGGTCTCTTCGCCTCCGGTAAAGACTGGTTGGATTCCGCGCGGCCCAACTGGGTGTCGCAGACAGAGACGACCGACCAGAGCTTCGTCTCCTTCGGCTGCGCTGCGCTCTTCCTCAACTACCTCCGCTACCAGCTCGGCTTCAGCTGGCAGCAGATCATTGCAGCCGCCGATAACACGCTCGAGCTCGTCGCCGAAAACCTCGGTGTTCAGAACGCGATCTACGACTTTTTCGCCGTGCTAGCTCGTCACTATCCCTTCGGCATGCCGGCAGAAAAACTGCCGACGGATCCAGGGGGCTTCTGGATCGACAACGTGTATCCGCTGTCGTGCCTGTACGTGCGCCACAACGTCCCCGATGACGGCACGTCGCACTCGGGCGTCTTGGCCGTGAGCCCGGACATCATCGTCAGGAACAGCGCCACCGTCGATCCGCAGGCGACCTACTCGACGCCGGCATCGATCGCCAGCGCGACCGAGAGCGACACGTTCGTGATCGACACGCAGGACAACTTTCTCTACACGCGTGTGTGGAACCTCGGCGCCGACGCAGCGAACGTGAAGGCGACCGTGTACTGGTCGCCGCCGGCCACGCTCGTGGCTCCCAACCTGTGGAACGTGATTGGAGAGACGCACTATCCGGACGTTCCCGGCGGGCGCGTCGTTGAGGTCTCCGAGCCGGGTATCACTTGGGGCCAAGCCGATATCCCAGCCCCAGGCCACTACTGCTTCGTGGCTACCGTCGGCAGCGCCAAAGACCCCGCGCCGACCCCTTCGAGCTTCTCCAGCTTCGCCGAATACGAAAACTACATTCGCAACAACAACAACATCACTTGGCGCAACTTCAACGTCATCGCCGTCGCGAAAGAGAAGCAGCCCGCGCCGTTCGAGTTGCCCTTCCTGTTCACCGGCGCGTGGGATGAGGCACGCCTGTTTGACCTGGTGGTCTTCGCTTACCTGCCGGCCGACAGCCGGATCAGGCTTCAGGTACCAGAGTCTCTGGCCGGCGGCTTCAAGCCCGACCTGGGGGAGGAGGAGTACGTCGAGGTGGAGGGTGAACGGCAGATCCGCATCAGCCTCAATCCTCACTCGCCCCGGCGACTTGGGCGGGTCGAGCTGGAAGCCGGTGCGGAAATAGCGAGCAAATTGCTCCTCGAGCTGCCGTCCGAGCCGGGCGAGGGTACTCACGGCGTGGCGATCAGTCAGCGATACGAAGGCCAAGAGGTTGGACGCATCACCTGGCAGCTCGCATATGACTGATCGTCCTGGATAGGCAGGCTGATCCCTGCCTATCCAATCACCTCCTCCAAGCTCTGACCACTGATCACGGAGGCCGCGCGAGTTGCAGCGATGTCTGACCCAGGTGAAGCGTGCTGATCGCGCCGCTTGACCAGCAGCCATTGCGACCTCTCTCCCTCGCCGCGCGTCCGCTGCAGCGCAAACCCCCCGCGCAGCTTCTCCCCGTGCAGCACGAACACCGCATGCCCGCGTTCGAGCGCCTCCGGCCACGCCACGCGCCCGCCCTGCTCGTACGAACCCCGATCCCACACGATCACCCCGCCGTGCTCGGTCGGCCCCTCGAAGTCGTTGTGTGCGAGCGAGTGATCCTCGACCTGAACCGCCAGCCGCTTCACGCCAGGGTCCATCGAAGGCCCCTTCGGCACCGCCCACGAGCGCATCGCGCCGTCCACCTGCAGCCGCAGGTCGAAGTGATGCGTGCTCGCCTGGTGCTCCTGCACGACGAACAGGGCGGCGCTGACGCCGCGCACTGCGAACTGCTCGTGCCCCTCGATGCGAACGTCCTCGAGATCGACTTCGCGCACGTCCGCCCCGCGTGGCCCGGTGCGCAGGAACGCGACCAGCTCCTCGACGGCGCCCGGGTCGCCCTCGGCATGAACGGCGAGCGTGCCGTCGTCTTCGTTGCGCACCCACCCGAGCACGCCGAGCTTGCGCGCCCGCCGGCGCGTCGACTCGCGAAAGCCGACGCCCTGCACAGTGCCCCTGGCGGTCACACGCACCGCTCGCGCCCCACCACCTTTGCCTGTCCGCGCCCCCGTGCTGCCCGCCACGCTCACGCGGCCCCCGGCTTCGTCTTCGCGCCCCCGTGCTCTTCGAGCATCGACGCCACCGAGGAGTGCGCGAGCAGGCTCGGCAGCGTCGGCACGAGGAAGTTGACCACGCGGTAGGCGACGACCGACAGCAGCGCCTCGGGCGCGTGCACGTGCACCGTGATCAGCGCGACCGTCAGCAGCGCCTCGGTGATCCCCGCCCCGCCGAGCGGCAGCGAGCGCCTGCTCGCGGCGTAGCCCGTCGCGTAGGCGACGACCAGCGCCGGCACGGTCAGCTCGATGCCGAAGCAGCGCAGCGCAGACGCGAGGCAGGCGATCTCGGCCGCCCAGTAGATCGCCATGCCGAGCACCGCGCCGGGGCGCTCGAGCGGGCGTTTGACGATTTCGCGCAGCACGCTGGCCGCGCGCAGCAGCTCGCCGAGCGACCGGCGGAACCTCCCCTTGCCCCGCTCGAATTTCCTCACGATCCGCGGCTGCGTCGCCCACCACGTGAGCGCGAAGCCGGGCGGCACGGCGAACACCCACGGCAGCGTCAGCACGAGCGAGGCCCGGCCCGATTCGATCAGCAGGACCAGTGCGCACACGCACGCCGCCGGCGCGAGCAGCAGGTACTCGATCACCCCCAGCGCCAGCACCTGCCGGCGCGCCTCGCGGCGGCTGCGGTGCACCGAGCCGAGCGCCCGCCGGTCGAAGGAGAAGCCGCCGAGCGGCACGAACGGCCCGAAGCCGGCCACGACGAGCCGGATCACGAGCATCAGCGAGAGCCGTTCTTCGCTCCCGTCGAGCACCATCGACCGGTACGCCAGCACGTAGCCGACGTAGGAGAGCAGCTCGAAGCCGAACGCCACCGCCAGCCACTGTGGCTCGATCCCCTGCAGCGTCTCCCATAGCGCGCGTGGGCTGTCGGAGGCCGCGATCGCCACGACCGTCCCTCCGGCGACCAGCGCCGACAGCAGCAGGGCGAAGCGGGGGCGCCGGTTGAGCGATTTCATCTGGTTCTGGACGGCGTCCGGCCGTCGAGTCGATCTTAGGCTTCGTTACCCCGAAACGGCGAGGTTGCCCCGCCCCGCCACCCGTCGCGCAACCAGTCGCCGAGTCCGTAGCTGGCCTCGGCGGTCGCGGCGGCCGCCGCGCGGGCGCAAGCGCTATGCGGAACTCGGTACCCAGCCGGCCGGGAAAGCGCCGGCCGGCACCCTTCCCGGATAGCTCGGAAACAGCGCCAGCGCGATGCGCTCAGCTGCCGTGTCCTGCAGTAGCGGGCCGAGGTCCTCGATCGGCAGCAGCACCCTGATCGTCGCGCCGATCTGCAGGTCTGCGGCGTTCGGCTGCTCGCCGCCGATCACGCCGCCGTCGGCGAGCGCCTCGATGTGCTCGATCTTCGCCGGCAGTCCGGCGAGGTCCTCGTGCAGGCGCGTCGCCGTGATCCCGTGGTAGCGCCACGTGGCGCGCACGAATTTGATCGCGAAGTCCGTGCCGGGTCCGTCGAGCGGCGCGGCGCCGGGGCCCGCAAACGTGCCCATCGACTCGGGGCGGAAGTACATCGCGCTCCATGGCAGGCAGCGTCCGAGGTCCTGCAGCTCCTCATCGCCCCAGCGCTCGGCCTCGCGCACCTCGTCAGACGGATACAGCACTGGCTCCGGCTCGATTGCCTCCAGCCGGCTGAGGATCGCACGCGAGCCGTGCACCGGCTCGCCGTCGATCAGCGCGCCCGGCACGGTCGAGTTGCCCTCGCCGTAGATCTCCACCATCCGCTCCAGGCGTTCGCTGTGTGGGAAGTCGATCCGCTCGAACTCGAGGCCCTTCAGCTCGAGCGCCGCGGCGACCGTCATGCACGGATGGGACGGCGGCACGGCGTGCAGCGTGATCGTCGGCGACATGTCGTGGAGCCTACCTATGTGAAGCCGCTGTGCAGTCCATGTGAACCATCGTGTTTAATCCGACAATGCGCGAGCGAGCGAGCAGACAAGCAGTTCACCGCCGTCCACTCGACTGGCTCCGTCCCGCGTGAGCTACGTTCCGCCGCAGGAGATCATCGAGCGCTACGCCTCGGTGCTCGTGGACTTCGCGCTGGGGGGTGGGCGCGGGGTTCAGCCGGGCGAGACGGTGCGGATCGCCTCCCCCGAGAGCGCCAAGCCGCTCTACGTCGAGCTCGCCAAGGCCGTCTGGCGGGCGGGCGGGCATGTGCTCAGCGCCTACCGCCCCGACGACGACCATCGCTTCAACATCTCCCGCGACTTCTACGAGTTGGCAAGCGACGAGCAGTTGGATCACTTCAGCGACGACTACATGCGCGGATTGGTCGATCAAATGGACCACCAGGTCACGGTGCTCGCCGAGGCCGACCCGCATGCACTCGACTCCGTCGACCCGGCCAAGATCATGCGCCAGGGCGCCGCCATGCGACCGCTGCTCGACTGGCGCGGCGAGAAGGAGAACGCCGGACGCTTCAGCTGGACGCTCGGTATGTATGGCACGCCGGCGATGGCCGCCGAGGCCGAGATGAGCCTCGAGGAGTACTGGGAGCAGATCGTCCACGCCTGCTTCCTCGACGCCGAGGACCCGATCGCGCGCTGGCGCGAGGTCGGCGAGCGCGTCAGCCGCAGCCGCGAGTGGCTCGATTCGCTGCAGATCGAGCGCGTGCACGTCGAGGGGGAGGACGTCGACCTGCACGTCTCGCTCGGCGAGCAGCGCCGCTGGCTCGGCGGGCGCGGGCGCAACATCCCGAGCTTCGAGCTGTTCACGAGCCCCGACTGGCGTGGCACCGAAGGCTGGATCTACTGCAACCAGCCGCTGTACCGCTACGGCAACCTCGTCAAGGGCATCCGCCTGGAGTTCGTCGACGGACGCGTTGTCAAGTCCAGCGCCGAGGAGAACGAGCCGGTGCTGAGCGAGATGATCGCCACCGAGGGGGCCGACCGGATCGGCGAGTTCTCGCTGACCGACCGGCGCCTGTCGCGGATCACGCGCTTCATGGCGCACACGCTGTATGACGAGAACGTCGGCGGGCGCTTCGGCAACACGCACATCGCGCTCGGGCGCTCCTACCAGGATGCCTACGACGGCGACCCCTCGGAGGTCTCCGCCGAGCGCTGGGCCGAGCTCGGCTTCAACGACTCCACCGTGCACACCGACATCGTCTCCACTACCGATCGCGTCGTCACGGCCACGCTGCGCGGGGGGGAGCGGTGCGTGATCTACCGCGACGGCGAGTTTCAGCTCGACGAGGACTGACGGCTTGTTCACAAGCTTCGACGCGCGCCCTCGGTAGGGTGCGCCCGTGGCGTCCGAGCAAGGCACTGCGGGCCGAGGCGATCCGCACGCGGGCGAGTCGCCCGGGGAAGTCGTCGACGCCACGCGCCGCACGCACCTGGCCAGCGAGCGCACCTACCTGGCTTGGTGGCGCACCGGCCTGACCTCGCTCACCGTCGGCATCGGCGCCGGCAAGATCGTGCCCGCGCTGACCAGCGGTGCGATCTGGCCCTACACCGTGATCGGCGCCGGCTTCGCCCTGCTCGGCGTGATCTGCATCGGCTATGCCGCCGTGCGCCGCCGCGAAGTCGACGAGGCGCTCGCCCGCGGCGACTTCGTGCGTCCCGACGATCGCGTGATCGCATTGATGACCGCGCTCGGGGCCCTGCTCGGGCTGTTCGTCCTCGTGATCGTGGTCGTCGAGGGCTGAAACGCCCATGCCGGGTCCCGCCCGGCTCCCGCGCTGCTAGCCCTGTTTCGGCGGCAGCTTGACGACGCCGATGAAGAAGTCGTCGATCTGGTGCACGATCTCGC
The DNA here is from genome assembly GCA_963714215.1 of uncultured Solirubrobacteraceae bacterium. Taxonomy (GTDB): domain Bacteria; phylum Actinomycetota; class Thermoleophilia; order Solirubrobacterales; family Solirubrobacteraceae; genus Palsa-744. The sequence continues at coordinate 104,918 of CAVQNP010000002.1, forward strand.
CGAAGCGGTCGAAGTCGACGGGCTTGGTGATGAAGGCGTTGGCGTGCATCTTGTAGGAGCGGATCACGTCCTCCTCGGACTGCGAGGTCGTCAGCACGACGACCGGGATCATCGACAGCTCAGGGTCGGTCTTGATCTCGGCGAGCACCTCGGCGCCGCTCTTGCGCGGCAGGTTGAGGTCGAGCAGGATCAGGTCGGGTCGCACGCGCCCCGCGTACTCGCCTTCGCCGCGCACGTACTTGATCGCCTCGACGCCGTCGCTGACGACGGTCAGCCCGTTGCCGACCTTGTGGTCGGCGAAGGCCTCGCGGATCAGCAGCACGTCACCCGGATCGTCCTCGACGAGCAGCACCGAGACCAGCTCAGCGTCGATCGCAGATCACCGCCCGGCGCTGCCCTGTCCCCACGGTCCCGTACACCCCTGTCCCCATAGTCATCCCTGCCCTGCCCTCTCTAGTTCACGGGAAGGGTAAACCTAAAGCGAGCACCATCTGAAAACTCGCTGTCAAGCCACATGCTGCCGCCGTGGTATTCGACGATCTTGCGGCACAGGGCGAGGCCGATGCCGCTCCCGTCGTAGGAGTCGCGCGAGTGCAGCCGCTGGAAGATCAGGAAGATCCGCTCGGCGTACTCGGCTTCGACGCCGATCCCGTTGTCGGTGCAGCTCAGCTCCCACATGGCGCCCGACTGCCGCGCCGAGATGCGCACGACAGGCGCCTGCTCGCCGTGGAACTTCGAGCGCGTTGGAGATCAGGTTCTGCAGCAGCGAGACGAGCTGCGGCCGGTCGCCCATCACGGTCGGCAGCGACCCTGCGATCACGCGTCCGCCGGTGCCTTCGAACTGGGCGGCGAGCGCCTTCCCGGCCGCCGCCACGACCTCGTTCAGGTCCACCGGCTCGTGCTCGCGTCCGCCGCGCCCGACGCGCGAGAAGGTGAGCAGGTCGTTGATCAGCACCTGCATGCGCTTGGCGCCGTCGACGGCGAACTCGATGTACTGCTCGCCGCGCTCGTCCAGCTGGTCGGCGTAGCGCGTCTGCAGCGCTTGACAGAAGCTTGCGATCTTGCGCAGCGGCTCCTGCAGGTCGTGCGAGGCGACGTATGCGAACTGCTCGAGCTCGGCGTTGGAGCGCTGCAGCTCGAGCGCCTGCTCCTGCAGTCTCACGCGTGCCCCCTCGACGGCGGCCAGCTCCTCGACGATTCGCCCGCGCATCGTGTCGATCTCCGCGCCGACCTCGACGATCTCGCGCGGTCCGTCCTGCACGCTCAGCGGTTTGGCGAACTCGCCGGCGGCGACGCGGCGCGCTTCGGAGCCGAGTCGCGTCAGCGGTCGCGTGACGGTCCGCCGCAGGATGAAGCCCGCCGCGAGCACGGCGCCGAGGATCAGCGCGCCGGCGAGGATCAGCAGCGTCTGCAACGTGTCGGCGGCGCTCGTCAGGTTCGCCCGCGCGTGCGTCGACTTCGCGTTGAGCGTCCGCACGAGGCTCGTGAGCGATCCGCGCACGACGTCGAACAGCTGCTTGCCGTGCAGGTCGAGCGCGATTGACTGGCGCTTTGACAAGTTGGGCTCGATCAGGGTCGGCGCGACGTAGCCGCCGCGCCAGGCGTCGGCCGCGGCACGCACCTTGGCGACGTCGGGCGCGACCGGCGGACCGACGGTCGGCGCGTGCCCTTCCAGCTCCTTATAAGCGCGCCGCTCGGCGCGCAGCCCGCTGTCGTACGGTTCGAGGAAGCTCGACTCGCCGGTCAGCGCGAGCCCGCGCACACCCGTCTCCTCGTTGATCAGCGCGTTTTCGAGCACGAGCGCCGTACGCCGCGCGGGCCCGACCTGGTCGAGCAGTAGGCGCCGGTTGTGCGTGAGCTGCCCGTTGGCGACCAGCGCCAGCGCAATGCCGAGCGCGGCGAGCAGCAGCACGACGCCGATCGTCAGGGCGAGCAACCGGCCGACGCCAGTGCGCGCGATCCAGCGCACGACCCACGACCCGCCTTGCTCGGGGGCGCTCACGACACGCTCACCGCTGCTCTGCGCCGCCGCGCACGCCGAGCAGCAGCATCGCGACGTCATCGCTCAGCTCGCCCCCGTTGAGCTGCTCGGCGGCGGCGATCAGCTCGTCGAGCAGCGCCTCGGGCTGCTCGCGCCAGTTCGGGCGCTCGGCGATCCGCTCGGCGATCAGTCGGTGCAGGCCCTCTTCGCCGAGCCGCTCCGAGCCATTGCCGATGCGGCCCTCGACGATGCCGTCGGTGTAGAGCAGGATCGTCCAGCGCGCGGGCAGCGACAAGCGCTCGACGGTCCAGCCGCCTTCGTTGATGCCCACCGCACCGGCGCCGAGCTCGGCGGTCACGGCCGCGATCGACCAGCCGCCCGCGCGATCCTCGATCAGCACGGGAGCCGGATGACCGGCGCGCACGAGCGTGGCCGAGCGCTCGATCGCGTCGATCTCGAGCGTGCACAGCGTGGCGAACAGGCCAGGCACGTGGCGCTCGTGCTCGAACACGCGCTGCAGCGTTCCCAGCACGAGCTCCGGTCCGGTTCCGGCGAGCGCGAGCGCACGCCAGGCGGCGCGCAGGCTGACGCCGATCGCGGCTTCGTCGGGACCGTGCCCGCAGACGTCGCCGACGAGCACGTGCAGGAGCTCGTCCTCGGTCTGCACGAGGTCGTAGAAGTCGCCGCCCAGGAGCGCGCGGCTGCGCCCGGCGCGGTAGCACGAGGCGACCCACACCGAGGGATCCTCGATCGTCAGGTTCGGCGCGAGGCCTTTTTCGAGCAGGCGCCCCTCGCGTGCCTGCGCCTCGGCCAGCAGCAGCTCGCGCTCGGCCTCCTCGGCGCGGCGGCGGCCGATCGCGTAGTGGATCGAGCGTGCGAGCTGCTCGCCGTCGACGCGCCCCTTGACGAGGTAGTCCTGCGCGCCTGCTTCGACGGCGGCCACGCCGGCGGCCTGGTCATCGAGGCCGGTGAGCACGATCAGCGGGATCGAGGACATCTGCGCACGCAGCTGGGCGACGGCGTCGAGTCCGAGCGCGTCGGGCAGGCCGAGGTCGAGCAGCACGCAGTCGACCTGCGGGCCGAGCGCCGCGAGCGCCTGCTTCAGCGTGTGGCTGCGCGCGACGTGAGCCAGCGGCAGCCGTTCGGCCAGCTCGTCCTCGACCAGGCGGGCGTCGCCGTCGTCGTCCTCGACCAGCAGCAGGCCGATCCGCTCGCGCGTGACAGTCCGTTGCTCGGCGCCGGGTGTCACGGGCTCATCCTATAAGCCGTTCTCATCCCGCTTTCCGGGAGGGCCATCCATACGCTTCACGCGATGAACGCCCTGGAAAAGCTGCGCGACCGCATGGCCGAGCTGTCGGATCTGTCGGCCATGCAGATGCTCGCGGCGTGGGATCAGCTCGTGATGATGCCGGCCGAGGGCGGCGCGGCGCGCGCGCAGCAGCTCGGCACGCTCGCGCGCCTGACGCACGAACGGGCGACCGGCGCAGGAGGTCGGCGACTGGCTGGCCGAGCTCGACGGCTCACCGCTCGACGAGCTCGACGCGGACATCGTGCGCCTCGCGCGGCGCGACTGGGAGCGCGCGCGGCGCGTGCCGACCGAGCTCGCCGTCGAGCTGGCGCAGGCGAGCGCGCAGGGCCAGGAGAGCTGGCAGGCGGCGCGCGAGGCCGACGACTTCGCCGCGTTCGCGCCGGCGCTGCAGCGCAACGTCGAGCTCGCGCGCGCCTACGGCGAGTGCGTGGCCGAGCAGCGGCGAGAGCGCCTACGACGCGCTGCTCGGCGACTACGACTTCGGCCTCTCCACGGAGGATCTGCGCCGCGTGTTCGCGGCGCTGGCGCAGGCGACTCCGCCGCTCGTGGCGGAGGCCTCGCAGCACACGCCGCACGCGCACGCTGGCCGTGCCGGTGGCGGCGCAGGAAGCGGCCGTCGCGGGCATGCTGCGCCGCGTGGGCGTCGACGCCGAGAGCTGGCGCGTGGACGTCTCGGCGCACCCGTTCACGGCCTGGGTCGGCCCGCGCGACAGCCGCGTGACGACGCGCTACGGCGACGGCGAGGTCGAGTCGCTGCTGAGCTCGCTGCACGAGTACGGCCACGCGCTGTACGAGCGCCAGATCGACCCGGCGCTCGACCGCACGAACCTCGGCAGCGGCACCTCGATGTCGATGCACGAGTCCCAGAGCAAGCTGTGGGAGAACCACGTGGCGCGCAGCCGCCGCCTTCGCCGAGGTGCTCGCTGTCAGAGCTCGCCGACGGCGGCTTCGCGGTCAGCGCGCGAGGAGCTGCACGCGACGCTCGTCGGCGTCGAGCCGTCGCTGATCCGCGTCTCGGCCGACCCGCTGACGTATCCGCTGCACATCATCCTGCGCTTCGAGCTGGAGCTGGCGATGATCGAGGGGACGCTCGCCGTGGCCGACCTGCCGGACGCGTGGCGCGAGGGGATGCGCCGCCTGCTCGGCGTCGAGGTGCCCTCCGACGCGCTCGGCTGCCTGCAGGACGTGCACTGGGGCGGCGGCAGCTTCGGCTACTTCCCGAGCTACGCGCTCGGCTGCCTGATCGCCGCGCAGCTGTGGGAGGCGATCGAGGCGGAGATCGGGCCGCGCGACGAGGATCTGCGCCGCGGCGAGACGGGCGCGATCCAGGCGTGGCTGGCCGAGCACGTGCACCGCCACGGCCGCCGCCTGGACACGCTGGCGCTGCTGGCGCAGGCGACCGGCGAAGAGGGGCTCGCCGTCGAGCCGTTCCTGCGCTATGTGGCGCCGCTGGCAGGCGACTGAGCGCAGGCCCGAGCAAGACGCGCCTGAGCCGTTCGACGGCCATCGGAGGACTCAGCGCTCCTGCAGCACCGACAAGCACATTGCCGGCGGGGTCCTTGAACCAGGCGATGAACGGGCCGCCGCCGCGCATGATCCCGCGCTCGTCCTGCTCGAAGCCGTCGTAGCGCTCGATCTCACGCCGCGCGCGGTCAGCTCGTCGACGGCCGCCTCGATGTCCTCGACGGGGAAGTTGAGGATCGTGTACTCGGCGGGGGTGTGGCCGGGCTTGGGGTAGACGATCGTCGGGCGCGCGCCGCCGTCGAGCTCCAGCGTGAGGATGCCGTGCTCCTCGGAGGTCGTCGATCCCGAGCGTCTGCGCGTAGAACTCGCTGCGCCTTGGCCACGTCGTCGACGGCGAAGCCGCTGAACGCCTCGGTGTCGCCGAACATCGCTTGACTCCTCTCGCTCGCAAGGCCAGTGCCGCTGGCTCGGTTGCTAGAACTGTCGTTTAGACGGATCGTGCCGGCATCTCATCGCTCGCCGGGCGCCGCCGATGAGTTTCGCGCGGAGGCTTCGTCTGAACTTGGGAGAGAAGGGCTACAGCCTCGCCGCGGCGCACGCTGCCGGCATGGGCGATCTTCTTTCCAATCAAAAAATTCTTATGAGATCGATGAAGACGACGACGAAGGAGACATGGAGATGACGAGCACCAGACCGACCGCAACCGCTGGCTGGCGCTGTACGTGCTGTGCACGGGCGTGCTGATGATCGTGCTCGACGTGACCGTCGTAAACGTCGCGCTGCCGTCGATTCAGACCGACCTCGGCTTCTCCGGGTCGGGTCTTGCGTGGGTCGTCAACGCCTACCTGATCGCCTTCGGCGGCCTGCTGCTGCTGGCCGGGCGGATCGGCGACATGGTCGGGCACAAGCGCATCTTCCTCGGCGGCCTGGTCGTGTTCACGCTCGCCTCGCTCGTCTGCGGCCTCTCCCAGAGCCAGACGATGCTCGTCGTGGCGCGCTTCGTGCAGGGCGCCGGCGGCGCCGCCACCTCGGCCGTCGTGCTCGGGATGATCGTGACGATGTTCCCCGAGCCGGCCGAGCAGGCCAAGGCGATCGGCGTGTACGGCTTCGTCGCCTCCGCCGGCGGCTCGGTCGGCCTGCTCGCCGGCGGCGTGCTCACGCAGGCGATCGACTGGCACTGGATCTTCTTCATCAACGTGCCGATCGGCCTCGCCACGGGCTTCTTCGCGCTGCGCCTGCTCGACGACATGCGCATTCCGGGCGCCGGCAAGGGCGCCGACCTGCCCGGCGCCGCGCTGATCGTCTCCTCGCTGATGCTCGGCGTCTACACGATCGTCTCGCCGGCCGCCGAGAAAGGCTGGGGCTCGGGCACGACGCTCGGCTTCGCCGCCGGCTCGCTCGTGCTGCTGGTGCTGTTCGTCTGGCGCGAGGCGACGGCGCGCGAGCCGCTGATGCCGCTGCGCCTGTTCCGCTCGCGCGACACGGCCGGCGCCAACGCGATCCAGGCGCTCGTCGTGGCCGGCATGTTCGGCACGTTCTTCCTCGGCTCGCTGTACCTGCAGCGCGTGCAGCACTACGACCCGCTGAAGATCGGCTTCGCCTTCCTGCCGGTGACGGTCGTGATGGGAACGCTCTCGCTGCGCTACTCAGAACGGCTGATCATGCGCTTCGGCGCGCAAGCGCCTGCTCGCGCCCGGGATGGTGCTCGTGGCGATCGGCCTGCTGCTGTTCGCGCGCGTGCCCGTGCACGGCCACTACTACAGCGACGTGCTGCCCGTGCTGCTGCTGCTCGGCGCCGGCGTCGGCTCGACCTTCCCGGCGCTGATGACGCTCGCGATGTCCGACGTCGCGCCGCAGGACGCCGGGCTGGCCTCGGGCCTGGTCAACACCTCGGCGCAGGTCGGCGGCGCGCTCGGCCTGGCCGTGCTCGCGACGAGCGCCTCGACGCACATCAAGCTCGCTGACGAAGGCCGGCAAGCCGCTCGCCGACGCGCTCACGAGCGGCTACCACGTGGCATTCGTGATCGGCGCCGGGCTCGTCGGCCTGGCGATCGTGATCAGCCTGCTGCTGCACGCGCCCCAAGCGCGCCCTCGCGCACAGCGACGAGGCGGTCGCCGAGGCGGCCGAGGCGAGCGGCGCGATCGCGCCTGCCCCGGAGCATTCGCCGGGGTCGCCGACGGCGGCCGCGCAAGAGCCCGTCGAGGCGCGCTAGCGGGCGATCGACGAGGGGAGGGGGCGATGGCCGAGCGCCGGCGGACCGTCACGATCGACGGTGCCGCAGCCCGCTCGGCGCGCCGAGCTGCCGGCGCTGTTCGCGCGCACCTGCGAGCTGCTCGCGCTAGATCGCGGCTGCGAGCTGTTGCTGTGCGAGGTCGGCGGCATCGACGCCGACGCGGTCGCCGTCGACGCGCTCGCGCGGCTCGCGCTCGCGGCGCGGCGCAGCCGCTGCGAGGTGCGCCTGCGCGGCGCCTCGCCCGAGCTGCTCGGGCTGCTCGAGCTTCGATCGGGCTCTCGGACGTGCTGCGCTCAGAGCAGCCGGCGCTAGGCCGCTAGCTCGGCATAGTCGAGCGGCACGCCGAACAGCGGGAACAGCGTGTCGGTGGAGAGGAAGAACGTCAGCTCGACGATCTGCCCGTCGGCGATCTCCAGCACCTGCAGCGCCCACGGTTCGTAGCCCTCGCCGCCGTCCTCGCGCGGCTTGTACTGGGCGAAGGCCGGCGAGCCGTTGGCCGTCTGCGTGGCGATCACGCGCGAGCCGCGACAGCCGGCGCCCTTGCCGACCCACCACGCGAAGATGTCCTCGCGCCCGCGCAGCCACAGCTCATACGGCGGCATCGACTGCGTGGCGTCCTCGTGGATCAGCGCACGTCAGCGCGTCGCATGTCATAGCGCTGGAAGGCGTCGACGTAGCGGCCGAGCAGCTCGCTGGTCGTGCTCGGAGAGCGCGCCGCGCGCGGCGTCGGCGATCTCGGCGCTGTCGAGCGTCGCGCGCGCGCGCTGCAGCGAGCTGTTGACGGCGGCGACGCTCGTGTCGAGCAGCTCGGCGACCTCGGCGGCCTTCCACTGCAGCACCTCGCAGAGGATCAGCGCGGCGCGCTGGCGCGGCGGCAGGTGCTGCAGCGCGGCGACGAACGCCAGGCGGATCGTCTCGCGCGACTCGGCCACCGCGGCCGGGTCGCCCTCGGGCGCGACGAGCGCGTCTGGGACGGGCTCGATCCACGTCGTCTCGGGCAGGATCTCGCCGATCGGGCCGTCCGGCGCGCGCGCCTCGCCGAGGTCCATCGGCCGCGCGCGGCGCTGCTTGGCGTCGAGCATGTCGAGGCACACGTTCGTCGCGATGCGATACAGCCACGAGCGCAGCGAGGAGCGCCCCTCGAAGCGATCGATCGAGCGCCACGCGCGCAGCAGCGTGTCCTGCACAGCGTCCTCGGCCTCGAACGGCGAGCCGAGCATGCGGTAGCAGTGGGCCGTCAGCTCGCGCCGGTGGCGCTCGAGCTCGCCGAAGCCCTCGGTGACGGTGGCCGCTGAGCTCTCCACGGCCTCCATCCTAGGACGAAGCCGCTTCGACATGCTCTAATCACGCCGCGATGAACGAGCACGGCGTCATACGGCGGGCAGGTGATGAGCAGGGCCGACGGCCGCGGCGAAGCGCCGGAGCTGATCGATGTGCTGCATCTCGGGCGCCCGCAGGTGATCGGCGCGTGGCGCGTGGGCGACGTGCTCGTCGACCCGGGGCCGAGCAGCAGCTCTGGCGGCGCTGATGCCGACGCTGGAGCAGCATCCACCGCGCGCGATCGCGCTGACGCACATCCACCTCGACCACGCCGGCGCCGCGGGGACGCTCGCGCGGCGCTTCCCGGAGCGGAGGTGTGGGTGCACGAGCGCGGCGCGCGCGCACCTGGCCGACCCCGCGCGGCTGCTCGACAGCGCCACGCGCCTGTACGGCGAGCAGATGCAGCGGCTGTGGGGCGAGGTGCTGCCGGTCCCGGCCGAGCGCCTGCGCGTGCTGCACGGCGGCGAGCAGCTCGGGCCGTTCAGCGTCGCCTACACGCCGGGCCACGCCTCCCACCACGTCTCCTACCTGCACGAGCAGAGCGGGCGCGCCTTCACGGGCGACGTGGCGGGCGTGCGCATCGGCGCCGGGCGCGTGCTCGCGCCGACGCCGCCGCCCGACATCGACCTGCAGGCATGGCGGGCCTCGCTCGACACTGCTCGAAGACTGGGGGCCGCGCAGCCTCGCCGTGACGCACTTCGGCGCCTACGAGGACGTGGGCGAGCAGCTGGCCGCGCTGCGCGCGCACCTCGACGAGGTCGAGGCGTGGGCCGAGCAGCTCGACGAGGCGGCTTCGCCGCGAAGGTGCGCGAGCGCGTGCAGGGCCCGACGAGCGCCGGTACGCCGGGCTCCTACGCGCAGGCGCTGCCGCCCGAGCAGAGCTACCACGGGCTGCGCCGCTGGCTGTCCAAGCGCGAAGACCTCTAGGCTGCCCCGCCATGAGCCAGATCGACGAGCTGCTTGCCAACAACGACGCCTTCGCCGAGGGCACGCCGCCGGAGTCACTCGACGTCAGCCCGAAACGGCGCTTGGCGATCGTGACGTGCATGGACTCGCGCCTGGACGTGTTCGCCGCGCTCGGCCTCGGGCACGGCGAGGCGCACATCCTGCGCAACGCAGGGCGGCGTGATCACGGATGACGTGATCCGCTCGCTCGCGGTCTCCCAGCGGCGCTTGGGCACGCGCGAGGTGATGCTGATCCACCACACCGACTGCGGCTGATGAAGATCACCGACGATGGCTTTCGCGCCGAGCTGCAAGAGGACAGCGGCGTCGCGCCGCCGTTCGCGATCGAGTCCTTCGCCGACCTCGACGCCGACGTGGGGCAGTCGATCCTGCGCGTGCGCCGCTCGCCGTTCCTGCTCCACCGAGAGGTCGTGCGCGGCTTCGTCTACGACGTCAACTCGCACCGCCTGCGCGAGGTCGTGGCTGCCGAGGACCCCGGCGCGGGGCCGGGCGGCGCGCAGTAGGCGGCTGTAGGGTCAGCGCATGAGCGACTCGCCAGAGCCCGAGAGCGTTGCCGGCACGCCGTTGCCGCCGGACTTCGCGAGCTTCCAGTACCTGATCTACGCCGGCGGGTTGGCCGACCAGGCGCCGGCGCTGCCGGTCTCGGCGGCCGAGCTGCAGGAGCGAGCGCGGGCGAAGCTCGGCGCCGGCCCATACGGCTACGTGGCCGGCGGCGCGGGCTCGGAGCGCACGATGCAGGCCAACCTCGACGCGTTCGAGCGCAGGCGGATCGTGCCGCGGATGCTGCGCGACGTCTCCGAGCGCAAGCTGGACGTGACGGTGCTCGGAACGCCGATGCCGGCGCCGCTGATGCTCGCGCCGGTCGGCGTACAGTCGATCGTCCACCCCGAGGGCGAGCTCGCGAGCCGCCCGCGCGGCGGCGAGCTTGGGCTTGACCGTACATCCACAGCACGGCCGCGTCGCATTCGATCGAGCAGGTCGCCGAGGCGATGGGGGAGGGCAGGCGCTGGTACCAGCTCTACTGGCCGCGCGAGCGCGAGTTGGCGGCGAGCTTCGTCGCCCGCGCCGAGCAGGCGGGCTACGAGGCGGTCGTGCTGACGCTCGACACTTGGTTCCTCGGCTGGCGCCCGCGCGACTTGAAGAACGCCTACCTGCCGTTTCTCAAGGGGACGGCGTGGCCAACTACTTCAGCGACCCCGTGTTCCGCGCGGCGCTGGAGAAGCCGCCCGAGGAGGACCTCGGCGCCGGCGGTCGGCCACTGGGCCTACCAGTTCGCCAACCCGACGGTCATGCTGGGACGACTTGGAGTGGCTGCGAGAGCAGACGAAGCTGCCGATCGTGCTCAAGGGAATCGTTCACGCCGAGGACGCGCGGCGGGCGCGTGGATCGCGGGCGTCGACGGCGCTGCTCGTGTCCAACCACGGCGGCCGTCAGGTCGACGGCGCGCTCGGTGCGCTCGACGCGCTGCCGGCGATCCGCGCGGCCGTCGGCGAGCGAGCTGGCGCTGCTGTTCGACAGCGGCGTGCGCACGGGCGCGGACGTGTTCAAGGCGCTCGCGCTCGGCGCCGACGCGGTCTGCATCGGGCGGCCGTACGTGTGGGGGCTCGCGCTCGCCGGACAGGCCGGGGTCGAGCACGTGCTGCGCTGCCTGCTGGCCGAGCTCGACCTGACGCTCGCGCTGAGCGGCTACACGGCGATCGACCAGATCGACCGTGCCGCGCTGGCCGAGTCTGCTTGAACGCGGGTGTCGGAACGTGGGCCGGCGTGAACGCCGCCGAGTCTGCTTGAACGCGAAAAAGCCCGTCTAGCAGGCGATTCTCGGCAATCCGAGGCGCGGCGTAAGGTCCGCGCCGGTGACCACGCTCGTCTCGATCTGGCTGGCGCTCGCGCTTGGCGCGAGCGCCGGGGCGAAGGCATGGCGCTGGCGTCGAGCGGCGGCGGCGCTTGCAACCTACGGCGTGCTGGGGACCGCGCGACAGGCGGCCGCGCTGTGGCTGCTCGTCGTCGGCGAGCTCGGCGTCGCGGCGGCGCTCGTGGTCGGTCTCGGCTGGGCACTCGCGGCGGCGGCGGTCCTGTTCACGCTGTTCGCCGCGACGACCTCGACGGCATTGCTCGCAGGGCACGGCGGGCGGCCGTGCGCTTGCTTCGGCGCGTCCTCGCGACTCGGTTGGACGACGCCGCTGCGCGCGGCTGCGCCGGCGCTGCTCGCGGCCGTGGCCGCGTTCGGCTGGTTTCCGGCGGCGCCGAGCGGCTATGACCGCTGGTTGACGCTCGGGCTGGCGCTGAGCGTCGTGGCGATCGCCGCGCTGGCGGTCGCCGTGCTCGCGCTGGCGCGCGAGGTCGGCGTGCTGCGGCTATCGGCGGGCGACGCGCGCGGCGCGCTCGAGATCGAGTCGGAGGGGCCTGAGCTGGGCGAGGCGCAGCCGTGGGCGGAGGCGATCGAGGTCGGTCCGCGCACGCTGCTGCGCCTGGCGGTGTTCAGCTCCGACGGGTGCCCGCTGTGCAGGGCTGTGGCGCCGGCCGTCGAGCACGTCGCCGGCGATCCGCTGCTTGCCGTGCAGAGCTTCGATGAGCACCGCGACGCGGGCGTGTGGGCGGCGGCGGCCGTGCCTGGCAGCCCGTACGCGGTCGCCCTCGACCTCGACGGCGTCGCGCTGGCGAAGGGCACGTTCAACGGCCTCGGCCAGCTCGAAAGCGTGCTCGCGACGGCGCGGCGGCGCGAGCGGGGTCTGTCGCTTGCCGCCTGAGGAGAGCGGCGAGCACTTCGCGGACTCAGTGCTGCGCCGCAGCAGCCGGCGCGGCTTCCTGGAGTGGGCGGGCGCGGCGGTGATCGCGCTGGCGGGCGGCCGTGCGGTGGTCAACGGCGTGCTGCCGGACGAGGCCGAGGCGTACACGAACTTCTGCGGTCACACGTACACGACGGGCAACTGCCCGCACCCGACGGGACTGCCACGGGTCGACCGCCACGACTTGCCGTTGCGCGCCTCGGATGGACATCCGGTCGACGACCTCGGCAGACCGATCGACGCGCAAGGCCATCCGGTGGACGCGCACGGGCAGGTGCTGCTGGACCCGAGCGGCGAGCCGCTCCCGCCGGCGCCGCGCTCGAAGGTCTGTCCGGCGGCGGGCAAGAGCCACGGCCTGGAGCTGCGCACGGACGGCTCGTGGTATCGCTGCTGCGGCGGGCGCGTGCGCAGGCTGATGGACTGCTGCGGCTACACGAACGTGCGCGTCAACGGAGACGAAGCACTCGTCGGCTACTGCTACCAGGGCCGCCACGTGTTCTGCGTGCAGTACTACGAAACGATGGTGCCTTGCTAGGGGCCGAAGACGCCGTGCTGCGGAGCGGCTGAGGCGATGCTCGGCGGACTCGCGGTCAGCGCTGCGCTCACGGCCGTCGTCGCGGGCATCGCCGGCGCGTGGTCGCCGTGCGGCTTCTCGATGGTCGACACGATCGGCAGCGCGCTCGGCGACGCCCGCCGCGGGGCGACGCTCGTGGCAAGCGGGACATTCGCGCTGGGGACGCTGCTGGGCGGCGCGATCACGTTCGGCAGCCTTGCGCTGCTCGGCTCGCTGGTTGGCGACGGCGTCGCAGGGCTGCGCGAGGGGCTCGGCGCGGCGCTGGCGCTGGCCGCGGCCGTGGCCGACTGGCGCGGCGTGCGGATCGCGCCGCAGATCCGCCGCCAGGTGCCCGAGCGCTGGCGCTGGACGTTGCCGCTGCCGCTGGCGTGCGCGCTCTACGGGGTCCTGCTGGGCCTGGGCTTCACGACGTTCGTGCTGGCGTTCGCCGTGTGGGCGCTCGCGGGCATCAGCTTCGCCTCGGGCGATCCGCTCGTCGGCGTCGTCGTCGGACTCGCCTTCGGCGCAGGGCGTGCGCTGCCCGTGCTGTGGATGGCGCCCGGACTGCGCGGCGGCGAGGGTGCGCGGCGCCTGGACGAGATGGCGGAAGCACCGCGGCTGTGGCTCGGGCTGCGTAGGCTCGACGCGCTCGGGCTCGGCGTGTGTGCGCTGGCGCTGGCCGGGGCGAGCGCCTCGGCGGCGCCGAGCCCACAGACGCGGCTTCGTCAGGCGGCGGGCGCACAGACGAGAATCGCGCAGGCGACGGATCCTTCGGCGGCGAACGGCGCGCTGGCGTGGCAGCAGGTCGGCGGCGGCGGGCTGCTCTCGCCGGGCGCCGGCGCACCGCTGGCGCTGCCCGGCGCGCACCCGGGGCTGGGTGGCTCGAACGTGGCGTGGGCTAGCGCGACGCAGATCACGATCGCCGATCGCGCGTCGCTGCAGCCGAAGCTGGTGCTCGCGACGGGCGGCGTCAACGCACTGGCCGTATCCGACGGCTGGGTCGTCTACCGCGACGAGGACGCGCAGGGCGAGCATCTGATCGCGGTGTCGCTGAGCAACCCGAGTGCGCGGCGCTACCTCGCGGGCGCGCGCCTGGCGGGCCGGGTCGGTCGCCCTGCGCTCGACGGCGCGAGCGTGGTGTTCGCGCTCAACACTCCTCGGCGCAGCGCGATCGAGCTGGTCGATCTGGCGAGCGGCCACCGTCGCACGCTGCGCGCGGCCAGCCGCGGCATGGCCTTCTTCAACCCGTCGCTGTTCGCGGGGCGTCTGCTGTTCGAGCGCGCTACGCGTTGCGTGCAGCAACTGCGCCTCGGCACCGCCGCCCGGCCGGGGCAGCGGGGTCGGGCGGCGCGGGCGGCGTCCCGCTTGGCTTTGGTGGGCGCGCCTGGCGCGGCCGGTGCCGCGCCCAGGGAACGCGTGCTGCTCAGCCTGCCGTCGACGGTCGCGCGCGACCCTGGCTATCAACCGGGCTACACGCACGCCTACAACAGCGCGAGCGGCTGCCCGAACCGGCGTCCCGGACAAGGCGGCGCGGTGCAGCTCGGCGCGACGGCACTGGGCCCGACGAGCGCGTACGTGACGAAGCTCGGCCCGGCTCCCGGCAATGCGGAAATCGTCTCGCTCGCGCGCTGAGCGCGGGCGGCGGGCGGTGCTCGCGATCCTGCTGTGCGGGCTCGCTTGCATGCTCGGCGCGGCGCAGGCGCTTGCGGCGTCCAGGTCGCTCGCGGCGTCCAGCTGGCAGCCGGGCGTGCGCGCGGCGATCGCCTACGCACACACCCGCGCAGGCGACGTGAGCTTTGCGGTGCGCACGCAGCACCGCGAATGGGGCTGGCGCGTCACGCGCACTGTGCCCTCGGCGAGCGTGTTGAAGGCGATGTTGCTGGTGGCTTACCTCGACGACCCGCGCGTGCGCGCCAGACCGTTGCGCGGCTCGGACCATGCGCTGATCGACCCGATGATCGAGCGCTCAGACAACGCGGCGGCGACGCGCGTGCTGCAGTTCGTCGGCGCGGGCGGCGTGTACGGGGTCGCGGCGCGCGCGGGCATGCGCCGCTTCTCGCTGGACCCCGTGGTGTGGGGCCTCAGCCGCATCGACGCGACCGATCAGGCGGGTTTCTTCCTGCACATCGACAGCCACGTCGTGGCGCGTCACCGTGCGGTGGCGATGAACCTGCTGGCGAGCGTGATCCCGAGCCAGCGCTGGGGCATCGGACGACTGCACCTGCCCGGGTGGCAGCTCTACTTCAAGGGCGGCTGGGGCGCGGGCACGGGCGAAGTCGAGCACCAGGTCGTGCTGCTGCGCCATGGCGCGACGCGCGTTTCGCTGGCGGTGCTGATCACGAACAGCCCGAGCCATGCCTATGCCAAGCAGACGCTGCAGGGCGTTTTCGCGCGCCTGCTGCGGCACGTGGGGGTGCTGCTCGAGCCCGCCAGCGGCGGTGCGCCCGTCGGCGGCGGCAGGCTGCTCGGCGCGTTGGGCTAAGCGGCGCGCTAGCGCCCGAGCGTGCGCACGAGCTCGTGCGCGCTGTGTGGCAGCGGTGCGAGCAGCTCACGCACCTGGCGCAACCCGTCGCGCAGCTCGGCGTCGCCGACCTCGATCGGCGCGAGCGAGTCCTGCAGTTCGGAGAGCGTTCTGTCCGCCTCGGCGACGGCTTGCGCGGCGTGGTCGATCAGCCCGTGCGCACCAGTCGACGGCGCGGGCGCGGTCGCCGGGGTGAACGTGCGAGTGCCCAGCGAGTGGCGTTCGGCGAAGGCCGAGCACGTGCGCTGGGCACGCCCGTAGGCGACCTGCACGGGTCCGAACAGCTCGCGCTCGAGACGATCGCCGGTCTGTTCGTCGAGCTGCTCGTAGGCCTCGCCGAGCGCAGCGAGAGCAACACCGAGCTGCTCGATCGCGCCCGCTACGGTGTCGAGCAGTCCCTGTCGTGCGTCCGCGGTCGTGTAGGGCATCGATCCAGACTAGTGGCGCAGCCCCGATGCAGCGGAGGTTCGACTGTGTGTCCTCACATAGCAGCCGTCTTCGTCGTTATGTCGTGATGACGAAACTCGGCAGAGCACCGGCCTTCTGGCTACTGGCGACGACGCTCGCAGGCTTCCTGTTCGCCTCGAGCGCCCCGTCGCCGCTGTACATCGTCTACCAGGCGAAATGGGGCTTCTCGGCGATCGTGCTGACGGGGGTCTTCGCGGTCTACGCGCTCGGCCTGCTGATCGCGCTGATCGTTGCCGGCTCGCTGTCGGATCATCTCGGCAGGCGCCCGACGTTGCTGCTCGCGCTGGGACTCGAGATCGTCGGGATGCTGCTGTTCGCGGAGGCTCGCAGCGTGCTGTGGCTGTTCGCGGCGCGCACGCTGCAAGGCGTCGCCACGGGGATCGCGACGGCGGCGATCAGCGCGGCGCTGATCGACCTGCAGCCATCGCATCGTCAGCGGCTGGGCGCACTGTTGGCGGCCTCGGCGCCGATGACGGGCCTGGCGGCGGGGGCGCTCGGCAGCGGCCTGCTCGTCGAATACGCGCCCGAGCCGACGCGCCTGGTCTACTGGCTGCTGCTCGCGGGCTTCGCGCTGGCGGCGCTCGGCGCGCTGGCGATCCCGGAGACGATCGAGCGCAGGCCGACGTGGGCTTCATCGCTGCGCCCGACGGTCGGCGTGCCGGCGTCGCTGCGGGCGGACTTCCTGGCGACGATTCCGTGCATGACGGCGACGTGGGCGCTCGGTGGTCTGATCCTCTCGCTGGGGCCGTCGCTGACGGCGAAGGTGCTGCACGACTCGAGCCACGTGGCGGGCGGGCTGTGCATCTTCATCATGGCGGGCGTCAGCTCGATGACCTCGGTGGTGCTGCGCGACACGCACGCGCGCCTGGCGGCGCGCGGCGGCCTGAGCGCGCTGATCGTCGGCGTGCTGCTGGCGCTGCTGGCCCTGCACGAGGGTTCAACGGCGCTGTTCCTGCTCGCAACGGGCGTCGCCGGGCTCGGCTTCGGCCCTGCCTTCGCGGGGGCCTTCCGCGCGATCACCAATCGCGCGCCGATCGACCAGCGCGCGGAGCTGGTCGCATCGGTGTACGTGGCCTCGTACCTCGCCTACAGCCTGCCGGCGCTGGCGGCGGGGATCGCGGTGACGCGCTACGGGCTGCACGACACGGCCGATGTCTATGGCGCGGCACTGGTCGCGCTCGCGCTGCTCGCCCTGGCGTTGTCGCATCGCCTGCAGGACCCGGAGTCCACGCAGGCGCGCGCGGCGCGGGAGGAGCCGCTGACGGTGCTCGACACGCCGGCGCCGCTCCCCGGCCAGGCTCCCCGCGCGGCCGAGCGAATCCACTAGGGTTCCGGCGGTCCAGACCGCATAGGCAGAGGTTCGACGTTCGGGGGATTTCAGAGATGGCTGGCGAGCTCAAACTGGGACTGAACACGGGCTACTGGGCCGGCGGCCCGCCGGCGGGTGTCACCGAGGCGGTTGCGGAGGCCGAGCGGCTCGGCTTCGATTCGATGTGGACGGCCGAGGCGTACGGCTCTGACTGCCTGACGCCGCTGGCATGGTGGGGCGCGTCCACGAGCAAGATCAAGCTCGGCACGGCGATCGTGCAGATGTCGGCGCGCCAGCCTGCGGCGACGGCGATGGCGGCGATGACGATGGACCTCCTCTCGGGCGGGCGCTTCATCCTCGGCCTCGGCGTGTCGGGGCCGCAGGTGGTCGAGGGCTGGTACGGCATGCCGTTCGCCAAGCCGCTGGCGCGCACGCGCGAGTACATCGGCATCCTGCGCGACATCTGGGCGCGCAAGGGCCCGGTGACGGCGGACGGCGAGCACTACAAGCTGCCGCTGCGGGCACACACGGGCCGCGACAGCGGTCCGTGGGTCGGCACGGGCCTGGCGAAGCCGCTGAAGTCCTCGATCCACCCGCTGCGCGAGGAGATCCCGATCTACCTCGGCGCCGAGGGACCGAAGAACATCGCGCTGTGCGCGGAGCTGTGCGATGGCTGGCTGTCGATGCTGTTTGCGCCGGAGCACCAGCAGATCTACGTGGACGCGCTCAGCGAGGGCTTCGCGCGGCCGGGCGCGCGCCACACGGCCGAGACGTTCCAGGTCAACGCGACGGTGCCGCTGATCGTCTCCGAGGACATCGACGCGGCGGCGGACGCGCTGCGCCCGTTCTACGCGCTGTACTTCGGCGGGATGGGGGCGAAAGGCAAGAACTTCCACGCAAACGTGGCGATCCGCATGGGCTACGGGGCAGAGGTCGACGAGATCGCCTCGTTGTACCTCGAAGGCAAGAAGGACGAGGCCGGCGCGAAGGTGCCGCGCAAGCTGATCGAGGACATGTCGCTGATCGGTCCCAAGGACAAGATCCGCGATGACCTCGCGAAGTGGCGCGAGTCGGTCGTCGACACGCTGCTGATCTCAGGCGATGTCGCGACGCTGCGCAGCGCCGCCGAGCTCGTTCTCGGCTGAGGGCTCGTCGGCTGATCTCGTACGTTGGTCGAGCGATGCGTGCCGCGGGCCGTCTGGCCCCGGCGTTTCTGAGGGTGAAGCGCCCGGTAGACGGCGCGAAGCTCGGCTGAGCGCGTAAGGTTGGCCCGTGCGTTCGGAGCTCTCAGCGGGGGCTCGGCGAAGGATGGGCAGGCGCAAGCCGCCCCCACCGAGTCCCGCGCCAATCCTCGCTGCGCGCCGGAGGCTGGCGCTGTTGGCGGCGACCGCCGCAATTGTGCTTGCCGTCGGCGGCGTGCTTGCATGCGGGTCGAGCGGCGGTGCGCTCGGTCAGCGAGCACAGATCGAACCGCTTCGGCTGATCGCGCCGATCGCCGGGTCCGCGCCGAAGTCGCAGGGCAGGTTCTACCGCGTGGTCGGCTGCCGCAGCCACGGCTCCAGCCTGTATCGCAACGGCCCGTCGCGGCACGAGGTGGCGATCGGCTTCGACGACGGTCCGTACACGGATACGCCCGCATTCGTGCGGATGCTCGAACGTAGCCACGCGACGGCGACGTTCTTCATGATCGGGCGCCAGGTCACCTCGACCTATCGCGAAACGATGCTGCACGAGCTGCGCGCGGGCGACGTGCTCGGCGATCACACGTTCACGCACCCGGACATGACGCGCACGAGCGATCCGCGCGGGCAGCTCGAGCGCACGCTTGCCGTGATCCGCGGGCAGACGGGCTACACGCCGTGCGTATTCCGCCCGCCCTACGGCGACGTCAACGCATCGGTGATACGCATCGCCTCCTCGCTCGGGATGGCGACGGTCGGCTGGGACGTCGACCCGAGCGACTACGCGCAGCCGGGGACGGGCGCGATCGTGCGGCGCGTGCTCGCTCAGGTGCGCCCCGGCGCGATCATCATCTCCCACGATGGCGGCGGCCCGCGCGGGCAGACGCTGGCAGCCTATCCGCGCATCATTGCGACGCTGCACCGCCGCGGCTACCGCGTCGTGACGATCCCCGATCTGCTCGGCTTCCGGCCGGTGTATGAGCCGTGCATACGACTTTGCGACGGGCTCGGGGTGCCGCGCCGCGCGGTGCCGCGCAACGCGATCTTCCAGCAGGCACCCTGAGGCCGGACGTACACGGCGCACGGCGGCATGCACGGCGCTGCGCCCAACGCCCGGCCGGCTACTCGAACTCGGGCTCGACCCACCAGGGCATGATCTCGGGCAGGCCGTCGCTGACGCGGTCGGTGAAGTGCGCGGGGCGCTTCTCCAGGAACGAGGTGATGCCCTCGGTGGCGTCGGCTGACTGCCCGCGCGCGAGCATCGCGCGCGAGTCGGCGCGGTGGGCGAGCATCGGATGCTCGGCGCCCAGCATCCGCCACATCATCTGCCGCGCAAGCGCGACCGACACGGGCGCTGTGTTCTCGGCGATCTCGCTCGCGAGCGCCCGCGCGGCTGGCAGCAGCTCCTCGCTCGAGTGCAGGCTGCGCAGCAGGCCGGCGTCGAGCCCCTCCTGTGCGGAGAACACCCGGCCGGTCGATACCCACTCCATCGCTCGGCTGATGCCGACGACGCGCGGCAAGAACCAACTGGAGCACGCCTCGGGCACGATCCCGCGCCGGGCGAAGACGAAGCCCATGCGCGCGTCGTCGCTGGCAAGGCGAACGTCCATCGGCAACGTCATCGTCGCGCCGACGCCGACGGCAGGCCCGTTGATCGCGCCGATCACGGGCTTGGTGCAGGAGAAGATCCGCAGCGTGAACTGGCCTCCGTTGTCGCGCGGCACGCCGCCGACGGGCTCGGTGAGCAAAGAGCCCTCGGCTGAGCGCGCGGCATAGTCGAACGTCTCGCCGCCGGCGGCGAGGTCGGCGCCGGCGCAGTATCCACGTCCGGCGCCGGTCATGATGATCGCGCGAACCTCGTCGGTGGCGTCGGCTTGGTCGAAGGCTTCGATCAGCTCGCGGCCCATGACGGCGGTCCACGCGTTCAGGCGCTCCGGGCGGTTGAGCGTGATCGTGAGGATACCGTCGGCCATCTCGGTCGTGATCTGCTCGTAGCTCATAGATGCTCCGTGGCGGTCGGGGTGGGCGACTGGCTCGGCGGTCGGGGTTCTCTACGCAGCCGCGGCAAGGTCGGGCCGGCGCGAGGCCCAGGGCATCGCCTGCTCGAGCTGGGCCGAGAGTCGGATCAAGGTCGCCTCGTCCCACGGACTGCCGGTCAACTGCACGCCGACGGGGATGCCCTCGTCGGTCTGGTGCAGCGGCAGGCTGACGGCGGGCAGGCCGGTGACGTTGCCGAAGGCGGTGAACGAAACGCTTGCGACGACATCGCCGACGGGCATGTCGGGTGTGGCGTGCTGCGCCTCGATCGTCGCGCCTGCGACGGGCGGCAGGATTGCCGAGGTCGGTGTGAGCAGCACGTCAAAGTCACGGCGCCAGCGCGCGACCTCCTGGCGGCTGAGCAGCTCGAGCGTGCGCGCTGCGAGCACGTAGTCGTAGGCGCCGGTGTCGCCGGCGAGCTGACGCTGGTGGGCGATGTGCGGCTCGGTGGCGGACCAGTCGACGCCCTCGTAGTCGGCGAGGCCACCCTGGGTCAGCACGATGAAGGAGGGGATCATCTCGGCAGAGATCGTTGGTACCTCGACCTCCTCGACGGAGTGGCCGATGCCTTCGAGCGCGGCTGCGGCGGCGCGTGCGCCGGCTACGCACGCGGGGTCGGTGGGGATGCCGAGCGGCGCCTGCGCCATCAGCCCGATACGCAGCTCTCCGGGCGGCGCCTGGGTCTCCTCGCTGAATGGCCGGGCGGGCGCGGGGGCGTTGTACCAGGCGAGCGGATCGAACCGGGAGATCGCGTCGAGCACGGCGGCGGAGTCGGCAACCGTGCGCGCAACGACGCCCTCGACGACGGCACCGAGCCAGCTCTGCGCCAGGCGTGGAACGCGCCCGCGGCTGGGCTTCAGCCCGACTAGTCCGCAGTAGGAGGCGGGGATGCGGATCGAGCCGCCTCCGTCGTTGGCGTGGGCGATTGGGAACATGCCCCCGGCGACGGCAGCGGCGGCACCGCCGCTCGAGCCACCGGGCGTCCTGCCCGAGTCCCATGGATTGCGGCTGATGCCGTGGCGCAGGTTCTCGGCAGCGGTGATCACGCCGAAGGCGGGTGTGTTGGTGCGTCCGCAGAGCACGAAACCTGCCTCCGTGAAGGCGTCGACGACGAGCTCGCTCTGCTCGCTGGGACCCTCGGGGGCGCCGTGCGAGCCGTAGGTGACGGGCCAGCCGACTACGGGGGTGAGGTCCTTGATCGGCATCGGCACGCCGAGGAAGGGGGCCTCCTCGCCGTCGGCCAGGCGCCGGTCGGCGTCCGCGGCGGCGGCGCGCGCCTGCTCGTCGTTGCGCCAGGTGACCGCCTTCAGTTCGGGGTTGCGTGCGTCAACGGCGGCGAGGCAGGCGTCGAGCAGCTCGACGGCGGAGACCTCGCGGGCGCGCAACGCGGCGGCGAGCTCGAGCGCGGGCTGCGTGGGGTCGGGCGCGGCCATCGCGGCGAGCCTACCCGAACTCCAGCACTGAGCGGATGCCGTCTTGCGCGTCCATCAGCTCGAAGGCGCGGTTGACGTCGTCGAGCGGCATGCGGTGGGAGATGAAGGGGTCGACGTCTATTTCGCCGTGCAGGTATCGCTCGACGAGTTGGGGCACCTGGTCGCGACCCTTGACGCCGCCGAAGGAGGATCCGCAGATACGCCGGCCGGTGATCAACAGGCGCGGCACGACGTCGAGCGTCTCACCCTTGCCGGCAACGCCGGCGACGGTGCACAGGCCCCAGCCCATGCGCGCGGCCTCGACGGCTTCGCGCATGACGCCGACGAGGCCGGTCGCCTCGAAGGTGTAGTCGGCGCCGAAGCCGTCGGTCTGCTCGAGCACGCGCCCGACGACGTGGCCGTCGGCGAGCCAGGTCTCGGTGGCGCCCTGCCCGCGGGCGAGCGCCAGGCGCTGCTCTGAGAGATCGACGCAGATGACGCGCTCGGCGCCCTGCAGGCGGCAGCCGGCGACGGCGCCGAGGCCGACCATTCCGGCGCCGAACACGACACAGGTCGAGCCGGCCTGCACCTTGGCCGTGTACATCGCGGCGCCGAGTCCGGTGGAGAGTCCGCACGCGAACAGGCAGGCGCCGTCGAGCGGCGCCTCGCGGTCGACCTTGGCGAGCGCGATCTGGGGCAGCACGGCGTACTCGGCGAAGGTCGAGGTGCCCATGAAGTGCCTGATCGGCTCACCGTCGCGCGACAGGCGCGTGGTGCCATCGGGCAGGTAGCCCTTGTTCTGCTGCTCGCGGATCGCCAGGCAGAGGTTCGTGCGCGGGCTCAGACAATGGATGCACTCGCGGCACTGCGGCGAGAACAGCGTCACGACATGGTCACCGGGTGCGATGTCGGCGACGCCCTCGCCGACGGCCTCGACCACGCCGGCGCCCTCGTGGCCCAGCACCGTCGGCGCGTAGCCGGAGGGGTCGACGCCGGAGGCGGTGTACATGTCGGTGTGGCACACGCCGCAGGCGACCAGCCTCACGAGCACCTCACCGGAGCCGGGCTCGGCGAGCTCGAGCTCCTGCACGACGAGCGGCTTGCCGAACTGCTCGAGCAGCGCCGCGCGAATCTTCATCTCGTCCCCCTTTCCCTCATTCGACGCGATCGTATTTAGTTTTGAGATTGATGATGGCCGCGCAATGCGTGGCCGCGCGATGGCTGGAGGGAGCCTCAGCCTTCCAGCGAGAACAGCGGCCAGCGCCCGGGTACGCCCTTGAGCTCGTGAAAGCCGCGGTCCTCGAAGCTGAAGGGGCCGCCGACGACGGTGCCGAAGACGGTCCCCGAGACGAGTACCTCGCCGGCGCCGGCGAGACCGCTGACGCGCGAGGCGATGTGCACGGCCATGCCGCCGACGTCGTCGCCGATCAGCTCGCACTCGCCGGTGTGGATGCCGACGCGCACCTCGATGCCGAGCGAGCGGGCCGACTGGGTGATTGCGAGCGCGCAGCGCAGGGCGCGCGAGGGCGGTCCGGCAAAAGTCGCGAGGAATCCGTCGCCGACGGTCTTGACCTCGTGCCCGTCGAAGTGGCGCAACTCCTTGCGCAGATCCTCGTCGTGGCGTGCGAGCAGGTCGCGCCAGCGACCGTCGCCCAGCTCGGCGGCGCGCGGGGTGGCGTCGACGATGTCGGTGAACATCACTGTCAGCAGTGCGCGCGTGGCCTCGCCGCCGGCGCGCCCGCCGGTGAGGAACTGCTCGATCTCTTCGACGATCGCATCGCTGTCGCCGAGGAACGGCAGCGAGTCGGTCCCCTCGAGCTCGACATAGCGCGCGCCGGGGATGCGCTCGGCGATGTAGCGCGAATGGCGCGGGTCCCATGCGGTGTCCCCGTTGCGGTGCATCACGAGCGTGGGCACGCGGATCTGCGGCAAGAGCTCGCGCACGTCTAGGTCGGCGGCGGCGGTCAGCAGTTCGCGCGCGTTGCCGGGACTGGCGGCAAGTCGCTGCATGCGCGCGAACCAGCTGATCAGCGCTGGATCGTCGGCCATCGTCGGGGCCATCACGGGGATCCCGGGGTGATCGGCGGCGCCCCACGAGTCGACGGCGCGGTCGATCCACTCGGCACGCTCCTCGCGCGTCATTGCCCAGTCGTAGTCGGGCGCCCACAGCGCGCGGGCGATGGAGGCGTACATGATCAGCGCGCCGACGCGCTCGGGGTGCTCGGTGGCGAGCAGCGCGGCGACGGGGCCGCCGAGCCCATAGGTGAAGAGCGCCGCCCGCTCCGAGCCGGCGGCGTCGAGCACTGCGAGCGCGTCCTTGGCCTCCTGCTCGAGCGTGTAGGGCTCGCCGACGCCGTCGGACAGGCCCGTGCCTCGGCGGTCGAACAGGATCAGCCGCCCGAACACCGACAGTCGTTCCAGGAGCCGCCTGAGTCCTGTGGACTCCCAAAGGTGCTCGACCTGGGAGATCCAGCCGGTCATGAACACGAGGTCGAGACGACCCTCGCCGGTGACCTGGTAGGCGATGCTCGCCCCGCCGCTGCTCGTGTAGCGCGTGACTGGGGCCATCAGGAGTCCTCGAGCAAGTCCCTGAACGGGGCCGAGGGGTGGACCGTGGCCCCGACGGCGTGGATCCGGTCGACGAGCCACAGGTCGGAGGTGACGACGCGGACCTCGCCGGGCCGGGTCTCGGCGGCGACGCGTCGCACGATCTCGTCATCTGCTGAATCGCGACGCGGGCGGGGGGCGTGTGCGACCTCGATCACGGTCGAGTGAATCGGCGGTCGTGGCGGCTGCTCGAAGACGACGACGACGTCCTCGCCGGTCGCGGCGACCCACTTCTCGAGCAGGTGCACGAGACGGACCATCGCGCCGTGCCGGTCCTTCCACCATGCATCTGGGCGCGTGCCGATCACGTTCATCCCATCTACGAACCACCGCACGATCTCCAGCCTAGTCTCAGCGGGCCCTGTACGGTCGCACGCCTGCGATCGTGCTGGAGTGGTGCGGACATGCGGCTAGAGGGGATCCAGACGGGCGACGTCGTCGAGGTGGATCGCGGCGGTCGGCGCTTTCACGCGCTTGTGCTCGGCCCGGCGCCGGGCGGCCTCGCGCTGGCGCCGCTGGACCGCCGGATCAGCTACCGCAGCGCTCGCAGTCGCGAAGTGGTGGGGCATTGGGTCAAGCGAGGGCGCCCGCGAGCAAGCGGCGAGCCGCTGCGACCCTCGCCGCGCCAGTTGGAGCTGGATCTCTAGCCGGGCGCCCGCGCCTGCGGTCCGGCGAGGGGTGCGGCGACATCGCCTGCCTCACCCATCGGCTCATCGTGCAGGCGCTCTGCGGCGTAGGCGTCCGCGCAGTGCTGCGAGCAGAAGTAGTGCCCGTCGAGCGCGATCGTGGAGGATGCGCGGCGGTCCACCTTCATGCCGCACATCGGGTCGGTGGCGCCGCGCCGCATGGTCAGTGCGAACAGCGACACGAAAATGACGGCACCGAGCACGTTGGTAACGAGCTTGTAGTCGACGTGGACGCTGCCGAAGATCTCCGATCGCGTAGGTCGCGTGTGTGGAATCAAGCCGGCGAGGCTGAACAGCCCGTCGACCGCAAGCGCGGCGAGCACCATCGTGACGAGCATCAGCGCGACGATCCGCAGCGCGAAGGATGTGCCGTAATACTTGCGGTAGATCGCGACGATCGGCAGCACGATCAGATCGGCGAACACGAAGGCGAGGACCCCGGCGAAGCCGATGCCGCCGGACCAGAGCACGGCGGCAAGCGGGATGTTGCCGACTGAGCAGACGAAGCTCAGCACGGCGATCAGCGGGCCGACGAGCACGTTCTCAATCAGCCTGACTGGACCGGGGGCGTGCACGATGAACAGACTGTTGAAGAAGTCGTCGCCGAGCAGGCCGATGAAGCCGGCAAGCAGGAAGCCGGTCGCAATCTCGCGATAGAGCATCGCCCAGTCATTGCGGAAGTTGTGGGCGACATCCGACCAGGCCTCAACGGAGCCGACACGCTCACGCAGGGAACGGTGGCCGCCGGCAGAGTGGTGCTGGTGACCGGGCTCGGCGCTTTGGGCATGCCGGCGCGCCTGCTGTTCAACCCGCTGGGGAACGAACACGCGCAGCAGCAGGGACATCACGACGATCAGCAGCAGTCCGCCGAGGAACTCGGCGAGCGTGAACTGCCAGCCGATCAGGATCCAGATCACGATGCCAAGCTCGATGACGAGGTTGGTCGAGGCAAACTGGAAAGCGAGTGCGCTGACCGCTGAGGCGCCCTTTGCGAGCAGCGATCGGGCGATCGCAACTGCCGCGTAGGAACAGGAAGAGGAGGCGGCGCCGAGGGCCGTGGCAAGTGCGACGGGGCGCGCGCCGTGTCCGCCGAGCGCTCGCTCCACCCCCTCGCGCGGGATCCACGCCTGCACGACGGCCGAGATCGCAAAGCCGAAGACGAGCGCCCACCAGACGGTCCAGGCCATCAACAGGGCATTCGACAACGCTTCCCAGAGGGTTTCGAGGACGCTCATCGCGGACCGCCGAGGAGGACGGTGGTCGAGATCCAACCGAACGCGCAGCGCGCTTGCGCAGACATCGCTCCACTATACCCCGGTGGGGTACCGACCCCAGACTCATCGCGTTGTTCGGGTGCCGCCCCGACAATCCGCCTGAACTGAACCGTTCCAAGCTGTGTGTACTCTCCAGCCGATCGAAATCTGGCGATCTGGCGTGACCGGCTCGGCAACCGGCGCCGGGCACCGGAAGGAACGGCTCTCAAATGCACACAGAATCGAGCGATCTTCGGGCGGGCGGCGGTCGAACCCTCGAACGCGCGATTGTCCTCGTCCTGCTCAGCGAGGACGACGGCGAGCGCCGCTGGTCACGCACCGAGCTCGGTGAGGGGATGGGCGTTCAGCAAGACGCGCTGGACGCGGCGTTGGACGGGCTGCTCGACACCGGCGTGGTGCGTCAGGAGGAGGACCGCGTCTGGCCGTCGAGCGCCGCGCGCCGGCTCGACGAGCTCGAGTTGATCGGGATTTGAGTGCGCACGGCGGCGGGCGGCCTGACCGGCGCTCACGACGCTCCGTGAGCGGGGGAGCGGCTACGCGGACTCCCGCTAGATAGGGTCTGCAGGATGAGCAATCGCGTGCTGCTCCTCTCCTGGGAGTACCCGCCGGTGATCGAGGGGGGCTTGGCTCGGCATGTGCGCAAGCTTGCCGAGGCGCTGGTTCGCCAAGGCGTCGTCGTGGACGTGCTCACGCGCGGGATTGTTGGCGGCCCACGGTCGGGGCGGCCGGGTATCGACGAGATGGCTGGAGTGACGGTGCATCGCGTGGCCGAGCCCAGCTGGCCGCGCGACCTCGACCGCTTCGTCGCGTGGGTGGAGCAGATGAACGGCGACATGCTGGCGGCCGGCGAAGCGCTCGCCGAGGAACACGGCTACGACCTGATCCACGGTCACGACTGGCTCGTCGCACAGGCCTCCTCGGCGCTGGCGGAGCGTGCGGGTGTGCCGTACGTGACGACGATCCACGCCACCGAGCACGGTCGCCATCAGGGTTGGGTGCAGGACGCACCCCAGTCGCACATCCACTCGGTCGAGCGTTGGATGGCAGCGCGCGCGGACGGGGTGATCGTCTGCTCTCACTACATGCGCGGCCACGTGGCGGACATCTTCGACATCGACGAGCGGCGCATCACGGTGATCCCAAACGGGATCGACCCGAGCGAACTGCAGCCGGCGGGCGACTTGCAGGCGCTGCGCAGCCGCTTCGCCGAGCCGCACGAGAAGCTGGTATTGCTGGTCGGGCGGCTGGTCTACGAGAAGGGCTTTCAACTAGCGCTCGATGCGATGCCGGGCGTCGTGCGTCAGGTCGAGAACGTGCGCTACCTGGTGGCCGGGAGCGGAACGCACGAGCAGGAGCTGAAGGCGCAGGCAGAGCGACTCGGGCTCTCCGAGCACGGTCACTTCCTCGGCTGGATCGGCGACGACGTGCTGCATTCGCTCTATCGCATCGCCGACCTGTGTGTGGTGCCTTCGATCTACGAGCCCTTCGGCCTGGTCGCGCTCGAGGCGATGGCGTCGGGCTGTCCGTGCATCGTGGCCGACACGGGTGGGCTACGCGAGGTCGTCCCCGTCGGTGAGCGCGTCGGGCTGCGTTTCAACGGCGGCGACGCGGAGCACCTGGGGGTGATGATCGAGCGCCTGCTCGTGGACGAGGCATTGCGCGAGCGCTTGGTCACAGAAGCCTCCGAGCACGTGCTTCGTTTCGACTGGGACGACATTGCCCAGCGCACGCGGGGCGTCTACAGTCAGTTGCGTGATTTGAGGCCGCGTGAGGAAGGGGTGCAGGGAGGATGAGCTCAGAGGGGACGCTTGCCCGACAGGAGGGCTCGACCCTCGCCAACGGGGCGCTCGCGGGCCTGATGCAGGATGACTTTCCGCTGACGGTGCACCACATCCGCAGGCGCATGAAGACGTGCAGCCCGGATGCCGAGGTGCTCACGCTGAGCGAGCCGGGGGTTGTCGAGCGCCGCAGCTTCGCCGAGACCTCCGAGCGGGTCGACCGGCTTGCACGGGTCCTCGCCGGCCTGGGCGTGGAGCAGGGGCAGCGAGTCGGGACCTTCGCGTGGAACAACCAGCGCCACTTGGAGCTGTACTTCGCGATCCCGTGCATCGGAGCCGTGCTGCACACGCTCAACATCCGCCTGTTCGAGGAGCAGCTGACCTACATCGTCAACCACGCCGAGGACAGGGTGATCTTCGTCGACGACTCGCTGGTCCCGGTGCTCGAGAAGCTCGCGCCGAGCTTTGCGACGGTCGAGCACTACGTCGTGATGGGCGACGGCGACGCGGGCACGCTGCCGAACGCGCTGCGCTACGAGGAGTTGCTCGCCGAAGCGGGCGAGGGCGACTTCGACTACCCGGATATCGACGAGCGCCAAGCGGCGGCGCTCTGTTACACGAGCGGAACCACGGGCAACCCCAAGGGGGTCCTCTATTCGCACCGCTCGATCAGCCTGCACTCGACGGCGACGCTGGTCAAGGACGGGCTGGGGCTGAGCCGCTCCGACCGCGTGCTCGCGGTGGTGCCGATGTTCCACGCAAATGCCTGGGGCCTGCCGCATGGCGCGGCGCTTGCGGGTGCCGATCTGCTGCTCCCCGACCGCCATCTCTCGGCCGAGCCGCTGGCGGGTTTGATCGCGGCGGAGCGACCGACGCTGATGGGGTGCGTGCCGACGATCTTCGCCGACGTGCTTCGTTACGCGGACGAGCATTCGGAGGTCGACCTCTCGTCGTTGACGAACGCGACGTGCGGAGGCTCGGCGGTGCCGCGACAGTTGATGAAGGACTTCGAGGAGCGCCACGGCGTGAACATCTTCCAAGCGTGGGGGATGACCGAGACGAGTCCGGTGGCGACTTTCTCGCGCCCGGACGACGGCGTGCACGACGAGAAGCATTGGGATCTGCGCGCGCGTCAGGGGCGGCCGCTGCCGTGGGTCGAGCTGCGCCTGATCGGCGACGACGGCGAGGAGGTCGCCTGGGACGGCGAGTCGACGGGTGAGATCGAGGTGCGCGGGCCGTGGATCGCAGCGCGTTACTTCCGCGACGACTCGAGCGATCAGAAGTTCGACTCGGGATGGCTGCGCACGGGCGACATCGCGGCGGTGGACGGCGACGGGTTCGTGCAGATCACAGACCGCGCAAAGGACGTCATCAAGTCGGGCGGCGAGTGGATCTCCTCGGTGGAGCTCGAGAACGAGCTGATGTCTCACCCGGACGTGGTCGAGGCGGCGGTCATCGCCAAGCCGGACGAGCGCTGGTCGGAGCGCCCGCTGTGCTGCGTGGTGCTGCGCGAGGGGGCGCAGACGACAGCTCCAGAGCTCGTCGAGCACCTGCGCGGTCGCGTGGCGAAGTGGTGGCTGCCGGATGAGTTCGCGTTCCTCGGGGAGATCCCGAAGACGAGCGTGGGCAAGTTCGACAAGAAGGTGCTGCGCGCGAGCCTCGGAGAGGACGAGCTCGAAGGTCGCGTGCAGATCTAGCTGGGACGGGGCGCTTTCAGGGCAGCTCGGAGCGCGGGCGCATCACCTCACACAGTCCTCAAGCGCGGGCGCAAGCGGGTCGATACACAGAAAACGGGCGCATCGTGCGGTTTCGCCGACCGATGGGCTTGATAGTTGTTCGAACGGATATGCAGGCTACGGCGTGCAGACGGCGAACAAGAAACGTGCTTTAGGACTAAAATCGCCCGACGAAGGGCAAGAGGCCCTCACAGGGCTGGAGCGTTCACCCCACATCATCAACGGGAGGTTGGCATGACTCGGACCGATGTCGTGGCCTCGAGTAGGCCGCGCAAGGCAATCGCAGCACCGAAGAGGAAGGGATCATCCAGCGCGTTGCGCAAGCTCGTGGTGCTGCCGGTCGCTCTTGCTCTGACGATGGCGCTGGTGCCGGCGACGGCACTCGCGGCAGAAGAAGACCTCTCGGGTTACAACAAAACCACGACGACGACTACCACGACGACGACCACCACACCGACGACGACGCCGACGACGACGCCAGCTGCGACGACGCCGACGCCGACGACCGGGACATCGCCGTCGAAAGAAAGCAGCACTCCTACGAAAACAACGGCACCCGAAACGTCTTCGACGGAACCCAGCAAAGGCAGCGAACCGACGGCCAAGAAAGCCTCGACGCTTCCGTTCACGGGCTTCGACCTGCGCTGGACGATCGGCGCGGGCGTCCTGCTGCTCGCAATGGGTTTCTCGATCGTGATGGTTCAGCGTCGCCAGCGCCGCAGCGAGCGCTGACCCGAACCGCTTAGACGCATCTGAGAACGGCCGCCGGACTCCCGGCGGCCGTTCTCTTTTGTGCGGCGCCGTCGGCGCCGGCCATCGGCTCTGGCGATGCGGATGAGAGGACTCGAACCTCCACCTGGTTTCCCAGACACGGACCTGAACCGTGCGCGTCTACCAATTCCGCCACATCCGCGTGGGGTGGCAGGCGAAGATATCGCAGATGCTGCGCGTGCCTCGGCGCCCGCGTTCGTTCTGTGCGTGTGTCGATCGACGAGCCTCGGCAACGCTCGCTCCACCCTGGCTCCGGGCGCTTTGCTAGCCTCGTCCCAGTCACAGCGCGCCGCTATCGTCCAGGGGACTAGGACGCCGCCCTCTCATGGCGGAAACCCGGGTTCGAATCCCGGTAGCGGTACTGACGAAAGGCCCCGTTACGCGGTCCGCTTTTCTTGCTCGTGGGCAGTTGCCTGGGCGTATGAGGTGCGATCCCTGCTGCACCGTCGAAGTGTCGCCGCGGGCCCGAGGCGGTCGGCGTCCTCGCGTCAGTGAGCGAACACGCGCACAAGCACGGGACTGGCTGCGGCGGAGCCTTCGATCGTGCCGGAGCATGACACGGGGTGCTTGATCCAGCGGGGCTGGATTCGCTTGACCCAGTGCCCGCTGGCCACGCTTGCACGACCGGATGCGCCGCCACTTTCCTTGGGTCCCGAGCCGACGCAATACACAGACCACCTGAAGTTGAGCTGTTCCCTGTTGGGCTCGGTGACGACGAGCAGGAACGACCTGGGCGGGCGCACGTGTGAGAACCGGGTCGCGAACGCGGTGGTCGGCGTGGCGTTTTCGCGCACGAGCAGTCGTCCGTAGGTTTCCGCACTCGCGGGCACCGAGTAGAGCGCTGCGCTCACCGTGAGAGCGGCAATCGCCCGTAGCAGTCGCTGTCGATTTGACGACATTTGCGCAGGTTAGGCTAGTCGAACATGACGTGGCGGGCTGTCCCGGCATGTTCGCGCGGCCCTGAGCATGCGAATCGGCGAAGGCCAGGATCAATTAGTCGTAAAACAGGGGAAAGCGAGGGCCTGACGGCGAAAAAACTGTCTGGTGCTCCGATCGACCCAGAAATCCACCCGGGTGGACGTCCGATGTTCGAATCACCGGGAAAAAAAGTTGGAGACGCGCCTCGACTTAACGCTTTGGATCATTGAATCTCTTGTAGGCAACCCGTGAGTTACGGCGCTCCCTGGGGATGGAGCACGGGCCGTTTCTCGCGACATGAGTGGGCAAGACACCGTTCTTTACAGTCGAAACGCACGAACGCGAGGAAGAAATGGCCTTTGTCCACCAGACACGCACCGCCAGTCCCCGGCTGCGCTCGAGACCGAGCGGGCTACCCCGCGGAAGGGTTACCGAGATTCAACGTAGTCGAATGCTCGCTGCAGCGCTCGAGGCCGTCGAGGAGGTCGGTTACGGACGTATGACAGTAGCCCAGGTGATCAGCCGGGCGAAAGTGTCGCGGAAGACGTTCTACGATGTCTTCGCCGACCGCGAAGACTGCTTCCTGGCCGCACTGGAGCAGGCGGTCTCGCAGGTCGGCAAGCTCGTACGTGAGGCGTATGAGCAGGAGGAGGGCTGGCGAGACGGCATTCGCGCGGGGCTGGCTGAGCTGCTCGTGTTCCTCGACGAGGAGCCCGCACTCGCGCGACTGTGCCTGGTCGAGGCGCTCGGAGCGGGGCCACGCGTGCTCGAGCGTCGCGCCCAGCTGCTCGAGGAGCTGGCCGAGGTTGTCGACCGAGGTCGCTTCGTGACGACCGCAGTTCGTGAACCACCCGAGGTCGCCGCCGAAGGAGTCGTCGGCGCTGTGTTGGCCGTGCTCCACACACGTGCGCTCGAAGAGGGCTCGGAACGTTTCTCCGCACTGCTCGGCTCGCTGATGAACATCGTCGTACTGCCCTACCTCGGCGCCCGCGCTGCGAGCCGCGAACTGAGCCGTCCCGCACCGGAAACCCGTCGCAACCACGACTCGCCTCCGGTTCTCTCGCGTACGCGCGATCCGATGGCGGGTCTGAGCATGCGCTTGACATATCGGACGGTACGAGTGCTCGTCGTGATCGGAGAACACCCAGGCGCAAGCAACCGGGAGATCGCCGAGCGCTCGGGCGTGGCAGACCAGGGACAGATATCCAAGCTGCTTGCCCGTCTGGCGCGACTGGAGCTGGTGGAGAACACCGGCGACGGCCAGGAGAAGGGCGGCTCGAACGCTTGGCACCTCACACAACGCGGCTCGCGCGTTGAGCGCGCTACGCGTCCTCGCTGAGTAGGCCTTTCACTCGCTGCCGCGTCTCAGTGGCGAGATCCTGCGTCGGGTGAGCATCCAGCTGTCCCACCGACCGACAATGGTCGGAGGGGCGAGCAGGTGCTGCGCTTCCTTCTGTGGCGATTGCT
The DNA here is from genome assembly GCA_963714215.1 of uncultured Solirubrobacteraceae bacterium. Taxonomy (GTDB): domain Bacteria; phylum Actinomycetota; class Thermoleophilia; order Solirubrobacterales; family Solirubrobacteraceae; genus Palsa-744. The sequence goes on from CAVQNP010000002.1 coordinate 137,696, forward strand.
GGGACTGCTCGCCCTGCTGGTGGGCTTTGCGGCGGTGGGCTGGCTCTTGGGGGGCGGCCCGGGGAGGGCTCTGCGCGGAGCGTCTGCGCATGTAGTGCCGATTGGCGTGAGGAGCCTGGTGGATGTGTTCTTGCGCACGCCGGGGGAGGTGTGGGACTGGGCGCCGCTTGCCGGCGTGCGTCTTACCCGCGTGTCGATCGTGCTCGGCGCCGTTCAGGCCGTGGCGCTGCTTGGGATTCGCTGGCTCGCGCGCAGCCGCCGAAGCTATGTGCGCATGAGCGTGGAGACCTATAGGACCGATCAGGCGAGCGCGGAGGCCGTCGTGAGGATGCACGAAGCACTGCACAAGCGCTTGCTTCACCGCTGGTGGCGTCGTGCGCTGCTCGGCCAGCCGAGCTTCGCGCTGGAGATCCATCACGAGTGCGTGGGGACGGGAGCGACGGTGGGCAGTCGCGCGTGGCTGGCGCTGAGCTGTCCGGCTGGCCTCGAGCGGATGGCTGAGGCGGCGCTGCGCACGGCCTATCCGAACTGCCGCCTGACGCCCGTCCAGTCGGTGGGAGATCTGCCGACACGGGCCGTGGTGCGACTAAGAAGGACTCGAGTTCATCCGAAGAGTGAAGTCGCTCGACCGTTTCGAGCACGAGCGCGAACCGGCGGTGAACAGGCTGCTGACCGTAATGGCAGCCTGTCGCTCGCCGGTCTATGTGCAACTCGCTCTGACACCCGCTCCAGTGTCGTTCGAGCGCATCGCGCGCCGTCGGTTCAAGCTGCGGGAGGCGCGTTTGTCGCGTGAGCGCCGGGAGCACCTGATCGTCCACGACCGCTCGATGGTCGAGGATGTCGAGTTGCGGGGTGGCCTCGACGTCCAGCATCGCTCCCTGTTCTTTCTTGATATTCGCGTCGTGGCCGACGATCGCGTTACGTGCGAGCGCGTGGCCTCAGAGCTTCGCGTCGAAAGCGCGGAGAACAGGCTCGTCGAACGTGGCACGGCCATCCGCCACGGCCTACTCGGCCTGTATCGCCGGCGGATCGAGCGAGGTGAGGGCAACCCGATCCCGGGCTTTCAGCGTGGCGTCTTCGCGGTGAGCGAGCTCGCCTCCCTCTGGCATCTGCCGTCGATCGACTACTCGGCGGTCCCGTTTGCGCGCGGTGCCTCGCCGGTTGCGCCGGCGCCGCCCGCGATCATGCGCCCACCGGCGGGAGAGGGAACGCTTCGCGACTCGATCGGTCCGGTCTCGATACACGTTGAGTTGCGCAAGCAGAACACAGCTGTTCCGGGCGCCGTCGAGCAGGGGAAGTCGAGCTACCTGATCGCTACTGTGGCGGAGGACCTGCAGCGAGACCGCTGCTCGGTGATCGTGCTCGATCCGAAGGGGGATGCCGCCGATGCCGCCGTGAGCCTCGTCCCGCCGACGCGTACCTGCACGCTGCTGGACTTCGCCGACCCGACCTGTGGCTTCAACCCACTCGCCGTCGATGCCCCGGCCGATGTGATCGCCGACTACGTCGTTGCGGCGCTCAAGAACCTCTTTACTGAAGCTGACATCAAGGCGAGTTCCGATCGCTACCTGCGCAACGCGATCATCGCTGTGCTGGCCTACGATCGCGCCTCCACGCTATGGGATGCGGCGCGGCTGCTGTCAGTTGGCGAGGACGGGTATGCGTACCGCCGTGCGGTCGGCGCGCATGTGCGCGCGCTCCCCGAGCTGAGCGAGATCTCGACGTTCTTCACCTCCGAGCTGACCGCCCAGCTCGCCGATGCCCGCAGCATGACCACGGCGAAGCTGGACGCTCCAGTCAACAAGCTCGCACGGCTGCTCAACTCGGCCTCGATCAAGCGCGTGCTGCTCAACGACTCGCTCAGAGTCGACTTCGATCGGGTCATCGCAGGTGGCGAGGTACTCGTCGTCAAGGGCGCGCTCGGCCTGATGGGCGCGGGCAACACGTCGGTGCTCCTGCAGTTGCTCGTCGGCATGCTCGACGCCGCGCTCGCCCGCCAGCAGGACCTGCTCGACGCCGCGCGGCGGGTCGCGGTCGCGCTGAAGGTCGACGAGGCTCCACTCGTGCTCAACCGCGGCTTCGCGGACACTATGGCGCTCAAGCGCTCAGCCGGCTTGGAGACTGTGGCCTGCTGGCAGTCGGACGCTCAGTGGACCGAGCGCGAGGTGCGTGACCAACTCGACGCCCTGTTCGCGCACCGCGTGTACTTCGCCACCGCCTCCTCGCGAGACGCGCGAGATGCGGCGGGACTGACGATGGCTGAGTTCTCGGACACGATTCGTCCCGGTGTGGGACACATCTCAAAGCTCGCTCACCCGGACGCGAGGCTCTACCTGCCAAAGCACCATGCGATCGCGAGCTGGTCGACGCCGGAGGGACGCCAATCTCCGTTCATCGCTCGCACGCTGCCGCTGAGCGTGGATCGCGAGCGCCTGGCCCTCCATGCGCTGCGACAGCAAGAACGAGGCGGGCGACGGCTCACCGACCTGCGCCAGCCACATTGGCGCAGCCGCGAGACGCCATTGGGCACAGGGACGGCGGCGGGAGCTCGGGTCGATCGGCGGGAGGCGTCTGACCCGGCTTCTGTGGACGGGACCTCCGCACCGGCCGGCGATCGCAGCCGAGCGCTGCCGGTACGCACAGCGCCGGCCGGCGGGTCGCCGGAGCAGTCCTCGTCGCCGGTCGCGCCTCCGGTACTGCCCGACACCCCGTGCGAGAGCTACCGCGAGCTCGTCGAGCTCGACCTGGCGCAGAGCGTGCGCTGGGCGAGGCCGGTCGCCACGCCAACCCGGCTGGAGCCGGATGCACTGGACCTGGACATGCTCGAGTTGATTGCGCGCCTCGGCCACGTGCTGAGCAGTCAGCTGCACCGGAGATTCAATCGCACTCGCGCGATCACGACGACGCAGCGACGCCTCAAGCGCTTGTCGGATGCGGGCCTCGTCGAGCGCTTCCAGTTCCATCGGCGCGACGGTGGCGGAGTGCCGATGTGCTACGTGATCGGCGCGGTCGGGCGCGAGCTGCTGAGCTCGAGCGGGCGTAGTGTCGGGCCTTCTCCGGCAGCGTCGAGCGAGGCGTGGCCGCGAGGCCCGGGCGCGGACTCGAAGCTCGATGCCCGCACGCGCGGTCGCGGATTGGCACGCCTTCGCGCCGCTCGGCGCGACGTCCATGTCGCCGGGTGGGCGCTGGCGCTGCTCGAGCTGCAAGCCGATGGTCAGACGAGACTCCGCGGGCGCGAGGAATCCGTGCTGAGCCCTCCGCGTCGAGCGCTCGGTTCGGGGCATGCGCCGCTAACGGTGGCGGAGCTGCGCCTGCCCGACGGTCGTGTGCCGCACGACTTCCTCGGCTACGACGGAGCGGATCGGCTGGTCGAGGTCGAGCGATTCGAGACGATCCGCCCCGACGCCGTGCTCGAGCTCGAGCACGCGCGCAAGCCACTCGACGTGATGGTTGAGCTCGACGACCGGCTGCCGAAGGGCGCGGCGGTCGGCAAGCTCCAGCGCTACGACCACTTCCTGGCGGGTTGGTCGACTCATGTGCGCCGCTACGGCGAGCGCGCGAAGGCCACACCGTTGGTCGTGTTCGTCTGTCGTGACAGATCCCGCGCGCGACGCTGTGCCGAGCTGGCCGACTCGGCGCTCGTCGCCTGCCGTGCCTACGCGGGCGAGTACCCGAGCAACTGGGAATACGTCGGCAGGTCGCGCACGCTGTTCGCCGCCGAGCGCGATCTCCACGAGGGTTTGCTGCGTGCGTATGGCGTCCCGTCGCTTCCGCCCGCAGCGCGCATGGCCGCACGCGGCAATGATCCGGTGGCGCGCTCGCCGATCGCCGAGCAGCGCGGCTTGCTGGAAGTCGACGACCCGGCGCGTTGACGCTCGCGCGTTACCCGGCACGCCAACGCAGTTGCGTCATGGCTCTTGGCAGTCGCCCCGCCAAGCTGCCCGGCGCCAGCGCAGTTGGGTGCCCGGCGTCAAGCGGGCCGGCTGCATTGGCTGGAGGCTGAAATCGGCTTGCTGAAGCGGAACTGCAGACTGCGTGCAGGGCAGCTGCGCCGGCGGGAGATGGGAGGCAGCGTGGGGCCTTGCGCGTGCTCGCATGTGTTCGCTAGCTTCAGGGCTCCTTTCCCTTCTTTCCCCCTGCAGTGCCGCACATGCGGTTCCCGGAGCTCGCCATCTCGGCGGGCAAGTGAAATCCCAGCGAGGGTCGCGTACGGCGATCGTCCGTGTCCCCCGCTCGCGTCCCGGACCTCGCGCCCAGATCAATTTGCGCGGCGCTCGACGCCACTCGCATAAGAGCGCTCTCGCGCCAACTTCACGCCGGCTCACGTGCAGCGCCTCGCTAGTCCGAGACCCCTTAAGGGGATCTCGGATCTCTGCGCTGCATTGAAGTCGAGCTTCCCATCGCTCTTGACGGACGCCGCTTCAGCGACGTACAACGGCGCCCCTTCGCCGCCTGCCGGCATCGGCCACGACAACACGACACAGGAGTCAGTCATGAGCTCAACCACGACGAGCGCCTCGCGTCCCCAGGCGCCATCTCATCGCTGCGCAGCCGATCGCGTCCAGCGTGCCCGACGTCGTCCTAAGGTGCCGGTTCGCGTGCGCCGCAGACGATCAGCCGCGCACGATCGCCGCATGCTTGGCAGCTACCGCGACTGGAGAGGGCGCCAGCGCGAGATCGTCGCACTGCCCGGTGCCGGCGAGAGCGTGCTCGTGCTCGACCGCGATGCGATCACGCTCGCCGACCGGCGGCTGCTCGCGCACCTAGCCGCCGACGAGCCATCGGAGAACGCCGAAGTCGTTTCCCGCTGCTTCATGCGCCAGGCAAGGCACGCGCGGTGCTCGTGCAGGCTGCTCGACGACGCCGATCTTCGAGCGATCCCGTTCGCCGATCAGCTCGAGGCGGTCGACGTGCCTGCCGGGCTGGGCGCCGAGCAGACCCTGCACGATGCGAGCGGGCGGCTGTATCGGATCGAGCGCGTGGCGAGCGAGATGTCGATCCCAGAGCTGCGCTGGTGCCGACGCTGCCTCAACACGCATGACGGCGAGCGAGAGCTGCTCAGCGTTCGTGAGGCGATCGCGTGCCTGGAACGCTACGGGCCTGCCCTCGCGCTGACCCGCAGCGCCGTGGCGTCGCACCGTGACTCGGACGAGGTGTCGATCGTCGTCCTGCGGGCCGAGCTCGTGCGCATGCAGGAAAGCCCGATCGTGCTCAACCGGGCGCTCCGCGCGGCGGTCGTGGACGCTGTCGAGCGTCGCGGACAGAGCATGAGCGAGATCGCGATGCGTTGCGGTCGAATCAAGCGTGACTCGGCCGGCAACGCGAGCGGTGAGACCAGCTGGCTGGCTCGACGCCTCGGCCTGCTGCCCGAGGGAGGTCGCCACACGCCGACGCCGTGGGTTCACAGCGATGTTCTCGCGCTGATCGCTCGCGACGGGCTCGGTCTGAGCCCACGCGAGGTCGAAGCCGACTGACCAAACCGAATCAGAACCCCGGCGGGTCGAACGCCTGCCGGACGAAGCGCACGCGACGGCGGACCGGACGGTCCGCCGTCGCTCGTTAACGACCACAGCAAGCGATCGGGGACGGTCTCCTCGACCGGTCTGCCGCTTGCCGAGAAAGGAAGGACTCATGTCACATTCAGCATCAATCTCTGCAGCACACGACCCGCTCGAACCGCTGATCGGGCTCGCGCATCTGCTCGCCTGGCAGACGATCGAGCTCGCCTGCGGGCTCGCGCTCGGGGCCGCGGCAGCGCGAGTTCTGCGGGCTCGTGGGATGCACTGGAGCTGGGCTGCCCTTGGAGTGGGCGCCGTCGTTCTGCTGCGCTCGCTGGCGGGCGCCTGGATGATGGTCATGCTCGTGGCGAGCGTTGGCGCAACGGTGCGCAGCCGTCGCTGGCACCGCGAAGATCTCGATGCGGGCGCGGACCTCGCCCGTGCCGCGAGGTTACGGCGTGGGCCGCTCGACACGTTGCGAATCTCGCTCGAGTCACTTCGTGCTCGCCGCATGCCCGGCTCGACAAGCTGGTTCAGGGGCGAGGAGTTGATCCTCGGACACGCAGCGGACGGGCGCGCCGTGTCGATTCCGTTCGGCGGTCCACGCGGCGGCACGCATGCCCTGCTGGTCGGCGCGACAGGCTCGGGCAAGACGATGACCCAGGCGTGGATCGCCGCCCGCGGAATCGACCGCGGGATGGGCGCGATCGTGGTCGACCCGAAGGGCGATGGCACGATGCGCACGACGGTGGCGGAGGCGGCGCGGCGCGGCGGACGCGAGTTCATCGAATGGACGCCGGAGGGTCCTTGCTCCTACAACCCATTCGGTCGCGGAAGCGCCAGCGAGGTTGCGGACAAGGTGCTCGCGGGCGAGCGCTTCACCGAGCCCCACTACCTCAGGCAAGCCCAGCGCTTTCTCGGTCACGCGGTGCGTGTGCTGCGCGCCAGTGGGATCGAGACGAGCCTGCGGACGATCGCGGAGAGCCTCGACCCGCTCGCCCTGGAGCTCCTCGCTCGTCGCCTGCCCGGGGACTCCGGAACGGCGACGCACGCCTACCTCGACTCCTTGACGCCCCGCCAGCTGAGCGATGTTGCCGGAGCGCGCGATCGGCTCTCGATCCTCGCTGAGTCCGACGTCGCTCCGTGGCTTGAGCCGAGCGGCGGCGTCCGTGGATTCGACTTGTTCGAGGCGGTGCAGACGCATGCCGTCGTGTACTTCGATCTCGACGCGGACAGGCGCCCTCTGCTCACGCAGATGCTCGGCGCGGCCATCGTGCAGGACCTGCAGACGACCGTAGCCTTACTGCAGTCGCAGCCGATCCCGACGGTCGTCGTGATCGACGAGTTCGCTGCGCTCGCGGCCGAGCAGGTCGTGCGGCTGTTCGGCCGCGCCCGCTCGGCCGGCTTCAGCCTCGTGCTCGGTACGCAGGAGCTGGCCGACCTGCGGCTCCCGGGACGCGACACATTGCTCGAGCAGGTGCTCGGCAACCTGTCCGTCGTGCTCGCGCATCGCCAGGTCGTTCCCGCTTCGGCGGAGCTCGTATGCGGGCTTGCCGGCACGCGCGGCGCATGGCGCACCTCCCGCCAGGACGGTGGTCGCACCAGCCGCACACGCACTCGAGAGGCGGTCTTGAGTATCGAGGAGGTAATGAACCTTGCGCCCGGGTGTGCAGCCGCGATCGCGTTCGGTCAAGGGGCGAGCAGCCAGATCGTTCGGGTCCTCTCAGAGCGCCAGGGGGTGTCCCGATGAGCGCTCAGAACTGCTCGGAGGATCGAATCGACTTGCTGCGCTGGACGGCGGGACTTGGCGCCGTCACGGGCGAGTCGCTCGCCTGTCGCCGCGGCGTGAGCGTCGCTTCGGCACGGGCGACGCTCACTGCTGCCGTTCGCGCGAAGCAGCTCGTCCGGCACAGGCCGCTGGCGGACCGCCCGGCGCTGTACACGATCACGCGTCGCGGCTTGCATGCCGCGATGCTGGTTGGTGTCGAGCCGTGCCGCGTCAGCGCGGCGAGCGCCCAGCACATGATCGCGTGTGCCCACGTGGCGGCGGCCCTGCAGCACCGTTATCCCGATCAGCTGGTGATCGGCGAGCGGGAGCTGCGAAGGCGCGAGCGGGAGGCCGGCGCCCCGCTTGCGAGCGTCGTGCTGAGGCGGACCGGTGGGTTCGGGGCGTTGATGCACCGTCCGGACCTCGTGCTGCTGTCGCGCTCGAAGTTCGCATCCGCGGCCGGTGGCCGTCGAGGTCGAGTTGACGATAAAGGCGCCGCGACGGCTTGCGGAGATCTGCCGCGCCTGGGCAAGATCGCGCCACGTGCATGGTGTGCTCTATCTGGCTCCGCCCGCTGTTGAGCGGGCGCTCGACAGGGCGATCGACGTGGCTCAGGCTCGTGAGCGCGTCGTTGTCGTGTCGCTTGACTCACTCGGACCAGAGCACCTGGGAAGGGTCGAGCGACGCTTGGCCGAGAGAAGCATCCCAAGCGGCTTCTAGCGTCTGCGCGGGGTCAATCCATCGAGCACGGAGAAAAGGAAATGTCATCTTTCGCCATCAATCGAGTCGTCATGGTCGGCCGTCTGACACGCGACGTCGAGCTGCGTTCGCTCCCCTCTGGACGCAGCGTCGCGAGCCTGCGGATCGCCTGCAATTCGAGCCGCAAGGACGGGGATCAGATAAATGAGCGCCCGAACTACTTCGATGTCACCGTCTACGGGACCTCGGCGGAGAGCGTCGCCCGCTACACCGGCAAGGGCAGTCGCGTGGGCATCGACGGTCGTCTGGAGTGGCGGGAGTGGGAGACCGCCGAGCAGCAGCGGCGCCAGGCCGTCAGCATCGTGGCCGATGTCGTTCAGTTCCTCGACGGTCGTGGCGGGCGGTCGCAGGGCGAGGACTCATGCGAAGGGGCGAGCGGCGGCGACGATCGCGAGCTCGTCGGAGTTGGCGCCGAGGATCTCGACGTCACTTTCTGAGCAGCGGCCGGCGCGGATTCGATCGTGGATCCGCGCCGCCGCAGCCCTCTCTCCGGCGCTGCCTGCGTAAACTGGCGCGCCAGCCAGTCCAGTCTGCGAACCCCGAGGAGTCAAGTGCCCGTCAACACACAAGCGATCGGCAAGACGTATGAGCCCGCGGTGTACGCCGTGGGCCGAGAGAAGATCAAAGAGTATTCACTCGCGGTAGGTGAGACGAACCCACTTCACCTCGACGTGGCCGCCGCGCGCGCGGCAGGTTTCGCCGACGTCGTCGCGCCGCCGATGTTCGCCGTCGTCTACAGCGCGCCCGCTGTGGGGCCGCCGATCTTTGACCCGGAGATCGAGCTCAACTTCGCGATGATGGTGCACGGCGGGCAGGAGTTCGTATGGGGGCCGCTGGTCGTGGCGGGCGATGAGATCACCACGACGGCCGCAGTCAAGGACATCTCCGAAGCGGATGGACGCGGTTACTACGTGTTCGAGTCGACCTCTGTCAATCAGCGCGGCGAGCAGGTTTGCCGCGGCACCTGGACCAACATCGTGCGGGGAGTGTGAACTGTGAGTGAATTGAAAGCAGGAGAGCAGATTCCGCAGGTGAGTGTCACTCCCGACAAGTACCTCACCAGTCGCTATGCAGGCGCTTCGGGCGACTTCAACCCGATTCACATCGACGAGGAGTTCGCTCGCGCGGTGGGGCTTCCTGGAAGGATCCTGCACGGCCTGTGGACGATGGCGCAAGTCGCGCGCGCGCAGACGGAGGCAGCGGGCGGCCCTGGGCATCTGAAGCGGCTGACGGTCCAGTTCCGGGGGATGGGCCTACCGGAGCATGAGGTGCTCGTCAGCGGCACGGTCCGCGAGATCAGCGATGGTCGCGTGCTGATCGACACCGTGGCCGAGCAGGACGGCAACCAGATCATCCGCAATGCCGAGGCGGAGCTGGAGCTCTAGGCGCGGCACCGTCCGGCCGTCACTCCTCGGCCTACAATTGAACGATGCTCACCTCCAGGCAGGAGCGCATCCTGTGCAAGGTGGTGGACGACTATCTGCGCACCGGGCAGCCGGTGGCGTCACGGTCGATCGCCGCCGACCCCGATTTCGACTGCGGGCCGTCGACGGTCCGCAACGAACTGGCCCTGCTCGAGGAGCAGGGCCTGCTCGCGCATCCGCATGTCTCGGCCGGACGCGTCCCGACGGACGCTGGGCATCGCTACGTCGTCGATCGCATGCTCGACTCAGGTCAGGGCCTCGAGGTTCGCCGCCGGCTCGAGCTCTCGCTGATCCGCAGGGAGATCGAGGAGGCGATGCGCACCACTTCGGAGACGCTCTCGCAGATGACGAACCTGCTTGCGGTCGTCTCGGCACCGTCGCTGAACTCGGCGACGATTCGTCATGTGGAGGTGCTCGCGCTGCAGCCGGAAGTCGTGATGCTCGTGGTGATCACCTCGACGGGCGGCGTGTCGAAGCTGTTCGCCACGTTCGATCGACCGGTTGATGCTGGCCTGCTGGCGTGGGCCGGTGAGTATCTGCGTGAGCGCTTGGTCGGCTATGGCCTGGGCGCGCGGATGCTGCAACAGCGCTTGCTCGACCCGAGCCTCTCGGCGGTCGAGTGCGCGTTTCTCGAGCGGCTCGCGCCTGCCTTCGGCGATCTCGCCGCGGAGGCCGAGGACGAGATCTACGTGGATGGCACGGCTCGCCTGTTTTCGGCCGGCCAGATCGGCGATGCCGCGCAACTCGAGGGTCTCGTCGGCCTGCTCGAGCGTCGCGTGTCGCTGCTGCGCGTGCTGCGGGCGGCGCTCGGTGAGCAGGGCATCTATGTGCGAATCGGACGAGAGAACGAGATCCCCGCGATGCGCTCGCTCGCGCTGGTGGCGACCGGCTATGGACTGGCCCAGCGCAAGCTCGGTGCCGTCTCGGTGATCGGTCCGGTGCGGATGGACTACGCGGGGGCGATCGTGACCGTGCGCGAGGCGGCCCACGAGTTGTCGCGCTTCATCGAAGACACCTATGCCGAGAACTGACGCGACGAGCATGCCGCGCGATCCCTATGAGGTCCTGGGCGTGGAGCGCGGTGCCACGGCGCAGGAGGTCAAGAAAGCCTTCCGCCAGCTGGCGCGAGAACTGCACCCCGATGTCAACGCCCACGACCCCGATGCCGAGGAGAAGTTCAAGGAGGCGGCGGAGGCTTATGAGATCCTCTCTGATGAGGAGCGTCGTGCAACGTATGACCGGTACGGCCACGAAGGCCTTCGTTCGGGCGGTTACGCGCCCAACTTCGACGCGTTCGGCTCGATCGGCGATCTGTTCGAGGCGTTCTTCGGCGGTGGCGCGGGCGGGGCGTTCGGTGGGCGCTCGGGGCCGATGCCGGGTGGCGATGTTGCCGTGGCCGTCGAGATCGATCTGCTTGAAGCGGCGCACGGCGTCAAGACAGAGGTCAGCTATGAGGCGATCGACCGCTGCGAGCACTGCCATGGCAACGGTGCAGAGCCGGGCACGCCGATAGCGACGTGCGAGCGCTGCGGCGGCGCCGGCCAGCTGCAGGCGGCGACGCGCACACCGTTTGGCCAGATGGTGCGCACGGTGGTCTGCGACGTGTGCGAAGGCGACGGGCGGGTGCCCGAGCAGCCATGTCGCAAGTGCCGCGGGCGCGGACGGCGCGCGGCGAGCCGCACGATCGACGTCGAGGTACCGGCCGGCATCGCCAACGGCCAGCGGCTCAGGCTCGGCGGACGAGGCCACGCCGGCGAGCTCGGCGCGCAGGCGGGCGACCTCTATGTGCTGGTCCGTGTGCAGGAGGACAAGCGCTTCGTGCGCGAAGGAGACGACTTGATCACGGCGCTTGACGTGCCGGCGCCCGTGGCCGCGCTTGGCGGCACGCTCGACGTGCCCACGCTTCGAGGACCGCACCGAGCTCGAGCTCGCCCCGGGCACCCAGCCCGGTGAGGTGCTGACGATTCGCGGCCAGGGCATGCCCTCGCTCGGGCGCAGCCGGCGGGGCAATCTGAGAGTGGTCGTCAACGTCGTCATCCCGCGCCGCCTCAGCGATCAGCAGCGCGAGCTGCTCGAGCAGCTGAACGGAACGCTGACCGAGGAGAACCTGCGCTCTGAGGAATCGATGTTCGCCAAGCTGCGCCGGGCCCTGGGCAGCCAGGCTGCGTGATCCGCCTCGCGGTCCGCGTGCATCGCGCACAGGCGGAGATCGTCCTGGCCGAACTGCTCGAGCTTGCGCCGGGCGGCGTCGAGGAGTCGCAGCTCGGCGGGGAGATCATCGAGTACGCCGTCTACGGCGCTCCCGGTGAGCTGCCTACCCTGCCAGACCTGAAGGCCGCGGCGGGGCCAGCGCTCGTCGAGATATCGACGAGTGAGACCGCCGACGACTGGCAGGAGCGCTGGCGATGGTTTCACCGGCCGATCCTCGTCGAGCCGCCGACGCAGGCACGCGATTCGCGCTCGACGGGATTGACTCCGGCCCTCTACGTGCGCCCACCGTGGGAGGACTCGGGCGCGGGGGAGGGGGTAGCGGAGATCGTGATCGATCCCGGGCAGGCCTTCGGCACGGGCGCGCACGCGACAACGCGCCTGTGCCTGGAGCTCGTGCTGGAGATGGCGAGTCTCGGGCTGGCGAGCGGTCCGCTCGTGGACGTCGGCACCGGCTCGGGGGTACTCGCCATCGCGGCGGCCCGGCTGGGCTTTGAGCCCGTGCTGGCGCTCGATCACGAGGCCCAGAGCGTGGAGGCGGCGCGGGTCAATGCGGCCGTCAACGAAGTCGACATCGCGGTGGAGCGCTTTGACTTGCGCAGCGAGCGCCTGCCGTCCCTGGCGGGAGCCGTCATGCTCGCCAATCTGCTGCTTCCGCTGCTGCTCGAGCTCTCTCGCACGATGACCGAGCCTCCTCGCCAGCTCGTGGCCAGCGGGCTGCTGCGCGAGCAGGCCGACGAGGTCGCCGAGGCGTTCGCATCGCGCTTTCAGATGCGCGAGCGACGCAGGCTGCACAGCGGCGAATGGGCGGCTCTGTGGCTATCGGGCGCTTGAACGGTAGGAGAGCCCTGACTTATCCACGCGCAAGTGTCCACGTGCGTTCGCACGCGGACAGTCGCTACTCGTCGGGAATCTCGGTTGCTGCGCGCACGATCGCCCGGTAGACGAGATCGATCGAGGCACGCACGCCGTCCTCTTCGCTGACCAGCCGATCGGCGGCCGCGAGCGCTCCGCCGATCGCCTCGAGCGCCTCGCCGTCGTCGCCCGGGTCGGGGTCGCGGCAGGCGGCGAGTGCCATCTCCAGCATTGCGTGGGCCTGCTCGGCGGCGCCCGTGAACAGGGCCGGTCCGACGAGGCTCGCGTACCCATACACGCGCGCGAGCCTTCCCGACAGCGTGATCGTTGCGCGCCGGCGGGGTGCGGCAGTTGCCGGTAGCGCCCGGCCATCGATCAGTGCGGCCATCGTGCCGCCGAGCATCGCCCTCGTCGTCTGCTCGTCGAGCCCGGCTTGGCGGGCGATGCGCAGGGCGAGGTACAACGTGGTCGCGGGCATGCCGTAGGGGGGGTCCGACGCGAACACGATCCGCTCGGCGGGAACGCGCGCGAACAGCTCGATCACGTCGAGCGGAAAGAAGCAGGAGATGTCGTAGAGGACGGCCGGATGGTCGGCCAGCCGGGTTGTCAGGATCCCCTGGTCGCAGATTGCCCCGTGCGCGAGGATCAGCGCCGCGCCGGGGTGACGCAGCGCCAGTTCGGCGAGCCCGTCGGCGAGCGGCGGCAGGCCGCGTCCGGCGTGGATCAGGATCGGCACGGAGGCTTCTTCGGCAAGCGCGAACACACGGTCCATCTCCTCGCCGTCGAACTGGAAGGCCTGCGCACGCGGATGCAGCTTGATCCCGCGCGCGCCCACCGCCAGGCAGCGTTCGGCCTCGTCGACCGGGTCTTCGGCTGGATCGAGTCGGCAGAACGGCACGAGGCGCTGTTCGCTTTCCGCTGCCCAGCCGAGTACGCGATCGTTGGGGACGCGATAGGAGGGATGGCGTTCGGGGTCGTGCAGCGGGAATACGCACGCACGTCGTGCCTCGGCCGCGTCGAGCTGCTCGAGCAGCTGTGCAAGCGTGAGCGAGCGGCCGTCCTCGTCGAGTCCGAGGTGGGTGTGGGCGTCGATCACTTCCGCGCCCGCCGGACGCATCGTCTCGACTTCGGCGAGAAAAGGGGCCAGCGCGTCGGCGTAGAGCGACTCGTTCACGTGCGCCACCTTATTCACTCGAGGGCGATCCTTCCGGATGGGCGCGAGGGTGCACGCACTCCCTCGCCCGGGCATCCGGGCGGGCGCGGCGCGTCTGAGTCGGCAAGCTTGGCCCGATTCTCGCCAGACGCGCGTATCCTGAGGTGGGGATGGCGATAGTCGATCAGATCAAGACCGATCTGCAGGGGGCGATGCGTGCCGGCGAGAAGGAGCGCGTTGGCGCTCTACGCCTTGTGCTCTCCGAGCTGCAGAAGGCCGCCAAGGAGGGCTCGGATGACGAGCTCGCCGTGTTGCGGCGCGAGCGCAAGCGCCGCGTGGAGGCGGCGCGGGCCTACCGCGAGGCCGGGCGCGAGGACCTCGCGGCCGGCGAGGAGGCAGAGGGAGAGCTGATCGGCGGCTACCTGCCGGCCGAGTTGTCAGAGGCTGAGCTCGAGTCGATCGTCACCCAGGCGGTGCGCGACAGCGGCGCGCAATCGGTGAAGGACATGGGGCAGGCGATGAAGCAGGCGATGGCTGTCGTCGACGGCCGCGCCGACGGCAAGCGTGTCTCCGGACTGGTGCGGGCGTCGCTGCAGGGATGAGGACGCAGGTCGAGCTACCCAACGACGTCGCCGTGGAGCTGGCGGGCAGTCAGGACGCGGTGCTTCGGGCGCTGCAGGCGCACCTCGACTGCAAGGTCTTCCTGCGCGGCAACGTACTGACTTTCGATGGCGAGGAGAGCGAGACGAACGCTGGTGAGCGGGTCGTGCGCGAGCTCTCTGAGCTGATCGCGCGCGGGCATCAGATCGGTCCCGGCACCATCTCGGCCGTGACTGGCGCGCTCGACGCGCACGAGTCGCCGGCGCGGGTGCTCGAGGACATCGTGTGGCGCCATCGCGGTCTGCGAATCGCGCCGAAGACGGTCAACCAGAAGCGCTACGTGGACTCCGTGCGCAACAACACCGTCACCTTCGGCGTCGGTCCGGCGGGAACCGGCAAGACGTTCCTCGCGGTCGCAATGGCCGCGGCCGCCCTCTCGCGCCACGAGGTGAATCGGATCATCCTGACCCGTCCGGCAGTCGAGGCCGGCGAGCGGCTGGGGTTCCTCCCTGGCGACTTGATGGCGAAGGTCGACCCCTACCTGCGCCCGCTGTTCGATGCCCTTCACGACATGCTCGACCCAGAGAAGGTCTCGCAGCACATCGAGCGCGGTGTGATCGAGATCGCTCCGCTCGCGTTCATGCGCGGTCGCACGCTGAACGACTCCTTCGTGATCCTCGACGAGGCCCAGAACACGACCCCGGAGCAGATGAAGATGTTCCTCACGCGTCTGGGCTTCGGCTCGCGCATGGTTGTCACCGGAGACATCACCCAGGTCGATCTCCCGCGCGACCAGCGCTCCGGGCTGATCGTCGTCGGCGACGTGCTCGATGCGGTCGAGGGGATCGAATTCGTGCGCTTCGGTGGAGAGGACGTCGTGCGTCACAAGCTCGTGCAGCGGATCGTCGAGGCATATGACGTGCACTCCCAACGGGAAGCACCCGAGCTTCGCTCCGCCGACCGTCGCGCCTGAGGTCTGCGTGCTCGAGGTCGAGGTTCTCGTCAGCGAGCAGGATGCCGCGACCGGACGCGTCCCGCCACCCGGCGAGGTCCGCCGGTTGTGCGCTCTGGCGGCCGGCTCGGCGGGCGTCGCGGACGGCCACCTCGCAGTTGAGTTCGTCGACGAGCGGCGCATCGCCGAGCTCAACGGCCGCCACAGACAGCGTGCGCGGCCGACCGACGTGCTCTCCTTCCCGGTTGACGAAGCAGGGGCCGGCCAAGGTGCTCGCGAGCTCGGCGACGTGGTGATCTGCCTGAAGCACACGAGCGACGTGTCAGAGGCGATCGTGCACGGCGTGCTCCATCTGATCGGCATGGACCACGAGACTGACGACGGCGAGATGCTGCTCGTGCAGCGCGAGCTGCTCGCGCGGGGCCAGGCTTGACACGCAGCGGCTTCGTCGCGTTGGCCGGCAGGCCGAACGTGGGCAAGTCGACGCTGGTCAACGCCGTTGTCGGAGACAAGGTGGCGATCGTCTCCGATCGTCCGCAGACGACGCGGCGGGCGATCCGAGGAGTTCGCTCAGACGGTGATTGCCAGCTGGTGCTCGTCGATCTGCCCGGCGTGCAGCGCCCACGCGATGAGCTCACCACACGGATGGCTGCGCGCGTGCGGCAGGAGCTCGCCGACGCGGACGTCGCCCTGCTGGTGCTCAACGGCGAGCAGGGTGTCGGGCCGGGCGACCGCTTCATCGCGGCGACGCTTGCGGGCGCGAACGTGCCGGTGACGATTGCCGTCAACAAGGTCGACAGGCTCTCGCGCGCGGCGACGGCGGCGGCGCTTCAGAGCGCCGCCGCACTCGATGTCGCCGACGAGTTGTTCCCGATCTCGGCACGCACAGGCAGCGGCGTGGTGGCATTGGTCGAGCACCTCTCCGGATCCATGCCCGAAGGCCCGTTTATGTTCGCCGAGCAGGCGATCTCCGATCAGCCCGAGGCCGTCGTACTGGCCGAGCTCGTGCGCGAGGCCGTGATCAAGCGCACGTTTCAGGAGATCCCGCACGCCGTCGAGGTCGTCGTCGAAGAGATCGAGCAGCCGCGTCCCGGGCTGACGCGGGTGCGGGCGCTGATCTGGGTCGAAAGCGCCTCGCAGAAGGGAATTCTGATCGGCTCACACGGGCGCATGATCAAGGCGATCGGCACGGCGGCCCGCCGCGAACTGCAGCGAGTGCTCGGTGAGCAGGTGCATCTCGACCTGTCCGTGCGCATTCGCCGCGACTGGCGCGGCGACGAGGGGCTGCTTGACCGTTTGGGGATAACGTAACGGCGCCTCGAACGGTCAACCTGAGCCGTCCCGATAGGCATATGCCGTCGAGCTGGCAAAAGTTCTATTCGGTCTGATTCATGGCATGATTGGAATGCAGAGATTCGACAATTCGGCTACCTTTCCGTAGAGGCCAGTTGATCTAGGAAGGGCGAAAATGTCGGCCAAGCATGCGGTATTGGGACTCGTTATCGAGCGCCCCGGGTACGGATATCAGCTGGCCCAACGACTCGACGAGCGTTTCAGCTCGTCCGGCTTCGCGCCATCGGGCGTCTATTCCGCGCTCGACCAGCTGAGCCGTGACGAGCTGGTGCGTAGCGCGGGCGAGCTCGGCCCAGGCCCAGCGCGCCGCGCCGCGCCGCGCACGATCTACGAGGCAACGGAAGAGGGCGTCGACCACTTCGAGACGTGGATGCTCGATCCGTCGCCGATGCCGCCGCTGCGTGACGAGCTGCATATGAAGATCGCCCTGTGCCGCCCGCGCAACGTTCCGCGCTTGATCGAGATGATCAGCGGCCAGGAACTGGTTTGCCTCGGCCGTCTGCGCGACCTGAAGAGCATCACCGAAGAAGTGCCGGGACCCGCGCACGACTGGTCGAGGCTGATGGGCGTGCTCGCCTCCGAGGCCGAGATAGCATTCTGGAACGCGCGGATCGAATGGCTGCAGAGCGCGCGCGAGCTGCTCGAGCAGCTGCGCGACGAGCGCGAGCCCTCGCGGCCCGGCGGGGTCTTGGAAGGGTCCGCTGACCAGGTGGACCGGCTGCGGAGAATCTGATGACAGACGCGCTGCTCTCGCTGGACTCGGTCAGCAAGAGCTATTGGCGGGGATCGTCGGAGGTGCGCGTATTGTCGAACGCCTGCCTGGACCTCCACGCGGGCGAGTTCATGGGCGTGTGGGGGCGTCGCGGCGCCGGCAAGACGACGCTGCTGCGTATCGCCGCCGGACTCGAGACGCCCGACCGCGGAGCGGTGCGCTTCGACGGCGAGGATCTGTCCTCGCTCTCCGAACAGGGGCACGCGCGGCTGCGGCGCGGGGAGGTCGGCTGGGTGCGGCGCGCGGGACCGCGCAGCGAGCTGTGCATCCTCGACTACGTGGCGCTGCCGTTGTTGATCGACCACGGTCAGCGCGAGGCGAACCGGCGTGCCGGGCGCGCGCTGCAGCGCGTGGGTATGGCTCAGTGCGCCAGCCAGCATTGGGAGAGTCTCTCCGACGGGGAGCGGGCGCTGGTGGCGATCGCGCACGGTGTCGCTCGCAAACCGCGCTTGCTGTTGATCGACGATCCCACGGCCAACCTTGGTGTGCGGGAGCGTGAGGAGATCCTGCACCTGCTTTGTGCGCTTGTCGAGGAGACGAAGCTCGCCGTGTTGATGACTGTGCCCGACATGCCCACGGCGCTGCGCTCGCATCAGCTACGCGCTCTGAGCGGTGGGCGTCTGCTGACTCCTCCCCCCGACGGCCGCTTTGGCGACGGCGATGATGACGGCGAGGACAATGTGATCGATTTTCCCGGCGTTCAGCGTTCCGCCTAGATGGGCGTCGCGACAGCCGCAGACGAGGCTCCCGAGCCGGTCGGATCGGGCGGTTAGTGCTCGAGCTGCGCGAGCTTGTGAAGCACTTCCCGGTCCCTGCGGGGACCCCGGTCCGAGCTGTGGATGGAGTTTCGCTCAGGGTGGCCGGTGGAGAGTTCGTCGCGCTCTACGGACCCAGTGGCTCGGGCAAGACGACGCTGCTGATGCTGATCGCCGCATTGCTGCGGCCGGACGCCGGATCCGTCCGGCTTGACGGACGCGACATTTCGAACCTCGCCGATCCCGAGGCGGCGCGATATCGCTTGCACGATCTCGGCTTCGTCAGGCAGACGCTAAACCTGATGCCCGGCGCAACTGCACTCGACAATGCCGCACTCAAGCTGATGGGCACCGATATCGGCGCTCGTGAGGCGCGCCGGCGTATCGTGCCGCTGCTCGATCAGCTCGGTCTGGGCCAGCGGAGATCGCACCGCGCCGAGCAGCTCTCGATGGGCGAGCGCCAGCGGGTGATGATCGCCCGCGCGCTCTCGACTGGCCCAAAGTTGCTCCTAGCCGACGAGCCGACGGGAAGCCTCGACAGCATGCGCGGCAGGGAGGTGCTTGAGTTGCTCGCACAGAGTTGTCGCGAGCGGGGAGTGTCGGTCGTGCTCGTCACGCACGATCCGCAAG
Source organism: uncultured Solirubrobacteraceae bacterium (assembly GCA_963714215.1). Lineage (GTDB taxonomy): Bacteria > Actinomycetota > Thermoleophilia > Solirubrobacterales > Solirubrobacteraceae > Palsa-744. The sequence continues at coordinate 156,423 of CAVQNP010000002.1, forward strand.
CGGCATCGTTCGCTGACCGTGTGTTCGCGCTGCGCGACGGCAGGCTCGTCAAGCATGAATCGGATCGAACGGGCGCCGTCCTGAAGGCCGGCTGATCGGGACGAGCAGGGGGCCGGGGGATGAAGTTCTCAAGCATCGCGCGTCTCTATCGCGTTCGTCTGCGGGCGCGCCTCACCCAGGAACTGTTCGCTGTGCTCGGAATCGCGATTGGTGTGGCGCTGCTGTTCGCCTCGCAGGTCGCCAACACAAGCCTCGACGGGTCAGTCCAGCGCCTTAGCGCGGGCATCGTCGGTGACATGCGTTTTCAGATCGCCGCGCGCGATGCGCATGGCTTCGATGCCGCGTTGCTGTCACAGGTGTCCCGGTTGCCCCACGTGCAGGCCGTCGTTCCGGTGATCGAGCAAAACGCGAACCTGGTAGGCAGCGTTGGAGAGCGCTCGGTTGACATGATCGGCACCGATCCTCGCCTGGCCCATTTGGGGGGCAGCATCGCGCAACACCTGGGCTCCATACCGACAACAGGTGCCCGTGTCTTTGCGGTACCGGCCGCGATCGCACAGGACATCGGCGTGTCCTCGACACGACCGGTCGTCGTCCAGATCGGCTCGAGTTCAGCCACCGCATTGCTGGTCCCGCGGTTGCTCGCGCGCGGAACGGCCTCTCTGGGAGAGAGCCCGGTCGCGCTGGCGCCCCTTGACTTGGTGCAGAGGCTCGCAGGGCTGCCTAATCGACTTACCAGCATCTACGTGCGTTCCGCGCCACGGTTCGATCAGGCGGTCAAGGCTGAGCTTCGAGCGTCTCGCCGCCGGGCGCTTGAATGTCCGCCCGGCTGACATCACGACAAGGCTGTTCCGCAGAGCCGCTGGACCGGTTGACCAATCGACGGGGCTGTTCTCGGCGCTGAGCGCGCTAGTCGGCTTTCTGTTCGCGTTCAACGCGCTGATGCTGACCGTGCCACAGCGCAGGAGCCTGATCGAAGACCTGCGTCTCGACGGTTACACGCGCAGCATGATCGTGCAGGTGCTGGCCCTTGACGCCCTCGTGCTCGGTGTGGTCGCATCCGTCTTCGGCCTGCTGCTCGGCGACGTGCTGTCGGTCGCGGTGTTCAGCGCCAACCCGGGCTACCTGTCCTTTGCGTTCCCGATCGGCGAGCAGAGGATCGTCACCTGGCAGAGCGTGACGTTCGCCGTCCTCAGCGGGATGCTAGCCGCCGCGGCAGGTGTGCTTGCGCCGCTGCGCGCCGAGATCGTCGAACGTCGGGCAGGACTCGTTCAATCGCACGCTCGCCACCCCCGCCCCCGGTCGTGGTGGCTGCTACCGGCTGCGGGCGCCTGCCTTGCCGGAACCACGTTCATCCTGGTGGCCGAGCCACAAGCGGCGATTGTTGGCGTCGTGAGTCTGACGCTCACGCTGCTCTTGTGTCTTCCTGCCCTTCTGGACCTCGTGATCCGCGCGAGCTGGCGCCTGCAAACCCTGCTCTCCGGTGCGGCGTCCTATCTCGCCGTGATCGAGTTGCGGTCGCGCTCCAATCGTCCTCGGTCGCTGGCGATCGCGGCAACCGGTGCGATCGCGGTGTTCGGCAGCGTCTCGATCGAGGGCGCACGCGACAGTCTTCAGCGGGGACTTGACGCATCGGCGCGCGCGATCGACTCTGGTGCGGACATCTGGGTGACGCCGGCCGGCACGGCCAACTCGCTCGCCACCACGCCATTCGTCGATCGAGACAGCGCGGCACTTGCGCAGCTTCCCGGCGTTCGGGCGGTGCGGCTCTATCGCAGCAGCTTCCTCGATTGGGGCAGTCGTCGTATCTGGGTATTGGCACCGCCACGCACGGACGCCCATCCGATTGCGGCGAGCCAGCTTTTGCACGACGGCGACCTGGCGAGCGCGACGGCTCGACTGCGAGGTCACGGATGGGTTGTCGTCTCCCAGGCGATCGCCTCTGAACATCATCTCCACGCTGGCAGAACGTTCACGCTGCCGACCACGCAGCCGACGACGCTGCGTGTCGCAGCCCTGAGCACGAATATGGGATGGCCTCCGGGGGCGATCGTGCTAAATGCCGACGACTATGCGAGGGCATGGGCGAGCGAGCAGCCGAGTGCTCTCCAGGTCGAGCTTGCGCCCGGCGCGTCGACGGCTGTGGTCCGTCGCGAGGTGGTACAGACGGTCGGTTCGGGGTCGCCGCTGCGCGTGGAAGCCCTGGCAGAACGCGTACGTCTGCACTACGGCACGGCTTCCCAGGGGCTCTCGCGCCTGACGCAGATCCGCACGCTCGTGCTTATCGCAGCCGTACTCGCGATGGCAGCCGCGATGGGCGCGATGATCTGGCAGCGCAGGGTACGACTCGCGGACATGAAGGTCGATGGCTTCAGTCGACTCGTGCTCTGGCGTTCGCTGGTGTGGGAGAGCGCGGTCTTGCTCGGACTGGGCTGCGCCGTGGGGGCGGCGTTTGGGGCCTACGGGCAAGTCCTGCTCAGCCGCGCGCTCTCGGTTGTCACGGGGTTTCCGGTGATCGAAGCTTCGCCGCTCGCGCCCGCAGCGACCAGCTTCTTCCTGATTACGGCCGTTGCGGTCGGAATGGTTGCCATCCCCGGCTACCTGGCCGCGCGCGTGCGTCCGGCGGTCGGGTTGCCTGAGTAGTCGCCCGCGTCGATGAAGACGACCGATCCGGTACCTAGCATGCGGGAAAGTTCGGATGCATGGATAGATGCCCGACCCGCTACCACTCTCTCCGCGGCAGGTCTGGGTCCTGGTGGCAGCCGTTGTCCGGGAGCTGCGCTGGGGCCTCAGGGCCGTGTCGCGCGAGATCCAAATTCTGCGATCACGCGCGTCGGCGATCCCTGATCCCCTGCTCCGCGCGGATGCGCTGAGCTCGATCGAGCAAAAGCGCGGTCACGCGGACGGAGCGGCGTTGTTCTGGATCCTTCCACGTCGACGGAACATGAACCTGCTGCGTGTGCTCGTGACCTACCAGGTCATCTGGGATTTTCTCGATTGCGTGAACGAGCGCGGCGCGCACGTAGGGACGGCTAACGGCCGTCAGCTCCACAAGGCGCTGATCGAGGCACTCGATCCGAGCGCTCCGATCTCCGACTACTACCTCCATCATCCGTGGCAGGATGATGGCGGCTACCTTCGCACGCTGGTGGAAACGTGCCGCGAGGCCTGTGCCACGCTGCCTGCTTACGGGCGGGTGAGGCCCCTCGTTGTCCGGGAAGCTCGGCGAGCCCAAGTCCTCGCGCTGAATCACGACACGGATCCGTATGGCCGCGACACGGCGATCAGGCAGTGGGCGGTTGGAGAGTTCCCCGAGGGCCAGGCGGTCAGCTGGTTTGAGCTTGGCAGCGCGGCGAGCGCTTCGCTTACCGTCCACGCGTTCCTCGCGCTGGCAGCCCAGCCGATCTGCTCGGAGGCGGAGCTCAGGCGCACTTGCGACGCTTATTTTCCTTGGATATCTGGTACGGCGACGATGCTCGACAGTTTCGTGGATCAGGCCGAAGACGAGCTCAACGGGGATCACCGCTATGTCGCTCATTACGCCGACGGGACGGTAGCCGGGCAGCGAATGTGCCGGCTCGTGACGCGCTCAGTAAGAGAGGCGCGAAGGCTGAAAAACGGCCATCGCCACGCTGTGATCACCGCTTGCATGGTCGCGCTGTACCTCTCCAAGGAAAGCGCGAATGCACCGGATTTGCGCGAGAGCACTGCCAGTTTCGTCCGGGCCGGCGGATCGCTGACGCGCTTGCTGCTGCCGATCATGCGAATCTGGCGAATCGCTTTTGCGCAACGAGCGTGAGACCTGTGCCCTGCTTTCCCGGAGTTTCCGCATATTGCAAGCACTAGTCAGAACTGAATATTCAGGAAAGCCTTAGCGCGCGTCTAAAGGATCGGCATCATTCGCCCAACGCGATGATGGATGACAACGGAACCCAGGTTTTGCCGGCCAGGAGAGAGAAGCCGCGCCGTTCGCGGCGCGCGAAGGCGGGAGCTTCGGGGACCGCGTCCAAAGCCGCGTCGTCTCGCCAGTGGCAGCGAGCCGGACGCCCCTCGCGGCGTTCGGCTCGCACTGATGGCGAGCCCGGCGGCGAGGCGGTATTGATTGAGCTGTCCAAGTCGCAGGTCGACCAAGTTGTGCGCAGCGCGGGCCAGGGGGGGACGTTGTCGGTCCTGCTTTCAGCGGTGAAGGATCCGCAGTGGCCGCTGTCGCTCGACTCGGAGGAGTGGTCCTACCCGGCCCAGCTTGACGACCGTCGCCTATCCCGCTCGCTGCTGTCCGGCCTGCTCGTGCTGTCCTGCTTCCCCGCCGACGGCGGGTACCTCGGGATCGCCGAACTGGCACGGATGCTCGACATGAACACGAGCACCACCCACCGTTATGTCACGACGCTATTGGCGGTCGGGCTGCTGGAGCGCAATCCCGGCACCCGCAAGTACCGTCTCATCGCGCAGTAGCTGGGGCGACTTGCCCACCCGGCCGCGGCGCCAGGTTCGCGGCTGCCCGCGCCCGTGGGCAGCGTCGCTCACAGCCTGCGGCGCAGCTGCTCGGCGATCCGCCGCACGCCGGCCAAGTCGACCTCGTCGCTGAACTGAAACGGCACACCGGCGACGTCGAATCCGCGGCGTCGCAGGCGCGCGAGCTGGTTGTGCTGGGCGCGCGCCCGGTCGGACACGGCGCGGGCGGCGGCCGTGGCTGCGAGCACCGTTGTCGCCCCGTCGCCGGCGGCATCCGCCGCGAGACGCGAAGCCCGCGGCTGCTGCTCCTTACCTGGGCGCTTGGCACTGGGCTTTTCAGCTTGCGGCTCTCGTGCCCGCTCGGTCCGTCCGGTGAGCGAAGAGAGCCGCTTCAGCTCGCCCGCATCGAAGCGCTGCGGCAGGGTGCCGTTGACGACCACCGCGCGCAGGTCGCGACCAAGCTGCTCGCTGAGGCGCCGCTGCAGCTCGAGCGTCTCGGTGACGGCCAGCTCGCTGGCATGCGCGACGGCGATGTAGTCCGATCGCTCCGGGTCCTGTAGGAGCTGCTGCAATCGCTCGGCCTGTCCCGCGATCGGACCGACACGTGCGATCGCGCCGAACGTGCGCGGCGAGTCGAGCATGCCGAGCGCGTGTCCGGTGGCAGGTGCGTCGAGCACGACCAGGTCGTAGCTGCGCCCGCGTCCTCGCCAGCGCTTGCCCTGGGTCAGCTCCCAGATCTTGACCATGCTGACGAGCTCTTTGGCGCCGGGCGCGGCAGCGGCGAAGTACTGAAAGGTGCTGCTGGAGGCGAGCACGCGCCCTGAGACGCGTCCGCCAAGCGACTGCAGCCATTCCATCAGCGCCCGGTCGGGGTCGATCGAAAGGCTCCACAGTCTCTCCTGAAGCTCGGTCTCTTCGCCTGGCTCGGACGCGCCCGCGCCGAACAGGGCGCGCAGCCGGCTCTGCTCACCCACCTCGACGACGATCGTGCGCAGGCCACGCTCCGCAGCAAGCAGCCCGAGCGCGCTGGCGACTGTGCTCTTGCCGACGCCGCCCTTGCCACTGACGACGAGCAGTTCGCGATCGAAGACGGAGTCCATGTTGTTCCAGTGTGTCTCAAATCGGTGAGATGCAGGCTCGACCTAGGACGCGGGGTGCTCGACCTACAATCGTGCGGATGAACCCAGGGGCATCAGGGGACGCGATCGACGCGCAGCTCGTCTATGACGAGCGCGGCCTCGTGCCGTGCGTCGTGCAGGACTGGAACAGCGGCGAGGTGCTGATGCTTGCGTACATGAACGCGGCGGCGCTCGCACGCACGCGCGAGACCGGCGAGCTGCACTTGCACAGCCGCTCCCGCGACGAGCTCTGGCACAAGGGGGCGACGAGCGGGAACGTGCAGGTCGTGAGGGCGTTGCGCACGGATTGCGACGGCGACACGGTGCTCGCACTTGTCGAGCCCGCCGGACCGGCCTGCCATACGGGTGAGCGCACGTGCTTTCACCGCGGGGAGCTGAAACCGGCGCCGAGCGAGGTGTTGCCCGGGCTCGAGCGCACGATCGGCGAGCGTGCCCGGGGTCGTCCGGCCGGCTCCTACACGGTCGAGCTGCTCGAGGACCCGCAACTGGTCGGCGCCAAGGTGATGGAGGAGGCCGAGGAGGTCGCGCGCGCCGCGCGCGAGGAGTCCGACGAGCGCGTCGACGAAGAGGCGGCCGATGTCATCTACCACCTGCTCGTGCTGATGCGCGGCAGGGGGCGCTCGCTTGCCGACGCCGAGCGGGTGCTCGATGAGCGTCGCCGCTGAGGCGCTGACAGACGCGCCGCGGGTCGAGCCGAGCCTCGAGCAGGCACGCGCGCTGTCCGAGCGCCACAACCTGATCCCGCTGCGTCACAGCTTCATCGATGACTGCGAGACGCCGGTCTCCGTGTTCCTCAAGCTGCGCGCGCTCGCGCCCGGCGAGCCGGCATTCCTGCTGGAGTCAGCCGAGCAGGGGCAGCGCGTCGGGCGCTACTCGTTCATCGGCATCCGCCCGCGCACCGTGCTGCGCTGGTCGCTGGGTGACGAGGGCGACCCATATGCGCTGGCCGCCGAGGCGGTCGCCGGGTTCGACCAGGCGCCGGCCGGGGAGCAGGCACCGCCGTTCACGGGCGGCGCGGTCGGCTTCTTCGGCTACGACCTCGTGCGCACTGTCGAGCCGCTCGGCGATCCCAATCCGGATGCGCTCGGCCTGCCCGACATGGCGCTGATGCTGAGCGACCTGCTCGTCGTGTTCGACCATCTCAAGCACACGATCACGATCCTCGCCAACGCGGACATCCAAGCCGAGCCAGACGTCGAGCTGGCCTACGGCGCCGCGGTGCGCGCGATCGCCGAAGTGCGCGCGCAGCTGACCGGGCCCGTTCCACGCTCCGAGCGCTCCGAGGGGGGGCGTCCCCACCCGGAGTTTCACTCGAATATGACGCGCGATCGCTTCGAAGCGATCGTCGCGAGGATCGTCGAGTACATATACGCCGGCGACGCGTTCCAGGTGGTCCCCTCGCAACGCTGGTCGGCGCCCGTGCCGGTCGAGGCGTTCTCGATCTACCGCGGTCTGCGCGCCGTCAATCCGAGCCCGTACATGTACTACCTGGACTTCGGCGACTTCCAGGTGTCCGGCGCCAGTCCTGAGCCTTTGCTCACTGTGACCGGACGGCACGTCAGCACGCGCCCGATCGCGGGCACGCGCCATCGCGGCGCGACGCTCGAGGAGGACCGGCGAATCGCCGGGGAGCTGCTCGCCGACGAGAAGGAGCGAGCCGAGCACGTGATGCTCGTTGATCTCGGGCGCAACGACCTCGGCCGGGTCTGCGAGTACAGCACTGTCGTCGTCGACCGGCTGATGGAGGTCGAGTCCTACAGCCACGTGATGCACATCGTCTCCGAGGTCTCGGGAACGCTGCGCGAGGACGTCGGTGCGATGGACGCGCTGCGCTCGGTGCTGCCTGCCGGGACGCTCTCGGGTGCGCCGAAGGTACGCGCGATGCAGATCATCGACGAGCTTGAGCCGATCAAGCGCGGGGGCTACGGCGGCGCGATCGGCTATCTCAGCTACGCCGGCGACCTCGACACCGCGATCCACATCCGCACCGTCGTCGTCAAGGACGGGATCGCGCACGTGCAGGCCGGCGGCGGCACGGTCGCCGATGCGAAGCCCGAGTACGAGTACGAGGAGTCCGTGGCCAAGTCGACTGCCGCCAAACGAGCGATTGAGCTCGCCTGCGACCAACCGGATTGGGCATGAGCATGATGGAGCTTCGATGAGAGTCCTCGTGCTCGACAACTACGACTCGTTCACCTACAACCTCGTCCAGTACCTGGGAGAGCTCGGCGCGGAGGTCGACACCGTGCGCAACGACCGCGCGAGCGTCGATGAGCTGCTCGCGGGTGGCTATGAGCGCTGCGTGGTCTCGCCGGGGCCGTGCACGCCCGACGAGGCCGGGATCACGCTCGAGCTCGTGCGCCGGATGCCCGAGTCGGGGGTGCCCACGCTCGGCGTCTGCCTCGGCCACCAGGCGCTGGCCCAGGCGTTCGGCGGTCGCGTGTGCCTGCACGACCCGGTGCACGGCAAGGCGACGACGATCGAGCACGACGGGCGCACGATCTTCGCCGGCGTGAGCTCGCCGCTGACGGTCGGGCGCTACCACTCGCTCGTCGTCGATCCGCAGCTGCCCGACTGCCTGGAAGAATCGGCGCATGGGGGAGATGTGGTGATGGGAGTGCGCCATCGCGAGCTGCCGGCGGAGGGAGTGCAGTTCCACCCCGAGTCGGTGCTCACGGCGGAGGGCAAGACGCTGCTGGCGAACTTTCTCGGCGAGCGCTGATGCCCAACCAGATCCTCACGAGCGCGATCGATGCGCTCGCCTCGCGCCGCGACCTAAGCGCCGATCAGACCTCTGAGGTGCTCGCCGAGATCATGCACGGCGAGGCTTCGGAGACGCAGATCGGCGCGTTCCTGATCGCGCTGCGCACGAAGGGCGAGACGGTCGAGGAGCTGGCCGGTCTCGCGCGCACGATGCGAGAGCTCGCAGCGCATGTGCCCACTTCGCGCGACGACCTGCTCGACACGGCCGGCACGGGAGGGGGGCGGCGCACCTTCAACGTCTCGACCACGGCTGCGCTGATCGCCGCCGGAGCGGGCTGCGCGGTCGCCAAGCACGGCAACCGCTCTGCCACGAGCTCGTCCGGCTCGGCCGATCTGCTGGAGGCGCTCGGCGCACGCATCGACCTGGCCCCCGACGGGGTCGCGCGCTGCATCGAGGAGGCCGGCTTCGGCTTCATGTTCGCCCCCGCGCATCACCAGGCGACCCGTTACGTCGTGCCCGTCCGCCGAGAGCTCGCGGTGCGCACGATCTTCAACTTCCTCGGTCCGCTGACGAACCCCGCCGGCGCCAGGCGCCAGGTGATCGGTGTGTCGGACCCGGCGTTCGTGGAGACGATCGCGGGGGCGCTCGCGCGCCTCGGCGTCGACCGCGCGCTGGTCGTCTCATCCGAAGACGGCCTCGACGAGCTCTCGATCGCTGCCGGCACGCAGGTCGTCGAGGTCAACGGCGATCAGCTCGAGCGCTACATGCTGGCGCCTGGCGACGTCGGCGTCGAGCAGTCCACGCCGGAGGAGTTCGAGCGCGATTGTGCCGGCGGCACGCCTGAGCACAACGCCGGAGTTACGCGTGCGATCCTCGGCTACGGGGCAGATGCCGAGCCGGTACAGAGCGCGCCCGCGACAGCTGTCGCGCTCGCAACGATCAACGCCGGCGCTGCGATCTACGCGGCCGGCGCGGTCGCCTCGATCGCGGAGGGAGTCGAGTCGGCGCGCGCAGCGCTCGCCGACGGGGCGGCCGCCGAAGCGCTCGGGCGCTACGTGCGCGCCAGCCACGCCAACGCGCCAAGCGGAGTCGCGCCGTGAGCGCCGCACCGCCTTCGGTGCTGGCGCGGATCCTGCAGAGCACGCGCGAGCAGCTCGAGCAGCGCAAGCTTGCGCTGCCACTTTGAGCAGCTTCGCCGCAGCGCCACCGAGCTCCCGGCCACGCCCCGTGGCTTCCGTGCCGCGCTCGCGCAGGCCGGGATCTCGGTGGTCGCCGAGTTCAAGCGACGCTCTCCCTCTGCCGGGACGCTGCGCGAGGGCGCCGATCTGGCTGGGCTCGTGAGCGCATACGAGCGGGGCGGTGCGAGCGCGCTGTCGGTGCTCACCGAGGAAACCAACTTCGCGGGCTCGCTCGGGGATCTGCGCACCGCGCGGGAGCTTTGCGCGCTGCCGGCTCTGCGTAAGGACTTCATCGTCGAGGAGTACCAGCTGCTCGAGGCCCGCGCCGCCGGCGCAGACGCCGTGCTGCTGATCGTCGCCGCGCTCTCCGATCATGAGCTGTCCACGCTTCAGGACGAGGCACGGACGCTCGGCATGGACGTGCTCGTCGAGGTCCACGATCGCGATGAGCTCGATCGCGCTCTCGCCGTCGGCGCCGAGCTGATCGGTGTGAACAATCGCGACCTGCGCGACTTCAGCGTCGATCTGCAGCGCACGATGCAGTTGCGCGCAGGGATACCCGATGGCGTCGTAGTCGTGTCGGAGTCCGGGATCGGCTCCGCCGAGCAGTTGCGTGAGCTCGAGCGCGAGGGTGTCGACGCCGTGCTCGTCGGTGAGTCGCTGATGCGCGCCGCCGAGCCCGAGCAGGCGCTGCGCGCGCTGCTCGGCGAGCGCGTCGGGGGCCGCTCCGAGTCGCCCTGAGCCGACGCAATTACCGGGTCGGCCTTTAGATCTGCGCTATGAACCTTTAGACACAGTGGCCCCAGGCTTTATTTCGTCTTCATAGCCGCTCCCAATCATTCACTCACATGAAGCGCTCGTTCCTGATCCCCTTCATCTCAGCGCTGCTCGGCGGAGCGGTCGTCGTTGCCGTGGTCGCCGCCTTCGGCGGACTCGACAGCTCCGAAAAAACCGTCACCACCGTTCAGGCCGCCCCGATCGCGCCATCCAACGCCTCGCAGCAGAGCAAAGGACTCACACCGCACGACATCTACGTCAAAGACGCACCCGGCGTCGCCTTCGTGACCTCGACGATCGTGCAGAAAACCGAATCTCCGTTCAACCTCTTCGGCGGTGGTGAACAGCAGCGCCAAGGGCAGGCGACAGGCTCTGGCATCGTGATCGACAACAACGGAACGGTGCTGACCAACTACCACGTTGTCGAGAACGCGATCAAGGTCACGGTCAGCCTCGAAAAGGGCAAGACGGTCAATGCGCAGGTCGTCGGCAAGGACCCCTCCAACGACCTCGCCGTGCTGCGCATCCATCCGGACGGCCTCACGTTGCACCCGCTCACGCTCGGCAACTCGGGCGCCGCGCAGGTTGGCGACCCGGTGCTTGCGATCGGCAACCCGTTCGACCTCGAACGTACGCTCACGACCGGTGTGATCTCGGCGCTGCAGCGCCAGATCACGGCGCCGAACGGCTTTGCGATCGACAATGTGCTGCAGACCGACGCGCCGATCAATCCGGGCAACTCTGGTGGTCCGCTGCTCAACGAGGCCGGAGAAGTGATCGGCATCAACTCGCAGATCGAGACTGGCGGCTCGGGCGGCGGCAGCGTCGGCATCGGCTTCGCCGTGCCGATCAACACGGCCAAGTCCGAGATCGACCAGCTCGAGAAGGGCGGCACGGTGCGCGGTGCCTACATCGGCCTGACCTCGCTCACGATCGACGGCTCGCTGCAGGCGCTGAACCTTCCCGTCCAGAGCGGCGCACTCGTGCAGAGCGTGCAGAAGGGCACACCCGCCGAAAAGGCCGGGATTCGCGGCGGCACGGTCAACGGCAGCGTCGAAAACGGCCAGGTCGCGGTCGGCGGCGACATCATCGTCTCGATCGACGGCAAGGCCGTGAAGAGCTCCGAAGACCTCGCGGCCGACGTCGCGGCGAAGAAACCGGGCGACACCGTCTCGGTCGGACTGCTGCGCGGCGACGGCAAAGGCCACTATCAACACAAGACGCTGAGCGTCAAGCTCGCGAGCCGTCCCAATTCGGTGCCCAACCCGACCACCCCCGAAGGCTAGGCAGACCGCTACCGTTGGGGGCGTGAGCGACGCGCCCCCGCGAGTGAAGATCTGTGGGATCACGAACCTCGCCGACGGCGAGCTCGCGGTCGAGCTGGGCGCGTGGGCGCTCGGGATGATCTTCTACGACGCCAGCCCACGCCGGTGCTCGACGGCCGAGGCCGAAACGATCGCCTCGGCGCTGCGGCGCAAGGTCGAGCTGTGCGGCGTGTTCGTCAACGCGTCGCTCGAACAGGTGGTGGCGCAGAGCGAGGCCGTCGGGCTGACGCTGCTGCAGTTCAACGGGGAGGAGGGGCCTTCGTTCTGCGCCGAGGCGGCTCGGCGCACGGGCGCGCGGGTGATCAAGGCCGTGCAGGTCTCGATGGCCGGCGACGTGCGCGACCTGGAGCGCTTCCACGTCGACTTCCACCTGCTCGACGCGCGCGCCAAGGATCCCGGCAAGCTGTCGCTGCGGGGCGGCACCGGGGAAACGTTCGACTGGACGCTCGTGCGTGCGCGCCGCTCGAAGGTACCCTTGATCCTGAGCGGCGGGCTCAATGCAGGGAACGTCGCCGCGGCGATCGCCGCGACATCGCCATACGCGGTCGACACGGCCAGTGGCACCGAGGCCGCGCCGGGACGCAAGGATCCCGACAAGCTGCGCGACTTCTTCGCGGCGGTTGCGAGCACCGAGCAGCCGGCGCCCGCGATGGCCGGCGGTAACGCGTGAGCGAGACGCGGGAGGGCTCCTCGGTCGAGCGCAGCACGGCCTTGGCGGCCTCGGTCGAGCACCACTTCGGCCCCTACGGCGGCCAGTTCGTGCCGGAGACGCTGATGCCGGCTCTGGCCGAGCTCGAGCAGGCCTGGACAGAGGCGCGCGCCGACGCCGTCTACCAGGCCGAGCTGAAAGCGCTGCTGCGCGACTATGCCGGGCGACCGAGCCCGCTCTATCGGGCGCGGCGCATCTCAGAGCGCGTCGGTCGCTCGGTCTATCTCAAGCGCGAGGACCTCAACCACACTGGCTCACACAAGATCAACAACGCGCTCGGTCAGGCGTTGCTGGCCAAGCGGATGGGCAAGCGGCGGGTGATCGCCGAGACGGGAGCCGGCCAGCACGGCGTCGCCACGGCGACCGTCTGCGCGTTGCTGGATCTGGAGTGCGTCGTCTACATGGGCGTCGAGGACACGCGCCGCCAGCGTCCGAACGTGCAGCGGATGGAACTGCTCGGCGCGAGTGTGAGGCCGGTCGAGGCGGGGGCGCAGACGCTGAAGGAGGCCACCTCGGCGGCGATTCGCGACTGGGTCACGAACGTGCAGGACACGCATTACGTGATCGGCTCGGCGGTCGGCCCGGCGCCCTACCCGGCACTCGTGCGCGACCTGCAGCGCGTGATCGGCGACGAGGCGCGCGCGCAGCTGCTCGAGGCCGAGGGCAGGCTGCCCGGGCGCGTCGTGGCGTGCGTCGGCGGCGGCTCCAATGCGATCGGGACGTTCGCGGCGTTCATCGACGATCCGCAGGTCGAGCTGATCGGCGTCGAGGCCGCCGGCGAGGGCATCGACACGCCGCGCCATGGGGCCCCGCTGACGGTCGGCGGGCGTGCGGGCATCCTGCACGGCTCGCGCTCAGCGGTGATGCAGGACGAGGAGGGCCAGATTGTCGAAGCCCACTCGATCTCCGCGGGTCTCGACTACCCGGGCTCGGGTCCGCAACATGCGTACCTGCGCGACAGTGGTCGCGCTCGCTATGTCGCGGTAACCGACGCGCAGGCGCTCGAGGCGTTCAAACAGGTTGCGCGCTTGGAGGGAATCATCCCGGCGCTCGAGACGGCCCACGCGCTCGCCTGGGTGCTCGCGCAAGAGGACGGCGAGCTCGACCTCGTCTGTCTCTCCGGTCGTGGCGACAAGGATCTCGCCGAGGTGCTGGGCAGCGCATGAGCACGCAGGCGAGCACGGGCGTGCAGCGCATCGCGGACGCATTCGCAAACGCACACGGCAGCGCCGCGCTGATGCCCTACCTGATGGCCGGCTACCCCACGCTCGAGCAGTCGGTCGCGATCGGCGAGGCCTGCGTGCGGGCCGGTGCCGACCTGCTGGAGCTGGGTGTTCCCTACAGCGACCCGCTCGCCGACGGACCGGTGATCCACGAGGCAGGAACCCGCGCGCTCGCCGCCGGCGCGAGCGTGGGCGGCGTGCTCGAGGTCGCGCGCGCGCTCGCGCCGAGCGTCCCGGTCGTGCTCATGTGCTACGCCAACATGGTCTTTGCCCCAGGTGTCGAGGCGTTCGTCGAGCGCCTCGAGCGCACGGGCGCGTGTGGGGTGATCGTTCCCGACCTGCCGCTGGAGGAGGCGGGGACGCTGCGCGAGGCCTGCGAGCAGTGGGGGCTCGCGCTCGTGCAGCTGGTCGCGCCGACGACGACGCCCGAGCGCCTGCGAGAGATCGGGGCGGCCGCGCGCGGCTTCCTCTACACAGTTTCGGTCGTCGGCACGACCGGCGAGCGCGATGCGCTGCAGGAGCGCTTCGCTGAGGTCGTCGCGCGGGCGAAGGCGAGCACGGATGTGCCGGTCGCGCTCGGCTTCGGCATCAGCACGCCCGAGCAGGCGGCGCAGGCTGCGGCGGCAGGCGCCGACGGCGTGATCGTCGGAACCCGGCTCGTACGGGCGGCCGGCGAGGCAGAGGACCCGGCGGGCGCGGTCGGTGCGCTCGTCGCCGAGCTGGCGGCCGGCCTGGCGACGACCGACCGACGGACGGCCAGCTAGGATTCGCCCGGCATGGGATTCATCCTCACCGTCACGGCCGGGCTGATCGTGTGGATCGTCTTGTGGGCGCTTGGAGCGAAGGGCTTTGACTCGTTCATGCTCACCACAGCGATCATCCTCGTCGGCGCATCGCTGAAGATCCTCTCCGGCTACCTCCCGGGCCGTCGCAGCTAGACCGGCCGGTGTGCGTGCGCTGGCTGTGCCTGGCCGCTCTCGCCGCGACCGCGACCCTGCTCGCCGGATGTGGCGGCGTGGGCGTGTCCGGTGCCAGCGAAGCGAACGGCAACCAGCTGGCCGTCTACTCGAGCCTGCCGCTGCAGGGCCCCGCGGCCGCGAGCTCGGCTGAAATCGTCGACGGCGAGCGGCTGGCCCTCGCTCAGGCGGGCGGACACATCGGCAAGTTCAAGGTCGGCTACGTCTCGCTCGACGACGCCAACCCGCAGAGTGGCAAGCTCGACCCGGAAGCGACCTCGACGAACGCCAAGACGGCTGCGCAGGACACGAGCACGATCGCCTATCTCGGCGAGCTCGGCTCCGCTGCAACGGCTGTTTCGCTGCCGCTGATCAACGCCGCGGGGATTCTTCAGATCAGCCCGAGCAGCCCCTATGTCGGGCTCACCTCCTCGCTCGACGCCGGGCAGGACGAGCCCGAGCGCTTCTATCCGAGCGGCAAACGCACCTTCGGCCGACTGCAGCCGGGAGACCAGAGCCAGGCGGATGCACAGGTGCAGTTGATGCAGGCGCTTGGGGTGCGCAAGCTCTACGTGCTCGACAACCAGGATCCGTTCGAGCTGCCGTTGGCTGAAATCGTGGCGGGCGAGGCTCAGCACGCCGGCATCGCGCTCGCCGCGCACGACAGCATCCTCACCACGGCGCCCACGCCGGCCGCCTACGCGGGGGAGGCCGAAAAGATCGCGCGCGCCAAGCCCGACGCCGTGTTCTTCGCCGGCGGCCCCCAGCCCGGGACGGCAGCGCTGTGGCATGCGCTTCACAGCGCCGATCCGAAGCTGCTGCTGCTCGGGACGAGCTCGCTGGAGGACCCGTCGTTCACGGCCGCAATCGGCGCGGCCGGGCCGCAGACCTACCTGACGACGCCGATCCTGCCGCGCGCCGACTACCCCTCGCCGGCTGCTGCCGTGCTCGCCGACTACAGGCGCCACTTCGGCGGTCAGCCGGGTCCCTACGCGCTGTACGGGTATGAGGCGATGAGCGTCGTGCTCGACGCCATCCGTCGCGCCGCAGAGCGCGGCAACGATCGCCAGACGGTGATCGATCGCTTCTTTCAGACGCGCGACAGACACTCGGTGCTCGGCACCTACTCGGTGCTGGCGAGCGGCGAAACGACTCTCTCACGCTACGGCGTGGACCGTGTCAGCAACGGGCGCGTCGTGTTCTACCGCGCCTTCGACGTCGGCTGAGACTCGGCGTCCGGTGGCGTCGACGCGCGCTGGACCCCACGTCCGCTGGGACTCGGCGCCGCCGGGCGGCCCTCAGCCGCTGCCCTGCAGGCCGAGCACGAGGCGGAAGCGTTCGATCCCGCCGCCGACGCTCTTGCCGCCGCCGGAGAGCGTGCCGAGCGATCGCAGGTAGGGCACGAGTGGCGCGATCGTCGGGTCTTCGCTCAGGCCGACCCCTTCGAGCAGGCCTAGCAGCGTCGGGAATTCGACCAGCACGCTCGGTTGGATGCTTTCGCCGAGGGCGGCTGAGGCGCTGCCGTAGGAGGTGGCCCCGGAAAGCATGCCGGACGGGTTGAGCGCCGCTTCGACCGACTGTTCGCCGAGCCCGATCACGAACTTCGTGTTGCCGCTGGAATCGCGCCCGTCGGCGATATCGAGCTCGACGGGGAGCCCGCTCAGATGCACTGCCACAGCGGCGTCGGTGCCGGCGATCGAGGTGCGCTGCACCGAGCCGCCGCCTTGGCGCAGCATCGCGCCGAGCTTTGCCACGGCGGCGCGCGAGCGCGTGGGGCTCTTCGAGTCGATCACGATCCCGCCTCTCAGTTCGAGCAGGCCGGTGCCGGAGGCGAACAGGCCGGCCGCGCCCATCCAGCTGGCGAAGTCGCGCTTGGTCTCGGCGGTGTTCGCGCCGAGCACGGTGAGCGGCTTGAGCAGTCCTTCGACCAGGCCGGTCACGCTCAATCCGGCGCTCGGCGCCGAGTTGCTTGACCCGGTCAGCAGGCTGGCGAGCGAGGTCAGCCCTTGCAGCGCCTGTGCGTTCGCGCTCAGCGTGCCGCCGAGATTGCCGAGGCCGACGGCGAGCCACGATTCGCCGGGGAGTTCGCCAAGTGCCCGTGAGGCTTCGGGGCTCGCGGTGAGCAGCCCGCCCGCGGCGCCCGTGGCGGTGCTGCCGCTGTCGGGTGCGACCGCGTCGACATCGAGCGCAAACGAGCTGCTGGTCGGCACAAGCGAGACGTTCAGCAGCCGTTGCCCGGCGAGCAGCGCGAGCGCCGAGGCGGCGCCCTGGGCACGTGACTTGCTCGCGCCTTCGCTGACGGCGCCGGGGTTGGCGTACACGTGGGCGAGCACGCCGGCCGGCGTGGCGCCCTGAAGCTTCGAGTAGCCGGGGGAGTGGGCAAGCGCGAGTCCGCCGCCGGAGGTCGTGTCGATCACCGAGTGCAGCGCCGGCTCGGTGCCGATCACGGCCAGGCGCGAGACGACGGCGAAGGCGAGGCCGTTGCCGAGTTGGTAGGAGATGCCGCGGTAGCTGCTCGTGTGCGCGCCGGCGCGCTTGGCGAGCATCTGCACGAACGAGCGGGCCTTGGCCGTATCGCGCGTGTCGAGCACGATCGCGCCTTCGGCGGAGTGGGCGGCGAATGGGAACGAGCCGCCGCCGGAGGAGCTTCCGAGCAACCCCTGCTGCACGAGCGTCAGCAGCCGCGAGATCGCCGCTTCGCTCGAACCGCCGCCGGAGCTGAGGAACACGCCGGCGCGCGGGCCGAGCCACGGGGCGACGTCGTGCTTGTAGTCGAGGGAGGGCGAGCCGGGTGTCTGCAGCGCGCCGAGCAGTCGCAGGTAGGGGTCGGCTTGGTGCGTGAGCGCGCGTCCGGCCGCGCTTGCCCGCTTCTGCAGCGATCCTTCGGGGCGCACGACCGCGCCGGCGTAAAGCGCGGCCGACGCGGGGACCGCGTTTGCGGGGTCGACGGAGGTGCCGGTGGGGCTCGAGCCGCAGCCGCTGCCGGCGAGCACGGCCGCTGCGAGCAGGGCGGGCAGGGGCAGCAGCCTTAGCCTCGGAGCCATCGCGGGCGATCGTAGCGGCTGGCGTGGCCGGCGAGCCGCGCTTGCCCCACCGTAGGCGGTCCGCCACATGCGGTTGGAGTTACGACTCGCGCGGAGAAACGCGGCCGGTGCTTGGGAGAACGCGGGAACGCGTGTCTGCAAGCAGGCGTTCAGCTGATCGATCTGCACCCGGCCTTGCAGATTCGGCGCCCTCGATCGCGCCTGGACCGTGCCCCGGAAAGCAGGCGCTGAGCAGGCGTTTTCCCACGTTCGACGTCATTCGAGCGGTCGGGTGGGAGAAAATGTGCAATTAGGGTTGCGTTGTGGGAGGAAGTGGGATATGTTCGCGACAGCGAGCCGGGGTGGAGGGGCTCCTCCCACTCCTCCACCTCGGCTCGGTAATCAATTTTGGAGTCCCCCAAGTGGTCCCCTTTCGTGGCACGTTCGACCATACGCTCGATGCAAAGAACCGCCTCACGGTGCCGGCGCGCTATCGAGCCGCGCTCGCCGAGGGGGTAGTGCTCGCAATGCCGGTCGACCTGAAGCCGTGCGTCGGCGTGTGGCACCCGGAGGAGTACGAGCGCTACAGCAAGCGAGCGCTCGCGGAGCTGCCGCCGCTGTCGCCACGCCTGAGCGAGCTCGAGCGCTTCTTCTACGGCAGCTCGCAGGACGCGGATCTGGACGCGGCCGGGCGGATCATGGTGCCGGGCTTCCTCTCCGACCACGCGCAACTGCGCAAGGAGGTCGTCGTGGTGGGCGCCGGCGATCGCCTGGAGCTGTGGAGCAGGGACGCCTGGGACGAGCATCGACCGATGCTGCTGAGCGGCGTCGCCGAGATCACAGCGAATGTCGACGACACTGCTTGAGATGAGACGATCCCAGCGACGCCCCCCACGCGGGCGGCCGTCGAGCGCTGCCGCGCGTGCCGGACAGCGCGAGGCCGCATGCCGCGACGCCCCGATCGGGACGCGCGGCCACGTGCCTGTGCTGGCCGACGAGCTGCTCGAGCTGCTCGACCCCCAGCCAGGTCAGACGGCGATCGACTGCACCTTCGGCGACGGCGGGCACGCACGGCTGGTGGCCGAGCGGCTCGGGGCGGCGGGAACGCTGATCGCGATTGACCGTGACCCGCTCGCCGAGCAGCGCTTTGCGCAGCTCGCAGCGGACGTCGAGTGCTCGGTGCGCTTCATCCGCGCCGGCTACGCCGAAGCGCTCGAGCTGCTCGCCCGCGAAGGGGTGCGCGCCGACGTGGCGTATTTCGACCTGGGTATGTCTTCGATGCAGGTGGACGCGCGCGAGCGCGGGTTCTCGTATTCGTATGAGGCCCCGCTCGACATGCGCATGGATCCGGCGCAGGAGCTGAGCGCGCGGGAGATCGTGAGCACGTGGGACGAGCGTCGGCTCGCGCGCACGCTGCGCGACTTCGGCGAGGAGCGCCACGCCGGCGCGATCGCACGCGCGATCGTGCGCCGGCGCGCGCAGGCGCCGATCGAGACGACGCTCGAGCTCGTCGAGGCGATCAATTCGGCGCTTCCGGCCCCGGCGCGCTTCGCCGGCGGCCATCCCGCCAAGCGCTCGTTCCAAGCGCTGCGGATCGCGGTCAACGACGAGCTCGACCAGCTCGACCAGGCGCTGCCGCTTGCGTGGGGCCTGCTGCGCGACGGCGGGGTGATCGCCGGCATCTCCTTTCACTCGCTCGAGGACCGGCGCGTCAAGCGCTTCCTCGCGGCGCGCGCTCAGGGCTGCGTGTGCCCGCCCGACTTGCCCGTCTGCGCCTGTGGTCGCGAGCCCGAGGCCACGCTGCTCACGCGCCGCTCGATTGTGCCCTCGGCGGATGAGGTCGAACGTAACCCGCGCGCCTCCTCGGCGCGTCTGCGCGCCGCGCGCAAGCTCCGCGACGAAGCGCGCGAGGAGCAACGATGACGCCGCCCGCAGCCGCAGCAGCCCCGACGGTCAGGCCGCGCCGCGCCCCGGCGCCGCGTGGACCGCGGCGCATCTCGGGACCGGCGCGCCCGGCCACCGCGCCACGCCGACCCGCGACGGGCGTCGCGGCGGACCAGCCGGGGCTCGTCGTCGGCCTGCTCTCGGCGCTCGAGAGCCTCGCCCAGCACCGCCTGCTCGACCGCCTGATTCGCGGCCGAGTGTGGATCGGGCTGGTCGCGTTCGCGCTGATCGGCATCGTCACGTTGCAGCTCGGGCTGCTCAAGCTCAACGGCGGCATCGGCCGCGCGCTGGAGCACGAGGCGCTGCTGCAGCGCGAGAACGCGGCGCTCAGCATCGAAAACTCAGAACTCGCGGCAGGCACGCGCGTGGAGCAGAGCGCGGCGAAGCTCGGCATGGCCTTCGTCCCCATCGGGGCGCTGCGCTTCCTGCCGGCGAGCGGCCGCGGCGACGTAGGCAAGGCAGCGGCGACGCTCGCGAGCGCCGCCCACGCGGCAGCCCAGGCGCGCGAAGCAAGCGCTGCCGAAGCCGCATCCGCGAGCTCGGGCGAAACGAGCGAAGGCGAATCGAGCGAAGCGGCGGCCACTTCGGCAGGCACGGGCGAAGAATCCTCCGAAGCGCGCGCCTCCTCGGGTGCCTCCGAAGAAGCGAGCGGCGAATCGAGCGCGTCGAGCGAATCGAGCGCCTCGAGCGAATCGAGCGCCTCGAGCGAAGCTTCGAGCAGCGAATCGGCGCCGGAAGCGTCGAGCGCCGGCTCGGCCGAAACGGAACCGTCTGGTGGGAGCGCCGCGAGCTCCTCGGGAGGCTGAGCCTGTGGCGATCGTCCAGCGCCGGATCGGGGGGATCTTCGGGCTGTTCTTTCTCCTCTTGATCCTCGCCGGCGGTCGCACGCTGTACCTGGGCGGCCTGAAGGGCAGCAGCCTGCGCAAAGCGGCGGCCACACAGCAGCTGACCTACGAAGCGGTGCCGGCGCAGCGCGGCTCGATCAGCGACCGCAACGGCGTCGACCTGGCGGTCTCCGAGCCGGCGCAGGACATCTCGGCGACGCCGTACCTCGTGAAGAACCCGCTGCAGACGGCGCAGAAGATCGCGCCGCTGCTGGGCAAGCCGCAGGATCAGGTGCTGCGCCTGCTGTCGGAGCGCAGCGGCTTCGTCTATCTCAAGCGCGCGCTGCCGGCCAAGCAGGCGCACGCGCTGATGGCGTTGAAGATCGCCGGGATTGCCGGTGCCCCTGTGATGCGCCGCGTATATCCGCGCGGCGATCTGGCGGCTCAGGTGCTCGGCGTGGTGGGCACCGAAGGCAACGGCCTGTCAGGTCTTGAGTACTCGCGCAACGCACTGCTGCACGGACGTACGGGCCAGCGCCACGTCGTCAGCGACGCGATCGGGCAGCCGGTGTCAATCTCAGAACCGCACCCGGAGCAGCCGGGCACGTCGCTCTCGCTGACGCTCGACGCGAACATCCAGCAGCGCACGGAAGACGTGCTCTCGGCGGTCGGGCGCGTGTTCAGCCCGAAAGACGCGACGGCGATCGTGATGGATCCCAACAGCGGTGCGATCCTGGCGATGGCCAACTGGCCCCAGGTCAACGCGAACGACCCCGCTGGCTCCTCTCCGGAAGCGCTGCAGAACCGCGCCGTCGGCTTCGATTACGAACCGGGCTCGACGTTCAAGGCGTTCACGGTTGCGGGCGCGCTGCAGCAGGGGCTGGTCACGCCGAGCTCGAGCTTCTTCGTGCCGGACAAGATCCAGGTCGCCGACCGCACGATCCACGACGACACCGAACACGGCGATGAGTCGCTGAGCACGGCGCAGATCCTCGCGCAATCGAGCAATGTCGGCGCGATCGAGATCGGCGCGCGCGAGGGCAAGAACGACTTCTCGCAGTGGGTCAGCAAGTTCGGCTTCGGCAAGCGCACGGGCGTCGAGCTGCCGGGCGAGGAAATCGGCCAGGTACTGCCGGTCGCCAAGTACTCGGGCTCCTCGATGGGCAACCTGCCGATCGGCCAGGGCCAGCTGGTCACGCCGCTGCAGATGGCCACGGCCTATGCGGCGATCGCCAACGGCGGCATCCTGCGCCCCCCACACATCATTGCCAAGGTGGGCTCAGAAGCGCAGGGCGCGCCGGCCGGGCACCGGGTGATCTCCAGTGCGACGGCCGCGTCGCTGCGCCAGATGCTCGAGGGTGTGCTCGCGCCGGGCGGCACGGCCAGCGAGGTCTCGATCCCGGGCTATCAGCTCGCAGGCAAGACGGGCACGGCGAGCAAGGTCGACGAGGCCACGGGCGAATACTCGAAAAGCCGCTACGTGGCCTCGTTCATGGGCTTCGCGCCGGCGTCACACCCCAAGCTGCTGTGCGCGGTGATCGTCGACGAACCGCAGAACGGCTCGATCTTCGGTGGCACGGTGGCGGCGCCTGCGTTCGGCCAGATCATGAGCTTCGCGCTGCCTTACCTGCGCATCCCGCCTGGATAGCATCCGGGCGATGAGGCTCGACGAGTTGACCGCCGGTCTGGCGCTTGAGGCCACCGGCGATCTCGGCGCACAGATCACGGGCCTGGCCTACGACAGTCGAACGGTGAGCGGCGGTGAGCTGTTCTTCTGCGTCAGCGGATTTGAGCGTGATGGGCATGAGTTCGCGCCGCAGGCGCTGCAGGCGGGAGCGGCGGCACTGGTCGTGGAGCGCTGGCTCTCACTGGGCGTGCCGGAAGTGCTCGTCTCCTCGGCACGCGCGGCGATGGCGCCGATCGCAGCGCGCTTCTACGGTGATCCGACGGCGCAGCTGCGCGTGGTCGGCATCACGGGCACGAATGGCAAGACGACGACGGCCTACCTCGTGCGCGCGCTGATGGAGGCGGTGGGCGAGCAGTGCGGGCTGCTCGGCACGGTCACCTCGATCGTCGGCGGGCAGGAGCGGGAGGTGACCCGCACGACGCCGGAGGCGATCGACCTGCAGGCGGTGTTCCGCGCGATGCTGGACGGCGGCGACGGCGGGTGCGCGATCGAGGTGTCCTCGCACGCGCTCGAGCTCGGCCGCGCCGACGCGGTGCACTTCGCGGCGGCGATCTTCACGAACCTCACGCAGGACCACCTCGACTTCCACGACACGATGGAGGACTACTTCCTCGCCAAGCGCCGCCTGTTCATCGAGCATCGCCCGGGCGTCAGCGTGATCAACGTCGGCGACCCCTACGGCGCGCGGCTGGCGACGGAACTCGACGGCGCGCTCACGTTCGCGGTGCAACCGCCGGGCGACGAGCGCCTCGCAGCGGACTACGTCGCCGAGACGCTGCGCTTCGACTTCGCAGGCGCCGCCTTCAACCTGCGCACGGCGAGCGGCGTGCGCGAGGTGCGCCTGCCGATGCCGGGACGCTTCAACGTCGCCAACGCGCTCGGTGCGCTGGCGGCGGTGCACGCGCTCGGCGGAGAGCTGGAGCCGCTGCTCGGGGCGCTCGAGCGCGGCGTTCGCGTCCCGGGACGCTTTGAGCCGGTGGACGAGGGTCAGGGCTTCGCGGTGCTGGTCGACTACGCGCACACGCCGGATTCGCTGGAGAACGTGCTCGGCGCGGCGCGCGCGCTCCTCGACGGCGGGCGCGTGCTCTGCGTGTTCGGCGCGGGCGGCGATCGCGATCGTGGCAAGCGCCCGCTGATGGGCGAGATCGCGGCGCGCTTGGCGGACATGACGTTCGTCACCTCGGACAACCCCCGCTCGGAGGACCCGGAGCAGATCATCGCGGAGATCATGGCCGGCGTGGCCCGGGTGCCGGCGCAGCCGCTCGTGCGCTCGGTGACGGACCGCGCGATCGCGATCGATGAGGCGATCGCGGCGGCGCAGGCGGGTGACGTGCTCGTGATCGCGGGCAAGGGCCACGAGCAGGGGCAGGAGTTCGCGGGCGGTCGCAAGGTGCCGTTCGACGACGTGGCGGTGGCGCGCAAGGCGCTGCGCGTGCGCGGGGGTCGCTCGTGAGGAGCTGGGACGTTGTGCGCGTGGCCTCGGAGGCCGGGGCGGAGGCGCTCGAGCGCCCGCGCGGGGAGGACCCGCAGACGGGACCGCTGCGCGCGGTGATCGACTCGCGCGCGGTGGACAGCGGCGACCTGTTCGTCGGGCTGCCGGGCGAGCACGCCCACGGGGCTGAGCACGCGGCGGACGCGCTGCAGGCGGGGGCGTGGGGCGTGCTGGTGCCGCCCGAGCATGGCGAGGCGGCGCGCACGGCAGCGCGCGGCGGCAGCGCGGCGGGCGGCGAGAGCACGGCGGCGAGCGGCGCGGTGCTCACGCACGAGGACCCGCTGTCGGCGCTGCAGGCGCTCGCGCGGGCCTGGCGGGCAGAGCTCGGCGAGCGCGGCGCGAAGGTGGTCGGGATCACTGGCTCGACGGGGAAGACCTCGACGAAGGACATCCTCGCGGCGATCGCGGGCGCGCAACGGCGCACGGTGGCGAGCCCGCAGAACTACAACACCGAGATCGGCCTGCCGCTGGCGCTGCTGGCGGCGCCGGCTGACACGGAGGTGCTCGTGCTGGAGATGGCGATGCGCGGCGCGGGGCAGATCGCGGAGCTGACGGCGATCGCGGACCCGGACGTGGGCGTGATCGTCAACGTCGGCCCGGTGCACCTCGAGCTGCTCGGGTCGCTCGAGGCGATCGCGGCGGCGAAGGCAGAGTTGATCGCGGGGCTGGCGGCAGGCAGCACGATCGTGGTGCCGGTCGAGGACCCGCTGCTGGAGCCGCATCTGCGGGCGGATCTGAAAACGGTCACGTTCGGCGAGCGCGCGGATGTGACGCTGGAGCAGGTCCTGTCCGACGGAAGCGTTCTGATTCGCGCACATGGCCGCGAGCTCGAGCTGCAACCGTCGTTCAGCCAGGCGCACAACCTGCGCAACCTGCTTGCGGCGAGCGCGGCGGCGCTCGCGCTCGGGCTCGATCCGGGCGGTCCGCTGCACGTGCGCTTCTCGGCGCTGCGGGGCGAGCGCCTGGAGCTGGCGGACGGAGTGATCGTGATCAACGACTGCTACAACGCCAACCCGATGTCCATGCGCGCGGCGATCGACGACCTGGCGAAGACGGCCCCGGCGCGGCGCTTGGCGGTGCTCGGCGACATGCTCGAGCTGGGCCCGGAGACGGCGCGACTGCACCGGGAAGTCGGCCTGCACGCGGCGGAGCAGGGGGTGGATCTGCTCGTGACGGTGGGCCCGCTGGCGGCGGAGATGCGCAGCGAGTTCGAGGGCGAGTCCTACGCGGTGGCCGACGCGGGCGCGGCGGCGGAGCTCTTGCAGACGCTGCTGGACGCGGGCGACACGGTGCTCGTAAAGGGCTCGCGCGGCGTCGGCCTCGAGCGGGTCGCCGAGGCGCTCGGCGCGGCGCAGGCGCAGGAGGGCTGATGGGGAGCATCCTGTTCGGCGGAACGGCGGCGCTGCTCATCTGCCTGTTCTTGAGCCCGAAGTTCATCGAGTTCCTGCGCGAGCGCGAGTTCGGCCAGCACATCCGCGAGGACGGTCCGGAGGGCCATCATCAGAAGGCGGGCACGCCGACGATGGGCGGGGTGATCATCTTCCTGGCGATCTCTGTTCCGTTCCTGATCCTGACGGACTACGACTGGCGCTCGGTAGGCGTGTTCGGCGCGATGATCGCGTGCGCGCTTCTGGGGTTCGCGGACGACTACACGAAGCTCGTCAAGCGTCGCTCGCTCGGCCTGCGCGCGCGCACGAAGCTGATCGTGACGATCGTGATCTCGCTCGGCCTGTGGTGGATCGCGCGGCACGAGGCGCATCTGGCGCCGACGCTGAGGCTGCGCTTCGTCGACTACCAGATCGACCTGGGCGTGTTCTATCCGCTGCTGATCTACCTCGTGGTGGCGGGCACGACGAGCGCGGTCAACCTGACGGATGGCCTCGACGGCCTGGCGGCGGGTTGCGCGGCGATCGTGCTGCTGGCCTACATCGGCATCACGTTCATCACGGGCGAGGACGACCTGGCGATGCTCGCGGGCTGCCTCGTCGGCGGCTGCATCGGCTTCCTCTGGTTCAACGCCTTCCCGGCGACGATCTTCATGGGCGACACGGGCTCGCTGGGCCTCGGCGGGGCGATCGCGGGGCTGGCTGTGATGACGAAGACCGAGCTCCTGTTGGTGCTGCTCGGTGGCATCTTCGTGATCGAGGCGCTGTCGGTCGTGATCCAGGTGATCTCCTTCCAGACGACGCGCAAACGGGTCTTCCTGATGGCGCCGATCCATCACCATTTCGAGCTGCGCGCGTGGTCTGAGACGAAGATCATCCTGCGCTTCTGGATCGTCGCGGCGATCTGCTGCGCGATCGGCTTCACGATCTACCGCCAGAGCATCAGCTGAGGTGAAGGCGCGGCCCGCGATCCCGGCCGGCCCGTATCTGGTCGTCGGCCTGGCGCGCTCGGGCGCGGCCGCGGCGCTGGCGCTTCGCGCACGCGGCGAGCAGGTGATCGGCCTCGACGCCGGCTCTCCACCGGGCACGACGGCGCTCGAGGCTGCCGGGGTGGATCTTTATTTGGATGATCGAGATGGGACGGCGTTGCTCGATCGCGTCGGTGTGGTGGTGAAGAGTCCCGGCGTCCCGGCCGATGCCCCGGCGATCGCCGGGGCGCGCGAGCGCGGGACGCCGGTGCTGGGCGAGCTCGAGCTGGCGTGGCGTCTGCTGGCGAACGAGTTCGTCGCGGTGACGGGCACGAACGGCAAGACGACGACGGTCGAGCTGATCGGCCACATCCACCGCGAGGCGGGCGTGCCGGTCGCGGTCGCGGGCAACGTCGGCACGGCGCTGAGCTCGTTGATCGGCAAGCTGGAGGCGGGGGCGACGGTCGTCTGTGAGGCGTCCTCGTTCCAGCTCGAAGACACGCTCACTTTTGCTCCGCAGGCGGCGGTGCTGCTCAACATCACGCCGGACCATCTCGACCGCCACGGCACGCTCGAGGCCTACGCGGCGGCGAAGCTCGAAGTGTTCGCGCGTCAGGGGCAGGAGGACGTCGCGGTCTTCCCGGCCGATCTGGGCGAGCGGATCGATTGGGTCGGCGCGCCGGCGATCCCGGGCGAGGCGCGCCGGGTGCAGTTCGGCTGGGAGCCGGAGGCGGCGCTGTTCGAGCTCGACGGCGAGCTGTGGTGGCAGGGAAGTCCGCTGATCGCGCTGGCCGAGATGCGCCTGCGCGGGCGCCACAACGTGGAGAACGCGATGGCGGCGGCGGCGGCGTGCCTGGCGCGCGGGATCGATCGGCGGGCGGTGCGGGCGGGGCTCGCCTCGTTCCCGGGCGTGGCGCACCGCCTCGAGGAGATAGCCGAGCTAGACGGCGTGCTGTTCGTCAACGACTCGAAGGCGACGAACGTGGCGAGCACGCTGGTCGCGCTCGAGGCGTTCGCGGGACGCCCACTTCACCTGATCCTCGGCGGGCAGGGCAAGGGCCAGGACTTCACGAGCCTGCGCGAGCCGGTGGCAAGCGCCTGCGCGGGGGTCTATCTGATCGGCGAACACGCGGCGACGATCGCCACGGCGCTCGCCAACATCCCCCCGACCGTGCTCGAATGCGGCGATCTGGAGCGGGCGATCGCGGCAGCGGCGGACGCGGCGGCGTGCGACCCCGAGGCAGTCGGTGGGCCGGGCGGGGACGGACCGGTTGTGCTGCTTTCGCCGGCCTGCGCGAGCTTCGACCAGTTCGCCGACTTCGAAGCCCGCGGCGAGCGATTCCGCGAGCTGGTCGAAAAATTGCAGGGTTAGCCTCACCGGCAGCGAAGTCAGCTCCAATGCCATCAGCCGCGGCAAGGAGCGCCGGTCCTCCCGGGGCAGCTCGATCCCTGCGAGGGGCCAAACGCGGCCGCAACAGCGCGAAGGCGGCGAGCCAGCCGCTGGAGCAGCGCATCCTGCTCACGGCCACGTTGTGCCTGCTGGCGTTCGGCGCGGTGATGGTCTACAGCGCCTCCTCGGCCACGTCGCTCTTGCAGGGTCACGGCAACGGCAGCGGCTACCTCGTCAAGTACCTGATCTACGGCGCGATCGGCCTCGTGCTGATGCGCGTGCTCGCGCGCGACGGCGTGGCCAAAGTGCAGACGATCACGGGTCCGCTGCTGGCAATCTCGTTCGTGCTCGTGCTGGCCGTGCACGTGCCGCACATCGGCGTGAGCGTCAACGGCGCGAAACGCTGGATGGGCGCCGGGCCGTTGCAGTTCCAGCCCTCGGAGCTGATGAAGATCGCGCTCGTGCTGTACGGCGCGACGCTGCTGGCCAAGCGCCCGCAGCGGGTGCACGATCTGCGCGATCTCTCGCGCCCGCTGCTGGTCGTGGTGGGCGGGGCGATTCTCCTGGTCGTGACCCAGCCGGACCTCGGCACGGCGATGGTGATCGCGTTCATCACGATCTCGCTGCTGGTGGCGGCGGGGATCCCGATGCGCAACCTCGCGATCGTCTGCGGCTGCGCGTTCGCGGCGGTCGTCATGTACGCGATCGTCAAACCGTACGCGCGAGCCCGCCTGACGTCGTTCCTCGACCCGTGGGCGCATGCCTCGAGCAGCGGCTTCCAGGCGGTGCAGGGCCAGATCGCGATCGGCTCAGGCGGACTGTTCGGCGTCGGGCCGGGCCAGTCGGTGCAGAAGATCTTCTACCTGCCGGAGGCGCCGACGGACTTCATCCTGGCCGTTGTCGCCGAGGAGCTCGGTGCGATCGGCGTGTGCGCGTTGCTGTTCCTCTACGGCCTGATCGCCTACGCGGGCCTGCGCGCGGCAAAGGGCGCGCGCAGCATGCAGAGCGCGCTGATCGCGGTCGGCGTGACCACGCTGATCGTCTCCCAGGCGCTCTTGAACGTGTTCGCCGTGCTCGGCCTGGCGCCGCTGACAGGCGTGCCGCTGCCGTTCGTCTCCTATGGATCGAGCAGCCTGATCGTGATGCTCGCGGGGATGGGGCTGCTGCTGAACGTGGCCAACGGGGGCACTGCGCACGTGCGCGCGGTGGCGAGCCCGCGCAAGCGCTCTGCCGACGCAAGGGCGCGCGAACAGGCACGATGGGACCGTGAGCCAGCAGAAGAGGATCGTGATCGCCGCCGGCGGCACGGCGGGGCACGTGGTGCCGGCGCTCGCGGTGGCCGCCGCGCTGCGGGCTGAGGGCGCGGAGGTCGAGTTCATCGGCGCCGGGCGCGCCGAGGCGACGCTCGTACCGGCGGCGGGCTTCCCCCTGCACGCGATCTCGGTCGAAGGCCTCAGTCGCAGCAACCCGCTGAAGGCGCTGCGCGCGCTGCTGCGGGCGGCGCTCGCGCTGCCGCGGGCGCGGGGACTGCTCAAGCGGCTGGCGCCGGACGCGGTGATGGGCGGTGGCGGCTACGTCGCAGGGCCGGTCGCGCTGGCAGCGATCACGCTGCGCATTCCGCTCGTGCTGACCGAGGCGGACAGCCATCTCGGCCTGACCAACCGGCTGATGGCACCGTTCGCGCGCCGCGTCTGCCTGTCCTTCCCACTGCCCGGGCGAGAGGGCGAGCGCTACCGCGTTACGGGCCGGCCGATCCCGTCCTCGGGGCGCGACGAGCGCACGGCGCGCGAGCGGCTGGGGATCGGGGCAGGGGAGACGTGCGTGCTCGTGTTCGGCGGCTCGCTCGGGGCGCGCTCGATCAACGAGGCCGCGGCGGAGGCTTTCGCGGGCGCTTCTTCGGGCCCCGCGACGGGGCCGGCGGGAGGTGCATTTCGCGTGCTGCACATCGCGGGCGAGCGCGACTACCCGCAGTTGCTCGAGCGCGGGCTGCCGCCGGGCTATGACCTGCGCGCTTATCTTCAGGAGCCGGACTTCGCCGATGCGCTGGCGGTGGCCGACCTCGCCGTGGCGCGCGCGGGCGGCTCGGTGTTCGAGATCGCGGCTCACGGCGTGCCGGCGGTGCTCGTGCCCTATCCGCACGCGGCGGGGGATCACCAGAGCGCCAACGCGCGCTGGATGACGGAGGCGGGCGCGGCGGTGGTGATCCCGGACGGCGAGCTGACGGCGGCGCGCCTGGCCGAGCAGGTGACGGAGCTGTTGGCCGATCGCGCGAGGCTCGCGGCCATGGCGGCGGCGTCGCGCTCGCTGGCGCGGCCGGACGCGGCGGGCGAGGTCGCGAGGGAGCTGCTGGAGGTCGCGGGCGGATGAGCGGGGAGCACCCGTGGGACGGGCGGCGCCTGCATTTCGTCGGCGTGGGCGGCGCAGGCATGAGCGCGTACGCGCGCGCGGCGCACGCACTGGGCGCGCAGGTGAGCGGCTCGGACGGCGCGAGCAGCCCCTATCTGCAGCGGCTGCGCGAGGACGGCGTGCTGGATGCGCACGTGGGCCACGACGCGGCGAACGTGCCGGCGGGCGAGGGCGTCGAGCTGGTCTACTCCTCGGCCGTCCCGGCGGAGAACGCCGAGCGCGCGGCGGCGCGCGAGCGAGGAATCCCGGAGCGCGCCCGCGCAGAGCTGCTGGGCGAGCTGAGCGCGCTGCGCCGCACGATCGCGGTGGCGGGCACGCACGGCAAGACGACGACTTCGTCGATGCTCGCGCACGCGCTGCGCGCGGCGGGCGCCGATCCGGGGTGGCTGATCGGCGCGCCGATCGGCGGCGGCCTGCCGAACGCCCATTGGAGCGAGGGGGAGTGGCTGGTCGTCGAGGCCGACGAGTCGGATCGCTCGATGCTCAGCCTGGACGTGGAGATCGCGGTGCTGACGAACGTCGAGCTCGACCACCACGCGATGTTCGCCTCGCTGGCGGAGCTGCGCGAGGCGTTTGCAGCCTTCCTCGCGCGGGCGAGCGCGGCACGGGTCGTGTGGGACCGGCCGGAGCTGCTGGCGCTGGCGCCGCAGCAGCCGGAGGGGGTCGAGCTCGTGACCTTCGACGCCGCCTCGCCGACTCTGCTGAGCGACGGCTCGAGCTTCGAGTGGCGCGGCGAGCAGGTGCGCCTGGCGGTGCCGGGGGCGCACAACGTGCTGGACGCGACGGCGGCGCTGGAGGCGGCGCGGCTGGCGGGCGCGGAGAGCGCCGGGACGATCGCGGGGCTGGCGGGCTTCCACGGCGCGGGTCGACGCTTCGAGCTGCTCGGACGCAGCCGCGCAGGGGCGCTCGTGTACGACGACTACGCGCACCACCCGACGGAGGTGGCGGCGACGCTCGATGCGGCACGTACGCTCGAGCACGGGCGCCTGGTGGCTGTCTTCCAACCCCATCTGTACTCGCGCACTGAGCTGCTCGCGCGCGACTTCGGCCGCGCGCTGGCGGGGGCGGACGTGATGGTCGTGCTCGACGTCTATCCGGCGCGCGAGCGCGCGGAGGAGCACCCGGGCGTGAGCGGCCTGCTGATCGCCGAGGCGGCAGCCGATGCGGCGCGCGGACGCGCCGTCTTCTGGCTGCCGAGCTTCGACGCGGCGGCGTCGGTGCTCGACGGCGTGCTCGGAGCAGGCGATGTGTGCGTGGTGATGGGCGCGGGGGACGTGGACGCGCTCGCCCGTAGCCTCCTGGCGGCATAGGCAGAGAGGGCGTGGGGAGCCTGTTGGAGACGGCGTGAGCAGCTTGTAGGGGTTCGCGCACGAAGGTCGAAGGAAGAGGCCGATGGATCGCTCGTTTGCCGGCCGGCTGGGAATCGGCAGCCTCACCCGTCCGCCGGCGCGCACGAAGGCGCGCCGGAATCGCGCTGGCGCGCCCCGCAAGCGCGCGAGCAGCCGCGGCGCAGGCGGACGCGCGGCAAGTCCAATCGACGTGGCGATTGCGCACCTGCTGCGCGCTCCGGTGGGACTCGCACACGGGCTGTCTGGTGGTTGGGCATTGGTGCGTGCGCGCAAGCGCCTGCGCATCGCCGTGCTGGCGAGCATGATCGCGCTGCCGCTGCTCGGCGGCGGCTGGCTGTGGTTGCGCCATTCCTCGCTCGTGGCGGTGCAGCACGTGCGCGTGAGCGGCGTGCACGGCTCAGATGCACAGGCGATCGACGCGGCGCTGACGAGCGCGGCGAAGCGCATGAGCACGCTCGACGTGAGCACTTCGAAGCTGCGTGCGGCGGTGGCGTCCTATCCGGTGGTGGGCGACGTGCGCGTGCACGCGAGCTTTCCCCACGGCCTGAGCATCGAGGTGCTCGAGCAGCCGCCGGTCGCGACGTTGACGGCTGGTGGGGTGAAGACGGCGGTCGCGGCGGACGGGGTGGTGCTGGGCGAAGCGCACACCTCGAGCTCGCTGCCGACACTTTCAAGCCAGGTGCAGCTGACGCCGGGCGAGCGCGTGCGTGAGCCAGCGCTGCTCGGTGCGCTGACGGTGCTCGGCGCGGCGCCGAAGGCGCTGGCGAAGTCCGCGGAACGCGCATACGGCGGCTCGAAGGGCCTGACGCTGGTGATGCACGGCGGCCTGAGGGTGTACTTCGGCGACGCCTCCCGACCGCATGCCAAGTGGGCATCGCTCGTGCGCGTGCTGGCGGACCCGGGTTCGGCGGGCGCGAGCTACGTGGATGTGCGCGTGCCGGAACGACCGGCGGCGGGCTTCCCGGCGGGCGTGGCGCCGCCGGTGGTGCCGGGGGCGGAAGGCGAAGCCGCGACGGCGAGTGGCGAATCGAGCGAATCGCTCGAAGGAAAAGCTCTCCTCGGCAGCCGGCGGCAGCTCGGCGCAGCAGACGGGAGCCTCGGAAGAAGAATCGTCCTCGAGCTCATCGGAAGCCTCGACGAACGAATCGGAATCGTCCTCGACGGGCGAAGGCGCCTCGGAAGCCTCGGGCGAAACGAGCACGGAAGCGAGCAGCCAATCGTCCGGCTGAGCCCGTGCTGCGCGCTTCTATCAGACCATCAATCTCAACTCGAGGTCTACTGTAGGTAAGGGATGATTCTCATCCAGTGGTCGAGGGATCGCCGTTCTGCAACGAACGTTGCGGAACTGGCAAGCGTCGTTGACAGGGCGAAGATCCCTGCATAACGTGCCGATCTCGGCGGTTCGCAAGGCTGTATGCTGCGAACCCTAATTTTCTACTGAAGGGTTCGGACAGAACCATCATGGAGAGCAGCGGAAGCTATCTGGCAGTGATCAAGGTCGTGGGCGTCGGCGGCGGCGGCACGAACGCGGTCAGCCGCATGGTCGACGCGGGGTTGCGCGGCGTGGAGTTCATCGCGGCCAACACGGACGCACAGGCGCTGGCCATGTGCGACGCCGACATCAAGCTGAACATCGGCCACGAGTCGACGAAGGGCCTCGGCGCGGGCGCCAATCCGGATGTCGGCCTGTCGGCGGCCTCGGAGTCGCGCGACGACATCAAGGAGGCGCTGAAGGGCGCGGACATGGTGTTCGTCACTGCGGGCGAGGGCGGCGGCACGGGCACGGGTGCGGCGCCGGTGATCGCCGAGATCGCGAAGAACGAGATCGGCGCGCTGACGGTCGGCGTGGTGACGCGGCCATTCGACTTCGAGGGCTCGCAGCGCGGCCGCCAGGCGACGGAGGGCATCGAGCGCCTGCGCGAGGTGGTGGACACGCTGATCGTGATCCCCAACGAGAAGCTCTTGACGGTGGTCGAGCGGCGCACGTCGATGCTCGACGCGTTCCGCGAGGCAGACAACGTGCTGCGCCAGGGCGTCCAGGGGATCACGGACCTGATCACGATCCCGGGCCTGATCAACCTCGACTTCGCGGACGTGCGCACGATCATGGCGGACGCGGGCTCGGCGCTGATGGGCATCGGCACTGCGGGCGGCGAGAACCGGGCAGCCGACGCGGCCAAGGTCGCGATCTCCTCGCCGCTCTTGGAAGAGTCGGTCGACGGCGCGACGGGGATCCTCTTGAACATCACCGGCGGCAAGGATCTCGGCCTGTTCGAGGTCAACGACGCGGCGGAGACGATCCAGAACGCGGCCGACCCCAACGCCAACATCATCTTCGGCGCGGTGATCGACGAGAGCATGTCCGACGAGGTCCGCGTGACCGTGATCGGCACGGGCTTCGACCACCGACCGGGACGGGGCGCGCGCAAAGAGAGCCGCTCGCGCGGTCGCGACCGCGGCCCGCGGATCGACGACCGCCAGCGCTCGTCGCTGGAGATCTCCGACGACGACATCGACGTCCCGCCGTTCCTGCGGTAGTTCGCGCTCGCTAGCCTGCGGGGCGTGCCTGCGACCCTGCGCCGTACCGCCCTCTACGACGCCCACGTGGCGGCGGGGGCGAAGATGGTCGAGTTCGCAGGCTGGGAGATGCCGGTGCAGTACGAGGGGGTCGGCGCCGAGCACCGGGCCGTGCGCGAGCGCTGTGGCATCTTCGACGTCTCGCACATGGGCGAGATCGAAGTGGCCGGCCCGCAGGCGCTGGCGCTGCTGCAGCGGTTGCTCTCGAACGACGTCGCCAAGATCGCCGTCGACGTCAACGGCGGCCACGCGCAGTACAGCGTGCTATGCCGTGAGGACGGCGGCGTGCTCGACGACCTGTTCACCTATCGCCTGGACACCGACCGCTACCTGACGGTCACCAACGCCGCCAACCACGAGGCCGATCTGGAGTGGTTTCGCGCGCACGCCGGAGAGTTCCCGGAAGCCGAGGTGATCGACAGGATCGACGACTTCGCGATGCTCGCCGTTCAGGGGCCGCTCGCTCGGGGGATCGTGCAGGCGATCTCGGATGCGCCGCTGCCCGCGCGGATGATCGCCGCCAACCGGCGCCTGGCGGGCAGGGACGTGCTCGTGTGCGGCACCGGCTACACGGGCGAGGACGGAGTCGAGATCCTGTGCGCGCCCGAGCACGCAGCCGCGCTGTGGGATGAGCTCGTCCGTCGCGGCGCCGCGCCGGCGGGGCTGGCCGCGCGCGACACGCTGCGCCTGGAGGTCTGCTTCCACCTCTACGGCAACGACCTGATGCCCGAGCGCGGCCCGATCGAAGCGGGGCTCGGCTGGTGCTGCAAGGAGGACACGCAGTTCATCGGCGCCGAGGCCGTGCGCGCCGTGCGCGAGGCCGGCGCGGCTGAGAAGCTCGTCGCCTTCGAGATCGACGGACCGGGAATCGCACGGCAGGGCAACGAGATCGTCGGCGGCGGCGAGGTCACGAGCGGCACGATGTCGCCGAGCCTCGGCGTCGGCATCGGCATGGCCTACGTGCCCGCCGAGCGCTCGGCGCCCGGCAGCGACCTGGAGATAGACGTTCGTGGCAAGATGCGCCGCGCCGTCGTCAGGCAGAAGCCGCTCTACCGAAAGGGCCAGTGATGGCAGACGCAAGCTACCCCGATGACCTGCTCTACCACGCCGAGCACGACTGGGCGCGAATCGACCCCGACGACGCGACGCTCGCGACGCTCGGCATCACCTGGTACGCGCAGGACTCGCTCGGCGAGGTCGTCTTCTTCGACCTGCCCGCCGTCGGCACGGCCGTGAAGAAGGACGAGCCGTACGCCGAGGTCGAGTCCGTCAAGGCCGTCTCCGATGTGATCGCGCCGCTGTCCGGCGAGATCGTCGAGGTCAACGAGGCGCTGTCGGACAGCCCTCAGGCGATCAACGAGGACCCTTACGGCGCAGGCTGGCTGATCAAGGTTCGCCTGGCCGACCCAGGCGAGCGCGAGGCGCTGATGGACGCGAGCGCCTATGCCGCCACGCTCGGTGGCTAGGCTGAGCTCAGTCACTTGAGCCGCTACACAGCCATCACGCAAGCCGACCTCGAGGCGATGCTCGCCGCGATCGGCGTCGCCTCGGTGCAGGAGATATTCGAGCGCCAGATCCCCGAGGCCGTTCGCCTCGGCCGCGAGCTTCAGCTGCCGCAGGGCAAGACCGAGCAGGAGGTCTACGCGCACCTGGCCGAGCTCGCCGCGCGCAACACGAGCGCCGAAGACGAGCTCAGCTTCCTCGGCGCCGGCATGTACGACCACTACGTGCCGGCGATCGTCGACATGCTGATGGAGCGCTCGGAGTTCCTCACCCCCTACACCCCCTACCAGCCCGAGATCTCCCAGGGCGGCTTGCAGGTGATGTTCGAGTACCAGACGGCGATCTCCGAGCTGACCGGCCTGCCCGTGTCCAACGCATCCGTCTACGAGGGCCCGTCGGCCGTCGCCGCGGCCGGCTACATGGCCAAGCTGCACAACGGACGCGGCCGCTTCGTCGTCAGTGCGGGTCTGCACCCGCACACGATCCAGACGCTGCGCACGCTCGCCCATGGCTACGGCATGGATGTCGTCGAGGTGCCTGTCCGTGACGGCCTGACCGATCCCGAGGCGTGGGCCGCCGCGATCGACGCCGACACGAGCGCGGCGATCTTCGCCCAGCCCAACTTCTACGGAGCCGTCGAGGACGCGGCCGCGCTGAGCGAGGCCGCCAAGGGCGCAGGCGATCCCGTCGTGATCTGCCAGGCCGACCCGATCGCGCTCGGCATCCTGCGCACGCCGGGCGAGTGCGGCGTCGACGTGTGCGTCGGCGAGGGCCAGCCGCTCGGCAACCGCCTCGACTTCGGCGGCCCCTCGTTCGGCTACTTCGCCGCGCGCGAGGAGTACCTGCGCAAGATGCCCGGGCGGATCGCCGGCGAGACGCTCGACGTCGACGGCCGTCGCGGCTTCGTGCTCACGCTGCAGACGCGCGAGCAGCACATCCGCCGCGAGAAAGCGACTTCCAACATCTGCACGGCGCAGGCGCTCAACGCGCTCGCCGGCGTCGTATACCTCTCCTGGCTCGGCCGTCATGGGCTCGTCGAGCTCGGCAAGCTGCTGCTCGCGCGCACGCACTACGCGCGCCATGCGCTGTCCGCGCTCGACGGCGTGCAGGCGCTGCACGAGCAGCCCGTCGTGCGCGAGCTGGCAGTGCGGCTCGACGCAGATGTGGACGCGGTGCGCCGGCGCTGCATCGCCGCCGGCGTCAACCCGGGCGTCGACGCACAGGCCCTGAGCGGCCGGCCAGAGGACGCAGGCGTGCTGCTCGTGGCGATCACCGAGCGGCGCTCGCGCGAGGACATCGACCAGCTGGCCGAGGTGCTCGGCGTGGCCGTCGCCGCCGGGCGTGGGAGCGGCGGTGGGCGCGAGCGGATCTCGGGCGAGCCCGGCGCGCAGCGCGAGCAAGAGGGTAGGCCGGTGGGCGTGTGAGCATGATCGACGAGAACCACCTGCACTCGGACCCGGGGATCGACGGGCACCACCCCCACCACGGGCTGGACGTCGCCGTCGGCGGGCCGGGCGAGAGCCCGTTGCAGCGCCAGCGCGCGACGACGATCTTCCAGAAGGGAGCACCGGGGCGGCGCGCGTTCGTCTGTCCGGAGCTCGACGTGCCCGCGCCTGACGCCGAGCAGGCGCTGCCGGCGCACCTTCGCCGCTCCGAGCCGGCGCGCCTGCCCGAGGTCTCAGAGCCCGAGATCGTGCGCCACTACGTAGGCATCTCCAAGCGCAACTTCGACCTGGACTCTGGCTTTTACCCGCTCGGCTCGTGCACGATGAAGCACAACCCGCGCCTGCACGAGCGGGTCGCCGCGCTGCCCGGCCACGCGCGCCTGCACCCGCTGCAGGACCCCGAGCACGCGCAGGGCGCGCTCGAGCTGATGTTCAACCTGCAACAGGCGCTGGGCGAGATCTCCGGCCTGCCCCACGTCTCGCTGCAGCCGTCGGCCGGCTCACACGGCGAGCTCGCGGGGGTGCTGCTGACGCGCGCCTACCACGAGTCCCGTGGCGAGACGCGCCACAAGGTGCTCACGCCCGACACCGCGCACGGCACCAATCCGGCCACCGTGACGATGGCGGGGTTCGAGGTCGTCAAGGTCGCCACCAACGAGGACGGCGGCGTCGACATCGACGACCTGCGCGCGAAGGCCGACGACGACGTGGCCTGCCTGATGCTGACGAACCCCAACACGCTCGGCCTGTTCGACCCCAACATCGAGCAGATCGCGCAGATCGTGCACGGCGTGGGCGCGACCGTGTACTACGACGGCGCCAACCTCAACGCCGTGATGGGGCTCTCGCGCCCAGGCGACATGGGCTTCGACATCGTGCATTTCAACCTGCACAAGTCCTTCACCCAGCCACACGGCGGCGGTGGACCCGGGTCGGGGCCGATCGCCGTGTCCGAGCGGATCGCGCCGTTCCTGCCGCTGCCGCTCGTCGTGCGCGACGGCGACGGGGGCGGTGAGCACACCGCGAACGGTCCCTCGCCGGACGGAGGCGAGCCGTCGTTCCGGCTCGACTACGAGGGCAGCGGTCCGGCCGGGGCCGGCTCCAAGTCGATCGGACGGCTGCGCGGCTTCCACGGCAACTACGGCTGCTTCGTGCGCTCCTACGCCTACATCTGCTCGCTCGGCGCCGACGGGCTGAAGGACGCCTCCGAAGCGGCCGTGCTGAACGCCAACTACCTGCTCGCCCGCTTGCGCGAGAAAGGGATTGCCGAGCACCTCCCGCTCGCCTACGGCGAGCTGTGCATGCACGAGTTCGTGCTCTCCGGCGGGCCGATGAAGCGCCAGTTGAAGATCAAGACGCTCGACCTCGCCAAGCGGCTGCTCGACTTCGGCTTTCACCCGCCGACGGTCTACTTCCCGCTGCTCGTCGAGGAGGCGCTGATGGTCGAGCCAACGGAGACCGAGACCAAGGAGACGCTCGATGCCTTCGCCGAGGCAATTGCGCAGATCCTCGCCGAGGCGTCCTCCGATCCGGAGATCGCGCTCGGCGCGCCCTACACGACGCCCGTGCGCAGGCTCGACGAGGTGGCCGCCGCGAAGGCTCCTGTGATCCGCCAGGCGCTGGACTAGGCTCGGCGGCGATGGCGATCGAGCACCGCGAGCTCGGCAGCACCGGCGTTCGGGTCAGCCCGCTGTGCCTCGGCGCGATGATGTTCGGCGCGTGGGGCAACTCCGACCACGACGAGTCGGTTCAGATCATCCACCGCGCGCTCGACGCGGGCATCAACTTCATCGACACTGCCGACGTCTACTCGCGCGGCGAGTCCGAGGAGATCGTCGGCAAGGCGCTCGCCGGTGGGCGGCGCGACTCGGTCGTGCTCGCGACGAAGGTCCACGGCAGGATGCACGACGAGGACCCCAATCAGTTCGGCAACACGCGCCGCTGGATCGTGCAGGAGGTCGAGAACAGCCTGCGGCGGCTGAAAACTGACTGGATCGACCTGTACCAGATCCACCGCCCCGAGCCAGACACCAACATCGACGAGACGCTCGGCGCGCTCAGCGACCTCGTGCACGCGGGCAAGGTGCGCTACATCGGCAGCTCGACCTTCCAGCCCTCGCAGATCGTCGAGGCGCAATGGGTCGCCGAGCGACGTGGGCGCGAGCGCTTCGTCTGCGAGCAGCCGCCCTACTCGCTGCTGCATCGCGGCGTCGAGGCCGAGGTGCTGCCGCTCTGCCGCCGCTACGGCATGGGCGTGATCCCGTGGAGCCCGCTCGCCGGCGGCTGGCTGTCGGGCAAATACAACGAGGGCGGCGGGACCCCGAGCTCGAGCAGGCGCGCGCAGGCGATGCCCACGCGCTTTGACATGTCGCTGCCGGCCAACCAGGAGAAGCTGCGGATCGTGCGCGAGCTGACCGAGCTCGCCGAGCAGTCTGGGATGACGCTGATCGAGCTGGCGCTCGCATTCGTCACGAGCCACCCCGCAGTGACGGCGGCGATCATCGGTCCGCGCACGCCGGAGCAGCTGCAGAGCCAGCTGCCGGCGCTGCAGCGCACGCTCGATGGGGACGTGCTCGACGCGATCGATCAGATCGTGCCGCCCGGGGTCAACGTCAAAGCTGACGAGCGCGGCTGGGACCCGCCGTGGCTCGCCGACGCAGCGCAGCGGCGGCGCTAGGCATGCGGATCTTCTCGGGCATCCAGCCGACGGGGCGCAAGCACCTGGGCAACTACATCGGCGCGATCGCCCAGTACGTCTCGGGCCAGGACCGCGGCGAGGCGATCTACTGCATCGTCGACCTGCACGCGATCACCGTCGCCTACGACCCGGCCGAGCTGCGCGAGCGCACCTACGACACGAGCGCGATCCTGCTCGCCGCCGGCCTCGACCCGGCGCGCTGCACGCTGTTTCGCCAGTCGGACGTGCCGCAGCACACCGAACTGACATGGCTGCTCTCGGGCGTCACCGAGCTGGGGCGGTTGCAGCGCATGCACCAGTTCCGCGACAAGTCGATCGCGCAGCGCGAGCTCGTCTCGGCGGGTCTGCTGATGTACCCCGTGCTGCAGGCGGCCGACGTGCTGGCCTACCGCGCGCATGAGGTGCCGGTCGGCGAGGACCAGCGCGAGCACCTCGAGCTGATGCGCGACGTGGCGCGGCGCTTCAACGCGCGCTTCGCGGATGACGAGGAAGTGCTCGTCGTGCCCGAGCACCGGATCCCGGAGGTCGGCGCGCGGATCATGGACCTGCAGGACCCGACGAAAAAGATGTCGACGACGGCCGGCTCCGAGCAGGGCAGGGTGTACGTGCTCGACGAGCCCAAGGCGATCGAGAAGAAGTTCAGGAGCGCCGTCACCGACTCGGGCTCTGAGGTTCGCCGTGCGCCGGAGAAGCCCGGCATCGCCAACCTGATCGAAATCCTCGCCGCCGTGCGCGGCATCGACCAGGCGACGGTCGAAGCAGAGTTCGCCGACGCGCGCTACGGCGAATTCAAGACGGCCGTGGCAGAGGCCGTCGTCGAGTACCTGGCGCCCGTGCGCGAGCGCTACGTAGAGCTGCGCGCCGACGAGGACGAGCTCGAGTCGATCCTCGCGACCGGCGCCGCGCAGGCCGAGGCGATGGCCGCCGAGACGCTCGCCGACGTGCGCGAGCTGATGGGCGTCGGCGCTCCCCCGTCGGGCGCGAACAGTACGGTGAGCGCATGAGCCTCGCCTCGCTCGAGCTGGACTTGGAGGTCTTCACGGGCCCGTTCGACCTGCTGCTGACGCTGGTGTTGCGCGAAGAGGTCGATCTGCTCGAGCTGCAGCTCGCCGAGGTCGTGCTCGCCTACCTCGACCACCTCGAAGCGCGCGGCGAGCTCGACCTCGAGACGGCGACCGAATTCATCGTGCTGATCGCAGCGCTGCTGGAGCTGAAGTCGCGGCTGATGCTGCTCGGCGATGAGGAAGAGGAGCTCGACATCGAGCCCGAGGCCGCCGCCGAGGAGCTGCTCGAACGGATGCTCGACGCGCGCCGCTACCGCTCGGCTGCCTCGCACCTCGGCGGCCTGCTCGCCGCACAGCACGGGGTGCGCTTCCGCGAGGCGCCGCTGCCGGCCCACTTGCGCAGCACCGTGCTCCAGCCGGCCGACGGCTCGCAGGATCCGGAGCTGCTCGGCGAGGCGATCGGTCGTCTGCTGACGATGCCGCCGGAGATCAGCATGCGCCACGTCTCGGTCCCGCGCGTGGCCGTGTCCGAGCGCCTCGCGCTGCTGCGAGGCCTCTTGCGCCGCGGCGCGTTCAGCTTCGAGGAGGCCGTGCGCGGCGCCGATCGCATGACGGTCGCCGTCACGCTGTTCGCGCTGCTCGAGCTGTACAAGCGCGGTGAGGCCGATTGGGACCAGGACGAGAGCTTCGGCGAGATCGCCGTGCACGCGCCGTCCGCGCATGTGGGCGGCGCCCCGGTTGCCGTGGCCGGCGGATCGGTCGCCGGCCTGGCAGGCTGAGCGCATGAGCGAGCCGCCCGAGCAGCTTCCCGAGCTTGCGCGCACGATCGAGGCGCTGCTCTTCCTCTCCAGCGATCCGCTGAGCGCGGCCGAGCTCGCCGAGGCGACCGAAGCCGGCGAGGGCGCGGTGACGGCTGCGCTCGCCGTGCTCGGCGAGCAGCACGCGCCGGGGCGTTCGGGCATCACGCTGCGCGAGCTCGGCGGCGGCTGGACGTTCGCCAGCGACCCGGCCTCCGAGGATGCCGCAAGGCGCCTGTTCAGCCGCCCTCGCGTCTCGACGCTGACGCCGGCGCAGGCCGAGACGCTTGCGATCGTCGCCTACCTGCAACCGGTCTCACGCCCTGAGATCGCGCGGATCCGCGGCGTCAGCGCCGATTCGGCCGTCGCCACGCTGCTCGACCGCGGGATGATCGAGGAGGCCGGGCACTCACAGTTCGGCGCCGTCGTCTACCGCACCACGACGCAGTTCCTCAAGCTGTTCGGCCTGCGCTCGCTCGATGATCTGCCCGACGTCGCGCGCTGGGATCCGACGCCGGAGGAGCAGGCCGAGCTCAGGGAGCGGCTGCTCGAAGGCCGGCGAGGCGCGGGCCAGCTAGCCGGTCTTCGCGGCCAGCTGCCCGCAGGCCGCGTCGATGTCCTGCCCGCGCGTGAGCCGGATCGTGGCGGGCACGCCGTTGGCCTGCAGCGCGTCGCGGAAGGCGCCGATCGAGGCGCGCGTGGAACCCTCGAAAGGCGAGCCGGTGGGGTTGTAGGGAATCAGGTTGACCTTGAAGATCGAGTTGCCGGCCGAGTCGGTCGGCGCGACGGCGCGGCGAGCGCCGGTGGGCCCAGCGCTCGTGAGCAGCCGCGCGAGCGCAAGCGCCTGCTCGTAGCGGTCGTTGACGCCCTTGAGCATCACGTACTCGACGAACACGCGGCGGCGCTTGCGCGCGTAGAAGTCGCGGCAGGCCTCGATCACCTCGCTCAGCGGGTAGCGCTCGTTGACGGGCATCAGCTCGCTGCGCAGCGCTTCGTCGGCGGCGTGCAGCGAGAGGGCGAGGCGCAACGGCATGTCCTGCTCGGCGAGCGCTTCGATGCCGGGGATCCAGCCGACCGTGGAGATCGCCGTGTGGCGGTGGCCGATGCCGAGATCGGGCAGGCGCTCGCAGGCGGCGAGCACGTTGTCGAGGTTGAGCATCGGCTCGCCCATGCCCATGAACACGCAATTGCTCAGCCGCTCGCCGTCGCGCTGCATGCGGTGGAAGTGCAGCGCCTGGTCGATGATCTCCGAGGCAGTCAGGTTGCGCGCGAATTTCATCTGGCCGGTGGCGCAGAACGTGCAGGTCAGCGGGCAGCCGGATTGCGAGGAGAGGCACACCGTACGACGGCCGCCTGTCCCCGGGCGGGGATCGCGGTAGCGCATCAGCACAGCCTCGAGCGCCCGCCCGTCGGCGGTGGCGAACAGCGCCTTGACCGTGCCGTCGCTCGCGCGCGCCTCGTGCTGCAAGCTCAGGCTCGAGAACGGCAGCTCGCGGGCGAGCGCGTCGCGCAGCCCGGCGGGCAGGTCGGTCATCTCCTCATAACCCTGCGCCCCGCGCGCCGCCCAGGCCCACACCTGCCGCGCGCGAAAGCGCGGCTCCTCGTGCTCGGCGAGCGTCTTCTCCAGCAGGGCGAGGTCCATGACTGGTAATGGTTGCAGCAGATGGCTCGCTTCCCGGTACCCCCATCCCAGAGCGCGGCGGTTGCGCGGCCGCAAATGCCGATCGCCAAACCCGTGCTTCGCTGATGCGCCTGGTCAAGCACCTTGCCCACGCCGGCGTCGCCTCGCGCCGCGCCGCCGAGTCGCTGATCGCCGAAGGGCGCGTGCGCGTCGACGGCGAGACGGTGCGCGATCCGGCACGCGACGTCGGCGAGGGCAACCGCATCCACGTCGACGGCCGAGCGGTCGACGGGCCCGAGCCGCGCGTGACATACGCCGTGCACAAGCCGGTGGGCGTCGTCTCGACCGTACAGGACACCCACGGCCGGCCGACCGTCGTCGGGCTGCTCCCGGACGAGGGTCTGCGCCTGTACCCGGTCGGGCGCCTGGACGCCGACAGCAGCGGGCTGATCCTGCTGACCAACGACGGCGAGCTCGCCAACCGGCTCACGCACCCTCGCTTCGAGGTGCCCAAGAGCTACCGCGCGAGGCTCGCCGGCAAGCCGATCGACGAGACAGCGCTGCGGAAGCTGCGCGAGGGGGTCGAGCTGGAGGACGGGCGCACGGCCCCCGCCGAGGCCCGCCGCCTGGGCGAGCACGAGCTCGAGCTGACGATCCACGAGGGGCGCAATCGCCAGGTGCGACGGATGTGCTCGGCCGTCGGGCGCGAGGTGCTCGAGCTGCGCCGCGTGCGCTTCGGTCCGCTGCGGCTCGACCCCCTGGCGGCGGGCGAATACAGGCGGCTGCAGCAGTCCGAACTCGATCTGCTGCGCGCTCTCTGAGGGCGCTCTGACAGAATCGTCGCGCGATGAGACTGTTTGCCTTACGCGGCGCGATCAGCGTCGAGCGCAACGAGGAGCAGCCGATCCTCGACGCGACCACCGAGCTGATGCGGGCGCTGATGGAGCGCAACGGCCTCGGGCCGGAGAACGTCGTCAGCTGCCTGTTCACGGCGACGAACGACCTCGACGCCGCCTTTCCGGCGGCCGCGGCGCGGACGATCGGCTTTGAGGGGGTGCCGCTGCTGTGCGCTCGTGAGATCGCGGTGGCCGGCTCGCTGCCGCGCGTGATCCGCGTGATGATCCACTACTACGCCCCCGAGGGCCACGTCCCGCAGCACGTCTACCTGCGCGAGGCCAGCGCGCTGCGCGAGGACCTCGCCGCGGCTCAGTAGCCGGCGCAGGTCGCGCCGGCTCGGCACAATAGGCACATGGCACTAGAGTTCTCAGAGCGCATCGCGCGATTGCCGTCCTATCCCGCCGCCGGCGGCTACGGCGAGGGGTTGGAGCTCGTGCGCCTGGCCAGCAACGAGTCGCCCTATCCGCCGCTGCCGCAGGTGCGCGAGGCGATCGAGCGCACGCTGGGCTCGCTCAACCGCTATCCGGACCCCTCGAACTCACTGCTGCGACAGCGCCTCAGCGAGCGCTACGACGTGCCGCAGTCGCGGATCGCGATCGGCAACGGCTCCTGCGACATCCTGCTCGCGGCGGGCGAGGCGCTGCTCGAGCCCGGCGCCGAGCTGGTCTACGCCTGGCCGTCGTTCTCGGTCTACCCGCACCTCAGCGCTGCGTCGGGCGCGCGCGCCGTGACCGTGCCGCTCGACAGCGAGGAGCGCCACGACCTGCCGGCGATGCTGCGCGAGATCACGGTCGCGACGCGGATCGTGATCGTGTGCAACCCGAACAACCCGACGAGCACGGCGCTGCCGCTGGCGCAGATCGCCGCGTTCCTCGACGAGGTGCCGCCGCACGTGTGCGCGATCGTCGATGAGGCCTACTGCGAGTTCAACCTGCTCGACGACCCCGACGCGTCGATTGAGCTGCTCGAGCACCACCCCAACCTGATGCTGCTGCGGACGTTCTCCAAGGTCCACGGCCTGTGCGGCCTGCGCGTCGGCTTCGCGCTGTGCGGCTCGGACGCGCTCCCGCGCGCGCTCGACCAGGTGCGCCAGCCGTTCTTCTGCAACGCGCTCGCGCAGGCGGCCGCGGTCGAGGCGCTTTCCCACCAGGACGCGGTGATCGACCGCGTCGCGCGCAACGTGGCCGAGCGCATCTCCGTCGATGAGCGCCTGCACGCGCTCGGCCTCGATCCGGCCGAGTCGCAGGCCAACTTCTGCTGGTTTCACCTCGGCGAGGGACGCGACGAGCAGGAGGTCATCCAGGGGCTTTCGGATCGGGGCATCCTCGTGCGCGCCGGCACGGCGCTGGGCGGTGAGGGTGCGCTGCGCGTCACCTACGGCACGCCGGCTGAGAACGAGCGCTTCCTGCAAGCGCTTGCCGAGGTTCTGTGAAGGTGCTACAACCTGCGAGATCGACCATGCAGAAGCTCAGCCGGAAAATCTCAGGCAGTTCCCGCGCTCGCGCCGCTGCTGCGCCG
Organism: uncultured Solirubrobacteraceae bacterium; assembly: GCA_963714215.1. Taxonomy (GTDB): domain Bacteria; phylum Actinomycetota; class Thermoleophilia; order Solirubrobacterales; family Solirubrobacteraceae; genus Palsa-744. Next base: position 201,417 of record CAVQNP010000002.1, read on the forward strand.
CGCGCCGCATGGTCGTATTCCGCCCGCACCTGGCGATTTAGCTAGGCGCTTCGACCTGGGCCCGTACGTGAGCGGGCCGCGTGGTCGCACCGGGTCCCGGTAGGGATCGAGCGCCTTCCCGCAGGGCGGCAACCGCCCTCTCCGCACCAGTCACAGGCTGCGGCGCTCACGATCCAGAGCCCTGGCACGCCCAGTGGCGACCACCTAAGATTTGCCGCATTGAAAGGATGAAACGATGATGATCGTGATGAAGGAGACTGCGACCGAGGAGGAGATCGAGGCGGTCGTCGAGAAAGTCGAGCGAGCCGGGGCGCTGGCGCATCCGATCAAGGGTGCGCGGGTGACGGTGATCGGCGCGATCGGAGACGTCGAGCAGGATGCGAGCATCGAGGGCCTCGGTCTTGAGGGCGAGCCCGGCGTGGATCGCGTGATGCCGATCCTCAAGCCCTACAAGCTCGCCTCCGCCGAGATCAAGCACGGCGAGCGAACCGTGCTCGAGATCGACGGACGCAAGGTCGGCGGCGGCAACTTCGCGCTGATGGCCGGCCCGTGCACGGTCGAGTCGCGCGAGCAGCTGCTCGAGACAGCGCGTGTCGTGAGCGAGGGCGGCGCTTCGTTCCTGCGCGGCGGCGCATACAAGCCGCGCACCTCCCCCTACGCCTTCCAGGGGCTTGGCCAGGAGGGGCTGCGACTGCTCGCCGAGGCGAAGAGGGAGACAGGGCTGCCGGTCGTGACCGAGCTGATGGACATGCGCGACATCGACGACGTGCTCGAGGTCGCCGACGTCGTGCAGATCGGTGCGCGCAACATGCAGAACTACCCGCTGCTGACCGAGATCGGGCGCTCGGGACGCCCGGCGCTGCTCAAGCGCGGGCTCTCCTCGACGCTGGATGAGCTGCTGATGGCGGCCGAGTACATCCTCAAGGAAGGCAACCCCAACGTGATGCTGTGCGAGCGCGGCATCCGCACGTTCGAGACCGCATACCGCTTCACGCTCGACCTGATGGCCGTACCGGTGCTGAAGGAGCTCACGCACCTGCCGGTGATCGTCGACCCGAGCCACGCTGCGGGGCGGCGCGACCTGGTGACGCCGCTGTCGCTGGCTGCGGCTGCGATCGGCGCCGACGGGATCATCGTCGAGGTGCATCCGCAGCCTGAGGCGGCGATCTGCGACGGCCCGCAGGCGCTGCGTGCCGAGGACTTCGCGGCATACGCGCGGGCGGTCGAGCAGGCGGCGGAGCTCGCGGGCAAGGCGCTCAGCGCCGTCTGATGGGCTTGGTGCCTGTTCCTTGAACGTCGCGGTGCTGGGGGTCGGGCTGATCGGCGGCTCCATTGGCCTGGCCACCCGGCGGCGCGCGGGCGCGCACGTGTGCGGCTATGACCCCGACGAGCACGTGCGCGAGCGCGCGCTGCAGCTCGGCGCGGTAGATCGCGTGGCGAGCGACGTCGCCGGGGCCGTGAAGGACGCCGACGTCGTGTTCGTCGCTGCGCCCGTCGGCGTGCTGGCCGAGACCGTGCGCTTGGCGCTGAAGCACGCTCGGCCGGACGCGGTCATCACCGATGTCGGCTCGACCAAGCGCGTGCTTGCGGACGCCGGCGCGGACGAGCGGCTGATCGGCGGGCATCCGCTCGCGGGCGCCGAGACGGCGGGAGTCGAGCAGGCGCGCGAGGATCTGTTCGATGGCGCCGTGTGGTACCTGACGCCGGCGAGCGGGAGCACTGCGGGCGTCTTATACGAGCGATTGCACCGCCTCTTGACGACGATCGGCGCGCGCCCGACGGCGATCGACGCGGAGACGCATGATCGGCTGCTGGCGGCCGTCTCACATCTGCCGCACGTGCTCGCCAACCTGCTCGTCGCGCAGGCGTCGGGCACGCTGCAAGGGGCCTCGCCGGGGCGCCTGCCCGCGGTCGGGCCGAGCTTTCGCGACGCGACCCGCGTGGCGGGGGCCAACAGCGCGATCTGGACGGACATCTTCATGTCCAATCGCGACGCGCTGGTTGCCGCGATCGACGAGTTCGGCGAGCGCATGAATGAGATCCGCGCGAAGCTGGCGGCAGGTGACGCCGCAGCGATCACAGCGTGGAACGAGTCGGCCCGCGCTGAGCACGAACAGCTGCTCGGCTCCGGCGCGGGCAACGCCAACGTGAGCGAGCTGCGCACGTCCGTGCCCAACCGCCCCGGCGTGATCGCCGAGATCGCGCTTGCGCTGGGCGGCGCCGGCGTGAACATCCTCGACATGGCGCTCTCGCCGTCAGAGGACAACAGCCAGGGCGTCGTCGCTCTGTGGATCGCCGGCGAGCGTGAGACGGAGCGAGCCCGCGAGCTGATCGGCGAGCTGGGCTTTGCGGTGGCGCTCGCATGAACATGCGCTTCGAGCCGACGCGGGGACTGAGCGGCGAGCTGCAGGCGCCCCCGGACAAGTCGATCTCCCACCGCGCTGCGCTGCTCGGCGCGATGGCCTCCGAGCCGGTGCGGATCGAGCGCTACCTGCATGCGGCCGACACGAACTCGACGCTCGAGGCCGTGCGCGCACTCGGTGCGCTCGTCGAGCTGCGCGAGCGGGAGGTCGTGATCCGCGGTACCGGCCTGCGCGAGGCGCGCGAACCGGACGGGCCGATCGACGTGGGCAACGCGGGCACGCTGCTGCGCCTGCTGCCGGGCTGGCTCGCGGCACAGGAGGGGCGCTCGTTCACGCTCGACGGCGACGAGTCGATCCGCCGGCGTCCGGTCGACCGCGTGGCCGAGCCGCTGCGCCTGATGGGCGCCGACCTCAGCGCTCGCAATGGCCGCTTCGCGCCGCTGGTCGTGCGCGGCACGCACCTGCGGGCGATCTCCTACGACATGCCCGTGGCGAGCGCTCAGGTCAAGTCGTGCGTGCTGCTCGCGGCGCTCGCCGCGGACGGGGCGACTACGGTCTCCGAGCCCGCGCGCAGCCGCGACCACACCGAGCGCATGCTCTTGCGCGCGGGCGTGGGCGTGCACCGCAACGGGCGTCACGTCACGGTCGTCAACGCCGACGAGCTGCTGCTCGACCGCGTACGCGTGCCGGGTGACCCCAGCTCGGCGGCCTTCCTCGTCACGGCCGGCGTGCTCGTGCCGCAGTCGCGCCTGCTGATCGGCGACGTCGGCGTGAACTGGACGCGGACGGGCTTCATGCGGATCGTGCGGCGCATGCAGGGCATCGTGCTCGGCGATCTGGAGGATGAGACGGGGGAGTTGATCGGCGAGGAGCCGGTCAGCGACTTGGACGTCGCGCACGGGGCACTGGAGGGAACGGTCGTCGAGCCCGAGGAGGTGCCGCTGGCGATCGACGAGCTGCCGCTGGTGGCGCTGCTGGGCTGCTTCGCCGAGGGCGAGACGATCGTCCGCGGCGCGCAAGAGCTGCGTTTGAAGGAGTCCGACCGGATCGCGGGCGTGGTCGATGGTCTGCGCGGGCTCGGCGGTGAGATCGAGGCGACCGAGGACGGCTTCATCGTGCAGGGCAGCGGTGGGCTGCGCGGCGGCACGATCGACGCCGAGGGCGACCATCGCATGGCGATGATGGGCGCGATCGCGGGCCTCGCTTCGAAGGAGGGCGTGGAAGTGATCGGCATGGAGGCCGCCGCCGTGTCCTATCCGGGCTTCGTCGAGGATCTGACCGGGCTTTGCTCGTAGCGATCGACGGACCTGCGGGCGCGGGCAAGTCGACGGTCGCGCGCGCCGTCGCGCATGAGCTCGGCTTCACCTACCTCGACAGCGGCGCGATGTACCGCTGCGTCGCGCTGCTCTCGCTGCAGGAGCCTGGGCGCGAGCCGGCTGAACTCGCCCGCGCGGCGCGGATCGAGCTGCGCGAGCAGGGTGGTGTCCCGCACACGATCCTCGACGGCCGCGACGTGAGCGAGCGGATCCGCGCTGCCGACGTATCGGAGGCGGCCTCGCGGGTGGCCGCCGATCCCGGCGTGCGCGAGGCGCTCGTGGCCCAGCAGCGGGCGCTGATCGCCGGCGGCGACTGGGTCGCCGAGGGCCGCGACATCGGCACCGTCGTGGCGCCCGATGCGGAGCTGAAGGTTTACCTCACGGCAAGCGCCGAGGAGCGCGCGCGGAGGCGCGCGGCCGAGCTCGGCGCGGACGCCGCCACGGTGCTCGCCGAGCAGTCGCTGCGCGACGAGCGCGACTCCACGCGCAGCCACAGCCCGCTGCAGGCGGCTTTCGGTGCCCTCACGCTGGACACGACGGGGATGGGCGTCGAGCAGGTCGTCGCGCGCATCGCCGCGCTAGCGCGCGGCGCCGCAGGCTAGCCTGGGTCTATGAAGGTCGCAATCGTCGGTTATCCAAACGTGGGCAAGTCCTCGTTGATCAACAGGCTCTCGGGCAGCCGTGAGGCGGTCGTGCACGAGCGTCCGGGGGTCACGCGCGACCGCAACGAGATCGACTGCGAGTGGAACGGGCGCCAGTTCAAGCTGATCGACACGGGCGGCGTGGACTTCCAGGACGAGGACCCGCTGGCGGGCTCGATCCGCGATCAGGCACGCGCGGGGATCGCCGATGCCGAGGTGGCGGTGCTCGTCGTCGACGCGCGCGCCGGCGTGCGTCCTGGCGATGAGGAGATGGCCGACCTGCTGCGCCGCGCCCCGCTGCCGACGATCGTCGCGGCCAACAAGTGCGACGGCGTGGCCGAGGTACCGCTCGCCGCCGAGTTCCATCGCCTCGGGCTGGGCGAGCCGATCCCGGTCTCCGCGGCCCAGGGGCTGGGCACGGGCGACCTGTTGGACCGGATCGTCGAGCTCTTGCCCGCACGGCGAGGACGACGCCGAGGACGACACGGTTCGCCTCGCCGTGATCGGGCGCCCGAACGTGGGCAAGTCCTCGCTCGTCAACCGCTTCCTCGGCGAGGAGCGCGTGATCGTCTCCGAGCTGGCCGGCACGACGCGCGACGCGATCGACATGCCGCTGCTCGTCGGCGATCGCAAGCTGACGCTCGTCGACACGGCGGGCATTCGCCGCCAGTCGAAGGTGTCGGACTCGGTCGAGTACTACACGACGCTGCGCTCGCAGCGTGCGGCCGACCGCGCAGATGTGGCGCTCGTCGTGTGCGACGCGACGGACGGGGTGACCTCGCAGGATCTGCGCGTGGCCGAGCTGGCGATGAAGGCCGGCTGCGCGACGGCGATCGTGCTGAACAAGTGGGATGTGCGCGAGGGCAGCGAGGACGATCTCGACCACGAGCGTGCCCGGGTGGCGGAGAAGCTGCGACTGCGCCCGCGCGTGCTCACGGCCAGCGCGAAGACGGGCCGTCACGTGGCTCGCCTGCTGACCGAGGCGATTGCGCTCGGCGACCGCATGTCCAATCGGATTCCCACCTCCGAGCTCAATCGCTTCCTGGCGGAGGCGATCCAGGCGCGCCAGCCCCCGGTCGGCACGCGCCGCGGCTCCAGCCAGCACCGTTTGAAGCTGATCTACATGACGCAGATCGACCAGCGACCGCCGCGCTTTGCGATCCAGGTCAACTCTCGCGCGCGGGTGACCCGCGACTACGCCTACTTTCTCGAGAACCGCCTGCGGGCACGCTATGGCATGGAGGGCGTGCCGCTGATCATCGACTTTGTCGAGCGCGGGCAGCGCGGGGGCGGGCTGAGCCCGCGGGCAGCGCGCGAACGCGCATCGCAGCCCGCGCCCGCGGAGGACGCCGAGCTGCTGGAGCTGCCCGACGAGGACGTGCAGCCGCCGGTGGAGGAGCCCGCCGCGACGGGTCCCCGCTGAACGGAAAAAGTCTCCGCCTTCGCCTAGACTGTCCCGGCTCTCGCCGGCCCTCAGCCGGCCACATCCGACAGACGACCCCTGGAGCGAACCGCTGCCGCCATGAATCAGTTTTCCGACAACGAATTCCTGTTCACGTCCGAGTCCGTCACCGAGGGACATCCGGACAAGATCGCCGACCAGATCTCCGACGGAGTGCTCGACGCGGTCATGGCCGCCGACCCCTATGGCCGCGTGGCGTGCGAGACGCTCGTCAACACGGGCCTGGTTGTCGTCTCGGGCGAGATCTCCACGGACACCTACGTCGACATCCAGGAGATCGCACGCGAGACGATTCGCAAGATCGGCTACACCGACGCCGACCTCGGCTTCTCGGCTGACTCGTGCGCGGTGCTCAATGCGATCGACAAGCAGTCGCCGGACATCGCTCAGGGCGTCGACAAGGCGTATGAGGCGCGCACCGACGCGAGCGACGACGACGAGCTCGACGTGGCTGGTGCGGGCGATCAGGGGATGATGTTCGGCTACGCCTCCAACGAGACGGACGCGCTGATGCCGCTGCCGATCTCGCTCGCACACCGGCTCGCCGAGCGCCTGGCGGCGGTGCGCAAGGCGGACACGCTCAACTACCTGCGGCCGGACGGCAAGACGCAGGTGAGTGTGCGCTACGTCGACGGCAAGCCGCAGGAGATCGAAAAGCTGCTGATCTCCACCCAGCACGGCGAAGGCGCGGAGGCGTTGATCCCGGACGATCTGTGGGAGCACGTGGTCGAGCCGATCCTGCCGAAGGACATGTACGACGAGGCCAAGCTGCGCAAGAACTTTCTCGTCAACCCGACCGGACGCTTCGTGATCGGCGGCCCAGTCGGCGATGCCGGGCTGACGGGGCGCAAGATCATCGTCGACACCTACGGCGGCATGGCGCGCCACGGCGGCGGCGCCTTTTCGGGCAAGGACCCCTCGAAGGTCGACCGCTCGGCCGCCTACGCGGCGCGCTGGGTGGCGAAGAACATCGTCGCGGCTGGTCTCGCCGAACGCGCCGAAGTGCAGGTCGCCTACGCGATCGGCGTGGCACACCCGGTCTCGGTGATGGTCGAGACGTTCGGCACAGAGCTCGGGGGCCGCACGCGCGGTCAGATCGCCAAAGCGGTCGACGAGGTCTTCGACCTGCGCCCGGGTGCCTTCCGCGAGGAGCTCAACCTGCACCGGCCGATCTATCAGAAGACGGCCGCCTACGGCCACTTCGGCCGCGACGACCACGACTTCACCTGGGAGAGGACCGACAAGGCAGAGGCCCTGAAGGCCGCCGCCGGAGCGTAGTCCGGCAGCCGCTCTAGGGTCATGGGCGATGCCTTCGATCGCCCAGGTCGAGCCGATGACGACTGCCCGCGCGCTGCGCGGGCCGTTCGATTACCGCCTGCCCGAGGAGCTGCGCGGTGGCTCCGTCGGGGTCGGCTCGATGCTCGTTGTTCCGTTCGGGCGCCGGGAGGTGCTCGGCGTCGTCGTCGGGCTGGCCGAGTCGAGCGAGGTCGCGGCCGAGAAGCTGCTCGCGCCGCTGCGCGCGCTCGAGCTGGGCGTGCCGGCCGACATGGTCGCCCTGGCCGAATGGATCGCGGCTGAGTACTGCTCGACGCTGGCCAGGGCGCTGGGGCTTGTGCTGCCGCCGGGCGCGACGCGCAGGCTGAGCGGGCGCAAGCGCCGCGCGGTCAAGCGCAGTGAGCACCTCGCCGTCGGCGCGCGCGCGCCGAGTGCGCTCGCCTTGAACGAGGATCAGCGTACGGTGCTGGCGTCGCTGCAGGGTGCGCTCGAGCGGCGCCTGGCCCACGAGCGGCTGCTGCACGGGGTGACGGGATCGGGCAAGACCGAGGTGTACCTGCGCGCTGCCGAGACGGCTTTGGAGCAGGGACGTGGCGTGATCGTGCTGGTGCCCGAGATCGCGCTCACGCCGCAGACGGTGGGGCGCTTCATCGAACGCTTCGGCGAGACAGTTGCCGTGCTGCACTCGCAGCTTCGCCCCGGCGAGCGCTACGCCGAGTGGCGCCGTCTGCGCGAGGGCGAGGCGCGCATCTGCGTCGGCCCGCGTTCGGCGGTGTTCGCGCCGATCGAAGATCTCGGCCTGATTGTCGTCGACGAGGAGCACGACTCCTCCTACAAGCACGAAGGCGATCCACGCTACGACGCCCGCGACGTTGCCGCCGAGCGGGCGCGTCGCAGCGGTGCGGTGCTGCTGCTCGGCAGCGCCACGCCGCGCGCCGAGAGCGAGCATCGCGTGCAGTCCTCATTGCTGCCCCGACGGGTGGATGGGCGTCCGCTGCCGCGCGTCGACGTGCTCGACATGCGCGGCGAGGGGCTGCAGGGCGGACAGCAGGGCCTGCACCCGGAGACCGTGCAAGCGCTCGCACGTGCGCGCGAGGAGCGCACGAAGGCGATCGTGCTGCTCAACAGACGCGGCTGGTCGAACTTTCTCTCCTGCCGCTCTTGCGGGCAGGTGTGGAGCTGCCCCGACTGCGATGTAGCGCTCGTCCTGCATCGGGCCGGCGGGTTCCTGGCCTGTCATCACTGCGGCCACCGCGAGCGCGCTCCCGATCGCTGCGACTCGTGTGGCTCGACTTCCGTCGCCCGCCACGGCGCCGGCACCGAGCGCCTGCAGCACGAGCTGGCGGTCGTGCTCGACGACGGCGCCTTCCCGATCTTCAGGCTCGACGCCGACACGGCCGCGGGGGCATCCGCGCCGACGGCACTCGGACCGGGCGCGGCCGAGGCGCCGGCTACGCGCGAGAGCACCGTCTCTTCGCTGCTGCGGCGCTTCGAGGCGGCCGACTGCGGTGTGCTGATAGGCACGCAGATGGTCGCCAAGGGACACGACTTCCCGGACGTCACGCTCGGCGTCGTGTTGGACGCCGACGCCACGCTGCGCTTCCCCGACTTCCGTGCGGAGGAGCGCACCTTCGCGCTGATCGCGCAGCTCGCCGGCCGCGTCGGACGCGGCGGCGAGGGGCGCGTGCTGGTGCAGACGATCGCGCCGCAGGCACGCGCGATCGAGCTCGCCTCCCGCCACGACAGCGAGGCCTTCCTGAGGAGCGAGCTCGAGCGCAGACTGGTGCTCGGCTATCCGCCGTTCTCACATCTGATCAGGGTTGTCTGCTCGGCCGAGCGGAGCGATGCTGCCCGTGCGGCGGCGGTCGCCGTGCGCGACGCGCTCAGCAGCCTGGCGCGCGTCGGAGGCGGGGCGGAGGAGTCGATCGACGTGCTCGGCCCGGCGCCGCTGTTTCGCCTGCGCGGTCGCGAGCGCGAGTCGCTCGTGGTGAAGGCGTCGAGCAGACTCCCAGCCGTCCAGGCGATCGGCGAGGCGGTGCAGCGTGTGGCCGGCTCGCGCGAGCACCACGGGGTGCACTTCAGCGTGGACGTCGATCCGCAGTAGGTCCCGGCCGACAGGGCACTTCCGGCAGTGCGAACGATATGCTTTGCGCGCCGCGGTGGACCATATTCAAGGGGGAACAGTTGAGAACGCTCCGTGCCGTCGTCCTCGTAGTGATTTTTGGGCTGTTTGCAACGCTCGCCAGCTCGGCCTCTGCGGTGATCATGCATCTACCGAACGGCGAGACTGTCAGCTACCTGCCGGTTCCCGGGAAACGGCCCGCGACCACGGCACGGCGAGCACCCCACGCCTTCGACGAACTGTTCAGCAACCTCGACTACAACGGCGGCCCGGTGATGGCGTCGAATACGGACTACGCGCTCTACTGGAGCCCGAAAACCGCGACGCCCTACCCGGGCGACTATCGCTCGGGAATCAACACGTACTTCGAAGCGCTGGCCCACGACAGCGGTGGTCATCAGAACACGGACTCCGTTGCGAGCCAGTACAACGACGCGGAAGGTCAGTTCGCCAACTACAACGTGAAATTCGGCGGTGAACTGGTCGACGAAGACCCGTATCCGTCGAATGGCTGTACTCGCGCGCCGATCTGCCTGTCAGACGCTCAACTGCAGACCGAGATTTCGAAATTCGTGTCCGAACACGGTCTGCCGACGGGTCTTGGGGTCGAGTACTTCCTGCTCACGCCCGAAGGCGTGGAGAGCTGCTTTGAAGGAGGCGCCGCCGAAGTGTGCTCGGCAAATTCAGAAGAACCCTTCTACTGCGCATATCACGGCGACATCCATCTCGGCGGCGGTGGCGTGCTCCTCTACTCGAACAATCCGTTTGTCAACAACAAAGAATGCGACAAACCGGAAGATCACATCAATGGCAGCTCGGACTCGGCTCTGTTCGGCGGGCTCAGTCACGAGCACCTGGAGACCGTGACCGACCCTGAACCGAACAACGCCTGGACGGACTACATGACCGGAGAAGAAACCGGGTACGAGGTCGGCGACAAGTGCAACAGTCTCAGTGAATCCGTCGAATTCGGCGCGCCTCTCGGCGAAGTGGAAGTCTCTCCCGGCAAAAAAGTCCCGTACAACCAGGAAATCGACGGCCACAAGTATCGCTACCAGCAAGAGTGGAGCAACCAAGGGCACAAATGCCTCCAGCGGTTCACGTTCAGCGGTGCCGAGCCGACGGCAAGCTTCACTGCGAAAGTCGCTTCGCCAAACTCGAGGATTGCGCTCGACGCCACCGCGTCAACGGCCCCAGGCGGGGTCAGTGCCTACAGTTGGAACCTCAACTCTGGGGAATTCGAAGGGCTCACCCATCAACCTTTGCTCGGCGAGTTTGAAGAACCAAAAGTCACAGCGGAATTCCCGTCGAAAACCGACGAATACTCGGTCGCGCTGACAATCTTCGCTGCTGACGGCACGAGCATCGGCACGGCGCGTACGCTCAGAGTTGGCGGTCCCGGACCGTCGGCGAGCATTGGCGTCCCGACCACCGCAACGGCGGGCCAGCCGACGTCGTTTGACGGCGCCGGTTCGAGCGACCCGCCGATCGGCTCGATTGCCAGCTACGCCTGGGGCTTCGGCGACGGTAGTGCCGGTGGGGTCGGCGCCAGCCCGTCGCACACATACGCCGCAGCCGGTCTCTACACCGTCACACTGACCGTGACGGGTAGCGATGGGCTGACCGCTCAGACCACGCGCCAGGTCAACGTTGTCGCTCCATCTTCCGGCGGAGGCGGAGGCGGAGGCGGAGGCGGAGGCGGGGGCGGGGGCGGGGGCGGAACTGGCGGCGGTGTAGGTGGCGGCGGAGCAGCCCCTATCCCGGTCGTCCCGGCCGTCCCGCCCGCGCCTCCGAACAGCGGCTTCACGGCGAAATCAGCGGCCAACGCGAAAACAGGCGCGATCAGCTTCACGATCTCGCTCGCCAACCCCGGCACGCTCAGCTGGACTGCAACCTTTCCCAACGGAACGTTCGGCGCGTTCTCGTCGGCGAGCAAGTGCAAAGCAGGCCAGCTTCGCCTTGCGGGAAAGTGCCGCCCGGCGAAGGTCACGTTTGCCAAGGGGAGTCAGACGGTCGGCGTGGCGGGCAGTGTGACCGTCACGTTGAAGCCGAGCGCTTCCGCGCTGAAGGCGCTTAAAAGCGCGCTGAAGCACAAGAAGGGGGTCTCGGTATCGATCGTGCTCACGTTCCAGTCCTCGCTCGGTGGTGCCCCCGTCAAGCACGCGCAGACGGTGGTCGCCAAGCTGAAGACGTAGTCGTCGCTCGTCGCTGCCAAAGGCGAGGCGTCCTCATAGACTGAACGTCAATGACCGCACAAGGCGACACCGCTGACGCACCGGAGCTCGAGGAGCTGCCGCGGCCGGTCTCCGAGGAGGCCGACGTCGAGGTCGAGCGCGAGCAGGATGCTCCAGAGGAGCTCGATCCCGAGACGCGCGCACGACGCGACGCGGCGCTGGCGCGCGTGCGCAAGCTCGGCGATCCGGTGCTGCGGGCGAAGGCGCTGCCGGTCGAGCGCTTCGACGAGACGCTGGCGCGAGAGGTCGAGCGGATGGGCGTGCTGATGCACGATGCGCTCGGCGTCGGGCTCGCCGCCACGCAGCTCGGCGTGCTGCACCGCGTGCTCGTCTACTGCGCCTACGCCGAAGATCCGCTGACGGCACTCGTGAACCCGGTGATCGAGTGGCGCAGCGAGGAGCTCGAGACCGCGATGGAGGGCTGCCTCAGCCTGCCTGGCGTGCACGTCGAGGTGGAGCGCGCCGCGCGCGTGCGGGTGACCGCGCAGGACGAGCGCGGCGAGCCGCTGCAGATTGAGGCCGAGGGTCTGCCGGCGCGCGTGATCCAGCACGAGGTCGACCACCTCGACGGCATCCTGATCCTCGATCGCATCTCGCGCGAGGCGCGCAAGGAGGCGATGCGTGCGATGCGCGAGGCGCGCGAGACGGCCGAAGCCGCCTAGGCGAGCGCTCCTACGTTGAGCATCGTCTTCCTCGGCACGACGGACTTCGCCGCGGCGATCCTCGACCGACTCGCCGCGCGCCCCGAGCATCGTCCTTCGCTGGTCCTGACCAGGCAGGACCGTCCACGCGGGCGCGGCCGGCGCCTGTCCTCACCACCCGTGGCCGAGCGCGCCCGTGAGCTCGGCCTGGCGCTGGAGCAGCCGGAGAACGTCAACGACGAGGCGACCGCGGCGCGAATCGCAGCCGTCGAGCCCGAGGCCGTCGTCGTGTGCGCGTTCGGAGCACTGATCCGCGAGCCACTGCTTTCGGCGCACCTGCTGCTCAACGTGCACCCCTCGTTGCTGCCGCGCTGGCGCGGCGCGGCGCCGGTCGAGCGCGCGGTGATGGCCGGCGACGAGCGCACCGGAGTCTCGATCATGCGCCTCACCGCCGGTCTCGACAGCGGTCCCGTCTGGGCATCACAGAGCGAGCCGATCGGACCTGCAGACAGCTACGGCTCGCTCGCTGCGCGGCTGCAGGTGCGCAGCAGCGAGCTGCTGCTCGGTGCGCTCGACGAGCTGGTCGCCGGACGGCCGCTCGAGTTCGTCGAGCAGGACGAGGCCGGCGTCACCTACGCCGAGAAGATCGAGCCGAGCGATCGTCTGCTGGATCCGGCGCGTCCGGCGATCGAGCTCGAGCGTGTTGTGCGTGCGCTGCATCCGCACATCGGTGCTCGCGCCGAGCTGCCGGGCGGTGAGATGCTGGGCGTGCACGAGGCGAGGCTCGCCGCGCCCGGGCTCGCGGCGCCCGGGCCTGCTGCGCTTGGGCCTGCGGCAACGCGGGACGAGGAGCTCGGCTTGGTGGAGCGCGACGGTCACCTGCTGCTCGCGTGCGCCGACGGTGCGCTTGAGCTACTCGTAGTCCAGCCTCCCGGCGGCAGGCCGATGGAAGCCGCCTCCTACCTGCGGGGGCACGGCATCGCCGCCCGCGCGTAGCGCGCTGCGGCATCGGGCACAGCGATCCCGGCCGCAAGGCGGGGGTCCGGCTCGACCGGACGCGCCTCACTGACGATCGGGATGACCCCGGCCCACACGCGCAGGGCATAGTCCTGCTCGTCGTCGACGGGCGGCCCGGTGCGGATCTTGGCCGAGGCCTCGTCTATCTCCAGCGCAAGCACGGTCGTCGCCTTCATCTCATTCTCGCTCGGCTGCCGGGCTTCGGCCCAGCGCCCCGGGACGATGTGCTCGACGATCGCCTCGAGCGCGGCGAGCTTCTCGCGCTCGTCCTCGACCGCGCGTGTACGGCCGAGCAGTATCGCCGAGCGGTAGTTGGCCGAGTGGTGCATAACCGCGCGCGCCAGCACGAGCCCGTCGAGCAGCGACACGGTCAAGCATGCGGGGGCGCCGCGCTGGAGCGCGCGCAGCGTGCGGCTCGCCGTCGAGCCGTGCAGGTAGACGACGTCGCCGAGCCGGGCGTGGAGCGTCGGGATCACGAACGGCTGGCCGTGCTCGTCGGCGATGCCGAGATGGGCGATCAGTGCCTCGTCGAGGATCGCGTCGATCGCGGCACGGTCGTAGCTCCCGCGTTCGCGCTTGCGGCGCAGGCGCACGCGATCGGAGGCGGGCTGAGGTGATGCTGCGCTCGAAGCGCTCGGGGAGGGTTGCACGCGATCCTCCAAGACTGTTACAGTACAGATCGTTGACTGGACCAATACAGTACAGGATCACGGGCGCAAGCGCAGCGCAGCTCGTCGAGAGCGTCGAACAGGCCGTCTCCGAGGGGGTGCTGACACCCGGAGCGCCGCTGCCCTCGATCAGGCGACTGGCGGTCGAGGTCGGGCTGAGCCCGGTCACAGTAGCCGCGGCGGTGGCGGAGCTGCGCCGCCGTGGCGTGGTCGTCAGCGAGCCCCGGCGCGGCTCGCGCATCGGCGAACGTCCGCCGATCGGATCGCGCCGATCGCCGCTGCCGATTCCCCCAGGCGCCCGGGACCTTTCCCAGGGCAATCCCGATCCGCAGCTGCTGCCCGACCTCAAGCGCGCGCTCGCCGGCACGAACCTGCCGCTGCGCCTCTACGGCGAGCCGGCGGCGCTGCCCGAGCTGGCCGAGCTTGCGCGCGAGCGCCTCTGCGCAGACGGGATCGCCGCCGAGCGCGTCTGCATCGTCAGCGGCGCGCTCGACGGGATCGAGCGCGTGATCGACGTGCACCTGCGCCCGGGCGACCGCGTGGCCGTCGAGAACCCCGGTTACGCGGCGCTGTTCGACCTGCTGCGAGCGCGCGGCCTGGCGCTCGAGCCGGTCGCCGTCGACGGGCACGGCATGCAGCCGGCCGAGCTGCGCGCTGCGCTCGCGCGCGGCGTGAGCGCAGCGATCGTCACGCCGCGCGGGCAGAACCCGACGGGGGCCGCGTTCGACGCCGAGCGCGCCGCAGCCCTGCGGGCCGTGCTCGATCAGGCGCCGCACGCACTCGTGATCGAGGACGACCATCTCGGCGAGGTGGCCGGCAGCCCGCTGCACACGCTCACCACCGGGCGCGAGCGCTGGGCCGCCGTGCGCTCGGTCGCCAAGGCACTCGGCCCCGACCTGCGTCTCGCCGTGCTCGCCGGCGACAGGCGGACGCTGGTGCGCGTCGAGGGTCGCCAGCAGTGTGGGCCGGGTTGGGTCAGCCACATCCTCCAGCGCCTCGTGCTCGGCCTGTGGCAGGACCCGCACGTGGACGAGCTGACCGAGCGCGCCGCAGCGACCTACACGGCTCGCCGCGAGCGTCTGCTGCATGCGCTCGCAGGCGAGGGCGTACAGGCCTCGGCGGCGTCGGGGCTGAACGTGTGGGTGCCCGTCGAGGATGAGACGGGCGTCGTCGGCGCGCTCTCCGGGCGCGGCTGGGTTGTGGCGCCGGGCGCGCCCTACCGGCTCGCGGTCAGCCCACCTGCGATCCGGATCACGATCGCCACGCTCGCCGAGTCGGAGTCAGAACGTCTGGCAGCCGATCTGGCCGAGGTCTGCGCGCCGGCGCGCAGCGCCCGCGCTGGATAGCGGATCATGGCCGCAGTGCACGACAAGGCGAGAGGCTCCGGTGGGCCGAGGAGGGCGGGCGGTCGGAGTCGAGCGGATGCGCCCGGCAAGGCGATCGCCCCCGCGCGCAGCTGTGCCTACGCCGTGCTGCGGCGGGTGTTCGAGCGCGGCGCATACGCCGACCTCGCGCTGCGCGCCGAGGCTGACTCGGCGCGGCTCGACGCGCGCGACAGGGCGCTGGCGATGCGCCTGGCCTTCGGCGCCGTGCAGCGCAAGGGCACGCTCGACCACCTGATCTCCCAGCTCGCCGAGCGTCCGGCGGCGCGCCTCGACCCACCGGTGCTCGCGGCTCTGCGGCTCGGCCTGTACGAGCTGCTGTACCTCTCCGGCTCGCCCGACCGTGCAGTCGTGGCCGACGCGGTCGAGCTCGCCAAGCGCCACGGGCGCGGTGGGCACGGTCTCGTCAACGCCGTGCTCAGGCGCGCCGCGCGCGAAGGCGCCGGCGCGCTGCTGGGAGCGCTCGACGACGACACGCCCGAGCGCGCGGCCGTGCTGCATTCGCACCCCGAGTGGATCGTGCGGCTGTGGTGGGAGCGGCTCGGCGCCGATGACGCGCGCGCGCTGCTGGCGAGCGACAACGAGGCCGGAGAGGTCGCGCTTCGCGCGAACACGCTCGTCACCGACCCCGCCTCGCTCGAGCAGGCGCTGGCTGCGCAGAAGGTCTCGGTGCACCGAGACGAGACCATCGCCGAGGCGCTCGTGCTCGACGGTGCGCTCGACCTGCACGACTCGCCGCTGTGGCAGGAGGGCGCGTTCCTCGCGCAGTCGCGCGCGGCGATGCTCGTCGCGCGCACGCTGGCCCCGGCGGCGGGCGAGCAGGTACTCGACCTGTGCGCCGCGCCCGGCGGCAAGACGACGCATCTTGCGGCGCTGATGGGAGGCGAGGGCTCGGTGCTCGCCGTCGAGCGCAACCGCGCGCGCGCGGCGGCGCTGGATCGGACCGCGCGGCGGCTGCGCGCCGCCAGCGTGCGCGTCGAGCTCGGCGATGCCGCCACGCCGCGCACCGAGGGCGCCGTGTTCGACCGCGTGCTCGTAGATCCGCCGTGCTCGGGGCTCGGCACGCTGCAGGCGCGCGCCGACCTGCGCTGGCGCGTCGGCGAGGACGACGTCGTGCAGATGGCCGAGGCGCAGCGGTCGATTCTTGCCGTCGGGGCGCGGGCTCTACGTCCGGGTGGCCTGCTTGTCTACTCTACGTGCACGATCTCACCGATCGAGAACGAGCACCTGATCGAAGGATTCCTCGATTCTCACGCCGATTTCAGCCTCGACGATCTCGCCACTGAGCTGCCGGCCTTCAGTGACGGAGAGCCGCGGATCTCCCTGCCGGGGACTGTCGTGACGCTGCCGCACCGCGATCGCACGGCGGGCTTCTTCATCGCGCGACTGCGCAGGAGCTGACGCGTGGAGGGCGAGCCGAACGCATCCGCCAAGGCATCCGTCGATCTCGGCCCGCAGTGCCCGAACTGCGGCGAGCCGTGGCTGCGCCCGACCAACCTGCCCGGCCGCTACCGCTGCGTGTACTGCCTGCACCGCTTCGAGCTGACCTCGGTCTGCCCCAACTGCGGCGAGCACTCGACGATCGTGCGCATGTCCTCGACGGCGATCCTCAAGTGCAATCACTGCGGCGACAGCATGCTGCAGACCATATGAGCGAGCTGGCGCGCGAGCTGTTGGGCGGCGTGCGCGTGGCGCCGTCGATCCTCTCGGCCGACTTCGGGCGGCTGCGCGAGCAGGTCGGCGAGGTGCTCGCCGCGGGTGCGCGCGTGATCCACGTCGACGTGATGGACGGGCACTTCGTGCCGCCGATCACGCTCGGCCCGGTCGTCGTCGAGGGGATCGCGGCGCAGGCGCGCGAGGCAGGCGCGATGCTCGACGTGCACCTGATGATCGAGCGCCCCGAGCGCCACATCGCGGAGTTCGTCAAGGCGGGCGCCGACTCGGTCACGTTCCACGCCGAGGCCACGCCGCACATCGCCTACGCCGCGAGCATGATCCGCGACGCCGGTGCCTGTGCCGGGGTGGCGATCAACCCGGGCACGCTTGCCGGCGCGCTCTCGGAGGTCGCCGGCGAGATCGACCTGGCGCTGTGCATGACGGTCAACCCCGGCTGGGGCGGGCAGGCGTTCATCGCGCACTCGCTGGAGAAGCTCCCGCGCGTACGCGCGATCGTGGGCGAGCACGTGGCCGTGCAGGTCGACGGCGGCATCGCCCCCGACACGGCCCCGCCCTGCCTGCAGGCCGGCGCGAGCGTGTTCGTCGCCGGTTCGGCGATCTTCGGCGCGGGCGATCCCGGCGCGGCCTACCGCGCAATCGCTGAGTCGATCGGCGCTGACTGAGTGCCCTGCCGGTAGAGCAGCGTGAGCGCGAGCGCCAGTAGCCCGGTCGCGCCGGCGTAGCCAACCTCGGCGCGCAGCAGCTGTTCGGAGATCGCTCCGCTCAGCATCCAGCCGACGAACACCGCTGCGGCCAGCAGCCAGCACGCGGCAGCGGCGCGAGCGCGGTCGCGTGCGAGCGCGGCCTGGTTGAGCGCGCCCGAGCACAGGTGCAGCCCCATGCCGACGCCGATCAGCGCCAAGCCGGTGCCTTTGTAGTGAAAGTCCTGGCCGAAGAAGACGTGGCGCAGCGCGAACGGGCCGACGAGCAGCAACCCGACCGCGACGACCCCGGCGAAGGCGGCGATCGCGAGCACCGTCGTGCGGATCGCCTTGGCGAAGGCCTCGTGGCCGGCGGTCGCCTCGAGGCCCGTGAGGTGCGGCAGCAGCGAGGTCTGGATCGCCTGGAACAGCTGCAGCGGGGCGCGTGCGATCAGCAGCACGTTGAACACGATCCCGGCCAGCGCGCGGTTGGGCGAGGTGGCGTCGACGGTCAGCACGGCCGCGTTCAGCAGCGTCTGCTCGGAGAGCATGATCCCGGAGACCCACACGGCGAAGCCGCCACCACGGCGCAGCGAAAGGTCGGAGTGGGCGGCCGTCTCCTGCACGCCCTCCGTGCCCGGGCCGGCCAGCGCGGCGTCGGCCTCGTCGACGGTGATCGCCGCGGCGAGCGCCGCCTCGTGGCCGCCGCCGGCCTCCTCCTCTCCGCGTGCGCGCTCGGCTCGCGTGCGCGCGAACGCGAGCGGGACGACGACGAGCGAGACGAACGGCGCCGCGGCGATCCCGAGCGCCACCGCGGTCTGCCCGCTGGCGATGCCGATCGCGACGGCCAGCGCGAAGCAGACGCGCGAGACGGACTCCATCAGCACGAGGCCGCCGAACAGGCCGAAGCGCTCGTGCCCGGCCAGCCAGCCGCGCGCGAAGTAGCTCGCGGCGTAGGCGAGCGTGCCGATTACGAGCACGAGGTAGAGCGATTCCTCGTGTTCGAAGACGTCGTCGACGAGCGTGCCGCGCAGCGCGAGCGCGACGATCAGGAAGATCAGCGCGAAGGTCCCCTGGATCAGCATCGGCACGCGCATCGCGTGCTCGGCGTGCCCGCGCGCGCGGCGTTCGGCGATCGTGCGCGAGAGCAGCTGTTCGATCGGCCGGTAGATCACCGAGATGATCACGAACATGACCGACCACAAGAGGTCGATTCGCTTGGCCGGCTGTTCGCCGAGCACGTGACTGGCGATCGAGAAGTACGCGAACGTCAGCAGCCCCGTGGAGGCGATGCCGATCGAGAGAATCCGGGCGCCGCTTCCGTACGAGCGGGCGGGCTTGGACGCCGGGGAATCGGCGCGCGCTGGGCGCTTCGGTGGCGGCGGGCGCTCGCCGGACTGTG
Organism: uncultured Solirubrobacteraceae bacterium; assembly: GCA_963714215.1. GTDB lineage: Bacteria > Actinomycetota > Thermoleophilia > Solirubrobacterales > Solirubrobacteraceae > Palsa-744. Next base: position 220,297 of record CAVQNP010000002.1, read on the forward strand.
CGCTCACAGGGCCTGGGCAGCCATCTACAACCGCACGAGCAGCATCGTCCACGGAAACGGCGAGCGCGCCTCGACGACCTCGCCGTGGCGCGCGAGCAGCTTCGTGAACGAGCGCTTGGACCAGTGGTTGAGATGCCCGGGTGTGTTGCCGAGCTCGGTCAGGTAGGCACCGCGGGCCATGTTGAGCATCCGCCACAACGGCTCGCGCGGGACCGACACGAGCAGGTGGCGACTGGCGCAGCGCGCCATCTCGGCGACCGTGTGCTCGGGGTCGGGCACGTGCTCGAGCACCTCGATCGCGCTCGCCAGCTCGAACTCGTTCTCGGCGAACGGCAGGTCCTCGGCGGCCATCCTGCGGTATTCGAGGTTGGGCGCCTGACGTTCGGCCCAGCCGGCCTGGATGGACTCCTCCTCGAGGTCGATGCCGACGAGCCGCGCCTGCGGCATCGCCAGCGCCCAGCGGTGCACGAGCACGCCCTCGCCGCAGCCGACGTCGAGCAGCGACTGCGGACGCGCCTGGCCCATCAGCTCCTCGAGCGTGCGCTCGAAGCTCGCCATCAGGCGGCGCACGACGGGGTTCTCCGAGCCGTACTTGTCGTAGGTGTTGCCGGTGACGACGCCGTCCTCGGAGACCGTCACGCCGCCGCTCACAGGCGAACCGCCTCTTGGCGCGGACCCTCGCGCGGCTCGCCGGAGGCGTCTGTGCCGCCGCCGGGCTTCTGCGCCGCGGACGCCGGGTCGGCCTGCTCGCCGGGCTGGCGTGCACCGTCGGCTGGCTGACCTGGTTCGTAGTGCGAGGGCGCGACGCCGAGCTGCAGCTCGATCCGCCGCACGCGCTCGAAGGTCTTCTGCGTCATCACGCGCTGGGCGGCGAGCAGGTCGCCGATCACGCCGAGCGCCCACAGCACGACGGCGGCGATGAACAGCACGGCGCCGAGGATCAGCGACTGCACGTGGCCCTTGCCGTTGCCTTCGGCGTAGGACACGGCGAAGCGGATCCACACGCCGATGGCGACGATGCCCATCAGCAACGCGAGGCTCCAGAACACGCGCAGCGGCTCGTACTGCGCGTAGATGCGGAAGATCGAGACGGCGTTGCGGCGCACGTAGGCGCCCATCGAGGGGAACAGGCGCGACTCGCGCGTCTTCGGGTTCGTGCGCACGGGCACGTGGTCGATCGCGACGAGCTGCTTGCCGGCCTGGATGATCGTCTCGAGCGTGTAGGTGAACTTCGAGACGACCATCAGCTGGATCGCCGCCTCTCGGTTGTAGGCGCGAAAGCCCGAGGTCGTGTCGGGGACCGAGGTCGAGGAGGCCTGGCGCACGACCCACGAGCCGAGCCGCTGCAGCGTCTTCTTCAGCGGCGAGAAGTGGTCGATCCCGGTCACCTCGCGGTCGCCGACGACCATGTCGGCGTGCCCGTCGACGATCGGCGTGACCAGCCGGGCGATGTCGGGGCCGTAGTACTGGTTGTCGGCGTCGGTGTTGACGATCACGTCGGCGCCGAGCTTCAGCGCCGTGTCGATGCCGGCCTGGAAGCCCGTGGCAAGGCCCTTGTTGTTGGTCAGGCGCACGAGGTGGTCGACGCCGTGCGCGCGCGCGACCGCGACGGTCTCGTCGGTCGAGCCGTCGTCGATGACCAGCCACTCCACGACGTCGAATCCGGCCACCTCACGGGGCAGGTCGGCGAGCGTCTGGGGAAGCTGGTCTGCCTCGTTGAAGCAGGGGATCTGGATGATGAGCTTCATCGGCGCGATTGCCTAGACTTGGCTTCCGGCAGTATCCCAAAGCGCGAGGGCGGTCCTGGCAACCCAGCGTGCGGGCCGCGCCGGCGCCGGTCTCGCGCCGGTCGACTCTCGATGGAAAGCGCGACGCTCACCCGGCGGCGACCGGGCTCGATCCGGTTGGGGCCGATCCGCGCCGTGCGTGCCGCGACGTGGGCCAAGCTCGCATTCGCCGCGATGTGCGTGGGCGCGCTGATCGGCTACTTCGTCTACCCGACCTACCCGACATACGACTCCTTCTACGCGCTGCTGTGGGGGCGCGACCTGCTGCACGCGCACCTGCCCGACTTCCGCGTCTACCGCGGACCGACCGAGCACCCGCTGGCGATCGCCTTCGGCGCCTTCTGCTCGATCTTCGGCGACGGCGGCGCGCGTCTGATGGTGCTCGGCTCGATCGGCTCGTTCGTCGCGCTCGTGGCCGGGCTCTACCGCCTCGGGCGGCTGTGCTTCGGCCCGCTCGTCGGGCTCGTTGCCGGCCTGCTCGTGCTCAGCCGCTTCTTCCTCGAGAACCTCGCCGCGCAGGGCTACCTCGACGTCACCTACCTGGCGCTGATCGTCTGGGCGGTCGTGCTCGAGGTGCAACGGCCGCGGCGCGGGTCGGCCGTGCTCGCGCTGCTGGCGGCCGCCGGGCTGCTGCGCCCGGATGCGTGGTTTGTGGCGGGCGCGTACTGGCTGTGGTGCGTCGTGCCGACCAAGGGCAACCGCGTCTCGCGGCGCAAGCTGCTCGTCTACGCGGCGCTCGCCGCGATCGGTCCGCTCGTGTGGATGCTCGTCGATCTGATCGTCACGGGCAAGCCGTTCTACTCGCTCACCTCGACGTCCGGCCTCGCGCAGGAACTCGGCCGCACGCAGGGACTCACGGAAGTGATCGGCTCGGTCTGGACGTTCCTCGTGCGGATCGACAAGCTGCCGGTGCTGGTCGGGGCGATCGCCGGCATCGGCCTGGCGATCTGGCTGACGCCGAAGCGCACGCGCACGCCGCTGGCCGCGCTGCTGGTCCTGCTCGGCGTGTTCGTGCTCGAGGGCGCCGCCGGCGCCTCGGTGATCGACCGCTACATGCTGGGCGCGGCCGTGATGCTGCTGCTGTTCTGCGCGGTGGCGATCGGCGGCTGGGCGATGCTCGAGCCGGGCACGTGGATGCGCCGCGCGTGGATGGCCGGCGCGGCGCTGCTCGTGCTCTACGGCGCGTTCTCGGCGGCGACGACGCTGAGCCTGTCGAGCCTGCGCACGACGCTGGCCTACCACGAGGACTTCCACAAGGGCCTCGCCGTCGCGCTGCACTCCCCGGCGGTCGAGCGCGAACTGAAGCGCTGCCCGCTGGTGACGCTGCCCAACAACAAGCTGATCCCCGATGCGCGCTGGATCCTCGACACGGTCAACCAGCAAGACATCGTCGCGCGCAGCCAGGCGCGGGCCGACGTGCACAAGCACTCGCACGCGCTCGAGAACCGCATCAAGCGCGGCAGCGTGGCGGTGTTCCCGCTCGGCAGCGCCGTGTTCTACACGGCCATCGTCGACGTCGGCGACGACCCGCGCGATCAGATCCCGCAGGACGGCTACCACCGCATCTTCACGAGTCACTACTACGCGGTCTATGGCAACTGCTGAGTCGCCCGCGACCGGCCGGCGGAGGGTGGGCGGCGGGCCGCCGGCGTCTGCGGGTCGTGGGGCGGTGGCGAGCATGTCCGAGCTGCCCCGGCGCTGGGCGTGGCCGGCGCTCGCGCTGATCCTCGCCGGCGGGCTCGGGCTTCGTCTGTGGGGCGCGAGGCAGGGTCTGCCGTACGCGTACAACGCCGACGAGGCCGATCACTTCGTGCCGCGCGCGGTGGCGATGTTCGGGCACGACCTGAACCCGCACTACTTCGCCAACCCGCCGGGCTTCACCTACGTGCTGCACTACCTGTTCGCGATCGCCTACGGCGGCACGGGCGCCGTGCGCCGCGCCTTCGCCTTCCACCCGGGCGAGGTCTACACGCTCTCGCGCGTTGCCGCAGGCGTGCTCGGCGTGCTCGCGCTGTGGCTGCTGTATGGCACTGGCGCGCGCCTGTTCGGCCGCGCCGTGGGCCTCTTGGCGGCGGCGATCGAGGCGGTCGCTTTCCTGCCAGTCTTCTACTCGCACCTCGCGCTCAACGACGTGCCGACGCTGGCGCCGCTGACGCTCTCGCTGCTCGGTAGCGCGGGCGTGCTCTGCAAAGGGCGAATGCGCGACTACGCGCTCGCCGGGGTCGGCCTGGGCCTGGCGTGCGCGACCAAGTACACCGCCGGGATCGCGCTCGTGCCGTTGATCGCGGCGGCGCTCGCGCGGCTGCTCGGCGGCAGCGAGCCGGGCCGGCCGAGGCTCGACAGGCCAGCGCCCGACCGCCCGAGATTCGACCGGCGCTCGGCGGCCGCGGTTGCGCTCGGCATCGCGCTCACGGCGGTGCTCGCGTTCGCGGCGTTCTTCGCGGCCAATCCGTTCTGGCTGCTCGACTACAAGGCGTTCCACGCCGAACTGGTGCACCAGTCCTCGCTCTCGGCCGAAGCGCAGGGCAAGCTCGGCGCGCCGAAGCAGGGCGGCTTCGTCTACTACCTGTGGTCGCTCAGCTGGGGTCTCGGCTGGCTGCCGGCGCTGGCGGCGCTCGGCGGCGCGCTGACGATCTGGCGGGCACGCCCGGCGCTCGGCTGGATGCTCGTGCCCGCGCCCGTTCTGTTCCTCGTGTTCATGGGCCTGCAGGGCCGCTACTTCGGCCGCTGGCTGATGCCGATCCTGCCGCTGCTGTGCCTGCTGGCGGCGTTCTTCGCGCTGCAACTTGCGGGCTGGCTCGGCGGCCTGGCGAGTCGCGCGCTCGCGGCGCGGCGGGCGTCCGCGGCTTCGCTCGCATCCACGGCGTCGCCCGGCACAACCGTGCACGCGCGCTCGCGCGCCCCGCTGGCACTCGCCGCCGCGCTCGTGCTGGCGGCGCTGATGCTCGCGCAGGGCCTCGTCTACAGCGTGCACTCGGGCCTCGTGCTGGCGCGCGCGGACACGCGCAACGTGACGCGCAAATGGATGCTGGCGCACGTGCCGCGGCGCACGCGGATCGTGGCCGAGCCGATCTCGCCGGACAGCTGGGCGCGCGAATATCCGGGGGCGGTGCCGGCGACGCACAACCGGGGGGTGTGGCTGAAGTACCCCGATCTGCTCAACCGCCTCTCGCCGTCGGACCCGTCGGGGCCGCTGCAGCCGAGCGGGCCGGCGGTTGCGACGGAGAACTACGTGCGCACGCTCAGCCCGGCGCTGGTGGGCTACTACGAACGCAAGGGCTACTGCTGGGTCGTGAGCGGCTCTACGCAATCGGGCCGGGCATTGGCGGCTCCCCACGCGGTGCCGCTGGCGATCGCCTACTACCGCACGCTCGAAGAACGCGGCGAAGTGGTCTTCCGCTCCTCGCCCTACGGGCGCGGCGAGGGCCCGGTGCCGTTCGGCTTCGACTGGAGCTTCGACTACTACCCGCTCTCCTACGCGCGGCCGGGCCCGTCGATCACGGTCTATCGCCTGCACGGCGGCCGGTGCGCGGCCTGAGCAGGGTTATCCTGGGTCGCAGGAGATGAGATGACGATCGGCACGGACACCGACAAGGCGCACCTGGGGCGCGCGATCGAGCTCGCCGGCCGGGGCGTGGGCGCGGTCAAGCCGAACCCGGTCGTGGGCGCCGTGATCGCGCGCGGCGAGGAGGTGCTCGGCGAGGGCTGGCACGAACACTACGGCGCGGCACACGCGGAGGTCAACGCGATCGAGGCATGTGGCCTCGAGGATCTGAGCGACGCGACCCTGTACGTCTCGCTCGAGCCGTGCTGCCACGAGGGCAAGACGCCGCCGTGCACGGACGCGATCCTGCAGGCGGGGATCAGGCGCGTGGTCGTCGGCTCGGACGACCCGACCGAGAAGGCCTCGGGGCGAGGTCTCGGCATCCTGCGCGACGAGGGCGTCGAGATCTTGCTGGCCGACGGCGAGCTTGCTACGCGCGCACGCCTGCTCAACCAGGCTTTTCGCAAGCACGCTCGGGTGGGGCGCCCGTGGGTGCTGTTCAAGTCGGCGATGACGCTCGACGGCAAGGTGGCCACGCGCACGGGCGACTCGCAGTGGATCAGCGGCGAGTCGAGCCGCGCGCTGGCGCACCGCTGGCGCGCGTCGGTCGATGCGGTCGTCGTCGGCATCGGCACGGCCCTGGCCGACGACCCGCAGCTGACGGCGCGCCCGGAGGGGGAGCTGGCGGAGCTCTCCGCGCAACCGCGGCGCGTCGTGTTCGACACGCTCGGACGCCTGCCGGTCGCCTCGCAGCTCGTGCAGGCGGCAGCGGAGATCCCGCTGACCGTGGTCGTCTCGCGGGCGGCCGCGCGCTCGGACACGGACGCGCTGGAGGCTGCCGGAGCGCAGGTGCTCGTGGCGACGGGCGAGAACGAGCCGGCGCGCGTGCGCTCGGCACTCGAGCAGCTGGGCACGCTCGGCGTCTCCTCGGTGCTGCTCGAGGGCGGCCCGCATCTGGCCGGCGCGTTCCTCGACGCCGGCGAGATCGACGAGCTGCGCCTGTTCCTCGCGCCGCTGCTGCTCGGCGGCAGCGCGGCCCGCGATCCGCTGGAGGGGATGGGGGTGGAGCGCATCTCCGAGGCCATGCGCGCGTTGAGCTTCGACTGCGAGCAGGTCGGTGCCGACCTGCTGATCTCCGCCCGACTGCGCGAGTGGTGATTTATTTTTAATGATTAAGATTAATATGAAAAAGAAGACGGGCATCTGATGTTCACAGGGCTGATCGCGGATCGGGGCAGTGTGAGCGCGCTGGAGCTCGACGACTCGGGCGCGCGCGTGCGCATCGCCACGCGGCTGGCCGGGGAGCTCGGTGAGGGCGACTCGATCGCCGTCAACGGCGTCTGCCTGACGGCCACGGACGTGCGCGAGGACGCGTTCACGGCCGAGGTGATGGCCGAGACGCTGAGGCGCTCCTCGCTCGGGGCGCTGCGCACCGGTGCGCCGGTCAACCTCGAGCTGGCGCTGCGTGCGAGCGATCGCCTCGGCGGCCACGTCGTGCAGGGTCACGTCGATGGCACCGGAACCGTCGCTCAGCTCCGTGCCGAGGGGATTTCGCGGGTCTTGGAGATCGAGGTCGACCCGTCCTTGCGGCGCTATCTCGTCGAGAAGGGCTCGGTCGCGCTCGACGGAGTCAGTCTGACGATCAGCGACTTGACGGAGGACGGCTTCGCCGTTTCGCTGATCCCCGAGACGTTGCAGCGCACCGGTTTGGGGGAGGCCGCGGTGGGGACTGAGGTGAACGTGGAGGTGGACGTGCTCGCCAAGCATGTCGAGCGGCTGCTGGGGTCGCAGGTGCAGGCACCGCCGACCGAAGGAGTGACATGAGCACAGCACGCACGACCACGCCGTTCGCGACGATCGAGGAGGCGATCGACGAGATCCGCCAGGGCAGGATGGTCGTCGTCTGCGACGACGAAGACCGTGAGAACGAGGGTGACCTGGTGATGGCTGCGCAGTTCGTCACGCCCGAGGCGATCAACTTCATGGCCAAGGAGGCGCGCGGCTGGATCTGCCTCGCGCTGACGCCGGAGCGCTGCGACGAGCTCGGCCTCGAGCTGATGACGGCGAAGAACGAGTCGGCGCTGCAGACGCCGTTCACGATCACGATCGAGGCCGCCGCCGGCGTCACGACGGGCGTCTCGGCGCACGACCGGGCGCACACGATGCAGGTCGCCGTCGATCCCAAGTCGCGGCCGGACGATCTGCGCCAGCCGGGTCACGTCAACCCGCTGAAGGCCAAGCCCGGCGGCGTGCTTGAGCGCACTGGGCACACCGAGGCCAGCGTCGACCTGGCGCGCCTCGCCGGGCTGATCCCGGCAGGCGTGATCTGCGAGGTGATGAACGAGGACGGCTCGATGGCGCGCGTGCCCGATCTCGCCGAGTACTGCGAGCGCCACGAGCTGAAGATGGTCACGATCGCCGACCTGATCGCATACCGGCGGCGCAACGACCGGCTGATCGAGCGCGTTGTGGCCACGCGCCTGCCGACCACCTTCGGCGACTTTCAGGCGATCGGCTACCGCTCGATGGTCGACGAGAAGCACCACGTGGCGCTCGTCAAGGGCGACGTCGAGGGCCAGCCCGACGTGCTCGTGCGCGTGCACTCGGAGTGCCTCACCGGAGACGTCTTCCACTCGCTGCGCTGCGACTGCGGCGAGCAGCTCGAGGCGGCGCTGGCGATGATCGAGCGCGAGGGCCAGGGCGTGCTGCTGTACCTCGCCCAGGAGGGCCGCGGCATCGGCCTGCTCAACAAGCTGCGCGCCTACCGCCTGCAGGAGGACGGCCTCGACACGGTCGAAGCCAACGAGCGCCTCGGCCTGCCGGCCGACCTGCGCGACTATGGCATCGGCGCGCAGATCCTCGCCGACCTCGGTCTCAGCTCGATTCGCATCCTCACGAACAACCCGAAGAAGATCCGCGGCCTGGAGGGCTACGGCCTGTCGGTCAGCGCGCAGCTCCCGATCGAGCACGCGCCGAACGCGCACAACGAGGCCTACCTGCGCACGAAGGCCCAGCGCATGGGACACACGCTGCACCACCAGGGGCTGAACCTCGACGCCGAGCTGCTGCACGCCGAGCGCGAGCACGACCGCGCCGTCGCCGACGAGGTCGCCGAGCACAACCGGGCTGTGAACGACGATCGCACCGAGGAGCACGGCGGCTCGTGAGCGAGACGTTCGCGATCGTCGTCGGTCGCTTCTACGAGGATCTCGCCAACAGGCTCGTCGAGGGCGCCAAGACGGCGTTCGCGCAGGACGGCGACCACACAGTCGAGGTGTTCGACGTGCCCGGCGCCTTCGAGCTGCCGCTGGCGGCGTCCTACGCGGCGAACTCCGGCCGCTTCGCCGGCGTGGCCTGCCTCGGCGCGGTGATCCGCGGCGAGACCGACCACTACGACTTCGTCTGCGCCGAGGCCGCGCGCGGCGTGATGCAGGTTCAGCTGCAGACCGGCGTGCCGTGCGCCTTCGGCGTGCTCACGGTCGAGAGCATGGAGCAGGCGCTCGCCCGCTCGGGCGGCGGCAAGCGCGACCAGGGTGCGCACGCGGCCGAGGCCGTGCTGGCGATGGCCGCGCTGCGACGCGAGCTCGCCGCGCCCTGATCCCGGGCGCAGTGATCGGAGGATTCCGAATCGGCATCCTCCGCTAGACTGCGCGCGATGGCAAAGGTGTGTCACAGCTGCGGCAAGGGGCCGGCGTTCGGCCAGAGCCGCAGCCACTCGATGGTCGCGACCAAGCGCCGCTTCGATCCGAACCTGCAGAAGGTGCGGATCCTCGTGGGCAGCGCTCCGCGACGCGTCTATGTCTGCACGCGTTGCCTCAAGGCGGGCAAGGTCCAGAAGGCGCTTTAGCGCCCCGCCTCGCTCGATTGTCTGTCTAGCCGGCCGCGCGAGCGGGCGTTCCGGGGGCGCAAGCTGATAAGACGTTGCCCGTGACAGATACGAATCTGGGCCGCTTTCGCGTCGCTGTGGCGGGCGCGCTGGCGCATCTGGAATCGCGTCGTCAGGAGGTCAACGACCTGAACGTGTTTCCGGTCGCAGATGGTGACACCGGCGACAACATGGCGCTCACGCTGCGCGCGGTGCTCGACGAGCTCGATCGCCTGATGGGCGACGGCGAGCGCACGATCGACGAGATCGGGCGCGAGGAGATCGTCGAGTCGGTCGCGCGCGCGGCGCTGCTCGGCGCGCGTGGCAACTCGGGCGTGATCCTCTCGCAGCTGATCCGCGGCGCCGCCGAGGAGCTCGTCTCGCGCCCGGGCCAGCTGATCGACGCCACGCTGATCGGCGCGGCGCTGTCCAACGCGGCAGACCGCGCGTACTCCTCGGTGCGTGAGCCCGCGGAGGGCACGATCCTCACGGTCGCCCGCGAGATGGCGCACAAGATCGTCACCGACGTGGCGCACAGCTCCGGCGACCCCCGCCTCGGCCCGGCGACGGCGCCGAGCGAGCAGGACGCAGCGATCGCAGCCGCGCTCGAGCGCGCCGTGATCGCCGGCCAGGACTCGGTCAAGCGCGGCCCGGAGCTGCTCGCGGCGCTGCGCGACGCCGGCGTCGTCGACGCCGGCGGCTACGGGCTGACGATCATGTTCGCCGGCGTCGTGGCGGCGCTGCGCGGCGACGAGGCGCCGGCGCTCGACCACCACGCACCTGCGCGGATCACCCACCCGGAGCACAGCTCGGGCACGTACCGCTTCTGCACGAACTTCGCCGTCACCGGCGAGGGCCTCAGCGCGGGCCGCTTCATCGAGCCGCTGGAGGCACTCGGCGACTCGGTGCTCGTCGTCGGCGACGCAAAGACGCTGAAGGTCCACCTGCACACCGACGACCCCGAGCTGGCGACGGCCGTGTTCGCAGAGCACGGCGAGGTCTCGCGCCTGGACGTCGCCGACATGCGCTTGCAGGTCGACGAGCGCGACGCGCGGCTCGCGCGGGAGCGCGCGGGCGGCGGCAACGGCTCCCACGCCGGCGCCAACGGCGCCACGCCGGCGCCCGCCGGCAACGGCGCCACCGCGGAGCGTGCGCCCGACCGTGCTGGCACGAACGGCGCCTCCTCCAACGGCGCCGCACCAGACCGCCGCGCGCCTCACGGCCAGGCCGCTGCAGGTGCTGTGCGCGAGCAGCCGGCGACGCGCTGCGGCGCGGTGGCTGTCGTCAGCGGCGACGGCCTCGCGGAGCTGTTCAGAGAGCTCGGCGTGCAGACGCTCGATGGAGGCCCGACGCTGAACCCCTCCACGTACGACCTGCTCGCGGCGATCCACGCGGTGCCGGCCGAGGAGGTCGTCGTGCTGCCGAACAGCGCCAACGTGATCATGGCTGCCGAACACGCGGCCGAGCTCTCCGACAAGGAGGTCGTGGTGGCGCACACGACAAGCCAGCAGGCGGGGCTCGCGGCGGCGGTCGTGCTCAACCCGGACCGTCCGGTCGAGCAGAACGACCAGGCCGTCAAGGAGGCGCTCGCCCGCGTGCGCACCGGCGCGATCGCGCCGGCCGCGCGTGACGATGCGCAGGGGCGCTTCGCGCAGGGCGAAGCCGTTGGTTTCGTGCAGGACGAGGTCGTCGCGTGGGGCGACCCGACGGACACGCTGCGCGCGATCCTCGCGGCCCTCGCCCTGGGCGACGGCAAGGGCGAGCAGCCGGAGCTGATCAGCGTGCTCGCCGGCGAGGGCGCGCCGCTCGGGCTGGGCGAGATCGAGCAGATGACCGACGGCGGCGTCGAGCTCGAGCTGCGCCAGGGCGGTCAGCCGGCCTACTGGTGGCTGCTCGCAGCGGAGTAGCTCCGGCGGCCGTCGAGCGCTTACGACCGCCGTCGCGATCATGATGGGCGCCCGATGCCCGCGACCAGCACCGAGACGCCGGACGCGGCGCGCCTAGGCATCTCCGTGCGCCGGATCGCGCCGCAGGCACATGCATTCGCCGACGGCCGCGCGCTCAGCCGCGAGGAATTGCTCGCAGCACCGCTGCGCTGGCCGCGCCCGCAGCGGCTGCTGCAGCCGCTGCCGTTGCCGCGCGGCAAGGTCGCCGAGGGCATGCGCGCGCTCGGCTTGAGCACGATCGGCGACCTGCTCGAGCACCTGCCGCGCGACAGCCGCGAGGCGCGTACGGTCGCCGACCTGCGCGCGGGCGAGCAGGCGACGGTCGCCGTGCAGGTGCGCGCGATCCGCTCGCGCCCGGTCCGTCGGCGCGGCATGCGCCCGCTCGTGGAGGCGACGGTCCACGACGAGACCGGCAGCATGCGCGCGACGTTCTTCAACCAGCCGTGGCTCGTCGAACGCTACCCGCCGGGCACGGCCGTGCTGCTGCACGGCAAGGCCGACGCGCGGGGTGGCTTTCGCGTCTCACACCACGCACCCGCCTCCGGGCAGGCCTCGCTTGGCAGCGAAGTCCCTTCGGTCGGCGAGGCCGGGGCTCCGCGCGAGGGTGCGCAGCGGCCGGTGAGCGGCGCCGTGGCGCACTACCCGGCGAGCGAGGGCGTCAGCTCGACGCAGATCCTCACGCTCGTGCAGCAAGCCAGGGGCTACCTTGGTGACGTCTGCGAGGCGCTTCCTGGACGCACCCGCGCTCAGCAGCTGCTACCCGATCGTGCGAGCGCGCTGGCGGCGATGCACTTCCCGCGTGATGTGCAGGACACTGAACAGGGCCGTGAGCGCCTGGCCTTCGACGAGCTGCTGCTGACCCAGCTCGTGTTCCTGCTGCGCCGTGCGCGCCGGCGCGAGCACGAGGGCGCGAGCGCGCTCGAGCAGGCGCCGCAGATGAGCGCGCGCTGGCTCTCTCAGGAGCTGCCGTTCGCGCCGACCGGCGATCAGCTGCGGGCGATCGCCGAGATCGACGAGGACCTTGCGAGCCCGCGTGCGATGCAGCGCCTCTTGATGGGGGAGGTCGGCAGCGGCAAGACCGTGGTCGCTCTGTACGCGATGCTGCGCGCCGTCGAGCACGGCGCGCAGGCGGCGCTGATGGCGCCGACGGAGACACTCGCCGAACAGCACTTCGCGACGATCCAGCGCCTGCTCGGCGGCGAGCCGGTCTCCTGCGCACTGCTCACGGGCTCGACGGCGGCGCGCGCACGGCGCGACACGCTGGGCAAGCTGGCCAGCGGCGAGCTCTCGCTGCTCGTCGGCACGCACGCGCTGATCGAGCCCGACGTGGAGTTCCGCGCGCTGGCGGTTGCCGTCGTCGACGAGCAGCACCGCTTTGGCGTGCGCCAGCGCGCAGCGCTGAACGAGAAGGGCACGCCGCACATGCTGCACATGACGGCCACGCCGATCCCGCGCACGCTGGCGCTCGCGGGCTACGGCGACCTCGACACGAGCACGCTGCGCGAGCTGCCGCTCGGCCGCCAGCCGATCGACACGCGGATCGTGGCCGGCGAGCGCGGTCGCGCGCGCGCCTACGACGAGCTGCGCGAGCAGCTTCAGGCCGGGCGCCAGGCGTTCGTCGTGTGCCCGCTGATCGAGCAGGAGGCCGACGTGCAGGGCGAGGCAGGCGGCGCGGCGTCCGTCGCTGGCCTCGGCGAGCTGCGCGCGGCTACGGCCGAGCTCGAGCGCCTGCGCAAGGGCGAGCTCGAGGGCTTTCAGCTGGTCCTGCTGCACGGCGGCATGCGCCCGCGCGAGAAGCAGGACGCGATGGCCGCATTCGCCTCCGGCGAGGCCGACGTGCTCGTGGCGACGACTGTTATCGAGGTCGGCATCGACGTGCCCAACGCGACGGTGATGGTCGTCGAGAACGCCGAGCGCTTCGGCATCTCCCAGCTGCACCAGCTGCGCGGGCGGATCGGGCGCGGCGAGCACAGCGCGATCTGTCGCCTGATGGGGCCGCCCGGCTCGCCGCGCCTGCGCGCGCTGGCCGAGCACGGCGATGGCTTCCGCCTGGCCGAGATCGACCTCGAGCTGCGCAGCGAGGGCGAGCTCGTCGGCACGCGCCAGTCGGGGCTGCGCCAGTTCGAGGTCGCGCAACTGCCCGAGGACGCGGCGCTGCTCGAGCGCGCGCGCGCCTGCGCCGAGCAGATGCTCGAGCAGGATCCACAGCTCGGCGAGCCCGAGCACGTGCTGCTCGGCGAACATCTGCGCAGCCGCTTCGGCGCCGAGGCGCTCGAGCCGATCCCGGCGTAGGCTGCCCCGCGCGTTACGGTCGGCGCATGCGCGTGATCGCGGGAGAGCTCGGCGGCAGGCGGCTGCAGGCGCCGCGCGGGCGCGCGACCAGGCCGACGTCCGAGCGCGTGCGCGAGGCGCTGTTCGCGATGCTCGGCGAGCTCTCCGGAGTGCGCGTGCTGGACCTGTTCGCGGGCAGCGGCGCGCTCGGCATTGAGGCGCTCTCGCGCGGCGCAGCGGAGGCCGTGTTCGTCGAGCGCGACGCGGCCGCGCTGCGCGCTCTGGGCGCCAACCTGGACACGCTCGGGCTCGCGCCGCCGCGGGTGCAGGTGCTCCGATCGGACGCTCTGGCCGCGCTCCAGGCCGCACGGCGACGCGAAGAGACATACGATCTGCTGTTCATAGATCCCCCCTACAGCCAGGCACGCGACTGGGGGCCCGAGCTTTCGGCGGCCCTACCGCCGGTGCTCGGCCCGGCGGCGCGCGTGGTCGTCGAGAGCGACCGGCGAGCGCCGCTGCAGTTGCAGCTGGAGCTCGAGCGCGAGCGGCGCTACGGGGACACTTCGATCAGAATCCACTTGCACCGATGACGCCTTCCACGAAGTCGATAGCCGTCTGCCCGGGCTCTTATGACCCGATCACCAACGGCCACCTGGACGTGATCCGTCGCGCCTCGCGCCTGTACGACGAGGTGATCGTGGCCGTTGTCAACCGCTCGGTGCGCAAGAGCAAGGCGCTGTTCGACATCGACGAGCGGATGGGCTTCATCGAATCGGCGATCGCCGACCTGGAGGGCGTGCGCGCGGAGCCCTTCTCGACGCTCGTCGTCGAGTTCGCGCGCCACGTCGGTGCACGCGCGATCGTCAAGGGGCTGCGCGCGATCTCGGACTTCGAGTACGAGCTGGAGATGAATCAGCTGAACCGCCGCCAGGACCCCGATATAGAGTCCGTCTACCTGATGGCGAGCCCGCAGTACAGTTTTCTCTCTTCAAGTGGCGTCAAGGAGCTGGCGACGTTTGGCGGCAGGATCGACGATCTTGTCCCCGAAGCCGTGGCAAGACGCTTGCAGGAAGAGCTAAAGCGCTGACGAAATGGGACGACACGTGATCGCGAACTCGATTTCCGGCCCCGGCGGGCGGCAGGCCGCGCCGGCATAGGACGACGATGGACGTACTGGTACTCATAGACAAGCTCGACGACCTCGTGCACAACGCCAAGTCGGTGCCGATGACCGATCAGGTGCGCGTGGACAAGGAGGAGATCTACGACATCCTCGATCAGATGCGCGCGACGATCCCCGAGGAGATCAAGCAGGCGCGCTGGATCGTCAAGGAGCGCCAGGAGATGCTCGCCGAGGCCAAGAAAGAGGCCGAGCGGATCATCAAGGACGCGCGCGAGCGCCAGGAGCGCCTGGTCGGCGAGGAGGAGGTCACCAAGCAGGCCGAGCGCGCCGCCGAGGACATCGTCGAGGACGCCCGCGCCCGCGAGCGTGAGATTCGCCTCGGCGCCGAGGACTACGCCGACGAGATCCTCAACACGCTTGAGGTCAACCTGTCGAAGTTCATCGCCGCCGTGCAGCGCGGTCGCGAGCGCCTGCAGGGCAAGGACGAACCGGCCGAAGTCGGCTAGAAACCGACGCTTGCGTTTTCGCGCGTTGGGGTAGGGTGCGGCCCGTGGACGCCCGCGAAGCCCGCTACAAGCTGCAGGTCGCGAGGACCCTGCTCGGGACGGGCATGGTCCAGCCCGAACGGCTCGACAAGGCCGTGCGCGCAGTGGGCGCGCTTCGCAAGTGGGGCCCTTCATCGCCGGCCGCGTACCTGGGCGGGGCGATTCGCTTCCCCGACCGCGCGGCGATCGTCGATGACCGCGGCGCGCTCACCTACCGCGAGGTGCACCGGCGCACGAACGCGCTCGCGGGCGAGCTGCGCAAGTTGGGCATCGGCGAGCAGCAGAACGTCGCGATCATGTGCCGCAACCACCGTGGCTTCATCGAGGCGACGGTCGCCTGCGCGAAGCTCGGCGCCGGAGCGCTGTATCTGAACACGGCCTTCGCGGGGCCGCAGATCACCGACGTGCTGCGCCATGAAGACCCGGCTGCGGTGATCTACGACGAGGAGTTCTCCGAGCTCATCGCCGAGGGTGCGGAGGGCCGCACGCGCTTGATCGCATGGAGCGAGCCCGGATCGAGCGCCGCCGAGCCCACGCTCGAGCAGCTGATCGCGGCGGGCTCTGAAGCGGAGCTGCCCGCGCCGTCGGAGAAAGGGCGGGTCGTGATCCTCACCTCGGGCACGACGGGCACGCCGAAGGGGGCCGCGCGCACGCAGCCCGACACGCTGGAGCCGGCGGCTGCGCTGTTCTCGAAGATCCCGCTGAAGGCGCGCGGGACGACGATGATCGCGGCGCCGCTGTTCCACTCCTGGGGCTATGCGCACTTCACGCTCGGCCTCGCGCTGTCCTCGACGCTCGTGCTGCGGCGGCGCTTTGACCCGGAGGAGACGCTCAGCGCGGTTGCCCAGCACCGCGCGAGCGCACTCGCCGTGGTGCCGGTGATGCTGCAGCGGATTCTCGACCTCGGTCCGCAGACGCTGGCGCGCTACGACACGAGCTGTTTGAAGGTGATCGCGGTGAGCGGCTCGGCGCTGCCCGGCGAGCTTGCCACGCGCGCGATGGATGCCTTCGGCGACGTGCTCTTCAACCTGTACGGCTCGACCGAGGTGGCGTGGGCGACGATCGCCACGCCCGCCGACCTGCGCGCAGCGCCGGGCACGGCCGGAAGGCCGCCGATGGGCACCGTCGTGAAGCTGCTCGACGCCGACGGGCGCGAGGTCCCGAACGGTCTGAGCGGGCGCATCTTCGTCGCCAACGAGATGACCTTCGACGGCTATACGGGCGGCGGCAGCAAGGAGGTGATCGCCGGCCTGATGAGCACCGGCGACGTCGGTCACTTCGATTCGGCCGGGCGGCTGTTCGTCGACGGCCGCGACGACGAGATGATCGTCAGCGGCGGCGAGAACGTGTTCCCGCGCGAGGTCGAGGATCTGCTCGCCGACCATGAGGCGATCGAAGAGGCGGCCGTGGTCGGCGTGCCCGACGAGCAGTTCGGCCAGCGGCTGAAGGCGTTCGTCGTGCTGCGCGACGGCGCCGAGCTGAGCGAGGCGGAGGTGCAGCAGTATGTCAAGGAGAACCTCGCCCGCTACAAGGCGCCGCGCGAGGTGGTCTTCCTGCAGCAGCTCCCGCGCAACGCCACGGGCAAGGTGCTCAAGCGCGAACTGCAGACGGTCTAGCGCCGTCACGCAGGCCCGGCTCAACACTCGGCGTCGCCCCTGCGGCCGTCGGACCCGGGGGCGGCGAGCGCCTCGCTAGCCTGAGTGCGATGGCTGCCGAGACACACGATTTCGACCTCGGCGCGCTGCGACTGAGCTCCGGCGAGGGTCGTCGCCTGGAGCTGGATGTGCCGATCGAGGCGCTCGAACTCGCCGGCGAGCGATACGCGGCCGCCCCCGGGCGCGTGCCGGTCGTGCTTGACGTCTCGCGCATGATGGGCGGCGGCTATGCGCTGCGGTTGCGCTTTGCGGCAGACCTGACGGGCCCGTGCATGCGCTGCCTGAAGCCGGCGCGGCCGACCGTCGAGGTGGATGCGCGCGAGGTCGACAGGCCGGGCGAAGGCGAGGAGCTCGAAAGCCCGTACGTCGAGGGGGAGACGCTCGACCTCGCCGGCTGGGCGCGCGACGCGTTCGCGCTGGCGATGCCGAGCAAGGTGCTGTGTCGCGAGGATTGCGCCGGGCTGTGCCCGATCTGCGCGGCCGATCTCAACGAGGCCGGACCCAGGCACCATCACGAGAGCGCCCCGGACCCGCGCTGGGCGAAGCTGCGCGAGCTGAAGCTCGAATAGAAGCCGGTCCCGGGGGCCGGCAGGCGGTCGGTGGGCTGGTAGCCTTCTCACGTCATGGCGGTCCCCAAGAAAAAGCAATCGCACAGCCGCACGGCCAAGCGCCGCGCGCAGCACAAGATCGGCACGCCTGCGGTCAACGCATGCCCGCAGTGCCACAGCCCGCGTCGCCCGCACCGGGTGTGCGGCGTATGCGGCTATTACGCCGGACGTGAGGTGGTCGCGCCGACTTCGCACGCGCACGACCACGACCACG
The DNA here is from genome assembly GCA_963714215.1 of uncultured Solirubrobacteraceae bacterium. Classification (GTDB taxonomy): domain Bacteria; phylum Actinomycetota; class Thermoleophilia; order Solirubrobacterales; family Solirubrobacteraceae; genus Palsa-744. The sequence goes on from CAVQNP010000002.1 coordinate 237,855, forward strand.
ATCACGACGAGTAGCGTCCCGGTGGCGACAGAGTCGCTGTCCGCACCCTCCCAGTCAGACCGCCGAGACCCCGAGCCGGCAGTCGTTGCGGTCGATTGCAACGGCGCGGACATGGGCCCTGGGGAGGTGGCAGCCGGCGCGAGGCTGGCGGCGGAACGCGGGGCGCGCGTGATCCTGTTCGGAGCAGCCGCCGAGCTCGGCGATCCGCCGCCAGGCTGTAAGATCGTCGACGCGCCGCTGTCGATCGCCAAGAGCTCGGATCCGGCCAGCGCCGTGCGCGCCAACCCCGATGCCTCGATCGTGCAGGCCGCGCGAGCCGTCGCCGCGGGTCGCGCCCAGGCGCTCGTGTGTGCCGGGGGCACCGGAGCTGCGCTCGCGGCGGGGCTGTTCAACATCAAGCGCACGCGGGGCATCTACCGCCCGGCGCTCGCCCTGCCGATGCCGTTCCCGGGCAGGACGGTGACGCTGCTGGACGTCGGTGCGAACGCCGCGGCGCGTCGCGAGCACCTGGTGCAGTTCGCGTTCATGGGCGCAGCGCTCGCGAGTGCCGTGCTCGGCGTCGAGCACCCGCGCGTGGGGCTGCTCTCCAATGGCGAGGAGGCCGAGCGCGGCAGCGAGCTCGTGCTCGAGACGCACCGCGAGCTCAGCGAGCGCGCGAGCGCCGGCAACGAGGCATTCGAGTTTGCGGGCAACGTCGAGGGCGACGACGTGTTGGCCGGCGCGGTCGACGTCGTCGTCACCGACGGCTTCACGGGGAATGTCTCGCTGAAGCTGATCGAGGCGACCTCGCAGACGATCCTGCGCGCGATTCGCGACGCGGCGATGTCCTCGCCGCGCGCGAAGCTCGGTGGCGCCCTGCTGCGCTCCTCGCTGTCCTCGTTTCGCGCCGAGATCGACCCTGAGCTGCAGGGCGGCGCCTACCTGCTCGGCCTGCGCAGGCTTGGCGTCGTGCCGCACGGGCGCTTCTCGCGCACGGGCTTCGCCGAGGCGATCCTGCGCGCCGAGCGCGGCGCGCAGGAGGACATCATCGGCAGGACCGAGCGTGCGCTGGCTGGCGCGGGCGCGCTGCGCGAGTCGCCCATGTCCGCGCCGGGCGCTAGCCTGGCGCAGGCTGAATGAGCGCTTCGATCTCGCCTCCGACGACCATGTCCGACCTCCTGCGCACGGCCGCGCTTCGCGCCCCCGAGAGGGAGCGATGAGCACGCTCACGCGCGATCAGGTCTTTGTCCTGATCAAGGAGCACCTCGCCGATGAACTCGACGTCGAGGCCTCTGCGATCGGCCTCGACACGCGCTTCAAGGACGACCTGGAGGCCGACTCGCTGGACCTCTACACGCTCGTGCAGGAGCTCGAGGACACCTACGGTGTGAGCATGTCCGACGAGCAGGCCGCGCAGATCCTCACGGTCGGCCAGGCCGTCGACTTCGTGCTGGCGCATGCGGGGGCGGCGAATGGGCAGCCATGAAGCTGCTCGGCGAGCTGCTTGCGGAGCTGCCGGAGGATCTCGAGCGACAGGTCTTCACGCATGCCTCCTGGAGCGAGCGTCGCGGCGACTCCTACGCGCGCCTGGCCTTTCTCGGCGACAGCGTGCTCTCGCTGGCGGTCACGACGCACCTGTATCCGCGCCTGGAGGCCGAGCGCTTCGGCGCGGGCAGGCTGACGAAGATCCGCGCGCAGGCGGTCTCCGGGCCGTCGTGTCGTGCCGTGGCCGAACGCCTGAAGCTCCCGGAGCGACTGCGCGCGGCCGCGCCGACGGGCGTGCAGGGCAGCGCGGCGGCGCTGGTCGAGACCGAGCGGGTGCTGGCCTCGGTGATCGAGGCCGTGATCGGCGCCTGCTACCTGCACGCCGGCTACGAGCGCACTGCGCAGGCCGTCGTCGAGGCGTTCGCGCCGGAGATCGAGGAGGCGCTCGAGCACCCGGTGGACTTCAAGTCCGCGCTGCAGGAGCTGCTGGCGCGGCGCGGCGAGGAGGTCGACTACGAGGTCACCGCCGAGGAGGGCCCGCCGCACGAGCGCACCTACACGGTGATCGCCCGCGTGGCCGGGCGCAAGCTCGGCAGCGGCCGCGGGCGCAGCAAGAAGCACGCCGAGCAGGAGGCCGCCCACGAGGCCGTCGAACAGCTGGAGGCGTAGCCCGGACATGCGCCTGAAGTCGCTCACGCTGAAGGGCTTCAAGTCCTTCCCCGACCGCACGCGCCTGGACTTCGGTCCCGGCGTGAGCGTCGTCGTCGGCCCGAACGGCTCGGGCAAGTCCAACGTGACCGACGCCGTGCTGTGGGCGATGGGTGAGCAGTCGCCGCTCGCGGTCAGGGGCCAGTCGATGCAGGATGTGATCTTCGGCGGCGGGCGGGGTGTGCAGGCGCGCAGCGCCGCCGAGGTCGAGATCGTGCTCGACAACTCCGACGGCACGGTCGATCTGCCGCTGAGCGAGATCTCGATCATCCGCCGCCTGGAGCGAAACGGCGAGGGCGGCTACCGCCTCAACGGCGCGCGCTGCCGCCTCAGCGACGTGATCGAGGTGCTCTCGGACACGGGCCTCGGCAAGGAGACGCACTCGGTCATCTCCCAAGGGCGCGTCGAGGCGATCGTCACCTCCAAGGCGCGCGATCGTCGCATGCTGATCGAGGAGGCCGCGGGCCTCGGCAAGCACCGCAAGCGCCGGCGGCGCGCGCAGCTGAAGCTGGAGCGTACGCAGGAGAACCTCGACCGTGCGCTCGACGTGGAGCGCGAGGCGCGCACGCGCCTGCGCCCGCTCAAGCGCCAGGCCGAAGCGGCCGAGCTGCACGAGCGCCTGGAACGCCAGACGCTGGAGGCGCGCTGGGAGCTGGCGAAGGACGCGGCAGCGGTCAGTCGCGTGGAGCTGGACGGGGCCGAGGCGAGCGTGGGCGAGGCACGCGCCGCGCGCGAGCAGATCGAGGCGAAGCTGCAGCAGACGGTCGACCGTCGCGGCCGTGCCGAGCGCGCGCTCTCAGAGCGGGCCGAGCGCCATGACGAGCTTTCCCGCCTGCTCTATGCCGGGCGCTCTGCGCACGAGCGTCTCGGCCTGCGTGGCGAGCAGGTCGCGGCGGGGGCGCAGACGCTCACACGTCGTATCGAGCGCCTGCAGGCGGAGCTGGCCGGGCTGGATGGGAGCGAGCCGGGCGCTGCGGTACAGGGCGGGTCCGAGGACGAGACGACCGCGGTGCAGCGGCGTATCGCGGCGCTCGAGGCCGAGCTGGCCGAGATCGCCGAGCGGCGCGAGCGCGAGCTGGGCGAGGAGCTCGCCGAGCTCGAGCAGGCGCTCGTGCTCCAGCGCACGCGCGAGCAGGAGGCCGCGGAGCAGGTGTCCGCGGCGCAGGCGCAGCGTGAGCGCGCCGACGCCGAGGCCGGCGACGCGCGCGAGCGGCTGATGCAGGCCGAGCGCGCGATCGAGCAGGCGCGCCGGGAGACGGCTCGTGTCGGCGCCGAGCTCGCGGCCGCCAACCAGTTCCTGCGCGGCCATGCGTCGGTGCGCGACGGCGAGGGCGGAGCCCCGCGCGCGCTCAGCGAGGATCTTCGCGTGCGCGACGGCTACGAGCTGGCACTCGCGGCGGCGCTCGGCGGGCGTCTCGACGCTGCCGTCGTCGAGGATGTCGCCGGCGCCGAGTCGCTGCTCGACAGCGCCGGTCCAGACGGCGGCACGGCGCTGCTGGCCGGCTCGGCAGGCGGTCAGGCGCCGGCGGCCGGGGCGTATGGAGCGGGCGCCATGCCGGCGGGAGCGCAACGGCTGCTCGATCTGCTCGACGGGCCCGACCCGGTTCTGAGCCTCGCGCGCAGGCTGCTGGCGGACGCATGGGTCGTCGAGCGACTGCAGGACGTGCCGAGGGACTTCACGGGCATCGCGGTCACGCACGCCGGACGCGTTTGGTTCGCCGCGTCGGGCGAGGTGCGCCAGCTCGCCGAGGGCGGCACTGAGCGCGTGCTGGCCAGGCGCAACGAACGCGACCGCCTGATCGCGCAGACAGAGCTCACTGCGCAGGGCGAGCAGGATGCGCGCGCGGCTTGTGACGCGGTGCTCGGTGAGTTGCAGGAGCGCGAGCGCTCGCGCGTCGCGGCGGAGGAGTCGCTGCGCGGGGCGCAGCGTGTGCAGACGGAGGCGGCCGAGGCAGTGCGCCGCTCGCAGTGGCTGATCGAGCAGCGCCGTGCGGCGCCGGCGGAGGGCCCGTTGGCGGTGCGCAAGGCCGAGCTCGAGGGCTCGCTCTCCTCGGAGCGGGCGAATGCCTCGCGCCTGGCGCATGAGGTCGAGGAGGCGCGCGCGAAGCTCGCGCGCGTACGCGCCCAGCTCGCTGCCGACCGAGCGCTTGCGCCGCGCGCCGAACGTCTCTCAACGGCGCTGCGCGATGCGGCGCAGGCGGTTCAGGAGCGTTTCGCGGCGCTCGAGCGCGAGCTCGCGGCCGATCGCGCGGCGGGCGAGCAGATGGCGGGCGAGCTGCGTGAGTGCGCGGCGCTCGAGGCCGAGATCCAGACCGCGCTGCGCGTGGCCGGCGAGGCGGTGACGGCGGCCGAGGTGGCGGCGCAGCGCCTGCGCGACCAGGCGCACGACGCCGAGCTCGAGCTGAAGACGGTGGCTGAGCGCCTGGAGCTCGCGCTCCCCGAGACGGGTGAGTCTGCGCAGCCGGCGGAGCGTCTGGGCGAGGAGGAGATCGACGCCCTGCGTGCGCGTGTAGAGCGGCTGGGCCGCCGGCGCGAGCAGCTCGGCCCGGTCAATCCGCTCGCGCAGGAGGAGTACGCCGAGGCCGTCGCGCACGTGGAGGAGATGGAGGGGCGCCGCGCCGATCTGGAGACGGCCCTGCGCGAGCTGCGCGGGGTGATCCGCGACACCGACCGTCAGATCCAGGAGACCTTCGAGGAGACCTTCGAGGCGGCGGCGCGCAACTTCGAGGAGCTCGTCGGCGACGTGTTTCCGGGCGGCTCGGGACGGCTGCGGCTGGTCAGTGAAGATCAGCCCGCGCGCGGGGTGCTCGGCGGCCAGTCGCCGGGGGACGCCAACGGCAAGGCTGCGAACGTGCACCCGCTTGGTGCGCCCGCCGCGGCACAGTCGGAGCAGCCGAGCGCGGAGGCCGTCGAGGAGGCGGCTGAGGCGGAGGCCGAGCGCGAGGAGCAGCAGGAGGAAGATCTGCTCGGCGTCGAGATCGAGATCACTCCGGCGGGCAAGTCGAGCAAGCGGCTTTCGCTGCTCTCCGGCGGCGAGAAGTCGATGACGGCGCTTGCCTTCTTGTTCGCCGTGTTCCTGGCACGACCGTGCCCCTTCTACATTCTCGATGAGGTCGAGGCGGCGCTCGACGACCTCAACTTGGACCGCTTCCTGGCGCTGCTGCGTCGTTACTCAGACCGCGCGCAGTTCATCGTGATCACGCATCAGAAGCGCACGATGGAGGCCGCCGACTGGCTGTTCGGCGTCTCGATGGGCGGCGACGGGGTCTCCAAGGTGCTCTCGCGGCGCTTGCCGAGCGAGCAGGCGCAGGCCCCCGAGGTGGCCGAGGTCGCCTGATATCTTCGCTCGCCCTGTGGCGCGCGACTGGAGCGATCTGTTCATCGTCGAGGACGCCGGCTCGGCCACGGGATCAGGGTCGAGCTCGGGCGAGGCTGCGAAGCAGCCGGCCGCGCGCAAACGCGGCCTCTTCAAACGCCTGCGCGAGAGCATGGCCAAGACGCGCCAGGCGCTGGGCGCGGAGGTTCAGGCAACGCTGTTCGGTGTGCTCGATGAGCACACCTGGGAACGGCTCGAGGAGGCGCTGATCATGGCCGACGTCGGCGCGAGCACGACGGCCGCGGTGGTCAGCACGCTCGAGGCCGAGGTCGCGGAGGGTGGGCTCGAGGGCGGCGAGGCGCTGAGCGAGCGGCTGATCGGCCTGCTGTCGGAGACGACGCGGGTCGGCGAGGAGCGCATCGACCTGCGCCACCACCCGACCGTGATCATGGCGGTCGGCGTCAACGGGACGGGCAAGACGACGACGATCGGCAAGCTCGCCTGGCATCTGCGCCACGAGCTCGGCCGCTCGGTGCTGCTCGGTGCCGCGGACACGTTCCGCGCTGCCGCGACCGAGCAGCTGGAAGGCTGGGCGCAGCGTGCGGAGTGCGAGATCGTCACCGGGGCGCCCGGCTCGGACCCGGGCGCTGTCGCCTTCGAGACGATCTCTCGTGCCCGCGCCGAGGACGTCGACGTCGTGATCATCGACACGGCTGGGCGACTGCACACGCAGGACGACCTGATGGAGGAGCTGGCCAAGGTACGCCGCGTGATCGCCCGCCAGTTGGAGGGGGCGCCGCACGAGACGCTGCTGACGATCGACGCGACGACCGGGCAGAACGGCCTGCGCCAGGCGAAGCTGTTTGCCCAGGCTGCAGACGTCAGCGGCGTGGTGCTGACCAAGCTCGATGGCACCGCCCGTGGCGGCATTGCGCTGGCGATCGCGCGCGAGCTCTCGATGCCGGTGAAGCTGATCGGCGTGGGGGAGTCGGTCGAGGACCTGCGCCCGTTCGACTCAGAGGAGTTCGCCCGCGCGCTCGTCGCGCAATGAGAAGCCGCGCCGCAGCGCGTCCGTGGAGATAACCTGAACACATGGACGTTTGGGTCATCTGGTTGATCGCGGCCTGCGTCCTGGGCGTGGGCGAGATGCATCAGGGCGGCTTCTATCTCGCGCCGTTCGCCGCCGGGGCGACGCTCGCCGCGGTTCTCGGCCTGCTCGGCGTCGGCGCGCTGCTGTCGGCGATCGTGTTCGTCATCGCGTCGGGCATCGTGTTCGCCACGCTGCGTCCGGTCGCCCAGCGCCACCGCCGGCTGCCGCCCTCGATCCGCACCGGAGCGGCGGCGCTCGTCGGGCGTCCGGCGATCGTGCTCGAGCGGATCGCCAACGACGAGGGCGTCGGTTGCGTGAAGATCGACGGTGGCGAGGTGTGGACGGCGCGCAGCTACGACGAACATGAGGTGATCGACGCGGGGGAGCGCGTCGAGGTGGTCGAGATCAGGGGCGCTACGGCGCTCGTCATGCACTAAAGGAGGCCGCTGGAGTGGTTGCTCTCATCGTCATCGTCGTTGTGGTCGTGTTCGCGCTGGTCGTCGCCGCTCGCACGATCCGCGTGATTCCGCAGGCGCGGGCCGGGGTGGTCGAGCGTCTCGGTCGCTACAGCCGCACGCTCGAGCCGGGCCTGACGATCGTCACGCCGTTCATCGATCGCGTGAAGCCGCTGGTGGACCTGCGTGAGCAGGTCGTCAACTTCTCGCCGCAGTCGGTGATCACCGAAGACAACGTCGTCGTCGGGATCGAGACGGTGCTCTACTTCACGATCACCGACCCGCGCTCGGCCACGTATGAAATCGCCAACCCGCTGCAGGCGATCGAGCAGCTCACGGTGACGACGTTGCGCAACGTGATCGGCGGCCTGACGCTCGAGGCGACGCTGACGGCGCGCGAGAACGTCAACACCGAGCTGCGCGTCGTGCTCGACGAGGCAACCGGCAAGTGGGGCATCAGGATCAACCGCGTCGAGATCAAGTCGGTCGACCCGCCGCCGGACATCCGCTCAGCGATGGAGAAGCAGATGCGCGCCGAGCGCGATCGGCGCGCCGCGATCCTCACGGCCGAAGGCGAGAAGCAGTCGCAGATCCTCACCGCCGAGGGTGCCAAGCAGGCGGCTGTGCTGACCGCCGAAGGCGCTCAGCAGGCGGCCGTGCTCGACGCCGAGGGCGAGCGCCAGGCTGCGATCCTTCGTGCCGAGGGCGAAGCGAAGGCGATCGACACGGTCTTCTCAGCGATCCACGAGGGCAAACCGAACCGCGAGCTGCTCAGCTACGAATACCTGCAGATGCTGCCGCAGCTCGCCGAAGGCGACGCGAACAAGGTGTTCGTCGTGCCCTCGGAGTTCGCGCAGGCGTTCGGCGGCATCGGCGAGGCCTTGGCCCGTGCTTCCGCCGGTGCGCCGAACGAGCCGGCTGACCAAGGCCCGGGCGGTCCCGCGGGCACCGACGGCCCCGGCGAGCTGCCGGGCGGGTCGGGCCCGCAGCCGGGTGGGCCGCCGCCGCACAGGCCACGTCGCTCGCGCGGAGACGGCTAGGGCATGTTCGACGCGCTCGGCGAGAAACTGCAGGCGACGCTCACGGACGTCCGCAATCGCGGGACGCTGACAGAGCAGGACATCGACGCGGCGATGCGCGAGATCCGCCTGGCGCTGCTCGAGGCGGACGTCAACTTCAAGGTCGTACGCGAGTTCACGGCGCAGCTGAAGGAGCGCTGCATGGGCGCCGACGTGGTCGGAGGGCTGAACCCGGGGCAGCAGGTCGTCAAGCTCGTCGGCGAGCAGCTGACCGATCTGATGGGTGGCGCGTCGGCGGGGCTGAGCTTCGCGCCGAAACCGCCGACGGTGATCCTGATGGCGGGACTGCAGGGCTCGGGCAAGACGACAGCCACGGCCAAGCTGGCCCGCTACCTGCGCGAGGAGCACTCCTCGGCGGTGGCCGTAGCGGCCTGCGACGTGTACCGCCCGGCGGCCGTCGAGCAGCTCGTCAAGGTCGCCACGCAGGCCCGCGCAGAGGCCTACGAGCAGGGCACCGATCGCGACCCCGTGGAGATCGCCAAGTGGGCACTCGATCGCGCACGCGAGGATGGCAAGGACGTGCTGATCGTCGACACGGCCGGGCGCCTGCACGTCGATCAGGAGCTGATGGACGAGCTCGTGCGGATTCGCGCGGCTGTGAAGCCGCACAGCGTGCTGCTCGTGGTCGACGCGATGACCGGTCAGGACGCGGTCAACGTGGCCGAGCAGTTCGCCGAGTCGGTCAAGTTCGACGGCGTCGTGATGAGCAAGCTCGACGGCGACGCGCGCGGCGGCGCGGCGTTGTCGGTCAAGGCGGTCACGGGCAAGCCGATCCTGTTTGCCTCAACCGGCGAGAAGCTCGGCGACTTCGAGCGCTTCCACCCCGACCGGATGGCGCAGCGGATCCTCGGCATGGGCGACGTGATGACGCTGATCGAGCAGGCCGAGCGGCAGTTCGACCAGGACGATGCGGCCGCGCTCGAGCGCAAGCTGCGCCGCAACGAGTTCGACCTCGAGGACTTCCTCGGCCAGCTCAAGAGCATCCGCAAAATGGGCCCGTTGACGAACTTGCTCGGGATGATTCCGGGTCTTGCCGGCCATCAGTTGCAGCAGATGAAGGTCGACGAGCGCGAGCTCGACAGGATCCAGGCGATCATCCTCTCGATGACGCCCGAAGAGCGGCGCCGCCCCGAGCTGATCAAGGGCTCGCGCAGGCTGCGGATCGCGCGCGGCTCGGGCACGAACGTGCAGGCGGTCAGCCGGCTGATCAAGCAGTTCGGCCAGACGCGCAAGATCATGCGCCAGGTGGGTCGCGGCAAGATGCCGGACATCGGCGCGCTGATGCGCGGTGCGCGCTGAGGACGCCGCCCTCAGACGCGTCGATTCAGCTTCCCTTGCGCACACCGTCTAAGCTCTCTGTCGGTATTTACGACGGTGCTGTACAGCAGTGCTCCGTCGGGCACAACGAGACCCAGTCCCGCAGCAGAGAGGAAAAAGTGTCGGTAAGGCTCAGGCTCACGCGTGTGGGCGGCAAGAAGGACCCGATCTGGCGAGTCGTCGTCGCCGACCAGCGCTCGCCGCGCGACGGGCGCGTGATCGAGACGATCGGCCACTACAACGCGCAGACCGACCCCTCGACGATCGTGCTCGACGAGGAGCGCGCGCGCAGCTGGCTGGCGCGCGGCGCGCAGCCGTCGAACACGGTGCGCAAGCTGCTGCGCACGCAGGGGATCGACGCCCGGGGCTGAGCGCCACGGGTGCGATTCGAGCGCCGGCGCCGGACCGACAGCTTCAGATGAACGAGCACCGAGCATGAGTGCCGAGAGCACGAGCGAAGTCCCGCGGCGGCTGCTCGAGTACCTCGCCGAGGGGCTCGTCGACGCACCCGAAGAGGTCTCCGTCGAGCAGTTCGAGGGCGACGGCGGCACGATCGTGCTCGAGCTCTGCGTCGGCGACGAGGACTACGGCAGGGTGATCGGCCGCGGCGGGCGAACCGCCCACGCGCTGCGCACGGTCGTCAAAGCGGCCGCGACCGGCGAGGGCTGCCATGTGCTCGTCGACATCGTCGATTGAGGCTCGCTGCCGCGGCCGCGAGCTGAGCCGCAGGCCGTGAGCGACGCGGAGGCTCGGCTTACCGCGGGGCGCGTCGGGCGTGCGCACGGGCTCGACGGCAGCTTCTACGTGACCGGGCCGCTCGCGCGGCTCTTGACGCTCGGCGCGAGTGTCGAGGTGGGCGGGCGCAGTACGGAGATCGTTCGCCGCTCTGGCACCGAGCAGCGTCCGATCGTCCGCCTGGAGGGCATCGAGGACCGCGCGGGTGCCGATGCGCTGCGCGGCCAGTCGCTCACGGTCAACGCAGCGCAGGCGCCGCAGCTCGGCGAGGGCGAGTGGTGGGCACATGAACTGGAGGGATGCGAGGTGCATGCGGACGGACGGGCGCTCGGTACGGTGGCGCGGCTGATCGAGCTGCCCTCCTGCGAGACGCTCGAAGTGCGGCCTCCGGGGCAGGGGGCACCGCTGCTCGTGCCGATGGTCAGAGACGCGATCCGCGAAATCGACGTGTCCACGCGCCGGATCGAGGTCGACGCGGACTTCCTCGACCTGCCACGGCCGCAGGAGGGGGCACGGGACGCCGATGGAGCTTGACGTCTTCACGCTGTTTCCCGAGTGGTTCGACTGGTTCGCCTCCCAGCGCCACGTCGCCAACGCGCTGGCGGCGGGATCGGCACTGCATCTGCTGAACCTGCGCGAGCACTCGCCGCTGAGCGGCGCACAGGTGGATGACATGCCGTTCGGTGGCGGAGCGGGCATGGTGTTGCGGGTGGACGTGGTCGAAGCCGCGCTGCGAGCCCGCTACGAGACGGACCCGGTCGAGTTGCGCGAGCAAAGGCGCGTGATTGCGCTCGCGCCGGGCGGGCGCCTGCTCGATGACCCTCTCGTCGACGAGCTCGCGGCCGAGCCGGCGCTGACGCTCCTGTGCGGTCGCTACGAGGGCTTCGACGAGCGTATCGTCGAGCACTTCTGCAGCGATGTCGTCTCGATCGGTCGCTACGTGCTCGCGGGCGGCGAGCTTGCGGCGATGGTCGTGTGCGACGCGGTGCTGCGCAAGCTGCCCGGCGCGCTCGGCGATGAGCGCTCGGCGATCGAGGAGTCCTTCAGCGCCGCGCTCGAGGGAAATCCGGAGTATCCGCACTACACGCGCCCGGCTGAGCATCGTGGCTGGCGCGTGCCGGAGGTCTTGCTCTCCGGACATCACGCGCGGATCGAGCAGTGGCGCCTCGAGCGCAGCCGGGAGCGTGGGGCGCCCTCCGCCCCTGTGAAGCCCACGCCCTCCTCGGACCGCACGCCCTCTGCGGAGCCACCGAGCTCGGGCGAGGGCGGCACGAGCGGAGGCGAGGATCGCCTGCCGCGTCAGTGACGCGGCGCTCGCTGACGGTCCGCTACCATTCCAAGCCGCGTCGGCCGGGACCCATCGAGGAACCGACCCGGTGAGCAACGACGCGCCCCCTCCTAACCGTTATGAGCAGCGTCATCGAAACAATCGAGCGCGCGCAGTTGCGCCGCGTTCCAAACTTCGCCCCGGGCGATCGCGTCAAGGTCCACTTCCAGGTGATCGAGGGCTCGCGCCGCCGTGTGCAGGTCTTCGAGGGGGTCGTGATCAAGCGCCAGGGCCACGGAATGCGTGAGACGTTCACCGTGCGCAAGCAGTCCTTCGGCGTCGGCGTGGAGCGCATGTTCCCGGTCCACTCGCCGAAGATCGAGCGCATCGAGCTGGCCGCGCGCGGCGACGTGCGCCGCGCAAAGCTCTACTACCTGCGCGACCGCGTCGGCAAGCGCGCTCGCGTGCGCGAGCGCCGCTACTCCGGGCCGGAGGAGACGATCGAGCCCGGTCTGCTGCACGAGCCCTCTGGCGCGACCGATGCGGACGGACTGACGGCCGAGGAGACGGTGCTCGAGCAGGATGCGGCCGTCGAGGGCCCCGAGACGGAGGCCGTGCAGGACGGTCAGCCCGCTGCGAGCGCGCCGGCCGAGGCAGCCGCTGAGGCAGAGGGCGAGCAGCCCGACACCGAGCCGGCTGCGCTCTCCGGCGATGCCGCCGATTCGGGCCCGGAGGCGCAGGATGACGCCGCCGGTGACGCTGAGAAGTCCCTCGATGCCGATGCGGACGAGGGGGACGTCGGCGGCGACGAGCCGGCGTGAAACTCCGCGGCAAACGCTCGAAAACGACGATGGGCTCGATCGTCGAGCTCGTCGTGATCGTACTTGTGGCGCTGGGGCTGGCGCTCGCCATCCAGGCGTGGATCGTCAAGCCGTACCGCATTCCCAGTGGGTCGATGGAGCCGACGCTGGCGATCGGTCAGCGCGTGCTCGTCAACCGCATCGGCACGCACTTCAGCAAACCTCACGTCGGCGAGATCGCGGTGTTCCATCCGCCCGAAGGGGCAACCGAAGAGCGGTGCGGGAGCGGCTCGCGCATCACGCCGGGCGCGGCGGCTTGCTCGGAGCCGGTGCCGAAGGAGGCGGGCGTGAACTTCATCAAGCGCGTCGTCGCCGGACCGGGGGACACGATCAAGATCGTCGAAGGCCACGTGTTCCGAAACGGCAAACGCGAGAAGGACTCCTATATCCGCCCGTGCCCGGGCGTCTCGGAGTGCAACTTCCCGGTGCCGATCAGGATTCCGCCCGGCCACTGGTTCATGATGGGCGACAACCGTGGGGAATCCGACGACAGCCGCTTCTGGGGACCAGTCCCCACCGGATGGATCATCGGTGGAGCCTTTGCCACCTACTGGCCACCCGACCGCATCGGCATCCTCTAGCGCGAGTCCGCGCGGCGGGCGCAAGTCGGGAACATCCGCCCGTGCGCGCCGGCGAGCCCGGCGCAGCGGCAGCGGACGGCGGCTGTTCGCCTTCGACCGCCGTCTTGGGGTTCCGCTGATCGCCGGCGCGGACGAGGCCGGGCGCGGCTGCCTCGCGGGTCCGCTGGTGGCGGCCGGCGTGCTGTTCGACTATGACGCGCTGACCACGCGCGAGCTGCGCGCGCTGAGTGCGCTGAACGACTCCAAGCAGCACTCCGCGGAGGCGCGCGAGGAGCTGTTTCCGCTCGTACTGCGCAGCGCTGAGCGGGTGATCGTGATCTCGCGCTGCGTGCGCGGGATCGACGAGCGGGGCCTGCACAAGACGAACCTGGCAGCCCTGCGCGACGCGCTGATCGGTGTGACGCGCGACGTGCGCGGCGAGGTCCTGTGCCTCAGCGACGGCTTTCCCGTGCGCGACTTCGGGCGTCCGCAGCGGGCGATCGTCGACGGTGACGCGACCAGCGCCGCGATCGCGGCAGCTTCGATCGTCGCCAAGGTGACGCGCGATCGCTACATGCACCACGCCGACAGCGAGCACCCGGGCTGGAGCTTCGCCGAGCATGTCGGCTACTCGACGCCCGAGCACCGCGAGGCGATCCTGCGCCAGGGCGTCTCGCCGCTTCACCGCATGTCGTTCCAGTCGCTGGCATATCAGCAGCTCGCGCTGTAGCTTCGCGCGCGAGCCTTCGAGCTTGAGCTCAGTCCTGCAGCGCGAGCGTCGCAGGGGCCGAAGCTGCGAGGTAGCCGGGCACCGCAATTACCAGGAGCGCGGCAGCCATCATCAGCACGAGATTCGAGAGTGCGGTGAACGCCGTGATCGAGTAGACGACGGGGAAGTCGATCGCGTCTGCCAGCGCGCGGTCGGCGAGCTGCTGGCCGTAGAGCCCGAAGATCGCCCCGCAAAGGCAGCCCGCTCCGAGCAGCAGCACGCTCTCGAGCAGGATCGTGCGCCACAGGTCAAATCGTGCGAAGCCCTCGAGCTGGAGCCTCGCCAAGCGCGGTCGCCGCTGCCAGACCATCGCTCCGATCGCGGCGATCATCGCCAGCACGGCGAGGATCGGGATCGCCTTGGCGATCTGGGCGAGCCGCGCGAGGGCCTGGCGGCTCAGCGCGCTTTGGCGTGCTGCGTGCTGCGCGGCGGTTTGCACGGACAGGCCCGAACGAGGGCCCAGGGCCTGCTCGATCCCGCGCACGACCTGCGCGGGATGGGCGCCGCGCGCGAAGAGGAGGTTGTAAGCGCTGATGTCTGCGCTTCCCCAGGCGTGCGCGTAGTCGGACGCGTTCATCACGATCGCCCCCGGTGCCCAGCCAAGGTTTGTGGAAAGCGCCGCGATGCGAAAGGCGCTCGGATGCGGCGAGGGCAGGACGAAACGCCCGCCGACGTGCAGGTGCCGTTCGGCGGCGAGCGTCCGGGAGACGACGAGCCAGCCGCCATGGTGCAAGCGCTCGTTCGTGTTCGCGGCGTCGCCCTGCACGAGCTGGCGGGCGGGCAAGATCGGGATCGACTGAGGCGAGGGCGCGATAACGAGCACGCGACGCACTCCGATGTCGATCAAGCCACCGCGGTATGGGCGCACCGCCCTCACCCCGGCAAGACGCGCGAGCTTGGTGCGGGCACCGGGAGCAAACGGGAGCGTGTCCATCAAGTCATACGAGCCCGCTGGAGCGACCCATGCGTCGGTGAACGCGGTGGTGTCGTCGGCCGCGCCTTCCAGGCCGACGAGCAGGTCGTCGTGAGCGCCCTGGATCGCGATGCTGCCGAAGATCGCGATCGCTCCCGTAGCGGCGATCGCGATCGCCCGCGGCCCCGCGGCTCTGAGTTCCATCACGGCAACGTGTGCGACCGCGCCCCTGGTCCTGCGCGCGAGGTGCTCGACGATCGTGAGCACGAGCTCCAGCGCGCCCGGCAAGAGGAGCAGCAGGGCCGCGACGAGCAGCACCATGCCCGGGATCGCGGCGTCCGCTGTAGCGAGCAGGATCGCGGTCGCTGCGCCCAGGCAAGCCAGCCCCGCGAGTGCCGCCCAGAGCACGCCGCGACGCGACACCGAGCGCTCTCGGGGCGCGAACGCAGTGAGCGGGTCGCGCGAGAGCAAGCCGCGCAGGGGGCTGAGCACCGCCACGATCGCGGCGAGCATGCCGCCGCCCACGGCAACGGCGACGGCGTGCCAGCCTACGTCGCGTCCGCTGCCGAGCGAGAACGCCAGCGAGAGGAACGCGGGGTTCGAGTGGAGCACGTGAATCGAGAGCTCTTCCCCCAGCGCCAAGCCGAGCGCGCACGCGAGGAGCCCGAGCGCGACGGCGTCGAGCAGCAGCAGCGCGGCGACCGTCCCGGGCCCGTAGCCCTCGCGTCGCAGGTCGACCACGAGCCGCCGGCGCTGCGGGACGGTGAAGAGCATCGCGTTGAACGCGAACAGGAACCCCACAAGCGAGCTGATCGCGGCGAACAGGGCGCTTGACTGGTTGCTCGCGGTCGCGGCGTTCGCGAACAGTTTCGCTTCGCGATCGATCGGCTCGACGTTCAGGCGGCCACCCGCGAGCTTGCGCAGCCCGGCCACCACCCTCGCTGCGGCTCCGGGTCCAGAGCGCACGAGGATCCGGCTCACGCGGTCTCGCAGCCCGGTCATCTCCTGGGCGAACGCGAGCGGCGCGACCGCGAGCGCACTGGTGGCCATCGGTCCCGAAGCGTGCAGGAGAGGCTGCGTGTAGAGCGGGGCCTCGGTGGTGCGCCCGGCGAGTTGGAAGATCGCTTCCTGGCCGAACCGCGTGAGGCCGGTGGCTCTTGACACGGGCGCCGAGAGCGCGATCGCTCCGATACCGGCGAAGGGCCGTGGAACCCCGCCGCGCACGAGCGTGCCGCCGAGCCGCGAGAGGCTGGGACCGACGCCGACGAGCTCGACGGCGCGGCTACCCCGCGGACCGATCGCGTTCGCGCTCGCTTCCAGGACCGGCGCTGCGACGGCGACGCCGGGAAGGGCCCGGACACGAGCCACCACGCCCTGTGGAATCCCGTGAGGGTCGCGGGCCTGCAGCTGGACGTCCGCGCTGCCGGCGATCCCGCGCGAGAGCTGCGCAACGGAGCTCTGCAGGCTGGAGCTCGCGACCTGGGAGGCGAATAGGAGCGCGACCCCGGCGGCGATCCCCACGACCGCCAGCCCCTCCTGCCAGAGGCGCGCGCGCAGGCGCAGCCCGTACAGAGCCAGCGCGTTCGCCAGGCCCATGCCTACTCCGCTTCGGCCGAGGCGGCGAGACCCGTCGCTGCGATCGCCGGGCCGGCCAGCGAGGTGAGGGGCCGGTCGGGTTTCTCGCGCTCGGAGAACCGGCCGTCGCGGAGCGCGAGGACTCGGTCCGCGTACCCGGCCGCGGCCGGGTCGTGGCTCACGATCACGGCCGCCACCTTCCGCTCGCGACACAGATCCCGCAGCAGCTCGAAGACTTCGCGCCCGCGCTGCGTGTCCAGGCTGCCGGTGGGCTCGTCCGCCAGCAGCAGGCGAGGGCCGGTCGAGAGCGCCCGGGCGATCATCACGCGCTGGCGCTCGCCCATCGACAGGGTCTCCGCGCGATGGCCGAGCCGATCGCCCAGGCCGAGTCTGTCGAGCAGCGGCGCGACCTCGCGCCGCGCCTGGCGCCAGGTCCGCGAGCCGAGCAGCTTCAGCGTCGCGTTGTCTAGCACGCTCACGCCCGGGAGCAGGTCGAAGCTCTGCCGTATGAAGCCGAGCTCGCAGAGCCTGAAGGCCGAGGCCTCACGATCGGACAGCGAGCTCGTGTCGCGTCCGCCGATCAGGATCGTTCCCGATGTGGGGCGCAGCAGCATCGCGACCATCAGCAGCAGCGTGCTCTTTCCCGACCCGCTCGGGCCGTACAGGGCGACGGTTTCGCCCGGTGCCACCGTCAGCGACAAGCCGTCGACCGCGCGGACCGTCTCGCCCGCAGCGCTCGGATAGTGCTTGACGAGATCGAGTAGCTCGAGCATCGCAACGGGCCGCGAGTCAGTCCGCGACACTTCCCTTCACGTAGACGGTGATCGCGTCGTCGTGCGATTCCTGGATCGTCCCACTGAAGCTCAAGCCGCTTCCGCGCGCCCCGCGTACTTGCCGGTCCCATGGGCGAAGGACATCGAGCCGGAGAAGCTCGCGACGCTGCCGCTGCGGCGATAGGTCCCGCTTCCGCTCCCGGAGATAGACCCGCCGGGTGGCCGGATGTCGACTGCGACCGTCACCCGGCTGCTCGACACGGCAGTAAGGCGAACGTAGATCGTGCCGGCGACCGTGCCCGATGCCGTACCCCGCTCGTTCAGCGTGAAGTTGTGCTTGCTGGTCAGGTGCAGGTGTCCGGTCTCGTTCAGTGAGATCGTCCTCGCCGCGGTGGCTGGAAGCGAGGAAGCGGGGCGTCCGATCGCCAGACTGCAAGCCGGCGCGAGCGAGAAGAGGGCGATCCCCAGGCCCACTCCGGCGCGGGCGGCGAGACTGGACGCGCTTGGAATCCGACGCGCTCGCCCGGTCATCGCGCGCTCGCCCTACGGCCGGAAGGAGGACACGGAATCGTCGCCCGGACGCTGCCGCTCGACCCATCGTCGTACGCGAACTCACCCACCAACGGGAAGCCGCCGGCGGGGCAGTCAGCCGGCACGTGCACGGTGGCGCGAGTGCGGCGTTCGCGGCCGTTGGCACCAATCGTCAACGAGAGTGCCGGGATCGACGCACCGGGCAGCTGCGGTACGGTCGTGATAGGAGGAATCGTCAGGACGAGCCGCTCGCCGTAGGGAGCGGCGTCGGCGAACACCAAGCCATTCAGCACGACCTGCTCGGCGAACGGCGAGAGCCCTTCGCCGAACACCTCCACGGTGGGCTGCAAGTTCCGCAGCGGACCGAGGAACAGCCTCAGCGAGACGTTCTCGGTGACCAGCTGCGAGCCGATGAACTGGGCCACGAGCGCACGCCCCCGGCCGAGCAACGACGCGCCCGGGCAGGCGTTGGCGCCGAGCGCCTGCAGTCGCGGCCCGCTGCAGCTACGCAGGTGCGGCACGTCCAGCATCAGCCCGGCGGGAAAACGCAGGGTCGCGCCGCGCAGCGGGACGGGCAAGCTCGCGCTACCGTCGGAGAAAGCGACGGCTGATGTTGAGCGCGCCACTGGATGAAAGGCGGTTCGGTGACAGGGCCGCCGTGATGGTCGCGGAGGTCGTGGCGGACGCCGCCGCCGAAGGGATCGCGCAGGCGGCCAGCACGACCGGTAGAGCGACCGACACGCGGCGGCTCGCGCTGGAGGCACGCCTTGGTTTGCCAGCTCGTGTCGACGTGCCCCCTCGAGTCATCCGGCATCGCCTGACCAGGGCTCGCACGCAAGCCCGCGCTGCTCGAGAAACGCTCGCTCGCGCTTGCCCATCTCGGTGACGGGCGCGGCGTCCGCACAGTACTCGGCCACGAAGGAGCCCCAGTCGTTGCCGGCGCGCAGCCGGCCGATCAGCGACGTCAGCCCAACTTCGACTCTGGCCAGCAGCGTCAGCTCTGGTGGCAGCGTGCAGTAGCGCAGAGCTTTGGCTGAGGGCCCGCTCGGCGAGTACCTGCGCGCTAGCCCTCTCGCGACGTAGTCCGGGCTAGCGATGAAGCGCTTCGAGGCCCCCCAGGTCAGCGCGTTGTCCTCCCGCCAGTAGGCGAACACTTCCTCAGGTGTGACGGGGTCCGAGGAGCGCCACATCCCGGCCTCCACGCTCGCCCGCCACGTCCCGAGTACGTCGTTGCGCAGGCAGGCGCGGAAGATCGCGAGCAGCATCTCGGCGGGCTCGCGGCGGAAGCGCTTGACGTTGCCGAAGTCCAGGCAGCTCACGCTGCCGTCCTCGTGGAAGATGAAGTTCCCCGGATGCGGATCGGCGTTCAAGCGCAGCAGGCGATACATCGATCCGTAGAGAAAGCGGTGAATCGCCTCCGCCCACCGGTCGCGCAGATCCTGCCTCGCGGCGAGAGCCTCCTCCCAGGACCAGCCTCGCACGAGCTCCTGGGTCAGCACGTGGCCGGTGCAGAGCTCCCGAACGACGTCGGGGACGTGTATGAAGGGGTGGCCGCGGTAGTAGTCGGCGAACTCCGACTGGTTGCTCGCCTCGAGCCGGTAGTCGAGCTCCTCTTCGACGTGTACGCCGACCTCCCGCGCCGCCTCGCGGATCCCCAGCTGCTGGCCCTGAGGGAAGACCCCGGCGACGACGAAGGTCAAGAACGTCGCGAGCAACTCGGCGTTCTTCAGGTCGGAGCGAATGGCCTCGGCAACGCCGGGATACTGGATCTTGACGGCTACGGCGCGGCCGTCGTGCAACCTCGCCTCGTGGACCTGGCCGATGGACGCGGCCGCGAACGGCCTCCAGTCGAACTCGGCAAACGCCGCCTCGACCCGCTCGCCGAGCTCGGCCTCGATCACCTCCCGTGCCAGCTCCGGGGCCATCGGCGGCGCTTCGCTGCGCAGGCGCTCGAAGGCCGTCTGATAGATCGACTGGAGCTCGGGCGCCGCGAAGCGTGCCGCCACGAAGGAAAACATCTGTCCGGCCTTCATCAGCGCCCCCTTGGACTGGCCGAACAGTTCGGCGTAACGATCCGCCGTGCGGACGTGAAACTCGGCGCCGCTGTCGCCCGCGAGCTTGCCGCGCAACGCCAATCCGGCTGCTTCGCCGACGGCGCGTGCGGTCAGGGCGGCGAGCGGGGCGAGCCGCTTGAGGCGACCGCTCTCAACGGTTCCGCCGGTGCCAGGGGGATCGTGATCGAATGAGGAACCGCCGTGGGGCAAGGCTTCTACCTTTCCTGAAGTACTGACGTTTACTAAGTGTACACTTAGCTGATGACCGAGTCAAATGTCGCCACCACCCGCGACCGCATCGTCGACGAGGCGATGCGCCTATTCAGCCAGGATGGCTATGCCTCGACGAGCGTTGCGAAGATCGAAGCGGCCGCGGGGCTCACGGCCGGCGCCGGCGGCCTCTACCACCACTTCAAGAGCAAGGAAGCCGTTCTCGCGGCCGGGATCGAGCGTCAGCTCGCGCGCCTGGACGCCCTTCGCGACATCCGCCGGCTGCTGACGCCGCTCGGCGATCTGAAAGCGGAACTGACGCTGATCGCGCGCTACATCCTCGCTGAGCTCGACAGCGAGGCCCAGCTCTTGCGGATCCTCGTGAGCGAAGCGCGTAGCCGGCCCGAGCTGCTCACGGCGGCGGTCGATCAGCTCGTGAACTCCTCGCTCAAGGGGTTTGCAGGGTGGATCGCGGAGCGCAGCGATGCTCCCCGCGACGGCGCTTCGCCCGCAACCCTGGCAACCTTGGGGCTGGGGTCCCTTCTCAGCAACCGGCTGCTGCGCGATGTGATCGGTGTGCCGAGCGCGATCGACGACGAGGAGCTGGTCGGGGCTTGGGTGCAATTGATGCTCGGTGCATTGGGCAGGGCCGGCAGTTGACGGCCAGCACGGCGCGAGAGCTCACGCGCCGCGCCTGCTCTCACCACGCGTTCTTGACGTGCTCGATCCGCCGCAGGATGCCATCGGCGTCGAGCACGACGCCGATCGCGTCGAAGCGGACGGTCTCGGCGAACGGACGCGAGCGCTGCTCATCGGCCAGCCAAGCTGCTGCGAGACGGCGAAGGCGTGCGCGCTGGCGCGTACCGAGCCCGGCGAGCGGGGCTTGATCGTCGCGGGGGGCGCCTTGCGAGCGGCCGATTCGCCGCGTCTTGACCTCTACGAAGACGAGCGCGTGGCGGTCGCGCACGATGAGATCGATCTCGCCGTTTGGAGTCCGGGCGTTGCGCTCCAGCACCGAGTAACCGCGGCGGCACAGGTAATCGGCGGCGAGCTCCTCACCGCAGCGTCCGAGCGCGCGGCGCGGGTCGCGCGCCTGCGTCTTGCGGTTCGCGGACACGGGAGGCGTCACGCCGTCGAGATTAGGCGGCACTTGGGACGCCTCGTTGGCTCGATAGCCTGCCTCTTCGTGCAGGAGCTGCCAGCGGATACGGATCAGTCCCCCGGCCCATCCGACTCGTCTGGTGCAGGCGGGCAGGCCCCGGCATCCCGCGACGGCGATGTCGGCAGCGAGAGCGCCCGGCGGGGGATCGGCGGGATCGACGGCATCACCCGCTTCATGGGGCTGCGTTGGGAGGACCCCCAGACGGTTCGCCTCACGATCCGACCGGAGCTGATCAACGCCGGTGGCCTGCTCTCGGGCGTCGCCACGTATGCGCTGGTCGACTATTGCATGGGCTCGACGCTGTGGGCGCAGACGACACGCGAGGAGCGGATCGCGACGATCAGCATCGCGGTCAACTACGTGCAGACGGCCACGGAGGGCGAGATCGTCTGCCGCACGACGCTCGACCGGCGCAACAGGCGCACGGCGGTGATGCGCAGCGAGGTGACCCACGAGGACGGAAGGCTGCTGGTGACGGCGATCGGCAGCTACACGATCTTCCCGCCGCGCGCGGGCGATTCGCGACCGGCTGCCCCGGCTTCCTAGACGAGTGGAGGAACGGCGCACGCCGATCGCGCTGACGATCGCCGGCTCGGACTCGGGCGGCGGCGCCGGGATCGAGGCGGACCTGAAGGCGTTCGCGCGCTGCGGCGTGCACGGCACGGTTGCGATCACGGCGATCACGGCGCAGAACACGACGGGCATCAGCGCGATCCACACGGTCCCGGCGGAGACGATCCTCGCCCAGGTGCGCGCGGTACTCGCCGACATGCGCGTCGATGCGGTCAAGGTCGGGATGCTCGGCACGGCGCAGAGCGCACATGCGGTCGCTGAGGCGCTCGATGAGCTGCCGCAGGGCACGCCGGTCGTGGTCGACCCGGTGATGGTCGCCGAGTCGGGTGCACGGCTGCTGCAGGCCGACGCACAGCAGGCACTCGTCGAGCTGATCCTGCCGCGCGCGAGCGTGCTCACGCCGAATCTGCCGGAGGCGAACGTGCTCGCCGGTGTGCCGGCGAGCGACGCGCGCGAGGGCGTTGACGTGGGCCTTGACGCCGAGCGAGAGACGGCGCAGACGGAGGAGCTGGCACGCGTGCTGCTCGCGCTCGGTCCGGACGCCGTCGTCGTGACCGGCGGGCATCGCACGCGCGCAGTCGATCTGTTTCTCGATCGCGGTGCAGGCGCGCAGCCGGTCGAGATCGAGGGAGAGCGCTACCCCGACGGCGCGGCGCATGGCTCGGGCTGCACGCATTCCTCGCTGCTGGCGGCGCAGCTGGCGCTCGGCGCCACGCCGCTGCAGGCGGCTCGCGTCGCCCGTGCGCTGACCGCCGAGGCGGTACGTGACGGCCTGCGCGACGTGGGCGTGGGCGCGGGGCCAGTCGACGTGCTCGGCCTCGCGCGGATCAGGGCGCAGGCGGACGGGACGACAGGCTCGTAGGCTAGCCGGCGATGCGGCAGGGCCTGTTTGCCATAATCCGGGCACGATGAAGCTGCTGCGGATGAAGCCGGGTCATGGGGAGATCTTGCTGGCGGAGGGCGACGTCGAGGTGGCCGAGGAGGAGCAGCTGCTGATCGAGGCCTTTCGCCACGAGCTCGATGCGGGCATGTGGGCGGCAGTGCCGAGCGAGCGCCGTGATGGCCGTCGTGAGGCGGAGCTGGTCAAGAGCTTCGGTGAGGTGCCGCGCGATGCCGAGCGTGTGATCTTCTTCCCGCGTGCCGCGGGTGGAGCGCCACGCTCCGCTGGCACGCGGACGGTTCGCTGATCGCGATGCTGCTCGCGCTGGGCACCGCGGCGATCGTGCTCGTGGTGCTGCTGTGGGAGCTGGCGCGGCCCGATGCGCTGCGTGCGTTCGCCGCAGTGCGCTCTCGGCTGCGGCGGCTGCGCGAGCGCGCACGGATGCGCGAGAGCGCTCAGTCGGGCTATGACCCGGGCCGCGAGCGCCGGGCCGAGCAGCGTGCGCGAGAGCTGTTGCGCTCGTGCATCGACGAGCATGACTGGGCGATGTACCGCGACCTCGGCTTCCTGCGCCTGTGGGGCGGCCTCGGCGAGCGCGCGCACGCGGCGGGCGCCTCCTACGCCTACCTGATCTATCCCCATCGCCCGATCGTCGCCTACGTGCCCCAAACGGGCGCGCTGCTGAATGAGTACTGCGTTGCCTTCCCGGACCACTCGCGGCCCTACGGCAGCGCGCGCCTGCCGGACTCCGACGACGTGCTCGCGAAGTGGATGGCGCTGAAGGCCGACGAGCGCTGTCTGATCGAGCAGGCCAACATGCACCTGCCGGGTCGCCAGATCGACCCCGAGCAGGTCAGGCGCGACCTCCAGCGGCTCACACGCTGGGAGCGTGAGGGCGCGGGCGCAACAGATATCGTGCGCGCCGCGTGAGCACCGAGATCGCCTTCGACGTAAAGCACCGCAGTCGCGCCCTCACAGAGGGCCCGGAGCGCGCGGCGGCGCGCGCGTACCTGCACGGTATTGGCTACTCGGCCGAGGACCTGGCGAAGCCGATCGTCGGCGTGGCGCACTCGTGGATCGAGACGATGCCGTGCAACTTCAACAACCGCGTGCTGGCGGCGAAGGTCAAGGAGGGCATTCGCGCGGCGGGTGGCACGCCGATGGAGCTGAACACGATCGCGATCTCCGACGGGATCACGATGGGCACGGCAGGTATGCGCGCCTCGCTCGTCTCACGCGAGCTGATCGCGGACTCGATCGAGCTCGTCGCGAGCGCGCATGCGTTCGACGCGCTGGTGACGATCTCAGGCTGCGACAAGACGATCCCGGGCACGGTTATGGCACTGGCGCGTTTGGATATCCCGGGCTTGATGCTTTACGGCGGCTCGATCAAGCCGGGCTGGTTCAAGGGCGCGGAGGTCACGATCCAGCAGGTCTTCGAGGCCGTCGGCGAGTTCGCCTCGGGCAAGATCTCAGAGGACGAGCTGCACGAGCTGGAGGAGGCGGCATCGCCCGGTGCGGGTGCCTGCGGCGGGCAGTTCACGGCGAATACGATGGCGATGGCCTTCGAGGCGCTCGGCATCTCACCGGCGGGCTCGGCGATGGTGCCGGCCGAGGATGGACGCAAGCTCGAGGTGGCCAAGCAGTGCGGCGAACTCGTGATGGACGTGCTGCGCAACGGGCGGCGCCCGTCGCAGGTGATCACCAAGCCGGCGCTCGAAAACGCGATCGCAGCGGTAGCCACGAGTGGCGGCTCGACCAATGGCGTGCTGCACCTGTTGGCGGTGGCGCGCGAAATCGGCGTGCCGTTGACGATCGACGAGTTCGAGGCGGTCTCCGAGCGCACGCCGCTGTTGTGCGACCTGCAGCCGGGCGGCCAGTATGTGGCGACCGAGCTTTACGAAGCGGGCGGCGTACCGCTCGTGCTGGCGCGCTTGAAGGAAGCCGGCATCCTCAACGACGACGCGGTCACGGTGACGGGCGCGACGATCGGCGAAGCGGCTGATGAGTCGCGCGAGACAGCCGGGCAGAAGGTCGTGCGGCCGCTGTCGGCCCCGATCAAAGCGACCGGAGGATTCGCGATCCTGCGCGGGAACGTGGCGCCCGATGGCTGCGTGGTCAAGCTCTCAGGTCATGAGCGGCGCAAACACACCGGCCCGGCTCGCGTGTTCGACGGCGAGGAGGCTGCGATGGCGGCCGTGCTCGCGCACGAGATCCAGGCCGGCGACGTCGTCGTGATCCGCGCGGAGGGGCCGGCCGGCGGTCCGGGCATGCGCGAGATGCTGGCCGTCACGGCGGCGATCGTCGGCGAGGGCCTCGGCGAAGAGGTGGCGCTGATCACCGACGGGCGCTTCTCCGGCGCCACGCACGGCTTCATGGTCGCCCACGTCGCGCCCGAGGCCGTTCGCGGCGGGCCGATCGCGGCGCTCCAGACGGGCGATCAGGTGACGATCGACGTCGACGCCGGCCGCCTCGACGTAGCGCTTTCAGACGAGGAGATCGCGACGCGTGTGGCCGCATACGAGCGCCCACCGCGTGCGGACGAACACATCGACGTGGCGATCCGCAAGTACGCAAAGCTGGTGGGGAGCGCCTCTGAGGGCGCAGTCGCGCTCTAGCTGCCCCGCCGCCGACGACGCCGACGACGACGATGTGGGCGCGCCTACTCGTTCAGGAATTCGTCGAGCAGGGCGTTGAACGCCTCGGGGCGCTCGAGCATCGACATGTGCCCGGTGTCGCCGAAGACGACCTTGCGTGAGTTGGGAATCAGCTCGGCGAACACATCGGCGTCGCGCACGGGGATCAGCCGGTCGCGGTCGCCCCAGACGATCAGCGTGGGGCAGGCAATCTCGGGCAGACGCTCGCGGATCTCGTAGTGCAGCACGGCTTCGAAGCCCTGTATGAAGCCGGGCTTGCCTGCGCCGCGAATCTGCTCGGCGGCGAGCGCAGGGTCGAGCTTGGCGGGGTTGCGCACGACGACGGCGAGCGCGGCGTCGCGCAGGCGGGCGCGTCGCGCGACATCATCGGACTTAGAGGCGGTCCACGCGGCGGCGGCCATCAGCGAGCGCTCGAGCGTGCGCATCGCGGGCAGCACAGTGACCGAGCCGCGGTGGTTGTGAGTGGAGAGCCCGGCGGCGGAAATGAGCACGAGGCGCTCGACGCGCTGCGGGTAGGCAATCGCGAGCTCGGCGGCAATGAAGCCGCCCATCGAGTTGCCGACGACCGCGGCGGCGTCGATGCCGAGCTGGCCGAGCAATCGCTCGAGCATCCGCGCATAGCCGGAGATCGAGATCTCCTGACGCGGCATCGGCGAGTGTCCGAAGCCGGGCAGATCGAGCGTGATCACCCGGTGCGTGGCGGCGAACACAGGCAGTTGCTCGAGCCAGTTGGGCCATGAGCCGGACAGCCCGTGTACGAACACGAGCGGCTGGGATCCGCGATCTTCCTCGGGACCGAACTCGATCGTATTGACCGGATTGCCATCGACCTCGACCCATCGCTGGTGGGCGCGCCAATCGACATCCTGCCAGCGTTTGCGTGTGGCGGGACCGAACACTAGGCGGGACCGGCGAAGCGCCCGCGGGTCGTTGAAAGACGGGGCGCTGCGGTCACAGCGTGAATGTAGCGGGTGCGCAGCGGGTAGATGGGGCACACACATGCAGGCAGGGCGCGACGCCGGTGGCGGCGAATAGGCGAGGTCATGGACGACGCTCGAACCGGCGAGGAGTGGCGCGAGGCGATTGGCCTGTTGATGGAGGATCTCGCGCGCCGTGACGCGGCCGAGCGCACGCGTCGTGCTTACGGCGTCGACCTGGAGCAGTTCGCGCAGTGGGCGGGCGCGCAGCGCTTGACTCCGCGTGAGCTTGGCCCGAAGGCGGTGCGCCGCTATATCGCGTCCCTCTCCGGGCGGGGTGCCGCGCCGAGCACGAGCGCGCGCAAGCTGGCGGCGCTGCGTGCACTGTTTGCAAGCCAGCGCGAGCACGGCAGGATCGCGGAGAACCCGGCCGACCTCGTATCGACGCCGCGTCGCGGTACGCATCTGCCGCGCGTGCTGAGCGCGCGTGAAGCGGCCGGCCTGCTCGACGCGATCCCCGCGGGCGGGCCGCTCGAGCTGCGCGACCGCGCGATGTTCGAGTTGGCCTACGCGTGCGGCCTGCGCGCGGAGGAGCTCGTGTCGCTGAAGGTGATCGATGTGGACCACGACGGTGAGCAGCTGCGCATAGAGGGCAAGGGACGAAAGACGCGCTTCGTGCCGGTTGGTGAGCCGGCGATGAAGGCGGTGCGCGAGTACCTGGACCGGGCACGTGGTGCGCTCGCGGCCGAGCCGCGGGGGCAGGGCCGCCAGGCCGCAGCGGCCGACGTGCTGTTCCTCTCCAAGACGGGTCGCCCGCTTGGCACGAGCGATGTCAGACGGCGCCTGCGCATGTGGACCGCTCGCGCCGGGGCCGTCGCCGATCGGGCCGGGGGCGCGGTCTCGCCGCACGCGCTGAGGCACAGCTTCGCCACGCATCTGCTCGATGGCGGCGCAGATCTGCGCAGCATCCAGGAGCTACTGGGTCACGCCAGTGTGTCGAGCACCCAGATTTACACTCGGGTAGAGTCCGCGCGACTGAAAAGCGCCTACGCGCGCAGCCACCCTCGGGCCTGATACAAGGGGAATCACCCTGGAGACCAATGTCAAACCGATCGAGCTGCGGGAACTGTGGCGTCGATACAAGTCCGACGGCGATAACAAGGTCCGTGAGCGGCTGGTCGTCGCCTACTCGCCCCTGGTCAAGTACGTAGCGGGCCGCACTGCTGCCGGCTTGCCGCCGCATGTCGAGGAGGCCGACCTGATCTCCTATGGCTTGGTGGGCTTGATCTCGGCGATCGAGCGCTTCGATCTGTCCAGGGACATCAAGTTCGAGACGTACGCGATCATGCGCATCAAGGGCGCGATCATCGACGAGCTGCGCTCGATGGATTGGGTCCCCCGCAGCGTGCGTGCGCGGGCGCGTGAAGTGGAGCGGGCGAATGCGAAGCTCGAGAACACGCTGCAGCGCGCGCCGACCGATCAGGAGATCGCCGACGAGCTGGGGATCACGGTGGACGAATTGAACGAGTCGCTGCTGGCGATCTCGCATTCCTCGATGGTCGCGCTCGATGAGCTCTGGAGCGTGTCGGATTCGAGCGGCGACCAGGTCTCGTTGATGGACACGATCGAGGACCCGAACGCGCCGGACCCCGCGCGCTCACTGGACGTGGGCGACCTGAAGGACCGGATCGCAGACTCGATCGCCAAGCTGCCCGAGCGCGAGAAGCTGGTGATCGCGCTCTACTACTACGAGAACCTGACGCTGCGCGAGATCGGCGAGGTACTCGGCGTGACAGAGTCGCGCGTTTCGCAAATGCACACGAAGGCCGTGCTGCGACTGCGCTCGCGCATGCAGGAGGAGTCCTTCGACGCCTGACGCCCCGGATTCCGGGGCGTCAGGCGGGAGCAGCACGTTTGTCTCGGTGCTCGCGCGCCGCCGGTTAGGTCGCGGTGATGTAGCCGGCCATGAAGCCGGCGTGTTCCATTGCCCAGCCCTTTGCGTCGCTGTCGCAGGGGATCACGCAGAACCACTGGAAGCGACCGGCTTCGTTGACGGTCATCTTGTAGGTGTGGACGCCCGGCTGGATCGTGATGTTCACGCCCGCAACGGGCGAGGTGATGCTGTGCGGAACGTCGTCGGTGTTGTCGATCTTCAGCGTCAACGGCTCGCCGACGTGGACGGCGAATTCGGTCGTCGTGAAGGCGTCGTGCTTCTTTCCGTCCGGGCCCACCTTGTAGGCGCCGATGATCTTCAGCGACACAGGTTCGAGCGCAGGGGCCGTCACGGGGGCGCTCGCCGCGCTCGTCGCCGGTGTTGCACTCGATGTCGCCGTGACGACTTCCCTACGTTCGCCGCTCTGGATCAGCGCCACGGTCGACATCAGGACGGCCGCGAGGATGCCTACGCCCGCGAGCCACTCGAGCACGACCTTGCCTTTGTTGTTGACGGCTTCGTCGAACTGCCGCTGGTCTCTCGTCTCGGTTCCGCGCTTCGGTTCCTGGTGGCTCATGTCCTCACCTCCTGATTGCGCTTCGGCTATGACAATCGATCACTTCGAGCGTAAGCGGCCGCCCCAGGCGCGGTAAGCGGGTTTCGCCGCAGGTCGGGGTGCGGCCTTCTACGGGTAGAGGGGCGCCGTCGCGCGCCGCCGCGGTTGCATAAGATCGCCCCGGATGGCGCGGCGCATTCTCATCCTGGGGGCGGGCTTTGGCGGTCTCGAGCTCTCGAGCATGCTCTCCGAGGAGCTCGGCGGGAGCGTCGAGGTGACGTTGATCGACAAGGGCGATTCGTTCGTGTTTGGCTTCTCCAAGCTCGATGTGATGTTCGGGCGCACGAGCGCCGAGGCGGTGCGGCTGCCCTACGGCGAGATCGCCAAGCCGGGCGTGCGCTTTCTGCGCGAGACGATCACGGCGATCGACCCCGAGACGCGCACGGTCACGACCGACGCGGCCGCGCACGAAGCAGACGTGCTCGTGATTGCTTTGGGCGCCGACTACGACTACGAGGCTACGCCGGGCCTGCTGGAGTCGGGCAACGA
Source organism: uncultured Solirubrobacteraceae bacterium (assembly GCA_963714215.1). GTDB lineage: Bacteria > Actinomycetota > Thermoleophilia > Solirubrobacterales > Solirubrobacteraceae > Palsa-744. The sequence continues at coordinate 266,758 of CAVQNP010000002.1, forward strand.
GTTCTACTCGGTCGCCGGCGCAGAGCGGCTGGCCGGCATCGTCCCGAACTTCACCAGCGGGCGCGCGGTGATCGGCGTATGCGGGGCGCCGTTCAAGTGCCCGCCCGCCCCGAGCGAGGCTGCGCTGCTGTTGCACGATGAGCTGGTCGCGCGCGGTGTTCGCGGGGACTGTGAGATCACGTTCCTGATGCCACTGCCGAGCCCTGTGCCGCCCTCTCCCGAGACTTCGCGCGCGCTGATCGAGGCCTTCGCGGAGCGCGACATCGTCTTCATGCCCGGACGTCGCATCGCCGCGCTCGACGGCGATCGCGGCGTGGTGACGCTCGAGGATGGCGAGGAGATTTCCTACGACCTGTTTCTCGGTGTGCCCAAGCACCGGGCGGCAGCGGTCGTGGCGGCGAGCGGGATGACCGACGACAGCGGATACGTGCCGGTCGATCCGCGCACGCTGCAGACGCGCTACCCGGATGTGTACGCCGTCGGCGACGTGGCGCAGATCGGCGTCCCCAAAGCTGGCGTGTTCGCCGAGGGCGCGGCGCGCGTGGTGGCGGCGCAGCTGATCGCGCAGGCCGCGCAGGGCGAGTCGGCCGGCGTCTATGAGGGGCGCGGCTCCTGCTACATCGAGTTCGGCTCCGGCCGCGTTGGTCGGGTGGACGTCGACTTCCTCTCAGGGCCCAAGCCGACGGGCGTCTACCAAGAGCCTTCGAGCACGCTCGTCGCCGAGAAGGAGCGCTTCGGCTCGACCCGCCGCGCACGCTGGTTCGGTCTCTAAGACGGCGTCCGGCCTCCCGGTCGAGCAGGCCCGTGCTCCTCGGCGCATCTTGTGAGCGCTCCGGCCGCCATGACCGTCAGAAGGTCGGCCGTCCGGCCGGCTGTGCGCTGGACTGCGCCTTGTTCTGAGTCGCGGAAATCCAGTGGCGCGAGCCGCCGCCCGGCGGTATGGTGGACGCCCAGCTAGAGAGAGGATCGCATGCGACCAATGGGAGACCGCCTGCCGGCGGACCGGATTCGCAATGTCGCCCTTGTCGGCCACCGCGGCGCGGGCAAGACCTCGCTGCACGAGGCGCTGCTGTTCGAGGCCGGCGTAACGGCTCGGCTCGGCTCGGTCCCCGACGGGAGCACCGTGTCCGATGCCGACCCCGACGAGCAGTCGCGGCAGATGTCGATATCGGCAGCGCTCAGCTCGTTTCAGTGGCGAGAGCGCAAGATCAACCTGCTCGACACGCCGGGCGAGCCGAGCTTCGTGGCGGATGCGCTCGGGGCCCTGCGCGTATGCGAGTCTGCCGTGTTCGTGATCAACGCCGTGATGGGCGTGGAGGTCTCGACCAGTCGCCTGTGGACGCGCGCGGCCGAGCTGGATATCGCGCGAATGCTGTTTGTGAACATGCTCGATCGCGAGCGCGCCGACTTCTTCCGCGCGTTGGAGCAGATCAAGCGTGCGTTCGGCCCGCACGCCGTCGCGACCGAGATCCCGATCGGCTCCGAGCAGGACGTGCAGGGCGTGATCGACCTGGTCGACATGAAGGCCTATCGCCAGGACTCGGCCGAGCGGGGTGGCTGGAGCGAGATCCCGATCCCGGACGATGAGGCCGAGCGCGCGGAGGAGTTCCGCGAGAAGCTGATGGACGAGGTCTGCGAAGTATCGGACGCGTTGATGGAGCGCTACCTGGAGGGCGAGGAGATCTCTCATCAGGAGATCGTGGACGCGCTGAAGGAGGGCACCAACCACGGCAAGATCTTTCCCGTCGTGTGCGGCGTGGCGACGCGCAACCTCGGCACCTCGCGACTGCTGGACGCGATCGTCGAGGACCTGCCGTCGCCGGTCAAGCACGGTGCGCTGCGCGTCGGCGAGATCGAGTTGCAGGCAAGCGAGCAGGGCGAGCTGTTCGCGTACGTGTTCAAGACGCGCGCCGATCCATTCGCCGGGCGGATCAACCTGCTGCGCGTCTACCAGGGAGTCATGTCTGCGGACAGTCACGTGCTCAACACGCGTGCGCACGCCAAGGAGCGGATCGGGCAGCTGATCGTGTTCGCCGGCAAGGAGGTGCGACACGTTGGTGAGTTCGGGCCGGGCGACATCGGCGCAGTGGCCAAGCTCAAGGAGACGCGCGCGGGTGACTGGCTGGCCGATCGCGACGAGCCGATCGAGATGCCGCGCCTGCATCTGCCGGCACCTGTGATGGCGTTCGCGATCGAGCCGAAGAGCAGGGGCGATGAGGAGAAGGTGTTCGCCTCGCTGCACCGGTTGCAGGAGGAGGACCCGACGATCGACCTGCACCGCGACCCGCAGACGGGTGAGCAGATCGTGGCGGGCCTCTCGCAGGTCCACGTCGAAGTGATCGTCGATCGCCTGCGCGACCGGTTCGGGGTCGAGGTCAGCCTGCAGCCGCCGCGCGTGCCCTACCAGGAGACGATTCGCGGCGTGGCCAAGGCGCATGGCAAGCACAAGAAGCAATCGGGTGGACGAGGGCAGTTCGGCGAGTGCCACATCGAGATCGAGCCGCTTGAAATCGATCAGGAGTTCGAGTTCGAGGACAAGATCAAGGGCGGGGTGATCCCGAACTCGTTCATCCCGGCCGTCGAGAAGGGCGTGCGTGAGGCGATGCAGTCGGGCGTGCTGGCGGGCTACCCGGTCAAGGGCGTGCGCGTACGTCTCGTCGACGGGTCCCACCACTCTGTCGATTCCTCGGAGATCGCCTTCAAGCTGGCCGGTACGCAGGCGATGAAACAGGCGCTCGAGTTGGCAGAGCCGGTGCTTTTGGAGCCGATCATGCGCGTCACCCTGTCGGTGCCGGAGACGTATGTGGGCGATGTGATCGGAGATCTCAACAGCCGCCGCGGGCACCCGTTGGGGATGGAGCCGGTCGGGGCGATGACCGAGATCAAGGCGGAGGTGCCGATGTCGGAGGTTCTCGCCTACGCACCCGACCTGCGCTCGATCACGGGCGGGCAGGGCGACTACACGCTGGAGTTCCTGCGCTACGAGGAGGTGCCGGGGCACCTTGCGCAGAAGCTCGTCTCGCAGGCCGGCGAGGAGCGCACGGCGGCGCACGCGTAGCGGCGATCTGGCCGGCGTCCTGGCCAAAGGGCGCCAGCTCCCGCTACGCTGCTCAGCCTATGAGCACCAGATCGATCGTCACCTCGCAGCCGGACGTCGCCTGCGACGTGTGCGAACGGCGCCTGCTGCGCGGCGAGCAGCCCGATACGTTCCTGGCTGCCGGCGAGCCACGCATCGTCTGCGAGCTGTGCGCGCCGCGCGCCGCCCACCAGGGTTGGAAGCGCGGCTCGGCCGTGCATCAGGTTGGCGAGGCGCCGCTGCGCAACGGCCGCCGGCGCGCGCTGTTCGGGCGCCTGCGCCAGGCGCGTCGCGCCGAGGGCGAGACGACCGAGACTGCAGCTGGCCCGTATGGCCGGGCCGGCGAGCCGTACGACTTCTTTGGTGCCGGCGGCTCCGAGGAGGCTGGCGTGCCGGTGGGCGAAGGCAGCGCGCCTGTCGCTGGGGACGGCGGGTACGCTGCCGATGGGGCGCTCGAGCAGCGTCGATCGGGGCCCGTCCGCTACGACGGGCCGCTGCAGCAAGCGGTCGACGTGTTCAATGCGGGCGAGTACCCACGCCGCGTGGCCAGCTTGACGCGCTCACTGGGAGCGCCGGAGGTGACGGTGCGCGAGGGCGAGGCCGTGGCGAGCTCCGTCGTGATCGTGCTCGCGTGGGAGCTCTGCTGGTACACCTACGAGGTCGATCTCGACGATCTGCAAGGACTCCAGGCCCGGGCGATCGCGCAGGGCACGGAGCTCGCCGAACTCGGCCCCGAGGACCGCCTGGCCAATGGCCTCGCCGACGAGCGCGGCGCGCTCGCGCTGATCTAGTTCGCCTGCGCTCGTTCGCACGGCTGTGCAAGGGTTGATTATCGGAAGCCGAGGAGTAAGATCGGTGCGAGCATGATCTACTGCGTGGTACCCAAGCCGCTGGCCGACGAGCTGTATCCGAAGCTCGTCGCGTACTACGAGAACGACGATAACGTCACCGTGATCGTCGACCGTCGCGAGTTCGACCGGCGCGCCCGTCGTGGGCGCTCCGTCGCGACGCCGCAGGACAGCGAGCAGAAGCAGCGCCGCATCGTGCGCGACCGCAGGCGTGCCCGGGTCCCGGGCGACCTGCCGCCGCTCGCGAGGGCAACCGCCTAGCCAGACTGCATACTTCACGCCGATGAAGGTGGTGGTGCATGTCGACGGCGGTGCCCGCGGCAACCCTGGGCCCGCGGCGGCGGCCTGCGTGATCTCGACCCCCGAGGGCGAGATGCTCGGCGAGCACGCCCAGTTGCTGGGGGCCACGACGAACAACGTCGCCGAGTACCGCGCGCTGTTGCTCGGTCTCGACCAGGCCCGCGAGCTCGGCGCGGACGAGGTCGAGGTGATCGGCGACTCCGAGCTGATCGCCAAGCAGGTGCTTGGCGACTACAAGGTCAAGAACGCCGGGCTCAAGTCGCTGCACGGCGAAGCGCTGGCGTCCCTCGCGCGCTTTGAGGGTTGGTCGATCCGGACTGTCCCGCGCGCGCAGAACGCCGAGGCCGACGCGCTCGTCAACGCCGCGCTCGACCAGGCCCGCGACGCCAGCCGGCTTTAAGAACTACGCCTCTAGACGAACGCTGGCCAAGCGAGGCAAGGACGCAGGGAGCGTCATGTGCTCTCCGCACATAAGCGACCGAGGACGCCGCCTCGCGCCGGCCAGCGTTCGTCTAGTGCAGGGGCTTGGCTGAGCGGGCGATTGCGAGCATCTGCTCGTTGGAGAGATCCTCGAGCAGCGTGTTGGTGATCCAGTAGAGCATCTTGCCCTGGCGCCACGCGATCACGTGGATGTGGCTGCCGTCGGTGAACAGCATGTAGGTCTTGTGGCCGATTTTCCGCTGCTGGTTGGGGTGGGCGATCAGCGGCGGCTTCGGCCAGTCGGTGCCCTCGAAGTCGTAGTAGCCGCCGAGCGTGTTCTGTTTGAACACGACCACGTAGGCGTGGCGCAGCCGCTGGCCCTTGTCGCGCAGGTCGTAGGCGCGCGTCGGCTGCGCTTCGGCCGCGGCGGTCTGCAGGCTCGGGTAGAGCACGTGCAGCGGCATGTTGATCGTCTGCTTGGCCAGTTCCTCATCGCCCGACGTCGGCGTGGGGGCGACGCCGAGCGAGGCCGAGGAGGGGGCGGAGGCGTGGTGGGCGTGCTTGTGGCCGTGCGCCTTGCGGCTGGTGTGGTGAGGCGTGGTGGGCTTGGGCTCGGCGACCTTTTCATCGCCGCCCAGGAAGTCTTCGAGCGTGGCGTGCTCGAGCTCCTTCGTGCTCGTCACGTAGGAGCCTCCCTTCAGGGCGAAGTTGGTGCTCGTTGCCTGGAACTTGACCTGGCGCAACGGCTTGCCCTGGGAGAAACCGATCAGCTTGGCCAGGTCGAGGACGCGTTCGGCGGAGGAGCTGAAGCCGGCCGTGACGATCGCCTTGCCGACGACGTGGGCGACGTGCCTGACCTGTTTCAGCAGATTTTCCGAGGAGACCTGCTCGCGCAGCGCGCGCAGGAAGTCCTGCTGGCGCGCGACGCGCACGAAGTCGGAGTCGCCGTGGCGGTAGCGCACGTAGCTGAGCGCGTTGTTGTAACAAAGCTTCTGATAGCCCGGCTGGAGGTTGATTTCGGAATACAGTTCGCCGCCTTCGCCGTTGATGTGCAGGTAGCGGTGATCGACGTTGACGTACACGCAGCCGAGCGTGTCGACGATCTTGATGAAGCTGGCGAAGTTGACGTCGACGATGCCGTTGATCACGAGACCCGGGAAGACTTCCTTCTCGATCGTTTCGGCCGCGAGTTCCATCGAGCCTTTGACGCCGCCGAGCCTCGCGCCGTAGGTGTAGGCGGCGTTGATCTTTTCCTGCGGGTAGTACTCGCCTTTGGAGCTTTTGATGTTGACCAGCAGGTCGCGCGGGATCGACATCACCGAGGTTTGACCCTGGCCCGGGTCGAAGCGCACGAGCAGCATCGTGTCGCTGTGCGGCGGGTCCGTGCGGTCGAGGGCGTCCTTCGATTTCGAACGCCGGTCGGAGCCGAGGATCAGGTAGGTCTGGGGGCCGCCCGTGTATTTGATCAGGCCTTCTTTGACTTTGACCGTGTTGCCCGGTTTGAAGATTTCGCTGCCGACGCTTTCGACCTCGTTCAGCGCGATCGTCGCCGTCGCGCCGCCCGCCAGCCCGGCGATCAGCACCGCCGCGACGAGGAAGCGCTTCCACATGCCCCAGGCCAGCGACGGGGCGCGTTCATCCATGGGATGTCTCCAGGCGGCAGCTCATAGCTGGATCAAGGCGTGCGCCAACCCCCCGTCGGTACGCACGTTCGCCGTAGGGTAGCGAGCGATGCGGCGTGCCTGCGCCGCATCTGCAGGTACGCTCGCGGCAGTGCTGAGCGCCAGAAATCGCGAGCTCTTGGGCCTCGTGCCCTCGGCGCTGCTGGTGATCGCCGGCTTCACGGCGATCTTCATCCAGGCCGAAGACATCGCGCCCGGGGCCGAAACGAACCTGACGCTGAACCACGCCTCGACGGTCTCCCTGACCTACGGGGCGCTGTTCCTCGGGCTGTGTCTGGCCGCGCACCTGGTGATCCGCTTTGCGCTGCCCCATGCCGATCCCTACCTGTTCCCGCTCGCCGCCGTGCTGGCGAGCGTAGGCATCGTGATGGTCTACCGGATCGATCCCGTGCTGGCGCGCCAGCAGGCGCAGTGGATGGTCGTCGGGCTCGTCCTGTTCGCCGCCACGATCATCGCGCTGCGCGGGCGTGGGGTGGGCGTGCTCGAGCGCTACCGCTACACGATCGCGGCCGTCGGCATCGGCATGACGATCCTGCCGCGCCTTCCCGGGATCGGCGCGCAGGTCAACGGCGCCTATCTGGACATCCGCGTCGGCTCGATCTCCTTCCAACCCTCCGAGCTCGCCAAGATCGCGATCGTCGTGTTTCTCGCAAGCTACTTGCGCGACAACCGTCAGGTGCTCGTCACGGCCGGGCGGCGTGTGCTCGGCCTGACGATCCCGCCGATGAAGCAGTTCGGGCCGATGCTGATCGTGTGGGGCGCCGCGATGGGCACGCTGCTGTTGACGCGCGAGCTCGGCACCTCGCTGATGTTCTACGGCGCCTTCCTCGCCCTGCTCTACGTCGCCACGGGACGCTTCTCCTTTCCCTTCATCGGACTCGTCCTGTTCGCATTCGGCGCGTGGTTCGTCACCGGCCACGTCAGCCACGTGCACTCGCGCGTGCTCGCCTGGGAACACCCCTTCGACCCGGCGCTCTACAACAAGCCGGCCGGCGGCAGCTACCAGCTCGCGCAATCGCTGTTCGCGCAGGCCGACGGCGGCCTGCTCGGTACCGGCTTCGACCAGTCGCTGCTGCGGCTGCCCCACGGGGGCGGGCCTATCCTGCCGGTGCCCGAAAGCGACACGATCTACGCGGTCATCACCAACGAGATCGGCCTGGCCGGGGCGGCGGGCCTGTTGCTCGTCTACCTGCTGTTCGTCGCGCGCGGGCTGAAGACGGCGGCGCTCGCGCGCGACTCGTTCTCCAAGCTGCTCGCCACCGGCCTTTCCTTCGTCGTGGCGATGCAGGTGTTCGTGATCGTCGGCGGCGTCACGCGTGTGATTCCGCTGACCGGCGTGACCCTGCCGTTCGTCGCCTACGGTGGCTCCTCGGTCGTGATGAACTTCGTGCTGCTCGCGCTGCTGCTGGTCGTCTCCGAGCGCGCCCGGCGCCCTTACGAGCCCCGCGGACGCGCCTGAGCGCCGCGGGCGGTCGCTGTCAGCCGCAGGGGACGTGCGCGCACCGTCGAAAACGTCCGCCTGATGCGGACCTCGACGATCGCCCTGGCCAAGTCGCGCATGCTGATGCGCGAGCCCGCACGGCCCGCCCAGCAGCGCTACCGCGGTATGGCCGTGCCGCAGCCGGGGGCCGAGCGGATCTGCTCGCCAGCCGGGCTGCAGCGTCGCCCGTGGCTTGCGCGCTTGCGCCGCGCGCTCCAAGAGGACCTGTTCGTGCTGCACTACCAGCCGATCGTGTCGCTCGCCGATGGGCGCGTCTCCCACCACGAGGCGCTCGTGCGGCTCGCCGACGAGCCGCAGGGCGGTGTGATCGGACCGGCGAGCTTCCTGCCCGCAGCCGAGCGCTACGGCCTGATCCGCGCGATCGACCGGATGGTGCTCGAGAAGGTCGTCGCGCTGCTCGCCGATTCGCCGATGAGCATCGCGATGAACCTGTCGGCGCTGTCGGTCACCGACCCCGAGATGCTCGCTCAGATCGAGCGAACGCTCACGCAGTCCGGCGTCGATCCGCGCCGGCTGGTGATCGAGGTCACCGAGACCGCCTCGATCTCCGACATGCCGCGCGCCGCGGACTTCTGCGCGGGCGTGCAGGCGCTCGGCTGCGCCGTCGCGCTCGACGACTTCGGCGCCGGCTTCGGCTCCTTCCACTACCTCAAGCACCTGCCCTTCAGTTACCTGAAGATCGACGGCGACTTCATCCGCGGGCTGCCCCGCTCCGCGCACGATCAGCTCGTCGTCAGGGCGCTCGTCGGGCTCGTCCGTGAGATGGGCCAGCAGACGATCGCCGAGTTCGTCGGCGATCGGGAGACGCTCGAGCTGCTGCGCGAGTACGGCGTCGACTACGCACAGGGGTTCGAGATCGGGCGGCCCGCGCCGATGCCGGGGTAGGCGCTTCTGGGCGACGGACCGGGCGCCGTGCCATGCCGTTTTGAACGCCATCCAGGCTCTAGGCCGAGCTGACCTCCGCTCCGGGATACAAACTGTGAACGCTCCGGCCGCCACGGCAGTTACCTGGCCGGCCGTCCGGGCCGGCTGTGCTGTGCCTAGCGCGGTTGCGGAAATTAGCGCGGTTGCGGAAATTGGGCGCGCATGGCGGCGTCCCACAGGCGGTCGGGCATCAGCCGGCGCATGCCGAGCGTGACCTTGGCGGATGGAGTGATCGTGATGCGGGCGGGGGGGTGGCGGCGCTTGAGCGCGCGCTCGATCACCTTGGCCACGCGCTCGGGGCCGCCGCCGAGCAGCTTCATCGGCCCCTCGTAGACGCCTTTGGTGACGGCGCCGACGGTAGTGTTGAACGTCGCGTAGGGGTCCTCGCCGGTGAGCTCCACATCGGCCATGCTCGCCGTGGCGGCCTCGCCGAACTCGGTCGTGATCAGCCCCGGCTCGAGCAGGATCACATCGATGCCGAAGCCGCGCAGCTCGAAGCGCAGCGCATCGGAGATCGCCTCCAACGCGTGCTTGGTCGCGTGGTAGTGCCCGCCGCCCGGGAACGACAGGCGCCCGCCCATCGAGCCGACGTTGACGATCTTGCCCCAGCGCTGCGCGCGCATCTTCGGCAGCACGAGCTGGGTCAGGCGCACGAGGCCGAACACGTTCGTCTCGAACTGCCGGCGGACGGCCTCCAGCGGCACCGTCTCGATCGCGCCGCTCTGGCTGTAGCCGGCGTTGTTGATCAGCACGCCGACGGCGCCCTCGGCGCGCTCGATCTCGGTCACGGTCGCCTGCATCGACTGCTCGTCGGTGACGTCCAGCGCGAGCGTCCGGCAGCCGGCCGCCTCCAGCTCCGCGAGTGTCTCCGGGCGGCGCGCGGTCGCGTAGACCGTCCAGCCCGCGCCGGCCAGGCGCAGCGCAGTGGCGCGCCCGATGCCGGTTGAGCAGCCGGTGATCAGCACGGCCTTCGACGGCGAGGACATCTGCGCAGCATATGCCCCCTTTCCTCTAGGGTGGGCGCCGATGCGTGCCGTCACCTTCCAGGCGCCCGAAGTGGTGCGCGTCGAGGACGTCCCCGAGCCCGAGCTTGCCGAGCCGACCGACGCGATCGTGCGGATCGAGGCCAGCGGCGTATGTGGCTCGGATCTGCACATCTACCACGGCCGCGTGAAGATCGAACCGGGCTTCACGATCGGGCACGAGTACGTCGGCACCGTCCTCGCGGTCGGCGAGCAGGTTCGCAGCGTCGCCGTCGGCGATCGCGTGCTCGGCTGCTTTCAGAGCGCCTGCGGGCACTGCTTCTTCTGTGAGCGTGGGCTGTTTCACAAGTGCGACTCCTCGCGCACGTTCGGCCACGGCGCCACGCTCGGCTCGCTCCAGGGCACCCAGGCCGAGCAGGCGCTAGTCCCCAGCGCCGACCTCGTGCTGCGCAAGGTGCCCGAGGGCATGAGCGACGACGTCGCGCTGTTCGCCGGCGACGTGATGGGCACCGGCTACCACGCAGCTGCCGAAAGCGGCCTGCAGCCTGGCGACACGGCGGCCGTGCTCGGCCTCGGACCGGTCGGGCTGTGCGCCGTGCAAGCCGCCTTCGCGACGGGCGCCGCCCACGTGATCGCCGTCGACACCGTGCCCGAGCGCCTGGCGATGGCCGAGTCCTTCGGCGCCGAGCCCGTGCACCTGACCGAGCAGGATCCGCGGGCTGCGGCGCGCGCCGCGACCGAGGGCCGGGGAGTCGACGCCTGCATCGACGCCGTCGGCGACCCGCGCGCGCTGGAGCTGGCGATTCGCCTCACGCGCAAGTGCGGCACGGTTCAGGCGATCGGCGTCTACGCCGAGCGCTGCGAGGTGCACATGGGGCTGTTCTGGATCAAGGCCATGAACATGCGCTCGGGCCACGCCAACGTGATCGGGCACGTCGACCGCGTGCTCGAGTTGATGGCCAGCGGTCGCCTTGACCCGGGACCGCTCGTCACGCATCACATGAGCCTCGAGCAGGCACCCGAGGCGTACGCTCTGTACGACCGCCGCGAGGCGCTTAAGATCGTCCTGCAACCGTAGCCGCGAACGACCGCACGACCGCGCAGCACCGCGAGGTCGCGCACAAGGAGCTGCCATGACCGCCGCCGCCGACACAGCCACCGCCCTGCCCGACGCGCTCGGCGCCGCCGCGCGCGAATTTCTCTCCCGCCCGCAGAAGCTCTTGATCGGCTCCGAGCGCCTCGACGCCGCCGACGGCGCGACGTTCGCCACGCTCGATCCCTCCAGCGGCCGCGAGATCGCCACCGTCGCGCAGGCCGGCGCCGAGGACGTGGAGCGCGCCGTCCGGGCCGCGCGCGAGGCGCTGCAGTCGGGTCCGTGGGCGAGCCTGCCCGCGACCGGGCGCGAGCAGCTGATGCACGCGCTGGCACAGGCGATCGAAGACCACGACCAGGAGCTCGCCGAGCTCGAGTCGCTCGACAACGGCAAGCCCGTCGGGCTGGCCAAGTACGTCGACGTGCGCGGCGCCGCTGCTCACCTGCGCTACTTCGCCGGCTGGCCGACGAAGATCGAGGGCGGCGTGCTGCCGGTGACCGCGCCCAACATGCTCTGCTACACCCGCCGCGAGCCGGTCGGCGTGTGCGGGCAGATCGTGCCGTGGAACTTCCCCCTGCTGATGGCCTCGTGGAAGCTCGGACCCGCGCTCGCGGCCGGCTGCACGAGCGTGCTGAAGCCCGCCGAGCAGACGCCGCTGACCGCGCTGCGCGTCGGCGAGCTGGCGCTCGAGGTCGGCTTCCCGCCGGGCGTGATCAACGTGCTCACCGGCGACGGCTCGACCGGCGCCGCGCTCGTCGACAGCCCCGGAGTCGACAAGATCGCCTTTACCGGCTCGACCGCCGTCGGGCGCGAGATCGGCGCGAAGGCGGGCAAGGCGCTCAAGCGCGTGACGCTCGAGCTCGGCGGCAAGTCGCCCAACATCATGCTCCCCGACGCCGACATCGAAGCGGCGATCAAGGGCTCGTTCCAGGGCATCTACTTCAACTCCGGCCAGGCTTGCAACGCCGGCTCGCGCCTGTTCGTGCCGGCCGAGAGCTTCGACCAGGTGATGGGCGCGCTCGCCGACGCCGCCAAGTCGGCCAAGCTCGGCCCGGGGCTCGACCCCGACTCCCAGCTCGGCCCGCTCGTCTCGGCCGAGCAGCGTGACCGCGTGATGGGCTACATCGACTCCGGCAAGCAGGAGGGCGCCGAGCTGCTCGCCGGCGGCGAGGCGACGCTCGGCGACAGCGGCGGCTACTTCGTCGAGCCGACGCTGTTCAGCACTACCTCCGATGAGTTGAAGATCGCGCGCGAGGAGATCTTCGGTCCGGTGCTCGTCGCCTCTCCGTACGACTCGCTCGAGGAAGTCGCGGCCCGTGCCAACGAGGGCGAGTACGGGCTCGCCGCGGGCGTCTGGACGCGCGATCTCTCCAGCGCGCACAAGCTGGCCTCGCTGCTGCGTGCCGGCTCGGTCTACGTGAACACGTGGGGCAACGTCGAGCCGCCCGCGCCGTTCGGCGGCTTCAAGGCCTCCGGGATCGGCCGCGAGCACGGCCACGACGGGCTCGACGCATACCTGGAGACGAAGACCGTCTGGACCGCCTTGTGAGCCGCGCGGCGTCGTGAACGTCGCCGCCCAGAGCGAACTACCGCTAGCCCGCACACGCGCCACGCAGTGGGCGCCGCTGCTGGCGGGCGCGTGCACGCTTCTGCTGCTCGCTGCGACCGCCGAGATCGTGCTCGACGGCGCCGTCGGGCACTCCTCGCTGATCCCCAAATCGCCGGAAATCGCGGGCTGGCTGTCGGGCATCGGCGAGCGGCTCGGCTTCCGCGTCTTCCTGATCGCCGTGCTCGCCTTCTCGGCGGGCTACGCGGGTCTGATCGCGGCCGCACGCGCGGTCTCCAAACGCTGGGCGATCGCGCTGCTCGTGGCGCTGCACGCGATCGTCTTCGTCGGGCCGATCCTGCTCTCGACAGACGTCTTCAGCTACATCGCCTACGCGCGGATGGGCGTCGAACACGGGCTGAACCCGTACACGCACGGGCCGGTCGCGATCTCACACGATCCCGTCTACCACTACGTCGGTCCCGACTGGAAGAAGGTCGCCACCGCCTACGGCCCGATCTACACGTTGATCTCCTATCCGTTCGGCCTGCTCGGCGTGAACGGCGCGATCTGGGGGATGAAGCTGCTGGCGATGCTCTCGAGTGCCGCCACGCTCGCGCTCACGTGGCGCTGCGCGCGCGCGCGCGCGATCGACCCGGTGAAGGCGGTCCTGCTCGTCGGCGCCAACCCGCTGTACGTGATCTACGCGCTCGGCGGCGCGCACAATGACCTGCTGATGATGGCGCTGATGATGGTGGCCGTCGCGCTGACCTTTGCCGAGCGCGATGGTCCGGCGGCTGCCACCGTCGTCGCCGGGGCGCTCGTCAAGGCGACCGTCGCCGCGCTCCTGCCGTTCATGATCCTCGCGCGGCGCAGCGTCGCCCAGGTTCTCGCTGTGCTCGGCGCGCTCGCGCTGGGCGCTGTCGTCGCCTATGCAGTGTTCGGCGTCGACGGCGTCAACATCGTCGCCGCGCTCAACCGCGATGCCGCGTTCGTCTCGACCGACAGCTTCCCGACCGAGATTGCCCACCTGTTCGGCAAGCCCGGCGTGTTCCCGATCGACCACGATCTGCTCAAGGCGGCGCTCGTGATCATCGTGCTGCACCTGCTGTGGCGCACCTGGCGAGGCTATGACTGGGTCGCCGCCTCGGGCTGGGCGCTGCTCGCGATCTCGGTCACGAGCACGTGGCTGCTCGCCTGGTACATCCTCTGGCCGCTGCCGCTCGCCGTGATCGCGCGCGACAGGCGTCTGCTCGTGGCCACGCTGGCGATCCAGGCGCTGTTCATCGTTCACCAGACGACGCCGCTGTGGGCGCCCGTCAAATGAGCACGCTCGAGCAGCGACTGCAGCGGTTGCCCCCTTCGCTGCGCCCGCTCGACCGCGAGCGCAAGGGCAGCGGGCGTCTGTGGCGCGTGGAGACCATCGTGCTGCTGCTCGTCGGCCTGCTGCTCGCGATTGCGAGTGTCAACGACGTGGTGCTCGCCACGCACACCAATCACCGGCTTGTCGCCGATCTGCGCACGTGGCGCGCCTACACGGGGCACAACTACAAGAACGTCTCGGTCGAACAGGACATCTACCACCACACGACGACTGACGTGGCCTGCGGAAACACGGTCCCCGGGCCGCCGAAAGAGCGCGTGCAGATCTGCCTGCAGATGACCGGTCCGGTCGTGCACGGACGCCGCGCAGCGCGCGGCGGCTGGTACCTGCCTGCGAAGACCGAAGACCTGTACCACTACCGCTACGCCTGCTTCGGCACGACCAAGGCGCTCCGGGCGTGCCCGCGATGAGCGCGGTGGCCGCCGCGGCGCCGGCGGCTGGGAGCGGCGAGCGGCGACTGCCGGCGTGGTGGCCGCTTGCAGCGCTGATCGTGCTCGCAGCGGCGCTGCGCCTGGCCACGCTGACCGAGCAGGGCTTCTGGTACGACGAGGCGTTCACGCCCGTGCACGTGCTGCACGCCGGCCTCGGCGCGACCTTGAAATCGGTCGTGCACAGCGAGAACACGCCGCCGCTGTGGTACCTGCTGGCCTGGGTCGACGCCCGCCTCCTCGGCGACGGCGCGCTCGCTCTGCGCCTGCCCTCGGCGCTCGCCGGGATCGCCACCGTGCCGGTCGTGTGGGGGATCGGCAGAGAGCTCGCCGGACGCCGCGCGGCGCTGATCGGCGCCGCGCTCGTCGCCGTCAACCCCCTGTTCGTGTGGTATTCGCAGGAGGCCCGTGCGTACGGCCTGTTCGTGTTCTTCGCTGCGCTCGCCACGCTCTGCTTCGCGCGACTGCTGCATGGGCCGAGCGGTAGGCGAGCGCTGGCCTTCGCGCTGAGCGGCGCGCTCGCGCTGCTGACCCACTACTTCGCCGCGTTCCTGCTCGTGCCGATGGCGCTGTGGCTGCTGCGCGAGCGAGCCGCGCGCAAGGCGGCGCTGCCCGCGATCGGCGTGCTCGCGCTCGTCGGCCTCGCGTTGCTGCCGCTGATCTCCGCGCAGGGCGGGCACGGCACGCAGTGGATCGGTCGCTGGGCCCTTTCCAGCCGCCTGCAGGCGATCCCGCAGTACTACCTGACCGGCTACTCCGGTGGGCCACTCGGTCGCGGCGTCGAGCTGCTCGTCGCGCTGCCGCTGCTCGCCGGTGCGCTGCTCGGCGCCTGGAGGCTGCTCGCGACGACCGTGCGTACGGCCTCCTCGCAAACGGCGCCCTTGTCCTCGTCCTCATCGTCCTCGCCGTCCGCGCCCGCCCGTGGGGATGTCTCGCCGTCGGAGCGCTCGCGCGAGGGTGCGTCGATCTGCCTGTGGATCACCGCCTTCGCCGTGCTCGCGCCGATCGTGCTGGCCGCGTTCGGCGCCGATTACCTCGCGCCGCGCAACCTCGTCGGCGCGATGATCCCGCTGAGTGTGCTGATCGCGATCCTGCTCGCCGCGATCGACGGGCTGCTCGGCTGGCTGCTCGCCGGCACGGCAGTCGCGGCCTTCCTTGCAATCACGATCGACGTCGACTTCAGCCCGCGGCTGCAGCGCGGCAACTGGCGCGATGTCGCCAAGCTGCTGCGAGCTCCCGCGCAGGCACAAGGCGTCCGTGTCCCGCCAGGCGCATCGGGCGGCTCGGACACCGTCGCCGGTGCGAGGCGCGTGCTCACGACCGTCGAGCTCGGCGCGGCGCCTTTGGAGTACTACTTGCACGAGATGCACCTGCACAACCTCTCCCGCCACGACGCTGTGACGGTGAGCGAGATCGACGAGACCGGCTATTCGCCGCTGCGCCCCAGGGCCGCAAACCCGCCTGCGCCCGGCTTCAGATTGCTCGAACGGCGAAACGTGGACGGCCTGATCGTGTATCGGTTCGTATCCTCGATCCCTCGCACCGTGTCTGAGGCGGATCTGCGCCGCCACGTGATCACACTCGCCGACCCCGAGGTGCTCGTGCCGAGCGGCGCGAGCGTCTCCCGGCTGACCGCGGGCACCGGCTCGTTGCGCCTGCAAATGTCGTCGTCCGATCAAAACATTTAAGTTCCCTGCCATGGCGTCCACAACCATCGAGGTACACAACGAGGCTGAGGTGGCGCTGAAGCTGGCCTGCGAGCATCTGCTCTCGCTCCAGGACGAGGCCGGCTGGTGGCAGGGAGAGCTGCAGACGAACGTGACGATGGACGCCGAGGACATGCTCCTGCGCGAGTTCCTCGGCATACGGACGGCAGCGGGAACCGAGCGCTCGGCGGCCTGGATTCGCTCCCAGCAGCGCGCTGACGGTACCTGGACCAACTTCTACGGCGGGCCCGGCGACCTGTCGACGACGATCGAGGCCTACTGGGCGCTGCGGCTGGCCGGCGATCCGCAGGAGGCCGAGCACATGCGGATCGCGGCCGAGTGGATTCGCGCTCACGGCGGCGTCGCGCGGGCGCGCGTGTTCACCCATCTGTGGCTGGCGCTGTTCGGGCTGTGGTCGTGGGACCGCGTCCCGGCGCTGCCTCCCGAGGTGATCCTGCTGCCGTCGTGGGTGCCGCTCAACGTCTACGACTTCGCCTGCTGGGCGCGCCAGACGATCGTCGCGCTGTCGCTCGTCAAAGCGCACCGACCCGCACGCAGACTTCCGTTCGAGCTCTCAGAGCTCGACGCCGGCGGTGCCGACGCCCGTGCTGAGCGCCCGCGCGCGCTGCGCGTGTTCGACTCGCTCACGCGCTTCTACGAGCGCCACCCGATCCGCCCACTGCAGCGCCTGGCGATCGCCCGCGCCGAGCGCTGGATCGTGCGCCGCCAGGAGGCGGACGGCTCCTGGGGTGGCATCCAGCCGCCGTGGGTGTACTCGCTGATCGCGCTGAACCTGAGCGGCTACCCGATCGATCACCCGGTGATGCGGCGTGGCCTGGAGGGAATCGATCGTTTCATGGTCGAGGACGAGGACGACCGGCAGGGCGTCGGTGCGCCCGCTGGAGCCAGTCGCCGCCTGGAAGCGTGCCAGTCGCCGGTCTGGGACACGGCGCTGTCGCTGATCGCGCTGAGCGACGCGGGGCTGCCCGCCGACCATCCCGCGCTCGCGCGCGCTGCCGCTTGGCTGCTCGGCGAGGAGGTGACCGTCCGCGGCGACTGGTCCGTGGCGCGGCCGCAGCTTCAGCCCGGCGGCTGGGCGTTCGAGTTCGAGAACGACAACTACCCCGACGTCGACGACACCGCCGAGGTCGTGCTCGCGCTGCGGCGCGTCGAGCGCACGCCCGAGCTGGACGCGGCCGTCGAGCGCGCGGCGGGCTGGCTGCAGGGGATGCAGAGCTCGGGTGGCGGCTGGGGCGCATTCGACGCCGAGAACACGCGTGCGCTCGTGCGCGAGCTGCCGTTCCTGGACTTCGGCGAGGTGATCGACGAGCCGAGCGCCGACGTCAGCGCGCATTCGCTGGAGATGCTCGCCGCGCTCGGCATGCTCGACACGCCGGCCGCGCAGCGCGGCATCGCCTGGCTGATCGGCCAGCAGGAGCCCGGCGGCTCGTGGTTCGGACGCTGGGGCGTCAACCACATCTACGGCACGGGCGCCGCCGTGCCGGCGCTGATCGCCGCCGGGATCGAGCCGGCCGCGCCGTGCATCGTGCGCGCCGTTGAGTGGCTGCTGGCGCACCAGAACGAGGACGGCGGTTGGGGCGAGGACCCGCGCTCCTACGACGAGGATGAGTGGATCGGGCGCGGCCCGAGCACGGCCTCGCAGACGGCCTGGGCGCTGCTCGCGCTGCACGCGGTGCGCGGCGGGCAGGGTGGGCGCTGTGCCGAGGCGATCGAGCGCGGCGTCGGCTGGCTCGTCGCCACGCAGCGCGCCGACGGCGGCTGGGACGAGCCGCAGTACACCGGCACCGGCTTCCCTTCCGACTACTACATCAACTATCACCTGTACCGGCTCGCGTTTCCGATCATGGCGCTCGGACGCTGCCGGGTCGTGTGACGCTGTCACGCGGATGATGCTGCTGGCCGACGCCCCGCCGCCGGCCCCGAGCGCGCGGGAGGTGATGGCGCGCGCCGAGAGCGAGAACTTCCCCGTCGCCAGCCGCATGCTTCCGGCCAGCCTGCGCGAGCATCTGCTGGCGGTGTACGGCTTCGCGCGCCTCGTCGACGAGCTCGGCGACAGCGCCCCGGGCGATCGCCTCGCCGCGCTCGACTGGCTGCAAGCAGAGCTCGGGCGCGCCTATGAGGGGACCGCCGAGCACCCGCTGATGCAGCGCCTCGCACGGACGATCGAGGCCTGCGCGCTGCCGCGCGAGCCCTTCGAGCGCCTGATCGAGGCCAACCGCACCGACCAGCGCATCTCGCGCTATGAGACCTGGGAGCAGCTGCGCGGCTACTGCGCGCTCTCGGCCGACCCCGTCGGCGAGATCGTGCTCGGTGTGTTCGGCGTTGCCACGCCCGAGCGCGTAGCGCTGTCGGATTCGATCTGCACGGCGCTGCAGCTCGCCGAGCACTGTCAGGACGTTGCCAAGGACTACCTCGCCGGACGCGTCTACCTGCCGCTCGAGGACCTCGAGCGCTTCGACTGCGACGTCGAGCAGATCGCCACGGGCGTCGAGGGTGCGCGGACCCCGCAGCCGCTGCGCGCCGTGCTCGCCTTCGAGCTCGAACGCGGGCGCACGCTGCTGGATCGGGGAGCGCCGCTGATCGGCGGGCTTCACGGCCGCGAGCGCCTCGCCGTCGCCGCCTTCCTCGCCGGCGGGCGGGCGGCGTTCGACGCGATCGAGCGCGCCGGCTACGACGTGCTCGCGGGGCCGCCCAAGGCCTCCCGCGCCCGCCGGCTGCTCGCGCTGATGGCGACGCTGCTGAGGCGCCCCGCGGCGCACGCGCCATCCTTGTGAGCGTGACGAGCACGATCACCACGAGCGAGGCCTACGACCGCTGCGAGGCGATCACGCGCGAGCAGGCCGCGAACTTCTACTACGGCATCCGCCTGCTGCCGCGCGAGCGCCGCCGCGCGATGTGCGCCGCCTACGCGTTCGCGCGCCGGATCGACGACATCGGCGACGGCGAGCTGCCGCACGAGCAGAAGCTGCGCCTGCTCGGCGAGTCCGCCGATCAGCTTGCCGAGCTCGAACGAACCGGCGCATCGCCCAGCGGCGACCCCGTGCTGGTCGCGCTGGCCGACGCGCACCGGCGCTTCTCGCTGCCGCCGGGCGCGCTGGGCGAGCTGATCGACGGCGTGCGCATGGACGTAGAAGGCGTCAGCTACGAGAGCTTCGAGGAGCTCGTGCTCTACTGCCGCCGCGTCGCCGGCGCGATCGGACGCGTGTGCCTGGCGATCTTCGCCAAGCGCGGGCGCGGCGGGAACGGGGCGGGCGCCGAGCTCGACCAGGCGCAGATCGAAAGCCTCGCCGACGATCTCGGCGTAGCGCTGCAGCTGACCAACATCCTTCGCGACGTGCGCGAGGACGCCGAGAACGGCCGCATCTACCTGCCCGCCGAAGACCTCAGGCGCTTTGGCGTGGAGCAGGATGGCGGGGAGGCCGGGGGAGGCATGGCGCAGCGGGCGAGCTGGCTGGCGACGCTCGCCGCGGCGCAGGCCGAGCCGCTGAGCGAGCTGATGCGCTTCGAGGCCGAGCGCGCGCAGCAGTGGTTCGACCGGGGGCTGGAGCTCGTACCGCAGCTCGATCGTCGCAGCGGGGCGTGCGTGTCGGCGATGGCCGGGATCTACCACCGCCTGCTGGCGCGGATCGAGGCCGATCCGGCCGCTGCGCTCGCCTCGCGCACCTCGCTCTCGACGGGCGAGAAGCTGCTCGTCGCGCTGCGCAGCTTTGCGGGGAGGGGCTCGTGAGCGGCCTCGGCGGGCGCCGCGTCGTCGTGATCGGCGGCGGCCTTGCCGGGATCACGGCTGCGCTCGACTGCGCCGACGCGGGCGCGCGGGTGACGCTCGTCGAGGTCAGGCGCAGGCTCGGCGGCGCGGCCTACTCCTTCGAGCGCGAGGGCATGCGCCTGGACAACGGCCAGCACGTGTTCCTGCGCTGCTGCACGGCCTACCGCGCGCTGCTCGCGCGCCTTGGCTCGGGGCACCACGTGGCCGTGCAGGAGCGCCTGGAGATCCCCGTGCTGAGCCCCGGCAGAGCAGCCGTGATGCTGCGCCGCGGCACACTGCCGCCGCCGCTTCACCTGGCCGGAGCGCTGGCGCGCTACCCGTTCTTGAAGCCCGCACAGCGCTTCAGCGCGGCGCTCGCGGCACGCGCGCTGTCGGCGCTCGACCCGAGCGACCCCGAGCTCGACACGCGCACGCTCGGCGACTGGCTCTCCGACCTCGGCCAGAACGAGCACTCGCTCGCGGCGCTGTGGGACCTGATCGCGCTGCCGACGCTGAATCTCAAGGCCGCCGACGCATCGCTCGCGCTGGGCGCGTTCGTCTTTCAGACGGGCCTGCTGGCGAGCGCCGACGCGGGCGACATCGGCTTCCACGTGGGTACGCTCGCGGACGTGATCGGCGACCCCGCCGAGGCGGCGCTGCTCGACGCCGGGGTCAAGTTCCGCCTCGGCTGGCGCGCGCAGCGGATGCGGCGCGTAGACGGAGGATTCGAGGTCGAACGGAGCAGTGGCGCCGCGCGCGCCGAGCCCGAGGACGAGGAACTCGCGCAGGCAGGCGACGCCGACGCAGATGTCGACACTGACGCTGGCCCCGGCGACGGCCTCAGCGCGGACGCTGTGATCGTCGCCCTGCCGCACGCGCGCGCGGCGGGCGTGATCGAGCCGCTGCTGCCACAGCACGCGCGGGCGATTCGCGGCCTCGGCAGCTCGCCGATCGTCAATCTGCACGTCGTCTATGACCGGGTCGTCTGCGAGCAGCCGTTCGCGGCGGGCGTCGGCACCCCCGTGCAATACCTGTTCGACCGCAGCGCCGCGGCCGGCGCGCCGCCGGGCTGCCAGTACCTGGCCGTCTCGCTGTCGGGCGCCGATCGCGAGATGCAGATGAGCGTGGACGCGCTGCGCGAGCAGTACCTGCCGGCGATCGAGCAGCTGCTGCCTGGCGCGCGCGGCGCGAAGGTCGAGAGCTTTCTGGCCACGCGCGAGCACGCGGCGACGTTCCGCGCGGTTCCCGGCACGGCGGCGCTGCGCCCGGGACCGGACACCGGCATCGCGGGGTTCGCCTTGGCCGGCACGTGGACGGCGACCGGCTGGCCGGCGACGCTCGAGAGCGCGGTGCTCAGCGGACACGCCGCGGCACGGAGCGTGCGCTCGGCGCTCGAGGCCGAGGCGGTGCACGCATGAGCCGGATGGGCGTCAGCGGCGTGCTCGTCGCCGCGCCGCTGGCGCTCGAGCAGGTCCTGATCCGCTCGGGCGCGCGCGGCGCGCGCGTGCGCAAGACCGGGATGGGCCCGGAGAAGTCGCTCGCGGCGGCCGAGCAGCTGCGCGGCGAACCGGGTCACGGGCTGATCGTGCTCGGCTTCTGCGGCGGGCTCGACGCACGGTCTCGGCCGGGCGAAGTGATCGTCGCCGAGCACGTGCTCGCGACGGCCGACGAAGGCCACGACCCGGTGTGGGCCGATTGCCACGGCTCCGACCGGCTGGCGGGCGCGCTCGACGACGCCGGCCTGACCGTACGCAGCGGCCCGATCGTGGGCGTCGGCAAGATCGCCACGGGCGAGCGCCGCGAGCAGCTGCGCGCGGCCGGCGCGCTGGCCGTCGACATGGAGTCGGCGTGGCTTGCCGCGGGCGCCGCCGGACGCCCGTTCGCGGTCGTGCGCGTCGTGCTCGACAGTCCCAGTCACGAGCTGTTTCGCCTGCAGGCGGTGGGCGGGGCGTTGAAGGCAGCGCAGGCTTTGCGCCGTGCTTCGGCGGTCGCGCTTGGAGACTGGGACCCAGAGGGCTAAGGTACGAGCAATGGCGGCGAAAGTCAGGCAGAGCACGCGCATGGGTTGGTACCTGATGCGCCAGCGTCTGGCCAAACGCGAGAAGTTCCCGCTGATCGTCGAGCTCGAGCCCCTGTTCCAGTGCAACCTGGCCTGCTCGGGCTGCGGCAAGATCCAGCACCCCGAGCACGAGCTGCGCCGGCGCATGCCCGTCGAGCAGGCGATCGGCGCGATCGAAGAGAGCGGCGCGCCGATGGTCTCGATCGCCGGCGGCGAGCCGCTGATCCACCCGGAGATCCACGTGATCGCCGACGAGCTGCTGAAAAAAAAGAAGTTCGTCTACCTGTGCACGAACGCGCTGCTGTTGGAGAAGAAGCTCGAGAACTTCAAGCCGAGCCCGTATTTCTCCTGGGCCGTGCACATGGACGGCCTGCAGGAGCGCCACGACGCCTCGGTCGAGCGCGAGGGCGTGTTCGACAAGGCCGTCTCGGCGATCAAGGCTGCCAAGGCGGCGGGCTTCCGCGTGACGACGAACACGACGTTCTTCACGCAGGACTCGCCGAAGACGGTGCGCGAGGTGCTCGACTTCCTCAACGACGACCTCGAAGTCGACGAAATGATGATCTCGCCGGCCTACGCCTATGAGAAAGCCCCCGACCAGGAGCACTTCCTCGGCGTGACCGAAACGCGCAAGCTGTTCAAGGAGGCCTTCGGCGAAGGCCGGCGCAAGAAGTGGCGCCTGAACCACAGCCCGCTGTTCCTCGACTTCCTCGAGGGCAAGGCCGAATTCGACTGCACCGCCTGGGGCATCCCGAGCTACTCGCTGTTCGGCTGGCAGCGCCCCTGCTACCTGATGGCCGACGGCTACACGGAGACCTACAAAGAGCTGATCGAGACGACCGACTGGGACAAGTACGGTCGCGGCAAGGACCCGCGCTGCGAAAACTGCATGGCGCACTGCGGCTACGAGCCGACGGCCGTGCTGCAGACGACCAGCTCGCTGCGCCAGTCGCTCAGAGCGCTGGCCGGCTGAAGCGCTCCTCGGACTCGGCCTGCTCCTCGGCTTCCTCGACGCGCACGCGCTCGGACTCGGAGTCGGCGCGGATGTCGCGCCAGGTCAGCCCCTCGGCGAGCAGCGCGGGCACGCCGAGCGCGAGCGCCGTCAGCACCTCGACGGCCTGCAGGATGATCCCGTAGGCAAGGCCCGGGCCGCCGCCGACGCCGTAGGCGGCGAGCACGACCAGGCAGGCGGCCTGGAAGACGCCGACGTTGGAAGGCGTCGCCGGCAGGATCGCCGAGACGTTGACGGCCAGCAGCACCGCGGCGGCGGCGTCGAGCCCGGCCTTGTGCGTCAGGCCGAGCGCGAGCAGCACGGCGTAGCAGGAGAGCCACTGGAAAGCCCAGGCGAGCAGTTGGAAGGCGATCGCGGGCGCGCCGAAGCGCGGGCGCGCGAACACGATCAGGCCGCGCCGCGCGAGCGCGAAGACGGCCGCGAGCCAGCGCGCGGCGCTCGCCACGCGCGGCTGGCGCGCACGCTGTCCGAGCGCGAGCAGGCGTGGCCCGGCGACGACGAGCGCGGCGATCAGCAGCGGGATCGCGATCGCCGTCGCGATCCCGGCCGGGTGCCCGCTGAGCAGCGGCACGCTCGTGAACGTGATGCCGGCGAGGATCGCCAGCGCGAGCAGGTTGATCAGCGTCTGCGAGAAGACGGTGCCGGCGACGACCGGCAGCTGCCGGCGACTGGCGCCTTCCAGGCGCCTGGTGATCACGACCACGCGCGCCGGCTCACCGACGCGCCCGGGCACGACGGCCGAGCCCATCACGCCGATCATCGTCGCGCGGGTGACGGCGATCCACGGGATCTGCGTGTCGGGCAGCGCCGCGCGCAGCACCTCGTGCCAGGAGATAGAGCGCAGCACGAGCGAGCTGGCCATCAGCACGAAGGCGAGCGCGACCCAGCCGGGCTTGGCCGTGACCAGCGCGTGGCCGATCCGGTGCAGGCCGAGCCGCGAGAGCGCGAAGGCGAGCAGTCCGGCGAGCAGCACGGCGGCAACGACGACGCCGGTGCGCCGGTGCCGGAGCCACCGGCGAGGGGACCGCGGCTGCTCGCTGGCGCCCATCGTGCGGGGTCTATCAGACGGCGTCACGAGAACTGCGCGCCGGTACGCGCATCGCCGAGGCCGGCACCCAGGCCTAGACGCCGCGCCGGGCGCCCTCGGCGGAGGCGGCGACGCCGAGCTCGAGCTCCTCGGCGCCGAGCGCCGTGCCTGCTGCGCGCGGCCGCTGCTCGAGCGTGCTGACGCTGCTCGCCGCGGGCGTCACGCGGGCGCTGAGGATCGCGATGTCGTCGCGCACGCGATCGTCGAGCTCGACGAGCGTGAGCAGCGCCTCGATCGCCTCGCGCGCGGCCTCGGGCGCGCTGGCGCCGAGCCGCTCGATCATCTGCTCGGGCGTGACCGTCTGCTCGGGCGCGTGGGCCTCTAGCAGGCCGTCGGTGTACAGCGCGAGCGAGTCGCCGGGCTGGAGCACGGCCGAGGTCTCGCGGATCTCGGCGTCGGCGAACACGCCGAGCAGCGCGCCGCGCTCGCCGAGCTGCGTTGTGGCGCCGCCGGCGCGGGTCAGGAGCGCGGCGGGGTGCCCGGCGGAGGCGAGCGTCACGGCCACCCGTCCGCCGGTGAAGCGCAGGTGCACGAGGATCGCCGTGGCGAAGCGCCCGTCGAAGTCCTGGTCGAGCATCACGCGGTTGACCTGCGAGAGCACGCGCCCGGGCTGACGGCGTCGCGCGCGTAGGCGACGGTCGTGTGGCGCAGGAAGCCGGTCAGCGCGGCCGCCTCGGCGCCCTTGCCGCAGACGTCGCCGACGACCAGCCAGCAGCTGTGCTCGTCGCCGAAGGCGTCGTAGAAGTCGCCGCCGACTTCGCTGCCGGCGCCGAGCGGGCGGAAGAAGCTCGCGAGCTCGAGGCCGGGGATCGACGGGCAGCGAGGAGGGCATCAGGCTGCGCCTGAGCGTCTGCGCGACGTATGAGCGCTCGGCGTACAGGCGCGCGTTGTCGAAGGCCAGCGCGGCGCGGTCGGAGAGGTCGGCGAGCACGTCGAGCACGCCGCGCCCGTAGGGGGCGTCGTTGTCGATGTGCAGGAAGGAGATCGCGCCGTGCGTGCGACCGCGCGCGACCATCGGGAAGACGGCGGCCGAGCGATAGCCGGCGTCGCGCATGATCTGCTGGTGCTCATCGCTCTCGGCGATCCGCGCAAGCGCGGCCTGGTCGGTCAGGTCGGCGACGACGCGCGGCTCGCCGGTGCGCAGCACCTCGGCGACGGGGTGCACGCCGGCGAGGTCGAGTGGGATCTGCTCGCGCACGCGCTCGACTTCGCGCGCCAGCGCGGGATCGACGCTGGCGGCCACGGTGCGCTCGATCTGCCCGTCGCGGTCGAGCAGGTAGATCACGCACAGCTCGGCCAGCTCGGGCACGGCGGCACGCGCGAGGTTGCGCAGCGCCTCGGCCGGGTCAAGCGAGCTGTCGAACGTGGCCGTCGCGTCGATCAGGAATTTCAGGCGGCGGCGGTGCTCGCGCATGCCGTTCAGCGCGAGGTGGATCACGACGGTCGTGAGGATCGCGAGCACGAGCCCGACGCAGGCGACGGCGCCGAACGTGGCCGAGACGTCTTCGTAGGCGATCGGAAGGAGGAAGGCGATGAGCCCGGCGAGCGTGACGAGCACGAACCGCCCGCGCGGCTGGAAGGCGGCGGCGTGGCCGATCGCGAAGAAGTAGATCAACGCGAACGGGCTGCTGGCACCGTTGGAGCCGGCGCACAGCACGGCGATCAGCACGACGCCCCAGAGGTCGGCGACGAAGGCGAGCTCCAGCCCGCCGCGTTTGCGCTGCGCCGCGAGCACGAGCGTGGCGGCGACGATGTAGGCGTTGACGCCGACGGCGGCGATCGCGGCGGGGGCGCGCACGTGGGGGAGCAGCAGGGCGGTCGCGCAGAGCGCCCCGCCGACCGCATAGAGCCCGGCGGCGGCGAGGATCGCGGCGCGCACTTCGCGACCGCTCAGCGGGTCTTCCGCAACTCTCCTCTCCGGCGTGCTCTGACTCACACCAGCGTCCGTCATCCTCACTCCCCCATAGGACCGTCCGGACGGCTTTCTCTCCGTACGGCCGGACCCCTCTCGATGGATCACACCCAATCCTAGGCGCAGCGAGGCCCGCCCGCACGGGTGCACGCCGGGATGCGGGCCGCGTGATCTGAATCCAGGCCGGCGCGCGGCGCTCGGATGCCGGGCGCGCGGCTCAGTCAGGGGCGGCGCCGGCGCTCGCAAATGGCGCGAGACCGCTGCGGACCCACTGGGGAAGCTCGGTCTTGACCCACGTCTCGGTGCTCACGCAGACGTGTCGCAGCGAGCCCGAGACGAGCAGCTCATCGCCCCGCACGACGTCGATCTCGGTCGTCAGCGAGGTGCGCCCGAGCTTGGCGATTCGCGCGCGCAGCTGCAGCTCGTCGTCGAAGCGTGCGGGCGCGCGGAAGCTCAGCCTGGCGTCGGCGACGACGGCGTCGACGCCACGCGCCACCATCTCCTGCCAGGGCCCGACGGCGGCGCGCCACAGCTCGGTGAAGGCGACGTCGAAATAGAGCAGGTAGTTGGCGTTGAAGACGATCCCCTGCGGGTCGCACTCGCCGTAGCGGACTCGCAGCTCGTGCACGAAGGGGGCCGGCATCGGGGCGAACGCTAGCGCGAGCACCGCCGTTCGTTTCATCGTCTCCTCGGGTAACATATCGACCGGTCGATATTGGAGAGGCAGTCTTTTTTTGATCTATGAGAGATTGACCGGTGGGTGCGCATGCGAGCGCTGACGTTCCAGGGGCCCGGCGAGGTGCGCATCGAGGAGCGTCCGATGCCCGAGCTGATCGCGCCCGACGACGCGCTCGTGCGGATCGACGCGACGGGCGTGTGCGGCTCGGATCTGCACATCTACCACGGCCGGCTGAAGATCGAAGCGGGCTTCACGATCGGCCACGAGTACGTCGGCACGGTGATCGAGGCAGGCGACGCGATCACGCGCGTGCAGGTCGGCGACCGCGTGGCGGGCTGCTTCCAGACGGCGTGCGGGACGTGCTTTCACTGCATGCGCGGCGAGTACCAGCGCTGCGTGGAGTCGCGCAGCTTCGGCCTCGGCGCGACGATGGGCTCGCTGCAGGGCACGCAAGCCGAGTACGCACTCGTGCCTAGGGCTAACTTGACCCTGCAGCGCGTGCCCGACGAGGTCTCAGACGATGTGGCGCTGTTCGCGGGCGACGTGATGGGCACCGGCTATCACGGCGTCGCCGCGAGCGGCCTTCAGGCGGGCGAGACGGCGGCCGTGCTCGGGCTCGGGCCGGTCGGTCTGTGCGCGGTGCAGGCGGCCAAGCTCGCGGGCGCCCGCGTGATCGCGATCGACTCGGTCGAGCAGCGCCTGAGCGGTCGCCGAGTCCTTCGGCGCGATCCCACTGCACCTCGACAGAGCAGGACGTGCGGGGCGAGGTGAAGAAGCTGACCGAGCACCGCGGCGGCGTCGACGTGGCGATCGACGCGGTCGGCCACACCGACGTGCTCGACATGGCGATCCGCCTGACGCGCGCGTGCGGGCGCGTGCAGTGCATCGGCATCTACGCCGAGCGCGGGGAGATGCACCTCGGCCTGGCGTGGCTGAAGTCGCTGACGGTCAGGGGCGGGCAGGCGAACGTGATCGCGCATCTGGACCCGGTGCTGGAGATGCTCGCCGACGGGCGTCTCGATCCGACGTCGCTCGTGACCCACCACATGAAGCTGGCCGACGCGCCCGAGGCGTATGAGATCTTCGACCGGCGCGAGGCGCTGAAGATCGTGCTGACGCCGTGAGCGCCGCGCGCGACAGGGCGCAGCGATGAGCGGGGCGAGCTCGCCGGAGCAGATCGTGCTGCCCGACGCCCTCGGCTCGGAGACTCGCGACTGGCTGCAGGGCAGCGCCGTGCACGAGCTCGTGATCGGTGAGCAGCGCTTGCCGGCGGCCGACGGCAACAGCTTCGAGACGCTCGACCCGGCGACGGGCCGGACGATCGCGCACGTGGCGCAGGCGGGGCTGGAGGATGTCGACCGCGCCGTTCGCGCGGCGCGCGAGGCGCTGGAGACGGGGCCGTGGGCGTCGATGGCGCCCTCGGCGCGCGCGGCGGCGATCTACGCGCTGGCCGATGCGCTGCAGCAGCACGCCGAGCAGATCGCGCAGCTGGAAGCGCTCGACAACGGCAAGCCGGCGAAGCTTGCGCAGGCGGTCGATGTCGAGCTGTCGGCCACGCACCTGCGCTACTTCGCGGGCTGGCCGACGAAGATCGAGGGTGCCGTGCTGCCGGTCACGGCGCCGGACATGCTCTGCTACACGCGCCGCGAACCGGTCGGCGTGTGCGCGCAGATCGTTCCCTGGAACTTCCCGCTGCTGATCGCGATCTGGAAGCTCGCGCCGGCGCTGGCGGCGGGCTGCACGGTCGTGCTCAAGCCGGCCGAGCAGACTCCGCTGGTGGCGCTGCGCCTGGCCGAGCTGGGGCTCGAGTCGGGGCTGCCACCGGGCGTGCTCAACGTGCTCACCGGCGACGGCACGACGGGCGCGGCGCTGGTCGAGCACCCGGACGTCGACAAGGTCACGTTCACCGGCTCGACCGTCGTCGGGCGCGAGGTCGGTGCCAAGGCGGGGCGGGATCTGAAGCGCGTGACGCTCGAGCTCGGCGGCAAGTCGGCGGCGATCGTGCTCCCGGACGCGGACATCGACCAGGCCGTTAAGGGCGCCTACCAGGCGATCTACTACAACTCGGGCCAGGCCTGCAACGCGGGCTCGCGCCTGCTCGTGCCGGCCGAGCGCTACGACGAGGTGATCGGCGCGCTGGCCGAGCGCGCCGCGCGCAGCCGCCTCGGACCGGGGCTGGAGCCGGCGACGCAGCTGGGCCCGCTCGTATCGGCGGTGCAGTTGGAGCGCGTGCTCGGCTACATCGAGAGCGGGAGGGAGGCCGGCGCGGAGCTCGTCACGGGCGGCTCGGCGGCGCTCGGCGACAGCGGCGGCTACTACGTCGAGCCGACGCTGTTCAGCGTCACCGACGATGATCTGCAGATCGTGCGCGAGGAGATCTTCGGCCCGGTGCTGGTGGCCTCGCCGTACAAGGACCTCGACGAGGCCGTCGAGCGCGCCAACGCGGGCGAGTACGGCCTAGCGGCGGGCATCTGGACGCGCGACCTGAGCGCGGCGCACAAGCTCGCTGCGCGCCTGCGCGCAGGCACGGTTTATGTCAACCGATGGGGGACGAGCGATCCGGCGGTGCCGTTCGGCGGCGTGAAGTCCTCGGGCGTCGGGCGCGAGCACGGTCGCGAGGGCCTGGACGGGTATCTGGAGACGAAGACCGTGTGGACGGCGCTGTCGTGAGCGACGAGCTGAGGCCCGAGGACCTTCGATGAGCGAAGAGCTCTGGCAAGAGGGCCTGGAGATGCGCACGCGCGTGCTCGGCGCCGAGTACGTGCAGTCGGCGACGTCGGATCCCGACGACCTGTTCGCACCGCTGCAGAAGCTGGTCACCGAATACTGCTGGGGAACGGTCTGGACGCGGCCGGAGCTGCCGCCGCGCACGCGCAGCCTGCTGACGATCTCGATGCTGATCGCACGCGGGCAGGAGCAGGAGCTCGCGCTGCACCTGCGCGGCGCGCTCAACAACGGCTGCTCCCAGCAGGAGCTGGTCGAGGCGATCGTGCACAGCGCGATCTACTGCGGCGTGCCGGCGGCGATTTCGGCGGCGCGGGTCGCGCGCCAGGTGTTCGCGGACACAGCCGAGGGCTGAGATGCGCCCGGCGCAGGAGGCCGCGGCGGTGCAACAGGACGACCGCAGCACGCCCGTCGGCCTGCTCGGCCTCGGCGCGATGGGTGGGCGCATGGCGGCGCGCCTGCTCGCGAGCGGGCGGCCGCTGCTCGTGCACGACCCGAGCGAGGCGGCGAAGGCGGCGGCGGTCGCGCTCGGCGCCGAGGCGTGCGGCTCGGCGGCCGAGGTGGCCGACGGCGCGGAGACGGTGCTGCTCAGCCTGCCGACGCCCGAGGTCGTGCGCGAGGTCGCCTGCGGCGCGGGCGGTCTGATCGCAGGCTCTGCGATCCGCATCTGCGTCGATCTCTCGACGACCGGCCCGGTCGGCTCGCGCGAGGTCGCCGAGCGCTTGGCGGCCGACGGCATCGCGTTTCTCGACGCGCCCGTCAGCGGCGGCGTCACCGGAGCCGAGGCGGGCACGCTGACGGCGATGGTCGCCGGCGAGGCGGCGACGCTCGCCGAGGCCAGGCCGCTGCTGGACGAGCTGGCGGGCAACGTCTTCCACGTCGGCGCGGTGCCCGGGATGGGTCAGCTGGCGAAGGTGATCAACAACCTGCTCTCGGCGACGGCGCTGATCGTCAGCGCCGAGGCGGTCGCGCTCGGCGTCGAGCAGGGCCTCGACGCGCAGGTGCTGCTCGACGTGCTCAACGCGAGCAGCGGGCGCAACTCGGCGACCGCCGTCAAGCTGCCGCAGGCGGTGCTGCCGCGCACGTTCGACTTCGGCTTCGCGCTGGAGCTGATGGACAAGGACGTGCAGATCTGCCTGCGCGAAGCGCGCGCGGCCGGGCTCGAGCTGCCCGTCGGGGAGGCCGTGGCGACGGCGTGGCGCGAGGCGCAGTCGGCGTCCGCGCCGGGCGCCGACTGCACGGAGATCGTGCGACTGGTCGAGCAGCGCACCGGGGCGGTCATCTCTTCATAAAAAAATTAGTTCGCAACGGTAGAATCCTTCATTCAAGGCCACTCCCGCTTTCGCGAACCAGCCCTCCCGGACCGCTTCTCCCTAGCGACGTAGAGCCGTCATCACGAGCGTCGCCCGCAGGCCCGGCCGGGCCAGTCCGGCGGCGATCAAGGAGGTTCGCATGAGGGACGTTCCCGACGAAGCGAGGCGGCGATGCCTCTGCCACGGCGCCGGCTGATGAACGCCACGCCGAGATGGTTGCGATCGAGCACGAGGGTGCCGAGCGCGCGGTCAACGGCGTCGTGATCGCGCTGCCGCTCGCGGCGGTCGTGCTCGCGGGCTGGCTGGCGTGGGGCGGGACGCTGCACTGGCAGGACCTGCTCGTGCTCGTGGTCACCTACGTGCTGACCGGCATGGGGATCACGGTCGGCTTTCATCGCCTGTTCACGCATCGCAGCTTCCAGACGACGCGCGCGCTGCGTGTGGCCTTCGCCGTGCTCGGCTCGATGGCCGTCGAGGGGCCGCTGCTGGAGTGGGTCTCCACGCATCGCAAGCACCACCGCTTCTCAGACCAGGCGGTGACCCGCACAGCCCGCACGCCGAGCGTGCGCCGGGCTGGCTGGGGGCGCTGCGCGCGCTCGGCCACGCGCACGTCGGCTGGATGTTCCGCGGCCAGGACGTCGCCAACCCGCGCCGCTACGCAAAGGACCTGCTCGCCGACCGCGACCTGCGCTTCGTCAGCCGCACGTTCCCGCTGTGGGTGCTCGTCAGCCTGGCCTTCCCGTTCGGCCTCGGCGTCGCGCTGACCGGCTCGCTGCTGGGCGGGCTGACGGGACTGTTGTGGGGTGGGGCCGTGCGCATCTTCCTGCTGCACCACGCGACCTTCAGCATCAACTCGCTGTGCCACTTCTTCGGCCGGCGCTCGTTTGCCACGGGCGATCACTCGCGCAACCTGGCGTGGCTCGCGCCGATCACCTTCGGTGAGGCGTGGCACAACAACCACCACGCCTTCCCGACCTCGGCGCGCCACGGGCTCGGGCGCCGTCAGGCCGACCCCGGCGCGTGGCTGATCGCGGCCTCGAGCGCTGCCGGCTGGCGTGGGGGGTCGTACGCGTGCGTCCCGAGCATCAGACGCGCCAAGCGGATCGCCGCAGGCGCGTAGCGCTCGTTACCAGGAGACCTCGGCGAGGCGCTCGCCGACGATGATCCGCCCGGCCGCCTCGATCAGCGCCAGATGCGAGAAGGCCTGCGGGAAGTTGCCCAGGTGGCGTCCCGTGCTCGGAGTCGAACTCCTCGGCGTACAGTCCCAGCGGCGAGGCGACGCTGAGGAGCTTTTCCATCAGGTCGCGCGCGCGCTGGGGCTCGCCGATGATCGACAGGCCCGAGACGAGCCAGAAGGAGCAGATCAGGAAGCTGCCCTCCTTGCCCGACATCCCGTCGTCGGTCTCCTCTGTGCGGTAGCGCAGCACGAAGCCGTCCTCTGACAGTTCTTCGGCGATCGCGAGCACGCTCGCGCGCATCCGCTCGTCGTGGCCCGGGAGGAAGCCGAACAGTCGCGGCCAGCAGGTTGGAGGCGTCGAGCGCATCCGTCTCGTAGTGCTGGCGCAGCACGCCGTCGTCGCGCACGCCGCGGGCGAGGATGTCCTCGCGGATCTCCTTCGCCGTCTCGCGCCAGGCGATCTCGGCATCGCCATCGCCGCGGATCGCGGCGATCTTGCAGGCGCGGTCGAGCGCGACCCAGCACATCAGCTTCGAGGAGACGTAGTGGCGCGGCGCGCCGCGCGCCTCCCAGATGCCCTGGTCGGGCTCGCGCCAGATCTCGCTCGCGCACCCGGCCTGGGCCTGCACGAGCGGCCACAGCCGCCGCGGCAGGCGCTGGCTGCGGTTGGTGTGCAGCAGGATCGCGTCGAGCGCGGCGCCGAACACGTCGTTCTGGCGCTGGTCGAAGGCGCCGTTGCCGATCCGCACGGGGCGCGCGCCGGCATAGCCTGAGAGATCGTCGCGCGTGGACTCCGTCAGGTCGCGCTCGCCGTCGATCCCGTACATGATCTGCAGCGCCCCGTCCTCGTTGCACTGCAGGTCGGCGACGAACTGCATGAACTCCTCGGCCTCCCAGTCGAGGTTGAGGTAGTGCAGCGCCTTCAGCGTGAACGTCGAGTCGCGCAGCCACGTGTAGCGGTAGTCCCAGTTGCGCTCGCCGCCGGGCGTCTCCGGCAGCGAGGTCGTCAGCGCGGCCACTGTCGCGCCGGTGGGCATGTACGTGAGCCCCTTGATCGTCAGCGCCGAGCGCTGCATCGATTCGCGGAAGCGGTGGTCGGGGATGCGCGCGCGGGCCAGCCAGCTGCGCCAGAAGTGCGCTGTGGCGGCGAGCCGCGCGTTGGCCTCGTCGAGGCTCTGCGGCGCGCGCAGGCCGTCCTCCCAGGAGAGCGCGCAGAAGATCTGCTCGCCTTTGGCGAGCACGTGGCGGGCTCTGACGCGGTCGCCCTCGACGCCGACGGCCATGTCCGTGCTCAGGCCGATCGTCAGCTCGCCGCCGCTGGCCTGCGCGCTGTGGCCGTCCTCGCCGACGCTCCAGCTCGCGGGCACGCGCCCGTAGTCGAACACGGGCGCGCACGTCAGCTCCATCTCGACCTCGCCGTCGAGGCACATCGCCACGCGCACGAGCAGGTGCTCGGCGTCTTCGTCGGTCGGTGGGCGCGTGTGCGGCGTCACGCGATCCTCGCCGCGTCGCGGCCCGAGCACGAGCGCATCGCGCACGATCGCCCAGCCCGTCGGCGTCTTCCACGTCGTCAGCAGCATGTTCGTACCCGGCTCGTAGCTGCGCGCCGAGGGCACGTTGACGCCGAACGGAGCGAAGCGGAAGTCGCCGGCCTGACGGTCGAGCAGCGCACCGAACACGCTCGGTGCGTCGAAGCGCGGCACGCACAGCCAGTCGACGCTGCCGTCGGGCGCGAGCAGTGCGCCGGTGTGGCAGTCCGAGAGAAAGGCGTACTCGGCGATCGGCGGGAAGGGGGAGGGCATCGCCGCGCTCTGCGGCTGCGCCGTTGCGTCGTGTGCCCCCATGGGCGCACTATATGCAGGTCGCCGAGACTCCGTTCGACAGGTCGCTCAGGTCCCGTTCGCAGACTGCGCGCCGGATTCTGAGTGCTTGCCTGCCAGTCGGTAACGACGGGTCTGCGGGTCGCGTTCGAGCAGTCCGGCGGCGACCAGCGTGCTGATGTAGCGGTGCGTCGCGCTAGGGCTCATGTCGAGCCGGCGCGCGAGCTCTGCGACGCCCAACTGGGTGCTGTCGAGCGGGAAGCAGGCGAGCACGAGCAGGCCCGAGAGCAGCGAGCGCGACAGGCGCCGCTCGTCGGCGTCGGCCAGCTTCAGCAGCTCGTCCATGCTGGCGGAGAGGGGAGCGTCGGCCCTGGCGTCGAGGCCGGAGAGGAGCGTGGATGGAGCGCCGCTCGCGTCGGCCGCACGAAGGACCATTGCGATCTGGCTGCGAGACAGCTCGAGGACGATCTTGCCGTCGTCGGGGTCTTGGCCTTGGTTGTGCCCTCCCGCGGATGGGTCCATCTTGGAAATACGTTTCGGGGGTCGATCCGGATCACCTTGCTGATTCTGCGGAGCGATATTAATCCAATTCTCACGATTTGGCGTCCCCGAAACCTCTGAACGCCAAGGTGCGTCCGGAACGGCTTCGGAGAACTACTAAGTGCTCGGCTCAGGCGTGCCGGGAATACTCGGCGCGCAGCCATGCAACGGTTTCCCGCATGCCGGTCGCGTAATCCACGCGCGGCTCCCAGCCGAGCGTCTCGCGCGCGCTGCGGTTGCTGAAATCCTGATTGCAGCCGAGCACTTGGACGGCTTGGCGTGAGAGCAGCGGCGGCGCGCTGAGGCCGGTCGTGCGGCGCAGCAGCCGGTAGCCGTGCTCGAGCGAGAAGCCCATACCGCTGGCCATCCAGTAGGGCATGCTCCAGCGGACCTTCGCGCAGCCGAGTCCATCGGCGAGCCCGTCGGTGAACTGCCGCCAGGTGACGTCGAGACCGTCGCTGACGTTGAACGCCTGGCCGGGCGCCGACTCGTGGCCGAGCGCGAGCATGGCGGCGTCGATCAGGTTGTCTACATAACAAAGCCCGGCGACGGCGCGGCCGCCGCCGACGAGCAGCATCTGGCGCGAGCGGATCGCGCGCGCGATCTCGCCGACGACGTCGCGCGAGCCAGGCCCGTAGACGGTCGCCGGGCGCAGGATCACGGCCTGCAATGAGCGCTCGGCTTCGACGCGCCGGACCTCGGCCTCGGCCTGCAGCTTGCTCTGCGCGTACCAGTTGCTGAAGCCGCTCGCCGCGTGCGTCTCCTCGATCGCCGCGCCGTCGGGATGGCCGTAGACGTCGGTCGTGCGAGAAGTGGATGAAGCGCTCCACGGAGGCGCCGGCGGAGGCCTCGAGCAGACTGCGCGTGCCCTGCACGTTGGTCTGCGTGATCTCCTGCGTCGTCGCCCAGTCTGTGACGAGCGCGCCGCAGTGGAAGACGTAGTTGCAGCCCTCGACGGCGCGTGAGAGCGAGCGCTCGTCGGTCAGGTCGCCGACGGCGATCTCGACGCCGAGCTGCTCGAGCTGCAAGGTGTCGCTGCTGGCGCGCACGAGGCAGCGCACCTGATGGCCCTCGGCCACGAGCCGCTTGGCGAGGCGCCCGCCGATGAAGCCGCTTGCGCCGGTGACGAGGCAGACGTCATCGCGCGACGGGTCGATCGCCGTGCCGCGAAACGGCGTGGTGTCGCTCGCGGCCGCGGCGGCTTTGGACGACTTCTTCTGCGGCGCGGCGCGGCGGCGCAGCGTGGACATGGCGATGTCGCGCACGACGCCCCAGTTCTTGCCACCCGAGCTTTCGACGTCGCTCAGTACGACGTCAAGTGCCTGCAGGAAGGTGCCGGCCTCTTCCCCTGAGAGCGTCAGCGGCGGCAGCAGCTTGATCACGTCGTTCTTGCCGGCGGCCATTGTGATCACGCCGTGGTCGCGATGCAACGGGATCACGAGCAGCTGCGGGAACAATCCCTCGCTGGCCATGTGGATCAGTCGCCAGTTCATACGCGCGGCGCGCGTGCTCGGTGGTCCCAGCTCGATCCCGATCATCAGCCCGCTGGCGCGGACCTGCTCGATCATCTCGTGGCGCTCTTGCAGTTCGAGCAGGCCGTCGCGCAGGAGCGCGCCGACTCGCGCGGATTGCTCGACGAGCCCGTCGCGCTCGATGATCCGCATCGTGGCGAGGCCGGCGGCCATCGACAAGCGGTTTCGGCCGTATGTCGACTGGTGCACGTAGCTGCGCTCCAGCGTGCCGACGGCGCGCTGGTAGATCTCGCGCGTCGTGACCATCGCGGCGACGGGCATGTAGCCGCCGCTGAGCGCCTTGCCGACGAGCACCAAGTCGGGTTCAAGGCCCCAGTGCTCCAGTGCGAACCAGCGGCCGGTGCGCCCGAGTCCGGTCTGGATCTCATCGGCGACGAACAGCGTGCCGTAGCGGCGGCAGAGCTCCTGCGCGGCCTTCAGGTAGCCCTCGGGCGGCAGCGTCACCTCGCGGCCCTGGATCGGCTCGACGAAGAAGGCGGCGACGTCCTTCGAGCGCAGCTCGGCCTCGAGCCTGTCGAGATCGCCGAACGGCACGCGCGCGCAGCCGGGCAAGAGCGGCCCGAAGCCCTCCTTGAAGAAGTTGTCGCCGACGAGCGAGAGCGGGCCGAGCGTGACGCCGTGGAAGCTCGAGTCGCACGAGATCAGCCGCGGGCGCCCGGTGGCGGCGCGCGCGAACTTCATCGCCGAGTCGACGGCCTCGGCGCCGGTGCTGGCGAAGAACACGGCCTCCAGCGGAGCCGGCAGGCGCTCCGTGAGCGCCTCGGCGAGCATCCCGGCGAGCGGCGAGTAGTGGATCTGCACGCCGTCGGCAACGTTCGCGGCGAGCGTCGCCTGCAGCACTTCGCGCACGCCCGGGTGGTTGTGGCCGAGGCTCGCGAAGCCCTCGCCCGTGTGGAAGTCCAGATAGGCGCGGCCGGCGGCGTCGTATAGGTGCGAGCCCTTGGCCGAGGCGAACTCCTTGTCAAAGCCGAGGATCCGCAGGACATCGACCAGCGAGGGGTCGAGGTGGCGGGCGGCGAGCGAGAGCGTTTCGTCTAGGCGGTCTCTCGCGTCGGCCGTGACGCCGAGGGCATCGGCGGGATCGGCGTGGTCGTCACTGGCGCTCATGGGGCGGGGGTTCGCGACTCTTGACGCCGGGCGTCCGAGCGCGAGCGCGTAGTTTGACGGGCCGCGGCGAGCGCCGGCGTACGGCTGCGCTGGAACGCCTGCCCGCCGTGGCGTAGTTATCGAAAAATCCCAATAATCGGATCTCTGCTAGCTTCGCCTCCACAAGGAGGTGGGGAGCATGAAACGACTTCTGGGGGCTGGGATCCTGCTCGCGATCGCGTGCGGAGCTCTGAGCTCGTGCAGCAACACCGCCACGACGACGTCGGCATCGAACGAATCGGCATCCGCGCAGGTCGCCTCGACAACCCCACGCCATCACGCGGCTCGCGCCAGCTACACGCGCTGCGATCAGAACATCAGCGCGGGCCCGCATACGACGTGCGGCTTCGCCGACAACGTCTTCCGCGCCTTTGCGCGCGAGGTCAGCCGCGAAGGCAGCGAACCGGCGGACTACTCCGTCGAGGCGAGCAGCCCCGTGACGGGGCACACGTACCCGATGTCGTGCAGCACCTCGGAAGAAACGACGGTCTGCGAGGGCGCCGATCACGCCCGCGTCCGGTTTCCGCTGTCGGCCGCCGAGGTCTACTACCAGTCTTCGACGCCGGCGCCCGAAAGCACGCCTAGCTACGAAGGCGATGAATACGAAGAAGAACCGGAAGAAACCGAACCGTCGTCGCCGGAACCGGGGGAATGCACGAACGGCACTTACGTCAACTCGGCCGGCAACACGGTGTGCAGCCCCGAGGAATCCCCCACGCAGCCCGCCGGGGCCACGGCGGAATGCGAAGACGGCACGTACAGCTTCAGCGAATCGCGGAGCGGGACGTGCTCGCACCACGGTGGGGTGGCGCAGTGGCTCCAGTAGGCCCGGTTCCGGCGCCTACTGCGTGATCGCGGCGGCCATCTCGTCGAAGGCCTGCACGTAGGCGTCGATCGCCTCGTCGGTGTGCATCACCGAGAGCGTCCACTCCTCCTCGCGGCCGGGGGTCATGTAGATGCCGCGGTTCATGTTCCACAGCCAGGCGAGTTCGGTGACGGCGACGTCCTGGTTGACCTTGAAGCTTTCGTAGTCGACGACGGGCGTGGGGGAGAAGGTGACGCAGCCCTTGGAGCTGATGCCGACTGCGTAGCCGGGCAGGCGGTGGCGCTCGATCACGGCTTCGCAGCCGGCGAGGATGCGCTCATTGAGCGCTTCGAGGTGCTCGTAGGCGGAGGAGGTCATGACCTCCTGCAAGCTGGCGCGCGCGGCGGCCATCGCCAGCGGATTGCCGTTGTAGGTGCCGACCTGGTAGACGCTGCCGTCCTGCACGACGCTCATCACACGCTCATTTCCGCCGATCGCGCCGGAGGGCAGTCCGCCGCCGAGCGTCTTTGCCATCGTGACCATGTCGGGCTGCACGCCGAAGCGCTCGGTGGCGCCGCCGGCGGCGATCGCGAGTCCGGTCTTGACCTCGTCGAAGATCAGCACGATGTCGTGTCGCTCGGTGATCTCGCGCACGGCCTGCAGGTAGCCGTCCTGCGGCAGCACGACACCGAGGTTCATCATCGCGGCCTCCATGATCACGCAGGCCGGCTTGCGCCCTTCGCCATCCAGGCGCACGATCCGCCGCTCCATCGCCTCGGCGTCGTTGAACGGCACGGGGACGGTCAGCTCGGCGACGGCCTTGGGGATGCCGGCGCCGTAGGGCAGCGAGGCGAGGTTGTCGCGGTCGCCGATGTCCTCGTAGGGGACGCCGATCGAGACCATCACGCCGTCGTGGTGGCCGTGGTAGGAGCCGAAGATCTTCACGATCGTCTCGCGGCCGGTCAGCCCGCGGGCGATGCGGATCGCGTCCATCGTCGCCTCCGAGCCCGAGTTGACGAAGCGCCAGCGCTCGAGCTCGAAGCGCTCGGCCAGCTCCTCGGCGACGATCACGGTGTCCTCGGTGACGGCGGCGAAGTGCGTGCCCAGGGCGACGCGCTCGCGCACGGCCTCGACGATCGCCGGATGCGCGTGGCCCTGCACCATCGAGCCGAAGCCGTTGTGGAAGTCCCAGTAGCCGTTGCCGTCGATGTCGGTGACGCGGGCGCCCTCGCCGGAGGCGAGGTAGATCGGCCAGGGGTCGCGCAGCTGGTAGGAGGAGGCCACACCGCCGCTCAGCGACCTGCCGGCGCGCTCGTACATCTTGGCCGAGGCGGCCGTGCGCTCGTTGAGGGCCTGCAGCTCGCGGGCGGTCAGCTCCTCCACGCGCGCCGTGTCGATCTGGATCGGGGCAGTCGTGGGCATGGCCCCAGCCTAGCCGCAGAGCATCCGTCCGTCCCATGCCGCAGCATGCCGGGCCGTTTGACGCGCAACACCTCGACATCGCTGCGCGCCTGGCAGCGCCATGCCCTCGACCGCCTGGCCGGATGGCAGGGCGGTCCGTTCCTGATCTCGGCGGCACCAGGTGCGGGCAAGACGCGCCCGGCGCTCGAGCTCGCCGCCGGCCTGCTCGCGAGGCGGGTTTGCAAGCGCGTTGTCGTGCTTTGCCCAACGACGCCGCTGACGCGCCAGTGGGCCGCCGCCGGCGCGGCGCTCGGCGTGCAGTTGCAGCCGGATGCCGAGAGCGCCGACCCGCCGCGCGACTTCCATGGCGTGGCGGTCACCTACGCTCGGGTCGCGAGCGACCCGGCGGCCTGGGCGACGAAGGTCCGCCGGGACACGCTCGTGATCGTCGATGAGGCGCACCATCTCGGCGAAGATCTCGCCTGGGGCGTCGGCTTTCGCCAGGCGTTTGTCCGCGCCGAGCGCTGGCTGCTGCTCTCGGGCACGCCGTTTCGCTCGGACGCAACGCCGATTCCGGGCGTGCGCTACGACCCTGACGGCGTGGTCGTACCGGACGTCTCCTACACCTATGCGGAAGCCGTGCGGGAGGGGATCTGCCGTCCGGTTGCGTTCGTCACGTTCGACGGCAGCCTCTCCTGGCGCAGCGGCGATGACGTGATCGAGTCGTCGTTCGAGACGGTCTTGACCGGTCGCGAGGCAAGCCGCCGCTACCGCACGGCGATCTCGACAGAGCTACCGGACGGGCTGCCGCGGATCCTCAAGGAGGCCGATGCCAAGCTGCGCGCGCTGCGTGCCGGCGGGCACAATGACGCGGGCGCCCTCGCGATCGCCGCAGACGCCTCGCACGCTCGCCAGATCGCAAAGCTGCTGAGCGACGCGACCGGTCGTACGCCTGTGGTAGTGCTGCACACGGAGGCACGCGCCGCACGCAAGCTCGCCGACTTCCGCAGCTCGCGCGATCCCTGGATCGTCGCCGTCAACATGGTTTCCGAGGGCGTCGACATCCCGCGCCTGCGAGTCGGCGTCTATGCGAGCGCTGCGAAGACGCCGCTGATCTTCCGCCAGATCGTCGGGCGCTTCGTGCGCACGACGCCGGGAAGGGCGGCCGAGCCGAGCTGGCTCTACCTGCCGGCCGACCAGACCCTGCGCGGCCATGCAGCCGACGTGGAAAGTGAGCTGCGTCATGTATTGCGTCGCGAGGAGCCAGGCGAGGAGTTGGACGAGCTTGTCGAGCGGCCCGCGAGCGAGCCCTCGCCGAGCCCCGACTTTGTGCCGCTGAGCGCCGAGTTTGCCGCGCAGATGACACTGTTCGGCGCGCCCCAGGCTGCCCGGGGGTCCGCCCCAGATCCCGCTACTACCGATGTCGCCGCCTCAAGGCTCTCCGTGCCCGCACCGGAGCTGGCGCCGCGCGCGGTCTTCGAGCAGCGCGCCGAGCTACGCCGAGAGCGCAGCCGCCTCGTCGGCGAACTCGCCCGCCGCGAGAAGCGCAGCCATCGCGAGATCAACGCGTGGCTGAACCGGGTCGTCGGTATCGAGCGCGTGAACGATGCGACGATCGAGCAGCTCGAGCGCTCGGTGGCGGCGCTCGTGAAGGAGCTCAGCCGAGGGAGGCCTGCTCGCGCACGGACACTCTAACCGGCGCAATTAGCCGACTTGCAGACTTCAGACCGCCGGAAAGGGACCCGGACCGGACTGATAGTCGCCGGAAGCATCGGAGGGCTGTACCCGTCGTTCCGACGCGTGGAACGGCTTGAATTCACGTGGCGTAAGGGGTTCTGAGTCGCAACAATCGCATAGCTACCGACACGCCACGAACAGGTCAATTGTCCTCGAACGGGCTACGCTTCGCGCCCTGACCCTTCCTCTTTACGTAGGTGTGCTCTTCATAGGGATTCCGCTCGCGCTCCTTGTCGCGATCGCCGGGCTACTGCGTGAGCGATCAATCCGTAGTCAGCGTGCAGCGACGTTCATCCTTGATCGAGGGTCACCGTTGGCGCCGAGCATCGCGGCACTCGGGGCGGTCTTCCTGTACCTGTGGTCATCCGGCGGCCGTGAAAACACGGTCTATCTGGTAATCGCCCTCTCCTCGCTGGCGGGTGCCGAGATGGTCATACGACTGCTCCTGCGAACGTTCGCGCAAATTACGCGCTTCAGTCTGGACCCCTCCGAATGGGCCGATCTAGCTGTCCACGGACCCCGATGGCGATACGAGATGAGACGTAACTTCGTGGAAGATCCAGAGTACGCCGACGCGCTCGTGCTCTCAATGCTGCCTCGCTTCGCGTGTTACGCCGAGCTTGCGGCTGCGTTGCGAAGGGAAGAGTTCCCGGACGCTTACAGACGCGTCATTGACAAGCGGCTCTGGGGGTTCATCCAGCCCACGGTGCGCCAACTGACACGGGACGTCGTGCCGAACGAAGTCTTTACGAACACCGGTCGGTATTCATCGGGCAAAACCGCTGATGAAATATTCGACGAGCTTTCCGCTATATCGGCAACTGGAGACAAAGCGGCGCTGCTCGATCGCTGGCAGTATTTTTGGTGCCTCCGAAATCTGAACCTCATCAACCTGGTCCTGCGCCGGGCATTCGGTTGGGTGACAACAGCTGGGCTCGTAATCGTCGGCGCCGGTGGAACGATTGCTGCCCTGGGCCTCCTGCGTCACCAGGCGATCTCCTCTGGGCCTCTGCTCAGAGCGCTCGCGGCCGGAACCCTTCTTTGGATGCTGGCAACTTCCGTAGCATCCTCGATTCTTATCGTAAGGCTCTTCCAGGGTACTGGCACCTTTGCCGTCTCAACTCCGTGTCGAAGCACAAGGTTCGATCCTCTGTGGAGCAGCATCATCAAAATTGGCATCGTGTCATTCACAGTCTCGTTTGTGGTCTACGGAATAGGTAGCCCGTTCCTCCTTGAACCGCATGTCTTGGCGCACTTTCGCTTCACGGGAGCCTTTGTGGGGTACGCGGCGGGTAGCTTCGTGCTCTGTGTGGCGGTATTCGTCACGCACACGATCGGTCTACACGATCTCATGCTCGGCTCGCGAGACAATGCGCTCGACAGAGTGGAAGCTGAACTTGAGCGGATCCCGGACAACGAGCGCGACGAGCATTTCGAGCGCTTCCGCGAAATACGGGAACTTCAGGTGTGGCCGCTACGTGGCTCGACCATCGCGCAGCTTGCGGCCGGCATCCTTCTGCCGATCACCGTACAGGCGCTTCTGCTGTACGCCGGACTTCGCGGCAAGTAAGGGTATGAGCCGATCGACTGTGATCCAGCTCACGATCGCGAGCACGACCCCCCCCGCCGCTCCGGCAACAGAGTGCTGCTTTACAAACAGCGTCGAGAGCACCACCACGAGCGACCCGGCAGCTACGAGATAGCGCCACTTGTGGCGAAGCGCAAAGAAATAGAGCGCCAACATTGTCGCTGACGATGCGTGCTCGCTTGGCAGGTCGTTATATGGATGATCGTGACTGTAGATAAATTTGACTAGATCCGGAAATAGGCCCGTGCCGACGTGGGGACGCGGCACGTAGGTCTGGAACGTGGCATACACGATGTCGCTTGCTGTGTAGACGACGAGAGCGGTGCCGGCCAGCAGAACAAACCTACGATCGCTGAGGTAGGCATAGAGCACCGTCAGCCAAAAGATCGGCAGGAACGGTATGTACGGGACTGCAAACGGTGTGACCAGTGGTATTTCACGGTTGAGAGCCGCAGTGAGGACATGTGGGCTGGAGGAATGATTGAGCGGCAAATATGCGACGGCCGCTCCGATTAGGGCCAGCAGCAGAATGATTCGTGACGGTCTCCGCCAAGAGTCGCGATACCAAGTGATAGATCCCCGTGTCATAGGTCAGTCTTGCTGCGTATTCGGCCACGGGCCCCATGCCGCAAACCCGCATTACAGAGCCAAACAAGCGATGCCGGAGGAGGGACTCGAACCCCCGACACGCGGATTATGATTCCGCTGCTCTAACCAGCTGAGCTACTCCGGCGGGGTCGTGGCGGTCAGTTGCCCCGCTCACGTCGAAACGGCGCTCTCGGGCCATGGCAGCACCGCGATCACCGCCGTCCAGTGTATTCGAGGGTCCGTCGCCGATGACCCGACGCTCCTGTCCCGCGGCCCGCGAGGCAGTCGTGACGCGTCCGTCCACGCGGCCCGCGGTCGCAAGGGTCAAGATCCGCCTCCGGCATGGCTCCACGCAAGCGCCCGTCACCGCCGCACCTGGCCGTCCGCCAGCCTCACCGCAGGCTCGCCTCGCTGCGCGGGCGGCGTGCAGGCGCGCTCGCGCTTGCCGCCGTCCTCGGCCCCGGCCTGCTCGCCGGGCTCTCCGACGACGACCCCGCCGGGATCACCACCTACTCGATCCTCGGCGCCGACTTCGGCTACCGCCTGCTGTGGGTGCTCGCGCTCTCGACCGTCGCTTTGATCGTGTTCCACGAGCTCGCCGCACGCACCGGAATCGTCACCGGCAAGGGCCTGATGCGGCTCGTGCGCGAGCGCTACGGCACGCGCGCGACGACCGTCGCGCTCAGCGCGCTCGTGCTCGCCAACGTCGGCACCATCTGCGCCGAGTTCGCCGGCGTCGCCGCCGGCATGGAGGTGCTCACCGGCACCAGTCGCTACCTGACCGTCCCCTTCGCCGCGCTCGCCGTCAGCGTGCTCGTGCTGCGCGGATCCTTCGGGCGCGTCGAGCACGTGCTGCTCGCACTCAGCGCCATCTTCATCGCCTACATCTTCTCCGGCTTTCTCGCCCGACCCGATTGGGGGGCCGCCGCGCACGGGCTCGTCGTGCCGAGCCTGCCTTCCTCGCGTCACGGCATCCTCGTCGTCGTCGCCACGCTCGGGACCACGCTCGCGCCGTGGGGTCTCGCCTTCATCCAGTCCTATGCCGTCGACAAGCGCCTGAAGGTCAAGGACCTCCGCTACGAGCGCATCGACGTGCTCAGCGGCGCCGTGCTCACCGGCGTGATCGGCCTGTTCATCGTCGTCGCCTGTGCCGCCACGCTGCACGCGCACGGCCACCACATCCACGACGCAAGCGACGCCGCCGTCGCCCTGCGCCCGCTCGCCGGCAGCGCCGCGCAGACGCTCTTCGGGCTCGGGCTCGTCGGCGCCGCGCTGCTCGCCGCCGCCGTCGTGCCTCTGTCCACCGCCTACTCCGTCGCCGAGACCTTCG
Source organism: uncultured Solirubrobacteraceae bacterium (assembly GCA_963714215.1). Classification (GTDB taxonomy): domain Bacteria; phylum Actinomycetota; class Thermoleophilia; order Solirubrobacterales; family Solirubrobacteraceae; genus Palsa-744. The sequence goes on from CAVQNP010000002.1 coordinate 310,865, forward strand.
AGCAGCGCGCCGATCTCAACGACAGCTTCGGTCAGGCCAAGCTCTTCTACGGCGCCTACGCCGTCAGCGTGCTGCTTGCCATCACCCTCGTCTTGATCCCCGGCGCGCCGCTGATCTCGATCCTGTTCCTCTCCCAAGCGCTCAACGCCGTGCTGCTGCTCGCCATCCTGCCATTTCTGCGGGCGCTCGCCCGCGATCATCGGCTGATGGGGGCGCACCATCTCGGACGCGTCGACTCCGTGCTCACGGCCGTCGTGATCGTGCTCGTCGCCGTGTCCGTCCTTGCCCTGCTCGTGCTCAGCATCGCCTGACGCCGTCGCCCGGTTAGCCTCGTCACGATGATCCCGCCGATCCTGCTCGCCGTGCCCAATGTCTCCGAGGGGCGTGACGTGGTCGCGATTCAGCGGATCGGCGCTGCATTCGCACCTGCCGGCGGCATCGGTGGCGGCGCCGTCCGCCTGCTCGATGTCCACTCAGACGTCGACCACCACCGCTCCGTCTTCACGCTCGCCGGCCCGCCGCGCGTACTCGCCGACGCGCTCCTAAGCGGCGCCGCCGAGGCCGTGCGCTCGATCGACGTCGTCAGCCGCTTCAGCGCCGACCCTGCCGAGCGCGGCGCCCACCCGCACGTCGGCGCCATCGACGTCGTCCCGCTCGTCTACTTCGATGAACGCATGCGCGGCGCCGCCTGTGCCGAGGCGCTCGTCGTCGGCGAGCGCATCGCAAGCGAGCTCGAGCTGCCCGTCTTCCTCTACGGCGAGCTCGCCGGCGAGCTTCCCGGCAGGACGCGCGCCGAGCTCAGGCGAGGCGGCGTCGCCGGCCTGGCCGAGCGGCTCGCCGCCGGGGAGGTGCGCCCCGACTTCGGCCCCGCCGAGCTCCATCCGCTCGCCGGCGCCGCGCTCGTCGCCGCGCGCGAGCCGCTCGTCGCCTTCAACCTGCAGCTGCGCACGCCCGCCACGATCGACGACGCCCGTCTCGTCGCCTCGCTCGTGCGCGAAGGCGGCGCGCGCGGGCTACCCGGTGTCAGGGCAATCGGGATCGCGCTCGGCGGCGGCGTCGTACAGGTCTCCATGAACATCGAGCGCCCGCTCAAGCTGCCGCTCGTCGACGTCGTCAAGGCCGTCGATGAGCTCGCGCCCGTTGCCGGCGGCGAGCTCGTCGGGCTCGCGCCACGCGCCGCCTTCGAGGGCCTCTCACCCGATCTGCCGCTGCCCGGGTTCGATCCCGCCCGCCACCTGATCGAGAACGCCCTCGCCGAGTCCGTGGCGCCCGAAACGCACTAGGCTCCTGAGATGGCTCAGACCAGGCGCAAGCGCCGGACCAAGCACCGTGGCAATGCCGCCGGCGTCGTCGAGTCGCGCGGGCGCACCGGGCGCAAGCCCACCGCCGCCGAGAAGAGCGGCAAGGCCGCCGAAGCCGCCAAGGCCAAACAGCAGCGCCTCGATCGCACCAACCGCCCGCCCAGCTGGCGCGGGGCCTTCGTGCGCGCGCTCGTCGCCGCCACCGCTCTCGTGCTGCTCTCCGGGCTGATTCTCAAAGCCAGCGCCGGCCAGTCCGTCGCCTACTTCTTCGTCGGCCTGATCGCCTATACGCCGATCAGCTACTACAGCGACAGCTGGCTCTACAAACGCCGCCAGGCCAAGGCCAGGGCCAAGGGCGGTGGCGGCAGGGCGGGCGGGCGATGAGCGCCCTAGACGTGCGCTCCTTCACCGTCGGCATGGTGCAGGAGAACAGCTACATCGTCAGCGACCCCGACGCCCCCGTCGGCGAGGACGGCCGTCGCCCCGCAGTGATCGTCGACCCCGGCGATGAGCCCGAGCGCCTGCTCGAGGCGATCGACGCGCTCGGCGTGCGGATCGAGGCGATCCTGATCACGCACTGCCACTTCGACCACATCGGCGCCGTCGCGCCCGTCGCCCGCGCCACCGGCGCCCCCGTCTACTGCCCCGAGATCGAGCGCCCCGTGCTCGCCGACGTGATGAGCTGGGTGCCGCCCGGGTTCGGCCCCTTCGAGAGCTACGAGGCCGATCACACCGTCGCCGGCGGCGAGAGCATCACGCTGGCCAATCTCGATATCAAAATAATCTTCACCCCAGGGCACAGCCCCGGCCATGTCACCTATGCCATCGCCCCGTCTCGCAGCGATGAGGCCGGTGGGAGCGAGCCCGCCACAGCCGTCTCGCTGCTCTCCGGCGACGTGCTCTTCCAGGGCTCCGTCGGGCGCGTCGACCTGCCCGGCGGCGACTGGCCCACGCTCGAGCGCTCGATCGGCGGGCTGCTGCGCTCCTTCGCCCCCGACACCGTCGTCTACCCCGGCCACATGGGCGTGACCACGCTCGGGCGCGAGCGCGACACCAACCCCTTCCTCACAGAGCTGCGCGAGCGCGTGCCGCGCGCCGCCGCGATCGCGCCCGACGCGTCCGCCGCCGGAACTTGAGCGCCCCCAAGCTCAAAGTCCCGCGCGGGACGTATGACGTGCTCGGCGAGCAGGCGCACGAGCGCGCCACGCTCGAGTCCCGCGCCCGCGCGCTGCTCGAGGGCGCCGGCTACGAGCGGATCGAGACCCCCACCTTCGAGGCCACCGAGCTGTTCGCTCGCGGCGTCGGCGAGTCCACCGACATCGTGCGCAAGGAGATGTTCACCTTCGAGGACGCCTCCGGGCGCTCGCTCACGCTGCGCCCCGAGGGCACCGCGCCAGTCTGCCGCGCCTACGTCGAGCACGGCATGCACAAGCGCCGCCAGCCCGTCAAGCTCTGGTACCTCTCCAGCTTCTTCCGCCACGAGCGCGCCCAGGCCGGGCGCTACCGCCAGTTCTGGCAGGTCGGCGCCGAGGCGATCGGCTCCGACGATCCCGCCGTCGACGCCGAGTCCATCGCCCTGCTCGCCGGTTTGCTCGATCAGATGGGCGTGCGCGAGGTTCGCCTGCGGCTCTCCAGTCTCGGTAGTCCGGCGACCCGTGCCGGGTATCGCGAACGCCTGCAGGCCTATCTGCGCAAACACGAAGCCCATCTCTCCGATGAGGTCCGCGCCCGCATAGATCTGAACCCGCTGCGCGCGTTCGACGCCGACCACGACCCCACCCGCGCGGTGATGCGTGACGCTCCCCGCCTGCTCGACCAGCTCGACCCCGACGACGCCGCGCACTTCGCCGAGCTGCGTGCGCTGCTCGACGAGGCCTCCGTCGCCTACGAGGTCGACTCCACGCTCGTGCGCGGCCTCGACTACTACACGCGCACCGTCTTCGAGTTCACCTCCGACGCGCTCGGTGCGCAGAGCGGCGTCGGCGGCGGCGGGCGCTACGACGGGCTGATCGAGCTGCTCGGCGGCAAGCCCACACCCGGCATCGGCTGGGCCGCCGGGATCGAGCGGATCCTGCTCGCCGGCGATGGCGAGCACGCTGCCACCAGCCCGGTCGACCTGTTCATCGCACTCGAGCGCGAGGACTCCCGCCGCGTCGCCTTCGGCCTGCTGCACGACGCGCGCTCCGCCGGATTGCACGCCCAGATGGAGCTCGCCCGGCGCTCGCTCAAAGGCCAGCTCGGTCACGCCGACGCGCTCGGCGCGCGCTACGTCGCGATCGTCGAAGATGGCCATACAGCGCTCGAAGGACATGCAGGACGGTGGCCAGGAGCGAATCGCCACCGACACCGTCGTGCACGCCGTGCTGCGCGGGCTGCGCACGCTCTGAACCGCCGCTTCCCGCGCGCTCGCGCGCGCTGAAAGCGATCTTGCAGCGCGGCCCAGAGCCGTCCGCCGTGCCCTGCGCCGCTCAACTCTCGCGCGCAAGATGCCGAAGGAGGGAGCAATGACGCACATCTCGCGCCCCTTCCAAATCGCGCTCGCCGCGCTTGTCCTGTTCATCGCTGTTTGGTTCCTCGCCCTGCGCGGACACTCTGGTGAAAGCTCCAGCTCCAGCTCCAGCGCGCCGACCTCGGCAAGCTCATCGCCGAGCAGCCAGCCATCCGCTTCCCAGAGCGCGCCCGGCGGCGGCACGCCCGCCTCCAAGGGCGGCGTCTACCACGGCTCCGCCCCCGGCGTCGAAGGCCTCTCGCGGGCCATCCAGAAGGCACGCGGCGCCGTCGCTCAATCCCAGCAGAATGCCAAGCAGCAGGGCTCCGCGCAGAGCTCGAGCGGCGCGCAGCAGCAGCAGAACGCCCAGTCCCAGCACTCGCAGAGCCAGGGCGCGCAGAAGCAGAACGCACAGACTCAGACTTCGCAGTCCCGCAGCGCCAACCAGACCCAGGCTCAGCAGAAACAGAGCCAGCAGGCGCAGAATTCGCAGCAGAGCAAAGCCGCCAGCGGCGTGCCCACGATGCAAACCGTCGTCGAAGGCGAGCTCAAGCGCGGCGAGGTCGTCGCCGTCCTCTTCTGGAACCCCAAGGGCGCCGTCGACGCGACCGTGCGCCGTGAACTGCGCGCTGCCGGTCGCGCTCAGCACGGCAAGCTCGCAGTGCACGTCGCCCGCTCCAGTCAGGTCGGCTCGTTCGGCTCCTTCACGCACGCCGTGCAGGTCTACTCGACGCCTACCATCCTGCTGATCAACACCAAGGGCAAGACCTCGAGTCTCACCGGCCTGACCGACGCCTTCTCGATCGGCCAGGCGATCAAGGAAGTCAAGCGGGCCAACTAGGCTTAAACTCGGGAGCGTGAGAAGCGCCTCCGAAAGCATGCAGCAGCACCTCGAACGTCCGCTCCGGCGCGGCCACCTGCCCGCCGACGCGCATACTGGCGCCGCCGGTGGGGCCGTCTGCGGCGACCTCGTGCGCATCTCACTCGCCGTCGATCCGAGCAGCGCCGACGGCCGAGTCCTCGACGCCGGCTTCGACGCGAGCGGCTGCGGGGCCGCGATCGCCGCCGGCAGCGCCGTCGTCAGTCTGATCAGCGGCACGCCTCTGCTCGAGGCCGCGCGGATCGGGCCCGAGCAGATCGAAGACGAGCTCGGGGGACTCAGTGCCGCCAAGCGCCACGCCGCCGAGCTCGCCGCTGACGCCCTGCACCGCGCGCTCGGCTGGGCCGCACGCGAGCAGGTACAGCTCGCGCCGTCTGAGTCGCGCGCGCTCGTCGCCATGAGCGGCGGTGTCGACAGCGCCGTCGCCGCCCTGCTCGTCGCCCGCGACGGCGCCGAGGCCGTCGGCGTGACGCTCGAGCTGTGGTCCGATCCCGAGAACGACGGCGAGGCCAGCTGCTGCTCCGCGCAGGCCGTGCGTGGCGCGCGCGAGCTCGCCCACGGCCTCCGCATGCCCCACCTCTCGATCGACCTGCGCGCCGAGTTCCGCGCCGGCGTCGTCGACGGCTGGCTTGCCGACCACAGCGCCGGCCTCACGCCCAACCCCTGCGTGCGCTGCAACGGCAACGTGCGCCTCGACGCGATGCTCGAGCTCGGCGAGCGGCTCGGCGCGCAGACGCTCGCAACCGGGCACTACGCGCGCGTCGAGCGTGGCGGGATGCTGCAGATGGCCGCCGATGTCGCCAAGGACCAGTCCTACGTGCTCTCCGCCCTCGCGCCCTCCTCGCTGGCACGCCTGCGCTTCCCGCTCGGCGCGATGCACAAGGAGCAGGTGCGCGAGGTGGCCGCCGAAGCCGGCCTGAGCGTCGCGCGCAAGCCCGACTCGCAGGACCTCTGTTTCCTCGCCGGCACGCGCCACGGCGACTTTCTAGAGCGCCACGGCGGGCTCGGCGTCAAGCCCGGTCCGATCGTCGATCGCCAAGGCGCCGTGCTCGGCGAGCACCGCGGCGCGCACGCCTACACCGTCGGCCAGCGCCACGGCCTCGGCATCGGCGCGCCCCAGCCGCTGTACGTGCTCGCCACCGATCCCCGCGAGAACACCGTCACCGTCGGTCCGCGCGAGGCGCTGCTCGCGCAGAGCGTGCCCGTCAGCGGCCTCACGTTGCACCGCGACGGCGCCTGCGTCGACGGCGTGCGCGTGCGCTCGCACGGCCGGCGCTTTCCCTGCAGCGTCGAGCGTGACCTGCGCGCCGGGCGCCACACGCGCGCGAGCATCTCCCTGGCCGAGCCCGCCGAGCGCACCGCGCCCGGTCAACTCGCCTGCCTGTACGCCGGCGACGTCGTCGTCGGCTACGGGACGATCGCCTCCTGACGCCCGCTCGACGCCGACCCGCGAGTTGCGACCCAAGTAACTGAGATGCTTGCACCGATGACATCTGATGAGATCCGCGAGAGCTACCTGGCCTTCTTCGAGGAGCGCGGGCACAAGCGCATCCCCTCGGCCTCGCTCGTGCCCTCCGCGCACGACCCCTCGGCGCTCTTGACCGTCGCCGGGATGCACCCGCTGAAGCCGTACTTCCTCGGCCAGGAGACGCCACCCGCCACGCGCCTGACCGACTGCCAGAAGGTCTTTCGCACGGTCGACATCGACAACGTCGGCAACACTTCCAGGCACCTGACGTTCTTTGAGATGCTCGGCAACTTCTCCTTCGGCGACTACTTCAAGCGCGAGGCGATCGAGTTCGCCTGGCAGCTCTCGCGCGAAGTGTTCGGCTTCCCGGCCGAGGACATCTGGGTGACCGTGTTCGAGGGCGACGAGTGGCTCGACCTCGGGCCCGACGAGGAGGCGATCGCCTTCTGGCGCGAGATGGGCGTACCGCAGGAGCGGATCGTGCTGTGCCCGCGCTCTGAGAACTTCTGGCAGGCCGGCCCGAGCGGCCCCTGCGGGCCGTGCTCGGAGCTCTACATCGACCGCGGCGTGGAGCACGGCAAGCCCGACGATCTGCCCGGTGGCGAGAACGAGCGCTTCCTGGAGTACTGGAACCTCGTGTTCATGCAGTACGACCAGCAGGGCGAAAGGCTCAAACCGCTGCCCGCCAGCAACATCGACACCGGCATGGGCCTGAACCGCATGGCCGCGATCCTGCAGGACAAGCCCTCGGTGTTCGAGACCGACCAGTTCCAGCCGCTGATCGAGCTGGGCGAGCAGCTCTCGGGCGCGCGCTACGGCGCTGACTTCGCCGTCGATCGCGCGCTGCGCATCCTCGCCGACCACTCGCGCGCGATGACTTTTCTCGTCGCCGACGGCGTCGTGCCCTCCAACGAGGATCGCGGCTACGTGCTGCGCCGCGTGATGCGCCGCGCGATCCAGCAGGGGCGCGCGCTCGAGTTGCAGCCGGGCTTTCTCACGCGCTACGCCGAGCGCGTGCAGGAGCTGATGGGCGGCGTCTACCCCGAGCTGCGCGAGCAGCGCGCCGCGATCGCCACCTGGCTGGCCTCCGAGGAGGAGGGCTTCGGGCGCACGCTCTCCCAGGGTCTGCAGACGCTGCGCGGGCTGATCGAGCAGGCCCGCGGCGAGGGAAGCGCGAACGTGCCCGCCGAGGAGGTCTTCCGCCTGCACGACACGTACGGCTTCCCATATGAGATGACCAAGGAGCTGCTGGCCGAGGAGGACCTTGCGATCGAGGGCGACTTCGAGTCGCTGATGGAGGAGCAGCGCGCGCGCAGCCGTGCCGGCGGTGCACCGGGCGCGGGTGCGAGCACCAACGGCGCGGGCGGGGGCGACCCGCGTGCGCTGGCGAGCGCGTTCGCCGGCGAGGCCGACTTCCAGACGCGCTTCACGGGCTATGAGACCGAGGACCAGCACACGACTGTCGGTGCGGTTGAGCCGACAGACGGCGGCTACCTGGTGAAGCTCGCCGAGTCGCCCTTCTACGCCCCCGGCGGCGGCCAGGTGGCGGACGTGGGCACGATCGAATGCGAGCACGGCGACTGCCGCGCGCGCGTGCAAGAGGTCTTCCGCCTCGGCGACGACCAGGCGCTGTCGGTCGTGATCGAGCAGGGCGCGCTGGAGCCGGGCGAGCAGGTGCTCGCGTCGGTCGACCATCGCGCGCGTCACGCCACCGAGGCAAACCACACGGCGACACACCTGCTGCAGGCGGCGCTGCGCGAGCGCATCGGCAGCCACGTGCGCCAGGCCGGCTCCTACGTAGGCCCGGACAAGCTGCGCTTCGACTTCAGCCACGGGCAGGGGCTCTCAGAGGAGGAGCTGCGCGACATCGAGGACCGCGTCAACGAGTGGATCGCGCGCAACGACCCTGTGCGCCCGATCACGACGACGCTCGATGAGGCCAAGCGACTCGGCGCGATGGCGCTGTTCGGCGAGAAGTACGGCGAGGTCGTGCGCATGGTCGAGGTCGGCGACGGCGAGTACTCGCGCGAGCTGTGCGGCGGCACACACGTGCGCTCGACCGCCGAGATCGGCCCGTTCCGGATCACGAGCGAGACCTCGAGCGCGGCCAACGTGCGGCGCATCGAGGCGCTCACGGGGCCGGCCGCGACCGAGCTCCTGCGCGCGCACGACAGGGTGCTGGGCGAGGTGGCGCAGACGTTGCGCACCCGCCCCGAGCAGGCGGCCGAGCTCGTCAAGGCGCGCGAGCAGGAGCGCAGAGAGCTCGAGAAGAAGCTCGAAGAGCGGCGTCGCCGGCGGTGGGAGCGACGGCGCAATCGACATCGATCAACTGATGGCTCGCGTGGTGGACGTCGCCGGCGCACCGGTGCTGGCAAGTGTGGTCGAACTGCCCGACGCCAAGGCGCTGCTCGACGTGGCCGATCGGCTGAAGGGCAAGCTCGAGGGCGCGGCGATCGTGCTCGGAACGGCCGTCGACGGCCGCGCACACCTGCTCGTCAGCGTCGCGCCGGAGCTCGTGCAGCGCGGCGTGAAGGCCGGCGATGTGGTCAAGCAGGCGGCGGCTGCCGTCGGCGGTGGCGGCGGCGGGCGCGACACGCTCGCGCAGGCCGGCGGGCGCGAGCCGGAGAAGCTCGGCGAGGCGCTCGAGGCGGCCAAGGCGGCGATCGCCTCGGCGCTGCAGAGCTGATGCGCGTGCTGGCGCTCGACTACGGCAGCGCCAGGTGCGGCTGCGCGGTGAGCGACCCGACGGGCACGATCGTCACGCCGATCGAGCCGGTGCTGCGCCCGGGCAGCAAGCGCGGCCTCGCGGCGCTCGTGCAGCTCGTGGGCGAGCGCGAGGTGGAGCGTGTCGTCGTCGGCCTGCCGCTGTCGCTGAGCGGGCAGGACACCGAGCAGACGCGCGAGACGCGCGAGTTCGCCGAGCGTCTGGCCCGCCGCCTGGGCGAGCAGGTACCGCTCGAGCTGCACGACGAGCGCTTCACGACACGGATGGCACAGCGCCTGGACGGCCCTGCGAGCGCCAGCGAGGACTCGCGCGCGGCCGCGCACCTGCTCGAGAGCTGGATGGCGGCCCAGCCTCAATAAGGTCTTCGACTTGGCTCGCGGCAACCGCTCACAGGACTCGCACGAACGCACGGCGCAGGAGCGCGAGCGCGATCGCCTGGAGCGCGAACGCCGCCGCGCGGAGCGGGAAGGTGCGCACGCGCCCGTGCCCGAGGAGCCGCCCGAGCCCGAGCAGCTCCCCGAGCCCGAGCAGCCACTCGAGAGCGAGCCGCCAGTGGTCCAGCCGGCGGCGGCACAGCCCGCGCCCGAGCAAGCCGCGGAGCCCGCCCTGCAAGCCCCGCCGACCCCCGAGCCCGAGGGGCAACCGTCGCACTCGACGCAGGAGTTGCCGCCGATCCCGCCGGCCGAGTTCGACTCGCCGTTCCTGCCCCGCGAAACGGACATGCCGTTCGCGCCGCCCCACCCGGAACCGCCGGAGATGAGGATCAACCGGGAGGCCCTGGCCGCATCCCGCGGCGCAGACGGGGGCGGGGGCGCACGTACGGGCGGGGGTGCGGGCATGGGCCGGGGCAAAGGGCCGAGGAGCGCTCGCCGCGGTGCCGGAGCTCGCGCCACGAAGCGCGCGCGGATCGCCGCCCTGTTCGCGCTCGTGCTCGCGGCGGCGCTCGTGTGGTTTTTGATCTCGCTGTTCCAGCCGTTCGCGGGCGACGGTCACGGCAGGGTGATCGTGCAGATCCCGAAGGGCTCGAGCTCGAGCAAGGTCGGCTCGATCCTCGCCCACGACGATGTCGTCTCCTCGGGCTTCTTCTTCGATCTGCGGGCGCTGCTGGCGGGCAAGCGCAGCTCGCTTCACTCGGGCCGCTTCGTGCTGAAGCACGGCATGAGCTACTCGGCGGCGATCGACGCGCTGAGCAAGCCGCCGCCGAAGGTGATCGCGGTGAAGATCGTGATCCCGGAGGGCTACACGCGCCGCCAGATCGCCGATCTGGTCCGCGAAGACGCCCTCAGCGGCGACTACCTGGCGGCGAGCGAGCACTCGCGCCTGCTCAGCCCGCGCCACTACGGCGCGCCGTCGGGCACGCGCGACCTCGAGGGCTTCCTGTTCCCGGCGACGTACGACCTGCGCGCGGGCGCGCCGGTGCAGAAACTCGTCAACGAACAGCTGATCGCCTTCCGCAGGCGCTTCGGCTCGGCCGACGTCCGCCGCGCGCACGCGCTGGGCGTGACGCCGTACGAACTGCTCACGGTGGCCTCGATGATCGAGCGCGAGGCTCAGAGCGAACACGACAGGCCGCTGATCGCGGCGGTGATCTACAACCGTCTGCGCGAAGGGATCCCGCTGGGGATCGACGCGACGATCTACTACGCGGTGGAGCAGCAGAAAGGGATCGCGACATACACGGGCGAACTGACGCAGTCGATGCTGAAGATCGACTCGCCGTACAACACGCGCACACACAAAGGTCTGCCGCCGACGCCGATCTCGAACCCGGGAGAGGCCTCGATCCACGCGGCGGCGCATCCGGCGCACGTTCCGTATCTGTATTACGTGGCCGGTGCGGACGGCTGTGGCGAGCAGGTCTTCTCGAAGACCTACGCGCAGTTCGAAAAAGACGTCGCCGCCTATGACGCGGCGGTGAAGAAGAACGGCGGCAAGCCACCGGCGTGCAAGAAGAAGTGATGCGGCGCCTCGGCGTGCTGGGCTGGCCGGTCGCGCACAGCCGCTCGCCGGCGATCCACAACGCGGCGCTGCGGGCGCTGGGGATGGACGACTGGCACTACCAGCTCCTGCCGGTGCCGCCGGAGCTGTTCGCCGAGACGACGCGCGCGCTCGGCGGCTCAGGCTTCGTGGGTGCGAACGTGACGATCCCGCACAAGCAGGCGGCGCTGGCGCTGGCCGACTCGGCGAGTCAGGCGGCGAAGGCGATCGGCGCGGCGAACACGCTGACGTTCGCCGCGGACGGGGCGATCGCGGCGGAAAACACCGACGGCCATGGCCTCGTCAGCGTCGTCCCGGAGTCGCTTTCGGGCCGCACGGCACTCGTGCTCGGTGCCGGAGGCAGTGCGCGGGCTGCAGTTTGGGCGCTGGACGCGATGGGCGTCAGGGACGTCGCGATTTGGAACCGCACCCCCGAGCGGGCGCGCGCACTCGCAGGTGAGTTCGGTGCGCGCGCGGTCCAGAGGCCGGAAGCGGCGGACGTGCTCGTCAACTGCACCGCGGTCGGCCTGCAGCCGACCGCGGACGCGCTATCGCAACTCGCGCTGGAGCAGTCGCTGCTGGGCGAGTTCGAACTCGTCATCGATCTCGTCTACCGCGCCGTGGGGCAGACCGAGCTGCTGGCGGCGTCGCGTGCGGTGGGCGCTCGCACGGTCGACGGGATCGACGTGCTCGTGGCGCAGGGCGCTATCAGCCTGGAACTATGGACTCACAGGCGGGCGCCGCTGGAGACGATGCGCGAGGCGGCACGCGCGGCCCCGTAGCAGCGCCCGGGCGATCCCTCAAGCGCGCTCAAACCTTTGTCCAGTGCGGGGCATTGCACGCGATTGTCAGCGCGTTGCGGCCGATGGGCGGACCCATGGATATAGATTTCGCAGATCTGCTGATGGAGGTCGTCTCGCGCCGGGCGTCCGACCTGCACCTCACGGCCGGCGCCCACCCGACGGTCCGCGTCCGCGGTCGCCTGACGCCGCTGGAGGAGTACCCGAAGCTCTCGGCGACGGACACGCGCGAGATCGTCTATTCGATCCTCAACGGCGACCAGCGCCAGCGCCTGGAGACGGACTGGCAGATCGACTTCGCCTACTCGATCCCGGGCCACGCCCGCTTTCGTGTGAACGCATACTTCCAGCGCGGCGCGATCGGCGCGGCGTTCCGCCTGATCCCGTTCAACCTGTCGAGCATCGACGAGCTGGGCCTGCCGCCGGCGGTGCACGAGTTCACGCGCAAGCCGCGCGGCTTCGTGCTCGTCACGGGGCCGACGGGCTCGGGCAAGTCGACCTCGCTGGCGGCGATGATCGATGAGATCAACAGCACGCGCGAGGAGCACATCATGACGATCGAGGACCCGATCGAGTTCCTCCACGGGCACAAGAAGTGCCTGGTCAACCAGCGCGAGCTGGGCTCTGACGCACACAGCTTCTCGGAGGCGCTGAAGGCGGCCCTGCGCGAGGACCCGGACGTGATCCTGGTCGGCGAGATGCGCGACCTGGACACGATCTCGACGGCCTTGACGGCGGCCGAGACGGGCCACCTGGTGTTCGCAACGCTGCACACGCAGGACACGGCGCAGACGATCGACCGGATCATCGACGTGTTCCCGGCGCATCAGCAGGGCCAGGTGCGCGTGCAGCTGTCGGTTGCGCTGCAGGGGATCATGACCCAGCAGCTGCTGCCCAACGCGGACGGCTCGGGTCGAGTCGTGGCGACGGAGATCCTCGTGCCGAACCCGGCCGTGCGCAACCTGATCCGCGAGGGCAAGACGCACCAGATCTACTCGGTCCTGCAGACGGGCTCGGCGACGGGCATGCAGACGATGGACGCCTCGCTGGCGACGCTCGTGCGCCAGGGACAGATCAGCCGCAAGCTGGCCGAATCGCGCTCCTCCACGCCGGAGGAGCTGGGGCGCCTGCTCGGAGCCGAGTCGCTCGACCTCGGCCAGCGCGCGGCGGCGTAGGGGCAGCTCCAGATGAGCACGTACGTCTTCAAGGCAATGGACCTCGCCGGCGTCAAGGCGCGCGGCGAACTGGAGGCCGACTCCAAGCAGGCGGTTTCAGACCAGCTCAAGCAGCGCGGGCTGATCGTGCTGGAGATCGCCGACAAGCACTCCTCGCGCGAGATCGAGCTGCCGTTCTCGAAGTCGATCAACGCCTCAGAGCTGGCGGTCTTCTCGCGCCAGCTGGCGACGATGATCACCTCGGGCATGAGCATCCTGCGCGCGCTGTACGTGCTGGAGTGGCAGACGGAGAACAAGTTCCTGAAGGAAACGATCGTGGCGGTGCGCAAGGACGTCGAGGCGGGGCTCTCGCTGAGCGACTCGCTGGCGCGACACCCGAAGGTCTTCAACCCGCTGTTCGTCGCGATGGCGCAGGCGGGGGAGGCGGGCGGCGTGCTCGAGGACGCGCTGCTGCGCGTGGCCGACCAGCTGGAGAAGGACGCGTCGCTGCGCCGGCAGATCCGCTCGGCGATGGTCTACCCGATCCTCGTGATCGTCTTCGCGGTGGGCGTGATGATGGCGCTCGTGGCCTTCCTCGTGCCGGTGTTCGAGGGCGTGTTCAAACAGTTCGGCGGCGAACTGCCGTCGATCACGAAGGTCTCGGTCTTCCTCTCTCATGCGGTGACGGGCTACTGGTGGCTGATCTTCCTCTTGGCGGCGGGCACGATCGTGTCCTTCATGAAGTGGAAGAAGTCCTCGTGGGGTCGCCCGCAGTGGGACCACTTCCGCCTGCGCATCCCGATGAAGATCGGCACGATCGTGCAGCAGGTCGCGGTGGCGCGCTGGTCGCGCACGCTGTCCTCGCTGACGAGCGCGGGCGTGCCGCTGCTGCTGGCGCTTGACATCACGGGCCGCACGGGCGGCAACGTGGCGGTCGAGGAGGCGATGGAGGGCGTGATCGCGTCGGTCAAGCGCGGTGGCACGATCGCTGCACCGCTGGCGCAGGCCCCGATCTTCCCGGTGATGGTCACGCACATGGTCGGCGTCGGCGAGGAAACGGGCGCGCTCGACACGATGCTGGACAAGGTGGCGGAGTTCTACGAGGACCAGGTGGAAGCGTCGGTCAAGGCGCTGACGTCGATCCTCGAGCCGATCATGATCATCGTGATCGGCTCGATCGTGGGCTTCATCGTGATCTCGATGTACCTGCCGCTGTTCACGGTCTACAACAGCATCAAATAAAGGCTCCGCCGGCGGCAGCGCCGGCTCCGCAGACGCTGCCGTGGGTGGCTGCCCAGGCGGCGCTCAGTGCTTCTCTGTGGGCGCGATGTGAAGCGCGCGGCCTTCGACGGACAGGGAGACGTCGCCGTCGAGCAGCGCGAGCAGCTCGCCGCCGGCGAGCTCGCGCCGCCAGCCGCGCAGCGTGCGCACGTCGGCCTCCTCGCCGGAGCGCCAGGCGGCGACGATCGCCTGCAGGTCGGCGCGCGCGGCGAGCAGCTCGTAGGCGAGGCCGGCCTCGCGAGCGCGAGCGCGCAGCAGCGCCTCGCCGAGCGCGATCAGCGGCGCGTCCTCGGGACGGGGCATCGGCGGGCGCTCCTCGCGCGGGGCCTTCTCGGCGGGCAGCTCGCCGGCGCGCTTGACGACCTCGATCAGCTCCTCGCCGCGACGGCGCAGGTTGGCGGCGCCGGAGCCGCGGATCTGCTCCAGCTCGCCGATCGAGCCGGGCTTGCGCTTGGCGATCTCCATCAGCGCGGCGTCGCCGAGCACGCCCTGCACGGGGCGGTCCTGACGCGCTGCGGTCTGCTCGCGCCACTGCACGAGCGCGCGCGCGACAGGCCGCGCGGAGGGGCTCAGCCCGCGCACGCGCGGCAGGCGCTGAAAGATCGCCTCGGGGTCGCGTTCGTCGCTTGCCCGCGCCAGCGGCTCGCACTCCTCGCGCGCCCACTCCAGTCGCCCGAGCGCGGCGAGGCGGCGCTCCAGCTCGGCGGCCAGCTCGAGCAGGTGCTCGACGTCCTCGCGCGCGTAGGAGAGCTGCTCGTCGGAGAGCGGGCGACGCTCCCAGCGTGTGAAGCTGGCGCTCTTGGCGACGCGCACGTCGAGCACGTCGCCGAGCAGCGAGTCATAGGAGGACTGCGCGCCGAGCCCGGCGAAGCCGGCGGCGACCTGCGTGTCGAACACGTTGGTCACGTCCGTGCCGAGCACACGCCGCGCGAGTGCGACGTCCTGGCGCCCGGCGTGCACGACGATCTCGATCGCAGGATCGGCCAGCAGGGCGGCCAGCGAGGAGCCGTCGAAGCCCTCGGCCAGCGGGTCGAGCACGACGATCGTTTTGCCCTCGCCGTCGCCGTGCGGCACGGCGAGCTGGATCAGGCAGAGCAGCGTGCGGTAGCGCCCCTCGCCGACGAACTCGGTATCGATTCCGAGCCGGCCGGCGGCGCGCGCTTGGGCCACGAGCGCCTGGTCGAGCGCGAGCATTCCGGAGTCGCTCACGGCGCGACCCCGGGCAGGCGCCAGAGCACCTTGCCGTGCGGCAGGCCGGCCTTGCGCGAGACGTCGGTGCCGTGTGCGCGGATCCACTTGGCCGGCGGCGAGCAGGCGGGGTTTTTGGGCGAGATCAGATGCGGGCAGGGTGCGTTGAGGAAGGCGTAGCGCACTTCGCCGGCGGCGATCTTCTGCTTGAGCTGCTCAACGGTCGTGAAGACCTTGGCGGCATAGCTGGTGAGCACGACGACGGGCCGGGCGTCCTTGACGATCAGCGCGCCGATCTGCGTGGAGGACTGCGCGGCGACCTCGTAGCGCGCGGTGCCCTGGTGCGCGCGCAGGTAGCTCGAGAGCGGGTTGAGCACGTCGCCGGGCAGCACGCCGACCTCGCCAGCGTCGGTCACGTGGTCTTTGATCGCGCGAATGTCGGTCTGCACGGAGATGGCGAGCATCGCGACGAGACTCAGTGCGAGCACGGCGCCGGGTGCGAGCAGCGAGCGCAGCGCGTCGGGCAGCGCGGGCACGCGCGCGAGTGCGGCGACGGCGAGCGCGCCGAGCGCGGCGAGGAAGGAGATCCACCACACTCCGGGCGTGCCGTAGAGCAGGCGCTCGCCGTAGTAGACGACGGCGGCGAGCGCGACGAGGAGGGCGGCGGGGCGCAGCCATCCGCGCGGCTCGGCGGCCCAGGCGGCGCCGATCCCGAGTATGGCGGCGACGGCGGGCACGACGCCCTCAACGTAGCGCGGGTGCAGGCGCACCATGTGGCTGAACAGCACGATGCCGGTGAGCAGCCACAGGCCGAGGCCGGCGGCGAAGGCCAGGTTCAGCGTGCGCTCGCGCAGCGTGGCGCCCTGCGGACCCTCGTCCTGCGCCTCGACGCGGGAGGCCTGCAAATCACCGCGGGCGGCCTGCGCGTCTGCGTCTGCATCGCCGTCCTCGGGTGCGGTCGCGAGTCTTCGCCGGCGCAGCATCACGCCGCACAGCAGCGCGGGGATGCCGAGCAGCAGCGCGGCGAGCAGCTCGAGGCCGAGCCGCTCGCCGGAGAGCGGGCCGACGCGCGCGAGCAGCCTCGTGGGCGAGGGGGGCAGGATCGGGATGTGGTCGCGCTCCGACTGCGTGGCGACGGGGTATTTGTGTCCCGGTTCGTATTCCCGCCCGCCGGGTTCGGGGGATTTGCCGCCGAGCCGGTCTTTGCCGTTGAACACGAACACGGCGTTCCAGGCGCTGCCGTCGGTCGATCCGATCGCCCAGGGGCGGTCGTGGGCGGGCACGAACAGCGTCGCGGTGAGCCAGGCGAGCGCGACGACGATGTACACGGCGCCGGCGGCGGCGAGCTTCAGCGCGCGCTTGGGAAGCGATCCGGGGAAGCCGAGCAGCGCGATCAGCGCCAGGCCGGGCAGGGCGACGAGCGACTCGAGGATCTTCACGTCGAAGGCGAGCCCGAGCGCGGCGGCGCCGGCGAGCAGCCAGCCCGTGGCGCCGGTCTCGCAGGCGCGCACGACGAACAGCAGGGCGAGCACGATCAGCACCATCATCACCCCGTCCATCGTGTCGCTGCGCGAGGTGATCACCTCGACGGGGAGCACGGCGAGGGAGGCGGCGGCGGCGAGCCCGGCGAGCGGGCTCCAGATGCGCCGCACTGCTCCGAACAGCAGCGGCACGGCGGCGATGCCGGAGAGCGCCTCGGGCAGCTTCAGCGTGCTCGTGGAGAAGCCGAACAGCTTGACGCTCACGACCTGCAGCCAGAGGTCGACGGGTGGCTTGTCGATAGAGACGCTCGCGGCCGGCTCGAAGGCGCCGAAGAAGAAGTTGTGCCAGGAGAGCCCCATGCTGCGCACTGCGGCGTCGTAGAAGGGGTCGGGGGCGACCTTGCCGATCAGGATCAGCCGCAGCGCGGCGGCGGCGGCTGTGATCAGGAGGAGGATCGCCCACTCGAGCGGGCGCACGGGCCTTCTCATCGGCGGGACGCTAGGCTCATCGCCACGTGGCGAGTGAGAGCACAGACAGCGATGATCGAACGGAGGAGGCCCACCAGCCGCGGGAGTGTATGCCCTGCCGCGGCAGCGGCAAGGTGATCTCCAACCTCGGCGGCACGCCGAGCACGGCGACCTGCCCGTGGTGTGAGGGAGGCGGCGTTCGCCTGTCGGGGATCGACGCGCAGGCCAGATGGCAGGAGGGTGAGAAGAGCGAGGAAGCCGCCGTCGACGAGGGTGTGCAAGCGCCGGGCGACGAAGGCGAGGAAGAGTCGGTCGACTGAGCCCTGGCGGGTGGCCGCCGGCAGCGGCCGCGCCGGCGGACCGATGTGGCCGACCGACGCGTCGAACGGGCGGGTAGTGCATGCGTCCAAGCTCGATGCAACACTAAAGATCGCGCAGGAGCAGGTCGATGCACGGGCTGACAAAGCCAGTGTCGAGGCGCCAGGGCAAGCATCCGTTTCGGGTGCGTAGCAAAGCCGGCGGCCTCTCAGAGAGAAGATCTTCACCGATCAACTGAACGGGGGACCGTATCGCCACTTGTGGGCGATGGGCCGAGAGCTGGCGCTCAAAAACGGATCCTAGGAGGATCACACATGCTGTATCGACTGCGCCAGCGCTTGAGCAATGAGGGTGGTTTCACCCTTATCGAGCTCCTGGTCGTCATCCTGATCATCGGCATCCTGGCCGCGATCGCGATTCCCTCGTTCCTGAACCAGAAGGGCAAGGCCAACGACGCTTCGGCGAAGGAGCTTGCTCGTACGGCTCAGACGACGGCTGAGACGATCGCCACCGAAAACAGCGGCAGCTACGCGAAAGTGTCGCCGACTGAATTGAACGCCGTTGAAAAAACCCTCCCCACCAAAGAAGAAAACAACAACGCGTGGATCAGCGCGGCTTCGGGCAGCGCGGAAGAATACTCCGTGACGGCCACGGCCCCGTCGACCAAAGACACGTTCACGATCACCAACAAAAAAGGTCTCGTCTCTCGTTCCTGCACGGGCACGGGCGGCGGTTGCTCCGCCAGCACCTGGTAATCGCGATCGTCCGCGGTGGCCTTCGAGCCACACGGGCGAGTGATGAAGCATCGAGGAAAGGCGGCCCGATCGGGCCGCCTTTCCTCTTTTCCACTAGCTCTTGAAGCGCAGGTTCTGGGAGCTTTACTGCAAGGAAAGAGAGTCCTCATGAATCGAGCGCGCGCCGCCGATGTTCTCCACATGTCAACTGTCAAAGACCAGCTGCGCGACGAGCGCGGCTTCACCCTCATCGAGCTCCTGGTCGTGGTCCTGATCATCGGCATCCTGGCCGCGATCGCGATTCCGTCGTTCCTGAACCAGAAGGGCAAGGCCAACGACGCTTCGGCGAAGGAGCTTGCTCGTACGGCGCAGACGACGGCGGAGACGATCGCCACGGAAAGTGGTGGCAACTACACGAACGTCACCGCGATCGAACTGAACAAAGTCGAGAAATCGATCCCGACCAAAGAAGAAAACAACAACGCGTGGATCAGCGCGGCTTCGGGCAGCGCGGAAGAATACTCCGTGACGGCCACGGCCCCGTCGACCAAAGACACGTTCACGATCACCAACAAAAAAGGTGTCGTCTCCCGTTCCTGCACGGGCACGGGTGGCGGCTGCAAGAGCAGCACCTGGTAAGGCTGGGCGTCTCGCTGCCTGCTCCGGGGGAGCTGCGGCGAGCGCTGAAGTCGTATCGCCTGAGGACCGATGACATTCCCATGGAGGCAGCCTTCGCAGGAGTGTTCGGTGCGATCTTCGGTTCGTTCTTGAACGTGGTCGCATATCGCCTGCCGCGTCACGAGTCGTTGCTCGGGCCGGCCTCCCACTGTCCGGCCTGCGAGCAGCCGGTGAAGCCGTACGACAACGTCCCGATTCTCTCCTTCCTGCTGCTGCGCGGGCGCTGCCGCAACTGCAGCGCGACGATCTCACCGCGCTATCCGCTGGTCGAGGCGCTGACGGGGCTGCTCTGCGCGGCCGCCGTGCTCGCGCACACCTCGGCGGGTTCGATCGCGTTGAGCGTGGCGCTGATCCTGATCGTCGTTCCGGCGGCGCTGATCGACATCGAGCACCAGATCATCCCCAACAGCCTGACGGCGCTGGGCGCGGTGCTGGCGCTCGTGCTCGGGATCGCGCTCGATCCGGGCGGCGAGCCTGGGCGGCTGATCGCCGGCGCTGCCGGCGGCGGCTTCCTGCTGCTCGCGGCGCTCGCCTATCCCGGCGGGATGGGCATGGGCGACGTCAAGCTCGCCGGCGTGATGGGACTGTTCCTCGGCAGCGCCGTGGCTCCGGCGATCTTCATCGCGCTGCTCGCGGGGGCGCTCGTGGGCGGAGCGATCCTCGTGCGCCAGGGCGTGCAGGCGGGCCGTAAGACGAAGGTGCCGTTCGGTCCGTTCCTGGCGTTCGGTGCCGTCACGGCGACGTTCGTCGGCGCGGACATCGTTCATCTCTACGTCCATCACTTCCTCTAGGCGCCCATCGCTAAAGGGCTGCCCGGCTCCCGCCGATACGGCTTCTGCGCACCGGCTGCGCGCCAGCACAAAATGCGTCCCTCACTCCCCTCATTCTCCTCGCTCCCTTCGCTTTCGAGCACAACGCTTCGGCTGCCGAAGCTCTCCTCGGGCTCGAGCTCGGGCGAGATCGTCGGGCTCGACATCGAGCCCGGGCTCGTAGCCGCCGTGAAGGCGCGCGTGAACGGCTCGATCCTCGCTGAACGTGCCGCCGCCCAGCCGCTCGACGCCGACACGGTGCGCGAGGGCGAGGTCGTCGACATCGACGCGCTGACGGAGGCGCTGCGCGAGATGTTCTCGACGGGCGGTCTCGGCAAGCGCGTCCGCGTCGGCATCGCCAATCAGCGCACGGTGATGCGCACGATCGACCTGCCGCCGGTGACCGACCGCAAGGAGCTCGCCGCGGCGGTGCGCTTCCAAGCCCAGGACCAGGTGCCGATGCCGCTCTCGAACGCGGTGCTCGACTTCCACCCGCTCGGCCTGGTCGACACGCCGGCCGGACAGCGCCAGCGCGTGGTGCTCGTGGCCGCCCAGCGCGACATGGTCGAAAAGCTCTTGACGGCGGTGCGGCACGCAGGACTCACGCCGGAGGGCGTGGACCTGTCCGCCTTTGCCCTGATCCGCTCGCTGCACGATCGGGCGGAAGGCGAGGAGGGGCGCGTGCTCTACCTGAACGTCGACGGCCTCGCCAACCTGGCGATCGCCGAGGGCACCGTATGTCGCTTCACGCGAGTGATCGGCGGCGGCGTCGAGGCGATGGCCGGTGAGCTCGCGGCACGCCGAGCGATCTCGCTCGCTGAGGCGCGCGCGCTGCTCGCGACGGTCGATCTGGGCGCGCCGAAGGCGGCCGACGCCGGTTCATTTGCAAAGGCCTCCCCGGCGCCGGTTGCCGAGGACGCTGTGACGGCGCTCGAAGCGGCGCTCGAGCACGAGCCGGCCGAGCCCTCCGAGGAGCAGCCCGCCGCTGAGCAGGACGTCGCGGCGGAGCAGCCGACGGAGGACACGGAGGCTGCTCGCAAGCAGTACGAGGCGCAGGAACGCGCGCTGGGCTACGCCGAGCAGATCGCCGCGGCGCAGGCTCCGCCGGCGCCTGCGCAGAGCGCTCCTTCGGCTCGCTCCGAGGAGGACATCCGCGGCGTGATCGAGAACGGCGTGCGCGAGATCGCCGGAGAGGTGCGCAACTCACTTGACTTCCACCGCACGCAGGAGCAGGGCGGGGAAGTGTCACACGTCGCCCTCAGCGGTGGCGCGCTCGATCTTCCGGGCTTCGCCGAGGCGCTTCAGTCAGCGCTCGGCATGGAGGTCCGCAAGCAGGTCGTCGGCCTCGTCGACGCGAACCTGAACGGCAAGGTCTCGACCAACCGCCTGGCGGTCGCGGCGGGTCTCGCCGCCACGGAGGCGCCGCGATGAAGGCCGTAAACCTGATCCCCTCCGAAGAGCGCCGCGGCGGGTCGGTCGGCGTCGGACGCTCGGGCGGCGCCGCCTACATCGTGCTGGGCGCGCTCGGCGTGCTGGCGGTGCTCGTGCTGCTGTACGGCATGGCGCGCCACCAGGTCTCCGACCGCAAGGGCAAACTCGCCTCGATCACGGCGCAGACCCAGCGCGCGCAGGAGGCTGCCACCGCGCTGACCCCCTACACGAGCTTCGTCGCGCTGCGCGAACAGCGCATGCAGGCGGTCGAGGCGGTCGTCGACTCACGCTTTGACTGGGCGCACGCGTTCCACGAGCTCGGCCGCGTGCTGCCCCGTGACGCCTCGATCTCCTCGATCGACGGCACGGTCGGCGCGACGCCCACGACGATCTCGGCGCCGAGCGCGCCGGCGACGGCAACTGCGACGGCGGCTTCGGCTACGTCTTCGACCCCGCCCGGCAGCGTCCCGACGATGACGCTCGGCGGCTGCGCCTCCACCCAGGCGGAGGTTGCCCTGACGCTCCAGCGCCTGCGCCTGATGGACGGCGTCAGCGCGGTCAGCCTGCAGAGCTCGGCCAAAGCGAGCTCGACCGGCGCGGGCACCTCGAGCCACGGCAACTGCAACGCGCAGAGCCCGACCTTCACCGTCCAGATCACCTTTGAACCCCTGCCGACGCCCACTGCGAGCAGTGGCTCCGGCACGAAGCTGACGGCATCGACGGGAGGCGGACAGTGACCACGCGCGACCGACTCGTCCTGATCGGCGTAATGGCCCTTGCCCTGCTGGCGGCCGTCTGGCTGCTGCTGGTCTCGCCTGAGCGCAGCAAGGCGAGCAAACTGAACAGCGAAGTGAGCACGGCCAGCGCTCAGCTGGCGAGTGCCCAGGGCGACGCCGCGAGCGCGCGCGCCGCGCAGCAGCGCTACTCCTCGGCGTACTCCTCGGTGGTGAGCCTCGGCAAAGCCGTGCCGGCGAGCGAAGAAGTGCCCTCGCTGATGTACCAGCTTGCTCAGGCCACGAACGAGAAGCACGTGCAGTTCACCTCGATCACGACCGGGGGCGGCGTCGGCAGCTCGAGCGCCAGCTCGGCTTCGAGCACCGCTGTCGCGGCAGCGGCGAGCGCCGGCTTCACGCAGATGCCGTTCACGTTCGTGTTCGGCGGCAGCTTCAACGACCTCTACCACCTCTTCCAGCAGCTCAACACGGCGACCGTGCGCACCTCCAGCGGCGGCCTTCAGGTGAGCGGGCGCCTGCTGACGCTGCAGGCGGTCAAGCTCGAACCTGCGGGTACAGAAGGGTCGGCCAAGCAGCTGACCGGCACGATCACGGCGACAGCGTACGTGCTGCCGGCCAGCCAGGGGCTGACGGCGGGCGCAACTCCGTCCTCGCCGGCCACGCCGGGTAGCGCGGCGAGCACGGCAAGCACGCCGAGCAGCAGCGCCGGCGCCTCGCCGGCGCCGGCTGCGACGATCGGAGCGGTTCGATGAGCGCCTTCTTCAACTCGCTGAAGTCAGACCTGTTCGACCGGCGAGTGACGCCGGTGCTCGCCCTGCTGGGCGTTGCGCTGCTCGCTGCGATCGTGTACGCCGTCCTTGGCGGTGGTGGCTCGAGCTCGCCTGCGCCGGCCGCGAGCGCACCGGCGGCGGTGCCGAAGACCTCGGGGATCGCGGTCACCGCGGCCGCGGTGACGAAGACGTCGGCCGCTGAGACGACCAGCGGCGCCGCCGAGCAGACGGTCGGAGGAGCTACGCGCAATCCCTTCAAGCCGCTTCCGGGCGTGAAGAGCGCGAGCACCGCCGCGACGTCGGCGAGCGCTTCGGGCACGACGGCGGGCGGCGCCGGCTCGGGCAGCAGCTCAAGCGGTGAAAGCAGCTCGGGCTCCGGCTCGGAAGGATCGGGCTCGGGTGGCTCCGGCTCGGAAACCAACTCGCAGAGCGGCGGCACGCAGCAGCAAAAGAAAGCTTCCAAGCCGAGCAAGGCCTACAAGGTCTCGGTCCTGTTCGGCACGGCCCCGGCGGGTACACCGGTGCTCAGCGCCGGGCTCACCTCGTATGAGGACCTCGGGCGCCAGCAGCCGCTGCCGTCGGCGACCCAGCCTTTGATCGTCTTCCGCGGCGTTGTCGCGGGCGGCAAGAGCGCGACGTTCACGCTGGTCGGCGAAGCGATCCTGCGCGGCAGCGCGGCTTGCCTGCCGAGCGCTTCGCAGTGCCAGGCGATCGACCTCAAAGAAGGCGACACGGAGGAACTCGAATACGTGCCGCTCGGAGGCACGGCGATCACCTACGAGCTGCACGTCGTCAAGATCGAAGCGATCAAGGCCAAAGCCGGAGCGGTCGGCAAGGCTGCGAAGGCCGCGAAGATCGCCGGTGTGGCGGATGTAACCGCCGGCGGATCGAAGGCCGGCCTGCAGATCCTGCGCGAATACGGCCTGCTGGCCGTGCCTGGACTGCGCTACTCGAGCGACGGCAGCGTGCTCGTGTTCCGGGGCGCCGACCACGCCTTCGCCGCGCGCGCTCACGCCTCGGCGTGGGGCGCGGCATTCCGGCGCTGACGGCGCAGCAAATAAGCTTGCGAGCGTGTCGCTCCGTCTGATCACAGCCGGCGAGTCGCATGGGCCTGGGCTCACGTGCGTCGTCGAGGGCCTGCCCGCGGGCCTGCGGATCGCTCCTGAGGACCTCAACGAGGACATGGCGCGCCGCCAGCTCGGGCACGGGCGCGGCGGGCGCATGAAGATCGAGCGCGACGCCGCCGAGGTGACGGCTGGCATCCGCCACGGCCGCACGCTGGGCGGCCCGATTGCGCTGCAGGTCGCCAACCGCGACTACGCCAACTGGGAGGAGCGGATGAACCCGTGGCCGGTCGACGAGGAGGTCGCCGAGGTGCACCTCCCGCGGCCCGGTCACGCAGACCTCGTGGGCACGCAGAAGTACAAGCAGTCAGACGTGCGCAACATCCTCGAGCGCGCCTCCGCGCGCGAGACGGCGGCGCGCGTGGCAGGCGGTGCGCTGTGCAAGTCCTTCCTGCGGGCGCTCGGTGTGGAGGTCCGCTCGCACGTCGTGCAGATCGCCTCGGTACATGCCCCCGAGCCCGGTCGCGAGCTGACGCTCGAGGACTTCGCCGAGGTCGACAGCTCGCCCGTGCGCTGCCTCGACACCGACGCCACGCGCGCGATGGTGCGCGAGATCGACGACCTGCGCAAGGCGAACGAGTCGCTCGGCGGCGTGTTCGAGGTGCAGGCGTTCGGCCTCGTGCCGGGGCTCGGCTCGCACGTCTCCTGGGAGGAGCGCATGGACGGGCGCCTGGCGATGGCGGTCTGCTCGATCCAGGCCGTCAAGGGCGCCTCGATCGGCGATGCGTTCAAGATCGCAGGGCTGCCGGGCTCCCAGGCGCACGACGAGATCTACTACTCCTCGGTGCGGGGCTTCTACCGCGAGACCAACCACGCTGGCGGCCTGGAGGGCGGCATGACCAACGGTCTGCCGCTGATCGTGCGCGGCGCGATGAAGCCGCTGCCGACGCTGACCAAGCCGCTGCGCTCGGTCGACACCGAGACGCACGAGCCGGCGCAGGCGCTGCGCGAGCGCACCGACTCGTGCACGGTGCCGGCGGCCGGCGTCGTGGGGGAGGCGATGGTCGCGTTCGTGCTGGCCGACGCCTACCGGCGCAAGTTCGGCGGCGACCACATCGACGACGTGCGCGAGGCTCTCCGTGCCTACACGGAGCGGATCGGATGGCTGCCGTAGCGCAGGCGCCGCGGCGCGCGCTGGTCCTGATCGGCTTCATGGGCGCGGGCAAGTCGACCATCGCGGTCGAGCTCGCGCAGGCGCTCGGGGTGCAGGCGATCGACAGCGACGAGCTGCTGGCCGAGCGCTTCGGGCACTCGGTCGCCGAGGAGTTCGAGCGCGGCGGCGAGGAGTCCTTTCGCGCGGCCGAGGAGCAGCTCGTGTGCGAGCTGCTCGACGCGGCAGCGCCGGGGGCGGTGATCGCGCTCGGCGGCGGCAGCATCCTCTCGGCGCGCGTTCGGACGGCGCTGGAGCCTCACGTCGTCGTGCTGCTCGACATCGAGGCCGAGCGGGCGTGGGAGCGCGTCGGCGGCGGCGCGGGCGGCGAGGCGCTGTCAGGGGCGATGCAGCGCCCGCTGGCGCGCGACCGCGAGGCGTTCATCGCGCTGCACGGCGAGCGCAGCGAGCTGTATGAGCGTGCGGCCGACGCGATCCTGCCGCCGCTTTCGTTGGGCGGTGCGCCGCGCGTGCTCGCAGCGCTGCGCGCGCTGGCGGCGGCGCCGCAGGGCACGCGCCTGTTGTGGGCGGCGAGCGCCTCGGGCGAGTACCCGGTGCTGATCGGACGCGGGCTGATGCGCGCGCTCGGCTCGGAGGCCGGGCGGGAGCTGTGGCCGCTGGATCGCTCGCGCTCGCGGTCGTTCCTCGTGACCGACCAGAGCGTGGGTGCGCTCTACGGCGAGCAGCTGGGCGAGCTGGCCGGGACGATCGCGATCGAGCCGGGCGAGAAGACGCTTGCGACGGCGGAAGCGGTGTGGCGGTCGCTGGTGGCGGCGGGCGCCACGCGCGCCGATCACGTGATCGCGCTCGGCGGCGGCGTCGTCGGCGATCTGGCGGGCTTCTGCGCGGCGACCTACCAGCGCGGCGTGCCCGTCGTGCAGGTGCCGACGACCCTGGTCGCGCAAGTCGACTCGGCCTATGGCGGCAAGACGGGCGTTGACCTGCCGGAGGCGAAGAACTACGTCGGCGCCTACCACCAGCCGGCGGGCGTGCTCGTCGATCCGGACACGCTGGAAAGCCTGTCGCCGAGAGAGCTCGCGGCGGGCTGGGTGGAGGTGCTGAAGACGGCGCTGATCGCAGGGGGGACACTGTGGGAGCGGGTGGCTGCGGGCGAGGATCTCGACGAGCAGATCGTGCTGGCATGCGCGCGCACGAAGCTCGCGGTGGTCGCGGCGGACGAGCGCGACGCGGGGCGCCGCCAAGTGCTCAACCTCGGGCACACGGTCGGCCACGCGATCGAGACGGTGACGGGCTACCACCGCTACAGCCATGGTGAGGCGGTTGGGATCGGGCTGCTCGCGGCGCTGCGCCTGTCGGGCGCGGAGGCGCTGCGCGAGCAGGTACGCGAGCTGCTGCTGGCGCGCGAGCTGCCGGTGAGCTTCGAAGGCGCGAGCGCGGAGCAGGTCGTGGCGGCGACGGCGCGCGACAAGAAGCGCGTCGGCGCGGAGCTGCCGTTCGTGCTGCTCGCAGAGCCGGGCCAGGCGCGCACGGGCTGCACCGTCGCCGAGGCAGAGCTGCAGGCGGCCGTCGCGGAGCTCGCGCAGCAGTGATGATGTCCTGACGATGACCGAACCAGGCCTGCGCATAGAGGTGATGCACGGGGTCAACCTCGACCAGCTGGGTCGGCGGGACCCTGCTCTCTACGGCTCGCTGAGTCTGGCGCAGCTCGAGCAGCGGGTAGCCGAGAGGGCGTCGGAGCTCGGGCTGCACGCGAGCTTCTTCCAGAGCAACCATGAGGGCGCGTTCGTCGAGCGCCTGCACGCGCTGCGCGATGAGGCGGATGCGGTGATCCTCAACCCGGGCGCGTGGACGCACTATGCGTGGTCGCTGCGCGATGCGCTGGAGATCGCAGGCGTGCCGGCCGTCGAGGTCCATCTCTCAGACGTGCAGGCGCGCGAGCCGTGGCGGCGCACGTCGGTGATCGGCGAGCTTTGCGTCGCGACGATCTCGGGCCGCGGCGCGGAGGGGTACGCGGACGCGCTCGCGCTGCTGCGCGAGGAGCTCGACGGGGGCGCGCGATGAGCGCCGGGGCTGGGGCCGAGGCCGCGCGCGTGCAGCGGCTGGTGGCGGCGCTGCGCGAGCGCGAGCTCGACGCGCTGCTCGTGGCGGCGCCGATCAACCTGCGCTACGTGAGCGGCTTCACGGGCTCCAACGGCCTGGCGCTGATCGCGGCCGGGGAGGGGGAGAGCACCGCTTCTTCACGGACTTTCGCTACACGATCCAGTCGGCTGAGCAGGTCCCGCCGGCGTTCGAGCGCGAGATCGTCACGGGCAGCCTGATCGAGGCGGCCGCGGCCTCGCTCGACCAATCGAGCGGCAAGCTCGGCTATGACGACGCGAGCACGACGGTCGCCGATCGCGCGCGCTTGGCGGCGGCGCTGCCGCAAGGGTGGGAGCTCGCTGAGTGCGCGGGCGCCGTCGAGCGGTTGCGCGCGGTCAAGGACGAGGGTGAGATAGGGCGTATGCGCGCGGCGGCGGAGCTCGCCGACGAGGCGCTCCAGGGGGTACTCGAAGCGGGTCTCGTCGGGCGCTCAGAGCGCGATGTTGCGATCGAGCTGGAGCTGCGCATGCGCCGCCTGGGAGCTGAGGCGCCGAGCTTCTCCTCGATCGTCGCTGCGGGTGCGCACGGCGCGCTTCCGCACGCAGAGCCGCGCGGGGAGGCGATCCCACGCGACGTGCTCGTGACGATCGACTGGGGCGCGATGCACGAGGGCTACTGCTCGGACTGCACGCGCACGTACGCCACGGGTGAGGGCATCTCGGCGCAGGCGCGCGAGGTCTACGAGCTCGTGCTTGCCGCCCAGGAAGCGGGCGTGGCGGCGGTGCAGGCCGGCCCGACGGGACGTGACGTGGACGCCGTCGCGCGAGCTGTGATCGAGCGTGCCGGGCACGGCGAGCACTTCGGCCACGGGCTCGGCCATGGCGTGGGCATGGACGTGCACGAGGCGCCGCGCCTGTCGCGGATCGAAAGCGAGCAGCCGCTGCGGGCGGGCAACGTGGTGACGGTCGAGCCGGGCGTCTACATCCCGGGCGAGCTCGGCGTGCGGATCGAGGACCTGCTGGTCGTGCGCGAGGGCTCTCAGGAAGTTCTCAACGGCCTGGAGAAGGCGCTGACGGTCATCTCCTGAGCACTGCCACGGCGCTCGCGCGGGCCCGTGGCCTGCACCTCGGCGGGCGACGGTGCGAACAGGCGCGCGGCGAGTGCGATCGCGAGCGGCAGCGACCAGGCGAGGAAGAAGGCCGCCTGCAGGTCGGCCGAGACGTGGTTGGGCAGCCAGATGAAGCTGAGGTAGGCGAGCACGGTGGCGGCTGCGCTGAGTACGGGCGGGCGTGCGATCGCGCCGCGCGCCTCCCAGGCGAGCAGCGCGAGCACGAATGGCAGCGGGTAGTAGGCGATGTCCCACGTGTCGAGCAGGCAGCGCAGCAGCATCAACAGCGCGAGCAGCAGCAGCGCCGCGCGCAGGCCGATGCGCTGCGGGCGGCGCTCGCGCAGCCACAGCGCGAGCGGCAGCACGAGTCCGGCCGCGAGGATCAGGGGATGGGCGATCGTGCTCGTCCACGAGGGCCCCAGGCGATAGCCGTGGGCAAGCGCCGCGCCGGCGCCGGGCGAGGCGGGAGCGTGGTGGCCGAGGAACCAGAACACCTGCCAGGGGTGAAAGAGCACGCCGGGCGGGGTCGCGCTGGCGCGCAGGGCGGAGGAGAACCCGCCGGAGCCGACCAGCAGCAGCGGCGCGAGCACGAGCGCCGCGACTGCGAGCGAGCAGCCGATCAGCGCGGGGCGCCGTCGCGGCGGCAGCGCGAGTAGCACGGGACCGGCCGCGAGCAGCGCCCACTCCTTGTTGGCCACGGCGAGGCCCAGCGCGAGGGCGGCCCATAGCGGCCGCTCGCTGGCCGCGAGCAGCACTGCCGCGACGCACAGGCAGGCGCCGAGCAGCTCCTCGGGGTGGCCGAGTTCGAGTGCGCGCAGGGTCAGCGGGTTGACGACGCACACGGCCAGCGCGAGGGCGCGCGCGAACAGCGGTCGTCCTTCGCTGCGCATGCGGGCAACGAGGTGGATGCCGAGCAGCGCGGCGGCGAGCAGGCAGGGCACGGCGACGGCGCGGTAGACGGCAAGCGCTCCGCCGCTCCACAGTCCTGGGATCAGCGCAAACGGCGCGCGCTCGACGAGCGAGCCGCCGTAGGCGGGGGCGAGTTGCAGGAAGGCCGTGAGGTGGCCGTGCACGAGTGCTTCGAAGGCCGGGCGCGACTCGGTTTCGTAGTCGCTCCAGGCGAAGCTCTTCAGACCGAGCCAGGCGAGCAGGGTGCAGCCGGCGAGCGCGGCCAGGGCCCAGGGGGCGTTCTCGCGTGCGATGCGCGTCATGGGTTGGCATCGGTTGCGGGGCGGCGATGCTTGAGTGGAGTGATCGTTGTTCGCCTGGCAGCGAAAGCTCTAGCTGGCGAGCAACGTCGACAACCCCTCGCGATCTGGGAGGACGTGGGGGATCTCGGGAAGGTCGGCGAAGCCACTGTCGGCGGAGACGAGCGCGCGCAGCCCGGCCCGAGCCGCGCACACGGCGAGCACGGCGTCGAAAGCGCCAAGTGCCCGCGTGCGCTCGAACAGGGCGAACCCGGCGTTGAGATCATCGATCGTCGGGTTCAGCAGGGGAGAGAGCAGCTCGGCGTAGTCGCGGCCGAGCGAAGCAGCATCGGCTCGATCGCGTCGTCGGGCGCGGACATGAACGAACTCCTGAATCGCCTCAACGGTCGTCGTCGCCTCGATGCGCCGGTCCGCCACCGCCTCGATCAGCTCTCGACAGGGATCGCGCAAAGGGTGGTCCTGCCCCTTGGCGTAGACGAGGACGGTCGTATCGAGCAGGATCACGCGCGTCGACCGCGCAGCGCGTCGAGCTCGCCACGCAGCTCAGCCGGTTCGGGAACTTGCATGTCGGGAGCCTCGAGCAGGCGCCGCCCGGCGGCAAGTCGTTGTGCATCGGGGCTTGCGAGCCCACGGTCGATTGCCTCGCGCACCACAGTGGCGACGGACACGCCGCGTTCCTGCGCGACAGCAGAGATTCGCCGATGGCGCTCGTCGTCGATCAGGATCTGCAGACGATGATCCAGAGACATGCTCATACTGTAGCATGAGCAGCTCGTTGTGGTAGCGGTTCCACCCTGTTCTCACTGTTTAGGTGGAGGCCAGGCTCGTAAGAATCGCCCAGGTCGGATGTGCGTCACGGACCTGTCAGCTCGGCGAGTAGAGCCTGAGGGCTGACGATGCGGATTCCCCGATGCACGCGAACCGGGAGCATGTGCCTACGGTCGCCCGACACGATGACATCGACGCCTGCGCTCACGCCGCAAGCGAGAATCACATCGTCGTCGGGATCGCCTGTGATCGCCTCGACAGGCTGCACAGGTGGCCCAATGCGCCCAACTGAGATGTTCGCGAGAAGTGAAGTGACGTCGCGCAGGCGCTCGGGTCCAAAACCGAGCTTGAGCGCCAGAACGCGCTCGAGCTCGTCGATCACAGGATCGGCCAGCACAAGATCTACCCGGCCGTCGATCGCTGCCTCGATGACTCGGCTCGGTGGACCTCCAGCAATGAGCGCCGATACGAGTACGTTCGTGTCGCAGAGCGCCCGCGGAGTCACATCCGCGTTGCGCGCAGATCGTCAACCAGCTCTTCGGCATCTTCGGGTGCGAGTCCCAGCGCCTCGGCTCGGCCGCGACCGTAACGCTGGAGGTCGGAGAAGTGCTCGTGCTGCACGTGACGACGCAGCGCATCGCGCACGATCTCACTCTTGGTCTTGCCGGTTGCGCGGGCGAGTGCTTCTGCCTCGGCAGCCAGCTCATCGGGGACCGATACGGAGAGGAGGCGCGACATATGAAATCATCATATCGCGTGCGGGGCCATCGCTTGCCGACTCCTGAGCCAATCTTCGATGCCGGCCTCGCACGTCGGAGGGGCTAAGCTAGCGGCGGCGCCAGAACGTCAACCACATCAGAAAATGGCGTATTTGCAGGTGTTTTCTTGATCTCAACCAACCAATTCAAGAACGGCAACCACATCGAGGTCGACGGGACGATCTTCAAGATCCTCGAGTTCCAGCACGTGAAGCCGGGCAAGGGCGGCGCGTTCGTGCGCACGAAGCTGCGCAGGGCATCGGACGGCAACGTGATCGACCGCACGTTCAGGGCGGGGGAGAAGTTCCGCGAGGTGCGCACGGAGGCGCGCAAGATGCAATTCCTCTATGCGGACGGCACGGATGCGCACATGATGGACACGCAGTCCTTCGAACAGATCGCGGTGCCCGAAACGGCGATCGCGGAGGGGCTGCGCTGGACGCCGCCGAGCACCGAGGTCGACGTGCTGTTCATCGACGGCCAGCCGTCGGACCTGCAGCTGCCTAGCACGATCGACCTCGAGGTCACCCAGGCCGACCCGGGCGTGCGCGGCGACACGGCATCCGGCGGCGGGACCAAGCCGGCGACGCTGGAGACGGGCGCCGTGATCCAGGTGCCGCTGTTCGTCGAGCCGGGCCAGCGCATCCGCGTTGACACCCGCTCGGGCGAATACGTGGCGCGCGCGTAGCGATGCGTCGCTCCGAGCAGCGCCGGGCAGCGGTGGTGGCGCTCTACCAGCACGACCTCACGGGCCGCCCGCTGGCGGAGACGTTCGCCTCCAAGGATTCGATGTTCGTGCGCGCGCTGGCACACGCTGCGGCCGATCGCGCGCCGGAGCTCGACGAGGTGATCGACCGCCACTCGCACGGCTGGCCGGTCCAGCGGATTCAGCCGCTGGAGCGCAGCATCATGCGCGTCGCGCTGATCGAGATGCTGCACCCCGATGCAGTTCCCGGCGAGCAGCCGATCCCGCCGGAGGGGGCGATCGAGGAGGCCGTGGAGAGCGCGAAGACGTTCTGTGGCGCGGAGGCACCGGCGTTCGTCAACGGCGTGCTCGGGGCAGTCCTCCGGGACGTGCGCGAGAATGCGACGATCTGATGAGCAGCGCGAGCACGGAGCACCTCGACGACCTGATCGCCCGCCTGGAGCGGGCGGCCGAGCAGCTGCGTTCGGGCGAGCTCTCTCAGGACGCGGCGGCGACGATGGTCGAGGACTGCGCGACGCTCGCCACGCAGGCCGCGTCGGAGCTCGAGGAGCTCACGCGCGCCGAGGTCCCGGCTCCGCCGCCCGGTCAGGACACCCTGCTGTAGGGGTCTCCGGCCGCCCGTGAGCGCTACCTACCCCGAGAACCTTCGCGACGACGTCGAGCGCTACCTGGCCGGGCTGCGCTTCTCCGAAGAGGCACTGACGTCGGGCCTGGAGGAGGCGATGCGCTATTCGCTGCTGGGCGGCGGCAAGCGGATCCGCCCGGTGCTCGCGCTCGCGACGGCGCGCGCGGTCGGAATGGAGCCGCAGGAGGTGATGCCGCTCGCGGCGGCGCTCGAGCTGGTGCACACGTACTCGCTGATCCATGACGACCTGCCGGCGATGGACGACGACGCGCTGCGCCGCGGCCAGCCGACGTGCCACGTGAAGTTCGGCGAGGGCGTGGCGATCCTGGCCGGCGACGGTCTCTATGCGGAGGCCTTCCATCACCTGCTCACCCACCAACGATCGGAGCCGGAGCGCGTGCTGCTCGCGGCGGCCGAGCTCGCGGCGGCGACCGGCGTGAACGGCATGGTCGGCGGTCAGTACGTCGACGTCGAGGCGGGCACGTCCGCCGGAGGCGCCTCGCTGCGACGGCTGCACGAGCTGAAGACCGGACGGCTGATCGGTGCCTCTGTGCTGTGCGTACTACTGTTGGGAGGGGTCGCGGATGGACCTGCGGCCGTTCCCCTTCGTCTTTTTGCCTCGGAGCTCGGCGTGTTGTTTCAGATAGTGGACGACATACTCGACGTGACGGGCACGGACGACGCCCTTGGAAAGCCGCGAGGCAGCGATGAGCGTCATGGCAAGCAGACATACGTGAGCGAGTTTGGGATTGATCGGGCCAAAGAACTGGCGGCCGAATCGCATGCCACGGCGGTGCGCGCACTGAGCGAAGCAGCGCAGCGCACGCCCGCGCCTGTCATCGCCGCCGGCGCCGGCGATCGCCACAGCGAGCGGGCGACGGATGAGCTCGAACGAATTGCGGACTTCATCTACACACGGACCTCATGAGCCGAAAGCAGAAGCCCGAAAGCGACGAGAAGCTGCTCGACAGGATCGAGGGCCCGCAGGACCTGCGCGGGCTCTCCGAGCAGGAACTGCAGACGCTCGCACAGGAAGTGCGCACGCACATCATCGACACCGTCGGTGAGATCGGCGGGCACTTCGGCGCGAACCTCGGCACATGCGAGCTGGCGGTCGCCCTGCACTCGGTGCTCGACTCGCCGACGGACAAGATCCTCTGGGACGTCGGCCATCAGGCCTACCCGCACAAGGTCCTCACCGGCCGTCGCGACCGGCTGGCGACGATTCGCCAGTACGACGGACTCGCGCCGTTCTGCTCGCGCGAGGAGTCAGAGCACGACATCATGGGCGCGGGGCACGCCTCCACGTCGATCGGCTACGCGGTCGGCATCAAGGAGGGCATGCGCCATCTGGAGGGCGAGGTCGATGGCAAGGTCGTTGCGGTGATCGGCGACGGAGCGATGACCGGCGGCGTGGCGTTCGAGGCGATCGGTCAGGCCGGCGGCCTGGGCACGCCGATGGTGGTCGTGCTCAACGACAACGGCATGTCGATCGCACCGAACGTGGGAGCGCTGTCTCGCTACTTCAACCGCGTGCGGCTGAACCCGAAGCTGTGGCACGCACGCGCAGGCGTCGAGGGCGGCCTCACGCGCCTGCCGGGCGGTATCGGCTCGGCCTTCGAGCGGCTCGGACCGCAGCTGAAGGAGTCGATCAAGGCGTTCTGGGCGCCGGGCCTGTGGTGGGAGGAGCTCGACTGGGCCTACATGGGCGTGATCGACGGACACGACGTGCACGCGCTGCGCGAGGCGCTGAAGGAGGCGCTGGCGGCGGAACGCCCGGTCGTGGTGCACATCGCGACGGTCAAGGGGAAGGGCTTCGCCCCGGCCGAGGACGGCGGCCTCGAGGGCATGGAGCAGTGGCACGCGGCGAAGCCTAAGTCGATCGCAAACGGGCTCCCGACCGTTCCGGCGA
Source organism: uncultured Solirubrobacteraceae bacterium (assembly GCA_963714215.1). Classification (GTDB taxonomy): domain Bacteria; phylum Actinomycetota; class Thermoleophilia; order Solirubrobacterales; family Solirubrobacteraceae; genus Palsa-744. Next base: position 344,949 of record CAVQNP010000002.1, read on the forward strand.
CGCGCTCGAACCGGATGACCTCGAAGGCTGCGAAGCGTCCGGCGCCGCAATACACACAGGTCTTCGGCGAGGCCCTCGTGCGCGAGTGCGAACGCGACCAGCGCGTGATCGGGATCACGGCGGCGATGAACTCGGGAACGGGGTTGAGCATCCTGCAGAAGGCGATGCCCGAGCGCTACTTCGACGTGGGTATCGCCGAGCAGCAGGCGATCCTGTTCGCGTCGGGGCTCGCGCTCGAGGGCGCAAAGCCAGTGGCGGCGATCTACTCGACCTTCCTGCAGCGGGCCTACGACCAGATCGTGCACGACGTGTGCCTGCAGAAGCTGAACGTGGTCTTCGCGATGGACCGCGCCGGGCTGGTCGGCGACGACGGCCCGACGCACCATGGCGCGTTCGACATCGCCTACCTGCGCTGCCTGCCGAACATCGTGCTGATGGCGCCGCGCGACGAGGCGATGCTGGTGCACATGTTGCGCACCGCTTTGCTGTTCGACGGCCCGATCGCGCTGCGTTACCCGCGCGGCGAGGGCACGGGCGTGGAGCTGTCGCAGGAGCCGCACCCGATCGCGATCGGCACGGGAGAGATCCTGCGCGAGGGCGGCGCCGGCGAGGCAGCGGGCAGACGCGTCGCGCTGATCGGCTACGGCAGCGGTGTCGGCAAGGCGCTGGCGGCGGCGGATGAGCTCTCGGGTCAGGATCTGTCGGTGACGGTCGTCGACGCGCGCTTTGCCAAGCCGATCGACGCGGGCCTGATGGCTCAGCTCGCTGCCGAGCACGACTTGCTCGTGACGGTCGAGGAGGGGGTGCTCGCAGGAGGCTTCGGCTCGGCCGTGTGGGAGACCCTGAACGAAGCCGGCGCGACGCCGCGCATCCTGCGCGTGGGCCTGCCGGACCGCTACGTGACGCACGGAAAGCCGGCATTGCTGCACGAGGAGATCGGCTTCACGCCGGAGCGGATCGCCGAACGAGTCGCGGCGGCGATCTCCGATCGCCAGTCGGCGATCGTCGGGGCCTGAGCGCCGCTCAGCCGGCTGAGATCGTCCAGGGACCACCGGGCGCGCCTCTCCGCGGGCCATCGGCGGTCAACCAGAGCCGGTCGGCGGGGACCGGTCCTTAAATGAAACGACCCGCTGGGGAGGCGGGCCGTTTCGAGGGAGGAGGGATGCTGCAGTTACTGCAGTGCTGCGGGGTACGCACAACATGATGCGCCCGTTGGACGGCGCCATCTGTGATCTTGAGCACATATGGGTAGCACAGGTAGGTACTTCTTCCGTCCCGGCCCCGGCCTAGCTTCCGGCCACTTCAATAATTGGGGGCGGCACTGCGCAAACAGCCCGCCCCCGTGGCACGGAAAGGCAGGACCTTCCCATGCAAGAGCCAAGTACGCCGAAAGCGGGCGAAACCCTGGCGAGGGCCGAACGCCTGGTGATCCTCCACCTAGCGGGCGCTCAGGGCGGGCGCACGCGAGAGCAGTTGATCCGCGCCCTGCGCGGGATCGGGCGGCAGGCCGTGGACGAGGCGGTAGCCAGCCTCGCCGCCGTGGGCATCCTCGTCGTCACGGCTCGCTCAGTCCACCAGTCGAGCGCCCTGGAGCGCTTCGACACCCTCGGCTTCATCGAGGTCTGAGCGATGCCCCGCAAGAAGACGGCGGTGACGATCGCCTTCGGCGCGACGGTGCGTGCGCTGCGCCGGGAGCGTGGCTACGGACAGGAAGGATTCGCGGCGCACGCCGGACTCGACCGGAGCTACTTCGGGGCGATAGAGCGGGGCGAGTTCAACGTGTCGCTGCAAACGCTCGTGAAGCTGGCGGCGGCGCTGGAGGTCACGGCTGCGGAGATACTGCGGCGCGCTCGGCTATAGCGCTCCGACGGGGGTGTGCTTAGTTGCGCCAGCGCCAGGGATCAAAAGAAGCGCGCCTCGAAGTCGTTGACGATGTCCAGCACGCGCGTATAGCTCGAACGGAGCACGACATCAATGCCGGAGCCCGGGGGAACGTGTTCATCCAAGGTCACGCTCACTCCAAAGCTGCCCCGCACATCCACGTCCATGTCAGGGTCAGGTACGAGGCGGGTCAAGCCGAAGCGTGCGATTTCTGCGTCGTGCTCGAGCTGTCGAACGGGAACGTCGTCCACCAGGGCAACGTTGAGTTGCCAGCCATCGAGCTTCAGCGGTTCAAGCATTACGCGTCCGCCAGCGACGCCACCGATCGGGATGAGGACTCGGTGCTTGTCGGCGTTGGAAAGGTTCCTAATGACCGTCAGCGTGTTCACGAGCCCTTCGGGGATTGGCGTATTGAACGGCTGGACACCTCTGACCGCTGCGAGATGTTCGGCGGACATTCCTTTGACCATCTTTTTCCAGACGTCCTTGTCGCGCTTGGACGCGTTCGGCCCGCCGGGGTCCGTCTCGAAGATGGGAAACGCGGTGGTGCTCGTTTTCGCGCTGGGGTCGGCGCGCTGCACAAGCGCAATGGCGAGGTGATCGAGGGCGGATCGCAGGTTGTGAATCAAGTCCCCCAGGAGAGCGCCCCACTCTCGAGGCGGCTGCTCTCTTACGATCGCAAGTACGACGAGTTCGTCCGCCTGAGCGTCCAGCTCAACGCGGGAGTCATAAGCATTGCGCCAGAGGAATGCCTGAACGGCCGTGTGCAGCGTCTCCAAGTGTTCCTGGGCACGATGCAGCTTCATGCGAACGGCATGGAGGTCCCCGCCCATCGGCGCAAGCTTATGCCGTCCGTGCGGCGGGAACATACGTCCGTTCCCGATTGAGCGCGCTAGGGGCCATGAGGATTTGGCAGTACCCAGACAGTTCCTTCGGGCTGGACGAGTCGCCCATCGCTTGCTACGTGGATTAGGTCCCGAAGTCGTGTTCGATGCTTGCCGAGCCGCGTACACGCGAGGCCAAACTGCCATACGACGTTGGCGAGATGCTCTACGCGAGCGGTGATCTTGTCCAGCTCATCCGTCGTCATGGACCGCCACTCGAATGGCTTGGTTTGGCTGGACGCCTTGAGTCGCACCAACTGCGCCGCCACGGGTTGCTCTGAGCCGCTGACCCAGAACCCGATGAGCCAATCCCCGTGAACGATGTTGTTTCTTTCGCTTATCTCGGCTTCGACTTCTTTGCGGAGTTTTGTGGAGATCGCCTTCTCGTCATCGTCTAGGTCGGCGACCTTCTTACACGTAGCGAAGAAGGCCTGCGCGATCGGGTAAGCGCCAGTATCGCCAAAGGCGAGTTCCAGCAGCTCCCGCCGTTGCTCGTCTCCCTGTGCGATGTGGCCGGACCAGATCCGCCTCATGGCATACATGAGCAGCGAGAACTGGACGGTGTAATGCCCGATGGCTCTGTAAGCCCGATCGCGCTCAGCCTCTTCCCTTGCGAGCGCGGCCCCTAGACTGTCTTGAGATGGACGATCGGCGGAATCCCCCACAGGAGCAGCCTACGCCCAAGACTCAGCTAACGCAGCCGAAGAAGGGCGAGCCAATCGAGATTCCAGTCCCGAAGGAGGACGACTTCGAGAAGCTGGTCCGCCGGGCCGTGCCGCGCCAGCCAGAGCCGGATCTAGATCCCGCTAGCGGCGCGGACGACTAGCTGTAGTTCCTAAGCACGTTCGTCAGTAGACATCCGGGCCTCCTTGAAGGCTGGGCGGTACTGAAGCCAACCAGACCCAAGGAGGCACCGGATGAAGCTCCACGGTAATGCCCGCACCTGTCCGAACAGCCGCCGGCTGCTCGTCGATCGAGTGAGTGATCAATCTTGGTCTGTCGCAGCGGCCGCCGAGGCCGCCGGCATCTCCGAGCGCACCGCCTATCGCTGGCTGAAGCGCGAGCTGACGAACGTGGCTGGGAACTACAACTAGCTGCTCGAACAGCGGGGCGGCAACGCGGCGTGCGTTGTAGCGCCAGGTGTACTCGTTCAGGTAGGTCTGTAGGTACTGCGGCGAGACCTTCTTGTAGGCCCCCCGCATCCCGGTCTTGAGGTTGCCGAAGAACCCCTCGATCGTGTTCGTGTGCGTCTCGCCTTCGACGTAGACGCCGGCCGAATGGTTGATGACCTTGTGATCGACGTAGGTCCGTTTCAGCGGCTTGTAGGAGCCCCAATCGTCTGTGAAGATGATCGATTCGGGGTTAACGTTCGCGGTCACGGCTCTACTAAGCGGTGCGCCGTGGCGTGAGGCGATCACGCGGGCGCGGACCCTGCCGCCACGCTCGACCATCCCGAGTACGGTCGGCTTGGCTTCGCGGAAGGCGATTCCACGTTCGCGGCGCTCCTGCGGTGAGGTCTTGAAGCGCGCCTCGCCCTGCGGGCGTCGCGGCTTGCCACCCCAGGAGGTCTCGTCAACCTCCACGTCGCCACGCAGCAGCCGGTCGTCCTCGTCGGTCATCAGGTGCGTGCGGATCTTCTTCATCATCCGGTGAGCCGTCTTGTACGTCACCCCGATCTCGCGCTCCATCTGCTTCGCGGAGACCCCACATCGAGTGCTCGCCATGACGTACATGACGTAGAACCAAAGCTGGAGCGAGATAGGCGAGCCCTCGAAGATCGTGCCCTTCATCGGGTGTAGGTGATGGCCGCAGGAGTCGCAGGTGTAGGAGACCCGCGTTTTCGTGCGGTGGAACTTCCGCGTCCGCTCGCACTTCGGGCAGTGGGCGTGGTGGCCGTCGGGGGCGAAGCCCTCGCGCCAGAGCCGGTCCAGGCAGGCGTTGTCGTCGGGGTAGCGGCGCATGAACTCCATCAGCGAGAAGTCCGATTCCGAGGACTTCTGGCGCTGCGGGTTCTCGCGGGTCTTGGGCTTCGGCTTGGCGTCCATGCAAGCATTATACATACTTCTACTACCTATATGTGACGCCTATCACACTTGGGGAGCCTCTGTATAAGCGCGGTGATGTCGCGGCCCATGTGCCGTGCTCCATGCGTGTCCCGCGCTTGGCGAGCTTGAAGCCCCGGGGCAGGCATAAAGCGAGGGCGACGCAGCGATCGTGAGCCTTGCGGCAGATGGCGTCGTGGTCGTTGCTCGCGTCCGTAATCTCCCGGGTAAGCTCTGCAGCGTGGGTCGTCCGCTCTCCGCAATGGCAGGGCCATACGACGATGCATTCGCCGCGTTGGGTCGGTATGTCGCAGTGTTCTCGGCACTGACCGCGCTCATGCGCAATCTGTTCGCCACGCGAATCGCAGGACAGGGGGAGCGTGGGATCGAGCGCAAGCTGCTCGACTATGCGCTCAGCGCCCTGACTGCCGAGCCGATCGCAAATGCATTCTTCGCCGCTGGTCGGACGCTCACCGAGTTCGACAGGGCCGAGAAAAGCATCGAAGCGGCGCTCCGGAAAGCGGTGATATCCGAGTGCACGCGCCGCAACGACATAGCTCACGGCGACTGGCATTTCGATGAGTTTGGCGAGAGCGACGGCGTCCGCTCAGTCATGTTCCGGACCAAGGCAAGCCGGGTTGGATCGGACCCGCTCAAGATGAACGAGTACACCACGCAGGACCTACGAGCGATTTGCGCCGAGGTCGAATCGCTGTGGAGCTTGATCTACGTCTTCGCGCATGTGGTGCTCCGACCCCACGGCGACGAGCCGCTTGTGGTGGGTGGCTACGAGCCTGCACCCGAGCACCTGCGGGACGCGTTGGAACTGGTCGACGGTCGGGTGCGCATCCGTTCCGGCCTTCCGCACCCGACGTGGGATGGCTAGCTGTAGTTCCTAAGCACGTTCGTCAGTAGACATCCGGGCCTCCTTGAAGGCTGGGCGGTGCTGAAGCCAACCAGACCCAAGGAGGACACCGGATGAAGCTCCACGGTAATGCCCGCACCTGTCCGAACAGCCGCCGGCTGCTCGTCGATCGAGTGAGTGATCAATCTTGGTCTGTCGCAGCGGCCGCCGAGGCCGCCGGCATCTCCGAGCGCACCGCCTATCGCTGGCTGAAGCGCTGGCGCGAGCAAGGCACTGCGGGATTGAGCGATCGCTCCTCGGCGCCGAGATGCATCCCGCACCGCACGCCAGCCGATCGAGTTCAGGCGATCGCGGCGCTGCGGCGCCTGCACATGACAGCCGCGGAGATCGCCGAGGTGCTTCAGATGGCGCTCTCCACGGTCTCGGCTGTCCTGAGACGGATCGGTCTGGGCAAGCGTTCGAGGCTCTCACCGCCTGAGCCGCCCAATCGCTATGAGCGAAAGCGCCCGGGCGAGCTCGTGCATCTCGACATCAAGAAGCTGGGACGGATCAGCGCCCGCGGCGCCGGGCATCGTGTCAACGGGCACCGTGGCAGCCAGTTTAAGGTCGGCGCCAAGCGGCTCGGCGCCACCGGCTGGGAGTTCGTCCACGTGGCCGTCGATGACGCCACGCGCCTGGCCTATGCCGAGGTGCTTTCAGACGAGCGCGGAGCGACAGCCACAGACTTCCTCAGACGAGCGCTCGCCTGGTTTGCGGGCTTCGGCATCACCGTCGAGCGTGTGATCTCCGACAACGGTGCTTGCTACCGCTCGAGGTCGCACGCACTCGCGCTGGCAGAGCTCGGCATCCGCCACCTCTTCACCCGCCCATACCGCCCGCGCACCAATGGCAAGGCCGAGCGCTTCATCCAGACGCTCACCAACCGCTGGGCCTATGGCGCAATCTACGGCAGCTCAGCCGAGCGCACCGCGGCGCTTGCCGGCTGGCTGAGCCACTACAACTTCAACAGACCACACGGCTCGCTCAGCCACAAGCCGCCCGGCACTCGCCTACGCGAGCTGACGAACGTGGCTGGGAACTACAGCTAGGCGGCCACCGCTTCCGACCGCTCCTCTGCTTCACGTTCTGGCCGGGGCCGCTGCGATTGGGCTTCCTGGTCGCCCGCGGCCCGGGCGAATCCGTTCGCGTCGTGAACCCCACATGTGCAAGGGTTTTGCGGCATGGGAAAGCGACGTCTCGATGCGCTGCTCGCCGAGCGGGGCCTGTTCCCCTCGCGCAGCCGCGCGGCGGCGTCGGTGATGGCGGGCGAGGTGCGCGTCGGGGTCGCCGAGCGCCGCGCGCAGAAGCCGGGTGAGCTGATCGACGACGGCGAGCAACTGCACGTCGCGCAGGGGCCGGCGTACGTCTCGCGCGGCGGCGTCAAGCTGGCAAACGCCCTCGATGCCACCGGGCTCGACGTGGCCGGGCGCCGGGCGATCGACGTGGGCGCCTCGACCGGCGGCTTCACCGACTGCCTGCTGCAGCGGGGCGTGACCGAGGTGATCGCCGTCGACGTGGGCTACGGGACGCTCTCGTGGAGCTTGCGCAACGATTCACGCGTGACCGTGCTCGAGCGCACGAACGCGCGATCGCTGGAGCCGGCGATGCTGCCGTTCGTCCCCGACCTGGCGGTGATCGACGTCTCGTTCATCTCGCTCGAGAAGGTGCTCGGCGCCGTCTTGGGCTGTCTCGCAGCGGGCTACGACGCGCTCGCGATGATCAAGCCGCAGTTCGAGGTGGGACGCGAGCGGGTCGGCAAGGGAGGCGTCGTACGCGACGCCGACACGCGACGGGCGGCGCTGCTGTCGGTCGGCGGGGCGGCGTTGGCGCTCGGCGCCGGGGTGGTCTCCTACAGCTCCTCGGGCCTACCCGGGCCGAAGGGCAACCGCGAGACGTTCGTGTGGCTGACCGATCCGGCGAACGCGAACGGCGCCCGCCACGGCGAGGTTCTCGACGAGGCGCGCGCGCCCGAGCTCGAGAACCTGGCACGGGAGGTCGAGCCGTGAGGGAGTTCACCGTCTTCACCCATCGACGGCCCGAGGAGACGACGCCGGCGCTCGAAGCGCCTGGCCGAGCTCGCCGCCGAGGCCGGTGTCAAGTTGCGCCTGGACGAGCGCGAGACGCGCAGGCACCAGCTCACGAGCGGACCCGGCCTCGAGCTCGACGCGCCGCTGAAGGAGGACGTCGAGCTGTGCATCGCGCTGGGCGGCGATGGCACGATCCTGCGCGCGCTGCGCCTCTACAGGGGCACCGACGTGCCCGTGTTCGCGATCAACTTCGGCGAGATCGGCTTCCTCGCGACGGTCGAGCCCGACGAGCTCGAGGAGGGGATGCGCCGCGCGCTCGAGGGCGACTTCGAGCTCTTGCGCCTGCCGGCGATCGTGCTCGACGGTGACGGCCTGGGCTCGCCGGCGGAGGCGACCGCGCGCACGGCGGCCTCCGAACGCGCGCAGGACGTCGAACGGCCCGGTCTGTCCGGTCAGGCGGCCGTCAACGACGTGGCGATCCACCGCAAGGTCGGCGAGCGCGTCGCCGAGCTCGCCTACGAGATCGAGGGCGAGGAAGTGGGCAGCGTGCGCTGCGACGGCCTCGTCGTCGCCACCCCGGCGGGGTCGACCGGCTACAACCTCGCCAACGGCGGCCCCGTGATGGCGTGGGGCGTCGAAGGCTTCGTCGTCTCGTTCATCGCGCCGCACTCACTGACGGCGCGCGCTCTGGTGGTCGCTCCAGGCGACCGGCTGACGATCCACAATCGCTCGGGCGAGCCGCTCGACGTGGCGCTCGACGGCCGTCCGGCCGGCGAGCTCGTGGCGGGAGGGAAGATCGATGCGCGCTTCGTCGGCGAGATCGGCACGATCGCCCAGCTCCCCGGAAGCTCCTTCTACCGGCGCCTGCGCGAGAAGTTCGGCCGATTGGCGAGCTGAGCCGGGCCGGTCGGCCCGGCGCCATCCTCTCGACCTCGCGGCCCTGACGCGCGCGCCCAGCGACTTTGCGGCAGGCGATCTTGTTGCTCAGGCCACTTTCGCGCTCGGACCTTGCTGCTCTACGGGGGCGTGGCCGTGCTCGGCGGCGCCGTCGCGGTGCATCGAGTTCATGAACTCATCGAGCTGCTGGCGCGCGAAGCGGCGCTGACCGCCCGGCGTGCGATAGCAGGCGATGTGCCCGGCATCGGTCCAGCGACGAATCGTCGCCAGCGAGACGCCCAGATAGCTCGCCGCCTGCGAGCTCGTGAAGACGAGCTGGCGGCCGTTGCGGGGGAGTGTGGCGCTGGTGGTCATTGGTTCGCCTGTCGGTAGGTGTCGTGGCGGGAAGGGTTCGCTCGTTCCAGAGCATGTCCGTCCTCGTTCGCTGTTTCGGCATCTGCGCCGAAGGAGTTGAGCACCGCAGAGCTTTGTGGACCTTTGATCAATCGCCCGCTGGTCCGATCTGCCGGTATGCCGCGAATATCGGGCTCCCGTGAGATCGATTGTCTGCGCGAAGGCGGCTTTGGCCTGCTGCTGGCGTTTCGATTGTCCTGCAATTGCAAGCAATCGTGCACATAGCTGCGCAGACTGGACTTTTCGCCTAATCCTTCGCTATTCTTGCCTTAACCTACTCAAAGGTTGCGGATTTCCTATGGATGGAGCCAGAGGGGTGCCGCCTCGCAAACGCCCGCGAGGGCCCAAGCGAAGGAGACCTATCGTGCGTTGGAACCACTAGAGCTGTTTCTTAGGTCGCACTGCGACCGGACTTGAGGGCGTCGCAACCCGTTAGCGGGATGCGGCGCCCTTGTCTTTTTCAGCCGGCAGAGCCAGGTCTCAGCCCAGCGGAGGCTGCGTTCAGTTCAACGGAGGCTGGGCGAAGGTCTGCGCCCGGCGACCGAATGCGAGCTCCTTCTCAAAGCTCGCATCGTCTCCTTCGGCGGCCTGCATCGGCCCGTCGCTCTCGATCATCTCGACGAACGAGTCGACCAGTTCCGCGTCGAGCTGGCGACCGGCCACCCGGCGTAGCTCGGTGAGCGCATCTTGCGGGGTCCGCGGGGCGCGGTATGAGTCACGCGCGGTGAGCGTGTCGTAGGTCGAGCAGACCGCGATGATGCGCGAGATCAGCGGGATCTCGTTGCCGATCAGCCCGGCCGGGTAGCCGCTGCCGTCGACGTGCTCGTGGTGGTAGAGGATCGCGTCGGCGACCGGTCCGTAGCCGTCGAGCCTGCCCACGAGCGTCGCGCCGTCCTGCGGATGGCGGCGGATCACGGCCCAATCCTCATCGGAGAGCATCTCGGCGTGGAGGATCCGGTCGGGCAGCGCGAACTTGCCGATGTCGTGCAGCAGCCCGGCCGTGTGTGCGAGGTCCTGTTCGTTCTCGTCGCACCCCACCGCCTCGGCCAGCCTGCGCGCATAGCGAGCCACGGCAGCCGCGTGGCGCGCGGTCGATTTGTCTCGCAGCGCGAGCGTCTCGACCAGCGTCGAGAGCACGCCCAGTTGCAGTGAGGCGAGGTGGATCGAGCGCGCTTCGAGCTGGTCGGCACGATCCTCTGAGCGCAGCAGCGCGACCATCAGGTACTGGAAGATGCCGATCACGAGCACTGCCGCGATCAGCGCAGCTAGCCCGAGCTTGACGTAGGCCACGGCAAGTACCGCCGTGAGCGCGCCGGCGGCGACCTGGCCCGGCAGCATCGGCACGAACAGTTCCTGAACCTGCTGCAGCAGGCGACGGTTCTCGATGATCCGGTTGTCGAGGGCGATCACGGCGAAGTTGAGGGCGTTGGTCACGAGGAACACGCCGAATACGACCAGGCCGAAGGTGATGCCCCGCGCCAGCCCGTTGCTCGGGTCATGGACATCGCCGATCAGCCCCTGCACGATCAGCCCGCCGACCAGCGGGCAGACGGCGAAGCTCGACAGGTTCCCCAGCCAGTGCGCCGGCGAGAGACGGCGGCGCGCTGAAATGAAGATCGCCGCGAGCAGCGCGATCGCGACGGCCGGCGCCGGGCCGAGCAGGCTCATCGCGAGCACTTGTGCGACGAAGCCCGCCGAGAGATTCTGGCCGCGGATCGTGAACTGCAGCCCCTGGCCGCCCAGCGAGAGTGCGCCAAGCAGGACGACGAGCCAGAGCGGATCCCATTCGCTCGAGCTGGGACACCAGCGTGGCGAGCACGAGCGAGGCCACCAGGAGGAGCCCCTCGGCCGCGAAGAAGGTACGGATTGCCTTATTGCTCGACATGAATAGGTTTCCTCAGTCCTTAACGGCTACGAGCGCGTCGTCCTTAAGGGGATGGGGAGTGGCTTGGACGCTCCGGTGGCGTCGTCCCGACGGTCCAATTTGCGGCGCGGCTCCTGCGCTCCGGCTCAGCCCTGCGTCATCGCGCCGCTGGAGCCCACGTGCGAGGAGCGAGCCGCCGCCGCCTCGGTGGCCTCCAAGGACAGCCGCTCGGCCGAGAGCTCGTCGTCGGACCGGTCGCCCGGTACGTCGGCCGGGACGCCCGCGTCGGTGTTGATCCGCAGGAATGCGATCGTGCTCGAAGGTCGCGCCGACACCGGCGACGAAGAAGGCCGTGCGCGGCGAGCTCAGCGCCGTCATCGCGCCACCGAGCGAGAAGCCCACCGCCGGCGCGATCGCGCCGACCGATTCGACGGCGCCCATGATTCGGCCCTGCAGCGCCCGCGGCGTGAGCTTCTGCACAGAGCTGATCAGCGAGGCCCACTGCACGCCGTTGCCCACTCCGCCGACAAGTCCGATCGCGCAGGCCACGATCAGCCCTGGCGCCAGCGCCCAGCCGATGTAGGAGAGGCCGACGGCGAGTGTCGCCGCGCTCAGCAGCAGTCGCAGCGAGCGCTCGATCGAGCGCGCGAAGACGATGCTGCCGATCGTGACCCCGAGTCCCCATGTGCCGACCAGCACGCCGTAGCCCGAGTCGCCCGCATCCAGACTGAGCTTCGCGTAGGCGACCTCGACGGGCCCCGAGACGGTGAAGAAGGTCAGCGCGACCGCCTGCGTGATCAGCAGCCGGCGCAGGGTGGTGGCTCCCTTGATGTGCGTCAGAGCGGCGCGCAGGCGCTCCTGCACCGAGGCCGTCCCGGCGTCCTCGACGTGTGGGCGCAGGTTCATCACGATCGCCCCGCAGGCGAGGAAGCTGACGACGTCGATGATCAGCGCGGTCGAGGCCCCGAACGCCGGGACCGTCAGGCCGGCCAGCGCCGGGCCGAGCGTGAAGGTGATCGCAAAGCCCACGTTCATTGCCGCATTGGCCACGCGCTCGGCCTCGAGCGCCGCCTTCTCGCGCTCCTGCTCGTCCACCCCGATCGTCTGCACCGACTCGCGCGCGCAGTTCGCCGCGGCCGCGCGCAGGAGCGCGCTCGCCGCCAGCGCCGCCGTGCCGTCCACGGCGACAAGCACGAGCACGAGCGGTAGCGAGAAGTGTGAGGAGACGACGAAGGCGAGCCCGCCCGTGACGACCGCCTCGAACAGATAGAGGCCGCTCAGGCTGGAGGGCGCGGAGGTCGACTCCACGCGTGCCACGAGCGCCGGCACGAGGAAGGCCGAGAGCACCTGGCTGCCGACGAGCAGGGCTGCCACGGCCAGCGCGCTGTGGGTCTGGTCGAAGACGACGATCGAAAGCGCGACATAGCCGAACCAGGTGCCAAACCGGTTGAGCGTGTACGCGAAAACGATCCGCCGCAGACGGCGAGAGCGCGGCAGCTGAGGCATACGGCAACGCTAACGGTTGCCGCCACGGGGTTCGAGCCATGCAACGCGCTCCCCAGGTCCCCGCACGGGCGCTCGGCGAGCAGCCCTGCAGGCCTCTCGGCCCGCCGAGGGGGCTCGAGCGCGGCCCTGCGTCTCAGGCGGCGCAGGCGTTTGCGGCGACGCTCACGACCGGCAGCGTCGGGTCGTGGTGCGCGAGCATGTGCATCAACGACTCTGCCGAGACTTCCTCTAGCTCGCCGCTGAGCACGACCATGCTGCTCTCCGCCGCACGCGCGAGCATCTCCCACAGCGCTCCGGCCTGCCTGAAGGTGGTTCCTCCGGGCATCGTCCGGCGCAGGTCTTGGAGCACCGCCTCGCGGTCGTCGGCGTCGCCCCCGGCCAGCAGGATCGAACGCGGCGTGGAGGCTCGCTCGGACATCGTTTCGTGCGCGCGCTCCGGAGCGTACCCGAGGCTGCCCCGTCGACGCTGCAGGTTGCCCGTTTTGGGCAGCAGTCGCAGCTTCGGTCCCTCGAAAGATGCGCCCGTCTGGATCGCCAGCGTGGTCATGTACGACATGATGAGACCTCTTCAGTCGTTTCTCTGACGTCTGTAGGGTGCTGATCGTGTCGTCCTAAAGGTGCAGTCTCGTGTCGTCCCCGAGGACCGACAGGATCGGTCTTGACGACCAGATACGGTGTCCGCCATGGAGGAAGCCGCCGCGGGGGTAGACCGTCCGATCGACGTGATCATCGCCGACGATCACACGGTCGTGCGCGACGGCATCCGCGCCGTGCTCGAGCGCGAGAAGGGCGAGTTCCGGGTGGTTGCCGAAGCTGCGGACGTGCCCTCCACCGTGCGCGAAGTGCGTGAGCACAAGCCCGATCTGCTGACGCTCGACTTGACGATGCCGGGCGGGTCGAGCCTCGCGGCGCTGCCTTCTTGCTTCATCGCGCACCCCACGCTCGCCGTCGCGATCCTGACGATGCGCGAGGACCCTGAGTACGCGCGCCAGGCGCTGCGGGCCGGAGCGCGCAGCTACGTGCTCAAGGAGGCCGAGCCGGCCGAGCTGCTGCAGGCCTTCCGCCTGGCCGTCTCGGGTGGCAGCTATCTGCACCCGCGCCTCGGGGCCTTGATGGCCACCGGCGAGGAGGGCTCATCCGACGGCGTAGTACTCAGCGAGCGCGAGCGCGAGGTTGTCAGGCTGATCGCAAACGGCTACACCAACCCTCAGATCGCCGAGGAGCTGCATGTCGCCGAGCGCACCGTGAAGACCTACCGCGCAAGGGCGATCGAGAAGCTGGGCTTCTCCTCGCGCGCCGAGATCACCGCGTACGTACGCCGCATCGGCCTCGCCGAGTAGACGACCGGGAGGCGGCGCTGGCCGATCTTCGATCGGTCTGCGTCCTCGGTCGCTCGCGTGCCGATCGTCGATCAGATGCGATCGACTGATCGGCCAGCACGCCACGCTCTCTGCGTCCTTGGCTCGCTTGCCTCTCGGCCGTCTACGCGCTTAACGCGATGGCTCAGCGGCTGAGCGCGTCGAGCTGGGCCGCTTGGGCGGCCGCCTCGTCCGCGGGTGACGGCCGTCCGGCAAGCGGCACGACCAGACGCACGGTCGTGCCCTTCTCCGGCGCGGGGCCGAACTCGAGCTCGCCGCCGACGAGCTCGGCGCGCTCGCGCATCCCGCCCATGCCGAAGCCGCCCTCGAGGCCGTCGCCGCGCGGGCCCAGGCGCTCCGCGCCCGGAAGGCCTTTGCCGTCGTCGGTCACCGATGCGCTGATCACGCCGCCGCTCTCGGTGACGCGGACCACTGCCTTCGTGGCTTCTGCATGCCGGCTCACGTTCGTCAGGGCCTCCTGCACGATTCGGTAGACCGTGCTCTCGAGCTCTCGTCCAGGCGCCTGCCGTCCTCTTGACCGAGCTCGACCTGGACCTGCACGTCGAGCCCGTCGATTGCCTGCGCGCGCCGGGCCAGCGCCTCCAGCGCCGCCGCAAGCCCGAGCTCGTCGAGTGCGGCGGGGCGAAGCTCGGTGATCAGGTGGCGCAGCCCGTCGATCTCGTTGCCCAGGCCGTCGAGCACCACGTCGACCGCCTCGCGCAGCGCCGTCGGATCGTCGATGTCGCGCGCGTTGGCCAGGCGCAGCTGAGCGCTCCCATGCCCTGGATGCTCTCGTCGTGGATCTCGCGCGCCCAGCGCGTGCGCTCGCGCTCGCGCGCCTCCATGCCGTAGCGGAGCCTTTCGATCTCGACCGAGCGCTCGGCCGCCAGCCGCTGCGCGACGCTCGTCGCGAAGGCTTGCAGGGCGTCGCGGTCGGGCCCGCGGAATCCCTTGTCCGTGCGCAGCGCGATCACCATGCCGCCGCCCTGCCCCTCCATGCTCAGCGGCTCGACCAGCGCTGCGCGCACCTCGACGCCGAGTTCGTGCAGCCAGAGCGCATCCCGGCCGCGGGGCCGCTCGAGCGCCAGCGGCTGGCCCGAGCTGAACAGCTCGCCCAGCGCGCTGCCCTGCACGGGCACGATCCGCACGCGCACCGTCGAGCTGCCCGCGGAGGCGGCCACGCGCAGCTCGCCGCGCTCCTCGATCACCACGAGCAGCGTGTCGGCGTCGAGCAGGGCGAGGCCTCGATCGGCCATCAAGCGCAGCAGCCACAGCTCTGATCCCGTGAGCACGAGACTGATTATGCAGGCCCGTGCGGCCGTCCAAGCACGGGTGGCGAGGAGCCCGGCAGGCCAGGGCCCGCCTCCGAGCCGTTGCCGCGTCGTGCCGCCACGCGTGCCTGTTCCAGCAGTTCCTCGGCTCCCAGATCTTCATGCCAGGCTGCAAGGCCGACGGAGATGCGAAGCGGCCGACGCGCGCCGTCCGCTTCGACCTTGATCGTGCGCAGACGCTCGAGCGCGCGCCGCGCGACGACCTCACCGCGCGGCCCGTCGGCACCCGGCAGGATCAGCATCAGCTCGCCCTCGCCCGGGCACCCGACCCGATCGAAGCCGCGCACCTGGGCGGCCAGCGTCCGGGCGACGTAGGCCAGCGTCTCTTCGGAGAGCTCCTCGCCGTGCTCGCGGGCGAGTTCCTCGAGGTTGCCGATCCTCACCAGCAGGCAGCTGAGCGGCGTGTCGTGGCGCTCGGCACGGTTGATCTCCTCCGTCAGGCGCTCTTGCAGACCCTCCGCGGACAGGCAGCGGACCCGCTCGGTCAGCGGCTCGGGGCTCGGATTGTTGTCGCTGGCAGCCATGCCTCGTGCGGACGTGTAGGTGGCGGGCGCGCACGATCGGCGCCCCCGCGTCGCCACAGGTTACGATCCTTATCGTCAGTCGGAAGCGACCTCTACAGTGCCGCGGGCGCCGGCCCGCACCGGAGCTCTCCCGCTCGAAGAGGCGTGGGCTGTGAGATCCGTCGGCGGGCGCTGCTACACCTGCCCGATGCTGTCCGAGCTACGTGTGGAGAACCTGCTGCTGATCGAGCAGGCCCAACTGCGCCTCGCGCCTGGCCTCAACGTGCTCACGGGGGAGACGGGCGCCGGCAAGACCGTGCTCGCCCACGCACTCGACCTGCTGCTCGGCGGGCGTGCACGCGCGGGGATCGTCCGTCCCGGCGCCGAGGAGGCATATGTCGAGGGGATCTTCGAGCTGCCCGCCGCGCTGCCGGAGCAGTTCGCCGAGCGGCTGCCCGTCGGTGCCGAGGAGATCGTGCTCGCGCGGCGCGTCAATGCCGACGGCCGCACGCGTGCGTATCTGAACGGCCGCGCCGCGACGGTCGGGGAGCTGCGCGACCTCGGCGGCGTGCTGATGTCCTTCTACGGCCAGCACGAGCATCGCAAGCTGACGATCGCCGCCAAGCAGTTGGGGCTGCTGGACGAGCTGTGCGGCGCCGAGCAGGCGCTGCGGCTGCGCACATGCGCCGAGGCATACGCCGAGGCGCGGCGCCTGCGGGGGCGCATGGAGGAGTTGCGCGAGCTTGCCGGCGCCCGCGAGCGCGAGCTGGACCTGCTCGAGTTCGAGCTGGCCAAGATCGACTCGGCGGCTCCCGACCAGCGCGAGTACGACGAGCTGCTCGCGCGCCGCGAGCGCGTGCGCCGCGCCGACGCACTCTGCTCGGCGGCCGGCCAGGCCGCCGAAGCGCTCACCGGCGACGGCGCTGAAGGTGCCGGGATGGGCAGTCGGCTCGCGCAGGCTGGGGCCGGGCTCGACTCCGTGCATGGTGTCGACCCGCGCCTCGACGGCTTGGCCGAGCGCGTGCGTGCGCTGAGCATCGAGTCCGACGATCTCGCCGCCGAGCTGCGTGCCTACGCCGAGGGCTCGGCGGGCGGCGAGGCCTCCGAGGGCGAGCTGACGCTGGACGCGATCGAAGAGCGCCTGGCGGCGGTCGAGCGGCTGATGCGCAAGCACGGCGGCAGCATCGCGCGCGTGCTCGAGCACGCGCTCACCACCCGCGCGCGCCGCGACGAGCTCGCCGGGGCAGAGGACGCACTGGAGGAGGCCGGCGAGCTTCACGAGCGCGCGCTGGAGGTGCTCGAGCAGCAGGTGCTCGCGCTTAGGACAGCGCGGGAAGAGGCCGCGCCGCTGCTCGAGCGCGGTGTGCGCGAGCAGCTCGCCTCGCTGGCGATGCCCGACGCATCGTTCGAGGTCGCGATCGGCCCGCGCGAGGCCGGGCCGGCCGGTGGCGACGCGGTCGAGTTCCTGATTGCGCCGAATCCCGGGGTGCCTGCGGGCCCGCTGCGCGAGATCGCTTCGGGCGGCGAGCTCTCGCGGGTGATGCTCGCGCTCGTCACCGCCGGCGCACGTGCGCTGCCGAGCGCCAAGCGCGCGAAGGGGCGGCGAAGCGCGGAGAGCGACCCGTTGCATTCGGGCGAGACGCTCGTGTTCGACGAGATCGACGCCGGCATCGGCGGACATTCGGCGCGTGCCGTCGGCGCACGGCTGCAGGAGCTCGGGCAGACGCGCCAGCTGCTGTGCATCACCCATCTTCCGCAGATCGCCTCGCTCGGCGACCGTCATTTCTCGATCGTCAAGGAGACGGCCGACGAGCTGGCGCGCACGAGCGTCGTGCAGCTGGCCGAGCGCGAGGTCGTCGCAGAGCTCGTGCGGATGCTCGGTGCGGATGCCGACGATGCCGCCGCACGGCGGCACGCGCGGGACCTGCGCCGAGCCGCCTGAGCAGGCGTTTCAGCGCTTGCGCCTGGTGCGCCCGACGCCTGCGCGCGTTACTCTCGCAAGGATGGCCTCGACGCGACCGAGCCCCTCCGTGCCGGTTTCCGACGGTGCGCTCGCGCCCGTGACTCGCCCGATCGTCCCGCCCGAGCGGCGGATGGTCGCGCGCACCGTGAGCGGACCCGTCCGCTCCGGGCGGCGTACGAAGCTGCTCGTCAAGCACCTCGTGCGCGGCGATGTAGCGCTGATCGACCACGAGGACATCGATCGTGTCTCCGCCGAGGAGCTGATCGCGGCCGGCGTCACGGCCGTGCTCAACTGCAGCCCCTCCTCCTCGGGCACCTATCCGAATCTCGGCCCGCAGCTGCTCGTCGAGGCCGGAATCCTGCTCGTCGACCTGCCCGGCGATGAGCTGTTCGGCCTGCTCGACGACGGCGATCCACTCGTCGTCGTCGCCGAAGGCCCGGCCGAAGGGATCACCGGCGACGTGCTGCGCAAGGGGCAGTTGCTCGCGCGCGGCGCCGTGCTCGGCCTCGAGCGCGTGCGCGCCGAAACGGAGGAGCGCCGGCGCGAGATCGGCGAGGCGCTCGAGCGCTTCGCGCACAACACGATCGAGCACATGCGCGAGGAGCGCGAGCTGCTCGCCGGACGCTTCGAGCTGCCGCGCTTCGCCACAGACTTCCGCGATCGCTCGACGCTCGTCGTCGTGCGCGGCGTCGAGCACCAGCGCGACCTGCGCGCGCTGCGGCCGTTCATCCGGGACATGCGACCTGTGATCGTCGCCGTCGACGGCGGCGCCGAGGCGCTGCTCGAGGAGGGCTTGAGGCCGGACATGATCGTCGGCGACATGGACTCCGCCGGGGAGGCCGCGCTTCGCTGCGGAGCCGAGCTGGTCGTGCACAGCTACCAGGACGGGCGCGCGCCCGGCCGCGAGCGTCTCGAGCAGATGGGCGTCCCGTTCAAGCTCGTTCCCGCTCCAGGCACGAGCCAGGATGTCGCGATGCTGATCGCCGCCGAGAAGGGCGCGCGGCTGATCGTCTCCGTCGGATCTCAATTCAATCTCGTCGAGTTCCTCGATCGCAACCGCAAGGGCATGTCCTCGACCTTCCTCACGCGCCTGCGCATCGGCGAGATCCTCGTCGATGCCAAGGGCGTAAGCCGCCTCTACCGCCCGCAGCCCGGGCTGACGCCGCTGCTCGTCGTGATCGCCGCCGGTCTGATCGCGCTGATCGCGGTCGTGTGGATGACGCCCGCGCTGCGCGACGTCGCGAACCTGCTCTGGCTCAAGCTCCAGCTGCTGCTCGGCGGCTGAGCGCCGCCTCCACGCCACGTGTTCGACTTCCGCTACCACGCGTTGTCGCTGGCCGCCGTCCTGCTCGCGCTCGCCGTCGGCGTCGTGATCGGCGTGGCGATCGGCGATTCCAACCTCGTCTCCTCGGCCAAGAGCGGGATCGTGCACGATCTCAGCTCGGAAGTCAGCGGCGCCCAGCACCAGGCCGAACAGCTGCGCTCGCAGCTGAGCAGCGAGGAAGCGTTCGCCAACGACCTCTATCCGATCGCCGTGCACGGAATGCTCAGCGCCAAGCACGTCGGGCTGGTGTTCCTCGGGGCGCCGTCCAACGGCGTCAACGGCTACGTGCGCGAGGCCGTCACGCAGGCCGGCGGCGATCTCGCGACCGTCGTCGCCGTACGCGCGCCACTCGACCTGGCCGGGATCGCGCGGCTGGCCGAAGGGACCCGCTTCGCCGCGCTCACTCCGCCGCCCGAAGCCGGGGAAGCCGGGGAAGTCGGGGAAGGCACGACAAGCACCGGGACGGGCACCACCGGCACCACCGGCACCACCGGCGAAGGTGCACCGCGCAGCGCCGCTGCCGGCGAACTGCTCGAAGACTTTGGCACGATCGTCGGCAAGCAGCTCGTCAGCGGCGGTGCCCAGGTCGACCGTGAGCTGATCAGCCGCGTGCGCCCGCGCCTGCTGAGCGCCTTCGACGGTCAACTGGGACAGCTCGACGCGCTCGTCGTGATGCGCAACGACCCGACCACGCTCACGCCCGAACAGGCCAAGGCCTCCTCGCAGTTCGAGACGGGACTGCTCGGCGGCGTCGGCAAGGTCGGGATTCCGATCGTCGGCGTCGAGCTGAGCGGCACCGAACCGTCGCAGATCCCCTGGTACCAGGGCAAAGACCTCGCGAGCGTCGATGACCTCGACACGACCGCCGGCCAGGCCGCGCTCGCCTACGCGCTGGCCGGCTCTCACGGTGCCTACGGGACGAAGTCGACCGCCGACTCGCTGCTGCCCAACGTCGTCGGCGCCACGACGACCACGCCGTGACCGGCATCCGGTCTCGTCGCTAGCTTCAAGCGATGCACGCGCTCCCGTTCCTCTTGGCACTCGCGAGCGCCGCGATCCTCGCGCCATCGCTGCTGCGCACGCTCGCCGACGGCGGGCACGTGAAGGCCAACTACCGCGGGCGAGCGCTGCCTTCCCGTTCGGCGTGCTCGCGCTCGCGGCCGCGCTGCTGGCGCTGATCCCGCTGATGCTGCTCGCCGTGCTCGCCTCCGCCGAAGTGTTTCACCCGGAGATCTGGCCCGTGGCCGTGTATGCGCTCGGCGTGCTCGCGCTCGGGCTGATCGACGACACGCTCGGCGAGCGGGCGCGCGGCGGCCCGGACGACGCCGAGCGGGCTGCACCGCGTGGCTGGCGCGGTCACGGCGCGGCCGTGCTGCGCGGCGAACTATCCACGGGCGCGCTGAAGGCCGCCGGCTCGCTCGGGCTCGCGCTGCTGGCGATGAGCTGGCTGGGGCTCTCCGACGGGCGCTGGCTGCTGGCCGTCGGCGTGCTCGTGCTCGCGACAAACGCCTTCAACCTGCTCGACCTGCGCCCGGGACGCTCGACCAAGGCGTTCGTGCTGCTCGGCCTCGGCCTGGGGATCGGCTCGGGCAGCCCGCGCCAGCTGTGGACGCTCGGCCTGTTCGCTGCGCCGGCGCTTGTGGCCGGGCTGTATGACCTGCGCGAGCGGGCGATGCTCGGCGACACCGGCGCCAACCTGCTCGGGGCGCTCGCCGGCCTGTGGCTCGTGCTGACGCTGTCCGGGACCGGTCAGGTGATCGCGCTGATCCTGCTCGCCGCGCTGACGCTCTACGGAGAGCTTCGCTCAATTTCCGGGTTTGTCGAAAGGACTCCGGGGCTGCGCCATCTAGACTCCTTTGGCAGGCCCGCATGACCTCGCAATACTCCGACCGACACGCACAGGTTCCAAGCGGCACACGCTTCATCTTCGTGACCGGCGGAGTCGTCTCCTCGCTCGGCAAGGGGATCGCGGCGGCCTCGCTCGGGCGCCTGCTCGTCGCGCGCGGGCTGACCGTCGGCTTGCAGAAGTTCGACCCCTACATCAACGTCGACCCGGGCACGATGTCGCCCTACCAGCACGGCGAGGTGTTCGTGACCGAGGACGGCGCCGAGACCGATCTGGATCTCGGCCACTACGAGCGCTTCACCGACGCCAACACCAGCCGGGCATCGAACGTCACGGCGGGCGGCATCTACGACACGGTGATCCGCCGCGAGCGCCGCGGCGACTACCTCGGCGGCACCGTGCAGGTCGTGCCCCACATCACCGACGAGATCAAGCAGCGGATCGCGCTGATCGCCGAGTCAAGCGACGTCGACTTCGTGATCACCGAGATCGGCGGCACGGTCGGCGACATCGAGTCGCTGCCGTTCCTCGAGGCGATTCGCCAGTTCCCGGTCGACGTCGGCCGCCGCCGCTGCCTGTTCATCCACCTCACGCTCGTTCCCTACATCGGCCACGCGGGCGAGCTGAAGACCAAGCCGACGCAGCACTCGGTCAACGAGCTGCGGCGCATCGGCATCGCGCCGGACATGCTGATGTGCCGCTCCGAGGGCTCGCTCTCGCCGGAGATCCGCAAGAAGATCGCGCTGTTCGCGAGCCTGCCGATGGAGGCGATCGTCTCCGCGTGCGACGTCGATGACATCTACAAGGTGCCGCTGACCTTCCACGAGCAGGGCGTCGACGACTTCATCCTCGAGCAGTTCGGCATGGACGCGCCCGCGCCCGAGCTGTCGAGCTGGGAAGAGTCGATCGAGCGCTCAGAGCGCGCCACGCGCACCGTGCGGATCGCGCTGGTCGGCAAGTACGTGCAGCTCGAGGACGCCTATCTGTCGGTCTCAGAGGCGCTGCGACACGCCGCCTCCTCGAAGGACAGCACGGTCGAGATCGACTGGATCGACTCCGAGCAGGTCGAGGGCGCCGACGGCGACGCCGTGCGCGAGCGCCTGCAGCAGGCCGACGGCATCCTGATCCCAGGCGGCTTCGGCGGTCGCGGCATCGAGGGCAAGATCGCCGCCGCGCGCGTGGCGCGCGAGCAGGGCATCCCGTACCTGGGCATCTGCCTGGGCATGCACGTCGCCGTCGCCGAGTTCGCCCGCCACGTGGCCGGTATGGATGGAGCCAACTCGACCGAGATGGACGTCGAGACGCCGTATCCCGTGATCGACCTGCTGCCCGAGCAGAAGGAGGTCGCCAACCTCGGCGGCACGATGCGCCTCGGCGCCGACCCGATCAAGCTGCACGACGGCTCGAAGGTGCGCGAGATCTACGGCGAGGCCGTCGTCTACGAGCGCCACCGCCACCGCTACGAGGTCAACAACCTGCTGCGCAAGCGCCTGGAGGCGGCCGGGCTGTGCACTTCGGGCACCTCGCCCGACGAGCGCCTGGTCGAGGTGATCGAGCTGGAGGATCACCCGTTCTTCGTCGCCTCGCAGTTCCACCCGGAGTTCAAGTCGCGCCCGGAGCGTCCAGCTCCGCTGTTCCGCGACTTCATCGCCGCCGCGCTCGAGCGCGCCGCCGACGGTCGGGCCGACCGTTCGCAGGCGCATGGCTCGGACGTTCGCGTCGGCGAGCGCGCCGACGTGCTGTGACGCTCGACGCAATCCATTCGCGCGTCGGCGAGCTCGAGCGGCGCTACCTCAACGGGACGTTCGCCGAGCTGTGCCGGATCGAGAGCCCCTCGGGCAGCGAGCGCGCCTGCGCCGAGCGCGTGATCGCCGAGCTGCGCGGGCTCGACGTGACCGCATTCGAGGACGACGCCGGCCCTCGCACGGGCTCCGATTGCGGCAACCTGCTCGCGCGGATCCCCGGTGACCAGGCAACTGCTCCTGGCTCGGCAGGCGGTCCCGGCTCGGCGGCCCCTGCCGGCTCGGCGACCCCAACGGCCGAACGGCGCTCACTGCTGCTCTGCGCGCATCTCGACACGGTGCCGCTGCTCGCGCCGGTCGAGCCCGTGCTCGTCGAGGGCTTTTGGGAGAACGAGAACGAGGGCGTGCTCGGCGCGGACAACAAGGCCGCCGTGGCCGTGATGCTCGCGCTGGCGCGCCACGTGCGCAGCGCCGGCGCGCCGGTCGATCTCGAGCTGCTGTTCACGGTCGGCGAGGAGACGGCGCTGGCCGGCGCGCGCGCCTTTGACGCCTCGGCGCTGCAGAGCGACTTCGGCTACGTCTTCGACCACGCCACGCCGATCGGCGAGGTCGTGGTCGACTCGCCGACGCACTTCCGCATCGAGGCCGACTTCCGCGGCGCCGCCGCACACGCGGGCATCCGCCCCGAGGAGGGTCGCAGCGCGATCCTCGCAGCAGCGCGCGCGATCTCCTCATTGCAGCTCGGGCGCCTGGACGAGCAGACGACGGTCAACGTCGGCACGATCGCCGGCGGCACGGCGATGAACGTCGTGCCCGAGCGTTGCACGGTCGTCGCCGAGGTGCGCGGCATGCAGGACGAGCGCGCCGAGACGGTCGTCGCGGAGATCGTCCAGCGCCTGAACGGGGCAGCCAACCTGCCCGAGTGCGAGTGCGACGTGGACGTCTCCGTGCAGCGCATGTTCTCGGGCTTTCACCTGACCGCCACGCGCCCGGCCGTGCGCGTGGCCGAGCGCGCGCTCGGCGCGTGCGGCTATGAGCCGGTGCGGATCTCCAGCGGCGGGGCCTCGGACGCCAACGAGCTGCTCGTGCAGGGCGTCGAAGTCGTCAACCTCGCCAACGGCACCGAGCGCAACCACGAGCCAGGCGAGCGCGTCAGCGTCGCCGCGCTCGAGGGCATGCTCGACGTCGCCCTCGCGCTGCTCGACGCCGCCGCCGACGATCCCTCGCCCGACGCCTCGTTGCAGACGGCGCGCTAGGTTCCCGACACGATGCTGAAGCTCCGCCGCGCGATCGTGGTCGATGCCGGGCCTGCGCCCGACGGGACGGCCGCACGCGAGCAGCACCTAGTCGTCGAGCCGAGCGACGCTCCGGGCGCGCGCCGTCCGGCGATCGCCGACGCCGGCCTCGTCGGGCGCGCCGAGGTGGGCGATGAGCTGATCGTCAACGTGCAGGCGCTCGACCTCGGACTCGGCTCGGGCGGCTTCGACGTCGTGCACGTCAACCTCACGCGCGGACTGTCGGGCTCGGGCGCGAGCGGCGCCCACGTGATGAAGCTCAACTACACGAGCCTGCAGCACACGGTCGTGCCCGTCGAGGAAGAGGCGCTCGGCCTGCCGCTCGAGCGCCCCGCCGGCGTGCTCGCGCTGCACGGTCAGCTCGCGGCCGTCGCCTGGGCGTTCGCCGCGGCGGCGCCCGATGCGAGGCTCGGCTACGTCCAGACCGAGGGCGGCGCGCTGCCCGGCGGGCACTCGCGCACGGTGCGCGAGCTGCGCGAGCGCGGCCTCTTGGCCGGGCACCTGACGGCCGGCGCGGCGTTCGGCGGGGAGGGCGAGGCGATCACGACGGCCGGCGCGCTGCACCACGGACTGCGCGCGCTCGGCTGGGACGCGGCCGTGTGCGGCCCCGGCCCGGGGATCGTCGGCTCGGCCTCGACGCTCGGGCACGGAGGCATGGCGGCGCTCGACTCGGCGCACGCGGCACTCGCGCTGGGGGCGCCGACGCTGATCGTCGCGCGGATGTCATCGGGCGATCAGCGCGAGCGCCACCGCGGCATCTCCCATCACACGCTGACCGTGCTCGACCTGCTGATCGAGCCGGTGTCGGTCGCGCTGCCGGCCGGGATGCGCTCGCCGGTGGGGGTCGACCTGCGCGCCGGGCTCGGCGCGGTGTTCGGCGGCGGTCAGAGCTCGCCCCGCCCGGCGCTCGCGCTCGACGTCGAGCGCCCCGTGCGGATCACGCGTCACGACTGGCGCCGCGCGACGGTCGACCTGCCCGGCTACGCCGCGTCGGGGCTGGCGGCGAGCACGATGGGGCGAACGCTCGCGCAGGACCCGCTGTTCTTCGGCGCTGCGCTGGCCGGGGGCACGGCGCTGGCCGAGCTGGCGGCCCAGGCATGACCGATGGCGGTCGTCCGGACATGAGCTTCGAGGCGCTCGGTGGCGAGAGCGTTTACAAGGGCAGGATCGTCGACGTGCGCATCGAGCGCTTCCGCCACGCCGACGGCGAGGAGGTCACGCGCGAGATCGTCCGCCACCAGGGCGCGGTGGCGATCGTGGCCTACGACGAGCGGCAGGTGTGGCTCGTGCGCCAGCCGCGCGAGGCTGTGAACGAGTCGGCGCTGCTCGAGATCCCGGCCGGGCGCCTGGACGTCGAGGGCGAGGCGCCGCTGGCGGCTGCCCAGCGCGAGCTGGCCGAGGAGATCGGCAAGGGCGCCGAGCGCTGGCAGTCGATCGTCGTCTACTACACGGGCGCCGGCTTCACCGACGAGCGCGTGCACCTGTTCGAGGCGACCGGCCTGCACGAGGCGCACGCCGAGAGCGAGGAGAACGAGCGCATCGAGCTCGTGCCGTGGCCGCTGGATCGCCTCGACGAGGCGCTCGCCGAGTGCCGCGACGCGAAGGCGCTGATCGGCCTCTGCTGGCTCGCGCGCAAGCTCGCGCGCTGAACGGCGGGTTGCACCGTCAAGGAGGGTGGGCGCCGGACGCGAAGCTCAAGCGGTGAGCACGACCCGCCTCGTCACTTCGCGCTCGCCCGGCAAGCTCCCCGAGCGCGACCCGCAGGCGCGTCGTGGCTCGGGCTCGCGCCGCGGCGCCCCGGCGCAGCCCGGACAGGCAGCGCAGCCAGGCCAGCCGGCGCAGCGCGCCGAGATCGAGCCGCTGCTGCTCGACTTCCTCGCCTACCTAGAGCTCGAGCGGGGCCTGTCGCGCAACACGCTCGAGGCCTACCGCTCGGACCTCTTGCAGTTCGGCGCCTTCCTCGCACGGCGCAAGGTGCGCGTGACGGCGGCCACGCACGGCGACCTGGCGGCGTTCATCTCAGAGCTTTCGGGCGGCGAGCTGCCGGCGGCGGCTGCCACGCTCGGGCGCAAGGTCGCTTGTCTGCGCTCGTTTTACAAGCACCTGCGTCGCGAGGGGTTGATCGAGCACGACCCGACGGCCGACCTGCACGGCCCGCGTAAGACCCAGCGCCTGCCGCGCGTGCTGAGCCGCCACGAGGTGGCGCGGCTGCTGCGCGAGCCGAAGGGCACCGAGCCGCTCGCGCTGCGCGACCGCGCGCTGCTGGAGGTGATGTACGCGTGCGGGTTGCGCGTCTCGGAGGTGACCGGTCTGGAGCTGGGCGACGTCGATCTCGAGCAGGGCATGCTGCGCGCGCGGGGCAAGGGCTCCAAGGAACGACTCGTGCCAATCGGCAGGCAGGCGATCGCGGCACTCTCGGCCTACGGCGCCCGCGGGCGCCCGATCCTGGTGGGCGTGCGCAGCGAGTCGAAGCTGTTCGTCAACCGCCGCGGTGGCGGCCTCTCGCGCCAGGGTCTCTACAAGATCGTGCAGGGCCACGCGCGCGGCGCGGGCCTGGAGGAGCGGATGAGCCCGCACACGCTGCGCCACTCCTTCGCCACGCACCTGCTCGCGGGGGGCTGTGACCTGCGCTCGCTGCAGGAGATGCTCGGGCACGCAGACTTGGCGACGACGCAGGTCTACACGCATCTCTCGGCGGAGCGACTGAAGGACGCCTACTTCAGCGCGCACCCGCGCGCGTCCTCGTCTTGAACATGGGCGCCCCCGGCAGCCGCGAGCCTGGCGCTTCCGGCCGCCCCGCGCCCGACGCGAGGGCGCTCGTGATCGTGATGGACGCGTGCGGCGTCGGCGCGCTGCCCGACGCGGCGAGCTACGGCGATGCGGGGACAAACACGCTGGCGCACGTGGCCGAGGCGGTCGGCGGCCTGCAGCTGCCGGCGCTCGGCCGGCTCGGCCTCGGCACGATCCTCGAGCTGCAAGGCGTGCCGGCGGTCGCAGACCCTGCGATCCACGGCAAGCTGCACCCGCTCGGCCCGGGCAAGGACTCGGCGACGGGGCACTGGGAGCTGATGGGCGCCGTGCTGGGAAGTCCGCTGCCGACCTACCCGGATGGCTTCCCGCCGGATGTGATCGAGCGCCTGCAGCGGGCGATGGGCCACGAGGTGATCTGCAACCGCCCGTACAACGGCATCGCGGCGATCGAGGACTTCGGCGCCGAGCACTTGCGCACGGGGGCGCTGATCCTCTACACCTCCCAGGACTCGGTGCTGCAGCTGGCGGCCCACGTCGATCGGGTGGCGCCGCAGGAGCTCTACAGCGCGTGCGCGGCGGCGCGCGAGCAGATGCGCGGCGAGCACGCCGTGGGGCGCGTGATCGCGCGGCCGTTCGCCGGTGCCGAGGACGCGTTCGAGCGCACGGAGGGGCGGCGCGACTTCGCGCTCCCACCGCCCGGGCGCAGCTATCTGGAGGAGCTCACCGACGCCGGGGTCGAGGTCCACGGGGTCGGCAAGATCCAGGATCTGTTCGCCGGCGTGGGGGTGGCTCACAAGCACCCGGGCGCGTCCAACGCGGAGGCGCTGGCAAGCGTGGAGGCGCTGCTCGAGCAGCTTCGAGCGGGATTCATCTTCATAAATCTCATAGAGACCGACCAGATCTACGGGCACCGCAAGGACGTTCGCGGCTTCGCGGGGGCGCTGCGCCAGCTCGACAAGCGGATCGCCGGTTGGCTGCCGCGGCTGCGTGAGCGCGACCTGCTGGTCGTGACGGCCGACCACGGGGTCGACCCGAGCCACGCCGGGACGGACCACACGCGCGAGTACGCGCCGCTGCTCGCCGTCACAGGTTCGATGGTGGCGAGCGTGGCGCGGGGCGGGCGCTACGCAGGGGCGCGCCACGACGGGCCGCTGGCGGATGTCGGTGCGAGCGTGCTTCGCTGGCTCACCGGCCGGGAGGCCAGGGGGCTGCCGGGGGAGCCGTTCGTCGGGTCTGCATAAGCTGGGCGCGTGCCAGAGCTGCCGGAGGTCGAGACGATCAGGGGTCAGCTGGCCCCGCACGTCGAGGGTCGAAGGATCGTGCGCATGCAGATCGACGATCCGCGCTGGTCGCGCCCGCTCGCGCCGCTGGAGCTCGAGGACGCGCTGCAGGGCCGGCGCGTGGAGTCGCTCGGCCGGCGCGGCAAGTACCTGCTGTGGCACCTCAGCGACGACGTGCACCTGGCGCAGCACCTGCGGATGACGGGCGCGGTGCTGCTCGAACCGAAGCCGGAGCCGCTGCACACGCATGTGCGGATCGACTTCAAGCCGAAGCTTCGCCTGGCGATCGTCGACCCGCGGCGCTTCGGCACGGGCGAGCTGTTGCTCGGCGGCGAGGCGCTCGATCGCTTCCTCGACGCGCGCCTGGGCATCGAGCCGTTCGACGCCGAGTTCACTGGCGAGCGCCTGCGCGCGATGGCGCGCGGGCGGGTCGGGCCGATCAAGGCCTTCCTGCTCGACCAGCGCCACGTGGCGGGCGTCGGCAACATCTACGCCGACGAGGCCCTGTTTCGCGCCTACGTGCACCCGCTGCGACCGGCGGGCAAGCTCACGCGCGAGCAGTACGGGCTGCTGCGCGACGGCGTCGTTCAGTCGCTGCAGGCGGGTATCGATGCGCGCGGGGCCTCGATCGACGACTTCCGTCACATCGACGGCGTCAAGGGCTCCTTCCAGGACCGCTTCCTCGTGCACCTGCGCGAGGGCGAGCCGTGCGTGCGCTGCGGCACGACGATCGTCAAGATGGTCGTCGCCGGGCGGGGGACCTACGTGTGCGAGCACTGCCAGCCGCGGCCGCGCCTGCGCAAGCGCCCCGCTCGCCGGGCTCGTGTCACTGCTTAGACAGGTCCAACCTCAGGCCGGCGGGGCTCAGGCGGCGAGCAGCTCGTCGAGCTCGCCGCTGTCGGCGGCCTTCAGCACCTCGGCGTAGCCGCCGATCAGGTGCTCGTCGACGAGCACCTGGGGAAAGCTCATCATGCCGGTGCGGCGAACGAGCTCGACCCGTCCGGCGGGGTCCTTGGAGAGGTTGACTTCGGTGAAGTCGACGCCGCGCGACTCCAGGAGCCCCTTGACGCGGCGGCAGAAGGAGCAGGGGTCCGTTGTGTACACCGTGACGTTGCTCATTACTTCATTAAGTATAGCTTCGCAAGATGATCGCCAGGGACAGTCTCCCCGCTGCGGGCGCAGCTCAAACGGGGCAGTTGCCAGGCTCCGCGCGGGCGCCTTCGGGTCCATGCGCGCGGTCCCGGTGCGGGCCGGCGGCAACGGCCGCGGACAGGCCTAGACTCGGATGATCATGGGCCGAGCGGTCAAGACAGAGGCGGTCGTGCTGCGCTCGATGCGCTACGGCGAGGCCGACCGCATCCTTCACCTGTACACGCCCGGCCGCGGGCGCGTGGGGGCGATCGCCAAGGGCGTGCGCCGCTCGCGCAGCCGCTTCGGCGGGCGTCTGGAGCCGTTCTTCAGGCTGCGCATCGAGCTGCACGAAGGGCGCGGCGAGCTGCTCACGGTGACGGGTGCGGAGACCGTCGACGGCCACCGCCACCTGCGCGAGGACGCGGCGGCGCTCGACGCGGCGGCACGCGCCTGCGACGCGGTGGGGCGGCTGTTCGAGACCTCAGAGCCGCACCCGGGCGTTTTCAACCTGCTCTGCCGCAAGCTCGCGCTGCTCGACGCGCAGGCGGATGGTAGGACGC
Organism: uncultured Solirubrobacteraceae bacterium; assembly: GCA_963714215.1. GTDB lineage: Bacteria > Actinomycetota > Thermoleophilia > Solirubrobacterales > Solirubrobacteraceae > Palsa-744. The sequence goes on from CAVQNP010000002.1 coordinate 374,431, forward strand.
AGCCCGGCGGCTCCGAGCGCGCCGGTGCGCCGGCCGCGGCGCGTGCGGGGGCGCTGGCGTTTCGCCTGAAGCTGCTGCTCGCGGCGGGCCTCGCGCCGCAGCTCGGATCGTGCGCGTCGTGCGGTGAGCCGGAGGGGCTCGTGGGCTTCTCGGGGGCCGCCGGCGGCGTCGTCTGCGGGGCGTGCGAGGCGGGGTCGTTCGCGCTCGAAGACCAGGCCTACCGCTTCATGACAGACGCCTTCGGCTCGCCGCTGCACGAGGCGCCGGACGCACCGGAGCAGGCGCTCGGCCAGGTCGAGCGCGCGATCTCGGCGACGCTCGAGCACCACGCGCACCTGCGGCTGATGCCGGCGGCGGCACGCACGGGCTGAGCGCGCGTCGGGCGGGCGCAGCACGGGCTGCGGCGGCGCGAGGTATCTTGGCGCAGATGGACGAGGGCCAGCCGATCGCCTACCAGATGCTCGAGGAGGGCGTGCCCGTGCTCGCCTCCGGGGGTGAGCAGGTGGGCACGGTCGGCGCCGTGCTGAGCGCGCCCGAGAAGGACGTCTTCCACGGCCTGCTGATCGGCACTCCGAAGCACGGGATCAGGTTCGTCGAGGCGGCGGCGATTGCCTCGATCCACGAACGCGGCGTCGACCTGAGGATCGACTCGGCCGCGGCCGACGAGTTGCCGCCGCCCGAGCACGCGGCGCCGGTGTACGACGAGGACCCGGCCAAGCAGCACAACTGGCGCCACTGGGTCAACGCGTTCACGGGCCGCGGCGACTGGGACCGCGGCGCGCGCTGAGCACACGTGAGCGGCTGCCGCGCCGGTTCGTAAACCGCGGTCCTTGGACGGCCGCGCACGCTGCCAGAATCGAAGGATGAGCACGGCAGAGCAGCTCGAGACGGTGGCGGAGGAGTTCGCGGCGCGCGTGCGCGCGCAGGAGGAGCAACTGCTCACGCCGGCGGCGGCACGCTCCTACCCGGGACGGCGGCTGCGCGCAGAGGAGGGCTGCGGGCTGCGCACGCCGTTTCAGCGCGACCGCGACAGGATCGTGCACAGCAAGGCGTTCAGGCGCCTGACGCACAAGACGCAAGTGTTCGTGGCGCCGCAAGGCGATCACTACCGCACGCGCCTCACGCACACGCTCGAGGTGACGACGATCTCGCGCACGGTGGCGCGGGCGCTGCGCTTGAACGAGGACCTGGTCGAGGCGATCGGCCTGGGGCACGACCTCGGGCACCCTCCGTTCGGGCACATCGGCGAGGAGGTGCTCGACAGCTGCCTGAAAGACCGCTTCGGGCTGGACTTCCGCCACTACGAGCACTCGCTGCGCGTGGTCGACTGCCTCGAGCGCGACGGCGCGGGGCTGAACTTGACCGAGCAGGTGCGCGACGGGATCGCGCGGCACTCGAGCCGCGCGCCGGAGCCGCAGACGCTCGAGGGTCGGATCGTGCGCGTGATCGACCGCGTGGCGTACATCAACCACGACATCGACGACGCCGTGCGCGCGGGCCTGCTGCGCGAGGAGGACCTGCCGGCGGAGCCGATCGCGGTGCTCGGCGCGACGGGCTCGGCGCGGATCGACGCGCTGGTGCACGACATGGTCGAGCACTCTGCGCGCGCCGGCGAGATCGTGCAGGGGCCGCAGGCTGGGCCGGCGATGGCGGCGCTGCGCGACTTCATGTTCGAGCGCGTCTACCTGGGTCCGGCGGTGCGCGCCGAGCACAGGCGCATCGCGCGGGTCGTGCGGCGGCTGTTCGAGCACTACGTGGAGAACCCGGCCGAGCTGCCGGGCGGACTGGCAGATGGGTCGCCCGGAGAGGTGCCGGGAGAGGCGCCGGTGCGGGTCGCGGCCGCCGGCGAGCCGGGCGCGGCGGAGCTGGCGCAGCGGGTGACGGATTACCTGGCAGGGATGACCGATCGCTACTGCATAAGGCTCTACACGGAGCTCGATGTGCCGCAGGCGTTCGCCCGCTAGGTTGGCGGAGGTGGCGCTCTACACGAATGACTCGAGGGACCGCGTGCGCGACGCGGTCGACTTCGCGGAGCTCGTCTCGGCGCGCACGGAGCTGCGCCGGGCGGGGGCGGCACGGATGGAGGGGCTGTGCCCGTTTCACGACGAGCGCACGCCGTCGTTCGGGATCGACCCGGTGCAGAAGGTCTACTACTGCTTCGGCTGCCAGGCCTCGGGCGACGTGTTCACGTTCGTGCAGGAGACGGAGGGGGTCGACTTCAAGGGCGCGCTGGAGCTGCTGGCCGAGCGCTACAACGTGGAGCTGAAGCGCGAGCAGGAGGACCCGCGCGAGGAAGAGCGCCGGCGCCGGCGCGAGCGGCTGCTGGAGCTGCTCAAGCGCACGACGGGCTATTACGAGCGCTACCTGTGGGAGTCGAGCGAGGCCGAGCGCGCGCGTGAGTACCTGAAGGGCAGGGGTCTGGAGGAGGCGACGCTGCGCGAGTTCCGCGTGGGCTATGCGCCGAGCGCGTGGGATCGCGTGCTGCTGGCCTCGCGGCGCGGCGGCTTCTCAGAGCAGGAGCTCTACGCGACCGGCCTGGCGCAGCGCTCGAAGCAGAACGGGCAGCTCTACGACCGCTTCCGCGAGCGGATCATGTTCCCGCTGACAGACGTGCGCGGGCGCGTGCTCGGCTTCGGTGCGCGCGCGATGCGCGAGGATCAGAAACCGAAGTACCTGAACACGTCGGACAACGACGTCTACCACAAGGGTCTTCACCTGTATGGCGCAGACCTGGCGCGGGCGCACGCGACGAAGGCGGGGTCGGTGATCCTGTGCGAGGGCTACACGGACGTGATCGCACTGCACCAGGCGGGGATGCGCAATGCGGTCGGGCTGATGGGCACGGCGCTGACGGGCGAGCAGGTGGGCGAGCTGGCGCGGATGGCGCAGACGGTGCTGCTGGCGCTCGACGCGGACAGCGCCGGGCAGGAGGCGATGCTGCGCGCGTCGGGCTCGCGGCGAAGCGGAGCCTGGAGCTGCGGGTGGTGCCGTTGCCCGAGGGCACCGATCCGGCGGACCTGATCCAGCGCGACGGGCCGCAGGCGATCGCGACGGCCGTGGAGCGCTCGGTGCCGTTCGTGCGCTTCCGCGTGGAACGGGTGCTTGCGAACGGCGACCACTCGAGCCCGGAGGGCCAGGACCGGATGATCGACGAGCTGCGCCCCGTGTTCGCACAGCTGCGCCGAGGGGGCGATGCGGATGGAGTTGATCCGCATGGCCTCGGGCCGCCTGGCGGTGCGCGACAGCGTGTTCGAGCAGCGGCTGACGGCGGCGCCTGCGTCGTCGGGCGGTGGGCGTGGCGCCGAGCGCAGCGCCGGTCGCGGTGGCGATCGACAGGGCAGCAGGGCGAAGCGGCGGGCGAGCGCGGGCGAGCAACGTGGCGCAGGGCCGGGCGCGGACGCTGTCGGGGCGCGGCGACACGGAGCGGGCGTTCCTCGCGCTTTGCATCGCCTCGCCCGAGGAGGGTGCGGCGATGCTCGCGAGCGTCGACATCGACGAGGACTTCTCGAGCGAGCTGCTGCGGCGCGCGGCGCGCTACCTGGCGGCGGGCGATTTGCGCGAGCCGATGGCAGCGTCGTCGGCGAACGGACACGGTGGGCTCGACGACGATCCGGAGCTGAAGGGGCTGATCGCTGAGCTGATCGTCGAGGGTGGGCGCGAGTCGATCGCCAAGCCGGCCAAGCTCGAGGCCCAGCGGCTGCAGCTCGAGCTGGCGCGTGTCGACCGGCAGATCCAGCGCGCGCGGGGGGAGCACAGCGGCGAGGTCAGCGCGCTCGCCGGGCAGCGGGCAGAGGTTAAGCGGCAGTTCGACCGGGCGTACGGGCGGGTGCTCGAGGAGACGGGGGAGCGGGAGTACTGAGGCACGGCGTGGGCGGCACGTTCGCCCGAACGTTGCGTCCCCAAGCGTTGAAGACAATACGGTGCATGGAGCGCGCCGCGCTGGAGCAGATGCTTGGAGAGCACGCGCGGGCGCCGCCGATCACCCGAGGTGGTCGCCGCCAGAGATGCGGGTCTGACCGTCGTGAGGATGAACTGCCGACGGCACGGTGAGACCGCATACGTGCTCGACGGACGCGGCTATTACCGCTGCCGGCGTTGTCGTGCCGAGGCCGTGTCGCGCCGGCGCCGCAGGATGAAGGCGATCCTCGTGCGCGAGGCCGGTGGGTTATGCGTGATCTGCGGCTATGCGGCAAATATGCGCGCGCTTCACTTCCACCATCTGGAGCCGTCGGAGAAGCGCATCGAAATCAATGCGAAGGGCGTTGCGCTCTCGCTCGAGACGCTACGCGCGGAGGCACGCAAGTGCGTGCTTCTGTGCTCTAATTGCCATGCTGAAGTCGAGGATGGAAGCGCATCCATTCCAGCGGTCACGCTGGAGCGGGCCTCGATGACGGAGGGTCCACCCGATCCGGGGTAGCTCAATTGGCAGAGTATCCGGCTGTTAACCGGACGGTTGTGGGTTCGAGTCCCACCCCCGGAGCTTCTTGGTCGCCTGCGCGGTCAGTCCGCGCGCAGAGCCCGCAGCACCATGCCGGGGTGCCGCGCGACCTTGGGGCCGAGCAGCAGCGCAAAGACGGTCGTCGCGAACCAGGGGCGCAGGTGGGGCCTGATGCGGCGGATCAGCCCGCTCTCGTCGAGCTCGAAGACCATCGCGTCGCCGAGCCGCGCACCGGCGACACGCCCGTCGGCGATGGCCACGCGCGTCGTCGTGCCCTCGCCGACCTGCTGCACCCAGCGCAAGTCGCTCATCGAGCCGTAGACGGCGGTCAGCAGGCTGCGCAGGTCGCCATGGCCGCGGAAGAGCATGTGCCCGGACAGTGGCGACGCGAGTGTGGCGTCGGGCGCGAGCGTAGCCATGATCGCGTCGATGTCGTTTGCTTCGGAGGCGGCGCAGTAGCGGGTCACGGCATCTGCCATGCAGCCGAGTATGTCACCAGCACGGCACGCTCGGCCGGCGACTCAGGCGGTCTCGTTCGCTGCAGCCAGCTTCTCGACGAGCGCCGAGGCGGCAGCGCCGGCATCGTGAGCGTGATTCCATGCGGCGAGTTCCTCGGCATGGGCTTTGATCGAGCCCTCGCCTAGCGCGCGCTCGACGGCCAGTCGCAGCGTCCGTGGCCCGACGAACCGCCGCGGCACGCGCACGCCCGCTCCGGCCCAGTCCATCCGCGCGGCGTTCTCGTTCATGTCGCCCACGGCCGGGCAAGCGACGACGGCGCAGCCGCAGGAGAGCGCGCGCACGAGCGTGCCGTGGCCGGCGTGGCAGACGACGACGTCGCAGTGGGGCATCGTGCGCGAGTAGGAGACCCAGTCGACCAAGCGGGCGTTGTCGGGCACCGGCAGCGGCTGCGGCGGCAGTCGTCGGTTCCACGTGCCGAGCACGCGCACCGGCGCGTCGGCGAGCCCCTTCAGCGCGGCGCGCAGCATCCGGTGCTCGCCGTCCTGCGCCGTGGAAGGCGCGATCAGCACGAGCGGCGCATCGCCCGGCGGCAGCTCGACGTCGGCCGTCGGCGGCTCCCACATCAGCGGCCCCACCACGTGCACGTTCTCGGGCCACGTGCGCGGGTACTTGAGTTGCGGGAACGTCGCCACGATCGCCAGTTCGCGACTGATGCCGTTGTGCACATAGGGGAGGGGTGCCAGCCCGACCTGCTCGCGCGTGGCGTTGAGCTCCGTGCGCCCCAACTCGAGCCCGCGATCGACCGGGCGCTGGATGCTGCGCCAGAGCCTGCGCCCGAGCGCGCTGCGCGGCAGGCGCGCGCCGAGCGAGTAGATCGGGAAGTCGCGCTCGCCGGGTGGGTAGATGTGCGGGACGAGTGTCGCCCGCCGCACGCCCTTCGAGCTCCGCCGCCAGCCCCGGCGCGAGCGTGAGGATGTCCGACACGGCCACGTGCGGGCGCAGCTCGCGCACGAGCGGGCGCGTGTCGAGCGTCGCGTGCACGACCGCCTCGTAGAAGTCCAGCGGCTCCGGGCCCTGCGGGAAGACCTGGTACTCGGGTGCCGTCGCGAACGCCATGCCCTCCGCCTCGACGTGATCGCGCCAGCGCGCCCACGTCTGCAGCGTCACCTCGTGCCCGCGCGCCACGAGCGCGCGCCCGAGCGCGATCATCGGAAACGCGTGGCCCGGATCGCCGAACGCGCCGAGCAGGATCCGCCGCCGGCTGTCGCTCACGCGCTGCTCAGGCCGCGAGCTCGGCCAGCAGGCGCAGCTGCTGCAGGCGCTCGTCCGCGTCGAACGCCGTCGGCGTGACGCCGAGCGTGCCCACGCCCGCGTCGCGGTAGATCGCCAGGCGCTCGCGCACGACGTCCTGCGGCCCGCACAGCGAGACCTGGTCGATCAGCGCATCCGGGATCGCCGCCATCGCCTCCTCGCGCTTGCCTTCCAGGTACAGGTCCTGAATCGTCTTCGCCTCGGCCTCGTAGCCGTAGCGGCTGACGAGCTGGTTGTAGAAGTTCTGCTTGCGCGAGCCCATCCCGCCGACGTACAGCGCCACGAACGGGCGCATCGTGTTGCGCGCCGCCTCGAGGTCGTCCGTGATGCACAGGCTGACCGTAGGCGCGATGTCGAAGCCGTCGAGCGATTTGCCCGAGCGCCCCGCGCCCTCCTGCAGCAGCGGGCGCAGCTCGGAGACGTGCTCCGGGCTGAACAGCGTCGGAATCCAGCCGTCAGCGATCTCGCCAGCCAGTGCCGTGTTCTTCGGACCGATCGCCGCCAGGTAGATCGGGATGCGCTCCTGCACCGGCGAGATCGTCAGCTTCAGCGCCTTGCCCGGGCCGTCGGGCAGCGGCAGCTCGAGCGTCTCGCCGTGGAACTCCACGCGCTCGCGCGCCAGCGCCATGCGCACGACCGCCACGTACTCGCGCGTGCGCTGCAGCTGTTTGGCAAATCGCTGCCCGTGCCAGCCCTCGGCCACCTGCGGACCCGAGGAGCCGATGCCGCAGATCATGCGGCCGTTTGAGAGCTGGTCGATCGTGGCCGCCGTCATCGCCGTCATCGCCGCCGAGCGACCCGGCATCTGGAAGATCCCCGAGCCGAGGCGGATCGTCGAGGTCTGCCCCGCCAGCCAGCCCAGCACGGTCGCCGTGTCCGAGCCGTATGCCTCCGCCGCCCAGACCGAGTCATAGCCCAGGCGCTCGGCCTCCTGGACGATTCGCAGCTGGTCCTCCGAGCTGAGGCCGAGGCCCCAGTAGCCGATGTGCACGCCGAGCTTCATGTGCAAATTTCCTTTCAGCCGGAGGGTTTCGTTGCGCTGCAGAGACGCGCTGCCTACGCTGGTTCGCGCCCCACGCCGACGGCTGAGCTCCGCCCCCGGCAGGACCACACCCTATGGGAATTCGTCCTAGATCCTCCTCTCAATACGTCGAGACACTGCGTCTGACGATCGACTGCCTGCCCGTCGCCACCCGCGCCGCCATGCTCGATGGCGTTCGCAGCACCGAGCGGATCATCGTCGGCGCCTACACCGACGGTCACGGCGGCGTCTGCCCGATGCTCGCCGCCCACCGCCGCGGCGGGCGCACCAACTTCCTCTCCTTCGCGCGCGCCTGGGATCGCTTCACGCGCGCCGGGCGCCACACCCGCACCGCCACCCGCCGCGAGCGCAGCATCCTGATCGGCCAGCTCGAAGCCAGCCTGCTGAGTGCCCGTGACGTCGACCTCGACCGCGCCATCCACGAGCACTGCGGCGCCGTGCGTCGCCGCGAGCGCGAGCAGCGCGACCCGAGCGGCGAGATCGTCGTCAAGCGCAGCCGCAGACGCCTGCGCCGCGCAAGCCCCGAGTCGCCCGGCCTAGAGCCACCCGCCGCCGAACTGCCCGGCTCCTACAGCGAGTCGCCCGGGCGGATGAACATGATCTCCGGCACGACGCAGGCCGGCGAGGTCTTCAGCAGGTAGCGCACCGACTCGGCGATGTCCTGCGGCGTGATCATCTCATCCGCCGGGACCTGGCCCTTGACGAACTCCGTCATCGGCGTGTCGACGAACGCGGGGCAGAGGGCAGTGGACTTGATCCCCTGCTTGCCCAGTTCCTTGTTCATCGCTTCCGTCCAGCCGACCACGCCGTGCTTGGTCGCCGAGTAGACCGCCAGCCAGCCCTCCGCGCGCTTGCCCGAGATCGACGACGTGTTGACCACCAGCGCGTTGTGGTGCTCCGCGCCCGCCTCCAGCAGCATCGAAACCGTTTCGCGGTAGAAGAGCACGATCTGGCGCAGGTTGATGCCGAGCTGCATGTCGAGGTGCTTGGTCTGGATCTCGCCCACCGGCGCGCCGATGCCCACGCCTGCGTTGTTGACCAGCACGTCCAGGCGCCCGTAGCGCTCGCGGTGGGTGTCCACGACCTTCTTGATCTCCGCCTCGTCCGCCACGTTGGCCGCTACCGCCTGCACGTCCAGGCCGTCGTCAGCGAGCCCCTTGGCCGCATCGTCGAGCTTCTCCGGCCGCCTCGCTGCCATCGTCACGCCATAGCCTTCCTCGCCCAGCACCCTCGCGATCGCCAGTCCGATGCCGCTCGAGGCCCCCGTCACGATCGCCGCACGCTCTGCCATCTGCAGTCCCTTCCCTTGAGGTCTGGCGCCGCTTCTCCGGTCCTGCCGCGCCGCCGCCCCGCGGACGGCCGCGTGAGCATTCCACATCTCGCTGGTAGCTTCTGCTGGCCGGTCTGACCGGCCGCGCTCGGGCGCTTGCCCGCGGGCGTGTAGGGCCCGTAGCTCAGTTGGTTAGAGCTGCCGACTCATAATCGGTAGGTCCCTGGTTCGAGTCCAGGCGGGCCCATGGCCATGTCGCAGCAAAGCACCGAGCACTCCGCGTCCACGCTGCTGTCGGTCAACGTCGGCATGCCCAAGGACGTGCCCTGGCAAGGCAAGACGGTCTTCACGGGCGTCTACAAGGACTCGGTGAGCGGTAAGCGCCGAGTGGGGAGGCTCAACGTCGACGGCGATGGCCAGGGTGATCTCGCGGGGCACGGCGGCGAGCAGCGTGCCGTCTTCGTCTATCAGCGCGACTCCTACAGCCACTGGGAACGGGAGCTCGGGCGAGACGACTTCGTCTACGGGCAGTTCGGCGAGAACTTCACGATCGAAGGGCTGTCCGACGACGAAGTCTGCGTCGGCGACCGCTACCAGATCGGCAGCGCCATCTTCGAGGTCACGCAACCGCGCGTGACTTGCTACCGGGTCGGGATCAGGATGGACGACCCGCGCATTCCGGCTCTGCTGGTCTCCCACCATCGTCCGGGGTTCTACTTCCGCGTGCTGCAAGAGGGCGAGGTGCAAGCGGGCGAGGAGATCCTCAAGCTCGCGTCGGGTCCGGAACAGATGACCGTCGCCGAGCTGAGTGCGCTGCTCTACCTCCCGGGTCATCCGCGCCAGGAACTGCTTCGCGCGCTGCGCATCCCCGCGCTCAGCGCCGGCTGGCAAGCGTCGTTCCGAGCGTTGCTCGACGGAGAGCCCGGAAGTGGCAATGCGGGACTGACAGCGGCGAGCCCACCACCGGCCTGGCCCGGCTTCCGTCGACTCACCGTCACGACGATCGAGCAAGAGAGCGATTCGGTGATCTCGATCAGCTTCGGGGACCCCGACGGGACGCCGCTCCCGGCGGCCAGGCCCGGCCAGTACCTCACGCTGCGGGTCCATCCAGCGAGCGTCGAGACGTCGGTGCTGCGCAACTACTCCCTCTCGGGGCCGCCCGGCGCCGGCTACTACCGGGTCACGGTCAAGCTCGAGCACGACGGCGCGGCGAGCGGCTACTTGCACACACGACTCGCGGTCGGCGACCAGCTCGACGTGGCAGCACCGCGCGGCACGTTCATTCTCGACACAACTCCCGCACCGGTGCTGCTGATCAGCGCGGGTATCGGCGCGACGCCGGTGCTCGCCATGCTTCACGCACTCGCCGAGCAGCGCTCCGATCGGGAGATCTGGTGGCTGCACGGCGCACGCAGCGGCCGCGAGCATTCGTTCGCCGCCGAGGCCCGGACGCTGCTCGCGTCGCTCCCGAATGTCCGCAGCCACGTCTACTACAGCCGTCCCGGTCCGGACGACCTTGAGGGTCGCGACTTCGACAGCACGGGCCGTCTGGCTGGGTCGGTGCTCGCCGAGCTCGCGCCGGCGCAGAGTGCGGAGGCGTACATCTGCGGTCCGGCTCGATTCATGGACGAGATCAGCGCCGCGCTCGTCGCCGTCGGCCTCGAGGCCTCACACATCCGCACCGAGCCATTTGGGCCCGCACCGCCGTTGACGCCGGGCATCGCGCAAGCACCGACCCGCGCCCCACATCTTCCCGCCGGGCCGCCCGGAGACGGGCCGAAGGTCGAGTTCGCCCGCAGCAGCCTCGCCGTCCCCTGGAGCGACGACTTCGCCAGCCTGCTCGAGTTCGCCGAAGCCTGCGACGTACCGGTCCGCTGGTCGTGCCGCACCGGCGTCTGCCACAACTGCGAGACCACGCTGGTTGCCGGCGAACTCGCCTACAACCCAGATCCCGTCGAGCCTCCGGCCGAGGGGAGTGCGCTCATCTGCTGCTCGCGGCCATCCGGCGACGTCGTCCTCGATCTGTGACCGCCCGCCCGGCCCCGCTCGCCAACCCGTCGAGTTCCCGCGCGCCGATCGCTCAGTAGTTCTCCGAGGGTGCTCAGCGAACATCCCCTGACGTATGAAGCGGTGCGCGGCCATACCTTGGCACGATGCACTCACCTGAGATGAACTCACCCGAGCAAAGCGGCAGCTACCCGGTCCGCTTCTCCGTCGACTACCCGGACCGCGAGCTCAACCGGCTGACCAGCGCTCTGCGCATGTTCACGGTCATCCCGATCGCGATCGTCCTGGCGAGCATCGGCGGGTACTCGGCGAGCGGAAGCTTCGGCGACAGCTCGCGCACGACGACGATCGCGATCGGCGGCACGGGGCTGCTGTTCCTGCCGCCCCTGCTGATGATCCTGTTTCGTCAGAAGTACCCGCGATGGTGGTTTGACTGGAACGTCGAGCTGCTGCGGTTTGTGAACCGCGTCGGCGTCTACTTCGCGCTGATGGACGACCGCTACCCCTCGACCGACGAGCAGCAGTCGGTGCATCTGGAGCTCGACTACCCCGACGCGAGGGACGGGCTGAACCGCTGGCTGCCGCTCGTGAAGTGGTTCCTGGCGATCCCTCACGTGATCGTGCTCGCGTTCCTCTACATAGGCGTCTTCTTCGCCGTGATCTTCGCCTGGTTCGCGGTGCTCTTCACCGGGCGCTATCCGCGCGGGACCTTCGATTTCGTGCAAGGCGTCATCCGCTGGCACAACCGAGTCGTCGGCTACGCGATGGTCCTCGTGACCGACGAGTACCCGCCGTTTCGTTTGGGTGCGTAGTCCACGCGCGCTCGGTCAACTGGCGACGGGCACGGTCGCGTGCTGCATCGATAGAGCAGCGACGGTCAGTCCTCGGAAATCGGCGTTGCGTGCGGTGGCTGAACTCGAGTGAGCACCATGTAATAGGTGTTCACTTTCTGGAAGCCGAAACAGCTCGTCTCGGTGACGCTGAAGACCGAGTGGAAGTACCACCCGTCGCCTGCTTCGACGTTGAGACGATTCTCTAGCTGTTCACGGGTCTTGCTCGTGAAGACCCGTCCGATGCTCTCGATGTTGTACATCGCATCCACTTGGATAATCGACACCCCCTTCCATGCTGGGGCGACACCGCACCCAGCGTCGCAATGCACGGTAGGTGCCGACGATCGCGCCTTGGTGCGCGATCGCAAGCACCGCGTAGTCCGAACAACTGGGTTCGTAGATGCAGGTTCGCGCCAGATGCGCCGAGACACGCCGTTGATAGCCGCGCAACAAGCCGATCAGACCACGCTGAGCCCACGTCAGCCGTGTTGGCAGAGACCACGAAGGCCGGTCGCGCCGAGCGCTGTCGAGGAACTCCTCCACGTAGCGCTCCACGGCTATCTCCGAACGAGAGCCCACGATCCAGGTCACGCCACGCGGCCGTCGATTCATCTCGCCAGTCGGCTGGCTTGGCAGACCATATATTGAGGCTATTCCATTTATGGAGTGCGAGCGTCATGGCCGTCCAGGCGCGACGCGAGTTCCTCCCGATGAAGCCGCTCGGCAATCTGCTTGATCGCGCCGAGCCGCCCATCCCACCCTCGAGCGACCCGCGCCATCGCGCGCACGGCCTCTTCCAACCGCCGAGCCTCGACGGTGTAGCGAACCTCACGCCCTTCCCGGCGCTGGCGCACCAGTCCGACGTCCCCCAGCACGGCCATGTGCTTGGCGACGGCCTGCCGCGAAAACGGCACCTGCGTTGCGAGCATGGTCGGCGTGGCCTCGCCGTAGACGAGCAACGCGTCGAGTAGCCGTCGGCGCGAGGGCTCGCCGATGGCGGCCCAAAGCCGGTCATCCTCGACGACCGCGCTCACGGGGAGCCGCTTCCCTTGGTGACGTCCGCTCCGGCGCTCGCTCCGGCGTCTTCGCCGGTGAGCACCTGCCGCGGCACATACGCAGCAAGGCTGGCGAGGCACTCGTCCCAGCCCTTGCGGTGCTCTGCGAGCTGCCCCGGGCGCTCGCCGTGCTCGAACCCGCTCTCGACGAGATGCAGGCGCGTGCCCTTGCCCTCCCTGGCCAGGTTGAACTCGACGAGCAGCGAGTTGCGCTCGTCGGCGTCCACACCGGCCGGGTGATCCCAGCGAAACGAGAACCGGTGCGGCGGTTCGACATCTCGCACCTGGACCTGCACCTCGTTGAGCCCAGCACTGGAGCGGTTCTGGAAGCCCAGGATCCCGGCCCCGCCGGCGTGCAGCTCGAGCGAGGCGGAATCGCTGAACCAGGACTGCAGGTGCTCGGGCTCGGTCAGGACCCGCCAGACGACCTCGACGGGCGCGCCGATCAGGATCTCGCGCTCGATCTTGTGCACGGCCATGGCGGGCTTCACCCTAGCCCCAGCTGCTGATGGGGCGATCGTCGGGGTGGGGCGCGGCGGCACCGCCCTCGAGCTCGTCCTTGAGGCCGAGCAGGAAGTAGGCCCACTTGGTGCTGCAATGGCTCATGAACTCGACGGGCTCGCGCCAGTCGGCGTGGGTGAACAGCAGGATCGTCTCGCCGGGCTCGCCGTCGCGCAGCTCGAAGCCGATCTTGGTCCCGAGCCAGTCCTCGGGCCCACGCACGCACTCCCACGAGACGCTGCGGCCGGGGGAGAGCTCGAGCACCTTCATCGCCACGGAGGACTGGCGGAAGTGGAACTCGAGCTCCTGGCCGGGGCTCGACTGGCCGCGCACGTCGCGCGTCCACCAGCCGGCGAGGCCGGTCGGTGTGGCGAGTGCCTCATACACACTGTCGGCGGGCGCGTTGACGCCGATGGAGTGTCGGATGTCGGGCATTGCTTGGCTCCTCTCGGTGGTTCGGTTTGCGCTTCTCCGGAGCAGACGGGCGATCTCGAGAGGCCGATCCGGCCATCCGGAGGAACATACGCAACTAACGGTTGCGGACGATACCACGACATGCAACTGACGGTTGCTCGGCAGCGCAGGAAATATTTCTCCACCGATGTTTTCCGGGAGCCGTCTCGCGCGGTCGGGCATCGCTCGGCAATACCCCATTGCAGAGCCAATTCGTCGCCGCGAGGACCGCGCGCGGCAGAACGGCTCCCGAGACATTCGCGTTTGGAACGCAGAAATCGGGGTACTGCACTGATCCAGGACAGATTCCACCGCGAAGGACAGATTCCACCGCGAATACCAACGCGGACAGCAAGCGGAGTAGGCCGAAGACGCACCAAACGACCTGACGCTCCCGGTGCACTAGTAGTAAACTGCGGGGGCAGTAAGTCGGAGACCTATCAGCGAACCGACGGGGAGGAACGACATGACGGTTACGGAGATGGCGGTTTCGACAGCCACGCGCGGACCCCGATTCGTTCCGGGCACGAGCGAGGAGCAGCAGTTGTTTGCGCGCCACCAGCAGGGCGACAGGCTCGCCCGCGAGGAACTGGTGCGTCGCTTCATGCCGCTCGCGCGCAGCCTCGCCCGTCGCTACGACCGCTCCTCAGAGCCGTTCGAGGACCTGCTGCAGGTAGCCTCGCTGGGCCTTCTGAAGGCGCTCGACCGCTTCGACCCGGAGATGGGTCACCCGTTCGCGTCGTTCGCCGTGCCGACGATCCTCGGCGAGATGCGCCGCCACTTCCGCGACGCGGGCTGGTCGGTCCATGTGCCGCGAGGCTCCCAGGAACGCGCGCTGAAGGTGCGGGACGCCCAGGAGCGCCTGGCCAACGTGCGCGGCCGCGCGCCGACGGTGCAGGAGCTCGCGGAGTACCTCGAGCTCGGCCAGGACGACGTGATCGACGCGCTCCAGGCGATCCAGGCTTACGAGTCGCTCTCGCTCGACGCACCGCGCCCGGGCGCGACGGACGAAGCTACGTCTTACGGCGACGCGATGGGCGAGGAGGACGAGCGCTACGAGCTGGTCGAGCTCGACGCGACGGTCAGCGCCGTGCTCGGGCGGATTCCCCAGCGCGAGCGCCAGATCCTGCGCATGCGCTTCGTCGAGGACCTGACGCAGACGGAGATCGCGGCGCGCGTGGGCATCTCGCAGATGCAGGTTTCACGCCTCTTGCGACGCTCGCTCGATCAGCTTCGCGCGCTGACAGACACCAAGAGCTGACCGGCAGAAGCAGCCGTTCGCCTTCGCCGATCGTCGGGGCTGGATGAGACTCGCTCACCGGCACGTATCGTTCATGCGGTGATGGCCGGGACTCCGAACGTCTGCCTGACGCTCTCAAACCAGCCGGAGAACGTTCTGCTGGTGCGCGAGACGCTCAGCGGCCTGGCCGAGACGGTGGGCGTCGGCGGAGTCGAGCTCAACGACATCCGCACGGCCGTGACGGAGGCGTGCAACAACGTCGTGCTGCACGCCTACGAAGGCGGCGAAGGGCCGCTGCAAGTCGAGCTCTATATCGCTCCGGCGGTCGTCGAAGTGGTCGTGCGCGATCGCGGTACGGGGATCAGGCCGCACATCCGCAGCGACGAGGAGGACGCGCTCGGGATCGGCCTCTCGATCATCCAGGCGCTCGCACCGCGAGTCGAGTTCAAGGACGTCGAGGGCGGCGGCACGGAAGTGCGCATGGAGTTCTCGACGCCGGGCACGGAGTTGCTGGCGCCACTCGCCGGGGACGGCTTTGAGGCGCCGACGGTCGCCCCGGCGGCGCTCGCGACGACGACCGGGCTGGCGCTCGCGCCGAGTGCGCTGGCAGAGCGAGTGCTGCCGCGCGTTATGTGCGTGCTGGCTGCTCGCGCGCGCTTCACGACAGATCGCATCTCCGACGCCGAACTGCTCGCCGACGCGCTCGTCTCGCGCGGCTTTCAGTCGAGCGCGCAGCAGCACATGACGCTGTCGGTCAAGGTCGGCACGCGCGAGGTCGAGCTGCGCCTTGGCCCGCTCGGCGGCGGCAGCGCGGGCGAGCTGATCGGCGACGGCGAGACCGGCATCGGCCCGGTCGTGGAGAAACTCACAGACGAGCGTCGGATCGCCAGCGAGGGCGCCTTCGAGGTGCTCGAGCTGACGATGCGCGACAAGCGCTGACGGCGAGCTCGGGGCAAAAAATAGGCGGTGACCGCCGGGGGTAGCGGCCACCGCCTGAGGGAGGACAACTCCAGACGGTCATTTGCCCTGCGCAGACGGTCCTAAACATCAATCTCAAAATAAATATTGATGGCCTTCGTCGTGCGCCAACCCGACGCTTGCCAGCGGCCGGAGCCGGTTGGCGCGCAACCGTTGCGGGTATTCAGATGTCGGCCCGATTGCCGGGGCCGGCGTCGCTCGGGCGGCGTCTGCAAGGCGCCTTGCAAGGCGCGCAACGAGAGGGTCGACGACCAGCGAGGTGAGGCTGATGGAGAGAAGCAGCAAGAACGGGCTCGGGACGATTCGCACGAGCATTCCGGCACGCCTGGACAGGCTGCCGTGGTCGCGCTTTCACTGGCTGATCATCCTCGGGCTCGGCACGGCGTGGATCCTCGATGGCCTCGAGGTCAACGTCGTCGGCGCGATCTCCAGCCGCATCTCAGAACCGGGCGCGGGCGTGGGCATCTCGGCGGCCGACGTGTCGGGCTGGGCGGCTTCGCTGTACATCGGCGGGGCCTGCGTCGGCGCGCTCGTGTTCGGCGAGCTGACCGACCGTCTCGGACGCAAGAAGCTGTTCATGATCACGCTGATCATCTACCTCGGCGGCGTGCTGCTGACGTCGGTCTCGTTCTTCCCGGGATGGTTCTTCATCGTGCGCTTCATCACGGGGATGGGCATCGGCGGCGAGTACGCGGCGATCAACTCGGCGATCGACGAGCTGATCCCGAAGAACCACCGCGGGCGCGTGGACGTCTCGATCAACGGCAGCTACTGGCTCGGCGGCATCGGCGGCTCGCTGCTTGCCCTGCTGATGCTGAACACGAACATCTTCCCGACGAACCTCGGCTGGCGCCTGTCGTTCGTGCTCGGCGCCGTGATCGGCCTGGCCGTGCTGCTCGTGCGCCGCCACGTGCCCGAGAGCCCTCGCTGGCTGTTCATCCACGGCCGCGAGCAGGAGGCCGAGAAGATCGTCAAGGGCATCGAAGAGGAGGTCGAACAGGAGACGGGCAAGCCGCTGCCGGAGGCCGAGGGCGAGCCGATGACCGTGCACCAGCGTCGCGCGATCCCGCTGCGCACGATCATCACGACCGTCGTGAAAACGTACCCCAAGCGCACCGTGCTCGGCCTGTGCCTGTTCATCGGTCAGGCCTTCCTCTACAACTCGATCCTGTTCGGCTTCGGCAACCTGCTGAGCCTGTACTTCCACACGCCGTCGGGCAACACGCCTTACTACATCGCCGTGTTCGCGGCCGGCAACTTCCTCGGCGCCCTGCTGCTGAGCCCGCTGTTCGACATCGTCGGGCGCAAGCCGATGATCGCCGGCACCTACCTGATCTCGGGCGTGTTGCTGATCGTCACGGGCCTGCTGTTCAAGGAACACCAGCTCGACGACGTCTCCTTCACGGCGTGCTGCTGCGCTGTCTTCTTCTTCGCCTCGGCCGGCGCGAGCGCGGCCTACCTGACCGTCTCGGAGGTGTTCCCGATGGAGACGCGCGCGCTCTGCATCGCCGTCTTCTACGCCGTCGGCACAGGCATCGGCGGCGTGATCGGGCCGCAGGTGTTCAGCCGCATGATCAACACCGAAAGCTACGAGCAGGTGTTCCTCGCGCTCGGCCTCGGCGCGGTGATGATGATCATCGGCGGCATCGCCGAGCTGTTCCTCGGCATCAACGCCGAGCGGCGCAGCCTGGAGGACATTGCCAAACCGCTTACCGCGGGGGGGCCGCTCTCGGCCACTGGGTCGAGCGGCGAGCCGACCGGCGCCCAGACCGTGGGCGCCGCTTAGACCCCTGCCGAGCGAAGCCCGGGCACGCCGAGTCGGCGAGGCCCGGGCTTTGCCGGCACGTGCGCTTCACCGGCTCGCGCTCTGCCGGCTGGGCGGCGCGGTCAGCCGGCCGCGGCGGTCGCGCCGGCGGGCGCCACGTCGTGCCTGCCCTCGGCGAACTCCTCGACGATCTTCGCGCAGAAGGCGGGCAGGTCGTCGGGGTTGCGGCTGGACACGAGGCCCTGGTCGACGACGACCTGCTCGTCGACCCAGTTACCGCCGGCGTTGCGGATGTCGGTCTGCAGCGACGGCCACGAGGTGAGCTTGCGCTCGCGCACGAGGTCGGCCTCGACGAGTGTCCACGGGCCGTGGCAGATCACGCCGACGGGCTTGCCGGCACGAAAGATCTGTTGCAGGAACTCGATCGCGTCGGCCTCGGTGCGCAGCTGGTCGGGATTGGCCACCCCTCCGGGCAGCACGACGGCGTCGAAGTCATCGGCGTCGGCATCTGCCAGCGTCTGGTCAACGGGGTAGGTGTCGGACTTGTCGAGGTGCTCCATCGACTGCACCTCGCCGCGTTCGGGCGCGATCAGCACCGGTTCGCCGCCGGCCTGCTCGACGGCCTTCCACGGCTCTGTCAACTCGACCTCCTCGATGCCCTCCTGGGCCACGAGAAATGCAACCTTCTTTCCATTCAGCTCGTCTGCCATCGACGGCCTCCTTTCGGTCGTTGTGGGCTACTCGACGGCTACCCCGGCTGCGAGGGCGAAAACAGGCCTGAGCAGGAGTCGAAAACAGCCGTCCACGAGTGGCGCGGACGGTCGAGCAAGGACTCTGCGCTGCCGACCCTGGATTGACCGATGACGAGACGGGGTAGACCTGAGCAAGCGCCCGGTGCATCCGCTTCGGGCCTTTCACAAGGAGGAAATCTATGGCTGCCCTGATCGCACTCGTGCTCATCTTGGCCATATTCGGGGGACTCGGCTTCGCTGCGCACGTGCTCTGGTACGTGCTCATCTTCGCCGTCCTCGTGTGGCTGATCGGCTTCTTCATCGGCGGTGGTATCGCGGATGGCGGTGGCCGAAGGCGCTGGTACGGACGCTAGGCGCACAGCAGGTGAAATTGGCAATGGCCCAGTCGGCAACACGCGAGCTGTCCATGGCGGCAGCAGTGAAGGTCGCCCTCGTGGGGGACTCGTTCCACCATGCGGCGCTCTTCTACAGCGGTGAGGACGGCTTCCTACAGGGAACGCTGCCCTTCATCGCGGACGCGTTGGCGGCCGAGGAGGCCATCCTCGTCGCAGTCGGCGAGGAGCGCTCGGACCTGCTCAAGCACGCGCTCGGCGAGGATGCCGGGCGCGTCAGCTTCCTGGACACATGCGAGCTCGGGCGAAACCCGGCCCGCGTGATCCCCGCGTGGCGCAAGTTCCTCGCCGAGAACGCCGCCGAGGGACGTACGGTGAGCGGCATCGGCGAAACGGTCTGGGCGGGGCGCTCGGCGGCGGAGCTCGAAGAGTGCCGCCGCTATGAGGCGCTGCTCGAGCAGGCCTTTGCCGAGGGCCCGTCCTGGCGCCTGCTTTGCCCGTATGACCTCGTCGCGCTCGACGCGGGCACGATCGATGCGGCGCGCTCGACCCACCAGGCCGTGATGCACGAAGGCGTGAGCCGTCGCAACAGCGCCTATCGGCCGCTGCACCATGCCTCGAGCCCGTTCAAGGGCTCGCTACCCGACCCGCCGGCCGAGCGCGAGGAGCTTGCGTTCACGGCGCATGGCCTCGGCGTGATCCGCAGCCTCGTCGCCCAGCAGGGCGCGCAGGCGGGTCTCCCTGAGATCTCACGCGAAGACCTCGTGCTTGCGGTCAACGAGCTCGTCACCAACAGCGTGCAGTACGGCGGCGGTGGTGGCACGCTGCGCATCTGGCGCGAGCCGGGCGCGCTCGTGTGTGAGGTGCGCGACCGCGGCTTCATCCGCGACCCGCTCGTCGGCCGCCTGCCGCCGCCTGTCGATCAGTACGGCGGCCGCGGTCTGTGGCTCGCCAATCAGCTCTGCGATCTCGCGCAGATCCGCTCGAGCCCGAACGGCACGGTCGTGCGCGTTCAGATGCGGCTCGACGCCGCCTAGCACTCCTTCGGACGCTCGGACGCCGCCCGGCGCGTCTACGCCGCGCTTTCGCCGGCTAGCGCTTCTTGTTCTCGACAGCACGCTGCAGCTGCGCCTTGCTCATGCGCGAGCGTCCGTCGACGCCGAGCTTGCGCGCCTCCTCGTAGAGCTGATCGCGCGTACGTCCGCGCGGACCGGCTTTGCCCGAGCGCAGACCGCCGCGCCGTCCGGAGGAGATGTCGTTGGTCGAGCTGCGCGAGCGCGTCCTCGATTCGCCGCTGCGCGCGCGCTCCTTGTTGACCGTGCGCGCGGCGATCTCCTCGGCGCGCGACTCGGAGGCGCCTTGCTCGCGCTCGCTCTGCTTGACGTGCTCGTACTGCCTGGCCCGCTTGGTTCCCTTCTTGATGCCGCGCGGTGGCATGGGACAGACCTCCTCTGATCGGGGTTGTACGGGGCTGAAATTTCCGTACCCGAGTCGAATCGCTGCCAAACGGGCGGGGCCGGGGCGGAGGTGTCGGCAGGGCGCAGACGGGGTATGGCTGAAACGGGTCCCTCACGCGTGCGTGCCGATGCCAGAAGCTCGATCAATCTCCGACGCAGCACCGGGCTCGGCGAGTCACGCCGTGCAAGGGCGGTCCGCGCAAGCGCAGTCGCCGCCGCCTTCGGCGGGGCCGACCCCGGCGGCATCGCCGGGTCGTGCAGGAGCGAAATCGGACCGCGCTGGGCCGAACGACGGTGCAGGCGAGTTCGGCTCGAGCGGAGATGGCCGGCCGGAGACGCCGATGCAGCGCGTCGATCGCAACCTCGAGGAGATGACGGGGGAGCTGCGCGTCGTCGTGACGGGCGTGCAGGTCCTGTTTGCGTTCCTCTTGATCGTGCCGTTCAACAGGGGTTTCGTCGGCGTGGGGCCGTTCGAGCGGGGCGTCTACTTCGCGACGCTGCTGTGCTCGGTCTTCGCGGCCCTGTGCACGCTTGCGCCGGCGGCGTATCACCGGCTGCTGTTCCGGGCCGACGACAAGCCCCACCTGTTGTTCGTGGCCAACGGCTTCTCGATCGCGGGCCTGGCGTTTCTCGCGCTGGCGATGTGCGGCAGCCTGCTGCTCGTCACGACGAAGCTGTTCGGAGCCAAGGCCGGCGTGGTCACGGCGGCGCTCGTTGCGGTGCCGTTCGCCGGCCTGTGGTTCGTGGCGCCGCTGCTGCGCAGGGCCAAGCGCGAGCCCGCGGCCGATGCGACGGGTTTGGCATCTGCAGGCCACGTGTCGGGTATGGCGGCTGCGCCGCCACGGACCGTGTCCGAGCAGCCCGATCCAGGTCAGTGGGGAAAAGCCTTGCGATACGATGCGGGCGTGGGCGCTCAGGAGCACCTGCGGGTCGATGCACGACGCTCGGAGGATCGAGTCGTGCTGCACCTGACGGGCGAATTGGACCTGGCGAGCTCGCCGATCTTCGAACGGGCGCTGGAGGATGCGGACGTCGCTTCGGCGCCGCTGCTCGTGCTCGACCTGGACGAGCTCGAAGTTCGTCGACTCGACGGGGCTGCGCGTGATCCTGCTGGCCCACGAGGGCTCGCGCGGGCGCGGCCAGGAGTTCGCGATCACGCCGGGCTCGCCGCAGGTCCAGCGGCTGCTCAGCATCACGAGCGTGGCCGAGCACATGCGCGTGCTGGCCTCGCCCGACGACCAGCCCGCCTGAGCGCGCCACGGCGCTGTCCGCGCCGGCAATCGCACGGCCTGGGCCCGGTTGAGCCCGCCGACACGGCGAATACGCTCAGCTGATGAAGCCGGGAGAGCGCCTCGCCGTGATCGATCTCGGCTCGAACTCGTTCAGGCTCGTCGTGTTCCTCGCGGGCGAGGGCTGGTGGAAGCGCACGGATGAGATCTACGAGCCGGTGCGGATCGGCGAGGGCATGGGCGCGAGCGGCGAGCTTGGCACCGAGCCGATCGCGCGGGCGCTGGCGACGCTCGACGTGTTCGCCCAGTTCGCCAAGGCGAGCGGGCTGGAGGGCGACTCGGTGGACGCCGTCGCGACGAGCGCGATCCGTGACGCGAGCAACGCCGAGGACTTCCTGGGCAAGGCGCATGAGCACTTCGACCTGCCGATCCGCGTGCTCTCACGCGAGCAGGAGGCGCGCTATGGCTACCTGGCGGCGGTCAACTCGACGACGCTCGACGACGGCTTCGTGCTGGACCTCGGCGGCGGCTCGCTGCAGCTGGTTCGCGTGCTCGACCGCCTGGCACGCGGCTCTGGCTCGTGGCGGCTGGGCACGGTGCGCATGAGCGAGCGCTTCTTGCCGCCCAACGGCCCGGCCAAGCGCCGCCAGCTGCAGGCGCTGCGCGAGCACGTCGCCGAGGAGCTGGCGCAGGCCGACTGGCTCGGTGGCGCGGACGATGGTGCGACGGGCAGGCGCCTGGTGGGCATCGGCGGCACGGTGCGCAACCTCGCGGCCGCAGCCCAGCGAGCGGCGGGCCTGCCGTCCAACGGCGTGCAGGGGATGGTGATCGAGCGCGACGCGCTGGAGGAGCTGGTCGAGCGCCTGGCAGAGCTGCCGGCTGCCGAGCGGGCGCGCGTGCCGGGGATCAAGCCGGCCCGCGCGGACATCATCCTGGCCGGCGCCGTGGTCGTTCAGGGCGTGCTGCAGGCGGGCGGCTTCGACGGCCTGGAGGCGACCGAGGCGGGGCTGCGCGAGGGGGTCTTCTTCGAGCGCCTGCTGACCGACGGGTCGCCCGACGCCGAGCCGCTGTTCGAGGACGTGCGCCGGGCGAGCGTGCTGAACCTCGCCGGCCAGTACCACCTCGATGTCGCGCACACGCGCCACGTGGCGGCGCTCGCGCTCGGCATGTTCGACGAGCTGGCGCGCGTCGGCCTGCACGAGGGCGATCCGCGCGAGCGCGAGCTGCTGTGGGCGGCGAGCATCCTGCACGACATCGGCATGTCGGTCGACTACGACGACCATCACAAGCACTCGCGCTACCTGATCCTCAACGCCGGGCTGCCGGGATTCACGCCGGTCGAGGTCGCGATCATCGCCCAGGCGGCGCGCTATCACCGCAAGGGCATGCCCGACCCGGGCCCGCTGCGGGCGCTGTTCGGCGAGGGCGACGGCGAGCGCCTCGATCGCTGCGCGGCGCTCTTGCGCCTGGCCGAGGACCTCGAGCGCTCGCGCGACCAGCTCGTGCGCGGCACGCGCATCTCGCTGCACGACGACGATCGGGTCGAGCTGCAGCTGATCGCCGACGGTGAGGCGGTCGTGCCGCGCTGGGCGGCCAATCGCGAGCGCGAGCTGTTCGCGCGGGCCTTTCACCGCGAGCTGGCCGTCGCGGCCTGAACGCGAAACCGGACCACTTCCTTACGAGTGAAGTCCCCAGTCGGTTCGCGCGCTCGGCGCGTAGTGGCCGGCGGCTCTCAGGCGGCGTCGAGCTGGCGCGCGCGCCCGGCGCAGTCGAACAGGATCAGCCCGTTGGGCTGTAGCGGCCGCGGCAGCCAGGTGCGCGTGGGCACGACGCTGCACACTCGCTGCACGGCTTCGGTCGCCTTCGTGCCGCCGCGCGTTGAGAACTCGCCGCCGAGGATCACGTAGCGCGCCTCGCCGGCCGCCACGTAGGCGCCCAGGCCTGGTCCGTCGAGCGCGGGGTCGGTACCGCTGAAGCCGCCGAGCGAGCCGGCCTGGCCACCGAGCAGGATCATCGGCGAGGCGGTGTTGGAGGCGTCGGCGAGCACCGACCAGCGGGTGCCGGCGCGGTGGCCCTCGACGTAGTCGAGCAGGGCGCGGTCGACTTTGACGTGCTCGTCGTTGACGCCGTAGCCGCCGGGGCCGGACGCGGCGCGTGGCCCGGCGGCGGGGAAGGTCGACTGCACCGGTGCGAGCCAGTTGCTCGCGGCATACACGGCGGGGGCGATGCAGAGCACGCCGAGCACGAGCGCGATCGCACCGGGCGCAAGCCGGCGCAGGGCGGGCACGAGCGAGAGCATCGCGACGAGCAGCAGCGTGGCGATCGTGGCGGCGATCAGCGGCGCCGTGAACCACGACATGTAGTGGTCGCGGTGCAGCAGCACGATCTGCGCCGGCACGGTCGCGGCTGCGGCACCGACGAGCAGCAGAAGGCGCCAGTCGCGCCGCCCGGCGAACTGCGCGAAGGCGTAGGCGCCGGCGCCGAACATCGCCGCCACGCCGGGCCCGAGCGCGGAGACGTAGTAGGGGTGGACGATTCCCTTGGACAGGCTCAGCACGGCAGCCTCGCTCAGCAGCCAGCCGCCGAGCACGATCAAGACGGCCAGGCGTGGGTCTCGCCGGTCGGGCCGTCCGCGCGCCGCCGCGCTGCCAGGCGGCTCCTCGCCGATGCGCGACTCCTGCTCGCCGCGCCCGGGCATCAGCACGAGCAGCGCGAGGCCGAGCAGACCGACGAGCGCAAACGGCAGCAGCCAGGCGCCCTGGTTGCCGAGCCCGCGTTCGAACAGGCGCAGCGGCCCGACGGGACCGCCGAAGGCGATCGGGTTGCGTTCGCGTCCGTTGGCGAGGAACACAGGCGGCGCGCTCGGCGCCTTGACCGTGTGCACGGGACTCGGCTTGATCGAGCCGCCCTTGCCGGGCGCGACGCGCTTGCCGACACCACCGGTGCCGACGGGGATCTGGCCGGGTCCGCCGGTCTGCCCGCCGACGCGGCCGAAGCCGTTGTAGCCGAAGGTCAGGCCGAGCTGGGTGTTGTCGGTCGAGCTGCCGACGAACGGGCGATCGGAGCCGGGGCTCAGTTCGACGGCGAGCATCCAAGCGGCGGAGACGGCGAGCAGCACGGCGCCGGCGGCGAGCAGCTGCAACAGGCGCCGACGCAGCGACCCGGGGGCGCAGAGCAGGAAGGCAAGCGCAATTGGAGGCACGATCAGATACGCGGCGAGCGTCTTGCAGTTGAAGGCCAGGCCGACGAGCGCACCGCTCCACAGCAGCGCACCCCAGCGTCCCCGTTCGCATGCGCGCAGCGCTGCCTCGCAGGCGAGGATCATCAGCAGGATCAGCAGCGCATCGACGTTGTTCGTACGCGAGATCGCCACGAACGAGGGGAACACGGCGAGCGCGAGCGCGCCGGCGACACCGGCCCAGCCGCCGAGCCGTCGTGCGAGCACGAAGTAGAGCAGGGCGACCGAGAGCACGCCGATGATCGCCTCCGGCAGCAGCACGGCGAGCGGCGTGAAGCCGAAGAGCTTGGCGCTTGCCGCCTGCACCCACAGGCCGAGCGGCGGCTTGTCGACCATGATCAGGCCGCCCGGGTCGAAGGAGACGAAGAAGAAGTTGTGCCAGGAGCGCAGCATCGACTTCACGCCGGCCGAGTAGAAGATGTTGCCGTAGCCGTTCTGGGAGAGCCGGTGCACGTTCACGACGGCCGACAAGGCGAGCACGCCGGCGAGCGCGAGGTGATGCGGCCCGAGCGGCACGCCGCGCAGGCGCTCGAAGCCGCGGGCGCGCGTCTCGCGCGAACTCGGCAGTGTGGCCGCCCGCCCGGGTGCGCTCATGCGGAGAGCGACCCGAGCAGCCGCTCGAGATCGTTCTCGTCGTTCCAGGCGCCGACCGATGCGCGCAGCCACGGGCGCCCGGGAATGTTGCGCACGACACAGCCGCGCTCTGCGAGCAGCTCGCGCTCGGCTTCGGGGTCGGCGCTCTCGAAGGACACGAGCGTCGTGCGATCGCGCTGCGCGACGGCGCGGCCGCGCTCTGCGAGCTGGTCGGCGAGGCGCGCGGCGAGCGAGCGCGCGGCGTCGTGCAGCTCGCCCCAGCCGATCGACTCGAGCAGCTCGATCGCAGCCAGCGCGCAGGCGACGGCCTCGGCGCTCAGCGACATCGTCTCCAGCCGCCGCGCGTCCTCGTACAGGCTCGCCTCGACGCCGCTGTTGGGGTCCTCGAGGTTGGCGTAGCCGCGGCGCGAGACGGCGACCTGCTCGCGCAGCTCGGGCGTGATGTAGAGCATGCCGAGCCCGTCGGGGCCGCACAGCCACTTCTGCCCGGCGCCGGCGTAGGAGTCGCAGCCGAGCGCCTTGACGTCGACGGGCACGGCGCCGACACCCTGCGCGCCGTCGAGCAGCACGGGCACCTCGACGTCAGCGAGCTCGGCGGGAGCGTAGGAGCCGCTCATCCAGCCGACGTGCGAGCAGGCGATGAGCCGGGTGCTCGCGCCGAGGGCGCCGGCGATCTCGGCGAGCGGGACCTCGCGGATCGAGACGCCGTGCAGCTCGCGCGCGGCGCCGAGCGCGCCGAGCAGCCCGGGGTGCTCCTCGTCGCTCGTGAGGATCTCATCGCCGGCCCCGAGTGAGAGGCCGCCGATCACCTGGGCCATGCCGTCGCTCGTGCACGTCGTCAGCGCGACGTCGGCGGGCTCGGCGCCGAGCGCGCGGGCGTAGGCTTCGCGCAGCAGGTCGTTGAGCTCGGTGCGCCGCTGGAAGTGCGCCGAGGTGCGCCCGTCGGCGGCCTCGCGTTCGAGCTCCTCGGCAGCGGCCTGCACGGCGCGAGCGGGGAGTGGACCGTCTGTTCCGGCGTTCAGGTAGGCGAGGTTCCGAAGAACGGGAAACTCGGCGCGCAGCCCAAGAAGATCCACAAACCGCGAGAATACCCGCATGTCCAGCGCCCCCAACGAGCCCCCTGAGCAGGCAGCGAACGGCGCGACGCTGCAGACCCCGCTGTGGCAGCCGAGCGCAGCCGACCGCGAGCGCGCGGAGATGACGCGCTTCATGCACTGGGTCGGCGAGCGCCACGGCCGCGAGTTTGAGGGCTACGAGGATCTGTGGCGCTGGTCGGTGGCGGAGCTCGAGGACTTCTGGCAGGACATCTGGGACTTCTTCGGCGTGCGCTCCTCGCACGAGCACGAGCAGGTGCTCGCAAGGCGGACGATGCCCGGTGCGCAGTGGTTCACCGGCGCAGAGCTCAACTACGCGGAGAACATGCTGCGCGGACCCGCGCACAAGGATGGGCGCGGCGGCGGGCGCGAGCCGGACGCGATCGCCGTGCTGCACTGCTCCGAGCTGCGCGAGCTGCAGCAGCTGACGTGGGCCGAGCTGAGCGAGCAGGTGGCGAGCGTGGCCGCGGCGCTGCGCGCGCTCGGCGTCGGCCGCGGCGACCGCGTGGTCGCCTACATGCCGAACATCCCGGAGACGCTGATCGCGTTCCTCGCGACGGCCTCGCTCGGCGCGATCTGGTCGAGCGCGGCCCCCGAGTTCGGCGCGCGCAGCGTGATCGACCGCTTCGCCCAGATCGAGCCGAAGGTCTTCTTCACGGTCGACGGCTACCGCCACGGCGGCAAGGACTTCGACCGCATGGCCAACGCCAAGGCGATCCTCGCGGAGCTGCCGACGGTCGAGCAGGTCGTGCTGCTGCCCTACCTCTCCGCTGAGGCCTCGGCGACCGAGCTGGCCGCGCCTGACCGGGCGCTGCTCTGGCAGGAGCTCGTGCAGCGCGGCACGGGCGCCGAGCCGACCTTCGAGCAGGTGCCCTTCGAGCACCCCCTGTGGGTGCTCTACTCCTCGGGCACTACGGGCCTGCCGAAGGCGATCGTGCAGGGTCACGGTGGCATCCTGATCGAGCAGCTGAAGAAGCGCCTGCACATGGAGCTGCGCCCGGGCGATCGCATGTTCTGGTTCACGACGACGGGCTGGATGATGTGGAACTTCCTCGTCGGCTGCCTGCTCTCGGATGCGGCGATTGTGCTCTACGACGGCAGCCCGGCCTACCCCGATCTGAGCGCGCTGTGGCGCCTGGCGGAGCACGCTCAGATCACGTGCATGGGCCTCAGCGCGGGACTGATCGCAAGCTGTGAGAAGGAGGGCGTCGAGCCGGGACGCGAGTGCGACCTGAGCGCGCTGCGCGCGATCGGCTCGACCGGCTCGCCGCTCTCGCCGGAGGGCTTTCGCTGGGTCTACGAGCACGTCGGCTCTGAGATCTGGCTGTTCTCGACCAGCGGCGGCACGGACGTTTGCACTGCGTTCGTCGGCGGCTGCCCGCTGCTGCCGGTCTACGAAGGCGAACTGCAGTGCCGCATCCTCGGCTGTGCCGTGGAGTCCTGGGACGAGCAGGGCGTTGCGCACGTCGATCGCGTCGGCGAGCTGGTGATCACCGAGCCGATGCCCTCGATGCCGCTGTTCCTGTGGGGTGACGAGTCCGGAGAGCGGCTGCACGACAGCTACTTCGCGATGTACCCCGGCGTGTGGCGCCACGGCGACTGGATCAGGATCACCCCCCGCGGCGGCGCGGTGATCTACGGCCGCTCGGACTCCACGATCAACCGCATGGGCGTGCGGATGGGGACGAGCGAGATCTACCGCGCCGCA
This sequence comes from uncultured Solirubrobacteraceae bacterium, assembly GCA_963714215.1. Taxonomy (GTDB): domain Bacteria; phylum Actinomycetota; class Thermoleophilia; order Solirubrobacterales; family Solirubrobacteraceae; genus Palsa-744. Next base: position 402,187 of record CAVQNP010000002.1, read on the forward strand.
GCCACGGTGGAGCAGGTGCTCGACGCGCTCGTGGTCGACATCCCGAAGCCGGGCGGCGACGGCGAGCTGTGGATGGTGCTGTTCGTGGCGCTGACGCCCGGGACGACGCTCGACGACGAGCTGGCCGCGCGGATCAAGCGCAGCATCCGCGAGGACTGCTCGCCGCGGCACGTGCCGAACGAAGTCCGCCAGATCGCCGAGGTGCCGCGCACGCTCTCGGGGAAGGTGCTGGAGGTGCCGGTGAAGCGGATCTTGATGGGCACGCCCGCAAACGAGGCCGCGAGCGTCGAGTCGCTCGCGAACCCCGCTGCGCTCGACTACTTCGTGGAGCTGGCGAAGGAGCTGGGCCTCAAGCTGGCGGATGCGTCGGTGCTGCGCTGAGCGCCGCTACACCCTGCGGACGGGAAAGTTGGGCTTCAGCACGGTGTTGACGAAGCGCCCCTTGCTGTCGGCGGCCTGAAAGGCGCGCCAGATCACGTGCGGAACCGGCGCGTAGGCGTATGTGTCGCCGTCGACGTACTCGACGTGGACCTCTTCGCGCCCCTGCTCGTAACCGGCGGCGGCGACGCAGCTGGACTCGACGCTCTGCATGCGCGGCATGCAGTTGACGATAGGTAGCGCACTACTGGGCTTGAAGGCGCGTCTACAACCCGAGCGAGCGCCCGACGATCTCCTTCATGATCTCGTTGGCGCCGCCGTAGATGCGCGTCACGCGCGCGTCGGCGTAGGCGCGGGCGATCGGGTACTCGGTCATGTAGCCGTAGCCGCCGAACAGCTGCAGGCAGCGGTCGATCGCGCGGCCCTGCAGATCGGTGCACCACCACTTGGCGGTGGCGGCGTCCTCGGGGGTCAGCTCGCCGGCGTCGAGCGCCTGCGCGCAGCGGTCTATGTAGGCGCGTGCGACGTCGACTTCGCCGCGCACCTCGGCGAGCGTGAAGCGCGTGGCCTGGAAGGAGCCGATGCTCTGCCCGAAGGCTTTGCGCTCGCGCACGTAGTCGAGCGTCCAGTCGAGCGCGGCCTCGGCGGCGGCGACGGCGGAGGCAGCGATCGAGAGGCGCTCCTGCGGCAGGTTCGAGACGAGGTAGCGAAAGCCCTCGCCCTCCTCGCCGAGCAGGTTCTCGACGGGCACGTGCACGCCGGCGAAGGAGAGCTCGGCGGTGTCCTGGGAGTGCTGTCCGATCTTCTCGAGATTGCGCCCTCGCTCGAAACCCTCCATGCCGCGCTCGAGGATCAGCAGGCTGATCCCGCGGTGGCGCTCGGAGGGGTCGGTCTTGACGGCTGTGATCACGAGGTCGGCGTTGATCCCGTTGGTGATGAACGTCTTCGAGCCGTCGACGAAATAGTGCCCGTCCTCGCGCTTGGCGCGCGTGGTCATCGAGGCAAGGTCTGAGCCGATCCCGGGCTCGGTCATCGCGATCGCCGTGATCAGCTCGCCGGAGACGATGCCGGGAAGCCAGCGCTCGCGCTGCTGCTCGTTGCAGTAGTTGAGGAAGTAGGGCAGCGAGATGTCGTTGTGCAGCGTGATGCCGAGACCGAAGCCGCCGACTCCGGCGCGCTGGCACTCTTCGCCGATCACGAGGTTGAAGCGGAAGTCCTCGGCGCCCGCGCCGCCGTAGCGCTCGGGCACGGCCATGCCGAGGAAGCCGCCACGCCCGGCCAGCGCGAAGACCTCGCGCGGCACGAGTCCCTCGCGCTCCCACCCGCCGTAGCGACCCTCATCGCCGATCACCTCGCGCGCCAGGAACGTGCGGAAGCTCTCGCGGAAGTCTTCGTGGACGTCGTCGAACAGGTTGCGCTTCACCGCGCGGACCCTATCTGGCGAAGCCGGCCTGGGGACTCAGCGGAAACGCGGCTTGGCCAGCAAGAGCTGCACGTCCTGGATGCGCCGCTCGCGAAAGCCGCCCTCGCAGTAGGAGAGGTACAGCTCCCACATGCGGCGGAAGTGCTCGTCGTAGCCGAGCTCTGAAACGTGCTCGGCGGCGGCGAGGAAGCGCTCGCGCCAGCGCTGCAGCGTGGTCGCGTAGTGCGCCGTGATGTCCTCGAGGTGCGCTTCGCGGAAGTCGGTCACGCGGGCGACGTTGCGCGCGATCACCTGCAGCGAGGGCAGGCAGCCACCGGGGAAGATGTGCGTGTTGGCAAAGCTCTTGGACGCCTTCTCGACCTCGTAGGCGCGATCCTCGATCACGATCGCCTGCAGCAGCATCGCGCCGTCGTCGGCGACGAGTTCCGAGCAGCGGCGGAAGAAGGTCGGGAAGTACTGCCAGCCGACGGCCTCGATCATCTCGATCGAGACGAGCTTGTCGTAGGGGCCGTGGCGGTCGAGTGAGGGGTCGCGGTAGTCCTCGAACAGCACGGTCACGCGGTCGCTCAGTCCGGCCTTGCGGATCCGCTCGGTCGCGTAGGCGTGCTGCTCGGCGGAGATCGTTGTCGTCGTCACGCGGCAGCCGTAGCGCGCTGCGGCGTATTCGGCGAAGCCACCCCAGCCGGTGCCGATCTCGAGCACATGGTCCGTGGGCGAGAGCTTGAGCTTGGCGCAGATGCGCTCGAGCTTGGCCAGCGAGGCCTGCTCGAGCGTGGCCGCGGGCGACTCGAAGACGGCGCAGGAGTACATCATCGTGCGGTCGAGGAACTGCGAGAACAGCTCATTGCCGAGGTCGTAGTGGGCGGCGATTCGCTTGCGCGCGCGGGCGGGGGTGTTGCGCGCGAGCCAGCCTGCGGCGCGCTGGAGCGGCGCGAGCACGGGGGAGAAGACGCGGCGCAGCGTGTCGAGGCCGGTCATGTTGAGCGCGCCGATGCGCGCCAGCGAGACCAGGTCGGGGCAGTCCCACAGCCCGCCGGCGTAGGCCTCGCCGAGCCCGAGGCTGCCGCGCAGGAAGTCGCGGTAGAAGCGCGGTGAGTGGACTTGCAGCTCGGCCGAGGGCGAACGCTCGCCGCCGGGCACGCCGAAGCGCATGCGACGCGAGCCCTCGACCAGCACGAGCTCGCCGCGGCGGATGCGTGAGAGCAGCGCCAGCGCGAGCCGGCGCGCGAGCCGGTCGATCGGCCCGGGGCGAGCCGCGGGGGCCGGTTGGGATCCGCGTGTCGCGCTTGCCGTCGGCTCGCGCGCGGTGCCCTCGCGCGGGGGCGAGGCGGTAACGGCCATCGACGACGTCTCCTCTCGCCACGGTCTCGCCCAGGTGCGCCGCGCTCATGAGTCGCGCCCCGCCACGTCAGTGCCTTGCTCGTGTGCGCCCGACTGCAGGTGCCGGGGGTGCGGGTGCCAGCGCGCGCCGCGCAGGCGCAGCCCGAGCGCGTGCGTGTAGATGTGCGCGGTCAGGCGCACGGTGGGGAGCGGGTAGCGCACGAGCACGCGCCGCAGCTCCTGGGCGTCGATCGGCCGGCGGCGCAGCGAGAGCGTGGCGTCGAACACGAGCTCGCCGTCGAGCGGACCGCCGTTGCGCGTGGACTCGATCTGCACCGACAGGCTCTCGGCGGGCTCGGTCAGCCGCCAGTCGTAGCTGTAGTCCATGCCCATCAGCGGTGAGACGTGCAGCGCCTTGGCGAACTCGCCGCGGATCACGCGCCCGGTGCCGCCGCCCGCGCGTGTGCGGGACTCCTTCACGCCCAGTACGTAGGCGTGGCGCTCGCCCCAGGGCGTGTTGGTGACCTCGGCGACGACCGCGCGCACACGCCGTCCGGCGGCATCGAAGCAGTAGTAGAAGCTGACGGGGTTGAAGCAGTGACCGGCAAAGCGCATGTTCGTGAGCAGGCGGATCGGGCCCTCGAGCGCGATCCCGGTGCGCTCGCGCACGAGCCCCTCGACGGCGAGGCGCAGCGGCGTGCGCCGGTCGCCGAGGTAGTCCGCGCGGCGAAACCACGCCAGCGCCGGACGCCGTGCGGACCACAGCGGGTGCCCGTCGAACAGCTCGGGCAGCTCGTCGAGGTCGAGGTAGGCCATGCACAGGCGGTGGAGCAGCTGGTCCTGCGTGGCGTCGTGGCGGCGGTGGCGCACGAAGCCCTCGTAGAAGCACGAGGCGCGCGCTGGGCTCTCGCCGGACGGCGGCACGCCGGCGGGCGCGGGGGTGGGGACGGCGGAGACGCTCACAGCTTCACCCCGAAGGGCTCGCAGGCGCGCAGCGCGCTGACGACGCCGTCCTCGTGAAAGCCCCAGCCCCAGTAGGCGCCGCAGTAATGGGTGCGGCTGGAGAGGTTGCTGATGCTCGCGTGCCTGCCTTGGGCGGCGACGCCGCGCGGCGTGTACATCGGATGCGAATAGGGGATCGTGCGGATGATCTTCGCCGGATCGATTGCCTCTGTGCGATTGAGTGTGACGCAGAAGTCGCGGTCGGCTCGCAGACGCTGCAGGTGGTTCATGTAGTAGGTAACCGTGCTCAGCGGCTTGGGCTCGCGCAGCAGGTGGAAGTTCCACGCCGAACGGGCCGCGCGGCGGCGCGGCAGCATCGTGCTGTCGGTGTGCAGCACGGCCTCGTTGGGCTGGTAGGCGATCGCGCCGAGCAGCTCGTGCTCGTGGGGGGAGGGGTCGCGCAGCATGCGCAGCGCCTGGTCTGAGTGGGTCGCGACGATCACGTGGTCGAAACACTCGGCATCGGATCCGGCGGCGCGGATCTCGACGTCGCCGTCGCGTCGCGTGATCGAGTCGACGGGTGCGTTCAGGCGGATGCGCTCGCGGAAGGGGGCGGTCAGCGCCTCGACGTAGCGCGCCGAGCCGCCGGCGACGGTCTCCCATTGAGGACGGTCGCGGAAGCCGAGCATGCCGTGGTTGGCGAAGAACTCGGCGATGAAGCGCGCGGGGAAGGAGCCGGCGGTACGCGGGTCGGCGGACCACACGGCGGAGAGCTGCGGAACGATCAATCGCTCGACGAAGGAGCGCGAGAAGCGATGGCGGGAGAGGAAGTCGTGCATCGACTCCTCGCCGTGCGCCCCCTCGCCGTCGCCTTCCAGCAGCGCGCGCAGCGCGCGGTTGAAGCGCAGCAGGTCAAAGATCATCCGTTGGAAGCGCGGGCTCACGAGGTTGGCCGGTTGGCAGATCAGCCCGCGCGGCGTGCCGCTGTACTCGAAGTCGTGCTCCTCACCCTTCACGGAGAAGCTCATGTGCGTCGGCTGGCGCACGACGCCGAGACGGTCGAGCAGCCGGGTGAAGTTGGGGTAGTTGCGGTCGTTCATCACGATGAAGCCGGTGTCGACGTGATGCGTCTCGTACTCGGTGTCGACGCGGATCGTGTTGGTGTGCCCGCCTGCGTAATCGTTGGCCTCGTAGAGGACGATCCCGTGCTCGCGGTGCAGCAGATGCGCGGCGACCAGCCCCGAGATGCCGGCGCCGACGATCGCGATCCTCACCACTTCCCCCTTTGCCGTCGAGTGCTTCGCATCGTGTGAGCTTATGTACGCGGTGCCTGCCTCGGATGGATCATCGGGAGCGTCGCGACAGCGCGATTGTCACCCCTGGCGAAAAACCGGTGTGAGGCTCGCTGGCAGGAGTGCGACCTCGATACGTCGAACAAGTGCGCCGATGAAGCGAACAGCGACTCCACCGAGCGACCCGCAGACGCAGAGCGGCTCGCCGATCAACGGCACCAGCGAGCACCAGAGCCTCTCCAAGTACATCCGCGCACGCTTCGAGGAGTGCTCGCGCTCGCAAAAGGACGTGGCTCAGTACATCGTCGACCACCTCGACGAGGCGGCCTTCCAGACGGCCGAGGAGCTCGCGCGCCGCGCGAACACCTCGAGCTCGACGGTCGTTCGTTTCTCGCAGGCACTCGGCTTCGAGGGCTTCCCCGAGCTGCAGGCGGCCGCGCGCGAGGAATACCGTCGCGTGCACGCCAAGTCGGACGCAGCGGTCGGCACTCCCTCGGCGCCGCTGTTTTCACTCGACCAGAACGAGTTTGAGACGGCGCTGACGGCGGATCACCTGAACGTCGAGGAGACGGCGCGCAAGGTTTCGCGCAGCGAGGTCGAGGCGCTGATCGAGGCGATCGTCACGGCCGAGAAGGTGCTCGTCGCGGGCACCGACCAGATGGCCTTCTTCGCCAGCTACCTGCGCCACCTCTTGATGCTGCTCGACCTGCGCGTGGACGTCGTGGCGAGCCCATCGCAGGAGGCACTCAGCCGCCTCGGGCGGATCGATGAATCGACGCTCGTGGTGGGGCTCTCGGCCGGCCGTCCGCACCCGCTCGTGGTGCGCGCGATGAAGCTCGCCCGCCACCGCAAGGCAAAGACGGCGGCGATCACCGACGCGACGCTCTCCGAGGTCGCCAAGCTCGCTCAGATCAAGCTCTACTACTCCTCCAACAGCCCGGCCTACGTGCGCTCGCACACGGCTCTGCTCAGCCTGATCCAGGCCCTCGCCTACGGCGTCTACGCGCAGGACACTGCGCAGTACGACGACCGCATCAAGGCATTCAGGCTCAAGTAGCGCAGCTCGTCGCCGTGCGCGTCCGGCCGCGTTCGATCGCCGGATAGACTGGCCACATGCGCGACGAGGCGACATTCCGGGTCAAGACGGGCTTGGCGGAGATGCTCAAGGGCGGCGTGATCATGGACGTCGTCACGCCAGCCCAGGCGACTGTCGCCGAGGAAGCGGGCGCCGTTGCGGTGATGGCGCTCGAGCGCGTGCCCGCGGACATCCGTCGCGACGGCGGCGTTGCGCGCATGTCCGATCCGGAGATGATCTCGGGCATCCAGGCCGCGGTGAGCATCCCCGTGATGGCCAAGGTGCGTATCGGGCACTTCGTCGAGGCGCAGGTGCTCGAGGCGCTCGAGGTCGACTACATCGACGAGTCCGAGGTGCTCACGCCGGCCGACGAGAGCAACCACATCGACAAGTGGGCGTTCAAGGTGCCGTTCGTGTGCGGCGCCACCAACCTCGGCGAGGCCCTGCGGCGGATCGGCGAGGGCGCGGCGATGATCCGCTCCAAGGGTGAGGCGGGCACGGGCGACATCGTCGAGGCCGTGCGCCACATGCGCATGATCACGGGCGAGATACGGCGTCTGAGCACGCTCGAGCCGGGCGCCCTCGCGACGGCGGCCAAGGATCTCGCTGCGCCGCTAGAGCTTGTCCAGCAGGTCGCGCGCGACGGCAAATTGCCCGTCGTGCTGTTCTGCGCCGGCGGCATTGCCACCCCGGCCGATGCGGCGCTGATGATGGCGCTCGGCGCCGAAGGCGTGTTCGTCGGCTCGGGCATCTTCAAGTCCGAGGACCCGCCGGCGCGGGCACGGGCGATCGTCGAGGCGACCACGCACTGGCAGGATGCTGAGCGCGTCGCCGCCGCCTCGCGCGGGCTCGGCCCGGCGATGGAGAGCCTCGAGACGTCGAAGCTCGCCGGCGAGCAATTGCTTGCCCAGCGCGGCTGGTGACAGCGCGCAGGTGACCCCGCCGCCGGCACCGACGGCGCAGCCGGTGGTGGGCGTGCTTGCGCTGCAAGGCGACTTCGAGGCGCACCGGCGCATGCTCGAAGGGCTCGGTGCGTCGGTGCGCGAGGTGCGCGTGGTCGGCGATCTCGACGGAATCGATGGGCTGGTGATTCCTGGTGGCGAGTCGACGGCGATCACGCTGGGCGTCGAGCGCGAGGGGCTGGCCGTGCCGATCCGCGAGCTCGCGCGCGAGGGGCTGCCTGTGCTCGGCTCGTGCGCCGGGCTGATCATGCTCGACCGCGAGCACCTTGGGCTGATGGACATGCGCGCCGAGCGCAACGCATTCGGCAGGCAGGTCAAGAGCTTCGAGGCCGACGTCGCGCTGGCTGGCCTCGACGGCGGTCCTGTCCACGGCGTGTTCATCCGTGCCCCGTGGATCGCCGAGCACGGCCCCGGCGTGGAGATCCTCGGCGAGGTCGACGGCCATCCGATCGCCGCGCGCGAGGGCGATCTGCTCGCCGTCGCGTTCCACAGCGAGCTTGGAGAGGACGACCGCCTGCACCGGCTGTTCCTCGAGCGGGTCGAGGCTAGGCGCGGCTGAGCTAGGCGCGGCTGAGCTTCGCCGCGGCGCTCTCGCGCCCGCCGAGCAGATGACGACGCAGGAAGGCGAGCTGATCGGCGACAAGCGCCTCGTGCGCGGGCCCGTCGTAGATATCGAAGTGGTCGACGCCGGGGTACGTGCGCAGCTCGCCCAGCGGCGCGCGGTGTGCGGCGGCGATCGCCGGGCCGGGGCGCGCAACGCGATCTGCCTCGCCGACGCAGACGAGCCATGGGCAGTGCAGCTTGGCGGCTTGGCGCCCCGGGCGGTACGGCCGCCCGAGCAGCCAGCCGGTGGAGACGCGATCGCGCCAGCGTGAGTCCTCGCCGATCGCCACGACGTGGCGCCAGCCCTCGGCCGCGCCGGGTGCGTTGAGCAGTGCCGCCTCGTGCGGCTCTCCCAGCACGCGCAGGTGTCGCCCACGCGCGGCCGCCGCCAGCACCTTCGCGGTCACGCGCGGGGAGGAACGGTGCGCCTGCAGCACGATGTCCAGGAAAGGCACCTGGCTGACGGCCGCTGCGATCCGCTCGTCCTCGGCGGCGGCAGCAAGCGCGTTGCCGCCGCCCATCGAGGATCCGAACGTCGCCACCCGCTCGCCGTCGATGCCCGGCAGCGAGCGCCCGAAGGCGATCGCCGCGCGCCAGTCCTCGAGCTGGCGCTGCGGGTCGAACAAATCGGGCTCGCCCTCGCTGTCGCCGAAGCCACGATGGTCGAACACGAGCGCGGCGACGCCTGCCGCGGCAAAGCACTCGGCGAATGGTCCCAGGCGATCGCGTCGCGTGCCGGACAGGCCGTGCGCCATCACGATCAGGGGAATCATGGCGTCTGGTGCGTCCGTGCTCGTGGTCGACCAGGCGCTTGCGGCGGCCGCGTGCTCACTGCTCGCGTCGGCCGGTTCGGCGGCCGGATACAGCCAGGCGGCGCACGTCTCCATGCCCGCTGTGAAGCGGAGGTCCTCGCGTGTGGTTGTCATGAAATGCATAACGACGACCGTCGAGGAAACGTGAGGTGGGTGGCGGCTAACGACTTCGGCTGAGGCTCAGCCCGCCGGCGCCACGGCGGAAGTCGCCGTGGGCGGCGCGGTGCGTTCGAGCGCCTCCCATCCCTGATCGATAGCTGCCTCGGCGTGCTCGGCGGCGACGCCGCCGCGCAGTCCGAACAGGCGCTTGGCGCGCAGCAGGTAGACGACGACGGCGACGTTGATCACGAATGCGATCGCCTTGAACACGGTCGCACGGTTGGCGAGCTCGTAGATCTCCAGCGGCAGCAGCGACGCGGTGACGAGGAACGTCAGGTACGCGGCCCAGCGCTGCTGGTACCACAGCCCGACGGCCTCGATTCCCTCGACGGCGCCGTACACGAGCAGCACCGCGCCGACGAGGTGCAGGTGCGAGGAGGACGTCGTGAAGGCGTTGTCGATCTCGTGCAGGATGCCGTGTGCGTGCGACTGGCTCGCCGCGACGCCGCCCTGCAGGTCGGTGATCACCTTGTAGAACGTTTCGCGCAGCGTTGCGCGGTCGGCGGCGAACAGCAGCACGAGCACGCCGAGCCCGACGAGCACGATGAAGTGAAACGCCCGGTCGATCGCGATCAGCCGCAGCACGACCTTGTCGCGCAGCGGCTTGCCCCGCAGCGGCAGCTCGATCTCATCGCGTGAGGGCGGGTGCTCATGTGTCGTCTGCTCGGGCGGCGGCAGCGGCAGCCAGCTGTCGCAGCGCAGGCAGCGGAACCAGCGCACGCCGGCCGCGTCCTCCCGCGCGAAGATCGCATCCTGCGCGCGCAACGCGCGGCGTGGCTGCCGACCAGCGCGTGCCCGCGCAGGCTGCAGATCATCAGCTCCCAGTGCAGCCGCGGGCGAAAGCGGCGCGGCGGCCTGGTACCGGGTGGATGGTGTGGTGATCGCTCATCGGCGCGACTTCGACTCCTTCCCGGCAAGCCTGCACGAATCCGGCCGTCAGGACGATCGGCGATACTCGCGCGCATGCGGATCGCGGTCGCCGCCGACGAGCTGACGGGCGTCGCCGAGCTGCTCGGCGCCGAGCTCGCGCGTCGCGGCCACGAGACGCTCGCCCACGGCGCGCTCGGCGAGCAGCGAGCGCAGCGACTGGGCGTGGGCCAGCGAGGCCGCCGCCCGCGACGTCGCCGAGGGGCGCGCCGAGCAGGCGATCGTCTGCTGCTGGACGGGCACGGGCGCGTCGATCGCCGCCAACAAGGTCGGCGGCGTCCGCGCGGCGCTGTGCCTCGACGCGGCCACGGCCGCGGGCGCGCGGCGCTGGAACGACGCCAACGTGCTCGCGCTCAGCCTGCGCAGCCACCTCGCAGGCCGAGCTGCGCGAGATCCTCGACGCGTGGTTCGCTGGCGAGCCGAGCGCAGACGCCGAGGACCGCGCGAACGTCGCCCACCTCGAGCGAGATCGAGCGGCGGGCCTAGCGCCGGCGACTGAGAGGTCTGGCCGGAGCGATCTGGACCGTCGCGAAGCGCACGACGCCGTCGGCCTCGGCTTCGACGACGCGCCCGTCGCTGCAGCAGCAGGTCGACGTGGCCGAGCACCTCCGACAGCGTCAGGTAGGCCTGCGTGACCGCGACGTTGCCCCACAGCTCCTGCGCGATCTCGTGCGCCGTCCGCGGCTCGCGCGGCGATCAGCCGGCGGATCTTCTCGGCGCGGCGCGCGTGCATGCGGAAGCGCTCGTCGATCAGCGCGGCGTGGTCGGTGATCGGGCGCCGTGGCCGGGCAGCACGAGCGAGAGCTCCATCGCGCGCGTCTGCTCGAGCGAGGTCATGTAGGTGACCAGCGCCTGCGGGCGCGGTGGCCGACGTCGTCGGCGCTCGGCGTCCGAGCGGGCGCGCGAGCAGCGGGTTGGAGGAGATGTGCTTGATCAGGTGGTCGGCGGCGAGCAGGATCGCGCGCGACTCGTCGAGGAAGACCGTGTCCGACGGGCTGTGGCCGGGGCGGTGCAGCACCCGCAGCGTGCGGTCGCGCAGGCGCAGCTCGCTGGCCGTCGGCGAGCGGGCGGGTGACCTCCACCGCCGAGCCCCAGCGCGCGGAAGCTGGCCGAGACCGCGCGCAGCGCGGTGACGACGTCGGGCGGGATGCCGTGGCGCAGCATCAGCTGCTCGGCGAAAGCGTCGTCGAGGTCGGCCTCGCTGCCGTAGCTGCGCGAGGTACGGCGCGAGCCGGTCGAGCGCCGCGACCTCGGCGCCCGAGCGCCGCGCGAGGATCGACGGCCAGGCCGAAGTGGTCGATGTGCTGGTGGGTGACGATCAGCAGCTCGAGGTCCTCGATCGCGTGCCCGTGCGCCGGCGAGCGCCTGCTCGAGCTCGTCGAGCGCCTTGCCCGAGTTCGGGCCCGGAGTCGACCAGCGTCAGCGGCTCGTCCTCGATCAGGTAGGCGTTGACGCGGCCGACCTGGAACGGCGTCGGGATCGCCAGGCGGTGGATGCCCGCCTCGGCCGCCGCGCGAGCCGCTCGCGCGCCTCGCTCGCGCGCTGCTCCTGCTCCGGCGCGTCCCGCTGCGCGTCACGAGCGGATCAGCGCGAGCACCTCGTCGCGGCGGCGCTCCATGTCCTCGGCGAGACGAGCGACTCCAGGCACAGGCGCAGCAGCGGCTCGGTGTTCGACGGGCGCACGTTGAAGTGCCAGTCCTCGTAGTCGATCGAGATGCCGTCGAGGCGGTCCTGGCGCGGCGTCGGCGTAGCGCTCGGCGATCTCCTCGATCTTCGCCTGCGGGTCGGCGACCTCGGAGTTGATCTCGCCGGAGATGAAGTAGCGCGCGCGGTAGGGCGCGAGCAGCTCGCGACATGCGACCTGCCCTCGCGCGCGAGCAGCTCGAGGATGAGCAGCGCCGGGATCGTGCCCGAGTCGGCGCAGTAGAAGTCGCGGAAGTAGTAGTGGCCGGAGACCTCGCCGCCGAACAGCGAGCCCTCCTCGCGCATGCGCGTCTTGAAGAAGGCGTGGCCGACGCGGTTGACGTACGGCGTGCCGCCGGCCGCGTCGACCGTGTCGGCGACGGCGCGCGAGGCGCGCACGTCGTAGAGGATCGCCTCGCCCGGGGCTCTTGCGCAGCAGCGACTCGGCGAGCAGCGCGGTGAGGAAGTCGCCGTCGACGAACGCGCCCGTGTCGTCGATGAAGAAGCAGCGGTCGGCGTCGCCGTCCCAGGCGATGCCGAGGTCGGCGCCGCGTCTCGCGCACCCGCGTCGATGATGAACTCGCGGTTCTCGGGCAGCAGCGGGTTGGGCTCGTGGTCGGGGAAGTTGCCGTCGGGCGTCCAGTAGGTCTCGACCAGGTCGAGCCCGAGGCGCTCGAGCAGCGGGCCGACCATCGGGCCGGCCATGCCGTTGCCGCCGTCGACGACGACCTTCAGCGGCGCGGCGCGCGAGCGATCGCGTCGGGTCGATGAAGCGCAGCGCGGCGGCCTGGAACTCCTCGTAGAGGTCGACCTCCTCGAGCGCGCCCGCGCGGCCGCGCCGTCGCGGGCTCCGCCGTCGCCGTCGTCGGCTTCGATCGCGCGGCGGATGTCCTGGATGCCGGCGTCGCCGGACAGCGCGATCGCGCCCTCGCGCACGAGCTTCGCGCCCGTGTAGGCCTTCGGGTTGTGCGAGGCGGTGCACATCAGCCCGCCGTCGAGCTCGCGCGAGCCGACGAGGAAGTAGAGCATCTCGCTGCCGACCTGGCCGGCGTCGATCACGTTCGCGCCCTCGCCGAGCAGCCCCTCGCGGTAGCGCGCGGCGAGCTCGGGCGCGGTCAGGCGCATGTCGCGGCCGAGCCCGACGCGCAGCTCGCCGACCGGCTTGCCGGCGAGGCCGGCGAGCACGCGGGCGAAGGCGCGGCCGATCTGCTCGGCGACGTCGCCGTCGATCTGCTCGCCGTAGAGGCCGCGGATGTCGTAGGCCTTGAAGATCTCGGGATGGAGCGTCGACGCGTCATGCGCCGCGCCATCCTACGCACGCGGCGCGCTCGCTCGCGCGGGCGGCGCCGGACGACCGCCGCGGATTCGTAGACTGAAGACATGTCAGGACACTCCAAGTGGGCGAGCATCAAGCACAAGAAGGCGATCGTCGACTCCCGCCGCGGCGCGCAGTTCTCCAAGCTGACGCGCGCGATCATGGTCGCCGCGCGCGACGGCGGCGGCGATCCGGACGCGCAACGCGGCGCTCGAGAACGCGATGCGCAAGGCCAAGGAAGCGTCGATGCCGAAGGACAACATCGAGCGCGCGATCGCCAAGGGAACCGGCGAGGGCGGCGAGGCCGACGCGATCGAGAGCGTGCTGTACGAGGGCTACGGCCCGGGCGGCGTGGCGCTGCTGGTGGAGGCGATGACCGAGAACCGCAACCGCACCGGCGCCGACGTGCGCCACGCCTTCTCCAAGAACGGCGGCAGCCTCGGCGAGCCCGGCTCGGTCGCCTACCTGTTCGACAAGAAGGGCACGATCGTGATCGACGCCGAGCGCTACTCCGAAGACGACCTGATGGTCGCGGTCGAGGCAGGCGCGGAGGACATCACCGCCGACGAGGACGTGTTCGAGGTCGTCACCGAGCCGGCGGACTTCACCGCGGTGCGCAACGCGCTCGAGGAGGCCGGCGTCGAGATGGAGAGCGCCGAGATGGCCTACCGCCCGACGAGCCTCGTGCCGATCGACGAGGGCCAGCTGCAGCACGCTGATGCGGCTGATCGAGGCGCTCGAGGACAACGACGACGTCGACGCGGTGCACGCCAACTTCGACGTGCCAGCCGACGTGCTCGAGCGCGTCGCCGGTTAGGCGGGCGCGGCGTCCTCGCGCCGCGCGCGGAACAGCGCCACGGCTCGCGGATGCCGCTCAGCCGGCGCTCGCCGGCGAAGGACCAGCGATACGGGCCTTCGACGCTCTCGCGCAGCTCGCGCTCGACGAGCAGGCTGCCCGGCCGCGCGACGGCGGTGATCCGGCTGGCGAGGTTGACGGGCCGCCCGAACCAGTCGCCCGCGCGTGGCAGCGCCTGGCCGAGCGCGGCGCCGGCGCGCAGCTGGGGGAAGTCCTCGCCCTCGGCATCGGCCGCGTCGATCAGGCGCAGCGCCGCGTTGAGCAGCGGCTCGGGCTCGGGGGAGGCCAGCATCGCGGCGTCGCCGATCGTCTTGACCAGGCGCACGGGCGGCTCGACGACGTCGCCGGCGAGCGCTTCCAGGCGCACCGCCAGGCGTCCGAGCTCATCGGGCGGGACTTCCTCTCCCAGGCGCGTGAAGCCGACGAGGTCGGCGAAGCACACCGGCGACCTCGCGCGAGCCCGGCAGCCTGCCCGCCGCTTCGCTCGAGCGCGCTGATCGACCTCGCTCTGGGTGGCGTGGCGGAGGTGCAGCGCGAGCACGTTGCTGAGCAGCGGATCGACCAGCGGGTAGAGCTGCGCCGCCGCCTCGCGCGTAGCGGCTGGCGAGCTCCGCCTCGCTCATTCCGGGCTCGAGAACCAGTTTCAGCGGCAGCGCGCGCAGGCTTTCGGCGGCCTGGGAGAGCCCGCGCCCGAGCACGCGCATGAGATCCAGCAGGTCCTCGTCGGAGATTCCGGCAGCGCGCGCGACGTGCGTCATGCGCGCCGGCTCGAGCTCGGCCTCGGTGTAGACGGCCTCGTCGGGCTCGGGGATCGGCAGGCCCATCGCGCGGCGCGCGGCGATCAGGAAGCTTCCTCGACACCGCTCAGCTCGGCGATTTCGCGTGGCCGTGTATCGCTCGCTGCTGACGATCACGCGGTCGGCCGGCAGGTACATGATCGTGCCCGCAGCCGTGCTGCGGCGCAGCTCCGACAGCGGCACGCCGTCGGCGACGAGCTGCTCCAGCAGCGCGATGCGCTCCGTGCGCTGGGATCCTTCGAGCCCGTCGAGCAGGCCCTCGGCGGCGAAGTCGATCGGCTCGGCGCTCCAGGCGCAGGTAAGGCAACCAACCGGCCGCGGGCGGCCAGGTCGCGTCGGGCCGACGGAGGCAGGCAGGCGTCCGAGCCGGGCGCAGAATCACGGGACATGATCGTCCTCGGCATCGATCCCGGGCTCGCCAACACCGGCTACGGCGTGGTCGCTCGCCGCGACGGCCGGCTCGTGGCGCTCGACGGCGGTGTGATCGAGACGCCGGCCGCGCTGGCGCGCGAGCGGCGACTGGCGGACATCCACGACGAGATCGAGCAGCTGATCGCCACGCACGAGCCCGATGCGGTCGCGCTCGAGGAGCTGTACTTCGGCCAGAACGTGCGCACGGCATTCGCCGTCGGTCACGCGCGCGGCGTCGTGATGCTCGCCGCCGGCCAGCGCGGACTGCCGTGTACGGGCTACACCCCGCAGCAGGTCAAGAGCGCGGTATGCGGCAGCGGGCGCGCCAACAAGGAGCAGGTCGCGCGGATGGTCACGGCGCTGCTCGCGCTCGAGCAGGAGCCGCGCCAGGACCACGCCGCCGACGCGCTCGCGGTCGCGATCTGCCACGTCAACTGCGCGCCGCTGTCGCGCGCGCTTGCGCAGGGCGAGCGCATGATCTCGCTGCTGCGCGGCGAGGTCGCGGTGCGTCGTGCCGACCACGTCGTGATCCTGTGCGACGAGCGTCGGCTATCGCGCGGCGGTCTCGGCCGAGACGCTCAGGCACGTGCCGCCGATCGGCGAGCAGGTGACGCTGCACGCCCATCTGATCGTGCGCGACGACGCACTTGCGCTGTACGGCTTTCACTCAGAGCAGGAGCGCGATCTCTTCCTGATGCTGCTCTCGGTCCAGGCGGTCGGCCCGAAGGTGGCGCTGGCCGTGCTTTCGGGCGGTGCCCCGCGCGAGCTGATCGCGGCGATCGCGGCCGGCGACGCGGCCCGCTTCCAGGCCGTGCCGGGGATCGGCAAGCGCACGGCCGAGCGGATCATCGTCGAGTTGCGCGAGAAGGTCGTCGTGCGCGGCGAGGAGGCGGTCGGCGAGACGATCCTCGCGGCGCGCGCAGGAGAGCAATCCGCCGGCGCTGACGCCGACGGCGGTCGCGGCCTCGCTCGCGCAGGGCTGCTCGAGCTGGGCTACTCGCCGGCCGAAGTCGACAGCCTGCTGCTCGACGCCGAGGGCGAGAGCGCCGAGCAACTGATTGCGCACGCGCTGCGCGTGGCGAGGACCGGAGCATGAGCTCGGAGGGCATCGTCACGGCCGAGACGGCGCGGATCCAGACGCCGTACCTGGTCGCCGAGGACGAGCTCGATCGCTCGCTGCGCCCGCGGCGCCTGGAGGACTTCGTCGGGCAGGAGTCGCTGCGCGAGCAGTTGGCTGTGGCGATCGAGGCAGCGGCGGCACGCGGCGACGCGCTGGATCACCTGCTGTTGGCCGGTCCGCCGGGACTCGGCAAGACCTCGCTCGCGCAGATCGTCGCAGCCGAGCTCGAAGTGCCGTTCGTGCAGACCGCGGGCCCCGCGCTCGAGCGAAAGGGAGACATCGCGGCCTTCCTTACGGCGCTCGAGCCGCGCAGCGTGTTCTTCGTCGATGAGATCCATCGCCTGCCACGCGCGCTGGAGGAGACCTTCTACCCGGCGATGGAGGACCGTCGCCTGCCGATCACGGTCGGCCAGGGGGCGGGTGCACGCGTTGTCACGCTTGATCTGCCGCCGTTCACGCTCGTCGGCGCGACGACGCGCTCGGGGCTGTTGACGACGCCGCTGCGCGATCGCTTCGGCATCCAGGCGCGTCTGGAGCCGTATTCGGTGGTCGACCTGGCGAGCATCGTGCGCCGCTCGGCGGGCATCCTCGAGATCGAGCTCGACGAGGAGGGGGCGAGCGCGATCGCCGAGCGCAGCCGCGGGACGCCGCGCGTCGCCAACCGCCTGCTCAAGCGCGTGCGTGACTTCGCGGAGGTGCGGATGGAGGGCGTCGTCACGGCCCAGGCGGCGCATGCGGCGCTGCGGATGCTGGAGGTGGACGAGCTCGGGCTCGATCGCCTCGACCGCGAGATCCTGCACACGATCTGCGTCAAGTTCGAGGGCGGCCCGGTCGGACTGTCGACGCTGTCGGTCGCCGTGGGGGAGGAGCAGGACACGATCGAGGATGTGTACGAGCCCTACCTGCTGCAAGGAGGGCCTGATCAAGCGCACTCCACGCGGGCGGGCAGCGACCGCCGCGGCGTTCGTCCATCTGGGCCTGGAGCCGCCGGCACCGGCCGGCCCGGCGCTGTTCTGATCGCGTGCGCAGTGCGGCCATTGCGGCGCTCCTTGCGTAGTCTGTAGCGGACCATGGCCCACCCGTTCATCTGCCCCAACTGCGGACACCGCACGACCGAGGTCGACCGCAACATCGGCTTCACGCGCCAGCCGAAGGGCTGCGCGAAGTGCGGCTTCGCGTTCCTCTTCGAACTGCTCGACGACTACTACCCGGCGCCGGACGCCGCGTTCTTCGTCTGCGACGGCGAGGGCCGCGTGATCGGCTGCGGCAAGAACTCCTTCGCCTTCACGGGCTTAGAGGAGGAAGAGGTGATCGGCCGGCGCGTGGAGCAGGTTCTCGGGCTTCGTTTCTCAAACGGCGACACGCCGGTGGAGACGGTGCTCGAGTGGGGCGTGCGCAAACTCGAGGTGCCCGTGCAGGTCGCCGGCGAACGCGACCACGCGGCGAGCGCCAAGGCCGACATGTTTCCGGCGTACGACGATGACGGCGGGCTCTTGCTCGTGCTGACCCCCGACAAGTAGTCTCAACCCCAGCGCACGATGACCGACCGCCGCCGAAACACCCTGATCCTTCTGCTCGTCGCCGGGCTGATCGCCGCCTCGGCGGTCGTGATCGCGACGAAAAAGACGCGCCTCGGGCTCGACCTGAAGGGCGGCGTCGAGCTCGTCTACCAGGCCAAGCCCACGGCGCAGTCGAAAGTCGACTCCGAATCGCTCAACCGCGCGATCGACATCATGCGCAGCCGCGTCGACAAGCTCGGCGTCTCCCAGCCCGAAATCCAGCGCTCGGGAGCCGACGAAATCGACGTGGCGCTACCGGAAGTCACCGACGCCAAGCGCGCCGAACAGGAGGTCGGCAAGACCGCCCAGCTGTTCTTCTACGACTGGGAGCCGAACGTGATCGGCGCAAACGGTCAGCCGGCACCCAAAGAATCGACCGCGACGGGCGGCCCGCGCGCCGGCGAAGCGCAGTTCGGGCTGCCCGAGTACCAGGCCGTCCTGCGCGCCGAGAAACGCGCGCCGGAACTGCGCAAGACGGACACGACGTGGAGCAAGGGCTGCACGCCGCAACAGATCGGGGAATGCATCTACGGCAGCTGGTACCTGCTCGAACCGAAGCACGAAAAGGTGCTGCTCGGGCCAGAGGAAACCGAAAAGAACCTGTTCAGCGAAAAGTACAAGAAGACCCCGAACGTCAAGGCGGTGCGCGTCAACCCCGGCACGGTGCTCGTGCGCTCCCGTCCGATCGAAGGCGCCAACGGCAAGGTCACGAAGAAGGAACCGAACAGCTGGTTCGTGATCAAGGACAACCCGGTGCTGACGGGGGCCGAGGTGAAGAACCCGCGCCAAGGCTTCGACGAAGGCGGCGGCGGTACGGGCGCGCCCAACGTCACGTTCGAATTCACTGGACACGGCAAGAGTGTCTTCCAGCAGACAACCAAGGAAATCGCCCACCGCGGCCAGGAAGCGCAGCTCCCGGGCGTCGGCAAGGAAGCGGCCCAGCAGCACTTCGCGGTCGTGCTCGATGACCAGCTGATCACGACACCGTCGATCGACTACACGAAGTACCCGGAAGGGATCGACGCCAACACCGGCTCGCAGATCTCCGGTGGCTTCACGATCAGCTCGGCGCAGGAACTGGCGCAGGAGCTGCAGTCGGGTGCGCTGCCGATCAAGCTCGAACTGATCTCGAACTCCCAGGTCTCGGCGACGCTCGGCAAAACCGCGCTCAACCAGGGCTTGATCGCGGGCCTCGTCGGCTTCGGCATCGTCTGCCTGTTCCTCTTGATCTTCTACCGCGTGCTGGGCGCGATCGCGATCGGCGGGCTCGTGATCTACGGCGTCTACTTCTTCGCGCTGGTCAAGTTGATCCCGATCACGCTGACGCTGCCGGGGATCGCCGGCTACATCCTCACGATCGGCGTCGCGGCCGACGCGAACATCGTCATCTTCGAGCGCGTCAAGGAGGAGATACGCGGCGGCAGATCGGTGATCTCCGGCATCGCGACGGGATACAAACGCGGTTTTGCGGCGATCGTCGACGCCAACGTCGTCACCTTCATGACCGCCTTCATCCTGTTCGCGCTGGCGACGGCCGAAGTCAAGGGCTTCGCGCTGACGCTCGGCATCGGCACGCTCGTCTCGCTGTTCACGGCGGTGCTGGCCACGCAGGCGGCGCTCGGCTCGATGAGCCGCTCAAAGCTCGTGACCCATCCGGCGGCGCTCGGAACGGCGCGTCGCGGCAAAGGCTGGACATTCGACTTCATGGGCGCCTCGAAGTGGTTCTTCTCGCTGTCGGGCACGATCCTCTTGATCGGCGCGATCGCGATCGGCGGCAACGGGCTGAACTTCGGCATCGACTTCAAGTCGGGCACGCGCATCCAGACCGCCTTCTCCAAGCCCGTCAGCGAGAGCCAGATCCAATCCGTGATGAAGAGCGCCGGCTACGGCAATGCGGAGATCCAGAAATTCAACAACAAGAGCATCGGCGGCGCGGGCTATCAGATCTCGACCAAGACGCTCAAGCCGAACAAGGTCCAATCGATCAAGGCGGCACTCGACGCGAAGTTCGCAAGCGGAAGCACGACGGGCACGAAGAACTTCTCCTCGACCTCGATCGGGCCGACCTTCGGCAAGACCGTCGCCAACAGCGCGGTGATCGCGATCATCGCCTCGCTGCTGGTGATCTCGGCGTACATCGCGCTGCGCTTCGAGTGGAAGTACGCGATCCCGGTGCTGATCGCGCTGATGCACGACCTCTTGATCACGGCGGGCGTCTACTCGCTGACCGGGCGCGAAGTGACGACCTCGACGGTCGCCGCGCTGCTGACGATCCTCGGTTATTCGCTGTACGACACGATCATCGTGTTCGATCGTGTGCGCGAGAACGTGCCGCGAATGCCGCGCGCAGCGTTCTCTCAGATCGTCAACCGCTCGATGTCCGAGGTGCTGACGAGATCGCTGGCGACGAGCTTCTGCACGCTGCTTCCCGTGGTCGCGCTGCTGTTCTTCGGCGGTGAAACGCTGAAGGACTTCGCCTTCGCGCTGATGGTCGGTGTTGCCTCCGGCGCGTACTCCTCGGTGTTCATCGCCTCGCCGGTGCTGACGCACTGGAAGGAGCGCGAGGGCAGCTACCGCAACCGCCGCGCGCGGATCGTGCGCGAACTAGGCGAGGTGCCGGCGTACGCGACGGCCGTCGGCGGGGTGCCCGAGGACGTGGAGCCGGCCAAACAGCGCAAACGCAGCGTCTCGATCTTCGGCGCTGACGGGCCCCCGGACGCGGGCGCCGGCGAGCAGCTCTCGCGCGATGAGTTCCAGGAGCTCGTACGCGACCTCGACGTCGACCAGCCCGCGCGTCCGGCGCCTGGCGCGGGCGGCGCCGGCATCGCGCAGAAGCCGCGCAAAGCACGCCGCGCACCGGCGCCGCCGCCGCCTGAGCGCGCGCAGCCGGCCGCGCCCGAGCGCGACCCGGCGGCCGACCTGACGCCCGAGGATCTGGTGATGAAGGAAGACAAACCGGCGCCGAAGCGCAAACGCCAACGCAACCGCAAGCACGGGAGGCGCTGATGGGACTGCTCGCGTGGGTGATGATGGGCCTCGCCATCTGGCACTTCACGATCTTCCTGCCCGATCGCTTCTGGGGCGGGATCGTCGGAGCCTTCGTCGGCTCGCTCGTCGGCGCGATCGTCGTCGGGCTGATCATCTACTCGATCAAGGTCTCGTCGCTGAAGATCCCGGGCGAAAGTGCGACCGACATCTCGATCGTGCTGTACGCGATCCCGGGCGCGCTGATCGGCATGGGCCTCGTATACCTCGAGGGCATGCGGCGCGAACGAAGCGCCGCACACAGCGCAGAAGAAGCCTGAGCGCTCCGCTTCCGTCCCGCCCTGGCCGTAACGTGGCTGCAATGCCCGCTACGCGCTTTCAGATCGCAGATTGCCCGCCCGAGCAGGTCGCACGCCTGCGCCGTGAGCTCGCCGTCAGCGGCGCGCTCGCGCAGGTGCTCGTCCGCCGCGGGCTCGGCGATCCCGACAGCGCGCGGGCCTTCCTGGACGGCGCCGAGGAGCACCCGCCGAGCGCCTTTGCGGGTATCGAGCAGGCCGTGCAGGAGATCCTCGCGCACGTCGCGGCTGCGCGCAGGATCACGATCCACGGCGACTACGACGTCGACGGCATCTGCTCGACGGCGATCCTCGTGCGCGCGCTGCGCGCACTCGGCGCCGACGTCGACTCCTACCTGCCCGACCGCATCGCCGACGGCTACGGCCTCGCGGCGGCGACGGTCAAGCGCCTGGCCGAGCGGGGCACGAACCTGCTCGTCACCGTCGACTGCGCGGTCACGGCGGTCGAGGAGGTCGCGCTCGCGCGCGAGCTCGGCATGCAGGTGATCGTCACCGACCATCACGCCGCGCGCGCGGACGGCCGGCTGCCCGACGCGCCGCTCGTGCATCCCGCGCTGTGCGGCTACCCCTGCCCGGAGCTGTGCGCGACGGCAGTCGCCTACAAGCTCGCCCAGGCCGTGTTCGCCGCGGCCGATCGCGATCCGGCCGAGCTCGAGCTCAGAGCTCGAGCTGGTCGCACTGGCGACGGTCGCCGACGTGGTGCCGCTGATCGGCGAGAACCGCACGCTCGTGCGCCGCGGCCTGCGCGCGCTGGCGGCGACGCGCAGGCCGGGTCTGCGCGCACTGATGGCCGTCGCGCGCGTGGCCCCAGGGCGGATCGACGAGCGCGCGCTCGGCTTCGCGCTGGCGCCGCGGCTGAACGCGGCGGGGCGCATGTACCGCGCCGATGCAGGCCTTGAGCTGCTGCTGACCGAGGACTCCCTGCGCGCGCAGCAGGTCGCGGAGGAGCTCGACCGCGCCAACCACGAGCGCCGCGAGGCCGAGCAGCGGATCCGCTACGAGGCCGAAGCGCAGGTCGCCGAGCTCGGCCAGCGCTCGGCCTACGTGCTCGCCGGCGAGCAATGGCACGCGGGCGTCATCGGCATCGTCGCCTCGCGCCTGGCCGAGAGCAATCACCGCCCGGTCGTGCTGATCGCACTCGACGGGTCCAGCGGCAAGGGCTCGGCGCGCAGCATCCCAGGCTTCGACCTGCTCGCGGGGCTGACCGACTGTGCCGAGCACCTGCGCCGCTACGGCGGGCACCGCGCGGCGGCGGGCCTGGAGATCGAGCGCGAGTGTGTGCCGGCGCTCGCGGCGGCGCTGGACGAGCACGCCGCGCGCGTGCTCGGCGCCGAGGACCTCGCCCCGGTCGAGCGCGTCGACGCGCTTGTGGGCGGCGATGAGCTCGGCATGGGCCTGGCCGAAGAGCTGCAGCGCCTGGCCCCGTTCGGGCACGCCAACCCGGGCGTCTCGCTGATGCTCGCCGAGGCATGTCTGCGCGACGGCCGCCCGATGGGCGAAGGCAAGCACGTGCGCTTCACCGTCGAATCGCGCGGTGCGCGCGCGCAGGCGGTCGCCTTCGGAACGGGTGGGCGGCTGCCCGTCGCGGACGGAGTCCCCGTGGAAGCGACGTTCAAGCTCGAGGTCAACGAGTGGAACGGCGTTTCGGAGCCGCGCCTGGTGCTGCGCCACGCACGAGCAGCCGAGCTGCGCATCGAGGCACGCTCGTTGCGCGAGGGGCGCTCCGAAGCTCCCGAGCGCGCCGAGCCCCGTGTCGAGGCCGAGCCGCTCGCATCGTCCGAGCAGGCCGCCGAGCAGCCGGTCGAGCTCGAGCCGGTCGCCGAAGGCGAGCACGGTCAACTGGCCCTGTGCTGAGCGGCCACTGAGGCGCTTCAATCCCGCGGGACTGTCCCCTAACCTATGAGGATGGCAGTGGCAAAGGATCCAAACAGGGCACGCCCGACGGAGCTGGCTGAGCAGCCCCGCCCGGACGGGGTGCCTGTGCCTGCTCAGACGGCGTCGCCGCCCGCGCCGAGCGCACCGGGTCAGGCCCCGCCCGCCCCGCCTCAGCGTCCGAGCCACGCCACGCCCAAGCGCCTGGACCTGTCAGAGCCCGAGCGGCGCCTGCTGGCGGATCTGTTCGCGATCGTCTCAGAGCATGCCGCCGACTCGGCCGTGGAGATCGACCGCGGGCGCGTGGAGGACGCGTTCGTGTTCGCGTGCGAGCACCACGCCGCGCAGCGGCGCAAGTCGGGCGAGGACTTCATCGTGCACCCGGTCGGGGTGGCGCGCATCTGCGCGGGCATGCGCCTGGACACGGAGACGCTGTGCGCGGCGCTCCTGCACGACACGGTCGAGGACACGAAGGCCTCGATCGAGGAGGTGCGCGAGCGCTTCGGCGATGAGATCGCGCAGATCGTCGACGGCGTGACGAAGCTGACGGGGATCACGTTCCAGTCCCACGACGAGGCGCAGGCGGAGAACTACCGCAAGATGATGGTGGCGATGGCCACCGACGTGCGGGTCATCCTGATCAAGCTGGCCGATCGCCTGCACAACATGCGCACGATCGAAGCGATGCCCAAGCAGAAGCAGATGGACAAGGCGCGCGAGACGCTCGACATCTACGCGCCGCTGGCCCACCGCCTGGGGATCCACGCGATCAAGTGGGAGCTCGAGGACCTCGCGTTCGCGACCCTGCACCCGCGCAAGTACCAGGAGATCAAGGGCCTCGTCGCCCAGCAGCGCGACGACCGCGAGGGCTACGTCGGCCAGGCCGGGGAATACCTGTCACGAGAGCTCGCCGAGTTGGGCATCCAGGCGCAGATCGCCGGACGGGCAAAGCATTTTTATTCAATTTATTCAAAGATGACGAAGAAGGGTCGTGAGTTCAACGAGATCTACGACCTCACGGCGATGCGCGTGATCGTCGACTCGGTGAAGGACTGCTACGGCACCGTCGGGGTGATCCACTCGCTGTGGAAGCCACTGCCGGGGCGCTTCAAGGACTTCATCGCGATGCCGAAGTTCAACATGTACCAGTCGCTGCACACGACCGTGATCGGGCCCGAGGGACGGCCGCTGGAGATCCAGATCCGCACGCAGGAGATGCACGAGATGGCCGAGTTCGGCGTCGCCGCGCACTGGGTCTACAAGCAGGGCTCAGGCGGCGCGCCGGAAGCGCAGGACGGCGAGGGCCAGGGCGGCGACGCGAAGATGAAGTGGCTGCGCTCGATGCTCGACTGGCAGAAAGAGCTGTCGGACCCGCGCGAGTTCATGGAGACGCTGCGCACCGACCTGTTCGAGGAAGAGGTCTTCGTGTTCACGCCCAAGGGCCAGGTCAAGTCGCTCGCCGCCGGAGCGACGCCGCTGGACTTCGCCTACGAGGTGCACACCGAGATCGGGCACCGCTGCGTCGGCGCGCGCGTCAACGGCAAGATCGTGCCGCTGCACTACGAGCTGCGCTCAGGCGACATCGTCGAGATCCTCACGGCCAAGCGCGAGCGCGGCCCTTCGCGCGACTGGCTGGCGATGGTCAAGACGACGCGCGCGCGCAACAAGATCAAGGCCTGGTTCAAGGCCGAGTCGCGCCAGGACACCGAGCACACCGGCCGTGACCTCTTGCAGGAGCACCTGCGCAAAGCGGGCCTGCCGGCACAGAAGATCACAGGCTCGGCGATCCTCGCCGACGTGATCCGCGAGGTCGGCTACCGCAAGGCCGACGATTTCTACATCGCGCTGGGCGCCGCCAAGGTCTCGCCGAAGCTGGTCGTCAGCAAGGTCATGCAGCGCCTGAAGCAGGGCGAGGCGGCAGACGGCGGCGAGTCGGCCGCGGCCGACCTCTTGCGCGTCGGTCGCCAGCGCCGCCGGCCGACCAAGTCATCGGGGCAGTACGGGATCAAGGTCGAGGGCGTCGAAGACGTGATGCTGCGCCTGGCCAAGTGCTGCCGCCCTGTGCCGGGCGATGAGATCGTCGGCTACATCTCACTCGGACGCGGGATCACGATCCACCGCGAAGACTGCCCCAACGTGGCGCTCTTGAAGAAGGACCCGGAGCGCTTCACGAGCGTCGCCTGGGAAGGCGACCAGTCGACGGCCTTCGTCGTCGAAATCCAGATCGACGCGTGGGACCGCCACCGCCTGCTCGAGGATCTCTCGCGCGTCTTCTCCGAGTCGGGCGCCAACATCCTCGAAGCCCGTTGCATGTCGGCGCCGCCGATGGTCAAGAACCGCTTCGTCGTCGAGGTCGCCGACACGCACACGCTGAAGGGTGCGATCACGCGCATGCGCAACATCGACTCCGTGTTCGACGCCTACCGCGTCACCCCGGGAGGGGCCGGCTAAGCGACGACGGTCAGGGCGCGCGGTTTGAGCGAGTAGCGCGCCTCGTGCACTTCGCCGAGGAAGTCGCCGTCGACCTGCAGAGGCAGCAGGCGATCGTCGGCGCTGCGCACGGTCAGCTCGGCGAAGCGCTCAAGGCCGGTGATCCGGCGGTTGCCGATCACGCTCGCGCGGGCGGTCAGTGCGCGAGCCGTGAAAGAGGCGAAGGTCAGCGGCGAGGCGCGGTGCAGCACGGCGCCGGCGAGCGCGCCCGAGTCGAGCGCCGCGCCCTCGGCGATCTCGATCGGTTTGTCATGGAAGTAGGTGAAGGGGGAGCCGTTCTGGATGATCGCCGTGACCGCCTGCAGCGTGTCCTCGCCCGTGTCGATCAGCATGCGCGGTGGGCGCACGAGGTAGCGCTGCGCCGCGGCGAGCGCCTTCCACGTGAAGAAGTACGGGCCGAAGCGGGCCTTCAGCTTGGGCTGGGCGTCGACTTTCTCTACGACACTGGCGTCGAGGCCGACGCCCGAGTTGAACGTGAAGCAGCGGTCGTTGACGACGCCGAGGTCGACCTTGCGCACGCGCCAGTCGTCGGCCATCGCCAGCAGGTGCTCGGTCGCGTCGACGAGCTCGCCCGGGATGCCGAGGATCCTGGCGAACACGTTGGCCGAACCGCCGGGCAGCGCGCACAGCGGCGTGTCCGAGCCGAGCAGCCCGTTGGCCGCTTCGTTGACGGTGCCGTCACCGCCGAAGGCGACGACCACGTCATAGCCCTCGTGCGCCGCCTCGCGGCACAGCTCGGTGGCGTGCCCGCGCGACTCTGTGTCGACGGCGTCGACGTCGAAGCGCCCCTTCAGCGCGTACACGACGAGGTGGCGCAGGCGGTCGGAGACAGTCGCCGCGTACGGGTTGACGATGATCAGCATGCGCCGCTTGCTCGCGGCGGCGTAGGGCTCGAGGGAGGCGGCGCTTTCGCTCAGGCGCCGCTCCTGCCCGCGCGTGGGGGTGCGCGTGGAAGGGGTGCTCATCCACATGCGCCTACACCGCAGCCGCGCATGCGTTACCGCCGCCCCATAGGGGTATATGGCCTTGAGCAGAAGCCGCTTGCGATCATGTCCGTCGAGAGGATTGCTAGACTTCCGCACACATAGCTGGACACATCCAGAGGGGTGAAGGGACTGGCCCGATGAAACCCCGGCAACCACCGTCAACGTCACGGACGGGAAGGTGCCAATTCCAGAGAGATGTGTGGCGGGCCTTGTGCTCTTCGCCACACCGTGACAAGGCGAAGAACACACATCCGAAAGGGGCCCCCAATGGCTGTCAGTCATCTTCAATGCAAGGAGTGCAAGGCCGAGTACCCGCTCGAGGCGCTGTTCGTCTGCGAGTCCTGCTTCGGTCCGCTCGAGGTGGTCTACGACCACAGCCGCCTCGGCGGCGACGTCGGCGAGCTGCGCCGGCGCATCCAGGGCGGACCCCAGAACATCTGGCGCTACGCCGACTTCCTGCCGACGACGGCCTACGGTCGCGGCGGCGCCGGCGGGCCGCTCGGCCCCTCGGCCGGCGGCGGCTCCACGCGGATCGGCATCCCGGCCGGCTGCACGCCGC
Source organism: uncultured Solirubrobacteraceae bacterium (assembly GCA_963714215.1). Lineage (GTDB taxonomy): Bacteria > Actinomycetota > Thermoleophilia > Solirubrobacterales > Solirubrobacteraceae > Palsa-744. The sequence goes on from CAVQNP010000002.1 coordinate 429,069, forward strand.
TGATCCGCGCCGACCGCCTCGCCGAGCGCCTCGGCCTGGGCGAGGTGTGGGTCAAGAACGACGCCGCCAACCCGACGCACTCCTTCAAGGACCGCGTCGTCTCGGTCGCCGTCACGCGCGCCCGCGAGCTCGGCTTTGAGACGATCGCGTGCGCCTCGACGGGCAACCTGGCCAACTCGGTCGCCGCCCACGGCGCCGCGCTCGGCCTCGACTCCTACGTCTTCATACCGTCGGACCTGGAGGAGCAGAAGGTGCTCGCCACGGGCATCTACGGCACGAACCTCGTCGGCGTGGAAGGCAACTACGACGACGTCAACCGCCTCTGCACGGAGCTGTGCGCCGAGCGCGACTGGGCGTTCGTCAACATCAACCTGCGCCCGTACTACGCCGAGGGCTCGAAGACGCTGGCCTTCGAGATTGCCGAGCAGCTCGGCTGGGAGCTGCCCGACCGCTGCGTCGTGCCGATCGCCTCGGGCTCGCTGTTCACGAAAATCGCCCGAGGCTTCGAGGAATTCACCGAGCTGGGGCTCGTCGAAGGCGAGCTGCCGAGCATGAACGGCGCCCAGGCCGAGGGCTGCTCGCCGGTCGCGAGCGCCTACGCCGAAGGTCACGACGTGTGCCGCCCGGTCAAGCCGAAGACGATCGCCAAGTCGCTTGCGATCGGCAACCCGGCCGACGGCCCGTACGCGCTCGACCTCGCCCGCCGCACGGGCGGCGGCGTGGACTCGGTCAGCGACGACGAGATTCGCGAGGGGATCAAGCTGCTCGCCGAGACGACGGGCATCTTCACCGAGACGGCCGGCGGCGTCACGACGGCCACGCTGGCCAAGCTCGCCGCGCGCGGCGAGATCGACCCGAGCGAGCGCGTCGTGCTCGTGATCACGGGCGAGGGCCTGAAGACGCTCGACGCGGTACGCGGGACGTTCGAGACGCACACGATCGCTCCCAGCGTCGAGGCGTTCGAGGCCGGCGTTCCCCAGACCGTCTCAGCCTGATGTCGGTGCTCGTGAAGATCCCCACGCAGCTGCGCGCTGCGGCGGGCGGCGAGGCCGAGACCGAGGTCGACGGCAAGACCGTGCAGGAGGTGCTCGACGGCCTGTTCGCGCGCCACGATGAGCTGCGCGCGCGGCTGTACGACGAGCAGGGCGGCCTGCGCCGCTTCGTCAACGTCTACGTCGCCGGCGAAGACATCCGCTTCCTCGACGGGCTGGCCACTCCCGTGTCAGACGGCGCGGAGCTGACGATCCTCCCGGCCGTAGCGGGGGGCTAGCGCAAGGCGAGGTGCGCGGGCGCGGCGTGATGCGCCGTGCCCTGGGCCGGCGGTGCGGTCGACCCTGAGATGCCGACGGTCGAGACGAGCCCGGCGGCGCACATCGCGGCGATCGTCAGCGCGCGCATGCGCCTGGGCGTGAGCCAGCCGAAGTGGTGGGTCTGAAGCCAGGTCCTGAAGCCGGTGGCGGCTGAGGCGGCGACCATTGCGCAACCTGCGCACATGCGATCAAGCCTAGCGCCGTGCCGCGGACCGTTCGCCGGCAGCGGGCTTGAGGTCTTGCCGGCTCGCTGGGTCAGGCGCGCTCGACGGGCTCGACCGCCTCGGCGCGACCCTCGAGGCGACGCTTCAGCTCGGCTCCGCGCCCGGCGGCGACGGCGCGCGCGGCGCGCTCGTCGCTCAGCTCGAGGCCGTGCAGCTGCGCGTAGTCGAGCAGGTTCTGGCGCTCCTCGCCCTCGCGCGCGGCGCGCAGGAACAGCCAGCAGAACAGCCCGAGCGTGAGGAAGGACTCCTCGACCATCATGATCGCGCCGGCGATGTTCTGATCGGCCAGCGGCGAGATGTGGTGCACGGCGTCGCCGTAGCTGTAAAAGGGATAGAAGACGGTCCCCGACCAGAGGAAGATGTTGCCGAGCACGGTGCCCGCGAGCCGTACGGCGACGATGTAGAAGAGCCGTCCGAGATTGCCGAACCAGCCGGGCGTCGGCAGCGGGCCGACGAGGCACATCCACATGTTCACGCCGAACGCGAGGAACATCGCGTGCTCGAGCGCGTGCACGCCGCTGTGGCGCAGCGCCGCCTGGTAGAGCGTCGGGATGTGCCACACGTACAGGTCGATCGCCCACAGGGGGAAGGCGATCGCAGGGTGGGAGAGCACGCGCAGGCGATCGAACAGCTTTATTTTCAGGATCGGCGCGATCAGCGGGCCGGTCAGGCCGAGCACGATCAACAGCGCCGCGATGTCGCCGACGAGCAGGTGCTCGACCATGTGCATGTAGAGCAGGTCCTGGCTGGCGCCGCCGAGCGAGGTCAGCGAGGCGGCGATCGTCACGAGGCCTCCGTAGAAGCAGGCCTGGCGCCAGCCGGGGACGGGGTGAGCACCACCGATCGAAGATCGGCCAGCAAGCGTGCGCACGCGGCGCGCGTAGAGGAGCGCGAGCAGCAGCAGGGGGCCGAGTTGCAGCACGTCCTCTAGGTCGGTCGAGGCGGCGAGCGGGAGCGCGTGCATCCCACCTGAGATTACCGGCGGGCGCGCGGCGATATGGTGGCTCGCGCGATGGCTCAGCTGCTACCGGCCCTTGCGTACCTCGCTCCCGCGCTTGCGCTTCTCGCGCTGCTGGCATGCCGACGCTATCCCGGCGAGCGTGCCCTGGTGGCCACGCTCGAGGGGCGTCGTCGGGATCGTCGCGGCCGCGCTGCAGTGCCCCGACCCGCGGCTCACAGGCGCAGCCCACGCGCGCTCCTGCCCCGTGGCGGCCGCCTGATCGCATATGCACTAGCGGTGCGACCGCCGCCGCAGCCTCGCTCGGCTCCGAACTAGTCGGCGGTGGCCCTACCGGTCGCGCGCCGGTCAACGCCATCTCCAGATATGAGGACCAATGCTTTCCACTCTCATGCCGAGGCGCGCGCGAGCCCGTCTCGTGACCGCGCGCCGAGCGATCCCGCTGAGCGCCGGACTGCTCGTCGCGTCGGCCGCCTGGCCCGCTGCCGCCGACGCTCACGGCGTATCGGGACGCGCGAGCCTGCCCGTGCCGGCGTGGCTGTTCGCGTGGGCCGCGGCGATCGTGCTCGTGGTCTCGTTCGTGCTGCTCTCGGCGATGTGGTCGCGCCCGCGCCTTCAGGAGCTGCACGAGCGCCGGGTTTGTGCGTGGCCTGAGCCGATCGTTGCGTTGGCCGGCCTGATCGGCCTCGCGCTGTTCGCGCTCGTGATCTATGCGGGCTATGAGGGCGTGGCAAGGCCCAACGCCAACTTCGACCCGACCTTCATCTTCGTGATCTTCTGGGTCGCAGTGCCGCTGTCGAGCGGGTTGCTCGGCGACTGGTTCAGCGCGTTCAGTCCGTGGCGGGCGTTTGCGCGCGCTGTGCGCTGGAGCGGGGCGCGCCTCGGCCTGCGCTGGCGAGCGCCGCTGTCCTACCCGCCCCGGCTCGGGCGCTGGCCGGTCGTCGCGGGGCTGCTCGCGTTCGCGTGGCTCGAGCTGATCTACCACGACCACGACAACCCGACGATCCTCGCCTCGCTCTCGCTCGCCTACTTCACGCTGATGCTGCTCGGCATGGCACTGTTCGGGATCGAGCAGTGGAGCGAGCGCGGCGACGCGTTCGCCGGCTACTTCGGCCTGTTCGCGCGGCTCGCGGGGCTCGACGTGCACGACGGCGCGCTGTGGCGGCGACGGCCGCTTACGGCGCTGAGCTCGTTCGGTAGCGAGTCGGGCGCCGTCGCGCTCGTTCTCGTGATCATCGGCATCACCACGTTCGACGGCGCCTCCAACGGTGTGGTCTGGAACACGCTGCAACCGCACGTGCAGAGCTTCTTCACCGAGCTCGGACTCGGCGACACGCCCTCGGATGAGCTCGCCGACACGCTCGGACTGCTGTTCGCGACGGCAATCGTCGTCGGCTTCTACTGGGTCGGCGTGCTCGGGATGCGCTCGGTCTCCCACCGCTACAGCGCCCGCGAGCTGGCGCGCTCGTTCGCGCACACGCTCGTGCCGATCGGCTTCGCCTACGTGCTCGCGCACTACTTCTCGCTGCTCGTCTGGCAGGGTCAGGCGATCGGCCACCTGGCCTCGGACCCGCTTGGACACGGCGCCGACTACCTGGGCACGGCGCACTGGCACGTGCATTACAACTTCATCGGCTCTACGGGCATCTGGTACGTGCAGGTGGTGGCGCTCGTGACCGGGCACGTTTGCGGCCTCGCGCTCGCGCACGATCGTGCGCTGGCCAGGTACCGCTCGAATGAGGAGGCGGTGCGCTCGCAGTACTGGATGCTCGTCGTGATGGTCGGTTTCACGAGCCTGGGGTTGTGGCTGCTCTCCGCGGTGAATACTTCGAGCGCAAGCAATGCTCGTGATCGCACACATCGGCAAGATCCCGGTCGAGGAGTACGCCGGATTCGTGGTCCCCGTGATCGCGCTCTACGCCTACGGCCGGGCGTGGAGCCGCCGTCACCGCAAGAAGCTCGCGCGCCTGCCCGCGCCGTCGCAGGCGCTCGACGAGCAGACCGTCCGGTTCGTGCTCGAGCGTTGGGCGGAGGACAAGCACGGCGAGCTCGGGCCCCAACTGGTGGCGCTGATGTATCCACCCGGCCCCGACGGTTTGACGCCATCGGATCTGGCCCAGCGGCTCGGCACCGACCGGGCGAGCGTGGAAAGCGGGCTCGCGGAGCTTGCCGAGCTCGGCTACCTGGAAACCGACCCCGGCGAGGGCGAGCGGCGCGTGTCGTTGACCACCGAGGGCATCCACCTGCTGAACATCACCGAGGACGCGCTGCTGGACAAGCTCGGCGAGGCCACCGCAACCGAGGAGGCCGCGGCGAGGTAGCGCCAGCGGTGGGGGAGGGCTCTGGCGCCATGGCGCGCCGAACGCGTGGCGCGTAGCGAATCGGCCGCGCCGCTCGACGTCGCTCGGCGCGGGAGATCTCGTGCAGAGTCGGCCCAGCTCGCGGGCCAAAAGTTCGGAAAATGCGAACTTTTTCCCGGCGTATCGGTTTCTTAGGTGGTCTTCAGGAGCACCTGGGTAGCATTGGGCTCACTGCCTCGCATGACCGCGCAAACTCCCATCCGTTCAGCAACAGCCGAAGGGCACACAGAGCGGGTCGACGCGATTGCCTGCCTCGACGAGAGCACCCGGCGCAAGGCGATCTCCGAGCGCCCGAGCGGCCCCGGTCACTACCTGGAGATCCAGAGCCCGGGCGAGACGCTGCTGATCCCGATCGAGGAGGGCGTGATGCACATCGGGCGCGGCCTCTCAGCCGACCTGCACCTCGACGAGAAGTCGGTTTCGCGCCGTCATTCGATGCTCGTGCACGGCCCGACTGGCTCTCGCCTGCTCGATGACCGCAGCTCCAACGGCACGTTCGTCAACGGCCAGCGAATCGTGCAGGCCGATCTGCACAACGGCGATGTGATCCTGCTCGGGCGCGTCGTGCTCCGCTACCTGGAGATCTAACCCACGCGACCACATGTCAGTGGGGCACCTCGGCGGTGCTCCCGAGCCATGGTCCACCTATACTGCGGGGCTTCTTGGACCCTCAAGGTTCAGTCCCCAAATTACCCAGGAGGGTTCGGATGAGAAAGCTCGTGGCAGTCGCCGCGGCCGTCGTACTCGTTCTCGTCGTCCTCGCGGGATGTGGGAGCAGCAGCTCCTCGTCCTCCAGCACGGCGTCAAGCTCGACCTCGAGCAGCACGAGCGCGACCAACGCCTCGCTCGCCTCGCAGGTGCCGGCGGCGATCAAGTCAAAAGGGACACTCGACGTCGCGACCGAAGCGCAGTACGCGCCGAACGAGTTCATCGCCCCCGACGGTCACACGGTGATCGGCATGGACGCTGAATTGATGGAAGCGATCGCGAGCACGCTCGGGCTGAAAGCGAAGCTGATCAACTCGGACTTCGAAACGATCATTCCCGGTCTTGCCGCAGGGCGCTACGACCTAGGCATCTCGTCCTTCACGGACACCAAGGAACGCGAGAAGACGGTCGACTTCGTCGACTATTTCAGCGCAGGCATCTCCTTTTACGCCAAGAGCTCGGCCAACCCAGGCGTGAGCACGGTGACCGACCTGTGTGGCAAGACGGTCGCCGCCGAGAAGGGCACCGTCGAGGCCGAAGAATCCGAAAAGCAGAGCAAAACGTGCACGAAAGAAGGAAAGAAGGCCGTCAGCACGCTGAGTTTCCCCGGGCAGAACGCGGTCAACCTGGCCGTCTCCAGCGGGCGCGCAGAACTCGGCATGGCCGACTCGCCGGTGGCCGACTACCAGGTGAAAAAGTCCGAAGGCGCCTTCAAGCTGATCGGCAAGGAGTACGAAGTCGCGCCGTACGGCATCGCGATCCCGAAGAAGAGCGGGATGACCACGCCGGTGCTCGAAGCGGTCAAGGCGCTGATCGCCGACGGCACGTACGCGAAGATCCTCGACAAGTGGGGTTTGCAGTCGGGCGCGATCACGGCGCCCAAGGTCAACGGGGCGGTCGGCTGACGCGTGAGCTGACGCTGAGCCGGTGAGCGAGCAGCAGGTGTCCTCGGGCGAGCCGATTCCCGAGAGGGGCGGAGGACCCGAGGACATCCGCGCCGTACCGGTCAGACGCCCAGGGCGCTGGGTGGCCGCCGCGATCGTCCTGATCGTTGCGCTCGCGCTGGTCCGCTCGGTTGTCGAGAACCCCCGCTTCGAATGGGGGATCGTCGGCGAATACGTGTTCGACGGGCGCATCCTGCACGGGCTGCGCGTGACGATCGAGCTGACGGCGATCGCGATGGGCATCGGCATCGTGCTCGGCGTGCTGCTCGCCGTGATGCGCCTCTCGCCCAACTGGCTCGTCTCGGGCGCGAGCTCGTTCTACATCTGGTTCTTCCGCGGCACGCCGGTCCTCGTGCAGCTCTTGTTCTGGTACAACATCGCCGCGCTGTACCCGAAGATCGGGCTCGGCGTGCCGTTCGGCCCGTCGTTCGTCCACGCCGACGCGAACTCGCTGATCACGCCGTTCACGGCGGCGATCCTCGGTCTCGGCCTGAACGAGGGCGCCTACATGGCGGAGATCGTCAGGGCCGGGATCATCTCGGTCGACCCGGGGCAGGCCGACGCGGCGCAGTCTCTCGGCATGACGCGCCTGCAGACGATGCGCCGGATCGTGCTGCCCCAGGCGATGCGCGTGATCATCCCGCCGACGGGCAACGAGACGATCTCGATGCTGAAGACCTCTTCGCTGGCGAGCGTGATCGTCGTCACCGAGCTGCTCTATGCGGGGCAGCTGATCTACTCGGTCAACTTCAAGACGATCCCGCTGCTGATCACGGTGAGCATCTGGTACATCGTCTGCACGAGCGTGCTCTACGTCGGGCAGTACTACCTCGAGCGCTACTACGGCCGCGGCGCGCGCACGCGCCAGGTCGGCCCGTTCGAGCGCGTTCGTGCCGGCGTCCTCTCCTTCCGCCACCAGACATGAGCGCGCCGATGGTCAAGGCCGAGGCGGTGCGCAAGCGCTTCGTGCGCCACGAGGTGCTGAAGGGCATCACGCTTGAGGTCGCGTCCGGCGAAGTGCTCTGCCTGCTCGGGCCCTCGGGCTCGGGCAAGTCGACGTTCCTGCGCTGCATCAACCACCTCGAGAAGATCGACTCCGGTCGGCTGTCGGTCGACGGCGAGCTCGTCGGCTACCGCGAGGAGGGGGGGAAGCTGCACGAGCTGCACGAGTCCGAGGTCGCGCGCAAGCGCGCTGAGATCGGCATGGTCTTCCAGCACTTCAACCTCTTCCCGCACATGACGGCACAGGAGAACGTCACGTGCGCGCCGACCCGCGTGAAGGGTGAGCCGGGCGATCAGGCCCGCGCGCATGCGCAGGAGCTGCTCGGGCGGGTCGGCCTGGAGGACAAGCTCGACGCCTACCCATCGCAGCTCTCCGGCGGTCAGCAGCAGCGCGTGGCGATCGCGCGGGCGCTGGCAATGCGGCCGAAGCTGATGCTGTTCGACGAGCCCACCTCGGCGCTTGACCCGGAGCTGGTGGGCGACGTGCTCGCGGCGATGCAGCAGCTCGCGCGCGACGGCATGACGATGGTCGTCGTCACGCACGAGATGGGCTTCGCGCGCGAGGTCGCCGACACGGTTACGTTCATGGACGAGGGCGTCGTCGTCGAGTCCGGCCCACCGGGTGAGGTGCTCGGCAATCCCCAGCACGAGCGCACACGCGCGTTCCTCTCGAAGGTCCTCTAGGTCAGCTGGCGCCTCGGCCGGGCCGGGGTCCGGCTCAGAGTGCCTTGCGCATCAGCGCGACCAACTTCACGTCGCCGTGCTGCAGCCGGCCCACGTCTTCGTAGCCGCGCGCGGCGTGGAAGGCGAGCGAGGCCTCGTTGCGCGGCTCGACGTTGACGTCGCAGACCATCTGCCCGAACGGTCTTGCGGCGTCCTCCATCGCGTCATACAGCAGCGCGCCGAGCCCGCCTCGACGATGCGCCGCGCCGACGGCGATGCGGTCGAGGTAGAGGAAGCGCTCGTAGCGCTCGGCGAACCAGCGGTAGTTGGCGCTGTCGTAGGGGGTGCCCGAGGCGATCGCGATCGCGAAGGCCGCGACCTCGTCTCCGCGCTCGACCACGAACGCGGCGTGCGCGAGCTCGAGGATGTACTGCAGGCGCACCTCGTCGAGTGGGCTCAGCTCGCGTACCGATGCCTGGTTCAGCTCGAGCACGGCCGGCCAGTCAGAGCGCTTTAGCGCTCTGAGCTGCAGCTGGCCCTGAGCGCCGCCGGCGCTCAGGGCCGGACCAGTGCTTCGGCGGTGATCATCGGCGGCTGGACGACCCTGATGACGGCCATCTGTCTCCTTTGGTTGGCCCTCGCAGCCCCGTGGGCGGCGGCTGGCGCTCGCGCGACACGATATGCCAGGCGGGTTCGATGCGGGCGGGCCGCCGCGAGCGGGTCACCGAGCGGCCTCGTCCCGATGTGGCCCGATTTGCCGAGCGTACGAACACTTGGAACTCGCATTCCCGTATGACCGGTCATCCCGTATCATTCCTGCGCATCACGAGACACCATGAGCTCAGACGAGCCATGACACCGGGGGAAGCTGCCAAGGATGGAGCGCTCGATCAATCGGGGTGAGACGGTTCGTACGCGAGGATGTGCGCACGCGTCGCGTGCACGCCGTTCGGCGATCTTGCTGCTGTCGTGCGCGGCACTCGTGCTCGCCTGCTCCTCCATGGCATGGGCGTCGGGGGTCACGAATGCCAACGATGACCTGCGCACGGGCTGGTATCCGAACATGGGCTCGCTCACGCCGCAGCTCGTCAGCGGCGGCACGTTCGGGCAGATGTGGTCGACGACGGTCGAAGGCCAGGTCTACGCGCAGCCGCTGCTCTCCAACGGCACGGTGCTGGTGGCCACGGAGAAGAACAAAGTCTATGGGCTGGATCCGGCGACTGGCGCGCTGAAATGGGCCAAAGCGCTGAACCTCGGGACGCCGTGGAACCCGGCTGACATCTCCTGTGGCGACCTCACGCCGTCGATCGGCGTCACCTCGACACCGGTGATCGATTCGACGACGAACATCGCCTACATGACGCACAAGACCTACGCGTCGGGCACGTCGGGCCCGGCTCGCTGGTACATGGACGCCGTCAACATGACAAGCGGGGTCGAGGAACCGGGCTTCCCGGTCGAAATGGCGGGGGCCGCGCAGAATGCGCCGAGTCGTACGTTCGCGCCGACGACGGAGCTCCAGCGCCCGGGCCTCTTGCTGATGGGAGGCGTCGTCTACGCGGCGTTCGGCAGCCACTGCGACGTCAAGCCGTGGCAGGGCTGGATCTTCGGCGTCTCCACGGCGGGCAAAGTGGCGACGCGCTACGTCGACAACCTGACCGCCGAAGGCGCCGGCATCTGGCAGTCGGGCGCCGGCCTGACCTCGGACGGGCCGGGGACGATCCTGTTCAGCACGGGCAACGGTGGCGCCCCATCCACGCCGGCCCCCGGCACGAGCCCGCCGGCGAACCTGGGCGAGTCGATCGTGCGCGTGCGCGTGCAGCCCGACGGCTCGCTGAAACCGGTCGATTTCTTCGCACCGTTCGACGGTCCGTCGCTGGACAGCTTCGATTCGGACTTCGCCTCGGGCGGGGTCACGGGGCTGCCGAGCGAATACTTCGGCACGGCGGCGATCCCGCACCTGATCGTGGCCGACGGCAAGCAGGGCTACGTCTACCTGCTCAACCGCGACTCGCTGGGTGGCGTCAGCCAGGGCACGGGCGGCTCGGACAACGTCGTGCAGCGGCTCGGGCCGCGCGGCGGCGTGTGGTCGCGTCCGGGGATCTGGCCGGGCGACGGCGGCTACGTCTACATCCCGACATCGAGCGGCTCCTCGGGCGGCGGTCACCTCGATATGTACAAGTACGGCCTGACCGGTACGGGCATGCCCTCGCTGTCGCTCGCGGGCAGCTCCGAAGATGCATTCGGATGGGGGTCGGGTGCGCCGGTGATCACCTCCGAAGGGACCAACTCGGGCAGCGCGCTCATTTGGATCATCTGGTCGACCAATCGCACGGGCGCGGGCGGGCAGCTGCGCGCGTATGACCCGATCCCGGTCAACGGCAAGCCGGTGTTGCGCTTCCAGGCACCGTTGGGGACGGCGTCGAACTACAGCACGCCCGGGGTGGGGGCGGGCAAGCTGTTCGTGGGCAACCGCGAAGGCAAGGTGATGGCGTTCGGCTCGCCGGTGACGCCGGTGCTGAGCGGTCCGGCGACGAGCTTCCCGACGACGACGATCGGCAGCAGCGCGCAGAAGACGCTCACGCTGACGGCCAACAGTGCGGTCACGATCACGAAACTCAGCTCGAGCAGCGCGCAGTACGCAGTCGGCACGCCCTCGATCGCGCTGCCGGCAAAACTCTTGGCAGGCCAGACGATCCAGGTCCCGCTCACGTTCACGCCGACCGAAGCCGGACTCGTCGGCGGCAACCTGACGGCTGAAACGAGCGGGGGGAACGTGAGCTTCGCCTTCTCGGGCATGGGCCAGACGGCGAGCGCCCAGTTGACCAACACACCGCCGCTGGTGACGTTCGGCGGCACGGCGGTGGGCGGGCACCTCTCGGGCACGGCGACGTTCCGCAACATCGGCGGCGCTCCGCTGACGATCAACGCGGTCGACCTGCCGGCGGCCCCATTTGGGGCGACGGGCGTCCCGGCCGTGGGCAGCCAGATCGCGGCGGGCGCCTCGGTCACGATCAACGTCACGTTCGACCCGACCACCGAAGGCAACTTTCTCGATGAAATCGGCCTTGAAACGACGGGCGGCGATGCCTCGGTCGGCCTGTCGGGCAGCGCTGGGCAGCCGGGCGTGCTGAAAGTGACCGGCGAAAGCAATGAATTCGGCGCCGTGGCGGTGGGCGGCTCGGCGACGCGCTCGTTCACGCTGACGAACACGGGCGGCACGAACGTGACGATCACGAAGTCCAAGCCGCCGAGCGGCGGAGCGTTCGAAGCGACGACGGCGCTGCCGGAGGGGACGACGATCGCGCCGGGCGCTTCGGTCACGGAGACGGTCGCCTACAAACCGACTGCTCCGGGTTACGCGGCCGGAGCGTGGACGATCAACGGCGACGACACGACGGGGCTTCACGAAGTGACGTTCAAGGGCACGGGCACGGTGCCGGCGCCGGGCAGCGCGTGGTCGCACAACGGCGCGGCGACGATCACGGCGGGCGTGCTGCGCACGACTCCGGCGACGGCGAGCGTGGCGGGCTCGGGCTTCTTCACGACGGCGATTGACAGCCGCCATCTAGTGGTCGAATTCGACCAGACGATCAACGGCGGCTCGGGTGCGGACGGTCAGGCGCTGGTGCTCGCGGATGCGAGCAAAGCGACGTCGGCCTCGCTCGGCGCCACGGGCGGCGGGCTCGGCTTCTCAGGCATCTCGGGCATCGCGGTCGCGTTCGACACTTACAAAAACACGGTCAACCCGTCGAACAACTTCGTCGGCATCACCGACGGGCCGACCTCGGCAGGAGCGGACAAACTGCATTGGCTGTCGACATCGACGACGATCCCGGCGCTGCGCACGGCCACGCGGCACGTCAAGGTCGAAGTGCTGAACGAAAAAATCACGATATGGATGGAAGGCACGCAGGTGCTGAGTGGCACGGCGAAAGTGCCGGCGCGCGTCCTGCTCGGCTTCAGCGGCGGCACGGGCGGCTCGACGGACATTCACCAGGTGGCGAACGTCGTTGTCGGCGGCGACGCGGCGCCGAGCGGTCCGCCACCGCCGCCGGCGAGCCTGCAGATCGGAACGACAGTCACGGCGCCGAGCGGCTCGCCGCAGGCCGGCGCGCAGTTCGTCCTCAGCGGCTCGTGCCCGTCGAGTTTCACGACGGCGGCGCTTGGCAACGGCGGCTCGGCAACGCCGACGCTGAGCGGTGCGGTTGAAGGCGCGAGCTGCAGCGTCTCGGAGGCAGTGCCGAGCGAAACGGGCTGGAAGACGACGGTGTCGGTCAACGGCGCCGCTGAAGTGCCGTTGACGCCGTCCGGGGGCAAGGTGACGGTGCCGACGTTCTCGCTGTCGGCGGGGGCGAACACGGTGCGCTTCACGAACACGTACACGCCGGCGCCCTCGGCGAGCCTGCAGATCGGCACGGCGGTCACCGCGCCGAGCGGCTCACCGCAGGCGAGTGCGCAGTTCGTGGCGAGCGGCACGTGCCCATCGAGCTTCACGACGGCGGCACTGGGCAACGGCGGCTCGGCGACGCCGACGCTGACGGGCGCCGTCGAAGGCGCGAGCTGCAGCGTCTCTGAGGCGGTGCCGAGCGAAACCGGCTGGAAGACGACGGAGTCGGTCAACGGCGGGCCCGAAGTGCCGCTGACGCCGATCAGCGGCAAAGTGACGGTGCCGACGTTCGCGCTGGGCGCAGGGGCGAACACGGTGCGCTTCACGAACACCTTCACGCCGGCGCCGCCGACGAAAGTCCCGGACCCGACAGCGGGCGGCTGGCAGCTCAACGGCACGACGACGCTGACGGCGACAGAACTGCTACTGACCTCGACGGCGGAAGCCCAGGCGGGCACGGCGTTCTGGCCGCAGACGATCGACCCGCGCAACCTGACGATCGAATTCGACGCGTTCATCGGCGGCGGCTCGGGCGCGGACGGCATGGCGCTCGTGTTCGCCGACCCCTCGCGCGGCGCGACGGCGAAATCGCTCGGCTACAAGGGCGGTGGGCTCGGCTTCTCGGGCATCCCGGCGCTGGCGGTCGCGCTGGACACGTACAAAAACTCAGCCAACCCGTCGGCCAACTTCGTCGGGATCACGGACGGGCCGTCGGGCACGGCGAAAGACCTGCTGCACTGGCTGACAACCGCGACGCTCAGCGCATCGCTGCGAAACGTGACGCATCACGTGAAGGTCGTCACGGCGGGGGGGACGACGATGACGGTCTCGATCGACGGAGTACAGGTGCTCAATCAGGCGGTTACGTTGCCGAGCAGTGTGTTCCTGGGGTTCTCGGGGGGGAGCGGCGGGCAGACCGACAAACATGCGGTCTCGCACTTGGTCGTCGGCTAGGCGGGCACGGAAACGATCTCGAGCAGCTCCTCGAGTCCGGCAAAGTCGTCGGCATTGCGCGTGTAGAGAGGCAGCTGCCTCGCCAGCGCGATAGCAGCCACCAGCAGATCCACCGCGCGTCGTCCTCGCGCCTTCCGCCCTGCGGCGGTGACTGCCGCATAGACGCGACCGTAGGCGTGAGCCGCAGCACCGTCGAACGGCAGCGGCTCGAAGGTCGCTTCCGAGCGCTGGAGGCGTTCCTGCCGGCGTGCCCTCTCGTCCAGGTCGGCCGCGGCGTGTGGACCGGCCGCGAGCTCGGCGAACGTGATCGCCGAGACAGCAAGCTCCCTCGGCCAAAGCTTGGGATCGAGCCTCTTCGAGCTCGATCACGACCGACGCATCGAGCAGCCCGCGAGCAGCCTGCGCGGTGTCAGCCACGCGGGACGATGCGGCAGAATGTATGCCGGTCACGCGGCGAGCGCCAACCCCCGTTCCCGAGTGAGCGTCGCGGTCGAGGCAGGTGCCGAGCCCCACTCAGCGCGCGGTCACCCGCGAAAGCAGCCAGAGCCAGCAGCACGCGGTCGCCCCCAAACGCGACGGGAGGGGCACGCTGGCGCGCACCCCTCCCGGACTAGTTGCGACTGCTAGACGCTGATGCGCCTACGCTGTAACTTCCGTTGCGGCCGCGAACGTCACTTTCTCTTCCGTTTCCTCTTCGGCTTTCGCGAACGCGCCGCCGTTCAGGTTGGCTAACAGTTCCGCGGTTTTACCACCGCATTCTTTAAGGTTAGCTTTTTTGATGTCTACTGTGCCGGTCGTCTGTTTTTTGTTGGTGGGGCTAACTGTACCGATGACTGTACCCTTGACGGTCGATTTGAGGCCGACGCCTTCGATTTCGAGGCCCGTAGTCGGTAAGACCGTAAAGTAAAGACCGACAATTTTTTCTTTTTCGTTGATGTAGCAGAGTTCGCCGTCGGTGGCGACTAAGATGACGCCAGAGCCTTTGGTGTCCCCGACGGAGTTAACTTTGACGCCAAGCGATTCGCAGCCTTCGAAGTCGACAGTGGCGGTCTCGGTTTTCGCACCGGTGATAACGCCGTTGCTTACTTTGTCGGAGCTGCATTTGATCGTGAGGGTGCCTTTGAGCACACCAGGGCCGCTGGTGGCCGTGAACGTGCCTTTTGCGGGGTTGAATTCAGGCGGCACGGCCGCGGAGGCGGTTGCGGCAGCGACCGCCGTCATGGCGAGCGCTGCGATGAGCATCGCGCCGAGGATTCTGAGCTTGTGCATTTCTATATGCTCCTTTTGTTGGTTTGTGTACAGCCATCGCCATGTGTGACGGGCGTGCAAGCTCGCGCCTCATGAGGAAGCGTGAACTGCACTACTTGATCGCCAGGACGGCGGCTGCGGTACGAGAGTGTCACCGTGGGCGTCGAGTTGTCAAGCCTTTAAGGGTTGATGTTTCTTGCTTGCTTGTGGGAACCCCGAGGTCTCGCTTGCTCGGACGGTCTATGCGCGACGTGTGGACTAGGTTGGTCTGTGGACTGTGTTGGCGTGTGCGGACGGGGCGCCAGGAATGCCGGCGGGGGGACAGATCGCTGATGCTCACCGGGCAGACCCTGGGCCTATGTGGACACATGCGAGTAGGAAACAGAGGTTGTGAGTTGTCCTCACACGCAGACAGAATGAGATTTAGGCCTGCCGGGCGAATACGGACGCTGCTCGTGTACGTGCGTCGCAGGGTATGGGCAAGATGCGAGGCTGGAAGAGAGGGCGGCAAATCGTGGATCGCGAGAGGGAGTGGCTTGCGCGGAGAGCGCCGGCGCGGGTTCGGACGCTTGTCTGCGGCATCGTCTGCGTTGGCTTGCTGACCGTCGCGTCCAGTGCCGCCGCGTCCGTCGAATTCGGGCACCAGGGTTCCGGCGCCGGCGAATTCGAAGGCCCGACCGGCGTCGCGATCAACGACGAATCCGGCGAGGTGTACGTGGTCGACCGAAACAACCAGCGAGTGCAGAGGTTCACCGAAGAAGGCGGATTTCAAGTTGGTTGGGGCTGGGGAGTGGCGGATGGCACTACGGAAGCGCTCCAGACTTGCCTGACGAAATGCTTCGCCGGCCTCGAAGGCGCGGGGGCGGGGGAGTTCTCGTTCCCGGAAGGCGGCGCGGTCGACAATGATCCGCTGAGCTCTTCCCACGGCGACGTGTACGTGTTCGATGCGCGCAACCATCGCGTCGAGAAGTTCGATGCTTCGGGCACGTTCGTCCTGATGTTCGGCGGCGAAGTCAACGCCGCGGGCGGCGACGTCTGTCTGGCCGGCGAAGAATGCCAAGCCGGAGTCTCAGGGAGCGAACATGGCCAGTTCGAATCGGCTGAAGGCGACACGATCGACGTGGACGCCGCCGGAAAGGTCTACGTCGGCGATCGCAATCGCGTGCAGGTCTTCACGGCAAGCGGCGCGTTTGAACATGAAATACCGCTCCCTGGCGTCGGCAGCGTCGAGGCGCTCGCCGTCGACACAAGCGAAGAGGTCTACGTGCTGGGCAACGAAGTCCCGGGGGTGCGTCTGTACGACAGCACCGGCAGCCAGGTGGGCCCCGTCCGGGACGAACTGGGCGGGCCTGGATCGATCGCGGTGGGGCCGACGGGCGAACTGTTCGTCGCCGACAACGCCGGCGGCGTGCATCACACACTCGAGTACGACGCCTCGGGAACGCAGACGGCGAGTTTCGACGCCAGCACCGACACCTCCAACCGCCTTGGCGGAATCGCGTTCAACCCGTTGAACGATGCGATCTACACCCTGACCGACCGATCGGTTCGCATTACTCCACTGCCGCCCCCGGGTCCGTTGGTCGTGGAAGGCAGTGAGCACGCGGGCGAACTGACCCCGACGTCGGCGACTCTGTCGGCCACGGTCAACCCTGAGGGCCCTGAAGCCACGAGCTATCACTTCGAATACGGGCCCACCGCTGCATACGGGTCGAGCACCGCCGTGACGCCGCTCGAATCGGGTGAACACTCCTTCGAAGATCAGTTGGCGAGCGCCGAAATCTCGGGCCTCTCGACGCGCACCGAATACCACTTCCGGGTCGTCGCTACGAATGCCCTGGGCGAAACGACAGACGGACCGGACGCGACCTTCACGACGTTGCCGCCGGCGCTGGTGAACAGCGAGTCGGTCTCGCAGGTCTCCTCCGTGAGCGCCCTGCTGGGGGCGGAAATCGATCCGCTCGGCCGGACGACCGACTATCACTTCGAATACGGCTTGACCGACAGCTATGAAGCCTCCGCGCCGATCCCTGACGCGCAGATCGCCGCCGGCTCAGGTGGGGTCCCCGTGAGCATCCTCATCCAAGGGCTGCACCCGGGAAGCACCTACCACTTCCGCGTCGTCGCGCACAACGCGCTCGGCACCGTCGACGGCGAGGATCGAACGTTCGTGACGCAGGGAGGCGCAGCTGCTGGGCTGCTCGACGCCCGCGCCTGGGAAATGGTCAGCCCGCCGTCAAAGCAGGGCACCGCGCTCGAAGCGATCACGAACGAAGGCGGCGTGATCCAGGCGGCAGAAGGCGGCGGCGCGATCACCTATGTCGCCACTGCTCCGATCGTCTCGGAACCGAGCGGCAATCGCAGCGTCGCCTACAGCCAGGTCCTGTCGAACCGGTCTGGCGCGGGGTGGAGCACCACGGACATATCGGTCGCTCACGAAAAAGTGGCGGGCCTGCATCCCGGCTTCCTCTCGGAGTACCGGTTGTTCTCGTCGGACCTGTCGACTGGATTGGTCGAACCCGAAGGCGCCTCGCCGCTGTCGCCGCAGGCTACCGAACGTACCTCTTATCTTCGCGAGGCCGACGGCACGTATGTGCCCGTCGTCAATCCTTCGAACGTTCCGCCCGGGACTAAATTCGGCGGCACCGAACGGCTCGCGGGCGAATTCGTCGGCGGCGTCACCTTCGCGACGGCGACGCCCGATCTCTCGCACCTGGTGCTGGTTTCGCCACAGGCGCTCACCACGGGCTTCACGCCGATCAACGAAGAAAACACCAGCGTCTACGAGTGGAGCGGCGGCGCGCTGCGGCTGATAAGCGTGCTTCCCGACGGCACGCCCAGCGCCGAAGAAGGCGAATCGGCGATCGTCGGCGGCCTCGGCCAAGATCTGCGAGGCGCGGTCTCCAGCGACGGCAGTCGCGTTGTTTTCGAAGCGGAAGACAGTCAGCAGAACTCGCACCTCTACCTGCGCGACGTGGGTCGGGAAGAAACCGTGCAGGTCGATGCGCCCGCGTCGGGGGTGACGGTAGGCCAAGGGCGTCCCAGGTTCCAGCTGGCCACCGGCGATGGTGCGCATGTGTTCTTCCTCGATACGCGGCGCCTGACGCCGGATGCCACAGCCAGGCCGGCCCAGCCTGATCTGTACGAGTGCTCGATCGGCATTTCCGGCAATCATCTGGCGTGCACGCTGCGCGACTTGACGGTCGATGAAAACGCTGGCGAGGCTGCCAACGTGCAGGGCACCGTGCTCGGATCGGACAGCAAGGGTGAACACGTCTTCTTTGTCGCGAAGGGTGCCCTGGCGCCCGGTGCCACGCCCGGCAGCTGCGAACGTCGAAGCGGCGGCGTGCTTCCGGCCGCGTCGTCGTCGTGCAACCTGTACATGGCCGACACCGCGACCGGCGACGTGCGGCTGGTCGCGACCCTTTCGGCGCGAGACTTCCCGGACTGGGAAGCCGGCAACGGCTTCGACCTGGCCATTCTGACCGCGCGGGTCACGAGCGACGCGCGCTACCTGGCGTTCATGTCGCAGCGCAGCCTGACCGGGTATGACAACCGCGATCAGGCCAGCGGCGTGCTCGACGAGGAGGTTTACCTCTACGACTCCAGCCTGAACAAGCTGACGTGCGTGTCGTGCAACCCCTCGGGTGCGCGCCCGGTCGGGGTCTTCGATCCGCCCACCTTCCCCGGCTTGCTCGTGGAGCGGCCGCTCTCGTTTGGAAACCAGTGGCTGGCGGCCTCGGTCCCGGGATGGACGCCCGTAGACCTCGAACACTCGCTCTATCAGTCGCGCTATCTCTCCGACAGTGGCCGCCTGTTCTTCAACAGCGCCGATTCGCTTGTGCCGCAAGACGGCAACGGCAAGGAGGACGTGTACGAGTACGAGCCGGCCGGCGTCGGCAGCTGCACGCGCGTCGGTGGCTGCGTCGGGCTGGTCTCCTCTGGCTCCTCCAACGAAGAATCTGCGTTCATGGATGCCAGCAGCAGCGGCGATGACGTGTTCTTCCTCAGCGCCTCCAAGCTCTCGCCGAGCGATGTCGATGAAGCCTACGATCTCTACGACGCGCATGTCTGCAGCGCCGGCTCGCCCTGCCCGCCGCCGGCGGCAAGCGTCTCGCCTCCGTGCACGACGGGCGACTCCTGCCGAGCGGCCCCGCCGCCGCAGCCGCAGATCTTCGGCCCGCCGCCCAGCGCGACGTTCAGCGGCTCGGGGAACGTCACTCCGACCCCGGTCCTCAAACCGAAACCGAAGCCGCTCACGCGGGCGCAGAAGCTCGCCAAAGCGCTGAAGGCCTGCAAGAAGAAGCCGAAGAGCAAGCGGGCCAGCTGCAACAGGCGGGCGCGAAAGCTCTACGGCCCCAAGCACAACGTCAAGAAGAGCTCGACCAAGCGTGGCACCGCGCAGAAGGGGAGGGGCAAGTGATGCGCAGGCGCCTTTCGCGACGAACGTACATCACCCTGGCCATGCTCGCCGCGCTCTTGGCGCTCTACGCGTGGGGCGGGGCCGGCTCGGCTCTGGCGGCCTCGCCGTGGTGGCATCTCAGCGCCACTCTGCGTCCTGAGAGCATTGCTCCGGGCGCAGAAGGCACGCTGACGATCCAGGCGGAGAACGTCGGCAGCTCCCCGACTGTCGGACCCGAGACGCTCAGGGACGTGCTGCCGCCGGGCTTTGAAATCGTCGAAGCCGAAAACGTCGAAGGCGAAGTGGTTCCGCAGGTGTCGTTCTTTGTGTTCGCCTTCCAGGAAGGCAAACTCGACCTCGGCCCCGCCGGTTTCTTCGCAGAAGCGTTCAAAGCCTGCCAGCTGAACGAACGCGAAGTCAGTTGCGTCCCGCCCGAAGTGCTGGAACTCGGGAAAGTCAACCCGTATGAATACCTCGAACTCGTGATCAAGGTGAGGGCTGGAGCAGAAGCCGGCTCCGGCGGCGAAAACTCGGCGGACGTGTCCGGCGGGGGAGCCCCGCCGCTCTCGAGCAAGAGGTCGTTGCCCGTCAACGGAGCCGCGCCGAGCTTTGGCGTGGAAGGGTTCTCGCTGACCCCCGAAGAAGAAGGCGGAACCATAGACGCGCGCGCCGGCTCACATCCGTCGCAGCTGACCGCGACGGTGGCGTTGAACCAGAACGCAGACACAGGGGCGCCGCCGGCGCTGGCGCGCAACCTCCAATTCAACCTGCCGCCGGGGCTGATCGGGAACGCGACCGCGATCCCGCAGTGCAGCGACCTGAATTTCAGGCACATCGTTCCGGGCGGGATCGCCAACCAGTGTGCCCCCGACACCGCTGTCGGGGCCGCGCTGGTGACGATCGACGAACCTCACAACTTCCACCTGATCACCTTCCCGGTCCCGTTGTTCAACCTCGTGCCCGAGCGGGGCGAGCCGGCGCGCTTCGGCTTCGAGATCGTTGGCAGCCCGGTGACGCTCGACACCGCGGTGCGCACCGGCTCGGACTACGGCGTGACCGTCAAGGTGAGCAACATCACCCAGCTCGCCTCGTTTGTCTCGAGCAGCGTGACCTTCTGGGGCGTCCCCGGCGAAGGGGTGCACGATGTGTCGCGCGGCTGGGGCTGTGTGGCCGGCGAACATTGGGCTCAGGTATCCGGTCAGAGCTGCGTACACACCGGCCAGACCCAGGCGCCCCCGTTTCTGACGATGCCGACCTCTTGTGAAGTGCCCTTCACCACGACCGTCCAGGGCGAATCGTGGCCGAGCAAAGATGACCCGAGCGGCGTCAGCTTCGCACCGCTTTCCAGCTCGCTGACGGATAGCTTCGGCCGCGCGCTGGGCATCACCGGCTGCAACCAGCTGCCTTTCGAACCGTCGATCGAAGTCCAGCCCGACGGTAGCGCGGCGAGCACTCCGACGGGGCTCACCACGCGTGTGCGGGTGCCTCAGGAAGTCAACAAGAACGGACAGGGGCTGGCGAGCTCCTCGGTGCGCGACATCGACGTCAGCCTGCCCGGCGGCGTGAGCGTCAACCCGGCCGGCGCCGGCGGGCTCGAAGCGTGCTCGGAGGGTCAGATCGGCTATCTCCCCGGCGAAAGCAGTCCGCCGCGGGAAGTCCACTTCACGCCAACGCTGCCGGCGCCCTTCTGCCCCGACGCCGCCAAGATCGGCACGGCGAGGATCAAGGTGCCCGTGATCCAGAACCCGCTCGAAGGCGCCGTCTACCTGGCTGCCCAGAACGCGAACCCGTTCGGCTCGCTGGTCGCGATGTACATCGTCGCCGAAGACCCTGTCTCGGGTGTGCTGATCAAGCTCCCCGGCGAAGTCTCGCTCTCGGAAACGGGTCATGTCTCGGCGAGCTTCAAGAACTCTCCCCAGGCACCCTTCGAAGAAGCCGAACTGCACTTCTTCGGCGGCTCGCGGGCGCCGCTCTCGACTCCCGCCCACTGTGGCACGTACACGACGAACGCCTCCTTCACGCCCTGGTCGGGCCAGGCAGCCGTCGGCGCCTCCTCGCACTTCGACATCACGAGCGGTCCGAACGGAACGCCGTGCCCGGGCGCGCTGCCGTTCGCTCCGTCGCTGGCGGCGGGCACGACGAACATCCAGGCCGGCGCGTTCAGCCCACTGACGACGACGATCTCCCGCGAAGACGGAAACCAGGACATCCAGTCGGTGCAGCTGAACATGCCCCAGGGGCTCTCGGGCATCCTCAAGGGCGTGGCGCTCTGCGCCGAAGCTCAGGCCAACGCCGGAACCTGTCCGCAAAGCAGCGAAATAGGCCACACGGTCGTGAGCGTCGGGCTCGGCGGCGACCCCTACACGGTCACGGGCGGGCAGGTCTTCCTCACAGAAAGCTACAAAGGCGCCCCGTTCGGCCTGTCGATCGTAAACCCGGCGAAGGCCGGCCCGTTTGACCTCGGCAAAGTGGTCGTGCGTGCGAAGATCGAAATCGACCCGCTGACGGCGGCGCTGACGGTCACGACCGACCCCTCGGGCCCCTTCGCGATTCCGCACGTGCTCGACGGGATCCCGCTGCAGATCAAGCACGTCAGCGTGACGATCGACCGGCCGGGGTTCACGTTCAACCCGACCGACTGCAACCCGCTCTCGTTGACGGGGACGATCGCCAGCGACGAAGGCGCCTCGGCGTCGGTCTCGAGCGCCTTCCAGATCACGAACTGCGCGGCGCTGAAATTCGCCCCGAGCTTCAGCGCCTCGACCTCGGGCAAAACCTCGAAAGCGAGGGGGGCGAGCCTGAACGTAAAGCTCACTTACCCCAACGCGCCGCTTGGCACCTACGCGAACGTGGCCAAAGTCAAAGTCAGCCTGCCCAAACAGATGCCCAGCCGCCTGACGACGCTGCAGAAGGCGTGCCTGGCACAGGTCTTTGACCAAAACCCTGCGAGCTGCCCAGGCCCGTCGGTCGTCGGCCATGCAAAGGTGATCACGCCGCTGCTGCCGGTGCCACTGGAAGGCCCGGCCTACTTCGTCTCTCACGGCGGCGAAGCCTTCCCGGATCTGACGATCGTGCTCAAAGGCTACGGCGTGACGGTGCATCTGGTGGGCTCCACGCAGATCAAGGGCGGGGTCACCACAAGCACGTTCAAGGCCACGCCCGACGTACCCTTCGAAAGCTTCGAACTGAGCTTGCCCCAGGGCCCCTACTCGGCGCTCACGGCCAACACGAGCCTGTGCAAGTCAAAGCTCGCGATGCCGACCGAATTCACGGCGCAGAACGGCCTGGTTAAAACCCAGTCGACGCCGATCAAGGTTACGGGCTGCGCGAAACCGCTGACGAGCAAGCAGAAGCTGCAGAAGGCCCTGAAGACCTGCCGCAAGAAGCACGGCAAGGGCAAGCGCAAGGGCTGTGAAGGGCAGGCGCGTAGGCGGTTCGGGGCGAGGGGCGGGAAGCGGTAGGCCTCCTCGCACGCGCGCTGGAGGACGCGGACGCCCTCCAGCGCTTATCGCTACGAAGCGATTGGAGCGATTGGTTTGCCCGTCGCTTAGACTGGCCAGCTTAGACCATCGGTTCCTCGCCTGCTTTGTCTTTGGTCCCATCGAAGGTGATCGCGCCTTTTTCGGCGTTCTCAGTGGCGGCTGAGAAGACTTCCCCTTCGACCGCCTCTTCGAGTTGATTTTCCGTGCCGCCTTCGCATAATTTGATTTCCTGCACGTTTCCAGGCGCCGCAACGTTCACCCCGAAGGCTTTCGCTTTCGTGCCTTCTTTGCCTTCGAATAAGCCGATCACGGCGCCGCGTAATAAGAGTAATTTGCCGGTAGCAGGTACTTCCTCGTGAACCTGTAACCACTTGAATAACAGACCGAAGTCGTTGGCTTTGACCAGGCACGTATGGATCTCTAAGTGGACTAAGATCGTTTTGGCTGGGTCGCCGACCGAATTGATCGCGAGGCCGGCTGAGGAGCATGCTTCGAGGTCCATGATCGCTAAGGCTAAGGTCGCGTCTTTTCCTTCGGTCGAGCCTTCTTCGAGCAGCGAAGCGTTGGCTAAAGTGATCTTAGATTTGTTGCAGGTGATCGTGCTGCCCGACGACGACGACGTGAATGTCACTTTCCCGCTACTACCCGTGAACGTTTCCCCGGCAGACCCCGGTAACAACTTCCATAATTTCTCAGCCGCCGAGGCAGTGGCGACGCCCAGTGCGCTGAACGCCAGCGCGAAGATGAGTACACCGATGAGCTTTGAGGCTCGCATGCCGCACCTCTCCTTCCAGTTGTTCGCTGTTCTTCAGCCGATCGCCGGGGCGACCGCCTCGCCGAAGCTGGCCGAGGCGGTCGCCGGCTGCGATCCGATGGGCGCCAGAAGGCGCCCAAAACGAAGTCTTCGCTTCCGACCTCTGCCGGTCAAGGAAGCGCAGCGCTACCCGGGGTCAGACCGAAAACGAACAAACCCAGCGCTCGGGGAGGGGAGCGAGGCTGCCGCCCCGCTGAAATCAGAGACGCAAGCGCCTCACCCCACAGAACCCTGCACGAGCGCCTCAAGGATCAGGGCCGGAGCGGGCGGCTCGACCGCCGGTTCGCGGTACTCCTTGCAGCCCAGCACGACATAGCCGGGCTTGCAGCTGGTCCTGGCGATCAGGGCGTGGTAGCGCTCTAAGGCCAGGTGCACGTAGGTCCTTTGCCCGCCGCCCGCCGCTTGGACCCTGGCTTCGAATTTCGGCGTCATGCGCTTGACGAGGATGTTGCGTTTGAGCATGTAGAGCAGGTCGGCGTGGACCATGTGGCGTTCGGCCAGGTACTGGCGTTCGCGGGCGGTGGACCCATAGGTGCTCTTCAGGGTCACGTTCTGGAAGTGCTTTCGTATTTCGGCGTCTGTCACGGTCAGCCCCTGTTCTTTGGCCTCCTGGGTGCTCCACTGCACCGAGAGCAGAAAGGCGAGCGCCTGGGCCTTGACCGCTTCGTGCAGCTGATGGCATTTGCCCAAGATCTGCGCACCGTTCAGTTTGAGCCGGCCCGTGTAGTCTCGCGGGATGACCTTCGCCGCTGCTTCGGCGCATTCGGTGTAGTTGGCTGGTTCTGAGACGAGCCCGACAGGCCCTTTGGTGCCGATCGCCTGGCGGAAGTCTTCACCGACCAGCGAGCGCATCCAGTGATCGAGCATTGGCTTGGTGATCGTCTCTGAGCTGCCTTGTATGTGGGTCAGGCTGTCGCTGCCGCCGCAGGAGCTCAGGGTCAGGGCGAGGAGCAGCAAGACAAGGACAAGTGGGGCAGTACGACCGCTGGATCGGCGGCGCTTTGGCTTGGTCATTCGGATCGCGCTTTCGAAGTCGGATGTTGGCAGCCGGGAGCGACAGGAGCGCTGGAGGACGCGGACGCCCTCCAGCGCTATCGCTACTAAGCGGTGGGACTAGAGCCCATCACTTAGACCATCGGTTCCTCACCGTTGACGTCTTTGGTCCCATCGAAGGTGAGCGCGCCTTTTTCGGCGTTCTCAGTTGCTGCTGAGAAAACTTCGCCTTCCGTCGCCGATTCGAGTGTATTTTCCGTGCCACCTTCGCATAACTTGATTTCCTGCACATTTCCAGGCGCTAGGACCTTCAACCCGAAGGTTTTCGCTTTCGTTCCTTCTTTGCCTTCGAATAAGCCGATCACGGCACCGCGGATTAAGATTAATTTGCCCGCGGCAGGCACTTCGAGGTGCACCTGTAACACTTTGATTAACAGACCGAAGTCGCTGGCTTTGATCAGACACGTATGGATCTCGACGTGGACTAAGATTGTTTTCGCCGGGTCGCCGACCGAGTTGATCGCGAGGCCTGCCGAGGTGCAGTTTTCAAAGTGAATCATCGCTAAGGCTAAGGTCGCGTCTTTTCCTTCGGTCGAGCCTTCTTCAAGCAGCGAGGCGTCCGCTAATAACACGACCGATTTTTGGCAGATGATCGTGAGGCTGGTGGCCGTGTTCACCAGTGTTGCTTTCCCGCTGCTACCTGTGAACGTTTCCCCGGCAGAGCCCGGTAAGAGCTTCCATAATTTCTCAGCCGCCGAGGCATTGGCGACGCCCAGCGCGGTGAATGCAAGCACCGCGAGGAGGGCGCAGATGAGCTTGAAGGTGCGCATGTAGAACTGCTCCTTTGAGTTGGTTTGCTCGTAGTGAGCCAGTCGTGCCGGAGGAGTGTCCAGCTCGCAACCGCGAGCCAAACGCTTGTCCCCGACCTTGCTGTGCGAGAGCGCCCGAAGGCACACTCGACGCCAGTAGTACCGGCGCGGTCGAGCGCCGGTCAAGGTGCGCGTTGCGCGGGCACAGCCCCTGCACCTAGGCCCAAAAGCCGACAATCGGACAGCCAGGGGACCGGAGTCTGGTACTTGGGGCCCAGAAAATGAGAGACGCCGGTTGCGGGCATGATCGCGTGAGCCCTATCTTCGCGATGGGCGTTGCCGCTGCTCAGCGGCGGCGCGAGCAGAGGAGAGGGGCGCAGTACAGAGATGAAGCTGGTTGCCGGGCGAATCACCGGGGGTATTGATGGGCGTCGGCATGCCGGGCGAGTGCTCGTGCTCGCTGCGCTCACCGCGCTGCTGTGCGCATTGCTTGCCGCCGCGGCGTCGGCGCTGCCGGCGAGGTTCGCAAGCGAAGGGCCGGGCGCGGGTCAGATCGAAGGAGAACCGCAGGGCGTCGCCGTCGATCAGGCACCGGCTTCCAAACCGAAAGTCGAGCCGCCGACCAAGGCGCAGGCCGGGCATGCGAATGGGGGGCGGGGGCGATGAGGGCTGCGGAGACTGTCGCCGAAGACGGCTCCGCGGTGGGATCGCTTGACCCCACCGCGGGCACGATCTCGACAGGCGAGCGATTGCTAGTGGCTCGCCTCCGCATCTCCTCCGGCACGAGCACTTCGTTCTTCACAAGCTCGCGCCCATCGCATTTCCGATGCCACCTGTCCCGGCGCAAACACGCACGCGATGGCAATCTTCAACATGGCATCGCCCGAGGCCTGCTCTCTCAGTCGGCACACAGTCATCGCTCTGCGCTCAAAGGGCTCGGCACATTGCCGGCAACTGCAGAGATAGGCGATGCCCGCCTGCTCAGCGCAGCTGTTGCGCCTCCTCGTCCGACCATTTCCTCGCGATCCAGGACAGTCGCTCATGCGATTAATCCTCCGTCTGGATTTGTGAACCGGCTCTCCAGTGATTTGCGTTGGTCCAGGACTTCGCGCACAGACATTCTCCTTTGTGGTCGTCTTCTGCGATTCACAGCTGATCGCAAGTCACAAGACTGCGCAGTGAACCACTTGAGTGCAAAGCTTACTATCAACCCAGTAGAAGCTGCCTGCTCGTGTAAAAACGTGCGCGACATCCGCGTGAACATCGACCGCCCGGGCTTCACGCTGAACCCGACCAGCTGCAACACGATGAGCATCTCGGGCACGCTCACGAGCAACTTCGCCCAGAGCTCGACTGTCTCCTCGCCCTTCCAGGCCTCGAGCTGCCAGAGCCTGAAGTTCGCTCCCAAATTCTCCGTCTCCACCAACGGCAAGACCTCAAAAGCGAACGGGGCGAGCCTGAACGTCAAGCTGACCTACCCGCCGAACGCGATCGGCTTCTATGCGAATCTTGCAAAAGCCAAAGTGTCCCTGCCAAAGCAGCTGCCGAGCCGCCTGACGACGCTGCAGAAGGCGTGCACCTCCCAGGTCTTTGACCAGAACCCGGGCAACTGCCCCGCAGCGTCGATCGTGGGTCAGGCCAAGGTGAGCACCCCGGCGATCCCGGTGCCGCTCGAAGGCCCGGCCTACTTCGTCTCCCACGGCGGCGAAGCCTTCCCGGACCTGCCCCAAGGCCCCAACTCGGCATTGGCCGCGAACGCCAACCTGTGCGCCTCAAAGCTCACGATGCCGAGCGAATTCACGGCGCAGAACGGGGCTGTGGTCACAGACCCGGACAAGCATGAGAACTACGTCGCCACCGCTTCTTCCCCCTACGCGAGTAGAGGTGCGCTTGGCCACGGAGAGAATCCACACGGAGCGACTGGAGAGAAGACAGAATGAAACGTCAGACGACCCCAAGCGATCGAGCCGGCCGACGTAGGCAAATCACGGGCTCTCAGGACTCTCTGCGAGGGCCTGTGCCGGCCTTGCCTATGGGACGCCCTCGTCGTCTACTCACCCTCTCGCTCCTGACCGTAGTCGCAACCTTCGTTGCGACAGCCTCCGTCGCTGCCCCGGCATCGGCAAACCAACCTTGGGTTCGCTTGACATACCGCACTATTCCCGCACATATCGCTCCGGGCGGGGAAGGTACGGTTATTGTGCAAGCGATCAACCTCGGTAATGCGTCGACGTCCGGCAGCTACAGCTTCAGAGACACGCTTCCACTAGGACTAAAAATTTAACAAAGCCCACTTTTCTGCACCGTCCCCGGCTCCGCCGTTCCTGGAAGGGCTAGCGGAAAACGGACACGTTCAAGTTGGCCCTTCAGATCCGCAGGGCTTTTGGGAATTCTGCAAAGCAAACGGGAGCAGCGTCTTCTGCTCAAGCGAAAACGGGCTACCGAACGTCTGCGAAATCGAATTCGGCTCGGCAGACGCATGTCCACTGGGGTCCATCATTCCCTACGACTTTGTGGAAATGAGGTTGAAGGTCAAGGATGAAGGCGCACAGCCGGGAGCTCTCAATGAAACGGACTTCGAAGGTGGAGGTGCCAAGGCCCGTACGCTCAAGCGTCCGGTGTCGATCTCAGACTCGCCCGCAGGCTTTGGCGTAGGCGAATTCGTTCTGCAGCCAGAAGAAGAAGCCGGTGAACCCGATACTCACGCCGGTACGCATCCATACCAGCTGACGAACGTACTCAGCTTCAACCGTGAATCAACCGAAACCTTCCCGCCCGCGATGCCACGCAACCTGGACTTCAAGCTTCCCCCAGGCCAGATAGGTAACGCCACGGCCCTGCCGCAGTGCAGCGACCAGGACTTTGCTCACGTCAAACAAGGTGGTGCCGTGAACTCCTGTCCGGGGAATACGGCGATCGGCGTGGCGGTCGTGACCGCTTCGGTGACCAACGCGAAAGAAGAAACTGTTTTCAACGTGCCGGTCTTCAACCTGACGCCGGCGGCCGGCGAGCCCGCGCGCTTCGGATTCGAGGTTCTGCGCAATCCGGTGATCCTCGACACCTCGGTGCGCAGTGGCCCTGGCGAAGACTACGGTGTCACCGTTTCGGTTAGGAACATCACCCAACTGGTGGGGTTCATCTCCGCGACAACAGTGTTTTGGGGAGCGCCCAACGATCCTAGCCACAACGTCTCGCGCGGCTGGGGGTGTCTGGTGGCTGGGCGATACGCGAGTGAATCGGGTCAAGAATGCGAACTTTCGCACGACTCTCATCCAGCCGCGTTCCTTACGCTGCCTACGAACTGCGAACATCCATTCGACCCTTCGCTCAACGGGACGTCGTGGCCGACCAAAGCAGCCGAAAACGGGCTTGCCTTCGGTCCAGTTACATACAACCTGGCTGATGAAGCGGGGAACCCGCTCGCACTGACCGGCTGTAATCAGCTTTCGTTCGCGCCGAGCATCCAGTCAACTCCTACGTCGCAAAGCGCTTCCTCGCCGTCGGGGCTCGACTTCAATCTCAATTTCGACGACGAAGGCCTCACCAACGCCACCGGCACCGCGCAGTCGCAGCTAAGGGACACAACAGTGAAGCTGCCCGAAGGGCTTACGATCAATCCCTCCGCGGGTGTTGGTCTCGAAGGTTGCACGCCGGCCGGCTACGAACGCGAGACGCTCGAATCGCCCCCCGGTCAAGCTTGTCCGAACGCCTCGAAGCTCGGTACGGTCGAAATCACTACGCCGCTGCTCTCGGAAGCGATCCACGGGTCGATCTTCATCGCCCAGCCATATGACAACCCCTTCCCCGAACCCCAGAACGGTCATCCTGGTGGCACGCTCGTGGCCCTCTACATCGTGGCCAAGAACCCGACCAACGGCATCCTGATCAAGCTGGCGGGCAAAGTCGATCGGAACCCCGTCACGGGCCAGCTGAGCACAACGTTCCTGGACAACCCCGAGTTGCCGTTCGACCACTTCAACTTTCATTTCCGCGAAGGCCAGCAGGCGCCGTTGATCACTCCGCCGGTGTGCGGCACCTATCAGACGCAGGCGCTCATCACCCCGTGGTCCGAACCGCTGGGCGCGCTCACCGACACATCGGCCTTCCAGATCACGAGCGGCGCCGGCGGCAGCGCCTGCCCGGCAGGCGCACCGCCCTTCGCTCCGCAAATCGCGTCCGGGATGATCAACAACGCCGCCGGCGCGTTCAGTCCCTTCTACCTACGGCTGTCGAGAGGAGACGCCGAATCAGAAGTCACGTCCTTCTCGAACAGTCTCCCGCCCGGTCTCACGGGGATCCTCACGGGAGTCCAGTTCTGCTCCGAGCAGAGCATCGCCACGGCCAGGAGCAAGACCGGTCTACAGGAGAAAGCAGAACCCTCCTGTCCGCAGGCGAGCGAAGTGGGTAAATCGGAAGTGGGCACCGGGGTCGGTGCCGTGCTGGCCTACACTCCCGGCAAGATCTATTTGGCTGGTCCGTACAACGGCGACCCCCTCTCGCTCGTCAGCGTTACCTCGGCGGTCGTCGGCCCGTTTGACCTGGGCACGGTCGTGATTCGCTTCGGGCTGCGCCTCGACCCGCATACGGTGCAGATCTCGGTCGACCCCACAGCCTCAGAACCCATCCCCCGCATCATCGATGGCATCGTCACCCACGTGCGCGACATCCGCGTGAACATCGACCGCCCAGGCTTCACGCTGAACCCGACCAGCTGCAACACGATGAGCATCTCGAGCACGCTCACGAGCAACTTCGCCCAGAGCTCGACAGTCTCCTCGCCCTTCCAGGCCTCGAGCTGCCAGAGCCTGAAGTTCGCTCCCAAATTCTCCGTCTCCACCAGCGGCAAGACCTCAAAAGCGAACGGGGCGAGCCTGAACGTCAAGCTGACCTACCCGCCGAACGCGATCGGCTCCTATGCGAATCTTGCAAAAGCCAAAGTGTCCCTGCCAAAGCAGCTGCCGAGCCGCCTGACGACGCTGCAGAAGGCGTGCACCTCCCAGGTCTTTGACCAGAACCCGGGCAACTGCCCCGCAGCGTCGATCGTGGGTCAGGCCAAGGTGAGCACCCCGGCGATCCCGGTGCCGCTCGAAGGCCCGGCCTACTTCGTCTCCCACGGCGGCGAAGCCTTCCCGGACCTGACGATCGTGCTCAAAGGCTCGGGCGCCTACAACATCACGGTCGACCTGGTCGGCTCTACGCAGATCAAGAACGGGATCACCACCTCGACCTTCAAGGCAACCCCCGACGTGCCCTTCGAGAGCTTCGAACTGAAACTGCCCCAGGGCCCCAACTCGGCATTGGCCGCCAACGCCAACCTATGCGCCTCAAAGCTCACGATGCCGAGCGAATTCACGGCGCAGAACGGGGCTGTGGTCACGCAGTCCACGCCGATCTCGGTGACTGGGTGCAAAAAGGTGCCGACTCAACACGAACGCCTCGTGAAAGCTTTGAAGCAGTGCCGCAAGAAGCACAACAAGGCCAAGCGGCGCAGCTGTGAAGCGCACGCACGCAAGAGGTTCGGTCCTAAGAAGACCACCGCTGGGAAAGGGAAAGGCAAGAAGTAGCCCGTTGGTGCCTCCGCCCGCGGCGGGGGCGATGAGGGCTGCGGAGACTGTCGCCGAAGACGGCTCCGCGGTGGGATCGCTTGACCCCACCGCGGGCACGATCTCGACAGGCGAGCGATTGCTAGTGGCTCGCCTCCGCATCTCCTCCGGCACGAGCACTTCGTTCTTCACAAGCTCGCGCCCATCGCATTTCCGATGCCACCTGTCCCGGCGCAAACACGCACGCGATGGCAATCTTCAACATGGCATCGCCCGAGGCCTGCTCTCTCAGTCGGCACACAGTCATCGCTCTGCGCTCAAAGGGCTCGGCACATTGCCGGCAACTGCAGAGATAGGCGATGCCCGCCTGCTCAGCGCAGCTGTTGCGCCTCCTCGTCCGACCATTTCCTCGCGATCCAGGACAGTCGCTCATGCGATTAATCCTCCGTCTGGATTTGTGAACCGGCTCTCCAGTGATTTGCGTTGGTCCAGGACTTCGCGCACAGACATTCTCCTTTGTGGTCGTCTTCTGCGATTCACAGCTGATCGCAAGTCACAAGACTGCGCAGTGAACCACTTGAGTGCAAAGCTTACTATCAACCCAGTAGAAGCTGCCTGCTCGTGTAAAAACGTGCGCGACATCCGCGTGAACATCGACCGCCCGGGCTTCACGCTGAACCCGACCAGCTGCAACACGATGAGCATCTCGGGCACGCTCACGAGCAACTTCGCCCAGAGCTCGACTGTCTCCTCGCCCTTCCAGGCCTCGAGCTGCCAGAGCCTGAAGTTCGCTCCCAAATTCTCCGTCTCCACCAACGGCAAGACCTCAAAAGCGAACGGGGCGAGCCTGAACGTCAAGCTGACCTACCCGCCGAACGCGATCGGCTTCTATGCGAATCTTGCAAAAGCCAAAGTGTCCCTGCCAAAGCAGCTGCCGAGCCGCCTGACGACGCTGCAGAAGGCGTGCACCTCCCAGGTCTTCGACCAGAATTGACCGCAAACGCCAACCTGTGCGCCTCAAAGCTCACGATGCCGAGCGAATTCACGGCGCAGAACGGGGCTGTGGTCACGCAGGCCACGCCGCCCCTGAAATCAGAGACGCAAGCGCCTCACCCCACAGACCCCTGCACGAACGCCTCCAGGATAGGAGCACTGGAAGGGCGCGGACGTCCTCCATTGCGGATTGCTGCTAAACGATGGGACTAGAGCCCGTCACTTAGACCATCGGTTCCTCGCCGTTGACGTCTTTGGTCCCGTCGAAGGTGATCGCGCCTTTTTCGGCGTTCTCAGTGGCTGCTGAGAAGACTTCGCCCTCGGTCGCGGCGAGAGCGCCCGAAGGCACACTCGACGCCAGTAGTACCGGCGCGGTCGAGCGCCGGTCAAGGTGCGCGTTGCGCGGGCACAGCCCCTGCACCTAGGCCCAAAAGCCGACAATCGGACAGCCAGGGGACCGGAGTCTGGTACTTGGGGCCCAGAAAATGAGAGACGCCGGTTGCGGGCATGATCGCGTGAGCCCTATCTTCGCGATGGGCGTTGCCGCTGCTCAGCGGCGGCGCGAGCAGAGGAGAGGGGCGCAGTACAGAGATGAAGCTGGTTGCCGGGCGAATCACCGGGGGTATTGATGGGCGTCGGCATGCCGGGCGAGTGCTCGTGCTCGCTGCGCTCACCGCGCTGCTGTGCGCATTGCTTGCCGCCGCGGCGTCGGCGCTGCCGGCGAGGTTCGCAAGCGAAGGGCCGGGCGCGGGTCAGATCGAAGGAGAACCGCAGGGCGTCGCCGTCGATCAGGAAAGCGGTGATGTATATATCTCAGACCGGGGCAACAACCGCGTCGATGTGTTCAGCGGCGAAGGCGAATTCCTGCGCGCCTGGGGCTGGGGCGTGGCAGACGGGGAAAGCGAAGAACTGCAGGTGTGCACTACTCAGTGCTTCGCCGGCCTGCGCGGCGCCGGTGCCGGCGAGTTCGACTTCCTGGAAGGGATCGCTGTCAACAACGACCCGCTCAGCCCCTCGCGCGGCGACGTCTACGTGCTCGACGTCAGAAACTCGCGCGTGCAGAAGTTCACCGCCACGGGCGAACTGCTCGGATCCTTCGGCGAAGAAGGAACGGGCCCCGAACAGTTCCAGGGGCTCAACGGTCGCTCGATCGCGATCGACTCCGCCGGCACCGTCTATGTGGGCGACAAAGAACGCGTGCAGCGCTTCAGCGAAGGCGGCGCGCAGGAAGGCGAAGTCACCTTCGCGGGGATCGGGCGCATCTCAAACCTCGCGGTCGACTCGGCCAAAGACCTCTACCTCACCGCAGCCAAACTGCCCGGCGTGCACAAGTATGACCCCAGCGGCAAAGAACTCGGCTCACCGCGCGATGAAGCGGGGTCCGGCGAAAACCTCACCTTCACGATCGGCCCAGGCGATCGGCTGTTTGTCAACGACTTCAGGTCCCCTACTCACCACCTGCTCGCGTTCAACGCCGAAGGCGAACAGACAGCGAGCTTCGACAGGGGCCAACATGCCGAAGACGGTCTTCTCGGCATCGCCTACTCCGAACCCACCAAAGCCCTCTACGTCCTGAACACGGGCGCCGTGCGGATCGTCACCCCGCCCCCCGCGGGCCCCTTCGTCCTGCTTGAAAGCCAGCAGGCAAGCGAAGTCGAACCCACCAGCGCGACGCTCGGTGCCACGGTCAACCCGGAGGGCCCGGAAGTAACCGAATGCCACTTCGAATACGGCACGAGCAGCGCATATGGGCAGAGCACCCCGGATGTGCAGCTCACCGGTGCTCCCTTCGAAGACCAGTCGATCGGCGCAGCGCTCTCGGGCCTCTCCCCGAACACGACCTACCACTTCAGGGCCGCCTGTGAAAACGCAGCCAAAGAAGCCACGACAGGCCCCGACCAGACTTTCACGACGCTGCCCGCGGTCTCGATCGACGCGAGCTTCGCCTCGCAGGTCAACGCCACGAGCGCACGCCTGGGGGCGCAGCTGAACCCCCACGGAGTCCACAGCGAATACCGCTTCGAATACGGCCTGAGCAGCGCATACGGGCAGAGCGTCCCGATCCCCGACGCAAGCGCAGGGGCAGGCAAGGTCGACATCGCCGTGGAAAACCTGATCCAGGAACTGATCCCCTCCACGACCTACCACTACCGCGTGGTGGCCCACAACGAACTGGGCACCGTGATCGGCCCCGACCGCACCTTCACGACCCAGGGCGCGGCCTCGATCTTGCCCGACGGGCGCGCCTGGGAAATGGTCTCCCCGCCCAACAAGCACGGCTCACCGCTTGAACCGATCACCGAAGAAGGCGGGATGATCCAGGCGGCGGCAGGCGGCGGCGGGATCGCCTACGTCGCGCTCGGGCCGATCAGCGGCGAACCGAAGGGCGTCAGAAGCCCGCACAACAGCCAGCTGCTGGCAAAACGCTCAGGCGAGGGCTGGTCGACGCAGGACATCACCACGCCGCATGAAGAAATCGCGACGATCACCGTGGGCTCCCCCTCGGAGTACCGCTTCTTCTCTGAGGAGCTCGAATCGAGCCTGGTCGAACCCGTGGGGATCACCCGGCTTGATCCGCAGAACCCCGCCAACACCGAACGCACCCCCTACCGCCGCGAAGCAGACGGCTCGTTCGTGGCGCTGATCACAACAGAGAACGTGCCGGCGGGCACGCACTTCGGCGGGGAAGAAGCACTAGCAGGCAACGGCATTTGGAGCAACGGCGTGGAATTCCGAGCCGCGACCCCCGACCTCAGCCACCTGATCCTCAGCTCACCGCAGATCCTCGCGCCGGGCTTTGAAGCGGGCTTTGAAGCGAATGGCGAACGGAGCCTGTATGAGCTCACGGACGGCAGGCTCGCGCTGGTGAGCGTGCTGCCGGACGGGCGAGCGAGCTCGGAAGCCGGTCTGAACGCGACGGTCGGACAAAGCAACGTGAACATGCGCGGAGCAGTCTCAACCGACGGGAGCCGCGTGGTGTTCCAAACCAGCGGATCGGAACAGCACCTGTACATGCGCGACATCGCCCGCTCGCGCACGCTCCAGCTCGATCAGCTCCAACCCCACGCGGCAGGAGGGCAAGGCACCCCCGTGTTCCAAGCCGCAAGCGAGGACGGCTCCAGAGTGCTGTTCACCGACCCATCGCGGCTGACCACCGACGCCACGTCCAGGGCAGGGGCGCCCGACCTCTACATGTGCGAGATCGAAGTCAAAGGCGGGCAGCTGGCCTGCACACTCAGCGATCTGAGCGTCGATCACAACCCCGGGGAAGCGGGCAACGTGCAGGGTCAGGTCTCGGCGATCGACGCCGCGGGCACGCATGTGTACTTCACGGCCAACGGAGTCCTCACGAGCACGCCCAACGCGGCAGGTGAAACGGCCGTGCCGGGGGCTTGCGAAAGCAACGGCGAAGTGGCCTGCAGCCTCTATCAGTACAACACGCAGACGCGACAGACAAGTCTCGTGGCGGTGCTCTCCAGCCAGGATTCTCCCGACTGGGCGGGACATGGGAACCTGTTCGTGCTCGGCAACCTGACCGCACGGAGCTCGCCAAACGGCCGCTACTACACGTTCATGTCACAGCGCAGCCTCACGGGGTATGACAACCGCGATGCGCTGAGCAACCGGCCCGACGCCGAGGTCTTCCAGCTCGATGCCCAGAGCGGTGAGATCCGCTGCCTCTCCTGCGATCCGAGCGGCGCACGGCCGCAGGGCTTCTTCGACCCCGGTCGCGTTGTCTTCCCGGGCCCGCTCGTCGATCACGCCCACAGCTGGGAGGAAAGGTGGGTCGCGGGCTCGATCCCGGGCTGGACGCAGCGGTCAACAGAAATCGCCGCCTACCAGTCGCGCTACCTGGATGACTCGGGCCGTGAGTTCTTCAACTCCTCAGACGCACTCGTGCCACAGGACACGAACAACGTCAACGACGTCTATCAGTTCGAGCCCCCCGGCGTGGGCGACTGCACGAGCGCGAGCAGGACCTACTCACCGCGCTCGGGCGGCTGCGTCTCACTGATCTCATCGGGCTCCTCGCGCGAAGAATCCGCCTTCCTGGACGCCTCAGAAAGCGGCGATGAGGTCTTTTTCCTCAGCGACGCGAGGCTAGTCAAAGCCGACACCGACGCTGCCCTTGACATCTACGACGCTCACGTGTGCAGCGCCTCCTCGCCCTGCCCGCCCCCGCCGCCCTCCCCGCCGGGCGCCTGCGAGGGTGATTCCTGTCAGAACCCGAGCTCCCCGCCGGCTGAAACGACCCCAGCCTCCCTGACCTACAAAGGTCCTGAAAACCCCCCGGCTCCCGCTCCGGCGGCGGCTCCCAAACCGAAAGTCGAGCCGCCGACCAAGGCGCAGCTGTTGAAAAAAGCGCTCGCCTCCTGCCGGAAGAAGCCAAGGAAGCAGCGTGTGAGCTGTGAAAGGCAGGCCAGGAGGAGGTACGGGGGCAAGGCCCCGAAGAAGAAGGCCACAGGGAAGAAGGCCCGGCATGCGAATGGGGGGCGGGGGCGATGAGGGCTGCGGAGACTGTCGCCGAAGACGGCTCCGCGGTGGGATCGCTTGACCCCACCGCGGGCACGATCTCGACAGGCGAGCGATTGCTAGTGGCTCGCCTCCGCATCTCCTCCGGCACGAGCACTTCGTTCTTCACAAGCTCGCGCCCATCGCATTTCCGATGCCACCTGTCCCGGCGCAAACACGCACGCGATGGCAATCTTCAACATGGCATCGCCCGAGGCCTGCTCTCTCAGTCGGCACACAGTCATCGCTCTGCGCTCAAAGGGCTCGGCACATTGCCGGCAACTGCAGAGATAGGCGATGCCCGCCTGCTCAGCGCAGCTGTTGCGCCTCCTCGTCCGACCATTTCCTCGCGATCCAGGACAGTCGCTCATGCGATTAATCCTCCGTCTGGATTTGTGAACCGGCTCTCCAGTGATTTGCGTTGGTCCAGGACTTCGCGCACAGACATTCTCCTTTGTGGTCGTCTTCTGCGATTCACAGCTGATCGCAAGTCACAAGACTGCGCAGTGAACCACTTGAGTGCAAAGCTTACTATCAACCCAGTAGAAGCTGCCTGCTCGTGTAAAAACGTGCGCGACATCCGCGTGAACATCGACCGCCCGGGCTTCACGCTGAACCCGACCAGCTGCAACACGATGAGCATCTCGGGCACGCTCACGAGCAACTTCGCCCAGAGCTCGACTGTCTCCTCGCCCTTCCAGGCCTCGAGCTGCCAGAGCCTGAAGTTCGCTCCCAAATTCTCCGTCTCCACCAACGGCAAGACCTCAAAAGCGAACGGGGCGAGCCTGAACGTCAAGCTGACCTACCCGCCGAACGCGATCGGCTTCTATGCGAATCTTGCAAAAGCCAAAGTGTCCCTGCCAAAGCAGCTGCCGAGCCGCCTGACGACGCTGCAGAAGGCGTGCACCTCCCAGGTCTTTGACCAGAATTGGCCGCGAACGCCAACCTGTGCGCCTCAAAGCTCACGATGCCGAGCGAATTCACCGCGCAGAACGGGGCTGGGGTAACGCAGTCCACGCCGCCGCTGAAATCAGAGACGCAAGCGCCTCACCCCACAGAACCCTGCACGAGCGCCTCAAGGATCAGGGCCGGAGCGGGCGGCTCGACCGCCGGTTCGCGGTACTCCTTGCAGCCCAGCACGACATAGCCGGGCTTGCAGCTGGTCCTGGCGATCAGGGCGTGGTAGCGCTCTAAGGCCAGGTGCACGTAGGTCCTTTGCCCGCCGCCCGCCGCTTGGACCCTGGCTTCGAATTTCGGCGTCATGCGCTTGACGAGGATGTTGCGTTTGAGCATGTAGAGCAGGTCGGCGTGGACCATGTGGCGTTCGGCCAGGTACTGGCGTTCGCGGGCGGTGGACCCATAGGTGCTCTTCAGGGTCACGTTCTGGAAGTGCTTTCGTATTTCGGCGTCTGTCACGGTCAGCCCCTGTTCTTTGGCCTCCTGGGTGCTCCACTGCACCGAGAGCAGAAAGGCGAGCGCCTGGGCCTTGACCGCTTCGTGCAGCTGATGGCATTTGCCCAAGATCTGCGCACCGTTCAGTTTGAGCCGGCCCGTGTAGTCTCGCGGGATGACCTTCGCCGCTGCTTCGGCGCATTCGGTGTAGTTGGCTGGTTCTGAGACGAGCCCGACAGGCCCTTTGGTGCCGATCGCCTGGCGGAAGTCTTCACCGACCAGCGAGCGCATCCAGTGATCGAGCATTGGCTTGGTGATCGTCTCTGAGCTGCCTTGTATGTGGGTCAGGCTGTCGCTGCCGCCGCAGGAGCTCAGGGCCAGGGCGAGGAGCAGCGAGACAAGGATGAGTAGGGCGAGTGGAGCGGTACGACCGCTGGATCGGCGGCACTTTGGCTTGGTCATTCGGATCGCGCTTTCGAAGTCGGAAGTTGGCAGCCGGAGCGATAGGAGCGCTGGAGGACGCGGACGCCCTCCAGCGCTGATTGCTACTAAGAAGCGATAGGACTAGCGCCCATCACTTAGACCATCGGTTCCTCGCCTGCTTTGTCTTTGGTCCCGTCGAAGGTGAGCGCGCCTTTTTCAGCGTTCTCGGTGGCTGCTGAGAAGACTTCGCCTTCGGTCGCAGCTTCCAGTTTATTCACTTCGCCGCCTTCGCATTTCTGGATTTCTTGTTCTTTGGCGGCGTTCGTCGCAACTTTCAGCCCGAAGGTTTTCGCTTTGGTGCCTTCTACGCCTTCGAATAAGCCGATCACGGCACCGCGGATTAAGATTAATTTGCCCGCGGCAGGCACTTCGAGGTGCACCTGTAACACTTTGATTAACAGACCGAAGTCGTTGGCTTTGATCAGGCAGGTATGGATCTCGACGTGGACTAAGATAGTTTTCGCCGGGTCGCCGACCGAGTTGGTCGCGAGGCCGGCTGAGGTGCATTCTTGGAAGTCAATGATCGCTAAGGCTAAGGTCGCGTCTTTTCCTTCGGTCGAGCCTTCTTCAAGCAGCGAAGCGTTGGCTAAGGCGACCGTAGATTTTTTGCAGATGATCGTGAGGGTGGTGCTCGTGTTCACCAGTGTCGCCGTACCGCTGCTACCCGTGAACGTTTCCCCGGCAGAGCCCGGTAAGAGCTTCCATAATTTCTCGGCCGCCGAGGCATTGGCGACGCCCAGCGCGGTGAACGCAAGCACCACGATGAGGGCGCAGATTAGCTTGAAGGTGCGCATGTAGAACTGCTCCTTTGAGTTCGTTTGCTCGTAGTGAGCCAGTTGTGTGCCGGAGAAGCGTCCAGCTCGCAACGGCGAGCCAACGTTGACCCCGACCTTGCTGTGCGAGAGCGCCCGAAGGCACGCTCGACACGAGTATTACCGGCGCGGTCGAGCGCCGGTCAAGGTATACGTTGTGCCGGCGCGGCACCTGCACCTAGGCCCAAAAGCCGACAATCGGACAGCCAGGGGACCGGAGTCTGGTACTCGGGGCCCAGAAAATGAGAGACGCCGGTTGCGGGGATGATCGCGTGAGCCCTATCTTCGCGATGGGCGTTGCCGCTGCTCAGCGGCGGCGCGAGCAGAGGAGAGGGGCGCAGTACAGAGATGAAGCTGGTTGCCGGGCGAATCACCGGGGGTGTAGATGGGCGTCGGCGTGCCGGGCGAGTGCTCGTGCTCGCTGCGCTCACCGCGCTGCTCTGCGCATTGCTTGCCGCCGCGGCGTCGGCGCTGCCGGCGAGGTTCGCAAGCGAAGGGCCGGGCGCGGGTCAGATCAAAGGCGAACCGCAGGGCGTCGCCGTCGATCAGGAAAGCGGCGATGTGTACATCTCAGACCGGGGCAACAACCGCGTCGATGTGTTCAGCGGCGAAGGCGAATTCCTGCGCGCCTGGGGCTGGGGCGTGGCAGACGGGGAAAGCGAAGAACTGCAGGTGTGCACTACTCAGTGCTTCGCCGGCCTGCGCGGCGCCGGTGCGGGCGAGTTCGACTCGCTGGAAGGGATCGCGGTCAACAACGACCAACTCAGCCCCTCGCGTGGTGACGTCTACGTGCTCGACGTAGGAAACTCCCGCGTGCAGAAGTTCACCGCCACGGGCGAACTGCTCGGATCCTTCGGTGAAGAAGGCACGGGCCCCGGACAGTTCCAGGGGCTCAACGGCCGCTCGATCGCGATCGACTCGGCCGGCACCGTCTATGTGGGCGATAAAGAACGCGTGCAGCGCTTCAGCGAAGGCGGCGCGCAGGAAGGCGAACTCGCCTTCGCGGGGATCGGGCGCATCTCAAACCTCGCGGTCGACTCAGCCAAAGACCTCTACCTCACTGCAGCCAAACTGCTCGGCGTGCACAAGTATGACCCCAGCGGCAAAGAACTCGGCTCACCGCGCGATGAAGCTGGGTTTGGGGAACGGCTCGCGATCACGGTCGGCCCGGGCGATCAGCTGTTTGTCAACGACCTCCAGGAAAATCACCACCTGCTCGCGTTCAACGCCGAAGGCGAACAGACAGCCAGCTTCGACAGGGGCGAACTGGCACAGGACGGCCGCGGCATCGCCTACTCCGAACCCACCAAAGCCCTCTATGTCCTGAACACGGGCGCCGTGCGGATCGTCACCCCGCCCCCTCCGGGCCCCTTCGTCCTGCTTGAAAGCGAGCAGGCAAGCGAAGTCGAACCCACGAGCGCGACGCTCGGTGCCACGGTCAACCCGGAGGGCCCGGAAGTAACCGAATGCCACTTCGAATACGGCACGAGCACCGCATACGGGCAGAGCACCCCGGATGTGCAGCTCACCGGTGCTCCATTCGAAGACCAGTCGATCAGCGCACCGCTCTCAGGCCTCTCCCCGGGCACGACCTACCACTTCAGGGCCGCCTGTGAAAACGCAGCCAAAGAAGCCACGACAGGCCCCGACCAGACCTTCACGACGCTGCCTGCGGTCTCGATCGACGCGAGCTTCGCCTCGCAGGTCAACGCCACGAGCGCACGCCTGGGGGCGCAGCTGAACCCCCACGGGGTCCACAGCGAATACCGCTTTGAATACGGCCTGAGCAGCGCATACGGGCAGAGCGTCCCGATCCCCGACGCAAGTGCAGGGGCGGGCAAGGTCGACGTCGCCGTGGAAAACCTGATCCAGGAACTGATCCCTTCCACCACCTACCACTACCGCGTGGTGGCCCACAACGAACTGGGCACCGTGATCGGCCCCGACCGAACCTTCACGACCCAGGGCGCGGCCTCGATCCTGCCCGACGGGCGCGCCTGGGAAATGGTCTCTCCGCCCAACAAGCACGGCTCACCGCTTGAACCGATCACCGAAGAAGGCGGGATGATCCAGGCGGCGGCGAGCGGCGGCGGGATGGCCTACGTCGCGCTCGGGCCGATAAGCGGCGAACCGAAGGGCGTCAGAAGCCCGCACAACAGCCAGCTGCTGGCAAAACGCTCGGGCGAGGGCTGGTCCACGCAGGACATCACCACGCCGCATGAAGAAATCGCGACGATCGCCGTGGGCTCCCCCTCGGAGTACCGCTTCTTCTCTGAGGAGCTCGAATCGAGCCTCGTCGAACCCGTGGGGATCACCCGGCTTGATCCGCAGAACCCGGCCAACACCGAACGCACCCCCTACCGCCGCGAAGCCGACGGCTCGTTTGTGCCGCTGATCACCACCGAAAACGTGCCGGCGGGCACGCACTTCGGCGGGGAAGAAGGAGAAGCAGGCAGCGGCATTTGGAGCAACGGAGTGGAATTCCTCACCGCTACCCCCGACCTCAGCCACCTGATCCTCAGCTCACCGCAGATCCTCACGCCGGGCTTTGAAGCGGGCTTTGAAGCGAACGGCCTGCCGAGCCTGTATGAGCTCACAGACGGCGAGCTCACGCTGGTGAGCGTGCTGCCTGGCGGCCAGGCGGCCGCAGAAGCAGGCTTCGGCGCCGGTGCTCCCAATGGCGAGATGAACATGCGCGGCGCGATCTCAACCGACGGGAGCCGCATGGTGTTTCAAACCGGCGGATCGGAACAGCACCTGTACATGCGCGACATCGCCCGCTCGCGCACGCTCCAGCTCGATCAGCTCCAACCCCACGCGGCAGGAGGGCAAGGCACCCCCGTGTTCCAAGCCGCAAGCGAGGACGGCTCCAGAGTGCTGTTCACCGACCCATCGCGGCTGACCACCGACGCCACGTCCAGGGCAGGGGCGCCCGACCTCTACATGTGCGAGATCGAAGTCAAAGGCGGGCAGCTGGCCTGCACACTCAGCGATCTGAGCGTCGATCACAACCCCGGGGAAGCGGGCAACGTGCAGGGGCAGGTCTCGGCGATCGACGCCGCGGGCACGCATGTGTACTTCACGGCCAACGGAGTCCTCACGAACACGCCCAACGCGGCAGGGGAAACGGCCGTGCCGGGGTTCTGCGAAAGCAACGGCGAAGTCGCCTGCAGCCTCTATCAGTACGACACGCAGACGCGACAGATAAGTCTCGTCGCGGTGCTCTCGAGCAACGATCACCCCGACTGGGCGGGTGGGAGTGCGAGCCTGCCGAACCAGTATGTGCTCGGCAACCTGACCGCACGCAGCTCACCAACCGGCCGCTACTACACGTTCATGTCACAGCGCAGCCTCACGGGGTATGACAACCGCGATGCGCTGAGCAACCGCCCCGACGCCGAGGTCTTCCAGCTCGATGCCCAGAGCGCTGAGATCCACTGCCTCTCATGCGATCCGAGCGGCGCGCGGCCCAACGGGTTCTTCGATCCCGGTCGCGCGATCTTCCCGGGCCCGCTCGTCGATCACGCCCACAGCTGGGAGGAAAAGTGGGTCGCGGGCTCGATCCCGGGCTGGACGCAGCGCTCACTTCGCATCGCCGCCTACCAGTCGCGCTATCTGGACGACTCGGGCCGCGAGTTCTTCAACTCCTCAGACGCGCTCGTGCCACAGGACACGAACAACGTCAACGACGTCTATCAGTTCGAGCCCCCCGGCGTGGGCGACTGCACGAGCGCGAGCAGGACCTACTCACCGCGCTCGGGCGGCTGCGTCTCACTGATCTCATCGGGCTCCTCGCGCGAAGAATCCGCCTTCCTGGACGCCTCAGAAAGCGGCGATGAGGTCTTTTTCCTCAGCGACGCGAGGCTAGTCAAAGCCGACACCGACGCTGCCCTTGACATCTACGACGCTCACGTGTGCAGCGCCTCCTCGCCCTGCCCGCCCCCGCCGCCCTCCCCGCCGGGCGCCTGCGAGGGTGATTCCTGTCAGAACCCGAGCTCCCCGCCGGCTGAAACGACCCCAGCCTCCCTGACCTACAAAGGTCCTGAAAACCCCCCGGCTCCCGCTCCGGCGGCGGCTCCCAAACCGAAAGTCGAGCCGCCGACCAAGGCGCAGCTGTTGAAAAAAGCGCTCGCCTCCTGCCGGAAGAAGCCAAGGAAGCAGCGTGTGAGCTGTGAAAGGCAGGCCAGGAGGAGGTACGGGGGCAAGGCCCCGAAGAAGAAGGCCACAGGGAAGAAGGCTCGGCATGCGAACGGGGGGCGGGGGCGATGAGGGCTGCGGGGTGGTCGGAGCGGTCGGATCAGCCCTGGAAGGACGCGGACGCCCTCCAGGGCTGATCGCTAACGAGCGGCGGGACTGGATCCCATCACTTAGACCATCGGTTCCTCACCGGCGGTATCTTTGGTCCCGTCGAACGTGATGGAGTACCCTTCGATATTCTCAGTGAGTGGGACGAAGGTTTCCCCTTCGACTGCCTCTTCGAGTTTGTCCGTTTCGCCGCCTTCGCATTTCTGGATTTCTTGTTCTTTGGCGGCGTTTGTCGCGACTTTCAACCCGAAGGTTTTTGCTTTGGTTCCTTCTTTGCCTTCGAATAAGCCGATCACGGTACCGCGTAATAAGAGTAATTTGCCAGCAGCGGGTATTTCCTCGTGAACCTGTAACAGTTTGAATAACAAGCCGAAGTCGCCGGCTTTGATCAGGCACGTATGGATCTCGACGTGGATTAAAATCTGTTTCGCCGCGTCGCCGACCGAGTTGATCGCGAGGCCGGCCGAAGTGCATTCTTCGAGGTCGATGATCGCTAAGGCTAAGGTCGCGTCTTTTTTTTCGGTGGCGCCTTCTTCGAGCAGTGAGGCGTTGGCTAATGCGATCTTGGATTTTTTGCAGATTATCGTGCCGACCGATCCAGTGAATGTCACCGTCCCGCTTTTGCCCGTAAACGTTTCCCCGGCAGACCCCGGTAAGAACTTCCATAATTTCTCAGCCGCCGAGGCAGTGGCGACGCCGAGCGCGCTGAACGCCAGCGCGAGGA
Organism: uncultured Solirubrobacteraceae bacterium; assembly: GCA_963714215.1. GTDB lineage: Bacteria > Actinomycetota > Thermoleophilia > Solirubrobacterales > Solirubrobacteraceae > Palsa-744. The sequence goes on from CAVQNP010000002.1 coordinate 473,094, forward strand.
TGAGTACACCGATGAGCTTTGAGGTTCGCATGCCGCACTCTCCTTCTGGTTGTTCGTTGCTCTTCATCCGATCGCCGGGGCGACCGCCTCGCCCAAGCTGGCCGAGGCGGTCGCCGGCTGCGATCCGAAGGGCGCCGGAAGACGCCCGCAGTGAAGTCTTCGCTCCCGACCTCCGCCGGTCAAGGAAGCGCAGCGCTACCCGAGGTCAGACCGGAGACGAACAAACCCAGGGTCGGGGAGCGGAGACGAGTGTCTGGCGCCAATCGGGTTGGAGACGCGTCACCGCGGGCCCGCTGGCTCCCCAGGCCGTTTCCCAGTGAGTCTTTCGATCAGCGTGTCCGGCGAGGTTGCTGTCCTCACGGAACCTCGATACTCGCTGCAGCCGGGTACGACGTATCCGGGCTCGCAAAACGTCTTATCCGCGCGAATGTGAAGCTGCTCGCGAGCAAGGATGGCCGAAGCGCTGGATGGATGGGCAACCGCTTCGCTTGAGGCGTCGGGGATCGAGCTGCCCTGGAGTCGTTCAGCGAGGAGCTCGAGCCTTACTTGGAAGAGCAGGTCCGATAACGACCAGTGGCGTTCTTTGAGGTAGCTGCCCAGCTCCGCTGCCGGGGGATACGTCCCACCGCGCGCATTGCCGAGCGCACTTCGGACTTCGGCGGCGTTGGCAGGGATGCCCCGCCTGAAGGCCTCGGCCATAGTCCAGTGGGCGCCGATCAGGAAGCTGAGCGCTTGCGCCTTGATCGCCTCGTGCAGTTCGTGGCATTTCTGCATCGCCTGGGCGTGGTCGAAGCGCAGCTGGTTGAAAAAGGACCTGGGACCCACGAGCTTGGCCGCCGCCACGCAACGTCGATAGTCGGCCGGATCGGATACGAGTCCCGTCGGCCCCTCGGCGCCGAGGTTGTGCTGAATATCTGCACCCGCCACTGCCTGCATCCAATGATCCAGCGTCGAGCGAGCGATCGAGCCGTGCGACGGCCCCTCGAAGCGCACCACGGCGTCGGTGCTCCCGCAGCCCGTCGCGAGGACACCACAGGCCAAGGCGACCGCGAGGGACGCAATGGCCTGAACGACCAAGCGAGAGCCCCGACACATGTCTTGGACGCTAGCCGAGTCGTGAGCTGAGTGGAACTCGTGTTTCTGGGCGGGTAAGCCTAGGCGCCGACGATCACGCGATCGCCATAGTGTCTGTCAAGCGCCGTTCTACTGATAGCTACTGCCCGTATAGAAAGCAAGATATTTCAGCGAAATACCGCATCGCGCGTGGTGCGATGTCACGCAGGGGGAGTCACGAATGCTACTGAGGTCAAAGAGAGAGAAACGCCCAGGTCGAGATTCGGGGCGAGTGACGAACGTTTCACGCCGCCGATCGGCTAGAGCCGCCTCGATCCCGGCCGTCCTCGCGAGCTTTGTCGCACTCGGGCTCGCCAGCCTTTGGTTGGGCGCTTGCGGGGGCGATTCCAGCCCCGCCGTAGCCCACGTCGGCGGCGCCACGATCAGCAGGGCCACCGTCGAGCACTGGGCACGCGTGCTCGCGCGAGGCGGTGCCGGCGAGGGGCTGCGCCCACCGTCGCACGGCAGTCCTGCCCAGCGCGCGCTTGGCCTGCTGATCTCTGCCGCCTGGATCGACGGCGAGGCCGCGCATCAGGGCGTCGAGCCCTCGAAGGACGAGATCGGCAAGGGCCTGAGCGAACGCAAGGAAGCCAACGGTGCCTCTGAATTCGAGGCCGCCCTCCAGGCCACCGGCCAAACCGTCGAGGACGTCGAAGTCGAAGTCCGCGCCGAACTCGCGGCGGCGGCGCTAGCGCGGAAACTGGCCGATCAGGCCGCGCGGGTCAGCGAGACGCAGATCGTGGACTTCTACCACCGCAATCACCTTCTGTACACGACGCCCGAGACACGCCACACGGAGCTGATCGAGCATCTGCCTAGCCCGGCCGCCGCCCGTGCACTGGTGCGGAGGATCGGGACCGGGGCGGCGTTCACCGAACGCGCGCTGAAGGAGGCCGTCGTGCGCACGATCACCGGAGCCCCCAGTCCGGGGGACATCCCAGAAATCAGCAACGCGATCTTCGCCTCGCGGACGGGGGTGGTGAGCAAGCCGTTGCCACTGAACGGCCGTTGGAGCGTGTTCATCGTGCGCAAGATCGTGCCCGCCAAATTAAAGCCGCTCGCGGTCGTGCGCCGCGAACTGATCCGGCGTCTCGTCGCTCAGCGCCATCGGGAGATCGTCGCCAGCTTCGAACGAGAACTCAGGAAGCGGTGGAGAGCGAAGACGAGTTGCCGGCGTGGGTACGTCGTGCAGAAATGCGCGCAGTACACCGGGCCGGAAGTCGCCGAAGAAAGCGTGCTTCCGAGCGAATGAGCGCCGCGCCCGCGGGGCGGGCGGGGGAGGGCTCGCGGCACGTAGACTCCCCGCAGTGTCGCGCTTTCACGAGCCCCAGCACGCCGACTTCCACCGCCTGAACGCGTCGATCGCCTTCGACCGGCGCCTGTGGCCGCAGGACATCACCCAGTCGCGTGCACACGCGCGGATGCTCGCTGCCCGCGGAATCCTCTCCGAGGCCGATCGCGACGAGCTGCTGCGTGGACTCGATGCCGTCGAGCTCGAGCTGACGATGGAGCGCTTCCCGTTCGCCTCCGAGGATGAAGACATCCACATGGCGATCGAGCGGCGCCTGACAGAGATTGCCGGTGCTGTCGCCGGGCGGCTGCACACGGCGCGCTCGCGCAACGACCAGGTGGCCACCGACCTGATGCTCTACACGCGCGAGCGCGCCGCGCACGCGTGGATGGAGATCGGCGAGCTGATGGCCGTGCTGCTTGCGCGCGCCGAGCAGCACGCTGACTGGCCGATGCCCGGCTACACGCACCTGCAGCGCGCCCAGCCCGTGTACCTCGGCCATCATCTGCTCGCCTACTTCTGGATGCTCGCGCGTGACCGCGAACGCTTCACCTTCGCCGAAGGCCAGGCCGGCTCGCTGCCGCTCGGCTCCGGCGCGCTAGCCGGCGTCAACTTCGACACCGACCGGCAGATGGTCGCTGACGAGCTCGGCTTTCCCGCCGTGGCGCCCAACTCGATCGACGCCGTCTCCGGACGCGACTTCGTGCTCGACTATCTGAACGCCGCCGCCACCTGCTCCACCCATCTTTCGCGCCTGGGCGCCGAGCTCGTGCTGTGGTCGAGCGCCGAGTTCGGCTTCTGCGAGCTGCCCGACTCCTGGAGCGCCACCTCCTCGATCATGCCGCAGAAGAAGAACCCCGACGCCGCCGAGCTGCTGCGCGCCAAGGCGCCGCGCGTAGTCGGGCACCTCGCCGCCTTCCACGGCGTCATGCATGCGCTTCCGCTGACCTACAACAAGGACCTGCAGGAGGACAAGGAGCACCTGTTCGACGCCGTCGACACGATCGAGCTGACGCTTGCGGCCGCCACCGGCATGCTCGCCGGCGTGCAGTTCAACCGCGAGCGCATGGCCGCAGCCGCCTCCGACGAGATGCTTGCCGCAACCGACGTCGCCGATCTGCTCGTGCGCCTCGGCATGCCCTTCCGCGAGGCGCACGGCGTCGTCGCCAGGCTCGTGCGTGCTGCGCTTGACGCCGGCAAGACTCTGTCGGAGCTGAGCGACGCCGAGCTCGCCGAGCACAGCGATGTGCTCGCCGCCGACGGTGCGCAGTTTCGCGACGTGCTCGCGCAGGGCTCCTGGCTCGAGTCAAAGCTATCGGCAGGCGGCACCTCCTCGGTCCGCCTTGCCGAGCAGATCGCCGCTGCGCGCGCCGTGCTCGACGGCGGCGCCGCCGGCTGACTCCCCTTACTCGTGAGGGCGCTTCCCGCCGATTTCTATGCGCGGCCCGTGCTCGAGGTCGCCCCCGAGCTGATCGGCTGCACCGTCGAGCACCAGGGGTGCTCCGGCGTGATCGTCGAGACCGAGGCCTACCACGAGTCCGAGCCCGCCTGTCACGCCTACGCCGGGCTCACGCCGCGCACAGAGGTGCTGTTCGCTCGCCCCGGACTCGCCTACGTCTACCGCTCGTACGGCATCCACGCGCTGCTCAACGCCGTCTGCGAGGAACCGGGCGTCGGCGCCGCCGTGCTGATCCGCGCGCTCGCCCCGATCGACGGGATCGAGCAGATGCGCCTCAGGCGCGGGCTCCTCGCCGGCAAGCCCGCGCGCGAGCACGATCTCTGCTCGGGGCCGGGCAAGCTGACGCAGGCCCTCGGCATCGGGCTGGATGAGAACGGCGGCTCGCTCGCGCGCGGGCCCATCCGGATCCTCGGGCGCAGCGACGCCTGGCGAGAGCCTGAGATCGCGATCGGCACGCGCATCGGCATCACGCATGCCGCCGAGTTGCCCTGGCGCTTTGCCGCCGCCGGCGACCGCAACGTCTCGCGGCCGCGCATCTGAGCGCTGGCACCGGCAGCAGCGCGGCCCCATCCGGCTCGTGAGAGCCGCATAAAAAGAGGCCTCTGAAGCGATCGCTCGCGCTCGGGGCTCGGATCGTGTAACCAGGAAGAGGAGCCTGTCCCCAGGCCGTCGCGCAGACGCCCGGTATTGCTTGACTTCTGCGCTCGACGGCGGCGACAGGCGCGGCTCCAGGCGGGAATTGGCCCGCCCAGGAGGGTCAGAGAGAAACGACCAGGAGCAATCGATGACACCAGCGCCAGCAGCCGTCAAGACCAAGCTTCCCGCCGGCCCGCCGATCCCGACGACCCTGCAGGCCGCCATCTGGGCGCTGCGCCCGCTCGAGCTGATGGATCGCTGCGAAGCCCGCTACGGCGAGATCTTCACACTGCGCATCCGCCGTCGCAAGCCGTGGGTGCTTTTGACCAACCCCGAGCACGTGAAGCTTGTCTTCACGCGACCCTCCGAGCTGATGGGCGCCGGCGCCGGCGAGGCCAACCCGCTGCTCGAGCCGCTGCTCGGCTCGAGCTCGGTGATGCTGCTCGACGAGCCCCAGCACATGGGCGACCGCAAGCGACTCTTGCCCTCCTTCCACGGTCGGCGGATGAAGGACTACGGCGCGATGATGAGCCAGATCGCGCAGGAGAAGATCGCCGACTGGCCGACCGGCGAACCGTTCGAGCTGTGGCCGCGGATGCAGTCGATCTCGATGGAAGTCGTGATGCGCTCAGTGTTCGACGGGATCGACCCCGCGCGCGGCGAGCTCTTGCGCGAGCGGATCGCGGGGCTGACCAACTGGATCAATCAGCCCCGCCGCCTGGCGCTGCTCGCCGCCTTCGGCTCGCGCTCGATCACCGCCAACGCCGGCTTTCGCCGCGAGATGGGCAGGCTCGAGGACGTCGTGCTCGAGGAGGTGCGCCTGCGCCGCGCGCGCGGGATCGGCGACGGCGAGGAAGACATCTTCTCGATGCTCGAGCGCGGGCACGCCGAGAGCGGGCAGCCGGCCAGCGAGGAGAAGATGCGCGACGAACTCGTCACGATGCTCTCCGACGGGCCCACCGCAACCTCGCTCGCTTGGGTGTTCGAGCGCTTGCTGCGCTACCCCAAGAAGCTCGCGCGCCTGCGCGAGGAGGTGCTGCGCGACGAGGGCGATGAATACCTCGACGCGTGCGTCAAAGAGACGCTGCGGCTGTGCCCCGCCGTGCCGCTCGTGATGCGGCGGCTGATCGAGCCGATGGAGCTCGGCGGCTACAACCTGCCCGCCGGCACGATCGTTGCCCCCTGCATCTACCTGATGCACCGCCGTGCCGACATCTACCGCGACCCGCTGCAGTTCAAGCCCGAGCGCTTCCTCGCCGGCGCCGACGCCGGCGCCTACACGTGGATTCCCTTCGGGGGTGGCGTGCGGCGCTGCGTCGCCGCCTCCTTCGCGCAGCTGGAGATCAAGCGCGTGATCGAGGTAGTGCTGCGCGAGTTCGACTTGCGGCCCGCCAGCAGTGGGGATGAGGAGGCCGCCCGAAGCTCTGTCTCGTTTGCTCCCGGCGGTGGGGCGCGCGTGATCGCGACGCGCAGGGCGCCCGGGCCGGCCGACAGGCAGCCGCTCGCCGCCTGACCCGGGGCGTGTCCGGGTCGGGCGGCGGGGCTGCGAGATCGGCTGCCCAGGGCGACGATCGATTGCATCGAGCAGCCCGCGTCGAGGGTGGTGCGGGCCGGCGGCATTCAATCACCCGAACGTTTCGGCTAGAGGTACAAGTATATTTGCCGGATCTCAACGACTCAACGGAATTTGCTCAGCGAGCGCCGCCGGATGATCTTGCTGTCGATCTACGACGCGGCTGAGGGAACGACCGATGCAGTCGCCTATGAGGACATCGTGGTCGCCGCTTGGAAGCGCTTTCCGCAGGAGTTCGGTCTGCGCGGCTACGCCGAAACCTATCCAGACTCCTGGAACTTGCGCAGACCCCTGTACGGGCCCCTCAAGCGCGAGGGCTACGTCCGCGTGCAGCGCAGGAAGCTTGCCTTGACCGAGAGCGGCCTGGCGACCGCCGAGCGGTTACGAGAACCGAGTCACGCCGGCTTCGCGCAGCTCGAGGGCGCCACCAGCCCCCGACGGTGACCGGCCGGTCTTGGCTGGTGTGATGTGGCCCGGTCCTAGCCCCCGGGGCTGACGCCGCCGGTGGGCGAGGATGGGGAGGACGATTCAGGCGCAGGCGAGGAGCTCGGCGCGGGGGTTTCGGCCTGCGGGGACGCCGGCGCCGGTGCCTTTTCGGGAGCGGCCGATCCTTCGTTGCCGCCTTCGCCGCCGCCGCTCGCTTCGGATTTGCTCGGCGCCGAGGATTTGCCGCCTTTGCTCGAAGCGCCGGAGCCGGAGGAGCCGCCGCCTTCGGTGGGCAGCGGAGCCGAGGATTCACCTGAGCCTTCCTCTTCAGCTTCGCCCGTACCGCTCTTGGCCTTCTTGCCTTCCTTCTTTTCAAGCGCCAGGAGCGCGGCGTGTTCGGCCCGCGTCTTGTCGATCCCCAGCGCGGTGGTCATGAAGTCGTGCCAGATCAGCGCGGGGAAGGTGCCGCCGAGCACGGGCCCGCCGTTGAAGCTCGTGGTCATCGGGATCAGCTTGTCGGGGTAGCCGACCCACACGGCGACGGTGTACTTGGAGTCCCAGCCGACGAACCAGGCGTCGCCGTAGTTTGAGGTCGTGCCGGTCTTGCCGGCCGTGAACTGGCCGATGGCGGCGGCCTTGCCGGTGCCGTACTGCACGACTGTCTCGAGCATCGAGGTCTCCGTTTCGGCGATGCTCTGCGGCAGCACGGCTTTGCTCTGGACGTGGTTGACGTCCTTGTGGTTGCCGTCGGGCAGCACGTGCGAGCCGGCGTCGACTTCCTGGATCGCGACGGGCTGGCCGTGCTCGGCGAGCGTGCCGCTGACGCGGCGCCCGCCGTGGGCGAGCGTCTCATAGGCGTGGGCCATGTCGATCGGCGTGACGCCGACCGTGAGCCCGCCGATCGTCATCGCCGGGTTGGTCGAGAGCGGCGTCGTGATGCCCATCCGGTGGGCGAGCTTGGCGATCCGCTTGGTGCCGACTTTGAGCCCGACTTCGGCATAGATCGAGTTGTCGGAGAAGGCGGTGGCGCCGGTCAGCGTGTTGGAGCCCGTGTAGTTGCCTTCGTCGTTGTGCACGACGAATTTTTCCTTGCCGTTGGTGCCGGGGACGATGAATTCCTTCTGCTTGGAGGGCCAGGTGGAGTCGGGCGAGATGCCGTCCTCCAGGGCGGCGGCGAGGTCGAAGGCCTTGAACGAGGAGCCCGGCTGGCGCTGGCCGTTGGTGGCGAGGTTGAAGGGCGTTGTCGAGTAGTCGCGCCCGCCGACCATCGCGCGCACCTCGCCCGTTGAGTTTTCGATCGCCACGAGCGAGGCGGTCGGGCCTTCGGGGCTTTCCAGGTATGCGTCGACTGCGTGTTCGGCGGCGTGCTGCAGGTCGATGTCGAGCGTCGTCTTGATCTTCAGGCCGCCGTCGAAGGCGCGCGGGGCGCCGTAGCGTTCGATGATCTGCTGCTGGACCCAGCTCGTGAAGTAGCCGGCGTCGATCCCTTCGATCGTCTGCTCGGTGGGCACCTGGATGTCCTTGTCGGCGGGCAGTGCCTGGGCAATGCTCTGCTGGTAGACGCTCTGCGTGATGTAGCCCTGCTCGAGCATCTGGCGCAGCACGGTGTCGCGCCTCGTGCGCGCGGCGACGGGATGCATGGCCGGGTCGTAGGCGGTCGGCGACTGGATGATCCCGGCGAGCATCGCGGCCTCCCAGGGCTGCAGCTGCCGGACGCACAGTTCCTTGGAGGGCTCGCCGCAGCCGAGGTGGTTGACGTCTTTGCCGAAGTAGGTCTGCGCGGCCGACTCGATCCCGTAGGCGCCGTTGCCGAAGTAGATCGTGTTGAGGTAGGCCGTGAGGATCTTTTCCTTGGACCACTTGTGCGAGAGCTGGAAGGCCAGCGCGGCCTCCCTGAGCTTCTCGAGGATCGTGCGGTGCGACTGGGCCTGCAGCGCGTTCTTGATGAACTGCTGCTCGATCGTGGAGGCGCCCTGGACGCTGCCTTTGTGCAGGATGTCCTGCACGAAGGCACGACCGATCCCGCGCACGTCGACGCCGCCGTTGGTCTCAAAGCGCTTGTCCTCGATCGAGATCACGGCCTCCTTGACGATCTGCGGGATCTGCCCGGGCGTGACGATCACGCGGTTCTGCTGGCTGACGACGCCGAGCGGGTGGCCGAGGTCATCGAGCAGGATCGAGCTCTTGGCGTCCTTCAGCGTCGAGAACTTCGTCAGCGAGGGCAGGTCCGAGGCGACAGATATGAAGATTCCGAAGAGGAACGACACGAGCCCGAGCACGAGCACGGCGAAGACGATCGCCACGAAGCGCAGGCGCTTGAGCCGCGGCTTGGGACCGGTCCCGCGTTCGTCCGGCTCAGGGGCCGGGGCGGGGGGTATGTCGGGGCGGACCTCAACGCTCATCGGCGATTCGGCGCAAGAGGCGGCAGGTGCCGAGTCGCGGAGTTCAGGCTGGACTAGCCGCGGACAGGCGCGGCACGGAGGACCCTTCGCGCGAGCGAGAGTCTAGCATTGGGCCCGATGCCGAACGCCAGCAACGGGGCCGCGGATGAGCCCACGGAGGGCGGCGCGGCGCAGACCATCGCGGGTCAGTCCGAGGGCCCCAGCGCGGAGCACATCCGCCTGGCGGCACAGCCTGACCCGCAACGCGGTCGACAGCCTGCCGCAGGGCGAGTTGGCGCAGCAGCTGGCGCAGGCGGCGAAGGAGGGCAGGCCCCTGCGCGTGAAGCTGGGGATCGACCCGACGGCGCCGGACATCCACCTGGGCCACGCGGTGGTGCTGCGCAAGCTGCGCGAGTTCCAGGACGGGGGGCACAAGGTGGTGCTGATCATCGGCGACTACACGGCGCGCGTGGGCGATCCGTCGGGGCGCTCGAGCCTGCGCCCGATGCTCTCAGGCGAGCAGATCGACGCGAACGCGAAGACCTTCCAGGAGCAGGCGCTGCGGATCCTCGACGGCGACCCGGAGCTGCTCGAGCTGCGCCACAACGGCGAATGGCTCGACATGCCCTTGACGGACCTGCTCTCGCTGGTGCGCACGACGACGGTGGCGCAGCTGCTCGAGCGCGACGACTTTGCCAAACGCTGGCAGGCGCAGGCGCCGATCTCGCTGCTGGAGCTGCTGTACCCGCCGCTGCAGGGCTATGACTCGGTGGCGATCGAGGCGGACGTCGAGCTGGGCGGCACCGATCAGAAGTTCAACCTGCTGCTCGGGACGCGACATCCAGCGCCACTACGGCAAGCCCGAGCAGTCGATCGTGACGATGCCGCTGCTGGTGGGCACGGACGGCAAGCAGAAGATGTCCAAGTCGCTTGGAAACCAGATCGGCATCACGGATCAGCCGGTGGAGATGTACGGCAAGGCGATGTCGATCCCGGATCAGGCGGTCGGCGAGTACCGGCGGCTGCTGCTGGACGGGGAGGGCCATGAGCCAGGGGACGCCGGCGGGTCGGAGGGCGCCGATGGAGCGGAGCACGCCGGCGGATCGACAGGCACGGTCGGGGGCTCAGCCGAGGGGCCTGCTTCGGCCGGGGCGGCGGCGCGCGATGCCAAGCGGGCGCTCGCGCGGGACCTGGTGCGCTGGCTCTACTCCGAGGAGGACGCGCAGGCGGCCGAGCAGCACTTCGAGCGCGTGTTCGTGGCGCATGAGGCGCCGGTCGAGATCGAAGAGGCGAGCTTCGCGGCGAAGGACGGCAGCGTCTACCTGCCAGGCGTGATGGCGGCGGAGTTCGGGCTCTCCGGCTCGGAGGCGCGGCGGCTGGTCGACCAGGGCGCGGTGAGCCTCGGCGAGGCACCCGTCGCCCGCGGTGAGTACGATGTGCCGGTCGCGCGTGCCGATGGGCAGGTGCTGAAGGTCGGCAAGCGCCGCTTTCGACGCCTGCGCGCCGGTTAGCGCTATACTTCGTCGTTCGCCCCCAAGGGCGTCTTCGGACGCTGGGCGAGAAGGTCTCCTCAGAAGGAAGCACCTCCTGCAGAGGCTTGGCGGTCTTTGAAAACTCAACAGCATGCGCATCTGCGATCGAATCTTCGATCGTGGTGTGCGTCCAGGTTCGACCCGTCGACGGGAGCACCGATCGAAGATCGGCCAGCATCCGTGCGACGGCAAAGAGTCAAGTAGAGCAGTACCCCGTCATGGGTCGGGGCCACGGTGTATAGGCCTCGGCAGTCGTGAGCTCGTCGTGCTTCGGCACGATGGGGGAGCGCAAACCAATGACAGCTTTTCGTGAAGTTCTTCACGGAGAGTTTGATCCTGGCTCAGGACGAACGCTGGCGGCGTGCTTAACACATGCAAGTGGAGCGACGAACCAGGGCTTGCCCTGGGGCAGAGCCGCGAACGGGTGAGTAACACGTGGGTTACCTGCCTCGATGACCGGGACAACCCGAGGAAACTCGGGCTAATACCGGATGTGCCCGCAAGGGGAAAGGAAGCTTCGGCCTCCGCATCGAGATGGGCCCGCGGCCCATTAGCTTGTTGGTGAGGTAACGGCTCACCAAGGCTTCGATGGGTAGCTGGTCTGAGAGGACGATCAGCCACACTGGGACTGAGACACGGCCCAGACTCCTACGGGAGGCAGCAGTGGGGAATCTTGCGCAATGCGCGAAAGCGTGACGCAGCAACGCCGCGTGGGGGAAGAAGGCTTTCGGGTTGTAAACCCCTTTCAGTTGGGACGAAGCTTCGGCGGTGAATAGCCGACCGGAGTGACGGTACCTTCACAAGAAGCACCGGCTAACTACGTGCCAGCAGCCGCGGTAATACGTAGGGTGCAAGCGTTGTCCGGAATTATTGGGCGTAAAGAGCGTGTAGGCGGCCCCATTAGTCCGCTGTGAAAGTCCAGGGCTCAACCCTGGAATGCCGGTGGATACTGTGGGGCTAGAGTCCGGAAGGGGCGAGTGGAATTCCTGGTGTAGCGGTGAAATGCGCAGATATCAGGAGGAACACCAATGGCGAAGGCAGCTCGCTGGGACGTGACTGACGCTGAGACGCGAAAGCGTGGGGAGCAAACAGGATTAGATACCCTGGTAGTCCACGCTGTAAACGATGACAACTAGATGTGGGGGGTGTCGACTCCCCCCGTGTCGAAGCTAACGCATTAAGTTGTCCGCCTGGGGAGTACGGCCGCAAGGCTAAAACTCAAAGGAATTGACGGGGGCCCGCACAAGCAGCGGAGCATGTGGTTTAATTCGACGCGACGCGAAGAACCTTACCTGGGCTTGACATGTGAGTGACCGGCGTGGAAACACGTCTTCCCTTCGGGGCACTTTCACAGGTGGTGCATGGCTGTCGTCAGCTCGTGTCGTGAGATGTTGGGTTAAGTCCCGCAACGAGCGCAACCCCCGTCGCATGTTGCCAGCATTCAGTTGGGGACTCATGCGAGACTGCCGGTGACAAACCGGAGGAAGGTGGGGATGACGTCAAGTCCTCATGCCCCTTATGTTCAGGGCTACACACGTGCTACATTGGCGCATACAGAGGGCTGCGATACCGCGAGGTGGAGCGAATCCCTTAAAGTGCGTCTCGGTTCGGATTGCAGGCTGAAATTCGCCTGCATGAAGGCGGAGTTGCTAGTAATCGCGGATCAGCATTGCCGCGGTGAATACGTTCCCGGGCCTTGTACACACCGCCCGTCACACCACGGGAGTGAGCAACACCCGAAGCCGGTGGCCTAACCCGCAAGGGAGGGAGCCGTCGAAGGTGGGGCTCGTGACTGGGGTGAAGTCGTAACAAGGTAGCCGTAGCGGAAGCTGCGGCTGGATCACCTCCTTTCTAGGGAGCACCTAGCGGTGCCCCGATCCAGGGTCGCTCGCAAGAGCGCGCCCGCGCGGTCGCCGACCCGCCCATGCACAGCATGGATTACAGGACGGCGATGTCAGAGCGGATCGGGCCTAGCATGTCGACCGAACCTGGCTGGATGGCCGCCGTCCGCGCGAGCTCCTTACTACTTGCGGAGCGCGACGGGCAGCGGCCGCAATCAACCCCAGCATGCTGTTGAGTTTTGAGAGACCGGCGTCCGCCGGTCTCCGCGAGGACGCGCCACTCAGGCGCGACCATACAAGGCGCGGAGCCCGGCCGGCGTTCATGCCTCTCCACGGTCCTTGAAAACTGCACAGAAGCCACAATCAGCCGCCATCGATAAGCGGCGGCTGAATAACGGGTATCACCGGGCCCTCTACAACCGGAAACGCCTTCGCAAAAGGGCGTCTCAGGAAGTTTTGGGCCAGATCACCGTCAAGATAGTAAGGGCACACGGTGGATGCCTTGGCACCAAGAGTCGAAGAAGGGCGTGAACGGCTGCGATAAGCCACGGTTAGGCGCTAAATAGCCTGTGACCCGTGGATTCCCGAATGGGGAAACCCAGCGCTGGTAATGCGGCGTTATCCCCGGTTGAACACATAGACCGGCGGAGGACAAGCAGGGGAAGTGAAACATCTCAGTACCCTGAGGAAAGGAAATCAACAGAGACTCCCTGAGTAGTGGCGAGCGAAAAGGGATCAGCCCAAACCTGGCAGATGTAAGCGGACATGCGTTGTCTGTCAGGGGTTGTAGGGCGTTTGTTCCGGGTCGTGTCCGGCCCGGCGGAAGTTACAAAGTCGTGCGGTAGTCGAAGCGCGTGGAACCGCGCACCATAGAGGGCAACCGTCCCGTAGACGAAACTGCATGGCCTTCCGTCAGACGTTCCTGAGTAAGTCCGCTCCCGTGAAACGCGGACTGAACCTGGGGGGACCACCCTCCAAGGCTAAGTACTCCTTGGTGACCGATAGCGGACTAGTACCGTGAGGGAAAGGTGAAAAGTACCCCGGAAGGGGAGTGAAATAGTACCTGAAACCGCGTGCCTACAAGCGGTGGGAGCAGGCTTGTCCTGTGACCGCGTGCTTTTTGCATAACGAGCCGGCGAGTTACTCGTCTGCGGCAAGGTTAAGCGATGAGCGGAGCCGTAGCGAAAGCGAGTCCTAACAGGGCGACATAGTCGTAGGCGGTATACCCGAAACTGAGCGAGCTACCCATGGGCAGGCTGAAGCGGGGGTAAGACCTCGTGGAGGGCCGAACCGACCTAGGTTGAAAACTGGGCGGATGACCTGTGGGTCGGAGTGAAAGGCTAATCAAGCTCAGTGATATCTGGTTCTCTCCGAAATATATTTAGGTATAGCCTCGGATAAATTGCGTGTTGGCCGTAGAGCACTGTTTGGACTAGGGGCCCTACCAGGTTACCGACTTCAGGCAAACTCCGAAGACCATCACGTTTACTCCGGGAGTCAGTTGCTGGGGGATAAACTTCAGCGTCAAAAGGGAAACAGCCCAGACCGCCAGCTAAGGTCCCTAAGTACTAGCTAAGTGGGAAACGATGTTCGAGTGCATAGACAACCAGGAGGTTGGCTTAGAGGCAGCCATCCTTGAAAGAGTGCGTAACAGCTCACTGGTCAAGTGTTCGAGCGCGGACAATGTAACGGGGCTCAAGCTAGTCACCGAAGCTGCGGGTGCGTGAGACCTTCGGGTCGATCGCGCGGTAGGAGAGCGTTCCCATGCCAGTAAAGCGGCGGCGTAAGCCAGCCGTGGAGGCGTGGGAAGTGAGAATGCCGGCATAAGTAACGAAAGAGGGGTGAGAATCCCCTCCGCCGATTGCCCAAGGATTCCTGAGTAAAGTTCGTCTGCTCAGGGTTAGTCGGGACCTAAGGCGAGGCCGAAAGGCGTAGTCGATGGCCAACAGGTTGATATTCCTGTACCACGTCGCTTCCGTTTGACCGATGGGGGGACGAGGAAGGCTAAGGGAACCCAGGCGATGGTTGCCCTGGGGTAAGCATGTAGGGGCGGTCCTTGTCAAATGCGGGACTGCATAACCTGAGGTGCGATGCCAGCTGGCATATAGCCGGCGAGTCCCCGACGCCATACCTCCAAGAAAATCCTCTAGGGAGGAAGCGCGTGCCCGTACCAAAACCGACACAGGTGGGCAAGTAGAGAATACTAAGGTGATCGAGATAACCCTCGTTAAGGAACTCGGCAAAATCGCCCCGTAACTTCGGGATAAGGGGCGCCCTAGTAGGGTGAAGCGCTTTGCGCGTGGAGCCCGAGAGGGCCGCAGTGAATTGGCTGAAGCGACTGTTTACCAAAAACACAGGTCTCTGCTAAGTCGTAAGACGACGTATAGGGGCTGACGCCTGCCCGGTGCCGGAAGGTTACGTGGAGTTGTTAGGACTTCGGTTCGAAGCAGCGAAGCTAAGCCCCGGTAAACGGCGGCCGTAACTATCAGTTGACCGAGGTAGTTGTAAAACCTGGCTATATGCTGGAACATCCGAGTATCCCGCACTACGAGTTCCGTCCCGAGTGGGCGGTACCGTGAAAATGTGACGGGTGCGGACAATCAGCAGGAAAGGCCCAGGGTCCAGTCGGATCAGGACGGTCGACCGCGCAAGCGGCGTCCTGGACGGCGCTCACGACGCTGGGAATCCTCAGAGACTATACGCCGGGCCTGCCCCTCAGACCGGGGGCGGGATGAGATAGTCCGCTCTCATGGGCGACCATGAGAGTCCGTCAGAAATGAGCGGACCGCTCGAGCGTGAGTTGCAGTTGCTCGAGTAGTAACAGTAAGGAACGGTCCTAAGGTAGATCGCTGCCCTCCACATAGGCAACTATGTGGTGAGCATCTGGCCATATGCTGGAACGCCTGAGTATCCCGCACTACGAGTACCGTCCCAAGTGGGCGATACCGTGACAATGTGTCGGGTGCAGGAAATCAGCAGGAAAGGCTGCTCAGGATTGGCTGGGTTATTGGTTTTGTAGACGGAGAGGGTTGCTTCTCCATCGGTTTCGTTCGACAACCGAGTCGACCGGGCCGGAAAGGCTACAGAACCGGCTATCAGGTGGCCCATGAGTTCGCCGTAACGCAGGGCGCTAAGAGCGTGTCCTGCCTACATGAGCTCGTGGACTTCTTCGGCGTGGGTAGCGTGATCGCCAATCGGCGGCACGATAACCACGACGAGCATCTGTATCGCTACGTTGTGCGGCGACGTGCGGATTTGATCGAGACGATCATCCCGTTCTTTGTCGCACATCCGATGCGCTCATCGAAGCAGCGGGATTTCGAGAAGTTCGTCCGCTGCGTGGAGATGATCGACCTCGGTGTGCACCGGACCCACTCGGGTCTGGCGGACATCGCGGAGATCACCGAGACGATGAATCGCCAAAAGCCCAGACAGGATCTGATCAGAATCCTCAGAGACCATACGCCAGAGGTCCAGGACACTGGATCATGAGATGGTCCCAACTGCATGGCGACATGCAGGGACGGCGCGGTGCACAAGAGGACGCGTCGACCGCTCAGACGTATTTGAGTAAGGTATTAAGCGAAATTCCTTGTCGGGTAAGTTCCGACCTGCACGAATGGCGTAACGACTTCAGCGCTGTCTCAACGAGGAGCTCGGTGAAATTGCAGTCTCGGTGAAGATGCCGAGTACCCGCGGCTAGACGGAAAGACCCCGTGAACCTTTACTACAACTTGGTATTGGAGTTCGGTGCATTTCGCTCAGGATAGGTGGGAGGCTTTGAAGCGCTGGTTGCGGCTAGCGTGGAGCCAACCTTGAGATACCACCCTTGGTGTATTGGATTTCTAACAGCATTCCGTGAATCCGGGTGCTGGACAGTTCCAGGCGGGTAGTTTGACTGGGGCGGTCGCCTCCCAAAATGTAACGGAGGCGCACAAAGGTTCCCTCAGCACGGCCGGAAATCGTGCGTAGAGCGTAAAGGTAGTAAGGGAGCTTGACTGCGAGACTGACAAGTCGAGCAGGTGCGAAAGCAGGTCTTAGTGATCCGGCGGTAGCAAGTGGAAGTGCCGTCGCTCAACGGATAAAAGGTACTCCGGGGATAACAGGCTTATCGGGCCCAAGAGTCCACATCGACGGCCCGGTTTGGCACCTCGATGTCGGCTCGTCGCATCCTGGGGGTGGAGTTGCTCCCAAGGGTTGGGCTGTTCGCCCATTAAAGCGGTACGCGAGCTGGGTTCAGAACGTCGTGAGACAGTTCGGTCCCTATCTGCCGTGGGCGTTGGAGAATTGAGAGGATTTGTCCCTAGTACGAGAGGACCGGGATGAACGCACCTCTGGTGTATCTGTTGTCCTGCCAAGGGCATTGCAGGCTAGCTACGTGTGGATCGGATAACCGCTGAAAGCATCTAAGCGGGAAGCCGGCCTCAAGATGAGTTCTCCCATCCCCTAGAGGGAGTAAGACCCCTGGTAGACCACCAGGTTGATAGGCCGGATCTGGAAGGACGGCAACGTCCGTAGGAGACTGGTACTAATGGGTCGAGGGCTTGACGGATTTTTTTGTGATGCCCGTTGTGTGGCGCTGTGCAGTTTTGAAGGACCGGGGAGGCTGGTCTCTCGCCTTTTCCGGTGGCTTTGGCGAGGGGGAAACACCTCTTCCCATTCCGAACAGAGCAGTTAAGCCCCTCAGCGCCGATGGTACTTGGCCCGCAAGGGCCTGGGAGAGTAGGACGCCGCCGGTTTACTTGAACGCACGGGCCGCCCCTCGGGGCGGCCCGTCGTCGTTTCATATCCGGAAGGGTTTGATAGAGAGCGCGTCCGCTCGGCGGACGCGAACAGGAGTAGGAGACGCCTGTGGATGGGGGCTCGCCGGCGCGCGATAGTGGTATCGCGTTGCGAGGTATGTCCTCGCACTACACGGCGAGAGGGGTAGCACTTTGAGCGAGAGAGGAATGGGCCCGCCTTGGACCCGCCAGTGGCCGTCTGGCCGGGGCATGAGGACGCATATAGGGCGTCGCATTGGCATGACAGCTGTGACGCTTTGCGCCGCGTCATTGGCGAGTTCGGCCGTCGGTGGCCTCGGCGCCGGTTCGGCAGGGGCGACGGGCCCGGCGCGGGGCCCGGCAGTGGCGAAGCTCGCACGCACGGTCTCGCTGAGCGAGAGCGGGCGGCTGCGACTGACGAGCAAGAAGGGCTTCACGCTGAACGAGCGCGGCTCTGCCTCAGGCACGATTGCGGGCTCGATCTACATCCACCTCCATCTCGTCTCCGACAGCAAGGTCACGGCCGAAGTCAACATCTACCCGCGTGAAGGCTCGCTGACGGGTAGCGGCTCGGCGAGCTACCACGTGGTGGGGGGCTATGCGGCCTTCTCGGGCACGCTGTCGATCACGCGCGGCTCGGGCAAGTACGCCCACGCGCGCGCCTCGGGCCTGCGCTTCACGGGCACGATCCAGCGCAGGGACGACTCGGTCTCGGTCCAGCTGAGCGGACCCTTGTCCTACTAGGCGGCTGGGACCGTGCACGCGCCCAAGCGGTTGATCGTCCTCGGAGGCGTGCTCCTGGCGTCCCTGCTGGCGGCTGACCGTCGACGGCGTCGGCGATCGCCTCGCCGACGGCTGTCCTGCACACGTCGTTCTCGCCGAACAGACTCGGCGCGAGCACGACGATCGGCTTCGGCTTCGACATCGCTGGGGCGAACGGCTCGGTGCCGCCGCCGCTGCGCACCGTCAGCCTGAAGTTGCCACCCGGCATCAACTACCTGACGACCACACTCGGGCTGGCGATCTGCCAGCCCGCGGACTTGCTCGAACGCGGGCTGGCCGGCTGCTCGCCCAACTCGCGCCTGGGCTTCGGCAGCGCTTACGTCGAAGTGCCGTTCGGCGAAACCTCGGGTCACGAGATTCCCGACATCCAGGCACTGATGGGCCCGCCGCACAACGGCAACATCGTCGTGCTGTTCTACGCCGACGGGCGTGAACCCGTCTACGCACAGCTCGTGTTCGCCGGCGAACTGATCGCCGGCTCGCAGACGCTCGGCGGAAGCCTCAATGCCGCGATCCCGCTCGTACCGAGCGTGCCCGCAGGGCCGCCCGTGTCGATCGTCAAAGTGCGCACGACGATCGGCCCTGCTCACTTGACCTACTACGAACGCAAGCGCGGGCGAACGATCAGCTTCCACCCGCAAGGCGTGTCGTTGCCCTCGCGTTGCCCCCGCGGCGGCTTTGTCTTCTCGGCCGGCTTCTCCTTCGAGGACGGCACGAGCACCGTCGCGAACAGCACCGTTCCGTGTCCGCCGCCGCGCAAGCCGGCCTCCAGGCGCGGATCGCGAAAGTCCTCGCACTAGCCAAGGGCGGGTCAGATGTCTGAGTTCCGTGGTCATCGAGCTGGACACCTGTCGCTCGCCGGCGCATTCGTCTGGGCAGCGCTGCGCTACTGGGTCACCGTGTTCCCGCGGGTCTCCTCGGAGCTGCGCCACTGGCGCCGCAGCGCGAATCGAATCGCTGACCCGAGCCTGCGCGGACTTGCGCTTGAGTCCCTGGCCAAGCGCGGGAACATGGAGGGCGCCGCGGCATTCGCCACCTTCGTACCCTCGCGGGCTCGCGCAAGCGCAATCCGTGCCCTCGTCGCGTTTCAGGCGATCTACAACTACGCCGACCTGCTCGCCGAGCAGCCGGTCGAGGATCCGGTGGGCAACGCGAGGAATGTCCACCAGGCCCTGCTCCTTGCACTCGACCCGAGCGGCGAATCATCCACGCACGACTCGCACCCGGCGGGCGAGCGCGTCGACAGGGACTTCCTCGCCGAGATGATCGCGGCCTGCGAGACGGCCTCCTGGCAGCTGCCCTCCTACGGCACGGTTGCACCCGCGGTGTGCCGAGCCGCCGAGCGGATCGTGGCCTTTCAGAGCCTCAGTCTCGGCCGGGAGGGGGAGCTCCAGTCATGGGCCGAAGGCCAGGGCCCGACGAGCGCCGGATTCGCCTGGTGGGAGGTGGCCGCGGCTGCCGGCTCCTCGCTGCCCGTACACGCGCTGCTCGCCGCCGCGGCTTCGCCAACGCTCACGGCGCAGAACGTGGCGATGATCGAGACGGCCTACTTTCCGTGCATCGGTGCGCTTCACTCGCTGCTCGACAGTCTCGTCGACGAGCAGGAGGACGCTGCAGCGGGCCAGCTGTGCCTGCTGGACTGCTACCCGTCGCGATGGGAGGCTGAGGCGGCGCTGCGGCAGCTGGTGACGGGCTCACTGCAGGCGGCCCAGGAGCTGCCCGGCAGTGCAAACCACTCCTTGCTGGTGACGGCCATGGCCTGCAGCTACCTCGCCGCGCCCGAGGCGCCCCCAAGCGACGACGACGTGGCCCGCCGGGTGCGAGCGTCGCTTGGCCCGCTCGCGCGCCCGATGCTGCTCGTCTTCAGGCTCCATCGCCTGGCCGGCGGCGTCGGCTCGCGCCGGGCTTCGAGCGCTGTCGGGGTCGCCGCCGGGCCGGATCCCGCGACGACGGTATCCACCGGTGCGCCGACGCGGGGTGGCGATGCTCGAGCTGCGTGAGCTCGTCAAGCACTACGAGCTCGTGGGCGGCGAGACGGTCCGTGCGGTGGACGGCGTATCGCTGGAAGTGCCAACTGGTGAGCTCCTCGCGCTCTACGGTCCATCCGGATCGGGCAAGACGACGCTGCTGCTGATGGTGGCCGCGCTGCTCGAGCCGACGAGCGGCTCGGTGCTCGTCGACGGGCGCAACATCTCGACGCTCACCGAGCAGGAGGCATCCGAATACCGTCTGTCCCAGCTCGGCTTCATCCGCCAGAACTTCGACTTGCTCCCCGGCGTGAGCGCGCTCGACAACGCCGTGCTGAAGCTGCTGAAGAACGTGCCTTGGCGCGAGGCGCACGCACGCATGACCCCGCTGCTCGAGCGGCTCGGACTGGGCAAGCGCCTGGAGCAACACGCCGAGACGCTCTCGATGGGCGAGCGCCAGCGCGTGATGATCGCCCGCGCGCTGTCGACCGAGCCGCGCCTGCTGCTTGCCGACGAGCCGACCGGGAGCCTCGACACGCAGCGAAGCCACGAAGTGCTTGGGCTGCTGCGCGAGCTCTGCCGCGAGCGCGACGTGGCCGTCGTGCTCGTCAGTCACGACCCACTCGCCGCCGGCTACGCCGATCGCGTGCTCGCCCTGCGTGACGGTCGGCTCGACGACTACGAGCCCGGCGCCGCGCCCGTCCCGCACAGCGCTGGATGACGACTCCACCGGGCTCGGCCCAGACGCGCCTGACGGCCCGGCCGTGCATGCCATGAGCTTCGCCAACATGCTCCATCTGTACCGCGTGCGTCTGCGCTCGCGCCTGCTGCAGGAGTGCTTCGCCGTCGTCGGCATCGCCGCCGGCGTGGCGCTGCTGTTCGCCTCGCAGATCGCCAGTCACAGCCTCTCGAGCTCGGTCGCGCAGCTCTCGCAGGGGATCGTCGGCAGCGCCAAGCTGCAGGTGCTCTCACGCGACCCCCGCGGGTTCGACCAAAGTCTCCTTGGCAAGATCCGCCACATCCCCGGCGTCAGGCTCGCAGCACCGCTGCTCGAAGCCAACGCCAACGCGCTCGGCCCTCACGCGAGCAGATCCGTAGAGCTGATCGGCGCCGACGAGAGCCTCACGCAGCTCGGCGGCACGCTCGTGCGCCACACGCGGCTGGCGCCGTTCGGCGGGATTGGAGCGATCGTCATGCCCGGCCCACTCGCGCGAAGCATCGGTGTGACCAAGTTCGGCGCCGAAGCGACGCTCGAGATCGGCGCTCACGTCAGTCAGGCGCCGCTCTACAAACAGCTCTCGGCCCATGAGATAGGGC
Organism: uncultured Solirubrobacteraceae bacterium; assembly: GCA_963714215.1. Classification (GTDB taxonomy): domain Bacteria; phylum Actinomycetota; class Thermoleophilia; order Solirubrobacterales; family Solirubrobacteraceae; genus Palsa-744. The sequence goes on from CAVQNP010000002.1 coordinate 494,173, forward strand.
CGCTGATCGACACGCCGATCGTCGTCGCCCCGCTCTCCTTCGCCCAGGAAATGGCCGGACTGCCCGGCCGCGTCACGCGCATCCTCCTCACGCCGAGTCCCGGCCGCGAGCAGGCGGTGCGGGCGAGCCTGACCCGCCTGGCCGAGGGGCGGCTCAACGTCACCTCGACGAGCTACGACGAGCAGCTGTTCGCCAAGGCCGCCGCTGCCGCCAACCAGTCGACCGTGCTGTTCGCCGTGATCAGCGCGCTCGTCGGCTTCCTCTTCGCCTTCAACGCGATGCTCCTGACCGTCTCCCAGCGCCGGCGGCTGATCGCCGACCTGCGCCGCGACGGCTACACGCCGCGCGCCGTGATCGCCGTGCTGATGCTCGACGCAGCCGTGCTCGGCACGATCGGCTGTGCGCTCGGTCTCGCGCTCGGCGATGAGCTCTCGATCCAGCTGTTTCACTCCAATCCCGGCTTTCTCTCCTCTGCCTTCACCGTCGGCTCGGCGCGCGTCGTGGGCTGGCAGAGCGTCCTGATCGCCGTCGCCGGCGGGATGCTCGCGGCCTTCGTCGCCGTGCTCAGCCCGCTGCGCGACATCCTCTCGCGCGATCCGCTCGCCGCGATCGCGCCGCGCGAGGCGGCCCCCAGCAGGACCAGCACCCGCCTGCGCACCGCGCTCGGAGCTGTCTTCGTGCTGATCGCGCTGCTGACGCTGTTCGTCCTGCCCCAAGCCGCGATCGCCGGCATGGTGGCGCTGACGTGCGCGCTGCTCCTTTGGCTGCCGCTTGGCCTTGACGCGATGCTCGCTTCGATTGCCCGCCTTGCGCGAAAAGTGACGAGTGCCGTGCCGCACATCGCCGTCAGCGAGCTGCGCGCTGGGCGCTCGCGGGCAGTGGCGATCGCCGCAACCGGCGCGATCGCCGTGTTCGGCAGCGTCTCGATCCAGGGCGCCCACGGCGACCTGCAGCACGGGCTCGAAAACGCCGCGCACGACATGAACGCGTTCACCGACGTGTGGGTCTCGCCGGCCGGCTCGTTCAACCTGCTGATGACCCAACCGTTCCCCGCGAGCGCGCGGGCACGTCTGCAGCATGTGCCCGGCGTCCGCGCCGTGCGCACCTATCGCGGCGGTCTGCTCGACTGGCGCCGGCGGCGCATCTGGGTGATCGCACCGCCCGCCGCCGCCCAGCCGCTGATTCCGCCGAGCCAGCTCATCGAAGGCGATCTCGCGGCTGCGAGCGCGCACGTTCGAGCCGGCGGCTGGATCGTCGTCTCGCAGGCGCTCGCCTCCGAACACCACCTGCACATCGGCGACTCGTTCACCCTGCCCGCGCCGCGCCCCTCGACCTACCGCCTCGCCGCCATCTCGACCAACATCGGCTGGGCGCCGGGCGCCATCGTGATGAGCGCCGACGACTTCGCGCGTGCCTGGGAAAGTGCCGAGCCGAGCGCGTTCAACGTACTGCTCTCACCCGGGACCACGCAGACCGAGGGTCGCCGCGCCGTCGAACGGGCACTCGGGCGCGACTCGGGCCTGACCGCCCAGACCGCCGAGCAGCACGCCGGCAAGCAGCGCACGCTCACGCGCCAGGGGCTCGCGCGGCTGTCGCAGATCGCCACGTTGATCCTCGTCGCCGCGATCCTCGCCACGGCCGCCGCGATGGGCGCGATGGTCTGGCAGCGCCGCCCGCGCCTGGCCAAGCTGAAGCTCGAGGGCTTCTCACCGCGCGAGCTGTGGGGCACGATCCTGCTCGAGAGCGTCCTGCTGCTGCTCGTCGGCTGCGCCGGGGGGGCGCTGCTCGGTCTGCTCGGCCAGCAGCTCTTGGATCGCGCGCTCGCCGAGGTGATCAACTACCCCGTCGTCCGCTCCGTGGCCCTGCCGACCGCGCTCGCGGCCCTGGGAATCGTCACAGCCGCCGCGCTCGCCGTGCTCAGCGTGCCCGGCTATCTCGCCGCACGCGTGTCGGCGGGCCTCGCTCTGCAGGACTGACCGCCGGGCACGCGCGCGGGGCGCTACGCCCCGAGCGTGACGCTCCCGTCCTCGCCCAGCGTCCAATGCGGATTGTGCGCCACCTCCCACGGATGCCCGTCCGGATCGACGAACACACCCGAGTACCCACCCCAGAACGTCTCGCCCGGCTCGCGCGAGATCGTCCCGGCCGCCGCGCGCGCCTGCTCGATGATCTCATCCACCTCCGCCGCCGAGCCGACGTTGTGCGCGAGCGTCACGCCGCCCCAGCCGCTGCCGGCCTCGACGCCGCTGTCCTCGGCCAACCGCTCGCGGTCCCACAGCGAGAGCACGCTGCCGCCGATCTGGAAGAACACGACGTCGTCATCTCCGGCAGCGCGGCTGCGCCAGCCGAGGCCTTCATAGAAGGCCCGTGCGCGCCTCAGATCGCTTGTTCCGAGCGTGATGACGCTGAGTCTTTGCTCCATCGCTGGCCTCCAGTTGATCGATCGCCGGCTTGCCGACGGGGGAGAGGCAATGATGGCGTGTCGACTTGATCTGGCCGGGCCGCCGCTTGGCGAGCCGGCGCGAGCGACTCCCTGGCCCGCGCAGCGACGCTCGGTGTGGATGGGTCGTCTGCGTCAGTGGCTCGTCCAGGTCGACCTCCCAGTCGACGTCATAGTCGTCCTCGAGCAGTAGGAACGAGCGGGTGAGACGCAGGGCGCCGAGCGTGCGCTGCGCGAGCGAGGAGCTCTTTGTCGAAGCGAACATCTGTTCGTAAGCTAGGAAGCTCATCGGACGGATGCCGCAGGAGGCCTGATACGAACGTGTGTACGCATCGGGCGAACTGCCGTAAACCCGCATCGCAGAGCCATTCTCTGGCTTTGTAGCCTGCAACGAGAATTGCAGATCGTCTCCGACGATCGGGTCGTCGCAGACCCGATCGCCTGATCAAATCTTCCAGCGGAGTCGCAATGAGTCCGTTCCGACCGACACGTGCAGGTGAGCGCCCGCGCGCCGCGAACTTGACCGTTCAGATGGCTGTTACGCTTGCCAGGCGCGATGCGAAAGCCCCACCGTGGGGCCGTCGCCGGCGGCGCACCCAGCTCATGGAGAAGTTCGTCATCGAAGGTGGCGTCCCGCTTTCCGGCACGATGGTTCCTGCCGGGAACAAGAACGGCGCGCTGCCGATCCTCGCTTCCGCACTCCTCACCGAGGATGAGGTGCTCGTGCGCAACGTCCCGCGCATCCGCGACGTCGAGGCCATGCTCGACATCCTCAAGGCACTCGGCGTCACAGCCCAGTGGCGCGGTCCCAACGAACTCGCCCTGTGCGCCGCCAACGCGCGCGAGATCGCGATCGAGCGCGAGCTGGCCGAGCTGATCCGAGCCTCCTTCCTGCTCGCCGGTCCGCTGCTCGCACGCTTCGGCCGCGCCGTGATGTCGCCGCCCGGCGGCGACGTGATCGGCCGCCGCCGCCTCGATCCGCACCTCGACGCGTTCCGCTCGATGGGCGCCGACGTCGAGTGCAACGGCACGATCGCCCTGCACGCCCCGCGCGGACTTCGCTCGACCGACGTGTTCATGGACGAGCCCTCCGTGATGGCCACCGAGAACGTGCTGATGGCCGCCGCGCTCACGCCCGGCACGACCGTGATCGGCAACGCCGCCTCCGAGCCCCACGTGCAGGACCTCGCGCGCATGCTCGTGAAGATGGGCGCCGACATCCAGGGGATCGGCTCCAACCTGATCACCGTCAACGGCGCCGAGCGCCTGCACGGATGCGAGCACGACGTCGCCCCCGACCACATCGAGATCGGCAGCTTCATGGCGCTCGCCGGCGTGACCGGCGGCGAACTGCGGATCAAGGACACCGTCCCCGGCGACCTGCGCATGATCCGCCTCGTGTTCGAGCGGCTCGGCCTGCGCTCGACGCTCGACGGCAACGACGTGCTCGTGCCCGGCGGGCAGAAGCTCGTCGCGCAGTCAGACGTCGGCGAGTTCAAGAGCAAGATCCAGGACGGCCCGTGGCCCGCCTTCCCCGCCGATTTGACGTCTATTGCGGTGGCGCTTGCAACGCAGGCCGAGGGCTCGATCCTCGTGCACGAGTGGATGTTCGAGAACCGCCTGATCTTCACCGACAAGCTGATCCTGATGGGCGCCGACATCGTCATGTGCGACCCACACCGCGCGATCGTCACCGGCCCGCGCCGCCTGCGCGGCGAGCGCGTCGAGTCGCCCGACATCCGCGCCGGCATGGCCATGCTGCTCGCGGCGTTGTGCGCCGACGGGCGCAGCGAGATCGGCAACATCCGCCAGATCGACCGCGGCTACGAGCGGATCGACGAGCGCCTGCGCGAGCTCGGCGCCCGCATCGAGCGCGTCGCAACCGAGCCCGTCCCCGCGTAGCCGGGGCGGGCGTCCAGGTCAGCGACAGGCAGTCCGCAAGGCACGAGCACAGCCGGCCCGGATGGCCGGCCCGTAACGTGTCGGGGCGGACGGAACGTTCTCTGCAACCCTGAAGTGGAGTCCGGCCCGACCCAAGAGGCTGGATGCCGTTTAATTTTCCCCCGGTCGTGAGCAAACCATGATCCACCCAATCCCCTCCGGCACCCGCGACGTGCTCCCCCAGGAGACCGGCGAGGTGCGCCTGATCACCGACACGCTGCGTCGCGTCTTCGACGAGCACGGATACGGCGAGATCTACACCCCGGCGCTCGAGTACGAGTCGGTGCTCGCGCGCGCCGACATGGCCGAAGCGCGCCCCGCCTACCGCGTGTTCGACGAGACAGGTGCCGTGCTCGTGCTGCGCTCGGACATGACCGCGCCGATCGCGCGCGTCGTTGCCACGCGCTACGTCGACAGCCCGACGCCGCTTCGCTTCTGCTACTTCGCCCACACCTACCGCGGCGTGCGCCCCCAGCGCGGGCAGCTGCGCGAGATGCTGCAGGCCGGCATCGAGCTGATCGGGGCGCCCGCCCCGGAGGGAACAGCGGAAGCGCTGACGGTGCTGTGCTCATCGCTCGAGGCAGTCGGCCTCAAAGACTTCCGCATCGGCGTCGGCGACGCGTCGCTGTTCCCGGCGCTGATGGAGAGCCTGCGCGTTCCCGAGGAGCACCGCGACGGCTTGCTGCAAGCGCTCGTGCGGCGCAACTTCGTCGCGCTCGAGCACCTGCTCGACGAGGCGGGCGTCTCCGGCGAGGCAGCCGAGCTGCTGCTCGACGTGCCCCAGCGCCGCGGCGGGCCGGAGCTGCTGACCGATGCGCCTGCGCCCGCCGTGGAGGCGGTCACGGGCATGCGCCGGGTGTATGAGCTGCTCGAGGAGAGCGTCGCTGCGCGCGTGATCTTCGACCTCGGCCTGATTCGCAACATCGGCTACTACACGGGCGCCGTGTTCGAGGTCTACGACCCGGCGATCGGCGCTCCGATCGGCGGCGGCGGGCGCTATGACGAGCTGCTCGGGCGCTTCGGGCGCAGCCTGCCGGCGGTCGGCTTCGCGCTGTACGTCGACTCGCTGCACCAGGCGCTGGCGGGCGAGGAACGCGGCACGGGGGCGCTGTCGGAGCTGCGCTCGGTGGCGACGGCCGGAGAGTCGCGATGAGTGCCGGCAACGGCCTGGTCATCGCGGTCCCGCGGGGCGCCCTGTTCGCCGGCACGGTCGACCTGCTGGCGACGCTCGGGATCGACACGGAGGAGCTGCGCACGAACGACCGCAAGCTGCTGTTCGAGGACATCGGCGTCGTCACGATGCGACCTTCGGACGTGCCCACGTACGTCGAGGCGGGGGCGGCGGACATCGGCGTGACGGGCAAGGACGTGCTGCTCGAGCAGCTCGCGCACGCCCCGGGGGAGCGAGGGCGCGACGTGTACGAGCTGCTCGACCTCGGCTTCGGCCGCTGCACGATGGTGCTCGCGAGCAAGGCGAGCAGCAGTCCAGACGAGGACCCGGCGCTCGAGTCGCTGCGCCGTCTCGGCGTGATGCGCGTGGCGACGAAGTACCCGCGGATCGCCACGCGCTATCTGGAGGAGACGGGCCGCCAGAGCGAGATCGTCGAGGTCAAGGGCTCGGTCGAGCTGGCGCCGCTGACGGGCATGGTCGACGCGATCGTCGACCTCACGGCGACGGGCACGACGCTGCGCGAGAACAACCTGGTCGTGCGCGAGGAGATCGTGCTGTGCACGGCGCGGCTGATCGCCAACCCGGTCTCGCACAAGCTGAAGGCGGCGCAGATCGACGACCTGCTCGATCAGCTGCGCGCGCTCCCGGCCGCTGGCGTCGGCTGAGCGATGCAAATCGAGCGCGTCGAGATAGCCGAGCTCGAGCGCCTCGGCGGCCCGCCCGGCGTGGCGGCGCACCTGCGCGCGCTCGTGCCGGACGGCGACTCGGTCGAGCAGCCAGTACGGGACATCCTCGAGCGCGTCCGCGACGGTGGCGATCAGGCGGTGCTCCACTACACGCGCGAGTTCGACACGAAGGGCGTCGAGCCAAGCCCGCTGCTGGTCGCCCCGGAGGACCTCGACGAGGCGATCAAGCGCATGCCGCTGGAGCTCGTGGCGGGCCTGCAGGTGACGATCTCGAACGTGGCGCAGGTGGCGGATGCGGGCGTGGGCCGAGACGCGACGGTCGATCTGCCGCAGGGCCAGCGGATCGCGCTGCGCGAGCTGCCGGTCGACTCGGCTGCGATCTATGTCCCGAGCGGCCGCGCGCCGTATCCGAGCACGGTGGCGATGGGCGTCGTCACGGCGCGCGCGGCGGGCGTGCTCGACGTGGCCGTGTGCAGCCCGCCGGGCGAGGACGGCGAGATCGACGTGGCGATCCTCGGCGCGTGCCGGCTGTGCGGCGTGGAGCGCGTCTACCGGATGGGCGGAGCGCAGGCGATCGCGGCGCTGGCGTACGGCACGGAGACGGTCAGGCGCGTGGACGTGATCGTGGGGCCGGGCAACCTGTACGTGCAGGAGGCCAAGGCGCAGCTCTCGGCGAAGGTCGGCATCGACGGCTTCGCGGGCCCGAGCGACCTGCTGGTCGTGCTCGGCTCAGAGCTCAACGAGGGCGACGTGGAGCTGGCGGCGCTCGACATGCTGGCGCAGGGCGAGCACGGCGAGGGCAGCCTGGTCGTCGGCGTCTCGGCGGGCCCGGGCGCGATCGAGGCGCTGGAGAACGCATTGCAGCGCCTGGACGCGGAGCTTCCGGGGAGCGGCGCGGCGGCGGGCACGTTCGCGCTCGTGCAGGCGCTCGACTCCCAGCAGGCGATCCAGATCGCCAACGAGTTCGCGCCGGAGCACCTGCAGCTGATCGGCCCCGACGTGGAGGCGCAGGCCTCGCGCGTGCGCAGTGCGGGCTGCCTGTTCGTCGGTGCTTCGAGCGCCACCGCATTCGGCGACTACGTGGTCGGCTCGAACCACATCCTGCCGACGGTCGGCGCGGCGCGCTTCGCCTCGATGCTCTCCCCGCGCCACTTCCGCCGGCGCATGGCCGAGGTGCGCGTCTCCCCCGACGGCGCGGGCAAGCTGGCGAGCGCGGGCGTGCCGATCGCGCGTGCTGAGGGCTTCGAGTGGCACGCGCGCTCGATGGAGGCGCGGATCGGCGACAATGGGTCAGACGGCTGAGCCGAGCGACGATTTTCATGAGTGAAGAGAACGAAAGGACGGCGAGCATCGAGCGTCGCACGGGCGAGACGGACGTGCGCCTGTCGCTCGCGCTCGAAGGCACGGGAGCGGGCACGCGCGAGACGGGCGTGGGCTTCCTCGACCACATGCTCGACCTGCTCGCGCGCCACGGGCGTCTGGACCTGAAAGTGAAGGTCACGGGCGATCTGGAGACAGGGGCGCACCACACGGCGGAGGACACGGCGATCGTGCTCGGCCAGGCGCTCGACGGCGCGCTGGGTGACCGCAGCGGGATCGTCCGCTACGGCGCGGCGACGGTGCCGATGGATGAGGCGCGCGCGAGCTGTGCGCTGGACATCTCGGGGCGACCGTTCACGCTGTTCGAGGCAGAGCTGCCGCCAGGCTCGACGGGCGGCTTCGAGCACGAGCTGACGGAGGAGTTCTTCCGCGCGCTGGCGAATGCGGCCAAGCTGACGCTGCACCTGCGCGTGGAAGCGGGCTCCAACGCCCACCACATGATCGAGGCGGCGTTCAAGGCGTTCGCACGGGCGTTGCGCCAGGCGGCGTCGATCGACCCGAGCGAGACGGGCGTGCCGAGCACGAAGGGGACGTTGACCTCGTGACGCCGCTCGTCGATGAGCCCGTTGAGATTGCGGTGCTCGACTACGGGATGGGCAACCGCCGCTCGGTCGAGAAGGCGCTGGCGCACGTCGGCGTGCGCGCCAGCATCAGCTCGGACGTCGAGCAGCTGCGACTGGCCGACGGCCTGGTCGTGCCGGGCGTCGGCGCGTTCCCGCGCGCGATGGAGAACCTGCGCGAGCTGGGCCTGGACGAACTGATCCGCGACCGCGTGATGATGGGCACGCCGGTGCTCGGCATCTGCCTCGGCCTGCAGCTGGCGTTCGACTACTCGCCGGAGCTCGGCGGCGCTGACGGCCTGGGCCTGATCGCGGGCGAAGTGCACGCGCTGCGGGCGGGCTCGCTGAAGCTGCCGCACATCGGCTGGAACGAGGTCCGCTTCACGAAACCGGACTCGCCGCTGATCGCGGGCCTGCCGCGGGAATGCGCCTTCTACCACGTGCACTCGCTGGCGGCGGAGCCGGAGCGCGAGCAGGACGTGCTGGGCATGGCCGCGTACGGCACGCAGTTCGTGACGGCCGTGCAGAAGGGCTCGTTCTACGGCGTGCAGTTCCACGCGGAGAAGTCCTCGGCGGCGGGGCTGCGCCTGCTGTCGAACTTTGCCCGCATCTGCCTGCAGGCCCGCGCGGAGACGAGCGCGCGCGGCGTGCGAGCGGGCATCTGAGACTCCGCCGCCAGTGAACCTCTACCCGGCGATCGACATCCTCGGCGGCAACGCGGTGCGCCTGATCAGGGGCGACTTCGAGGCGAAGAAGGTCTACGACCAGGACCCGCTGTCGGCGGCGCGCGCGTTCGCGCAGGAAGGCGCGCGCTGGCTGCACGTGGTCGACCTGGACGGCGCGAAGAGCGGCGAGCCGGTGAACATCGAGCACCTGCGCACGATCGTGGACGAGCTCGGCCTGCCGGTGCAGTTCGGCGGCGGCCTGCGCTCAGACGTGTCGATCCAGGCGGCGTTCGAAGCCGGCGCGAGGCGGGTGATCCTGGGAACGGCGATCTTCACGGACCCGGAGCTGCCGTTTCGCGCGATGGAAGAGCACGGACACGAGAACGTGCTGATCTCGATCGACGCGCGCGACGGGTTCGTCGCGACGCACGGTTGGCTGGAGGCCACGGAGGTCTCGGCGCGCGAGGCGATCGAACGCTGGAGCGAGGGTAGGGGCGGCGTCAAGCGCTTCGTCTACACGAACATCGATCACGACGGGATGCTCGACGGGATCGACGGCGAGGATGCGGCAATGGCGGCGCGGGCGGCGGGCGACGGCAGCGTGATCCTCTCGGGCGGCATCGGCGAGCTTCAGCACCTGCAGGCAATCGCGGCGCTGCGCTCAGAGCAGCAGCTCGAGGGCCTCGACGGCGTGATCGTCGGCAAGGCGCTGTATGAGCGTCGCTTCACGGTCGCCGAGGCGCTCGCCGTGCTCGATGGCTGAGGCATGCGAGGGCCGTTCGCGACGGCGCTGCGGCATGCACCGCCGTCTGGCTTGCTTGCCTTGCATCTTCCGCATGTAGCGCCTATTCTTTGTTGAATGACGCTACATCAGCCAAAGGCCGAAGTCGGCGTACGTGAGCTGCACGATCAGCTGAGTCGATATGTGCGCCATGCTGCTGAGGGCGGCGAGGTGGTGGTGACGATGCGGGGCAGGCGAGTCGCCCGTCTCTCGCCCGTGAACGCAGCGGACCCGCTTGCCGATCTGCGCGCGCGGGGACTCGTGCGAGAGCCCACCCAGCGCAAGCGGACCAGCGCAGAGCACCGGCAACTCCGCTCACCAGAGCCGGTATCCGACCTCGTCGCCGAGCAGCGGCGCTGATTGCCTACTTCGATACGTCGGCGCTGATCAAGCTCATTTTCGCCGAGCAGGGATCAGACGTAGCCAAAGAGTTGTGGGACAAGGTCGAGTCGGTGGCGTCCAGCCAGCTCATGTACCCAGAGGCGCGTGCGGCGGCTGCGTCGGCCTTCCGAACGGGCCGGATCGACAAGCGCACGCTGCGCAGCGCCGTCCGCGCGATCGACGGTCTGTACGCCGAGCTTCGCGTGATCGGCATCGACGGCGCGCTGGCGCAGTTCGCCGGAGAACTGGCCGAGCTTCACGGTCTGCGCGGGTACGACGCCGTTCATCTCGCCTCTGCGATCGCGATCGAAGACGCTGCGCTCATCATGGTCACGTGGGATCGCGACCTGGCGGACGCAACGGTCGCGTGTGGCTATGCAGTCGTTCCCGCCGCCCCCTGAACAGACGGGCTACCGTAGGCCGGTGCACTTCAAGCGCATCATCCCGTGCCTCGACGTCGACGACGGGCGCGTCGTCAAGGGCGTCGAATTCCTCGACATCCGCGACGCGGGCGACCCTGTCGAGCTGGCGGCTCACTACGACCGCGAGGGCGCAGATGAGCTGATCTTCCTCGACATCACGGCGACGCACGAGAAGCGCGACACGATCGCCAAGCTGGCGCGCGCGACGGCGGATGACGTGTTCGTGCCGTTCACGATCGGCGGCGGCATCCGCTCGGCGGAGGATGCTCAGGCGGTGCTCGACGCGGGCGCCGACAAGGTCTCGGTCAACTCGGCGGCGCTGAAGCGCCCGGAGCTGATCAACGAGCTGGCGGAGGTGTTCGGCTCGCAGTGCGTCGTGCTCGCGATCGACGCCAAAGCGGATCCGTTCGTCGGCGAGGGCTTGGAGCACCCGTCGAAGTGGGAGGCGTACCTGGCCGGCGGGCGCACGCCGACTGGGCGCGACGTGGTCGAGTGGGCGCGCGAGGGCGTCGAGCGCGGTGCCGGCGAGATCCTGCTGACGAGCATGGACCGCGACGGCACAAACGACGGCTATGACCTGCCGTTGATCGAAGCCGTCAGCGAGGCGGTCAGCGTGCCGGTGATCGCCTCGGGCGGCGCGGGCGAGCTCGAGCACCTGGCCGAGGCGCTGCGCGCGGGCGCCGACGCGGCGCTGTGCGCGTCGATCTTCCACTACGGCCGCCACACGATCGCCGAGGCCAAGGCGCACCTGGTCGCGGCCGGGATACCCGTGCGCGTGGGCTGAGGCCCGCGGTCGACGCAAGCTGGGACCGTGAACGCACTTTCACCCAACGGCCTTGATGTCCTGGAAGGGCTGCGGGGGGTGCCCGGCGGGGCTCAGCTGCGAAGGACTGCCGAGGCACGCAGCGGCGAAGTCGCGCTGATCGGCGGTGCGGTACGAGACCTTCTGCTCGGGCGGACGCCCCGTGAGCTGGATGTGGTCGTGGACGACGACGCCGCCGGCTTCGCGCGTGCGCTCGCTGACGAGTTGGACACGATCGCGGGCGAGAGCTCCGAGGAAGGTTTCGAGATGACCCTGCACGAGCGCTTTCGGACGGCGCTCGTCCGCTGGGACGGGGGGCAGATCGACGTGGCAACGCGACGCTCGGAGCGCTACCCGGCCCCGGGCTCGCTACCCGAGGTCGACCTCGGCACGATCGCAAGCGACCTGGACCGGCGCGACTTCACGATCAACACGCTCTCGGTCGCGCTGAACGGTGCGCATCGCGGGGAGCTCACGGGCGCAAGGACGGCGCGGGAGGATCTCGACGCGGGAGTGCTCCGCGTTCTGCATGACGAGAGCTTCCGCGACGACCCGACGCGCCTGATGCGCATCGCGCGATATCGCGCTCGGCTCGGCTTCGGGATCGAGCCTCATTCGGCGCAGCTCGCGGCCGAGGCGATTGAGAAGGGCGCGCTCCAGACGGTCTCCCCGGCGCGCATCGGCGCCGAGCTGCGCCTGACGCTCGCCGAGCCCGATCCCGTGGCGGCGCTGGAGTCGCTGGAGCAGCTCGGCGTGCTCTCGGCGCTGCATGAGGCGATCGAGCTCGACGCGCCGCTCGCCCGCGCGGCCCTTGGAGAGCTGCCGGGGCCACCCGACGGCCGGCCTGATGTGCTGCTGCTCGCCTCGCTGTTGCGCCCGGGACACTCCTTCGACTCGACCGACTATCAAACCCGCCTGCGCACATTGCTCGACCGCTGGGAGTTCCCCGGCGCCGAGCGCGAGCACACGGTACGCAGCGCGATCCTTGCCCCCCGCATCGCCGAGCGTCTGCGCCACACCGATGCGCCGTCGCAGATCTACGAGATCGCGCACGGGGAGCCGCTGGAGGCGGTTGCGCTGGCGGGGGGCATCGCCGCGGCGGCCGGGCACGAGGAGGCAGCCGATGCCGCGCGGCGCTGGCTCTCAGAGCTGCGCGACGTAGGTCTGCGGATCACGGGTGACGATCTGCTTCGGGCTGGAATCGCGCCAGGCCTCGGGATCGGCCGGCACCTGCGCCGCGCGCTGATGCGCAAGCTCGACGGGGGGATCGCCGCCGAGACGGCCGATGCGGAGCTTCGCGCGGCGCTCGAACCGTAGTGGAAGAGAGTGGCGCCAAAATGGCGCTACACTGCCTCAATGCCCAGCGTGCAGATAAAGAACGTGCCGACCGAGGTCCACGAGACGTTGCGCCGTCGTGCCGACGATGCAGGTCAGTCCTTGCAGGCGTACCTGCTCGCGACGCTGGAAGAGCAGGCGGCCCGACCGACGATCAAGGAGCTGTTCGATCGAGCCGGCAGACGGACCGGGGCAAGGCTGCCCCTTGACTTTGCGACACGAGTAATTCGTGAAGAACGCGACGCTCGTGCGTCGTGATCGTCGTTGACGCGTCTGTCTTGGCGACTGCGCTCGGTGACGATGGATCAGATGGCCGTCGCATGCGCAACCGCATCGAGACGGAGCGGGTGCTGTGTGCCCCCGAGATCGTCGATCTCAAGGTCGCCATGGCCTGGCGCCGCCAACTCGAGGCAGGTTGGTTGGAGCCGGCTGGCGCGCAGCAGGCGCTGGGTGACTTGGCGGAGCTGAACCTCGTGAGGGCGCCCCATCTGCCGCTCATGCCCCGCATCTGGGAGCTTTGCGACAACCTCACGCCCTCCGACGCCGCATACGTGGCACTAGCGGAGACGCTCGATGTAACGCTGCTGACGGCCGACGGCAGATCGACGCGCGCTCCGTCGCTTCGGTGCAATGTCGAGCTGCTGGATGAGCGGTCCGGTTGATACCGGCGCGGCTGTGATGTCCATCAGGCACGAGCTGCCCGGCGGCGCCCAGGTTCTTTTCACTTCGCGCGCCCACGGCAACCTCTCGACGCAAACCGGCGACGAGCACGAGCATGGCCGCGCAGCCCGCGACCGGCTATGCGATGACCTCGGCCTGGACTGGCTCTGCGCGAGCCGCCAGGTCCACGGCTCGACCGTGCAGCGTGTTCAGGAGATTGCAGGCAGCGGGGGAGAGGCGGTCGCGATCGACGCCGACGGACACGCCACGGCGCTCCGCAGAGCCGGCATGATGGTTCTCACCGCCGACTGCCTGCCAGTCGCGCTCGGTGCTGAGACGGACGGGGGAGGAGCTGTCGTGGCGATGGTCCATGCCGGCTGGCGCGGGCTCGCAGCCGGCGTGCTCAAGGAGTCGGTTCGCGCGTTGCGCGAGCTGGGCGCGACAGGCCCGATCGAGGCCGTCGTCGGCCCCGGCGCAGGCGTCTGCTGCTACGAGGTCGGCGAGGAGGTGCATGCCGTATTCGGTACGAGCCCCGATGTCGAGGGCACCGACTCGACGGCCGCCGAATATCGCCGCGGCCAGAACATCGACCTGCGCGCGATCGCCGGCGACAAACTGCTCGCCGCCGGCGTTGCGGGCGTCTCGCACGCCGACACGTGCACGATCTGCGACGAGCGCTTCTTCTCCCACCGCCGCCAGGGCAAGCGCGCCGGAAGACAGGCTGGCATCGCGTGGGTCGGATGACCGGGGGCGAGGGCATCGCATGGCGCGGCTGATCGAGAACCTCGACGTCGCTCGCATCCGCACGAACGTCGCGCGCATACGTGAGCAGATCGACGCCGCTGCACAGCGCTCGGCACACGCCCGCCGCGGTGGGGAGTCGCGCAAGGTCGAGCTGCTTGCGGCGATCAAGTACATCCGCAACGAGGACCTGCCGCTGCTCGCCGAGGCCGGCATCCGGCTCGTCGGCGAGAACCGCGCGCAGGAGCTGCAGACCAGGCACGCCGCCCACGGCGAGCTGTTCGAGTGGGACTTCATCGGCCAGCTGCAGAGCCGCCGCGTGCGCGAAATCGTGCCCTGCGTGCGCCTGATCCACTCAGTCGCCTCCGAGTCCGCACTGCGCGCGATCGAGCGCCAGCTGCCGCAAGCCCGACCGGGGTTGCGGATCCTGATCGAGGTCAACATCGCGGGCGAGCAGGAGAAGGCCGGCGTCGCGCCCGAGCAGCTCGGTGAGTTCATCGAGCGCTCGCCCGTGCCAGTGGCTGGGCTGATGACGATGCCGCCGCTCGCCGACGACCCCGAGCAGAGCAGGCCGTGGTTCGCCAAGCTGCGTGAGCTGGCCGACGAGCATGAGCTCGAGCACCTCTCGATGGGCACTTCGCAGGACTACCTCGTCGCGGTCGAGGAGGGCGCGAGCATTGTGAGAATCGGCACGCGGCTGTACGATTAGGGCTCGCGTTGGCGGCGGACGATCACGTTCGCCGCCGAGGCGATCTCGGCAGATCGTGACTCGTGCTCGCCGACCCGGGCATTCCGCGGAGGCGGGCACTAGCATGAGCATCAAATCCGCCGCGAGCAGGGAATTTGCCCTGCCGGGCGAAAACGCACCTACACCAATGGCTTTCCGCGACTCCTGGCACAGCGCGCTCGTCTACTTCGGCCTTGCCGAGGAGTATCACGACGACTTCGACGACGCTCCGCCCGAGGCGGAGATCGAGGATCGCTACCGCGAGCGGCCCAACGTGCGCCGTCTGCGCCGTCGCCGCGACGAGTTCGACGACATCTTCGCCGAGGAGGAAGGCGGCTCCCGCCGCGGCGGTGGACGCCCGACAACCGTGCTCAAGTCGGTTGCTCCCAACGGAGATGTGCGCGTGCACCTCGTGATCCCCAAGTCCTTCAACGACGCCCAGCAGATCGCCGACAAGTTCAAGGACTCCGTCCCTGTGATCCTCAACCTGCAGTCCGCCGAGACAGACTTGTCCAAGCGCCTGATCGACTTCGCCTCCGGGCTCACATACGCGCTCGACGGCGGCATGCAGCGGATCGCCGACAAGGTCTTCATGCTGACGCCGCGCAACGTCGAGATCTCCGCCGAGGAGAGGGCCCGTCTCATAGAGAAGGGCTTTTTCAATCAGAGCTAGGCGCGGCTCGGACGAACCGGGCCTAGGTCTAGTCTGGATGGTCGTATGCAAGTTGGGCTGATTGGAGCAGGCAACATGGCGCGGGCGCTGGCCCGTGGCTGGGGCAAGCCTGTGCTGTGCGCCGACCCCGTGCACGCGCGGGCCGAGGCGCTCGCGGCCGAGATGGGCGGCGAGACGCTCGCAAGCAACGCCGATGTCGCGGAGCGGGCCGACCTGGTCGTGCTCTGCCACAAGCCCGCGCAACTCCACGACGTGGCCGCCGAAGTCGCGCCGCACGCCAAGGCCGTCGCCTCGATCCTCGCTGCCACGCCGCTGCAGGCGCTGCGCGAGGCCTATCCCGGCATTCCCGTGTACCGCTTCATCCCCTCGCTGCCCGTCGAGGTGCGCCAGGGCGCCGTCGTGCAGGGGCGCGATGCTGTCGACAGGGCCGAACGCGAGCATCCCGACCGCGACGCCTCGCTCGACGCGCTCGTCGCGTCCTCCTTCGCCGAGCTCGGCACGCTGGTCGTGCTCGATGACGCGCTCGTCGACGTTGCCATGGGCCTGATGTCGTGCGCCCCTGCCTATGTCGCGCTCGTCGCCGAGGCGCAGATCGACGCCGGCGTGCGCAAGGGCATTCCCGCCGCGCAGGGCGCCGAGCTCGTCGTGCAGACGCTCGCCGGCACGGCCGAGCTGCTGCGCACGCGCGACTACGACACCGTCGCCGTGCGCCGCGAGGTCACCTCGCCCGGCGGGATCACCGCGCGCGGGCTCGACGCGCTCGAGCGCGCAGGCCTGCGCGCCGCCTTCAGCGACGCGCTCGATGCCGTGCTGCAGCCGCCCGGCGACCCCGGCCGAAGGCGCGCTGAGGCCGATGCTCCTCGCCAGCGCCCGCACGCAGATCGCCGATTACCTCTCGACGCTGATCTACGTCTACACGCTGCTGATCATCCTCTACATCGTGATCCAGCTGCTGTTCTCCGTAGGGATCCGCCCGCCCTACTCGCGCACGCTCGACGCCGTGCTCGGCTTCCTGCGCGACATCTGCGAGCCCTTCCTGCGCATCTTCCGACGCGTGCTCCCATCCTTCGGCGGGCTCGACTTCAGCCCGATCCTCGCGATCTTCACGCTGCAGATCGTCAACTCCATCGTCGTCAACAACCTGATCCACGGCTGAGCACTCATGCGCGCCGCTGGCCCATGGCTGCGCGCCGCGCTCGTGCTGGTGCTCGTCGTCGCCGCCGACCAGGTGACAAAGCACGCCGTCAACGCCGACATCGCAGAGGGCGAAGAACGCAAACTGCTGCCCGGCGTCGAGCTCGTCAACACACGCAACCACGGCGTCGCCTTCGGCTTCCTGCCCGGCAGCCACATCGCGATCACGATCCTGATCGCCGTTGCGCTGCTCGCGCTGCTCGTCTACTTCGCCCTGCACACGCGCGAGCGGCTGATCTGGCTGCCCACCGGGATGCTGATCGGCGGCGCCATCGGCAACGTCGTCGACCGCCTGCGCGAGGGCTCCGTGACCGACTTCATCAAGCTTCCGCTCGGCTGGCCGCCGTTCAACCTCGCCGACATGTCGATCACCTTCGGCGTGCTGATCCTGTTTCTCGTGATCGACCACGCCCGCCAGGCAGCAAAGCGCGCTGAGGCATGAGCGCCGACACCACCGAGCCCTTTGCGATCGCCTACGAGGATGAGCACCTGCTCGTCGTCGACAAGGCCGCAGGCGTCGTCGTGCACCCCGCCAAGGGTCACCGCGAGGACACGCTCTCGCAGCTGCTCGCCCAGAGTGCCGCCGCCGGCCCTGGAGCAGCCGCGCCGGCCGGCGGCGACCCCGACCGCGCCGGCATCGTCCATCGCCTCGACCGCGACACCTCAGGGCTGCTCGTCGTCGCGCGCTCAGAGCTTGCCCACGCCAAGCTCCAGCGCGCCCTGCAGCAGCGCGAGATCGAACGCGAGTACCTTGCGCTCGTGATCGGGCGCCCACCGGCGCGCAGCGGCACGATCGAGGCCCCGATCGGTCGCGATCCGCATGCGCGCACGCGCATGGCCGTCGGCGGCGCCCACCCGCGCGAGGCGCGCACGCACTTCGAGCTCGACCGCGCCCTGCCCGAGCATTCGCTGCTCAAGCTCAAATTGGAGACGGGGCGCACGCATCAGATCCGCGTGCACCTGCAGGCCATCGGGCACCCCGTAGCCGGCGACCCCGAGTACGGCGGGCGCGGCGCGCTCGGCCTGCAACGGCAGTTCCTGCACGCCGCGCGCCTGGCCTTCGCGCACCCCATCACAGGCGCTCCGATCGACGTCCGCTCGCCGCTCCCCGGCGATCTGCGCGAGGCGCTCGCACGTGCCGAGCGGCTATCCTGAGCCGTTCACAGACCTTCTATCCGTCCGATGTCGGACGCGGCCCTGCCCGGCACTGCGAACCATGCGTCGCTTCAGCCGGGTCCGCGTCTTCAGTCGGTCGTCATCAAATTAAAAATAAAGGGAGTACTCGTGGCTCAGGTAGGCATCGCGGAGCTGCTGGAGGCAGGCGTTCATTTCGGCCACCAGACGCGCCGCTGGAACCCAAAGATGCGCCGCTTCATCTTCGGAGAGCGCGGCGGCAACTACATCATCGACCTCGTCAAGACGCAGGCCCTGCTCGAGCAGGCGCAGGCCTTCGCCTCCGACATCTCCCACCGCGGCGGCACCGTGCTGTTCGTCGGCACCAAGAAGCAGGCGCGCGACACGATCAAGGACGTCGCCGAATCGGCCGACATGCCGTTCGTCAACCACCGCTGGCTCGGCGGCCTCTTGACCAACTTCGAAACGATCAGCCTGCGCATCCGCCGGCTGCACGACCTCGAACGCTACGAGACCGAGGGCCAGCTTGCGCTGCTGCCCACGCGCGAGCGGATGGCCGCCCAGGCCGACCTCGCCAAGCTGCGCGCCAACCTCGGCGGCGTCAAGAACATGCAGCGCGTCCCCGACGCCATGTTCGTGATCGATCTGAAGACCGAGGAGATCGCAGTCAAAGAGGCCCGCCGCCTGCGCATCCCGATCATCGGCCTCGTCGACACCAACTGCGACCCCGACGGGATCGACTACGTGATCCCCGGCAACGACGACGCAATCCGCTCCTGCGCGCTGATCACGCAGGCGATCGGCCAGGTCGTGCAGGAGGGCCACTCCGTGTTCCGCGCCGAGGAGGAGAAGGCGCGCAAGGAAGCCGAGGAAAAAGCCCGCGTCGAGGCCGAGGCCCGCGCCAAGCGCGAGGCCGAAGAGCAGGCCAAGCGCGAGGCCGAGGAACTGGCCAAGAAAGAGGCCGAGGAAAAAGCCGCAGCCGAGAAGGCCTTCCTCGAGAAAGCCGCTGCCGAAAAGGCCGCAGCCGCGGCCGCTGCGCAGCAGCCCGCCCCCGAGACGACGCCCGTGCCCGCAGCGCCCGCCGATCCGGCCACGCTCGAGCCCCAGCAGGAGTCCGTCACGCCGATGAACGCCAGCCCCGACTCCGAGCGACCCGCCAAGACGCAGTCCGCGCCGCCTGAGACCGCCGCCGAGAGCGCCGCCGAGGCGCCCACCGCCGAGGAGGCTCCGGCACCCGCGGCAGAGGCGCCCGCGCCCGAGTCACCCGCCGAGAGCAGCACCGACACGCCCGCCGAGCCCGCCGCCGAGCCGGTGGCCGTCGCGCAGGGAACAGACGAGAGCACGCAGGCCGAGGAGCCCGCGAAGGAGGCACAGCAGCAATGAGCACCACCGAGATCGCAGCCAAGGACGTCAAGGCGCTGCGCGAGCGCACGGGCGCCGGCATGATGGACTGCAAGAAAGCCCTCGCCGAGGCCGAGGGCGACATGGACAGGGCGATCGAGCTGCTGCGCGTCAAGCAGGGCAAGAAGATCCAGGATCTCGGCGAGCGCCAGGCCACCGAGGGCACCGTGCAGGCCTACATCCACGCCGGCGCGCGCGTCGGCGTGCTGATCGAGGTCGACTGCAACACCGACTTCGTCGCATCAAACGACGACTTCACGCAGTTCGCCCGCGACGTCGCCCTGCAGATCGCCGCCACGCCGACCGTCAAGTACGTCAGCCGCGACGACGTGCCCGAGGACGCGCGCGACGCCGAGGCCAAGATCTACGAGCAGGAAGCCGCCGACAAGCCCGAGAACGTGCGCGAGAAAATCGTCTCCGGCAAGCTCGACTCCTGGTATCAGACGATCGTGCTGCTCGAGCAGGAGATGCACAACCCCAAGTTCGACGGCAAGACCGTGCAGCAGCTGCGCGACGAGCTCACCGCGACGACAGGCGAGAACGTCGTGATCCGGCGATTTGCACGGTTCGCGGTAGGGCAGTAGGCCGTGGACACTGCGCGGAGCGGCGTCCTCAGTCGCTCGCGTGCCTCTAGCACGCCACGCTCCCTGCGTCCTTGCTCCACTTGATCCACGACCTCCTCGGACTGAGGGTAGGCTCTCGCCGTTGATGTCCTCAAACCCTGCCTTCAAACGGATCCTGCTGAAGCTCTCCGGCGAGGCGCTGATGGGCTCGCTCGAGTTCGGCACCGACCCCGAGCGCGTGGCGGCCGTCGCGCGCCAGGTGAGCGCCGTGCGCGACCAGGGCGTGCAGGTGGCGATCGTCGTCGGCGCCGGCAACATCTTCCGCGGCATGCAGGGCGCCGCAGCCGGCATGGACCGCGCGACGGCCGACTACATGGGCATGCTCGCGACCGTGCTCAACGCGCTGCCGTTGCAGGACGCGCTGGAGAAGGCGGGCACGAACACCCGCGTGCAGTCGGCGCTGGGCGTCTCTGAGGTCGCCGAGCCTTACATCCGCCGCCGCGCCATGCGCCACCTGGAGAAGGGGCGCGTCGTGATCTTCGCCGCCGGCACGGGCAACCCGTTCTTCACGACCGACACCGCCGCTGCGCTGCGTGCGGCCGAGATCCACGCGGAGATCATCCTGATGGCCAAGAACGGCGTCGAGGGCGTCTACACGGCCGACCCCGCAGTCGACCCCAGCGCCGAGTTCATCCCCGAGATCACGCACATGCAAGCGCTCGAGCGCCGGCTGCGCGTGATGGACTCGACGGCGCTCGCGCTGTGCATGGAGAACCACATGCCGATCGACGTGTTCAACATGGACGACGAGGAGGCGCTCGCGCGGATAATCTCAGGCGAGCGCGTGGGAACGCTCGTATCGACACCTCAAGGAGAGGCCGATGGCAGCTGACAGCTTGATCGACGAACTGCTCGCCGACGCGCGCGAGCGCATGCACAAGTCCGCCGAAGCGGCGCAGCACGAGTTCTCGACCGTGCGCACCGGCCGCGCCAGCCCGGCGCTGCTCGACCGCGTCGTGGTCGACTACTACGGCGCGATGACGCCGCTCAACCAGCTGGCCACGATCTCGGCGCCCGAAGCGCGCCTGCTCAGCGTGCAGCCGTATGACAAGTCCTCGATCAAGCTGATCGAGAAGGCGATCAACGAGTCCGATGTCGGCCTGAACCCGTCCAATGACGGCAACGTGATCCGTCTCGTCGTGCCCGAGCTGACCGAGGAGCGGCGCAAGGAGCTCGTCAAGGTCGTCAAGAACCTCGCCGAGGAGGGCCGCGTGGCGATCCGCAACGTGCGCCGCGACACGATGCAGCAGCTGCGCGAGCTGAAGGCCGAAGGCGAGGCCTCATCCGACGACGAGCACCGCGCCGAGGTCGAGCTGCAGAAGCTCACCGACGGCCGTGTCGGCGACCTCGACGAGGTGCTCAAGGCCAAGGAAAAAGAGATCCTCGAAGTCTGATGGCCGCCGCCGAGCAACCGACGGCGGCGGCGCACGACCCGTCGGCCCCGTCGGCGCGCTACGTCGCGATCATCACCGACGGCAACGGGCGCTGGGCGCGCGAGCACGGCGTCCCCGTCAACGAGGGCCACGACGCCGGCGCCGACACCGTCAAGGCGCGCCTGCGCGACGCCGCCGAGTTCGGCGTGCAGGAGCTGACCGTCTACTCGTTCTCGACCGAGAACTGGTCGCGCCCCGCCGAGGAGGTCGCCGGGCTGATGGCGATGTTCTCCACGCGCATCGCCGGCGAGACGCCCGAGCTGCACGAGGAGGGCGTGCGCATGCGCTTCATCGGCCGCCGTGAGGGGATCTCCCGTGAGCTCGTAGAGCGGATGGACTGGGCCGAAGAGCTGACCGCGAAGAACGAGCGGATCACGCTGTTTGTCGCCTTCAACTACGGCGGGCGCGCCGAGATCCTCGACGCCGCGCGGCGCTTCGACGGCGGCAGCGAGGAGGACTTTCGCGCCTGCCTGTATGCGCCCGAGATGCACGACCCCGACCTGATCATCCGCACCAGCGGCGAGCAGCGGCTGTCGAACTACCTGCTGTGGCAGTCCGCCTACTCCGAGCTGATCTTCCGCGACGAGCTGTGGCCCGACTTCTCGCGGGACGCGCTCGCCGAGTCCTTGGCCGAGTTCTCCCGGCGCCGCCGGCGCTTCGGGGCGCGCTGATCGTGGGCCCGCGCACCTGCCAGGTGGTTCGCTGATGGCCGGCGGCGAAGCTCGCACGCCGGCCGGACGCAGTGGGCGCCATCGCCCGCCGCGCGGTCGTCCACAGCGCGTGCGGCGCTCCAGCGGCCCGCTCGTGCGCCGTCGCGCGCCTGGCGAAGGCGGGGGCGGGGGCGAAGGCTCAGACCTGCGCGCGCGGCTGCTCGCCGCGATCCCCGCGATCGCCGTGGCGCTGTTCCTCGTGATCGAGGGCGGCGCGATCTTCACATTCGGGCTGTTCGTGCTCGGCTGCATCTGCCTGCACGAGCTGTACGGGATGTTCGCGCGCGCCCATCCGGTGCGCCTGGCCGGCTTCATCGCGCTCGCCGGGCTGCTCGTGGCGGCCAACTACGGCAGCCAGTTCCAGGTGCTGCTCGTGCTCGCCGCCGCGCTGCCGCTGCTGTTCGGCTTGACCGTGCTGCAGCCGCACCCGAGCGTCGGCGGGCTGTCGGTGACGCTGCTCGGGATCTACTGGATCGGACTGGCGCTGGCTCACGCGGTGATGCTGCGCGGCCTGCCGCACGGCCTCGGCATCGTGATCGACGTGCTCGTGGGCACGTTCCTCGGCGACACAGGCGCTTACTTCGGCGGGCGCCTGTTCGGCAAACGCCCGCTCGCGCCGACGATCTCCCCCAACAAGACAGTAGAGGGGCTGTTGATCGGCATGGTCTGCACCGTGCTCGGCGTATGGATCGCCGGGCGCTACCAGGAATGGCTGCCCGGCACGCACGCGATCGTGCTCGGCCTCGGCGTCGCGCTCGTGGCGCCCGTCGGCGACCTGTTCGAGTCCTTCGTCAAGCGCGAGGCGCGCACGAAGGACTCCGGCGGGCTGTTCGGCGCGCATGGCGGAGCGCTCGACCGGCTCGACGCCGTCCTGTTCGCGGCGGTCGTCGGGTACTACATCTGGGCGGCTTACGTCTGAGGCTCGCCGGAGAGGCGGCGAGACGCCGAGGCGATGTCCAAGCGTCCAGGAGCGCTGGTGCTTGACGCGTGGGCCGTGTACGGTGTCGGGCGGCGAGAGGGAACCGTGACGGGAGGGAAGATGCAGAGGAAACTGGCGGCGGCTGCGATCGGATCGCTGCTCTCGATCTCGATGATCCTTGCGCTGGGCACGTCGAGCGCCTCAGCGGTGATCGTGCAGCTGGAAAGCGGCAAGACGGTCAGCTATCAGCCGTTGAAGCCGTCGCAGGGCCTGTCGGCGCTGACGCTGCGCCCGCTGGCCTCGGGAGCGAACCTGATCTACCACGGCGGGCCGGTGATGACGTCGAACACGAACTACACGTTCTACTGGTCGCCGAGCGGCTCCCCGGCCTACCCGGCGGGCTACCAGGAAGGCGTGGATCGCTACCTGGAAGATCTGGCGCACGACAGCGGCGGCGAGGAGAACGTGGACTCGGTGGCGACGCAGTACTCAAACGGCGGGGGCGAAGCGGTGGCGTACGACTCGCACTTCGCGGGGGCGATCCTCGACACGGACCCGTACCCGGCAAACGGTTGCAAAAAGGCGCCGATCTGCCTGACGGACGCGCAGCTGCAGGCGGAGCTGGACAGCTGGGTCACGGCACACGGCCTGCCGAAGGACCTGGCGCACGAGTACTTCATCCTCACGCCGCCGGGCGTCGAAAACTGCTTCACGGCGGCGGGCGCGGAATGCTCGGCGGGCAGCAAAGCGCCGGCGTACTGCGCCTACCACGGCAGCTTCGCGTCGGGCAAAGGGACGATCGTGTACGCCAACGACGCGTACGTGACGGGGATCGAAGGCTGCGACGACGGCGAACACCCGAACGAAAGCCCGTCGGACGGCGCGCTGCAGGGCGGCCTCAGCCACGAGCACAACGAGTCGACGACGGACCCGGAACTGAACGCGTGGTTTGCGGCCAACGGCGAAGAGAACGGCGACAAGTGCCGCACGTTCGCGACGTCGAGCGAATTCGGCGCGCCGCTGGGCACGGCGCCGGACGGCTCGCGCTACAACCAGCTGATCAACAGCCGCGAGTACTGGTACCAGCAGGAGTGGAGCAACGAAGGCAGTACGTGCAAGCAGCGCCTGGCGGTGGGCGCGCCGAGCGTGAGCAAACTCAAACCGAAGACGGGCCCGGCGACGGGCGGCACGTCGGTGACGATCGCGGGCTCGGGCTTCACGGGCGCGAGCGCGGTCCACTTCGGCTCAGCGGCGGCGAGCTTCACGGTCAACTCGGGCAGCTCGATCACGGCAGTGGCGCCGCCGGGCACGGCTGGCAGCGCGGACGTGACGGTCACGGGCCCGGGCGGCACGAGCGCGACGTCGAGCGCTGACGTGTTCAAGTACAAGTCGCCGACGGTGACGGGTGTGAGCCCGAACACGGGCTCAAAAGCGGGCGGCACGAGCGTGACGATCTCGGGCAGCGGATTCGCGCTCGGCGCGGGCACGGAAATCAAGTTCGGCAAAGTCGCGGCGAGCGGCGTGAGCTGCTCGTCGACGAGCACGTGCACGGCGACGGCGCCGGCGAAAGCGGGGGCGGTCGACGTGATCGCGGCCGTCGGCAAAGCGAAAAGCAAAAAATCGCCGCCGGACGATCGCTTCACGTACAGCTAGCGGCCTGCGGCCAGCCTCCCGAGAGCGGCGCTTGCGGTAGCGTCGCCGGTCGATGGCTGAGGCGAAGCGAATACTCGTGCTGGGCTCGACGGGCTCGATCGGCACGCAGGCGCTGGACGTGTGCGCGCGAGAGCCGGAGCTGGAAGTGGTGGGGCTCTCGGCGGAGCGCTCGTGGGAGGAGCTGATCGTGCAGGCGCGCGAGCACGGCGTGAAGCGGGTGGCGCTGGCGGACGAGGACGCGGCGGCGCGGGCGGCTGAGGCGTGGACGGACGGCAAGGTGCTGGGCGGCGCGGAGGGCCTGGTCAACCTGGTGGTCGAATCGGGCGCGGACCTGGTGCTGAACTCGCTGGTGGGCTCGGCGGGGCTGGGTCCGACGGTGGCGACGCTGGGAGAGGGCATCGACCTGGCGCTGGCGAACAAGGAGTCACTGGTGGTGGGCGGCGAGCTGGTGGGGGCGCTGGCGGAGGCGACTGGCGCACGGATCGTGCCGGTGGACTCGGAGCACACGGCGCTTCACCAGCTGATCTCGGGCCAGCCGCCGGGGGCGGTGGAGCGGATGACGATCACGGCGAGTGGCGGGCCGTTCCGCGGGCGCACGCGCTCAGAGCTCTCGGAGGTGACGGTGGAGCAGGCGCTGGCGCATCCGACGTGGGCGATGGGCGGCAAGATCACGATCGACTCGGCGACGCTGATGAACAAGGGCCTGGAGGTGATGGAGGCGCATCACCTGTTCGCCACGCCGTATGACCGGATCGATGTGGTGGTGCACCCACAGTCGCTCGTGCACGGCCTGATCCAGCTGGCAGACGGGGCGATGCTGGCGCACCTGGGCCCGCCGGACATGCGCATCGCGATCTCCTACGCGCTGCACGGCGGCGAAAGCGCGGACCTCGGCATCGCTCCGCTGGACCTGGCGCAGATCGGCGAGCTGAACTTCGAGCGGGTCGACCTGGAGGCGTTCCCGTGCCTGCGCCTGGCGGGCGAAGCTGCGCGTGCGGGCGGGACTGCGCCGTGCGTGCTGAATGCGGCGAACGAGATCGCGGTGCACGCGTTCCTCGAGGGTCGCCTGCGCTTCCTGGAGATCGCGGAGGTGATCGAGCGGACGCTGTCGGAGCTCGGCTCAGAGCCGGTGCTGGCGTTCGAGTCGCTGTATCAGGCGGACCGCCGCGCGCGCGAGCTGGCGAGCGGGCTCGTGCTCGCCCTCGGCTAGCAGCCGATCCTCCTTTTTTGATGCTCCGCAAAGATGGCCGCGGGGCGGCGCGCGCACCTGCAGCTGCCGGAATCGGCGCGATCGCCTGCGAAGATGGCCTCTGTGAGCTGGCTGCTGACGATCCTCGGAATCATCGTGCTGATCGTGCTGCACGAGCTTGGCCACTTCACGGTGGCGAAGCTCGTGGGCATGCGCGTGGAGCGCTTCTCGCTGTTCTTCCCGCCGACGATCGCGCGCTTCAAACGCGGCGAGACGGAGTATGCGCTCGGCGCGATCCCGGCGGGCGGCTACGTGAAGATCACGGGGATGAATCCGGAAGAGCTCAAGGACCTCGACCCGGAGGCGACGCGCCGCGCGTACTACAGCCAGCCGCCGTGGAAGCGGATCGCGGTGATCGTGGCGGGGCCGGGCGTGAACATCGTGATCGCGTTCGTGCTGTTCTGGGCGATCCTGTTCTCGGGCAGCGTCACGGGCTCGGCGTCGCTCAACAACCTCGACCCGTCGCTGAACACGGTCGTCACGAACACGTCGGTGCTGGCGGTCGAACACGGCGCGCCGGCGGGTGGCGTGCTGCGCCAGGGCGACCGCATCGTGGCGATCGACGGGCAGCGGGTGACGGTCTCGAGCGCGCGCGGGCTGATCGAGGCGCATGCGTGCGCGGGGAAGCTGGTGGACGGATGTCGCTCGGCGACGCCGGTGAAGCTGACGGTCCGGCGCAACGGGAGGTTGCTGGCGGTGTCGCTGTACCCGCGCTACAACAAGGAAGCCGGACGGATGCTCGTCGGCGTCGGCTTCGGCTCGATCAGGCACTACGGCGCCTTGGCGGCGGCGGGCGGTGCGATCGGCGCCATGTGGCATGCGACGACGAACACGCTGACGGGCTTCTTCAAAGCGCTGACGAGCTCGAAGACGCGCAAGGAAGTCAGCAGCATCGTGGGCATCACGAAGACGGCCCACGAAACGGTCGTCGCGGGCTCGGGCCTGGCGCTCGTCTTCCTCGGCTACATCTCGCTGGTGCTGGCGGTGATCAACCTGTTCCCGTTCCTGCCGCTCGACGGCGGCCACGTGCTGTGGTCGGTGGCGGAGAAGGTGCGCGGTAAGCGCATCTCGCTGATGGCGATGTACCGCTACAGCTCGGTCGGGATCGTGCTGCTGCTGTTCCTGGTGATCAACGGCGTGGGCAACGACATCGGCCGCCTCGGCGGCTGAGCGACGCCGGCGTCGCGCCGCGCCGGGGCCGGCCTCGCGCGGGGGTCATGCGGCGGGCCGCACGCAGATCCAGCTCTTGACGAGCGGGCCGAAGCGCTCGGGTAGGGCGGGCGCCCCGAACAGTCGTTCCATCTCGCCCCGTCGCAGCAGCGAGATCTGCTCCCACTCGCGGGCGGCGCCGAGGCGCCAGTAGGGCTTGCGCAGGCCGACGGGCAGCCAGTGCGCGAAGGGCAGCAGCGCGTGCGGCTCGACGGGGAAGGAGAAGGCGGGCGTCTGCACGTAGAACCCGCGCCCGACGCGACGCAGCTCGGCTGCGAAGGCCTCGCGGCGCTCGGGCGGAACGTGCTCGATCACGCTGGAGCAGTAGACGAGGTCGAACTCGCGATCGGAGAAAGGCAGGCGTTCGGCGGCATCGGCCTGCACGAAGGGGCCTGGATACTCAGGGCGCGGCTGCAGGTCTACGCCGGTGACGTCGAGCTGGGGCTCGACCGGGCCGCGACCGGGCCGGCGCCGCTCGCCGACGAGCGCGCGCAGGCCGATCCGCCCGCAGCCGAGGTCGAGCACGCGGGCCCCCGGCTGCAGCCGGGTCAGCGTGAAGAACTGGGCGTGGCGACGCGCGCGGGTGCGGGCGGCGAGGGGGGAGGCCAGGCGCGCGAGCGGTCCGCGCGCCGTCCCGTACACGTCGTGGACGCTCGATTGGGCCATGGTTGGCAGGCTATCCGGGCGCTCGCCCGGACCCCACGTAGAATGGGGCCATGGCTTCAGAGCGCCAGATACACGTGGGCCCGGTGCCGATCGGCGGCGGAGCGCCGGTCGCGGTGCAGACGATGACGAAGACGGAGACGGCGAACCTGCCGGCGACGATGGAGCAGATCCGCACGGTGGCGGAGGCGGGCGCGGACATCGTGCGCGTGGCGGTGCCGCGCGAGCAGGACGCTGAGGCGCTGAAGACGATCGTCGCCGAGTCGCCGATCCCGATCATCGCGGACATCCACTTCAACCACACGCTGGCGCTGAAGGCGATCGAAGCGGGCGCGCACTGCGTGCGCCTGAACCCGGGCAACATCGGCGGCCCGGAGAAGGTGGCGGAGGTGATCGCGCTGGCCAGGCAGCGCGGCACGCCACTGCGCGTGGGCGTCAACTCGGGCTCGCTGCCGAAGCACTTGCGCGAGCTGGAGTACGAGAACCCGATCGAGGCGCTGGTGACGGCGGCGACGGAGACGGTGGAGCTGATGGAGCGCCTGCAGTTCGAGAACTTCAAGGTCTCGATGAAGTCGACGTCGGTGCCGAACACGATCGCCTCAAACAGGTTGCTCTCGGAGCGGATCCCCTATCCGCTTCACCTCGGCGTGACGGAGGCGGGCACGAAGTGGTCGGGTTCGCTGAAGTCGGCGGTCGGCCTGGGCACGCTGTTGGCGGACGGGATCGGCGACACAATCCGCATCTCGCTGTCGACGTTCCACGCGGAGGAGGAGGTCAAGGTCGCGTGGGAGATCCTCAAGGCGCTGAAGCTGCGCCAGCGCGGCCCGGACCTGATCGCGTGCCCGACGTGCGGGCGCCTGCAGTTCGACATGGACCGCGTCGTGATCGAAGTCGAGCAGCGCCTGGAAGCCTATGAGGACCCGATCGAGGTCTCGGTGCTGGGCTGCGCGGTCAACGGCATCGGTGAGGCGCGCCACGCGGACTTCGGCATCACAGGCGCCAAAGACATGGGGATGATCTACTCCAAGGGCGAGCCGCTGAAGAAGGTGCCGACGGAGCAGCTGGTGGACGAGCTGTTCAAGGAGATCGACCGCTACTACGCGGCGGGCAAGACGGTCCAACGCGACGAGACGGCGGCCGCGGAGGCGCGACGCTGGTTGGAGGAGAACGAGGACGCGACGGCGATGACGCCGGAGCGCATCGCCGCGCTGGAAGCTGCGGCCGCGGAGAACGACGCGAGCGCGGCCGAGGTGCTCGAGTCGATGCTCGACGGCGTCAACCCGGTTGTCGGCGACGGCCCGGTCGAGCCAGCGGGAGCTGCTGCTGGCAACGGTGCTATGAACGGCGACGCGCAGGCACCGGCGATGGACGAGGCCGTCTCGCCGGTGGCGGGGCGCCGCTTCAACCGCGGCTGACGCCCCGCCGAATCACTGAGGCTCAGCCGGCGGCTGCGAAGCGCTCGGCGACCTTGTCCCAGTTGACGACGTTCCACCAGGCGTCGATGTAGTCGGGACGCTTGTTCTGGTACTTGAGATAGTAGGCGTGCTCCCACACGTCGACACCGAGCAGGGGGGTCTTGCCGTCGGAGATCGGGCTGTCCTGATTGGCGGAGCCGACGATCGCGAGGCCGGAGCCGTCGTGCACGAGCCAGGACCAGCCGGAGCCGAACTGGTTGATGCCCGTTTCCTTGAGCTTGGCCTGGAAGTCCGAGAAGGAGCCGAAAGCTGCGTCGATCGCGGCGGCCAGCTCGCCTGAGGGCTCGCCGCCGCCGTCGGGGCTCATGCTCTCCCAGAACAGGCTGTGGTTGTAGTGGCCGCCGCCGTTGTTTTTGACGGGGCCCTTCTTCTCGCCGAGGCTGTCGAGGTTCTTCAGGACCTCCTCGACGGGCTTGTCAGCCCACTCGGTGCCCTCTAGCGCGGCGTTTGCCTTGTCGACGTAGGCCTGGTGGTGCTTGTCGTGGTGGAATTCCATCGTCGCCTTGTCGATGTGCGGCTCGAGCGCGTCGTATGCGTAGGGAAGCGGCGGTACGGAAAAGGCCATGTCGGGGACTCCTTGTCGGGTTTCCGTCGAGTTCGGTCGTGATCGCTGTTCTATCAGAGGCCTTGCGGATAACCTCAAACGATGACGCGTGTGGCAACGGGGCGGCCTGGACGGCCGGCGGCGGCGACGCGGGAGGCGGCGCTGGCGCTGGCGACGAAGCGCTTTTTGAAGTGCGAACGGGTCGACGTGCAGGCGATCGCGCGCGAGCTGGGACTCGCGCGGGCGACGATGCATCGCTGGTTTCAGACACGCGAGGCGCTGCTCGGCGAGCTGTTGGGGACGATGGGCGAACAGCGGCTGCTGCAGATCCGCGCGGAAACGTCGGGCAGCGGTGCGCGCGCACTGCTGTCGACGTTCGACCGGTTCAATCGTGAGCTGGCGGCGCTCGACGGCATGCGCGCGTTCCTGGCCCAAGAGCAGGAACGCGCGCTGCGCATCCTCACCTCGAGTGGCGGAATCGCGCAGCCGCAAATGGTCGGCACGTTGCAGCGGATGATCGAAGCCGAGGTCGAGTCAGGACGCTACACGCCGAAGATCGAACCGAACGTGCTCGCCTACGCGATCATCCGCCTGGGCGAGGCGTTTCTCTACAACGACGCGATCATCGGCATCCGCGGAGACACCGATCGCCTGCGCGAGATCGAGAGTGCGCTGCTCGGCGCGTGAGCGGCGCCCACGAGCCCACCGGGTGGTAAACGCCCTTTGAGACTCGCAAGGGGGCGTGTCTAATATGCGGAGACCGCGTGGTGGCGCCTCGGCGCACGGCTTCGCCGGCTCGCACCGATCCCCCTCGTTGAGCCGACACAGCGAAGCCGACTCCCGGTTCGACCAGCCGGCAAGGTGGCCGGGCCGGGAGGCCGCGCAGTACGGATGCTGCCCGATCGCCGTCTACAAGCGCGCCGAACGCGCTGAGCGCGGGCGTCGCAGACGCGTCGCAGCGCGGGCGTATACGCTCGACGCTCCGCGACGCACGTGCGTCGCAATCGAGCGATGACGCGCCTCTCCGAATACCTCCTGCCCACCGAGAAGCAGCCGCCGGCCGACGCGGAGGCGATCTCGCACAAGCTGATGGTACGCGCGGGGCTCGTGCGCCAGATGGGTGCCGGCATGTGGACCTGGTTGCCGGCCGGCTGGCGCGTGCACCAGCGGGTTGTTCAAATCGTGCGCGAGGAGATCGACGCGATCGGCGGTCAGGAGATGCTGATGCCGGTGCTGCAGCCGGCCGAGCTGTGGCGCAAGACGGGTCGTCTGGAGATCGATGAGCTGTTCAAGCTCGCCGACCGCAAGGGCTCGGAGCTCGTGCTGGCGCTGACGCACGAGGAGGCGGTCACGTTCCATATCTCGCAGATCGTGCGCTCCTACCGCGACCTGCCGCTGATCCTCTACCACTTCCAGGTCAAGGAGCGAGACGAGGCACGCCCGCGCGCCGGCGTGCTGCGCACGCGCGAGTTCATCATGAAGGACTCCTACACGTTCGACCGCGACCAGGCGGGCATGGAGGAGCGCTACGCGCTGCACGTGGGCGCGTACGACCGGATCATGGACCGCACGGGACTGCGCTGGTACCGCGTCGAGGGCGACGTCGGCGTGATGGGGGGACTTGGCGCGCACGAGTACATGGCGCCGTGCGCGGCCGGCGAGGATGAGATCGTGCTGGGCGAGGGCTGGGCGGCGAATGCCGAGGTCGCGCTGCGCACACCCGGTGTCGAGCGGGTGGGCGACGCATACACCCGCGACGGCGTGGCACTGGCGGTCGAGCCGGCGATCGAGATCGGCAACATCTTCAAGCTCGGCACGCGCTACTCCGAGCCGCTCGGCGCCCGCTACCTCGACGAGCAGGGCGAGGAGAACCCGATCTGGATGGCCTCGTACGGCATCGGCCCGGCGCGCATCGTGGCGGCGGCGGTCGAGCAGTTCGCCGACGAGCACGGCATCTCCTGGCCGCGCGCGCTGGCGCCGTTCGCGGTGCACCTGATCGCCCTGGGCAAGCCGGGGACGGAGGAGCGCGCGGCGACCGACAATGCCTATGAGACGCTGCACGACGGTGGCGTGGAGGTGCTCTACGACGACCGCGACCTCGGGCCGGGGGAGAAGTTCGCCGACGCCGAGCTGCTGGGCTGTCCGCTGCGGCTTACGGTTGGGCGCCGCTCGCTGGAGTCGGGCGAGATCGAGGTGCAGCTGCGCCGCGGGCGCAAGGAGGGGCCGGGCTTGGCGCTCGCGGCCGAGCCCCAGGAGCTGCTGCGCGCCGTGGACGAGCTGTGGCAGAGCCTCCCGTAGAGGACGGGAGTGCAGGCGCCGCAGCCGGGCCGCAGCCGGATGAGGGGCCCGCGCAGCGCCGACGGCTGACATTCGCGCGCCTGTCGGGGCTGGACCGCTCGGGCCCGCCGCCGCCGGCCACCCAGAGCGGCAGTCCGCTGCGCCCGTGGACGATTCCGAACGCGATCGGCTTCGCGCGCCTGGCGCTGATTCCGGTGTTCCTCGTGGTCGCGCTGTCGAGCGGGGACGGCGTCGGTGCGCCGGCGGCGACGTTGTTCGCGGTGATCGGCTGGGGCGACTACGCGGACGGGATCGCGGCGCGCGTGACGCGCCAGTACAGCCGCCTCGGCGCGCTGATGGATCCTGTCACCGACCGCTTGCTGGTCGTCTCGGGCGCGGTCGTCTGCTGGCGCTTCGATCTGCTGCCGCGCTGGGCGCTGGCGGTGCTCGCGGTGCGCGAGCTGGCGATGCTCGCGCTCGGGCGCTACGGCCTGCGCCACGGCGTCGAGCTGCGGATCAACTGGCCGGGGCGCCTCGCGGTGGCGCCGGTGATGGGCTCGTTCTTCTTCGCGATGGTCGGGCTCGGCAAAGCGGGCGAGGTGATGCTGTACGTTGGCCTCGCGCTGGCTCTCGTCGCGACGGCCCTGTACCTGCGCACGGGCCTGCGCGAAACCCGCGCCGCGAAGCGTGTCGCAGGCGGCGCGGCGGCGCCTTCCTAGCCTCAAGCTCAGCCTGACCTTTTGGTCTATACTCGGCCCTCCTGCCGGCCGCACGACGCTTTCGTGTAGGGCCGGCCCAAGCCCGCACGAGGAGAGAGCCCCCGATGGACGAGACGTTTCCCGATCTTGGCTCGCTCACGGATGTCGAACTGAAAGATGTCATCCGTCAGCTGACCGAGGAAGAGACCGAGGTCTCCTACAAGCGGCGCATCTTGCACGGCAAGATCGACATCCTGCGCGCCGAGCTGGTCAACCGCCTGCGCAAGAAGCACGACGGTGGCGAGGTGCTGATCACGGGCGACGACGTGCAGCAGCTGACCGACATCCTCGCCCACCGCCAGCCCGATTCCGGCTCCGAGGACGCCGCCGGATGACCCCGGCGAGCTCCGGGCACTTGCGCACCATGCGTCTGCGGGCGCAGGTCTAGCGCGGAACGGGCAGATGGCCCTGCATTGCACAGAGTGCGGCTTCCTCAACGCGGAGGGCGCCAACTACTGCCAGCGCTGTGGCGCGCTGCTCGAGCGTGCCTCGGAGGCGGGCGAGCCGGTCACGGCGACCTACCGGATCGACGACGACGGTGAGCTGGTGCCGGTCGAGATCGAGCAGGTCACGGCGCGCGGCCCGGCACTCGTGATCCGTGCCGGCGGCGGTCGCGTGGGCGAGAGCTTCGCGGTCGACCGCGAGCGCACGAGCATCGGCCGCCGTCCTGACGCGGAGGTGTTCCTCGACGACGTCACGGTCTCGCGCGATCACGCGCTGTTGATCCGTCGCGGCGATCAGTGGCACCTCGACGACATGGGCTCGCTCAACGGGACCTACGTGAACCGCTCGCGGATCGAGTCTCAGCGCTTGGAGGAGGGCGATGAGGTGCAGATCGGCAAGTACAAGCTGACCTTCCACGTGCGCTGATGGCAAGCACGCGCGCACCACAGGTGGATGTCGAGGAGCTCGAGCGCGAGACGGGCGCAGCCGCGGGCTCGCGCGCCGGCGGCGGGCACGACGGCGAGGGCGCGGCGCGCCAGAAGTCGCTGACGATCGGCGCCGTCTGCAAGGCGCTCGCGCAGGAGTTCCCGGACATCTCGATCTCGAAGATCCGCTATCTGGAGGATCAGAAGCTGCTCACACCGCGGCGCACTCCCGGCGGCTATCGCCTCTACGGCCAGGGCGACGTGGCGCGCCTGCGCACGATCCTGCGCATGCAGCGCGACGAGTTCCTGCCGCTGCGGGTGATTCGCCAGGAGCTCGCGGCGGGACGCTCAGAAAGCGAGGCGACGCCGGCTCCGGGAAGGGTTGCGCGCGAGGGTATGCGTGCGCTTCGACCGAGCGTCAGCGTGCGCGAGGCGACGGGCGCGCTGTATTCGCTGGAGGACGTGCTCGAAGACACCCACGCCGAGGAGAAGCTCGTGCGCGAGCTGGAAGAGTACGGCGTGGTCAAGGGCGAGCTGCGTGGCGGCGTGCGCTACTTCGACGAGACCGAGCGCGAGATCGTCGCGGCGGTCGCTGAGCTTGCGCGCTACGGCGTCGGCGGGCGCAATCTGCGCGTGTTCCGCTCCTCAGCCGACCGCGAGGCGAACCTGCTGCAGCAGATTCTCGCCCCGGCCCTGCGCTCGCGCAACCCGGAGCGGCGCAAGGAGGCAGTCGAGGCGCTGGAGAACCTGGCGGCGGTGGCCACGCACCTGAAGCACCTGCTGCTCGTGCGCGACCTGCGCAAGATCGTCCGCTGATGGCGGATGATCGGGCAGGCGCCACGCCGGGCGCGCAGCTCGAGCAGGGCATGCGCCGGCTGATCCGCGAGATTCCCGACTTCCCGCGCGGCGGGATCAACTTCAAGGACATCACGCCGTTGCTTGCCGACGCCGGCTCACTCGCGGAGGCGGTGCACGCGCTGGCCGAGCTCGCGCGCCCGCTGGGGGTCGATTGCGTGATCGCGGCCGAGGCGCGCGGCTTCCTGCTCGGGCCGGCGCTGGCGCTCGAGCTGGGTGCGGGCTTCGTGCTGGCGCGCAAGCCGGGCAAGCTGCCCTACGAGACGATCAGCGCAGAATACGAACTCGAGTACGGGACCAACCAGCTCGAGCTTCATACGGATGCCGTGCAGGACGGCAGGCGCGTGCTCGTGCATGACGACCTGCTCGCGACGGGCGGGACGGCGCTGGCGCTGTGCGAGCTGGTCGAGGCGCTCGGCGGCGAGGTCGTCGGCTGCGGCTTCCTCGTCGAGCTGGCATTCCTCGACGGTCGCGAGCGCCTGGCGCCGCGCACGACGCACTCCCTGCTGAGCTACGACGCCTAGGTCCGGGCAGCGCTGGGAGCCAGAGGACGCCCGTGCCGACCGCCAGCCGCAGCCGTACGATCGCGTTGCCCGTGGCTGAGCTGTGGGAGCTGATCGGCGATCCGCACCACCTGCCGCGCTGGTGGCCGCGCGTCGATCGCGTGGAGGACGTCGACGGCGAGGCCTTCACAGAGGTGATGCGCACGGCCAAGGGCAAACTCGTGCGCGCCGACTTTCGCGTGTTGCAAAGCGATGAGGCAGGGCACTCGCTGACGTGGGAGCAGCAGCTCGAGGGGACGCCGTTTGCGCGGCTTCTGAGCGAGGCGCGCACGCGCGTCACGCTCGAGCCGGTCGAGGCGGAGTCCGGGCCGGCGGCGCAAGGCACGCGCGTGACGATCGAGCTGCACCAGCAGCTGACGGGCTTCTTTCCGCGCTTTGGCGGCTTCATGGTCAGCCGCGCAGCGGCCAAGACGCTCGACGAGGCACTCGACGGCCTGGAGCGGATCGGTGGCTGAGCGCGAGATCCCGCGCATGCGCTGGTGGGGTTGGGGGGACCCGGAGCACCCGCTCGCGCTGCCCGACGAGGCGCTGTCGTTCCTGGGGGAGATGGTCGGCACGATGCCGCGCCCGCGCCCGCCGGTGGCGCTTTCACACGTGCAGCTGGCGCCCTCGGCGTTGAGCGAGCCGACGCTCGACCGGCTGTGCGCGATCGTCGGCTCCGAGCATGTGCTCGCCGATCACGATGAACGCGTCTTTCACGCCGCAGGCAAGGGCTATCCGGACCTCGTGCGGATGCGCGCGGGCGAACCTGATGGCGCGCCGGACGCGGTCGTGCTGCCGGACGGATCAGAGCAGCTGACGGCGCTGCTGGCGCTGTGTGCGCAGAGCTCGCTCGCGGTCGTGCCGTTTGGCGGCGGCACGAGCGTCGTCGGCGGCGTGGCGCCGCTGCGGGGGGAGCACGCGGGCGTGATCGCCCTGGACACGCGGCGGATGTCCGGTGCGATCGCGCTCGACGCCGAGTCGCGCACGGTCACGGTGCAGGCGGGCATGCGCGCGCCGGCGCTCGAGCGTCACCTGGCGAAGAGCGGCCTGACACTCGGCCACTACCCGCAGTCCTTCGAGTACGTCTCGCTCGGCGGCTGCGCGGCGACGCGCTCGGCCGGTCAGGCCTCCACGGGCTACGGCAGGATCGAGCAGATGATCCTCGGGCTGCGGATGAGCGCGCCGAGCGGTGAGATCGCATTGCCGGCGCTGCCGGCGAGCGCGGCCGGGCCGTCGCTGCGAGAGCTCTTGATCGGCTCGGAGGGGACGCTGGGCGTTATCTGCGAGCTGTCGTTGCGCGTGCGCCCGCTGCCGCGCGAGCGGCTCTACGAAGGCGTCTTTTTCGAGAGCTTCTCGGCCGGCGCGCGGGCGCTGCGTGAGCTGATCCAGCACGGCGCGGCGCCCGATGTGGCGCGCCTCTCAGACGAGGCCGAGACGCGCATGTCGCTGGCGCTGGCAGGTTCGGGCGGCGTCAAGGGCAGGCTCGGGCGCCTGTACCTGCGTGCGCGCGGCTGCAGCTCGGGCTGCATCGCGATCTTCGGCTACGAGGGCGAGCAGGCCGGCGCGCGACGCGAGCGTGGACTTCAGATCGCGCGCGAGAGCGGCGGCCTGCCGGTCGGGCGCTCGCCCGGCGAGGCCTGGCTGAAGGGCCGCTTCGCGGCGCCGTACCTGCGCGATGAGCTGTTGACGCTCGGCGTGATGGTCGAGACGCTCGAGACGGCCACGCAGTGGTCGAACGTCGAGCGCCTGCACGAGTCGGTCGGTCGCGCGATTGCGGAGGCGCTGAGCGACTGCGGTACGCCGGGGCTGGTGATGTGCCACGTCTCGCATCTGTATGAGACGGGCGCCTCGTTGTATTTCACGTTCATCGCCCGCCAGCGCGAGGGCGAGGAGATCGCGCAGTGGCATCGTGTCAAGGAAGCGGCCAGCCGCGCGATCGCCGTGGGTGGGGGCACGATCACCCACCACCATGCGGTTGGCGTCGACCACGCCCCGTGGATGGCCGCCGAGGTGGGGGAGGGCGGACTGCGCGCGCTGCGCGCGCTGAAGGACGAGCTCGACCCGGCGGGGATCATGAACCCCGGGAAGCTGCTCGTCGGCTAGCACACGCCCAGTTGGTTGGAGACGTTCACCGTCGGCGCGTGACTATCTCGGCATCCGGATGTAGAACTGGTCGCCCGCCCCAAATAGTGGGCAGATCGAGAAAGGAATCATGCAATGCGACGAGTCAATGCGCGCTGCGCGCTGCCGGTCGTGGTGCTGGTTATTGCAGCTGCGCCTACTACTCCGGTCCATGCAGCGCTCCCGGAATTCTTACCGGCGACTTTCCCCGTGACCCTATCGGGCGCATCGGGTAAAGCACTGTTCGAGGAAGAATCTGGAGCAGCGTGGCTGTACAGCAGCGGGACGATCGGCGGAGAAGTCACAGGCGTGAAATCACTGGGAAAAACCACGTTGACCTTCTTGGAAGGCAGGAATGGGTGCGACAAAGCAGGAACTCTGACATGGTCCGGCCTTGTCGGACGGATCGGTTACATATCGAAAGAAGCGCACACGGTCGGACTGGCACTGGAATCCCCGACGCAGCCGTTTGCGTTATGCAACTTCTTAGGAATCGAAGGTAAAGCATATGGGGGCTCGATCGTCGGTAAGCTAACACCGGTCAATAAACCGACGAAAGAACTGACTCTTACGTTCACGCAGTCGAAAGGAGTGCAGGAACTATCCAAACTCGAAGGAGAAACGGCGTTTCCGCTCGTCAAAGGACAGTGTAAATTCGAACTCAAAGAAAAACCGTTCGAACTAAAATGCGTCGGCCTCGAAAGCACCACACGAGTTGGCGTGGAAGCCACGGTAACAATCAAAACCACGAAAGAAGTGGAAGTCCGCGCGTAACATGAGCAATCGGCCAGCGAGTAGGCGTCCTGATCTCCGGCGCCTACCGCAGCCTGCCTCTCACATCCGTCAAGAACCGCTGGAAGCTAGTGCAGCGCGAACGCGCCGCGCAGCACGACCGGCCCTGGCTTGGTCGGCTTCGTGGCCGTCTCGCGCGTAAGCAGCATCGTGTGGTACTTGGAGGCATCTTTGGGCAGCAGCGCGCCGCCCTGCACGTTGCCGCTCGCGCCCACGTCGGGCGCACGGCTGAGCGCCTCGTAGCTCGACGGCGAGTTGTACAGCCAGACGGCGTAGAAGAAGCCCTTGCCTTTCGACGGCGCCAGGTGCTGGGCGGCGAGGTAGAAGGCGTACTGGCTGCCTTCGGAGAGGACCTCGGCGACGCCGACCGCTTTGCTGCTCGCATCGGGCGGGGTCAGCGTGATGCGCTTGTCTTCTTTGGCCTGCGATTTCTGCGTGCCCGTGCTGCTCGTGCTGCTCGTTTCGCCGCCACCGCCGGAATTGGCGGAGTTGCTCGAGGAGCCGCTGCCACCGGTGAGCAGCACGATCGCGACGACGATCACAGCGACGATCACAGCCAGCAGCAGTGCGCCGCGAATGCGCGCCGGCGAGGCCGAGCGAAGCTGCGCTCCGCGCGGATGGCGGGGCGCCGCGGGCAGCGATCGGCTCTCGGCAGTTGCGGGTGTCGTGGCGGCGGGGCTCGCGCCCTCGGTCCCCGCCGGGCGTGCGGTCGAGCTTGTGCCGTTGGGGATCTCGGGCAGTGCCGAGCCGGCCAGCGGCTCGAGCTCGTCGGCAAGCGCAATCGCCCACGCGCGCGCCTGCGGCGAGCCGTCGAGGAAGGTGCGTGTGGCCAGGCGCTCGGCCACGCCCGCGCGCTGTCCGAGCATGTAGTCGCCGACCTCCTCGCGCTGCGCCGCCGTCAGCTCGCGCGCCTGGCGCGCCGCGAGCACGGCCAGCGCAGCGTGTGCGCGATCGTGCACGGCCCGCTCGTCGATCTCGAGCATGCCGGCGACCTCGGCGTAGCTCTTGCCCCTGCGAAGGAGCAGCGAGAGCGTCGCGCGCTGGTCGGGGGGGAGGTCGTCCAGTCGGCTCATCGATCTAGGCTCGCCCCTGCCGCGGGCCGCTCGCGGCGGCGGGCAGGGGGATTCGTAGGCTATCGTGGCGCCGCGATGGCCAAGCCGACTGCCCAGGAGCTAGCCGCATCGGTGCAGGGATTCGACCGGCTCTACGGCCTGGAGATCCTCGCCCACGACGACCAGGAGGTCACCGCGCAGGTGACCGTGCGCGACGAGCTCAAGCAGCCCGCCGGGCTCGTGCACGGTGGCGTGTACGCGTCGATCGCCGAGTCCGTCGCCTCGATGGCGACCGCGATGGCGGTGATCCCGGAAGGCAGCATGGCGATGGGCCTGTCCAACAACACGAGCTTTTTGCGGCCGGTCACGGAGGGCACCGTGCATGCACAGGCCACGCGCCTGCACCGCGGGCGCACGACGTGGGTCTGGGATGTGCGCTTCAGCGACGACGCCGGGCGCACGTGCGCGCTCACGCGGATGACGATCGCCGTGCGCCCGCTGCCCGAGGGCGTCGACGCGCCGATCCGCTGAGGCTCGCGCTCAGCGCAGCGCGCGCAGTGGCGAGGGCACCTGCGAGGGCAGCGGGGTCGAGCCGAAGCCCGTGTCCGGCAGGCGCGCGGGCAGCGGCGCGCCGGGTTCGCCGACCTCGTTGATCGGCACGATCGTGTGCGCCGCCGCCGCCGCCAGGCGCGCGCTGTCGGCGTAGACGCTGACCACGACGCCGCCCGTGGCGATCGCGATCGTCTGGCCGCGCTGCGCGAGCACGGCCTGCACGCCGCGCAGCGAGGCCGTGCGCTGCGGCGTGGAGCCGCCTGGGACGAAGCTGTTGTCAGGCGAGGTGACGACGGTCACCGGCGTCACGCACGTGCTCTGCCCGCCGACCACGCAGTCGCCGTACTGCACCGAGAACGTGCCGCTCGGGTCGTGTGAGGCATCCGTGATCTGCAAGCCCCGGAACGTGCCGCCGAGCCAGTACACGGGATAGGGCGCCACGATCAGGCTCTCCAGCGTGTTGTGCGGGATCGGGCGGTCCTGCAGCGTGTCGCCGCACGCGCCGAGCGCGACCGCGCAGGCGGCGAGCAGCACCGCGAGCGCGCCCACAGCCGCGCTCGAGCTGCGGGCAGGCAATCGCTGGCGTGTGTCGCTGCGGGCGCCCATCTGCCGGCTCAGTCGCGGTAGCGGTTGGTGATCGGCATGCGCCGGTCGCGCCCGAACGCGAGCGGCGTGACCTTGATGCCAGGCGGCGCCTGGCGGCGCTTGTACTCGGCGAGGTCGACGAGCTGAGCGGCACGCTGCACCTCCTCTGCCGGCAGTCCCTCGGCGACGAGCTGCTCGCGGCTGCGGTGCAGCTCGACGTAGCCGTGCAGGATGCGGTCGAGCACGTCGTAAGGCGGCAGCGAGTCCTCGTCGCGCTGGTCGGCGCGCAGCTCCGCCGAGGGCGCGCGCTCGATGATCGAGTCAGGGATCGGCGAGGGCACGCGCCCGTCGGCGGCCCCCGGTGGCGAGTTGCGCCAAGCGCAGAGGCCGTAGACGAGCGTCTTCGGCACGTCCTTGATCACGGCGAAGCCGCCCGCCAGGTCGCCGTACAGCGTCGTGTAGCCGACCGACATCTCCGACTTGTTGCCAGTCGTCAGCACGAGCCAGCCGAACTTGTTCGACAGCGCCATCAGCAGGTTGCCGCGGATGCGCGCCTGCAGGTTCTCCTCGGTCAGGTCGTGCTCGTGGCCCTCGAACGACGGTCCGAGCGTCTCGGCGTACGTGTCGTAAACGGGCTCGATCGCAAGCTCGTGCACCTGTACGCCGAGCGCCGCCGCGAGCGCGCGTGCATCTTCCTGCGTAGCCGAGGAGGAGAACTGCGAGGGCATGATCGCCACGCTCACGCGCTCGGCGCCGAGCGCGTCGACGGCGAGGCACGCGACCAGCGCCGAGTCGATCCCGCCGGAGAGCCCGAGCACGACGTGGCCGAAGCCGTTCTTCTGCACGTAGTCGCGCAGCCCGAGCGTGAGCGCCGCGTAGACCTCCGCCTCGATCGGCTGCAGCGGCTCTGCCAGTGGCCCGCCCGCCGGGCGCCCTCCGGTTCCCGCCTCGGCCGAGGCGGGCAGGCCCGGCAGCACGGCGACTCGGGCCGGACCGCCGCCGGCGCCGATCGGCGAGCGCGTGCTCGCGCGATGGCCGGCCTCGCGCAGGCGCGCCGCCGCAGCCGTTTCGAGATCGACGTCGCAGATCAGCAGCTCCTCCTCGAACTGCGCGGCACGCGCGATCGTCTGACCCGTGTGGTCGACGACGAAGGAGTGCCCGTCGAAGATCAGCTCGTCCTGGCCGCCGACGAGCGCGCAGAAGGCCACGCACGCGAGGTGCTCGCGCGCGCGCTGGGCGAACATCCGCTCGCGCTCGGCGCCCTTGCCCGCGTGGTAGGGCGAGGCTGAGATGTTGAGGATCAGCGTCGCGCCCGCCAGCGCCTCATCGCTCGCCGGAGGACCCGGCTCCCAGATGTCCTCGCAGACAGTCAGCCCGAGGCGCTCCCGGCCGATGTCGATCACCGCGCCCGAAGGGCCCGCCTGGAAGTAGCGCTCCTCGTCGAACACGCCGTAGTTGGGCAGGTAGACCTTGCGGTAGACCGCATGCACGGCGCCGTCCGCCAGCACGGCCGCCGAGTTGTAGACGTCCTCGGCGCGCTCCGGATAGCCGACCACCGCGACCAGACCGTGAGTCTCGGCCGCAAGCTCTGCCAGCGCCGCAGCCGTGTCGGCGAGGAAGTGCTCGCGCAGCAGCAGGTCCTCAGGCGGGTAGCCCGTCAGCGCGAGCTCCGGAAACAGCACGATGTCGGCGCCCGCGTCGAGCGCCGCCGCGCGGCCCGCGCGGATCCGCTCGGCGTTGCCGGCGATGTCGCCGACCGTCGCGTTCATCTGGCAAAGGGCTAGCCGCACGGCGTCATCGTCGCAGCCCGTCGTCGCTCACGCCGCGCCAGGCAGGCCCTCGAGCGCTTCGCGCAGTGCAGCGTCCCGGTCAGCGCGCGGCGGACTTGCGCGCCGGCGAACCGCTGCCGTTG
Organism: uncultured Solirubrobacteraceae bacterium; assembly: GCA_963714215.1. Taxonomy (GTDB): domain Bacteria; phylum Actinomycetota; class Thermoleophilia; order Solirubrobacterales; family Solirubrobacteraceae; genus Palsa-744. The sequence continues at coordinate 536,063 of CAVQNP010000002.1, forward strand.
CTCGCCGCAGCTTTGGCCGTGGCTTTCTTGGCCGAGCCCGAGGAAGCGCGTTTGGCGGCGCGACGTTTCGGCGCCGGCGCGACCCCGGCCGCGCGCGCCAGCGAGGAGATCGCCCACTTCATGTCGCCCGCGATCGCCTCGAGCTCGGGCAGCGCGTCGAAGTCGCCGAGCAGGCCGAAGCCGAGGTGCCCGTCGTAGCTCATCACCGCGATCCCGAGCGCCTGGCGCTGGGCCAGCGGCACGACCGGGAACAGCACGCGCAGCCGCCGTCCGAGCACGTACAGCGGGAACTGCGGGCCCGGCACGTTCGTCACGACCAGGTTGAAGAAGCGCTGACGCGCCTGCAGCCGCGCAGCCTGGCTGAGGATCGTCGGTGGCGCGAAGCCCGCCAGGTTGGTCAGCACCTGCGCGCCGACCGCCTGCCCGGAATGCTTCAGGTCCTCCATCGAACGCGCGATCTGCTGCAGCGACTCGGCCGGGTTCTGCACGCCGACCGGCAGCGGTGCCCACATCGCCGCGACCTGGTTGCCGAGCGCGCCGCGGTCGGAGTCGGCGCGCACCGACACCGGCACCATCGCCTTCAGCTCCAGACCCTCCGTGTCGAAGCCTTCGCGGCGCAGGTATCGGCCGAGGCCGAGGCTGACCGTCGCCAGCACGACGTCGTTGAGCGTGCCCCCGAGCGAGGCCTTGATCGCTTTGAACTGCTCGAGGTCGGCGTCGATGAACGTGTAGCGGCGGTGCGGTCCGATCTCGACGTTGAACGGGCTGTCCGGCGCCGGGGCTTTGACGCCCGCGATCGTCGTCGCGCCGATGCTCTGCAGGCCGTCCACGAACTGCGAGGCCGCGCGCCGCGGGGCGCGCAGCAGCCGTCGCGCGCCGCGCACCATCTCGGCGGGGACCGTCGTGCGTTCGCGCAGCGCCTCGCCGAGCAGCTTTGCCTGGCCCGGCAGCGGCTTCGCCGTCCACGGCATCGGCGGGCGCGAGGTCGGCACCGGATCGGGCGCCGTGTCGAACAGCACCGTCGTGATGTCCACGCCCGAGATCCCGTCGACCAGCGCGTGGTGGGTCTTGGCGATCAACGCGAAGCGTTCGCCCGCCATCTTCTCGACCAGCCAGATCTCCCACAGCGGCTTGGAGCGATCCAGGCGCTGGGAGAACAGGCGTCCCGCGAGCTGCTTCAGCGCTTTGTCGTCGGCCGGCTTCGGCAGCGCGGTGTGGCGGATGTGGTAGCGCGGGTTGAAGTGCGGATCGTCCGCCCACACCGGGCGGCCCTGGCCGTAGGGGACGTAGGCGAGGCGCTGGCGGTAGCGCGGGACGAGGTGCAGGCGGCTGACGATGTGGTCGACCAGCTCCTGCGGCGTCGGCGCCGTGCCTTCGAAGACCATCACCGACGCCACGTGCATGTGCGCCGTGGAGTTGTCCTCCAGGTGCAGGAAGGTCGAGTCGAGCGCCGTCAGTCGGTCCGGGTTGGCCACGCGCCCGATTGTCGCTGTTTGTCAAGCCGCCGTCAACGACCTCGCCGCCCAATCCCGATCGGACGCGTCCTCGCGGCGCCAAGGCCTGAAATTTCCGCCGAGCGCACGCATGCGACTCAAGGCTCAGCGGCCGCCGGCCGAGAGGAGAGGCATGGCCAGCCCGAAGCCCGGGTCAGGTGCGCTGTTCGCATCCGCCGCCGCCCGCGACGACCTATCCGCCGACCCCCACGCAGCCGAGCACCTGATGCGCTGGGTCGGCGTCGCGATGTTCCTGCTCGGCTCGGCCACGCTGCTCGCGACGCTGCCGCTGCCCGATCCCAACACGAGCGATCACCCGGCGATCAGGGTCATCGCCGTGCTGCTCGCGCTGGGCGCCGTGATCGTCGCCGTGCTGCGCCCCGGCCGGCGCTGGGTCTCGCGCGTGACGATCGTCTACGGCATCCTGCTCGTCAGCGCGCTGATGGCCGTCACGCGCCCGATCGAGGCCACGCCGTTCTTCTACCTGTGGCCGCTCGTCTTCTCGGCCTACTTCTGCACGCGCCGCGAGGTCGTCTTCGACCTCGTGCTGATGTGGGTCACGCTCGGCCTGGCCGTGTTCATCTGGTCACACGACCCGATGAAGCCCGGTCTGTTCATGGGCGTCGGCGTGTCTGTCACGCTGACCACGCTCGTCGTCAAGCTGCTCGCCGAGCACGTCTCCGCCGTGATCCGCCAGCTCGAGCGGGCCGCCGACACCGACTACCTCACCGGCCTGTACAACCGCCGCGCATTCGACCTCGAGTTCCGCGAGCAGTGTGACCGGGCACGGCGCAGCGGCCTGCCGCTCGCGCTCGCCACGTTCGACCTCGATCACTTCAAGCAGGTCAACGACCGCTACGGCCACGCCGAGGGCGACCGCGTGCTCGGCGAGTTCGCCGCGCTGCTGCAGCGCGAGCTGCGCGGCGGCGACACGCTCGCGCGCGTCGGCGGCGAGGAGTTCGCCGTCGTGCTGTTCGGCGTGGGGCTGCAGGAGGCCGTCGCCTTCGCCGAGCGGATCGGGCGCGAGCTGACGAGTCGTCCCACCGGCTCCGGACCGGCGCTCAGCACGAGCGCCGGCGTGGCTGCGCTCGCATCTCGCGTGCCAGATCCGGCCGCGCTGATGCTCGCCGCAGACCGTGCGCTCTATGCCGCCAAGACGGCAGGGCGACGGCGCGTGGCCGTGTGGGAGGACGGCGCCACGCGCGTGGCTGCGCACATCCCCGACGGGCGCGGGCGGGACGAGCCAGAGCTCGCCGCCCACGCCCTCTGACGGATCAGCCGCCCTTGCCGGCGAACTGGATCTTCTTGCCCGGCTTCGTGCACTGCTCCGGGATCGTGTACTTGGGCACCTTGAATTTGCCCGACGTGCATTTGAAGCCTTCTGTCTTGCCCCCCGGCGTGTAGATGCCAGTGATGACTTTGTAGGCAGCCGTACAGCTCACTCCCTGCGTCACGATCTGCTTGATCGGAACGTTGAATTTCGTCTTCGGCTTGCCTGGTTCGGTTTCCTGTTCGATCACGATCGTGTGGTTGCCGCAGGAGTGCGTGCTCGCAACCGCGGCCCCCGGGATCAGCGCCAGAGCCCCGAGCGCGAGCGCCAGGACGGTTCCGATCGTGGCGAGTCCTTGCCATCTACGTGCAGCTTTCATCCAGCCTTCTTTCGGTCCGGCCGGCGCCCCCATGACACCGAGATTCGCGGAGCATACCGGCGCCAATGCAGGGCTTATACGTACGAATACGCGCACGACACGCCGTCTGCAAGAGCACAGACGGGGCCCTCGAGACGCCACGGGCGGCGCCGTGGGTGGGGCAGTGTCTCCAGCCTCGGCCGGTTATGTCATCTTCTGATAAATCATCAAATCGTCAGCAGCGGCGGGCGATTTCGGCAAATGCGCCGCATCTGCAGGACGTTCATGTGTGTCCGTGATCACAGAACGACGTCCTGAGTACCTTCTAGCCTGCGAACAATTGTTCGACTCTGCCGAGTCGTGGCCGTTCATGGTCGCGAACGGGGGAACCACCGCCGGGCCACCGACCGGGGCCCGGATGGGGCGAATCGCCCACTGATGTGGACGTAACGCCCGGCTGACGCGCGGACTGTCCGCGCCGAGGCCGGCCGTGAGCCCGACAGCTAACCCCGTAGGCGGAAACCGCAAGGAGGTCTGAATTTCCATGTACGTCCCCGCGCCCCCGGCGCAGCCTGCCCTCGCGCTCGCACCCGTCGAGATCGCCTCGACGACGCCATCGTCCGGCGCAGCTCCACTCGGGCGTCCCACTTCGACTGCGCTGCACGTGCGCAAGGCGCGTCTCAACGTGCTCGACGGCAGCCACGTCAGCGTCGCCGGCACGCTCAGCCCCGGGCTTTCCGGGCGCTCAGTCGACCTGCAGGCGATGGGCCCGCACGGCTGGCGCGAGGTCGCGCACACGCGCACCGGCGCCGCCGGGCGCTTTCGCCTGCGCTACACGCCGCACTCCACCGGCAGCCGGCGCGTGCGCCTGCGCTTCGCCGGCGACGGCTATGACCTGCCCGCCCACCGTCTGCTCGGGCGGCTCAACGTGTACCGCCTCGCCGGCGCCTCCTGGTACGGCGGCGGCGGCTCGCTCGCCTGCGGCGGCTCGCTGACCAGCTCCACGCTGGGCGTCGCCAACAAGACGCTGCCCTGCGGCACGCTCGTCACGCTCCGCTACGGCTCACGCTCCGTGCGCGTGCCCGTCGTCGATCGCGGCCCCTACGTCGCCGGGCGCGAATTCGACCTCACCGAAGCCACCAAGCAGGCACTCGGCTTCGGCGACACCGGCGAGGTCTGGGCTACTCGCTAGCAGGCCGGTTCATCAGCCAGAACACCCTCTGCCCGGGGCTCGAAACACGCTGCAAAAGCCGGGTTTCGGTGCCCGCAGAGGGTTGATTGCGTTTGGGCACGTTCATGCAGAGCTTGGGTTTCTGCGCGGGCGTTCGTTGAATCTCCTGGATGTCCGCCGCAGTCAAGCAATCGCGCACGCAGGTATGGATGGACAGCCCCGGCGAGTGGAGCTGGCCTGGGCGTGCCGCCGACGCCGTCGAAGCGCTGCCTTCGCCGCCTTCCTGGGTGCCAGCCTTCCCGCCGCGCCTGGAGCCGCTCGCCTCGGGTGCCTCCGGCGGTCTCGCCGGCGGCGGATCGCTGTCGGGCTCGGGAGCGGCGCAGCCGCGCGCCAACCCACGCCTCGTCGTCCTTGCCACACTGATCAGCGGGCTGATCGCCGCCTGCTGCGCGATGCTCCTGCTGCACGGCCCCGGCGGCTTCGAGCGTGTGTTCACCGGGCAGCAGCCCTCGCCCGCAGATGCAACCGGCGCAGCGGCACGTGCCGTGGCGACGGCGCCCGCCCCGCTGCCGACGCTCGTGGCCGGCAGCCATGACGCCGCCGGCAGCTCGATCGACACCGCCAGCTACGCCTCGGCCGCGCTCGGCGGCGAAGGCTCCTTCCACGTCTACCTGCCGCCTGGCTTCGCCGACAGCGGTGCGCGCTATCCCGTGCTCTACCTGCTGCACGGCAACGAACAGCACGCCACCGCCTTCCTCGAACTCGGGCTGCAGGGCGAACTCGACCGCTTGATCGCCGCGCACGAGGTTCCGCCGCTGATCGCCGTGATGATCCAGGGGGGCAAGGGCGCCAACAACTGGCGCGACCACGCCGGCCGCGGCTATGAGAGCTACGTGATCGAAGTGCAGCAGTTGATCGACCGCATGCTGCCCACGCAGGCTGCCCGCTCTGCGCGCGCCATCGCCGGCGACTCGATGGGCGGCTATGGCGCCATGAACGTCGCCCTCGGCAACCCGCGGCGCTTCTCGATCGTCGAGAGCTGGCTCGGCTTCTTCAACGGCCTCGAAGACGAGCTGCTCGCCGCCAAGGGAGTGATCGCGCGCGAGGGCCTGCACGCCTACCTCTACGGCGGCGCCTCCGACCCGATCGCCGATCCTGCCGAGAACGCCCCCTTCGCCGCGCAGCTGCGCGACGCCGGAGCCAGCGCCCACAGCGCCGTCTACGTCGGCGGGCACACGATGGAAACCCTGCAAGCTCACCTGCGCCACATGCTGCTCTACGTCGGGCGCTCGCTGTATGAGAACCAGCGCAAGGCCGTCGGCGCGCGCGTCACGACGGTCGCCTCGCCGGCCCGCGCCGTGAGCGTCCGCCCGACCCGTTCGGCCGGCAGCGCTGCAGCCGCGACGATCGCCGCCAGGCCATGAGCCGGCGCCGCCGTCCTCGCAAGAATCACCGCAAGATTCGCCCCGAGCTGTTCGGCGTGCCGTGCAGTTCCACGTCACGCGTCGCCGGCGCGCTCGGCACCGGATCGGTCGGCTCCATCGCCGTCGGCGCGTTCGCCGGAGGCGCCGTGGCGATCGGTGCGCTTGCCATCGGCAGGCTCGCCGTCGGCAGGCTTGCGATCGGGCGCGCCCGGATCCGCTCGCTCGAGGTCGGCGAGCTCGAGGTCGGGCGGCTGACCGTCGGCGAGCTGATCGTCGAGCGCGAGCGTCGAGACGCAGAGGGCGCGCCGAGCGCCTGAGCCGGGACGCCGCGGGCCGCTACGGTGAGCCGATGTCGGCGCCGGAGCAGCGAAAGCCGGAGTACGCGCGCCTCGGCATCACGCCGACGCCGGACGACGGCACGCGCCTGAGCGAGCAGGCGGCGTGGGATGAGGCGACGCGCCCTCACCGCGCGCCGTCGAGCGAGGATGTGGTCTACAGCGACCGCGGCCGCCACACGGGACAGCACCTGATCGACGTGCACGACATGCTGCGGCGCGAGCTCGATGAGCTGCGCACGCTGCTCGAGCAGGTGCGCGAAGGCGCGATCAGCGCGGGGGAGGCGCGCTCGGCGCTGAACGAGATGGCGATGCGCCAGAACGACTGGACGCTCGGGGCCTTCTGCGCGCGTTACTGCCGCGCGGTGGCCCAGCACCACGGCCTCGAGGACGACGCCGTGTTCCCGCACCTGGCGCAGAGCGATCCGAGCCTCGCGCCGGTGATCGACCGCCTCAGCGAAGAGCATCTCGTGATCGGAGACGCGATCGAGCAGGTCGACGGCGCGCTCGTGCAGCACATCAACAACCGCGAGGATTTCGAGCCGCTGCAGCGCGCACTGGACTTTCTCACGGACGCGCTCCTCTCGCACCTCTCCTACGAGGAGCACGAGCTCGTCGAGCCGCTCGCGCGGCTCGGTTTCTACGCGGATCAGCTCTAGCGAAGCGACGACCGGGCCCGGCGGAGCGGTGAGCGACTTCGGGGTGGAGTGACGTCGCGCAAGCTGGCCAGTCGGCCAGTATGATCGCGGCAGCGATCGGCAACGACGAGGGGAGACCAGATGGCGTCGGTTGGCAGCGATCTCGAGCACACGCTGATGGCAGAGCGGGCGCTGTGGAAGGACGGCCCGCCGCACGAGGTGTTCAAGCAGATGCGCGGCGAGTGCCCGGTGCACTGGACGGCGGGGGTCACGGAGTATCCGGAGGAGCGCGGCTTCTGGTCGGTGACGACGGCGGAGGACATCCACACGGTCTCGCGCGACTGGCAGACGTACTCGTCGGGCACGGGCGTGACGGCGGTCTCGGACGTGTTCCCGCTGGAGCTGACGCAGGCGATGTTCATCGGCATGGACCCGCCGAAGCACGACCGGCTGAAGGCGCTGTTCCAGGCGGGCTTCACGCCGAAGCGGATCGCGGCGCACGAGCAGGAGATCCGCGAGATCGTCAACGAGGTGCTCGATCGGCTCGAGGGTCAGCAGACGTGCGATCTGGTCGGCGACGTTGCCCAGCCGGCCGTCTCGCGCGTGATCGGCAGCTTCATGGGCATCCCGCCGGAGGACGATGCGGCGTGGGCGCGGCTGATGAACTCGGCGCTGGCGGGCGATGACAAAGACCTCAACCCGGAGGGCATCCCGGGCGTGCTCGAGAAAGACATCCCGGAGATCTTCGAGCGCTGCAACCGGATGATCGCGGAACGTCAGGAGAACCCGACGGACGACCTGACGACGGTGCTCGTCAACGCGGAGGTCGACGGCGAGAAGCTCGAGCAGCACGAGATCGTGATGGGCTTCTTCCTGCTCGTGGCGGCGGGCAACGACAGCACGAAGGCGACCTACTCGAGCGGCATGCGCGCGCTGATGGAAGACCGTGAGCAGATGCAGAAGCTGCTGGATGACCCGTCACTGATCCCGAGCGCGGTCGAGGAGGCACTGCGCATGTTTCCGGCGTTCGCCCACTTTCGCCGCACGGCGACGCGTGACGTGGAACTGCACGGCACGCAGATCAAGAAGGGTGAGAAGGTGGTCATGTGGTACGTCTCATCGAACCGCGACGAGACGCGCTACGAGGACCCGGATCACTTCGACGTCGAACGCAACCCCGAGCACCAGGCCTTTGGCGCGGGTGGGCGGCACTTCTGCCTCGGTACGGCGCTCGCTCGTCTGGAGTTGACGATCATGTTCGAGGAGACGCTCAAGCGGTTCCCGGAGATCCGCATGGACGGCGAGCCGAGCTACGTCGAATCCGGCTTTCTCAATCAGATGAAGACGTTGCCGGTGCGGCTCGCCGGGTAGTCGACCAAAGTCGACGGGACAGCGCACGATGGCCGCAGAGCAACCCCGCGTTCGTTTGCGCCAGGCGGTGCTGGCCGCAGCTGAGCTCGAACCGGTCGCAGACGCGCTGCGCTCGACGCTCGGCCTGGGTGAGCCCTTCCGCGATCCCGGCGTCGGCCTGTTCGGCCTGCAGAACACGGTCTTCGCGATCGGCGACTGCTTCCTGGAGATCGTCTCGCCGACGCAGCCCGAGACGGCGGCCGGCCGCTACCTCGAGCGACACGGCGGCGACTGCGGCTACATGGTCATGTTCGACCTCGAGGATCTCCCGGCAGCCCGGGCACGCGCCGCCGAGGGCGACGTGCGTACGGTCTGGGAGATCGACCTCCCGGATATCTCGGGCACACACCTGCACCCGGCCGACATCGGCGCCGCGATCGTCTCGATCGATGGGTCGAGGCCCTATGGGAGTTGGCGCTGGGGCGGGCCTGAGTGGACCGGTCGGACGGGCGAGGGGGCGCCGGGGAGGCTTGCAGGGGTGACGCTTGCAGTCGCCGAGCCCGCGGCGGTAGCGGCGCGCTGGTCGCACGTGCTCGGGGTGCCGCTCAGCGGGGATGGGGCCGTGGGGGGCGATGCCGTGATCGTGCTGGAGGACTCCGAGGTGCGTTTCCGGCCTGTCGGGGAGGGCGGGCGCGAAGGGCTCATCGGGATCAGCTTCGCCGACGTGCCGGGGCTCAGCGACGAGGGCGTCGAGGTGGGTGGTGTGCAGCTGCGGTCATTCGCTGGCTAGCGATTCGTGACTGCTACCATGACATCATGCGTCAACTTACTTTGCGGGTGCCGGACGAGCTTGCCGAGCAGCTGAAAGGTGCGGCACGCGATCGAGACGAGAGCGTCAATGGCTACGCTGTCAACGTTCTGTCGGCTGCGGTCGACCCAGACTTCGCGGCCGATGAGGCCACCGGCTTGCGAGAGCGTCTCGCTCGGGCTGGGTTGCTCTTGACGCCGGTGCGACTACCGGGGACGCGTCCGTCCCCGCAAGCACTCGACCGCGCTCGTGCCGAGGCCGGTGCCGGCAAGCCGCTGTCGGACTTCGTCGCGGAGGGCCGGCGCTGAGCGTATTCGCCGATTCATCGGCCCTCGTGAAGCTCTATGCGGACGAGGGCGGGCACGAGATCGTTCGTGAGCTGGGCACGCTGGTCGTCTCGGCGCTCGCCCGAGTGGAGGTTCCTTCGGCGCTCTGGCGCAAGACGCGAACGGGCGAACTGGGCGATTCAGCCGCAGGCCTCCTTGTCAGGGCCTTCGAGATCGACTTCCACGGCGACGTCGACTCGGCCTCTCGCTTTACGGTCGTCTCCCTGACGGAATCGATCCTGGCAGCGGCGGCACGAGAGACGGCGCGCGCCTCACTGCGCGCCTATGACGCAGTGCAGCTCGCGACTGCGCTCGCGGTTCGAGATCTCGACCCGCTCTGTAGCCAGTTCGCCTGCTTCGACGCAGATCTGCGGCGGGCGGCCGGCCATGCGGGCTTCACGCTGCTGCCGGAAGCTAGCTGAGCGCCATCTCGTCTGAGGCGAGCGCCGCGAACCGCGGATCCCGCCGCTCGACGAAGCTAGCCACGCCCTCGGCGAAGTCAGGCTTGGCGAAGGAGGCGAGCATCAGCCGGTCGGCCTCGGCCAGTGCGTCGGCGAGGGGCTCCTCCATGGCCGCGTAGACTTGGCGCTTCATCTGCGCCATGCTCGCGGGCGAGCACTGCGTGGCGAGCTCGTGCGCGTAGGCGAGCGTCTCCTCGAGCACGGTCTCAGCGGGCGTGGCGCGATTGCACAGGCCCAGCTCGACGGCCTCGCGCCCGAGCACGACGCGTCCTGAGAGCAGCAGGTCGAGTGCCCGCGCGGGGCCGACGAGGCGCGGCAGGATCCAGGAGATGCCGTGCTCGGCGACGAGCCCGCGGCGTGCGAAGGCGGTCGTCAGCTTGGCGTCCTCGGCGACGAAGCGGATGTCGCACATCAGCGCCTGCACGAGGCCGATGCCGGCGCACGGCCCGTTGATCGCGGCGATCACGGGCTTGGGCACGCTCAGCGTGAAGGTCTGCGGCGTGTGCTCGAACTCCTCAGGCGCCGCCCCGTTGCCGCCGGCGCCCTGCGCGTCGCCCGCAGCCGGGGCGTCGCCGTTCTGCGCCTCATCGCCCTGTACCACGTCGCCGATCGCTTGCAGCGACTGCATGTCAGCGCCGGCGCAGAAGCCGCGCCCGGCGCCGGTCACGACGATCACGCGCACGTCGGTCGAGGCGGCGCACTCGCGCAGCAGGCCGAAGTAGGTCTGCTCGAGCTCGCCTGTCCACGCGTTCAGCCGCTCCGGGCGGTTCAGCGTCAGCACCGCCACGCCGTCGCGCACCTCTTTCAACACGACCTCGCTCACGACCAGCTCCTCTCACCGGGTACTCGCCGAGCCTACCGGCCCCGATTGCTCGCGTCTAATCGTCCGAGCTGGAGCGCACACGCGACGCGCTCGATCACTGCGCGCTCGATCCGCCGCGAAGTAAGTAGTCCCGCCGCGCTTCGATGAGAAGAGGGGCATACGGCACTACTCGGACTCGCACCGAGGGCTACGCACTAGGCACTAGGTGTCCTGCCCACATAGGTTGTGAACGCGGCTGATGGGCGGTCGGTTGCCGATCCCCGAGTGCGGCCTGCGCGTGTTGTAGTGCTCCAGCCAGTGTGGCAGGGCGCGGTTGCGGTGGTGGTGTGAGCCGTAGGTCAGCCCGTAAGCCCACTCTCTGGCCATGGTCTGGTGGAAGCGCTCCACCTTTCCATTGGTCTGAGGGCGATAGGCCTGGGTGCGCAAGTGCTTGATCTGGCGCCTGATGAGCAACTCGCGCAGCGACTGGTTCTTGACGTAGTTCCACGCGTTGTCGCTCATCAGTCGCTTGGCGTGGATGCCGCGGGCCTCAAACCAGCCCAACGCTCGAGTCACAAACGCGGTGACGGTCGGCGCTCGCTCATCGGGCAGCAGCTCGACGTAGGCCAGCCGTGAGTGATCGTCGACGATCGCGTGGGCGAAGTCATAGCCCCACCGGGCGCGCTTCTCAGCACCGGTCTTGTCGCGCACCCCGGTGAGCGCGTGCCCGGGGCGCTCAAAGCGGGCGTAACGCTTGGTGTCTATGTGCAGCAGGTCGCCTGGGCAGGGCCACTCATAGCGCCGCGCGGCTTCTCGGGGGCTTCGCTTGCGCTCAGAGAGCCCGTGGCGATGCAAGACCTTCCACACCGTCGAGTGAGGATGAGCGGTTCTGCCGGCCACCAGCCGCGGCCCCCAGCCGGTGTGGCGGCGCACCTCGCAGATGCGCTCCTGCTCGACCGTGTCAAGCAGGCGGGGACTTCTATGGGGCCGGCTGGAACGATCCAGCAGCCACGCGCCGCAGGAGAGCTCCTGGCTCGTGGCATTCAACCGCCGATGCCACCAGCGATGAGCAGTCGCCGGCGACACGTTGAAGCAGGCCGCGGCTCCCTTCAACGTCATCCCATCCATCACCGCTTGCGTCAGCGCCAGCCGACCAGCCGGTCCGAGCTTCGCTCTACCGTGGATCTGCATCCGGGTCCTCCTAAGTCGTGAGCCTTCGCAGACCCACAGCCTGGGATGAGGCCCGGATGCCTTCTCAGCCGTTCACAACGTGTGTGGGCACGTCAACTAGGACATGACCTCGCTGACATCTCCAAAGCTCGCTTCGAGCTCGGCGACAATCGTGTCTGCCTCCCGGAACAGGTCGACGGCGCCGGCGAGCTGTTGCAGCAGTGGCGTTACATCCTTCGGCAACGCACGCGCGTCACGGCGTTGCATTAGAAAGCGGGCTATCTTCTCCAGCGCCGCTCGCTGTCGGACGGCGGGGCCCGTGACTATCGAAACATGGATCCGGACCCGCTCGCGCACCCCGGCCTCGTCCGCCGCCGTAGAGAACAGGCGCAGCTCTGACATCATGAACCGTCGATTGCATGCCTCTGAATCGTGCACCCATTGGTTCAGCTGCTCTACCAACTTGTGGTCCGCGCGTCCATCCAGGGAGCCATTGAGGATCGCACTCCGGGTTGCGGTCGTCGCAAGATGCGAGTAGTAGTAACGCAGTCCATCGCCGTGATCGTTCATCGCAGCGTGCACCTCTGTCTCGGTGCGCATGAATTCGCCGCTGGCCAAGTCGTTCGCATTGGCGAGCAGCTCCCGAATGACATTCGCGAGAGCGCGGCAACGTGACGCCCGCTTGTCGGCGCGCTGCCCGGCCGCTATTGCAGCGAGCGCGCCCAGGAAGGAACATGCCTCGACGATGATCTTGAGGTGTGGTTTGCCATGCCACGACGTTTTGATCACGGTTCCGAGCGCTACCGCAAAGAGGATTACGACGACACCTCGTAGCGCGCGTACCCGAACCTCTTCCCCGCGGATCGTTGCAAATCCGCGCTTGACTCTGCTGCGCATCGCCAATCGCGCGCCCGGCATCGAGTTCTGTCAGTCGTTGCTGCGCGGCATCGCAGCGACCGGATGGGGGCTGGCGCTGTGCTCGGACGACCTGTCCGCCGACAACAGGTACATATTGCTGCCAAAGCCCCGCGAATACGGGGCTTTGTGGACCTCTACCTGGTGAAAGTCGGCCAGCATCGAGGCCACGGTCGTCTTCGAGATACTTGCGGCAGACGATCAGCTCGATCGGCTCATCCTTCTTCAACGTAAAAGTGCTGCTGTTTCCTATGCGTACCCGTAGCGCCTTGTCTGGACGGCGATAGGAGGTAGTCACCGTGATGACGTCGCCATCCAGCTCGCCCGTCGATACGACGGGATCGGTGTCGCGCGGCAGATCCGTATAGTCGCAGAGCGTTGCCAGCGCAAATTGGAGGAAAAGATCGCTGCCCTGGTATTCGGCGACCGCCCGCTTAACCTGCGGCTCATTGGCCTTGTCGGTCGTGGCCAATTCCAGGAATAGCCGATCGTGCACCGAGCAGAGCAGCGAGCGAAGGTTGCCGAGGACGCTGTGGGGATCGCGAAAGTTCGTGAGAGTATTTCCGAGCAGTGAGATCAGCACGCCCGCTGTATTGCCCAGCTCTTCGACGGTGACCTTCAGCGCCGCTAGGCCTCGTTCGCTTGTGATATCCAATTCCATCGGCAAGACTTCGACACGATCGCGACTGAGGCCACGCGCGGCGTAGCTCACGCCGATTCGGAGCAACTGAGGGCTGATGTCCACGGGCACATAGACGATCGTGTCAGTCTTGCTCAGCGAGGTCAGATGGCGGAGGATCTCTTGGTCCTTCTCACCGGTGCCCGGCCCGATGCTGACGTAGTGGTACGGAGCCGTCAGCTTGTCTTGGATCTCACCCCATTCCTCGTGAAAGTTCGTGATTCCATAGTTCATCGTCTTGTATTGATCGTCGGCGGTCGCCAACTTCCACAGGTGGGCGGGTCCGTCCCCGACGTATTGGTAACCGTCCTTGATGTACTTGGACTCACCCTCGATGCCCTTGATCGCATTCATGACCTCCCCAATGCGGTCGGTCGGCTGCGTCTCTGACAGCACGAAGCCAAACGGGCTCTTAGCCCTCTTCAGCGCGGCACCGATCGCAGGGATACGACCGGCGGCTGCCGAGGCCGGCTGTGCACTCCCGTTGCTTGAGGTCGAGGCACTCATGCGAGACGGATGAACGATCGTTGGCGCCGTAGGGCAATCCGAACGCGGCGGCGCACGCATAGCAATTGGCTAAGTAGGTGAATTTGCCTAGGCCGAAAGTATCCAAGGCGGTACGCGACGCGCCAATAAGTGTTTTTCACTGTGTCTAATCGCCGCGGCGCGACTGCCGGGCGCGCAGTCATCGGCTTCTGTCGCCGGATCTCTGCAGTGCTACACGTCGGTGTGTCAGCGGGCGCGTAGCCAGCCGGCGAGCACCGCGCGGCCGACCGTCAGCGGGTGATTCACCAGCAGCGTGAGGCGCCCGAGCAGCGAGCTCGGGTCGTGCGCGAGCCCGAGCTGGCGCAGGATCGTGCTCTGGTCGAAGTACACGCGCTCGTTGACGAGACGGTCGCCGTCGAACACGAACAGGGCGGTCATGCGGCAGGTGAAGGAGCGCCCGGTGGGGGGCAGCGCGCGCAGCGGGCCGAGGTGCGTGCCGAGCAGCAGAAACTCGACGATCACGGCGTCGTCTGAGTGGTGCAGCTCGAGCACTTCGTTGCGCTGGTCGGGGAAGGCGGTGCGGCTCTCGGCGTAGTAGCCGCGCACGGCAGCCTCGCCGTCATAGACCTCGCCGGTCGCGATCAGCTCGTAGCGCGGGTGGCCGAACGTGCCGATCGTGGTGTCGAAGTCGTGCACGTTCTCCGAGGCCATGTGCTCGCGCACGATGGCCTCGCGGCGCTCGCGCAGCTCAGGCGGCGGCGGAGGCACTGACCTTGTCGGCCAGGATCGCTGCGATCTGTGCTCGGTGGCGCCCCGCGCCACCGAGCAGCGCCGCGTCGACCTGCGCGCGCTTGAACAGCCAGTGCACGTCGGCCTCCCAGGTGAAGCCGATGCCGCCGTGCATCTGGATCGCGGCGGCCGTCACCTCGCGCCCGGCGTCGGAGGCGGCGGCCTTGGCCATCGCGGCCGTCTCGGCGAGGCGCTCGGGGTCGGCGTCGGCCGTCCACGCCGCGAAGGCGGCCGTCGAGCGTGCCTTCTCGGTGTCGAGCAGCATCTGCGCGCAGCGGTGCGAGACGGCTTGGTAGGAGCCGACTGGCACGCCGAACTGTTTGCGGTCCTTGACGTACTCGACGGTCATCGCCAGCGCGCGATCGCACACGCCGACGAGCTCCGAGCTGACGCAGATCAGCGCGCGGCCGAGGCCGACGCAGCCGTCGGGCAGCTCATCGCCCGAGTCGCCGCCGCTAACGCTTGCGGCCGAGCGCGTGGGGTCGATCGACTCGATCGCCGTCAGCTCTGCGTCCTCGGCGGCGAGCACGCGTGCGCCGCCGTCGTCTTCGACGAGCACGATCACCTGCGCGTCGGGCGCGCCGATCACGAGCTCGGCCGTGCCGTCGACGGCGGCGCCGAGCGCGCCGACCGTCTCGCCGGAGGCGAGGCCCGGGAGCCACTTCTCGCGCAGCTGATCCGAGCCGCCGTGCTCGATCACCGTGGCGGCCATCGCGCTGGCGAGGAACGGCACGGGCGCGAGCGCGCGGCCGAGCTCCTCGCAGAGGATCGACAGCTCGATCTGGCCGAGCCCCTGGCCGCCATACTGCTCGGAGACGGCGATCCCGGGCCAGCCGAGCTCGCTCAGCTCCTTCCACAGAGCGCTGTCGAGCATGCGCGCCTCGGCGTGCTCGCGCACTCGCGCAGGCGTAGCGCGTTCGCCGAGCAGGTCGCGCGCCGTGCGCTGGATCTCGCGCTGGTCGTCGGTGAAGCCGAAGTCCATCAGGCGGCGACCTTCAGGCGGGGGAGACCGAGCACGCGCTCGGCGACGATGTTCTTCAGGACCTCGGTCGTGCCGCCCTCGATCGTGTTGCCGCGGGCGCGCAAGAGCTCATAGCCCCAGCTCGTGCCGATCGTCAGCGCCTCGGGGCCGACGATGTCGACGGCGAGCTGGGTCAGGCGCTGGTTGGTGTCCGACCACAGCCACTTCACGAGCGAGCCCTCGGGGCCGGGCTGGCCGTAGCGCTCGACGTCGGTCAGGCCCTTCCAGGCGAGCAGGCGGATCGACTCGCAGCGCACGTGCAGCTCGGCGAGCGCGTCGGCGTACAGCGGGTCCTCGAGCAGGCCGCGCTCGGCGGCTATCGCGATCACGTCGTCGAGCAGCTGGCGCAGGCGGATCTGCAGCGCGAAGCCGAGACCGGCGCGCTCGTTCATCAGCGTCGTCAGCGCGACCTTCCAGCCGTTGCCGACGCCGCCGACGACGTTGGCGTCGGGGATCCGTGCCTCCTGCAGGAACAGCTCGTTGAACTCCGCCTCGCCGGTGATCTGGCGCAGCGGGCGCACCTGCACGGCGTCCTGCTCCATGTCCATCAGGAAGTAGGTGAGGCCCTTGTGCTTGGGCACATCCGAGTCGGTGCGCGCGACGAGCATGCACCACTTGGAGTACTGCGCGCCGCTCGTCCACACCTTCTGGCCGGTGACGACCCACTCATCGCCGTCCTTGACGGCGCGCGTTTTCAGCGCGGCGAGGTCCGAGCCGGCGTCGGGCTCGGAGAAGCCCTGGCACCAGATCTCCTCGGCCGAGAGGATCGGTGAGAGGTAGCGCTCCTTCTGCTCGTCTGATCCCCACACCATCAGCGTCGGTCCGCCGAGCAGCAGGCCGAGCACGTTGGCTGGCAGGGGAACCCTCGCGCGCCCCAGCTCTTCGAAGTAGATCGCAGACTCGCTGAGGGAGGCGCCGCGGCCGCCGTACTCGGTCGGCCACGCGGGGGCGGCCCATCCCGCGTCGTAGAGGCGCCGCTGCCAGTCGCGGCGCCACGCGTAGTGCGCATCCTCGCCGCCGTCGGTCGGCGCGGCGTCGGGCTGGTTGTGAGAGAGCCACTCGCGCAGCTCGTCGCGGAAGGCGATCTCCGTCTCGCTGAAAGTCAGGTCCATCGTGTGTCCAGAAGCCTAGCCGAGAGCGACGGGTCCGGGGTGCTCATGACCAGAGCACTCTATTTCGTTCGGAAGACGCGGCAAGTTCCGTAAACCGGCATACTTTCGTGGGTCTGTAGAAACGACGCCTCGGGGGTGGCAAATGGGGCCCGGCGTACGGCAGCGCGATCCGGACAGCCTGAAGACGCTCGACCAGCTCAGACCGATCGCTGAGGCGTACTTGGCGCGACTGACCGGCGCGTACGCGAGCCAACCAGACCCCTTGCCCGGCGGCCCGCGATCGATCCGGCGCCAGCTTGGCCCGTTGTCGCGCATTGCCGCTTGGGCGATCGCTCGGGTGCGATCCTTCGGCCAGCGCATCGCGCTGCTCGGCGGGGGGATTGGGCGGCGCGCCGGCAGTCCGCACTACCGGCTCGGTAGGTTCCTGATACGTATTCGGCTGATCCGCATCTCGGTCAACCCGTGGTTGGTTGCACTGATCGTTGCGAGCGCAGTCGGCGGCATCCTGCTCGTGCTGCTGACAGGCCAAGACCAGACGCGCGGAGCCGGGGCACTGATCTCAGTTGGCGCTGCTGCGCTTTTCACGACCGCCCTGCTCGGCCTGCTCGCCCTGTTTTGGAATGACGTCTTTCGCTGCCGATACGTGGCCTGGTCGGTGCGTAGACGCATTGCCCGCAAGCCCGAGCGTGTGCTGCCGAGTACCCCCGGCGTGAGCCAGATCTCACTGATCCCGCGGGAGGACCCGCTGGAGATGGTGCCTCGCCGAGAGCTCTGCGAAGAATTTCTCGCGGGGATCCTCGTTCGCGGGCGCCGCGACGTCCAGATACTCGTAGGTGAACCCGGCGCGGGCAAGACCACGGCGCTCGTCGGACTCGCCGGCGCACTGGCGAAGGTCGGCATGGTGCCCGTGCTCGTGTCCCTGCGCGGTAAGCGCGAGGTCAACCTGCTGGAGGAGGCACAAGCTCGTTTCGAACAGCAGTTCGGCGCGCATGTCGGCTCCGAGGCCGAGCTCGACACGCTCTGGCGCTGGCTGCACAAGCGTGGTCGCATCGTCGTTCTCACGGACGACATCGATCAGATCTGCCCCGACGGCGAGCGCAGCTTCGTGTTGCGCCACGCGCTGGAGCGCTTCGCCTGCGAGGGCATCCCGCTTGTGGTCAGCGCCCGGCCATCTGGCATCCCGGCCGGAATCGCGGCCTCGGCAGTAGACCTCGGCGACCTCGAGGAGTCCCAGGCGATCGAGGCCGTCGTGCAGGCTGCGCAGGAGGATCCCGGGTCGCGGCTCGACGGCGATGCTCCACGCCGCCAGCTGGAGAGATGGGTAAGCGCCGGGCGACTGACGGAGGTGCCTTTCTATCTCGAGCTACTGGCCCTGCTCGCAGCGGTCGGGCGCAGCCAGGAGCCTCCGTCGGGCGCCTGGTCTTCGATGCCCCACGGCACGGCATCCGACGGCGGCGACCAGTGGGGCGCGCTGTGGGTGCGCTTCCATCTGCTCGAGCGCTTCCACGCCGAGGTCGCCAGCGGTCGCGTGCGCAGCTGGCTGGGGATCGGAACGCAGGAGCGCACAGATGCCCTGCGGGCGCTGGAAGGCGCCGCGCTGGGCCTGCTCGCCAGCACGGCCATGGAGGCTTGTGCTCAGGGCGGCGACGCAGAGCCGCCACGACTGCGCACCCGGCTGGAGGAATTCATCGGCGGCGAGCGGCATTGCCAACCCGGCAACGGGCGCTACCGGCAACAGGTCTCCGCGCACGAGATCCTCGACACCGGCGAGCGGCTGCGATTGCTCGAGCGCGACCACGAGGGCAACCTGCACTTCCGCCACCGGATCATGCAGGCCCATCTGGCGGCGCGCTGCCTGGCCAGCGACGCGCTTGACCCCCAGCGATCGGAGACGGCGATCGTCCTACTGCAGGATCGCATCGCTCTGCTGCTCGGTCCGCGCAACCCTGAGAAGCTCACCGTACAGATGACGCTCGTCTTCGCTGCGCTGCGCTCCTACTCCACAGGAGAGGCCATCGCGAGCAACGGTCGCTCAGGCGCGACAGACGACGCCGGCGACGCAGGTCGGGTCAGCTCAGAGAGCCGGCCCGGTCCGATCGCAGAAGCGATCATCGATCAGCTCATCGACCACGCCTCTGGGCTCCTGGCCGTGCCCGAGCGCTCGCCGGTGCCCAGAGTGTCGGACTGTACGTGCTCGGCCCCGTGGACATCCAATCACTATGGCGACTTGAACCCTTTGGACAGACCGCCCCGCGAGTCGCCGACCAATCCCGACGATGCGCTGATCGCGTTGCGAACGGCCGCGGAAATCGCTCGTGCGGTCAACTGGAACCCGGCCCCGGCCGAGCACGCGGGCGTACGGCCCGCCAATCCGATCGCCAGCCAGGATCACATTGTCACGCTCGTGAGAGGTGCGGGCGGCGCGCCCAGGTGGACAAAGCTCGGCGCCATCAAAGCGGTCGCCGCCCTCGATACGCCCAGCCGCTGGAGCTGTATATGGGAGTTCACTCGGGATGACGACTACGCCGTGCGCCAAGGCGCCAGCATCGCTATCAAGGCCGGTGCGCACGAAGCCTACGATGCGCTGGGCGAGGATATCGAGGAGCTCATCCTGCGAGCCGCCGTGCTCAGCCACAACGGGCGCCAACTCGATGTCCCACGGACGTGGCCCGAGGATCGCTCCGCTTCCAGCGATCCCGCGGCCGCGGATGCCGACGGCGACGGCCTGCTCCACTGGACTCGCAGTGACGCGCTGAAGCTGCGGGCGCTGGGCTGGGTCCTACCGGCGATCGTGAGCGGCCTCCGCGAGACACAGGACGCGCCTGGAGCACTGCCCGATGGTGGTGCTGAGCCGGACAGCGGCGACGCCGGTGGGCACGCCGCCTGTGCCGGGCAGGCCAGGAGGGCGCTCAACCGGCTGGTGGCGCTCGCCTTCGCCAACGAGACCCCGGACCTGGAAGGCTCGCTTGCCGAGGGCTTCAAGGCCGACGCGATGCGCCACGCCTGCGACGTCGACGGCAGGGTCAAGGGGCCGGGCTGGGTCGCCGCCAACCGGCGGCTGGTGCTCGTGGAGTGCCTCGGGCGGGCCAAGTACTGGTATGCGCGAATGCTCTTCCATCAAGCCCTCGCGCTCTACGCGATCGCCGGCGCCAATCACCGTGAGACCCTTCAGGTGCTTGGCGGCGGGCGAGCAGAGGACCACCCGTTCGTGCGCACGGCGGTCCTCCTGGCGCGCCGTGCGGTGGAACGCGAGGGTCTCGGAAGCGACCGCTGGCAGGCTTGCGTGTGGGATGACGAGAATCAGGCGGCCGGGCGTCGTGTCGGCCTGCTGGCCGGCCGGGCAGCACAGTTGGTGGCCGACGTCACGGTGCTCCTCGACTTGAAGGAGGGCAGCTCCGAAGCCTCTCAGACGCAATTCGGGACGATGCAGGAGTTGCCTTACTGCTTGACCGTTAGCCGCGACCGTGCGGAGATCCTCGGCGCGGGCTGCGCGTCAGCGTGCGGTTGGGGCCTTTGCCCTTTCGAGCAGTCGCCGCCGGACGAGCCGAGCTCGCAGCGCGGCGTCAGCCGCGCGTTCTGCCGCCAGCAGGCCATGCTCGCGCGCAGGCGCGTCCCGAGCTGGCAGCCGGCCATCGGTCGTCACCGGTTGCAGGACTTTTGGCGCGAGATGGAGCGCCGCGCTCGCGCCTGACGTGAATCACCAAATCGGCGGACGCATCAGTAAAACAGCAGATAGGTCTCGCCACCCGCGAGCAGCGGCACTATCGTGGTGGCGCCGGCGACCGCCTGCAGGGAAGCCTGCTCAGTCCAGCCGCGGCAGTCGCTGTGAAAGCGGTAGAGCGTCGTCGAGCCGCTGTTCATGTAGGCCAGGAAGTAGGGATCTCCGCCGGCCATGTAGAAGGGCCGGACGATGTCCAGCTCGAGCGCGTTGTCCAGCTCCAGGTAGGTGCCCACCTCCACGGTGCCCTGCGATGGGTCGTCGAGGATATGGTCGATGTTGACGTTCAGCTTGCCCGTGTTGGTCTTCAAGAAGAACGCCTCCCCGCCGAGCTCGAAGAATGCGAAGCGCGTCCAGTGTCGTGCCCACTGGTGCACCCACGCCGCGGCGGCCAGCAGAGCGGGAGTGCCGGGGGGCGAGCCGGCGGCGGGGCGTGCCGTGGCGTTCAGCGAGTAGATGTTGACCTCGCCGGTGCTGGAGCCGTAACAGAGGACATTGACCGACCCGTTTACGACCACCGGCTGGACGACATCGAAGCCCTTGGTGATGCCTGGTTCGCGCAAGCGACTGAACTGGTACGGAGCGTACGAGCGCAACTGCTCGTCGATCGGGATGAATGCCATCTGGCCGGCCGCCGCGGCATAAGCGAGCAAGTACGTGTCACCGCCGATGCAGAGCGGCTCGACGCTGTCCCACGGGCCGCCCGGCTCCAAAGTCGAGGGCGTGGGAGCGAGAAACGGAGCGCTGCCCTGCACCGTGAACGCCTCGGCTGCGCCGCCCCGCTGCGGCAGGGCGAGCAGGTAGGTGCTCGCGCCGATCCTCACGGGGACGATGTGTCGATACCCCTCGGCCAGCGGCGCCGAGCCTTCCTGCTCCCACACCTGCCCCATCTGAAGCTGCTCGGCGACGGCCGTGCGGGTGACCCGGTAGAGCGTCGGCATCATTGCTCCCATCTGCGCTTGAACTGCATGTTCAGGCTGTCGCCGGCGACGACGGCGAGCCCCGCCCAGCGATCCCACAGACCCTTCTCGACGCCCAGCGGCTGCGCCTCTGCGAGATATTTCCAATCGCAAAGCTGGCCCAGCCGCTCGACGCCGACGGAACTGCCCTCGGATGCGTGCCGTTCGTGCAGCTCCCAATAGACGAAATAGTCGTCTCCTGTGCAGAAGATCGCTCCAGCGGGTCCGCCCTCAGACCGCACGGCCGCGAGGACCGCCGCCGCCTGCGCGTGGAAGTCGCCCGGCGTAACGTCCTGCGGACGGGCGCCGGCGAGGTGTGAGACGGATCCGTGCATCCAATCTGCGGGCGCCTCGAACAGGCAGTAGGGCTGGTTGGCCTCAAGCTCGCCGGCGAATAGTCGCGGGAATTCAGCGCCGCTCTGCGGGTGCGGCGTGTAAACGGAGTCGTGGATCAGGGTGTACGTGCGCACGGCAAGTAGCTCGAACGCGTCCCGGTAGGTCTGCTGTGAATCCCAGAAAAGGATCGCTGTCTCGTCCGGAGCCGCGGGGGGCTTGCCCGGCAGCCCGGCGAGAACGGTGGGTATGTAGGCGTCGAGTCCGGCCTGGATCTGCATCAGCACGGTGGCAGGAATAAACGTCGTGTTCAGCCGTTCCATAAAGAGCGCGGGCGTCATCGCCGGCGAGAGGAAGCCCCGCCAGACGCGCACGGCGTCGGGAGGCGGCGCAGCGTGCCCGGCCCTCACGAGCCCGCCGCCATCATCGCCGCGGCGACCCGCTCCAGCGAGCCGGCCCGCGGGGCGGGCTCGGCGGGCTTGTCATATGGACAGCCCAACGGGAACTGCCATCGCTCGTTGACACAGAAGCAGCACGAGCCCTCCGTGCGCCCAAGCGCGCGCGTCGAGCCGTCGCCGACGGGTCCGTAGACGATCTCTCCGGCCTGGAAGAGGTCGTCGAGTACCCCCGCCATCATCGCGTGGGGGTCGTAGAAGCCCGCTTCCAGGGTCGCTGCGCTCGTGGGGAAGCGGGCGGTGATTTCTGCGAGCACGCCCGCGAGATTCGTGGAAGCCTGCGTGTCGCCAGCCAGGAAAGCGACGTAGTCGCTCGGTTCGACTCCGGGAACGTAGACGATCCGAGGATCGGTCTTCAGGAAGTGGGCGCACTCGGGCTCGTCACTTTGCAACTTCGCCCAGGACTGCGGGGCAAGGCGTATCTGAGGCATGAAGTTGCTTGAGTAGGAGAAATGTGGCGCGATCACCAGGCGCGTCTGAAGTCGATAGGCGGCGCCGTCGAGCTCGGTCTCGAACTCCAGCAGGCACGGGTGGACGGCTTCGGTGGTTTCGCGCAGGAGCGTGAATGCCCCGTCGGGCGGTTCCGTCGACAGGGGAACCTCGCGCCGTACGAGCTTGCCCAGCGCGTGGCGGAACATGTTCCAGGTGGCCTCTCCAACGAGATACAGCACGGCCGGGCGTGTCTGCACCAGTTGCTTGATCGCCCACGCGTTGTTCGCAACGCAGTTGTCGACGATCTCGTGCTCGGCGGCCGCTTCGCCACCGAGAAACCCAGGATTCCAATGGGGAGAGGCACATGCCACCATGTCGAGCTGACATACGTCCTCGCCCATTGCGAGGCACGTGTCGGGATGGCCGGCCGCGTTCAGCGTCGCTTCAAAGCGCTGCAGCACCGGAACGAACTGCTCGTAGTAGCCGACCTGCTGACGGTATAGCTGGACGCTCTTGCCGGCCGGCACGTCCAACTGGGCCGCCAGCACGTCGCCGGCCGCGAAGCTGTTGTGTGGTGGGACGGCATCGAACAAGACCACCCAGCGAGGCGCGCCGAGCTGGTGTCCCAGCTCGATCGGCGTATCGACGAGATCGCCCTCATAGCGCACCTTCAGCGTGAACGCGGGTGCGCTGGTGGGGCGCTCGGCGGACACCACGACGCCGGGACGCGGCGCGACGATGCGCGACTGCTCGAGCAGCAACTGCTCGACGAGGTCTAGGTCCAGGTGCTCCTGGTAGACCGAGCGGTAGCGGTAGTAGTAGGCGTACTTGGTCCACAGGTCGCCCCCTGCGTCGCTGGAGAAGTTGGGGTAGGCCCAGCTTGCACCCGTTCGCCCGGGCGCGAACGCCGTCAGGTTCGGATTGATGCCGATCGTCATGATCGGGGCCTTGCGACAGCCGTCCATGATCTCGGGGGTCGGGAAAGCCGGCTCGGCGGTGTTCTCCTGCAGCCACGGGAAAGAGACTGCCGTGGGGTCGGGGTCGGGCGCGACTGGGGTGTTCTCACCGACGAAATCGAACGACGGATAGGGCCCGTAGGGCTGCCGTACCGGGTCCTCGGGCCAGAAGAAGGAGCACGTGCCGCAGGCGGTGACGTTGAACACCAGATCGATCTCCAGCGGCTCGCCCGTCGGTCTGGGAGCGAGCTGGCGGGAGGGCCTGTAGACGGTCGCCATCGGCCTACATGCCGCCTGCGATCAGCGCCCACGTTGCGAGCGCGCCATTGAAGCTCGAGTAGAGCCCGAAGCTCTGGTAGATGAGACTGGACCAGCCATCGCGAACGACGTCTGCAATCGGGTTTCCGCCCGCTGTCGCCTCGGGCACAAGCGGGTCGGAGACGTTGCGGACGAACAGATAGCTAACGTCGTGCTGACCCGCGACCCAGCCGACGATCCCGTCATCCATCTCCAACGCCGCCCATTGCGCGGCATCGGCGCCTGAGGCGATGTAGTAGTAGTCGGTGGTAAGTAGCGGTGTCCCCTGCATGGGGAGCGCCGTGGCGTCCGCGAGGTGCTCCGGGCGCAGGGCCTCGTTGAGGATGTCCGCGAGCTCGAGGCCGGCCGCAGCCGGCTGTTCCAGCTGGAGCCTGTGCCACAGCCGTTCGAGGACTGGATAGTTCACCGCGTCATCGAGAGCGAAGAACAGGTGCTCCTGCGTGCTCGCCAGCACCGCTGGCGCCGGTACGCCGGCTGCGCACGAGAACAGCTGGCCATCGGTCGGAGAACCTACGTTGTTGGGGTTGCGCAGCTGGATCTGTGCCGCGTTGGTCAGAACGACGTCGCCCAGCCGAACCTCCGGCCGCGTCCCCCCGGCCGTACCGATCGAGTAGATGAAGGCCGCTCCCGTCTCGGTGAGGATTTGGGCGACCATCTCCGCAAGCCCTGCTAGCCATGGTGGATGGGCGAGGTGGGAGCCGCACTTGAACAGCAGCACGTTCTTGGCGGCGCCGCGCGCCGTCGTGACCTGCACGACGCGGTAGTAGCCCCACAGCGGGTTGTAGGCGTTGTCGGTGACGTTCGGGCCGACGTTGAAGCTGTACAGGCGCCAGCTACGCTCCCACTCACGCGAGGACGGCGTGCGCGTGGTCGCGTTGTCGAGGAACACCTGATCGAGCGCCGACCACTCGGCCGCCGTCCAGGTCAATACCACAACGTCGACTTGCGGCAGCGGCGCGTCGGGTCCCGGGTAGGGGAGCGGCGTGACCCTCGGCCCGTGCTCTCCAATGCGCGCCCAGTCGACAACGGGCAGCGGCGGAGGCTCACCGGTTCGAGGTACCTGCAGCGCGTCTGTGAAGCGGGACATTTCCTTTTGGTGGAATACGACGTGCGGGCGTGAACGTCGCGAAGCATAGTAGATTTGCGAGTGAAAGTTCTGACCATTCGATCTAATGCGGAGTCTGGACCAAGTTCGATGACAAGCGTCGCCGAGCACATCGCAGTCCCGGCCGGACGGCGCGATCTGGAGTGGCTCGCAGACGCGCTGCACACAGCGATCGCACTGGAGCACTCCACCCTGCCGCTTTACCTGGCCGGGATGTACTCCCTGCCGGTTCAGAACTACACGACCTACAACGCCCTTCGCAGCGTCGCTATGGAGGAGATGGCGCACATGGCAAGCGCCGCGAACATCCTGGCCGCGATCGGCGGAAGGCCGCGCATCGCCGAGCTCGCGCCGGGCTTTCCTCGCCATGGATTGCCCGGCGGGGCGGAGCCGGACCTGATCGCGCGCCTGGCCCCGCTCTCTCGGCGCCAGCTGAAGTCCTTCATGCGGATCGAGACTCCCGCCTTCCTGCTTCCCGCCCTCGGCCTGGGTGGAGCGTGCGAGGTCGAGCGGTTCCCGACGATCGCGAGCCTGTACGGAGCCATCTCGGCGGCTATCGAGGACAACGCGGAGCGCTTGCGCGCGGCGATCCGCCGGGGCGGGTGCGCCAATCAGGTGGGAGACCGGATTGGAATCGCCACGATCGCCCCGCGATTTGGCGAGGACCCGCTTTCTCATGTGCGAGCGGCGGTCGCTCAGATCATCGAGCAGGGGGAGGGATCACCGGCAGGGACGCTGCTGACCGGCGCCGACTCGCAAGGCGAGGAGTCGCACTACTGCAGGTTCGCCGAGCTCTACTACGGTCGCCGCTACCAGCAGCCCGAGACGGTCGACCTTGCGCTCAGCGCCGAGACTGAGCCACTGTTCTTTCAGGGGCTGGCGATTCCCTTCCCGGCGGCGATCAACACGCTTACGGTGCCGGCTGACGGCTACGCCAAGGTGCTCGCACTCGATCCCAACGGCACGCAGGTCGAACAGGCGCTCGTGGCGCTCGACTCGGCCTACACGGAAGTCATGACGGATCTCGACGCCGCCTGGAACGGGCCCGCCGAGGCATCGTGGTCGACCCTTGGGCGGGCGGTGAGCTCGATGAGCGCGATGCGCGTCTTGACGTGCTTCCACATCGTCACACGCCAGGTGCCGCCCGCCGCAGTCGCTGCGCTCGGCGAGCTCTACCCCGACGAGCACGCCGAGCTCGCATCCTTCACCGACCTTTCCCGCCCGGTCTTCTACGGCCCTCGCTTCATCAACCGAAACAGCGCGTCAAGTGCGGACGGCGGAACGCCCGTGAACGCATCCTCCGCCGAGCCACCTAACCAGCCGACGAAGAAAGGTGAAACATGACCAGCCGGCAGGAAGTGCCAATGCCCACGAGCGAGCCGCCGTTCTCGTGGGAGAAGCTCGCACAGTTCAAGGCCGCAAAACGGTTCCTCGATGGCTACCCATCCGACGTAAGCACCTTCTTCTCACCCGTTGACGACGTTCACGGTGTCTTGCGAGCCCTGTTGGGTACCGCCCAACATTCGATCGTGCTGAACATGTACGGCTACGACGATGCCGAGTTGGACGACATCATTCGCGAGAAGTTGGCGAGCGAACACATATACGTGCAGATGAGCCTCGACCGCACGCAGGCTGGAGGAGTCCATGAGCGTCAACTGCTGCAACAGTGGCAACACGAAGCCTTCGGCAACTCGATCGCCATCGGCATGAGCAGCAGAGGAGCGATCTCGCATCTGAAGATCGTGATCATCGACGGCGTCTACACGGTTCGCGGCTCGACCAACTGGTCGCTCGCGGGAGAGCAGAAGCAGGACAACGAGCTGACCGTCCATCGCAACGCCGTGGTCGCCGCTGAGACGCGGGCGCAGCTGGATCGAAACCACGACGAGATGCTCAAGCAGATGGCCGAAAGAGCGGCCGCCGCCGCGATGCCCGACGCCAAGCCCGCCTCGCCGCGAAAGTCGCGGCGGACCACGCAAGTTCGCGCCCCACGCAAGGCCAAGCCTGCCGCGTAGCCGATCGGCGCACGCCGGCCGAAGCAGGCTGAGACCTCCTCGCCGGCCGCCGCCCGCCGCGGTAATTTCAATGGTCTATGCCCGCGTCCGCCTCCAGCCAGCGCATCGCGCACCTGGACGCGGACGCCTTCTACGTCTCGATCGAGCTGACCCGCCGGCCCGAGCTGCGCGGCCTGCCGGTCGTCGTCTCGGGCACGGGGCCGCGCGCGGTCGTGACGACGGCGAGCTACGAGGCGCGCAAGTACGGCGTCGGCTCGGCGATCCCGGCCTCGCGTGCGCGCAGGCTGTGCCCGCAGGCGGTGTTCCTGCCGCCCGACTTCCCGACCTACCGCGCGGTCTCGCGCAAGGTGATGGACCTCGTGCGCGCGCACGTCGAGCGGGTAGAGGTCGTGGGACTCGACGAGGCCTACCTCGACCTGACCGGGCTGCACTCGCCGAACGCTGCGATGCGGCGGCTGATCGCCGAGATCAAGCGCGCCACGCAGCTGACGTGCTCGGTCGGGATCGGCCCGAACAAGCTCGTCGCGAAGGTCGCCTCGGACGCGGAGAAGCCGGCGGGCTTCGTCGTACTCACGCGCGAGCAGGCGTGCGAGCGCTTCGCGCAGTCCCCGCCTGGGCTGATCCCGGGGATCGGGCCGAAGACGGCCACGCGGCTGGCTGAGCTCGGCCTGCACACGCTCGCCGCGGTTGCGGCGGCGCCGGAGGAGCAGCTCGTCGCCCGCTTCGGGCCGAACCTCGGGCGCCAGCTGCAGCACCGCGCGCGCTTTGAAAGCGACGGCGTCCTCGGCGCGGCGCGCAAGGTCGTCTCGGAGTCGCGCGAGCGCACGTTCGACTACGACATCCGCGACTTCGCGCAACTGACCGAGTCGCTCGCGGCGATGACGCGCTCGCTCTGCGACAGCCTCACCACGCACGGGCGGCGGGGGCGCACGATCGGGATCAAGGTGCGCCTCGACGACTGGACGACGATCACGCGCGCGCGGTCGATCAAGGAGCCGACGTGCGAGTACGAGACGGTCGCCGCGGTTGCGCTGAGGCTGCTGCGGGAGAACGCGCCGCAGCGGCCGGTGCGGCTGCTCGGCGTGCGCGTGGCCGGGCTGACGCACGGCGAGGGCGCTGAGGGCGGCGCCGGGACGAGCGCGGCAGAGGCCGGTCAGGGCGCCGCTGGGTCCGACGGCGGAGACGAGACGATCGCGCAGATGGCGCTCCCCGTCTAGGATCCAGCCATGACCGTCGTCTCCGTCGGCGAGATCGAGCTCGACTACGAACGCAGCGGCAACCCCTCCGGACCGCCGCTGTTGTTGATCATGGGCATGAGCGGCACGGCGCTGCACTGGGGCGAACCGTTCCTGCAGCTGCTGCGTGCGGACTTCGACGTGATCGCCTACGACCACCGCGGCGTCGGCGCGAGCACGCCGCTGGAGGGGCCGGTGACGATCCGCCAGATGGCCGATGACGCGGCCGGGCTGCTCGCAGCGCTGGAGCTGGAGTCGGCCCACGTGATGGGCATCTCGATGGGCGGCATGATCGCGCAGGAGCTCGCGCTGGGCCACGGCGAGCGGATTCGCACGCTGACGCTCGGCTGCACCTACTGCGGCGGTCCGGGCAGTGCGCTCGCGCCCGAATCGACGATTCGCAAGCTGCAGGCCGGGATGGCCTCGGGCGATCGCGAGCAGGCTCTGCGCGCAGGCTGGGAGATCAACGTCTCGCCGGCGATGGCGGCCGACGCCGACGCCTACGCGCGCTTTCTCGAGATCGGCATGCGCAGGGCCGTGTCGGTGGCCGTGATCATGCAGCAGCTGCAAGCCTGCGCCGCGCACGACACCTATGAGCGCCTGCCCGCGCTGGCCGAGCTGCCGACGCTCGTGATCCACGGCACGGCCGACGAGCTCTTGCCGGTGCAGAACGGCCGCCTGATCGCCTCGCGCATCCCCGGCTCGCAGCTGGAGATCTTCGACGGCGTCGGCCACCTGTTCTTCTGGGAGCGCCCCGAGCGCTCGGCCGAGCTCGTGCGAACGCACGCCGCCGTGCCCGCGTAGCCGCTGCGCGCCCACGACACCGCCGGCCGCACGTCGATTGCCCGAAGTCGCTGCTAGACCTCCAGTCGTGTCGGAGGCCGAGCCCCTCAGCATCGAGACGGGCGGTGTGACCCTGTCGGGCGAACGCGCCGGGGAGGGCGTGCCCGTCGTGCTGCTGCACGGCCTCACCGCGACGCGTCGCTATGTCGTGATGGGCTCGCGCTCGCTCGAGCGCTCGGGCCATCTCGTCGTCTCCTACGACGCGCGCGGGCACGGGAGCTCTTCGCCGGCACCCGAGCCGAGCGCATACGGCTACGAGCTGCTCGCGCAGGACCTCGCCGCCGCACTCGACGAGCTGCAGCTGGAGCGCGCGGTGCTCGCCGGGGCCTCGATGGGCGCCCACACGGCGCTCGCACTCGCGCTGTCCGTGCCCGAGCGCGTCGCCGGGCTCGTGCTGATCACGCCGTCCTTCGACCCCGACGATCCGCGCGAGCAAGGCGAGCTCGCGCGCTGGGATGCGCTCGCGCGCGGGTTGCGCGAGGGGGACGTCGAGGGCTTCGTCGCCGCCTATGACCTCTCCGAGGTCCCCGAGAGTTGGCGCGCGACCGTCGAGCGCGTGCTGCGCCAGCGCCTGGGCGCCCACGAGCACCCGCTGGCTGTCGCCGACGCGCTCGAAGCGGTGCCACGCTCGGCGCCGTTCGCGAGTCTCGAGCAGCTGAGCGCGATCTCCGCGCCGACGGCCGTCGTGGGCAGTCGCGACGAGGCCGATCCGGGGCACCCGCTGGAGATCGCCGAGCGCTATGCCCAGCGCATTCCCGGGGCGGAGCTGCTCGTCGAGGAGCTCGGCAGCTCGCCGATCGCCTGGCAAGGGGGACGGCTCTCCCGTGCGATCGCCCAGATCGCCGGGCGGTCGTCTTCATCTTAATAATTCATATACGTGATAACGTACAATCGTATGTCAACGACACGTACCTGGGACGGCAGCAGCTACGACCGGATCTCCGGTCCGATGGAGGCGCTCGGACTGGCCGTGCTGGAGCGGCTTCCGCTCCGCGGCGATGAGGCCGTGCTCGACGCCGGCTGTGGTTCTGGGCGGATCACGCAGACCCTGATCGAGCGTCTGCCCGACGGGCACGTCGTCGCCGTCGACGCGTCTGAGTCGATGGTGCAGGCCGCGCGCGAGCGCCTGCCGGGCACCGACGTGCGCCAGCTCGACCTGCTCGAGCTCGACCTGGCGGCACTCCGGCTCGATGCGCCGCTCGATGCGATCCTCTCGACGGCCACGTTCCACTGGATCCTCGACCACGAGCGTTTGTTCGCGCGTCTGCGCGGCGCGCTGCGGCCCGGTGGGCGGCTCGTGGCTCAGTGCGGCGGGCGCGGCAACATCGACGTGCTGCGCGGTCACGCCAACGACGTGCTCGCGCGCGAACCGTACGCCGCGCATTTCGGCGACTTCCAGCAGCCGTGGAACTACGCCGGGCCCGAGGAGACGCGGCAGCGGCTGCTCGACGCCGGCTTCGCCGAGGCCGAGTGCTGGCTGCAGCCCGCGCCGAAGGAACCGGACGAGCCGCGCGAGTTCCTCTCGACCATCGTGCTCGGCCCGCACCACCAACACCTGCCCGAGCGGCTGCGCGAGCCGTTCATGGACGACGTGCTGGCCGAGTTGGGCGAGCCCGTCGTGGTCGACTACGTGCGCCTGAACATCGACGCCGTCGCCTAGCCGAGTCTCAGGCGAGCGCAGCCGAAGGGTCGTCCTCGGGGCGCCCCGCCTCGAGGGCGACGTTGGCGCCGCGCAGCAACTCGGCGTAGCGGCCGCCGAGCTCGACCAGTTCCTCGTGCGTGCCGCGCTCGACGATCTGACCGGCGTCGAGCACGAGGATCTGGTCGGCCTCGCGGATCGTCGAGAGGCGGTGGGCGATGGCGATCGTCGTGCGCCCGCGCGCGAGCTCGTCGAGCGCCTGCTGCACGGCGCGCTCGGTCTCGTTGTCGAGCGCCGAGGTGGCCTCGTCGAGAATCAGCACCGGCGGGTTGCGCAGCACCGTGCGCGCGATCGCCATGCGCTGCTTCTCACCGCCCGAGAAGCGGTAGCCGCGCTCGCCAACAGGCGTGTCATAGCCCTCGGGCAGCGAGGAGATCAGCTCGTGGATCTGCGCCGCGCGGGCGGCGTCTTCGATCTGCTCGTCTGAGGCATCGGGACAGGCGAAGCGCAGGTTCTCGCGGATCGAGGCGTGGAACAGGTAGGTCTCCTGCGAGACCAGGCCGACGGTCGTGGCCAGCGAGGCCAGCGTCATGTCGCGGATGTCGACGCCGTCGATGCTGACGCTCCCGCGCTCGGGCTCGTACAGGCGCGCGACGAGGTAGGCGAGCGTCGTCTTGCCCGAGCCCGTCTCACCGACCAATGCAGTGGTGGTGCCGGCGGGGATAGCCGCCGAGATGCCCGACAGCGTCCACGGCGATTCGGAGGCGTAGCGGAACCACACGTCCTGCAGGCGCACGTCCCCGCGCACGTCGCTGATCGTCCGCGCATCCGGGCGCTCGACGATGTCGACCGGCAGATCGAGGTACTCGAAGATCCGGCCGAACAGTGCCAGCGATGTCTGCACTTCCAGTCCCACCGAGAGCAGCGACTGGATCGGGAACAAGAGGCGCGTCTGCAGCGTCGTGAAGGCGACGACCGTGCCGATCGAGATCGCGTTGCCGCCGGAGCCATGGTCGACGCCGGAGAACAGGTACACGAGTGCGGGCATGATCGCGAAGCTCATCTGCACCGAGGCCATCCGCCAGCGCCCGGCCATGCGCGCGCGCACCTCGAGGTCGGCGAGCTCGCCCGACTCGCCGCTGAAGCGCCTGACGAGCTCAGGCGAGCGGCCCATCGTCTTGCCCAGCAGGATGCCCGACACCGACAGCGACTCCTCGACGAGCGTCGACATGTCGGCCAGGCGGCTCTGCCTGACCGACTGGATGCGCCGGCGCTCCTCGCCGACGCGGCGGGTCAGCCATACGAAGAAGGGGAGCAGGACGAGCGAGAACGCGGCCAGGCGCCAGTCGAGCAGCACCATCGCGACGACCGTCGCCATCACCGTCGTGACGTTCTGAACGATCGAGGTCGCAGTCGAGGTGACGACGCTGTCGACGCCGCCGATGTCGTTTGCGATGCGCGACTGCACCTCGCCCGTGCGCGTGTGCGTGAAGAAGGCGAGCGACATGCGCTGCAGGTGCGCGTAGACGGCCGCGCGCAGGTCGTGCATCACGCGCTGGCCGACCTGGTTCGATATCCACGTCTGCGCGACGCCGATCACGCTCGTGACGATCGACAGCGCGACCATCCCCGAGACGAGCTCGATCACGAGCGTCGTGTCGTGCTGCGGATAGGCCTTGTTGATGAATTCCCGCAGCAGGAACGGGCTGATCACGCCGAGCGCCGCCGAGACGAAGATCAGACCGAGCAGCAGGCTCAGCCGCGGCCGGTATGGCCGGAACAGGCGCGCTACGCGGCCGAGCGAGACCGGTGTCGAGGGGATGTCCTCGGGCCGGAGCTCGGGGCGCGTTGGGTGGCGTCCGTCACCCGAGCGGCCCTGAGAGAAGGGCTGGCTGCTCATTGATCAAGGGTAACGTCGGCTTGGGAGGCGCCGCTCGTGCGAGCGGGTGCACGGCTGTCCTACTCGTCGCGCTCGCGCCGTGCTGGCCGCGAGCTTTGCCGTAGCTTGCGCCTCGTGCCGGCAGCAGAGAGCGAAGATCGACCAACCGACGCGCACACCGCGGGGGCCTCTTCGGTCGAGCTCTACTGGCTGCCGCTAGGAGCCGGCGGGCGCTTCGTCAGGTTCAACGGCCGCGTCTACGAGGCACTCGCGGCAAGGTGGCAAAGGCGCCCGCCGCGTGACCTCTATCACTCGGCGCTGCAGGTGCACCTCGACGGGGCGAGGTTCGTGATCGAGCAGACCCCGGTAGCGGACCGCAGCGGCGATCGGCGGGGCGTCGTCGCGCAGGGCGCCGTGGGCGCGCGGTGGGCGGGTCGATTTCGGATCTTCCGCTACGAGATCCGCCTGTGGCGCGACGGCTCCATTCCAGACGTCGCCGAGGCCGTGCAGAGCCCGGTGCGGCTGAGCGGTGAGGAGTCCTGCGCGCGGAGCGTGCTCGAGCACGTCAAGCAGGTGCCGACGCCCGTATGGGGTCGCGACGAGCTCGGGGCCGGAGAGATGTGGAACTCCAACGCCGTGATCGCCTGGGTGATCGCGCGCAGCGGGATCGATGCGGGGTCGATCCGGCCGCCGGCGGGAGGGCGCGCGCCCGGCTGGCATGCAGGAGTCGTAGTCGCCAATCGACAGGCTCGGTTGCCGTGACCGGACCGTCAACGTTGTTCTAGGCTCAGCCCCGATGGATCCAGCTTCTGCAGGCATGTCGGGCCTCTCGGCCGCCGAGGTGC
Organism: uncultured Solirubrobacteraceae bacterium; assembly: GCA_963714215.1. Lineage (GTDB taxonomy): Bacteria > Actinomycetota > Thermoleophilia > Solirubrobacterales > Solirubrobacteraceae > Palsa-744. Next base: position 569,406 of record CAVQNP010000002.1, read on the forward strand.
GCGTGCTCGGCTGCCTGCTCGAAAAGCAGCGCACGACGCCCGAGCAGTACCCGCTGTCGCTGAACGCGCTGCGGCTGGCGTGCAACCAGTCGACCAACCGAGACCCGGTCGTCGCCTATGACGAGGCGACGATCCGCGACGCGCTGCACCGACTCGAGCGCCGGAAACTCGTACGCTTCGCCAGCGGCAGCCGCGCCGCGAAGTACCGCCACCTGCTCGAAGAAGTGCTGCCGCTGGAGGAGGGCGAGCGGGCGGTGCTCACCGTGCTGCTGCTGCGCGGCGCGCAGACGCCGGGCGAGCTGAAGCAGCGCACCGAGCGGATGCACTCCTTCGCCGAGCTCGCGGGCGTGCAGGGGACGCTCGAGCGGCTGATCGGGCGCGAACTGGTGCGGCGCCTCGACCGGCGTCCGGGGCAGAAGGAGGAGCGCTACGAGCAGTTGCTGCAGGATGGTGAGGAGGGCGAGGTGCCCGGCACCGTCTCCGCGGCCACAGGCGAGGCCGAGCAGACGAGCACGAACGGCGTCGGGGGCACCGCGACTTCGGCATCGCCGGCACAGGGCCCCGCGTCAGGCACTGCGGAGAACCCGAAGCCAGAAAGCGCGGAGCTGCAGGACTTGCGCGAGCGCGTCGAGCGTCTGGAACGCGAAGTGGCCGAGTTGCGCTTCGCGATGCGCAATCCTTCACCTAACCCGTTGCCGGGCCCAGCCCATGATCCACCCCGCTTTGATCCTCGCCTCTAGCGCCGACACGGCCACCGGCGTCGGCATCCCGCTGGCGCTGGCCGCAGGCTTCGTCTCGTTCCTCTCGCCGTGCGTGCTGCCGCTCGTGCCGGGCTATCTCTCGACGGTGATCGGCGTCACGCCGAACGATCTGAAGGCGGGCGTGGGCATGCGCCGTGTGCTCGTGCCGAGCCTTCTGTTCATCGCGAGCTTCTCGCTGATCTTCATCCTGCTCGGCCTCTCGGCGACGGTGATCGGCTCGACGCTGAACGAACACAAACAGCTGCTCAACCACGTCGGCGGCGCCGTGATCATCGTGCTCGGCGTCGTCTTCCTGGCGAGCCCGTTCATCAACATGCTCAACCGCGAGTGGCACTCCGAGACTTTGCTGCGGCTGGCGGGGAAGGGGGGACCGCTGATGGCGGGTGCCGCGTTCGCGATCGCTTGGACGCCGTGCACGAGCATCACGCTCGGAGCGATCCTCACGCAGGCCGCCGTGTCGAGCTCGGCCGCGCACGGGGCGCTGCTGCTGGCCTTCTACTCGCTTGGGCTGGCGATCCCATTTCTGCTGATCGCCGTCGCGTTCGAGCGGATGACCGGGGCGCTGGCGGTCGTCAAGCGGCACTTCCCCGTGATCATCGGGATCGGCGGGGCCGTGATGATCGTGCTCGGGGTGCTGATCGTGACGGGGGAGTTCACCGTGCTGAACGCCGAAGCGAACAAGTTGCTGCAGGGGACGGGGTTGGACGTCTCTGGGGTATAGAGGCGACTCGAACCCGTTGACCAGAGACATGCGTGGAGCCATAGCGACTCCACGCATCACTCAAAGACGTGCGGGCATGCTACGCCATGATTTCGACTTCGATTGCTTTACCTTCTTTTTTGAAGGTATTCATCGTATCGTTGGTTTCCACCCCAGCCTGTTCGAATTCAGCCCCATTACGTGAGGTTTCGAGTTTGCACCCAATGAATTTTTCTTCCTCGTTGAGTACTTCAACGACGTTGTTTACTCCTTTGGTCTGTTTGAATTCCGTCAAGAGTTCTTTTGTCAATTTGTTCAGGGGTTTGACTAAGCCGGCCATGCAGCCGCGTAGCAATACCAGCGTTTTCCCACATTCAATTTTTGTTTCGGATGGTAAAAACACGAGTCCAGTCTGTAATGTCGCCGATAATAAAACATACCAGACGTGAAAAGCCCCTTTCAGTGTGATCTGTTCGGCTTTGTTGCCTGACCCTAAGCACGAGGTTAGGCCCGCCGTCTTGCATTCTGTGAATGTAGTGCTGAATTCGCCTAATTTTAATCCGGTAACTTTGCCTGTGCTCGTACCTTTTTCGCAGTTGATCTGGAACCCATTTTTTTCTTCGAAATGGGTTTTTTCGTGTTTATCGGTGAATTCGATTGGCACGATCGCCGTCGCTTCGGGTAAAAATTGCGGTTTGATCGCAGCGTGTGCAGGCGCAGCTACGGTGGCTCCCAGTGCAGCGGCGGCTACAAGCATGCCGGTCAGCGTTCGAAGCAGTTTCATAACGAGGCTCCTTGCGTTGGTGTACGGCCGAACCCGCCACCCGTGAGTCACGTTGTACGGCGACGGGCCCCGCGAAAGCAGAGGTACCGCTCAACGGCACGATCTCACGCGATATTCCCACGCTGATTCCCGGCGGCGCAAGCGATCTCGATGCTTGTCTCTCAGTTGATGCAGATGCCGCTTGCCCCGCCTCTGGGATAGTTCCCACTCACGCTGGGGCGGCCGCAATGGCGTCAATCGAGGGTTGAGACGGCGGCGGCGCGCCGCTCGCGATACCGCCCTTCCCAAGCCTCCTGATTGCGCTTCGCATCCAGCACGAACGGTGACCACCCGATCGCCTTCACGATCCACCGGTTGATCGTCGCCTCAGGCTCAGGCAACGGCCGCAGCACATCCACGAACAAGACAACGCGCGTCTCGTCGGTGTCGTTCCAAACCTCATGGTTGAAAGTGTCGTCGAACACCATGCTCTTGCCGGCCTCCCAGTGGCGGAAGTCATCGCCGACGCGAATCCGGCAGGACTCGGCGTCCTCGGGCACGACCAGCCCGAGGTGGTAGCGCAGCACGCCCTTGTAAGGCCCGCGGTGATCGAGGATGTGCTTGCGCGGGGAGAGGATCGAGAACATCGCCGTTGTCATGCCAGGGATCTCCCGCATCAGCGCGGCCGTCTTCGGGCACATCCCGACGCCGAGCTTGGCTTCGAAGCCGTAGCCGTAGAGGAAGAACGTCTTCCAACGGTCGTCGTCGGTGATCTCGATCTGGTCCTTGGAGATGTCTTGGAAGTTGGCGAGGGCATCGCGATCCTCCAGCAGCCGCTCGGCCTCCTCGCGGATCATCTCCCAGTTCTGCTCGATGTGCGCCACCCACGGGAAGCGCTCGAGTGGGAAGAACGTCGCGTCGCCGACGAGCGAGCGTTTGCCGATGAAGCGCTCGATCGGCGCGAGGATCCGTTCGCCGACTGAGATCGTCAGCTCGACGGTGCGCTCCCATAGCGACTTGGACACGTTGATCGCCTCCCGTGATCGCTGTCACCTTCGCGGCTCGCCGCGGCCAGCCGATGCCAGGCCAGCCTAGCCGACCGCTACCCCGGATCTGCGCGCGCCATCCGCAGCGGCGCCTATGGTCGAGAAATGCCTCCCGACCGCGTAGCTCTCGTGACAGGCGCCGCCAGCGGCATCGGTCGCGCGACGGCGCTCGCGCTCGCCGCCGACGGCTGCGCGGTGGCCGTGGCGGACCTGCAGGAGGAGGCCGCCGCGGAGGTCGCACGTGAGATCGAGGCGGCCGGTGCTCAGGCGCTGGCCGTGCTCATGGACTTGACCGACGGGGCGTCCGTGGCGTCCGCCGTCGAGCGCACGAGTGATTCGGCCGGCCAGGCCGCGCTCGCCTTTCAGCGGCCTGCACGAGTTCGTCTGCAGCGAGGAGGCGCAGGAGGGCGCACGCGCGTTCGACGAGAAGCGCAAGCCCGACTTCGCCCCGTACCGAGCCCGCGCCTCGCAGATCCTCTGAGCGCTTAAACAGCGAAGCCCCGCCTGTTGGCGGGGCTTCGGCTGACGTTCGAGAGTCAAGCGGATCAAGGACGCACCCCTTCGGGGCACAGGCAGTTCGCGTGGCGTACTCCGTACGCGAGCGACTGAGGACGCCGAGCCGCGCCGGCTATCGGGCGTCAGGCTATGCCGCCTCGCGTAGCGCCGCCAGCTCAGGAGACTCGGCGAGCTTCTTCAGCGCGCGCTGCTCGAGCTGCGAGGCACGCTCGGCCGAGAAGCCGAGTCTTTTGCCGATCGCCGTCAGCGTCTGCGGCTCCTCGCGGCCGGTGCCGAAGCGCAGCGTCAAGACGGTGCGCTCGGTCTCGGGCAGCTCGGAGATCGCGCGGTGCACGATCCGCTCGCGCTCGTTGTCCCAGGCCGTCTCCTCGGGCGCCTCCGCGTCTGAGGGGAGCAGGTCGCCGAGCGCCGTGTCGCCGTCTTCGCCGATCTGCTGGTCGAGCGATACGAGGGCCGCGCGCTGGTGGCGCACCTCCTCGACCTGCTCGATCGGCAGCCCGGTCTCCTCGGCGAGCTCCTCGATCGTCGGCTCGCGCCCGAGCCTGACCGACAGCTCGCGCTCGACCCGGCCGACCTTGCGCGAACGCTGTGCGACGTGCACGGGCAGGCGAATCGTGCGACCCGAGTTCTCCAGGCCACGCTGGATCGCCTGGCGGATCCACAGGGTTGCGTACGTGGAGAAACGGAAGCCCTTGCGCCAGTCGAACTTCTCCGAGGCGCGAATCAGGCCGAGCATGCCCTCCTGGACGAGATCGCCCAGCGGCAGGCCCTGGTTCTGGTAGCGCCTGGCGTTCGAGGCCACGAGGCGCAGGTTGGAGTTGACGAGCAGTTCCTTGGCGTGCAGGTCGCCGCGCTCGATCCGCTGGGCCAGGTCGATCTCCTGGGCCGGCGTGAGCAGCGGGTAGCGGCGCGAGTGCGCCAGCAGCTGGTCCACTGCCTCTGGAATGAACGAATCGGGCGTGCTCAGGTCGAGCTTCTCGATCGGGCTGTCGAGCCTGTCCGGCGCAGCCTTCGGCGTGCCCTCCTCGACCGTCTCAGGCTCGTGCTCAGCCGTGATCTCGGTCGTGGGCCGCTCTATAGTTGGTGTTGAACTTCTGGGGGAATCTGGCATTTGAACCTTCTAATCCGATGCTTGGAGTCGGAATTATACGCTGCGATAGTTGCGTTGTCAACCACTTTCCGAAACGCCACTGATCTGGGTCTCGTTTCGACGTTCCCCGCGCAACTACCTGCCCGAAAGGGCGCGAAAGTATGCGGCGCTCACGGGATCTAAACCCGCAAGAGCGGCGAAAGGCTCTGTATCTCAGAAGTTGCTGCGGGGCCCGTCCTTGCGCATATCGGGCCCTGCTCGCCTGGGGCTGAGCGGAGCCGGCTAAGCTCGGCGAATGGCCATCGACCTCTCCGGTCACGTTGTAGCCGTGACCGGTGCCTCCTCGGGCATCGGCGAGGCCACCGCGCTGGCCTGTGCCGAGGCCGGTGCCGCCGTCTCGCTCGCCGCCCGCCGTAGCGAGCGGATCGACGCGCTCGCCGAGCGGATCCAGAACGAGGGCGGACGCGCGATCGCCGTGCAGACCGACGTCGGCGAGGAGGAGCAGGCGCGGGCCTTCGTCGAGCGCACCAACAGCGAGCTGGGCCGGATCGACGTGCTCGTCAACAACGCCGGCACGATGCTGCTCGGCCCGATCCTCGACGCGCCGACCGAGGAATGGCGCCGGATGATCCACGCCAACGTGTACGGCGTCCTCTACTGCACCCACGCCGCACTGCCGCTGATGGCCAAGCAGGGCGGTGGGCACGTCGTCAACGTCAGCTCCGTCGCCGGCCGCTTCGCCCGCGAGGGCTCAGGCGTCTACAACCTGACCAAGTTCGGCGTCGGCGCCTTCTCGGAGTCGCTGCGCCAGGAGGGCGTGCGCTACGGCGTGCGCGTCACGCTGATCGAGCCCGGAGCTGTGGCCACCGAGCTGTCCGGTCACAACCGGCCCGAGATCCAGACTCAGATCAAGCAGATCTTCGCCGAAGTCGAGCCACTCACGGCGGAGGACATCGCTGCCGCCGTGCTCTATGCGATCGGCCAGCCCCCGAACGTCAGCGTCAACGAGGTGCTCGTGCGCCCCAGCGGGCAGGCCCGCTGAGCGAGAGTCTGTCCGCGGTCGCGCGGATGGGGCCGTCTCGCCCGCGGGAAGCTTTCCCGGCGCGCGGCGTCTGAGGGTTTGAAGCACCAGCATCGACCCCCAGCAACAGGAGGCCCCACAGTGAGACGTCCCCTTGCGCTTGGCGCAGCCGCGGCCGTTGCCGCGCTGCTCGCCGGGTGCGGCAGCAGCAGCTCGAGCAGCAGCAGCTCCACCGCCGCCTCGACTCCGGCCTCGACCGCGAGCACCCAGAGCACGGCTGCGTCGACCAGTACGACGGCCGCCACCGGATCCGGCGTGGCCGTCGCAAGCAAGCACGCCAAGCTCGGCACGATCCTCGCCGCCGGGCCCAAGAAATTGACCGTCTACATGTTCGAGGCCGACAAGGGGACGACGTCGAGCTGCAGCGGCGCCTGCGCCAAGGTCTGGCCGCCCGTCACCACCTCAGGCGCGCCCACCGCAGCCGCCGGCGCCGTGAGCGCCGACCTCGGCACGGCCAAGCGCTCCGACGGCACCGAACAGGTCACCTACAAGGGCCATCCGCTGTATTTCTACGACGACGACAAGGATGCCGGCGACGCCTACGGCCAGGGCTCGAAGGCGTTCGGCGCGAGTTGGTACGTGCTCGAAGCCAAGCGGCCAGAAGATCGACGAGGACTCCGGCCACAAGAGCGGCAGCAGCTCCTGACGCGGGTCTGACAGCGCTTGCGCCGGGCTGTGGCGGCCCGGCGTCGAGGGGGATGGGGGGAGAGCATCTCGGCGAGTGGTCGCAACTGGCAGCGGCCGCTCCGCCGAGGCCCCCATCCGGCGCCGGCGCACAGCCCAGCGCAGCGCCGCAGACAGCCCCATCGCCGGCGTGCTGCTAGTCCACGGCTTGGCCGTTGGCCGTCAGCTGCACGTCGATGTTGCCGCGCGTCGCGTTCGAGTACGGGCAGACCTTGTGCCCCGCGCGCACCAGCTCGACCGCCTGCGCTGGGTCCTCGATCGAGGGCAGCGTCACGTGCAGCTCGACCGAGACCGTGAACGCGCGGTCCTCCGTCGTGATCAGCGAGACCTTCGAGTCGACCGCCACGTCGTCCGCCTCGACCTTCATCCGTCGCGACACCGTTTGCAGGGCGCTCTCGAAGCACGCCGCGTAGCCGACCGCGAACAGCTGCTCCGGGTTCGTGCCGTCTTCCTCGCCGCCGAGCTCCTTCGGCACGCGCAGGTCGACCTCGAGCGCGCCGTCCGACGTGCGCCCGTGGCCCTCTTTGCGCCCGCCCGTGACGTGCGCTTCGGCTGTGTACAGGGCCTTGCTCATGCAGCTCCTTCCGGGTCGTTCGTTCTCATCAAAATAAAAATTGACCGCTCACGCAGTTCCGCCGGTGTGGGTCGCCGGCTCGATCTCAAGCTGGACGATCTGTGATCGGTCGCCGCCTGCGTGGTCGACCTGCAGCGTCGTGTGGTCGAGCGCGAAGCGCTCGTGCAGCATCGCCTCCATCTCGCGCCGCGCCTGGTGGCAGTTGCAGTCCTCGCCGACCAGCACGTGCGCCGAGAGCGCCGGGAAACCGCTCGAAGATTTCCCACACGTGCAGGTCGTGCACCTCAACCACGCCCGGTGCTGCCACCAGCGCGCGGCCGATCGCCTGCGGGTCGAGGTCCTCCGGCGCCGCCTCCATGAAGATCCGCGCCGAGGCCTTCACCAGCATCACGCCCGAGCGCGTCATCAGCGCCGCGATCAAGAGCGAGACGATCGGGTCCGCGCGCTCGAAACCCGTCGCCAGGATCACGATCGCCGCGATCGCCGTGCCGATGAAAGCCCACAGGTCCGTCAGCAGGTGCTGGAAGGAGCCCTCGATGTTGAGGCTTTCGCGGTTCGCCTTGGCCAGCGTCCACGTCGCCACGAGGTTCACCAGCACGCCCACCAGCGCCACCGCCAGGATCAGCCCGCCGCGCACGACCGGCGGGTCGAACAGGCGACGGATCGCCTCGTATGCGATGAACGCCGCCAGGATCAGCAGCGTCACGCCGTTGGCCTGCGCCGAGAGGATCTCCACGCGCTTGAAGCCGAACGTCATCGCGCCCTTCGCCGGGCGCGCCGCCAGCGTGATCGCCAGCAGCGAGAAGCCGATCGCCGCCGCGTCCGTGAGCATGTGCCCCGCGTCCGACAGCAGCGCCAGCGAGTGCGCCACCACGCCCACGCTGACCTCCGCCGCCATGAATGCCAGGATCAGCCCGAGCGCCAGCGCCAGCCGACCGCGGTCGGCATCGGCCCGGACTGCGTGTGAGTGGCCTGCATGAGAGTGCCCCGCCTGCTCGTTCCTCATCAACCCAGATTAGGCTCTGGCAATGGCGTCCGCTGGCGAGAGGCACGAGACGCTCACCCCGCGACGCACCACGCTCGTCTCGATCGCCGCCGCCTCGCTGCTCGTCGCGCTGAAGCTCGGTGTCGGCCTTGCCACCGGCAGCCTCGGCTTGATCTCGACCGGGATCGAGTCCAGCGGCGACGTCGTCGCCGCCGTGCTGACCTTCTTCGCCGTGCGCCTCGGCGGACGTCCCGCCGACCCCGAGCACCCATATGGGCACCGCCGCGCCGAGAACCTCGGCGCGCTCGGCGAGGCCGGCATCCTGCTCGCCGGCGGACTGTTCGTCGCCGTCGAAGCCATCGGACACCTCGCGCGCGACTCCGGCCCGCCGAGCATCCACTGGTTCCAGTTCGCCGTGATCGCCGTCGCGCTGCTCGTCGACCTCAGTCGCACGCTCGTCTCGCTGCGCGTCGCCCGGCGCTTCTCCAGCGCCGCGCTGCGCTCCAACGCCTTCCACTTCGCCGGCGACATGACCGCCTCGCTCGCCGTGCTCGTCGGCCTGCTGCTCGTCGACGCCGGGTTCGCCCAGGGCGACTCGATCGCCGCCCTGCTCGTCGCGCTGATCGTCTGCGCCGCCGCCGTGCGCCTGATCGGCGAGAACGCCAACGTGCTGATGGACCGCACGCCCGTGGAGGCGCGCCAGGCCGCCGAGCGAGCGATCGCCGCGCTCGGCGCCGACATCGAGCTGAGCCGCCTGCGCCTGCGCGAGTCCGCCGGGCGCTACTTCGCCGACGTCGTCGTCACCGTGCCGCCCGGGCAGGCCGTCGTCGAGGGCCACCAGTCCGCCAACCTGATCGAGGACGCCGTCGAGTCCGCGCTGCCCGGCTCCGACGTCGTCGTGCACGTAGAGCCGCGCCGCCGCGGCCTCGACCTGCGCGACCGGATCCTCGCGATCGCGCTTGCCGAGCCGCTCGTGCGCGAGGCCCACGACATCACCATCTTCGAGCAGCCCGGCGGCGTCAACGTCTCGCTGCACCTCAAGTTTCCCGCCGAGCTCGAGCTGCGCGAGGCCGCGCAGATCGCAGACCGCGTCGAGCACGCCATCTGCCAGCGCCCCGAGGTCGCAGCCGTGCAGACCCACCTCGAGCCGCTCGAGCGCACGCTCGCCGAGCGCGCCGCCGACGTCAGCGCCGACATGCACGCCACGCGCGAGATCGAACGGCTCGTGCGCGAGCGGACCGGCCAGGGGCCCGGGCGGATCAAGCTGCTCTCCACCGACGCCGGGCGCGTCGTGTTCCTCACGCTCGAGGTCGATCCCGGCGAGTCGTTGACCGCAGCGCACCGGCTTGCCTCCGAGCTCGAGGAGGAGCTGCGCCAGCGGGTTCCCGACATCGCCGACGTCGTGATTCGGACCGACGCGTGATCATCCTCGCTCAGGGTCCCAAGGGAGCCACACTTCAGAGTGATCGACACTCCAGCCACGCCACGCCGGGCTGGAGTGCAATCGCCCCAATTTCAAGCGGCTGCCGAGCTGGCAACTAGCTATCCATCAGTTCCACTTCTTCTTCGAAATGCATTAATCCTGCTGTGATGTTCAAACTCGCGGTGATCGCTGCTCCACCGTTTTCCTTGACGGAGAAGGTGTGTTCTTTAGTGAGCAGACCTTCTTTGCATTTCTGCACTTCCTGTTTGCCTTTTTCGCCTGTGTAGTCGACGGAGAAGTTTTTTGTCTTGCCTTTGGTTAAGACTGCCCCGATGGCGCGGCCGAGCAGTTCGTACGTGGCTCCCGTCAGTGGGACTTCCAAGTGAGGAATTTTTTCAACTTCCAGTGCGACCCCGAATTCCCCAAGGTCTTTTTTGGCTGCGGTTTCAGGTAATAAGCACACTAACCACACGACCGCGATTAAGATTATCCCTTCTGGGTCGCCTATGGAGTCAATGGCGAGTCCTTCCACCGCGCATTTGACTAGTTCTATTTTGCCTTTTGCGTGTTTATCGTTTTCGAATTTGCCTGCGCCTGCCATACCCAGGGAGCAAGTGATCGGAACATTTCCGGCCGTGTTGATCACGACTTTTGTGCCTTCGGTCGTAAACCCTTTGGCAGTTAGTGGTAAGAAGCCCTCTTCCGCAAAAGCCGAAGTCGGGATCACCATCGCAAGTGCGAGCAGCGCCGTAGCAATCAGGCTGGCTCTGACGTACTTCATCGTCGTCCTCCGTATCTCGTGCCTTCATTCCCCCGGCAAAGTTCCCGGAGGCCGACTCCAGAGCTACGCGGCTCCGTGGCGGTCGTCAAGCGGGCCCACCGCAAGGATCTGCCCGGACCGGAGGACTTCGATGCGCGGGACCGCGAACGCGCTGGCGCGTCGGCGAAGGTCTTTCTCAGGGGTGAGAGTCCAAGCATCAGGCCGAGTCAGGGACAAGATCCGAGGAACCGGTGCGCTCAGCGAGAAAGATTTTGCGCGTCGCGGCGTCTAAAGGGCACAGGAGACAACCGACCGCGAACGAAAGGCGATCCCCATGCCCAAGCCAGCGCGAGCAGCACGAGTACGACACAAGACCCCCAGGCGCCACCCGCGCGCATGGCTCGCTCTCGCCGTGGTTGCCGCAGCCGCGGCGATCACAGTGGCCGCGACGGCCTTCGCCGCCGGCTCCTCGTTGACGCTCAGCTCCAACGCGAACTCGATGCTCGGCAAGCCGGTCGTGGTCAACCCCCAGGGCCGCACCCTTTACCGCCTCAGCCCCGAGACGAGCAAGCACCTGCTGTGCAAGAGCAAGGAATGCCTGACCAACTGGCCGCCGCTGACGGTCAAGTCGGCGAAGACCAAACTGAAGGCCGGCTCGGGCGTGAAAGGCAAGCTTGGCCTGCTGCGTCGCAGCAACGGAACCTTCCAGGTCACGCTCAACGGGCTGCCCGTCTACCGCTACGCAGGCGACAGCGCCAAGGGCGACGTCAACGGCGAGGGGATCGAAAGCTTCGGCGGCACGTGGCACGCGGTGACGGCTTCGAGCAGCTCGAGCACGAGCGCGCCGACAATGCCGGGCACGACCAGCACGCCGACCACGACGAGCCCGGAACCGGCGCCCTACAAATACTGAGTCGCAGCGCAGCCCGCAGCCGCTACTCGCGTTCGTGCCCGGCCATCTGCGCGGGCACGATCGCGAGGAAGCCGACGCACATGAACCCGAGCAGGGCGACCACGCCGATCGCGTGCGCCCAGCCGGCTTCGGCGACGGTCAGCGTGCCGAAGCCGATCAGCAGGCAGGCGCCGGCGACGCGCGTGAGCAGGCCCGAGGCGGATACGGCGAGCAGCTGCGTGAGCCCACCGCCATCCGAGGCCGCGAGCCGGGCGCGCCGCCCTCGGCGCCCTCGTCTTCGCCGCCGTAGTCGAGCCGCCCGCGCAGAACGAGCCGGAACAGCAGCGCGAGCGAGGGGAACAGGATCAACCCGCCGCCGAGCACGGCGACGATCACGAGCACGAGCGTGTCGTGCGGCGCGGCGGCCTGCTGCACGGTCAGTCCTTTGAGCAGCACCGGGCGCTGCGCGAGCGCCCAGCCGGCGATCACGGCGGCGACGGCCAGCGCGGCGCTGTAGCGGGCAAACTCGAAGCGCCGCACGAACACGAGCGCGAGCGTCGCCAAGCCGGCGAGCGCCGAGACGATCACGGCGGCGAGCGCGCTGCCTTCGAACAAGCGCGTGTAGAGAAAGTGCGCGTCGGAGTGCAGCACGACGAGCCCCGCAACGGCAACGAGCCCAGCGACGGCGCCGGTCACGAGCGCCCGCATGCGCAGCGCGTCCTGCAACTCGCGCGGGCGCCCGGTGCGCTTGGCGTCGGCAGCGAGGAATACGGCGGCGATGTAGGCCGAGTTGGCGAGCGCCAGGGCCCCGACGATCAGCGGCGTGGCGCCGGTCCAGCTGGAGAGCAGGTCGCCGGCGGCGTTGCCGACGGGCACGGTCCGTGCAGCGATCGCGCCGATCACGGTGCCGAGCGCGAACGGCGCGATCACGGAGGAGAGCGCGAACACGAGGTCGACGCGGTCCTGCTCGCGCACGCCCGAGGTGCCGGCGCGCAGCGCATAGGCGGCACCGCGCATGACGATCCCCAGCGCAGCGATGAACAGCGGCACGCACAGCGTCGAGGCGATCGCGCCGAACGCGCTCGGGTAGGCCGTCCAGGTGACGGTCAGCACGAAGATCAGCCACACGTGGTTGGCCTCCCACACGGGCGCCATCGCCTCGTGGGCGTGGTCGCGGATCGGCGCGCCGCGCTCGCCGGGGCCGGCCAAGAGCTGCCAGAAGCCGGCGCCGAAGTCGGCGCCTGCGAGCACGGCGTAGAGCACGAGGCCGACGAGCACGAAGATCAGGGGGACCTCGTAGAGGTGCATCTCAGCCGGCCGCCTTCAGCGGAGCGCGCGCGAGCCGGCGCAGGATCCACACGACGCCGCAGGCCACGCCGAGGTAGACGAGCGCGAGGGCGGTGTAGCCGACGACGATCCCGCCGGCGCCGGTGACGGCTTCGGAGGTGAGCATCACGTGGTAGACGACCCACGGCTGGCGCCCGACCTCGGTCGTGACCCAGCCGGCGATCAGCGCCACCAGCGAGGCCGGTCCGGCGAGCGCGACGGCTCGGTAGAACCACGGCGACTCGGGCAATCGCTTGCGTCTGACGCGCACGCCGAGCAGCCACACCCCGAGCAGGGCGAGCAGCGTGCCGATCCCGACCATCGCCTGGAAGGCGAAGCGCACCACGTTGATCGGCGGCTGGCGGTCCTTGGGCACGGTGTCGAGGCCCTGCACGGTCGCTTCGGGGTTGTGGAAGGCCAGGAAGGACAGCAGTTTGGGGATGCCGATCCCGTATTTGACCTTTTCGTCTTCGTACCAGCCGAGGATGTGCTCGGAGGCGCCCTTGGTCGTGTGTGCGAGCCCCTCGAAGGCGGCGAGCTTGACGGGCTGCTGCACGGCGACGTCGCGCGCTGCCCAGTCGCCGACGAGCACCTGCACGGGGGAGGCCAGCGCGGCGATCGTCAGCGGGATCGCCAGCGCGGTGCGCTCGTAGCGGGTGGGCGGGCGTCCCTTCCCGCGCAGCCGGCCGATCGCGTAGGCGCCGGCGACGAGGAAGCCGGTGACGATGTAGCCGGCGATGTACATGTGCGTGAGCTCGGGCCAGAGGAAGCCGTTGGCGAACAGCGCCTTCAGCGGATGGATGTCGACGGCCTTGTGCCCGACCATGCGAAAGCCGCCGGGGTGGTTCATCCAGGCGTTGACGGCGATCACCATCAGCGAGCCGGTCATGCCGGCGATCACGATCGGGATCCCGCTCCAGAAGTGCGCGCGCGGGGAGAGGCGATTCCAGCCGTAGACGTAGATGCCGATGAAGATCGCCTCCATGAAGAAGGAGAAGCCCTCGATCGCGAAGCCGAGCCCGAACACGCTGCCGAAGGTGGCCGTGAAGTTGGGCCACAAGAGCCCCATCTCGAAGCTGAGGATCGTGCCGGTGATCACGCCGACGGCGAACAGGGCGGCCATGATCCGCGTCCAGCGCCGCGCGAGCGTGCGGTAGAGCTCATCGCCCGAACGCAGGTACAGCCACTCGCAGAACAGCACCATCGCGGGGAAGGCGATGCCGAAGCAGACGAGCGGGATGTGCACGGCAAACGACAGAGCCTGCATCTGTCGCGCCTCCAGCAGGTAGGCCTGGTGCGCCGCGCCCATCGCCCTTGTTGTACCGCCGATGCCGGTCGCCTGTCAGGCGCTCGACGGCGCGTGGGCGTCAGGCGCTGCGGCGGCTCAGTTCTCGCTGACCCGTTCGATCAGCTCGAGCGCGTCGGTCAAGAGGCGCTGCTCGGCGGGGGAGAGGTCCTGCTCGATCGCCTGCGCCAGCCAGCCCTCGCGCTGGCGCCGGTCGGCTTCGAGCATGCACAGGCCCTGCTCGGTCAGTTCGACGAGCGTGCGCCGCCCGTCGCTCGGGTCGGCCCGGCGCGAGACGAGCCCGTCGCCCTCCATGTCGGAGATCGTCTGCGTCATCGACTGCGGGCGCACGCGCTCAGCCGTCGCGAGCGCGCCGATCGACAGCGGCCCTTCGCGATCGAGTCGCCCGAGCACGGCGCCCTGCGACAGCGAGAAGCGGTGCTCGGCGCGCATCCGCCGCACGAGGTGCCCGACGACGAGCCGCAAACGACTTGCGAGCAGGGTCGTGTCGACGGTCCGCGTCATGCGCGAACTATACATCTCAGCAGGCAAACTGTGTAGTTTTCCTGTATAATTATTAAATAGATGAAGACGACGGCGAGCAACGATCGGTACAAGTGGATCGCGCTCTCGAACACGACGCTCGGCGTACTGCTCGCGACGCTCGACGCCTCGATCACGCTGATCGCGATGCCGGCGATCTTCCGCGGCATCCACCTCGACCCGCTGAAGCCGGCCAACAGCTTCTACCTGCTGTGGATGATCCTCGGCTTCCTCGTCGTCTCGAGCGTGTTGATCGTCAGCCTCGGGCGGCTGGGGGACATGTACGGGCGGGTGAAGATGTACAACCTCGGCTTCGTCATCTACACGGTCGCCTCGCTTTTTCTGACGATCGACTGGATGACGGGGCAGTCGGGCGCGTTGTATCTGATCGTCTTTCGCATCGTGCAGGGGATCGGAGCGGCATTCCTCTTGGCCAACGCGGCGGCGATCATCACCGACGCCTTCCCGGCCAACCAGCGCGGGATGGCGCTCGGGATCAACAACATCGTCGGCGTCAGCGGCATGTTCGTCGGGCTCGTGCTCGGCGGCGTGCTCGCGCCGATCGACTGGCGCCTGGTGTTCCTGATCTCGGTGCCCGTCGGGCTGTTCGGCACGGTCTGGGCCTACCTGAAGCTCGAGGAGCGCTCGACACCGCGCCGCGCGCCGATCGACTGGGCCGGCAACGTCACGTTCGCGCTCGGGCTGATCCTGATCATGGTCTCGGTCACCTACGGCATCCGCCCGTACGGCTCGAGCCAGACGGGGTGGGGAAGCCCGCGCGTGATCGCGCTGCTCGCGGCCGGCGTGGCTTCGCTGATCGCCTTCCTCGCGATCGAGAACCGCGTCGAGAACCCGATGTTCCGCCTGCCGCTGTTTCGCATCCGCGCGTTCACGTTCGGCACGCTCTCGACCTTTCTCTCGGCCGTCGCGCGCGGCGGGCTGATGTTCATGCTGATCATCTGGCTGCAGGGGATCTGGCTGCCCCAGCACGGCGTCGACTACGTCGACACGCCGCTGCGCGCGGGCATCTACATGCTGCCGCTGACGCTCGGGATGCTGATCGCCGGGCCGACATCGGGATATCTGTCCGATCGCTTCGGCGCGCGCGGGTTCGCGACGGGCGGGATGATCGGCTCGGCGATCTCGTTCGCGCTGCTCAGCCTGTTGCCGATCGACTTCCCGTTCGCGACGTTCGCCGCGATCCTGTTCCTCACGGGCATCTCGATGGGAATGTTCGCCTCGCCCAACCGCGCGGCCGTGATGAACAGCCTGCCGCCCGAGGACCGCGGCGCCGGCGGCGGCATGAACCAGACCTTCCAGAACTCGGCGCAGGTGCTGTCGGTGGGGATCTTCTTCACGCTGATGATCATCGGGCTGGCCGCCAGCTTGCCGCACTCGTTGGCCTCCGGACTGCAGGCGCACGGCGTCTCGGCTCAGGCGGCGCACGCCGCGGCGAAGATCCCGCCCGTATCGATCCTGTTCGCGGCCTTCCTCGGCTACAACCCGATCGAACATCTGATCGGCACGCACGCGCTGGCGTCGCTGTCGGCGGGCAACCACGCGATCGTCACCGGGCGCTCGTTCTTCCCGCAGTTGATCTCGGGCCCGTTCTCGACGGGGCTGCACGAGGCCTTCCTGTTCGCGATCGTCGCCTGCCTGATCGCCGCCGGCGCCTCGCTGATGCGCGGGGGCAGGTACCGCCACGGCGAGGAGCCTGGGGGCCCTGGCGAGCGCGAGGCCGAGGCCCCGCCGCGTGACGGACGTCGCAAGCTCTCCCCGCGCCGGCGCCCACGCGATCCGGTCGGTAGCTACATCAGGTCAATCTCGACAGAACAGGAGCAGCATGCGCGTTGAGTGGTTCGGCCAATCGGCCTTTCACCTGGACGGCGAGCAGGGATCGGTCGCGATCGACCCGTTCGGCGACATGTCGGCGCTGTCGAGCGGGCGCGGGATCCACTGGGACTACCCCGCGATCGCAGGCCTGGAGCCAGATCTGCTGCTCGTCACGCACGAGCATCGCGATCACAACGCGGTCGAGGCGATCGGCGGCGAGCCGGTCCTGCTGCGCTCGACGGCGGGAACGCTCGACTCACCGCTCGGCGAGGTCGTGGCGATCGCCTCGGAGCACGACGACGCGGCCGGGACTCAGCGCGGACCGAACACGATCTTCTGCTTCTCGCTCGACGGCCTGCGCGTCTGCCACATGGGCGACTTCGGCCAGAGCGGCCTGCGTGAGGAGCAGGCGCAGGCGATCGGCGAGGTCGACCTGCTGTTCGTGCCCGTCGGCGGCGGCCCCACGCTCGGCGCCGAGCAGGCGGCGCTCGTCGTCGAGCGCCTGTCGCCGCGCTGGGTCGTGCCGATGCATTACCGCACGCCGCGGATCGGCTTCCTCGAGACGGCTGAGAAGTTCATCGAGAGAGCGCCGGCCGTGCAGCGGCTCGAGCAGAGCGCCTTCGAGACGGGCGAGCTCGCCTCCGCCGAGGGCACGCTCGTGGTCGTGCCCGCCGCGCCGTAGGACGAAAAATAAACGGAACGCGGTCCGGTTGGGCTAATGTCGTTGCGGGTACAAGCAGATGATCAGTTTCCCTACACAACTCCAACTGGAGGCTTGAAATGAAGCTCGGGCGCCTGCTGCTGCGATTCGTCGTCGGCGGCTTCTTCATCGGACACGGCACGCAAAAGCTGTTCGGCTGGTTCGGCGGCAACGGCCTGAAGGGCACGGCCGAAGGGTTCGAGCAGCTGGGGCTGAAGCCTGCCCGGGCGCACGCCACGGCCGCCGGGATGGCGGAGGCGGGCGGCGGCGCGCTGCTGCTGGCCGGCCTGGAGACGCCGCTCGCGGCGGCGGCGATCACGGCGACGATGATCACCGCGATCCGCACGGTCCACCTGAAGAACGGCCCGTGGGCTTCCAAGGGCGGCTACGAGTACAACGTCGTACTGATCGCGGCGGCGCTCGCGCTGGCCGAGCTCGGCCCGGGTCCGCTCTCGCTCGACGCCGCACTTGGGCACGAACGGTCGGGCACCGGCTGGGCGCTCGCGGCCGCCGGCGCGGGCGCGCTGGGTGCGCTCGGGGCGCAGCTGACGACGAAGCTGCAGCCGGGTGTCGAAGCCTTTCAGAAGGCGGGCGTCGGAGCGCCTCCGGTCGCCGCACCGGCGCCTGTCGCGCCGTCCGAGCATCCGGCCACCACGACCGCCGAGGCGGCGTAGGCGGCGGAGGCCGGAGCCCGGCCCCGTCGGCGACTGCGGCTGGTGGCTCGCGCTCAGTCGAGGTAGCTGACGAACTCGGCCGGGGCGGCGCGCTCGGGCACGCGCTGCTCCTGCACGGGCGTGCCGAGGTAGAGCAGGCCGACGGCGGCCTCCTCTGCCCCGAGACCGAGGATCTCGCGGCCGCGCGTGTCGTCGAGCAGCGGCACGGTGCGCCAGTAGCCGGCGAGGCCGCGGCCGTGCGCGCCGAGCAGCACGATGTAGGCGGCGACGGCGGTCGCCAGCAGGTCCTCGCGGTCCTGTGCGGCGTCGCCTCCAAGCGTCGCGCTGACGGCGACGAGCGTGGGGGCACGGCGCAGCTTGACCGCCGAGCCGGGTTGGACCTGTTCGGCCAGCTCCATCAAGCGCTCGCGCGAGCGCTCGCCGAGCACGCGAAAGCGCCACGGATTGGTGAGGTGGTGGTTGGGCGCCCAGCGGGCGAGCTCGAACAGTTCCTCGAGCACCGGCGGGGGGACCGGGTCGGAGCCATAGGCCTTATGCGTGCGGCGGGTGCGGATCGCGTGCTCGAGCTTCATCGCACACACGGTAGAGGCGTATGCTGCGCTGCGGATGGAGGCGCCCGGACGTTCGTGAGGCCGAGGGGGCGGCGCAGCGGAGCGGGAAGGATCCACGCCGGGCGGTGTCCTATGTTGCGAAGACCCCGACCAATGGAGGATCTGATGCGTAGCAAGGCCCTGTTCTCGACGGCGGCGCTCGCCGCGGCGCTGCTGGCGCTCGCTGGTTGCGGTAGCTCGTCATCCAGCTCCTCCTCATCCTCGGCGAGCACGCCGGCCGAAGCGCCGACGACGAGCTCGGCGAGCACCTCGACGCCCGCGCCGGCGAGCGAATCGGGCGGCTCGGAAAAGGTCAGCCTCGAAGCGAACCCCGAAGGCCAGCTCGAATACAACACGAAGTCGCTGAGCGCGAAGGCGGGCAAGGTGTCGGTCGCCTTCACCAACTCCTCCTCGTTGCCGCACAACGTGACGATCGAATCCTCCGGCGGCGAACAGGTCGGCGCGACGCCGACGTTCGCGGGTGGCTCGAAGACGCTCTCGGTCAGCCTGAAACCGGGCACATACAAGTTCTTCTGCTCCGTGCCCGGCCACCGCCAGGCGGGCATGGAAGGGACGCTGACCGTGAAGTAGCGCTCACGGGCCGAGCGGCCCGGGCGTGACCGCCGCGCTCAGCTCCGGGTCCAGGCAGCATTGGACCCGGAGAGCGCGCCGGCGGCGATCGCGATCGCCACGGCCAGCACCATCGCCACGGCGACGGCCGCGACGACGGACACTTTCAGCACGAGCAGCGCGCCGCTCAACGCGCCGAGCAGCATCGCGACGACGGCAACGCCACGGCGCCCGAGCTGCGAGCCGGGGCCGCCGACGATGCCCGCCTGCGAGGCCAGGCCGGTGAGCGTGCGCGTCAGCACCGTCGTCGTCAGCTCCGGCACGGCGAGCCGCAGCGCGGCGGCGTTCTGCACGCCCATCGCGAGCGCGAGCAGCAGGATCAGCCCGTAGCGCGAGCCCGTGGCGAGCGGTTCGCTGACGGTGAGAGCGAGCACGAGCGCGGCGAGGATCAGCGCCGCCTGCACGGCGTTGGCAGCGCGCAGCAGTCGCCCGCGGTGCTCGGAGTGGCGCGCGACCAGCCAGCCGCCGGCGAGCGCACCGAGCAGGAACGAGCCGAGCGCGATCAGCGAGGCGGTGACGGACAGGCTGCCCGCGCCGGCCAGCGCGAAGCCGAGGAAGACGACGTTGCCGGTCATGTTGGCGACGAACACGTGCCCGAGCTTCAGATAGCTGACCGCGTCGACCACGCCCGTGAGCACGGTCAGCGCGACCATCATCGGCACGAGCGGTCCATGGCGATCGCCGGGCTGTGGGCGCAGCGTCAAGGCGATGTCGCGCAGCACGCTCATGCCCGGCGAAGTGTCGCCGCGGGCGCGGACGTGCTTGGGTGGGCCGATGAGCGCCGGGGAGATCATCGCGATCGCCTTCGCCGGGATGGCGGCGGGGACGATCAACACGGTCGTCGGCAGCGGCACGCTGATCACGTTCCCGGTGCTGCTCGCCTTCGGCTACGCGCCCGTGACGGCGAACGTGTCGAACACGATCGGGCTCGTCCCGGGCTCGGTCTCGGGCGCGATCGGCTATCGCCGCGAGCTGGCCGGGCAGCGGGGGAGGGCGCTGCGCTTCGGCACGGCCTCGCTGCTCGGCGGCGTGACGGGCGCGGTGCTGCTGCTCGTGCTGCCAGCCTCCACGTTCAAGGCCGTCGTGCCGGGTTTCATCGTGCTCGCGCTCGTGCTCACGGTCGCGCAGCCGACGCTCAACCGCCGACTGGCCGGGCACGTCGCGAGCGGCGCCCGGCGCGTCAAGCTGCTGCTGCCGGTCGCGATCTACGTGACCGGCGTGTACGGCGGCTACTTCGGCGCCGGGCAGGGGATCCTGCTGCTTGCGATCCTCGGCGTCACGCTGCCGCAGAGCCTGCACGACTCGAACGCGCTGAAGAACGTGCTGGCGGGGCTCGTCAACGGCGTCGCCGGCATCTACTTCATGTTTGCGGCGCACGTCGAGTGGGGGCCGGCGGGCATCATCGCGGCCTCCTCGATCGTCGGCGCGCAGCTCGGCGCGCGCTACGGCCGGCGCCTGCCGCCGGACGTGCTGCGCGCGCTGATCGTGCTCGTCGGGCTGGCGGCGATCGTGCGCCTGCTCACGGAATGACCTCGCCGAGCCACTGCTGAGCGCCGGGCAGCACGGCCGCCGGGATCGAGTGGCCGCCGTGGAACTCCTCGTAGTCGACGTCGAGGCCACCGGCCAGCAGCGCCTCGCGCGCGGCGCGGCCGAAGCTGACGTCGATCACGGGGTCCTCGGTGCCGTGGCGCACGAGCGCGCGCAGTGCGGTGCGGTCCTCGAAGTGCGGCGCCCAGCCCTCGACGCTCGGGATGAAGCCCGAGCAGGCGAGGATGCCGGCGGGCGCCGGGCGGTCGGCGCCGAGCGCCAGCGCATAGCTCATCACGCAGCCCATCGAGAAGCCCCCGAGCACGGTGCGCTCGGGACCGATCCCGGTCCGCTGCCACAGCTCGTCGTGGAAGTCGCCGAGCAGCTCGTAGGAGGCGGCGAAGGTCTCCGGGTCGGGATAGCCGACGCGCGGCACCACGTACCAGTGATACCCAGCCCATCCCGGCAGCGTGAGCGGCGCGCGCGGCGTGACGACGTGCAGGCGGCGTTGCGGGTCGAGCGCGTCGGCGAGCGGCAGCAGGTCGTGCTCGTCGGTGCCGCGGCCATGGTGCAGCACGAGCAGGCCGCTGGGCTCGCCTGCGGCCGGGCGCTCGCGGAAGACCGGTGAAGCCACCGGCCAAGCCTAGTGCGCTAGCCCCGGCGTGCGATCAGCGGCTCGGACGCGAACGCAGCGACGAGCCCGGCCGTGCGCTCGGGCTGGTCGATCGCCACGAACGTGTAGCTGTCCTCGATGCGCTCGAGGCGCGCATCGGGGAAGGCGGCGGCGAGGCGCTCGGCGTAGCGCAACTTGAAGAAGCGGTCATCGGGCGCCCACGCGATCAGCACGGGTTTGTCGAACTCGCCGAAGCGCTCCGCCGCCTGCAGCGTGTAGCGGTTGGAGATACCCCTGAGCACGGAGGCGATCTCGCGACGGATCGCGGCGCTCGAGAGCGCAGGCGCAAGCCAGGCGTCGCTGAGGTCGTCGGGGATGCCGCGCTTGGACAGCCAGCCGAAGGCGAACGGCAGTCGCCGCGCCGGCCGTGGGCGAAGCGACTGCGCGATCAGGAAGACCGCTCCCGGGATGCGTGCCAGCGCCTGCAACGGACGGAACATCGGCGGCAGGAAGTTCTCATAGGCGTCGCACGGCGTGAGCACGAGGCGGGCCAGGCGCTCGGGGTGGTGCACCGCGACGAGTTGGCTGATGGCGCCGCCGGTGTCGTTGCCGACGAGCGTGACGCCCTCCAGCTCGAGCGCTGCCATGAAGTCGGCGACGATCGCGGCGAGGCCGAGGGGGGAGAGGTCGGTCCCGGCGTTGATCGGCAGATCCTGCGAGCCGAGCGGCAGGTCGGGCACGATCACGCGGAAGTCGCGCGCGAGCAGCGGAGCCACCTCGCGCCACAGCCGACCATCTACGAGCAGTCCGTGCACGAGCACGATCGGCTCACCGGCGCCCATCTCGCGGTAGCGGATCGTCCCCTGCGACAGCTGCACCTCACGCATCGGGACTGCCGGATCGGTCTCGACTGTCATGCCTGGCGGGCTCACGATCTCGGCTCCTTCGGCTGTGGTGGGCGAAGCGCATTCGCGCTTCGTGGAGGCTGGAAGCGGCGTTGCAGCAGTTCACATACAGACTGTATGTATCTAGCATACAGACAGTATGGATGTCAAATCTGAATCGGGAGAGCGGGGGAGTCCCACGCGTACGCCCAAGGTCGAGCAGTCGGAGGCGACGCGCGCGGCGCTCGTCTCGGTGGCGCGCAGACTGTTCGCCGAGCGTGGCTACGCAGCCGTCGGCACGGAGGAGATCGTGCGCGCGGCGGGTGTCACGCGGGGGGCGCTCTATCACCACTTCGAGGGCAAGCGCGAGCTCTTCCAGGCCGTCTACGAAGACGTCGAGCAGGCCCTGCTCGAACGAATCGCCGAGCTGGCCGACCGTTCGGCGCGCGATCCGCTGGAGGTGCTGCACGCCGGCGCACAGGCCTTCCTCGACGCCTGCGAAGACCCCGCGGTGCAGCGCATCGCGCTGCTGGACGCCCCCTCGGTGCTCGGCTGGGAGCTGTGGCGTGAGATCGGCATGCGCTACGGCCTCGGGCTCGTCGAAGGTACGGTGCAGGCGTCGATCGACGCGGGGTTGATCGAGTCGCAACCGGCCGGCCCGCTGGCGCATCTGCTGCTCGGCGCGATCGACGAGGGTGCGATGCTCGTCGCGCGCGCCGACGATGGGGGGAAGACGCGCGAGCAGGTGGGCGCCTCGGTCGCGCGCATGCTCGACTCGCTGCGCTCGCCCGGCACGTCGTCGTCCGGCGCCGGCTGACCTCCGCTCAGGCCTTCTGCTGCTCGATCCACGCGAAGATCGCGCGTGAGTGCACGAGCACTGTGCCGTCGGCGAGCTTCAGCGTCGGCAGCTTCGTCTCGCCCGTTGCCGCACGCAGCTCCTCGCGCGAGCCTTTGCGCAGGAACGGGATCGGGTTGCCGTGGGCGGCGATGACCTTCTCGTACTCGATCCCGGCCTCGCGCATCGCTTCCTGCACGCGCCTGCACGGGTGGATGCGCGGGCCGCCGTCGTCGCCGTGGCACACGTACAGCGTCGGCACTTGCGTGGACTCACTGCCGGCTTGCGTCACCTGCTGCTCAACCTCCGCCATCTGATTCTCCTGTTCTCGACAGCCTTGCGAAAGGCTCAGGGTGTCATCGATGAAAAGACGGAGTGGGGAGGGGAGGCTCATCGGTGGCGATGCCAAGCGGTGCGGGGCTCGGGCATCGCGATCACGGCGCGCTAGCGTGGCGCCATCGCAGCGCAGTCGCCCCGCATCCAGTTGATCCTCGGCTCCACGCGCGAGGGACGCTTCGGCGAGAAAGCGGCTGGCTGGGCGCTCGCTCGCCTGGCCGAGCGAAACGATCTCAGCGTCGAGCCGGTCGACCTGCGCGACTATCCGATGCCCTTCTACGAGCAGTCGGTGCCGCCGGCTCGCAGGCAGCGCGACTATCCGCCCGAGGTCGCGCGCTGGGCGGAGAAGGTCGATGCCGCCGACGGCTATCTAGTCGTCACGCCCGAGTACAACCACGGCTACCCGGCGGAGCTGAAGAACGCGCTCGACCAGGTCTTCCCCGAGCTCAACCGCAAGCCGGTCACGTTCGTCGGCTACGGCAACACCGGCGGAGCCAGGGCGATCGAGCAGCTGCGCCTGGTCTGCGTCGAGCTCAAGATGGCGCCGCTGCGACACGCGGTGCACATCCTGCCGGCCGTGATGATCCCGGCCAGGCAGGCCGAGGGGCCGTTCGACCCGGAGGTGTTCGCTTCGCTCGACGAGCGCCTGGACACGGCCGTGACCGATCTCGTGTGGTGGGCGAGGGCCCTTGCGCGCGCCCGCGCCGCGGATCCGCCCGCCTGAGCGCACCCGCCGCGAGCGCACGGCCGCGAGCCATCTCACGCTTCACTCCGAGGCGCCGTTAACAATGGCGATGATGATCTGCCTGTTCGAGACGATGCTCGGGAGATGCGGGATGCGCTGGAGCGAATCCGGGCTGGTCGAGGTGCTGATGGCGCCGGCGCGCGTCGACCGAGGAGTCGCCCGCGTCGACTCTGGCGAAGCACCCGAGGCGATCCGCGCGGCGATCGATGGGGTGGTGGCGCTGCTCGCCGGCGAGCAGCGCGACCTGCGCGAGATCGCGCTCGACGATCGTGAGATCGACGGCTTCGACCGTGGTGTCTATGCCGCGACGCGCAACGTCGGACCGGGGGAGACGACCAGCTACGGCGAGATCGCGAGGGCGATCGGGCAGCCCGCGGAGGCGCGTGCCGTGGGAGCCGCGCTGGGCAGGAACCCCTTCCCGATCGTCGTGCCGTGCCATCGGGTGCTGTCGGCCTCAGGCGCGCTGCACGGCTTCTCGGCGCCTGGCGGGCTGCGCACGAAGCGGCGCATGCTCGAGATCGAGGGTGCGCCGGGCTTCACCCAGCAGGCGCTGTTCGCCTGAAGCGTTCCGTCCTCTGCAGGGGCGGTGCTGAGGACGATGCTCGCGGTCGGCGGCGCGCTTCAGAGGATCACCTCGGGCGGGATCCGCGCCTCGGCCATCACGACGCGTCGCCCGCGGATCGGCACGCCGTCGGCGAGCAGCCGCTCGCGCTGCTCGCTGCCCTTCGGCCACGTACCGTCGCTGCGCACCACGCGCCACCACGGCAGGTCGCCAGGCATCTGCGAGAGCGCCTGGCCGGCGTGACGCGGGGCGCCGGGGGAGAGGTCTCCGTAGGTCGTCACGTAACCCTCCGGGACGCGGCGCACGCGGTCGAAGATCGTCTGCGGGCTCACAGTCACCTCACCTGAATACCAGCGGCAGGCACCCGCCGCCTCGCGGGCCGAGCGCCGCTACGCTCGCTTGGTGACGCCGGAGGAACTCGCCAACCTCGCGCATCTGCGCCGCGCCCGAGATCTGATGGACCGCGAGTACGCAAGCCCGCTCGATGTTCGCGCGTGCGCACGCGCCGCGTTGATGTCGACGGCCCACTTCTCGCGGCAGTTCCGCGCGGCGTACGGGGAGACGCCCTACGCATACCTGATGACGCGGAGGATCGAGCGCGCGAAGGCGCTGCTGCGCCGCGGCGATCTGTCGGTCACCGAGGTCTGCATGGCGGTCGGATGCGCCTCGCTCGGCTCGTTCAGCGCACGCTTCACAGAGCTCGTGGGTGAGACGCCGACGGCCTATCGAACCCGTGACCACAGCGCGATCGCGAGCGTGCCGGGGTGCATCGCCAAGGACCTCACCCGCCCGAGCCGCCAACCGAGCAGGATTGAAGAAGCGCGCGGGGCGCAGGCTGCCTAGTGTCTCGGACATGAACCTGACCCTTTCCCAATGCTTCGTCCTGGTCCATGACCCCGAGCTCGCACTCGCCTTCTACCGCGACGCGCTGGGCCTCGAGCTGCGCAACGACGTCGCCCGCGGCGAGTTCCGCTGGATCACCGTCGGCTCGGCTTCCCAGCCGGGCGTCGCGATCGTCCTCACGAACTACCTCAACGGCAGTCCCGCCGACCGCGACGGGCTCGCCGCGCTGCTCGCCAAGGGCGCTCTGAACGGCGTCCACTTCCACACCGACGACCTCGACGCGAGCTTCGAGAAGCTGCGCGCCGCGGGTGCCGAGATCGTGGAAGAGCCGGCCGAGCGGCCGTGGGGCGCGGTCGACTGCTCCGTGCGCGACCCGTCCGGCAACCTCGTGCGAATCGATCAGCCGTCCGGCACATGAAGAGGACGACCGACTCCAAGCAGGAAGCGGGAAGCTCTCCGTCTGAGCTGATCGACGCGAGGATCGCCGAGCTGGGGGATTGGCGAGGGGAGACGCTCGCGCGAGTCCGAGCCCTGATCAAAGAGGCCGATCCCGACGTGGTCGAGGATTGGAAATGGCGAGGGGTTCCAGTTTGGTCGCACAATGGGATCATCACCACGGGCGAGACCTACAAGAGCGCCGTTAAGCTGACCTTCGCCAAGGGGGCCTCGCTGGAGGACCCTTCCGGGCTGTTCAACTCGAGCCTCGAGGGCAACACCCGGCGCGCGATCGATCTCCATGAGGGCGAGGAGATCGACGAGCACGCGCTGAAGGCGCTCGTTCGCGCCGCCGTCGCGCTGAACACGGCCTGAGCCGGGGAGGGGCGGCACAAGGCGGTCTACGCCTCAGCGCGCGGTCCGAAGCAGGTGCTCGGCGCTTCCCGAGCCCAGGCGAGATACCAGTCGGGTCAAATCAACACCGCGGCGGGAGCAGCGACCGCGTCACACGACAGATTGCTTTACTGGCGCCGCTCGAGTCGGGAGACCGTGCGATCCGAGCTCCTGGCGCTCACCGACAGCGCCTTCCCGTCCCAACCCCGCTTCGGTGGAGGTCCACCGGATACGGTAGATCCTTCCGAAGCGCGGCTTCTTGACCTCGAGCACGACCTCACCGTGCTCCTCGTCGGTGTTGACCTTCAGCTTGCGCGGCCGATTTCCGGACAGCAGCTCCTCGCCCTCCGCATCGATCGGCCAGCGCTCCCGCGGGATCTTCAGCCGCAGCGTGAGGTGATCGGTCGGGTCCAGGATCGTGCGCTGCAGGCGAGGCTCGTAGTCCTCGCTGCGATAGTCGAGGGTCTGCTCGAGCCGGATCTCGCGAACAATGCCGGAGGCAAGCGAGGCGCCAAGATCCATCTGGTAGTTCCAGCAGTCATCGGCGCTGTCGTACAGCGGACCGAGGATCTGCGCGTTCCCGCGGACGACCCTGGGCGAATGGGCAGGCTTGGAGGAAGGCGTGCCCACCTGGCTCTGTAGCGCGGATCTTGGGCCTGGTGCGCAGTAGCGGTCGGGAATGTGGCGCTCCCCGGTCCTGACGATGCGCGGCTGGAAGACCGCGGTGCGGCGGTGCACTTTGGGGGCCTGGTCGTCAAGGCTCATCGCGATTTCCACGTGGCACAGGCGGAAGCCGTAGAAGATTCGCCTGAGCGCTTGATGTAGGGGGAACGCGATGACCAGCACGAGCAGCACAAACATGCTCACCGCGCCAGCGGCGAAGGAACCGATCCATTCGTGCCCTAACGAAAATGCGATCGCACTCGCTGCGAACGGCGCGAGCATCGGCACCAGCACCAGCACGAGCGCGCCGATCGACGATGCCTCCGCCAGCGCCCTTATCGCGCGCTGCCCGCGCTGCCTAGTCCCCTGAGACCACATGACACGCTCCCATCTGAATCGTGACCTTGTGTGTGTCAGGGCTTCCGTGCCCAAGGACGCCTATCCGAGTCGGGCAACGAAGGCGTCCAGTGCCCTTCCATATCTCCTAAGCGCGCGCGATACTACCAGACAGAGAAGGAGTTAGCACATTGGATCCCCTATCTTCACGCATAACCGTTCTGCGCTTGATAAAACAAGCCTACTAATGCATTCTTCTATCAACAGCACTGGCTCTGGACCTCGCGGCAACCCCCCGGCTGTGCTTAGAGAGCTCCTCGCCGCAGGTTCAGATGGCCTTACGAGGCCCGAGCTGGCCGATCGACTGGATCTCTCGATCGCCGCGATCAGGAACATCGTGAGCGGGCCAATCAAGGTTCTGATCGAGGAAAAGCCCACCGTGCCGACGAGTCGGAGCGGTCCGCGCCCGAAGGCTCTCAGGATCGATCGAGATCGCGGTCGGGTGCTCGGCCTGGATTTCGGAGAGACCTATATGGGCGCCGGCCTTCTGGACCTGGGCGGTCGTGAAGTGGTTCCGCGGCGCTATATCGCGTTCCGGGCCGCCCGTAACCATCGAGGTGCGCTTCAGTGGATGAAGCAGCAAGCCCAAGAACTGGTTGACGATCCAAGGCGGTTGGTGGGAATCGGGATCAGCATGGCGGCGCCGGTCAGGGCATCGTCTGGGAGGGCGGAGACGCTGCGTGAGGTGGTGCGCGACGAGCGGGCGATGCCGGACTGGGCCGGAGTCAACCCTGCGCACGAACTCGACGCGGTGCTCCAATGGGACGTCGCATACGAGTTGGACAACGACGCCACGCTCGCGGCGCTGGCCGAGCTGCGGTGGGGGGCAGCCCGTGGGCTGTCGGACGCGCTGTTCGTCAAGTGGACCAGCGGTATCGGCGCTGCGCTGATTCTCGACGGCGACATCCGCAGGGGCTGCGGAGGGGTAGCAGGCGAGCTCGGCCACGTCGAGGTTGTCAGCGAGCAGGGCGCGGGGGGTCCGATTTGCTCGCAGTGTGAACGGACCTGCCTGCAGACGTTGGCTTCAGTTCCAGACCTGCTGCGCGACGCCGGGCTGGGCTCATACGAAGGGCTGGGCTTGTACCAAGGGGTGAAAGATCTGGCCTCGGCTATTCGCGACGGAGATCGAATCGCCACCGAGGCGCTGAAACGCGCTTGCGATCATGTCGGACGCGTGATCGCGAGTGCGGTCACGATCCTGAACCCTCAGGCAGTGATCCTCGGCGGCGACTTCGATGTCGATTCCTACGATCTGGTGGCTCCGAGCCTGCGCGCGTCGATCAGAGCACATTCCACGAGCACGGCATTTCGCGACATGTCACTGGTTCCAGGCAGGCAAACCGGTAAAGCGTCGTTCATGGGCGCTGCCGCGCTCGTTCTTGACAACCATCTGTTCGACTACGCACAGCGTCTCGGTTCGGGCCACCACGCTCGATAATGCATGTTATGTAAATAAGCCGAGAAAGCCGGGCGTGCGGCGCTGCCCCGTGCGGAGCCGTCCCCTCAGCGCTCCAGCTCGCGCGGCGTGATCGTTCCGGAGCGCAGTGCCTGCTCGGCCAGCGCGGCACGCTTCTGGTTCTGGGCCAGCTCGACGAGTCCGAACTTGGCGAACATCGCGCGCAAGTGCAGCTTCACGGCGTCCACGCTGAGGAACAGCTCGCCGGCAATCTCGCGGTTTGTCGCAGGAGTCGCGTAGGCACCGTCGCGATAAGGCCTGCACAGCGCGATCAGGACCTGGCGCTGTTGATCGGTCAGCTGCACCGAGACCTGCTCGCTCGCCGCCACGGTCTCCTCGACGAGCGTGGCCTGTGCGGCGCGGTACTTGAAGCGTCGTCCGCCCCACACGGATCTGATCGCCGTTGCGCAGTCGCTGGCGGCCGGAGATGCGCTCCCCGTTTACATAAGTCCCGTTCGTCGACAGCCCGTCGTCGACGATCGTCAATTCACCGCCGACGCGGTGCAGTTCGACGTGAAGTCCCGAGACCTCGCCGTCCCAGCGCAGCGGCAGGTCGGCCTCGGCGCGGCGGCCGATCGTCGCGATCGTCTGCTCACCGCTCCCGAACGTGAAGAAGCGCAGCACGCCCTCGCCGTCGCGGAAGGCGAGGAAGGCCTCTCCCCTGCGTTCGACTCCGAGCAGCTGCTTCAGCTCGGCGGCCGACAGCGAATGCCTGGCGAGCGGGGCGGCGCTGAACGACTGCTCGGGCATCGCGAGGCTCGCGCGCTACGCCGCGCGCTTGCGGCGCTCCCCGGCATCAGCCAGTGCAACCGCCGACGGGACACGGCACACGAACGCGTCGCCCGCGAGCACCGTCGTGAGGTCCAGCGAGGCCGCGTAGAGACCGCTCGACGCGTTCTGCGCCGCGAGCAGCTGCCCGCACAGGGCCGGTGCCGTGGCCGTCGCCGGCACGCTCTTGCTCAGTTCGCTCGCGTCGAGCACGCCGCTGTAGATGCCCGTGCCGTCGTAGTCGGTGCCGTGCACGACGATCACGGCGTCGCCCCGGCGGATCGCCGCGGCGACGCTTGGCGGCAGCACGATCGTGCGGGTGTAGTGCAGCGCGCCGCCCGAGGGGAAGCGGTGGAACGCGAGGATGCTCGCCACGCTCGTATCGCCGTGCGTCGTCAGCGCCTGGACGGGCGGCCCGTAGTAGTTGATCCCGTCTGAGGTGCTGATCGCGAGGTGACCGTTGTGGCGACGCGCGGCCGACGCCGGCGGACACTCCCCTTTGCCGCCCGCGTGTATGTGCATCAGGTGCACCAGTTCCGCGCCGTTGTCCAAGCCACTCGTCGTGATCGTGACGGCGGCCTGATCGCCGTCAAGGCGGACCATCGCTTCGCCGGAGCCCGTTACGTGGTTCGTCGGGACCTCGGCCAAGGGCGCCTGCGAGAGCTTGCCGCCCGGGCTGCTGGAGCCGGATGCGAGCACGATCGCGATGACTGCCGCAGCCGCGAGCACGAGGACGGCGGCCACGGCCAGCCGCCATCTGCGTTGCCCTCCGCCGTGTCCGTTGCCGCTCGCCCGGGCGCTTGCGGGCGCCACCTCGGGCGCCACCTCAGACGCCGCCGCCCTCGGGCTCGGACGCAGGTCCTCGGGCGCCGGCGCCGACGGTGCGGTCGCCGTGACGCCACCGACCGCCGCGCTCTCACACGCCTGCAGGAACTCCCCGCAGGAGCCGTAGCGGTCAGCAGGATCGCGCGCGAGTGCCTTGGCCAGCACGTCGTCGAGCCCTCGCGGCAGGTCCGGGCGCACCTGCGTCAGCGGCTCGAGCGGACCCTGCGGCGGGCGCGCGCCTTCGGCCAGCTCGCGCTGGAACGGGATCCGTCCGGCGAGGCACTCGTACAGGGTCACTGCGAGCGCGTACTGATCGGTCTGCGCGGAGACCTCGCGGCCTTCCATCTGCTCCGGGGCCATGTATCCGACGGTGCCGATCGAGGCCCCGGTCCCGGTCAGCCCGGCGCCGAGGAACGCGGCGTCCTTGGCGATGCCGAAGTCGGTCAGGTAGACGTGCTCGATCGAGCCCGCGGCCGAGCGCTGCACGAGGATGTTGGCCGGCTTGACGTCGCGGTGCACGAGCCCGTGCACGTGCGCCGCATCGAGCGCCAGCCCGATCGGCGTGAGGATCCGCAGTGCCTGCGCCGGGTCGAGCGGTCCGTCTGCCGACAGCAGCGCCTTCAGGTCGCCACCCGCGACGTAGCGCATCACGATGTACAGCGAGTCCTCGTGCAGGCCCATGTCGTGGACCGGGATCACGTTCGGATGATCGAGGCTCGCCGCGGTCTGCGCCTCGCGCAGGAAGCGCTCGCGGAACGTGTCGTCGGAGCTCAGCTCTGGCGCCAGCACCTTCAGCGCCACCGGCATGCTGAGACGCGCGTGCCTGGCGCCGTAGACGACGCTCATCCCGCCGCGCCCGATGACGGAGTCGATCAGGTAGCTCCCGAGCTGACCGCCGACGACGAGATTGTCCGCCACGCGCTAAGTCTAAGCGGAGCACCCCCCGCCGACCGGCCGCCAGAGGTGGTCGGCGGAGCGGCTCTCCCATGTCGATCGCCGATCTGCACGGGAGAGCCGTCCGCTGCCTGGGTGCTGTCGCCCGGCGTTCTCAGCGAGCGCTCCGTGCGACGCGCAGAACGCCGTTGCGGGGCGAGACGACTTTGTGAGTTGCGCCACCCGTGACGGGGTTGGCCTTGACCTTCGCCCCGCTGACCGCGTTGATCAGCCAGCCGAAGTGCCATTCGCCGTCCTCGCCGCACGTGAACAGCCCGACTTTCGATCCGACCGGGACCGTTTCGAGTCTGCCGTCGTTTTCGATCAAGCAGCCTTTCGTGCCGCCGTTGCCCTGCTTGGTGTCCGCGTGCGCCGGCGCGGCGCCGATGAACGTGAACGCTGCCGCGCCGATCGCGACGGTGGCGAGAACCTTGCGGGACATGCTCGTCAATCTGGAGGCGGTCTGGAAGTTGTGCATTTGCTGCTCCTTTGCGTGGGTGGATTGCTTGACGACCTCATCCTCGATCGCACAGGAGCTCACGCACAGGACCCCTAGGGGTAGTCCTGATCACCCTTCCGAGCGTCACGCGTTCTGAGCGAGCCACCCCGATCGCAGCGCATACGCTGCACCGATGCCTGTGGCGAGCCGCTCCGCACCGAGCCCCACGCTCGGTGAGATCGCACGCGAGTGGAGCCGCATCGGATGCATCGGATTCGGCGGCCCTCCGGCCCACATCGCGCTGTTGCGCACGCTCTGCGTGCAGCAGCGCCATTGGTTGAGCGATGCGCAGTTCGAGCGCGCGATCGCGGCTACCAACCTGCTCCCCGGTCCGGCCTCGACCCAGCTGGCGATCTACTGCGCGTGGCGGCTGCGCGGTGGCGCCGGGGCGCTTGTCGGCGGGGCCTGCTTCATCGTGCCCGGGCTGATCGTGATCCTCGCGCTGTCCGTGCTGTTCCTCGCCGGGTCCCCTCCGGCGTGGGTGCGCGGCGCTGGGCTCGGCGCCGGATCCGCAATCGCCGCCGTCGCCGTGCGCGTCGGCGGAGACGTGGCGCTGCCGATCTGGCGGCGCGCCGATGGGCGCGCGATGCATCTGCGGATCGCCGCCTATGCGCTCGCCGGCGGAGTGGCAGCCGCAACCGCAGGCCCATGGCTCGTACTCGTGCTGCTCGCGTGCGGCGCGCTCGAGTTGATCTGGCGCGGCGCGCTGCGCGACGCCCGTGCGGCAGTGCTCCACTGGCCGTTGCTCGCCACCGTCACGACGACAGGCGATATCGGCGCGCTCGCCTGGACCGCCTTCAAGGTCGGCGCACTCGCGTTCGGCGGCGGCTTCGTGATCGTGCCGTTGATGGAAGCCGACGCCGTCGGCCATCACCATTGGCTGACACACGCACAGTTCCTCAACGCCGTCGCGCTCGGGCAGATCACGCCGGGTCCGGTCACGCAGACAGTCGCTGCGGTCGGCTACGCGGCCGGTGGCCTCGGCGCCGGCCTGCTCGCCGCGCTGATCGCGTTCGCGCCGTCGTTCTGCTTCATCCTGATCGGCGCTCAGCGCTTCGAGCGGTTGCTGCACAACGAGCGGGTGATCGCCTTTCTGGCCGGCGCCGCCCCCGCCGCGGCCGGCGCGATCATCGGAGCCGCCGTGCCGCTCACTCGGGCGCTGGGCGAGAGCTGGCAGTACCCACTGCTCGGGTCTGCCGCCGTGGCGCTGATCCTCCTCCGTCGCAGTGTCGTGACGACGTTGCTCTTCGCCGGCGTGATCGGAACGGTCGCGGCACTGCTCGGCGCGCCCCTTCCCCATTGACGGCGCGTACGCCGAGCTCAGGATCTGATGTCAATCCCGCGATAATCGCGCCCATGGCGAGCGCCGAGGCAAGCAGCAGCCCCTACAGCGGCCGCACCGCTTGGGCGCGCAACCTCGCGGCGCCGGTGCGCGACTTCCTCAGCACCGAGACGGGCAGCGCGATCTTTCTGCTCGCCGCGACGTGCGCGGCGCTCGTCTGGTCGAACGTGCCCGGCGCGCACTACGAGTCGGTGTGGACGACGAAGCTCTCGATCGAGCTCGGCGGCAGTGGAGTCTCGACCGACCTGCGCCACTGGGTAAACGAGGGCCTGATGACGTTCTTCTTCCTCGTCGTCGGTCTCGAGGCCAAGCGCGAGTTCGACGTGGGCGACATGCGCGAACGGCGGCGCCTGGCTGTGCCGGTGCTGGCGGCGCTGGGCGGCATGGCCGTGCCGGTCGCGATCTTCCTCGCGATCAACGCAGGCGGGCCGGGGGCGCACGGCTGGGGCGCGGCGATGTCGACCGACACGGCGTTCGCGCTCGGCGCGCTCGCGCTGCTCACGCCGCGCGCGGCCACGCGCCTGCGCGTGTTCCTGCTGACGCTCGCCGTGGTCGACGACCTCGGCGCGCTCGTCGTGATCGCCACCGCCTACACCAAACACGTCTCGATGACGGCGCTGCTCGTCGCGATCGGGCTGTTCGCGGCACTGCTCGCGCTGCGCTTCGTGCCCGCATGGCGCAGGCAGCTGGCGGTGCTGATCGGCATCGCCCTGTGGGTCGCGATGTTCAAGTCGGGCATCGACCCAGTGATCGCCGGTCTCGCCGCGGGCCTCGTGACCAGCGCCTATCCCCCGTCGCGTGAAGACCTCGAGCGCGCGACCGAGCTGACGCGCTCCTTCCGCGAGCAGCCGACGCCCGAACTCGCCCGCTCCGCGCAGCTCGGCGTGCTCTCGGCGATCTCGCTCAACGAGCGCCTGCAGTACGAGCTGCACCCATGGACGAGCTATGTCGTCGTGCCGCTGTTCGCGCTCGCCAACGCGGGCATCCACGTGACGGGCTCGCTGCTGAGCAGCGCGGTCACCTCGCCGATCACGCTCGGCATCGTGATCGGCTACGTCGTCGGCAAGCCAGTGGGCATCGTCGGCGCGTCGTGGATCGCCTCTCGCCCGGCGCTGCGCGGGCCACGGCCACCGATCAGCTGGCCGCTGATCTTCGGCGGTGGCGCCGTCGCCGGGATCGGCTTCACCGTCTCGCTGCTGATCTCCGGCCTGGCTTTCACCGGCCAGCGTCTGGACGAGGCAAAGCTCGGCGTGCTCGCCTCGGCGATCATCGCGCCACTCGTCGCGTGGGCGATCCTGGCGTTCGTCAAACGGCTTCCGAGCAACGTGCGCGCCCGTCAGATCAGCGCCACCGCCGAGGACCTGATCGACCTCGCCGTGGACGTCGACCCCGAGCGCGACCACATCCGCGGTCCCGAAGACGCGCCGGTCACGCTCGTCGAGTACGGCGACTTCGAGTGCCCCTACTGCGGGCAGGCCGAGACGATCGTTCGCGAGCTGCTTGCCTCCTCTGAAGACGACGTTCGCTACGTGTGGCGTCACCTGCCGCTGAGCGACGTGCACTCGAGCGCCCAGCTCGCCGCCGAGGCCTCGGAGGCCGCCGCGGCGCAGGGCGCCTTCTGGGAGATCTCCGACGCCTTTCTCAGCCACCAGGATGCGCTCACGCCGCAGGACATCAGCCGCGTCGCGCATGAGCTGAACCTCGATGTCGAGCGCCTGTGGGGCGAGGTGCGCCGTCACGAGTACGCAGCGCATGTCGCCGAGGACGTCGCCAGCGCCGATGCGAGCGGCGTGTCGGGCACCCCCACCTTCTTCATCAACGGCCGCCGCCACTATGGCGCCTACGACATCGACACGCTGAAGGCCGCGGTGCGCGCCGCGCGCAACCGCACGCGCCTGACGAGCGTCGCTGCCGGCGGATAGCCGCGCCGGCGCCGCCACGCCTCGCACACCCGTCGGGTCCCGCAGCCTGGGCTTCAGTGCCGGGTGATGCTGCCGAAGCAACCGCATGGCGCTGCTGCGCGCATATCGCCGGCTGGCCGGGCGACTCACCCTCACCCAGCGTGTCGCGCTGACGAGCCTCGTGCCGATGGTGGTGCTCGGCTTCGTGCTGACGAGCGTGCTCGAGCACCAGGTCGAAACGCACAGCGTCGCCGACGCGGGCCAGTCGGCGCGGCTGATCGCGAGCATCGGCATCCAGCCGCGGCTCACTCCGGGCGAGGTGCGCGGTGGACTCACGGCGCGTCAGATCAAGGGGCTTGACGAGCAGCTGCGCGCGCGCTCGGCCACCGAGAACCTCGCCCGCATCAAGATCTGGAACGCCGCGCACACGGTCATCTACTCCGACGATCACAGCCTGATCGGCAGAACCTTCCACGACGTCGAGGACCTCGAATCGGCGCTCGCCGGACATACCTCCAAGGGCGAGCTCGTCAGACCCGCTCGCAACACCGAGACCGCCAGCGAGGTGGGGCTCGGAGAACTCGTCGAGTCATATGTGCCGCTGCGCTTCAGCGCCAACGGGCAGCCGGTCGGTGCGTTTGAGATCTACCTGAGCTACAAGCCGATCGCCGCGGCGATCGCGCACGACAAGCGCATCATCGTGTTCGTCGTCGCCATCGGGCTGGCGCTGCTGTGGGCGGTGCTGTTCCGGATCGTCGCCACCGCTTCGAAGCGTCTGCGGCGCCAGGCACAGGAAAACGACGTGCTCGCGCGCTATGACACGCTCACGGGCCTGCCCAACCGAACCCTGTTCCGCGAACGCGTCGAGCAGGAGTTGCGCAGCGCGGAGCAGCGCCGCCACGAGATCGCGGTGCTGCTGATCGATCTCGACGGCTTCGCCGAGATCAACAACACGCTCGGCAGCTCAACGGGCGATGAGGTGCTGCGCGAGGCGGGACGGCGCTTTCAGGCGCAGCTAGGCGAGGATGCGCTGATCGCGCGGATCGGCGGGGACGAGTACGCGATCCTCTGCCCCCACGCCGAGGGCGTGCCCGGCGCCCTGCGCACGGCGGGCAGCGTCCAGGCCGGCATGGCGGCGCCGATCGTCGTCGGTGACATCGGGCTGAACGTCGAGGCCAGCATCGGCCTGGCCGTCGCGACGGGCGGTGGCGAGAGCCTCGACGCTCTGCTGCAGCATGCCGACGCCGCCCTCGCTCGCGCGCGTTCGCGCCACACGCGTGTCGAGGTCTACTCGGCCGAGCTGGAGCGCTTCGACCCCGGGCGACTGAAGCTGCTCGGTCAGGTTCGCCAGGCACTCGGGCGCGGTGAGTTCGAGCTCCACTTCCAGCCCAAGGTGCAGCTGGCCGACCGACGCGTGTGCGGCGTCGAGGCGCTCTTGCGCTGGCGCCATCCCGAGCAGGGGCTGTTGATGCCCGCCGCGTTCATCTCGTTGGTCGAGCAGACGGCGCTGATCGGACCGCTGACGCTGCAGACGATCGACACGGCGCTCGCGCAGATGGTCCGCTGGCGCAGAGCCGGGCTGGACCTCCAGGTCGCTGTCAACCTCTCCGCGAGAAATCTGCTCGACCCCGACCTGCCGGGCCAGGTGGCCGCCGCGCTGCACCGCCACGAGATCCCGGCCGAGCGACTCACGCTCGAGGTGACCGAGAGCGCGACGATGCTCGATCCCGCCCGCGCGCGCGAGGTGCTCTGCTCGCTGCGCGACAGCGGCGTGACCATCTCGATCGACGACTTCGGCGCGGGCAACGCCTCGATCGGCTACCTCTCGAGCCTCCCCGCTGATGAGCTGAAGGTGGACCGCTCGCTCGCCGCCGGCGTCTGCGAGGACGAGCACACCGCGTCGATCGTCGGTTCGATCGTCGACCTCGCAAAGCACCTCGGGCTGCGCGTCGTTGCAGAGGGGATCGAGACCGAGCAGGTGATGGAGCGACTCACCGAGCTCGGCTGCGACGTCGGCCAGGGCTACCTGATCGCACGCCCGCTGAGCGAGCAGCAGCTGCGCCGCTGGCTGCAGCCCGCCCGCTCCTCCGGGCAGCCGCGCTCGAGCGACTCCGGCCCGAGCCGGCGCATTGCAAGCGCTCGCTGATCAGGGGTCGAGGCCGGCCAGCTCGCGGGCGCGCGAGAGCACGGCGTCGATCATCGGCTCGGTCAGCTTGCCCGTGAACGTGTTCTGCTGACTCGGGTGAAAGCAGCCGAGCAGCGTGTATCGACCGGCCTCGGTCTCCGCGCCGTGGCCGAAGCGCGGCTTCGGGCGCAGCGGGTGCGCCACCGCGCCGCTCGCCACGAGCAGGCGCAGCGCCGCGTCCCACGCGAACGCCCCGAGGCACAGCAGCACGCGCACCTCGCCCAGCAGCGCCAGTTCACGCGCTGTCCAGGGCAGGCAGCGCTCGCGCTCCTCGGGCGTCGGCTTGTTCGCCGGCGGCGCGCAGCGCACGGCTGCCGTGATGCGCAGCTCGCGCAGTCGCAGGCCGTCGCCGCGGGCGAGCGACGTCGGCTGATTGGCGAAGCCAGCGCGCGCGAGCGCCGCGTAGAGGAAGTCGCCCGAGCGATCGCCCGTGAACATCCGCCCGGTTCGGTTGGCGCCATGCGCCGCCGGCGCGAGGCCAACCACGAGCACGCGCGCGTGCGGATCGCCGAACGCCGGCACCGGTCGTCCCCAGTAAGTCTCCTGCGCAAACGCCGCCCGGCGCTCGCTCGCGACGAGCTCGCGCCACGCGACCAGCCGCGGACAGCGGCGGCATTCGGACACAGCAAGGGACAGCGAGTCGAGCTCGGCGCTCGCGTCCGCAGTCGCAGCTCGTGCCTTTCCCGCGCGCGCCTCCGCCGTCACGGGGGCAGTAGTAGCATCGTTCAGACCATGCCGCTGTGGACGCTGATCGTGATGCTCGCGCTGATCAAGCTCCCGATCGCCGCGATGATGCTGTGGATTCCGTTCCGCAACGACGCCGCGATGAACACCGGCGAGCCGCCCGACCGGAGTGACGACGATGGGGGCTCGCGCGCGCTGCCCGCCGGCCCGCTGGATCCGCGTCCGCGCCGCCCGCTTCCCAGCGGACCGTTTCCGCGCC
Organism: uncultured Solirubrobacteraceae bacterium; assembly: GCA_963714215.1. Classification (GTDB taxonomy): domain Bacteria; phylum Actinomycetota; class Thermoleophilia; order Solirubrobacterales; family Solirubrobacteraceae; genus Palsa-744. The sequence goes on from CAVQNP010000002.1 coordinate 607,346, forward strand.
GCCCGCGTAGGGGTCCGCATGCAGCTCCTGCACCCCCATCCCCACGCCGCGTGCGCTCCGCCTCGCGCGAGCGCCGTCGCGTGCGGGTCTCTCACTGAACCGCTGCGACTTGCTGAGCCGCGACTAGCGGTTTCCCGCGACTAGCGGTTTCGTTTGCGCTGCTGGCGCGCCGCCTTGGCTTTGGCGCGCCGCTTGCGCAGCGTCGCCGCCGAGTCGTGCGCCGAGCGCGCTTCTGCCACCTGCGGGTCGGCGGCGGGTGCCATCCGGCGCGCATCGCGCACGATCACGTAGGCGATCGCAATCAGCAGCGCGACGGCCACGAAGATGATGATCAGCACCGTTTTCTTCGAGTTGGACGTCGAGGCGGTGGTCGTGCCGCTCGTTTCCGTCGCCGTTGTAGTCGCCGTTGTCGTCGGCGTTGTTTCTTGCTGCTGCGCGCCTTTGCTCAGTTCGTTGAACGCGCCGCCGTTCGCCCCTTCGGGCGTCGCGCCGTTCGTCCCGGTCGTGCTCGTTGTGCCCGTGGGCGTGATCTTCGTCGTGCTCGCCGCAAGAACCACCGACGCCGCCGGGCTGAGCAGCGAGAGCACGAGCACGACGATCGCAGAAAGACAGCACGTCCTCGTGCGCCCGCCTGCCAGCAACGTCTTTCCCGCTCCAGCCCTCATGCGCCGAGCATACCGTCCGGGATCGGCTGCGCAACCTCGCGCGCGGAGGGCGAACGACCAGCGCGGAGCACGGGCGGCGCCAGGACCGGCGCAGCGTCCCGGCAAACCGTAGAATGACCGCCGATGGCTCCCAAGCAACGGCAAATCCGGATCGAGCAGCGCGGCGGCCTCGAGGCGATCCAGGCGCTCGAGACGCGCTCCGACGAGGAGCTCGAAAACGAGACCAAATACAAGTCCGCGGCGCTTGCGATCCTCGGCGCTCGCGCGGCCGAGCGCTTCGACGCCGAGCAGGCTCGCGGCTACTTCCAGCGGGCGATCGCCGCTGCCCGCCCGCAGGAGCGGATGCAGTTGCGGCGCATGGCCGACGCCTCGCTCGCGCTCGCCGAACGCCGTGCGGGCGACCTCAAGAGCGCCGTCGAGCGGCTCGGACAGGCGCCCCCGACAGGCCGCCAAATGCTCGCGCTGCGCGCGATGGGCCTGCTCATCCCCCCTGCCTCCGCCGGCATCCTCGCCCGCATCCGCGGCATCCTCTTGATCATCGTGCTGATCGTCGTGCTGCTCGCGATCGGCCTCGGCATCGTCGAGCTCGTCTCACTCCCGTTCGGCGGCCTCGGCATCGCACCGGGCATTCTGCTCGGCCTGTTCGTCGTGATCGCCGCGCTCGGCATCGCGGCGGCGATCGGGCGCCGGCGACGCGACCGCGCCAAGGCCGCCGCCGCGGGCTGATCGCCCGCGCGCCGCGCCCCACCGCTCGGCGGGGGCGTCGCGCACTACGCTAGCGCCGTGCCCGAGAGCGCTTCGATCTGCTTGCTCGTCAATCCCGCCGCCGGCGGCGGCAAGGCCGCACGCCTGGCGCCGCAGGCTGAGCGCGCCCTGCGCTCGCACGGCCTGCAGCTGCGTCGTGTCGACACGCGCGACCTGCAGCATGCGCGCGAGCTGGCCGTGAGCGCCGCGCGCGAGGGCGAGCGCGTCGTCGTGCTCAGCGGCGATGGCGCGATCGGGGTTGTCGCGGAGGCGCTGCGCGCCGTCCCCGGAGCGGTGCTCGGCGTGCTTCCCGGCGGGCGCGGCAACGACCTCGCACGTGCCCTCGGTGTCTCCCAGGAGATCGATGAGGCTTGCGCGACGATCGCCGCCGGCGTCGTTCGCCCGATGGACCTCGGCGAGGTCGACGGCGACGCGGACGAGCCGCCGCGCAGCTTCGTCGGCATCGCCTCGGCCGGCTTTGACAGCGACGCGAACCGGATCGCCAACGAAGCGCCCTCGTGGCTCGGCAACCTCGTCTACGCCTACGGCGCCCTGCGTGCACTGATCGCCTGGCGCCCGGCGCGCTTTCAGATCGAGCTCGACCCCCCCGGCGAGCGACACAGCTTCACCGCCTACACAGTCGGCGCGTGCAACTCCCCCTCCTACGGCGGTGGCATGCGGGCGGCACCGGATGCGCTGCTCGACGACGGCCTGCTCGAGGTGATCGTGCTCGAGCGCGTCGGCAAGCTGACGTTCCTGACGAAGATCCTGCCGCGCGTGTTCAGCGGCACGCACGTGCAGGAGCCGTGCGTGCACGTCTTCCGCGCGCGCGAGGTCTCGGTCGAGGCCGACCGCCCGTTCACGATGTATGCGGACGGCGATCCGATCGGCGAGCTGCCGCTGCGCGTGCGCGCAGTGCCCGGGGCTGTCAACGTGCTCGTCCCCGCCGGCAGCGGCGATGCGGCGTTCTCCACCGCCGGGACGCCCGCAGCGGCCGCCGGTCCGGCGTCCACCGCCCACACCGGCTGATGGCCGGCACGCTTACGCCGAAGCTCGCCCTCGCGCGCGCCGTGGCGGCGCTCTCGCGCATGCGCGGCGGCGGCGCCACGAGCGCGCCCGGCAAGGTGCTGCTGGCGCTCGATCACGACGCGATCGCCTCACTTGGCGCGCGCCTGCGCGACGGCAGCGTGCTCGTATCGGCGACGAACGGCAAGACGACGACCGCGGCGCTCGCGGCGAGCGTGTTCGAGCAGGCCGGGATCGCGCTCGTACACAACGCCGAGGGCGCGAACATGGCGGGCGGCATCGCGACCGCGCTGCTCACGGCGGCGAGGCCGCGCGCGGGGATCGACGGCCAGCTCGGCCTGTTCGAGGTCGACGAGCTGTGGCTCGACACGGTCGCCGCCCAACTGCACCCGCGCGCGATCCTGCTCGGCAACCTGTTCCGCGACCAGCTCGACCGCTACGGCGAGCTTGAGACGATCGCCGAGCGCTGGGCCGATGAGCTGAAGAGCGAGCGGCTCGTGCTCAACGCCGACGACCCGCTGATCGCGGACCTCGGACGCGAGCGCCCGCAGACGCTGTACTTCGGCGTCGATGACGATTCGCTGGCGCTGGCCGGGATGGCGCACGCGGCCGATGCCAAGCACTGCCGCCGCTGCGGCGCCCCCTACATCTTCGACGCCGTCTACCTCGGCCACCTCGGCCACTACCGCTGCCCGAACTGCGGGCAGGAGCGGCCCAAACCGCAGGTGTGGGCCGGCGACGTCGTGCTCGAAGGCGTCCGCGCGGCGCGCTTCACGCTGCACACCCCCACCGGCGATGCGCAGGTGTCGCTGGCGCTGCCGGGGCTCTACAACGTCTACAACGCGCTCGCCGCGGCGGCGCTGGCGTGCGCGCTTGAGGTCCCGCTTCGAGCACATCCTCGCCGGGCTGCAGCAGACGCGCGCCGCCTTCGGGCGCGCCGAGACGATCGTGCTCAGGCCCTCATCCAACGGCGCCGTCCCCAGCGCGCGGTCCCCGAGTGCAGCAGCCGCCGCCGCTCCGCGCGAGCTGCGCATCCTGCTCGTGAAGAATCCGGCGGGCGCCAACGAGGTGCTGCGCACACTCGCGCTCGAGCCGGGCGAGCACGACGTGCTGGGCGTGCTCAACGACAAGATCGCCGACGGGCGCGACGTCTCGTGGATCTGGGACGCCGACTTCGAGCTGCTCGCAGGACGGATCAGGCGCTTCACCTGCAGCGGCACGCGTGCACCCGAACTGGCCGTGCGGATGAAGTACGCCGGCGTCGACCCTGCACGGATCGCGATCGAGCCCGACCTCGGCGCCGCGCTGTCGCTCGCGGCGGCCGACCGATCCGACACGCAGACACCGCTCTACGCGCTGCCGACGTATACGGCGATGCTCTCGCTGCGCGAGCTGCTCGTCGCGCGCGGAGAGGCCAGCAGCTCATGGGCGTGAGCGGACCGACGGCCACGCCCGCGGAGGTCGTCTGGCACGACCTCGAGTGCGGCGCCTACTGCGCCGACCTCGCGCTGTGGCGCGAGCTCGCCGAACAAGCCAGCGGCCCGATCCTCGACGTCGGCGCCGGCAGCGGGCGCGTCACGCTCGAGCTGGCTCGTGCCGGCCACGAGGTCACGGCGCTGGACGCCGCCCCGGCGCTGCTCGCCGCGCTGCGCGACCGCGCGGGTGGGCTCACGGTCGAGACCGTGCAGGCCGACGCGCGCTCCTTCGAGCTCGCGCGCAAAGATTACGCGCTGTGCATCGTGCCGATGCAGACGATCCAGCTGCTCGGCGGCCCGAGCGGGCGGATGCAGTTCCTGCGCCGAGCGCGCGCGCACCTGCGCCCGGGCGGCCTGTTGGCCTGTGCGATCCTCGGCGAGCTCGACCCGTTTGACTGCCGCGAGGACGGCATCGGCCCGGCCGCGGAGCGCACGACGCTCGAGGGCTCGCTGTATCTCAGTCGCGCGATCCGCGTCGCCGAGACCGGCGAGCGGGTTGTGATCGAACGCGAGCGGCGCGTTCTCTCCGAGCACGCGCCCCCGCCAAGCTGGCCGTTTCGCCGCGAGCAGGACGAGCGCGAAGGCCTGGCCGAGCGCAATGTGATCGAGCTCGACACGGTCACCGTCGCAGCGCTTCTGCGTGAGGGCGCCGAGACGGGCCTGCAGCCCCAGCCAACGCGCGAGCTTGGAGCGACAGACGAGCACGTCGGCAGCAGCGTGGTGATGCTCCATGCCTGAGCTGCGCGTCTGCGCGCTGTACCCGGACCTGATGAACATCTACGCCGACCGCGGCAACCTGCTGATGCTCGAGCGCCGCTGTGAGTGGCGCGGGATCGACTTCCGCCTCGACGCGAGCGGGCTAGGCGAGCCGCTCGACGCCGACGCCCACGACCTGTTCTACCTCGGCGGCGGTCAGGACCGCGACCAGCGCCTGTGCGCCGAGGACCTGCTGCAGAGAAAGCGCGACGCGCTCGCGCAGGCAGCGGCGCGCGATGCGGTCGTGCTCGGGATCTGCGGCGGCTATCAGCTGCTCGGGCGCTCCTATGTTCTAGGCAGCGAGGAGATCGAAGGCGTCGGGCTGCTCGACGTGCGCACCGTGCGTGAGGATGGTTCGCGGCTGATCGGCAACGTCGCGATCGAGGTGCAGCTGAATGGATCGCGCGTGCTCGCAGGCTTCGAGAACCACGGCGGGCGCACGACGCTCGGTGCCGGCAGCGCTCCGCTGGGGCGCGTGCTGCGCGGCCACGGCAACGACGACCGAAGCGGCTTTGAGGGCGCGCGCAGCGGCAACACGCTGGGCACCTACCTGCACGGTCCGCTGCTGCCGAAGAACGCCTGGTTCGCCGATTGGCTGATCGCCACGGCGCTCGGGATCGAGGAGGCCGAGCTCGATCCGCTCGACGACGGCCTCGAGCAGCAGGCGCACGCCGGCGCTTGCCGCGCCGCCGGCCCCTAGCTGTAGGTACCGAGAAGGTTGGTTCGCTCGTTGAGGCGAGTGATCGGGGGCTTGTGGCTGAGCGCTGAATGCTTTCGGTGATGGTTGTAGTGGAAGAGCCATCCGTCAAGGGCTGTGGTGCGCTCGTGGCTGTTGCGGTAGATCGCGCCGTAGGCCCAGCCGCTAAGCATGGTGCGGATGAAGCGCTCTGCCTTCCCGTTTGTCTGGGGGCGGTATGGGCGGGTGCGCAGGTGGCGAATGCCGAGAGCGCGGCAGGCCACGGCGTGAGCGATCGAGAGGTAGGCGCCGCCGTTGTCGGTGATGAGTTGCTCGATCTCGATCCCGTGGCGACGGTAGAAGTCTCGCGCCCGGTGCAGAAACGCGATCGCCGAGCTCGCCTTCTCGTCTGCGAGAACCTCGGCGTAGGCCAGGCGCGTGCAGTCATCGACTGCGATGTGCACGTACTCCCAGCCAACCATCTTGCGGCGCGTGCCGGAGCGGTCTGAGCGCTCCCAGTTGTGGCGCTGCTTGCCCGTGACGCGCTTGCCGGCGCCGCCCTGGATCCGGCCGAGCTTCTTCACGTCGATATGGAGCAGCTCGCCTGGCCGATCGCGCTCATAGCGGACTGCCGGCTCGAGTCCAAGCCGGCCGAGCTTGCCCATCCCGACCCTCAACAGGATCCCCGAGACGGTCGAGAGCGCCATCCCAAGAGTCTCAGCGATCTCAGGGCCGGAGAACCGCAAGCGCCGCAAGGCCGTGACAGCCTGCACCCGCTCCTCGCTCGTGCGATGCGGGATACGCCGGGGAGCAGAGGAGCGATCCAACAGCCCAGGCTCACCCTCGGCTCGATAGCGACCCACCCACTTTCGAGCACACCGGACGCTGACTTCGGCGGCCTCGGCCGCCTTGCTCACCGTCCATGCCTCGTCAACGACTCGCTCACAGAGCTGCCGGCGCTTGTTCAGGCTGAGCGCCGCGTTAGCGTGCAGATTCATCCGGTTCTCCTTGGACTGGGGTGCTTGGCAGCTCCCAGCCTCCAAGGGGACCCGGATGAACCAACCTACTCAGGAACTACACCTAGCGATCCGCTCAGGTCCGTAGGATCGTGGCCGTGGAGCTCTCCGAGTACCAGCGACTGTCGCGCAGCACGGCGCACTACCCGCGCAACGAGTCGCTGACCTACCCTGCCCTCGGCCTCGCAGGCGAGGCGGGCGAGTTCGCCGACCATGCCAAGAAGGTGATCCGCGACGACGGCGGGGAGGTCACGGCCGAGCGCCGCGAGGCGATGGCCAAGGAGCTCGGCGACGTGCTCTGGTACGTCGCGCAGCTCGCCACCGAGCTCGAGCTCGAGCTCGAGCAGATCGCGCAGCAGAATCTCGACAAGCTGCTCTCGCGCCAGCGCCGCGGCGTGCTGTCGGGCAGCGGCGACGACCGCTGAGTCCAGAGCCTGGGGCACCGCCGAGGCTCAGCCGGCGCGCCCCGTGCCTCATCGGACCAAGGTATGACAAATCAACCGGTTTTGTACCCGAGAATCAAGTTCCGATTGATCGTACGAGGTGCAAGATTTTGACTTCAAGTAGTCGCTCGTCTCGGCCGATGAGTCGGGTCATGAGGACAACTTCAGTGGCCGTCTCGGGGGAGGCTGCAACCCACGGGCCCCTGCCACCACACGCCTTGGTCGAGCAGCCGGCCGCCGATCTCAGACCGCTCGGCGAAGCGCTGCGCGCTCGTGCCGACGAAGTGCTCGCGCAGACCGTCGCGCAGACGGTCGACGCCGATGAGGAGATGGATGCCGTCGTCCAGGGGAGCTTCGAACGCATCTGTACGGGCTCGACGATCGCAGTCGCGCGCTGGATCGCGGGCGACCCGATCGAGGTGACGCTCGACTCCAGCCGGGAAACGTCGCAGATCTTCGGTGAGCTGGCTGCACACCGCGCAGCCGCCCTGGGCGACGTCACGCGGCGCTGCTTCTGCTGGCGCAACGTGATGGCCGAGAACCTCAACGACTGCGCCCGTGAGCTAGGCACGAGCGAGGCCTCACTCGCACAGGCGCTGAACATGTTGCAACTGAGCCTGGAGTTCAACTTCTTTCGCGTGTGCGAGTGCTTCGACGCGGAGCGCCTGCGCAGGGACGAGGAACTGCACAGGCGCGAGGAGGAGCTCGCATTCCTCGCCACGCACGACCCGCTGACGGGGCTGCCCAACCGCACGCTGATCCTCGATCGCGTGCAGCGCATGCTCGACCGATCGGTGCGCAGCCAGACGCCGGTGGCCGCGCTGTTCATCGACCTCGACAACTTCAAGAGCATCAACGACACGCTCGGCCACGGCGCCGGCGACGAACTGCTGTGCGCCGTCGCTGCGCGGCTGGAAGGCGTCGTGCGCCAGGCCGACGGCCTCGGCCGCCTCGGCGGCGACGAGTTCGTCGTGATCGCCGAGGAGCTGACGCTCGAGGTCGGCCCCGAGCTCGTTGCCGAACGACTGCTCGACGCGCTGAAGGAGCCGTTCAACCTCGGCCAGGAGGAGCAGGCTCGCGTGATCGTCAGCGCGAGCGTCGGCATCGCGATGGGACAGCGCTCGTGCGCCGAGGAGCTGCTGCGCGACGCCGATGTCGCGATGTATCGCGCCAAGTGGGACGGCAAGAACCGCTACGTGCTGTTCGAGTCGCGCATGCACGACAGCGTTCAGAGCCGCATGGAGCTCGAGATGGACCTGCGCGAGGCGCTGGCCAAGGACGAGTTCCAGCTCGTCTACCAGCCGACGTTCGACCTCAGCGACATGACGCCGACCGGCGTGGAGGCGCTGATCCGCTGGCACCACCCCAAGCGCGGGCTGGTGCAACCGGAATCGTTCATCCCGCTGCTCGAGGAGACCGGCCTGATCAACGAGATCGGCACGTGGGTGCTCAACGAGGCATGCGGGCAGGCCGCTGCGTGGCGCGAGGCCGGACACATGATCGACATCGCCGTGAACGTCTCGGGCAGGCAGCTCGACGACGACGGCGTGGTCGGCGAGATCGAGCGCGCGCTGAAGAAGAGCGGGCTCTCGCCGCAGGCCTTGACGATCGAGATCACCGAGACGACGCTGATGCGCAACGTCGAGGACACGGCGACGAGGCTCGCCGCAATCAAGGCGCTCGGCGTGCGCGTCGCGGTCGACGACTTCGGCACGGGTTACTCCTCGCTCGCCCACCTGCAGCGCTTCCCGGTCGACGCGCTGAAGATCGACCGCTCGTTCATCTCGGGGCTGAAGCACAACAAGGAGGGTGAGACGCTGATCCACACGCTCGTGCAGCTCGGCAAGGCGCTCTCGATCGAGACGTTCGCCGAGGGAATCGAGCAGGAGCAGGAGCTGACGCTGCTCAAGGGCGAGGAATGCGACAGCGGGCAGGGCTTCCTGTTCGCGCGCCCGCTCGACGCCGCAGCCACGGAGGCCTTCTTCCGTCAGAAGGCCGCCGCTAAGAAGCGATCGCGAAGCGCTCGAAGCGCTGCGCCAGCCGCGCAGGCACCATCGCGCGCACCCGCACGCCCTCGGGCGTGTCCTCGCGACTGACCTCACCGGCCAGCTCGTGCAGCTCGGCGAGGCTACCCCCGTCGGCGTAGGGAACGAGCAGCTCCAGCCGGCGCAGCGTGTGCGCGAGCTCCTGCTCGATCCGCTCGCCGAGCTGCTCCAGGCCCTCCCCCGTGACGCCTGAGACGAGCACGGCGTCGGGGTGGCGCAGGCGCAGCTCGTTGCGCTCGTCCTCGTCGAGCAGGTCGACCTTGTTGAGCACGAGCAGACGAGGGCGATCGCCGGCGCCGATCTCATCGAGCGTCCGCTCGACGGAGTGGCGCATGATCTCGGCCTGCTCCTCCGGGGCAGAGGCGTCGAGCACGTGCGCGAGCAGGTCGGCGCGGCGCGTCTCCTCGAGCGTCGCCGCAAAGGCGTCGACCAGTTGGTGGGGAAGCTTTGAGATGAAGCCGACCGTGTCGGTCACGAGGTGCTGGCGCCCTGACAGGCGCAACGTGCGCGTGGTCGGGTCGAGCGTGTGGAACAGGCGGTCGCGCACGCCGACCTCCGAGCCGGTCAGCGCGTTCAGCAGCGTCGACTTGCCGGCGTTGGTGTAGCCGACGAGCGCGATCGTCGGCAGCGACGCGCGCTCGCGCTCGGCGCGCTGCACGGCGCGCGTGCCCTTGACGTGCTCCAGGCGCCGCTTGAGCGCGGCGATGCGGTCGCGCGCGAGCCGGCGGTCGGTCTCGATCTGCGTCTCGCCCGGGCCCCTCGTGCCGATTCCGCCGCCGAGGCGCTCGAGGTGGGTCCACAGCCCGCGCATGCGCGCGAGGTTGTATTCGAGCTGGGCGAGCTCGACCTGCAGCTTGCCCTCGGCGCTGCCCGCGTGCGAGGCGAAGATGTCGAGGATCACGGTCGTGCGGTCGACGACGGGCATGCCGATCGCCTCCTCTAGGTTGCGCTCCTGGCGCGCTGTCAGCTCGTCGTCGCAGGCGATCAGGTTGGCGTCGGCGGCGCGTGCCGCGGCCTTCGCCTCGGCGACCTTGCCGGGGCCGAGGTAGGTGTTCGGGTGCGGCGCTTCGCGGCGCTGGATCATCTCGCCGACGACGCCGACGCCCGCAGTCAGCAAGAGCTCGCGCAGCTCGGCGAGGTCGTCGCCCTCGGCCAGCGCGGCCACGCAGAAGGCGCGCTGGCGCGCACGCGCCGGCTGTCCGTTGGCGCCGTTGTAGGCGACAGGAGAGGCGGGCGCGGGCACGTGCCCGTTGGGCGAGGGCTTGCTCTCGGCGTCGCCCTGGGAGCGAGCGGGCACGCTGCGGCTGTTCTGCATCTGCTTCCAGTCTAGAGGGCGCCGGAAGGGCTTTTGTGAACCGCTCGTGCTCCGCGACCCGCCGTGCGGCGGGATCTCACCGTCCTCAGCGGGCGAGCGCGCCGAGCCGCTCGACGGCCTCGGCGATGCGCTCGTCGGGCGTGGTCAGCGAGATGCGGAACCAGCCCTCGCCGGCGGGGCCGTAGACGGACCCGGGCGTGATCACGACGGCGGCCTCTTCGAGCACGTGCTCGGCATAGGCGGCGGAACTCGAATAGCCCTCTGGAATGGGCGCCCACACGTAGATCGTGGCGTGCGGTGGGTGCACGTCGACGCCGATCTTGCGCAGCGCGTCGCAGACGAGATCGCGCCTGCGCCGGTACAGCTCGACCATCGAGGCGACCTCGGCGTCGGCCTCGGGTGAGAGCGCGGCGACGCCGGCGAGCTGCACGGCCTCGAACAGGCCGGAGTCGATGTTCGTCTTCAGCCGCCAGTAGGTCTGCAGCGCATCGGCGTTTCCGACGAGCACGGCGCAGCGCCAGCCGGTCATGTTGTAGCCCTTGGAGAGGGAGAAGACCTCGATGCCGACGTCCTTGGCGCCGGGCGTGGCGAGGAACGAGCCGGGCTTGTAGCCGTCGAAGGCGATCTCGGAGTAGGCGTTGTCGTGCACGACGAGGATCTCGTAGGCACCGGCGAACTCGATCACGCGCTCGAAGAACCCCTCGGGCGCGAGCGCGCCGGTCGGGTTGTTGGGGTAGTTGATGTACATCAACTTGGCCTTGCGCGCGACGTCCTCGTCGATCGCGCCGAGGTCGGGGGCGAAGCCGAGCTCGGGCTGCAGCGCCATCAGCACGGGCTCGGCGCCGGCCAGCCATGGACCGGCCGTGTAGACGGGGTAGCCGGGGTCGGAGGCGAGCGCGTAGTCGCCCGGGTCGAGGAAGGCGAGGTTGAGGTTGAAGATCGCCTCCTTGGCGCCGATCGCGGGGATGATCTCCGAGTCGGGGTCGAGCACGACGTCGAAGCGGCGCTCGTAGAAGTCGCGCACGGCCGCGCGGAAGTCGGGGCGGCCGCGGTTGGATGGGTACTGGTGCGTCCCGGCCTCGGTCACGGCCTCCTGCATCGCCTCGACGATCAGCGGCGGCGTCGGTCGGTCGGGGTCGCCGATGCCAAGGCTGATCACGTCGACGCCGGCGGCGCGCTTCTCGGCGATCTTGCGCTCCAGCTCGGCGAAGGCATACGGCGGAATGCGCTCAAGACGCTTGCTCGGTCTCATCCAGCTCCTTTCAACTGCTCGAAGAAACGGCTCGCTGAGCGTGCCCGCGAACACGGGCAGCGCCCAGCCTGACAGGTGAACGCGCAGGTCCGGGTCGACCTCGACCTCCAGCTCGCCGCCGTCGAGCACGACGATCACGCGGGTCGGCTGCGACGGCGGGCCGGGCGGGCGCCCGCCGGAGCCGGAGAGCAGATAGGCGATCGCGGCGCCCGTCGCGCCGGTGCCGGAGGAGAGCGTCTCCCCCACGCCGCGCTCGAAGATGCGCGCACGGATCTGCGCGGGCGTGCCGGTCGCGTCATCGCCCGGGTTTAGCTCGGTGTACCACGAGACGTTCGTGCGGTTGGGGAACTCGGCGTGGTCTTCGACGGGCGGGCCGACCAGCGGCAGGTCGAGCGAATCGAGCTCGTCGACGTCGGCGACCGCGATCGCGCACTGCGGGTTGCCGATCGAGACGTGCTGGAAGCTCCACGTGTCAGAGGAATGCTCGGCCCCAGCGGGCGGGCCGTCGCCGAGGCGCAGCTCGGCGATGCCGTCGGGCGGCCCCGAGGGAAAGTCGCGCGAGCTGAGCGACGCGTTGCCCATATCGACGCGGCAGCTGTAAGGGCCTGTGATCTGCGGGCTGATCGTGCCGGCGACCGTGTGGATCTGAAACTCGTCGAGCTCGGTCCAGCCGCGGCGGCGCAGATAGAGGATCGCCTCGCGCGCACCGTTGCCCGACAGCTCGGCCTCGGAGCCGTCGGGGTTGAAGATGCGCAGGTCGGCCACGTGCGTGGGGTCGCTCGGCGGTGCGAGCTCCAGCACGCCGTCGGCGAACACGCCGAAGTGCCCTTCGCAGAGCAGTCGCACGCGGGGCGCCGTCAGCTCGAACGGGAGCTCGTCGCGCTCGACGATCAGGTAGTCGTTGCCGAGCGCCTGCCACTTCTCGAATCTCATCCGGCGGCGGAGTCTAGGATCTCAGCGGCCACGTCGTCCGCCGAGCGACCGGTCACGTCGATCGGCGTGACGCCCGCGAGCTTGCGCATCCAGGCGAGCTGGCGGCGGGCGTAGTTGCGCGTGCGCCGCTTCATCGTCTCGACATCGCCGGCGAGCAGCTGCTCGAAGCCGAGCGCCTTGCGCGCCGTCTCGGAGACTCCAGCGGCCTGCGCCCGCAGCACCTCCTCGCGCGCGCCGGCGGCCACGATCTGATCGACGCGCCGCTCGATCTGCTCGTACAGCACCTCGCGCTCCATCGTCAGGCCGGCCAGCAGCGTCGGGTGGCGAAGGTCGGAGCTCCACAGCTGCGACGGTCCCTCGGGCGGTTCCAGCTCACCCGCTTCGAGCGCCTCCAGCGCGCGGATCGTGCGCCTGGCGTTGCTCGGGTCGATCTCCTCGGCGGCCCACGGCGCGCGCCGCGCCAGCTCCTGGTGCAGTGCCTGCGGGCCGTGCTCCTGCAGCTGCGCCGTCCAGCGCTCGCGCGCGCCCTCGGCCGGAGCCGGGCGCAGGTCGAGATCGGCCAGCGCCGCGCGCAGGTACAGGCCGGTCCCGCCGACGACGATCGGCCGGCGCCCGGCGGCGAGCAGCGTGTCGATCTCGGCGTGCGCGAGGCGCGAGTACTCGCCGACGCTGAACGTGGCGTCGAGCGGCAGGAACGAAACCATCCGATGCTCGAGCCCTTTCTGCTCCTGCGCGGAGGCGACGCCGGTCAGCGTCTCGAGGCCGGCGTAGACCTGCAAGGCGTCGGCGGACACGGCGACGGGGTCCTCGCCGCGCGCGCGCAGGCGTTCGGCGAGCGCCACGGCGACGGCGGTCTTGCCGATCGCGGTCGGGCCGAACAGGGCGATGATCTGCGGCGGCTCAGGCAGCGCGGCTTGCATCCGGGCAGTATCGCGGCGACCCCGCGCGGAGCTCGCCGCGGGCCCTTCGGGGCGCGCCGGCTCCGTTCTAAGGTAGTTGCATGGCGAACGACAAGGCCCGCGCGCTGCCCTCCTCGCTCGTGCTGCTGATGGCGGTCACGTGCGGTGCGGCCGTGGCCAACCTGTATTACGCGCAGCCGCTGCTGAACACGATCGCGCACGACTTCTCGGTCTCCGACGGCACGGCCGGCCTGCTCGTGACGGCCTCGCAGGTCGGCTACGCGGCGGGCCTGGTCCTGCTCGTCCCGCTCGGCGACCTGCTCGAGCGCAGGCGGCTGATCACCTCGGTGCTGCTGATCACGGCGCTCGCGTTGCTGGCGACTGCGCTCGCGCCGGACTTCGGCCTGCTCGCGGCGGCGCTGCTCGTCGTCGGCGTGACGTCGGTCGTCGCGCAGATCGTCGTGCCGCTGGCGAGCACGCTCGCGCCCGAGCGCGAACGCGGGCGCGTCGTGGGCAAGGTGATGAGCGGCCTCTTGATCGGCATCCTGATCGCGCGCACGGCGAGCGGCGTGATCGCCGAGCTCGGCGGCTGGCGCCTGGTGTTCGGCATCTCGGCGGCGCTGATGGTCGCGCTCTCGGCCGTGCTGCACCGCTCGCTGCCGCAGGTGCGTCCGACGACCGACCTCTCCTACCCGGCGCTCTTGCGCTCGGTCGCCCAGCTCGTGCGCGAGCAGCCGGTGCTGCGCGTGCGGATGGCCTACGGCGCGCTCGGGATGGGCCAGTTCAGCGTGCTGTGGACGACGATCGCGTTCCTGCTCGGCGCCCATCCGTATGACTACGGCGAGGCGACGATCGGCCTGTTCGGCCTCGTCGGGCTGGCGGGGGCGCTGGCGGCGCAGTTCGCCGGGCGGATGGCCGACCGCGGCCACCATCACCTCTCGACGGGCCTGTTCTTCGCGACGATGCTGCTCTCGTGGGGAGCGATCGCGGCCGGCAAGACCTCGCTGGCGGCGCTGATCGTGGGGATCGCCGTATTCGACCTCGGCGTGCAGGGCGCGCAGATCACCAACCAGACGGTGATCTACGCGCTCGTCCCGCACGCGCGCAGCCGCTTGACGACGGCCTACATGACAACCGTGTTCGCCTCGGCCGCTGCCTTCTCGGCGATCGCCGCGGCGGCCTACGACGCCGCGGGCTGGGACGCCGTGTCGGCGCTCGGTGCCGGCCTCGCGGCGGCAGGCGTCGCGCTCTGGGCGCTCGAGCAGCTGCTCGCGAGACGTGGCAGCCCGGCGCGAGCCGCCCCGCTCTCCGAGACGCGCTGAGCTGCCGCAAGACGCCCGAGCGCCGGGCGCGTCGTTGGCGTAGGGTGTGCAGCGTGAAGATCGACGGCGCCACGGCGCTCTTGACGGGGGCCACAGGGGGCATCGGGCAGGCGATCGCGCGCGCGCTTCACCAGCGAGGCGCGAAGCTGATCCTCAGCGGACGGCGCGTCGACGTGCTCGAGCCGCTCGCCGCCGAGCTGGGTGCCCGCGCGCTGGCCGTCGACCTGTCGAGCCCGGCCGAGATCGACCGCATGGTGCGCGAGGCGGGCGAGATCGACATCCTCGTCGCCAACGCCGCGCTGCCGGCGTCAGGGCGCCTGGAGTCGTTCTCGATCGAGCAGATCGACCGCGCGCTCAACGTCAACCTGCGCGCACCGATCGTGCTCGCGCACGCGCTCAGCCCGCAGATGGTCAAGCGCGGCAGCGGCCACCTGCTGTTCATGTCCTCGCAGGCCGGCAAGGCGGCCTCGCCCGGAACGTCGCTGTACACGGCCTCGAAGTTCGGCCTGCGCGGCTTCGCAGCCTCGCTGCGCGCCGACCTGCACGGCACGGGCGTCGGCGTCTCGACGATCTTCCCCGGCTTCATCAGCGATGCCGGCATGTTCGCCGAGGCCGAAGTCAAGCTCCCACCGGGCGTCGGCACGAAGACGCCCGAGGACGTCGCCGACGCCGTCGTCAAGGCGATCGAGCACGACCGAGGCGAGATCGGCGTCGCCCCGCTGCCGTTTCGCGCGACCACCCTGTTCGCAAGCCTCGCGCCCGAGCTCGCGGCTCGCGTCACGCGCCGCATCGGCGGCGAGGAGATCGCGCGCGAGATGGCCGAGGGCCAGCGCGAGAAGCGCTGACGGCCATTCCTAGAACAAGCTCGTCTGCAGCGATCGGGATTGGGGCGACTCCAACTCGCCTGCCCCGCCCGGCTCCGGACCGTCTGCATCTGACGCTGACGCCGCCGAGCGAAGTCTGAACCCGCTCCCCATACCGGGCCGGCGCACGAGCTTCGCCAGACGCGCCCGCTCCTCGCGCGGCGCATACGCTCCCCGGCGATAGAGCTTTTCGTAGCGCGGCACGAGATCGGGGCGTTGCGAGCGCAGCCACCCCATGAACACGTCGCGCACCTCGCCACGCAGGTGCAGCGCGATCCCGCTCACGCCCGTCGCCCCGGCTTCCGTGACGCGTTCGAGCAACTCCTCGAGTTGCCGCGGCGAGTCGTTGATCCCAGGCATCAGCGGCGCCACGAGCACGCCCGTCGGGATGCCCGCGCGATTGAGCTCCGCCACCGCCTCGATCCGCGCCCGCGGGTTCGGCGTGTGCGGCTCCGTCGCGCGCCACGCCTTCTCGTCCAGCGTCGGGATCGACAGGCATGCGCTGAAGCTCGCTCGCTCGGCGATCTGCAGCATCAGCTCGAGGTCGCGCAGCAGCAGCGGCGACTTCGTCAGCACCGAGCACGGGTTCGCCGCATCGCGCAACGCTTCCCAGATGCCCTCCATCAAGCGGTAGCGGCCCTCGACCCACTGATACGGGTCCGTGTTCGTGCCCAACGCGACGTGCTCACGCTTCCACGAGCGCTTCGCCAGCTCCGTGCGCAGCACCTCCGGCGCGTTGACCTTGACGACGATCTCCCTCTCGAAGTCGCGGCCGGCGTCGAACCCAAGATAGGCGTGCGTGGGCCTCGAGAAGCAGTAGCGGCACGCATGTGTGCAGCCCCTGTAGGGGTTGACAGTCCAGCGGAACGGCATGCGGGATTGCTCGGGCACGCGGTTGAGCACGGATTTGGCGCGAACCTCGTAGAAGCGCGTCTCGAGCGCCTCGGGAGCGTCGAATCGGCGCACGACGGCCTCGTCGCGGTAGCCGGGCAACCGGCGCTGCTCCTCAGCCTCGATCGACAAGTTGCTCCAGCGCACGAACATATGTTCGCATAGAGGCTCGTCGGACCACGAAATCGGGCGAATCAGCATCAAATCGAGCCCCGAGGAAGAAACACCGGGCCGGCGCTCGTGCCGCCCCTACGCCCCTCTTACGCGGCGATAGCGACCTCCTTAGCGCCGGCGTCGACGATGACCGCATCGACACGCAAACCAAGACCAGGAGGTCGATCGCGATGAACATCTCAAGACTGCTCGGAGCCACGATGGTGGCCGGCGCCGGCTCGCCGGAAGGAGGCCGAGCGGGCCGGAGCACGGCCCCCGCAGCGCACTCGCGGCGCGGCAGGTTGCGCCTACGAGCCCGCGCGCCGCACGACCCTCGCCCGGCTCCGCAGCCTGGGCGCTCGATTGCAAAGGTTGCACGCTGAAAACGTTTGTCCACGGCCACCGTTGTTCGTAATCGAGCCCTTCGGCAGCGTCGAGCACAGGGTTGATGAAGACGGACCGGGGGCAGGCTCACGAAACAAGGTCGGGCAGCGCATCCTGGCTCTGCCGCGACGAATTCGACCGCGAACGCATGCTCGACATGGAGGAGCGCGTCCGGCCGGTAAGGCAGCGGACGCTGATCATCCTCGCGATCGCGCTCGTCGCCGCGAGCCCATGGCTCGGCTGGTGGCCGGCGCTGTTCCTGATCCCCGCCGGCATCTTCTTCGCGCTGGCCGACAAGCTGATGCCGCGCGTCGAGAAGCCCGAGCTGTTGATGTTCGCCGCCTGGATCGCCAGCGGCCTCGTGATCGGCGGGGCTGTCGCGCTCAGCGGCGGCGCCGAGCAGCCGACGCTCTCGTGGATGGCAATCCCCGTGATCACGCTCAGCTCGCGCTTTCCGATGCGCGGTGTCGTCGCAGGCGTGGCCGTCAACATCGCGATCCTGCTTGCCGTCGCCTTCGGCGTCGACGCCCGCGAAGTGATCGACAACCCCGTGCTCGTGATCGCCCCCGTCGCGCTGCTGCTGGCCGTCGCCGTTCTTTCAACGCCGCTGATGCGCTCGGACATCCAGCACCGCAGCGACGCCGTGATCGACCAACTCACCGGCATGCTCAACCGCAAGGCGCTGAGCACACGCGTGATCGAGCTCAGCCAGCAGTCCGTGCTGACCGGCGAGTCCGTCGGAATCATCATCGGCGACCTCGACCACTTCAAGGACATCAACGACACGCGCGGGCACACCGTCGGCGACGTCGTGCTCAAGGACGTCGCCTACCAGATGCGCAAGCAGCTGCGTGCCTTCGACCTCGCCTACCGCCTCGGCGGGGAGGAGTTCCTGATCCTGTTGCCCGGCTCCGACCTCGCGC
Source organism: uncultured Solirubrobacteraceae bacterium (assembly GCA_963714215.1). GTDB lineage: Bacteria > Actinomycetota > Thermoleophilia > Solirubrobacterales > Solirubrobacteraceae > Palsa-744. The sequence goes on from CAVQNP010000002.1 coordinate 625,127, forward strand.
AGTCCGCCCATCTCGCCGAGCAGCTTCGCGCGGGAATCGCCGACAGCAGCGTCGCCGGCGGCGTCGGCGTGACGATGAGCTTCGGCGTCGGTGCATCGCGCAACGGCGAGCCCTTCGACTACGGCAAGGTCTTTAAGATGGCCGACGCCGCGCTCTACCGCGCCAAGGGCAACGGGCGTGACCAGGTCTGCCTCTCAGAGCCGCTTTCCGCGCCGCTGCGCGGCGTTCCCGCCTTCGCCTAATCCCTCAGGCGCCGACGCGGGCCAAGAGCAGCTCCTCGCCCGCCAGCGTCTGGCTGCTCGCCGAGTCGATCCGCACCTGCGTCAGCTCGCCCGGCGACGCCAGGCCCGGGAAGTTGACCACTTTGTTGTGGCTCGTACGCCCGCGCAGGCGATCCGGGTCAGTCCGCGAGGTGCCTTCCACGAGCACCTCGAGCGTGCGCCCCACGAAGCGTTGCGCACGCTCGCGTGCACGGCGCTGGACCACCTCCAGCAGCCGCTCCATCCGCTCCACCTTGACCGGATGCGCGACCAGGCCCTCCTCGATGCTCGCCGCCTGCGTGCCCCTGCGCGGCGAGAACACGAACGTGAACGCCGCGTCGTAGGCGACCTCCTCGGCCACTTCCAGCGTCTGCGTGAAGTCCTCCTCCGTCTCGCCCGGGAAGCCGACGATGATGTCCGTGCTCAGCGCCACGTCCGGCACGTGCTCGCGGATCATCGCCACGCGGTCCATGTAGCGGCCGCGGTCGTAGGTGCGGCGCATCGCCTTGAGGATCCGCGACGAGCCCGACTGCAGCGGCAGGTGGATGTGCTTGCACACGCTCTCCAGCTCCGCGTGCGCGCGGATCACGTCCTCGCGCATGTCCTTCGGGTGCGGGCTCGTGTAGCGGATCCGCTCGATCCCCCGCACCGCGTCGATCTCCCGCAGGAGCTCTGCGAACGTCGGGCGATCCTGCAGGTCGCGCCCGTAGGAGTTCACGTTCTGGCCGAGCAGCGTCACCTCGCGCACGCCGTCCCCCGCCATCGCCTGCGCCTCCGCCACGAGCTCCGCCAGCGGGCGGCTGACCTCACGCCCGCGCGTCGAGGGGACGATGCAGTACGAGCATGCGCAGTTGCAGCCCACGCTGATCTGCATCCAGCCTTGGAACGGCCGAGCGCGATGCGCCGGCAGGTGGCCCGTGAAGCCCTCGAACTCGAAGTAGCCCTGCGCTGTCAGCGAGTCGCTCGTGAGGAACTCCGCCAGCTTGTGCACCTGGCCCGGTCCGAACGCCACGTCGACGAACGGGAAGCGCTCGAACACCTCCTCCTTGACCGACTGCGCCCAGCAGCCGCCCACGCCGATCAGCTTGGCCGGGCTTTCCAGCTTCAGCCGTTTGGCTTCGCCCAGGTGCGCGATGAAGCGACTGTCGGCCGTCTCGCGGATCGAGCACGTGTTGAACAGGATCAAATCCGCCTCCGCGCGCTCTGCCGCCTCGCTGTAGCCAAGCGACTCGAGCATGCCCTTCGTCCGCTCCGAGTCGTGCTCGTTCATCTGGCAGCCGAACGTCGTGACGTGGTAGCGCTTCACGCCGTCAAGCGTACCGGCAGGAAACCACCCGGCCGGCGCGCGAGCATCGGGCCCCTCTATCGAGCTTTCGAAACCGACAGCGAGCCCACGTCGACCGCTTGGATCTTCAAGTCGTGGCCTTCGACTTCGCCGGGGTGTGCAAAGCACCCCACCGACCAGACACCGCTGCCCGTGAGCGTGGCGGCATCCTGCAGTGACAAAGAAGCCTGCCCCTTGTAAGGCGTTGTCCCGATCGGTTCGACCGTAGCGTGACTGAAGTCGGTGTCGCTCGTGACGTTGTTCGAAAGCACGCAGGCGACTTCCGCTCGTCCCGCTCCTCTGTTCGACACCCACATCTTCGCGCTGACGAGGTAGTGCCCGGCCGGCACCGAAAGATTGCCGAGCGTCTCGTATTCCGGCTCATTCGAGATGTCGCCGAGTTCAGCAAACGAGGCATAACCGTTCGCCGCCCCCCGCTCGCCCTGCGGTCCTTCCCTACCCGTGGGCCCCACGGCGCCCGCCGGGCCGGCGGCGCCGATGCTCCCTCTTGCGCCCGTCTTACCCGTCGCCCCTTTGAGCTTCTTGAGCACCGCGGGATTGATCTGCCTGGTCGAGTTGATCAGGTAGTGGTTCGCTGCGATCGCCCCGCCCGCCATCGCGAACACAAGCGCCATGCTCGAGACGACGTTTGCGTAAGACAGGTACTTGCGCATGTATCCCCCGAAGTTCGGTGACCTCTGGGGACTGTAACCCTGCTTTCGCCCTTTTGTTTCGTTTGACTACGTGATACCGGGACCGAAAGCTGCGGTCGAGCTACGCAGCCGCCACCGCAGCCACCGTCGGTTCGCTCGCGATCGGCGCGGGCACGTCCTTGTCCCGGTCGATCGGCGTGACGAGGTCCTTGCTCATGCCGATCGCGGCGTAGATCTTCTCTTCGATCTCCTTCGCCACCGCCGGGTTTTCGTTCAGGTGGGCCTTCGCGTTGCCGCGGCCCTGGCCGAGGCGGTCCTTGCCGTAGGAGAAGAACGAGCCCGACTTGGACACGATGTTGTGCTCCAGGCCGAGGTCGATCAGGCAGCCTGAGGTCGAGATGCCCTTGCCGTACTCGATGTCGAACTCGGCCTGGCGGAACGGCGCCGCGACCTTGTTCTTGACGACCTTCACGCGCACGCGATTGCCGACCGCCTCCGTGCCGTCCTTGAGCGTCTCGATGCGGCGGATGTCCAGGCGCTGGGAGGCGTAGAACTTCAGCGCCCGACCGCCCGGCTGCGTCTCCGGCGAGCCGAACATCACGCCCACCTTTTCGCGGATCTGGTTGGTCAGGATGCACAGCGTCTGCGTGCGGTTCAGGTTGCCCGCCAGCTTGCGCATCGCCTGGGACATCATCCGCGCCTGCGCACCGACCGTCTGGTCGCCCATCTGCCCCTCGAGCTCCACCCGCGGCGTCAGCGCCGCGACCGAGTCGATCGCGACCACGTCGACCGCGCCCGAGCGCACGAGCATGTCCGCGATCTCCAGCGCCTGCTCGCCGTAGTCAGGCTGGGAGACGAGCAGCTCGTCGATGTCCACGCCGATCTCCTTGGCATACAGCGGGTCCATTGCGTGCTCCGCGTCGATGAACGCGCACACCCCGCCCAGTTTCTGCGCCTCTGCGAGCACGTGGTAGATCATCGTCGTCTTGCCCGAGGACTCCGGGCCGAACACCTCGACGATGCGCCCGCGCGGGACGCCGCCGATGCCGAGCGCCAGGTCGAGCGACAGCGCACCCGTCGGGATCGCCTCGCAGCGCACCTGCGCGCCCTCGTCGCCCATGCGCATGACCGTGCCCTTGCCAAACTCGCGCTCGATCTGCGTCAACGCGCCCTGAAGAGCGGCGTCGCGCGCCTTGGCTGCCTTCTCGTCGTCGGTCACGGGCATGGTCTTACTCCTCCGGGTTGGGTGAATCGACAAAGGTAGAGATCGCCTCGGACGGAACGTCTGTTCGCTTCGTCTCCGTTTCGAACCGCGTTCTCGGGCTTTTTGCGGCCGCCGTTCGTCCACGCCGCGGTCGTCCCTTCACGCGCCTCGAGCGCGCCGACGATGAGAAGCCAGGATGATCGGCTCGACTCCCCTCCTCCGCCCCGCCAAGCTGCTGCTGCTGGCATCGGCGCTCTTGCTCGCGGCGCTCGTGGCGCTTCTGTGCAGCGCCGCCCCCTCCTCCGCCAAGAGCGCCGCCGGCGCATGCGCTTCGACCCACGCCAAGCAGCACGTGCGCGCCTGTGCCGGGCGCAACCGCGCCGGCCACGCCCACGGCAAGGCCAAGGGCAGGCACACCGGTCGTCATCATCGAATCAATAAAAAGAAGAAGGCGACCGAGCACGGCTCGGTCCCTGCCCCGAGCGCGCCCGCCAAGCCCGCCACCTGTGAAGACGGCTCACGGCCGCAGAGCGAAGGCGACGGCTCATTCTCGTGCGCCGACGGCTCCGAACCGGTCTGCGCGAGCGGCGGCGCACCGACGCCCGCCAAAAACGGCGCCAAGCTTGTCTGTCCCGTCGCACCGACTGCGGGCGTCGAATGGAGCGAAGCCGAATGCGAAGACGGCAGCGCGCCCGAACGCTCCGGCGGCGGCGCCTACGCCTGCGAAGACGGCTCCAGCCCGGCCTGCGCCGACGGCTCGCGCCCGACGCCCTCAGACGACGGCTCGATGCTCGTCTGCCTCGCTCAGGGCAGACCCGCCCCATCCCCGCCCTCCTCCTCGACCGAAGAAGACGGCGAAGACGAATCCGAAGACTCGATCAGCTCGCGCGTCGCGAGCGCCTCGTAGCTCGCCCCCTGCGGGTCCAGCCACGAGCGGTACAGCACCACCGCGCCCGGCCTGAACGACAGCTGCGGCGTCGGCGGCAGGAACGGTCCCGGGGCATCCGTCACCGGCGCGCCGCGGCTGTGCTTTTCCGCCGAGCGCTGCGCACCTGACCCGCCCGACGCGCCCCTGCCCGCCCTGCTCGCTCGGCTCGGCTTGCCGCGCCCGATCCGCGCCACCGTCACGTGCGCGCGAAAGCGCCTGCGGTCGGGCTCCCACGCAATCGCCCGCGCGGACGCCTCGACGATCGCGTGCTGCAGGCGCTCCAGCCAACCGTCGCCGTCGCCGATCTCCAGCGCCAGCGAGCGCGGGTTGCGCGGCGGCAGCCACAGCGGCGCGCCCAGCGACAGCTCGCCCCCCTGCGGGACCTCGCACTGCTCGAGCGCCGCAGCCAGCGTGTCCAGCTCGGCCACCGGGCGCGCGCCGAGGAAGCACAGCGTCACATGCATCGTCTCCGCCGCCAGCAGGCGCACCTTTGCGTCCTCGGCCGGACCGGCTGCACCACGCAGCGCCGCTGAGACCTCGCGCGCCCACGCGGCCAGCTGCTGACTGACGAGCGCCGGCGGGTCGACCGCCGCGAACAGTCGCGCCGTCGCGCCGCGCGCCATCGGGCTAGGAGGGTCCGGCGGCGCGCGTCTGCTCGAGCGCGCGCAGCAGCATGTGCATCGCCACCGTGCCCGCCCGGTCGCGTATATCGGCCCTGCCGCCCGGAAGGTTGACCGAGCGCGTCATGCTCGCCTCCCCCGGGCCCGCGATGCTGAGCCAGACGAGCCCGACCGGCTTCTGCTCGCTGCCGCCGCCCGGCCCGGCGATGCCCGTGATGCCGACGCCGATCTCGGCCTGCAGGCGCTCTCGTGCGCCTGCAGCCAGCTTTTCGGCAACCTCCCGGGAGACCGCGCCATGCTCTTTGATCAACTCGGGGTCGACGCCGGCGAGCGCTGTCTTTGCCTCGTTGCTGTAGACGACCAGGCCGCCCTTCACATACGCCGAGGATCCGGCCCGATCCGTCAGGCGCGCGGCGAGCAGGCCGCCAGTGCATGACTCGGCCGTCGCGATCGTGTGGCCCGCGTCGCCCAGCACCCGCGCGACGAGATCGTCGATCGTGCTGCCGTCCGTCGAGAACAGCGTGTCCGCGTGGCGCTCTGCGATCAGGCTCGCCAGTGCGTCATATGCACCCTGCGCGTCCGGCTCATAGCGTGTGACGACCTCGATCTCGCCCCGTTTCAGGCACGTCGTCACCTCCAGGCCGTCAAGCTCGATCCCCTCGCGCTCGGCCACGCGCAGCGTCTCGGCGATCTCCGACTCGGGCATGCCGAACAGCCGGATCGTGCGCTGCTCATACGTCGTGGCGCCGCTCAGAGCCGCTTTCAGCGCGTCCGTGGCGATTGCCTGCTGCCACATCGGCTGAAGCTCGCGCGGCGGCCCCGGCAGGACGACGATCGTCGGTCCCTCGCCAGGTGCGCCGTCGGCGCCCTCGCGCGGCGCCACGACGAGCCCGGGCGCCGTGCCGACCGGCTCGAGCACGGTCGCCCCGGCCGGGATCGTCGCCTGCTTGCGCGTGCCCACTTCGATCGCCTGCACGTCGAGGTTCGGCCAGCGCTTGGCCAGCGGCTCGACGATCTTCGCGATGCGGCCCTCGAGCGCCTCGTCGAGCACCATCTCGCGCCCCTGAAAGCGTCCCACGACCTCGGCAGTCAGATCGTCCGCTGTCGGCCCGAGCCCGCCGCTCGTCAGCACCGCGTCCATCCCCTGCTCGGCCATGAAGCCGAGTGCCGCCTCCATGTCCTCCCGGCGGTCGCCGACGATCGCGATGTGCGCGAGGTCGACGCCCAGCTCGCGCAGGCAATCCGACAGCCACGGGCCGTTGCGGTCGCTGACGCGCCCCGTCAGCACCTCCGTGCCCGTCACCACGATTCCGGCCCGCGCGCTCACAGGCAAGACCCTAGATCACGCGCGCGGCCGCGTCAGGGAGGGCGGGCGCCGGCGATCCACTCCTGGATCGCGCGCAGCGCTCAGGCGATCATTTGCACGTCGGCAGGCTGCCGAGCGCCAGCCGCTTGCGCCCGGCCTTCGTGATCGAGTAGCCGACGGCCTGGCTCGATGATGCCACCGGCCGTTCGTGCCCGTCGACGAACATCTTCACCGAGCTGTTGCCGAGCGTGATCAGAAAGCGGCGCGCGTGATAGGTGGAGGTGACCTTGCCCGCCTGCAGTTCTTCGCCTGGAATCCGCTTGCGCCCCTTGTCGTCGACCAGGCACACGTAGACAGGTGCGGTGGCGTGGAGCGAGAGCGCCACGACCGAGCTCTGCGAGCGCGTGCTCGACGTCCCTTTCGCATGTTTGCCCGCATGCGTCTTGGACGTCTTCTTGATTGATTCAGAAGATGACTGACCGGCCGTTTTCGATGACGAGCTCGAACCGCCGCCTTTGCCGATCAGCCCGACCACGAGCAGCACGATCAAAAGCACGACGACGCCGACGATCGCCAGGTAGCCGCGCGAGGGTCCGCCGCCACCGCCGGCGCGAGGGCCACCGGAGCGCCCGCCGCCGCCCGCGCGCCCGCGACCGGGCCGCTCAGGCCGCGAGACGATCGGCTCGAGCAGCGCGTCGCTCGGGTTTTCGTTGTTCAGGCGGTACTCCTCGACGAGCGCCTTGCCGTCGAGCCCGAGCGCCTCGGCGTATGTCCGCAGGAAGCTCTTGACGAACGTCGGGCCCGGCAACAGGCCCCACTCTTCGTTCTCCAGCGCGCGCAGGTACTTGGCGCGGATCTTCGTCTTGGCCTCGATCTCCGAGACGTCGATGCGGGCGCGCATACGCGCGTCGCGTAGCGTTTCACCGATCTCGGGCATCTCGTTTAGAGGCTAGTCGCTCGGTGGGCCCGCGGCCGACTCGGCGGGCTCGGCGTCGCCGGCCAGCGCGGCGAGCACACGCGGCAGATCGGCCTCGGTGACGAGCACCTGCCGGGGCTTCGACCCCTCATAGCCCGAGATCACGCCGCGGCGCTCGAGCATGTCGATCACGCGACCGGCGCGCGTGTAGCCGAGACGCAACCGGCGCTGCAGCATCGAGGTCGAGGCCGTCTGCATTTCGGCGACCAGGCGGATCGCGTCCCCGAGCAGCGGATCCTCGTCGGGGTCGAACTCGTCGGGACCGGACTCGGGCGCCTCCGGCTCGACCTCCGCCAGCAGCTCCTCGCGCAGTTCCGGTTCGCCCTGTTTGCGCCACATCGAGGTCAGCTTCTCGATCTGGCGCTCGTCGATGTAAGCGCCCTGGATGCGCTGCAGGCGCGAGCTGCCGATCGGGCTGAACAGCATGTCGCCCTGGCCGAGCAGCGACTCGGCGCCGTTCTGGTCGAGGATCACGCGCGAGTCGGTCTGGCTGGAGACCGAGAAGGCGATGCGCGAGGGCACGTTGGCCTTGATCATTCCCGTGATCACGTCCACGCGCGGGCTCTGCGTGGCGAGCACCAGATGGATGCCGACCGCGCGCGCCTTCTGCGCGAGGCGGATGATCGAGTCCTCGACGTCGGCCGGCGCGACCATCATCAGGTCCGCGAGCTCGTCGATCACGCAGAGGATGTACGGCAGCGGCGCTTCCGAGCGCTTGGCACGCGCCTTGTTCAGCTCGATCAGGCTGCGCGTGCGCGACATCGACATGATTCCGTAGCGGCTCTCCATCTCCTTGACGAGGTTCTGCAGCGCGTTGGCCGCCATCCGCGGGCTCGTGATCACGGGCGTGAGCAGGTGCGGGATCGACTCGTAGTGGTTGAGCTCGACCTGCTTGGGGTCGACCAGCACGAGGCGCACCTCGTGCGGACTCGCGCGCAGGAGCACACTCGAGAGCATCGCGTTGATCGCGCCCGACTTGCCCGCGCCCGTCGTGCCGGCCACGAGCAGGTGCGGCATCTTCGCGAGGTCCGCGCCGATCGCCTTGCCGGCGACGTCCTTGCCGAGCCACACCGTCAGCGGCGACCAGTCCTTCGGCGGCTCCTGGAAGACGTCACCAAGGCGCACGATCCGCCGGTGCAGGTTGGGGACCTCGACGCCGACCGCCTGCTTGCCCGGGATCGGCGCGAGGATGCGGATGTCGGTCGCGGCCAGCGCGTAGGCGAGGTCGTCCTTCAGCTGCGCGACCTTGGCGACCTTCGTGCCCGGCGCCAGGCGCAACTCGTAGCGCGTGATGTGCGGCCCGGCGACCGTGCCGATCACCTTCGCCTGCACGCCGAAGTGCCCGAGCGCCTCGACCAGGCTCGTCGCCGTCTGCGCCTGCCCGGCCGTGTCCGGGCGCGTCTGCTCGCCGGTCGAGCGCGTCAACAGCTTGCTCGCGTCGGGCATGTGCCAGACGAAGTCGGGATCGTCGGTGACGACGTCGCGCAGGCGGCCCTGCGGCGTGAGCTCGGACGCGTCGGTGCGCGCGACGCCGGTCACCTCCTCGTCCAGATCGGTCGCATCGACGGGCTCGGGCGGGTGATCCTGTTCCGTCTCGCCCTGCCCGGCGCCTTCCGTCTCGCCGGATGCGGCCTCGGGCGCGTCGGGGCCTTCCTGCGCGGGGCCCTCGACGTGCGTGGCACGCACGACCAGCTCGTGCCCCTGCGGGTCGGGCGGCTGCATGAACGCGCCGTCGGCGACCTCGTTGAGTTCGAAGCCTTCCGGTGAGGTGTCCTGCTCGTGCCCCTCGCCCTCTGCACCGTGATCCAGCCGGCGCTCGGAGAGCGAGCGCATCATCCGCGTCGTTTCGGCCACGCCGCTGCCCGTCGCCCGCAGCGTGCCGCCGAGCGAGGCGCCCGTGACGAGGATCGTGCCGACCAGCAGCAGGAAGACGACGAGGATGCCGACGCCGACGTCCTGCACGAAGCGATGTGCGAGTCCGAACAGTGCCGCGCCAACGACGCCACCGTGGGATTGCATGAAGGCCGAGCTCCATGCAGCTTCCGTCGTGTGCGCACTCGAGCTGACGCCGAACGTGCCGGCGGCCAGCGCGAGCGTGATCCCGGCGAACAGGCAGATCGCGCCGATCGTGCGCGGGTCGCGCAGCAGCGGGCGCCCCGCCGGCAGCACCTCGCGCAGCAGCAGCATGCCGCCGGCACCGACCAGGGCGAGCGGCACGAGCACCCGCGCGCGACCGAGCGTCCAGCCGAACGCGACCGCCAGGCCATGTCCTGCCCGGCCGCCGTCCCAGCCACCCCACAGCACGAAGCCCATGAACACGCCGACGGCGACGAGCGCAAGCCCGAGCACGTCGCGCCCGCGCTGGTCGAGCGGGCCGAAGCCGCTGAAGCGCTGCGGCAGCAGCGATCCGAGCAGCGGCAGTCCCCGCCCGCGCGTGGCGCGGCGGGTGCTCGCGCGCGGGCGCGCCTTGGCGCGTGAGCTCGAACGAGCGCGCGAGGAGCGCGCAGGGGCGCGCTTGCGTGTGCTGGGCATACCCGCGCAACTTCGACGCCGAAGCCCCCAAACCTCCCCGCTGGGCCTTACCATCGCTTTAGTGCCCGTCGATACATAAAGACGATGAACGACTTCCCCCGCGCACCCAGAGTCCTGGTCGTCGAGGACGACGAGGACATAGCCCAGGCGCTCCAGCGCTCCCTGCGAATGGAGGGATATGAGGTGCGCGCCGCGCCCGACGGTCCGAGCGCCCTCGAAAACGGCCGCTCGTTCGCGCCGGACCTCGTGATCCTCGACCTCGGCCTGCCCGGCCTCGACGGCGTCGAGGTGGCCAAGACGCTGCGTGCCGAGGACGACGTGCCGATCCTGATCCTGACCGCGCGCGACGCGCTGGAGTCGCGCGTCGAGGGCCTCGACGCGGGCGCCGATGACTACCTGGTCAAGCCGTTCGAGCGCCAGGAGCTGCTCGCGCGGATGCGTGCGCTCCTGCGCCGCCGCCCCCCCGCGGCTCGGCGCCGCTGCGCGTGGGCGACCTGGCGCTCAACGTCGACACGCACGAGGTTGTGCGCGGCGAGCGCGCCGTCGATCTGACCCAGCGCGAGTTCGAGCTGCTCGAGTACCTGATGCGCAACGAGCGAATCGTGATCTCGCGCCAGCGCCTGCTCGACGAGGTGTGGGGCTACGACCCGTTCTCGACGACCAACACGATCGAGGTGTTCGTCTCGAACCTGCGCCGCAAGCTCGAGGCCGAGGGGGAGCCGCGCCTCCTGCACACGATCAGGGGAGCCGGCTACGTCCTTCGCGCATAAGTCCGCGAGCGCAGTCCGCCGTGCCGTAGAGCGCGTCTCCACCGGCTTCGACCGGTTGCCGATCCGCGTGCGCCTGGCGGGCGTCTCGGCGCTGCTCACGTTCGTGATCCTGTGCGCCTTCGCGGTGGCGATCGGCTCGTTCACGGTCCATCGCATCCGCTCGGACTTCAACCGCCAGGTCAAAGACACGGCCAACGAGCTGCCGGTGCAGCTCAACATCAAAGTCTCCCCCGCCAATCCACGCCGCGCGGTCACGATCACGCCGGCGCTCGCCGCCTACGCCGGGCCCGGCGACCACGCGATCGTGCGCATCTTCACGCTCGGCGGCACCGTGATCTCCCAAGAACCGACGAAGGCGCCGTCGCTCGGCACGCCGACCCCGGGCTTGAAGACGGTCCACGGCTACCGCACGCTGAGCGTCGCCGGCGTCGTGCGCCTGGCGAGCAACGACGAGCCGATCGGCCAGGTGATCATCCAGTACGGGCGCAAGGTCTCCGACACCGAGGCGACGGTCGCGCGCGTGGAGCTGTTCCTGCTGTTCGGCGTGCTCGCCGGCTCCGGGCTGGCGCTGCTCGCGGGGATGGCGATCGCGCGCCGCGCGATGTCGCCGATCGCCGCTTTGACGAGGACGGCGGACGCGATCGCGCGCACGCGTGACCCCTCGCTCACCGTCCCGCAGGTGCCGGCCGACGACGAGGTCGCCGAGCTCTCGCGCACGCTCGAGGGCATGCTCCGCGAGCTCGACGCGGCGCGTGGCGAGACCGAGTCGATGCTCGCGCGCCAGCGGCGCTTCGTGGCGGACGCCTCGCACGAGCTGCGCACGCCGCTGACGAGCGTGCTCGCGAACCTCGAGCTGCTGGCCGAATCACTGCACGGCGACGAGGGCGAAGCGGCGCGCTCGGCGCTGCGCTCCTCACAGCGCATGCGACGCCTGGTCGCCGACCTGCTGCTGCTGGCGCGCACCGACGTCGGCCGCGTCGTGCCGCGCGAGCCGTGCGACCTGGCGCAGATCGCCGTCGAGGCGGCCGGCGAGCTCGGCCCGGTCTCAGAGCAGCACGAGATCGTGCTCGACGTGCACCCCGCCGTTGTCGAGGCAGCGCGAGACGAGGTCCACCGCCTGACGATCAACCTGCTCGAGAACGCGCTGCGCCACACGCCACCTGGCTCGCGCATCCGCGTCTCCACGAGCGCCGCCGACGGGCAGGCGACGCTGATCGTCGAGGACAACGGCCCCGGCGTGCCGGCGGAGCTCGCGCCGACGCTGTTCGAGCGCTTCGTGCGCGGCGCCGGCGACCGCGGCGGCTCCTTCGGCCTGGGCCTGGCGATCGTCAAGGCCGTCGCCGAGACCCACGGCGGCAGCGTCACGCTCGAGTCGGGCGAGTCGGGCGGCGCGCGCTTCGTCGTGCGGCTGCCGACCGCGGGAGGCGACGCCGGCGCCGGCGCCTCCGGCCGGGGCGGTGGGCGCGCCTCAGACCTCGACGACGACGGGCAGCACCATCGGCCGTCGCTTGAGGCGGTCGTAGACTAGCTTCGCCATGTCGTCGTGCAGCATGTCCTGCACGACGTCGGTCTCGGTGATCCGGTCCTTGGCGGCGCGTTCGATCGTGTCCTCGACGGTGCTGCGGATCTCCTCGATCAGCTCGTCGGCTTCGTCGAGGAACGGCACGCCGCGGAAGATCACCTCGGGGTCGGCCATCGAGCGCCCGTCCTGCTCGGCGATCGTGACGACGATGATGAAGATGCCGTCGGCCGAGAGCATCCGCCGGTCGCGCAGCGCGACGTCGGCCATCTCGCCGATCTCGACGCCGTCGACGAAGATCATCCCGGACTGCTCGGGCGAGCCGAAGCGCGCGCCGCGCTCGTCGATCTCCAGCGGCAGCCCGTTCTCGCCCTGGTAGGTGTTCTCGGGCGCGATGCCGACGGCCTCGGCAAGCTGCGCGTGCAGACGCAGGCGCTTGAAGTCGCCGTGGAACGGCATCACGTAGCGTGGCTTGACGAGGTTCAGCATCAGCTTGATCTCCTCGGCGTAGCCGTGCCCGGAGGCGTGCACAGGCGCGTCGCGCGGCGTGACCACGTCGCAGCCGATGTGGTAGAGCCGGTCGATCGTCTCGTTGACGGCGCGCTCGTTGCCGGGAATCGGCGTGGCGCTGAAGACGACCGTGTCGCCCTCGCGCAGTTCGACCTGACGGTGGTCGCGGTAGGCCATCCGGCGCAGCGCCGAGAGCGGCTCGCCCTGCGAACCGGTCGAGATGATCACGACGCGCTCGTCGGGGAAGTCGTTGATCTCGCGCGGCCCGACGAGCATGCCGTCGGGCACCTCGATGTGCCCGAGCGTGCGCCCGATGCCGACGTTCTTGCGCATCGAGCGCCCGACCAGCGAGACCTTGCGGTCGAGCGCGGCGGCCGCGTCGACGACCTGCTGCACGCGGTGGATGTTCGAGGCGAAGCTCGTCACGACGATGCGACCCTCACAGCGCGCGAAAGCCTCCTCCAGGTGCGGGCCGACGACGGACTCCGACGGCGAGAAGCCGTCGCGGTCGACGTTGGTCGAGTCGCCGCACAGGAGCAGCACGCCCTCGCGGCCGAGCTCGGCCAAGCGCGAGACGTCGGCCGGCGGCCCGTCGACGGGGGTCTGGTCGAACTTGTAGTCGCCCGTGATCAGCACCGTGCCGAGGTCCGTGCCGAGCGCCACCGCGCTGGCGTCGGGGATCGAGTGGGTCATGTGCACGAGCTCGAGCGAGAACGGGCCGAGGTCGAGCTCTTCGCCGTCCTCGAGCTCGTTCAGCTCGACCTCCTTGAGCTTGTGCTCGTCGAGCTTGGAGCGCGCCATCGCGATCGTCAGCGCGCCGCCGTAGACCGGCGGCATCTGCGTGGCGCCGAGCTCGCGCAGCACCCAGGGAAGCGCGCCGAGGTGATCCTCGTGGCCGTGCGTGACGACGATCGCCTCGATGTCGGAGGCGCGCTCGCGCAGGTAGGAGAAGTCGGGCAGCACGAGGTCGATGCCGACCATCTCGGGCGTCGGGAAGCGCAGCCCGACGTCGACGACGACGATCCGACCGTCGTGTTCGACGACGGTCATGTTCTTGCCGATCTCGCCCAGGCCCCCGAGCGGTAGGACGCGAACCTTGCTCACGCGCTGTGCGCCTGCGCCGAGGGCGCTGCGGCCCCGGCGTGTTGCGTCTGACCGTCGCCTCGAAGCAGACCGTGACGCACGAGCAGCGCGCGCACGACCGCAAGCTCCTCCTCGGTGGCCGGCACGAGCGGCAGGCGCAGCCCGCCGGCGTGGAAGCCGAGCAGGTTCAGCGCCGCCTTCGTGCAGGTCGGGCTGGCCGTCATGAACAGCGTCGCGTAGAGGTCGCGCAGCGAGGCGTCGATCTCGGCGCGGCTCTCGGGCTCGTCGACCATCCGGCGCATCTGCTCGCCGACGAAGTGACTGGCGACGAGGATGCCGCCGGCGCCGCCGAGGTCGAGCGTGCGCGCGAACAGGCTGTCGTCGCCGGCATACAGGTCCATCCCGTCGATCAGCTGCAGCTCCTCGCCGTTGGCCTGCTTGACGCCGTCGATGTGCTCGATCTGTGCGAGCTCGGCGAGCAGGTCGGGCGGCATGTTCGTGGCCGTGCGGCCGGGGATGTTGTAGACGAGTATCGGCTTGTCCGTCGCCTTGGCGACGGTTTCGTAGTGGCGCGTGATGCCGAGCCGGCTGGGCTTGTTGTAGTAGGGCGTCACGATCAGCGTGCCGTCGACGCCGAGCTCGGTCGCCCGTTCGGTCAGGTGGACGACCTCGCGCGTGTCGTTCGTGCCCGTGCCGGCGACGATCGTCGTGCCCTGCGGCCGCTCGGCGACCGCCAGCTCGATCAGCCGCAGCTGCTCCTCGTCGGTCATCGTCGAAGCCTCGCCCGTCGTCCCCGCGACGACGAACCCGTCCGACCCGTGCTCGGCCAGGTGCTGCATCAGCGCCACGAACGCCTGCTCGTCGACCTCCAGCGTCTCCGCGTCGAACGGAGTGATGATTGCCGTCAGCACGGCGCCAAGCTCAGTCATGGCTTCCAGTATTTCACGAGCAGCCCAACCGGTCCGGCGAGCAGCGAGCAACGGGCCCATGCAGCGTGCCCAACCGGTCCGGATGACCGGTCCGGTGACATGTCGTGGCGGACGAAGCGTTCACAAGTTCAATCGCGGAGCGGAGTCCGGCTCGACTTAGAAGGCAGGATGCCGTCAAATCGGGATTGCGACACGCCGCTGCAGAAAGGCCGTACACCATCAAAACAGCAAATTCTCGAGCCCAACCACAAGCGGCTCGGGCAACGAGCCCACCTTCCGTACCCCAAGCAAAACCCCCGGCATGAACGACTCCCGCCCGATCGTGTCATGCCGGATCGTCAAGGTCTGCGCGAGATCCCCAAGGATCACTTCCTGATTGGCGACGAGCCCGGGCAGGCGCACGGAGTGGATCGGTGGCGCCTGTTTGCCGCTGGCACCGGCCATCAGCTCGGCCGTGCGCGCGGCGGTGCCACTCGGCGCGTCGAGCTTGCGGTCGTGGTGCAGCTCGATGATCTCGGCCTTGGCCATGTGCTTGGCGGCCTCGGTGGCGAAGCGCATCATCAGCACTGCCCCGATCGCGAAGTTGGGCGCGACGAGCACTTTGGCGCGCGGCTCGCCTTGCGCGAAGGCCGCCTCGCGCAGCGCATCGAGGTCAAAGCCGGTCGTGCCGAGCACAACGTGGACGCCGGCCTCGATGCACGCCAGCGCATTTTCGAGCGCCGTTTCGGGCTGGGTGAAGTCGACGACGACCTCGACGGCGGCGTCCTTGTCGGCGAGCACGTCGGACAAGCCGATCGCCAGCAGCGGGTCGGCGCGCCCGACGAGCTGCATGTCCTCGGCGCCCTCGACGGCGGCGCAGACGGTCTCGCCCATGCGCCCGGCCGCACCGGCGACGGCGACGCGGATCACTGTGCGGCCCCCTGCACGGCGGGCTGGGCCGGCGTCTCGCCTCCGTCGCGCCCGCCGAGCGGAGCGATCGCGGCGTCGAAGATGCGGCGCTCGGGACCGACGCACGCGACCGACAGGCGCTCGGGCACGAACAGCTCGGCGGCGAGCGCCTCCAGGTCGGCCAGCGAGACGGCGTCGATCCGCTCGATCACCTCGTCGACGGAGAGGATCGGCATGCCGTGCAGCGTAGAGGCGCCGAGGTGGCTCATGCGCGCGGCGGTCGACTCCATCGAGAGCACGACGCGCCCCTTGAGGTTCTCGCGCGAGCGCGTCAGCTCCTGATCGTCGGCCGGGTGCTCGACGCAGCGCTGCAGCTCGCTCGCGATCACGGCGAGCGCCTGCTCGAGGTTGTCGGGGCGCGTGCCGACGTACAGGCCGATCTCGCCCGTGTGCTCGTACATGTTGGAGAAGGAGAAGACCGAGTAGGCCAGCCCGCGCCGCTCGCGCACCTCCTGGAACAGGCGCGAGGAGGAGGTGGCGCCGAGCACGCCTTCGAGCACGCGCAGCGCGAAGCGGCGCTCGTCCTCGCGGCCGAGCCCGGCGCCGCCGAGGCACAGGTGGTACTGCTCGGTGTCTTTCTCCGAGAAGCGCACGCGGCGAGAGAACTCGGGGTCGCCGAGCGCCGTATGGGCGTCGGCAGAAGCGGCGCCGGCGGAGGCGCCGTTGCCCGCGCCTGTGGCGCCCGTGGCGATCGGCAGCGCGGAGGCGAGCTGCACGAGCGCGTCGTGCTCGATCGAGCCGGCCGCGGAGATCACGATCTCGCGCGGGTCATAGCGCGAGTCGTGGAAGGCGGCGAGCTGCTCGAGCGTGACCGAGCCGACGACCTGCGCGGTGCCGATCACGGCGCGTCCGAGCGGGTGCGAGCCGAAGACGGCCTCGCCGAGCACGTCGAAGACCTTCTCCTGCGGGTCGTCTTCGTACATGGCGATCTCCTCGAGCACGACCTCGCGCTCGGTCTCGAGCTCGCCGAAGCGCGGCTGGAAGACCATCTCGCCCATCACCTCGAAGGCGCGCTCGAGATGGCGATCGAGCACGCGCGTGTAGAGCGAGGTCGCTTCCTTGTCGGTGCCGGCGTTGATCTCTGCGCCCATCGCGTCGAAGATCTGGTCGATCTCCTCCGAGCCGAAGCTCTCGGTCCCGCGGAACAACATGTGCTCTAGCAGGTGGGAGATGCCGGCCTCGCCGTCGTGCTCGGAGGCGGACCCGGCGCCGATCCAGAAGCCGAGCGCGACCGAGCGCACGCTCGGCATGCGCTCGGTCACCACCCGCACGCCCGAAGCGAGCGTGGTCATCTGATGCTCTGGGTGCAGCGGACCCTCAGTCGCGGTCGCGGCGCGGGCGGCCAGATCCGCGGTCGCCCTCGCGACGCGGGCCGCGCGGGCCACGGTCTGAGCGTCCGTTGCTGGCCGGTCTCCGACCGGCACCGTCACGCGAGGGACGCGAGCCGCCGCCACCGCCGCCACCGGTGCCGACGCCGGCGAGCTCGTCGACCGACTTGCCGGCGATGTCCGGATCATCGGCCAGACGCAGGCCGATGCGCCCACGCTCGCGGTCGACCTCGACCACGCGCACGCTGATCTCATCGCCTTTGTTGAGCACGTCCTCGACCGTGTCGACGCGTTTGCCCGGCGAGACGTTGGAGATGTGCAAGAGGCCGTCGGTGCCCTTGGAGAGCTCGATGAAGGCGCCGAAGGTGGTCGTCTTGACGACCTTGCCGACATACTCGTCGCCGACCTCGACCTCCTTCATCATCACGCGGATGCGCTCGACGAGCGCGTCGCCGAGCTCGCCGTTGGCCGAGTAGATCAGCACCTGGCCGTCGTCGTTGACGTCGATCTGGGACTCGAACTCCTCGGCCAGGCCGCGGATCGTTTCGCCGCCCTTGCCGATCAGCAGGCCGATCTGCGAGGGGTCGATCTGGATCGTCTGGATGCGCGGGGCGAACTGCGAGAGCTGCTCGCGCGGCGTCTTGATCACCTCGCCCATCTTGCCGAGGATGAACGTGCGCGCCTCTTTGGCCTGGGCGAGCGCGTCGCGCAGGATCTCGAAGGTCACGCCGGTGATCTTGATGTCCATCTGCAACGCGGTGATGCCGCGCTCGGTGCCGGCGACCTTGAAGTCCATGTCGCCGAGGTGGTCCTCGACGCCGGCGATGTCGGTCAGCACGACGTAGTCGTCGCCCTCTTTGATCAGGCCCATCGCGATCCCGGCGACGGGGCGCTTGATCGGCACGCCGGCGTCCATCAGCGACAGCGACGATCCGCAGACCGAGGCCATCGAGGAGGAGCCGTTTGACTCGAGGATGTCCGAGACGACGCGGATCGAGTAGGGGAACTCCTCGATCGAGGGCACCATCGGCGCGAGCGCGCGCTCGGCGAGCGCACCGTGGCCGATGTCACGGCGCTTGACGCCGCCCATGCGACCGGCCTCCCCGACCGAGAAGGGCGGGAAGTTGTAGTGGTGCCAGTAGTACTTTTTCGTCTCCAGGCCGAGCGTGTCGATGCGCATCTCCTCCTTCAGAGTGCCCATCGCGACGACGCTCAGCGCCTGGGTCTGACCGCGCGTGAACAGCGCTGAGCCGTGCGTGCGCGGCGTCACGCCGACCTCGATCGAGATGTCGCGGATCTCGTTCTCCGAGCGCCCGTCGGGGCGCTTCTTGTTGACCGCGATGCGCTCGCGGATGATCGACTTCTCGAGCTTGTCGAACGCCATCTGCACGGCGGCCCGACGCTCCTTGGCGGCGAGCACTTCGTGCTCGGAGGCCGCCTCGGGCGCGGCCGGGGCGTAGTGCTCGAGGATCGCTGCCTCGGCCTCCTTGGTGGCGTCCTGGCGGTCGAGCTTGTCCTCGACCTGCGTGGCCGCGTCGAGCTGTGCGCCGTGGGAGCTGCGCACTTCATCGAGCAGCTTCTCATCGACGGCGATCGTCTCGAAGACTTTCTTCTCCTTGCCGACTTTGGCGGCGAGG
Organism: uncultured Solirubrobacteraceae bacterium; assembly: GCA_963714215.1. Classification (GTDB taxonomy): domain Bacteria; phylum Actinomycetota; class Thermoleophilia; order Solirubrobacterales; family Solirubrobacteraceae; genus Palsa-744. The sequence goes on from CAVQNP010000002.1 coordinate 643,654, forward strand.
TCTCGCTGCATCGCGCAGAGCTTCTTGATCTCGGCGTGGGCGATGTCGAGCGCGTCGAGGATCTCGGCCTCCGGGATCTCGTTGGCGCCGGCCTCGACCATCAGGATCGCCTCCTCGGTGCCGGCGACGATCAGGTCCAGGTCGGAGGGGCTCTCGGCGTCGGGGGCACCGCCACCGGAGGTGGTGGTCAGGTCGGGCTCGTTCGGGTTGACCACGAAGTTGCCGTCGACCTTGCCGATCCGCACGGCGCCGACGGGCGTCGGCAGCGGGATGTCGGAGATCATCAGCGCCGCGGAGGCGCCGTTCATCGCAAGGATGTCGTAGGGGTGCTCGTGGTCGATCGACAGCGGGATCGCCACCAGCTGGGTGTCATAACGCCATTCCTTGGGGAACAGCGGGCGAATCGGCCGGTCGATCATGCGCGCCGTGAGCGTGCCCTTCTCGCCGGGACGGCCCTCGCGCTTGAAGAAGGAGCCGGGGATTTTGCCGGCGGCGTACATGCGCTCCTCGACGTCGACCGTCAAGGGGAGAAAGTCCACGTCGCGGAGGCTGCCTGCAACTGCTGTGCAGAGGACCATCGTGTCGCCGTGGCGGACGACGACGGCGCCGGAGGCCTGCTTGGCCATCCTGCCGGTCTCGAACGAGATCTCGCTGCCGGAAATCTCCACGGAGACCCGCGTAGTTCCATCACTACTCATATTCACTACCTTCCTGTACCGCCCGTCGGTCGGCGGCCGCTTTTTCTATTTCTCGATTCCGAACCCCACGAGCTTAGCGAACCGGGGCGGCGCGCTAGTTGTAGTTCCCAGCCACGTTCGTCAGCTCGCGTAGGCGAGTGCCGGGCGGCTTGTGGCTGAGCGAGCCGTGTGGTCTGTTGAAGTTGTAGTGGCTCAGCCAGCCGGCAAGCGCCGCGGTGCGCTCGGCTGAGCTGCCGTAGATTGCGCCATAGGCCCAGCGGTTGGTGAGCGTCTGGATGAAGCGCTCGGCCTTGCCATTGGTGCGCGGGCGGTATGGGCGGGTGAAGAGGTGGCGGATGCCGAGCTCTGCCAGCGCGAGTGCGTGCGACCTCGAGCGGTAGCAAGCACCGTTGTCGGAGATCACACGCTCGACGGTGATGCCGAAGCCCGCAAACCAGGCGAGCGCTCGTCTGAGGAAGTCTGTGGCTGTCGCTCCGCGCTCGTCTGAAAGCACCTCGGCATAGGCCAGGCGCGTGGCGTCATCGACGGCCACGTGGACGAACTCCCAGCCGGTGGCGCCGAGCCGCTTGGCGCCGACCTTAAACTGGCTGCCACGGTGCCCGTTGACACGATGCCCGGCGCCGCGGGCGCTGATCCGTCCCAGCTTCTTGATGTCGAGATGCACGAGCTCGCCCGGGCGCTTTCGCTCATAGCGATTGGGCGGCTCAGGCGGTGAGAGCCTCGAACGCTTGCCCAGACCGATCCGTCTCAGGACAGCCGAGACCGTGGAGAGCGCCATCTGAAGCACCTCGGCGATCTCCGCGGCTGTCATGTGCAGGCGCCGCAGCGCCGCGATCGCCTGAACTCGATCGGCTGGCGTGCGGTGCGGGATGCATCTCGGCGCCGAGGAGCGATCGCTCAATCCCGCAGTGCCTTGCTCGCGCCAGCGCTTCAGCCAGCGATAGGCGGTGCGCTCGGAGATGCCGGCGGCCTCGGCGGCCGCTGCGACAGACCAAGATTGATCACTCACTCGATCGACGAGCAGCCGGCGGCTGTTCGGACAGGTGCGGGCATTACCGTGGAGCTTCATCCGGTGTCCTCCTTGGGTCTGGTTGGCTTCAGCACCGCCCAGCCTTCAAGGAGGCCCGGATGTCTACTGACGAACGTGCTTAGGAACTACAGCTAGTCGTCGCCGAGGGCGCTCTCGACGCCCTGGCGCAGCAGCTTCAGCGCGGGCAGCTCGCCCGGCGAGGCGGCCTGGAAGCTCCAGCGCACGACGCCGTCGGGGCCGGCGATCACGAGCGCCCGCTCGGCGAAGCCGCCGGGGTGCAGCACGCCGAAGGCCGCGCACGTGGCGCCCTTGGGCTCGAAGTCCGAGAGCTGCTCGATCGAGACGCCGAGCTTCTCCTTGAAGACCTTCTGCGAGGGCACGGCGTCGCAGGAGACGCCGTACAGCTCCACGCCACGCTCGGCGAACTCGCCCAGCGCGCCCTCGTACAGCTGCAGCTGGTCGGTGCATACCGGGCTGAAGGCAAACGGATAGAAGACGAAGACCGTGTAGTGGCCCTTCAAGTCCTCCTGCGTGAACGGCGAGCCCTCCTCACGCGCGAGCTGGAACTGCGGGACCGGCGTGCCGGGAGCGAGAACGCTCACGGCGATTACTTCCTCAGGCCGAGCTCTTTGATCAGGGCGCGGTAGCCGTCCAGGTCCTTTTTCTGCAGGTAATCCAGAAAACGGCGGCGGCGGCCGACGAGCATCAACAGGCCGCGGCGCGAGTGGTGGTCTTTTTTCTGCGCGCGCAGGTGTTCGGTCAGGTGGTTGATGCGCTCGGTCAGCAGCGCGATCTGGACCTCGGTGGCACCCGTGTCCTGCTCATTGGCGCCGAACTTGGCGGCGATCTCGCGCTTGCGCTCTGTGGTTATCGCGGTCATGGACAGCGGCGAACGCTAGCAGAGCGAGCGCGTCTGCTCGACGTCGCGGTGCATCTGCTCGACCAGCGCCTCGGCCGTGTCGAAGCGCCGCTCGCCGCGCAGGCGCGCGAGGAAGTCCAGGCACAGCGGCTGGCCGTACAGGTCGCCCTCGAAGTCGAGCAGGTATGCCTCGATCAGCTCGCCGCGCCCTGTCTGGAAGGTCGGGCGCACGCCGATCGAGACCGCCGCCGGCTGCGCTGTGAGCCCGGGTGCGCTTGCGATGCAGGCGTAGACGCCGTGGCCTGGGCAGGCGAACTCGTCATCGGGGACGAGGTTGGCCGTGGGGAAGCCGAGCTCGCGCCCGCGCTGATCGCCGTGCGTGACATCGCCGCAGAGCTGGAAGCGCGCGCCGAGCAGGCGGTTGGCTTCGGCCAGCTCGCCCGCCAGCACGAGCCCGCGGATGTGGCTCGAGGAGACGATCTCGCCGTCCACCTCCAGCAGCGGATGGATCGTCGTGTCGAAGCGCTTGTCGGCCTGGAGCAGGCGCGGGTCGCCCTGCGCCTTGTGCCCGAAGCGGAAGTTCTCGCCGATCGCCACGCGCGTGGCGCCGAGCGCGGCGACGAGCACGTCCTCGACGAACTCGCCCGCCGTGCGCTTGGCGAACTCGGCGTCGAACGGGATCACGACCATCTCGGCCACGCCGAGCGAGGCGATCAGCTCGGCCTTGCGCGCCGGCGTCGTCAGCAGCTTGGGCGTGTGCTGGGGTGCGACGACCGACACCGGATGCGGTTCGAACGTGAGCACCGTGTCCGAGCCGGCGATCACCTCGCGATGACCGAGGTGCACGCCGTCGAACGTGCCGACCGCGACGCTGCGTCCCTCGCTGCGCTCGACGTCCGGCAGGCGGGTGACCTTCACAGCAGCAAAGCCTAGATGGTTGATTCCACGGTCGTGTGCCGGGTTCCGGCGGTGCGGATAGTCGAGTCGGCCGCGGACGCAGGCCGAAGGCCTTGGTGGTGCCAAGGCCGAGGCCGAGGACAAAGGCCGGCGAAGGCTAGACGTGCCTTCCGGCGGTGCAGGACCGTGGAATCAACCATCTGAGTGCGCCCTGCCCGCCGGCAGCATCGCCAACGCGCGCTCGAGCTCGAGCAAGCTCGACTCGTTCCAGCTCTCGCCGCGCTCCGGCGGCGCCACGGCGTCCTGCACCCGGAACGGACCGATCGCGGTGCGCCTGAGCTCCAGGCAGTAGGCGTCGCCGAGGTCGGCGATCAGCGAGCGCACATACGTGCCCGAGCCGCATTCGATGCTGTAGCCGGCGCGTTCGGATCCCGGGTGCTCGGCATCGGGCTCGCGCCAGCTCTGCTCGAAGTTGTGCACCGTGACGATCCGCTCGGGCATCTCGATCTGCTCGCCGCGGCGGGCGCGCTTGTACGCGCGCTCGCCTTTGATCTTCACCGCCGAATGGGCCGGCGGGCGCTGGCGCACCTCGCCCATCGGCAGCTGCGGCGGATCCGGCGGCAGGCGCCCCGTCTGTGTGACCTCGCCCTCGGTGTCGCCCGTGCTCGAGACGGCGCCCAGCTGGGCGACCGTCTCATAGCACTTGGGCAGCGCCATCAGGCGATCCTGCGACTTCGTCGCGCGCCCGACGAGCACGAGCAACAGTCCCGTCGCGAACGGATCGAGCGTCCCCGCGTGACCCGTGCGCGCCCCGGCGAACGCTCGGCGCACCCTTGCGACGACGTCGTGCGAGGTGATCCCCGCCGGCTTGTCGATCAGCAGCACGCCGTCCATCATCTGATCATCATCGAAAAAAGAGGGTCGAGAACCGCGCGGAGTCGACCGCGCCGCTCAGGCGAGCGTCGGCGCCGCGTGTCCGTCGGAGTTGGCGTGCAGCTGGGCCGCCACCGCCGGGCGTAGGAAGGCGATCAGCTCGTCGAGGTCGAGCGTCGTCGAGAAGCCCGCCGCACGACGGTGTCCGCCTCCCCCCTGCTCGCGCGCGATCATCGACACGTCGACGTCGTCGTCGGTCGCCCGCAGCGAGACTTTGCGCAGGCCGCGGCGCTCCTCGCCGGTCAGCTCGCGCACGAACACGGCGACCTTCGTGCCCTGCACGGCACGCAGCTGATCCACGATCCCCTCTGAGTAGTGTTCCTCGGCCTCGATACGCTCGAAGTCCTCGGCGCTCAGTGCCGCAAGTGTCAGCTCGCCGTCGTCGAAGCGCTGCAGGTGGCCCAGCGCCAGCGCCATCAGCGTGAGCTTCTCCACCGGCATCTCCTCGTACAGCCGGCGGTACACATCGGCCACATCCACGCCCGCTTCGATCAGCTCGGCCGCCATCAGGTGCGCGCGCGGGCCCGTGTTCTCGTACATGAAGCGCCCCGTGTCGGTGATCAGGCCGATGTACAGCGCCTGCGCGGCGACCGGCGTCGGGCGCCGCTCCAGGCCGTGCATCAGGTCCCACACGATCTCCGCCGTGCACGACGCGTCGGGCACCACGTGGTTGAGCGTGCCGAAGCGCGTGTTGTCGTGGTGGTGGTCGATGTTCAACAGGTGTGCGCCGTCGCGCAGCACCGCCGCCGAGTTGCGGTCGATGTTGCCGCAGTCCAGGAACACGACCGTGCGCTCGGCGATGTCCGGCGGCGGCGCGTGGATCGCGGCGTCGAGCACGAACACCTGGTACTCCTCCGGCAGCGGCAGGTCGTCCGGGGAGACGTACATGACCGAGTCCTTGCCGAGCGCCTGCAAAAGCTCCTGCATCGCCACGAGCGAGCCGAGCGCGTCGCCGTCGGGGTGCTCGTGCGTGGCCAGCGTGAAGCGCTCGTCCTCGCGAATCCGCGCGAGCACCTGCTCGCGCGTGCTCGCCACCGTATGCACGCTGCTCACGCCGGGCCGATCTCGTCGAGGATCTGCTCGACGCGCAGCGCCCGGTCGGTCGTGTCGTCGTAGAAGAACTCGAGCGCCGGCGTGCGCTTCAGGCGCAGCTCGCGCGCGACGCGGCCCTGGAGGAAGCCGTGGGCGTGGCGCAGGCCCGCGAGCGTCGCCTCGCGCTGCTCGGGCTCGGACGGTCCGCCGTCCTCACCGAGCACGCTCACATAGACGCGCGCATGGCGCAGATCGGGGCTTGTCCTGACGTCGGTCACCGTTGTGAATCCCACCCTTGGGTCCTTCAAACCGCCTGCGACTGTGTCGCCGATCACCTGGCGAATCGCCTCGTCCACTCGACGCATGCGTCCTGTGCTCATCCTACTCACCTACCTCTGCCGCGAAGAAGCGCTGACCGATTTCTCTCACGCCGAGCGAGCGGCGCGCAATCCATGGTGCCGCACTCGGCGCCCGTGCCTGGGCGAGCCGGCTGCCTAGGCCGAGAGCTCGCGTTCCTGCAGTCGCGTCTCGTAGGTCTCCAGCACGTCGCCCTCGCGCAGGTCCTGGAAGTTGGCGAGCACGATGCCGCACTCGAAGCCGCTCGTGACCTCGCGCGCGTCGTCGTTGAAGCGGCGCAGGCTCTCGATCGTCGTGTCGTAGATGACCGTGCCCTCGCGCACGACGCGCGCTTTGGCCCCGCGCGTGACCTTGCCCTCGGTGACGAACGACCCCGCGATGACGCCGATTTTGGAGGCGCGGAACAGCTGGCGAACCTCGGCTTGGCCGAGCGCCGTCTCGACCTCTGCCGGCTCGAGCATCCCCTGCATCGCCGCGCGCAGCTCGTCGATCGCGCGGTAGATCACGGCGTAGGAGCGGATCTCCACGCCCTCGCGCTCGGCGATCTGGCGCGCGTCGCCGACCGGGCGCACGTTGAACGCGAGGATCACGCCTTCCGAGGCCGCCGCGAGCATCACGTCGGACTCATTGATCCCGCCGACGCCGCGGTGGATGATGTTGACCGCGACCTCCTGCTGCGGGAGCTTGGCGATCTCGTCCTCGAGCGCCTCCAGCGAGCCGGCCACGTCGGCCTTGACGACCAGGCTGAGCTCCTTGACCGTGCCCTCCTGGGCCAGCTTGAAGACGTCCTCCAATGAGACCTTGCGCCCGGAGCGGCGCGCCAGCGCCTCCGTCTTCAGGCGGTTGGCACGCTCGCCTGCGAGCTGGCGCGCGCGGCGCTCGTTCTCGACCACGCGCACGATCTCGCCCGCCTCGGGCACGCCGTCGAAGCCGAGCACCTCGACCGGCTGGCCCGGCGTCGCGCGCTTGAGCTTCGTGCCCATGAAGTCGTGCATCGCGCGCACGCGGCCGAAGTGGGCGCCCGCCACGAGCGCGTCCGAGACGCGCAGCGTGCCGCGCTGGATCAGCACCGTCACGACCGGTCCGCGGCCCGGATCGAGCTTCGACTCGATCACCGTGCCCGACGCCTCCGCTTTGCTGTTCGCCTTCAGCTCCTCCAGGTCCGTGACGACCTGGATCGTGTCGAGCAGCCCGTCGAGGCCCTCGTGGGTCTTCGCGCTGACGTCGACGAACTCGATCTCCCCGCCCCACTCGGCCGGCTGCAGGCCGTGCTGGGTCATCTCCGTACGCACGCGCTCGGGCTGCGCGCCCTCCTTGTCGATCTTGTTGACCGCGACGATGATCGGCACCTCGGCGGCGCGCGCGTGGTCGATCGCCTCCTCGGTCTGCGGCTTGACGCCGTCGTCGGCCGCCACCACGATCACCGCGAGGTCGGTCACGCTCGCGCCGCGGGCACGCATCGCCGTGAACGCCTCGTGGCCCGGCGTGTCCAGGAACGTGATCTCCTTCTCGCCGTGGTGCACCTGGTAGGCGCCGATGTGCTGGGTGATGCCGCCCGCCTCGCCCGCCGCGACCTCCGTCGTGCGAATCGCGTCCAGCAGCGAAGTCTTGCCGTGGTCGACGTGGCCCATGATCGTGACCACCGGCGGGCGTTCGACCATGTCCTCCTCGGCGTCCTGGAAGGTCGGCTCGACCTCCACGTCGTCCGCCGCGTGGACGATCTCGATTTTCTTTTCGAACTCGTCCGCGAGCACCTGGATCGCCTCGTCTGAGAGCGTCTGCGTGAGCGTCGCCATCTCGCCGAGCGTCATCAGCTTCTTGATGATCTCCGGCACCGGCACGCCCAGGTACTCCGCCACGTCCTTGACCGTCGAGCCCGAGTTGACGCGGATGTCGTCCGTCGCCTCCATCGCCGTGTTGTCGATCGGCTGGATCGTCTCGTCGTAGGTGCCGCGGCGGCGGCGGCCTCGGCGCGGGCGTCGCTGCGGCTGGTTGGCCGGGCCGCCCTGCTGGCGGCGCGAGGCCTGCGAGTCGATCACCACGCGGCGGCGTCCGCCAGGGCCGATGTCGCCGGGCGTGCGCTCGCCCGTGCGCGAGTCGCGCGTCGGGCGTACACGGTCGCCACCTGCCGGGGCCGGCTGACCGGCAGCCGGTGCGGGGGCTGCTGCGCCCGGTGCTGCGGGGCGCTCGGTGGTGCAGTTGCGGTCGATGCGGCCGGGCTCGCCGCGGGAGCTGCGGCGGGGGCGGCAGCGGGCGGCTTCGTCGGAGTCGCGGCGGGGGCAGCGGGTTTGGCCGGTGCCGCGGCGCTCGGTGCCGGTGCAGCGGGCGCTGCGCTCGGTGCAGCTGCCTCGGCCTTCGGCGTGGCCGGCTTTGCGGGCGCGGCTTTCGCCGCTGCGGGTTTGGCCGGGGCCGCACTCGACTTGCTCGCAGCGGCCGGGTCGCCGCCGTTGCTCGCTGCCGGCGCTCCGCCGTCGCCGAGCGCTTTCAGCGCGAGCGTCTCCTCGACCGAGGAAGCGGCGGCCTTCGCCTCGATTCCGGCAGCCTTCAGCTTCTCCAGCAGCTCTTTGCTGAGAGGCCCTGCTCCTTGGCGATTTCGTGTACGCGCTTCTTGCTCATCGACTCACCGATTCTACGAGCTTGGAGTCATTCAGCACCAGCCCGCCGGGAAGCGCGCGGCGCAGGGCACGTGCGATCGCGCCGCGGCGCTCGGCCTGCTCCAGGCAGCGCTCGTCCGGCCGCGCGGCCTCGCCGGCGCGGCACAGATAGGCGCCGCGCCCGGGCATCAGCGCGAGCGGGTCGGCGACGGCGTGCGTGCGGCGCGAGGCTTCTGCGTTGGCTGCCGCGATACGCAGCAGCTCCGACTTCGGCGCGATCCGTCCACAGCCGACGCAACGGCGCCGGGGAACGTGCGCGGCTATGTCGCCTGCTCCTCGGCGGCCGTCTCCGGGGCCTGGTCGGGAACACTCTGCTCAGCGACCTCCTCGGCCCCCTCGGCGGGCGCCTCGACCGCGACCTCCTCGACGGCGACCTCGGTCGCGACCGGCGCCTCGGCCTCCGGCGGAGCGCCGTTGCTCGAGCCGCCGCCGCCGTTCAGATCGGCGACGTTGTCGCTGTCGATGTTCGCCAGCGCCTGGTGGCTCTCGATGCCGCAGTAGCGGGAGTTCGGCAGCGAGGCGTTCGGACAGCGGCGACCGTTTGAGAGCACCGCGGCGCAGCGACCCTGCACCTCCTCCTCCTCGTAGCCGTGCTCGGCCTCCTCGGCCGCGAACTCGGTCTCCGAGCGGATGTCCACGCGCCAGCCGGTCAGTCGCGCGGCCAGACGCGCGTTCTGCCCCTCGCGGCCAATTGCCAGCGAGAGCTGGTCGTCGGGCACGATCACCGTCGCCTGCTTGGCGTCGTCGTCGACGAGCACCTCGCGCACGCGCGCCGGCGACAGCGCCTTGGCGACGAAGCGCGCAGGCTCGTCGTTGAAGGGGATGATGTCGATCTTCTCGCCGCGCAGCTCGGAGACGACCATGCGCACGCGCGAGCCGCGCGGGCCCACGCAGGCGCCGACGGGGTCGACGCCGTCGGTGTGCGAGATCACGGCGATCTTCGAGCGGTAGCCGGGCTCGCGGGCGACGTTGGCGATCTCCACCAGGCCGTCGGCGATCTCCGGCACCTCCAGCTCGAACAGCTTCTTGATCAGCTCCGGGTCGCGACGCGAGACGATGATCGCCGGGCCCTTGGTCGACGGCGAGACCTCCTTGATCACGGCCTTGATGCGCTGGGAGTGGTCATAGCGCTCGCCCTCGACCTGCTCGGACTTGGGCAGCAGCGCCTCGACGCGTTCGCGCAGCTGCACGAGCGTGTAGCGCGAGTCTGACTGCTGCACGATGCCGGTGATCAGCTCGCCCACGCGGTCGCGGTACTCCTCATACATCATGTCGCGCTCGGCCTCGCGGATGCGCTGCAGGATCACCTGCTTGGCGGTCTGCGCGGCGATCCGCCCGAAGTCGTCGGGCGTGACGTCGCGTTCGTCGATCTGGTCGCGGTATTCGGCGAACTTGGCCGGATCGATTTCCGGGTCCTCCGGTTCGCGCATCTCGCCCGTCTCGGGGTCGACCGTCGTTTCCTCGTCGATCGTCTCGACGATCAGGTGCGCCTCCAGGCGCTCGGGTATGATCAGTTCGATCACGCGGAAGTCGGCCGTCTCGCGGTCCATTTCGACGCGCGCGTACTTGGCCGAGCCGGGCTGCTTCTTGTAGGCCGACAGCAGGGCGTCCTCGAGCGCGATCATCAGCTTCTCGGGCTCGATCCCCTTCTCGCGCGCAAGCGCGTGCATTGCCTCAAGGATTTCGCGTGACATGAGTGGTTACTCCTCGACGAGGTTGGATCGGCGGATCTCCGAGTAGGGGATCGCGATGACTCCCCCGTCGGCGGCCAGTGTGACCTCCTCCTCAGAGGCCCCGACGAGCTCACCGGTGAAGCTCTTGGCGGCCCTGGGCGCGGACTCCTGGGACTGGTGCGCGACGGGGCGTGGGTGGCGCGTGCGCACGCGCGCGCGCCGTCCGACGAAGCGGCGGAAATGTGCGGGCTTGGTGAGCGGCCGCTCGCTGCCGGGCGAGGAGACCTCGAGCGAGTAGCGCTCGCGCAGATCGGTCAGCTGCTGGGTGACGCGCTCGCACAGCTCGAGCGTGACGCCGTCGGGGTGGTCGATGAACACACGCAGGCTGCGGCCGCCGAGAACCTCGGCGAGCAGCACCTCGACTTCGGGCTCGCTGAGTGCGAGTCGTCGCTCGATATCCGCCTGGATGGGTGTCATCAAAATTGCTCCTTTACGCAAAAAAAGCGGGCTTGCGCCCACTTTCGGTACTGCAGCCGACGCTCTGTACGTCGGCTCGAAAGTTCTCAATCGAGCATAGCATCGGGCCGCTCGCGCCGAGCAGCTTTCCCTGCAACGGGCACGATCCCGATGCTCAGGATCGCCCGTCCGGCGGCCCGTATGTCAGCGCGTCGCGTCGCGCCTGGCGCGGTCGCGGTACTTGCGGTAGTCCTCGCGCTCGGGACGCAGCGAGCAGGCCAGCGCCAGCGGGTGGCAGGCCTCGCGGTGGCGCCCGAGCAGCTGCATCGAGCGGCCCAGGCAGAACAGCGCGTAGTCGTTCGTCGGCGTGTTCTGCACGACCGCCTCGAACTCCTCCGCCGCGCCCTCGTAGCGCTGGGCGTGGAAAAGCGCGCGGCCGAGCGCCTCACGAATTGAGGCCTTCTCGGGCTCGAGGTCGCGCGCTTTGCTCAGAGGGACGATCGCGGCCTGGTAGTCGCGGTGGTCAAGCAGTTCGTTGCCGCGCTGGTAAAGGTCATAGACGCTCTCCATGCGCTGCCATTTTAACGAGCGTCGCGCAGCTTCCAGACGGCGTCGAGGATCTGCTCGGCAACCCGCGACTTGGGGGCACGGGCGATCTCGATCGCCCCGTCGCCATTGCCGGCGGCCGTGAGGATCGTGACCTCGTTGGCATCCGCATCGAAGCCGATGTCGACGCGCGAGATGTCGTTGACGACGATCGCGTCGAGGCCCTTCTGCGCGAGCTTGCCCTTGCCGAGCTCGACCGCCTGCGAGCCGTGCTCGGCCGCGAAGCCGACCAGCGTCTGTCCGGGGCGGCGCTGCTCAGACAGCCCCGCAAGCACGTCGTTGGTCGCCTCGAGCTCCAGCGAGATGCCACTCTGGCCGGCCTTCTTGATCTTGTCCTCGCGCGGCGCGGCCGGGCGGAAGTCGGCGACGGCGGCCGCCATCAGCAGCACGTCGCAATTCGGGAACTCCGCCCGGCAAGCTTGCTCGAGCTCGGCCGCCGTCGTCACCGGCACGCGGACGATCTCCGGGCTGCTCGGCAAAGCGACGTTGGCCGAGACGAGTGTCACCTCAGCGCCGCGCGCGCGGGCGGCCTCGGCCAGCGCCAGGCCCATGCGCCCCGAGGAGCTGTTGCCGAGGAAGCGCACGCTGTCGATCGGCTCGCGCGTGCCGCCGGCCGTGACGAGCACGCGCAGACCGCTCCAGTCCGCACCGGACCCCGGCGCGCTGCCGTTGAGGTGCGGGCCACGCGAAGCGGAGTCCGCTCGAGCAGCGCTCGCCCCAGCGCCGGCTCGGGACAGCGCCGCCTCGCACGCCGCGAGCAGCTCTGCCGGCTCGGCCAGCCTGCCGACGCCGTGCTCACCCCTGGAGGCGAGTCGTCCGACACCGGGCTCGACGATCTGAACGCCGCGCTCGCGCAGCGTCTGCACGTTGGCACGCGTCGCCGCGTGCTCGTACATGTGGTTGTTCATCGCCGGCGCGAGGACGACCGGACACGTGGCCGCGAGCGCGCAGCTGCTCAACAGGTCCTCTGCAAACCCGTGGGCGAGCTTGGCGATCGTGTTGGCTGACGCCGGCGCGATCAGGTACACGTCGGCGTTGGCAACGAGCTGCAGGTGGCTGAGCGGCTCGTGCTCCGGCGACGCTTCGCCCGGGAACGCGCCGCGCGCCGGGTCGCGCTCGAACTCGCTGACGAGCACCGGCGCTCCGGTCAGCGCCGCAAACGACGCCTCCCCCACGAACCTGCGGCTGTTCGGCGTCTGCACCGCGCGCACCGCGTGGCCGGCCTCCGTCGCCAGGCGCACCAGCTCGAGCGCCTTGTACGCGGCAATGCCGCCGCTAACGCCCAGCAGGATGCGCGCCATACCTACGTTGTAGAGCTACTTACGAGGACCCGCAAGGCTTGGCGAAGTGGTTGCGCCTTCGCTGGGACGACCAGCCCAGCGTGGGGAATGCGGCTACAGGTGGTCGATGGCCAAGCGATCCAAGGGCGCAGGGAGCGTGGCGTGCTGGCCGAAACGGGGATGCGAGCGGAGCGAGTGTCTCCCGGCTTCGGTACGCGAGCGACCGAGGACGCCGACCGATCAAAGATCGGCCAGCACCGGCCAGCGGCTACCTGTAGTGGTACTTGATCTTTCCGGCTGCGACCTCCTCGAGGGCGATCGTCAGATAGTTTTTCGAGCCGGTTTCGATCATCGGGGGCGGGAACTCGTCGAACGTTCCCTCGCCGAGGTTGTGGTAGTAGCTGTTGATCTGTCGCGCGCGCTTGGCGGATACGACGACGCTCGCGTAGTTGGAGTCGACGTTGTCGAGCAGACGGTCGATTCGGGGGGAGATCACGTTGCTGATGCCTTTCCTCGGGGATGATCAAGTGTAGAGGGCCGAGCGCCGGGCGCCCGTGAGGCCCGACCGCGCCGGCCAGGCGTTCGCTCAGTCGAGCTCTCCCGCGACGATCCGCGTGAGCTGCTCGAGCGCGTCTTCGAGGCGGTCGTTGACGACGACGTAGCCGAACTCGGGCTGCGCCGCGAGCTCTTCCTCGGCGACCTGCAGCCGGCGCTCGACCTCCTCGGCGTCGTCGGTGCCACGGCCGATCAGCCGCGTGCGCAGCGCCTCCAGCGATGGCGGCGCGATGAACACCTGCACCGCCTCGGGCATCGCCGCGCGGACCTGACGCGCGCCCTGCACCTCGATCTCGAGCACGACCGGCGTGCCCGCCTGCACGCGCGCCTCGAGCTCCGAGCGCAGCGTGCCGTAGCTACGCCCTGCGTAGTCGGCGTGCTCGACGAAGTCGCCCGACTCCACGCGCCGGTCGAACTCCTCGCGTGTGAGGAAGTGATAGTCGACGCCCTCCTGCTCGCCCGGGCGCGGGCCGCGCGTCGTGGCCGAGACCGACAGCTCGAGCTGGTCCAGGCGCTCCATCAGCCCGCGGATCAGCGTCCCCTTGCCGACCCCCGACGGCCCAGTGATGACGAACACGCGTGCCACGGCGCGCAACCCTAATGCCGCGGGCGGGGGAAGCGGTCGCCTAGCGGGTAAGCAACGAGATGAGCTCCGAACGCTGACGTTCGGAGAGCCCGCCGATCGTCTTGCTCGGCGCGATGCGGCAATGGGCGAGGATCTTGTTGACCTTCACGCGCCCGTACTTCGGCACCGCCAGCAGCATGTCGAAGACCTTCGCCGTCTCCACGTACTCCGGCGGATTCAGCAGCAGCGAGTGGATCGAGAGGCGTCCCGCCTTGAGGTCGCGCTTGAGTTGAGCGCGCTTGATTCTGATCTGGTTGGCCCTTGCGAGCGCGTCCATTCTCTGGTTGAGGGATCGCTCTGGGGCCATAGATGTGTTCGAGGACGTCGTGCTGGTCGCCGTCGCCATGGGCGGCGAGTCTACACACCAAAAGGCGGCGATCAAGACAAACGTCCCTAATTCATCTGAAGCTCAACTTGAGGTGCAGGGGCGTCGAGCCTGCTGGACGGTAGTGGGGCGAGTTTGCGGCTCTTTTTAGATCATTTAAACGCCCGCTCGTTGCGAATCTTTGCGTGAGAACCGGCACTCGATGGGATATCGCCACTTTTCCGCTTGACTTAGGCGACGAGCTCGCGTGCGATCGCGCCGGCCACCCCCGGATCGCGAAAGTTCTCGCTGCCGACAGCCACAAGACTTGCGCCCGCCTCAATCAGATCGCGCGCGTGCGCCGAGCGCTGAACGCCGCCCATGCCGACGACGGGAATGGCCACGCGTCGGGCCACGGCGGCCACCTGGGCGAGCGCGACGACGCGGATCGCCGGGCCCGAGAGCCCTCCGCTGCCGCCGCCGAGCCACGGACCGCCGCTTGGCGCCAGTGCCATCGCGCGCAGCGTGTTGATCAGCGAGACCGCGTCCGCCCCGGCCGCCTCGGCAGCCTGTGCGCAGGCCGGGACGTCGGCCGTGTTCGGCGTCAGCTTGACGATCAACGGCTTGCGCGTGTGCTCGCGACAGTCGCGCACGACCTGCTCGAGCTGGCGCGGGTCGGCGCCGATGTCGAGGCCCGTCTTCACGTTCGGGCACGACACGTTCAGCTCGATCGCCGCGATCTCCGGGCGCTGCTCGCACGCGGCGACGAGCTTCGCGAGTTCCTCCCCCGTCGAGCCCATCACGTTCGTGATCAGCGGCACCGGCGGGCCGGCCGGAGCTCCGCCCTCGCCACGTGCGCCCGCATGGACGCCGGCCTCGACGAGCAGCTCGGCCAGATGCGGCAAGTCCTCGGCGAGGTAGCCGTCGAGACCCTTGTTGGGCAGGCCGATCGAGTTGATCATCCCCCCCGCCGCCTCCCACAATCGCGGCGGCGGGTTGCCCGCGCGCGGTTGCAGCGTGATCGTCTTCGAGACGTACGCCGCGAAAGGGAAGTCGCGCGCCAGCGCAGCGCCGAACACGCGCCGCGCGGCGATCGCGTCGAACGTGCCCGAGCCGTTGATCACACGATGGGCGAGGCGCAGGCCGCAGAACTCGACCGGACCGCCGGCGCCCGGCGAGGGCGTCTTGGAGGCGGGAGCGCTCACGCGGGCGCCCCGGCGTGCGCGTCGACGTGCTCGAGCTCGGCAGCGTCGACCACGGGGCCGTCGACGCACACGCGCAGGTAGCCGCCGCCGCGCTTGGGCACGGCGCAGCCGAAGCACGCGCCAAAGCCGCAGGCCATCCCCGCCTCCAGGGCGAGTTGCGCCGGCACGTCGCGCGTCGTGCACATCGCCCGCACCGCCTCGAGCATCGGCGCCGGCCCGCACGCATAGACCTGTGCGCGCGAGTCGCGGTAGAGCTCCTTCGAGAGCAGCTCCGTGAGCAAGCCGTGATGGCCGACCGAGCCGTCGTCGGTCGCCACCTGCGCTCCGTGCAGCAGCGCCGCACCCTCGGCGCGCGCCGCGTCGCGGAAGCCGAGCAGCACGGTGACCTCGCGTTCGGCGTCGGCCTCCAGTGCGTCCTGCAGGATCGCCAGCGGCGCGATGCCGACGCCGCCGCCGACGAGGATCGCGCGCCTGCGCCCGGTCGGCGCCGAGAAGCCGTTACCGAGCGGGCCGAGTGACCACAGCCCCTCGCCCTCGCGCAACTCGCACAGCCGCTTCGTGCCCGGTCCGACGTCCTCGAGCAGGAAGTGCGACTCGCCGACACGGCGGCGCGCGATCGAGAAGGCGCGCGCCAGATACGGGCGCTCGTCCTGGCCGCCCCCCCAGCGCTCGGCGGCGGCGATCATCGCGAACTGGCCGGGGCGCGGCTCGGGCGTCTCGACGTCTGCCACCCGCAGCACGCGGTAGGCGCCGAGCTCCTCCACGCCGAGCACCGTCAAGAGGCGGCGCTGCAGCGGCGCGGGGGCCGCGGCCCAGTCGCTCACGCCGTGGGCACTCCGCGGTCGGCCTCGCGGCGCCCGCCCTGGCGGCGCTCGGGACGCGACTCGACCCCGCGCACGCCGTGCAGCTCCTGCACGCACAGCACCTCCGGCGCACCGTCGCGCCTGGCGCTTGCGATCGCGCGCGCCGCCGAGCCGCCAGCGGCGACCGTCGTCAGGCAGGGGATGCCGTGCCTGATCGCCGCGCGGCGGATCTCATAGCCGTCGGTGCGCGCGCCCACGCCGGTCGGTGTGTTGATCACCAGGTCCACGTCGCCGCGCTCGATCCAGTCGACCACGTGCGGCGAGCCCTCGCCGATCTTGTTGATCCGCCTGGCTGGTACACCCGAGCGCTCGATCGCTTCGGCCGTGCCGCCCGTGGCGATTATCTGAAAGCCGCTGTCGTGCAGGCTCTGCGCGACCCACGAGGCGGCGACCTTGTCGGAGTCGGTGACCGTGATGAAGGCCGTCCCCTTGCTCGGCAGCGGCACGCCGGCGGCAGCCTGCGCCTTGGCGAAGGCCGTGGGGAAGTCGCGCGCGATGCCCATCACCTCACCGGTCGAGCGCATCTCGGGGCCGAGCAGCGCGTCGGAGCCCTCGAAGCGGTCGAACGGCAGCACGGCCTCCTTGACCGAGACGTGCTCGCCGAAGCCGAGCCCTTCGCGGTCGCGCGGCAGGTCGAGCTCTGCGATCGACTCGCCGAGCATGATCCGGCAAGCAAGCTTGGCAAGTGGCAAGCCGACGGCCTTGGAGACGAACGGCACCGTGCGCGAGGCGCGCGGGTTTGCCTCGATCACGTACAGCTCGCCCGCGTGCACGGCATATTGGACGTTGATCAGCCCGACGACGCCGATCTCCAGCGCCAGCTCGCGCGTGGCCGTGCGGATCTGCTCGAGCATCTCCTCGCCGAGTGAGTGCGGCGGCAGCACGCAGGCGCTGTCGCCCGAGTGGATGCCGGCCTCCTCGACGTGCTGCATGATCCCGCCGATCCACGCCTCGCGCCCGTCGCACAGCGCGTCGACGTCGACCTCGGTCGCGTTCTCGAGGAAGCGGTCGAGGAAGATCTCGGCCTGCTGTCCGGGCAGGTCCTCGGCGGCGCTCACCCCTTGGCGCTCCAGATAGTCGGCGAGGCCGTCGCGCGAGTAGACGATCTCCATCGCGCGCCCGCCGAGCACGTATGAGGGCCTGACGAGCAGCGGGTAGCCGACGTCGCCGGCGCAGTCCAGCGCCTGCGCCACCGAGCGCGCGGTGGCATAGGGCGGCGCTTTGTAGCCGAGGCGCTCGAGCAGCGCACCGAACTGGCCACGGTCCTCTGCCAGGTCGATCGCCTGCACGCTCGTGCCGAGCAGCGGCACGCCGGCCGCCTCCAGGCCCGCCGCGAGCTTCAGCGGGGTCTGCCCGCCGAACTGCAGGATCAGCCCCTGCGGCTGCTCGGCCTGCACGACCGCGAGCACGTGCTCGAGCGTGAGCGGCTCGAAGTACAACCGGTCTGAGGTGTCGTAGTCGGTCGAGACGGTCTCGGGGTTGCAGTTGATCATCACCGCCTCCATGCCCGAGTCGCGCACGGTCATCGCGGCGTGCACGCAGCAGTAGTCGAACTCGATCCCCTGGCCGATGCGGTTGGGCCCGGAGCCGAGGATCACGATCGAGGAGCGCTTGGCGCCGCCGCCGCTGCTGTGCTCTGAGCGGTCGACCTCGCTGCGCGCCGAGCGCTCCCAGCCGGAGTAGAAGTAGGGCGTGCGCGCGGGGAACTCGGCGGCGCAGGTGTCGACCGACATGAACGAGCGCTCGCCGGCGAACGGCGCCTCGGGGTGCAACGCGAGCGCCTGCAGCTCGGCGAGGAACCAGCGGTCGATCTTCGTCGGCTCGTGCACGGCCTCGACGCCCACGCCCCGGCGCAGCAGCTCGAGCACGACCTCGTAGCGATCCGGGTATGGGCGCTCCAGGCGCTGCAAGAGCTCCTGCTCGCTGAGGTCAGCGACGACCGGCGGCTTGTCGAGCTCGCGCGAGGCGAGCGCCTTCGCAAAGGCCTGCTGGAAGGTGCGCCCGATCGCCATCGTCTCCCCCACCGACTTCATGTGCGTCGAGAGCACTGGATCGGAGCCGGGGAACTTCTCGAAGGCGAAGCGCGGCCACTTGACGACGACGTAGTCGATCGTCGGCTCGAAGCAGGCCGGCGTGACGCCGGTGATGTCGTTGTCGATCTCCTCCAGTAGGTAGCCGACGGCCAGCCGGGCAGCGATCTTCGCGATCGGGAAGCCGGTCGCCTTCGAGGCGAGCGCCGAGGAGCGCGAGACGCGCGGGTTCATCTCGATCACGAGGATCTCTTCGGTCTCGGCGTTGACGGCGAACTGCACGTTGGAGCCGCCCGTCTCGACGCCGACGGCGCGGATCACGGTGAGCGCCTGGTCGCGCAGCTGCTGGTAGAGGTGGTCGGTCAGCGTCTGCTGCGGCGCGACCGTGACCGAGTCGCCGGTGTGCACGCCCATCGGGTCGATGTTCTCGATCGAGCAGACGATCACGACGTTGTCGGCCTTGTCGCGCATCACCTCGAGCTCGTACTCGCCCCAGCCGATCACCGACTCGTCGAGCAGCACCTGGGAGATCGGCGAGGCCTCGATCCCGGCCGCGACGATCGCCTCGAACTCCTCGCTGGAGCGCGCGATGCCGCCGCCGCGCCCGCCGAGCGTGAAGGCGGGCCGCACGACACACGGCAGGCCGACCTCCTCGGCCGCCGCCTGCGCCTGCTCGAGCGAGGTCGCGATCGCGCTCTTGGGCATGCGCAGCCCGGCCTTGGCCATCGCCTCGCCGAACAGCTCGCGGTCCTCGGCGCAGGCGATCGCCTCGTAGTTGGCGCCGATCAGCTCGACGCCGTACTTCTCCAGCGTGCCGTCGTCGTGCAGCGCCTTGGCCAGATTCAGCGCGGTCTGCCCGCCGAGCGTGCCGAGCAGCGCGTCGGGGCGCTCGCGCTCGATCACCTGCGTCACGGGGCCGGGCAAGAGCGGCTCGATGTACGTCGCCTCGGCGAACTCGGGGTCGGTCATGATCGTCGCCGGGTTGGAGTTGACGAGCACGACCTCATAGCCCTCCTCGCGCAGCACCTTGCAGGCCTGCACACCGGAGTAGTCGAACTCGGCGGCCTGCCCGATCACGATCGGCCCGGAGCCGAGGATCAGGATCTTGTGGATGTCGTCGCGCCTAGGCATGCGGGTCACCGCCGGGCATCAGGCGGCCTCGGCGATGCGGTCGAGGAAGCGGTCGAACAGGTACAGCGAGTCGTGCGGCCCGGGCCCGGCCTCGGGGTGGTACTGCACGGTGCCGCCGGGCACGTCGAGCAGCTCCAGCCCCTCGACGGTGCGGTCATACAGGTTCACGTGCGAGAGCGCGGCGGCGCCGAAGTCGGTCTCCCAGCGCACGGGCTCATCAGCGTCGATCGTGCGTGCGCCGCCGGGACCGACGGCGGCGAAGCCGTGGTTCTGCGAGGTGATCTCGACCTTGCCCGTCTGCAGGTCCTTGACGGGGTGGTTGGCGCCGCGGTGGCCGAAGGGCAGCTTGAAGGTCTCCAGGCCCACGGCGCGGCACAGCAGCTGGTGGCCGAGGCAGATGCCCCACACGGGCTTCTTGCCGACGATCCCGCGCACGGTCTCGACGACATAGCCGAGCGCAGCCGGGTCGCCGGGGCCGTTGGCGAGGAAGACGGCGTCGGGGTCCTCGGCGAGCAGCTCCTCGGGGCTCGTTGTGCACGGATGCAGCGAGACGCGCGCGCCGCGCTGCACGAGCTCGCGCACCATCGAGGCCTTGATGCCGGTGTCGATCACGGCGATCCGCGGTCCGTCGCCGTCCTGACCGTGGCGGGTGACTTCCTTGGGCGTGACCACGGAGGCGAGATCCTGACCTGCCATCGCCGGCTCGGCCTCGATCAGCTCGCGCGCCTCGGCGAGCCCGACACTCGCGGGGAACACTCCCCCGCGCATCGCGCCGGCGTCGCGGATCTGGCGCACAAGCGCGCGCGTGTCGATCCCGGAGATCGCGCTGACCCCGCAGTCGGTCAGCCAGTCGAGCCAGCCGCGCTCGGCGGTCGGCGCGTCCTCGCGGTTGCACGCCTCGCGCATGATCGCGGCGCGCGCCCACGGGCGCTCCGACTCCATCGCGCCTGCGCTGACGCCGTAGTTGCCGATGTGCGGATAGGTGAACGTGATCAGCTGCCCGGCGAAGGAGGGATCGGTCATCGACTCCTGGTAGCCCGACATGCCGGTCGTGAACACGACCTCGCCGACGGCCGGCGCCTCGGCGCCGCACCACTCGCCGTCGAAGCGCGTGCCATCCTCGAGCAGCACGTATCCATCCTCGAACCGGCTCACAGGATCAACTTCTGCACTTCCTTGAACTCCGGCGTGCCGGCGCGCTCGAGCAGCTCGAACAGGGCGCTCTCGACGGTGCTGACGATGGCGCCGGCGCGCTCCAGGCGCTCGAGGCCGCGCTCGTAGTCGAGTGAGTGGCGCGAGCCGACGGCGTCGGCGGGCACGTGCACTTCGACGCCTTTGCCGAGCAGGTCGTGCACGGTCTGTGAGACGCACACGTGCGTCTCGATGCCGCAGACGATCGCCTGCGGGCGACCTTTCAGATCGAAGCCGTCGGCGCGAGCAGCGGAGAAGACGGTCTTCTCGATCATCATCTCCTCCCCCTCCTCGATCCCGAGCTCGGGCGCGGTTGGGCCGAGACCTTTCGGATACTGCTCGCTGACGAGGGCGGGCATCTGCAGGATGCGAGCTCCTGCAAGCAGCCGCCGGCAGGACTCGGCGACATCGGCGAAGGATGCGTAAGGGCGAAAGCCCTCCTGCACGTCGACGACGAGCAGTGCGGCGCGGTCGCGGTGAAGCAGTGCCATCAGGCGCTCGCCTCGCTCATGCGCCGACCACGCTGAATGCGCGCTCGCGATAGACGACGGCGCCGCCAGCCACGGTCAGGAGCACCTTGCCGCGCAGCTTGCGCCCGGCGAAGCAGCAGTTCTCAGAGCGGCTTTCCCAGCCGCGCTCGCCGGCGACGAACTCGGCGTCGAGGTCGACGAGCGTGACGTTGGCGGCCTCGCCGGGGGCGATCGTGTAGGTCGGCAGCTCATACAGCGCAGCCCCGGCGGTCATCCGCTCGACGAGCAGCGCCAGGTCGAGCACACCGGGCAGCACGAGGCCGGTGTAGAGCGCGGCGAAGGCGGTCTCGAGGCCGGTCGTGCCCATCGGGGCCTGCTCGAAGGGCACTTCCTTCTCCTCGCGCGCGTGCGGCGCGTGGTCGGTGGCGACGCAGTCGATCGTGCCCGAGCGCAGCCCTTCGATCAGCGCCTGGCGGTCGGTCTCGGTGGCGAGCGGCGGGTTCATCTTCATCCGCGTGTCCATCCCGCGCACGTCCTCCTCGGTCAAGAGCAAATGATGCGGCGAGGCCTCGGTGCTGACGCGGAAGCCCTTGGCCTTTGCCTCGGCGACGGCCTGCACGGAGGCGACGCAGCTGAGGTGCTGGAAGTGCACGCGCGCGTCCTCGTAGCCGGCGATGGCGGCGTCGCGCGCGACCATCGTGGACTCGGAGATCGTCGGGATGCCGCCGATCCCGAGTGCGACGCTGACGGCGCCCTCGTGCATGGCGCCGCCGCGCGAGAGCGTCGGGTCCTCCTCGTGCAGCGCGATCACGCCGCCGCACAGGCGCTGGTACTGAAGCGCCTTGCGCAGCATGCCGGCGCTCGTGACGGGCTTGCCGTCGTCGGTGAAGCCGACGGCGCCCTCCTGGCGCAGCTCGGCCATCTCTGAGAGCTGCTCGCCGTTCAGCCCGCGCGTGATGGCGGGCATGAAGCCGACCGAGATGCGCGCCTCGCGCGCGGCGGTCTCGCGCAGCGAGCGCAAGAGCGGCGCGGAGTCGAGCACGGGATCGGTGTTGGGCATCGCGATCACACCGGCGTAGCCGCCTGCGGCGGCGGCGCGGGTGCCGCTGTCGAGATCCTCCTTGTGCTCCTGCCCGGGCACGCGCAGGTGCACGTGGGGGTCGAAGAAGGCCGGCAGCAGGTGCTGGCCGCGCCCCTCGATCAGCTCCTCGTCGGGGCCCTGGGAGAGGCCGCCGGGCTCTCCGAGCTCGGCGATCTCCCCGTCGCACACGCGCACGTCGTGGCGGGCGTCGAGCAACGCGCGCGGGTCGAGCACGTGCACGTCGCGCAGCAACAGGTCGACCGCCTTGCGCGGTCCGTGGACGAGCGGCTGGGCGGCCATCACGCGGGCTGGGGCTCCGGCGGGGCGGGCGAGGGCGATGCGGAAGGCGATGCGCCGGGCGCCGTGGCGCGGGCGCCGGCGAGCAGCTCGTAGAGCACGGCCATGCGCACGACGACGCCGGCCTCGACCTGGGCTGTGATCACAGCCTGCGGCGAGTCGACGACCTCGCCGGAGAGCTCGACGCCGCGGTTGACGGGTCCGGGGTGCATCAGCACCTGGCGCGGTGAGAGGCGGCGTCCGTTGATCTGATACCAGGAGGCGTACTCGCGCACGGAGGGCACCCACGTCTCGTTCATCCGCTCGTTCTGCATGCGCAGGGCGTAGACGACGTCGGCGGAGGGCAGCTCCTCCAGCGCGAAGCGCACGTCGCAGCCGAGCGCCTCGATCCCGCGCGGGATCAGCGTGGGCGGCCCGGCGACGGTGACCTTGGCGCCCATCCGCTGGAAGGCGATGATGTTCGAGCGCGCGACGCGCGAGTGCATGACGTCGCCGACGATCCAGATGCTGGCGCCGTCGAGCTCGCCGAAGCGGCCCTTCAGCGTGTAGACGTCGAGCAGCGCCTGCGTGGGGTGCTCGCGCTTGCCGTCGCCGGCGTTGACGATCGCGGCGCTGCACCATTTTGAGACGAGCTCGGAGGCGCCGGCCCAAGGCGTGCGCAGCACGATCGCGTCGGGCTTGTGCGCGCTGAGCGTGAGCACGGTGTCCTTCAGTGACTCGCCCTTCTCGACGCTCGAGCCGCTGGCGGCGAAGTTGACGACGTCGGCCGAGAGCCGCTTGGCGGCGAGCTCGAAGGAGCTGCGCGTGCGCGTGGAGGCCTCGTAGAAGAGGTTCAGCACCATCCGCCCGCGCAGCGCCGGGACCTTCTTGATCTCACGGTCGGAGACCTCGGCGAAGCGCTCAGCCTGGGCGACGATCCGCTCGATCGCTGTCCAGGTCTTTGAAGAGTCTGGGGCCTCCCTCCGTCGGCCCATTGATTGGAACGACCATCCAGATCGAAGTCGGACCTTCGGTCCTAATCACGACGGTCTCCTTGCTCGCGGCCGTTGCGTTGCCGGCGCTCATGCGACCTCCACGGCGACGGGGGCGATCGCGACCTCGTCGACGCCGTCAAGCTCGCGCAGGCGAACATGCACGTGCTCGGCGCGCGAGGTCGGCAGATTCTTGCCGACGTAGTCGGGGCGGATCGGCAGCTCGCGGTGGCCTCGGTCGGCGAGCACGGCGAGCTGCACGCGCTCGGGGCGGCCGTAGTCGAACAGCGCCTCGATCGCGGCGCGCACGGTGCGCCCGGTGAAGAGCACGTCGTCGACGATCACGACCGTGCGCCCGGCGATGTCGAAGTCGATGTGCGAGGCGTGCACGACGGGGGCGTCGGGGCGGCTTGCGACGTCGTCGCGGTAGAAGCCGATATCCAAGTCGCCAAGCGGGATCGCGGCATGGAGCAGCTCTTCGAGCAGATCGCGCAGGCGCTGCGCGAGGAAGGCACCGCGGCGGTGGATGCCGACGATCGCGAGGTTCTGCTCGACGGGGGCTCCGTCGTCGCCTGAGTTGCGCTCGGCGATCTCATGAGCGATACGCGTCAGCGCTCGCTGGATATCCCCCTCGCGGAGGACGACCTTCTCACTGCTCTGGTCCATCTATTCCTTCCTGGCCTCACGGGACCGGGTTAAGGATCTTCAGGAATGTATCAGGGGCTTGTGACGATTCTCTACCGCGAGGCGACGGTTTCAGACGGAGAATCGGCACTCTCGGCGGAGCCGTCGCCGTTCTGATCGTCCTTCTGATTGCCGTCCTCCCCGCCAGCACCGGATGCACCGCCGGCGCGCTCGCGCGCCTGGCGGTCTGACCAGCGCTCGAGCTTGGCGCGGCCGCGCTCGGGGAAGGGCACCTCGATCGTGTCGAAGTCGCGCGGGGCCTCGGTGGCGACGAACACGGCGCGTGCCTCATCGCGCAGCTGGCCGCCGGCATAGCGGGTGGAGATGTGCGTCAGCGCGAGCGTGCGCACTTCGGCGTCGCGTGCCAGCTCGGCCGCTTGGCGGGCGGTGCTGTGAGCGGTCTCGCGGGCGCGGTCGGCGTCATCCTCGGTGAAGGTGGCCTCGTGCACGAGCAGGTCTGCTTCGTGCGCGGCGATCTTCAGCGCGTCACAGGGCTCGGTGTCGCCGGAGAGGACGATCTTGCGTCCCTCGCGTTCGGGGCCCATGACCTGCTCGGGCAGCACGCCGCCGACGGTCTCGCCGCGCTGCAGGCGGCCGAAGTCGGGGCCGGGCTTGACGCCGAGCTGCTCTGCGAGCTTGGCGTCGAGGTGGCCGGGGCGCGCGTCCTCTACGATCGCGTAGCCGAAGGCGTTCGGCGCTCGGTGGCTGACGGGGACGGCGGCGACCAGATAGCCGTCGCGCTTGACCGTCTGCGCGGGGTCGAGCTCGACGATTTTGAAGTCGTACGGCAGGCGGCCGTAGACGATGCGCATGACGCCCATCAGCTCGGACAGGCCGCGCGGGCCGTAGATCGTCAGCGGCTGATCGCGATCGCGCAGGGCGAAGGACTTGAGCATCCCCGGCAGGCCGAGCCAGTGGTCGGCGTGGAAGTGCGTGATGAACACGCATTCCATGTCGACCAGCCCGATCGAGCGCGTCAGCTGGCGCTGCGTGCCTTCGCCGCAGTCGAACAGGATGCGCTCGCCGCCGAGGCGGACGAGGATCGCCGGGAGGCCGCGGCGGGCGCTCGGGACCGAGCCACCGGTGCCGGCGAAGAAGAGGGAGAGGTCCATGGGGCTACGGTAGCGGTGGGTCGGCTGGCGCGTTAGGCGTGCGGCCCCTGCCTGGCGAGCTCGCTCACCAGCCCCTTTGCGATCTTGGCCATCTGTGGGCGGGTGAGATAGCCCTCTTTTGCGGCAAACAACACTGCCTGCGGAATTGCCCACGTGGGCAACTCGCCTCCACGCGAGCGCCGTCCTTTCTTGTCGGGCCACGCGTACTTAAGCGAGGTTTCCTTTGGACTCCACGAGGAGGTACCGAGCAACAGCTCGTCGTCCTTCGCGCCACCTTGGACCGGAACTGATACGGCAGGTTCCATGCTCATCCCTTCGACCGGTTGCCCCAATGGTTGGAACGCTACAGATGCTCAATCAACCCGCGCAATGCGGCGGTGAGATGTTTGGCGCAGGGCTGCTTGCCTCACCGTCGTGCGGGCACGACTATCTCGCCAAGGGCTTCGGTCATGCCTTGCGTGTGCTCGCGGGCGGTCACCGCGGCAGCGATGGCGTCACGTTGGTCCTGGTTGGTTCGACTTGGTAGCCCCTCCAAGCCGAGTTTCCCAAGAGCCTCTCGACTCCAGGCCGAACGCCTTCGTCCGTTGCGTTTCCCGTGCCAGCGAGTCCAGGACGCCGTGGGAAAGACCTCAATCAGCTCGGCTCCGAGCGGGTCCAGCGCCGCGAACAAGTCAAGACCGTTCACTATCCAGGCGTAGTAAGGATTGCTCCCACGAACATGCTCTTCGTCTGGCGTCCAGCGGATGCCGCAGATCTCCTTCGCGAGCCGACGCTCGCCAGAGCGGGTCGTCTGTCCTGGCGCGGCGCAGGAGCGCGGGCTGTCGATCGCCACCACAGCTGGCTTGGCCGCTTCGGCTGCCTGGACAACCTCGGCTCGGCTCAGTCGACCTTTCAGGCCCACCAGCCGGGCGTCATCGATCAGTGCGAGGTCAAATCCCTTGCGAGTTCCACCGACGTCGATGCCGACCCAGCAAGTCATGTAGCGGAGGATGCACGACGGTGCACGAGTAAGCCGTCTGGCTCTGAGCTCAAGGTTGGCTGGCGTCTGTCCGATTCGGCCATATGGAACACGCGGGCTCCGATGATAAGCCCCCCGAGCAGCCAACTGAGCCCAGACTCGACACCGCAGGGAGCAATCCAAAGCGTCGCCGCATCGCGCTCTCCAGCCCAATCGTAATCCTCGCTGTCGTGGCTTTCGTCGCGTGGGGCGTTCCGATCATCCAGGGCTTCCACTTTGGTTGCCACGTGTTGGTCGGAGATAAGGTCCGGGAGGTCCGCCTCGGCATCGAAATGTGCCGCGGAGAGAACCAATCCGAACGCAACGCAGCGGAAGCCGCTCAGCGCGAAAGCAAGGAAAGCGAAGAACGAGCGCACAGAGCAACCGAAGAACGGCAGGCGCAGGAAACACAGGCCGAAAAGCAGCGGGAAGAACAAGCCGTCGAAGAAGAACGGCCGGCACACGAACAGGCCGTGACAAAGCTCCTCGGGGAAGCCGCCTCACTGCACGGAAAAGCGAACCACGAAGAACTCCTAGCGAAAGAGGACGAATCGAGGGCCAAACGCCTCGAAGCTGATGCCAGCCGAGTCGAAGGCGAAGAAACGCCCGAAGGCAACGGCAGCAAGTACACCGAAGGCGAGGAAATCACATCGGAAGCCGAGAACGTCCAGTCCCACGCCGAGAATCACGAATCTGCTGCCGGCACATTCAAGAGCGAAGCCGAATCCAAGGAATACGACGCAGCGCAGGAACGCAGCAAGGAGTAGTCACGAGTCGGGCCGGAAGTGTGCCTCTTAGACCGTGGGCTTCCGCGTCCGGGCACCGACCGGGCAGTGCCGGAGACGCCCCTGCGTAGGATCGTCGGCGGTCGGCAGGCCAAGCTCTGGGCCCAATAGACTCGTTGTCCCGCGCCCGTAGCTCAGTGGATAGAGCGCTCGCCTCCGGAGCGAGAGGTCGCAAGTTCGAATCTTGCCGGGCGCGTGCCTGAAAGCCCCAGTTCGCACGGCCGTGGCCACCCATCCGTCGGTTAGCGTTGCAGTCTGACCGGCAACGAGAACCACTTGAAGCCACTCCCAAGCGTACCCTGACGTGGCGTTCGGCGAGGCTGTTCGTGAGCGGCCAGTTCTGCTGAGCGATCTGAGAGCGGCAGCCCACGACGTGCGAGCCCTGCTCTCGACGTTCGCCCGCTTCCTGACGCAGCTCGGCGGGGAGTAGCCTCCCCCGCAGATTCGGGGCACGGTCACCGCCTCCCACCGCCGCCCACCCCCCGCCGCGATCGGCGATGCGAGTGTCGCTGGGGCCCTCCTAGTAAAACTTCGACATTTCCTCCATGATGACCGCCGGCGAGCGACCAGACTGTGTGGTCGTGGCTCGGTACTGCTTGCATTCCGGCACGATGTAACCAGCCTGGCAGTCGGTGTTGGCCCGCCCTTCGACCTGTCCTTTGGCCAGCCGTCCGACGGCATAGCGCAACCCCCCACCCGGGTGCTCTTGCCGGAGCTTCGCGATCAACCTGTCCGTAACGAGCGACTGCCTAAGTTCAAAGCGGTTGTCGGCCAGGCTGCGTCCCCGGTCGGCAAGATAGGCCGCGAACGCTCCCGGCATGGAAGACCGTTCGTCCTTCTGCCGCTGAAGCGCCTTGGCTACGTCCGTATCCGACACGACGATGCCGTGTTCTCTACCTTCTGCGAGCCTCCATTGAGCGGCGATCAGAAAGCCCAGCGCCTGCTCCCTTACCGCGCGATACAACTCGCGGCAGTGAGCCGCGTTCACCGCACGAGAAGGCTTGACCTGCGAACGGGGAGGGATCAAGCTTTCGGCCGCCTTTACGCAGGAGGACGTGCTCGGTGCGTCCGGCACCAAACCCGCCGGTGCCCGCTTGCCGACGTGTTCGTAGAAGTCGCTCGCCCCCAGCACAGCTGTCCAGTGATCGAGCGCGTCTCTGGTGATCGGCGTATGCCCCACCATTGCTACATTGTCCGACCCACCGCCGCCGCAAGCTCCCAGACCGGCGACTGCGATGATCGCCACGAGGACGGTGAGACTTTGCCTTCGGATCAACATGCCCGTAGCGCTATAGGGGCGACTGTGTGGCGACGTTTGCCGGCGTTGCGGGGCCGCGCCCAACCTCCGCGCATTCCTTGAAGCCGTTCTTGCTTGCCAGCGTGCGCAGCACGCTGTGGGTCTGTTTTTTGACCGGAATGAGCGCCTCTACCGCCCGCAGATCCTTGCGCTTGGCGGCCTTGATGAGCGTGTCCAGTTCGGCAGCTAGACGGCTGCGGGCGGCAAGCATCGAGCGCCAGTCGCTCACGAGCGGAGCAGGCGGCGTCAGCTTGGTCAGTTCGGCCTGGGCCCTTCGCTCCAGCGCCGCGTGACCGGGGGCGATCTTTACGATTTCGCGCAGCTGAACTGCCTCGGAGGCGCCAATGTTCGAGTTTTCAGAGGCGATGATTTCGCGGTTGGCGCGCTCGCAGATACGTTCTGCATCGGCTGTGAACCGCGACCTTCCCGCTCCACCTCCAGGCGCTGTCGTCGAGCCGCTTTGCGTGTCGCCCGGCTGAGCCGCCGCCGACGTGCTCCGGCCCGCCGTCGTGCCGTGCGAACCGCCGCCGCATCCGGTAACAACCGTCATCAGGATGACGCTGACTAGCCAGCCCGGTATCCGTTTTCTCACATCGCCTTGCATGAGGGCCACTATCGTCGGGCGCGATGCAAGAGTCAACAAAATAGCCGCCGATGTTTCTAACCAAGGTTCACCCTCAGGCCTTTAACACACAAGGGGTCCGCCGCTCTCGCGACGGACCCTTGCTGCCTACGACTTATTCCTGTCGAGGGCTATTCGTGTGCTTTTACGTCCGCAGAACCCGCCTGCTTAAGCGTGCCGTTGAGGATGGCCGTGTTGTGTCCGGCCGTCGACGGAACGCCGAGCTGCGAGTTGATGATTGGCCCGATCAGGAATTCGAACAGACCGCCGCAGCCGTTGGTGGCCGGAGCGGCGAACGAGTTGTTGACGAGTGAGTTTTTCAGCACGGTCAAGATCGTGCCTTCTTCGTTGAACGTCAGTTCGCCAGGGTTGCCTTTAATCGGTTTGTTCGGCGGCGGCGGGCTCGTCGTGCCCGTCGTCAGCGGGATCACGATCGGTGACGAGTTCGAGCCGATGTAGCATGAGCTGCCAAGCAGCGGGTTTTCGAGGTGGACCTTCACAGGGAGCTGAAGCGCCGTGCCTGTCCCCGTCAGCAGGTTTTCCAGGCTGATCTGGATTGAGCTCGCAGGTGCCGCGAGTTCGGTCGTCGCGGTGACACCAGTCAAGCCGTTTTCGAAGATCGCTTCGCACGAGGCACGCTCTGCTTTTTCCAGCAGCCCACTGCCTTTGATTTCTGTGCAGTTGACCAAGCCGGACAGACCGCCGGGTACTTTCTGCGGCACTTTGGTCAGGGTGTTCCCGTCTTTAGCGGCAACGAAAACGAATCCACCTGTCGGGGTTTCGTTCAGACCGCCCTGCAGCGTGATCGTTTTTTCGATCGGCACCGTCTTTTTGCCTACGGTGAACTGACCGCTTTCAGTGTTGGCGTGTATGCAGGCAGCCGCCGTCGTCACCGGACAGTCGGCGAAGACTGCGAATTCACCTTTGGGCGTAGCGAGCGCCGGCGACGCGACGCTCAGCGCTCCGGCGAGCGCCGTGAGCGCCGCCGTGGCGAGCAGGACCCGCGGGCGCGCCCCCCTCAAACGTAGGATACGCAACGTAATCATCCCCATTCTTTCGTCTCTTAATACTGATTGACGCCAGCGCGACCAGGTCCGCGCGCTGGGTGCAGCCAAGCTATCCGTTGGGGACGCGGCGAGTACAGGCCTGTTTCTAGTTCTGCGAATCGAATGACCAATTGGTCGCCAGTGTTTCTTCCAGATGGCTCTCCAGAGCCACATCTGCAGGGCTTGACTCGTCGTGACTTTTGTTTCCGACTAACGCCACGGTGTCCGGCCCGGGGACCATCGTGCTCCGGCCGGCTCTATGCCCGGCACATCAGTGTCAAAACGCCGGGCTCAGCCGACCGTTTGCTCGTCGCTTCGGTTGGCCCTCATCGCTGACTCGAGCGCGTCGACGACGCGCTTCACCTGTCCTACGCTCATCTCCGGAAAGAACGGCAGCGCGATCGAGCGTGCAGCCACGTCCTCGCATATCGGGAGTCCTCCGTTGCGGGGCGGGAAGCGATCTCGGTAGAAGCTCAACGTGTGAATGGCAGGGAGATAGGGCTTGCTCTGCACGCCGCACCTGCCGAGCTCGCGCACGACGCCGTCCCGCTCGACGCCGTGCGGCAGCTGCACGACGAACACGAACCAGCCGCGTACGTCTCCGTCGCGGTCCCGGCACGGGAGCTCGAGGCCCTCGATTCCGGCGAGGGCTTCGCGATAGAGCTGGGCCACGCGCGAGCGCTGCGCGAGCATCTCATCGAGCCTGCCCAGCTGCGCGATCCCAAGTGCGCAGGCAATCTCCGAAAGGCGGTAGTTGAAACCGAGCCGGTCGTGGTCGAGCCAGCCCATGTCCGGCGCGCGCCCCTGGTTGCGCTCGGAGTCGATCCGCTCCTTCATCGCCTCCTCACCGAGCGAGATCATCCCCCCCTCCCCCGTCGTCATCTGCTTGTTTGCGTAAAAGCCGAACACGGCGGGGTGCCCCCGGCCGCCCACTGCCCGGCCGTCGGCGTGCGTGGCCCCGAGCGCCTCGCAAGCGTCCTCGACGATCGCCAGGCCATGCCTCTGCGCGATCGCCTCCAGTGCGGGCATGTCGGCGGGGTATCCGAAGATGTGCACCGGCAGGATTGCCTTGGTCCGCGGCGTGAGCGCCGCCTCGGCCGCCTGCGGGTCGAGATTGAGCGTGACCGGGTCGATGTCCGCGAACACCGGCGTCGCGCCGCAGTAGAGGATCGCGTTGGCCGAAGCGACGAACGAGAACGGGCTCGTGATCACCTCGTCGCCGGCTTGCACGCCCACCGCTCGCAGCGCCAGGTGCAACCCTGCGGTGCCGCTGGAGACCGCGCTCGCGTGCGCCGCCCCCACGCGCTCGGCGAACCTCCGCTCGAACTCGCCGAGCTTCGGTCCGAGCGACAGCTGCCCCGAGCGCAGCACCTCGATCGCGGCCCGCTCCTCCGCCTCGCCGAGCACCGGTTTGGCGAGCGGGATCGGCTCCTCTGCCACTAATCCTCGCCGCGCGCGCTCACCGGGGCAGCTCCACCGCCGCCGGAAACCGCCCTCTGATCCGGAGCCGCGGCCCGCCCCGGCTGCATCCCGTACTCGAGCGAGTCCACGAGTGCGTCCCACGACGCCGCGATCACGTTCTCGGAGACGCCGATCGTGCCCCACACTTCATGTCCGTCGGAGGCGTCGATCAAGACACGCGTGACTGCGCCCGCGCCCTTCGTCTCATCGAGAATGCGCACCTTGAAGTTGACGAGCTCGATCTCGCGCAGATGAGGGTGGAATTCGCCGATCGCGTCACGCAGCGCCGCGTCGAGCGCGTGCACCGGCCCGTTGCCCTCCGCCGTGCGCACGAAGCGCTCGCCTTTGACCCATCCCTTGATCGTGGCCTCGGTGATCACCTTGCCGTCGGTGCGCTTCTCCACCAGCACGCGCCAGGACTCCAAGCGAAACAACGGCTCGTATGCCCCCGCTTCCTTGCGCATCAACAGCTCGAACGAGCCGTCCGCGGCCTCGAACTGAAAGCCCTCGTGCTCGAGCTCCTTGACGCGCTCGACCACGCGCTGGGCGAAGGCGTCGCCGTCCTTGCCCTGCGGCAGCTCCAGCCCTGCCTCGGCGGCCTTCTCGGAAACCGTCCCCTTGCCGGACAGCTCGGAGATCAGCAGGTCGCGCCCGTTGCCCACGAGCTCCGGGTCGACGTGCTCGAAGGTCTGCGCGTCGGCGCGTACGCCGGCCGCGTGCATGCCGGCCTTGTGCGCGAAGGCGTGCTTGCCCACGTAGGGCTGCGCGGGGTCGGGCGCGCGGTTGAGCAGCTCGTCGATGAAGTGCGCCGTCTCGGTCAGCCGCGCGAGCTGCTCAGGCGCGAGCACGCCGGCACCCATCTTCAGCTGCAGGTCGGCGATGAGCGTGATCAGGTTGGCGTTGCCCGTGCGCTCGCCGATGCCGTTGACCGTACCCTGCACCTGCGTGGCGCCGGCTTCGACGGCCGTGAGCGAGTTGGCCACGGCACAGCCCGAGTCGTCGTGGCAGTGGATCCCGAGCGGCGCGTCGGGCAGGGCTTCGCGCACGACGGCCAGCGCCGTGCGCACCTGCGGCGGCAGCGACCCCCCGTTTGTGTCGCACAAGACCAGACGCTCGGCGCCGGCGTCTGCGGCGGCGCGCAGGCAGTCGAGCGCATACCCCGGGTCGAGTTGAAAGCCGTCGAAGAAGTGCTCCGCGTCGAACAGCGCGCGCTTGCCCTGCGCGACGAGAAAGCCGATCGAGTCGCCGATCATCTGCAGGTTCTCCTCGCGCGAGACGCGCACCACCTTCTCGACGTGAAGCAGCGAGGCCTTGCCGACGAGTGTGCAGGCCGGCGCGAAGCTTTCGGCCAGCACGCGCAAGCCCTCGTCGTCTTCGGCGGCCGTGTCGCGGCGGCGCGTCATGCCGAAGGCGACGATCTCCGCGTTCTGCAGCGACTGCGCCGAGAGCAGCTCGAACAGCTGTCGCTCCTTGGGATTGGATGCCGGAAAGCCGGCCTCTATCAGGCCGATCCCGAGCGCGTCGAGCGATCCCACCACGCGCAGCTTCTCCTCGGCGGTCAGCGTAAGGCCGCCGCCGCCCATCCCGTCGCGCAGCGTGGCGTCGTATAGCTGTATGTCGGTCATCGCCTAACCGGCGGTTGCGCTGGGGGCTGGAGCCTCGCCGGCCGGCGTCTCCAGGTCGACCGGCGCCACCACATCAAGCCACTCGCGATAGCGCTCCGAGCGCCCGTGAATCGCGTCGTCGAAGGCCGCCTGCAGCACGCGCGTGATCTCCCCCGGCTTGCCCGTGCCGACGGGATGATCGTCGACCTCGCGCACCGGCACGAGCTCGGCGGCGGTGCCCGACATGAAGACCTCCTCGGCGAGCGTCAGCTCGGCGCGCGCGACATCGCGCTCGATCACCTCATAGCCGAGGTCGCGCGCGATCTGGATCACCGAGCGCCGCGTGATCCCGTCGAGGATCGAGTTGCTCTGCCCGGGCGTGGCGATCACGCCGTCGCGCACGACGTAGATGTTCTCGCCCGTGCCCTCGCACACATAGCCGTGATCGTCGAGCAGGATCGCCTCGTCATAGCCGGACTTCACGACCTCGACCTTGGCGAGCACGCTGTTGAGGTACTGGCCCGAGGCCTTCGCGTGCGGGATCAGCGAGTCCGGGCTGATCCGTCGCCACGAGGAGACCTTCGCGCGCACGCCTCGTTCAGCGCCCTCCTCGCCCAGGTACTTGCCCCACACCCAGCAGGCGATCGTCACGTCTACACACGAGTCGAGCGGGTTCAGGCCCATCGAGCCGTAGCCGCGATAGACGATCGGGCGGATGTAGCACGAGCGCAGCCCGTTGCGCGCCACCAGCTCGAGCGTCGCCGAGCGCAGCTGCTCGGCGGAGAAGGGGATCTCCATGTAGTACAGCTCGGCTGAGCGGAACAGGCGTTCGACGTGCTCCTGGTTGCGGAACACGGCCGGGCCGAGCTCGGTGTCGTAGCAGCGCACGCCCTCGAACACGCCCGTGCCGTAGTGCAGGCCGTGCGTCAAGACGTGGACCTTGGCGTCCTCCCATGCGACGAACTCTCCATTCATCCATATGAGGTCGGTCGGGTCCACTTTCATCGGTCTCCTATTCGAGCTTCGCGAGCACTGCCTCGGTGGCCTGCAACGTTCCCGCCGAACCTCCCAGATCGGGGGTGCGCAAGCCAGCATCGAGCGCCCCTTCAACGGCCGATTCTACAGCCGCCGCCTCGCTTTCCAAGCGCAGGCCGTGACGCAGCATCATCGCCGCCGAGAGGAACATCGCCAGTGGATTGGCAATCCCCCGCCCGGCGATGTCAGGCGCCGAGCCGTGCACCGGCTCGAACAGCCCCGGACCCTCGGCGCCGAGCGAGGCGCTCGGCAGCATCCCGATCGAGCCCGTCAGCATTGCGGCCTCGTCGGAGAGGATGTCTCCGAACATGTTCTCCGTGAGGATCGTGTCGAAATGCCGCGGCGCGGAAACGAGCTGCATCGCGGCGTTGTCCACAAGCACATGCTCGAGCTCGATCTGCGGGAACTCGCGCGCGTGCAGTTCGGTGACCACCTGCCGCCACAGCCGCGAGGTCTCCAGCACGTTCGCCTTGTCGACGCTCGCGACCTTCGATCGGGCGGCTCCGAACGCGGTGCGCGCGATCCGCTCGATCTCCTCGCTGCTGTAGGTGCAGGCGTCGGAGGCCGTGGTCTCTGTGCGGGTCTTCTCGCCAAAGTAGATCCCGCCCGTGAGCTCGCGCACGACGAGCAGGTCGGTCCCCTCGATCCGCTCGCGGCGCAGCGGCGAGGCGTCGTAAAGCGCCGGCAACGGCTTGACCGGGCGCAGGTTGGCGTACAGCCCAAGCCCCTTGCGCAACCCGAGCAGTCCTTGCTCGGGGCGCGGCTTGGACGGATCGGTCGTGTCCCACTTGGGGCCGCCGACCGCCGCCAGCAGCACGGCATCGGCGTCTCTGCACGCGTCCAGGACCTCATCGGTCAGCGCCGTGCCGTGCGCGTCGATCGAGGCGCCGCCGAACAGGTGCTGCTCGAATTCGAAGTCGCCAAGACGGTTCAGCAGACCTAGCGTCGGCTCGAGGATCTCCGGCCCGATCCCGTCGCCGGGGAGCGTGATGATGCGATGGCTCATCCCGCGCGCCTACAGCGCCGTCGTCGCGACGCGCTCAAAGCCGGCGCCCTCGTGCTCTGACTCATACGCGTCGATCTCCGCCCCCTGCTCGAGCGTCAGCGCGATGTCGTCGAGCCCGTTGAGCAGCCGGTGGCGGATCTCGTGGTCGATCTCGAACGCGACCTCGCGCCCGGCGAAGCGCACCTCCTGCTCCAGCAGGTCCACCTCCCCCGCGCCGGCGTGCGCCAGCGCGCGGCAGTCCTCCTCGTTCAGCACGACCGGCAAGAGCCCGATCTTCGTGCAGTTGGAGTAGAAGATGTCGGCGAAGCTCGGCGCGACGACCGTCTGGAAGCCATAGTCCTGCAGTCCCCACGGCGCGTGCTCGCGCGAGGAGCCGCAGCCGAAGTTCTCGCCGGCTACGAGGATCGGGTTGGCGGGCAGCTCCCAGCCGGGCTCCTTCGCCCAATCGTAGAAGAGGAACTCGCCGAAGCCTGTGCGCTCGACACGCTTGAGGAACTGCTTGGGCATGATCTGGTCGGTGTCCACATCGGCGCGGTCGAGGTGGCTGACGGGTCCTGAGATGACGCTGATCGGATCCATGCCCTCCTCCTAGCTCCAGTCGCGGATGTCGACGAAATGACCCTCGATCGCCGCAGCGGCGGCCATCTGCGGGGAGACCAGGTGCGTGCGCCCGCCACGACCCTGGCGGCCCTCGAAGTTGCGGTTCGAGGTCGACGCGCAGCGCTCGCCGGGCGCGAGGATGTCGGGGTTCATCCCAAGGCACATCGAGCAGCCGGCAACGCGCCAGTCGAAGCCGGCCTCGCGAAAGATGCGGTCGAGACCCTCTGCTTCAGCCTGTTTCATCACCTGCTGGGAGCCCGGTACGACCATCGCATCGACATTCGATGCGACCTTGCGCCCCTGCACGAGCTCGGCGGCAGCGCGCAGGTCGCCGATCCGCGAGTTCGTGCACGAGCCGATGAACACGCGGTCAAGCGAGATCTGCTCGATCGGCGTACCGGGTGCCAGGTCCATGTAGACAAGCGCGCGCTCGGTCGCCTCGCGCTCGGCCGGGCTGTCGAACTCCTCCGGCGCCGGCACGGCCGCGGTGACGGCGCGCACCATGCCCGGGTTGGTGCCCCAGGTGACCTGCGGCGAGATCGCGCTCACGTCGATCGTGACCTCCTTGTCGAAATCGGCCCCCTCATCGGTGCCCAGCGTCCGCCAGTGGGCGATCGCCTTTTGCAGATCCTCGCCGTGCGGCGCTCCGGGTCGGTCGGTCTCGGCAAACCAAGCGAAGGTGGTGTCATCGGGCGCGATCATCCCCGCCCGTCCGCCCCCCTCGATCGTCATGTTGCAGACGGTCATGCGTCCTTCCATCGAAAGCGCCTCGATCGCAGGGCCGGCGTACTCGACTACGTGCCCGGTCATGCCGCCGACGCCGAGTTGCCCGAGCGTGCCGAGGATCAGGTCCTTCGCGCTCACGCCGAAGCCGAGCTTGCCCTCGTAGAGGATCCGCATCGAGCGCGGCTTGTGCTGGACCATGCACTGCGTGGCGAGCACGTGCTCCACCTCGCTCGTGCCGATGCCGAAGGCGAGCGCACCGAAGGCGCCGTGCGTGGAGGTGTGCGAGTCGCCGCAGACGATCGTCATGCCCGGCTGTGTGACGCCCAGCTCAGGCCCGATCACGTGCACGATGCCCTGACGGTCGGAGCCGAGCGAATAGATCGGGACGCCAAACTCGGCGCAGTTGCGCTCGAGCGTTTCGACCTGCACGCGCGAGAGCTCGTCCTTGATCCGCGCCGCGACGGGCGTGCCGTCGGTCGGCGTGTTGTGATCGGCCGTCGCCAGCGTGCGGTCGGGCCGGCGCACCGGGCGCCCGGCCATGCGCAGGCTGTCAAACGCCTGCGGGCTGGTCACCTCGTGCACGAGGTGCAGGTCGATGTAGAGCAGGCCGTGCGCAACCTCGTGCGTCTCCCAGATCTTGTCGAACATCGCTCGCGGCATCGTCATCAGTCCTTCTCGTCGGTTGTCGACTGGCTCCTAGCTGCGCCTCAACCCCGCGGAGACAACGGCCAGGAATGCGGCTTCCTCGTCGCCGGGGTTCTCGAAGTGATGCGGAAGGTCGGCATCGAAGGTGACGCAGTCGCCCTCGCTCAGCTCATAGCGCTGACCATCGCAGTAGAACTCCACTGCGCCGCGCTCGATCAGCGCCGTCTCGCGACTGCCGGGCTCGTGCATCGGCGGGTCATCCGCCGCGCCGGTCGCGCCGCCTGATGCGAGCGTGTGGCGCGAGAGCTCGGCGCGCTGGCCCGGCTGGGCGGCTGTCAGCACTTCGAAACGGTGACCGCGACGGGCGTTGCCGCCCTGCTGGCGCTCTGAGACGCGCACGATCGTCACAGCGCCGCCCTCGTCGAGGCGCAGAAGTTGGGACAGCCGCAGGTCGAGGCCCGCGGCGATGCGCGACGCAACCGTCAGCGTCGGGCTCGTCTCGCCGCGCTCGACCTGCGAGAGCATGGGGGCGCTGACGCCGCTGCGGGCAGCCAGATCGCGCAGGGACAGACCCGTAGCGTCGCGCAGTGCCTTGACGCGCATCCCGAGCGCGCCCGCGCCGGCCGTCGAGCTATCCCCCGCCGTGGGAGTCTGGGTGGTGGCTGCCATCAGGCCGTACGTTATAACACACGTTCGTACGGCAGGCTTTTCTGCGCTTGGCCCTGCTCTTGACGAGGCTCGGCCTGCGACCGTCCATCACGCCCGGGGACGGGCGCACGTCACTAGACGCTCCCGATTTTCGAGCAGTCTTTGAAGCCGGCTCCTGTCGCCGTCTTGCTCAGGGCTCTGTGCGTGCGCCGTTTCGAGACCACGAGAGGCTCGATCGAGGTCCCGCCGTTTTGCTTGGCCAGCGCGAGCAGCTGCGCCAGTTCTCCGGCGAGCGTGCGCCGGTACCCGAGCATGCGTCGCCAGTCGCTCGCGATCGAGGCCGGCGGGGTGAGAGCAGCGAGCTCGCCTAGCGCCTTGCGCTCGATCGAGAGAGTGTGCGGCACGACGCGCTTGATTTCCGCAGCGGTTGTGTGACGCGACTTGATCGCCAGGATTTCCGCGTTGATGCGCTTGCAGGCCGCATCGGCTCGCGCTACGAATCGCGAGCGCGAATCAGACCCGCCGGTCGCGGCGCCGGCGGTCGATGTTGCGCTCGCCGTCGAGCCCGGTCCGGCGGTGCTCGACCCGCTGCCGCAACCGGCGAAGGAGAGCGCGAGCAGCGCCAGGCCGAGCAGGCAGGTGGCGTGAATCCGAGCATGCACTCCGTGGCCCATGACGCGTCACTATCACAACCAAATCCGGCATCGGTCAACCGATTGCGGTTAATGTTTCCGACCGTCTCCACGTGACGCCGGCGACGGGTGCATCAGCCGGCTGCGGCCTCAGGCAGGCCCACCGGATCCTCGGCGCGCGACCGCGCAACCGCCACCGACAACGCCCGCACGTAGGCGCGCGCCGCCGCGTCGATGATGTCCGTCGAGACACTCTGCCCGGCCCCCGTGAACCCGTCTATCTCGAGCACGATCGAAACCTCGCCGAGCGCGTCCTGCCCCTCGGTGACGGCGCCGATCGTGAACTCGCTGAGCTTCGCCGTCACGCCGGTCGCCGCGTTGATCGCCTGGAACACGGCGTCGATCGGGCCATCGCCGGTGAACGAGCCGCTCGCCGTCCCACCCTCAGGCAAGCCGACGGACACGCGCGCGTGCGGGGGTCGCTGCGAGGAAGCCTCGACCTCGAAGGAATCGAGCGTGTAGCCGCCGATGTCCTCGCTGCGCAGCTCGTCGGTGACGAGCGCCTCAAGGTCCATCGCGGTCACCTGCTTCTTGCGGTCGGCGATCTCCTTGAAGCGCCTGAACGCCGTGTTCAGCGCCTGTCCGTCGATCTCAAAGCCCATCTCCTTGAGCGCCTCGCTCAACGCGTGGCGGCCGGAATGCTTGCCCAGGACGAGCGAGTTGCTGTTCAGGCCGACGGTCGCGGCATCCATGATCTCATACGTCGTGCGCTCCTTCAGCACACCGTCCTGGTGGATGCCGGCCTCGTGCGCGAAGGCGTTGCGCCCGACGATCGCCTTATTCGGCTGCACCTGGTAGCCGGTCAGGCGCGAGACAAGCCTGCTGGTGCGCGCGATCTCGGTCGTCTCGATCCCCGTCCACAGGCCGAGCGTCGGCTCGCGCGTGCGCAGCAGCATCGCAATCTCCTCCAGCGAGGCGTTGCCGGCGCGCTCGCCGATCCCGTTGATCGCGCACTCAACCTGGCGGCAGCCGGCTTCGACACCGGCCAGCGAGTTGGCGACGGCGATGCCGAGGTCGTCGTGGCAGTGCACCGAGACGACGGCATTGCGCAGGTCGGGAACGAGCCGGTAGAGCGCTTCGAACATCGCCCTGTACTCGCCCGGCAGCGCGTAGCCGACCGTGTCAGGGACGTTGATCGTGCTCGCGCCCTGATCAAGCGCGATCTGGATCACCTCGGCCATGAACTCGACGTCTGAACGCGAGCCGTCCTCGGGTGAGAACTCGACGTCCTCGCAGAGCTCGCGAGCCTGTGCGACGGCGGCGCGAACCTGACCCTTGACGTCCTCGCGCGTGGTCTGCAGCTTGTGCTCGATGTGCACGTCGCTCGTGGCCAGGAAGGTGTGTATGCGCGGGCGTTCGGAGTTGCGTACGGCGCTCCACGCCGCCTCGATGTCTTGCGCACTCGTGCGAGCGAGACCGCAGATCACGGGGCCTTCGACCTCTTGTGCGATCGCCTGCACCGACTCGAAGTCGCCCGGCGAGGTGATCGGGAAACCGGCCTCGATGATGTCGACGCCGAGCCGCGTCAGCTGATGCGCGATCTCGAGCTTTTCGTTTCTGTTGAGCGAGATCCCCGGCGACTGCTCGCCGTCTCGCAGCGTCGTGTCGAAGATCAGGACGCGATTGGCCGGATCGCGCCCGTCCACGTCAGATGAGGTGCTCATGTCGTTCGTGCTCCTTCTCTATCTCGCTTGCCGTTCCTCTCTGCTGGGTATGCGGCTACGCGGCCGCCACGCGCTATTCCCCCCGAGAGGGGAGCAGGAGAAGCGGGAGAAGCGAGTTGCGAAACGACATCTGCGACGGAGGGTAGCACCAGCGTCGCGCGGCGGACCTCAGGGAACGAGCACGACCTTGCCGACGTTGCGCCGCTCGGTGATCATCGTTTGCGCCGCACCGGCGTCCTCGAAGCTGAAGTCGCCGGCGACGACCGGTTTGACGGTCCCGTCGTCGAGCATCTCGCGCAGCGGCTCGATCCACGGCTGCAGCGTGCCCCGGTCCTTCCACAGCGTGAGCATGTTCAGGCCGATCACAGCCTTTGATTCGGACATCTGCTTGATCATGTTGAAGCGCGGCATGCGGATCACGGTGCGCAGCGCGGTCACGAGATTGCGCCGCTGCC
Organism: uncultured Solirubrobacteraceae bacterium; assembly: GCA_963714215.1. Taxonomy (GTDB): domain Bacteria; phylum Actinomycetota; class Thermoleophilia; order Solirubrobacterales; family Solirubrobacteraceae; genus Palsa-744. The sequence goes on from CAVQNP010000002.1 coordinate 683,931, forward strand.
CGGAGACGACCGCGGAGGCACCGAACGCGACGAGCCTCCCGCCGGGCCGCAGCAGGTCATAGCCGGTGCGAAAGCTCCTGCCGCCGACGGCGTCGAGGATCACGTCGAACTGCGGCAGGCCACGCTCCCAGCCGTTCTGCGTGTAGTCGACCATGTGATCGACGCCCAGCTCTTCACAGCGCGCGTGCTTTGCGGGCGAGGCGGTGCCGTAGACCTCGGCGCCGGTGCGCTTGGCGATCTGCGTCGCCGCGATTCCGACGCCACCGCCGGCCGAGTGCACGAGCACCCGCTCGCCGCCCTGCAGCGAGCCGAAGCCGATCAGCCCGGCCCATGCGGTCCCGTAGTTGACGGGGATCGCGGCACCCTGCTCGAAGCTGAGCCCGTCGGGCAGCGGGATCACGTCGTCGGCCGCAACGACGACCTGCGAGGCGTAGCCGCCGAACTGCGTACCGGCGATCACGCGTTGACCGGGCGTGAGCCCGTCCACCCCGTCACCGAGCTCGAGGATCGTGCCGGCGACCTCATAGCCGACGACGCACGGCGTCTTCGGCGCGTCTTGATAGAGGCCCATGCGCGCCATCACGTCGGCGAAGTTGATCCCGGCCGCTGCGACGTCGATCCGCACTTCGCCCGGCCCGAGCTGAGGATCGGGCCGTTCGTGCACCTCGAGCACGCCCGGCCCGCCGTGCTTGGTGATGACGACTGCCCGCATCGGCGACACCCTACTAGGTTTTGTTAGCACCCACTAATTGGCGTCCCTCAGGCGTTCGCCGGCGCTCAGGCGGCGCCGCAGAGTGCGAATCATCGATCTCGTCGAAGCCCGATGATGCTGAGCAGGAACGAGGAGAAGACGATCTCGATCCCCAGCACGAGCGTGGTCGCGGCCACGATCGCCAGGCGCTCCTGGGACAAGCTGCCAAAACCTCGATCGACCCAGATCACGAGGATCACGACCAGCATCGCCAGGCCGGCGAGCGCAACGGCGCAGCCGAGCGTCAGCCCATGCTCGAGTCGCAGGCGCGTGCGTGCCCAGTCAAACCACGGATCACGCTCGCCCATGAAGTAGGTCGCGTACGCATGTGCACAGAGACCGAGCACGACCAGCTGCGTCCCGACCAGCAGCAGCAGCGATCCTCCGATCAACGCGTGGAGATCCCATTGGCGCTGCAGAACATTGAGCCGCGCCACGACGGTGAGCCACACGAATGCCCCGAGCGCGGCCAACCCGGCGCCGGGCAGGATGAACAGGTGGTTCGGCGAGTGGAGCAGCAGGAAGCGCACGTGGCGCCACCCGTCGCGAAAGCTCGACAACTTGGACTCGCCGCTGCGTGGGCGGTAGGTGATCGGGATCTGGTCGATCAGCAGGGTCTCCTTCGCCGCACGGACGACCATCTCGGAGGCGAACTCCATGCCCGAGGTACGCAGCGCCAGCTGCTCCAGGCGGTCGCGGCGAAACGCGCGCATCCCGCAGTGCGCGTCGCTGACCCCCGTGTGGAAGAGGAGATTGAGCATGCGCGAGAGCAGCGGATTGCCGATGTAGCGGTGATGCCACGGCATCGCGCCGGGCTCGATGTTCTTCATCCTGTCCCCCACGACCATGTCGGCACCGCGTTGCAGGCGGTCGACGAACCTGGGTATGTCGTCGAAGTCGTAGGTCTCGTCGGCGTCGGCCATCACGATGTACTCGCCGCGAGCTACTGCGAACCCGGCCCGGTAGGCGTTGCCGTAGCCACGCAGCGGTTCGAGCACGACGCGAGCGCCGGCGCGCTGGGCCAGCTCGCCGCTCCCGTCGTTCGAGCCGTTGTCGACGACGATCACCTCGCCGGTGACGCCCAGGCCTGAGATCGCGCCAAGTGCTTTGAGCACACACGCCTCGATGCTCTCTGCCTCGTTCAGACAGGGAATGACGACGGACAGCATCCCCGACCACGGCGGCGCCTCTGCTGCGGCGCGGTCCTCGCCGGCGGGGGTCGTGATGTCGATCGAAGAAAGCATGCATTCCGCCTCGCTCGCCCCGCTGGCGTCATCGGAGCAGTCCGAGAATGCACGTACTATCGCCACGCGCAGGCTGGGCGTGAGTGAGATACACCTCGTGCGCCCAAGCGCACGAGGTACGGGGGTGAACTGGGCGCCGCCGTCTCCCACTTACCCGCCAAGCGCACCTAGGATGCGCGAGCGAGGAGTCCAGACCGGAAGCCTATGCGAGCTTTCGCTACCCCTCAGCCGAGGTCGACCGACCAGCCGTTGACGAACCCGCCGGAGACCGCAATCTCATCGACGACCTCGCCGGGCACGGCGGCATCGGTCGTGACGACCATCGCAGCGAGCCGCTGCCCCCCGGCCACCCCATCTTCCCCACCAGACCCGCCGTCGGGCGAATGCCCGACGGCAGCCGAGGAGATGTTGATCCCGTGCTGACCGAAGATCGTCCCGACGCGCCCGATCATCCCGGGCAGATCCTCGTAGCGGAATACGGTCACGAAGCGCTCGAGCTCGATCGTCAGCCGTCGCCCCTGGACCTCGACGAGGTGCGGGTCCTGCTTGGGTCCGATGCCGGTGCCGGCAACGGCGACGCGCTCCTCGCCTGCCACGACCGTTACGCGAATCAGCTCGTTGAAGTCCTGGGCCTCGGAGACTGACTTCTCCTCGACGACGATGCCGCGTTCCTCGGCGATCGTGGGCGCGTTGACGGGGTTGACCTGCTCCTCGGTGCGGCCTTCCAGGGCGCCGCCGATCACGGCGAGCGTCAACAGGCGCGTGTCGAAGTCGGCGATGCGCCCGAGGAAGGCGGCCTCGATCCGCTCGACGGAGCTGCCCTCGGCGAGCGCCATCGCCAGGCGCCCGAGCTGGCGCGCCATCGGCAGGAAGGGGCCGAGCACCTGCATGTCCTCGGCGCCGATCGAGGGGATGTTGACGGCGGTCGAGACGACGCCGCCGGTGAGCGCGGCGACGACCTGCTCGGCGGACTGGTAGCCGGCGCGATCGGTGGCCTCTGCGGTGGAGGCGCCGAGGTGCGGCGTGACGACGACGTTGGGGTAGCCGTGAAACAGCGGGTAGTCGGTGATCGGCTCGGAGGGAAAGACGTCGAGCGCGGCGCCGCCGACCTTGCCTGAGTCCAGGGCATCCTTCAGCGCGGCGTCGTCGATCAGCCCGCCGCGGGCCACGTTGAGGATGCGCACGCCGTCGCGCATCTTGGCGAAGGCCTCTGCGCCCAGCCAGCCTTCGGTCTCGGGCGTCCTTGGCAGGTGCACGGTGATGAAGTCGGCCTGGGCGTAGATCTCATCGGAGTCGGCGGCCTTCTCGACGCCGAGCTCGCGGTAGCGCTCGGCTGAGACGAACGGGTCGAAGGCGAGCACGCGCATGTTGAAGGCGCGCGCACGGGCGGCGACGAGCTGGCCGATCCGCCCGAAGCCGACGATCCCGAGCGTCTTCTCATACAGCTCGACGCCTGAGTACTTGGAGCGATCCCATTTGCCTTCGAGCAGCGACTGCTGCGCTTGGGGGATGTTGCGGGCGAGCGCAAGCAAGAGCGCCATCGTGTGCTCGGCGGCGGTGACGACGTTTGACTGCGGCGCGTTGGCGACGACGATCCCGCGCTTGGTGGCGGCCTCGACATCGACGTTGTCGACGCCGACGCCGGCACGGCCGATCACCTGCAGGCGGTCGGCCTTCTCGATCAGCTCGGCGGTCATCTTCGTAGCGGAACGGATCAGGATCCCCTCGTAGCCGCCGATCCGCTCGGCGAGCTCTGAGTCCTCCCAGTCGATGCCGAGATCGACGTCGAAGTGCTCGCGCAGCAGCTCGACGCCTGAGTCGCCGATCTTCTCCTTGACGAGCACCTTGGCGCGACCGTTGGTGGAAGCTCCACCGGCGGCGCTCATGCGGACTGCTCCACGATGTAGTCGATGCACCCGGTCAGCGCCTGCACGTCGGCGGGCTCGACGGCGGGAAACATGCCGACCCGCAGCTGGTTGCGACCGAGCTTGCGATAGGGCTCGACGTCAACGATCCCGTTGGCGCGCAGCGTGGCGGCGATCTGCGCGGCATCGACCTCCTCGGCGAAGTCGATCGTGCCGACGACGAGCGAGCGCTTGGCGGGGTCGGCGACGAACGGCGTGGCATAGCCGCTGCGCTCGGCCCAGCCGTAGAGCTGCTCGGAGGAGAGCGTCGAGCGCTCCACACACCAGCCAAGGCCGCCCTGCTCGAGCATCCAGCGAACCTGCTCGGCGAGCAGGAACAGCGTGGCCACGGCAGGCGTGTTGTAGGTCTGGTCTTTGAGCGAATTCTCGAGCGCGGTCTTGATTGAGAGAAAGGACGGAATCCAGCGCTCGGAGGCGTCGAGTTGCGCCACCCGCTCCTGCGCGGCTGGGCTGAGCAGAGCGAGCCAAAGCCCACCGTCGGCGGCGAAGCTCTTCTGCGGGGCGAAGTAGTAGGCATCGACCTGAGAGGCGTCGACGGGCAGCCCACCGGCGCCGGAGGTGGCGTCGATCAGCACGAGCGCGTCGCCGGCGCCGTCGGGTCGGAGGATCTGCGTCATCACGCCGGTCGAGGTCTCGTTGTGAGCCCAGGCGATCACGTCGGCGCCGGCCTCGGCAGCCTGCTTGCCGACGGACGCGGGGTCGGGCGCATCGCCGGGCTCGGCGGAGACTACGACGGGCTCTGCGAGGAACGGCGCGTCCTTGGCGACGGTGGCGAACTTCCGCGAGAACTCGCCGAAGGCGAGGTGCAGCGAGCGCTCGCGGATCAAGCCAAAGGCAGCGGCGTCCCAGAAGGCGGTGGCGCCGCCGTTGCCGAGCACTACCTCGTACCCGTCGGGCAGCGAGAACAGTTCACGCAGTCCGGCGCGGATCTCGCCGACGAGCGCCTTGACGGGCTTCTGGCGGTGCGAGGTGCCCATCACGGCGGCGCCGTGAGAAGCGAGCGCGGCGAGCGCCTGCGGGCGCACCTTGGAGGGGCCGCAACCGAAGCGCCCATCGGCGGGCTTCATCTCATCGGGAAGGACCAGTTGCGTCTCTGCTGCTGCGCTGCTCGGCGTCATCGCGGGCTCCTCGCTCGTTCGAGGGAGATCAGTTGTATGAGGTGCCCAGGCGCGCGGCTAAATGCCCCCCGCTTCCCGGTGGTCGATCCCACCTCAGGCGCCAGTCGCGACGAGCACGGCGAGTGTAGCGAACGCTCCGTCACCCGCTCCAGATCGTTTCTCGCGCAAGCGACTGCGCAATCCAACCGGCCGGCAGCCGGCTGGGGGCGGTGCCCGCAGAGGGCTCGGCGGCCAGCAGGCAGTGCTCCGGCGCGGGGCCGAGCCCGATGCAGCGGCGCCACAGCCCGTCGCGCTCGCGGTCCATGCCGTCGCCGAGCAGGGCACTGAGCGAGGGCGGCTCGTAGCCGGGCTTGCGCCTGACCCACACGGCCTGCTCGGCGTCGAGCCGCGGCCGGCCCTCGACGAGCCTGTAGATCGCGCCCGTCGCGGGCCCGACGCGCGATGCCACGGTGTCGTGCGCGGTGAGGTGCCCGCGCGAGGCGGCGGCCTCCTCGAGCACGCCGACGGCGGACCAGTCGTCGATCAGGTACCAGTCCTCATAGCCCGGCGCGCCCTCGGCGCCGGCGACCGGCTCCAGCCAGGGAAGCTCGGGCAGGCGCAGCGCGGCAGAACCGCGATAGCCACTCGGCGGCCGATGGGCGAGTGAGCGGTGGAAGCGCTCGAGCGCCTGCTCGTAGGCGGCCTGCTCGATGCCTGCGGCGGCGCGGTGCCAGGAGAGGTAGGCCAGCACGCGCCTAGAAGGAGGGCTTGATCCAGTCCATGTGCGAGCGCAGCTCGCCGCCGACGTGCTCGACCTGCGTGTCTGCCTGCTCGGCGCGCATGCGCAGGAAGTTCTCCTGCCCGGCGCGGTTCTCGGCGATCCACTCGCGCGCGAAGTCGCCGTCCTGGATCTCCTTGAGGATCTGTTTCATCGCGGCGCGCGTCTCGTCGGTGATCACGCGCTTGCCGCGCGTGTAGTCGCCGTACTCGGCGGTGTTGGAGATCGAGTAGCGCATCCCGGCGAGCCCCTTCTCATACATCAGATCGGCGATCAGCTTGAGCTCGTGCAGGCACTCGAAGTAGGCCATCTCAGGGTCATAGCCTGCCTCGACGAGCGTCTCGAAACCGGCCTGGACGAGCTCTGAGGCGCCGCCGCAGAGGACGGCCTGCTCGCCGAACAGGTCCGTCTCGGTCTCGTCCTTGAAGGTCGTCTCGATCACGCCGCCGCGCGTGCAGCCGATGCCCTTGGCGTAGGCCAGCGCGAGCGCGCGGGCGTTGCCGGTGGCGTCCTGCTCGACGGCGATCAGCCCGGGCACGCCGCGAGCCTTCGGTGAACTGGCGGCGAACGAGGTGGCCGGGGCCCTTCGGCGCGACCATGCCCACGTCGACGCCGGGCGGCGGCTCGATCTCCTTGTAGTGGATCGAGAAGCCGTGGCCGAAGAGGATCATGTTGCCCTCGGCGATGCCGTCGCGGATCTCCTGCTCCCAGATGTCGTGGTGGCGCTCGTCGGGCAGCAGGATCATCACGAGGTCGCCGCGGCTGGCGGCATCGACGACGGAGAGCACCTCGAGGCCCTGCTCCTTGGCCTTGGCGACGGAGGCCGAGTCGGGCCGCAGCCCGACGACGACTTTCACGCCGGAGTCCTTCAGGTTGAGCGCGTGGGCGTGGCCCTGGGAGCCGTAGCCGATGATTGCGACGGTCTTGCCGTCGAGGAGCGTGAGGTCTGCGTCGTCGTCGTAGATCATGGGCGCGCAGGCTATCGGGTCGGGGCGACCAGGCGGTGCGCCCGCGGCGGCTGGTCAGGCGCTCGGCGGCAGAGCGACAAGCGTGCGTCCGGGGATGTCGAGCGTCCCGTCGGCGGCTTCGTAGGGCTTGAAGCGCGCCTTCACGGCCTGCCTGGATCTCCTCGATCTCCTCGGCTGCGGGCGCGAGAGCACGGCGTCGTGCATCGCGCGCGAGAGGTCGAGTGTGGACTCCCAGTACTCGTCGAAGTTCAGCATGGCGGCGGTGGAGCTGCAGCGACTCGACGTTGACCTCGGCAAAGCCGGCCTCTTGCAGCAGCTCATACACGCCCTCGGCCCTGCCGAGCGCAAATGGCCCGGGCGTGCCGGGCTCGGGCGCCGGAGCCAGACCGCGCTCGCGCAGCTCGAGGCCGGGCAGCTGCGCCCAGGGGTTGTGCTCGATCGAGTCCCACACGGCGAGCGCGACGCGACCGCCGCTGCGCAGCACGCGGCGCGTCTCGCCGAGCGCGGCAGCAGGATCGGCCATCAGCATGTAGCCCCAGCGGCACAGCACGACGTCGACGCTGGCCACGGGCATGTCGATCCATTCGGCGTTGATCACCTGGAACTCGACATTGGCGAGCCCGATCTGCGCGGCGCGCTCGCGCGCGCCGGCGAGCATCGCCTCGGCCTGGTCGGAGATGATCGCGCCGCCGACGGGCGCGACGAGCTCGGCGGCAAGCAGGCCCGTCTCCCCCAGCCCGGCGGCCAGCTCGAGCACGCGCTGCCCGGGCTGCGGCGCGACGGCGTCGAGCATCCAGTGCGACACGGGCGCGCCGAACTCGCGCAACAGCTCCTGGCTGCGCACCCAGCCGGCGGCGGCCTCTTCCCAGCCCTGCAGGCTGGCCTCGCGGTGCGCGTTGGCGTCGAAGCTCATCGCGGGAAGCTCATCACAGCTCGCGCCGCAGCAGCTTGCCCGAGCGCGTGCGCGGCAGCGGCTCGTCGCGCAGAAGAATCGCTTGGGGACCTTGTAGGGGGCAAGCGATGCGGCGCAATGCGCTCGCAACGCCTCGATGACTCCGGCGTCAGGCATCGGCGGGGCGCCTGCGCCACGACGATCGCGGTGACGGCCTCGCCCCAGTGCGGCGTCGGGCGCGTCCAACGACCGCCGCCTCGAGCACGTCGGGGTGTGACTCGAGCACGGCCTCGACCTCGCTCGGCGCGACGTTCTCGCCGCCGCTGACGATCGTGTCGGCCTTGCGCCCGACGACCGACAGCCTGCCGCGCTCGTCGAGTGTGCCGAGGTCGCCGGTGTGCAGCCAGCCGTCGTCGGCAAGCGCGCCGGGCGCGACGGTCGGGCCGGCCACGAGGATCTCGTCGTCGTCTGCGCAGCGTACGCGCGTGCAGAACAGCGGCGGTCCTGCCCCTATGTCGCCTTCGGCAAGCGCCGCGACAGGCGTCGTGGTCACCTGCGAGCAACTCTCGGTCAGTCCATAGGTCATGCTCACCGGGACGCCCGCCTCGGCGGCGCGTTCGACAAGCGCCGCGGGTACGGGACCGCCGCCGGTCAGCGCGCAGCGCAGCGCCGGCGGGTGCTCGAGGCCTGCGTCGAGCAGGCGCGCCAGCGTCGTCGCGACAAGGCTCACGAGCGTGATGTCCTCCTCGCCGCAGCGCGTGCAGCACGCGCTCGGTCTCGAAGCGCTCGTGCACGACGGCTGTCGTTGCGTAGATCGCCGAGCGCACGAGGATCGAGAGGCCGCCGACGTGCGAGAGCGGCAGGGCGCACAGCCAGCGCTCGTCCGGATCAAGGCCGAGCGCAACGGCGGAGCCGAGCGCGCTCCACAGGAGGTTGCCGTAGGTCAGCTCGATCGGCTTGGGCGCAGAGCTCGTGCCCGAGGTGTGGATCACGACGGCCGTCGCGTCGAGGTCATGAACGGCGCCACGACCGCGCCCGGCGGCAGCCTCGCCGAGCGACACGCCGTCGACGGCTCGTCGACGCAGGACGGTCGCGCCCTCGACGATCCTTGCCTGCTCAGCGGAGCCATCCGCAGGTCGACGGGCACGGCCACGGCGCCGAGCAGCAGGCACGCATGCAATGCGTAGGCGAAATCGAGCCCGGCGGGCAGCGCGATCGCGACCCGTTCGCCGGCGCGCTGCCCCGCGCTCGCACAGCTGCCGGGCCGACGCTCGCGGCACGCCGAGCAGCTCTGCATAGGTGCAGCTGCCCCCTGGCGTATCCAGCGCGATCTGTCCCGGGCTCGACGCGGCGGCGCGCGCAAGCCATCCCTCGACGACCATGAGCAAAGGCTAGCCGCAAGACCCGAGATAGCCTTTGCCCGATGAGCACGTCCTGGACAGACGCGACGGCCGGCGGTTCGTTCGACTTCGCCGACATCCGCTATGAGAAGTCAACGGGCGAGGACGCGGGGATCGCGAAGATCACGATCGCGCGCCCGGAGGTGCGCAACGCATTCCGCCCGCGCACGATCGTCGAGATCTCGCGGGCGCTGGAGGACGCCCGCGAGGACACCGAGATCGGCGTGATCGTCTTGACGGGCGAGGGACCCGAGGCGTTCTGCTCCGGCGGCGACCAGCGCGTGCGCGGCGACTCGGGCTACCTGTCCGAGGATGCTGCGGGCAACTCAGGCGTCGGGCGCTTCCACGTGACCGACCTGCACATCCAGATCCGCCGCCTGCCAAAGCCCGTCGTGGCGATGGTCGCGGGCTACGCGATCGGCGGTGGCCACGTGCTGCATCTCGTCTGCGACCTGACGATCGCCGCCGACAACGCGCGCTTCGGCCAGGTCGGCCCGAAGGTCGGATCGTTCGACGGCGGCTTCGGCGCAGGGTTGCTCGCAAACCTCGTCGGGCCGAAGAAGGCCAAGGAGATCTGGTTCCTCTGCCGCCAGTACTCGGCCGAGGAGGCGCGCGAGATGGGCATGGTCAACACCGTCGTGCCGCTGGATCGGCTGGAGCAGGAGACCGTCCAGTGGTGCCGCGAGATGCTCGTGCTCTCGCCGTTCGCGCTGCGACTGCTGAAGGCAAGCTTCAACGCCGCCGAGGACGGGCTCAGCGGCATCCAGCAGCTGGCGCACGATGCAAACCTGCTGTTCTACGGCAACGAGGAGGCGCAGGAGGGGCGCGACGCCTACCGCGAAAAGCGCAAACCTGACTTCTCGCGCTTCCCGCGACGCGCATAGCCGCCGTGAGCGCCGCTCGCATCTGGATCATGGCGGCCCGGGTGCGCACGCTGCCTGCGGCGGTCGCGCCCGTACTGGTCGGCACTTCACTCGCACTCGGCGCGGACCACTTTCACCCGCTCGCGTTCATCGCCGCCCTGCTCGGCGCGGTGTTCATCCAGGTCGGCACGAACCTGTCGAACGACTATTCGGACGCGCGGCGCGGCGCAGATACCGAGGATCGGCTCGGCCCGGTGCGGGTGACCGCCGGCGGCCTGGTTCCGCCGAGTCAGGTGCTGCTGGCGACATACGTGACATTCGGTCTCGCCGTCGCCTGCGGCGCCTATCTGGTCGCCGTCGCCGGATGGGAGCTGCTGGCCGTCGGCGGTGCCTCGATCCTCGCCGGCGTGCTCTACACGGGCGGTCCGCGCCCGTACGGCTACGAGGGCCTCGGGGAGGTGTTCGTGTTCCTCTTCTTCGGCATCGTCGCCGTCGCCGGCTCCTACTTCGTGCAGGTCCAGCACCTCCCCTGGGAGGCCTTCGTCTGTGCCGTTCCGGTCGGCCTGCTGGCGAGCGCGATTCTCGTGGTGAACAACGTGCGCGACCTCGAGACCGATCGCCGTGCAGGCAAGCGCACGCTCGCGGTGCGCCTCGGGCGAGAGAGGACGCGCGCGCTATACGTGGCAATGGTCGCCGGCGCCTTCATCACCGCGCCGCTGCCGTGGGCCTTTGGCTCGATGACGGCCTGGCTGCTGCTCTGCTGGCTGGCGATCCCACTGGCGGCCGGCGTGGTCAAGACCGTGCGCACCCACACCGATGGCCCGGCCTTGAATGGGGCCCTGGCCAAGACTGGGGCCACGCAGCTGATCTTCTGCCTGCTGTATTCGGCGGGAATCCTCGCAAGCGGCGGAATCGGCTCGTGAGGCCCGATCGCGGCATCGACTCGTGAAGCTCGACTTCGAGCGACGCTCGCTGCGTTTCAAGCACCCCTTGCGGACCTCGTACGGCGAGCTCGGCAAGCGGGAGCTGTTGATCGTGTCCGTGACAGGGGATGACGGCGTCGCCGGCTACGGGGAGGCGGCGGCGCTCGAGCCCTACGACGGCGTCAGCCTGAGCCGCGCGCAAGCCGCGCTTGAACGCTACGCGCCCGTTCTCGCCGGCGCAAAGGGCGTCAACGGCGCTCAGATCCTCGACGCGTGCCGCCGCGTCGACGACCTGCCGCAAGCGCTCGCGGCAGTCGACTTGGCGCTGTGGGATCGCGGCGGGCGGATCAGCGGCAGGTCGGTTGCGTCGCTGATCACCGATACGCCGCCGCCGACGGTGCGCGTCAACGCAGCGCTCGCCGCCGTCGACCGTGCCGAAGCCGCAAGGCAGGCTGCGGCCGCGATCGAGGATGGCTTTGACTGCATCAAGGTCAAGGTCGGGCTCGGCGACGACGCCGGGCGTGTCGCCGCGGTGCGAGCGGCGGCAGGCCCCGAGGTCGCTCTGCGGCTCGACGCCAACGGGGCGTGGGACGTCGAGGAAGCCGTACGCGCGATCGATGCGCTTGCGCCCGCTGGACTCGAGCTCGTCGAGGAGCCGGTCCACGGCATTCAGGACGTGCGCAGAGTGCGCGAGCGAGTTGCTGTGCGCGTGGCGATCGACGAGACGGCAGCCGAGCACGGCGCACTCGGCGCGGGTGTCGCCGACGCAGTCTGCCTGAAGATCTCCCGCTGCGGCGGCATCGGCGGACTGCTCGTCGCGGCCACGCTCGTGCGTGCCTCGGGCGCCGAGGCCTACGTCTCCTCCACGCTCGATGGACCGCTGGGAGTAGCTGCGGGCGTGCATGCAGCGGCGGCGCTTGCCTCGCGCGGACCCGTTCCGCACTGCGGATTGGCCACGCTTTCGCTGTTCGCAGAGATCGAAGATCCCTTGCGTGCGCGCAATGGACTGATCGCCGTGCCGAGCGGACCAGGCCTGGGCGTGGGGCCCGTCTGAGGACGTCGACGGCATCGAGTCGCGGCCTTGGTGGAGCATGTCGCCGTCTTCCAGTCACGAGCATGCGTATCGGGTCCGTCCCCAGCGGAGACGGACCCGATATCGACAACCAGCTACGGACTAGATACGGCTATTCGTGTTCTTGGACGATTTCGGAGCCGGCCTGGTGCAGCGTGCCGTTCAGAATCGCCGTGTTGTGACCTGCTGTCGAGGGCACTCCCAGCGAGGAGTTGACGATCGGCCCGATCAGGAATTCGAAGATTCCGCCACAGCCGTTTGTCGCAGGCGCCGCGAACGAGTTGTTCACGAGCGAGTTTTTGAGCACCGTCAGGATTGTGCCTTCTTCGTTGAAGGTCAGCGTCCCCACGTTGCCTGTGATTGGTTTGTTCGGCAGCGGCGGGCTCGTCGTGCCGGTCGTCAGCGGGAGCACGATCGGCGACGAGTTGGAGCCGACGTAGCAAGCGCTGCCGAGCAGCGGGTTTTCGAGGTGCACCTTGACCGGAAGCTGCAGCGCGGTCCCGGTCGCTTCGAGCAGGTTCGCCAAGTTGATCTGGATTGAGCTCGCCGGCCCCGCCAGTTCGGTCGTTGCGGTGACGCCGGTGGCGCCGTTTTCGAAGATCGCTTCACAGGAGGCCCGCTCCGCTTTTTCGAGCAGCCCGCTCCCTTTGATTTCCGTGCAGTTGACCAGGCCCGCAAGACCCCCAGGCACTTTCTGGGGCACTTTCGTCAGCGTGTTCCCGTCTTTGGCAGCCACGAAAACGAGGCCTGTGCCGCCGGTTTCATTCAGGCCACCCTGCAGTGTGATCGTTTTTTCGATCGGAACAGTCTTTTTGCCGACGATGAATTCGCCGCTTTCGGTGTTGGCCTCGATGCAGATCTGCGCCGTGGTCACGGGACAGTCGGCGAATACGGCGTATTCGCCTTTGGGCGTCGCGAATGCCGGCGATGCGATGCTCAGCGCTGCGATCGACGCGAGCATCAGCGCCGCGAGAACGGACGCTTTCAAGCGCGTTTGCGCCAAACGGTTCGTAGCTTTACTCAAAGCAGCCAATTCGACTCACTTTCGTTTCGGTGTGGATCGGGAATGCTGGGCACGAAGTCATTGACAGCGGTGCCCGCAGCGATGTGAACCTATCGCGAGCACAAAAACCAGGAGAACCGTTGTTTCTATTCTCCGAATCGATACAAGTGACTCGCTTTGATCAGGCTTGCAGCCAGTTGCACATAATCAGCGCCAGCTCGCCAAGCCACGAGACCGGCGACGCCGATGCCAGGGTCGTGAACCTGTGAATGAGCGCCGTTAAACGCACGACAGAGGTTCGCCACAATCTTGCGGCGAACCTCCGTGTGCTTACTTCTTGGCCCTACCGATGTTCAGTGCTTCTTGGTCCTACCGATGCTTCGGCTATTCGTGTTCTTTGACGATTTCAGCGCCCGCCTGGTGCAGCGTGCCGTTCAAGATCGCCGTGTTGTGACCTGCTGCCGCTGGCACTCCCAGCGAGGAGTTGATGATCGGCCCGATCAGGAATTCGAAGATTCCGCCACAGCCGTTTGTCGCAGGCGCCGCGAACGAGTTGTTCACGAGCGAGTTTTTGAGCACCGTCAGGATCGTGCCTTCTTCGTTGAAGGTCAGCGTCCCCACGTTGCCTTTGATTGGTTTGTTCGGCAACGGTGGGCTCGTCGTGCCCGTCGTCAGCGGGAGCACGACCGGCGACGAGTTCGAGCCGACGTAGCAAGCGCTGCCGAGCAGCGGGTTTTCGAGGTGCACCTTGACCGGAAGCTGCAGCGCGGTTCCGGTCGCCGTCAGCAGGTTGGCCAGGCTGATCTGGATCGAGCTCGCCGGTGCGGCAAGTTCGGTCGTCGCGTTCACACCCGTCAGACCGTTTTCGAAGATCGCTTCACACGAAGCGCGCTCGACTTTTTCGAGGAATCCGCTGCCTTTGATCGACGTGCAGTTGACCAGGCCCGAAAGACCACCGGGGACTTTCTGCGGCACTTTGGTCAGCGTGTTGCCGTCTTTGGCGGCCACGAACACGAGTCCGCCGGATTCGGTTTCGTTGAGACCACCCTGCAGCGTGATCGTTTTTTCGATCGGAACGGTCTTTTTGCCGACGATGAATTCGCCGCTTTCGGTGTTGGCCTGGATGCAGATCTGCGCCGTGGTCACGGGACAGTCGGCGAATACGGCGAATTCGCCTTTGGGCGTGGCAGACGCCGGCGCCGCTACGCTCAGCACTCCGACCAGAGCCGCCAGTGCTGCCGCGGCAAACAGTGCCCGCAGACGCGCCCCCGATTGACGCAAGATACGACTACGCAACATGGAATCATCCCACTTTCTATTGTCTCTCAAATGGGTCAGTGCGTGAATCCGCGCCTTCACGAGGAGAGGTTGCCATGAAGGCGACCTTGTCAAGCTATCCGCGGCCTGCGGGTATCGATAGACCTGTTTCTAGCTTTCGGAAATCGCGTTGCTTTCGGTGCTGGGTATTGACGTCTAGGCGGTTTGTCCTGGTGCGCAGAGCAAACTCGATTGCAACATTTACGTGTTTCTCACTCAAATAGAGCGGCTTTCGAGCGACCCCGCGACACCCGCGGGGTTCTCCAGCGGGAGCGCGTGACCGCCCGCCAGGACGAGGAGCTCGCTGTCCGGCAGCAGTTCGCACATTCGCTCGGCAAGTGCCCTGAACTTGGCGTCGCGACTCCCGACGAGGAGCGTCACGGGCATCTTCATGCGGTGCAGGGAGCGCCAGAGCGGACGCATCTCGCCGGTGCCGAGACCTCGCATGGCAGCAGCGAGCCGCGTCGGATCGTTGCGACGCTGATCTTCTCGCGCCTGGCGCCCCACGTCGGGGGGCTCCCCCGTGAACAGCGGCTGAGCACGCCAGCGCTCGATGAACTCCTCGAACGGGGCGAGTTCCAACTGCTCGGCCAGTGCGCGGTCGGCGCGCCGGCGCTCTAGGCGCTCAACGGCCTCCTCGATGCCGGGGCTGCTCGATATGAGCACGAGGCGCGCGACGCGCTCCGGCGCAGCCAAGGCGACATGCATCGCGATGCGCCCTCCCATCGAGTAGCCGCACAGCACGAAGCGCAAAGGGCTCGCGGCAAGCACCGCCTCAACACACGCCTGGAACGTGATCGGACCCCCATTCATCGCCCCCTCGCCGTGTCCCGGCAGATCGATCGCCGTCGGCCGGTAGCGTTGCGTGTCCAAATGCGCGATCACCCGGTCCCATGCGCGATGGGTGCCGCCGAATCCGTGCAGCAAGACGAGTGCCTCAGGCCCTCCGACATCCAGCTTCGCCACACCGCCATCCTAGAGCCGACCCACATCCACTCAGCGCACGCTCGCGCCAGGGCAAGGACCCGTCATCGATGACGATCGTGGGCGACACCGATACGTACGTCCTGCTGCGAGCATTCGTCGATGAGCTCGTCCGCAGCGGGATGCGCGCGGCCTGCACCTCGCCCGGCTCGCGCTCGGCGCCGCTCGTGCTGACGCTCGCGCACGAGCCGCGACTGCGCTGCTACTCCCACATCGACGAGCGCTGCGCGGGGTTCTTTGCGCTCGGCATGGCCAAGGCGAGCGGCCTGCCCGTGGCCGTGACGTGCACTTCGGGCACCGCCGCCGCGGAGCTGCTGCCGGCCGTAGTCGAGGCGCGCGAGGCGCGCGTTCCAATGCTGCTGCTCACGGCCGACCGTCCGCCCGAGCTGCGCGAAAACGGCGCCGGACAGGCGATCGACCAGCTCAAGCTGTTCGGCGGCGCCGCCAAGTGGTTTTTTGAGGTTGGAACACACGAGGCGACGCAGGCGCGACTGCGCTGGATACGGACGCTCGCCTGCCGTGCCTATGCGGCCACGCTCAAAGGTCGCCCGGGCGTCGTGCATCTCAACTTCCCCCTGCGCGAGCCGCTCGTGACCGACGAACCCCTGCCCGAGGACACGAGCGCGCGGCCCGGCGGCGTGCCGTACGTCAGGCGGCGACCGCTCACCACGCGCGAATGGGGACATTTCGGCGGAGACGAAGACCTCGACGTCCTCCGCGAGATCATGAACGGCGCAGGACGCGGCGTCGTCGTGGCCGGACGCGACGAGCGCGTGTTCGCCGGATGGTCGCCGGGCGAGGCGGTGGCAGCCTTTGCCACCGCCGCAGGCTGGCCCCTGCTGGCCGATCCGATGTCGGGCGCGCGCAGCGGCGCGGCAGCCATCGCGCATTACGACGCGCTGCTGCGCGACGAGGACTTCCGCGCCATGGCGGAGCCGGACCTGGTGCTGCGGGTCGGCGACCTGCCGGTGTCCAAGCCGCTGCGCAGCTGGCTCGCCGGCCTGAAGGATGTACGGCAGATCGCGCTCGACCGCGAGGCCGCCTGGCAGGATCCGGACTCAGTCCTGTCGGATTCGCTCGCCCTCGATCCAGCTACCGTGCTGGGACCACTTGCCAAGGCAGACCTGCCCAGCACCGAGCGGGACTGGCTCGCGACTTGGCGCAGCGGCGACGAGCTTGCCGCCGAGGCGATCCTCGGCGCTCTTGGCGGGGATACGCTCAGCGAGCCGCGAGTCGCGAGCGAGCTCGGCGTGCTGTTGGCGCAGGAGACCACGCTGTTCGTCGCCTCCTCGATGCCCGTGCGTGACATCGAGACGTTCTGGCCCGTACGCGAGGACCCTCCGCGCGTACTGTGCAATCGCGGTGCCAACGGGATCGACGGGATCGTCTCGAGCGCGTTCGGTGCCGCGGCCTGCGAACGGGGGCCCGTAGTGTTGCTGATCGGCGACGTCGCGCTCGCCCACGACGTCGGGGGTCTGCTCGCCGCTCGACGACTCGAGCTGAAGCTGACGATCGTGCTGCTCGACAACGGCGGCGGCGGAATCTTCGACTTCCTACCCGTCGCCGAGAGCACGCTCGCGCGCAAGCCCGAGCGCATAGAGGATGTCGCACGCGGCGCGCCCGAGCGAACGTCGAGCGACCTCTTTGGCGCAGGCAACACGGCGAGCGACATCTACACCCGGCACATCGCCACACCCACCGGGCTTGACTTTGCCGACGCTGCGCGCCTCTACGGCCTCGCTCACGAACGCATCGATGACATATCCGGCTTCCGAGCCGCGCTCGAGCGGGCCTTCGCGCGCGAGATCTCGAAGCATCGTTGAAGTACGAAGTGATCGCGAAGTGAACGTGCAGCTGCACAGGGAGACGTTTGAGGCCGTCTCGGAGGCCTTGAAACGTCAAGCCCTCCCAGGACGCGACTCCTGATCGTCCGCCACTGGTCGCCTGCGGCCGGCATCCCGGTCCTCGCCAACCTCAGAAACAGACCCACAACTTCCATTGCCGGGGACTAGCGTCCGCGATATGCGCAGATCCGGTCGCAGTGTCACCTTCGCGGCCCTGCTCGCCGCCGGCGCGGTCGCGGGTGGCTGCGGCTCGGGTGAATCGCACAAGACGACGCGCGCCAAGCCGGTTGCGACCGTGGCAACCGAGAGCCGAGCCGCCACGCGGAAGCCGGATAAATCCGAGCATCAGCCGGTCGCCAGAGTCGGCGATCAGACGATTACGCTCGGCACCCTTCGGCACTGGACCTCGGCCGGCACCTACGGGCAGGCCGGTGCGCCCGAACCGCCCGATTACACGCAGTGCATCCGGTACTTACGCGCGGTCAACCCGCAGACGATCGCGCAACTGAGGAAAGCTTGCAGACAGGAGTACGACGGACTGATGCTGCCCGTGTTGAGCTCGTTGATTCATGACCGGTGGCTGATCGGCGAGGCAGCCGACGAGGGGCTGAAGGTGGACAGGGCAAAGCTGAAGCGCGAAGCCGCGCCGAGCAGTCCGCGTGGCGAAGAAGTTCGCCAGACACTGGAATCCACCGGCGAGAGCTCTTCCGACGTCGAGTTCACGCTGCTGGTCGATCAACTGTCGGGTCGCCTCTACCGAAAACTCGAACGCAGCGTCCCCGTGATCACCAGTGCAGAGATCTCCGGCTACTACAGGCACCACAAACGAACCTTCATCACCCCAGAAAAGCGCGATCTCTACATCCTGCGCACGCTGAGCAGCGCCGCCGCTGAAAAGGCCAAACGAGAAATCGAAGGCGGCTCGAGCTTCGCAACGGTCGTCGGAAAAACCTCGCTGGAACAGCCGATCTCCTCCAAACACGGCCTGCTCCTCGGGCTCGGTCCCGACGATTTCGGCGAGCCGCCGCTGAACAGGGCGATCTTCATTGCGCCGCTGAAAGCCCTCCGCGGGCCGGTGGAAATCTCACTCGGCTATTACATATTCGAAGTGCTGCACAGCCATCCAGCACGTCAGAGGTCGCTGGCTCAGGTCAGATCCGAAATTGCAGCGCAGTTGCATCGGCTACGCCACGAACGGATCCTTTTACGCTTCGTGGCGAATTTCAGGAAAAAGTGGAAGTCGAGGACATACTGCTTTCCTGGCTACGTCGTGAAAAACTGCAGGCAATACAAGCAATCAAGCACGGAACTGCACGAAGCTCCGAACGCCCTGTAGGACCGCGCATCGCGCGTGCGGCGTCAGCCCGCGAGCAGCGGCAGCAGCGCCTGCAGCTTGATCTCGGTCTCTGCCAGCTCCGCTGCCGGCTCAGAGTCACGCACTATGCCGTTGCCCGCATAGCAGCGGGCAACCGGACCCCGTAGCAGCGCGCAGCGCAGCGCCACGCAGAACTCGCCGTCGCCCGCTGCGTCCGTCCAGCCGACAGGGCCCGCGTACCAGCCGCGGTCGAGGCCCTCCAGCGCCGGGATCAGCGGAGCCGCCTGTGCCAGCGGCTCGCCCCCCACTGCCGGCGTCGGGTGCATCATCCCCGCAAGCTGCAGGGCGTCCATCGGCGATGCCAGCTGCGCGCGGATCGGCGTCGCCAGATGCTGGATGTTGGCGATCCGCACGAGCTCCGGCTCCGGCGCAGCCGCAACCCAGACTGCGTGCGCGCGCAGCATCCGCTCGATCCGTCGCGCCACGATCGCGTGCTCCTCGCGATAGCTCTCATCGCGTAACAGCTGCTCGCCGAGGTGGTCGTCGACCGCCGGGTCCGCGCTGCGGCGCGTCGAACCCGCGAGCGCCAGCGTGCTCACACGGTGCCCCTCGCGGCGCACCAGCAGCTCCGGGCTCGCCGCCACGAACGCCGCCTCGCCACGTCCCACGCAGAACGTGAAGCACGACGGAAACTCCTCGCGCAGCACACCAAGCACCGCTGCAGGGTCATAGGGACCCGGCCCGTGCACCTGCACTTCGCGCGCCAGCACGATCTTCTCCATCCGGCCTTGGCCGATCAGCTCGCTCGCGCGCGCCACCGCCGACTCGAAGTGCTCGGGCGGCATCGCGCTTGCCACCTGGAAGCGGCCCGACGGCGCCGGATCGAGCAGCGGCAGCCGGCGTTGCACGAGCTCCGCCACACGCGACAGCAGCCTCGCCAGCAGCTCATCCGGGAGGTCGTCCGGCGAGGCCAGCGCCGTGAGCGTCATGCCGACCGTCAGCTCGCGCGCAGCGCCGGCCGTCGCGAGGCTGCCCGCGACAGCCCGCTCATCGTGCTCATGCCGCTCGCGACGAGTCAGCGCGACCTCCGGGACGATCAGCGAAGCCGGCTCGTAGCCCTGCCAGTGCGGTGCCGCGCCGCCGTCCGGCGCGAAGGCAAAGCCGCCCACCGCGATCGCACCCTCCCCCACTGCCGCTGCCGACAGCTCGCGCCAGCGGCGCGTCACCTGCTCGAAGCGTTCCGGCCCGGTCGCCGGCAACCCGATCGCCTCGCCCAGGCCGGCCAGCGATGCGCGACCGTGGTCAGGCTGCTCGAACACGAACCATGGCTCACCCGCCCTACGCGAGGCGCACGCGACCTCGGTCGGGTCGACCTCGGCTCCCAGCTCCAGCGAGATCGACGCCAGCGTCCGCTTGCCGCTGTGGCGGGCACGCTTGACCGCCTTGCGCAGGTTCGATGCGAGGCGCTCCTGCTCGCCGCCCGTCAGCGCGAATCCCGCGCCGACGCCTGGACCGGCCTGGATCACGCGATCAGGTCTCGCTGCGGCCTCGCGAGATCGCGATCTCGCCCGTTCGCATCATCTCGATCAGGCCGAACGGGCGGACCATGTCCTCGAACGCAGCGATCTTGTCCGTGGTGCCCGTGATCTCAACGATCACCGCCCGCTTGGTCACGTCGACGACCTTGCCGCGAAAGATCTCCGCGATCTGCATCAGCTCGCCGCGCTGCACCCCGTCCGCCGAAACCTTGAACAGGGCCAGCTCGCGCGCCACCGTGTCCTTCGGCTCCAGATCGCGGATCTTCAGCACGTTGATCAGCTTGTGCAGCTGCTTGGTGACCTGGTCGATCGGATGGATCGCTCCGTCGACCGTCAGCGTCACGCGCGAGACCTGCGTGTCGTCCGTCGGGCCGACCGTCAGCGTGTCGATGTTGAAGCCGCGCCTCGCGAACAGGCCCGCGATCCGCGTCAAGACGCCCGACTTGTTTTCCACGAGGATCGACAGCACGTGCTTGCGCCCCGTGCGCAGGCCCGCCGAGGCCTCGAGCTCCTCAAGGCTGAGTGGCTCCTTCGTCCCAGGCTCTCCCATGGCGGCGCTCACCCGACCATCTCGCGGGCAGCCTGCCCGGCCGGGATCATCGGGTATGTGTTCTCCTCGCGGGTCACGCGCACGTCGACGAACACCGGGCCCGGCGTCTCGATCGCCCGCTTCATGTCCGCCACGAGCGTCGTCTTGTCCTCGAAGCGCATGCCCGTCGCGCCGTAGGCCTCCGCCAGCTTGACGAAGTCCGGGAACTCGCCCGTCTCGACGTGGCTGTATTTGCCGTCCCAGAACAGCTCCTGCCACTGGCGGACCATGCCCAGGTAACCGTTGTTCATGATGAAAACCTTGATCGGGATCTGCTCCTGCGCGCACGTCGCCAGCTCCTGCGCGTTCATCTGCACCGAGCCGTCGCCCGCGATGCAGCACACGAGCTGATCCGGGCAGCCGACCGCAGCACCCATCGCCGCCGGCAGGCCGAAGCCCATCGTGCCGAGGCCGCCCGAGTTGATCCAGCGACGGGGCTTGGGGAAGTCGTAGTACTGCGCCGCCCACATCTGATGCTGGCCGACGTCGCTCGTCACGATCGCCTCGCCTTTGGTCGCCTCGTACAGCGCCTGCACCATGTACTGGGGCTTGATCTCGTTGTCCTGAGAGTCCTCGTAAGCCAGCGGATACTTCGCTTTCCAGCCGTCGATCCTGCTCCACCACGACTCCAGGCGCGCCGGGTCCGCGCCGATCGCGCGGTACTCGATCAGCAGCTTCGCCAGCACGTGCTTGGCGTCGCCCACGATCGGGATGTGCGCCGGCACGTTCTTCGAGATCTCCGCCGGGTCGACGTCGATGTGGATGAACTTCGCCCGCGGCGCGAACTCCGAGAGCTTGCCCGTGATGCGGTCGTCGAAGCGCGCGCCCACCGCGCAGATCAGGTCCGCCTCGTCCATCGCGTAGTTGGCCGCGCGCGTGCCGTGCATGCCGAGCATGCCCAGCCACTGCTCGTGCGGGGCTCCGAACGCGCCGAGACCCATCAGCGTGCACGTGACCGGGAAGCGGTCCGATGTCGCGAACTCCGTCAGCTCCTCCGCCGCTTCCGCGTTGACCACGCCGCCGCCCGCGTAGATCACCGGGCGCTGCGAGGAGGCCAGCGCCTTCGCCGCCTGGCGGATCTGCTTCTGGTTGCCCTCCACGCGCGGCTGGTAGCCCGGCAGGCGCACGTCCGTGACCGGCTCGTAGTCGATCTCCGCTCGGGAAAGGTCTTGGGGGATGTCGACCAGGACCGGCCCCGGGCGACCCGAGCGGGCGATGTGGAAGGCCTCGTGGATCGCCCGCGGGATGTCCTGCGGGCGCGTGATCATCACCGAGTGCTTGACGATCGGCATCGTGATGCCGATCGTGTCCGCCTCCTGGAAGCCGTCCGTGCCGAGCAGTTCCGTGCGCACCTGGCCCGTGATGAAGACCACCGGAACCGAGTCCATCATCGCGTCGCAGATCGGCGTGATCAGGTTCGTCGCGCCGGGGCCACTCGTCGCGAATGCCACGCCGACCTTGCCTGTCGCCTTGGCGTAGCCCTCGGCCGCATGGCCGCCGCCCGCCTCGTGGCGTACGAGGATGTGGCGCAGGCCGCCGTTGACGAACGCGTCATATGTCGGCAGGTTCGCCCCGCCCGGGAGGCCGAAGACGACGTCCACGCCCTCCGCCTTCAAGCATTCCATCACGGCATCGACCGCGCGCATCTCATCGACCTCCTTCCATCAGCTCGAGCTCCTTGGGGCCCCTATACAGGGATAAAGGCCAGTGTACCAGTGGGTTTTTCCCGGATCGCAGGCGTTTTCCTGGGGTTGGGGGCGATCCTGCGCTGGAGCCGTCCGCGGTCATATCGCGACCGTGAGGGAGCCCTCAAAAGATCAAGAGGAGCCGATGCCGACGCCGATCGCCAGCACGATCGCCCCGCCCACCGTCACGACGAGCAGCGACGAGCGCATCGAGACCTCGAGGAAGCGGTTGCGCACCCACGCGATCACGAACAGCTCCACCGCCACCACGCAGCCCGCCACGAGCAGCGCCGTGTGCACGTTGCCGATGATGAACGGCAGTGTGTGGAACAGGCCGCCCAGCGCCGTCATCCCGCCTGTGATCGAGCCGCGCACGATCGCCGAGCCGCGGCCTGTCTGCTCGCCCGTGTCCGACAGCGCCTCCGACCAGCCCATGCTGACGCCCGCGCCGAGCGCCGTCGAGAGCCCGACGAGCAAAGCCGTGTGCGAGTTCGCCGCGATCGCCGCCGCGAAGATCGGCGCCAGCGAGGACACCGTGCCGTCGATCAGCCCCACCAGCGCCGGCTGGACCACGCGCAAGACGAAGTCGCGCTCGTGCGTGAAGCCCGCCCGGCGGATCAGGCGGGCGATCAGCGTGTGTGCGTTGCCCGGCGGGCGGTAGTCCGGGCGGTCCAGCGCCGCCGCGTCGAGATCCTGCGCGGGCTCCGCCAGTGGTGTCGGATTCGTCTGCCTGCTCATCGTCTGTCAAGCACACACTAGGGCAGTATTTGGCTTAGGTAAGCCGAATCCGGGTTAGGGTGCCCTCACTTAGGGGCGCGAAGCGAGGACCAGCGAGCTGCGAAATACCGTCCCTTAACGAGCCAACCCGCCCGAGATGGGGCGGGTCGGAAAGCCGGGGAGCTACCCCGGAACGGCTGATAACCAAGACCCACGGTACCACCCCTGGCGGCTCGACGGGCAAACGGGCGGAAATGCAAGGACGGTTGCTACCCGCCGGGCGCGTGATGATTGGCGCCCCCTTTCCGTAGCCGCTTGGCCGCGCAAGTCGCTGCGGAAGGAGGAGGACTCGAACCCCATCCGACGGCTACGCCGGACTCCCGGTTATCAGCCGTTCATGGCACCTCGCCAATTCACCTTCCGTACCGTTCAGTCTAACGACGAGTACAGATGTCTGAGATGCGTGACCCCTCAGGGGCGACTGCTCAGGAGCCGGCCGCCGGGCGCTTCCACGATTCCGGCGCGATCACGCGCTCGGGGAAGCCGAGCTCCATACCGCAGCGCGTGCACAGCGTGTCGTGGATCTTCACGACCTTGTGGCAGCGCGGGCATTCGCGACGCAGCTCGTCGCGCTCGAAGCGGTAGAAGACCGCCGCCAGCAGGCCGAAGAACGGCACCGCACCGGAGATCAGGAACCACAGCACGAACGAGCTGCCCTTGATCCGTCCCACGATGCCGCCCGCCAAGCCGAAGCAGACGGCGATGACCACGTATGCCATCGCCCGGCTGCCCTACAGGAGGACGCGCAAGGCCCAGATGACGGCCACGATCGCCAGCACCACCACGAGGATGCTCGCGATCGCCGTGACGATGCCGATCACGAAGTGCAGCAGGAGCCAGGCCGCGATCAGCAGGACCAAGCCCGCGATGATCGTCCGGCCGAGCGGTTTGGAAGTTGATTCGTTCATGGGTACCAGGGTACTCGGCGCAGGTGTTGCCGGGGAGCCCGGTGATGAAATTGCCGGCAGGGCGCAGTGCGCGAGCCGGCTATCGGTCGGGCGCGCTGAGAGACCGGAGGAGCGTCGTGAGGGTAGCGGCGTGCTGGGGGTGATGAGCGATCGCGTCTGCCAGGTCATCGAGCAGCTCGTCTACCGGCGACTCGCCGAGATGCAGCTGATGAACCATGTCCACCGACACTTCACGGCTGCCTGCGATCGCAAGGGCGATCGCAATGTGCAGGGCAGCTTTGGCGCGTTGAGCGTCGTCGGCCGCGGCAGCCAGGCAGATTGTGGAGACTGCCCAGAGCCTCTCCGGCTCGGGCGCGTGTCGCGCCGCGACGAGCACCTCTACTTGGGTCTCCGCCCCCTTCATCACGCGATAGGCGAGGTCGGCTTCCCCGGCGCGCGCCATCGTCAGCACCGCCACGCCGAGGGGGTCTCTCTCAGACAGCGCGGCGATGGCATAGTCACTCGACAGCTCCTCGAGGTGCTCGAGCAGGAACCGCTCGGAGTCTTCGAGATCACCGATCGCACGCCAGGCACGGGCGACATCTGCGGCGAGGAGAGGCTTGTAGGACGAGTCGATACCCGCCTGTCCAATTTCCCTCAGGAGAGCATGGTGTTGGGCTATCAGCGGCTCCTCGGGATAGTCGAGAGCCACCTCAGTCAGTGCGGCGACACCGGTCTCGCTGAGCAGCTCGGCGTGGGATGTCAGGTAGTCCCGCGAGGCCACCCAGGTGGGCGTTCTGAGCCACTCCACGCAGGTCTCGATTGCCTCGTCTGACACGGTGAGCCAGGTTGGACATTCTCCGGCCTCGTTCTGCCAGAGGCGGTCGAAGCGCTCTGGATCTCGCGAGCGGAAGGATCGACAGCCGTGATGCACGTCAGCGGTAAGACGCGTGTCCTCACGAGAATCGAGCTTGTGAGCAGATACGAGGTCGCGCACGCCCTCTTCGAATTCCTCGCTGGAGCGAAGCCGGCGGAGCCTCAGGATCACGCCGGCTACGGCGCTGGGCGCGAACCGCGCGATCACCTGGTCCCACCTCGATTGCCCGGTAGCGTGATCTTCCATCTCGCCGTAACGGAGTACGAGGTTGTTGAGCGAATTGGCCAGGTCGCCGAGAAACGCCTGGTTCTCCTCGGCCAGCCGCTCGCGGATCTCCACCGCGCGCTCGGTTGGTGCGACCGCGTCCGCTTGGCGCCCCACCTGGCTGTAGAAGATCCCGAGGTTGTTGAGCGAGCCGGCCAGGTCGCCGAGAAACACCGGGTTCTCCTCGACCAGCTGTTCGCGGATCTCGACCGCGCGCTCCATTGGCGCGACCGCATCCGCCCCACGGCCCACGCCGCTGAACAGGACCCCGAGGTTGTTGAGCGAGCCGGCTAGGTCTACTAGGAACGCCGGGTTCTCCCTTGCCAGGCGCTCGCGGATCTCGGCAGCGCGCTCGGCTGGTGCGACTGCATCTTCGAGGCGGCCCACCTCGCTATAGCGGTTGCCCACGTTGCTGAGCGAGCCGGCGAGCTCGCCGAGGAACCCCGGGTTCTCCTTGGCCAGCTGCTCGTGGATCTCGACCGCGCGCTCGGTCGGCGCGACTGCGTCGGCTTGGCGCCCCACTTCGCTGTAGCGTATTCCCAGGTTGTTGAGCGAGGCGGCCAGGTCGCCGAGGAAAGCCGGGTTCTCCTCGGCCAGCTGTTCGCGGATCTCCACCGCGCGCTCGGTCGGCGCGACTGCGTCGGCTCGGCGGCCCACTTCGCTGTAGCGTATTCCCAGGTTGTTGAGCGATCCGGCCAGGTCGTTGACGAACGCGGGGTTCCCCTTGGCCAGGAGCTCGTGTATCTCGACGGCGCGCTCGGTTGGCGCGACCGCGTCCGCTCGTCGTCCCACGTCGCCGTAGAAGACCCCGAGGTTGTTGAGCGAATTGGCCAGGTCGCCGAGAAACGCCGGGTTCTCCTCGGCCAGCTGTTCGCGGATCTCCACCGCGCGCTCGGTCGGTGCGACCGCATCGACACGCCGCCCCACCTCGTTGTAGCGGTTGCCTAGGTTGTTGAGCGAGCCGGCCAGCTCGCCGAGAAACGCCGGGTTCTCCTCGGCCAGGCGCTCGTGGAACTCGACCGCGCGCTCGGTCGGTGCGACCGCGTCCGCTCGGCGCCCCACCTGGCTGTAGAAGACCCCGAGGTTGTTGAGCGAGCCGGCCAGATCGCTGAGGAACGCGGGGTTCTCCTCGGCCAGGCGCTCGCGGATCTCGACCGCGCGCTCGGTGAGCGCGAGCGCGTCCGCTCGGCGCCCCACGTCGCTGTAGCAGCTGCCCAGGTTGTTGAGCGAGGCAGCCAGCTGGCCGAGGAAAGCCGGGTTCTCCTCGGCCAGCTGTTCGCGGATCTCCACCGCGCGCTCGGTCGGCGCGACCGCGTCCGCTCGGCGCCCCACCTCGCTGTAGCGGTTGCCGAGGTTGTTGAGCGAGCCGGCCAGCTCGTTGAGAAACGCGGGGTTCTCGTTGGCCAGGCGCTCGCGGATCTCGACCGCGCGCTCGGTCGGTGCGACCGCGTCCGCTCGGCGCCCCACCTGGCTGTAGAAGACCCCGAGGTTGTTGAGCGAGCCGGCCAGATCGTTGAGAGACGCGGGGTTCTCCTTGGCCAGGCGCTCGTAGATCTCGACCGCGCGCTCGGTCGGTGCGACTGCGTCGGCTCGGCGGCCCACCTCGCTGTAGCGGTTGCCCAGGCTGTTGAGCGAGCCGGCCAGATCGTTGAGAAAGGCAGGGTTCTCGTTGGCCAGGCGCTCGTAGAGCTCGACCGCGCGCTCGGTCGGTGCGACTGCGTCGGCTCGGCGGCCCACCTCGCTGTAAGAGACCCCGAGACTGTTGAGGGACATCGCCACGTCAGGCGTCAGCGCGGGGTCCAAATCGGCAAGGAGCTTCAGCGACTCGATCGCCGGCAACTCACCGTCGACGGCGTGGCGCCATGCGTAGAGCCACAGGTAGGGATGCGAGATCGCCCTCTCGCCCCGCTCGAGAAGCCCGCCGTACAGCTCGAGGAGCGACCCGGCGACCAGACTCGTGGCATTGGCAATGCCCTCGCGCCGGTCGTCCTCGCGCAGCGTGTCTGCGAGTCTCTGGTGAAGCCGGTACACGGCGCTCCCGCCCAGACCCGACGCGGTGACGTACCGGCTGTACTCGCCGAGCACCCAGTAGACGTCGAGCCGCCCATACTGCGTGCCCGTCGGAGACAGGACGCTCGCGACAGCAGGCCACACGTCATCCGCCGGGAATCCCGAGCCGTAGGAGTAGGCAAGCGCGCCGAGCATCTCCCGGGCAGCGTGCGGAAGCTCCTCGCCGTCGCGTACCAGTGGGCGACCCTGCGCCAAATCAGTCGCAAAGGCTTCCTCGACGGAAACCGACATGCGCGAGCGCCAGTCCTCCGCAGAGGTGTGAATCGGATTCGCGATCAGCTGCGAGGTCAGGATCCTGGCGAGCAGGAACGGCCCCCCTGAAGCGTCCTCTTCGGAACGCGCGAGGCGCACTACCTCCTCGGCAACCAGCTCCGCGTCCATCGCCTGCTCGACCGGCGTCCCCAGGAACCCGGTCAGCCTGGCGATCACGTAGTCGTGCACATCGCGGTCGGTCGCGCCGCGATCCGCGTCCAAGTCGATGCGAACGGCCGAGCTTCCGAGGGAACTCAGCAGCGACTCACCGTCATCCCTGGCCGCGGTCTCGCGCGAGGCGACGAGCACGAGCGCATAGCTGGCCAATGGCGCGAGCAGATCGGTCGCTATCCGGAATCCCTCGGTGCCGGCCTCGTCAAGTCCGTCGAATACGAGCACCGGCGGCTGCTCGAGTCTGCTCGCCCACGCAAGCACATCGTGATGGTTCGGAATCTGGCCTGCCGCCGGCACGTCAAGGACCCGTGCGAGCATCTCCGAACAATGCTCGAGGGTCAATCCACGAGCCTGGAGATGGCCCGCAACGGAACCCTCTCCTGGGTCGAGATCCGCCGGCGGCAGGCCCTGCGCAGCGGCAATGTTCGCGCGCTCCTCGGAGTTCGAGAGCGACACGATCCGGCCCGCGACCGCCGACTTGCCGCACCCGGCCGAGCCCGTGAGGATGCACAGCCCAGGTTCGCCAACGGTCATCCACTCCACGATCCGACGGAGCGGAGCGACGCGGCCCGTGAACCAGAACCCCGAGACCCCAGCCTCGTTCTGCGCGCCGCCGCGAGCGGCCCACAGCAAGTGCTCCACGACCTGCTCGGGTGCGCCTTCCCTGTATCGGGGGTTAGGAAGAATCGGCCAAGGATCGCCCGAGGAGAACCGCTTCGGCGCCTGCCGTTCCTCCTGCCATTCTTTGGCGAGCGCATCAATCAGGTCATCACCACGAACTCCCGCCTGGAAGCTGTTCCAACGAATCTGCATCTCACGGGTTGAGGGACCGTGCTCGAGCAGATCGAGCAGCTTGCTCGCAAGTGCGCCGTCGACCGCGCGTTCATACGCCTGAGAGGAAGCGAACACGCCGAGCCAGCGCGGTTCGCCATCTATCAGCTTGTGTTGCACGGAGTCGACGACTCGCGCGACATCGATCACCGATCCGCCCGAGTAACACGCGTCGAGAATCATCAGGATCTGACTGGCTCCGCTGCGCGCCGCGATCTCCGCCACGTCCTCGGCCGTGACGGCGAGCCCGTCCGGGTCGCTGGCCCGGTTCGCGGTGGTGAACAGGCGCAAGGAGCGGGTATTGCTGTTTTCCGCAGCGTGCCCCGCCCACAGCAGGACCAGCACTGCGCTCGATCCTCGAAGCTGTTCCTCCGGCAACGCCTCATGTATCGCGCGCACCGTGGGTTCCCGCGGCATGTCAAGGATGGTCGTGGGCGTGAACCCGGCGCCCTGAAAACGATCAGCGACGGCTTCGACGTCGCTGACCGCTCTCGGCAGCCGTTCCAGGTGCTCATAGGTGCCCATTCCGACGGCCACAAGGAGTCTGCTGGTGTGCGGCTCCTCGGCGGACTCGCTCATGCCATGCCCCAAACGAGCGTCGTCGCCCGCACCGGCTGCACTTCCAGGCCGCCGGGATCGTCGGGCGCCATCGCGATCATCCAATACCCGCCAGGCGCGAGAGGCTCGAACGCCGCGACGCCGAGCGCCCGCCCCTCACGATCGGAGGCATCATCGAAGCGAACGAGCTCGCGGGCGGACTCTCTTCCGGACTCGTCGAGCGCGACCACCTGCAGGAGCCTTGGCTCGGCGGCGCTCACGGTCACCTTCATGCGCTCGCCCGCTTCATTGAAATCGGAGACCGACACTCCGAGAAGGCGGTCATCGTCGACCTCCCCGGCATCAGCCGCCCTGTAGGTGACCTCTTCGGCCGTCAGGACGAACTCGAGCTGTTCCAGCACCGATCTGTGCGAGGGGAGCGAACCATGCCCCTCGCCGACACCCTTGATCGATGGGTCGTGCTCTTCCAGCCGCCTCGGCCTCGCAGACAGACGCGGCACAGTGCCGTCACCCTTGGGTTCACGTCCGTTGATGGTCGGCAGTGGCACGACGCGGTCGTCCACGAGACGAGCAGTGAGGGATGTAGGCTGGCCGATGCCGACCACCGGCAGCAGCGAGTAATCCGGAGGGGCCTGGTCGAGCTCGTTGTGGAAGCTGACTCCCATCTTCACCATCTCGCTGCTCAGGCCAGGCAGCTCGCGCTCGGTCACCTTCAAGAGGCTCATGTCGGCGCCCTCGATGCACGCATACTCGGGCAGCAGCTCGTAAGAGGAAGGGAGCGACCGCAAGAAGCCAGTGAGGTCCAACCGCAACGGGCCCACGCCCTTGCGCACGCCATTGACGAGCCGCTCCAACGCATCCAAAGCGCCCCGATGGGGGGTGCCGAGGGTGATCAGTGACCGGGTGACCTCGGCCCCGCCGTTGCGCTCGATGTAGTGTCGCGCAACGAGGCCGCCCATCGAGTGGCAGATGAACACCACCTTGGCATCCCGCCTTTCCGGAGCAGAGGCGCGCCAGCGCGTCAGCGCGTGTTCCACCCGGCGCTTGAGCATCACCGCCGTCCAGCGATTCGACAGCCTCCAGTCATAGGCGAACGGCACGAGATTCCCAGGTGGGCCGTCAGGTCGGTCGAGCGACAGGCCGAAGCGACGCTGCCCCAGGAACCCCATCAGTGCGCGATAGCCTGCCCCCGGCGTCCACACGCCGGGGATCCCGTGAAGCCCCATGATCAGCCCGGTTGCCCCCACACCATCGGGGGCGGCCCCCTCACCGAAGTCGGCCGGCAGCGTCAGGTCCCTGAGCGACCCCCCGAGTGTCGCAAGGGCCCGTATCAGTGAACCCGCGCCCAGACCCCACACCTCGCGACCGCGAGCGTCGGCCAGCGAACTGCCCGTTATGCCCGGCACCACGACAACCAGATCTTGTGGCACCGCATATTCACCCCCCACGACATGGAGCAGCGAGCACCACTCGCTGGCGTAGACTAATCCAGAATCGAGGAAGCCAGACTACACCGAAGTCCGAGTAGCTGCACTCTTCCTATTTCTCGACGCCGGTCACGTCTCAGGAGCGCAGCTGGAGCCAGTTTCGGTGGTGCAGCCGGACAGGGAACCGCGGCCCTGTCCGGCTGCACACGCCCGCCCCGGCCAGAGGGAAGCCGAAACGGGATCGGTGTGGGACGCCGTTGCTACACCCGGCTGAGCCGACCGGACTCGCGGGCTATCCGTGCGGTTGCGACATCGACCCCGCTGTAGTCGGGGCGCCGACCGACGCTCGTGAGGCGATAGCGACGGATCCGCGGTCGCTGACCGTGTCCATCCACCGACTCCTCCGGCAGCAGGATGAACCGCCGAGGAGAAGCTGAGGTTCTGTTGAGGGATGAGGGTTGCATCGCGGATCATCTTGGCCGAGGGGCCGACGGATGCCATTGGCCTGGAGTCCAAAATGTGGGCCGCGACAGGCTTGCGAGTGTCAGGGCCCTCAGATGCCGAGCTGCTCGTGCACGAGCCGCGTGACCTCGCCGCCGTCGGCGCGCCCTTTGGTCTCGCGCATGACGGCGCCGATGATCGGCCCGATCGCCTTGGCGTTGCCCGAGCGCACGCGCTCGGCCGCGTCGGCGTTGGCGGCGAGCGCAGCCGCCACGATCTCGGCCAGCTCGTCACCGCCGCCGATCGCGGCGAGCCCCTCGGCCTCGACGATCGCGGCCGGGTCTGAGCCACCCTCGGCGACGAGCTTGTCGAGCACCTGGCGCCCGGCGCCGACGCTGACCTTCTTCTCGGCGACGAGGCCGACGAGCGCCGCGAGCGCGCCGGGCTCGACCTTCGAGTCGGCCGGGTCCTCGCCCTCGCCGAGGCGTGGGAGGAGATCGCCGCCGACCCAGTTGGCAAGCGCCTGCGCGGGCGCCGGCGGGTCGGCCTTCGCCGCGAGCGCCTGCTCGAAGTAATCGCCGAGCTCGCTGCGGAAGGCCAGCAGCTGCGCGCTCTCCGCGGTCAGCTCCAGCTCGCGCTCGAAGCGCTCGGCGCGCGCCGCCGGCAGCTCGCTCATGTCGGCGCGCGCCGCCTCGAGCATCCGCTCGTCGATTGCCACCGGCAAAAGGTCGGGCTCGGGGAAGTAGCGGTAGTCGTGCGCCTCCTCCTTCGAGCGCAGCGAGGAGATCGCACCCGAATTGGGGTCGAAATGAAGCGTCTCCTGCACGACCTGCCCGCCGCCTTCGATGATCGCGCGCTGGCGCTCGACCTCGGCCTTGATCCCCCGTTCGATGAAGCGGAAGGAGTTCATGTTCTTCAGCTCGGTCTTCACCCCGAGCTCGTCGGTGCCGGTCGGGCGCAGTGAGATGTTGGCATCGCAGCGCAGCGAGCCCTCCTCCATGTTCACATCGCTCACGCCGAGCGAGCGCAGCGTCGTGCGCAGCAGCTTCAGCCACTCGCTCGCCTGCTCGGCCGTGCGGATGTCCGGCTCGGTGACGATCTCCGCCAGCGGCGTGCCACCGCGGTTGAAATCGACGACGCTCGCATCGGAACCGTGAATCCGCCCGCTCTCCCCCACGTGCGTCAGCTTTGCCGCGTCCTCCTCCAAGTGAACGCGATGAATCCGAACCTCGCCGAGGTGACCGCCGAGGCACAGCGGCTCGTCGTACTGGGAGATCTGGTAGCCCTTCGGCAGATCAGGATAAAAATAATTCTTACGATGAAAGATGGATCGCGGCGCGAGCTCGGAGCCGAGCGCCATGCCGATCATCAGGCCGAAGTGAATCGCCTGGGCATTGGCCACGGGCAGGCTGCCCGGCAGCCCGAGACAGACGGGGCATGTTCGCGTGTTCGGCGGCTCCCCGAACGACAGCGCGCAGCTGCAGAACATCTTCGTCTTGGTCGCGAGCTGGACATGGATCTCCAGGCCGATCACCGGCTCCAGGCGCGGCCCTGCGCCATTCGTGCCCGGACCGCCGCCTGCCACGGCGTCGGTCCCGCCGCTGCCCGCGCCGCCGGGCGTCGGCTTCTTGGCCTCAGACACGCGCCGCCCCCTCCTCGAAGCCGAGTGCCTGCTCGAGCGCGAAGGAAGCGTCGAGCAGCCGGTTCTCGCTGAACGCCGGACCGGCGATCTGCAGGCCGACGGGCAGGCCCTCGGACAGCCCACAGGGAATCGAGATCGCGGGGATGCCGGCGAGCGACATCGGCACGGTGAAGTAGTCGCTCAGGTACATCGACCACGGGTTGGCCGTCTTCTCGCCGAGACCGAAGGCGACGTTGGCCGAGGTCGGCGTGAGGATCAAGTCGACCTTCTGGAAGGCAGTCTTGAAGTCCTCGGCGATCTTCGTGCGCACGCGCTGGGCGCGGCCGTAGTAGGCGTCGTAGTAGCCCGAGGAGAGCGCGTACGTGCCGAGCATGATCCGCCGCTTGACCTCCTTGCCGAAGCCATCGTGGCGCGTGCGCGTGTACATGTCGAGCAGGTCCTCCGCGTCGGGCGCGCGCAGGCCGTAGCGCACGCCGTCGAAGCGCGCCAGGTTCGAGCTGGCCTCCGACGGCGCCAGCACGTAGTAGGCCGAGAGCGCGTGCGGGGCGTGCGGCAGGCGGATCTCCTCGACTGAGGCCCCCAGGTCTTCGGCGAGCCTCAGCGCGCGCTCGAAGGACTCGCGCACGCCCGGCTCGATCTGCGCGCCCGCGCCGGCCTCGCCGCCGGCCGCGTCGGCGTCGGGCGCGCGCAGCTCGGCCGGCACGCCCAGGCGCAGGCCGTCGAGGCGCTCTGCACTCGGCAGCTCGATCTCGTGCGGAAAGTCGAGTGAGGTCGCATCGCAGCGGTCGCGGCCAACCATCTGCTTGAGCATCAGCGCCGCGTCGGTCACGTCGCGCGTCAGCGGGCCCGCCTGATCGAGCGAGGACGCGAACGCGATCATGCCGAAGCGCGAGACGGCGCCGTATGTCGGCTTCAGCCCGACGATCCCGCACAAAGCGGCCGGCTGGCGGATCGAGCCGCCCGTGTCCGTGCCGATCGCCCACGGTGCGAGACCGGCGGCGACGGCCGCTGCGCTGCCGCCCGAGGAGCCGCCCGGCACGCGCGAGCGGTCCCACGGGTTGAGCGTCGGCCCGTAGGCCGAGTTCTCCGTCGAGGAGCCCATCGCGAACTCGTCCTGGTTGGTCTTGGCCAGCAGCGTCGCACCGGCGGCCGTCAGCTTTTGCACGGCATTGGCCGTATACGGCGGGCGGTAGCCCTCGAGGATGCGCGAGCCCGACTGGCTCGGCACGCCCTTCGTGCAGAACAGGTCCTTGACGGCGAGCGGCACGCCGGCAAGCGGGCCGTCTCCGGGCGCGTCCGTCGAGTCCGACCAGCCCGGGCCCGACTGAAGCGGCGTGGTCGACGCGTCCTCGGCGACCCACGTGAAGCAGTTGAGCCCGTCGCCGTTCGCGCTCGCGTCCGCTTGCGCGCGCTCGCGGTAGAAGGCGAACAGCTCATCGGCAGCGAGCTCGCCCTGATCGATCGCCGCTGCGGCCTGCGCGGCAGAGAGCCTGAGAATGTCTGATCCGCTCATCGTGGGTGCGCAGGGCAAGCGGTACAAGGACGCAGGGAGCGTGGCGTGCTATGCACGCGAGCGACCGAGGACGCCGACCCAGCGCCGCCATACGTGCTCATGACGCCTGAGGGCTCGGGACGAGGAACCCATCCTGATCGACAGCAGGCGCCTGCCCGAGCGCGACCTCACGCGGCAGCGACGGCCGCGGCTCATCGGGACGCAGCGCGCCGGTCAACTCGACGACGTGCGAGGTCGGCGGCACGTCGTCCAACTCGAGCTCGCCGATCTTGGCGATGTGGTCGAGCACGACCGAGAGCTCCTGCGCCATCGGCTCGAGCTCGTCCTCGCCCAGCGCAAGACGCGCCAGGCGCGCCACGTGCAGTACCTCGTCGCGGTCGATCACGCCGCGGATTCTAGGCGCCGCGAGCTAACCGGCGCGATCGGGCGGCGGCGAGCCGGCGCCGGGCTCCGACTGCGAGACGGTCAGCCCGCTGAAGGCCTGCTCCGGCTGATCGCTTGGCGGCTCGGCCACAGGTGGGCGCTCGCGCTCGGGCGGGGAGGGCCAGGGCAGCCCGCCTTCGCTCCGCAGTTGCAGCCAGCCGCCGGCTATCATCGCGAGTGCGCCGATCAGCCCCGGCCAGATGCCGAACTTGACGTCGTAGGCGATGCGCACGCCGTGCCCGCTGAGGCCCGGGCCCGGATGGTGGACGATCCTGTAGAGGATCAGGACGCTCGACAGGGCCCCCAAGGCGAGTACGCACGCGCCCAGCCGGACGGGCCCGTCGAGCCGCTGGGCGGCTGCCGCCGCATACGTCGAACCGAGCGCGAGCACGATCGTCGCCAGCCAGATCCAGCGGCTGCTCGTGAACGACTGCCAGCCGGTGCTGCCGACCGTCCCGCCGCTTATGTGGCTGCCCGGAAGCGTGTCAGTGATGTCGTTGCCGTACCAGTCGAGCAGGAACAGGGCGAGCAGCAGAACGACGGCTCCGGCCGCCTCGATCCGTTCAGGCAGGCGCACGCGGGCGACGTCGAGCTTCACGCCGCTCCCCCGCCGTTCGCCTGCTCGCCGCCGTCCGGCCTCGGGCGCGGCGCCGGCGTCGCCGGCGTGTAC
Source organism: uncultured Solirubrobacteraceae bacterium (assembly GCA_963714215.1). Taxonomy (GTDB): domain Bacteria; phylum Actinomycetota; class Thermoleophilia; order Solirubrobacterales; family Solirubrobacteraceae; genus Palsa-744. Next base: position 718,925 of record CAVQNP010000002.1, read on the forward strand.
TTCGAGCGTCGTTCGTCGCGGACCGCCTGCCATCCCCCGGCGAGGATCGCGAGCGTGCCGGCAAGTGCGAGCCACGCGCCGGCGCAGACGGCGGTCGCGTGGTTGGGCCGCTCGAGCAGCCGCACGATCGCCGAGATCACGCCGGCCAGGCCAAGTGGAATGGCCCACACTGCGGCCACCACCGGCAGCGCCGTGCTGCGCTCGGCCAGCGTCGTTGCGAACAGGCACAGGCCCGCAGCCGTCGCCGCCAGCAACAGCGCCGCGGCCGGGCCGAACGTGTCCCAGACCGTGAGCGTGCCCGTCGTCGGGCCTTCGTAATAGGGCACCAGCAGCGAGACGATCACGCAGGCGGCGCCCACCAGCGCCAGCAGCTCGCCGGCGCGGACCTTGCTAGGGCTCATGTCGGGAACTGTTCGACGTCATTGCTCGATTCCCGCCTGGCGACGAGCCGCCTGCAAGGTGTTGCGCAGCAGGAAGGCGATCGTCGTCGGCCCGACGCCGCCGGGGACCGGCGTGATCCATGAGGCCACCTGCGAGGCCGCCGCGAAGTCGACGTCGCCGACGAGACCGCTCTTGTTGTGAGCCTGCTCCGGCGTGAGGCGGTTCATGCCCACGTCGATCACGACCGCTCCCGGCTTGACGAAGCCCTCGCCGATCAGGCGCGGTCGCCCGACGGCGGCGATCAGCACGTCGGCGCGGGCGCACACCTCGCGCAGATCGCGCGTGCGCGAGTGGCACACGGTGACGGTCGCGTTCTCGGCGAGCAGCAGCTGCGCCATCGGCTTGCCGAACAGGTTCGAGCGCCCGACAACGACCGCTTCGGCGCCCTCCAGCGCGACCCCCGCGTGCGCGAGCAGCTCCATCACGCCCTGCGGCGTGCACGAGCGCAGGCCGGGCAGGCCGAGCGAGAGCAGCCCGGCGTTGACGGGCGTGAGCCCGTCGACGTCCTTCTCCGGCGGAACCATGTTGGTCAGCGTCGCGCCGTCGAGGTGCTCCGGCACGGGCAGCTGCAGGAGGATGCCGCTGACCTGCTCGTCGGCCTTCAGTCGAGCAAGCACGTCGGCCACGGCCTCGAAGGAAGAATCGGCGGGCAGGCGCACGTCGAACGGCTTCATCCCGACCTCGGCGCAGGCTCGCTGCTTGCCGGCGACGTATACCGCCGAGCCGGGGTCGTCGCCGACGAGCACGGTCGCGAGACCCGGCACGCGCCCGGTCTGCTCGCTGAACTCCTTGACCTGCTCGGCCACCTCGGCGCGCACCTGCGCGGCGATCGCCTTGCCGTCGATGATCTGCGCGCTCACGGGCGTGATGCTACGCGTCGAACTGGCGGCGCCACGTCGTCGTTCAGCGACGGCTGACAGGCGCGTACTCGGCCATCAGCTTGCGCTCCGAGCCGTCGCCGGCGAAGCGCACGACGATCACGCCGTCGGGCTCGACGCCCGTGACGACGCCCTCGCCGAAGGCCGCGTGCACGACGTCCTCGCCGAGGCGGAAGGCGACGGCGGTCTGCGGCGAGCTGGAGGCGGCCCACTCGCCGCCGGCGGCGCCGTTGCCGCCATCGGAGCCCGAGCCGCCGAGCAGCGCGGTCGCACGCCTGCCACGGCCGAGCCCAGCCGCGATCGTCGACCCGCTCGGCGCGCCGATCCGCAGCCTGTCGCTCGGCTCGACCTCGTCGAGCAGCTCAGCTGGAATCTCGCCGAGGAAGCGGCTGCGCAGGCCCATCGTCTGCGCGCCGAACACGGCGCGACGCTGGGCGTAGGTCAGGTAGAGCTCGCGCATCGCACGCGTCACGCCGACATAGAACAGGCGCCGCTCCTCCTCCAGGCCACCCTCGTCGAGCGCGCGCGAGTGCGGGAAGACGCCCTCCTCGCAGCCGGCGATGAAGATCGTCGGGTACTCAAGACCCTTCGCGTTGTGCAGCGTCATCAGCGTGACCAGGCCCTCATCGTCGCTGCGCGCGTCAGCGTCGGCGACGAGCGCCACCTCCTGCAGAAAGACCTCCAAGGTGTCGTTCTCGGCCTCGGCCGTCGCGTCGAACTCGCGACCGACCTCGACGAGCTGTTCGAGGTTCTCGATCCGCCCCTGCGCCTCGATCGTACGCTCGGCCTCGAGCGCCTCGACGTAGCCCGTCTGCGAGAGCACGGTCTCGATCAGGTCGCCGACCGGCACGCCGTCCGCGCCCGCGCCCGTCGCGACATCGATGTCCAGTGAGAGCTCGTCGTCCTCGCGCTCGGGCGTGCCGTCGTCGTTTGCCGTGCCTGCCAGCTTGCGCAGCTCGGCCATCGTGTCCATGAAGCGCCTCAGCGCCTTGATCGCGGCCGTGCCGAGCCCGGGCACCTCCTCGGGTGCGGCCGCCGCCTGCCAGACCGAGATGTCGGCGGCGTCGGCATGCGCGAGCACCCGCGCGAGCGAGGTCTGGCCGAGGCCGCGGCGTGGAGAATTGGCGATCCGCGTGAAGCTGACCACGTCGAACGGGTTGGCGAGGAACAGCAGGTAGGCGATCGCGTCCTTGATCTCGGCGCGCTCGTAGAACTTCGTGCCGCCGATCACCTGGTAGGAGATCGCGCGGCGCACGAGCGTGTCCTCGATCACGCGCGACATCGCGTTCGTGCGGTACAGCACGGCGATCTCCTCACGCGAGGCGCCCTCGTCGAGGAGTCGCTCGATCTCACCGACGACGAAGCGCGCCTCGGCGTGCTCGTCCTCGAGACCGCGCAGGTGGATCTGATCGCCCTCGCCGCGATCGCTCCACAGGCGCTTGGCGATGCCACCGCGGTTGTTCGCGATCACCGCGTTGGCCGCGCGCAGGATCGTCTCGGTCGAGCGGTAGTTCTGCTCGAGCTTGACCACGCGGGCGTCCGGGAAGTCCTCCTGGAAGTCGAGGATGTTCTTCACCTCGGCTCCACGGAAGCTGTAAATCGATTGACTGTCATCGCCGACTACCGCCAGATTGCGGTGGCCCGGGATGCTCAGGCGGTTGCCACGCGCCGGCCCCTCGCGCCCACCGCCGACGAGCAGCTGCAGCATCCGGTACTGCGCGTAGTTGGTGTCCTGGTACTCATCGACGAGCACGTGACGGAAGGACGTCTGGTAGCGCTCGCGCACGTCCTCGAACAGCTCGAGCAGGTTCACCGTGCGGAACAGCAGGTCGTCGAAGTCCATCGCGTTCATCCGCAGCAGGTCGCGCTCGTAGAGTTCGTAGACGTCGGCGAGCATCTCCGCGAACTGCGAGTCGGGAGCGTCCTCGCGCAGGTCCGAGGCCGAGCGAAGGCGGTTCTTGGCGGCCGAGATCTGATTGTGGATCGCGGCCGGCGTGTAGCGCTTGGGATCGACGCCGACCGCGTCCGCGCAGCGCTTGGTCAGCCGCCGCGCGTCGGCCTGGTCGTAGATCGTGAACTGGCGCGTGTAGCCGAGGCGCTCGGCCTCGACCCGCAGGATGCGAGCGCAGGCGGCGTGGAAGGTCATCAGCCACATGCCGCGCGTCGCGCGCCCGAGCAGACGTTCGACGCGGCCGGCCATCTCCTTGGCCGCCTTGTTCGTGAACGTGATCGCCAGGATCTCGTTCGGCTGGGCCTCGTCTGAGTAGATCAGATGCGCGATGCGATGAGTCAGGACGCGCGTCTTGCCGCTGCCCGCGCCGGCCAGGATCAGCAGCGGGCCCTCGCCGTGCGTGACCGCCTCGCGCTGGGGCTCGTTGAGGCCTTCCAGCAGCTCTTGCAGGTGCTCGGCGTGGGGGTTCGCTGCCATGCCCTCAGCATAGGTGCGCGCACGGCGGGCGCGCCCGTTCAGCCCCCCGCCGGATTAGGCCCCTTCACCGTCCGCAGCGGCCGTACCTCCGCGACGGGCTCGGGATCATCGGACAGCTCCGCGACCTGGCGTTCGAGCGCGCTGATCCGCGCGGCCATCCCCTGCATCGCCTCGGCGATCGGGTCCGGCAGGTGGATCCAGTCCGCATCCGGACCCTCCGGGCGACGGCCCTCGACCCGCACCGGGTGGCCCGGGTTGCCGACGACCGTCGAGTTCGGCGGGACGTCGGTGATCACCACGCTGTTCGCGCCGATCTTCGCGCCGTGGCCGATCGTGATCGGCCCCAGCAGCTTCGCCCCCGAGCCGATCGTCACGTTGTCCTGCACCGTCGGGTGGCGCTTGCCCGTCGCGAAGCCCGTGCCGCCCAGCGTCACACCCTGGTACAGCGTCACGTTGTCGCCGATCTCAGCCGTCTCGCCGATCACCACGCCCGTGCCATGGTCGATGAACAGGCCTCCGCCGATAAGTGCCCTCGGGTGGATCTCGATGCCCGTCAGCATGCGCGTCAGCATCGAGATCATCCGCGGCAGAAGCGGCACCCCCGCCGCGTCCAGCGCGTGCGCCACGCGGTGCGCCAGCAGCGCGTGGATTCCCGGCCACGTCGTGAGGATCTCCAGCTGACCCACATCGCGCGCCGCCGGGTCACGTGTACGTGCCGCCTGCACGTCACGACGCAGCTCCTTAACGACCCGCGCGAGCTCGAAGCCGGCCATCTCAGAAGCGTAGCGCCGAAACCGCGAGATAGTTGAGCGTGCAGCTATTTCCGCGCCGGCCCGCTCGGCCGGTCATCGGCCCCGACAGGGGCCCATCAAAATCGTTCCCCGCTCAGGGCGCGAAGAAGGCCTGAGAGACGTAGCGCTCGCCCGAGTCGGGCATCACGACCACAATCCGCTTGCCCTTCGACTCCGGCCGCTGCGCGACCTCGAGCGCCGCCCACAGTGCCGCCCCGCAGGAGATGCCAGCCAGCAGGCCCACTCGTTTCGCGCACGCCCACGCCGTGTGGATCGCGTCGTCGTCCGACACCGCGATCACCTCGTCGAGCAGCTCACGGTTGAGCACCGGCGGCACGAAGCCCGCACCGATGCCCTGGATGCGGTGCGGTCCCGCACGCTCGCCCGACAGCACCGCCGAGCCGCGCGGCTCCACTGCCACCACGCGCAGCTTCGGGTTGCCTCTGCGCAGGTACTCGCCCACGCCAGTGATCGTCCCCCCCGTGCCCACGCCCGCCACGAGCACGTCCACGTCGCCGTCCAGCGCGCGCTCGATCTCCGGGCCCGTGTGTTTGCGATGGGCCTCTGGGTTCGCCGGATTTGTGAACTGGTCCGGCAGGAACACATCCGCATCGCGCGCCATCGCCTGTGCCGCCTCGACCGCCTCGCTCATCCCGCCCATCGACTCCGTCACCTCCACGCGCGCCCCGTACAGCCGCAGCAGGCTCTCGCGCTCGCGGCTCATCCCCTGCGGCAGCGTCAGCACGAGGTCATAGCCCTTTGCCGCGCACACGAACGCCAGCGCGATTCCCGTGTTGCCGCTCGTCGCCTCAACGATCGTCGTGCGGCCAGGCTCGATCCTGCCCTCCGCCTCCGCCGCCTCGATCATCGCCACGCCGATCCGGTCCTTCACGCTGCCGCCCGGGTTGAACGACTCCAGCTTCGCGAACAGGCGCACTCCGTCGTCCGCCGCAGGCGTCCCCGCCAGCATGTCGCGCAGCTCGACCAGCGGCGTCTTCCCCACCAGCTGCGAAATGTTGATCGGGATTTGGGCCATACGGCCCCGACAATAGTGAAACGCCCGTCAGCGCCGCCTCCGCGGGCGCGTGCGTTCCGCCCTTAAGCCTACGGAATGACCCTCAGCGTCAGCGCCCGAGCGTGACCTTCTTCGTTTTCTTCCACGTCAGGCGTACGCTCGCGCTGCGCGCCAGCTTCGGCGCCGGCAGCGAGCGCACGAACGACAGGCTCGCGTTGAGCTTGCGTCCGTGGACCGCGAACAGCTTGCGGCCAGCCTTGTTCAGGTCGATCTTCAGCACTTTGCTGCTCGCCGAGCCCATCGCGAACGACGCCGTGCCGATCGTCTGCAGCTTCGGCCGCTTGCCGCGCTTGGCCTTGTTGAAGCTCAGCGTCAGCTTGCCGCTGCACGCGCCTGCTCCCGTGCGCTGCAGGCGCAGCGCCACCGTGCGCGAGCCCGTCACCGCCAGGTGCTTGTTGCGTAGGCTCAGCACGCACGCCGCGCCGCCCGAGCTCGTCGTGCCCAGCACGCCGCCGCTCGCGAGCTTCCCGCCGCCGTCGGCCGTCGTCGTCTGCGTCGTCGACGAGCCGCCGCCCGTGGTGCCACCGCCTTCTTCCGGAAGCGGGTTTTTGCCTTTGCCCGTCGTGTAGCGGAACTTGTCGCCCTGGTTGATCACACTCACGCCCGCCGGCGTCTTCACCGTCACGTCGACAGTGCCCGTGAGGCCTTCCGGCACGACCGCTTCGATCGTCAGCGCCGATTTGACTTTGAACGTCGTCGGCTGTGCATCGAAGAACACCTCTTCAGCGCCCGTGAAGCTCGTTCCCTTGACCTTCACCGTGTCGCCCGCTTCGCCCACGCCCGGCATCACGTTCGTGACCGTCGGCGGCGTGACGCCCGGCGAGCCAGTGAACACGAACGCCGAGCCGACGCGCGCGTTGTCGTGTGGCGCGCCCACGCCCATCACCGTCCCGTCTTGGGAGACCGCCACCGTCGCGCCCCCCCAGCCGCTGCCTTGCTCGCCTTCGCCCGCCAGCTGTTCTTCGGCCACCTGCCAGCTCGCGCCCGAGCGCGTCAGCACCGTCACCAGGCCCGTCCTTTCAGCGCGCGGCGAGCCCGCCAGGCCGAGCGTGCCGTCGCCCGACAGCGCCACGCTGTAGCCAAAGCGCGGTTCGCGTTCCGGCGCACCCGTGATCTTTTCGCCCTGCTGCACGAACGCTTCGCCCGAGCGCCCGAACGCCCACACCGCTCCGTGGCCTTCCGCGTCGTTGAGACCCCCGATCAGCGCCGTCTCACCGTCGCCCGACAGCGCCACGCTCTTGCCGAAGCGCGCTTCCCCGCTCTCGCCCCCGCCCGTCAGTTTGCCCGCCTGCTGCGTCCAGCTCGAGACTCCGCGCGTGAAGACCCACGCAGCGCCTTTGTAGCCCGAGTCGCCCGGGCCGCCGATCAGCGCCGTCGCGCCGTCAGCCGACAGCGCCACGCTGCGTCCGAAGTGCGCCAGGTGGCTCAGTTCCATGTCCGCCAGCGTCGCGTTGCGCACCCAACCCGACAGTCCCTGTTTGAAGACCAGTGCGCTGCCGCGCTGCGAGGAGGCCGACGGGTCGCCCACCAGCGCCGTCTGGCCGTCCGCCGAGAGCGCCACGCTCTTGCCGAAGCGTCCTTCGTCGATGCCGCCTTCGCCCGTCAGCACCACGCTGCGCGTCCATTTCGTGCCCGAGCGCGTGAACACCCACGCGCTTCCCGGCATCGCCGTCGCCGACGGTTCGCCCACCAGCGCCGTGTTGCCGTCGGCCGAGAGCGCCACGCTGTTGCCGAACGCGCATTCCCCTGCTTCTTCAGAGGATTCTTCCGCGCACTGTTCTTCTCCGCCCGAGCCGCTCGGCGGTTCTGCGCCCGTCAGCTTCGAGCCCTGCTGGACCCACGACGAGCCTTCGCGGACGAACACCCAAGCTGCGCCGCGGTTCGCGTTTTCATCGCGCGGGCCGCCCACCAGCAGCGTGCTCCCGTCCGCCGACAGCGCCACGCTCGTGCCCAGCATGCCTTCACCCTGCTCATCGTTGCCCGTCAGCTTGCTGCCCGCCTGCACCAGCGGGTCGATCGTCACCGGGTAGCGCGCGCCTGCCGCGTCCACGCGAATCAGCACATGTCCGCCGCGCAGCTGCAGCCATGTGCGCAGCGCGCGGCCGTTCGCGTCCGTCGTCAGCAGATTGCCGTAGCGCAGCCGCGCGTCGCCACGCTGCAGCGTGAGGCTCTGGCCGTTCGCCGCGAGCCGCCCCAGCGCGTTTGACGCCAGCGCCAGATCGAGCGTCAGCGGCGCATCCGCGGCCGCGCTGCCCGGCTGTGGCGACGGTGCACGCATCAGCGTGAATCCCTGCTCGAGGCCCGCCGGGCCGTTTGCGTACCACTCGCTCAGCGTGCCGCGCGCGTACGTCGCCCGGTTCGAGTACGCCGTCGGCCCGACCGCCGGCCACTGCGCCGCCTGGCCGCGCCCGTCCGCCTCGTAGCCCACCGAGCGCAGGCTCAGGTGAAGGTTGAGAGCGCCCTTGCTCACCGTCACACCCGTCGCCGCAAAGCTCGCCCTGATCCCCTGCGTCGCGTTGCTTGCGCCGAGCGTGCCCGCGGTTGCCGCATGGATGTGGAACGCCGGCTGCGCCGCGCCCAGCGCCGCTGAGACCTGCGTGCGAGCCGCCGCCGGGATCGCCGCCGTGTCGCCCGCTCCGGCGACTACCGCCGTCGCGGAGCGCGCCGAGCCGCCCGCCTGGCCGAAAGAGGGCCTGAACCCCGATGCCAGCGCCACCGTCAGCGCCAACGCGAGCAGCGCCGTCGAGAGCGCCGTCGCCGTAACAGCGCGCCGCCGAGGCGCGACCAGCGTCGGTCCGTTCGGCGTTGCAATTGCCCGGCATGATGCTCTCGCCGTTGCGCGATCCGTCGCTTGCAGCGGACTCATCGTCAGAGGTCCATCCCTTCCGTCATCTCGCGTCGCCTATCGCCGATAGCCCGAACGCGCGGAACCCTCCCCCACGCCACGCCCTACCAACGCCTTTCTCTTCACGCAAAGTAAACGCAAAATGACGCGAAGTCAATGCGCGACCGATTTCTTATCCAGGTGTCCAAAACGCCCGTGTTTAGGGCTTGTCAAAGGGGGACAAACTGGCTCAGAGCTGCTCATCTGGGGCACTTCAAGGAGCCCACGCCGGGCCATTCGCACCCCCGCGTCACCCCGGTTCGTGCCGCCGGTGCGATTGCTCAGATGTGGTACATGCTCGCGCCCGCCTCGCGTGCCTCGCGCTCGATCACGTCCGCGATCGTCGTCTGCGCGAGCACGCTCCGCGCCGCCGCCGCCGCGTCCGCGAACGGCCCCTGCGCGTCACGCCCCAGCGGGCCGTCGAGCAGCTCCACGATCTCCAGCACCGTCACCTCAGCCGGCTCGCGCGCGAAGCGGTAGCCGCCCTTCACACCACGCTGTGAGCTGATCACGCCCGCCCTGCGCAGCACCGCGAACAGCTGCTCCAGGAACTGAACCGGGACGTCGCGCTTGCGCGCCAGCTCGCCGATCGGCACCGGCTCGACGCCGCCGCTGCGCGCCAGCTCCGCCAGCGCCAGCACCGCATACGGGGACTTGCTCGTGATCGAGATCATCGCTACGAGCGATGCTACGCAAGTGCGGGGATGGGCGTGCGGCCGTTGGCCGGACGGGCGAGGCGACCGGCGAACGCCGGCATTGTGCCTAAAGCCAGCCGCGCTCTGTCGCGATCAAGACGGCCTGGGCGCGGTCGACAGCGCCCAGCTTGCCGTAGATGTTGTGCAGGTGCGTGCGCACCGTGCTCGTCGAGAGCGTCAGCTCGTGGGCGATCTGCTTGTAGACCTTGCCTTCGGCCAGGCGCTGCAGGACGCCGAGCTCGCGCCCCGACAGCGGGCACGGATCGACGTGGCGGCGGCGCTGGCTCGGCGCGCTCGGAAGCTCGTACATCACCCGTCGCAGCTCGTCCGGCCCGAGGCCGACGGCGCGCGCCGTACGCAGCATCTCGGCCGGCGAGACCGGCGCGCCCTGCTCGTAGTGGGCGAGCATGTCCGCCAGGCGCACCACCGCTGCCTCACCCTCCACTTCAGGGTTATGGTGGCGCTCGATCGTCGTGGCGATCGTCGCCGGCAGGCCCCAGCGGCGGGCGAGCACGCCGCCGACCAGCGCGTGGTCGACGCCCAGCTCACGACGCTCCTGGTGAATGCGGTCCTCCGGCGTGCGCGCGCCGCGGTGCACCTGCGCCGGATAGCCCGGGTAGGCGTGCAGCAGCACGAGCTTGCCGATGTCGTGCAGGAGACTCGTCGCAGTCAGCCGGTCGCGGTGCTCGAAGCCGACCTCCGCCGCGATCCTGTCCGCTGCGTGCTGGGTCGCCAGCGCGTGCAGGCGGAAGCGCTCCGGCGCCGCCTCCCACACGCTCGAGCGCTCGAAGAAGTCGAACGTGCGCAGGCGCCCCGCGAGGCCCTGCACCGTCTGGGGCGTGAGCAGCTCGACCGCCGCCACCGCCGTGTCGATGCGCCCGCGTCCGCCCTGCACCTGGTTTGCCAGTCGCAGCACCGAGATGATCAGCGCCACGTCCGACTCCACCGCCGTCACCACGTCAGCCGTGGCCACGTGGTCCTTGGAGATCACCGACAGCAGCCGCGCACGCGACTCCGCCAGCGCCGGGAACGCCTCGAGCGCTTCGAAGGCCATCGTCAGGCGACGGCCGTGGCCCTCGTTCTGGTGGCGCTCACCCGACTGGGCCGGAGCTCGGTTCGAGGCCGGGGCGCCCGCCCCGGAGCGAGCCGGCGCAGCCTGGCCACGGGCGGTGGACGGCGCTGAAACCCGCGACACCTTGGGCGTGGTCGGCGCCTTGCCGTTCGTGCTGGCTACGGCGGTCTTGCCGTTGGCGCTGCCCGACGGGGTCTTGCCGTTGGCGCTCGCGCGGCGGGCAGCGTCGGCCTTCGCCGCTTTGCTCGCTTTGGGCGCCGTCTTCGGCTTTGCCTGTGTCTTGGTCTTTGACTTGGAAGCGGTTGCTGGCATCTTGCGCTTAGCTGAGGTAGTCGGCCATCCGTGGCGGCCGCTCCCCACCCGTATCGGCAGCTCAGCGCAAGAGATTGAGCCGTTTTGCGATCAATTTGCCGCGCCCGCGGGGGCCGCGGGCGTCGCGAGCGCCGCATCCACGCGTCGCAGCGTCTCCTCACGCCCCAGCAGCGCGATGCTCTCGAAGATCCCGGGCGAGATCGTCGTGCCCGTGAGCGCCACGCGCAGCGGCTGGTAGACCTCGCGCGGCTTGCACCCCAGACGCTCGACGAGTCCTTCGAGCGCAGGCGCGAGCTGAACTTCCTCAAAGCTCTGCAAAGCCGCCAAGGCCTCGCGCGCCTGGGCGAGCGTGTTGTGCCCCTGCTCGCCGAGCCAGCGCTCGCGCGCCTTGGCGTCCTCGACCGGGGCGTCGAGCAACGGCCCCGTCAACGGCCAGAAGTCCGCCAGCGTATGGATCTTCTCCTGACTTATCTCCACCGCACGCGGGAGCCGAGGGTCATCGCGGAATCCGCCATGGGCAGTGAGATCGAGGTATGACGCCACCTGCTCCACGAGCTGCTGCAGCGGCAGCGCGCGGATGTACACGCCGTTCAGCCAGCGCAGCTTGACCTCGTCGAAGCGCGCCGGGTTGCGGCTGACCGTCTCCAGCGTGAAGCGCTCGATCAGCTCCTGCGTCGAGAGCACCGTCTGATCGTCGCCCGCCCCCCAGCCGAGCAGCGCCATGTAGTTGCGCACCGCAGCCGGCAGGTAGCCCGCCTCGCGCAGCTCGCCAACCGAGGCGGCGCCGTGGCGCTTTGAGAGCTTCTTGCCGTCCGGGCCATGGAGCAGCGGCAGGTGCGCGTACGTCGGCAGCTGAGCGCCCTCGCCCAGACCGACCGCTTTCGCCGCCTCCAGCGCGAGCAGCTGCTTCGGCGTGTTCGAGAGATGATCCTCGCCGCGCACCACGTGCGTGATCCGCGCGTCGAGATCGTCGATCGCGACCGCGAAGTTGTACAGCACCGAGCCGTCCGCGCGGGCGATCACCGGGTCGTCCATGTGCACGTGCTCGAAGCGCGTCTCGCCGCGGATCGCGTCGTGCACGACCGTCGCGCCCTCGTCCGGCACGTGCAGGCGCACCGCGCCGCTGTCCTCCGCCTTGCCGCGGAAGCCGCGCTCGGCGCCGTAGAGCTCCTTGAACTGCTTGACGTCCGCCGCCGTCGCGTTGCAGCGATAGGCCAGGTCGGCGTCGAGCAGCGCCTGCAGCGCCTCGCCGTGGCGCTCGCTGCGGTCGGTCTGCATGATCGGCCCCTCGTCCCAGTCGAGCTCCAGCCAGCGCAGCGAGTCGAGGATCTGCTCGACGTTCTCCGGCGTCGAGCGCTCGCGGTCGGTGTCCTCGATGCGCAGCACCAGCTCGCCGCCCTCGTGACGCGCGAGCAGCCAGTTGAACAGCGCAGTGCGGGCGCCGCCGATGTGCAGCGCGCCCGTCGGCGATGGAGCGAAGCGAACCCTCATAATCCGCCAGCATGCTAATCGGCGCACACGTATCGCCCGCAGGCGGCCTGCCGAAGGCGATTGAACGCGGCGTCGAGCGCGGCTGCGAAGCGATCCAGATCTTCAACCAGTCGCCGCGGATGTGGAAACCGACGGCCTACCGCGAGGAGGACATCGCCGCCTTCCGCGAGGCGATGTCCGACAGCCCGATCGAAGCCGTGCTGATCCACGCCGTATACCTGCTCAACTGCGCCTCCGATGACAAGGAAATCCGCGCCAGATCACTCGCTTCGCTGACCCATTCGCTGCGCGTCGGGCACGCGATCGGCGCCAGCGGCGTTGTGCTGCATCCCGGCTCGGCCAAGACCGGCCACGTCGGCGAGGCGATCGCGCGCGCCGGCAAGACGATTGCGCGGGCGCTCTCAGACAGCGAGGGCTGCGAGCTGCACCTCGAGAACACCGCCGGCGCCGGCGGCACGCTCGGGCGCTCCTTCGAGGAGCTCGCCGCGCTGATCGACGCCGCCGGCGCCGAGAAGCGGCTCGGCGTCTGCCTGGACTCCTGCCACCTGCTCGCCTCCGGCTATGACATTCGCACGCCCGAGAAGATGGCCACCGTGCTGCGCGAGTGCTCGCGCAAGCTCGGGCGCGGCGTCGTGCGCTCGCTGCACCTCAACGACTCGCAGACGCCGCTCGGCTCAAACCGCGACCGCCACGCCAACGTCGGCAAGGGCGAGCTCGGGCGCAAGGGGTGCGCCGCGTTTCTCTCTGCGCCCTCGCTGCAGAAGCTGCCGTGCATCCTCGAGACGCCCGGCGAGCAGCGCGAAGGGCCGGGGCGCAAGGAAGTCGCGCTCGCCAGACGATTGCGTGACCAGGGACTAGCCGCTCGCAGCTAGACGGTCGATGGCCAAGCGTCGCAAGGACGCAGGGAGCGTGGCGTGCTCTGCACGCGAGCGACCGAGGACGCCGCGAGGCGCCGGCCAGCGATCGTCTAGGCAGCGCGAAGCGGCGCCAGCGCGTGTTCCAGCTCAGCCCGCAGCGTCGGCGTGTGCTGCACGCGGAAGGCCTCGCCCAGCTTCAGCCTGCGCACGCCCGTGCCGGTATCGATGTCGAGCACGACCTCGGCCGGGCCCGGGAAGTCCTCGATCGCGTGCTTGAGGTCCTCGATCGCGCTTGCCCCGAGCGCGCTCAGATCGACGCGCAGGTGGACCGGCTCGGCGATCGCCGTGGCCGTCGCCGCGCGGCGCCCCGCCTCGACGTTGGCGCGCTCGATCTCCTCCTCGCTCGGCGAGAACGATTCGACGCTCTGCACGACCAGGCACGTCTTGCCTGCTTCCTTGTGGTCGACGCGGCCCTTGACCAGCACGACCTCATCGACCGCCAGCGCCGACTCGTACTCGGCGAGCGCCTTGCCGAACACGAGCATCTCGACGCTGCCCGCCAGGTCGTCGAGCGTCGCGAACATCATGTGATCGCCGTTTCGCGTGCGGATCTTCTTCGCCTCGACGATGATTCCGCCGACAGTCACCCAGTCCTTGTCGCGGCGGTCGGCGAGCGCCGCGAGCGAGCAGTCCGCGCGGGCGCGCAGCGCCTCGCGCAGCGGCTTCAGCGGGTGCGCCGAGATGAACAGGCCGATCGATTCCTTCTCGACCGCGAGCAGCTCCGCCTGGTCGTACTCCTCACCCGTGATCGGCGGGTGGATCGGCTTCGTGAAGGCCGACCCCGGCGCGGCGCTCTGCTCGCCCGAGGAGGCCTCGGCGGGTTCTGCGAGGTCGAAGATCGAGCCCTGGCCGATCTGCGCGTCCTGCTGGATCTTCTGCCCGGCAGCCTGCGCATTCTCCATTACGGCCATCATGCCCTTGCGCGTGGCGCCCGTCGAGCCGAGCGCACCGCACTTGATCAGCGCCTCGATCGCCTTCTTGTTGACCGCGCGGTTGTCGACGCGCTCGCAGAAGTCCCACAGCGAGGCGAACTCCCCGCCCTCCTCGCGTGCCCGTTTGATCGCCTCGACCGCCTGGTAGCCGACGCCCTTGACGGCGTCCAAGCCAAAGCGGATGTTGCCGTCGACAACTGTGAACTCGTGGTCTGAGAGGTTCACGTCGGGCGGCAGGATCTCGATCCCCATCTCCTCGCAGCGCACCACGAAGAACGGCACCTTGTCCTTCGTCGACATCACCGAGGAGATCAGCGCCGCCATGTACTCCGCCGGGAAGTTCGCCTTCAGCCACGCCGTGCGGTAGGCGATCAGCGCGTAGCAGGCCGCGTGGCTCTTGTTGAACGAGTAGTCGGCTGACTTTTCGTTGGTCTGCCAGAGGAACTCGATCGTCTCCTGGCTCGTGCCCGAGGCGCGGCAGCCCTCGACGAACTCGGGCTTCAGCGCGGCCATCGCGGCGCGGTTCTTCTTGCCGATCGCCTTGCGCAGGTCGTCCGCCTTGGCGCCCGAGAAGCCACCGAGCTCCTTGGAGATCTGCATCGCCTGCTCTTGGTAGAGGATCACGCCCTTTGAGGACTCGAGGATCTCGCGCAGGCGCGCGTCGGGATAGGTGATCGACTGCGGGCTGCGCTTGCCTTTGGCGTACACCGGGATCTGATCCATCGCGCCCGGGCGATACAGCGCGACGAGCGCGACGAGGTCGTTGAACTCGTCCGGGCAGACCTTCTTCAGCGCCTCGCGCATGCCCTCGGACTCAAACTGGAACACGCCCGTGGAGTCGCCGCGCGCGAGCATCTCATAAGTCCGCGCATCGTCCAGCGGCAGCGTCGTCATGTCCGGGCGGCTCCCGCTCGAGCGCTCGATGATGTCCAGCGCGTCCTCGATCACATCGAGGTTGCGCAGACCGAGGAAGTCCATCTTCAGCAGCCCGATCGTCTCGATCGGCTTCATCGAGAACTGCGTGACCGTACGGAACACCTTCTCGCCGTTCTCATCGGTGCCCGCGTCTGCCAGCTGCAGCGGCACGATGTCGGTCAGCGGCCGGTCGGCGATCACGACCGCCGCCGCGTGGATCGAGGAGTTGCGCACGATCCCCTCCAGGCCCTGCGCGACGTCGACGATCTGCTGAGCCTGCGGGTCTTCGTCGCAAGCTTTGCGCAGCGGCTGACCGGTCTTCATGCAGTCCTCGAACGACGGCGAGCGGCCCATGATCGGATCGGGGATCAGCTTTGCCAGCCGGTCGCCCATGCCGTAGTCGAAGCCGAGCACGCGCGCCGCGTCGCGCGTGGCCGCGCGCGGGAACATCTTGCCGAAGGTGACGATCTGCGCGACCGACTCGCGCCCGTACTTCTCGGTCACGTAGCGCATCACGCGCTCGCGGCCGCGCACGGAGAAATCGATGTCGATGTCCGGCATCGAGACGCGCTCGGGGTTGAGGAAGCGCTCGAACAGCAGGTCGTACCTGAGCGGATCGACGTCGGTGATCGCCAGGCAGTAGCTGACGATCGAGCCGGCCGCCGAGCCACGGCCCGGACCGACGGCGATGCCGTTCTCCTTGGCGTACTTGACGAAGTCCCAGACGATCAGGAAGTAGGCGTTGAAGCCCATCCCGTCGATCACCTCGAGCTCCATGTTCATCCGCTGCAGCGCCTCCGCCGGCATCGGGTCGCCGTAGCGCAGGCGCAGCCCCTCTTCGACCCGTGCGCGCAGGTACTCGCGCTCGCCCTCGCCGTCCGGCGTCGGGTAGCTCGGGATCAGCTGCTTGCCGAGCTCCAGCTCGACGTTGCAACGCTCGGCGATCTCCAGCGTGCTCGCGATCGCCTCCGGCCACTCCTCGAAGGCGGCGATCATTTCACCGCTGTCGCGCAGGTAGAACTCGTTCGTGTCGAAC
Organism: uncultured Solirubrobacteraceae bacterium; assembly: GCA_963714215.1. Lineage (GTDB taxonomy): Bacteria > Actinomycetota > Thermoleophilia > Solirubrobacterales > Solirubrobacteraceae > Palsa-744. The sequence goes on from CAVQNP010000002.1 coordinate 734,792, forward strand.
GTCAGCTTCGGCTGGGCGATCGTGCTCTTGGTCTGCACGCACAAGAGCGCCGTGTGATGGTCGTAGTCCTCGCGGCGCAGGTAGTGCACGTCGCCCGTGCCGACGAGGCCGGCACCGAGCTCGCGTGCGATCTTGACGATCCCCTCGTTGCACTTGTCCTGCTCGGCCAACCCGTTCTTCTGCACCTCGAAGTAGACGTTCTCGGCGCCGAACACGTTGCGCAGATCGTCTGCGTGGGCGCGGGCGTCCTGCTCGCGGTCCTGCAGCAGGCGCTGGCAGAAGCGCGAGGCGAGGCATCCCGTGAGCGCGATCACGCCCTCGGAGTAGCGCTCGATCAGACCCATGTCGACCGACGGCTTGCCGCGGTTCAGCCCGTCGAGGAAGCCCGCCGAGGAGAGCTTCACGAGGTTGCGATAGCCGACGTCGTTGGATGCCAGCAGCGTCAGGTGGTTGCGCTCGACCTTGCCCGGCCCGCGTGCCGCGTGATCGTCGACCAGGTAGATCTCGCAGCCGAGGATCGGCTTGACGTCGTGCTTCTTGCACGCCTCGTACATCTCGATCGCGCCGTTCATCACGCCGTGGTCGGTCAGCCCCAGCGCGGGCTGGTCGAACTCGGCGGCGCGCTTGGCGAGCGCCTCGATCTTGCATGCGCCGTCGAGCAGCGAGTACTCGGAGTGCACGTGGAGATGGGCGCAGGACGGTGTGCTCAAGGTCTTTCCGATCTTAGGTCTCGCGGCGGCGGCCGATCAGCCGGCGCGTCGCTGTTTGCGTCGTTCTCGCCGCCGCCGCAGCCGCAACCGCGTGCGGCCGATCAGCGACATGCTGTGCTTGTGCGGGGGGCGATGCACGACGGCCGCGGTGGGCGCCGGCGGCTGCTCCTCCACGCGCGCCCGCAGACGCTCGACGGCGGCTGCCAGCGCCTCTGCCATCTCGCCGCCGCGCGCTTCGCCGGAGGCGAGCGGGCGCTGCTGCGGAATCGGCACCGTGGCGGGCGTCGATGCCTGCGCGGGCTCGGGGGTCGGAGGCAGACCCTGCGCGGGCGGGTGTGCAGCGCGTGGCGGGGGCATCTCGGTGGGCGTGGTCGGCCGGGGAGCCCCTGAGAGCGGGGGTGGCGCCGACAGAGGCGCCGGCGGTGGGCTCGCGGTGCGCAGCGCCGCCTCGCGCAGGCGCGAGACCGTGTCGGCGAGGCCGCCGAGCAGGGTGAGAGCGCCGCGCTGGGCCTGCTGCATCGCCTCCAGCAGCCGCTCGGCCCGCTCGCGCGCGGCACGCTCGACGGCCAGTCCGGCATGAAGCTGCTCCGCCTGGTGCTCGAGCTCGCCCAGGCGCGCGCGCAGCGCGCGCTCGGTGCCCAGCATGGCCGAGCGCTGCGCGGCGGCCGCCTGCTCGGCCTCCGCCAGCTCGCGCTGGGCCGTCTCCAGCCTCGCGCTCAGAGCCTGCGCCTCGCGCTCGCTCGCCTGCAGTCGTTGCGCGAGACGGTCGACCTCGGCGCGCGCCTCGCGTTCGAGATCGCCGCAGCGATCTTCGGCCTCCATGCGCAGCCGCTGCTCGGCGTACTCGCGCTGGGAGACGCGCTGAAGCTCGCGCTCGAGCGCCTCCGTGCCGCGCGAGATCGGCGCGCGCCAACCGCTCTCGGAGCGCTCGCTCTCGCGCGCCTCACGGGCCTGCTCGATACGCTCGGCCAGGCGATGGCGCTCCTCCTCGGCCTCGCGCAGGCTCTGCTGCAGGCTGCTCAGGTGCGTCTCCAGCGTGCGCACCGTCGCCTCGGCCGCCTCCGCACGCAGCGTCAGCGCGTGCTCGCCCGATTCGGCGGCGCGCCGGGCGCGCCGTTCGGCCAGCAGATCGCCCTCGCTGCGCCGCCCGCGACCCTCGGCGGCGCTGCCGGAGTCACCGCCCGGCGTCTCGTTCCCCTCGGCGATCACAGTGTCCGCAAACTACGCCCAGCTTCGGACGGTTTGCGCCCGCGCGCAAAGCCCCCGCAAGGGGCGGTTTTCAGGTCGCCAGGCGCCGTGCGAGCACGGCCGCGCCGGCCACCGCCGTGACGCCACCGGCGCCGACGAGGACGAGCTTGCGCCGCGACGGGCCGCGCTTGCGCAGGTACCACTTGCCTCCGCGCCACACGACCAAGCCGAGCAGCTTGTAGCCGGTTCCGTTCACAGGGCTGATGCTACCCGGCCCGGCGCCCCCCTACGCAGGGTGCGACCGGCGCTCGCCGCCGAGCGGTCCCTACTCCTCGTTCCGCAGCCGCCAAGCCATCCGCGACTGCAGCGACCACAGCTCGATGAACCCGGGTGAGGCGGTCTGCGAGAACAGTCCGCCGGACTGCGCGAAGGAGGCGAGGCTGGCGTCATACACGGCATTCGGCGAGGAGCGCGTGATCACGCGCGCATGGCCCTTGTACAGCTTCAAGCCGATCGTGCCGCTGACGCGCTCGTTGACGGCCTCCATATAAGAATCCAGATCCTCGCGCAGGGGCTCCCACCACAGGCCGGCGTAGACGAGGTAGGCCCACTGGTGGTCGAGCTGGGGCTTGAACTGGTTCTGGTGGATCGTGCAGACGAGGCGCTCGAGCTCCTCGTGCGCGGGCAGCAGGATCGCGGCGGCGGGCACCTCGTAGATGTCGCGCACCTTCAGCCCGACGATCCGGTCCTCGATGTGGTCGACGATGCCGACGCCGTTGCGCGCGGCGATCTCGGCGGTCGCTTCGAGCAGCTCGACGAGCTCCATGCGCTTGCCGTTGAGTCCCACGGGGACGCCTGACTCGAACTCGACCTCGACGGTCTCGGGCTCCTCAGGCGCCTGCTCGGGCCGCGTGATGAGCTGGAAGACGTCGTCCTCGGGAGCGTGCTCGAGATCCTCGATCCAGCGCCCCTCCGAGGAGCGACCCCAGAGGTTGTCATCGATCGAGTACGGCGCGGCCTCGGTGCCGCCCTTCACCGGAATCCCGTGCTCGCGCGCGTAGGCGATCTCCTCCTCGCGCCCCATCTGCCACGAGCGCACGGGCGCGATCACCTTCAGCTCGGGCGCGAGCGTGACGATCGTCGCCTCGATCCGCACCTGGTCGTTGCCCTTGCCGGTGCAGCCGTGCGCGATCGTGTCGCAGCCGGAGCTGCGCGCGTAGTCGACGGCGAGCTTGGCGATCAGCGGGCGCCCGAGCGCCGTGAACAGCGGGTAGCCGCCGCCGTACAGCGCGTTGGCCTTGATCGCCGGCGAGACATAGTCGCGGGCGAACTCCTCGCGCGCATCGACCACGTGACACTCCAGCGCCCCCAGCTTCAGCGCCTTGCCTTCGATCACGCCGTAGTCCTCGCCGGGCTGACCGAGGTTGACCGTCAGGCAGACGACCTCCGCGTCGTACTCGTCCTGGATCCACTTGAGCATCACGCTCGTGTCGAGCCCGCCCGAGTAGAGCAAGAGCACACGGCTCACCTCAGACGGATCGGCCTCGTAGGAAGCCGTCGGGATCGTCTTGTTTTTATTTTGATCGATGTTCACGGGCGGGGAAGGCTAGCGCCGGGGCTCGGTGGACGCTGCGCGCCTGGGCGCGCGTTCCATCAGGGGATAAGGAGGCTTCTCTTCGCTGAACCCGAGCCGCTCGTACAGCCCCTGCGCGTCGGCCGTGTTGAGCATCCAGCGCACCTCGCCGAACGAGTTCTCGACGATCTCACGCACGAGCTCGAGGCCGAGCCCGCGACCGCGATAGCTGCCGAGCACGTACACGTCGGCGAGGTAGGCAAGCGTGACGCCGTCTGACACGGCGCGGGCGAAGCCGATCTGCTCGGCTTCGTGGTAGAGCCCGAGCACGCGCCGGGAGCCGGCGACGGCCTGCACCACCCGCTCGCGCGCGCGGCCGAGCCCCCAGTAGGACTCGCCGCTGATGAAGGCGTGCACCGCGTCGATGTCGATCCGCTCGCGGTCGTCGTCGAGCTCGAAGCCGCCCGCCAGCTCGCGCCGCATGGCTCAGGCCTCCAGCACCGCGCCGAGCCGGCGCAGCGCCTCGTCGATCTCCTCGGCCGTGACCGTCAGCGGCGGCAGCAGGCGCAGCGAGGTGGGGCCGGTCGCGTTGGTCACGAGCCGCTGCTCGAACAGCGCCCGACGCATCACCTCGGGCGCGGCCACGTCGAGCTCGCACGCGAGCATCAGCCCGCGACCGCGAACGTCGAGCACGTGCGGCAGGCGCGCGAGCCCCTCGGCCAGCCGGCGGCCGTGCTCGAGCACGGCCGCGAGCAGCCCCGGATCGGCGGTCAGCTCCAGCGCCGCCAGCGCCGCCGCGGAGACCGTCGGGCCACCGGCGAACGTCGAGCCGTGATCGCCCGGCTGGATCACGTCGGCCAGCCGCGGCCCGGTCACGAGCGCCCCGATCGGCAGGCCGCCACCAAGCGCCTTCGCCGTCGTCAGCGCATCGGGCACGACGCCTGTCTGCTGATACGCCCACAGCGTCCCCGTGCGCCCCATGCCGCACTGGATCTCGTCGAAGATCAGCGCCGCGCCGTGCTCGTCGCAGGCGGCGCGCGCCGCCTGCAGGCAACCCTCTGAGAGCACGTGCACGCCGCTCTCGCCCTGGATCGGCTCGAGCACGACCGCCGCCGTGTTCTGATCGACCGCCGCGACGAGCGCCTCGGGCGTCGCCTCGACCGCGCGGAAGCCCGGCACGAGCGGCGCGAACGGCGCCTGCTTGGACTCCTGTGGCGTGGCCGACAGCGAGCCGTACGTGCGCCCGTGGAAGGCGCCGAACACGACGACCATGTCGCCGGCGGGCCGCGCCTTGCGCGCGAGCTTGATCGCCGCCTCGTTGGCCTCGGCGCCGGAGTTGCAGAAGAACACCTTGCCGCCGAGGCTCGACTGCGAGAGCTGCTGCGCCAGGCGCATCGCGGGCTCCGTGTAGAACAGGTTCGAGACGTGCATCAGGCGCCCGACCTGCTCGCGCACGGCCTCGACCACGCGCGGGTGGCAGTGCCCGAGGTTGGTCACCGAGATGCCGCAGAGGAAGTCGAGGTACTCGTTGCCCTGCTCGTCCCACAACCGTGTTCCCTCGCCGCGCACGAACTCGACGGGCTGGCGCGCGTAGGAGGCGATCACGCTCGTGCGCTCGAGCTCCTGCAGCTCGGCGAGGCTCATGTGCTCGCCTCGATCATGGTTCCTATTCCTTCGTCGGTGAACAGCTCGAGCAGCAGCGAGTGCGGCTCGCGCCCGTCGAGGATGTGCGCGGCGCTGACACCCGCGTCGATCGCCTCGACGCAGGCCGCGAGCTTCGGCCGCATGCCGCCGGCGAGCGAGGGCAGCGCCTCGCGCACCTGCTGCGTGCTCGCACGCGCGATCCGGCTGTCGCGATCCTCGGCGTCGCCCAGCCAGCCGGGCACGTCGGTGAGGAAGATCACCTTGTATGCGCCGAGCGCGCCGGCGACCGCGCCGGCGGCCTCGTCGGCGTTGATGTTGTAGGAGTTGCCCTCGCGGTCGGCGCCAACCGAGGCGATCACCGGGATGTAGTCGCTTGCGACGTGGTCGATCACGCCGACGTTGACGCGCTCGATCGAGCCGACGAAGCCGATGTCCTCGCCGCCGGGCGCGCTGCGGCGCGCGACGCGAAACAGCGAGCCGTCGTCGCCGCACAGGCCGACGGCCGGCTGACCGTGGCGGTTCAGCCGCAGCACGATCTCCTTGTTGACCTTCCCCATCAGGACCATCTTCGCGACCTCGACCGTGTCCTTGTCGGACACGCGCAGTCCGCCGACGAACTCGACCGGCAGCCCGAGCCGCTTCATGTAGGCGCTGATCTCCGGGCCACCGCCGTGCACGACGATCGGGTTCAGCCCGACGTACTTGAGCAGCACCACATCGCGCGCGAACTCCTCGCGCAGCGCGTCGTCCTCCATCGCCGCGCCGCCGTACTTGATCACGACCGTCTTGCCGTGGAACTCCCTGATGTAGGGCAGCGCCTCGAGCAGCGTTGCTACGTCACGCATGGCATGCGCCGCCTCTCATGTCGTGTACTCCGCGTTTATTCGTATGTACTCGTGGCCCAAGTCCGAGAAGAACACCTCGGTCTCGACCCCCTCCCCCGGCAGCCCGATCTCGTACTCGATCTCCATGCCCTGCACGGCCTTGGCGAGCGCCTGCTCGTCGTAGTCGATCGCCGTGCCGGCGATGCACACGGGGATGCCCTCGATCGTCAACTCGAGGAGCAGCGGCGCGGTGCCGGGCAGCGCGCCGCCGACGGCCTGCACGATCCGCCCCCAGTTGGGGTCGGCGCCGTGCAGCGCCGTTTTCACGAGCGGCGAGTTGGCGACTGCTCGCGCTGCCACCTCGACGCTCGGCTCGTGCCCGCCGCGCGCGATCACGCGCCCGATCCGCTCGGCGCCCTCGCCGTCGGCGACCATCATGATCGCGAGCTGGCGCAGCAGCGCGTCGAGCGCCTCGCCGAGCAGCAGCTCGTCCTCGCTCTCGGGCGCGACCTGCACGCCGCTGGCGCCCGAGCACATCAGGATCGCCGTGTCGTTGGTCGAGAGCTGGCCGTCGACCGAGGCGCGGTCGAACGAGCGCTTGACGCACACGCCGAGCAGCAGGTCGGCCGTGTGCGGCTCCAGGGCCGCGTCGGTCTGCACGAAGCAGAGCATCGTGGCGAAGTTCGGCGAGATCATCCCGGCGCCCTTGCACTGGGCGCTGAGGCGCACGGCGCCCGATGCCAGCTCGACCGCCAGATTGGCGCGCTTCTCCGAGGCGTCCGTCGTCTGGATCGCCTGCTGGAAGCTCACGTCTCCCCCCTGCTCGAGTGCGGGGCCGGCGGCGAGGATGCCCCGCAGCATCTTCTCGACGGGCAGGAGGTGGCTGATCCCGCCGGTCGAGGCGAGCGCGATCTCGTCCGCCTCGCAGCCGAGCGCCATCGCCGTCGCCCCCTGCGTCTTGGCGGCGTCGTCGAGACCGCGCTGGCCCGTGGCCGCGTTGGCGCAGCCAGAGTTGGCGAGCACAGCGCGCAGCGCGTCGAGGCGGCAGCGCTCCTTGCTGACGATCACCGGCGCCGCGGGCAGCCCGGTCGCGGTGAAGCGGGCCGCGCTGACCGGCTGCTCGGCGTCGCACACGAGCAGCCCGAGGTCGCGATTGCCGCTCGGCTTGATCCCGCAGACGACGCCGGCCGCGCGAAAGCCACCCGGCAGCCCCGCGTCGGGGCCGAGGTCGCGCACGTGCTCGGGCGCGGGCACCCAGCGCGAATGAAAGAACGGCTGCGGCGGGCCGGTGGCGACGCCGCCGAAGACGTTCGTCCCCGGGGCCTTGTTGCCCTCGCGGCTCATGTCAGGCCCTCTGTCTCCGCCAGCCCGAACATCACGTTGAGGTTCTGCACGGCCTGGGAGGAGGTCCCCTTCCACAGGTTGTCGAGCGCCGAGAGCACGACGACCTTGCCGCTGTGCGGGTCGGCCTTGGCGAACACGCGGCAGAAGTTCGTGCCCTGCACCTCGCGCGTGCCGGGCGGCGCACCGACGACCTCGACGAACGGCTCGTGCTCGTAGGCGGCGAGCATCAGCTCGGCGAGCTCGGCGTCCTGCACGCGGCGCGTGGTCGTGACGTAGCAGTCGGCCAGCTCGCCCTGGTCGAGCGGCACGAGGTGGGCCTGGAACAGCACGGCCACCTCGTCCTCGGCGCCGCCCTGCGCGCGCAGCGGCTGCAGCTGCTCCTCGATCTCGGGGGTGTGGCGGTGTTCGGCGACCTTGTACGGCAGGATCGTCTCGCCGGCCATCGACTGGTGCGTGGTCTCGTCGAACGCGCGCCCGGCGCCGGAGATGCCCTGCTTGGCGTCGATCACGACGTCGGCGATCAGGCCGGCGCGCGCGAGCGGCGCGAGGCCGAGCAGCGAGGCCGTCGGGTAGCAGCCGGGGTTGGCGACGATGCCGGCGCCGGCGATCTGATCGCGGTGCAGCTCGGTCAGCCCGTAAGCAGCGTCGGCGAGCAGGTCGGGGCGCGGGTGCTTGCCGTACCACCGCTCGTAGGTGGCAAGCGAGGAGAGGCGGAAGTCGGCGCTGAGGTCGACCACGCGCGCGCCGCGGTCGCGCAGCTCGCCGACGGCCGGTGCGGCCGCGGCGTGCGGGTAGGCGACTACGGCCGCATCGAGCCGGCCGTAGGCGTCGAGGTCGAGCTCGCCGATCTGCAGCGGCACGCGATAGCGCGGGTAGAGGTCGTCGAGCCGCCTGCCGAGCTCCGAGCGCCCGGTCACGGCGACGAGCTCAAAACGCGGGTGGCGCCAGAGCAGGTGCGCGGCGAGCGCCCCGGCGAAGCCGGTCGCGCCGGCGATGATCACGCGCGGCGAGCCCTCCGTGAAGACCTGCGCGGCACTCGCTCCACCAGCCGAGCGCGTGGCGGGCAGTTCAGCCACGCAGCTCACCCCCCAGCTCAGCCAGCGCAGCGACGATCCGCTCACGCGCGGGCGCGACGTCCTCGTCGGTCAGCGTGCGCTCCGGCGAGCGGAACGACAGCGCGAGCGCGAGCGAGCGGCGCCCCTCGCCGACCTGGCTGCCGGTGTAGACGTCGAAGATCTCGGCGCCGTCGAGCTGCTCTCCGCCGGCGCGGCGCACGCCGTGCAGCACGTCGCGCGCGGGCACGTCCTCGGGCAGCGTGACGGCAAGATCCTGGCGCAGCACCGGGAACGAGCCGAACGATTGGAAGGCGACGACCTCGGGTGCGACGAGCGCGAGCTTGCCGAGGTCGATCGCGAAGGCGGCGGTCGTGCGCTCGATGTCCCAGGCGCCGGCGACGAGCGGGTGCAGCTCGCCGACGAAGCCGAGCGTGAGCGGCTTGCCGTCGGCATGGTCACCGCTCGCACCCTCGGGCACGCGAGCGAGCACGGCGGCACTGCGACCGGGATGCAGGAACGGCCACTGCGCCTCCTTCACCGACCAGTGCACGTGCAGCGAGTCGAGCAGCCCGCCGAGCACCGCCTTGGCAGCGAAGAAATCGGCCTGCGCGGTCTCGCCCAGCCACGAGCGCGGCGCGAGCGCCCCGCTGAGGAGCACCCCGAGCGCGTGGTGTTCGTCGGCGCCGTGGCGCTTGATCAGCGGCACGTCGTCCGTCGCGTCGCCAAGCGCGCGATAGACGGTGCCGGACTCGAAGATCGCCACGTCGGGCCCGTTGCGCGCGACGTTGTGCCGGGCGGCGTCGAGCAGCGAGCCGAGCAGCGTCGGGCGCATGATCGACTGCGCATCGGAAAGCGGGTTCTCGAGCGTGATGACGCGGCGCATCTCGTGCTCGGGCGGCAGCTGCAGCCGGTCGAGCAGCGAGGGCTCGGCGAAGCTCCAGCCGACGACCTCGTACAGCCCGCGCCCGACCATCGCGTCCTCGGCCACCCGGCGCACGCGCTGGGCGTGGTTCAGGCGCCCGGCGGCACCGCGCCGCGCGGGCAGCGTCGCGGGCAGGCGCTCGAGCCCGTCGATCCGCGCGACCTCCTCGATCAGGTCGACCTCGCGCGTGACGTCGGCGCGGCGCAGCGCTGGCACGGTCACGTCGAGGCCGCGCTCGCCAGAGTCTCCGCCGTCGACATCAGCCGGGGCGTCCGCGGCAATCGGCTCGCAGGCGAAGTCGAGTGCCTGCAGGATCTCGCGCTGGCGCTCGGAGGAGACGGCGATGCCGAGGATCGACCGCACGCGCGCCTCGCGCAGGCGCAGCACCTCCAAGGGCGGCAGCGGCCGTGCAACGTCGATCGTCCCGGGCGCGACGCGCGCGCCGGCGCACTCGATCATCAGCTTCGTCGCGATCGCCTGCGCGTGCATGCACTGCTCGGGCTGGAGCCCCTTCTCGAAGCGCGAGGAGGCCTCGCTGCGCAGCCCGAGCCGCCAGGAGGCTCGGTGGATCGTGGGGCCGTCCCACGTGGCGACCTCCATCAAGACGCGCGTCGTCTCGGGCACGACCTCCGAGCGCGCGCCGCCCATCAGCCCGGCGATCGACGTCGGCCCCTCGCCGTCCTCGATCAGGATCGTCTCGGTGTCGAGCGTGCGCGTCTGCCCGTCGAGCGTCTGCACCTGCTCGTTCTCGCGCGCGCGGCGCACGGTCAGCTTGCCGCCGGCGACGCGGTCGAGGTCGAAGGCGTGCAGCGGCTGCGCGGTCAGCAGCATCGCGTAGTTGGTGATGTCGACGACGTTGTTGATCGGGCGCTGCCCGGCGGCCATCAGCCGCACCTTCAGCCACGGCGGCGAGGGGCCGATCTTCACGTCCTCGAAGACGCGCGCGGTGAAGCGCGGGCACAGCTCGGGGCATTCGACGAGCACCTCGGCGCCCTCGAGGAGGCCCGCGGAGCCCTCGTCCTCCAGCCACGGCTCGGGCGCAAGCGACTCGTTGGTTGCGGCGTGCAGCTCGCGCGCGACGCCGTAAACGCCGAGGCAGTCGGGACGGTTGGGCGTGATCTTGAGCTCGATCACGTCGGTCTCGATCGGCAGCACGTCGGCGAGCGGCGTGCCGGGCGCGAACTCGGCGTCGAGCGTCAGCTCGTCGAGCACCATGATCCCCTCCCCGCCCGCGCCGATCTCAAGCTCTGACTCGGCGAGGATCATCCCTTCGGAGACGACGCCGCGGAGCTTGGCCTGCTTGAGCTTCGTTCCATCCGGCATCACGGCTCCGGGCTTCGCGACGGCGACGGTCTGCCCGGCGGCTACGTTGGGCGCACCGCACACGATTGTCGCGGGCGCCGACTCGCCGTCACCGCCACCGCTCCTGTCACCACCGCTGCCACCGCCGAGGTCGACCTTGCAGACGCGCAGCCGATCGGCGTCGGGGTGCGGTTGCACGTCGAGCACGCGTCCGACGACGAACCCGTCGCCACCGCGCACGCCGTGGTGATGGATCGCCTCGACCTTCGTCCCGGTCAGCGTCAGGCGCTCCTCGATCTGGTGCACGTCGAGCGCGGGGTCGCAGTATTCGCGCAGCCAATTGAGGGGAACGCGCACTAGAACTGCTCCAGGAAGCGCAGGTCGTTGTCGTAATACAGGCGCAGATCGGGGACGCCGTGCTTGAGCATCGCGATCCGCTCGACGCCCATCCCCCAGGCAAAGCCCTGCACCTTCTCGGGGTCGTAACCGGGGGCGTTGGCCTCGGTCGTGGGCACGTAGGAGTAGACGTTGGGGTCGACCTCGCCGGCGCCGAGCACCTCGAGCCAGCCCTCGCCCTTGCACAGGTTGCAGCGCGAGCCGTCGCGCAGGAAGCCCTTGCCGTCGCAGTTGAAGCACGACACGTCGACCTCGACGCTCGGCTCGGTGAAGGGGAAGAAGTGCGGGCGCAGGCGCACGTCGCGCTGATCGCCGAACACGGCCTGGGCGAACATCAGCAGCGTCCCCTTCAGGTCGGCGAGCGTGATGTCCTCGTCGACGGCGAGCCCCTCGATCTGATGGAACTGCGGCGTGTGCGTGGCGTCGGAGTCGGGCCGGTAGACGCGGCCGGGGATCACGACGTACAGCGGCGGCGGGTGCGCCTCCATCGCGCGCACCTGCATCGGCGAGGTGTGCGTACGCAGCACGAGCTCCTCGGCGGCGAGCGGGCCGGGCGGCAGGGGGCCCCCGCCTGTCTCGGCGTCCTCGGCGAGCGGCGGGCCGGCGACGTAGAACGTGTCGGTGCGCGCCCGCGCGGGATGCGTCGGACTGTGGTTGAGCGCGTCGAAGTTGTAGTGGACGGTCTCGACCTCGGGGCCCTCCATCACGGTGAAGCCGAGCCCGAGGAAGATGTCTTCCAGCTCGCGACGCGTCTGCGTGAGCAGGTGCAGGCGGCCGATCGTCTGCGGCGGGGCGCCGGGCAGCGTGACGTCGACACGATCCTCGCGCAGCCGTTGCTCGAGCTCGGCGCCGCCGAGCTGCTGACCGCGCGCCTCGATCAGCGCCTCGAGTGCCTGGCGCGCCTGGTTGGCGGCCTTGCCGACGGCGCCGCGTTCCTCTGCGGGCAGCTGTGCAACCCCACGCAAGAGCTGCGGCAGCTCGGCCTTGCGCCCGAGCCAGCGCACGCGCAACTCCTCCAGCGCCTCGCCGCCGCCCGCCTGCGAGATCTCTGCTTCGGCCTGCTCTCGCAGCTCCCGGATGCGCTCGATCATGACGCCCGGACCCTAGATGACGCGGGGGCCAGCCGGCCATCCCGCGTGACCTCGTACAGCGCGACGGTCGCGGCCATCGCGGCGTTGAGCGACTCGGAGGCGATCGGGATGCGCGCGCTGCGCTCGCAGGCGGCCACGACCTCCTCGGGCAGGCCGTAGCGCTCGGAGCCGATCAGCAGCGTGAGCGAGGCGGTGGACGCCTCGGCGAAGCCATCTCCAGGCGCCGCGGCCGGGGCGACTCCACGGAGCACGTCGGGCGCGTCGGCGACGAGCGCGACACGCTCGCCGGGCAGCTCTGAGACGTCGCTCACGTGCGCGAGCGCGACGGAGAAGATCGCGCCCATGCTCGCGCGCCCAGCCTTGGGCGAGTGCGGATCGGCGCAGCCGGGCCCGAGCGCGACGCACGAGGCGCCGAAGGCCTGCGCGGAGCGCAGCACGGTGCCGACGTTGCCGGGATCGCCGACGCCGTGCAGGTACACGCAGAGCGGTCCGACGGGCTCGCTCCAGGCCTGCTCGTAGACGCCGATCACGCGCGCGCCCGAACCGAGTGTGGAAACGGAGCGCAGCAGACCGGGCTCGACGTCGTGGAAGCGGACATCCCCGAGCTCGGACCCGGCGACGCGAAATCCCTCGACGGCCTCACGTCCGGCCTCGCGGGCGGCGAGCACGAGGTCCTCGCCCTCGACCATGAAGCGCCCGCTGCGCTGGCGCTCGCGTCGCGTGGCGAGCCGCTTGAGCTCCTTCAGTTTGGGATTTTGCGCGGATTCGATGGTGATAGGCATAAAAAAAGCGCCGTCCTTGCTGAGAACGGCGCCCGGGAGGCTGATCGATGTCGGTTGCCGGGTCAGGCAGCCGACGCCTCGCGGGCGACCTCGGCAAAACGTCGGAACGTGTCGGCGTCGCGCACGGCGATGTCCGCGAGCACCTTGCGGTCGAGCTCGACGCCGGCCAGCTTGAGGCCGTGCATCAGCTGCGAGTAGCTCATGCCGTTGATTCGCGCAGCGGCGTTGATGCGCGTGATCCACAGGCGACGGAAGTCGCGCTTGCGGTTGCGCCTGTCGCGGTAGGCGTAGGCGTCTGCCTTGAGCAGGGCCTCCTTGGCGCGCTTGTAGTTGGAGTGCGCCTCGCCGCGAAAGCCCTTGGTCAGCTCGAGTGTGGCGCGGCGCTTCTTGCGCGCGTGCACCGATCGCTTTACGCGGGTCACTTGCCCTCCCCCAGCATCCGCTTGATCCGTGGGACGTCATGCGCGTTCATGATCTTCGGCCCGCCTAGCGCGCGCTTCTTTTTCGGCGACTTCTTCTCGAGGATGTGACTCGTGAAAGGGTGGCGGCCGCGCACCTTTCCGGTGCCGGTTACTTTGAAGCGCTTCTTCGCGCCCGAGTGGGTCTTCATCTTCGGCATGAGCAGCGGAAGATTATGACACGGCTGTGTCCGCGGACGCGTCCGCGGTCTCGGCGGGCGCCTCTGCGGCGTCGCCGGCAGGCTCCTCGGTGCTCTGCGCAGCGGGCTCGGCGGCCTCTGCTGCCGGCGGATCGGCGACCTCGGGCGGCTCGTTCGTCGGCGTCACGTCTGCGCCGAGCGGCGACTCGAGCGCCTTCTCGGCGACGTCGCCCTGCTCGCCTTCGGTGAAGACCTCGTCGGCAGCCTCGCCCGAATCGGCTTTGCCCGAGAGCACGGCCTTGGAGGGCGCCATCATCATCGTCATGTTGCGCCCTTCCTGGATCGGGCGCTGCTCGACGACGCCGAGCTCGGCGAGCTCCTCGGCGAGGCGGTCGAGGATCGCGATGCCGCGCTCGGGGTGGGTCACCTCGCGCCCGCGGAACATGATCGTCACCTTGACCTTGTCCTTGTGGCGCAGGAAGCGCTCGACGTGGTGCTTCTTGGTGTCGTAGTCGTGCTCGGCGATCTTCGGGCGGAACTTGATCTCGCGCACGGTGATCTGCTGCTGGTGCTTGCGCGCCTGCTTGACCTTCTGCGCCTGCTCGTACTTGTACTTGGAGTAGTCGAGCACGCGGCACACCGGCGGGCGAGCCTCGGGCGCGACCTCGACGAGGTCGAGGTCGCGTTCCTGGGCGAAGGCGAGCGCGTCGGGCGTCTTCAGCACGCCGACCTGGTTGCCCTCGTCGTCGATCAGGCGCACCTCGGGCACGCGAATGCGCTCGTTGATCCTGGTCGTGTCCCGCTCGGGCGGGCGCCGGTCGAACCTGCGAGGAACCGGCACTAGCTGTGTTGCGCGCGCGTCAAGCGGCTAGGCGTCGCGCTCTTGAGATTTTTGCGGCTGCAAGGCGGGTGAGTATAGCTTCCCCTGGAGAAGCTGTGAGAACTTTTCGAGCGTCGTGGAACCCGTGTCGCCGCCGCGATGCTCGCGCACGGAGACCGTCTGATCCTCCTGCTCGCGCTCGCCGACGATCAACATGTAGGGAACCTTGCGCAGCTCGGCCTCGCGGATCTTGCGCCCGACCGACTCGCCCCGCCCGTCGAGCTCCACGCGCAGGCCATCAGCGCGCAGCCGCTCTTGCACCTTTGCCCCGTAGTCGTTGAAGCGATCGGACAGAGGCAGGACGATCGCCTGCACGGGCGCGAGCCACAGCGGCAGCTCGCCGGCGTAGTGCTCGAGCATGATCCCGATGAAGCGCTCGTAGGAGCCGAACAGCGCGCGGTGGATCATCACGGGCGTGTGCTCGTGATTGTCTGCGCCCGTGTAGCTCAGCTCGAAGCGCGCGGGCATCGAGTAGTCGAGCTGAACTGTTCCCAACTGCCACGAACGACCGAGCGAGTCGGTCATGTGCATGTCGATCTTGGGGCCGTAGAAGGCGCCGTCGCCGGGATTCAGCTCGTAGTCGAGTCCCTGTTCGGAGAGCGCGTCGGCGAGCTTGGCCTCGGCGCGGTCCCACATCTCGTCGTCGCCGATCCGCTGCTCGGGGCGCGTGGAGAGCTCGAGGCTCACGTCGAGATCGAACAGCTGATAGGTGGCAAAGGCCATCTCCAGGCAGCCGCGCACCTCCTCCTGCACCTGCTCCTCGGTGCAGAAGATGTGCCCGTCGTCCTGCGCGAAGTGGCGCACGCGCAACAGACCGTGCAGCACGCCAGAGGCCTCGTTGCGGTGCAGCAGGCCCGGCTCGGAGTAGCGCACGGGCAGGTCACGGTAGGAGTGGCGCCGGCTGCCGAACAGGTGCGCGTGGCCGGGGCAGTTCATCGGCTTGACGCCCATCTCGCGTCCCTCGACGTCGAGCGTGAACATGTTCTCGCGGTACTTGCCCCAGTGACCCGAGGTCTTCCACAGCTCGGCGTCGTAGATCTGCGGCGTCTTCACCTCGTCATAGCCGCGCACGCGCCCCATCTCGCGCGAGACGCCGAGCAGCGTGTTGAACACCGTCGTGCCGGGCGGCAGCCAGAAAGCCGCACCGGGTGAGACATCGGAGAAGGTGAACAGCCCCAGCTCACGGCCGAGCTTGCGGTGGTCGCGCGCCTTGGCCTGCTCGATCCGCTGCAGGTGCTCGGCGAGTTCGTCCTTGGTGAAGAAGGCGGTGCCGTAGATGCGCGTGAGCATCGTGCGCTCGGAGTCCCCGCGCCAGTAGGCGCCGGCGACGGACTGCAACTTGAACGCGCCGACGGTCTTCGTGCTCGGCGCGTGCGGGCCGCGGCAGAGGTCGGTGAACGGGCCGTTGCTGTAGAGCGAGACGCTCTGCAGCTCGCGCCGCGGGTGCCCGTGCTGCGCGGTGGCGACGAGATCGTCGATCAGCTCGACCTTGTAGTCCTGGCCTTCACCGGCAAAGCGCTCGCGTGCCTCGCCGGGCGTCACGTCGCGGCGCTCGAACGGCTCGGCGGCCTTCACGTGGGCGCGCATGCGCTCTTCGATCTTCGGGAAGTCGGCCTCGGAGATGCTCACGCCCTCGGGGAACTCGAAGTCGTAGTAGAAGCCGTCGGCGATCGGCGGGCCGATCGAGATCTTCACGCCCGGATACAGCTCGAGCACGGCCTCGGCGAGCACATGCGCGGCGTCGTGGCGGATCAGCTCGAGCGCGGCGTCGCCGCTCGTCTTTGTGAGGATCGAGAGGTGCGCGCCGTCGGGCAGCGGACGCGAGAGATCACGCGGCTGCGGTCCCTCGCCGGCCTCGGGGTGGCTGACCTCGACGGCCAGTGCGGCGCGTGCGAGGCCGGGGCCGATCGCGGCGGCCGCGTCGGCGCCGGTCGCGCCGTCGGGGAGCTGCAGCGCGTTGCCGTCGGGCAATGTCACGGTCACGGTCATCTCAGCGCTGGAGGCTATCCGCCCGGCACGCGTGCGCGATATTGCGGGCGCGGCTTGCGTTGCTCACGCGGTCTCGATGCAGACAACTGACTGAGAAACACCTGATGCAGACGATCGTCTGAATATGCAAAATGATCGTATGCCCGACAAAGCACAGGCGGCGATCACAGTCACCCTCTCCCCCACCCAGGTCGACGACATCGTCCGCGCAGCGGCGCGCGGACGCGCGCCGAGCGTCTCGACGCTGATCGCCGACTCGCTGGCGGCTCCGGTTGCGCGCAACGGCAAGGGCTCGCGGCGCTCGACGCCGGCGGGGAACGGCAAGGCGGCCGCCCGCGGCTCGCTGGCGGCGCGCGGCTACATGCCGAGCGAGACGACCGACACGCGCTTGTCGCGCTCGCTGCTGCGCGGGCTGTCGCTGCTCACGGGCTTCGGCCCGGACGGCGAGGAGCGCGGCATCGTCGAGCTCGCCGACGACCTCGGCATGAGCCCGAGCACGGCGCACCGCTACGCGCTGACGCTCGTCGAGCTCGGGCTGCTCGAGCGCTGCCCGCGCACGCGCAAGTACCGCCTGCCGCAGGTCTGACCCAGGCGCGCTGAGCCGAGGCGATCGACGCGCCGCTCAGGCCGCGGCGCGCGCGAGCAGCGGGTTGCGCTGCTCAGATGCCGCGAGGAACGCTTCGACGACGCGCTCATCGAACTGCGTGCCGGCGCAGCGCAGCAGCTCATCGCAGGCGCTCTCGTGCGTGCGCGCAGGACGGTAGGGGCGATCGCTGGTGATTGCCGTGTAGGCGTCGGCGACGGACAGGATCAACGCCTCGAGCGGGATCTGCTCGCCGGCGAGTCCACGCGGGTAGCCGCGGCCGTCGGGCCGCTCGCGGTGACAGAGGATCCACTCGCGGATGTCCTGCAGGCTGACGTCGGCGATCAGCGCGGCGCCGAGCTCGGGGTGGCGCTGCACCTCGTTCCACTCGGCCGGCGAGAGCGGACCCTGCTTGCGCACGATCTCGGCCGGGATCTGGTCGCGGCACTGGCCGCAGACGAGCGCCGCGAAGCGCACGCGCGCAATCTGCTGCTCATCAAGGCCGAGCTCGCGGGCGGTCAGTTCGGCGAGGTGGCCGACGAGCCGCCGCGGGCGCAGCTCGTAGTCGACGCTGCCAAGCGGACCAAGCTCGCTGCCACACGAATCGCACAGCAGCACGAGCTGCAGTTGAGCGCTCCCCGGCACATAGCGGGCACCGCCGCTGTGCAGGGCCGAGTGATCGCACGCCATGCCTCTATATCGGCAACGCGTGACAGGACTTGTCGATTGCAACGCGCGATGGACCGATGCGCGCTCAGCAAGGCGCGCGCAGCAGCTCGGGCCCCTCCTCGGCGGCTCCGGGCTTGTTCAGCGCTGGGTTGGCGGGCGTCGCGGAGAGGCGCGATTCGGGCAGCGGACCGCACAGCGCGAGCGCTTCCTCGGCGCCGACGTCGCTGCTCAGCCAGGCCCCTTGCGCATCCCGATCGGCGAGGATCACGGGCATGCGGTCGTGGATTGCCGCGGCCACGCGGTTGGGCGCGGAGTCACACGTCAGCAGCGTGACAGTGTGCACCCACTTGCCCTCGACCTTGGCCGGCGTCCACAGCGCGGCGAAAGCGAACGGGACGCCGCCGTCGAGGAGGAACAGGAACGGCTGGCGGGGCTCCCCTTTGCGCTCGGGTTTGAGCCACTCGAAGTAGCCGTCGGCGATCTGCAGCGCGCGGCGTTCGCCGCGCGGCACGAGGCGCCGGTAGGCGGGCTTGCTCGTGACCGTCTCCATCCGCGCGTTGATCATGCGGTTGCCGATCTTCGGGTCATCGGCCCACGAGGGGATCAGCCCCCAGCGCATCAGCTCGGCCTGCGGCTCGCCCTTGGGCGCGACCACCGTGAGCACCTCTTCGGTGGGAGCGATGTTGTAGCGGTGCGTGCCCTCCTGGCCGGGGAACGGAACCTTGAAGCGTTCGTTCAGTTCCTGCACGCCGGCCGTGTTCGTGTATCGCCCGCACATGCCTTCGAGCATATGAAAGCGCGAGGGCCCCGCCGAAGCGGGGCCCTCGTTCACTTCCGTGCCTGCTGTGCAGGCGATGCGTCTACTTGACTATTTGCCTGCCGAGACCTTGAACAGAGGCTGGTAGCCGGTCCAGCCGTTTGCTTTGCTGAACGTGCCGACCGTGCCGTGCGGTTCGGGTTCGTACATCGCGCCCCACGACGAGTTGACGTAGTCGTATGCAGGCAGCGGGTCAGAGCCCACCGACGGGTTCACCGGTTCAGGCGATTCTTCGTTGGCCGGTTCGGTGACGCCGACGTTGAGTGCGTCATATGCGCAACGCGACGGGTTGAACGCGCCACACGGCTTCGGGCCGATCGGCGCGGCGCCGTAGTTGGTCGTGTTGTAGGCGATGCTGAGAATCGCTTTCGCCGGCAGCGTGACGCCCATCAGGCTGAACGACTCCGTCACGGCCTTGCCGTTGAAGCATTCGCCGCCCTTGGACCACTTGCCGGCATTTTCGCCCGTGCATTGTTTGCTCGCCGACGGGCGGTAAGGGATGTTGAAGGTCTGTGTGACCGAAGCCACCTGCGCGCCCGGTTCGTCGTTGGGCCCGACTTCGTAGACATTCAGCGTGAGCGGCTGGGAGAAGGTGGCGCCGCCGACCGTTTTACAGCCGCCGGTCCAGCCGCCTTCCTGGCAGCCCCAGCTGCTCATCAGCACCGTGACCTTCGGGTTTTTGCGCGCCGTGCCGGCGAACTGCACCTGCCCGCCGAACTCCGCGCTCGACGTGGCCTCGAAGCCGATCGAGGCGACGTTGCCCGGTTTCGGGCTGGGCATGTTGTTGTAGATCGTGGCCGCGCCGGCCGTTGCTGCCGAGAGCGCAAGGATCGCCACAGCCGCGAGGATCGCCCCGACGGACTTAGGAATCTTTCCAGTCATTTGGTCTCCATTCGTCTTCCACAGGCCCTCGAGCCGAAGCTCTCGGGCAGTTAAGACCCCCTACAGGGGCGCCCCATACGAAAGCCGCACGGATAACCGGCAAGTTGTCCCTCCCCGTTGCAGACGTCGCATCCCGCGACGCTCTGCACCTATGCAGCCCCCATCGGGCCGCAAGGTAATGGCCTGTGTCCTGGTTGTCAAGCCTTCCGCATAGCTCATAACGACTACGCAAAGCTCCGCAAACGCCCTACAGAGCCCCTGCGGCGCCCTTCGGCTCGCGCCACATGCGCCATTGCGGCGGTGCGTCGCGCCCCAGCGCGAACTCTTCGATCACCTCGAAGCCATGGCGTTCATAGAGCGCGCGGTTGCGTGGCGAGGAGGCCTCGAGGAAGGCCGGCTTGCCCTCCGTGTCGCAGCGCCCGAGCACGGGTGCGAGCAGCGAGGCGCCGAGTCCGCGTCCCTGCCACTCCGGGCGCACGCCGAGGAAGGCGAGGTAGTAGTGCTCCGCGAACCGTGGCTCCGACGGGTGGCCGCCTTCGAGTATCGCCAGGGAGCGCAGCACGCGCGGGCTGTGGCGGCGAAAGACGCCGAGCATCGCCGGCAGCAGGCTCAGCTGCCTGCTCACCCCGAGCTTCCACATCCCGGGCGGCTCCCACACGGCGGCCCCGACCGTTCCGACAGTCGTGTACGTGTGCTCGTGCTCGAGCCAGATGCGTCGCAGGAACAGCGCGAAGGCGCGGCGCAGCACCTCCATTCGTCCCGGATCGTGACGCAGCACCCAGCTGAAGGCGGGGTCGTCGTGGAAGGCGAGCGCGAGCGCGTCAGCCATCCCCTCGACACCGGCGGCATCCCCGGTGCGGACGGTCTGCGCCTCCTCGTAGGCCGCGCGCTGGTCCATCGACGGCTCAGGCGGCGGCTTCGACGCCCGCCAGCGCCTTGGAGATCGAGCGCGTCAGCGAGGCGGTCACGAGCGGCGCGATCCCGGGGATCGGCGAGGCGATGCGGATGTCGTAGACGAAGCGCGTGCCGCCTGCGGCGGTCGGCTCGAAGGTCATCACGCCGACATGCCCGCGCAGCGGGCTGCCCTTGGTGATGCGGTAGACGATCCGCTGGGGCACGACGAACTCGTCGACGGTCTCCTCGAACGGCGGCATCGGCCCGACTTTCAGCCGGCGCACAGAGCCGACGCCGTTGCGCTCGCGCTCGCCGTCGCGCAGGCGCGTGATCTTCGCGCCGAACAGCTCGGCGAGGTTCTCGTGCTCTGCGAGGTGGGCGAAGATCCGCTCGGGCGCCTTGGCGAAGTCGTGCTCGATGTGCACGTGGTGGGCTCGCATGCCGAGCAGCCTACCCGCGCCGCGCGAGCGACGTCCGGTGGGCGACGAAGCTCAGACCGGCTCTGGCGCCTCGAGCGCCTCGAGGTGCTCGAGCACGCGCGCGACCCACGCTTCGGACACCTCGTCGGCCTGCACGGACAGCCGCGGCGCGCCGATCTGCAGGTCCTCGGGCGCGGCGATCCCGAGGAACTCGAGCACCGAGCGCACGACGCCGTCGGTGCTCTCGGCGAGCTCCTCGTAGGTGACCTTCAGCGGCTCGCAGCCGAGGCCTAGGAAGTAGGCGTCCCAGGAAGCGTCGTGCGCGGTCAGCTGGCGCATCAGGTAGTTGATCGCGCGGAAGGAGAAGACAGGCTCGGGCATGCGGCCCTCGCGCCCGTCGCTGGTGCCGGCTTCGCGCTGCCAGGCCTGCGTCTGCACGGCCTTCCACAAGGAGACCGCCTGGCGCACCTTGTCGCGGCGCGTGATCTGCACGTAGCGCAGGCCCGGGAAGGCACGCGCGAGCAGTTCGGGCAGCGGCCGTCCGGCCATCCCGTCGATCCCACGAAGGAGCTCGCCGAAGTCGCCGAGGTAGCCCCACATCAGCTTCGCGCCGAACACGCCGTTGGGCGTCGTCCCCTCCCGGAGCGCCCACTCGAGGTACTGGTCGTAGGTGTCCGGGTGCCACAGCGGGTTGGGCTTGGGCGCGTCCTCCAGCATCTCGCGAAAGGCGAGGCGCTCGACGATGTTCGGGTGGCGCTCGGGGTCGAAGTACTCATGCGGGCGGCGCGGCAGGCCCGAGCGACGCAGCGCCTCGAAGTACTCCTGCGGGTGCCCTGCCAGACCGGTCCGGTCGAGCTCGTGGCAGAGTAGGGTGCTGCCGCTGCGGGGCGTCGCACAGACGAGATAGGACAGCATCGGCTTCATCGCGCAGGAGAAGGTTACTCAGTCAACCGGTGGTCTTAGTGGTTTTTATTATTTTTATTAATTGAAAAAGATGACGAACCGACCGAACATCCTCTACCTGCACTCGCACGACACCGGGCGCTACCTGCAGCCCTACGGCGAGGCCGTGCCGATGCCCAACGTGCAGGCGCTCGCCGACCAGGGCGTGCTGTTCCGCGAGGCCTTCTGCGCGGCGCCTACCTGCTCGGCCAGCCGCGCGTGCCTGTTGACGGGCCAGTACGGGCAGAGCAACGGCATGCTCGGGCTCGCCCACCGCGGATGGTCGCTGCGCGACTACAGCCATCACATCGTCCATACCCTGCGCAAGGTCGGCTACACCTCGACGCTGATCGGCGAGCAGCACATCTCCAAGGACCCGCAGGCGATCGGCTACGACGAGGTCGTCAAGGTGCCGACGACGCGCGTGGAGTCGGTCGCGCCGCTGGCGATGGAGGTGCTCAGGCGCCCGCGCGATCGACCGCTGTTCCTCTCGGTCGGCTTCTTCGAGACCCACCGCGAATTCCTCGGCCCCGGCTCGCTGCGCGACGTGCAGTACTCCAAGCCGCCCAACAACCTGCCCGACGCGCCCGAGGTGCGCGCCGACGTGGCCGCCTTCAAGGCCTCAGCACGCTCGCTCGACCACGGCGTCGGCGTCGTGCTCAACGAGCTCGACGCGGGGCACCTCGGCGAGAACACACTGATCATCTTCACGACCGATCACGGCATGCCCTTCCCCGGCGCCAAGGCCACGCTGTACGACCGCGGGCTCGGCGTCGATCTGATCCTGCGCGGCCCCGAGCCGTTCGCCGGCGGGCGCGTGCTCGACGAGCTCGTCTCCCACATCGACCTCTATCCCACCGTGTGCGACCACCTCGAGATCGAGCGCCCTGCCTTTCTGCAGGGCGTCTCGCTGCTGCCGCTCTTGCGCGGCGAGCAGGGCGAGGTGCGCGAGGAGATCTTCGCCGGCTCCACCTGGCACGCCGCGTATGAGCCTCAGCGCGCCGTGCGCACGCGTCGGCACAAGTACATCCGCCGCTGGGGCGACCGTGAGACGCCGGTGCTGCCCAACGCCGACGACGGCCCGAGCAAGGACCTCTTGCTGCGCGAAGGCTGGGCCGAGCGCGAGATCGCCAAAGAGCAGCTGTACGACTTGGTGTTCGACCCCAACGAGGCCAACAACCTGCTCGAGGACCCGCGCTACTCGGGCGTGCTGGCCGACCTGCGCACGCGCCTGCAGCTGTGGATGGAAGAGACCGACGACCCGCTGCTCGCAGGGCACGTCGACCCGCCGGCGGGCGTCGAAATCAACCTGCCCGACCAGCTCTCCGCCGCCGAACCGACGACGCGCATCGGCTGACCGTGCTCGCGGCGCGTCGCCGTGCGGCGCGCGTGCCGATCAGCGTGCGGCGATCGTCACGGGCACGCCCGGGCCGATCCGCTGCGCCAGCCAGTCGATGCTCTGAGTGGCCAGGCGCACGCAGCCGTGCGATTCGGCCGCGCCGAGCACGCCGCCGAGGTTGTCGCGGCCGTGCAGCGCGATCTGGCCGGGACCGCCTTCGAATTCCTGCAGCGCGTCCGAGCGCGCGCTGAGCGCGAGCGCATATGGCCCGCCAGGCTCGCTCGCCGTCATCTGCAAGGTCTCCTCGACGAAGAAGCTGCCTGTCGGCGTGGGCGTCGAGGGCTTGCCGACGACCGCCGCGAAGCGCCTGATCGCGCGGCCGTGGCGATAGACGGTCACGCGGCGCGCGCCGAGGTCGACGGCGATGCGCCAGCCGGTGAGCTCTGGGCGCGTCCCCTGCTTGGCGATCCAGCCGCTCGATCCGTTGGGGCGGCCGGGCAGCATCACGCGCAGCCAGGCGATGCCGGCGGCGCTGCGCGCGTGCCCGATCACCGGCAACGTCGTTCGCTCGCCCGTGATCGGCCGTACGGCGGGCACCGTGACGAGCACGCTGGAGCCGACCCACGGCCTGCGGTGCACCGCGTGCCCACTGGTCAGGACCGCCAGCTCTTGGCCTGCTTCGGCCGTGGGCGGACCGGCGGCGAGCGCCGGCCCCTGCGCCTGCGCACCGAGCGCCGCCAGCAGACAGCTCGTGCCGGCCAGCGCCAGCAGCAAGCGCGCGCGCCGAAGCCCCGGGCGAGCGCTTCCTCGCCCGGGAGCCTCAGCGGATGCGATCAACCCGTGAATGCGCCCGGGCTCTGCGGTCGGGCGGGTCGCGCCTGGGTCCGCCTGATCGAGGCGGCCCTGCGGGCACGGCGTCGCGCCGCGGCGCGACGGGCTCGCCTGACGGCGGCGCGGTGCGCTGCGGCACGCCTGCTGGCGACCGTCGATTTCGATGCCGGCGGTGCGATCGCGGCGGGGGTCACCGCGGCCGTTATCGGCGTGGTGGCGGTCGGGGTAGTCCCGGTCGTCGTTCCGACGGTTGTCGTGCCGCCGCCGGTGCTCGTCACTTCGAGCGCCGTCGTTTCTTCGGGCGTCGTCGTTTCGGTGCCTTCGATCGCGCAGTTGGACTGCGTGATCGTGTTCGTGTCGAGGTTCACCGCGGCCGTCTGCGCGAGCAGCCTGCCGTGGATCGTCGCGGCCGTGTTGGCCGTGATCGTTTCGGCGGCCATCACGGTGCCGACGAATTTCGTGCCGGTCCCGAGCGTCGCTGAGGAGCCGACCTGCCAGAAGACGTTGCACGCCTGTGCGCCGTTGATCAGCTGCACGGTCGTGTTCGAGCCGGTGATCAGCGTCGAGCCGACCTGGAAGATGAACACCGCATTGGGGTCGCCCTGGGCGTCGAGGATCACGCTCCCGGAGGAGAGCAGCAACGCGCTGCTTGCCGTGCGCACGCCCGCCGTGAACGTCTGCCCGGCGAGGTCGGTCCCGGCCGAGCCTTCGGTCGGACGCCCTGCCGCGTCGTTGTAGGCGGTCGTCAGTTCGGTCTTGGCCTGGATCGCGACGGCGTCGTCGACGTGCGTCGCGCCGAGCACGTGCGGAGCGCCGGTGACCGAGGAACCCGGGGCCAGCCCGAGGTCGCCGAACATCGTCGTCGGCCCGGTGTTCGTGACAGTCGAGCCGCCGAGCACGGAGAAGCTCGCGGCCGTGCCAAGGCCGACGGTCGCCGGTGCGGCGAGTGCGGTGGACGCGAACAGCATGCTCGAGAGCAGGCCGGCAACCGCCAGGATCGCGACTGGGAACGCCTTGGCGCCCGCCCTTGGCCGGCGACGCCGGTTTGCTGCGGGGGAGTCGCTCGTAAGCGACTCGTGCTGCGTTGGGACGCCTGTATTCATCGGCGTCTCCTCGCTGCGGCGCTTGGCGCCGCGATAGGAAGGGAATGGCTCCCCGGCCTGATCGGCCTGTTATGTAACCCGACGCTTTGCCGCCGCAGCGTTAGCCGCGGGCCGGTAGCTCGACCGAACGTCTAGCGGGGCGGGCGCATCAGCGCGGCGAACGCAGCTCCCCGCGCGAGGAGACGCCGAGCTTGCGGTAGATGTGGCGCGCGTGCGTGCGCACCGTCTCGACGCCGACATGCAGGGACTGTGCGATCTGCGGGTTGCTGTGACCCTGCTGCAGCAGCGGCAGCACTTCGGACTCGCGCCGCGTCAGCAGCTGCCCGCCGCCCCCGCTCGCCGAGCCGGGCAACCTCGAGGCGCTGGGCGAGAGCTGCAGGCCACGCGAGGCCAGGTGAACGGCGTTGAGCATGTCGCGGGCCTGCGCGTCTCGCCCCAGGCAGGCGCTGGCGCCGAATGCGAGCAGCTGCGCGCACTCGATGCTCGACAGCTCGTCGGCGACGAGCACGAGGCTGGTGGACGGGTGCAACGCACTGAGCTCGCGAACTTCGGCGAGCTTGCCTAGCGCGCCGACGTCGAGGATCGCGACGTCCGGCCGGTGCGCGCGCAGGACGACCGAGATTCGCCGCTGCTCGATCCCCTCGGCGAGGATCGCGACGCTCGGATCGCTGCCAAGCAGATGGCGCAGCCCTCGCGCGAACAGATCGTCGAAACGGCCGAGCACGACGCCGACCGGGCGCGCAGGCGACGCGGGTGAGCTCGACGGCGGCGAATGCATCCTCTTGCATCGGCAGCCCGGAGCCGATGGGTGAGCCCGGCTTCCCCCGACGCTCCCCCGTCGAGGTCCGGAAGATCCCCCTGCCGGGAGGACGAATGCGGCCGCCCGCCGATCGAGCATGTGAGACGTGCCCCGTCTCCTGCTCAGTGCCTTGCTCGCAACGGCGCTGCTGCTGCCGGCGACAGCCGGAGCACGGCAGGCGCAGTCCGCCAAGCGCAGCGGCTCGGCGACGAGCACGAAGCGCGTTGCCGCACACCGCGCGGCCGTCGACCGCGCGGCCGTGGACAAGCTCGCCGCGCGAAACCCAGCCGCGTTTGCGACAACGCTGGCCGAGCGCTACTGGGACGCCGTGCCGTGCGGGGGCCAGGTCGCCGTGCTCGCCGCCCAGCCGCTGGCCGCGGGGACGGACTCGACGACCGACGGCTGGGTCTCCTTCGAATCCTCGCTCGGCGCAAACGACCTGCAGGCGCCGGCCAGCACGTACACGGCGTGCACGATCTCGCTCGCCCGCTGGCAATGGCCGACGCGAACGCGGCAGGCAGGCGACTGGAACATGTTCTGCCTGACGGTCGTGCACGAGATGGGCCATCTGCTCGGCCACCCCCACTCGCTCGCGCCTGGAAGCGTGATGGCCCCGGTCTTCACCGATGAACAGGACGTTCCCACGATCTGCCGCGAGAACCGCGTGCCGGTGGAAACGAGCGCCGGCCTGACGGGCGTTCGCTGAGGCCAATCCAGGCGGCCAACGCGACCTGCCAGCCAGGGCTGCGCCAGGGCCGCCCAGCCAGAGCGGCCCAACCAGAGCCGCCGCCCCGATCGGCCAACCTCCAGTCCTAGGCTCAAGGTGCCCGCCCGGTGCGCCGAGATTCTAATAGAATGAATTTGCTCCACTGATGCGACGCACGCGGCTCTGGCCGCAACCGGCTACCGGAGGGCCCCGCGCTCCGAGGACATCCCCCCGGACATCCTCCGTCGCACTCCACGCAGATGAGCGGTGGCTGGCAGGCCGCGGACGCACGGGGCTGATCGGTGCGCTGATCCTCGTGTTCGGCCTGTCCGCGTCGGCGTTCCTTGCGACCACCTGGCGCTCCAGAGCGGCGGACGCGAACAGGCGCTCGTTTGACTCGACGGTCGCCGACCTGAACGGCACGCTGAACTCGAAGCTGGAAGCGAACATCCGCCTGACGCGCACGATGCGCTCGATCGCAACGCTCGAGCCTCAGGCAAGCGAGACGCGTTACATGCAGTGGTATCGACAGATGCAGCGCGGCGCGCCCGCATCGAGCGAGGTGACAGCGGCCCTGATCCAGTCGATCCCGGCCGCCGAGCTGGCGAGGTTCCGCCGGCACGCGGAAGCCGACCCGGCGTTTCGGGAGCTGCTCGGCGGCCCCTTCCAGATCCTTCCGCCGGGCAAGCGGCCCGTCTACTGCGTGATCACGGCGACAGTCGGAGACCTGCCGCGCCACAGCCTGTTCCCGGGGCTGTTCGACTACTGCGCGCCGCCGATCTCAGAAGTCGGTCGCCCACCGGTTGCGGCGCTTGCGAACACGGCCCGCGACACGGGAGCCATCACGGTGACACCGGTGCCCGGCTTCGGTCATCGCGCAATGGTCGCGATCGGAGCCGCCGTCTACCGGCAGGGCGCACCGATCGCAACCGCCCGCGAGCGACGCGCAGCGGCAACGGGGTCGATTGGGACCTCGTTCGACAGCGGCGCGTTGCTGCGCTCCGTGATCGGCGCCCATCGTTCGCTGACGCTCGCGCTGTATCACCGCAACAGCGGTGGTCCACTCGAGCTGCTCGTCCGCACGGGCGCCCACGCAGAGGGTCGCTCACCGGGCTACACCAAGCGCAAGAGCCTCGGCCAGGGGTGGATCGTGGAGACGAGCGGCACGGCCGACCGTCCGATCGCCTCGACCTGGCAGGGCCTGCTCGCGTTCGCCTTCGGCGGCCTCGTGACGCTGCTCGTGCTGATGCTCTACCGCGTGGTCTCGGACTCGCGCCGGCGCGCGTGGAGCCTGGTCAGCGAGAAGACCGGCGAGCTCGCCCACCGCGCCCTGCACGACCCGCTGACCGACCTGCCAAATCGCAGCCTCGTGCTCGACCGGGCCGAGCAGATCCTCGCTCGCGCGCACCGCCTCGGCAAGTCGGCCACGGCGCTGTTCGTCGACATCGACGGCTTCAAGCAGATCAACGACCGCTACGGACATCGCGTCGGCGACGAGATCCTGCGCCAGGTCGGCGCGCGGCTGAAGACGGTCCTACGCGACAACGACACGGTCGGTCGCCTGGGGGGCGACGAGTTCGTGATGCTGATCGACTCGCTCGGCCTGGACGCCTCGCCACAGCTCGTCGCCGAGCGGATCCTGAAGTGGTGCGTGGCCCGATCGAGCTGCCGGACCTGGTGGACGCGCCGATCCGCGTGACGGCGAGCATCGGCGTCGCGACCGGCCTGCCGGCGAGCGCCGAGGATCTGATGCAGGACGCAGACCTCGCTCTGTACAAGGCCAAGGCACTCGGCAAGGACGGCTACGCCCTGTTCGAGTCGGCGATGCAGGTCGCCGCGCAGGATCGCATTCGCCTGGAGGCGGACCTCGCGGGCGCGCTCGAGGACGATCAGCTGTTCATCCTCTACCAACCGGTGCTCGAGCTCGAGCACGGGCGCGTCGTCGGCGCCGAGGCGCTGCTGCGCTGGCGCCACCCGACCGAAGGCGTGATCGCACCGGACGCGTTCATCCCGATCGCCGAGGCCAACGGCTCGATCATCGCGATCGGCCGCTGGGTGCTGCGCGAAGCTTGCGCCCAGGCTGTCCAGTGGCGCAAGCGCGGGCATCCGCTGAGCATCGCCGTCAACGTGTCCGCGCGCCAGCTCGAACGCGCGAAGTTCGTCGAGGAGGTGCGCAGCGCCCTGAGCGACAGCGGCCTCGCCGCGGACGCGCTGACGCTGGAGATCACCGAGACCGAGCTGATGCGCGACCCCGACAGCACCGCGCGGCTCCTGCGCGAGCTGAAGGCGCTCGGCGTGCAGATCGCGGTCGACGACTTCGGCACCGGCTACAGCTCGCTGGCCTACCTGCGTCAGTTCCCGGTTGACTCGCTGAAGATCGACCGCACGTTCATCACCGGGCTGGCGCTCTCCCCGGAGGATCACGCGCTGACGCACACGCTGATCCAACTCGGTAAAGCGCTCGGCCTGCAGACGCTCGCGGAGGGGGTCGAGCAGCACGACCAGGTGCACGAGCTCCAGCGCGAGGGCTGCGATCTCGCGCAGGGCTTTCTCTTCGCCCCTCCGCTCGAGCCGGCAGCACTGGAGAGGTTCATCGAGCAGAGCCGCGACTCCGCAGAGCCATCGCCGGTCGGCGCCATGCCTGTCTTTGGCTGATCGCTTCGCACTCGCGTCGCGGGTGCGCCCGTTCAGCCGATCGATCGCCGTCGCCGCAGCGCCGGGCCGCGCTCGTGGCGGCGCGTGCGCGCGGCGGCTACAGTCTGTTTTTGTGGGCTTAAGTGGGGAAGCTGCGGGGTCTGGCACATGATCGTGCGGCTCGCGTGCCCGCGGTGGCTCACAGCGTTTGCGAGCGTCGCGTGGCTCGTGCTCGTGGCGATCGGCTCACCGGCGTCGGCAGGCGCAGCGCTCGACCCGCAGGACTCGCTGATCTACATGCCCTATGGCCTCGTGCACTCGCTGCACTCGACCGAAGTGGTCGATGAAGCGCTCGGCGAAGTCGACACCTACGGGCTCGGGCAGCTGATCTTCGCCACGCCCAAAGTGACCAAGACGGGCATCGTCAAGCTACCCAAGCACAACAGGGAAATGCTGCAGCGCTGGAGCAGCCGCGCGGCCGCCTACGACAGCGCTCACGGCGCGGCGCTCGGCGTCACGCTCGTCGTCCCGGCGAAGGTCAAAGGCAGCAAAGGCGGCGGCGTCGACCTGGAAAGCGCTCCCGTCCGCGCGCAGATCGTGGCCGGCATCGAAGCCGCGCTCGGGCTCGGCATCTCAGGCGTTCAGCTCGACTTCGAGCCGTACCCGACGAGCGCCGGCTACGTTGCGCTGCTCGAAGCGCTCGACGCGATGTACGCGCGGGTGGGCTTCCGCGGGCGCTTCTCGGTGGCGGCGCCGGCCAACACCTCGCGCTGGTCGCCGTCCTACCTGAAAACGGTCTCGCAGCTGCTGACGCAGATCGACCCGCTCTACTACGACTCGGAAATCGGCACTGTCGCGGCGTATGAGAGCTGGGTGCGCCAGAGCCTCGCCTACTACAGCGCCAACGCGGCAGCGACAACGAGGATCGTCCCGGTGCTCCCTTCCTACTCGGCCAACCGCTGGCACTCACCGAGCGTGGAGAACATCGAAAGCTCGACTGCCGCCGTCTCGGCCGCGCTGGGTGACGGCAGCCGCGTCAACGGCGCCGGCATCTGGTGGGGTTACGGCTTCCTCATGGACGAGGAAGGCGCTTACGACGCGAGCGCCGACCGCGCCGCGTGGCAGTCGAGCACCGTGTCACTGCCGTTTTCGCCCTAACCGCGCCGCTTACACGAGCGGCGCCCTGGTCGACAGCGCGCCTGGCCAGCAGCGCACCCGGCGAGCCAGGCGCCCGGCCGAGCACGGCCTACGGCTCGAGGATCAGCTTTCCGCGCGTGTGCCCGGCCTCGCTCAGCTCGTGCGCCTGCGCGACCTGGGAGAGCGAGAACGTGCCGGCAATCTCCACCTTGACCTCGCCCGCGGCGACGAGCTCGGCGATCTTCGCGAGCTGCTCGGCGCTCGTGCTCATGATCAGCAGCTCCGCGCGCGCCGCGCTCGGCGGCCTCGGCCTCGGGCGGCGCCCCGGCGATCACCACGATCGTGCCGCCCTCGCGCACGGTCGGCACGAGCGTCTTGGTCGTCTCGCCGCCGACCGTGTCGAACACGACGTCGGCGTCGCTGACGGCCTCGGCGACGTCCTCGGAGGTGTAGTCGACGTACTCGTCGGCACCGAGTGAGAGCACGAACTCGCGATTGCGCGCCGAGCCGGTGCCGATCACGCGTGCGCCGGCGTGCTTGCCGAGTTGCACGGCGAAGTGTCCGACGCCGCCGGCGGCGCCGGCGACGAGCAGCTTCTCCCCGCTCTGCAGTCCGCCGCGGTCGAACAGCGCCTGCCACGCGGTCAGGCCGGAGACGGGGATCGCGGCCGCCTGGTCGTGGCTCACGCCTACCGGCTTCTTGGCGATCGCCGCGGCCGGGGCGACGGCGAACTCGGCGTAGCCGCCGCTCGGCGCGAAGCCGAACACGTCCTCGCCCTCGACGAAGCCCTCCGCGCGCGACTGCTCGATCGTGCCGGAGATGTCGTTGCCGAGCACCGCCGGCAGCTCCTTCTGGGAGAGGCCGCGCCGCTGCTTCCAATCGATCGGGTTGATCGAGGCGGCGCGCACACGGATCAGCACCTGGCCGTCGGCGGGCTCGGGTGTCGGGAGCTCCTCGATGCGCAGCACCTCGGGCCCTCCGGTCTCGCTCAGCAGCACGGCGCGCATGACTTCCTCCTCGTTGGACGGCTCTCGAGCGAGTCTAGCCACGGTGCTGAGCGCCCTGCCGGCCCGGCACAGAGTGGCGTAGCCATCTCCTCTGTATTAATCGAGCAGTGGGAGCGGCCGGTCAGATGACGAGCAGCAGCTCCGCGCTGCCACCGATGCCACTCGGCCCGCGCCTGCGCGCGCGCCGTGAACAGGTCTGGCTGCTCGTCGACCTGCTGATCGTCGCGTGGCTGTGCTGGCTGTTCGATGCGATCAACAACCTCGCGCCCGTGCGCCAGGCGCTGGCGGTGCGCAACGGCAGCAGCGTGCTCGACCTCGAGCGGACGCTGCACCTCGATCCCGAGCGCGCGCTGGACGTCTCGCTCGCGCGCCATCACGCGCTCAGCGAGATCGTCGTGTTCTGGTACGAAAACGTCCACATCATCGTGACCCTGCTCGTGCTCGCGTTGCTGTGGTGGCGGCGCTCGGATGCGCTCGGCGCGCTGCGCACGACGCTCGTCGCAGTCAACCTGATCGCGCTCACCGTGTTCTGGAGCTTCCCGGTGGCGCCGCCGCGGATGGTCTCGGGTGCCTATGTCGACCTGGTGTCGCGCACGCACGGCCTGCCGGTGTGGCAGATCGGCGCGACCGCGCTCGACTCCAACCAGCTCTGCTCGATGCCGTCGCTGCACATCGCGTGGGCCACGTGGAGCACGCTCGGCGCGTGGGCGCTGAGCGAGCGACGCTCGCTGCGCGCGCTCGCCTGCGTGTACCCGTTCGTCACGACCTATGCGGTGATGGCGACGGGCAACCACTACCTGCTCGACGCCGTCGCGGGCGCCGGGATGACGCTCGGCGTCTACTGGCTCCTCACAGCGCGCAAGCGCGCTGGCGGCGATCGATCCCGACCTCGGTGATGCCGGCCGAGGTGATCTTGATCCGCGTGGGCACGTTGCCGCGCTCGAGCAGTTTCACGAGCACCGACTCGCCCTTGGACTCGATCCCGGAACGCAGCGGCTCCTCGAAGGCCTCGGGGCGCAGCGAGTCGGCGATCTGCACGTAGACGTGCTTTTCAGCCGTGCCGTGCTGCACCTTGAAGCGGTAGGTGTCGCCGGGACGCGGCGCCTGGATCGGGGTGGGCCCGCCGATGATCTCGGGATCGCTCGTGATCGATTGGGGCCGGAACATGGGAGGAATATCGCGCCGGCGAACGCGCGAGAGAAGGGTCATCTGGCCAGCGTTCGGCGCAGGGCGTTTGGACACGGGGCCGAAAGCCGGGCGGCGGGCCAGATCCGCGCGGTCCGACAGGCGGTAGTGCGACAAGCGGGATACTGGGGGGCATGCTGCGCCTGATCACGATCCCGATCAGCCACTACTGCGAGAAGGCGCGCTGGAGCCTCACGCGAGCGGGAATCGCCTACCGCGAGGAGCGCCACGTTCAGGGGATCCACCGGCTCGTGGCCGGACGGGCGGGCGGTGGCGTGACGGTGCCCGTGCTGGTCACGCCGGAGGGCACGATCGGCGAGTCACACGAGATCCTCGAATGGGTCGACGAGCGAACGCCTGCCGAGCAACGGCTGTTCCCGGCAGAGCCGCAGGCGCGCGCCGAGGTCGAGCGCCTGTGCCGGCGCTTCGACGCGGAGCTCGGACCGAAGGGAAGGCGGCTGATGTACGTGCACCTGCTGCGCGATCGACCGCTGGCGCTGCGCTTCAACAACGAGGGCGTGCCACGCTGGGAGGAGCGGACGATCCGCTACGGCTGGCCGGCGATCGAGCTCGTGATCAGGCGGGTGCTGGACATCAGTCCGGGCATCGAGCGCGAGGACGAGCTTGCCGTCTGGGGCGAGCTCGATTTCGTCGCCGAGCTGCTCGCCGACGGGCGGCCCTACCTCTGCGGCGAGCGCTTCACCGCTGCCGACTTGACGTTCGCGTCGCTGTCGGCAGCAGTCGTCGTGCCGCCGGTCTACGGCGTGGCGCTGCCGCAGCCGCAGGAGATGCGTACGGAGACGGCGGCGATGGTCGAACGAGCGCGCGAGCACCCGGCCGGGGCGTACGCGCTCTCGCTGTTCGCCGCGCGCTGAGCCAGTCAGCCGGCTGCGCGGCTGATCAGCCCCCTTCGCTGATCAGCTCTTCGTACACGCGCGAACTCCGCCGTCGCTCATCGAACCTTGCAGTGCTGCAGAGCGTGCGCGTAGAAGTCCAGGTAGCTCGATAGGTGGCGATTCCAATAGGCGCCTTCATGGCCGCCGCTCCACACGTGCAGCGCGATCGGATGCCCGTTCGCCCACAGGGAGCGCGCGAGTTCGACGTCGGCCGACCTGAACGGATCCTGGTCGCCGACGTCGATCCACAGGTGCGCCTTCGGGTCGGGGCCTTCGCCGTTGCGGGCGGCCTTGATCACGTCGTTGCGGGCGAAGTCTTCGCCGCTGTCGAAGGCACCTTCCGCCGTTTCGCCGCCGGAGCGCCACAGCGCGGCAGAGTGCCCGCCGACGGCGCAGAAGCGATGCGGATGAAGCCGTGCCAGGTCGTATGCGCCGAACCCTCCCATCGAGATGCCGCCGATCGCGATCCGACCGGCGTCCGCGTGCAGCCGGCTGACGGCTTGCGGGATCACTTCGCTGATCACGTATGCGGCCCAGTTCCCGCTCGTGCGATCGTGCCAGCAGGAGTCTTCCCCGCCGTCTGGGAACACCACATCGGGCGCCAGCGAGCCGAGCCTGGCGAGCGCCGAGAAGAACGCCGAGTTCAGCTCTGAGTCCTCGTCGCCGCCCCTGCCGTGGAGGAACACGAGCAGCGGACGACCGGCGCCGTCACTGCCCGGCGGGGTGACGAGCGCCTCCTTCAGCGTCGAATGCACGCGGGTGCTGTGAACCTGGAAGTGCTGGACCCTTGCCCCGCGTGCATTCACCGCCAGCACGTCGGCGACGGTGAAGGCAACGGCGGCGCAGACCAATGCAAGCGCGAGCAGCAGGAGCGCACGGCGACGGCGCGCGCGAACGCGCTTGAGCCTGCGTCGCTGCGCTCCATCGGGTGTGCGCATTGCCGCCACCAACTTCAAGCTAACGGGACCGGCGCACAGGAGGGGTCATGCAATGCCTTGCTCATGTCCATGTGCGGCAAACCCCCGAGCGAAGCTGCCGCATACCCCCGATGGGCAAACCCGGCGGCGCTGATTGGATCGTCAAGACCGATCTGCTTATCGACCAAAGGAGCCAGCACGATGCGTCGCAGGGTTTTCGACACACTGACCAGTTTCGGCGGGGTGGTCCTTGTAGTTGTCCTGCTCGTCGCCGGCGGGCTTTTGATGTGGGGCTACAGCTTCACCCACTCCAATGTGCACAAGCAGCTGTCCGCGCAGCAGATCTTCTTCCCACCGAAGGCGGCGTTCGCTCACGCGAAGCCCGGTACGGAGATCACGCCCGGGATGATCCCGTACCTCGAGAAGTACGCTGGTCAGCAGTTGCTCACCGGTCAGCAGGCCCAGGCATACGCTGACCACTTCATCGCCGTGCACCTCTCCCAGATGCCCTACCGAGGCGTCTATTCGAAGATCAGCTCTGCGGCACTCGCCAAACCAAACGACGCCAGCCTGAAAGCCCTGGAGCAGACGTCGTTTCAGGGAACGACATTGCGCGGACTGCTGCTCGAGGCGTATGGCTTCTCGACGGTCGGCGTGATCATGTTCTGGGGCGCGATCGCTTCGTTCGGCCTGGCACTGATCATGCTGATCCTCGTCGGCCTCGGCTTGCGACACGCGC
This sequence comes from uncultured Solirubrobacteraceae bacterium, assembly GCA_963714215.1. Lineage (GTDB taxonomy): Bacteria > Actinomycetota > Thermoleophilia > Solirubrobacterales > Solirubrobacteraceae > Palsa-744. The sequence goes on from CAVQNP010000002.1 coordinate 769,589, forward strand.
GGCGCACGCCACACGAGGTGGAGCTCTTTTCGCCTACAGGCGAGAACCGTCCCGATCGAGTCGCCGTCGGCGCCAGCCTCTAGCCGTTTGCGCAGAAGGGCCGCCGACAAGCATTGTCGGCGGCCCTCTTCGGCCCTCTGCGGCCCGTCAGTGCTTGCGGTGCCTGCGCGGGCAGGGGGCCTTGCTGGTGACGCTGACGGTTTCGGCGGGGATGCCGAATTCGCGTTCGCCGCCGTAGGAGCCGCCGAAGACGAGTTCGGACTTCACCGGGAACCCTCCCTTGGGGCACTTCCTCGGCATCGTGCCGTAGGAGATCAGCCGCTTGCCTTTCTTGATCGCGGCGCCGACCTTGACGTTGATCGTCTTGGTCGAGGCGAGCGGCGCCCCCGGGACGGTGGCGATTGCCGGCACCTGGGTCTTCAGCTCGAGCCCGTACGGACGCTGGCCGGAGTTGACGTAGGAGCCGGCGGAGACGAATTCGAGCGAGACGGGGCTGCTTCCGGCCACGTAGAAGAGCAGCCCTTTGCCGGGAGCGAAGAAAGCCTGCAGCGTGGCCGCCTCGGGAACGCGTTCGGTGCCGAACGTGACTTCGCCGAGCGCGCTGCCCTTGGGGCTGGCGACGGACTTGCGCTTGCAGCCGGTGGGGCCGGTGTTCTTCAGCGTCGCTTCGGCGCAGGAGCCGAAGCCCTTGCTGTTGATCTTGGCACCGGCCGGAAGGAAGAAGTTGACAGCGGCCAGCGGCGGCACACCGCCGGCGGGGTTCTGCGGCGTCGCGCCGTAGCCGGAGCCGGAGATCCGGTATTCGGCCTGCAGCGCGGCGCCGGCGCCGAGGATGTTGCCGGTGTGGGGGTAGGTCCCTCCACCGGGCTTTGGAATCGGCACGGCCCTCGCTTTGAAGGCAACCGTCGGGGCGGCCGAGGCGCCGACCGGAACGCACAGCGCTACGGCAGCGCACAGCGGCGCCGCGATGGCGAGTCTCTTGATCATGGGTCCCTCTCCTCTTGGGCTGACCGCCGGCGCCAGGTGGTCGTCGGCGACGAGTGCTTCTCTGACCTCTAAAGCACTTCGCGCACGCCGAAGTTGCCCTCGCTGCCCTCGCGCGCGGTGAGCGGCGGGGCTTCGCCTTACGCGACGGTCGGCGTCTGACAGGCGATCAGCCTGGCGTCGCTCAGCGCGGCGGCGCGGTGCTCGTGAACCGCCAGGTAGTCCGGGTCGCCGGCCATCTCGAGGAACTTCTTGCGCGAGGGGTATTCGACCATCAGCGCCATGTCCCACTCGGGCGCCTCCGGCCCGATCACGACCGCCTTGGCCTGGGCGGCAAGCAGCAGACGACCGCCGACGCGCTCCAGGAACGGCGCGGTCGCCTCACCGTAGCGCCGGTATGCCTCGGCGCCGCTGAGGCCCTCGTCGATCCCGTCTGCCTGCTCCTTGAAGCGCAGCAGGTTGAGCATCACGATCGGGCCCTCGAGGTCTGCGGCGAGCAGCGCTTCCAGTTGGGCGGGGGTCGGTGTGATCGGCATCTGTCCTCCTGCTCTGTTTGTGGCTCGGGGCGCCGAGCGGCCTCGAAGCGTGACCCTACACGGGCGACTTCACTGGGCCGGCCTCTCAGCCACGCCCGTGCAAGGCTTGGCTCGCCGAACGTGAGATGAGCTTTGCGTCGTCGTCACCTGCGTGCCCCCGGTTGATAGCTTGCCCGGATGGTGCTGACGCGGCGCGCCCCGACCAACTGGGCTGCTGCTCGCGGGCTTCCGGGTGTGGCGAGGCCTTGTGGAGCACTCGCAGCCGCGCTCCTCGTGCTCACCGGCGTCGTGCTGAGCGAAGCAGCGACGGCCTCGGCCGCGCGCCTGCCCCCGGTGCAGATCACCTACTCCGGGAGAATGTCCGTGGAGGTGTTCCCAACCAAAGGCAAGCCGGCCCACCAGCTGCGCGCGATCAACTGGACCGCCACCGCGAACTCGGCAGGCTCCGACGGAGCCCTGGCGCTCGACTTCTCCTCGGTGAGCGGATCGTCCTCAGTCGAAGGAAATGGCAACTGCTACGACTCCACGGCGACACTCTCGCTCGCGGCGGCGAAGAACCCGGTCGCGGGTGGCTGGTTTCTGAACGAGACCAGCGACTACCCGAGCCCGGGCTGGAAGTACATCGCCCTCGGCGTCCCCACGCTCGTCCCCGTACTCGAAGACCAAACAGGTCGCTGCAGCTCGATCCAGACCGAAGAACTCCTGCAGCCCAACGAGATGCTGCTCAAACAGGAAACCTTCTCGCCGGCCCAGCTGAGCGAATACGAAGCAATCCTCGACCCGCTCGAATTCTCACCCGGCAGGCCTGCGACCAGGACCCGCACGTTCTCCTTCGACGGCATGAGCCACTGCGCATGCCTGCCTGCCGAAACCCACGTCAAGGAGAGCATGACGCTGACGGTCAGCGCCACCAGCCCCGCGCCTGGGAACAACATCAAAACGAAACCCGCCCCGGGAGGCGGAGGCCCAGGCCCAAAAAGCTCACCCCCGCAACGGAAAGCAAGCGAAGCGCGCCGCAAAGAACTGAAGGAACAGGCGCGCGAAGACCTCGGGCCTGCGCTCGAAGAGGCCTGGAAGGCGCACGGCCTGTCAGTCGCGCTCGGACTGAACTCGGGGCTCGCGCTCTCCACTGTGTTGGACGAACTCGGTCAGGACGGCGCCCTGCTGGAGAGCAACGACGCGACAGCGAGGGTGATCAACGACTACCGGATCATCAAAGACCCGCCGGATCGCCGCTTCCACCGGCTCGCAAAGCCCCGTGCATCCAAGCGGCCCGCTCTCCGCTCATGCGCCGCCATTCCCAGCGCCGAACAGAGCTCGTGCACGAGCCTTCGCGAAGCCGAGCTGGCGATGCTCGATCGACAGCGCGAAAGCCACGGCCATCACCGAAGCGCTGCTCGTCACGATCAAGCGGGACAGCACAGCCATCCGGGCGCGCGACTATTCAGCCGCGCAGCGCCAGTACGTTCATTTCCGGAGCCTCCACAGCCAGTTGCAGAGGGTGCTCAGGAGCAAGGGGGCCAATGGCGCGCAGGGTCGCGGCGCTGCTGCGCAGCATGAACGTGAGCGGCGTCCTATCCAGCGCGCAGTCTGCCGCCGCGATCAGCGCGGTCGAGGCGAAGTTGGGCCGTGCCCGAGTCCCCGCCGCAAGGCTCGGCTCGCTCGCCAAGAGCGCGCTGGAAGCCCGCGAAACGAACGCTCTGGAAAGCCTCGCGGGCCCCAACGGCTGAAGCTCTGCGCCTACACCTGCCTAGAGGTTCCTGACAACCGTTGCCGGGACGCCCGCGACAAGCGTCGCGGGTGGGACGTCGTGCGTGACCACGGCGCCCGCGCCGACGAGCGAGTCGGCTCCTATGTGAACGCCGGGCAGCACGGTGGCCGCGGCTCCGATCCAGACGTTCGTATCGATCGTGATCGGCTCCGCCGTGATGTACTCGCGCCGCTGGTCTGGCTCGACGGGATGACCCGCGGTGACAAGGTTGACCTTGTGGGCGATCATCACATCGTCTGCGATGTCGATCGGTGCGTGGCCGGTGAACGCGCATTCGTAGCCGATGAAGACCGCCCGACCGACGGTGATGTTGAGGCCGTAGTCCGTGTAGAACGGAGGGATCAGTGTGAACGAGTCGCCGACGGCCTTGCCGATCAGCTGCTCGAATGCCTCTCTGATCGGCACCGGTTCGTCCATGCGATAGGCGCTGAGCTCTGCGGAGAGACGAGTCGCCACCTTGATCCGCTCGACGAGTTCACGGGACTCCGTCGATTTGGTCTTGATCCAGTGGCTGTCGTCCATGGCGGTTCCCGACCCACGGCGTACGCGCGACGCTCACGCAGCAAACGTCTTAATTCGGGCGACGAGATGGGGGAGCACCCTAAACCGGTGCATGGACGTACTGCCGCAGGTACCCGAAGCGCAACACCCTAGGCAGCAAGCAATGCGGGACCTACAAGACACCTCAGTGAGCAATGAGGCCGAGGTGCTTGACCTCGTTAGCAGCCTCTACGTCAACCGGAACACGGCGAGCGCGCACCATCGTCGCTAGGCGCCCAGCAGCCTCGCGAGTCGTAGTCGCGAGCTCAAGGCAGGAGCCGGGGCGTCCGAGCGGTGCGGGTGCGCCGGCCTTGCCGGACGGCGATTCGCGGGAACACTTGAGCAGTACCTTTCGTATCGCCACGCACCGAGAGTACCTGCTTGAAGACAACTGTCATGGGCGATACTGGGTGGGAGGGTGCGAAGGTTGGCTTGGTAGATGTAGGTACCGAGAAGGTTGGTTCGCTCGTTGAGGCGAGTGATCGGGGGCTTGTGGCTGAGCGCTGAATGCTTTCGGTGATGGTTGTAGTGGAAGAGCCATCCGTCAAGGGCTGTGGTGCGCTCGTGGCTGTTGCGGTAGATCGCGCCGTAGGCCCAGCCGCTAAGCATGGTGCGGATGAAGCGCTCTGCCTTCCCGTTTGTCTGGGGGCGGTATGGGCGGGTGCGCAGGTGGCGAATGCCGAGAGCGCGGCAGGCCACGGCGTGAGCGATCGAGAGGTGGGCGCCGCCGTTGTCGGTGATGAGTTGCTCGATCTCGATCCCGTGGCGACGGTAGAAGTCTCGCGCCCGGTGCAGAAACGCGATCGCCGAGCTCGCCTTCTCGTCTGCGAGAACCTCGGCGTAGGCCAGGCGCGTGCAGTCATCGACTGCGATGTGCACGTACTCCCAGCCAACCATCTTGCGGCGCGTGCCGGAGCGGTCTGAGCGCTCCCAGTTGTGGCGCTGCTTGCCCGTGACGCGCTTGCCGGCGCCGCCCTGGATCCGGCCGAGCTTCTTCACGTCGATATGGAGCAGCTCGCCTGGCCGATCGCGCTCATAGCGGACTGCCGGCTCGAGTCCAAGCCGGCCGAGCTTGCCCATCCCGACCCTCAACAGGATCCCCGAGACGGTCGAGAGCGCCATCCCAAGAGTCTCAGCGATCTCAGGGCCGGAGAACCGCAAGCGCCGCAAGGCCGTGACAGCCTGCACCCGCTCCTCGCTCGTGCGATGCGGGATACGCCGGGGAGCAGAGGAGCGATCCAACAGCCCAGGCTCACCCTCGGCTCGATAGCGACCCACCCACTTTCGAGCACACCGGACGCTGACTTCGGCGGCCTCGGCCGCCTTGCTCACCGTCCATGCCTCGTCAACGACTCGCTCACAGAGCTGCCGGCGCTTGTTCAGGCTGAGCGCCGCGTTAGCGTGCAGATTCATCCGGTTCTCCTTGGACTGGGGTGCTTGGCAGCTCCCAGCCTCCAAGGGGACCCGGATGAACCAACCTACTCAGGAACTACAGCTAGAGCCGATCGCGGGTGACCTGCGAACGCCCACACGTTCGCGGCACGGCAGCTCGCCCACTATCGGGCGTCGGGTCAGGCGCTCGCGAAAGGTCCGCCAGCGCGCGTACCATGTAGCGATGCTGAGTGTTGCCGAGGCCGCCGAGAAGATCGGCAGGAATCCCGATACGGTGCGCCGCTGGATCAGGTCAGGGCGCCTGCCGGCACGGCGCGTTGGCAGGCATCACAAGATCGAGGCGAAGGATCTTCGCCACCTCGAAGACGAGCTATTCCCGATGGCCGAGCTGCCCGACGAGTGGAAGACCGGCGATGACGGCTCGCCCGCACCCAACTGGGTCGCAGCGCTCCACCGCTCCCGCAGCGGCCACTAACCCATGCTCGTCATCGACGCGTCCGTGGCGGTCGCGGCGTGCCACACGCCGATGGGCTTCGCCGGCCTGCGAAAGCAGGAGCTGGTCGCGCCGCCGCTCATGATTGTCGAGGCAAGCTCCGTCCTTCACGAGATGGCCTGGCGGAATGACGTCGGCGCCGAGCGTGCAGAGACGATGCCGGAGCGCCTGCTCAGCGCACCGATCGAAACGAGATCGCCATCAGACTTGAGCCGAGCCGCCTGGCGCGTTGCAAACGAGCTTGGCTGGGCGAAGACATACGACGCGCGCACTACGTCGCACTCGCCCAGATGCTCAACTGTCGCTTGGTCGGCCTCGATGAGCGCCTACTACGTGGAGTCGCCAGGCTCGATATCGCGACGCGCCTCCGAGACCTGTAGATCCGACCGCTGGCGCGAAGCGTGCTGCTCTCGGACCGCTAGCTCCATCGCCTCGTCCTCCCCCCATGCACTCGGCGGAGGCGCGACGTTCAGCCAGAATCGCTGGCTCAACGGTGCGAAATTCGCGCTCCTTCGCACCGGACGCAACCTATGGGCGATACTGGGCTCGAACCAGTGACCTCCGCCTTGTCGAGGCCGAACAGGCGGGCAGTCCCCGGCACGAAAGAACACAAACAGCCAACGAACTCAGGCTATCGCGCCCCTCGCGCTCCCCGACGATTCCCGGGGTTTCCCATCGCGATGTTCGCCAGATGTTCGCCAGGCGCACGGCTGGCGGTGGCTAGGAGCGCGACGAGAGCGATAAATCGCTCCACCGCAGCGAGCATGGCCGCCGCGCTCGGGGCGAGCCTCGTCGACGGCGCCCGAGCGGGCGAGGAGTCGTGAGATGCCGGACGGGTCTACGTCCGTGCGCGTGACTAGGGCTATGCGTTCGCATCAAGCAGGTTCCTTGGCCCTATCATTAGTTCATGCGATACTGCGATCATGAGCTTGAAGCAAGGGCATAAGCGTGGCGGAAGACGACGTCGCAGGTCCCATCAGACCATGCTCGTCTTCCAAGCGCTGCTGGACGCTCCAGCCGAGGACGTATACGGCCTCCAGGTCTGTCGTGCGAGCGGAGTTGGCGTGGGTTCGGTCTACGCAATCCTCCGTCGTCTGGAAGATGAAGGTCTCCTAGACGGTCGGTGGGAGAATCTGGACCCCACAGATGAGGGACGCCCCCGGCGCCGCTACTACCACCTCAACGCCGAGGGTCGAAAGATCGCGCTTCGTGAAACCAGAGACGATCGCCAGGCACTCCGATTGCTCACGCCCGGATGGACGGCGATATGACGATCGGCAACGCCATATCAATCATTGGGGTACTCGCCTCGCTTGTTTGCGCCCTATGGGGATACCTGACTTTCAGAAGGGAATACCGAGAAGGACACTACGGGGAATACTGGTCCACCTCCCAGGACCAATGGGAGCTTGATGAACTGCTTTGTCGGGGCGACCTCGATGGCTGGCGAGATCCGACTGCATGGCACAGAGAACAGAGAGCTCGAAAGCGGGTCGGCACGTACTCGCGAACCGGCGGCGCTACCGGAAGCCCACGAAGGGAACGGAGCCGCAGCCGACGATCCAAGAAGACATCAACGCCTAAACCGGACACTGTTCCGAATTGGGCCTTCGCTCTGATGGCACGGGAGGATGCTGAGCGTTATCACCAAGAGTGGGCTGCTCACCTGGCCCAGCTCATCGAAGATGGCGAAAAGAACCGAGCTAAGGTTCACCGCAGGAGACTCCTCGGCGCCGCTGTCGCTATGGCGATCATCCTCCGTGTGAGGCGGATACTCCCCACGGCCCACTCACGGCCTCGATCCGAACGTTGACGGAGCCGTCCATTCAGACACAGCACCCTCGGACACAGCACCATTGCGGCTGGCTATACCCTCGCGCGCTCCCCCACTCACCATCTCACGCGAGCGTCGCTAGTTGCACGTGGGGCGGCTATGGTCCGCCCTATGACGCTGATACCTGATCAACCGCTCTCGCAGCGGCTTAGGGAGCTAGCTGAGCGTTACAGCGAGGCAGTCGCGATGATCCGGCTAGTCGAGGAGCGAACCGGCATCCGCGCCGTTGCCGTGCAGGCAAATCTCCTGGACGCTTGGAGTCATGTTGCGTCGGTGCTTTCCGATACTGGAGACGAGCGAGAGCAAGCGCTCGAGCAGCTCGACCGGGCAGAAGAGCACTTTCGCGTGGCAGTGGGCGAGCAGACAACGGCGATCGCATCCCATCGTCTTGCCGATGTCGCGCAGCGCTGGGACGAATATGTCCGCAGTGGGCTAGAAGACGTCGAGACGCTCCGGCTTCGTGAGCGTGTCGGAGCTCTCATCGACGAATCCCGACGCCTGGGGCTCCTTGCCACAAGCTGGTCCGACGTGCTGACGGCCAGTCGACTCGCGATCGACGCGATGGACGCAGTCACGGTCCTCGATCAGCATCTAGACGGGCAGCTTGGAAAGAGTGCTGGCGACGGAACGAGTCGCCCGTTTGTCAAGGCGGCGCCGGTCCTTGAGTTGGACGGGACGCCTGGCGGGGGGCTTGTGGTGGAGACGCCGAATCGGGAAGACGACACACCGGTGGTCAAGAAGCTTGACTTCTCCGGGCTAGACCCCGAAGGCTTCGAGCGTCTTGTCTTCAGCCTCATTTCCTCAGATACGGCTTACGTCAATCCCGCCTGGCTGACGCGCATTAATGCGCCCGATCGTGGTCGAGACCTATCCGTGGAGCGAATCGTTACCGATGGCCTGCTTGGCTCTCGCCGCGACCGTGTATTCGTGCAATGCCGTCATACGTTGGCGTCTCTGACCGCCACCGACGTCGAACGAGCCGTCACCCCTCTACGTCTGTGGGAACCGCCGCCGGTTCACTATCTCGTCCTCGCCACGACAGCTCGCTTTACGACCGATGCTGTCCAGTGGATCGAGAACTTTAATCAGGAAGGGAGCACCCAAATCGTGATGTGGCCCGACAGCCATTTGGAGCTGTTGCTCGCCGGCAGGCCATTGGTCGTCGATGCCTTTGGACTCGGTAGTAACGCGCCGACTTGACTAGCTCGTCGGCGAGGCGTACCGCGCGTTGACGGTTTCTAAAGTCTAGGCCCGCGGCGTTCGCATGAGCGCGCGGCAACGGAGATCGCCCGTTCCAGGGCGGTGCGGGCTGGATATCCCGTCGCTATGTAGAACGCATAGGCGCCGTGCAGTACGTCTCCGGCACCTAGGGTGTCTACTGAGGAAATCTGCGGCACGGACAAATTGATGACCTCATTGTCGATCGCGGCGAGCAGAGGCTCTGAGCCGGCCGACACTGCGGCCACGACAACATTGTGCGCCATCACTCGGCTAAGCAACGTGCGTGGGTTTGCCTTGGGATCGAGTGCGCGCGAGGCGATGACGTGGCCACTCTCTTCCATGAGAACGTCTAGTTGTGGCTTCTCGCTACCCGGGTCAAGCACCACGGGCACGGTACTCTTATATTGCCCTAGTACTTCCAGCGCTAGACGAGGATAATGGGCGTCTATCCCAATAACGTCCGGACGCTCGGTAAGTCGTGGAAGCTTCTTCGCAAGCAAATCCTGAGCAAAGCCCCGCGCATTTACTGAAACGACCGTTCGCTGCCCCTCTGCGTTTACAACGATGGACGATGTCGGTAGCTCTCCTTGGTCCGCCAAGTCAACCAGGTTGACACCCAGGGCGCGTAGATCTTCGGCCGCTGGATGCGCGAACGGTCCACCTCCAATCGCGGTGATAAGGACGGCCTCGCCGCCCAGCGAGGCGAATGCTGCCGCCGCGTTAGCCGAGGGACCGCCAGCACCCGTCCACCGGCCTGAAGCCTGTAGCTTCTCGTCTGGCTCTGGAAACCGCTCGACGTAGTGGATGACGTCAAGAGTCGTCAGCCCTACGAACAGCCCGACCGGATTCCCCGGCGTAGTAGCAGACATGTCGTTCTGCACAGATTGAGACAACCCTACCTAGATTAGCCCGAGTTCATGTCTCTCGAAGATCTCTAAGGGGCGATACAAATGCAGCACTGCCTGCCTTGCCCACGCCAAGCATAACTGAAGTCGCCGCACACCACGCGGGGCCAGGCCACCGCCCCGAAAGCCAGGCTGCACAGACTCAATGATCCGCGTGCCGCAGAATCCGCAGACTGACTGCCCCTGCACTGCAGGCTAAACTCGCGGTCCGTGCATGCCATCGCCATAGGCCCAGGGCACTCCGTGCCACAGATGGTCGCACGCCCGGATCCACTGCCTGCCGAGGGCGAAGCACTTATCGAAGGGCTCCTCGTTGGAGTCTGTGCCACCGACCTTCACGTCATCGAACGCGCTGGCTCGCTAAGCGAGCCGCTAGTTCTCGGGCATGAGTCTCTCGGTCGTGTCGTCACTGCTCCTACGGACTCTGGACTCGCGGTAGGTGACTTTGTCGCAGGACTCGTGAGGCGTCCATGTCCAGAGCGTTGTGCCAGCTGCAGTGCTGGAGAGTTGGATCGCTGCCAATCACGACCTCCCGTTGAGCGTGGTATTTCGCGCGCCGACGGATTCGCATCCGAGTGGTGGACCAGCCCTCCACAATACCTTTGCCGTATCCCGACTGCACTCGGTGAGGCAGGGATTCTCGTCGAGCCTATGTCGTCGATCATGAAGGGACTGCGGCGTCTACATCTGGATGAGCGAGCCCGCTCGCCACGACGAGCGCTAGTTCTCGGCGCCGGGACAATGGGTGTACTCGCATCAGCAGCGCTACGCGAGTCTGACTTCGACGTAGACGTTGCGGACCCCTATGTAGACGAACATCGTCGGCGACTCGTAACTGCGATCGGCGCCCGTTTTCTCTCGGAGGGTGGTGACCCCGCCCACCAGTACGACCTCGTTCTTGACGCGAGTGGTAGCAATGCTGGTCTACGGCGGTGCTTCCAATCCGTCGGACCAAACGGCGACATACTCATACTCGGGATTCCTCCCACTGGGCCTGCGCAGATCGGATCGGTAGAGCAACTAGTCATGAATAACGTCCGGACAATATTCTCCGTTAGCGCCACTACCGACGATCACAAGCATGCCGTCTCTCTGCTAAGCAAGGTTGACGCCGCTCTTCTCGCCGCCATCATTGCTAGTGAATATCCGCTTGCGAAATATCGTGATGCCATAGCCTCTCACAACGCGCACTCGCCAAAGACAGTAGTTCGTGTGAACAAGTGAGCCATCCGCCAACCATAAACACGCCTGATGAGTTTCGTTCCTTTCTAGCGACATTCGGTCCCTTTGCGGTGGCGATCTGGGACTTTGACGGCGTGATTGGTGATACTGAGCCTACGCAGGCAGCAACGTATCGCAGGATGCTGGAGGATCTCAATGTCAGCACGAACGACAACTTCTTCGACGACCTTGCCGGACGCTCGGAGCCAGAGATTTGGAGAACGCTTCAGGAACGATATGGCTTTAGTGGCGACATAACGGCCCTGCGCGAAAGGAGAGTCGCACTAGTTACCCCGGTACTCGCAAAGCGGGTCGTTCCAAACTGGTTTGTGCGCTCAGGGCTGCAAATCTTGAAGGGCGCCGGGGCGTCCTCGGTGATCATTTCATCTGGTAACCAAGAGGTCGTTGACCACTATCTCTCTACGTGGGGCCTTCGGGAGCTATTCGATGAAGTCAGCGCAACGTCAAGTAAGCGATGTGATCTCCCCAAGCGCGAGCGGCTTCACAAGGCAACTGAGGGCGTGCGTGCCCTCGTTATCGAGGATTCGGCCGAGTATCTCGGGTTGGCGGCAGACCTCGATGCGGCAACCATCGGCGTCGCGCATTCGGCACGCGAAGTGCCCGCTTCTGTAGACGCATTTCTCAAAAGCGGACCTGAGTCACGGGCATAGCTCAGCTCTTGCTGGGTGTGATGCGCACCCAGGCATGATCTAATATCTGCCGTCTGATCAATATATGGACACGGCGGAGAAGCCCGCCATGTCGAATTGGTAGCGAACCCTTACTTCGCCTCTATCCGCCTCTACTACTCGCTTAGACGCTGTCGAATTGGACATCTTCCGTCGGCCACCTCGGATTCAACGAAGCCAGCTCGCAGGTTCAGCTGGCCTAATGGCAGTTCTCGCACCAACCTTGATCCTGCTCGCGGCGCTTCTCGTGACAGGTACACGTGTAGAGTTCGCCGTTGGGATCGCCGGAACCGTACTGGCCGCCGCGACACTAGCGCTGGCGCAGTATCAGTCAAGGCGCCCCCGCACGCGAAGAGTGGTCTTTCTTGCCAAGAGCCGTTCGTCGTTCGCCCGTAACATCTACCGAGGACTAACCGATGGCCTTGAGCAATACGGGGACATCCACGTCGTCGGCTGTTTTCCAACCGAGGACACCGACGGTGAGATCTTTCAGCTAGAAAAGCTTAAGTCGCTCGAAATCGCCCGAGCCCACGCGGTTGTTCTTATTCCGGCCCTTGAGCACGATGAGATTTGGCACGATCTTGCACGCATTATGGCGAAAAGAGTTCTTGTCGTTTGTGTAGATACGAAGCCACCAAACGACGAGTTCAATCAAAAAGGCATTGCCCCTCCTTTGTTCGTCGGCTCCGACTTCACGGTGGGCGGACAGCTAGTTGGAAGATATCTCGTGGGGGAGCTAGAAGCCTGCCGCGATGCTCATCTAGTCGTCGCGGTTGGACCGGAGGCGTCGTGGCCTGCTAGGGAGCGCGCAAGCAGAATCCTTTACGAACTAGCCAGGGCCGGGCTACTACGCCAATGCGATGCCGTCGCACTGATGGATTGGGTCGCATCGTCCTGCGCCGCAAGGCTCACGGAAAGTGTCGAACGCCTGGTTACTAACGGGAGCCGCGTAGTGTTTGTGTTCGCCGGAAACGACAAGCTCGCGCATGAGCTGGATTGCCAACTTGATCGTTGCCATGAGTCGATTGCCACAGCCGATATCCGAGTAATTGGCTATGACGGGACGACAAATGACGATGGCACCCCGCTACTCGATGGACTCGTACGGCCAGTGGCCACCGTAGATGCAGTGCCCTATGAACAGGGGAAGGCCGCTGCGGAGTTCATTACGTGCGCATACGAAGGACGGGCGCTTCATCTCAGAAAACGGATTGTCCACCCGAAGTTGGTCGATGTGTCTCGCTACGTTGCAAACGGCTAATGGGTATGCAAACTCTCGCGGTCTACATCCGCCTTCTAGAAGGTCATCATCCGCAGCCAGCGGCACGCGCGGGCCCGCCGGGCTCCGCACCTCGCCTGCCAGCAACAGCGGCTTAGCGGCTTGGCTGCGATCACATCAGCATCCCTGCCCTGCTGGGTCCTGCGCGTCGCGTGTTTCAAGCACGCCGCCTTCGGCGCCGCAGTTGAGTTCCTTGTCCGCCAGCGCCGGGCTCTCGCGCGCGTAGAGCTTGTCGAAGCCGCCGCCACCGAGCAGCGTGTCTACGCCGGTGCCGCCGTGCACGCCGTCGTTGCCCTTTTCGCCTTCGACCGTGTCGTTGCCGCCGGCACCGAAGAGTTCGTCGTCTCCTTCGCGGCCCCAGATCGTGTTGCTCGCTTCGTTGCCGACGAGTTCGTCGTTGAACCTGGTTGCCTCGAGCACCTCGAGGTCCCCGCCGACGCTGGCTTTCGCGCCGCCGGGGCACACGTCGCCGTTTTTGGTCGAGTTGAAGATGTAGGCGCCGCCGTATGTGGAGCCTTCGCCGAGCCACGCGTCGATCCCGTTGACCCCCCGTTCGCCGGCGCTCCGTTTTCGCCCGGCACGGTGCGCGCGAAGCCGGCGATGTCTGTGTCTTCACCGCCCGAGAACAGCACCCCTTCACATGGGTTGTTCGTGACGAGCTGGTCGTTGCCGCTTTCGCCGTAGAGCTCATCGGCCCCCGTGCCTTCGGAGATCAATGCGTCCGAGCCCGCCCCGCCGTGCATCACGTCGCTACCGCTGTTGCCCGAGAAGAAGTCCTCCCCGCTTGAGCTGCCGGTCAGCGTGTCGCTGCCGTCGCCACCGTCGATGTCGACGCTCATCCCTTCGGGCAAGCCGTTCGTGACGGTGATCGCGTCGCCGCCTTCGCCGCCGAACGCCGCCGCGCCGCCACCGATCGGCTTCGGCGAAAGCGAGCAGTTCACTTCGCCTTCGCTCACGCCGTGGCTGCGCGGGCCGGTCGTCGTGAGCGCCTCGCTCACGCCTGAGACGCTCGCACTCGCCTGGAACCCGCCTGAGGTGTTCGTGAGCCCAAGCGACTCCGAGGAGGCACCACCGACCACGACGAACGACGGGTCGGGCGTGGGGGTGCCGTTCGAGAACGGCGAGTAGAGATCGAGGTAGGCAAACGGCGGGGTGAGCTTGGTGGCCGGTTCTTCGCACGGGCCCGGTTTGCATTCGTTGGCTCCCATCCCGCCGTACAGGTGCTGGTTCGGCCGTTCCGAACCGACGATCAGGTCGTTGAAGGGCGAGCCGACGACGCTCTCGATCCCTTTGACTTCGTCGTTGCCCTCGCCGCGCGCTTCGTGTGCCGGGACGCCGTCCTGCGTTTCGCCTGAGAGGTTGACGACCACGCCGTTGAACCCCGCGGCGTGGCTGCCGCTGGGAGTCGCGGTGACGAAGCTTGCCACGTCGTTGTCGTTTTCGTTCGTACCCCCGTCGTAGACGTCCTTGTTCGTTCCGCCGCGCAGCCAATCGTTGCCTTCTTCGCCGAACATTTCATCGACGCCGTGCCCGCCTACGAGCAGGTCCCGGCCGGGACCGCCGTGCAGCTTGTCGTCCTGCAGTTCGCCGAACAGCTCGTCGTTGCCGGCTTCCCCGTAGAGGTAGTCGTCGAGGCCACCGCCGTAGACGACATCTTCGCCCGCGCCGGCACAGACCGTGTCTTTGCCGTATTTGGCGCGGATCGTGTCGTTGCCCGAGCTTCCGATGATGAAGTCGCACGATCGAAGGCACGAACGGCGACGCGGCGACCGTGGCGCGTTCGCCGTTTTGGAAGGTCAACTCGGACGCGACGGAGTACCCGGGCCTTGGGCATCTTTTAGGGAGGTTGATGTATGAGACGATCCCCCCACCCTTTCCCTTATGGGTCGCGCCGAGCTTGAGCGCGATCGCCCTAACGGAGGCATCTGGACCCCCCGGTACCGTCGCGATCGGCGTGAGAGCAGTCGTCAGCGTCGGCCCGAAAGAAGGATCCTGGCGCTCAAAGTGGCCCGTGGCAAGTATCAGTCTGAGCTTCAGCGGTCTGCTCCCCACGGTCCAGAACTCGAGACCGCCGCCAGGTGCGAAGAACGCTTGGAGTGTTGCGGGCTCTGGAATGAGGTTGGCGCCGAGCGGCGCGACCGATTCTAGGGAGCCCACGCCGCCGGCACGCGACTTCCTCGGGCAAGCGTGGGCCCCACGCCTGGTCGCGGGGCACACAGGGAAACCGCGAGAATGGAGCACCGTACCCCGCGGGAGCGAAAGGTTGACTACCTCGAGCGGAGAAGGCAGGAGACCGCCGACTTCGGTACCTCTGATCGTGTAGCTCGCTTCTACGGCTGCGCCGATCCTGGAGCCCTTCGCATGAGAAGCTCTCGGCAGGTGCACGGCCTTCGCCCTCATGCTCACGATGGGCCGTGCAATCGCCACTGACGGCGCGATCGAGATCACGAGAACGCCACCCACGAGCACGCCCCAGCCACGGCACAGACTCGCGCGCATCAGCGACTCTCCCCTACGCGGCCTGTTGCGCCCGGGGACCGGAGCAGCGCGCGCTCGGGATCCAGGCGCCCCAGGCGTGCCAGGCCCAGTCCTTGCGGCGTCAGATCTTCGAGGACCCATGTCAAACCGACGGTCCTTCAGGGACGCGCCGGCAGGCGGCAACCTGCTGAACGAGCGGATCACCCGGCAAGGAACCAATGAGGATGCACTTGGCCACGACCGCTCCCGCTGCAGCGACCTGAATCAGAGGCCCACCGCCGCCGGCCCGATCATCTCGCGTCGAACGCGGTGACGTTCCCGATCGTGTCCGCGGCGAGGCATAGGGATGTCGACGCACAGGAGACACTTGTCAGTTTGTCTTCAAGCTGATGCACTCTGACCCAGGTTTCGCCTTTGTTCTCGCTGGCGAAGACGTTGCCTACGCTGTCCACTGCAGCGCACGTAGCGCTGCCGACGCAACTGACCCCGGTGAGGCTGTTCGTGCCGTCGATGTCGTGCTTGGAGACGGTGGCGCTACCGCTGCTTTCAATCGTCAAGTTGAGCACGTCTCCAATGCTGTCGACGGCCACGCACGACGTCGTGGACGTGCAGCCGACACCCTGAAGCGCAGTCGTGCCATCGACGTTCGTCGATTTCCAGCCGGCCGCTTCTTTGATCTTTGCTGCGGTGTTGGCGATGTGGACGTTCCCTTTGCTGTCGACGACAGCGCAGAACGAAGCGCTGAGGCAGTCCGTCGCGGTCATAGCAGCCGATCCGATTTCGAGCACGAACCATTCGGTCGAGGCCGGTTTGGTCGAGAAGTGGATGAAGCCTTCCGCTTGTCCGCTAACGCAAAGCGACGTGGAGCCGCACGAGACCGAGTCCACGCCGAAACTCGGAGCGAAGCCTTCTTTCCAAGCTCCGCCGAGCGAGCTGGCGTAGTACAGCTTGCCGCCGCCGCCTTCTTCCGCTACCCCATCGGCCAGGACGCAAAGGGTGCTGGTGGGGCAGTTGACTGCCTGGCTTGGGCTTTGACCGGTCGGCCCGTTCCAGGTTGTCCACGTGCCGTTTGCGCTGGTGCTCACGTTGGTCGCATAGAACGCATTGCCTTTCGTGTCACTCACTATGCAGTCAGTCGAACTGCCGATACAGGATGCTGCGTTTATCCCGTTTCCGCTATCGATCAGCTGCACGTGGCTCGCTGGCACAGCCGCCGGGTTGAAGGTCGTCGCGCTGCCGTCCGAGCCCGCGGCAAGACAAAGTGATGACGATGCGCAGGAGACGCTGGTGAGTTTGCTGCTGACGAGGTACTGCTCGCTCCAGCTCGTGCCGGCATTCGTCGAGACGAAGACGTTGCCTTGGCTGTCGACGGCTACGCAGGTCGATCCCGCGCACGTAACGGCCGTGAGTTCATTGCTCCCGTCGATGTCCTGTTTCGAGGAGGTGGCTGTGCCTTCGCCCGAAATTGTGATGTTGACGACATTGCCCGCGCCGTCCACGGCGACACACGAGCTGGTAGACGTGCACGCCACGCCATGTAGCGCGCTTGTGCTGTCTATGCTCGTGGCTTTCCACCCAGACGCTTCGATGATGTGCGCTTCGGTATTGGCGACGTAGAGTTCGCCAGCTTTGTTCACGATCGCGCAGAACGCGGACGCTAGGCATGACACACCGTTCATCGCGCCGGAGCCGATTTTCAGTTCCGTCCACGATGTCGAGGCCGGATTTGTCGAGTACCTCATCCGACCGCCTTCCTGTGCGTCCACGCAAAACGATGAGGAGGGGCAGCTAGCCGCCAATACTCCGCGAACTGGTTTGAATGCTTCGCTCCATGCGCCGCCGAGCGAAGTCGCATAGAACATTTTCCCCCCGCCGCTTTCTTCGACTTTGCCGTCCGCTAGCACGCAGAGCGTGCTAGCGGGGCACGCGACGGTCGCGTTCGGAGTGGCCGGCCCACTCCACGTGTTCCACGTAGCGTCTGCCGTCACGCTCACATTCGTGGCATAGACCGCGTTGCCGTTGCTTTCGCTTATGACGCAATCGGTAGTGCTTGGCACACACGACACGGCCGTCAGGCTTTTTCCGCCGTTTACTGTCTGCGTATGGGCCGAGGCGCTCGTGGGCGCGGCACATGCCGCTACGACGGCAAACAGAAGCAAGCATGAGCGATGCAGCGTCCTAGGCCGACGAGCGCTTCGTAGTCTCGCCAGATCTGAGGCCCGTTTAGTCCATCCCTGTCTGCCGCAATTGTCCATGCCCTCTACCCCCGCTTCAGTTTGCGTACGTGCTGAATCTATAAGTTGCCTGGATCACGTCAACACAGTTGACCTTCTCCACTTCCTTGGTTTACCGCAAAGAGCGATAGTTTTTGTTCCCCGGATGGTTCTGGTTTGTGGAATCAGACTGGTGCGTAGCCTAGGGAGGGCATGCGAGAGAGGAACCTAGTCACACATGCCTATGTCGCCACTTGATCGCGCGCGCGTTTAGTGAAGTCCTCGTGTCCGGTCGCGCGCGTAAACCGCCCGCCGCCTAGAAGCGAGTGCGCTCCTGCCTCTACCCGATAGGCCTTTCCGGGTCGGCCTGCCAGCCAAGCCAAGGCCTCGATCCCCCAGATTGCTGCACCTTGCAATCCCCTCTCCGCCCGGGGCTCGGGCATCTCGCCACGAATCATTTTCTCGATCACGCCCCAGCCTGGTGGGCTGAGCACACCTACCGTCACGGTTCGCGGGAGGCGATCGAGGGCGCGCTTTGCGTCCCAGCTGAACCCAATCGCTGGCCCAAGCTCGGCGACGACGGCATGACCGTAGGGCTCGAGACTGGGGATCCGGCCTGCCAGGAAATCGAGCGTCGTCTCGGCTGCGAGCCGCGCGCTCACGAACGCCGCCGACATGCCGTCGCCGAAGAGTGGGTCGACGAGCCCCGCCGCATCTCCGATGAGCAACGCGCATGGGCCGACAAGAGGACTGCCAGGACGTCGCGCCACTAGCCGGTATCCGCGCAGGCCCGCAATCTTCTCCTTGTCGAGTCCGCACCGCCGGCAGAAGGCTGCGAAATGCTTGCGCAGCCGCGGACCTTCGCATTCCCAGCCGCCGATGCCGATGTTCAGGTGGTCCCCCTTTGGGAACACCCAGCCGTAGCCACCGTGTATCGCTCCGAGCTCGAGCGTGAGCGCGCCTTGCCAGCGGTCGGGATCCGCTACATCGCTGTATGGCAGGTTGCCCTCGAGCGCGACGGCGTAGACGTTGTCGCCGCCAAGCCCGAGCGAGCGCGCGCTGGTGCCGTTGACGCCGTCGGCACCAATGATCACCTTCGCACCGATCCGCTCGCCATCGACGCACACGCCATGCTCGGTCATCTCGCTCACCTTCACGCCATCGCGGAACGTGGCTCCGGCGGCGAGCGCCTGCTCGACGAGGAAGTGATCGAGCTTGCTGCGCTGGGTCATGTAGGCGAGCAGCCGGCGCCCGCCGCGTCGCACGCCGCGATGACCGCGGAAACAGAATTCGACACGGTCAACCGCGTGCTCGACCACGGGCTGTATATCGATGTCGAGCTCGTGCAGGGCGCGCACCGTGACACCGCCACCGCACGGCTTTTCTCGCGGGAACTGCGCCTTGTCCAACAGCAACACACGCGCACCAGCGCTCGCCAGACGGTGGGCTGTGGTTGAGCCCGCAGGGCCGGCGCCGACGATGATCGCATCGAACCGCTCCATCAGAGTCTTAGGGTGGTCGGCTGCATCGAAGTCTGCGAGGCGAGGCTCAGGCTTTTGGCGGCTTCGACGTTTTGAAGGTCTTGGTCTTACCGATGCCCGTGCCGTATGGATTGCTCGCAGTGATGCGGAAGTAGTATTTTGTTTTCGTGGTCAGTCCAGTGAGCGTCGCGGACACGGCAACAGGGTTTGGCCCGGGCTCCGGCAGCGTCGCGCATGGCGCGTGTTGCCCGAAGGCACTGGTAGGCCCATATTCGAACGTGCACGCGCTTAGCGCTTCGCCGTCGGGGTTCACCGTGGCGTTCAATGCAGCCGATGTCGCCGTCATCGAGCTGGCTACTTCGGTCACAACTGTGGGCTTGGTCTGTGACGGCCCGTTGAACGCGCCGAGCCCGCTGGGGGTGCCGACGCCGGTGGGACCGTCGAAGCCGGGGCCAGCATCACATGATGTGGCGCCTTCGCAGTCTATGTCGCCGATTTCTTCATTGATGGCCGGCTCGCCGCACGGTTCTGGTTCTTCGCCGTCGCAGTAGCCGTTGCCACCTGTGGTGACGTCATAAAGCGCAGATGTTCCGCCAAGGTGTGAATACAGCGGTGCTGCTGGGTAGCTTTCTCCGTGGGCCCCCCCTGCCAGGCCGTAGAGCGCTGTGATCAGGGGTGAAGAGAGCGATGTGCCGCCGATCGTGGTCCACCCTGGCGTGAATTCCGGTTCGTAGGCGTAGCTGTCGTATATGTCGATCCCCGTGTAAGGGTCGGCGACCGCGGAGATGTCGTTGGCGAGTCGCCTCGTGCCGCAATCGGAATCTGCCCAGTTTGAGGTGTCCTGCTGCCAGGCCGCCGCCGTGAACAAAGTGCTGCACCCGCCGCCCGTCGCACTGAACCGCTTGAATTCTTTGCGAGAGGGACGACCGCTGTCGTTCCACACCGACTCGCTCTTGCGAGTGCCATTCGCCTTCAGCTTGAGCGACGTGCCGCCGACCGCGACGACGGTGGGTAGTGACGCGGGAGCATCGGGCATTCCCGGAGCGTTGAGGAAAGCTGCAACGTAGTCCCAGCTGAGATAGCCGAAGTCGCCCGCGGCGGCGGTGATCACGACGCCGGGATGGTTATAAGCAGCTTGTTCGGAGGCGCGCATCTGGGTCTCCAACGCGCCGTAGGAGTTCGAGACCTCATTCGCCCCAAGCGCCACGGCCTCGTTCACTGCCGTCGCGAGGTTCGCGAGGGTTTCCGAGTCGGCCTCGACCAATAGGATCTTGCAGCTCTGGCACACGCTGTGGACGGTCTCAACATCGAGAGACATCTCCACAGACCAGCCAACCTGGTCCGCCGGGGGGAGCGAAGTCGTGCTCCCCGCCTGGCTGACCTTGTTGAAGCAGCCGTTAGCTTTCGTGCAAGGCGTCAACGCGTACTGGCTATCGAACGTGGCGAGGTCCTGTTCGATGCTGGGATCGTCGTAGGCATCCACGATCGCCACGGTCTGATCGGCACCACCGATCGAGGGAAGGAAGCTGTATGCCGAGGCTAGATCCGCGGGCGTGAGTCCGCCCGCCGGGCCTCGTGAGAACGCGCCTCCGGCCGCTTCATATGGCCTCACGCCGGCCGCATCAGCGGGCGCGGGAGCAAGAGCAAGAGCAAAGCAGGACGCATCCCCCGGCTTAGGCACCGGACATATCGGACGAACCCTTGCGTACAGCGTCCCCGGCTGAGGGATCGGAATAGTTGCCCACGCCCGTGCGGCACCGCTTCCCAGGACGGCACTGACCGCGACCGCCGCAACGACCGCAACTCTGGCGCGCCGCGCTTTCGCGTTCCGCTCAGGCACGACATGTTCATGCGGAAGCCTC
This sequence comes from uncultured Solirubrobacteraceae bacterium, assembly GCA_963714215.1. Lineage (GTDB taxonomy): Bacteria > Actinomycetota > Thermoleophilia > Solirubrobacterales > Solirubrobacteraceae > Palsa-744. Next base: position 790,488 of record CAVQNP010000002.1, read on the forward strand.
TGCGCTTTCTTCTGTAGCAGTCGTACCCCCAGCGTCCAGTTCCTCCCCACGCCCCTTAGAGTCGCCCAGGCCCAGTCTGCGCACCTGCCAACCGCGTAGCCCACCACGCTGCCGGCCAAGACATCGCCGAGATGGTGCGCTCGTCTGTGAACTCGCGCATACCCGACGCCGGTGGCAAGCAAATACGACCAGCTGCGTACGCGAGGTCGAGAGATCCAGCTGGCGATCGCGAAGGCGCAGGCAGTGTGCGTACTAGGGAAGCTGCTCGCCAGGCCCAGACGCCCGACGGGGCGCGAGCCGTACCCGGTCGGCCGCGGCCGACGAACCGCGAGCTTGCACGCCGAGGAGATGGTGGCCGCGAGGAACACAAGCCCCGGGACGCACATCCAGCGAAAGCGCGAGCCGCGATCCTTGAGCAGGCCCATGACGGTGAGAGGGATCCACCAGAGCCTGGATCCGGCACCAAAGAGAAGATGGCGAGCCATGAGCATCGCCTTCACGTGTTCCGGCCGTGGACAAGATCTGTGACCTCGCGTAGCGCCGCGACTGAACCGGGGACGCGGGGGGCGATCTCGTCGAGCTGCGCGTGGCAGCGCTCGTAGAGCGCTGTTGCCGTCTCGCGCGCATGCCTGAGACCGAACATCGTGACATAGGTCAACCGTCCGTTACGGCGGTCACTACCTGGCATCTTGCCGAGCCATCGCGCCTTGCCGGTCTCATCGAGGATGTCGTCAACGACCTGAAAGAGCACCCCAAGACTGCGTGCGAACTCGGCGAGAGCTTGGCCCATCTCCCGATCGCCCAGCAGCGCTCCGCAGCGGATGCAAGCGACGAGGAGGGTGCCGGTCTTGAGCATTTGGGCTCGCTCGAGCTCGTTCGCGCTATCTGGCCGATAACGAGTCACGTCGAGGAACTGGCCGGACACCATCCCGGTACTGCCCGTGGCTTGGAGCACGATCCTCAGCAGGTGATTGCGCAGCAGGGCAGGTCCGCTCTGCTCCTCGAGGATCAAGCGCTGAGCTTCGCTGAGCAACGCACAGCCCGCGAGAATCGCTACGTCGTCGCCGTACACCCGATGCAGAGCGGGCCGGCCGCGCCGTTTAGGGTGATTGTCCATCGCCGGGAGATCGTCGACGATCAACGAATTAGTGTGGATCATCTCGATGGCGCAAGCTGTCGGGAGCGCATTGTCGATCTCCACCCCCAACGCTTGAACCGTCGCCATCATCAGGACCGGGCGCACTCGCTTGCCGCCTGCCAACAGCGCGTAGCGCGCGGCCTCGGCAAGCCGATCGGCGCCTTCGGCTACGGCAAATTCAACGTGCCCCAACGCGCTTTCGATCCGCAGTTGCAGCTCGCCGACCGAAAGCGGCGCTATCGCTGTCGCGTCGGCTGCGTTCCCAGATGAGGCGATGCCGCTGCGCGCGGACCCGTTCGCGCGCCGCTGGACGTCGCCCTCGAGCATCCGCAGCGTCGAGCCCGCAGCATGTCCATTGCCGTTCGCTCGCCCCTCGGTGATCGTCTTGCCGTCCATTGCATTCGTCCTCCCATCGCTACGCGATGCCTCGGTCTCCCCGCGCGGCCACCGCGCAGCCGGGCACGGCGAACTCGCCGTGCCGACTGCTCCCAGCGGTGGGACGCGCCTTCCACGTCAGCTGCTCATAAACGACGCAGCGCAAGACGTGAGCACTCACTGCGGGCGGAATGTCGTCACTGCACCAGTGGTGTCTGCCGCGGCGCATAGTTTGCTTGTCGAGCACGAGACGCTCGTCAGGTTCGTACCGAGCGCGTATTCGTTCACCCACGACGACCCTGCATTGCTCGACCCGAAGATGTTGCCGCTGCTATCGACGGCGACGCACGTGGCGCCGGCGCAGGTGATCGCGGTCAGATCGTTCGTGCCGTCCAGGGCTTCTTTGGCGACGGTTGCTTCACCGCTGCCGTTTATCGTGAGGCTGAGGACGTGTCCTTCGCCGTCGACGGCCAGGCAGAATTTGGTCGACGTGCAAGCGACCCCGTGAAGCGCGGTCGTACCATCGACGTCCGTTGACTTCCAGCCTGCCGCTTCTTTGATCTTCGCTTCCGTGTTGGCGACATGAAGGTTGCCTTTGCTGTCCACGGCGGCGCAGAACGAAACCGAGAAGCAATCAACGGCGTTCATCGTGCCCGATCCGATTTCCACGGAGAACCATTCGGTCGATGCCGGTTTGGTCGAGTAACGGATGAAGCCTTCCGCATCCCCGCTAACGCACAGCGACGTCGAGGCGCAGGAAACAGAGGCGACGCCGAAGGCCGGCGTGAACGCTTCTTTCCAGGCACCACCAAGGGACGTCGTGTAGTACATGTTGCCCCCGCCGCCTTCGGCAGCCGCACCGTCGGCGAGCACGCAAAGCGAAGTCGACGGGCAGGCGACAGCCTCACTTGGAGACGCGGGGCCGGTCCAGGACGTCCAGCTGGCGGGCGTCATCGCAGTCACGCCCGTTGAGTAATACGCGTTCCCTTTGCTGTCGCCCACTACGCAATCGGTGGCGCTCGGTATGCAGGAGATCGCATTCAGGGCGTTGCCCGAATCGACGGTTTGTGTATTCGCTGGAGAAGCGACACCGAGCGGGGTGAACGCGGCCACGTTGCCTTCGGTATCCGCTGCTGCACACAGCGCCGAGGAGGGGCACGCGACGCTCGTCAGGTTCTTGCCGAGCGAGTGCTCCTTGCTCCACCACTGACCGGCGCTGCTCGACGCCAAGATATTGCCCGTTGTGTCAACGGCGACACAGGTCACTTCTTCTGTGCATGCCACGGCGGTGAGGTTGTTGCTGGCGTCAACGTCGTGCTTGACCGCCGTCGCTTCGCCGCTGCCGTTGATCGAGAGGCTGATGATGTTCCCTGAGCCGTCCACCGCGATGCACGCGCTAGTCGTCACGCACGCTACGCCGTGCAGAGCCGTCGCACCATCGATATCGGTGGACTTCCAGCCTTTCGCTTCTTTGATTTTCGCTTCGGTGTTCGCGACATAGAGATCGCCCGCGCTGTTTACAGCCGCGCAGAATGAGGCCGAGAGGCACGAGATTCCGTTCAGCGAGCCCGTACCGATAGCCACTTCCGTCCATGAGGCCGACGCTGGATTCGTCGAGTAGCTGATCGCTCCGCCTTCCAGGCCGCTTACACAGAAGGACGAGGTCGGACACGAGATCGACAGCGCCCCGTTCGTCGGTTCGACTGCTTTACTCCAGGCGCCGCCGAGTGACGTGGCGTAATACATGCTTCCGCCGCTTTTGACTTTGCCGGCCGCAAGCGCGCAAAGCGAGCTAGACGGGCACGCGATCGCCTCGCCCGGGCTCGCCGGCCCGGTCCACGACGACCACGTCGCTTTAGCTGTCGCACTGACGTTCGTCGAGTAGTACTTGTTGCCTTTGCTGTCCGTCACGGCACAATCGATCGTCGCCGACACGCAGGAGATGCTGTTGAGGCTGTTGCCCGTATCGACCAACTGTTTGTGCAGTTCTTCGCCCCAGTAAACGCAGGACTCCTCGCGCGGCGTGGATTTGCCCGCTTCATTGGTCACGGTGATCTTGTACAAGCCGTTGCCGTTCGTGCAGTTTGGCTGGCTTTCTTCACCATTCTTGTGGACCCAGTTCGTCGACGAGGCACCGCAGCTTGACGTGCCAGGTTCGCCGGCGAGGGCACACAGTTCGATTTTGAACATCGTGAAACCTGTGGGCACTTTGAATTCTTTACCTGACCCGCTCCCCGTCACTTCCGGAGCGGCCACCGTCAGGGTCAGTTTGCCCGCTTCTTCTTTCACCCACGCGTAGTCATGGCCGACCGCTTTGCCTTTTTCTACTTCGACCGTGGCCGATCCTTCATAACACGCGATCGCGGCCGTCGGGCACTGCGCCGCGGTCCATTCTTTCTTAGACTTGATTCCCGTCACACCGAGTCCAACTTTGCTTTCTTCGCCCGCGCACCCGATCACTCGGCCGGTGACCGACCCGATCCATGAGCCGTTGGCTAGTTCACTCGTGTGTCGAAGTTTGTCTCCTGTGGGCAGTTCGAGCGTCGCCTGCGTGTTGAGCGAGTTTTTGCTCGTACTGCCGCACACTTCTGGTAAGCCCGCCTTTTCCACGGCAGTACCGCAAGCCAGCCCAGTCCCGGTCAAGGGTGATACTTCACCCGGTTTTCTGTGCCCAGGCGTGCCAGCGGTGAAGCCATAGATCTGCAGTTCGTTGGTGTAGCGCGTTTCGCATTCCGGATCCTCGACCATCACCGTAGGGGGCGGGGGTTTTTCGGTGAACGGTTTGACAACGTTGTTGAGCTGCTGGAAGCCCGCCGTGTACGTCATGCCGGCATAGCTCGGCAGGTGAAGGAAGGCGAGTTCCCGTTCGATGAGCTTCGCGAGCGAGCCGCCCCCACCGTACATGCGATCGTCTTCAGCCAGACGCTTCAGCGCAGCTTCGATCTGCGACATGACCGACTTGGAGAGTTTGTACTTCTGGCCCTTGCCTTCGATCAGTCCATCCAGCGCGGGGGTGATCTGTTTCAGCCCGTTCACGGTCATTTCATCGAGCGTCGGGTCGCGCGAGATAAGTTCGGTGATCCGCCCCATGTTCGCTTCATAGAGGGGCATGTAGTAGTGCCCGGCCACCGACGGCTGCGCCAGCACACCGCGCGCACGGTACAGCGTCGTCAGCATCGTCAGCGTCGATGCAGTGCCGTTCTTGGGTTCCTCCGCCGCCAGCAGTGATGTGCCCGAGCAGATGGATTCTTTAATGCATTCCGCGAGAGGTACGACGAACGATTCGACGAGCCCGACTTTATTGAAAGCCGCTTCCGTCGCTGCGGCCACTTTTTTTTCTGCGGATTTTTTTGAGACCGCTTCGAAGTTCTTCGCCGCTTCTATCGCGTCTTCGCGTGCTTCTTCGAATGTTTTCGCCCGGAAGGCCACCTCGGTGCGGTAGAAGATCCGCGTAGCTTCCTTGATGCCTATTTCTTTAGAGAGAAGGTAGTAGGCGTGCCCGATGATAGTGCTGTTCTTGTGGATGCCCGCGGCATCCTCACATTTCTTGTCGTATTCTTTGAGTTCCGCCGCATCACCGGTTTCAGTCGGTTTTTCGAGGTTGCGACGTTCGCCGCCTTCCGGCTGACTCCAGCCGAATTTCCAGTTCGGTTCTCCCCATTCTTCTTTTTCGTTGCGTTTAGTCCAGGCTTCGAGCCCCTTGCCCATCGCGTCGGCCCAGCCCTCCATGAGTGCGCCTTCTTCACCTTCCATGATCGGGTTTACGGTGTGCTCCAGGATGCCTCCGCCGTACTCATGGCCGGTGAGGTCCACAGCGGCTTGGAAGCCTTTCCCGAACACCATCTCTTGATTTTCGGTGTTCCATTCGGCCTGTTTGTAGTTAGCGCCGTAGTCAACCGTCGCCACCGCAGGCTTTTTTTCGCAGGTCGGCCCCGAGCACTGCGGCACAAAGAATTCGTGTTCGAAGAATTCTGCCCCGTGCGTCACATTCATGGCAGCTTCTTTGACTTCTGTGTTTTTCGATTCAGCTTCTCCGGTTTTCCATTCTTTTGTGCCCTTGAGTTTTACTCCGGCGGCGGCGTTGTAGATTTCGACGTTGACCGCATTGAAAGACCTGTTGAGGACGTTCAAGATGCTGCTGTTGGTGGCATCGACCACGTATTCCTTCGTAGGCTTCAGAGGGCCCGCTGTCAGCTCCACGAACCACGCCAGGCGAGCAGCCGCGCCGAGCGGATGCGAGGGCGGCCCGGCATAGACTTCGAGCCGCGGCTGATGCAAGAGTTTGCCGTCCGGGAGGGCTTCCTGGGCTACGGACACCGCCCGGGCACCGTCTATCTCGGCCTTATCGTGCGCGATCGAGACTTCAGGGATGAACGAGCCGCTTATGTGGTCGACGTGCATGCCGTCGCGTGAGAGGTGGACACCGACACTCGCGCCGAAGACGGGAACGCCGCCGGCCATCTGGTGGTAGAAGACATGGGTCATGCCGATGTCTTCTGTCTTTGAGACTGGGTCGCTGACGACTTCGGGATGACCCAGTTCGCCGGGTTGGTCTGCCGCACCGAAGAGGCCCCCGTAATGGGCGAGTACAGCCGTCGTCTTGGCGATTGGGGAGGCGGCGGAGGAGATCCCGAGCGAGGCCAGCGGTATCCGGACGGCTGCGGAGTCGACCACGCGTCTATTGGGGTCAACTCTGACCGCAAGACGCGAACCCGGTTCGGCATGCGCGCGCAGTTGTCGTTCAGCCGCCTGCCTGATGGGCGCCACCGAGAAGCTGCCTTGGGATGGCGCAGTCGTAGCGCCTGCACCGCTCGAACCAAAGCCGACGAGCATCGCGGGCAGCGATAGGGCGCCGACGGCCATGGCGGCACGCGAGGCGAGGCCACTGCGCGAAGAACCCAGCCAGTCGACCCGTGTCCACGGCGTGCGTGGTGGCCACGCCAGGTCGAGCAGCGCCGCGGCGAGCTCGCGGCGCGTGGAGCGACCCTGGGTGGCGAGGAATGCGGCACTGCCCGCGACCGACCCGAGCAGACACCAAAGCGGGACGCGCCACAGCAGCGAGCCGACATCGACCTGGAAGTGGGCTCCCAGGTACCCACCGGCCTGCGCGTCGAGGCGTCCGAACAGCGCCAACAACCAGCAGATCAGCGTCATGAGCACACCGGCGCGCAGAGCGCAGGCGATGCCTAAGCGCGTATCCCCTTCACTGGACCGTGCGGTGCGCCAGCCAACCGACATGGCGGTCGCGGCGCCGACCAAGAGCAGCAGCACAAGCAATCCCGGTACGTGATGGGCGCCACCCGCGCCGACCGTCGGCAGTGTGCCACCGAGGATCGAGCCTGACCCTTGCGTATGCGAGATCGCGTCAACGTGCCAGTCAAACGACACGCCGAAGCACGCCAGGAACGTAGCGACGACGAAAGTCGGAAGCGCGAGGAGTACGCCACCCGCAACGCCCACATCGTGACTGAAGCTGCCGCCGCTGAAGAGCAGGTGCGCAGTGCTCGTGCGAGCCAGGACCGCGCCGCCAATGACGGTCAAGATGCATGCAAGCACGAGTCCTGCCCCCACCGCGCGAAGCGCGCTGCTCAAAGGCCTTGCCCACGCCCGGAGTAGCCGCGACCCTTCAGCTCTCCAGCGCCTGCCGAACACACCCACGAGTCCGCCAAGCGGTGCGAACAACAGCCCCCACAGCAGCGGCAAAAGGAAGGCCTCTGCGCCCGCGGGCATCACCGGCGTATCCCGACCAACGAAGGGGCCGCTGAGGCGGAGCGGCAGGTAACGAGCGCCGAGCCCTGCGAGCAGCGCGTACACGACCGCCATCGGCAGCGTCACGAGCATCCGCCTGCGCACAGACCCCGCAACTAACCTGACGATGAGCGCCGCCGAGAGCGCGATCGCCATAGCCACCAGCGCGAGGCCGGGCAGCACGGCGAAGCGCAGGCCAGCGGTGTGATGGAAGAAGCTCACACTGACCAGTTGTGTCAGGTAGAAAGCGACGGCGCCGTCGCTGACGGCGACGTGCAGGGGCTGCCCAGACATGGCGAGCCCACCGACGCCGCTTGCGCCAAACGCCAGGACGAGCGCGCTCAGCGCGATCATCGAGATCGCAACCGCGGCGACGGCCCCGACGACGCTCGCCGTGCAGTAAGAGAGTCCGGCGCGTAGCGAAATTGCCGACATGCCAGTTGTGCGTTTGGTCCTGTGTCGTCTGCCGTGCCCGCCCATGCCGCCACACCCCGCTTCTGTTAGATCGCTGTCGCTGTAGGTCAGGGGGTGGTACGGGAAACGGAAAGCCGTCGTCAATGAGTGGACAAATTCAGATCATTGGGTTTATCGTAAATTGCGGCCTTTTAGCCCGCAGAAGGCCTATAGATCTAGCGTTTTGTTTCTAGGAGTCGTCTCAACTATTGGATCTTGATAGCGTCCTTCCTTAGGCTGCCGTCAGGAGATCGTGGGTGCGCACGCAGGGCAAGAACATCGACAGAGAGCGCGGCGTGGGTAAGCGAATCAACAGGCACGTCGCGGCGCGCTTGGCGGGCGTCGTGACTGCGCTCATACTTGCGTGTGGCGCATGGCCCGCCGTGGGAGGCGCGGCGGCGTCGCCGGGCCAGCTCTACGCCTTTGGCAACAATGGCGACGGCCAGCTCGGCCGCGAAACAAACCTCGGCACGGTCAACCCCAACCCCACGCCGACGCTCGTGAGCCTGCCCGGCGAGGTCGGGAGCACCGCCCAGGTCGCGACTGGGGGCGACTTCAGCCTCGCGGTCACATCCAGCGGGCAGCTCTACGCGTTTGGGGAAGACTCGGCCGGGGAACTCGGCTACCGGCCCAAGAACGGAGAACCTGACGTAAACCCTGTGCCCAGGCTGGTCGGCCTGCCAGGCCAGACCGGCCCAGTCTCCCGGGTAGCGGCGGGCGCGAAATTCAGCCTCGCGGTCACCTCCACCGGCCAGCTCTACGCGTTCGGCAACAACTTCTTCGGTCAGCTTGGCAGCGCGACGAACAGCTTGACCGAACATCCGAACACCACGCCGACGCTCGTGACCCTGCCAAACGCCAGCGGTCCGGTCATCCAAGTCGCCGCCGGCGCGTTCCACAGCCTGGCGGTCACCTCCACGGGCCAGCTCTATGCATTCGGCAACAACGGCAAGGGCCAGGTCGGCACGGAAAACAACGCCAAGGACCACCAGATCATCCCCACGCCGACGCCGGTGACGCTGCCGGGGGCGAACGGCCCTGTCACAGGGGTCGCCGGCGGCGGCTTTCACACGCTCGCGGTCACCTCGACCGGCCAGCTCTACGCCTTCGGTGACAATCACTACGGCCAGCTCGGCAGCACGATTCTCGAACCGCGACCGATGCCCGCGATCGTGACCCTGCCGGGAGAGGTCGGCCCGGTCATCCAGGTGGCTGCCGGCAATCACCACAGTCTCGCGCTCACCGCGACGGGGCAGCTCTACAGCTTCGGCTACGACCACGAAGGCCAGCTCGGCATCCCCCCCGATGAAACGATCTCGCACCCCACGCCGACGCTGGTCAGGCTGCCAGGCGCGAGCGGTCGCATCATCCGGATCGCAGCCGGCAACGGCTACAGCCTGGCGCTCACCTCGACGGGCGAACTGTATGCCTTCGGCGAAGACTCCTTCGGCGAGCTCGGGACGGCGCCGGGCGAAAACCGGGGAGCACCACATGTCACCCCCGCACGGGTGCCGTTGCCGAGCAACGCGGAGACGATGGCGACCGGCAGCTGGGCGCAGCAGACGCTAGTCGTGCTCGCGGACCTCACCATCCCGACGTCCTCGCTGCCGGGCGGGGAACGGGGAGCACCCTACAGCGCACAGGCACAGGCGACGGGTGGCTCGCCGCCCTACAGGTGGTCGGCGAGCGGGCTGCCCACCGGCCTTTCGATCAATCGCACGACTGGCGCCCTCTCCGGCACCCCCGCCGCTGGCGGAACGTACAAGCCCACGCTGACGGTCGCGGACAGCTACGGCATCGAAGCCCCGGCTACGCTGACGCTCTCCGTCCAGCCGCTCTCGAGCACGTCGAATCAGACGGCGCGGCGCACGGCTATGAGCCGAACCTCAACGCTCGCCGCACCTTCGGACCCGCCGCAGACCCCGTCACCGCACGCCGACACACCTTCTCCCGGGCCTAAGCGGACGGCCACAGCAAGGATCTCCTCGTTGCGCGGCGCGATAACCAGCATTTCCGCCAAATCCCCGTCAACGTGGATCGTGCACGGATACCAGGGCCACATCACCCAAGCAAGCGGCAAAACGCTCAAGCAGCCGGCCGGTCTTGCATTCGATGCAAAAGGGGACCTGTTCGTCACCAACGCAGACCTGGAAGAACGAGGGAGCGTCGACCGGTATGGCCCCAGCAATGAACTCGAGTGCCAAGTCGGCGGCGGTTTTCCCTTCGGGCAAGTGGAGAGCGTTGCGGTTGTCGATGAAAGCGGCGACGTGTACGTCGCCGAAGACTTCCTGGCCGCGGCGAGCGTGTGGTTGCTGCGACCCGAAGGCGGGTGCTACCAAACGCCCACCGGCGTCGATTTCGAATCGCTTATATCCCTGGCCGCAGACAATGGCCCCGGGCCACATCACGGAGACATCTTCGCCATCGCGACCAGGCCGCCGTACGGCGACCCGGTACCCCATGACGTCAAGGTCAACAGCAAAGGGGAACTCGAAGGCTCCGGGAGCGAACTGCCCGAACCGCCCGATGAATTCTCCCGCGGTGGCGAAAGCAACACAACGGGAATCGCCGTCGACGCGACAAGCGGCACCATCTACCTCGCCAACCCCCAGAACGAAGAGATCGACATCTACAGCAAAGACGGCGCACTTCAGGCGCGAACCCTGACTACGGGGGAACCGTTCAAACCGGTCGCGGTGGCGGTCGACCCGACCACCGGCGAGGTCTACGCCATAGACGCTGAACGCCACGTCGTTGACGAGTTCAACAGCGTCGGTGAATTCGTCGGAGAGATCACGGGCGCGAGTACGCCCGCCGGAAGGTTCATCGAACCCCGCAGCGTGGCGGTCAAGCCGTCGACGCACGAAGTGTACGTCTCCGACGAAGGTGCTCACGCGATCGACATCTTCGGCGCAGACGAAGAAGAGCCGCCCCCCGCGCAACCGACGACCGACGGGGCAAGCGAAGTCAGCGCGACGGGCGCCACGCTGAACGGCACAGTGGAACGCAGCGAAGGCGAACGGCTGTCCTGGTTCTTCCGCTACGCCCGCGGGAGCGCCTGCACCAGCGGCGAAATCACGAAACGGACAGAACTTGCCTCGGGCGAAAAGGGTCTGCTGCGCGAGCACACAAAAGTGAGCGAACTTGAACCGTCTACCGAATACTCGGCGTGCTTCGGCGACGAAGGCGCCGAAGGCGTGCTGAACATGGGCTCCGCGTCGCACTTCGTGACGAGCGGGCTGGCGCCCGAAGGCAGCCCCGTCTCGGTCGCGCAAGTCAACCCGACCGGCGCGGTAGTGGCCGCCTCGCTGAACCCGCAGAATCAGCTCACCAACTACCGGTTTGAATACGCGACCAATCCCAGCTTCGCCGGCGCGGCTGTCGCCGGCGAAAGGAGCTTCGCCAAGGGCATCTATCCCGCCGAATTCGTTCAGCCGGCCGAGCTCACTGGCCTGGTGCCCGCCACCACCTACTACGTGCGTCTATCCGCAGACAACGCAACCGGCCACTACACGAGCAAAGGCAGCTCATTCAGGACGCTGGAACGAAACCCACCGGGGGTCGATTCGTTGACGGCAACGGAAGGCGAAACGGTCTCCCAAGCAAGACTCGAAGGCGACGTGAGCCCGCGCTACCAGACCACGACATGCGCCTTTCAGTACACACCAGAAGCGGATTACGCAGTCAATGCCTTCGCGCGCGCCACGGAGATCCCCTGCACGCTATCGCCCTTCGGTTCGGCCACCACGGGCATCACCGAAGCGGTCACCGCCACCGCGAGTGGGCTACAGGCTGGTGTCACCTACTACTACAGGCTGATCGCCAAGAACACCACCGGCACGGCAGAAGGACCCATCTTGCCGGCCACGGCGACCTTCACGACCATTGGACCGCCGAACCCCACGACGGGACCCGCTGAAGAGCTCGCTCAGCACTCCGCGACGCTGACCGGCGCCGTGAACAGCGACCGCCTCGCCACGACCTACCACTTCGAGTTCGCAAGCGAAGCCGCCTACACACAGGCCGAGAAAGAAGGCAAGCAGGACCCCTACAGCGACGGGCACTCCACCGCAGACGCGCAGGCGAGCCTCGGAGCAAGCCGCGAACCCCTTCCGGCCACGACGATCGCCGGACTAGATGCGGCGACCACCTATCACTACCGGCTGGTGGCTACAAATGAAGCTGGCACCCGCTACGGCCAAGACCGCACGCTCACTACCGCAGCCGAAGCCCCAACCCTTTCTACGGAAGCGACCACTACCCCGCCGAGCCAGCCCGCCGCGCCAACACCGCCGCCATCCAGCGAACCTCCACTGCCGCCGGTGGTGCGGCACGCGCGCCAGTCCGCCTCTCGATGGCGCGCGGCCAACCTCGCCAGCCGCAGCCGCACAAGGGCACCGACGGGAACCAACTTCTCGTTTCTGCTCAACGAGCAGGCGACGGTGCGCTTCAGTTTCATCGAGATCCCGGAAAGGAGCCGCACTGCGCACGAGTGTCGCGCAAGGCGCGTACGACACGCGAGCTGCCAAAGAACGGCAGCGGCCGGGGCGCTCACCTTCTCGGGCCACAGCGGCGCCAACGACGTGAGGTTCACGGGCAGGGTCTCGCGCACGGACATGCTCAAGCCCGGGCGCTACGAGCTGGTCATCACCGCTACCAACTCCGCTGGTCAGCGATCGATTCCGGTCTCGCTGAAGTTCACGATCGTGCGATAGGACATCGAGCCGACGAGTTGTCGGCACGACAGGCCGAGCTCACGCCGAGCTTGCGCGTCAGCGCGGCTCGGAACGAGAGCGGACTGGCGGCGTCCGGATGCGACGTGCTACCGCGCGGCGATCGCGAGAGCAACCAGTCGGGGGTCACCGTCACGGCGCAACATCTAGATCAACGTCGCAAGTACAAGCGGCAGGATCCGCTGTGCGCCGGCGCGGCGGAGCTGACCACCAACCATCGCAAGAGTCCAGCCCGAGCCGCGACGATCATCCAGCAGCACGCCGCCGCCGAGAGGGGGCGTGGCGACGATCTTGAAAGCTCCGCGTACGTTCTCGGCTTGTTGCACGGCGTTCGCCATGTCGCGTTGGGGCGGTCGATCCTCGACGCGCTTCACGAGATCCACATGCGCCACCCGGAGCTCCGCGGCCAAGCGGTCAGCCAATTCGTCTATTACCTGCCCTAGACGACTCGAGGGAACGGCCGCAACCCAGGCGACCGACGTGTCCGCGCTACGCACGATGTCGGCGAGCCCGACAACGACGTCGTTGGCAAATGTGCCGTCGCGCAGACCACGCTCGACTGCCGGCCACCAGCCACCGTCACCGATCCGCGCGAGTGCCCAGCCCGGCTCTGTGCGGACATCCTCGGGAATCTTGCGCATCGTGCCCGTGGCGTCGGGTGCCATCTTCTTGACCTCGAGATCCACCGGCCTCGAGCGCAGGTGGCGCTCGGCCAGCTCGATCAGCGCCGACTCCGGTGGCTTGGCAAAGTGCGGCGCCGTGCACACCGAGCAGCGCCCGCAGTCCTGCGCGTCTGGATCGTCGAGCTCTTCCTGCAGCGTTCGCATCAGGCAGCGGCCGTCGGCGCCAAATGCAGCCATCGCCTGCTGCTCTTCACGTCGCAGAGCAGTCACCCGCGCGTATCGCTCCTCGTCGTAAGTCCACTGCGCGCCCGCAACCGATAGCCAGCGCGTGCCCTCGCGCCTGACGGCGCCCTCGACATCGAGGATCTTCAGCATCGCCTCGATCCGCCCCATGCCGAGATTGACGACGGCCATCAGCTCGCGCGTCGTGCGCCCCTGCTCGCCGGCGGCCTCGAGCTCGCCGAGAACCGTCGCTACGCGCTCGCGATCGGGGAACGCCTGCTCGATGAAGAAGTCCTGAATCCGGCGATCCTCGCCGCCGCGCAGCAGGACCACGTCGGCGTGCTCGACACCGCGTCCAGCGCGGCCGACCTGCTGGTAGTAGGAGACCACCGAGCCCGGAGCCTGGTAATGCACGACGAACGCGAGATCGGCCTTGTCGTAGCCCATTCCCAGCGCGCTCGTGGCCACGACCGCCTTGACTTCGTTGCGCAGCAGACGCTCCTCCGTGAGGACTCGCTGATCGGTCGCCTGCTCTCCGCTGTAGGCCTGCGCGGAAATCCCGTTGTCCGTCAGAAAGCCGGCGACTTGCTCCGCGTCGCGCTTGGTCAGCGTGTAGACGATTCCCGAGCCGGACAGCGCCGGCAAGTGCTCCACCAACCACGCCAACCGTTCGGCAGGCCGCGGCAGCTCGAGCACCTCCAGGCGCAGGCTCGTGCGCGCCAGTACGCCGCGGTAGGAGCGCATCGGCTCACCATCCGGCGCGGCCAGCTGCTCGAGGACGTCGCCGACGACACGATCGTTGGCTGTAGCCGTCGTGCCCAGCACAGCGACGCCCGGCGCCAACGCGTCGAGCATGTCCTTCACCCGCCGGTAGTCCGGGCGAAAGTCATGGCCCCAATCGGAGATGCAATGCGCCTCGTCGATCACGAGCAGTCCCACCGAGGCAGAGAACAGCGGCAGCATGCTCTCGCGGAACCTCGGGTTGTTCAGCCGCTCCGGGCTGATCAGCAGCAGGTCGATCGTGTCGCTTGCAAGCCGGTCGCGAACGTCATCCCACTCCTCACGGTTCGTGCTGTTGATCGTGTGCGCACGCAGCCCCAGACGCTCTGCGGCGTCGATCTGGTTGCGCATCAGGGCCAGCAGCGGGCTGACGATCAACGTCGGCCCGGCGCCGGCCTCTCGCAGCAATGCGGTCGCGATGAAGTACACCGCGGACTTCCCCCAACCGGTGCGCTGCACGCAAAGCACCCGCGCACGATCGACGACCACATCGCGAATCGCCTCCAGCTGGCCTGCGCGAAAGGCGGAATCCTGCTCACCGGTGAGCGAGCGCAGCCGCTCGAGCGCGATCTCATCCACTCTCTCCGATGTCGTGGGCAGCACCCCCCAATCGTTGCACCCGGAGTGGCGTCCGACGGCGGGTCGGCTGCTGGCTGTCCGAAGGCGACGCGGCTTGGTCGCTGAGACGCACACGTCAGCCCTTAGGCCTCTTCTTCCAGGCGCCAAAGCAGCCGCCGTCGGTCATCGAGCGTGCGGTTCTCGTCGACGTCTCGATACGCGTCGTCGGGCTCTGCCCACTCGCGCGCGCAGTGGATCGCCGAGGAGAGCATCTGCGCGCGAGCGTGTAGGCGCTTGGCCATCGCACGCCACGCTTCGGAGTCGGAGCACTCGTCCTCGAGCAGCTCGAGAGCCTCCTGCAGCGCCGCGCTCATTCGCTCGCGGTAATCGCCGAGTCCCTCGATCGCCGTGGTGTGCTTCTCCCGCCACTCGCGGTGCTGCGGAGCCTCCGCCAGCGCGAGTGACTCGCCCGCAGCTCGCGCACGGCGCAGCCGTCTGAGCCCAGCGGCGGTCAGCCCCCATCGCTCAGCGCCGTACGCGCGCGAGCGCTCAAGGGCGCCCGCCTGCTCGAGCCCCCTCACAAGCGGCCCGAGATGGCGTGTCGTGTGAGCACCGCGCACGAAGCCGAGATGTTCGGCGATCCGGCTGAGCGTGACCGGTTCGCCCCTCGCGGTGTCGTGGCGCTGTGCGCGCTCGCACGCCGCCAGCACGAGGTTCTCGGGGACCGGATGAAAGCGCGCGAGCTCCGAGGCGGGTGTCCTCATACGCCAATCAACTCGAGCGCGTCGATCCGCCGCGCGCACGGCGAGGCGAGCGCGTCCTCGCCGTCCAGCAGCAGGACGCCCTCGTCGCGTAGGCGCTCGACGGCGGCGTCGAGCACCGAGCGATCGACGCGGAGTGAGGCCGCGAGCTCCTCGCGCGGCCAGCGCTCGTCGTGATCCTCGGCGAGCAGCTCGAGGACGATCGCGCGTTCGAGGCGTCGGTGCTCGTCCGAGCCCGCTTGGGTACGGTTGTGTCGCATGGGAGTTGACCCTCCTGTGCCACGGCGCCGGGGCAGCTACAACTGTCGCCGGCGCCACTTGTTGTCGGATTCGATCCACGTTACGCACAAGACGGTCCGTCGTGGGCCGGGATGCAAAGTTGATGCAATGCGGATGCAGGTTCGTGAGACAGCAGCTCCTCGCGCCTGCTCCTACCGCCACTCATCGGGCAGCGCGTCCGGCTTCCACGCCTTCGTGACCCCTCCCCCGGCCCGGCGCAGCACCTCAGAAAGCTCGCGCAGCTGCAGGTGAAAGGAAAGCTCCTCGCGCACGTCGCCGTCGGCGTCGTCGAGCTCGGCGCGCCACACCGCAAGCGCGCAGAGCGGCTCGGTCTGCTCCTCCTCGTTCCACCATCCTTCCTGTAGCCATCCGAGAGCTTTCGGATACCGCCCGTGTAGCGCCACGACCTGCCCCCACATGTCAGCTCGCCAGTCGGGGTCGCCGCCGTATGGCTCAAGCCAGCGCGCCCGCGCGCCGCTCTTCGCCGCGCCCGTGCTCACCGGAGGCCGGCGCAGCGGGCGCACCTTGCCCTCGGCAGCCGCCCGCGCCACTTCGCTTGCCACGAACTGCCCGGCGAGCGTCGAGGGCGCAAGCTCTGCCGCGGCGGCCAGCTCCTCGAGCTGCTCGGCGACCGGCCTCGGCATCGTCAGCTTGTACTTGTGGCTCATCGCGTGCGCTCCGGCGCCTCTCGCGGCCTCGCCAGGCGGTGAAGGACGCGGGCGATTCCGGGAAGGCGCCCGCGGCCACGCTCGACCCGGTCTGTGAACCCGGGGCCGTAGAGCGGGTCGGGCAGCTCTGGATAGGCCAGCGACGGAGTCTGCGCGCGGCTTTGGCGCATGTTGCGCGCGAGGCGCTCAATCCGATCGGAGTCCTGCCCTTCCATCCCGAGCTCCTCACGTGAGAGAAACCAGTCGGTCCCGCGCCGCGCCCGCGAGGCCTCGACGTAGGCGGGCTCCTTGCTCGTCTGCCAGCCGCCTGTGACGACGAGCGTGCGCGTGACCGTGGCGCCCTGCGCGCGGTGAATGTGCTGGGCGTAGCCGAGGCGCACCTTGGAAAGCTCCTCGCCCACGAAGCTCCGGCGCTCGCCCGGCCCGTCGAACTCGATCAGCACCTCTCCCCCGCGCCCGATCTCGAGCACCTCGCCGCGCTCGCCGTTCTCGATCCGCGGCAGTCCCGCCTCACGGTGCTGCTCGATCAGGGCCACGCGGTCGCCCTCGCGCAGGCCGTAGTGGACGCCGGGGATCGGGGTCTCGACCTCGCCCAGCTCGCCGCGCTCTGCGCGATGGTGCTGTGCGCGGGCGTTCATGCGGTGGATCTCCTTGTTCGAGGCATCAGAGATCAGCGCTACCTGCTCGATCGGATGAGCCTCGGTCAACTTCGCCCAGCGCTCGACGGCGTGCTCGACAGCCTCCTCGCGACTGTCTGAGAGGTGCAGGCGTCCCTCGCGGTGGTAGTGGGCCATCGCCTTCTCCGGGCGCCCGGCGCGCAGGTCGGCCCAAGCCCTTTGCTCGCGCGGATCGAGCGTACGTCTGACGTTCGAGAGCTCGGCGCTCGGAACCAACTCGGCGAGGCGGTCGAACATCCCGCCGGCGCCGATCGAGGGCAGCTGCGCGCCGTCGCCGATCGCGACGAGCTTCGCGCCACGATCAGCGACCAGCTCGGTCAGCCGATCCAGGCGATCGGTGTCGGCCATCCCCGCCTCGTCGAAGAAGATCGTCGTGCACTGATCGACTGCGAGCTGTCCGCGCTCGGCACGGACGACGAGCGCGTCGAGCGTGAGCGTCTGCCCTGCGAGCGCCGGGCTGTCCTGGCCAAGGCGCTGTGCGGTCGAGCCCGAGACGGCGATGCCGAGCGTGTCGTTGCCGCACAGCTGCTCGGCCCTTGCGGCCGCGTCGATCACCACGCCCTTGCCGGTGCCGGCGGGGCCGATCAGCACAGCTCCGCGCTCAGAGCCGCTGATCGCCCGTAGCGCGTCCAGCTGCTCGTCTGAGAGCGAGCCGCCGATCCGCTCGCGGACCTGCTCGCCGGCGACGGCGCGGGCACGGTCGCCGACGTCGCGGCCCGCCTCGCGCGAGAGCTCCGAGAAGCGCCGCTCGATCGCTTGCTCTGCGGCACGCACGCTCAGCGTCGTCATCAATCCGCTCTGCAGGGGCAGCACGCGCCGCTCGGCGATCATCGTCTTGGCGGCGGCGAGCGCTTGTCGCGGACCAAGCTCGCCGACCGACTGCTCGAGCACGACCGCGCGCAGATCCCCGGCCAGGAAGGTCGCGGCGCGCTCGGTCAGGCGCCGCTCGACGCGATCCTCGAGCGCCAGCTCGGGCAGCACAACTCGGTCCATCTCGGCCTTTTCGATCGACCGCTCGTCGAAGCCGTGGCGCGCGGCGGTGTCCTCCCAGGCGCGCTGCAGATTGCCCTTGGTGGTGAGCGTCTTGACTCTGCGGTTCTCAAGCTTCAGAACGCGCAGCTCGCCGGGCTCGGGCGCCCTGCCGTGCTCTGCGCGAAAGCGCTCGATCGCACGGGCGACCTCCCGGGTGCGCGAGGAGAAGGCGTCGATCAGTCCGCGCGGGACGCCCGCGACCTCGAAGTAGCGGCCCTCTTTGCCGACGCCGCGTTCGATCGAGTAGCCGCGGTGGGCGAGCTCTTGCGCGAGCGCCGAGCGGTAGTAGGCGCCGACCTCGCGCCCGGCGCGGAAGATCGGGCGCGAAGCCACGGCGACGATCTGACCGTCCTCGCGGATCGCGCTCGTGACGACGACGTGGCTGTGCAGCTGCGGGTCGGGGGCGTCGCCCTCGAGCACCCCGCGCGCGGTCGTGTGCCGGTACTCGGCAGCGATCAGGTCGACCGCAGGCTCCTCGACCACTTGGCCTTCGTAGCGGCGGCGCACAGTCGGGACGTTCTCGGTGAGGTGCGCGATCGCCTCACTGACAGCGGCGGCGTGCGCGGCTTCGATCTCCTGGCGCTGAGCTTCGTCCCCGAGCGCCCACAGCGTCGAGACAGACTTCGGCGCGCTGAAGGTCAGGTCGATCCCACCGCCGCGCTGTCCGTTGGCGCCCTCGCGCCGGAGCCATGCGCCTGTCCGAGGGTGGCGGCCCTCCATCAGCGCGATGAAGTCCGGTCCCTCGACACCACTTCCCTCGATGCCCAAGCGCGCGAGCGTGTCAGGCGAGGCGAGCCAATGGCCGGGCGCCTGCGTCGGCTCACCAGCCGGGCTCAGGTAGTAGTCGCCGCGCTCTGGCTCGATCGTCTTTGACTCCAGGTAGCGGGCGTAGCCGCCGGCTTTGGCGGCGCCGATGCTGGCTGCGGTCAACACATCGGGTACTGACCGCGAGTCGGGGCAAGCGGCCAACGAGTTGGCTACTCCTGGGACACCTCTGGCACACCCGTGCATTTCGTCTGTCCGGGCTTGGCGCTGTGCGCCGGCCGCGTGAGTCCGTGAGCTTGCGAACGGCGAGCAGGCAGCCCGCAGGGCTGCAAGGCCGGCGCTGCAAAGCGCCGGGAACGAAAGCGAGCCGAAGGCGAGCACGCGTACAGACGGGCGCAGCCCGTAGCGGTAGCTTCTAGGCCGTTGACCTGTGCTTGGCGTTGGAGCCGGAAGCTGGCTCAGCGGCGACGAATCGCCGCGATCAGCCGCCGTGCGAGAGAACGCTTCGTGGCGCTCGGCTCGACTGTCGGGCGCAACGGCAGCAGGCTCAGATTGGCGCGGGCGTAACGAGAGCTGCTGTCCTCTCCGCACCAGCGGCACTCGGGGTCGCGTTCGGGCGTCGTGTTCAACACACGTCCCTCGCGCGTGAGCGTGAGCCGGTGCTCGGCGAGGTAGGGATCGGCCTGGCCGATCACCGACATCAGCAGCACGTTCAGGGCGTCTGCGGCGGCGGCGGCGTTCAGGGTGGTGACAGAGGGGTCGGCGACGTCCTCCTGGCCGAGGTAGTTCTGCTCAGCAAGCTGCTCGGGAGTGGCGGCCTCGCGTTGGAGCAGCACCGGGTCGATCAGGCCGGCGCAGGAGAGGCATCCGCGACGCGGGAGCACGGGACGCACGGCGGTGTAGATCTGCTCAATCTCACCCCCAGGCCGCAGCTCCACCTTCGCGCCGATCTGGATCAGCGGGATCAGGAAACTCTGCGCGATCGCGTTCGCGACGAGGCGCGCCGTCGCGGTGTCGGTCGCGAGCAGCAGGTAGTCGCAGTCGAGCAGCTGCTGGGCGACGTGGGAGTGGCTGACGTCGCCGTCGATCGCGTTGAAGTGGATGCTCGGGTCGATCCGCTTGGCGTGCTCGCGCGCGACGTCGACCTTCTTGCACTTCTCGCGCGCGTCACGCTCTGAGGCGCCGATGATCCGCGAGAGGTTGTGGCGCTTGACGATGTCGGGGTCGACGGCGGTAATCTGCCCGACGCCGAGGTGCGCGAGCTGCTCGATCAGGATCGAGCCGCCGCCGCCGGCTCCGAGCACGCCGACGTGAAGGCCGCGCAGCCTTGCCTGTCCGGTCGCGCCGAACAGGAGCACCTGACGATCGAAGCGCTCAAGGTCGCCGCTGCGGTCCTCAGCCCGGCGCGGGCGCAGCGTCGTGACGTTGGCGCCGATCACCTGCACGCGAGTGAGCTCGCGCCGGGTGCGGTCAGCGTGCCAGCTCTCTCCTGCGGCACTGGCCTCGCCGAGCGCGATACCGCTGACGCTGGAGGCGCCGGTGATGTCGAGCAGATGCGGAAAGATCCGCTCGTGCGCGGCCAGGTCGTCGCCGGAGAGGCTGTTGTGCGCGTGCGCGCCGGGGTGACTGTGCACGGTCACGATCGCCAGACGCTCCTGTGCGGCGCGGTTGCCGAGTCGCGCGAGCGCTGCGGCGGCGAACTGGCGATAGCCGTGGGTGCCTGGCGGGAACTCGTGCGGGTCGAGCAGGTGAGTCTCGCGGACGGCCAGGGTGCTCCGACCGGGGACGTGGTGCTCGCCGGCGAGCAAGATCGCTCCGTGCTCGTCGTGGTCGCCGGGGAACAGGTGGGCGTGCAGACGCTCGTAGTCGCCTGCGGGGATGCGCAGCTCGCTTAGTGCGCCCCGAGCCATGCCTGTGCCTGCAGCGCTGAGCCGAGCGCGGTGTCGAGCTTGGGGTTCCAGGCGGTGTGGCGCAGGGAGACCTGGATCGCCGCTTCGCCGCGCCACGCGACGTCCTGCAGGCCGCCGATCATGCCGCCGGTCGGGCGTGCGCCGGTGAGGTAGAACGGGTAGATCGCCGCGTCGGGGTAGTGGTAGGGGATCAGGAACCACAGCATCCCGGCGCGCGGGCCCCAGCGCTCTGAGAGCTTCACGCCGGCGATCGCGACGATCGCGCCAGCAGGGTCCTCGTGGACCTGAACGCGATCGGGGAACGCGGCGTGCAGCTCGGCCAGGGCACCGGCGATCTCGGCGGGCATCGTCGCGGCGCTCACGAGACGTCCTGGCCGGAGATCGCCGTGAAGCGCTCGTCGTGTTTGACCTTGACGGTCTGCCCGTCGCCGATCTCGCTGCCGTCGGGCGCGTAGAGCTTGAAGTCGGCGGGGACTCCCGCGGCGTGCTTGATCTGCGCGCCGGTGACCTCGTGGCCGGGCACCTCGACGGCTCGGTTGTTGACGAGGATCTTGACCTGCTTCGGCGCGGTCGTGAAATGCTCGTTCTCGTGCAGCTCCACGCGCTCGTCGTTGGTGATCAGCTCCCCTCCAGGACCGTGCAGCTGCAGGGTCTCGGGCAAGCCGGCGGCGGCCTTGATTTTGTGACCCGTCGCGTGGTCCTTGGGCAGCGTGACCGGCTGGTCGTTGACGAGGATCGTGACGGCGTGTCTGGCGTCCGGCTCGGGGGTGAAGGTGCTGTCGGTCATGCTCGTCTCCTTAGTTCAATGAACCTACTGAACTAATGTAGCACGTCGTTCCTCACCCCCATCACGCCACCCCCGCGACTAGGAGGAGCAGGCCGCGAGCTCGTCTGCTTGCGGCGTGGCGAAGACGACGGGGCGCTGCGGCGCTCCGTCGGGGCGCACGCGCACGACAGCGCCGGTGGCCTGCAGCGCGACGAGGCGCTGATGAAGATTCGGCAGCTTCAGTTTGAGCTGCTCAGCGAGCTCGGCGGCCGTGAACACCTCCAGCTCCTGCGCGACCTTGAGGGTCTCTTCGAGATGCGCGCGGCCGCCGATCAGCCGCAGCGTTCCTTTCTCGACCGCGACCAGCGTCATCTCGCGGCGCTCGAGCACGAGTGCGAGCGTGTCCTGCACGTCCTCGTTCAGGTTGACAAGGACGACGTAGCGATCGGGATGGTCAGCGTTCCACGCCCGTAGCGTTAGGGCGAGCTCGTCGAGGAACGGCGAGGAGGCGACCTGCACACCGGTGAAGTCGACGAACAGGTCTTGCGCGCCGTCGCCTGCGCGCACGCGAAGCTGCTCGGCGACCTCACGACCAAGCGCACGCGTGCCAAGAACCTTCCCAGGCACCTTGAACGCCAGCGCATCCCGTTTCACTGACATGATTGAACAATACCTCTCTTGCTAGCTGCCTTGGTCTGAGCTGGACGGACGGACGACCGACCGCTCGCCCGCGATGCGGAGGATCACTGTCGTGCCGGGCAGATGGCGAGCGACGGCGGTGCGGTGCTGCATCGCGGTCCACAGCAGCCTGCCGGTGCCGGCGAGGATCTGCACCTGGACCTGCACGTGCGCATGGCGGGCGCGCTGCAGGATGTCTGCGAGAAACCCGGGGTTCGCGTCGAGAGCACGCCGTGGGATCGCGCGCAGGGCCTCGCGCGGATCGTCACTCTCTGCGATGCCGCGACCCGTGTCGAGCACCACGAGCTCGATCAGACGGCCGCGCGCGATGCTCGTCAGCGCGACGACCGGCAGATCGCTCGCTGCCTGCGCGTGAACCAGGGCGTTGTCGGCGAGCTCCATTGCGGCGGTCGTGATGAACGCCGTGCGCCTGCGTGAGATCCTCGCCCGTTCGCACGCGTCCAAGGTCGCGCCACCGAGCGCGACCGCGGCATGGGAATCCGAAACGATCGTGGCCGGCACCAGTGAGTAGTTCGCGGGCGGCTGCTGATCGACCTGCCCGGTGAGCTTGACCCGATCGGGCAGTGGGTCCAGCAGCGCCGACAGTCGGGCTGCCAACTCGGGCTCGTTGGGCAGCACGAGCGTGACCGTCCCCTGCGAGTGCTCACGATGGTGACGCGCCATGCGCAGCCTGACGGCGGCCGCCGTAACGGCGTCCAGGCGGCGGACAGAGCCGGTGTGCACGCACAGCTCGCTGTCGGGGTCTGCCGAGGTGCTCGGCGCAAGCAGCTGCTCGACCGCGCGTTCGCGGGTCAGGTCGCCGCTGAGACTGAGCCATTCCATCGCACGGTCCGCCTCCTGCGGTGCCGGTCGGGGTGACGATCATCGCCACGGGTTCAGCTTCAGCAAATCAGGAGCAGCGGACGGTACGGGCAGCGACACCTGCCCGCACGGGCGGCGTACGCGTCACGCAGGGCAGTTTGTAGCTGATGGCCAGGATGGAAAGACCACGGGGCGGCTGCTGCTCTCCCGACGAGGACCGGCGCCGGGGCCATTGGGCGACTGCGAGCGCGGAGGTGCGGGCGAGCTCAGGGAGCTTCGACCTCTGCCGGGCAGAGGTCGAGTCCCTGCCGCGCGATCAGCGCGAGAACCTCGCTGTGCACCCACCGCGTCGGCTCCGCGCACCCGCCCTCGGGCAACAGGCCGATGCGACGGCCAAGCCAGCTCGTTTCGCCGCTGATATGCCCTTCTGCGTGTCGCTTGACCCGCCCGCAACGCAGCGCGATCTGACTGAGACTGTCGCCGCTGGCGGCGCGCCTGAGCACGGCTTCGCGCAGGCGCGTGTTCAGCACGATCGGGCTCGCGTCGAGGCGCTGCAGCTCGGCGCGCAGTCTGCAAACCGAAACGCTCGCGTCGTCTTCGTGGCGCGCGATGGCGTGCACCGTGAGCGAGCGCGCGGGCTCATAAGCCTGCAGCTCGGCGAGCAGTCCTCGCAGGCAGATCGGCTGCTCATCTGTCTCGCCGGGAGCGCAGCGCGTCCAGCGCAGCTCGCGGTACGGCTTGCCACAGCGCACCGCTGAGATCGCATAGCTCACGCCGGCCTCGTCGCGCAGCGGCTCGCTCGGCTTCGCGGCCGCGTCTGGCTCTGGCCCCTGGGCGCCCGACAAGTCGGATCGGGAAAGGCGCCGACAACGCCCTCTGTTCGTGTCGGCAAGATAGACCTCGGCAAGCACGCGTGCGTTCTCGCACGCTTCGTCGGACGCGAGCGCGCCGACGAGTCGAGCGTCAGCGCGAGCGTGGCTGCGCCAGTCGACGACAAGCCGGCTGCCATCGCTGAGATGCAGGCAGCGAAGCTGACGCTCGGCGCCGGATCGGTCGCGGTAGCGGCCGAGCACGTCGGGATGCAGCTTCGGCGCGGCGGTCTGGTCGCGACGGGCTGTGATCGTTCTCGCGGTCATGACTCTCCTTTGCGGGCCCGGCCCGCCGGGCGCGGGCCGTTGGCCGTCCGCGAGGCACGCGAAGCGTGCGAGGCTGGCGACGGCCACGGCCGCGACCGCACGCGCGCTCCTGCCTCTGTTGATGGCGCCTCGGACTCCTCTGCGGCAGCCGGGGCGAGGCGGTAGCCGACGCCCCACACGGAACTCACCCAGCCGGCCCCCGCGCCGACCCGAGCGAGCTTGCGCCGCAAGCGCGACGCGTGCAGCGCGAGCGTCCTCGTCGAGGCGCTGGAGCGAAATCCCCACACCTCGCGCAGCAACTCGCGCTTGCTGAACACGCGGCGCGGATCGCAGGCGAGGTAGACCAGCAGCGCGTACTCCTGGCGGCGCAGCTCGACGCGCACCGAGCCGAAGCGAACCTCCCGCGTGGCGGTGTCGATGCTCAGCGCGTCGTGACGCAGCAGGCGCAGCTCGCGGTCGCGCCCACGGGCGAGCAACGCCTGCACTCGCGCCTGCAGCTCGTCGTAGGCGCAGTCCGCGCCGGCGACATCGTCGGCTCCGGCGCGGAAGGCCCGCAGCAGCTCGGCGGGCTGATCGGCGCCGGCGAGCCACAGCACCCGTGCGCTCGGCTCTAGCTGCGGTGCGAGCTGGCCGTCGCGCAGCGCGCGCACGAGATGCTCGCGCTCTCCGGCGCGGGCGCCGGCGCCCAGCAGAATCAGATGGACCGGGCTGGACTCGGCAAGGCAGCGTAGCTGCGCTTGATCAGCGGCGGTGCGCACGGCGTAGCCGTCGAGCGCGAGCTGCTCTGCCAACGACTCGTCCTGCAGGTCCTCTCCGACGATCACCAGTGAGGCCGTCGTGTCGTTCATCTTCGACTCCGATCCGTTTAAAGCCCCGCCTTGCGCGGGGCCGCGGAGCCCGACCCCAGGCACGCCGTAGGCGTGCCAAGCTCAGGAGGGCAAGGCCCCGCGCGAGCGACCCGCTGTGCTGCGCGAGCCGCCGCGACGGTCGAGCGCCGGCGCTCAGCGCGCCGCGTTGGCGAGCCGCACGAGCACCTCGCCGTGGCAGGCGCGCGGGGCGCACCAGCACCCGAGCACCTTGCCGCGCAGCTCCGGCAGCGCCGCCATCAGCGCGTCGTTACCGAGTAGCCAGCGCTCGTAGCGCTCGATCACCTGCTCGCGCGTTCCGTGCTTGCCGACTACGAACGGGTTGCCCCACTTCGAGGGGCGCCCGATGTAGACGTGGTGGCGCTCGCGCTTGCAGTGAACCGCGCGCGGCGCGCCGAGGTCTACGTGCGCAGCGACCAGCAGGCCGCCGTCACGCCCGGTCGTTCTTCTCATCTCTGCTCCTTGGGGTCGTGGCTTGGCATGCCCGGGCCCGAGCAGGACGGCGCGAGGGGTCAAGCCGTCCCGAGAGGGATCGCCGCAGGCGACGAGCAGCGCGCGGCTTGACGCCGCGGCAGGCCGACCTGCTGGCCTTGAGGGCAGGCCGAGCGGCGACCCCGGGTGGTAGAGCCGGGGCCGGCCGCTCGCCCAGAACACCGCCGCTCCTAAGCGTCGGCGAGAAACTCGCTCTGCTGGCGCATGGCGCTGCTCGCCATCGGCACCCGGTCGAGCGATTGCGCCTGCTCGATGTAGTCGTCGATCAGGCCGCGAAGCGCGTCGAAGCCGTCAAGCTCGACGCCGGACTCGATCAGGTAGGAGCGCCCGCCCGCCATCGCCGGGCGATCGGTGACACGCACGCGACCGTTGATGCGCTGGCCGTAGAGGATCCGCTCGCCGGCGCTGATGCGGTAGCGGCCGAGCTTGGCGCGCTCTCCGACGACGGGCTGCGACGGGGAGTCGATCGTTCTTGCGCCGCCTGCCCACTGGGCGCAAACGCCGTGGCCGGAGACCTCCTCAGAACGAACAGCCGTGCCGTAGTGAAGCGCCTCGGAGGGCGTGTCGTCGGGCAGATCGAGCGGAAGGCGGTCGGCGCCGGACTTGAGCTTGACGAGCCGCTCGATCTCAGAGCTCGCCTGCGCCCGCGTGGCGGGATAGGTGAAGCTCGTGCCTGTCTGCTCGGCCAGAGCGCGTAGGTAGCGAAGCTGACGAGTAGAAGGTGAAGAGTTAGCTGTAGAGGTGCTCACTGTTACTCCTTTGGTCGGGGTTTGAGCACGCCCGGCCAGAGCGGGCCGGCGAGGCGTGTCAAGCCCTGTCCCGTCAGGGATCGTCCGCAGGGCGACGCGAAGCGCAGGGCTTTACACGCCGCAGAGCCGGTTCGCTGGCCTTAAGGGTGTGCGACCCCCCGCCCACAGGAGTCCCGTGTTCACTTCAGGTGAATCGGCGACTGACCGCGTTCTCGCCTGCCGCGGGGAGGACGACGCGGCAGGCAAGCCCACCCGTCACGCAGCGGCGGCCAGCTCGAGCGTCTCGTGAGGCTCAGGCAGCTCCATCAGCTCGCGGCCCTTCGCGGTCTCCAGGGCGCTGAAGCCGTACTCGCGGCGCAGGCGCTGGATCTCGGCCTGGCGCTCGTCACGGGTCAGCTCCGGCGCGCGCTTGACGAACGCTTGGACATCTTTGTCGCGCTCGCGCTCGCGGCGACGCTCTTCGGCCTGTACGGCCTCGCGCCTGGCTTTGGCCTCAGCGATCGGGGCGGCGATCTCCTCGGGTAGCCGCTCGATCAGGATCTCGTCGAGCAGCTCCTCGGCCTCGTTGCGCCAAGGGACTCCGTGCTCGTAGTAGCTGCCGAGGCTCAGCCGGTAGCGGCTTGCTTTCGAGCGTGGGATCGCGATCTCCTCGTTCGCCCAGCGTGCGGCCGCGAGCAGTGCAAGCAGGCGTCCGGCTACTTCAACGGTGCTCGCGACATCGAGCAGGAACTCGCGCGCTTTGGCTTCGCTCTGCCGGGCGTCGGGGTAGTCGGCCTTGGTCGAGCCGTTCTTGCGCTCGCTCAGCTCGGCGAACCCGGGGAAGCAGAGCCGGGCACCGCGCGCCGCGATGTCGCTGAGCGACGTGGAGATCGGCGCCGCGGTGAGGATCTTCAGCACGCGCGCGTCTAGCTTGACCGTCGCGAGGTGCTTGACGAGCGCGGCGCCGAGCTGCTGGTTGGCGGCGATCGTCTCATCGCGCAGACGCCGGTCTTCTTCGCCGGCGCGCCTCTGAGCGGCCGCGATCTGCTCGGGCGTCGGCGGGACGATCGTTGCCGCAGCCTGTTCTTGCCCCGAGTCGCCGTCGGCGTTCGCAGCGGCGTCGGCCGAGGGCTCGGCTGGCGTGCCGCGGTCGAGCGCCTCGTCCTCGCGCAGGCTCTTCAGGCGCTCGGCGAGATGGTCACAGGCGAGCTGGTTGGCGACGTCTGCGCCGACGACGATCGCCTCCGATCCGTTCGCCGAGCGGTGCGCGGCGTGCAGCGAGAGCGCCTGCTCGACGAGCTCCGGGCCGAAGTGGACGTAGATCTGCTCCGGCTCGGTTTCGGCGAGCTCGCACAGCTGCGCGACACACTTCCTCGCCTTCTCGCCGAGCTCGAAGGACGAGAGCGAGTAGGCGCAGTTGGCGACGAACACGCCCTCGGGGAAGTCCTCGATCTGCTCTTCGTAGCCACCGATCAGGACCGAGATCGGGTCGGCGACCAGCTCCTCCCAGGTGATCGGCTCGCTCCACCCCTGCGTGCGCGAGTCGAGCACGCGCTTGACGGCGAGCTCGGGCAGGGCGGCGTGGATCTTGGCGAGCCCGGCCAGCGTCTTCACCGTCATCAGTGGCACCTCGCCAGCGACGATCTGCTCGCGCAGGTCCTCGGTGAGCTCGAGGATCGCCAGCCGCTCGCGCACGCGCGCGACCGGGATCTTGAACGCCTCGGCGATGCCTTTGCGTGTGTAGCGGCCCTCGTCGATCAGCGCCTGGTAGCCGAGCGCCTGCTCGAGCACGTTCAGCGAGACGCCGAGGCCGTTCGCGAGCATCGCGTCGAGCAGGTCGCTGCCGGGGGCGTCTGAGCGCTGCTTGACGAGCGCCGGCAGCGTCTGCACCTCGGCGAGCTGCGCTGCGCGCCAGCGGCGCTCACCGTCGATGATCTCGAAGTAGCCCTCGCGCTCGCCAGGCTTGACGAGGATCGGGTGGTCGAAGCCGCGCGTGCGCATCGCGTGCGCCAGGCGCTCGATCTCCTGCTCGTCGAACTCGCGCCGGGGGTTGTTCGGTGAAACGGCGATGTGGCTGAGCGCGATCTCAGCCAGGGTGTAGCCGTGCTGCGGAGCCTGGGGGTCGGACTGCGTTTGAGTTGACATCTCGTTCTCCTTCTCGATCACGGGCAAACGCCGGCGGCGTGCCTCGGCGACCCCCCCGCACGCCCAGCGGGCGTGCGAGAATTGGGGGTTCCGGGCACGCCGCCGCCGAGCCCGGGCACCGCTGCTCTCCCGCCGCGGCCAGACGGGCAGCGACCACAGGGTGCCGCCAGCCACGATTCACATCGGCCCGCGCATCTGCATGGGTTGCCGACCAGCGTCACCGAGCGCTGGGACCACCCGACTACTCCATCCTGCTAGCGGGTCGAGACCACTCCTGAGGTCACTGCTCGTCGGGGCCAAGCGCGACGAAGGCGTCGTCGGGCACGTCGAGCCCGACGTCCTCGCTGATCGCCTTCAGCGCCTCCACGACGATTCCGGCGTGCTCGTAGATGCACTCGCGCGGACGCAGGCTCGGGTCGATTTCGGCGTGGTCGTGCTCGGCGCTGACCGCGTAGGGAGGGTTCCCAATTGGGCCGAGGACGATGTGCGAGGCCAGTGTCGGCACGCCGCTGTGGCCGAGGAAGCTCGAATGCACTCCGAGCGCAAGTCCGCGATCGGGCAGCACCGTCGCTATCGCGAGGAGATACGGGCCTGCCCACATGCAGGTCGTCTCGCTACTCACCGGCTTGCCGGCGACTTTCACGTGCAGGGTGACGTTGTGTCGCTCGCTCACGGCGCTTCACCGTAGCGGCCGGTGGTGACCGGAAGCTCGACGCCACGTCAGCGAGCCGCCCGCTCGAGGGCGAAGCAACGCGCCAAGCGGGCGCGCAGCGTGAGGAACTCCTCGCCGCGCGTGCCACAGCCCCACAGGGCGGCGGCGAAGTCGATGATGCTGCCGCCGCGCCCACAGCCAAAGCAATAGAAACTCCCGTCGCGGTAGAGCTGAAGGCTCGCGTGCTTCTCCTGGTGAAAGGGACAGAGCACCTTGCCCTGGCGGTCAGGCGCGCGGCCGGTCAATGCGAGCACGTAGTCGCTCGCGGGAATCGCGCGCAGGCGGAGGTCGAGCTCGGTGCGGAGCGCCCTCCGCGGCGGTCCTGCGCGCACGGTGTCCGAGCGAGCGTCCGGCAGCTGTGGGAGCTCGTTGAGCAGCTGCGCGAGCGAGTAGCGAGCGTCGTGGCGCAGCGCGAGCAAGCGCACAGCGCGCGGCGGATCGCTCTTGTGGTTGAGCGTCTCAGGCGGGCGCAGGATGCGCGCGATGTCGACTGAACGAGGATCGCCGCCGAGCGCATGCGCCAGGCGACGGTTCGCGCTCTCTACTCGCTCGCTCGCCGCGAGCGCGTCCAGGCGCCAGTAGAGGTGGCGGTGCCCCGACGTGCCCGAGGCGATCTCGATCGTCGGCGGCAGGCGTGAGGCGAGCTGCGGGTCGGGAAGGCGATCGCACTCGGTGAACAGCAAACGCGAGCCGGCGATCGCGCGCTTCCCGCCCTCGCGACGCTCACGCAGGGCGACGCCGACATAGACGTCGACGCGTGGCGCGAGCGCAGTGATCAGGCGAGCCGCCTGCTCGGACGCGCTTACCGGCAGGAAGCGCTGGCCCATACCGGGCGACGATCCGGCCCAGCGTAGGTCGAGCAGCTGGCCGGCGTGCGCCCCGCCGACCAGCTCTCGTAGATACAGCTCCAGCGGACTGCGCGCGGCGCCTGAGCTCACTCGCAGACCTCTGGTGTGTGCCGCGCGAGGTACTCGAACTCGCCATTGAGCAACGGCACCTGCTCGGGGTAGCGCGCCGCCCACGCCGCGCACTGCTCGAGCGTGAGATCGCCGCGTCGCATCGCCACGACGCGCTCGTTCGGCGTCATCTCCCACAGCGCCCGCAAGCGCGCTTCGCGCGTGTGCAGCGTCTGGAAGTGCGTCTCGGTGAAGTCTGTATGTGTCATCGCTTAGCTCCAGCAACGCAGCGCCCGCGCCCGGATGGACGCGGGCGCTGGCGTCGTCTTTAGGCCGCGACCGGCTCGGCCGCGGCCTCGTCGTCGGACTCGCCGGACTGCTCGCGCGGGCCGCCGAGGAACTGGACGCTGTCGGCGACGACGCTGTGCGCCTGGCGCGTGGCACCGACGTCGGGCTGCCACTCGCGCCACTGCAGACGACCTTTGACGGCGACTTCGCGGCCCTTGGCGAGGTACTCGGCGCAGGACTCTGCGGACTTGCCGAAGACGTCGACGTCGACGTAGCCGGTCTCACCGCCGCGGCCCATGCCGTTCACCGCCAGGCGCAGCTTGCACACGCTGTTCTCGTCAGAGAGCGAGCGCAGCTCGGGGTCCCTCGTCAGACCGCCGATCAGGATGACGGAGTTGGTGCCGTAGGTACTCATTTTATTGCCTCCTGGTGGGTTGTGGTGCTAGTTGACGCCGCCCTAAACGACGCTGCCGGCCGCGCGGAACCGAAGCCCGGAACGGGCGAAGGGGAACCCCGAAGGGGTTGAAGCGCGGACGGCCGCGTCGAAAATGGGGCAAGAAAACGACGCGCACCAACCGGAGGCCCGTAAACTGAGCGTCCGCAGGCGCTTCGCTCCGTCGCATGTCGCGGTTTGCCGAGGCGTCCTTTTGCTCTTTGTCGGGCATCGTGTGCGGACCGCCGTCGGTGGAGGCGGCCCGTCGGTTACTGACCGCGAGGAGGCGCGACCGGCCAGCCGAAGTTCCGCGACGCGACCGAGCCGGGCTGAAGACGGCGCGCTCGGGTCATCGCCGGGGCGCGTGTGCAGGCCGATCGGCGGCGACCGGCAGGAGCACCGTCGGCGCCGACGCGCTCAGGTCGTTGGCCGGTTGGCGCCGGTAGCGGTCAGTAGCGTGCGATGCGAGACACACGGCCAGCACGGCAACGCGGACACGACGGCACAACAAGCACGCGGACGCGGCCATGAGGGTCCATGCGGTCGGCCGCCGGCCGGTGGCACGGCTACTGGCCTGCGTGCTGCTCGTCGGGTTGCTCGCCTGGGTGCTGAGCGGCGCGGCGGCATGGTGTTGGACGCAGGCCGCGTGTCTCGCGCAGCTGAACGCGCCGATCCGGCTGTCGCGCAGCGACGCCGCGAAGGCGATGTGGCGCCTGCTCACGCATGGCGACTGGAGCTCGCCCGCCGGCTCCTTCCCCACGCTCGCCGAGCGCCGCGCGGCGCCGGCAGCTTGGGCCTACTGGACCGTCAGCGTCTGCCTGTTGGCGCTCGCGCTGCGCGCCGGACTGGCTCTGCACCGCGGGGCACGCGGATGGCGCGCCGGATCGCCGCTCGCCAAGCGGCAACGGACGCTCGCGCGCCACGCCGTCGAGCGTGGCTGGGTTCGCACGCGCACGTGGGCGCTGCCCTCCGATCTGCGCCGCCTGTGGGTGCCCGGGCCCAGCTCGGGGCGTCCGTACCTGGGCGTGATCGGCAAGCTGCCGCCGCGGATGCTCGCGGCCGAGCCAGAGGTTCAGCCGATGGTCGTGGCGCCTCCGCGCGTCGGCAAGTCGACGGCCTACGTCGTGCCGTGGCTGCTCGACCACGATGGCCCGGCGCTGGTGCTCTCGACGAAGCTCGACACCTACGAGGCGACCGCGCCCTACCGGCGCGGCGTTGGGCGCGTGTGGGTGTACGACCCATTCGGGGAGCGCCCGAGCGCGGGCTTCAGCCCGCTCGTACCCGCGCACAAGTGGGCCGGCGCGTTGCGATCGGCCGAAGCGCTCGCGAGCGCCGCCCACCCAGACCAGGCCAACGCCGCTAACGAGTTCTGGGACAAGGAGGCGGCGTCGATGCTCGCCCCGCTACTGCACGCCGGTGCCCTGGCCGGCGAGGACATGAGCGAGATCCTGCGCTGGCTGGACGCGCGCGAATTGAGCGACGCGGTCGCCGTGCTCGAGGGAGCCGGCGCCAGGCCGGCGGCCGAGCAGCTGCTCGGTGTCGGGCGGCGCGACGAGCGCAACCGCGAGACGACGGTAATGAGCGCACTGAATCTGCTCCGTGCATACCGATATCCCGAGGTCGCGGCGAGCTCGCGCTCTGACCTCACACCCGAGCGCTTCCTCGACGGCGAGGCAAACACGATCTACGTCGTCGCCGCCGAGCACGATCAGGAGGCGCTGCGCCCCGTGATCCTCGCCCTGCTCTCGGCGATGTACCAGGCGGCGATCGTCAAGGCGCGCAGAGAGGGAGCGCTCGACCCGCGTCTGTTCATCCTGATGGACGAGGCCGCAAACATCGCGCCCGTTCGGAACCTCGGCTCGTGGCTGTCTCAGTGCGGCGACCACGGCATCGTGATCGCGACGTTGTGGCAGTCGATCGCGCAGATCGACAACCGCTATGGGCGCGCCGCGCGCGATGCGATCTGCGCCGCCTCGACGGCGCAGGTGTTCTTGCCGCCGCTGGCCGACCCGACGACGACGGGGTACTTGACGGAGCTGCTCGGCGAAGAGCCGGTCGTCAATGCGTCGAGCTCGACCGGGCTTTCCCGACACACGCTGAGCCTCGCGCGCGAGAAGGCGGCGCCGTCTCCGTGGCTGCGCCAGATCGCGCGCGGGCAGGCGTTCGTGCTCTATCGAGATCTGCCGCCGGCGGTCGTAAGAGCTCAGCGGTGGTTTGAGGATCCGCGCTTCGCACAGCTATGGGGACATCCCCATAGCTGTGCTTAAAAAGGCCGACCCGGCGACTATGCCGACACTCTCGCAGCGATGCTGAGTTGGGCGGTCTTCTCAAGCCTGAGGAGGGCAGGAACGTCGGCATAGGACCCGGCTTCTGCTCTTGGCGCAAGGGAGCCGCCGACCTAGGCGCGACCCCAGCTTTCGCAGCTCGTCCAACGCGGCAGTGTCAGGCGCCTACCGCGAGACGCCCGCTGAGGTGAGTAAGCGGTATTTAGGGTGTCGTAAGAATTGGGGGGAGCGCACCCGAGGCGAGTGCATCTATCTAAAAGTCAGAGCCAGTTCAGGTCCTCGTATACAACCGTCAGGCCGTGATGACTCTAACTGGGCGAGCGGTGATCCACTTGCCTATCACACGCAAGCTCACTGCGACGGAGTCACGCTGCGGCCTCGCAAGCCGGAGTGCTGAGCGAATCTAAGCCTCAGCAGATCCGAGCGAGCACCGTGCCTGTGCCGGCCTGGCCCGGGTTGGGCGCGTAGCCAGGGTTGGTCTTGACGATGACCTCGTGGAGGGTATTGCCCGAGATCGTCGGTCCGGCCTTGCTGATCCTGTTCGAGACTATTACCGCCATGTATTCCGGCAGCGGTCCCACCGGAGGTGGTGTGCTGTTGCCGGGGTCAGTCGTCCAGCTTTTGCCGCAGACGGCCGTCGCCGGGCTGTTTACGAAGCCCTTCAAACTGGCCGGCCCAGATCCTCCACTCAAGGAGTTCAGCTTCCACCACTGGGCGCTCCAGAAGGTCACCGAGGTTCCGATCGCGGCGTTCTTGTCGCCGATCACGAACGACCCCGCTGATAGCAGGCCATACCACACCTCGCTCGCAGTGTCGCTTGGCTCGCCAGCGTCCTGCGTGCCGTTGGCGTTGTTGTCTGCAAACGCAGAAATCGCATCGAAGCCCGTGTGGGTGCCCGCGTAAGCGAACCTCGCGTCGCCGTTGGAGTCTGTCGTCGCCGTTCCGTGTGCGTTGTTTGCTCCTGTCACGCTGAAGACCACGCTCACGCCTACAGCAGGGCTGCCCGAGGCGTCCTTGGCTTTCCCAGTGACCGTGTGCTGCGTGCCCACACGGTCAGTGCCCGCCTTCGGTGCTAGCGTCAGCGTTGTAGCAACCACCTGGCACTGTAGCGTCAGGACCAGGTTGTCCACGGCGGGCGGGATCTGCTCTGGGGGGCTTTCGACGTAGGCCTGTGACGGGTTTCCGGGCGCGCTGCACCCGGTCTTCGATGCTCGGATCGTGTAGTAGCCGACCAGGACATCCCAACCGAACCGACCCGTGGCTGTCGTGGTGTCGGGGTTGACGCGATTTGCCGGTGACATGACGCTGGAGCCGTTTGGGACAGCAGTGAACGGTCCCGTTGCCGCATCAGAGCGGTAGAGAGTGACGGTAGCTCCTGCCACGGGGTTTCCGCCTGTATCGACGACCGACCCCGCCGGGTCGATATAGGCGTTGAACTCGATGGTCGCGTTCTGAGCCGGGTTGGGGCAGGTGATTGTAATCACGACGTCTGCTGGCCCGTACTGCGGGCGCAGCGGCGGGATCGTCGCCGTGTAGACGCCGCTCACTGCCGGACTCTCCGCCATCTGTTCTGACACGGCATTGCCGTGCTGGTTACCGGCGATTGTCATCGTGTAGGCTGCGCTGCCTCCCACACAACCATGGGTCGTCAGGGTGTTCGCGACGCTCCAGTCAAGGACAGGCGTTCCGTCGGGGTTCCTGTGGAGGTCTGTGATAGTCGTTCCGGGCGTCAACCCACGCGGGCCGCTGAGAGCGACATCGAGCTGGACTGTCGCCTGGTCGGCAAGCGCTATTGGCCCAAGGTCTCTCTCGAAGAGCGTCGAGCCGCTCGGCGGCGACACCCGAACGTCGTATTCCCCGGGAGGCAGGCCGGTGACCGAATAATCGCCGAGCGCGTTCGTCGACCCGATCGCACAGACGGAGCTTGCAGGCGCGATCGTACAGAACTGGAGCGTGGCGTCACTCACAGCGCCAGGCGGCGTGCCCGTGTCAGTCACGGAGCCCTTAAAGGTTCCGCCGGCCTGTGCCCCCCCATTGCGCACGGGGAAGATGTAGCGACCCAATTCAGTCGAGTTTTGGTTGCCGTCCGTCAGCGCAAGAGGACCGCCATCCCACAGCGCACCGTTTTCTCCCGACCCAAAGATTTCGGCCGAGCGGGTCGTGCCGTTGGAGTACCCCGCTCGCGCCGAGGAGCCGCCGAACCCGCCAAACCCGCCGCTCGCGTCCCCGGCTTCCCATTGAATCCCGTCGTAGTTGAATTCGATGTCGAAGTCGCCAAGGTGGCCGGTCTGGCCCGATCGGTCGTACAGCACCAGCTGGAAGGTGTTCGTCTTGTCCGTATGTGCCCCGTAGTAGCCGACGTCGAACCAGTCAACACAGAAATACGCCGGGTTACCACCTTCTGCGGGCGCTCCGCCGTATGTGACCACCCCGCTCCCCACGCCGCGGGTGTCCACGTCAGCAAAGAACGGAGCGATGATTGGCGTGCCGGCGCCGATGAGACCGAACGGCGTGTACGTCGACAGGGGAGCTTCGAACGTTACGTTGCCGTTATTGTTCACGTACAGCGACGAGTGCGAGGTGCCGAAGAAGTCCACCGTGAACGGAAGGGAGACGAGTCCCGTCGAGCCGTCATCGTTAGCAGGCAACGTGTTCGCTGTGCAGGCCGAGAGGTTTTCCTCAGAGGCAGGCTTTGTGTGGCTAAGGGCAGTGAGCAATTCCTGGTTCGCGAATCCGTTCCAGGTCGTGTTCATGACTCCATATTCCTCGGGGTGACCCCATTTCTTTTCGTCTCCCACGTTGTCTTGTGGACTTGGCGAGTTCACCCCGTTAAGCGGCCAGTAAGACCAGCTTACTTCCGGGTGGTGCCGCAAATAGTTTGTGAACTGATTGAACCAGAGGCCGTTGTATGCCGACGAGCTAGCGTCAAAGCACGTGGGGGCATTGTTGCAAGTCCCGAACTCCCCAATCCACACGGCGTGCCCTTCTCCGAGCAGATAACCCCAGCGCCTCTGGTTCTCTTCTTCGATTCCTTTAGTTAGCTGCCCGGTATGATCAAAGGCGTAGTCATGCGCCTCGTACACAACCTGCGGCGACTGTCCGCCACTAAATGAGCTGTTAGGAGAAATTGGTTCAACCGGAATCGCCCTAACGCCTTCAAGATTTGTCGCGTATTCAATACCCTCCACCAAGACGAGAAGATTTGGATCTTCGCTCAGCACCAATCCAGCGGCTTCGCTCGCCGCCTGCTGCCAGTTTCTGGGTTCTGGGTTAGACAGGTTGTCCATTTCCCACGTCGGTGATTCGTGGTTCCGGTTTTCGCGTGGCTCATTGCGCAGGTCGACACCGACCACACCTTCCATGGAGCCGAAGTCTTTGACGATAGTGCGCCAGTCGTTCTCCCAGTCTTCAGTCGTGAAGCCAGGGAGGTCATACCAGAGCCCATTTACGCTGCCCTGTGCCCCCGACCACGACGCGTTGGTGCTGTGATCGTCCAAGATCACAAGCAGTCCTTGGCGCGTGATCCCTTCGATTGTCCGCCCCAGAACCTGCAGCGGCGTGAGTCCAGCGAAGCCTTTGTTAGCTGTCACAGCCTGGGGACAGACCTGTCGCCCTTTTTCAGAAAGCTCAACCATCTCGTTTGAAATAGGGAGCCGTACAGAGTTGAAGCCAGCTTCCTTGATCTCCCGGACGATCGCTGACAGTGTTTGCACTTGCAGGCCATCAACGACCATATTCTGCTCCTCAGCGCCATACCAGTTCACGCTACGTAGCCGGAAGGGGACGTTGTGTTCCGCGTCCCAGATCCGGTTGCCGCGTGTTGTGAGGCGCTTCGTCGGCAGCGGCGCTGCGGTCCCGTCGGGAATTATGTTTTGGCTTTTGGGCCCTTTATATTCTTCGCATTCTGGGATGCGCTGCCCGAGTTGGGCTGGGACTTCTTCAGCAGAAGCCTGAGCGGGCAGGGCGAGCGGCGCAGCCGCGGCAAGGGTCAGCGTGCACAATGTGTACACGATGCCAAGCGCGCCTGCGAGCGACGGGAGGAGCCCGAGTGGACTGCTTCTCCTGAGTAGGCGAACTGCCCACACAGCAGACGACATCATCAGATGCTTGCGCCGAAGCTGGGCCCGCATGTTCGCCTCCTTGGGTCTCGTCCGCTCCGCAGACTTCGCAAACCTACCATAGGCGTGTCCAGGCCCCGAGGATCTGACCCGGGCCGTCTACGACAACAGGACTCGCCACGAACCTGACTCTGATCCGCGCGGTCTTGGCGTGCAGATCGAAGCTCTCGATCCTGATCTAACGCAATACACAGCAGCGAGGCGGGGAATCTCTTGGCCACTGGCCGGCCGTCGGGGTCAACAATCCTCGATGTCGCACACGGCCGCAACCTCAACACAGCTCGTCGAGCGGGCGGCAAAGCCGCTTCGCGGCGGACCCTCGCGCCGGCAGAAGGTCGGCGACTACGCCGGCCAGCCCGCGAGTGAGGCGGCACAGGCCGTCCGGCGCGCGGGACTGAAACCAGGACTCGAGCGCTCATTTGGCTTCGCGGCCGAGCTGCGCGGCCAGATCGTCGCGCAGGAGCCGGAGGTCGGTGGTGAGCTGGCGCGCAACGGGCTAGTGACGCTGTACGTCGCTGCGGGCGAGCAAGACGCCGCTGTGTCTCGCGCGGGCGAGCAGCCTGATGGCGAGACTTCGGTTCGGCGGCTCGCCCGCGCAGAGCCTGCATCGGATCGCGCGGGCGCCGCGACGCCGCGCAGGAAGCCGTGCCGCTCGCCTGGGACACGCGGGCCGGCATTCGACACTCTGTCATCGAGGCCCCCGGCCGGCGATCAGGCGACAGAGAGCCTTACAGCACCGGAGTCAGATGACGATTGCGCGTGGTCGGTCACAGACCGCGCTCCTCTCGATGCGTACCACGGCGAGGCAGAACGCGATCTGGCCAGCGAGGAGTACGTCGTCCACGCCGATGAGCTATTCGCGGGGCGTGCCAGCGCGAATGCCCCCGCCTGGCGCCAGGTCTATCTCCGGCGCCGTCGCGGCGTGCGCGCGCGTCTCGCCGAGCATCGCCGGCCGGCAGTGGCAGCGCTTGTCCTGCTGGGGGTCTGGCTCGTCGTTGCCGGCGCCACAGCTCTGAACGGACGCCGCGCAAGCCCACCTCGGCCAATAACTGCCACACGAGGGAACGCGCGGATTCCCGCGGAGGAAGGCAGGCGCACCATGGCGGCGACGCGGGCGCGACCGAGAGCGCGCCACAAACCGACGCTCGATCAACATGCCACGCGGCGCCGGCAACGCCCGATAGCTGACCTCAAACCGGCGCGTCGGCCCTCTCCCCTGCGTGCGGCGGTGCAGACGACGCACGCCGACGGCGAGCCTGTGGCGCCGAGGCCCCCTGCCACCGCAGCAGCGAGCCGCGAGTTCGGGCCTGCGCAGCGAGAAGTCAAGCGCCTGCTGCGCGCGCCGCAAGCTTCGCCAACCAACGAAAGGAGGCGGGGCCAGTGATGGCACTCGCACTACATCGAGGCGACGAAAACTGTCGACCGAGAAAACGCCCACGTCTGGCGCTTGCGCTCTGCACGATCCTCGGACTGCTGGTAGGGCTCGCGTTGCTCCTCGCCGCGCCGGACGGACACGTGCACGCGCTCAACGCCGCCGGGGCATTTAAAGGGACGCCGATCGACGGGGTGCAGAACTTCGTCGACAAGCTCAAGGGCAACATCGTCTGGCTCGGCGGGACCGCGATGGGCCTGGTGATCGCCGTCGTCGGGATCATGTTCATGGCCGGGCACAGCCGAGCGCACGACATCGCGATCCGCACGATCGCGGGCCTCGCGATCCTCGCGTCGATCAGCGGGATCGTGCGCGTAGGACCGATGGTGCAACACGCCGCTCGGCTTCCTCGGGCTCGCCTTCGCTGCACAGCATCATCGAAGGGATCGCCAAGGGCTTCTTCGGGGCGCTCGCACACGCACTCGTCCCGAACTGGCTCACGCACGGGACGGTCGCGACGATTCAGCATCTCGTGGCGCTCCCCGACCCGGCGAGCTGGACGCACGTCGGCGAGCTACAGGGCGACATGGTCTACCTCGGCGCGATGCTGCTTCCGGTCACGCTGGCAGTCGGCACGGTGCGCTACTGGCTCGTCGGTCTGACCGGCGCGGCGCATCCGATCGCGCGCAGTCAGTCGCAGCGTGTGGGTGACGTTCGTGCTCGTCGCCTATCGCTGGTTCATCGAGCAGGCCGTCGCGGCGACGAACACGCTCACGCACGCGGTGCTCGGTTTTCCGGTGGTCGCGAGCGGGCTGCAGCGGATCATCGGCGTGCTGTTCGGCGGCGCACTGCTCAGCGGCGCCGGCGGCGTCTTCGGCGCGTTGCTGGTGATCGTCGGCGTCCTGTTCGCCGCCGGGCTGTTCGCGGCCCAGGTGCTTCTGACCTTGCTGCTCGCGGTGCTGATCGTCGCCGGGCCGCCGCTGATCGCGCTCTCGGCGATCCCCGAGCTCTCGCATCTGGCCCGCACCTGGGCGCACGCGCTGATCGCGATCACGCTCGTCCCGCTCGGCTGGACCGTCCTGTTCGCGACGGCCGGCGCGCTGTGCCTGGACGCGACGAGCTTCACCGGCGGCGCAGGCGGAGTGCCCGGGCCACGTCGCGGCTGCTTTCGCCGGCCTCATCACGTTCGCGATCGCGGTGAAGCTGCCGCTGATGCTGCTCGGCGAGCTGCGCCACCTGTTCGGAGCAGCGAGCTCCGGCGCGCCGGCCGGGTCGGCGGGCAGCAGCACGATGCCCGGTGCCGAGCGTGTGCGCGCCGCACATGCGCGACTGCGCACGGCCGCACTTCGAGGGAGTCCCCTCGCTCGGGCGCAAGCGCCGGGCGCGCCGCAGGAGCCTTGGGCGCTCCCGAGGGCGGCCCGCTGGGCGCCGCCCGACGCGGGCTGGCAGGCGCAGCGCGCCGCAGCGGGGTCCTGCCGCTCGCCGCAGGCGCAGCCGGCGGCGGGGGCGTCGTCGGGGCGCTCTCGCCCGGCCGTGCGGCTGGCGCGAAGCGAGCGTGGCGTGCGTGAGCGCCTTCGCAGTGCCGGTGTGATCCTGGCCAACGCGCCGCGCGAGGCGCGCGCGGCAGTCGCCGCGAGCACTCGCGAGTCGACGCGTTCAGCGCGCCCGGCTGCGGCGGGTCGAGCCCGTAAGGGCGCGAGCGACAGCACCGGTCGCGCTGCGGTGAACCCCACCGCTACGCCGAGTGCTGGACAGCGCGGCGGGAGCGCGACCACCGGCTCACGACCCAGGGCTGGTCGGCGTCCCTCGCCAGCCGCCAAGTCGCCTCCCTCGAGTACGCCGAGTGCTGCGCAACGAGCACCTGCCGCCAGCGCGCCACGCGCGCCGGACTCGCGGCAGAGCCAGAGCCAGAGCGCCGGCGCCCACCCCGGTCGCCGTGTTCAACAGGACGCCGCGCGCGAGGCATCGGCAGGCGCGCCGAAGCCGGTCGCTTCTCGCGCACGCCCGCAGCGCGCAAACAGGCCCCCAGCTTCCCCGCCAGCGCCACCGCGCAGCCAGCCCGCCGAGCGGCGCCGGACACGGCGCAAACCGCGGCCCCGGAGCGGAGCGTGATCCACCGCACCTTCCGCTCGCTCGACGAAGCGCCCAAGCTCGTCGGCTTCACGCTGCGCCAGTGGGCGGGGCTGATCGCCGGCGCGAGCGCCGTGCTCGGCCTCGTCTACCTGGCGCACCTGCCGACCAAGGCCGCGATCACGCTCAGCGTGTTTCTCGTCGGTCTGCCCGCGGCGCTCACCTATGTGTCAGAGAGCGGCGGCCTGCAGTTGGGCGCGCTGCTGCGCGACCTGCTGTCGCTGGCGCTGTCGGTCGTCAGTTCCTCCCGGCCGTCCCCGCAGGCTTCTCCGGCGCGCGTGGCATCGTGATCCTGGCGCGGCGGACGAGGAGCCCTCCG
This sequence comes from uncultured Solirubrobacteraceae bacterium, assembly GCA_963714215.1. Taxonomy (GTDB): domain Bacteria; phylum Actinomycetota; class Thermoleophilia; order Solirubrobacterales; family Solirubrobacteraceae; genus Palsa-744. The sequence continues at coordinate 831,396 of CAVQNP010000002.1, forward strand.
GCGCGAGCCCGCGCGCGGAAGCTGCCGACCCGGCGCTCGAGCGACTACTCGAGCGAGGAGCGATGAGTGCGAGGCGCTCGGCGGCCGAGCTGCTCGGAGTCGCGGCGATCGACGCCGACGGACTGCTCGTGCGCGAGGACGGCGCATACGTGCGCTACCTGGAGGTCGGCTCGGTCAACCCGCTCGTCGTCGACCAGGCCGAGGGCGAGCGGATCTCCGCCGCGTTCGCGCAGCTCGCCGCGCGGCTGCCCGACCGCCAGTCGCTGCAGCTCTACGTCCAGGGCACGCCCGCTCGAGCTCGAGGACGTGCTCGCCGCAGGAGAGCCATCGCTGCGAGCAGGCCGCCGGCGCCGCCGAGGACGTCGGCGAGCACGAGCGCGCACAGGCGATCCGCCGGCTCGGGATCGCCCAGGAGCAGTCGGTCCGCCTGAACGCGCTGAGCGTCGCGCCGCTGCGCGCTGCGCTACCTGGTGATCTGCCCGTGGCAGACCGGCGCGCGCCGGCGCTGCGCGTTCGCGCGGCGGCGCGCCGGGCGCGGCGGATCAAGGCCGCCGCGCACGAGCGCGCGCTGCGCGACTCGCTGCGCCACACCGAAGGCGTCCGCGGCGACCTGGAGGCGATGGGCCTGGCCGCACGGGCTGCTCGACGGGCGCGGAGGTGCTCGACCTGCTGCACGCCGCTTCGACCCCGACGCGCAGCTCGCGGGCGAGCCGCCCGCGAGCTTCATGCGCCCGGAGGCGCTCGCAGCGCGCCGATCGCCGGCGAGCATCCGCCAGGACGCGAGCGCCGCGCGCGAGCGCCTTGGCCGAGGCGATCTGCACCGCGCCGAGTCGAGCCTCGCCGATCGCGCGCACCTGCGCGATCGGCGGCTGCCGCCGAGCAGGTCGTTCTACGTCTCGCTCGCGCCCGAGCAGACGTGGCTCGGGTGGCTGCTGCACATGATGCAGGCGCCGCGCCCGTTCGCGCTCAGCGTGCATGTCCAGGCGACCGAGCGCTACCGCGAGCGGATGGCGCAGAAGCGCCGCTACAAGCGCCTCTACGGCGTCAACCGCGGCGTCGAGCAGCGCGGCCGCCCGCTCGACCCCGACGCGCGCGTGCCGGAGGAGGAGGCCGCGCGAGCTGAACGACGAGCTCGCCACGAGCGCCGGCGTCGGGCATCTACCGCGTGAGCATCTACGCTCGCTGACCGAGCACGGGCCCGCACCGCGACACCGAGGCGCTGCGCGAGCTCGTGCGCGGCGACCGGCCGCGAGGTGACGATGGCCTGCGACGCGCGCGTCGCAGCACGGACTGTTCGCGCAAGCGCGCGCTGTGGCGCTCGACGCTCCCGCTCGGGCGCGACGCCGCGCGCCGCGCGGCGCAAGTACGTCAGCCGCAACGTCGGCGACAGCTTCCCGCTGGTCGGCACCGAGCTGCGGCAGCCCCGACGGGATCGCGCTCGGCTACGCGCTGCCCGGGCGCACGCTCGAGCGCCTGGACCCGTTCGATCCCGCAGCACCCCAACCACCTGCTGCTCGATCAACGGCATGTCGGGCGCGGGCAAGACGATGGCGGCGATCATCCTGCTGATCGCGCGCGATCGCGCAGGGCGCGAGCGGCTTCATCATCGACCGCGCCGGGCACTTCGACTTCCTCGTGTCGCTGATCCCCGGCGCAGCGTCGCTCGAGATCGGCGGCGAGCGCGCACGCGATCAACTCCTGGGACGTCGACGACCCCGCGCACGTCGGCGCCGAGAAGATCGACTACCTGCTCGCGCTGCACGCGCTGCTGCTGGGCGAGCATCACGCCGGCACGCGACAGCTACGGCCTGACCGACCTCGAGGCGAACCTGCTCGGTCTCGCGATCGCCGAGGTCTACGAGCGCTGCGCGCTGACCGGCGAGGAACCGCGCGAGCTGCTGCTGCAGGAGGAGCTCGAGCGCCGCTATCAGCGCGAGCGCGACGAGGGCTCGGTCGGGATCGCCGAGGCGCTGCGCAACCTCGCGATGCGCCTGAACAACTACATCGCGCGACGGCCCCTACGCCTACCTCGCCGACCGCCCGACGACGATCCCCGCCGGCGCGCCGCTGGTCGTCTTCGACACGCGCTCGATCCCCGAGGCGAAGGCCGCCGCCGCGCTGTTCGTGATCTGCGAGCACGTCAAAGGCCGGATCGCGCAGCACGCGCCGCGCGCACCTCGCCGGCGACGGCCCGCGCCACGCCTGGGCCGGGCGCACGCTTCCTGGTGATCGACGAGGCGTGGAAGCTGATCGAGCGCCCCGCGACCGGGCGCTGGTTCAACGAGTTCTGCCGCCGCAGCCGCCACTACGCGCTGTGGCTGATCGCGATCAGCCAGCAGCTCTCGGACTTCGACAACGAGCACGGCAAGGCGCTGCTGGCGAACGCGGCGATGCGGCTGTTCCTGCGCCAGGAGGCCGCGCGAGCTCGCCTACGTCAAGGACGCGCTCGAAGCTCACCGACGAGGCGATCGACGCGATCTCCTCGCTGCAGACCGCCGAAGGGCGAGTACTCGACCGCCTATCTGATGAACGGCGCGCGCGGCGAGGGCACGTTGCAGATCGGCGTCGGCCCGCTGGAGTACTGGATCGCGAGCTCCGACCCTGCCCGCGACGAGCCGGTCCGCCAGCCGCGCTCGATGACGCCGGCGAGGATCCCTGGCAGGCGCTGAGGCTGCTCGCCGACGAGGACTGGCAGCGCGCACGCCGCGAGCGTCTTGGAGCTTTCAAGCTGATGCAGGCGCGAGTCGCGATCGCGCTGCTGCGTAGCCGCCAAGCCAGAACGGCGCTCGTCGTGCTGGCGGCGCTCGCGCTGTGTCTTGCCCGTCCTCGTGGCCGCCGGGGTCGTTGGACTGTTCGCTCACGAAGCGGAAGTCGCCTGCGAAGGAGCGGGCGCTGGCGCGGTCGAGACGCCTTCGGGTGGCGGAGCAATCAGCTGCCGGCCTCTACGCGGCGCCGCTGCAGCTACGCCCGGGACGCTGGTATGAGGTCGGCGCGACCGAGTACGGCGGCCCCGGCGACCCGACCTCTAGCGACTACGGCTCGATCCCCGAGCCGCGCGAGTCCTACCTGCCCGCTCACCCTGCAGCTTCGCCGAGCTCTCGGTGCTCGACTCAAACCCGGCCAACGGCGGCACGTTCACCTTCGCCGACGCCAACGCACTGAGATCGGCTCGCCTACCTCACGCAGCTGCGCGTGCGCAGCGGCCGGCGCGAGGCGATTCTGTCCAAGCGCGACATCGGGCTACGGGCAAGGCCCAGGGCAGTTCATCGCCGACGGGCAGCCCTACCGACTGGACGTCTGGTGGCAGGCTGCGCAGTCGCTGCAGATCACTAAGAGCGCCGTGCAGGTGCAGCTCGCGCCGCGCACCGGGACGGGCGCGACGCTCGAAGCGCTCCCCGAATCAAGCGAAGCCGGCGGCTCGGTCGGGACAGGCATCTGCGAATCGACAGAAGGCACGGGCAGCATCCCGCTGCCGTTGACGCCTGGAACGCAGACGAAGATTCTCCCGAGCGGTCTTGCGGCGGCGGGCGAAGAAGCTCCGCGCGCGGTCAAGCAGATGGTCGCCGCCGGCAACCGGCTGTTCGGCACGAGCTACCTTTACGGCGGCGCGCACGGCCCCTCGCTCGACACCCGCCAGCCTGCCTATGACTGCTCCTCGGCGGTCTCCTACGTTCTGCATGGGGGCAGCGTGCTCGGTTCAAGCGCCCTGGATTCGACCGCCCTGGAGAGCTATGGCGCACCCGGCCCCGGGCATTACGTGACGATCTACGCCAACTCGGCGCACACGTTCATGTACGTCGCCGGGCTGCGCTTCGACACGGTCGAAGCGCCCGCCTACGACAGCGGCCCGAACTCGGGCAAGCCTGGGCCGCGCTGGCGGGTCTCGGGCTCGGTCCCGGGGTGGGCCAGCTGGGTCGTTCGACACCCACCGGGGCTGTGAAGGCGAGCCGCATGAGAGCGACGCGACTGCTTGCCCTTGCGATCGCCGCCACCACGCTGACTGGCTGCACGAACCCGGATGCCGCGAGCACGACCGCAAGATCCGGCCCGACAAGCGCGTCCGTGCAGAACACAGGTGAGCCACCGGCGCCAAGCGCGCCCGCGTCGGGGACGCAGGCGCCGATCGCCGTGCAGAGGACAGCAAGCAAGGCGGCCGGCGCGTTCGCCACGCTCTACGTCAACTGGACCTACCGCACGCTCGTCGCCCATCAGCGCACCTTGGCCTCAATGGCCGTCGGCGCGGCGCGGCTGTCCGAGCGCCAGGCCGCAGTGAGCGCGCAGCACGACACGACGATCGTGCGCGGGCACATCTACAACCGCGGGCAGGTTGTAGACGTCGCGCCTGACGCGCTGCGCCCCGGCTGGTGGGCGATCGTCACGCGCGAGCAGACGGGCGGCAACTCCCAATACGAAGGGCTGCCCGCCGCCTACCACGTGACGATCGCGCAGCTAACGCGCGTGCCGGGCGGCTACGCGGTCGAGCAATGGCTGCCGCAGAGCTGAAGCCGAGGATCCACCGACGGTCAGCGCTCGACCAGCTGCTCCGGGCATGGCCACGGGCGTACGCAGCGGTCTGGACCGCGACGCTCGGCTCAACCGGGCTCGTGGCGATCTCTGGTGCGGGACTGAAGTCGTGCGTCCGACGGCTGCTCGGGTTGCGCCTGGACCCTGCAAGCAACCCTTCGCCGAACATCGAGCATGTCCTTGCCTTGGCAGCACACAACGTGCCGATCGCCTCCTGGCCGCTGTTGCTCGGCGTGGTCGGCGCCCACAAACACCGCCTCGGCCGGCGGCTCGCCGACGCAGCGCTGCTGGCCTGGATCATCATCAACACCATGCCGGTGGGCGCCGCCCTCGGCACGTACGGCCTGACGCCCCTCCCCTACCTTCCTCAGCTGCCGCTCGAGTGGGCCGGGCTGGCCCTCGGCTTGGGAGCGTGGAGTGTGCAGCGACGTCACCCACTCACGATCCCGGATGGTCTCGCGCTGCTTGGCCTGATCGTGCTTGTGCTCGTAACCGCGGCGGCGTTCGAGGTCATCGCCGTGCCACACCGCTGAGCAGCGAATGCTCTCGCCGTCTTTCCGGGCCTAAGTAATTGGGAGGGGGGTCTTGCGGCGCCTCTGAACGACATGCACATGAGGACGTGTTGTCGATGCAGAGAGGAAGGACTGACATGGAGGTAGACAGGTCGGAAATCGCTGCCCGGCGGCGAAGCCGCACATCGCGGGGCATGGCGGGACCGTTACGTGTAGTAGGTGGATCACGAACCCTTAGCTCCGAGCGCGCGGGCCAAGCGCTGGGCGAGTGGAAACCACTAGAGCTGCGCATGGCGCGGGGCTTCCGCGAGTGCTGGGGCATGAGCCTTAAGCAGCTTGAGGATGTGTATCAGGACACCGTCCTTGCGCTACTTGGCCGACGCTACGTCAACGAGGAGCACCTGCGCAATGCGCTACGAGCCGGGATCAAGCATCGCGCGCTGAATCTGCATCGCAACGAGCGCCGGCACTGGGAGATCCTCAACGAGCACGCGTCGCAGATACGCGCGTTCGCACAGGCAGACGACGCTCAACGCGAACCGGAGCGCACCGCACTGATCCACCAGGATCGGCTGATCGTGATCGAGTTCCTCGCCGAGCTTACGGAGCTCGAGCGACGCGTGTTCGCTCTTTTCGCCGATGGGATGCGTTACGCCGCGATCGCCGCGGCCCTCTCCATCGATCCCAACCGGGCTCGCAAAGCCGCGCGCGCATTCGAGCGAAAGCGCGCGCGATTCCAGCTGCTGTATGAGGCGGGACGGCTATGTGGATTCCGTGCGGGCACGATCGCTGCGATGCAGTTAGGACAGGCGATGGGCAGCGAGCTCGCACAGCGTGCGCTCGCTCACCTTGAGCATTGCGCCCAATGTCGGGACGATCACGCGACAAACGTCAAGCGACTACGGCTCCCTGCATTAACCGCGCCGCGGAAACGGAGCAGGTGCCAGGCATTAGCTCCTGGTGCCACGCCTCTTCGAGAGAGCGAGCGCGGACCCTGCAGCGCGGATATTCGCGACGGGCTCGGGCGATGAGTAGACCCTCGCGGGGAGCAGGCATGTCGTCCCCATCTCGGCTGCCCAGCGTATGACCGGGAAGACGGTTGCGGGCACCGTCAACCCTTATCGATACGCCAGCGAGCGGCTAGAGCGCGTGAGAGGAGGATGCAGGCTGCCTATGCCGCTTTGCTCTTTCGCTCGGCCGGCTGATCCGCAAGCCGCTTCCACGAGAACGGGCCCCGGAGGTTTGCTGGCATTTGCTCATACGAGTCGATGCCTTTGACCCACTCCTCGCCGTGATTCTTCCAGTAGAAGAACGCCGTCTCATCGGTCCTGCGATCGCGCCCCTCGCGCCCTGAGAAGGTCTCGATCGTTATGTCCCCTTCGACGTCGATCGCAAGCTCCGTGTCGCCACGGTGGTAGACGATGACGAGCGGCCAGCTGCCAAGGTCCCAGCCATCGAGGCCCCAGCTCAAGATCGGCTCCCATCCACGTACTCGCGCGAAGTCCATACGGTCGTAGCCTTCGTCGCCGGGCCAGCGAGTGTAGGTAGGCATATCCAGCTCCTTGATAGGTGGCCTCGCCCGATGCGGGACCGGTCGCAGCCCCAGGCCGCATCCCCGTAGGGATGCGACGATGGCCGGGCAAGCGGGCCCGCAGTTGGAGCCAGGACTAACGCGAGGACGCGCGAAAACTGCGCAGGGGATAGCGAAGTACCCAGTCGACGATCGGCCGGCGCTCGGCGACTTCCTCGTGCGCACCGTCAGCCTGCTCAATCTCTGCCAATAGCCGATCGGCCATCTTGTCGGCGAGCTGCGGCTTGCTGAACGCGACTGCTCCGTGCTTGGGCTGCCTCGCCAGTTCCTGCAGAACCGATGCCAGGCCCTTCCGACGACCATTGCCTTGATTGCGCGACTCCTGGGCAGCCAGCAGATCCCCTACCTCGAGCTTCAGTACCGCCCCGCTCTCCACGCCGATTTCGACGACGAACTCCAGCAACTCCTGGGGCGAGAAGTTGTCCTCCTCCAGGCTGAGATCCCAGAGCTTCACGTGTTCATCGCGAATGACGCCGTCTTGGCTGAGGCGACGGGTTACCCGCTTTGCATCGTTCTCGTCGTCTAGGAGCAGCGCGACGGCATCGGCGTATTCCGCGAAGCCTTCGAGCATCGTGCGAGAGGCTTGCAGCTTGTCGCCTTCGAGATCGGTCATCAGCAGCCCGGCGCCATCCCAGCTGCGCCCACTGAACGCTTCGAAGAGGCGCTTGACCAGGCGCACCTCGGTCTCTCCCTCGACGACCATGTGCAGGCGATGCGGGTAGAGCTGGTGCTCGCGAAGTGCTTGACGGAGCTGGTCGGGGTGGCGCCCGATCAGTCGTGGCGTCAAGTCCGGATCGCGAATCTGATCGGCATCGGGGAGAAGCTCGCCGGTCAGCTCCCGATAGGCGCGACGCAACATCTCCGCCGCGTCGTAGCAGTCAAGTGCGTTGCGGACGGAGCCTTGGTCGCGCTCGCGGTCGCGGCGAGCCTCAAAGCGCCTGATGTCGTAAAACCCGGGAAGCGGATCCAGGCTTCTGGCGCGCTCTGCGAGAAAGCGATAGGTGGCCTCCAGGACGTCAGGCTCCAGCGCCAGTTCTGCTCGCAGCTGCTCGACATCGACACCGTCGTACTCGAGATCCAGCGCGTCGACTTGGTCTTGACCGTCCCAGAGAATCACCGACTGCCCATGCACAAACGGCCAATAGCGGGCCTGGAGGCGAAGCAGAAGACGGATCGTCGCCAGCCACTGCTGGTGCAAGCTCTGTCGATAGGCCAGATGGGCGTCTACGAAGGGCTGGTGATTGGTCGCGAAGGTGGGGAGCCCATCCGGGCCCAGTCCAAATGTCTAAGCGGGACCTCGAGCGTATCGCCGGCGCGCGCCAGGCCGAGGTAGAGCAGCTGCCATTCTGAATACAGGGCATTTACGACCGGGTGGCCGTGCAACTCGAATGCGTAGTCCTCCCACGGGTGAAACTCCAGCTCGTCTCGGAACACGGTGCCATCGGTCGGATATGGATCGACGGTCCGCCAGCTTGTCCACGGCCCTGGGGAGAAGGCCAGGGGCGAGAAGACACCGTCGCGGTCCCAGGCCTCCAAGCGGTCTCGGTCCACGCCGACGCCGCGCAGGCGTGCTTGGGTCTCGAATGCACTTGGAGTGATTAGCTCGCGCTGAATCAGCACGCCTTTCCCGACGAGCTCTCGCGTGCTCAGCACGAACCCGCTGAGTGTGGGAATGGGTTGAAAGGCGATCTGCAACCGCACGCTCGGATTCTGACGGAGCTGCGCAAACGCGGACGGACCCGTGCAACGGTTCCGCGAGGACACCGAACGTCGCGACTGACGTCTCGCTATCGGTCAGCTCGCCGACGGGACTGTTCAGCCTTGACTTGAACAAGGTCACCGCGACAGCGGGTCGATCTTCTGTTCTGGCCTCCGCTCGCGAACTCATCACCGTGTGTCACAGCAGCGTTGCGGTAGTGACCGGAGCACATCGAGACCCACTCGGTGCGTGCGTATCGTTTGCGAAATGTCCGATGACCCACTCCTCGGTTGCCGTCTGAAGCTCTTCCAGGCGCATCTACATCTGCGATCGCTCGACGAGGAGGTCGACCGCTTCCTCTCGACGACTGGGCACGAGCCCCCGCCCCATCTCGGCGTGATCGTCGGCGACTTCCTGCACAACCTACGCTGCGTGCTGGATCACCTCGTGTGGCAGCTCGTGCTGCTGAACGGCGAGAGGCCCACGCGTGCAAATAAGTCCCCTATCGTCGATACGCCGGAGCGTTTTGCGGAGGTCGCCGACGGCAGTCTTCGTGGCGTCGCCGAGAAGCACCGAGAGCTCGTCGAGATCTTCCAGCCTTACCGGGTCGACGGCGGTAACCCGGCCGAGCACCACCTGGCCGTGTTGCGCGAGCTATCGAATATCGATAAGCACCGGTTTGTTCATTCTGTTGTCGCGATCGGCGACGCCAACACACGGCGGGTTACGTTCACGGAGTTTGGCGCGACGATGGAAGCTCTCGGCGAGCTCAACACCTACATGACCTACGCGGTCGTGCGCGCGTTTGAACCGATCTTCCCGACGCCCGCACATGTGTCGTCCGCGACACTGAATCGCGACGGTTAGGTCCGTCGCCGTGACGGGCGATAGATCGGGGCAGCCTCGTTTCCCCGGGATCGCGCGCTTTCCGCTGCGCCGGCGGCGCCAATCGCGCTACGGCTCGGGGTCGCCGGTGCGAAGCTGGCCCCCGGGCTGCAGGCCCTCGACGAGGTCCGCGTACACGGTCTCGAGAAACTCCGTGGCCTCGCCCGCGGCGTCGAGCTCGACCAGCGCGGCGCGGATGAGTTTGCAGCCACGACGCGTAGCGATCGCCGACGCGAGGAAGGCGTCACACCATGTGTCGTGCGTGGTTCGCTGGCTGACGAGCGCCAAGTGGCGGAGCTTGAATCCGAGGCGCACGAGGGATTCGAACAGGAATCCGTAGATATGCACCGCAGCGGGGTGCTCGGGGAAGAACGAGCCGACCCGGAGCACGATCGTGCGGGTCGCAGCCTGGTCCTGCGCCACCCGCATGACGCCGGAAAGCCTGGAGCCGGCATCTGGGATGCGTCCCCATTTCGGTGATGTGCGAGTAGACGGGGTTCTGCTCGGTTCCCAGTCGCTCGCGAACGGCTCGCGGCGAGAAGTCGGCCCAGGGCCTCTCCGTGTTCACCCACTCGCCCGCCACACTCGGATCCCGCGCAAAGAGCTCGAGCAACTCGCAGTTCTCGTGCACCGGGCGCATCCCGCCGTAGGCTTGCTGCAGGTACGCATGGCTCGCTAGCTGTAGTTCCTGAGTAGGTTGGTTCATCCGGGTCCCCTTGGAGGCTGGGAGCTGCCAAGCACCCCAGTCCAAGGAGAACCGGATGAATCTGCACGCTAACGCGGCGCTCAGCCTGAACAAGCGCCGGCAGCTCTGTGAGCGAGTCGTTGACGAGGCATGGACGGTGAGCAAGGCGGCCGAGGCCGCCGAAGTCAGCGTCCGGTGTGCTCGAAAGTGGGTGGGTCGCTATCGAGCCGAGGGTGAGCCTGGGCTGTTGGATCGCTCCTCTGCTCCCCGGCGTATCCCGCATCGCACGAGCGAGGAGCGGGTGCAGGCTGTCACGGCCTTGCGGCGCTTGCGGTTCTCCGGCCCTGAGATCGCTGAGACTCTTGGGATGGCGCTCTCGACCGTCTCGGGGATCCTGTTGAGGGTCGGGATGGGCAAGCTCGGCCGGCTTGGACTCGAGCCGGCAGTCCGCTATGAGCGCGATCGGCCAGGCGAGCTGCTCCATATCGACGTGAAGAAGCTCGGCCGGATCCAGGGCGGCGCCGGCAAGCGCGTCACGGGCAAGCAGCGCCACAACTGGGAGCGCTCAGACCGCTCCGGCACGCGCCGCAAGATGGTTGGCTGGGAGTACGTGCACATCGCAGTCGATGACTGCACGCGCCTGGCCTACGCCGAGGTTCTCGCAGACGAGAAGGCGAGCTCGGCGATCGCGTTTCTGCACCGGGCGCGAGACTTCTACCGTCGCCACGGGATCGAGATCGAGCAACTCATCACCGACAACGGCGGCGCCCACCTCTCGATCGCTCACGCCGTGGCCTGCCGCGCTCTCGGCATTCGCCACCTGCGCACCCGCCCATACCGCCCCCAGACAAACGGGAAGGCAGAGCGCTTCATCCGCACCATGCTTAGCGGCTGGGCCTACGGCGCGATCTACCGCAACAGCCACGAGCGCACCACAGCCCTTGACGGATGGCTCTTCCACTACAACCATCACCGAAAGCATTCAGCGCTCAGCCACAAGCCCCCGATCACTCGCCTCAACGAGCGAACCAACCTTCTCGGTACCTACAGCTAGATGCCCGGCGGCGAGAAGGTCGCTGACGCTGCGTCCGGCGAGATGAAGGATCGCGAAGACGAGGTTTCCGTCTGCGTCGCGTTTGCGGTCCGCGTCGGCGACGAGCTGGTACAGCGGATCCACGGCGTCGGCGAACGCTTCTAGGATGTCTTTTCGCCTGCCAACCGCGACTGGCAGATCCAGCTCAGCGAGTAGGTCACCGGCCGTCATGTTCTCGTCCTCGTGCATCGCAGATTGAAAGGTAGGCCCCGAGGCGGCTGCCAGAATCGAGCTCCATGAGCGAACTTGTCGACGGTCTAGAACGGACGTGCCGTGAGCACGCGCTGTCGGCCATGCCAGCGGATCCCACCGGCGCGCTCGCCGCGATGTCGTTGCGCGACCTGCTGCAGACCTACGGCAGCTGGAAGGCGCGCTTGGTCGCCGCGCACCCCCGCACCGTGCACATCTCCTCCGAGCTCGCGACAAGCCCGGAGATGACGCAGCACAAGGCCGAGCTCGACGCGATCGTCGCCAAGATCGAGGCCGGGGCCGAGCTGCGCCCTCACCTGAGCAAGCGCGTGCGTTTCGCCCACGACCCGGCCGCCGAGCCCAGCGACCCTCTGCAGTGCCGCAAGGACCGCGATCTCCTGATTGCCGACTGGGGCATCCATCATCTGCATCTCTCCTCTGAAGAAGAGCGCAACGGCAGCGGCTTCGTCAAGCGTGGCGGTCCGCTGCTGTTCGCGATCTTCAGACCCGACAACGCCTACCTGATCGGCGTCTTCTCACACGGCGATTGGGCGCTGCAGAAGGTGCTCAAGATCGTGGTGCGCAATTGGCCCGACTCGGGGCTCGTGCTCGACTCCAAGAGCGGGCTCCTACCTACACACGAATACAGCGACGCCGACCGCCTCGAGCTTCGCAACTGCGGGATCGCCGCTCCGCCGATCGTGGTCGACGGGAAGATGTGGACGTCCGCTGCGATCGGGCAGATATTTGACGGCAGCTCCTCGGCGCCCGCGCGCCAGAGCGCTGCACTCATGCATGTCTTCCGCGAGTGGCGCGAACACGAGGGCGAGCGCCTGGCCGAGGCAGCGAGCGCCGTGGACGCGCTCGCAGGGCGGCTAGTGACGGCCGAGTGGAGGCCGTTCGTGCACCAGGAGCGCATGGGCCTCCTGCGCGATGAGGCCTTCTATAGCGTCGCTGACTTGCCCTGAACGGCGCGGCGACTGCAGCCCCTTCGTGCGCAACCACCGCCTCGGTTCGAACAAGTAGCTACATCGGCGGCGTAAGCAGACAGCTGAGCAGTCGACGTCAGCGGCATCTGCAGAACTCGTTGGCCGCCGCGACGGTCTTGGGTTCATGTACCGCATGACCGTCTACCTGACCGTCCGCGAGGTTGCAGCGATGGCGCGCTGCGAGCACAAGTCCGTGCGACGCGCGATCGGCCAGGGACGACTGCCCGCTTTTCGGCCCGCGAACAAGCTCCTGATCCGCGAAGACGATGCCGAGGCGTGGATCGAAGGGCGGCCCGCAATCGCGAGTGCGGCCGCCAAACCGGCGCCCGGGACAGGTTCGCTGCGGCCCACGATGAGGTCCCAACGTGCCGGTAGCGTTTCTGAACTGCGCGAGATCGAGCGAAAGGCAGTTCGGGCATGAGCGTTCACAAGCGAGAGGATCGCCAAGGTCAATACGAGGTGCGCTGGCGCGAGGGCGGCCGACAGCGCACGCGACTCTTCACGAAGAAGGGCGACGCCCGAGCGTTCGAGCTCGACGTGAAGCGCCGCCGCCAACTCGGCCCGCTCGCGGCCGGAGTCATCCAGAGCCGGGTCACGTTGGCCGAGTTCGTCAGGGATGAATGGTGGCCGCGCTACGCCGTGCCGAACCTCAAGGAGTCCACCCGGCGGCGGTATCTCGAGGTCTGGGGCACGCACTTGCTGCCACGCCTCGGTGACTATCAGTTGCGAGAGATCACGCCGGCCCTTGTCGAGGATCTCTGCGCGCAGTTTCGAGCAGCGGGCGTCGGCGTACAGACCCAGCGCAAGGCGGTGATGCTGCTGCAGGGCATTTTGCGGCGCGCAGTTGTGCGCGGCCTCATCCCAAGCAACCCAGTCAGCGTCATCGACAAGCCGCGACAGCCTCCGACGAAACGGCCACAGCCGCTCTCGCCGCTGATGGTCGAGAGGATTCGTGCGGGAATGTCGGTGCGCGACGCCACGCTTACGTCGCTGCTCGCATACGGCGGTGCGCGTCCTGACGAGGCAACGGCTGCCCGATGGGACGATCTCGGCCAAGGCATCCTGCACGTGCACGCTGGCAAGACTGAGAAGGATCGAGTGATCGACCTGCTGGCGCCGCTCAACCAGGACCTCGCGGAATGGCGCCTTGCTCAAGGTCGGCCGCCTGGCGGCGCGCTGATCTTTCCGCGCCAAGGCGGTAACGAGTGGCAGTTGCACGACTGGCAGAACTGGCGGCGGCGGATCTACCAGCCTGCGGCCAAGGACGCGGGAGTGACGGGCGACATGCGTCCCTACCGGCTCCGTGGGTCATTTGTGTCGTTGCTGCTGTGGGAGGGGCGGTCCCTAACCTACGTCGCCGAGCAGGCGGGGCACTCGGTCGCCACGCTCGCCAAGCACTACGCCGGCGTGCTGCGCGAACTCGAAGGGCGACCGCAGGAACCCGCCGCAGAGGTCATCCGAAGCGCACGCGATGAGGTAAGGTGTTCGCCATACGTTCGCCAGACACAAGTCGACGGCTAATCGTGAAGGCTGCCGAAACAAGCAAAAAGCCCGCGAACGCGGGCTTTTTGACATCATGGGCGATACTGGGCTCGAACCAGTGACCTCCGCCTTGTCGAGGCGGCGCTCTCCCAGCTGAGCTAATCGCCCTGGGAAGGTCTGAAGCGTATCAACGCGAAACGGCCGCCCGGCCGCCGGAATCTCCGGTGCGGCGCACGCCGGGAGAGCGGTGTCCCGACGCGGAGGAGGCCGGGCCAAGGAGCAAAGCCCGGACCTCCCCACCCCCGGTCACGGCACGATCACGACACGTCCTTCGCGCGCACCGCCGGCTTCGCCCGGGCCGACGACGCCTTCTCCGACGCCCGCCGAGCCCGCTTCGCCAGATTCCACTTCGCCGCCTTCGACCCCGTAGGGCGAGCGGCGGCCGTACGGCGACTGCGCGCCTTCGGCCTGGGTGCCCTGCGCTTCGGATTGCACCGAGCGAGACGAGCCCGAGCCCGAGGAGACACCCTTGCCGGCCTCGATCGCTTTGACCGCCTGCGCGACGGTGTCGGAGGAGACGGCAAAGCCGACGCCGGTGCTACCCGGTCTGCGAGCCGGCGACGCTCGCGGCCTCGCTCGCGATCTGCGAGTTCACGCCGATCACCTCGCCCTGATCGTTGAGCAGCGGGCCGCCCGAGTTGCCGGGATTGAGCGCAGCGTCCGTTTGGATCGCACCCGTGATCTTCGAGCCGTTCGGCGCCGAGATCGTGCGCCCGAGCGCAGAGACGATCCCACGCGTGAGCGTCTCGTTGAGTCCGTACGGGTTGCCGATCGCGTAGACCGCATCGCCTACCTGGACCGACTTGGAACTCGTCGAGCGTGAGCGGCTTCAGCCCGAGGCCCGACGGGTCGACTTTGATCAGCGCCAGATCGTCGTTGGCTTCCTCGCCGACGAGCGTCGCCGAGCGAGTGACTGTCGCCGAGCCCTTCGGCGCGACCGTCAGGCCGCTCGCGCCTGCGACCACGTGATCGTTGGTCAGGATCAGGCCCTTGTCGTTGAGCACGATGCCCGTGCCGCTGTCTTCGCCCTGAGCCGTGACGGCCTTGATCGAGACGACGCCGGCCGAGGCCTGCTTGTAGATCTGCGTCGCCGACAGCGCCGTCGAGGCGACCGCCTGGCGCGTGCCCGTCGAGGTGGCGCCGACGCTCGACGCCGTGCTCGTTTTCGCCGCTGAGCTGCCGCCGCCACCTGCGATCGCGATCGCTGCGGCGCTTGCCACGCTGCTCCGAGCAGCGCGGCGAGCAGGATAGGTGCGAGTAGGCGTTTGTTCACGACGGACCTCCGGGGGCTCGGGGCGGGATCAGGCCATGTTGGGACGGCTCGCTGTGCGCGCGCTAACGCGATCCGAAAGGGCAGCTAACGCGGTGAGCAAACAGCGTCTCGTAAGTGGCGGCCCTGAGCCGGACACCCCGATACCCTTGGGCCTCCTGGCGACGTGGCGGAGTGGCTACGCAGCGGCCTGCAAAGCCGTTTACACCGGTTCGATTCCGGTCGTCGCCTTGCTCCCACGCTCACTCCGGCTCGAGCGGCCCACCGGACGCCATCGCGCTGAACCCGGCCAGCGCCAGCGCCCCGATTGCGAGCAGCGAAGCCACGGCCGCCGTCGCGCCCATCCCGAGCGTCGGCACGCTCAGCAGGAAGAAGCGACGCACGGGAGCGATGAAGAAGGCCGCCACGAACACGCCCGCCAGCGCCGCGCACATCCCGGCGACGAGCGCCGAGCGCCGGCGCGAGCCGCTCGCCTCCAGCGCGATCACCAGGTACAGGCCGACGGCGACGAGCACGATCGTCGCGATCGTGCGTGCCCGAGCGACCGAGAAGTCGAGGTCGTGCAGCGCGAACAGATAGCCCGAGACGACCCCCATCCCCGCAAGCGTTCCCGCCGGCACCGCCCAGCGGCCGACGCGGCGCACGAACCCCTGCGGGCGCCACGGCCCGCTGCTCGGTGCGAGCGCGAGGAAGAACGTGGGGATCCCGATCGTCACCGCCGCCGCCAGGCTGAAGTGGCGCGGCAGCAGCGGGTAGGCCGTCGCGCTGATGCCGATCGTCAGGATCAGGAAGGCGGCAAAGGCCGACTTGGTCACATACAGCTTCGTCACGCGCTGCAGGTTGCGCAGCGATCGGCGCCCTTCGGCGACGAGCGTCGGCACGACCGCGAAGTCGCCCGAGACGAGCACCAGGTCGGCCACGCTGCGCGACATCTGCGCGCCGCTGCCCTGCGCGATCGCCAGGCGCGAGGCCTTCAGCGCGGGCACGTCGTTGACGCCGTCGCCGATCATCGCCACGTAGCGCCCGGCGTCGGCGAGCGCCCGCACGACGTCGCGCTTGCCGTCCGGCGAGATCCGCCCGACGACGCTCGTGTGCGCGATCCACTCGGCGCGCTCGCTCGGGTCCTCGGGGATCTCTGCGCCGAGCCCGACGCCCTCGACAGGAATACCGACATCGTGTGCGATCGAGGCGACCGTCGCCGGGGCGTCGCCCGAGAGCACCTTGACCTCGACGCCCTGCTCGAGCAGGAACGCGATCGTCTCGCCCACGTTCGGGCGCAGGCGCTCGGCCAGCACGACGATGCCGAGTGCTTCGAGCTCGGCCGGGTCGACCGCGAGATCGGACCCCTCAGCAGCACCGTCGCCCGACGGCAGCGGCACCGAGCCGCGTGCAAGCGCAAGCACGCGGCGCCCGCCGCGCTGGTGCTCGGCGGCGAGCGGCGCGAGCGCTCCCAGCGAGAAGCGTTCGGGCGAGCCCAGCACGTATGTCGCGTCGGCCAGTTGGACCCCGCTCCACGCACGACGCGAGCTGAACGGCACCTCGCCCAGCGGCTGCTCCGGCTCGGCCGGCGCCGCCTCGGCGATCGCCTGCAACGTCGCGTTGCGCGATGACGCGCTCGCGGCGACGCGGGCGAGCACGCCCGTGACCGACTCGACCGACTCCTGGCCTGCCGGGATGACCTCGGTGACGCGCAGCGCCGCCTCCGTCAGCGTGCCCGTCTTGTCCACGCACAGCACCTCGACCGAGGCAAGCGACTCGATCGCGTTGAGCTGCTGCGCGAGCACGCCGCGCCGTGCCATGCGCGCCGCCGCCACGGCGTAGGTGAGGCTGACGAGCACCATCAGCCCCTCCGGGATCAGGCTGACCACGCCGGCCGTCGAGGTGGCGACGGCCTCGTGCAGCGAGGCATGGCGGTGATACAGCGAGTAGCCGAGCAGCGCGCCGAGGATCACGACGAGCACAACGAGCGAGTAGAGCAGCCGGTTGACGGCCTGTTCCAGCGGCGAGCGGGGGTGGCGGAAGGATCGCGCCTGCCCCGCGATCCGCTCGGCGAAGCTGTCGGCGCCGACCGCGCCGACGAGCAGCTCGCACGTCCCCTCGACGACGAATGCCCCCGAGCGGACCTCTTCGCCGGCGACCCGCCGGACGGGCTCGGACTCGCCTGTCAGCACCGATTCGTCGAGGCGCAGCTCGCGGGCGCTCATGAGCTCGCCGTCGGCGACGAGCTGGTCGCCCGTGCGCACGCGCAGCAGATCGCCCGGCACCACCTCCGCTGTCGCGAGCTCCCGCTCGACGCCGTCGCGCACCGCGATCGCGCGCGGCGCGACGAGCGTCGCGAGCCGGTCGAGCGCACGCTTGGCGCGCGACTCCTGCGTGATCCCGATCGTCGCGTTGGCGACGATGATTCCCAGGAACAGGGCGTCGCGCGCATCGCCGAACAGCAGCGTCACGGCACCGAATGCCGCGAGGATCGCGTTGAACACCGTCAGCACGTTCGCGCGCACGATGCTCGCGTAGGAACGGCTGCCGCGCGGGGCGCGGACCGTTCCTCGGGCCGCCAGTCGCGCAGCCGCCTCCTGCTCGCCGAGGCCGGCGCCCGGCGCTGGAGGAGCCTGGAAGGCCACCGGCTCGGTGCGCAGCCCGTCGCTCATCCTCGCCAACCCGCGAGCGCGCGCTCAGCCGCTCGCCGACGGCAGAAAGAGCTCATGGCGCAACGGTAGGACGCACGACCGTCGCCCACATCGGGGCGCCTTCCCGCCTCGCCTGCGGAGAATTACGTATGCGACGCCCTTCGCACACGCTCGGCCGTCCTTCAGCGGCGACGGCCGGGGTCCGCCCCACACCGGACCCCGGCGCACGCCTGCTCGCGCTCGCCGTCACCGGGGGTTCGACGGTCCCGGCGGCGGTTTGGAGGAGCTGGTGCAACGCACGGGAGAGGGTCGTGCGTTGCTCGCATGAACCTATGCCCAGGCAGCTTCCAGATCGTTATCTTTTTGATATCAATAAATGGAATTCTCTGTCTGCGGCTATGGAGCGAGTCGCTCGATCGCCCAGCCGCCCTGCCCGTCACGCCGGTAGAGCAGGCGGTCGTGCAGGCGGTCGCTGCGCTGCTGCCAGAACTCGATCTGCTCGACCGCCACGCGAAAGCCGCCCCAGCCCTCCGGGATCGGCAGCTCGCCCTCGCCGTAGCGCTCCGCCAGCTCGGCCACCGCGCGCTCGAGCTGCTCGCGGTCGGCCACGACCTGGCTCTGCGGCGAGGCCAGCGCGCTCAGCTGGCTGCCGCGCGGGCGCGTCCTGACGTATGCCGCCGTCTCCTCGGCGCTCGTGCGCGTCACCGGTCCCGTGATCCGCACCTGCCTGCCCAGCGGATCCCAGTGGAACAGCAGCGCCGCGCGCGGGTTCGCTGCCAGCTCGCCGCCCTTGCGACTCGAGTAGTTCGTGAAGAACACGAAGCCGCGCTCGTCGAAGCCCTTGACCAGCACCATCCGCACCGACGGCGCCCCGTCCGCGCCCGCCGTCGCCACCGCTGCCGCTTCCGGCATGCGCATCCCCGCGGCCTGCGCCTGCTCGTACCACGCCGCGAACTGCGCCAGCGGGTCGGCGTCGACGTCCTGCTCGCGCAGCGGCTTGCCGTGGTCGGACTCTCCCGTCATCCCTGCATTCTGACCGCTCGGCTCGGACCGAGCCGCGATCAGCTCGCCACGCGCGCGGCGCCCGCGTAGACGTTCACGCTGCCGCGCCGCGCGAAGCCGCACAGCGTCAGACCGCGATTCGCCGCCAGCTCGATCGCCAGCGACGTCGGCGCCCCCACCCCCACGAGGATCGACGCCCCCGCCACGACCGTCTTCTGCACGAGCTCGAACGACAGCCGGCCGCTGACGCACAGCACGTACCCGTGCAGCGGCAGCCACCCGTTGAGCATCGCCCAGCCGACGACCTTGTCCATCGCATTGTGGCGTCCCACGTCCTCGCGCACGCACAGCAGCCCGCCCGCCGCGTCGAACAGGCCCGTCGCGTGCAGGCCGCCCGTGCGCTCGAAGCCCGGCTGCAGCAGCCGCCCCGGCAGCGCAGCCAGCAGCTCGCGTGAGATGACCGGCCCGTCCGGCAGCGGCGACGCGTGGAACGCCACCTCCTCAAGCGCGCCCTTGCCACACACGCCGCATGAGGACGTCGTGTAGAAGCGCCGTGTGTCCGCGCGGCGCGCCAGCGGCCCCGCCACCTCGATCGTGTTCAGCGCCAGGTCGTCCGTCATGCCCACCTCGTGCGCGCGTTCGATCAGCCCCTCGCCACGGAGGAAGCCGAGCGCCAGCTCCTCGTCATGGCCCGGCGTGCGCATCGTCACCGCGATCGCCTCGCCGTCCACGCGGATCTCCAGCGGCTCCTCGACCGCCACGAAGTCATCCTCGCCGTCCCGCACCACGCGACGCAGCTCCAGCGGCGAGGCCTCGCGTGGGGTCGCGCCGTCGTGCGACGGCGCCGAGTGCATCACGCCCTCGCCTTCGCGTCCGCCCGCTCCACCGCCGCCAGCCGTTCGCGCTGGGGCTCGACCGTGTACCTCGGGTCGCGCGCCGACGCGAGCCCCGCCTCGAAGATGCCAAAGCGCGCGCACGCCGACGCCGTCAACAGCGCCGCGCCGCTCAGCGCCGCCGCCCAGCGGTTGCGTCTGCCGAGCGTAAGTGCCCCCGTGACGCCCGCCACCGTCAGCGCCTCCGCCGTGCGCATCAGCTTGCCCGCGCGGCCTTCGTGGTAGGTCTCCGCGACCATCCCGATACGCCGCTCCAGCAGCTTCACCGCCGTCAGCTCACCCGCCGCGCCGATCGCCGCCATGCGCACCGCCGGTCCGTTCTGCGCCACCGGCGCCGTCAGCAGGCCCAGCCCCGCCGCCGCGCTCGCCGCCGAGCCGACGAACACGAACGGCATCTCGCGGTGGCCCTCGTGCCACGCCGGCGTCGCCGTCGTGGCCACCAGCGCCGCTGTGTAGGAGGCCACCGCCGGGCCGAGCAGCGCAGCACCCGCCGTGCCCGCGCTCGCCAGCGGGCGCACGCGCCGGCCGAGCTCGCCCGTGCCCGTCAGCTCGCCCAGTGCCGCCGCCGTCGCTGCCGGGGCGTACGCGAACAGGACCCACACGCCCACGCTCATCGGCGACGTCGGCTTGAACACGCGCAGCATGTTGAGGAAGCGCGCCGGGCGGCCCAGGTCGTGGATCAGCGCCACCAGCGACAGGTGGATCGCGCCCGCCGCGCCGAGCTTCAACGGGCGCGCGAGCTGTGGGCGGCCCGTCAGCTGCGCGCCCGCCGCCAGCACCGACGAGGCGCCCGCCAGTCCGCCGAGGAAGAAGTAGCCCGCGATGTCCGTCGACTGCCACGTCGCTTCCCTCACGATCGGGCGCCCGTAGTAGGACGTGAACGCCTGCTCGCGCCTGCGCTTGCGCCCGCCGCCGCCTCGGCGGGGCTGCGCGGAGCGTCCGTTCCCGCTGTTGGCGCTCACTTCCGCGTCCCCGCGAACGAGGCCACCGCGCCCGCCACCAGCGCACCCGCCGCGATCCCCACGTTGCGCCACGTGCGCGGCAGCGCGCGCGTCGTCACGACCGGGTCAGGCGGCAGCCCGTACACCTCCGGCTCGTCGAGCAGCAGGAAGAACGCGCCGTCGCCGCCCACACCGTCGTCCGGGCTCTCGCCGTACAGCCGCGCCTCGATCATGCCCTTCTCGTGGAGCTGCTCGACGCGTCCGGCCGCGCGCTCGCGCAGCTCCTCCAGCTCGCCGAACTGGATCGAGTCCGTCGGGCACGCCTTCGCGCACGCCGGTTCCTCGCCCGCGCCGAGCCGGTCGTAGCAGAGCGTGCACTTGAACACGCGCCCGTCGTCCTCGCGTTTGTCGATCACCCCGTACGGACAGGCCGGCACGCAATAGCCGCAGCCGTTGCAGATGTCCTGCTGCACGACCACCGTGCCGAACTCCGTGCGGAACAGCGCCCCCGTCGGGCACACGTCCAGGCACGCAGCGTGCGTGCAGTGCTTGCACACGTCCGAGGACATCAGCCAGCGAAAGCCGTCCTTGCCCTCCCCGCCCGCGGCCGGCGCGCGCTCGAAGTTCGCCTGCCGGGCGCCCGCCGCCACGCGCTGCTCGATGAATGCCACATGACGCCACGAGTCCGCGCTCAGCCCGCCCGTGTTGTCGTGCGAGTGCCCCGTCCAGTTCAGCCCGTCCTCCGGCACCTGGTTCCACTCCTTGCACGCCACCTCGCACGCCTTGCAGCCGATGCACAGCGACGTGTCCGTGAAGAAGCCCTTGCGCGGCGGGTGATCGGACCAGCCCGAGCTGCCCGCCGGCTCGCCCTGCTCGAGCAGCGTGCCCAGCAGGCTGCTCGAGCCCGCGCACGCGCCACCCGCCGGCGCGACCCCGCTTGCGCCGTTCGCGCTGCTCGCGGCGGCCGGCTGCGCGCTCACGGCTTCATCCCCGTCTGCGCCGTCACGCCCGCGCGCTCGCGGTAGGAGCGCACGAGCTCCTGTCGGGCCGCGCCGCGCGGGCGTCGGCCCGGAACGATCTCCACGCTCAGCGCCTTGACCTCCTGGATGTGCGAGCTCGGGTCCAGCGCCATCGATGACAGTTCGTTCATCGAGTCGCCTTTGGCGTAACCGTTCGCGCCCCAGTGGTAGGGCATGCCGATCTGGTGGACCGTGCGCCCCTCGATCTGAAGCGGCGCCATCCGATCGGTCACCATCACGCGCGCCTCCACGCAGCCGCGCGCGCTGATCAGCGTCGCCCAGCCCGCGTGCTGCAGGCCGCGCTCCTGCGCCAGCTCCGGTGAGACCTCGCAGAAGAACTCCGGCTGCAGCTCGGCCAGGTACGGCGTCCAGCGCGACATCCCACCCGCCGTGAAGTGCTCGGTCAGACGGTAGGTCGTGACGACGATCGGGTAGGCCTGCCCGCCCGGCTCGTCCGGGTCCGGGTGGTAGCGGTTGTTCTCGTGCTCGTAGACTTCGCGCGACGGGTTGCGCTGGCGCTCGGGGTACATCGAGTTGAGGACCGGCGAGTCCTGCGGCTCGTAGTGCGTCGGCATCGGGCCGTCCGCCACGCCCGCCGGCGCGAACAGCCAGCCGCGCTGATCGGCCTGCATGATGAACGGCGTGTCGCCCGCGATCGCATCCGGGCCGCTGGCGTCCTTCGGCGGGCGGTAGTCAGGCGGCTTGTTCGCCTCGAAGTCCGGCGTGTCGTGCCCCGTCCATTCGCCTTTCTCGGCGTCCCACCAGACGAGCGCCTTGCGCTCGCTCCACGGCTTGCCTTCGGGATCGGCCGAGGCGCGGTTGTAGAGGATCCGGCGATTCGCCGGCCACGCCCACGCCCACGCTCCCCCCGTCCAGTTCTGCTGCTCCTTCGGCGTGCGTCGCGCCGTCTGGTTGACGCCATCGGCGTAGCAGCCGCAGTAGATCCAGCAGCCGCAGCGCGTCGAGCCGTCGCTCTTCAGCTCCGTGTAGGCCGAGAGCATCTTGCCCTCTGAATCCGAGCCGTTGACCTCGGCCAGCACCGCCTCGGCGCTCGGGTCCTCGTGCTCGCCCTCGGTCGGGTAGTCCCACGTCAGCTCCAGCACCGGCTTGTCGCGCTCGTCGGCCGATCCGGCGAGGCGCTCGCGCACGCGCTTGCCGAGGTGGTAGATGAACCACAGGTCGCTGCGCTGCTCCTGCACGGGCTCCTGCGCCTTGTGGTGCCACTGCACCATTCGCTGCGTGTTCGTGAACGTGCCGTCCTTCTCGATGTGCGCCGCCGCGGGAAAGAAGAACACCTCCGTGGCGATCTCCTCCGTGCGCATCTCGCCCGACTCGATCTCCGGGCCGTCCTTCCACCACGTCGCCGACTCGATCAGCGAGAAGTCGCGCACGACGAGCCAGTCGAGCTTGGACATGCCCAGGCGCTGCATGCGCGTGTTCGCCGAGCCCACCGCCGGGTTCTCGCCAAACAGGAAGTAGCCCTTCACGGTGCCCTTGATCTGCTCCATCACCGTGTCGTAGGTCGAGTGACTGCCCGTCAGCCGCGGCAGGTAGTCGAAGCGGAAGTCGTTCTCGGCCGTTGCCGAGTCGCCCCACCAGGCCTTCAGCAAGCTGACCGTGTAGTCGCGCATGTTGCCCCAGAAGCCGCGCCGCGCCGAGGTGCCGGTGAGGAACTGCTCGAGGTTCTCGTGACGATGCGCATGCGGCATCGGGATGTAGCCCGGCAGCGTGTCGAACAGCGTCGGGATATCCGAGGAGCCCTGGATCGAGGCGTGCCCGCGCATCGCCATCACGCCGCCGCCCGGGCGCCCCATGTTGCCGAGCAGCAGCTGCAGCACCGATGCCGCACGGATGTACTGCGAGCCGATCGTGTGCTGCGTCCAGCCCACCCCGTGCACGAACGCAGTCGTGCGCTCGCGCCCCGAGTTTGCAACGAACAGCTCGCAGACCTTCGCGAACGTCTCCTGCGGCACACCGCACACGCGCTCCACCGTCTCCGGCGTGTACTGCGCGTAGTGGCGTTTGAGGATCTGCCACACGCAGCGCGGGTGCTGCAGCGTCTCATCGAGCGTCGGCAGGCTGCTCGCCGCATCCTCGCCACCGCCCTCCCCCTCCCCCTCGAGCACCTGCGGATTGCCCTCCTGGTCGCGCTGGCCGGCCGCCGCCGCGACGATCGTCCCCTCGTATTGCCAGCTCGCCGGGTCATAGCCGCGCTTGTCCTCGTCGAAGCCAGAGAACAGCCCATCTGCGCCGACGTCCTCGAACTCCTCGCCGATGATCGTCGGCGCATTCGTGTAGGCCAGCACGTACTCGCGGAAGTCCGTTTCGGTACTCAGCACGTGGTTGATCACGCCGCCGAGGAAGGCGATGTCACTGCCCGCGCGCAGCGGCACGAACATGTCCGCCAGCGCGCTCGTGCGGCTGTAGTGCGGATCGACGTGGATCACCGTCGCGCCGCGCGCCTTCGCCTCCACCACCCACTGGTAGGCGACGGGGTGCGCCTCGGCCATGTTCGAGCCCTCGAGCACGATCAGGTCCGAGTTCTGCAGGTCGCCCGGGAGCGTGCTCGAGGCGCCGCGCCCGAATGACGTGCCCAGGCCGACGACCGTCGAGGAGTGGCACACGCGCGCCTGGTTCTCGATCTGGACGATCCCCGACGCCGTGAGGAACTTCTTGATCAGGTAGTTCTCCTCGTTGTCGAGCGTCGCGCCGCCGAGCGCCGCGATGCTCATGCAGCGCCGCGTGCGGCTGCCCTCGCTCTCCCACTCCCAGCCCTCCGCACGATCGCTCACGAATTTCTCGGCAACCATGTCCATCGCCGTCTCCAAGTCGAGTCGCTCCCACTCGCTGCCGTACGGTCGGCGGTGGAGCACGTGTTGCTCGCGCGAATCGCCCGTCGTCAGCTGCAGCGTCGCCGAGCCCTTCGGGCACAGCCGCCCGCGGCTGTGCGGCGCGTCCGGATCGCCCTCGATCTGCACCGCCCTGCCGCCCTTGACGTACACCTTCTGCGCGCAGCCGACCGCGCAGTACGGGCAGATCGACTTGACCACGCGGTCGGCCTGAGTGGTGCGCGCCCGCAGCTCTTCGCTCGCGCGCGACTTGACGGCCGCGCCGCGCCCCAGCCGATCCTCGCCGCGCAGCTGGCGCAACACCGGCCAGTCCGAGAGCGAGGGGACGCGTCTCACCCCTTAGTTCTACCCGCCACGGCCCGGAGAGGAACCCTCGGGCTAGGCTTTCTCTCGATGACCCGAGACGAATGGATCGCCGCCTTCGCCCGCGAGGCCGGTGTGCCGGGCCCTTCGGTGCAGGAGATCAGGGAACTGCTCGAGCTCGCTGGCACCGCCGCGCACGCCTCCGAACGGACCGCAGCGCCGCTGGCGTGCTGGATCGCCGGGCGCTCGGAGCTGTCGCTCGCCGAGCTGCGTGCCGTCGCCGAGCGCGTCGCGCCGGGCGAGGCCGGCGAGCCGTCCTAGGCGATCGCTGCGAGACGGCCGCGGCGCACGCCTCGCGCCTATGGCCCGGCCACTTCGTCGCCCGTCGAGAGCCAGCGCTCCGCCGTGGCGAGCTGCTCGGCGCTGTTGACGCTGAAGCAAAGACGCCGCGGATCGCCGAAGTGCGCGAGCGCCTGCTCGCCGACGATCGCCGGCGAGAGCGACTGGAAGACCTCGCCCAGCGGCGCCTCCTTCACGAGCCCCTCGCGCAGCAGCGGCGCGTTCGCGACCGAGCAGCGCGCCGGCAGCGGTTGCGCGCGACCCTCGACTTCGAGCATGACCGCCGGCTCGAGCGCCGCCGCCAACCAGCCGAGCAGCGCCCCCGTGAGGAAAGGCATGTCGCAGCCGGCCAGCACGACCGCCTCCTCCGGCGAGGCCTGCGCCGCGTGTTCGAGCGCGGCCAGCGCGCCGCACAGCGGGTGGCGTGGGTCGTCCGGCTCGACGATCACGCGCTCAGCCAGGCCAGGCGGCAGCTCCGTGTCGCGCTTGGCCACGACGATCGCCTGCAGGCCCGCCGCGCGCGCCGCCGCCAGCGGGTAGTCGATCAGCGGCCTACCCGCCAGCTCGCGCGTCGGCTTGGCGCCGCCGATGCGCTCGCCCCTGCCGCCCGCCAGCACCGCCACGATCGCCGGCGACACGCTCAGCGGCGCGGCGTCTGCAGCGTCCACTCGCCCGCCAGCCACACGCGGCTGCGGTCGGGCAGCAGCGCCACCACGACTGCCAGATCGCGGCACGCCGGGCAGCGCAGCACGATGCCCGCGCCGCGGTAAGCGCGGTGCGCGCCGATCGCGCTGCGCGTGCCGCACGACTGGCAGACGCGCAGTGCCGTCGTGATCTCCGCGTCGAACAGCTCCTCGAGCAGGCCCGCGATCGCGTTGCCGTCGAACGCGTACTGCTCGCCCCAGGCCGGCTCGCTCGCGTCTGCCCGAACGCCCATCTCAGCTCCCGCTCGGCCCGAAGCGCTCGGCATGGATCCGCTCGGCGGAGTGTCCGAGCGCGACGAGTGCGTCCGCCGCGTGCTCGACGAACGCCGTCGGGCCGCAGACGAACACGAGCGGGCGCTCCTGCGGCGAGGGGCCGAGCTCGCTCAGCATCTCGGCGTCGAGCCGCCGCGAGAGCCCCGTCCAGCCGGGCGGCTGCGCGCGCGTCAGCGTGATCTGCACCGTCACGCCCTGCTGCTCGCGCACGCGCTCGAGCTCATCCGTGTAGAGCAGGTCGTCGAGGCTGCGGCTGGAGACCAGCAGGCGGGCTTCGGTCGAATCGTCTTGCGCGATGCGGTGTCGCAGCATCGCCATCAGAGGCACGAGCCCCGAGCCACCCGCGAGCAGCAGCAGCGGGCCGCCGTCGCGCGTGCGCCATGTGAAGTGCCCGCCGATCGGCCCGCGCAGCTCGAGCTCGTCGCCCTCGCGCAGCTCTTCTGTCAGATACGGCGAGACCTCGCCGTCGTCGATCCGCTCGACCGTCAGCGCGAGCGGTTCCTCCGGCGCCGAGGCGATCGAGTAGGAGCGCTCCGCCTGGTAGCCGTCTTCGGCCGTGAGGCGCACGTCCGCATGCTGTCCCGCGGCGTGGCCCGGCCACTGCGGATCGTCGAGCACGATCGTCTTCGCGTGCGTCGTCTCCTCGCGGACCTCGCTCACGCGCGCCGTGTGCCAGCGCAGCGGCATCCGCGCGGGCGGCGCGCCGAGCCGTGCCGGGTCGCCGGGCCGGGCCGGGTCGCCGAGCCGGGTCAGTCCCCCCAATAGCGCTGCTCCTTCCACGGATCGCCGTGGTTGTGGTAGCCCGCCGCCTCCCAGAAGCCCGGCTCGTCGTCACTCGTCAACGTCAGCCCGCGCACCCACTTGGCGCTCTTCCAGAAGTACAGATGCGGCACGAGCAGGCGCGCCGGACCGCCGTGCTCGGCCTCCAGCTGCTGGCCGTCGAAGGCATAGACGACCCAGCCCTTGCCGTCGGTCACGTCCTCCAGCGCGAGGTTCGTCGTGTAGCCGCCGTCACACCAGGCCGTGAGGTAGTCCGCCTCGGTCTCGACCCCGTCGAGCAGCGTGTCGACCGGAACGCCCGTCCAGCTCGTGCCGAGCTTCGACCACTTCGTCACGCAGTGGATGTCGACCGTGAACGTCTCCGCTCCCAGCGCCTGGAACTGCTCCCACGTCCACGACGCCGGCTCAGCGACGGCACCGCCGATCTGAAAGCTCCACCGCTCCAGCGGCGTGTGCGGCGTGGGCCCCGCCGACAGCACCGGGAAGTCGTCGACCACGTACTGGCCGGGAGGGACACGGGCGGGATCGACGTCGCTTCGCCGACGCCCGCGAAAGCCGCGTGAAATTGGTGCCATCGGACGCTCCGATCTCGAGTTGCCACCTATCTAACACCCTCGCGCACGTGCTCGCATGGGCGAGGGTGCGTGCCGCCCGTCAACTCCGCGATCGCCCGGCAGAGCGCATGCCGCACGACTTTGCGCTATGCATATGCAATGCCTAGGCAGGCGAAGCGCGACCTCTCGCTCGGCGAAGCGGCCAAGGCGCTCGGCGTGAGCGCCGACACGCTGCGTCGCTGGGACAGCGCCGGCAAGCTGCGCACGCACCGCGACGAGCGCAACCGCCGCCGCGTGTCCGAGGCCGAGGTGCGGCGCCTCAGCTCGCGGCCGACCCGTCACCGCACGGGCACGCGCGGCTCCGCGCGCAACCGCTTCGCCGGCACGGTCCGCTCGGTCGAGGTCGACGGCGTGATGGCGCTCGTCGAGCTCGAGGCCGGACCGTTCCGCGTCACCGCGGCGATCACGCGTGACTCGGTCGAAGAGCTGGGCCTCGCGCCTGGCGTGAAGGCGACGGCGATGGTCAAGGCCACCTCGGTGATGGTCGAACGCAACTGACAGGAGTGGACCAGCGGATGAGCAAGAGATGGATGAGGACTGCGCAGATGAGGACCGTGCTCGGCCTGCTGGCCGGGGCGACGATCGCACTTGCCCCGGCGAGCGCAGCGAGCGGCACGCCGCTCGCGCGTCCTGCCGCCTCGGGCACCGTCTCGACGCTGTTCGCCGGCTCGCTGCTCAACTACATGGAACACAACTTCGGCCCCTCCTTCGCCAAGGCCACCGGCTACGGCTACAAGGGCTTCGGCGGCGGCTCGACCGAAGTCGCCAACCAGATCAAGGGCGGGTGTGCGCCAGGGAGACGTGTTCATCAGCGCCGCCTCGGCTGCGGACAACCTGCTCGAAGGCTCGGCCAACGGCGACTGGGTGTCGTGGTACACGACGTTCGCCTCCTCGCCGCTGATGCTCGCCTACGACCCCGACAGCTCGTTCGGCAAGCAGCTCGCCCAGGGCAAGCCGTGGTATCAGGTGATCACCGAGCCCGGCATCCTCGTCGGGCGCACCGACCCCAAGCTCGACCCGAAGGGCATCCTCACCGTCGAAGCCGTCGAAGGGGCCGCGCGCAAGCTGCGCCAACCGGCGCTCACGCAGGCGCTCGGGTCGTTCCCCGTCTATCCCGAGACGGCGCTGGTCGGGCGCCTGCAGGCAGGCCAGCTCGACGCCGGCTTCTTCTACGCCGTCGAGGCCTCCTCGGCGCATCTCGTCACGGTCGCCGCTGACGCCCGTCTACAAGTACGCCAACTACACCGTGACGATCCTCAACCGCGCCGCCAACCCGACCGGCGCTGCCACGCTCGTGCGCTACCTGCTGAACGCACAGCGCAAGTTCACGCTGAAGAAGAACGGGCTCGTCACGCTGAAACCGCAGTTCTCGGGAAGCAAGTCCGCCGTACCCAAGAGCCTGCGCAAGCTGGTCGGCTCCTCGCGCTGAGGTGATCGCCCGCGCGCGCAGCCCGCTGCCCTGGCTCGGCGGGCTGCTCGCGCTGTACCTGCTGGCGCCGATCGTCGCCTTCATCGTGCGCCTGCGCCACGGCGTCTCCGCCTCGCCCGGGGTCGGCTCGGCGCTCGCCACCTCGCTGCTGACCGCAACGATCGCGACCGTCGTTATCGCGCTGCTCGGCACCCCGCTCGCCTACCTGCTCGCGCGCGGCAAGGGCCTGCGCTCGCGCGTGCTGACCGCGCTCGTCGCACTGCCGCTCGCGCTGCCGCCCCTTGATGAGCGGCCTGCTGCTGCTCTACGTGCTCGGCCCGCACACGACGCTCGGGCGGCTGTTCGACGGCAAGCTGACCGAAACCCGCCTGGCGATCGTGCTTGCGCAGACGTTCGTCGCCGCCCCGTTCCTCGTGATCGCCGCGCGCGCCTCGTTCGCCGCCGTCGACCCAGCGCTCGAGGACGTCGCCGCCTCGCTCGGGCACGGGCGGCTCGCGCGCTTCTGGCGCGTCGCCGTGCCCGCCGCGCTGCCCGGCATCGGCGCCGGGCTGCTGCTCGCTTGGCTGCGCTCCTTCGGCGAGTTCGGCGCGACCGTGATCCTCGCCTACCACCCCTACTCGCTGCCCGTCTACACGTTCGTCGAATTCGACGCCACCGGGCTGCCTGCGACGGTGCTGCCGATCGCCGTCGCGCTCGGCGCCGCGCTGACCGTGCTGCTGCTCGAGCGGCTCGCGCAGACCGTGGCCCCGTCGCGCACAGCCTGTGCCGCGCGCACCGGTCGCGCCGGGCGGCAGCGCGCGGGACGCTGCCCACCCCGCCGCGCTCGACTTTGCGCTGAGCAAGCGCCTCGGCAACTTCTCACTCGACATCGTCCACCGCTCCGGCAGCCCGCGCCTGGCGCTGCTCGGGCCGTCGGGTGCCGGCAAGACGCTCACGCTGCGCCTGCTCGCCGGGCTGATGCGGCCCGACGACGGCGAGCACACGCGGGTCGCGCTCGGATCGAGCGAGCTGCACGATCTACCACGCCGAGCGGCGCGAGCTCGGCTACGTCCCCCAGCAACCCGCACTGATGCCGCGACGCGATGTGTGGCGACAGGTGACATTCGGCGCCCGCGCACAGCCGGCGCTCGCCGCCTGGTGGATCGAGCGGCTGGGGCTCTCCGGGCTGGAGGGCCGCTACCCCGACGAGCTCTCCGGCGGTCAGCAGCGGCGCGTCGCGCTCGCCCGCGCGCTCGCTGTCGAACCGCGCGTGCTGCTGCTCGATGAGCCCTTCTCCGGGCTCGACGCGCCCGTGCGCGATCGGCTGCGGCGCGAGCTGCGCCGGCTGCAGCGCGAGGTCGGGCTGAGCACCGTGCTCGTAACGCACGATCCCGAGGAGGCCGCGCTGCTCGCCGATGAGATCCTCGTGCTCGACGATGGCCGCGTGCTGCAGGCCGGATCGCGCGCATCCGTGTTCCGCGCACCCGGCTCGCCGCAGGTGGCCGCGCTGCTCGGCATCGCCAACGCGCATCGCGGCGTCGTTCTCGACAACGAGCGCGTCACGAGCCGTGGCGTCGATCTACTCGTGCCCGCTCACGACCTCGCGCTCGAGACCGAGGTCGTGTGGTCGATTCGCCCCGAGCACGTGGAACTGCGCGACGACGGTCGCTACGCCGCCACCCTGCTCGATGACGCCGACCTCGGCGCCGAGCGCGAGTTGATCGTGGCGCTCGAGGGCGCGCGCGCCGACGACGCGGCCATGAGCGACGCGACCGGCGACGGAGCGCTCGAGCTCAGCGTGCACACGCTCGATGCCGTCGAGCTCGCGATCGGACAGGCAGTGCGCATCGAACTGCCGCCCGAGCACGTCTCCGTGTGGCCGGTAGCCCGGGCCCCTGGCAGCGGCGACGTGTCTCAGCCGCCGATGTAGGACATCTCCACGCGTGCGCCCTCCTGCGGCCGCCCCGGCGAGGCACGCAGCTCCGAATAGCGATCGGCGCGAGCCGTCCAGATCTCGCGCAGGCGCTCGGCGATCTGCGCGTCGCTCGCGCCGCCGCGCAGCAGCACCCGCAGGTCGTGCCCGCCCTTGGCGAACAGGCAGGTGTAGAGCTGGCCGTCGGCCGACAGCCGCGCGCGCGTGCAGCCGCTGCAGAACGGCTCCGTGACCGAGTGGATCACGCCGATCTCTCCCGCTCCATCACGGTAGGCCCAGCGCGAGGCGACCTTGCCCTCCTGGCCGGACGGCAGCTCGCGCAGTGGCCAGCGCGCATCGATCGTCGCGAGGATCTCGCTCGCCGGCACGACCTGCTCCAGGCGCCAGCCGTTGGACTCGCCCACGTCCATGTACTCGATGAAGCGCAGTACCTCTTCCCGCCCGCGGAAGTGCTCGGCCATCGCCGCCACGCAGTGGTCGTTGATTCCGCGGCGCACGACCATGTTGACCTTCACCGGGCGCAGGCCCGCGGCGTGCGCCGCGTCGATCCCCGCGAGCACGCGGGCGACCGGTACGCGCGTGTCGCTCATCGATGAGAAGGCCTGCTGCTCTAGCGCGTCGAGGCTGACCGTGACACGATCGAGGCCGGCGTCGGCGAGCGCCTGCGCGTGCGTGCTCAGCGCCGTCCCGTTCGTCGTCAGCGCGAGGTCCTCGACCCCGTCGATCCGCGCGAGCAGCTCGACCAGTCGAGGCAGATCGCGCCGCAAGAGCGGCTCGCCACCGGTCAGTCGGATCTTTCGCACCCCCTCCCCGGCTGCCAGCCGCGCGATCCTCTCCATCTCCTCAAAAGAGAGAAGCTCCGACCGATCCAGGAAGGCGAAGTCCCTGCCGAAGACCTCGCGGGGCATGCAGTATCCACAGCGCAGGTTGCAGCGATCGGTGACCGAGATGCGCAGGTCGCGCAGCGGGCGCTGCAAGCGGTCGGCGATCGAGCCCATCACGATCACGATACCCCTGCCTGGGTGGGGCTACGCTCTGGCCATGGCGTCTGCCCTGATCGAGCTCGAGGAGGCACGGCGAACCGTGCTCGCCTGCGTGCAGGCGCTGTCGCGTGAGCCTGTCGCGCTCGCCCATGCGCTCGGGCGCGTGCTCGCCGAGGACGTGTGCAGCGACGGCACCGTGCCGGGCTTCGACAGCTCTGCCATGGACGGGTTCGCGCTGCGCCGCCTGGACGTGAGCGACGCACGCCCCGAGCGGCCGGTCCAGCTGAGCGTCGTCGACGAGTCGCGCGCCGGCAGCCCCGCCTCCCGCGCGCTTGGCAGCGGCGACGCGATCGCCATCTCAACCGGCGCCGCCATGCCCGCAGGCGCCGACGCCGTCGTCGCCGTCGAGCAGACGCGGCGCGAGAACGGCCGCGTCCAGATCCTCACCGCCCCCGCCGCCGCCGCCAACGTGCGTTTCGCCGGCGACGATGTCCGCGCTGGGGATCTCGTGCTCGCCGCCGGGGCCACGCTTGGAGCCGCCGAGCTCGGCGTGCTCGCCTCGCTCGGACGGCCCGAGGCGATCTGTGCTCGCCGACCGCGCCTCGCCGTGATCACCACCGGCGACGAGCTCGTCGAGCCAGGGCACCCGCTTGCCGCCGGCGCGATCTACAACTCCAACGCCTACTCCGTCGGCGCGCTTGCCGTGCAGAGCGGCGCCGAGCTGATCGGCCGCAGCTCCGACGCACCTGAGAGCTTGGCCGACGAGGCCCTGCGGATCGCCACCCCCGTGGCCGACGACGCCAGGGCCACACGCGCTGCGGTCGCCGCCGCGCTCGAGCAGGCCGACGTGCTCGTGCTGTGCGGCGGCGTATCCGTCGGTGAGCACGACCACGTGCGCGGCGCGCTGGCCGAGCTCGGCGTCGAGGAGCGCTTCTGGCGCGTCGCGCTGAAGCCCGGCAAGCCGACGCTGTTCGGCACGCGCGGGCGGACGCTCGTGTTCGGCCTGCCCGGCAACCCCGTCTCCGCCGTCGTCACGTTCTGCCTGTTCGTCGCCCCCGCCGTGCGCGCGCTGAGCGGCGCCGCCGAGCCGCGGCGGCGGACCTTCGCGACGCTGCGCAGCGACTGCGAGCGGGCGCCCGGCCGCGCCCACGCCGTGCGCTGCCACCTGCATCTCGGCGAGCACGGATGGGAAGCCGAGCCGACCGGCGCGCAGGGCTCGCACGTGCTCACCTCGATGCTCGGCGCCGACGCGCTCGCGATTCTGCCCGCCGCCGACGGCGCGCGCGTCGCCGCCGGCACGCGTGTCGAGGTCGAGTTGCTGCCCGGTGCCGCGCCCGGGCTCGATCGTGCATCGACTGCGAGCGCGACCAGCGCCGAGTCGGCAGAGCCGGAGCCGGCGTGACGGTCGCCACGGGCATGACCGTCAACGTGCGCCTGTTCTCGCTGTTGCGCGAGCGCGCCGGCAGCGAGCGCCTGCAGCTGCAGCTCCCCGACGGTGCGACCGTCGCCGACGCGCTCAACGCGCTGCGCGAGAACCCCGCGCTCGGCGAGCTGCTCGCGCGTCTGCCCGTGCAGCTGGCAGTCAACCGCGACTATGCCCAGCCCGACACGCGCCTGGCCGCCGACGACGAGCTCGCGCTGATCCCTCCGCTGAGCGGCGGCGACGGCGCAGCCGGCGCCCAGAGCACCGAGCCGCGCATCCACGTCGCCGTCGGCGAGCGGCCACCGAGCGTCGAGCGCCTCACCGCGCTCGTCGCCGATCCGCGCGCCGGCGCCGTCGTCACCTTCCAGGGCGTCACGCGCGAGGTCAGCCGGCTGGAGTACGAGGCCTACGTCGAGATGGCGCGCGAGCGGATCGCCGCGATCCTCGCCGACTGCGTGCTCTTGCACGGACTGTGCGCCGCGGCGGCCGAGCACCGCACCGGCACCGTCGCGCTCGGCGAGCCGAGCGTCGTCGTGGCCGTCTCCGCCGCGCATCGCGACGAAGCCTTCGCCGGCGCGCGCGAGGCGATCGACCGGATCAAGGCCGAGGCGCCGATCTGGAAGGTCGAGGTGTCGGCCGACGGCAGCGCGCGGCGCGTCTCCGGGACACCCGCGCCGGGGGCGAGCGCATCAAAGGCCAGTGCGCCGGATGTCGGTGCGCGATGAGCGACGATCGCCTGACCCACCTCGACGAGCACGGGCGCGCGCGGATGGTCGACGTCGGCGCCAAGGATCCGCGCGAGCGGGTCGCGCGAGCACGCGCGCGCGTGCGCATGTCGCCGCAGACGGCGAGCGCCGTCGCGCGCGGCGATGCGCCGAAGGGCGACGTGCTGACGACGGCGCGGCTCGCCGGCATCCAGGCGGCCAAGCAGACGGGGCTGCTGATTCCGCTCGCCCATCCGATCACGCTGACGTTCATCGACGTGCAGGCGATCGTCGACGCGACCGACGGCGTCGTCGAGCTGATCGGCGAGGTGCACGCCGTCGATCGCACCGGCGTCGAGATGGAGGCGATGACCGCCTGCGCAGTCGCCGCGCTGACCGTCTACGACATGGTCAAGGGGATCGAGCGCGGCGTCGAGATCGAGCACGTAGTGCTGCTCGAGAAGACCGGCGGGCGCAGCGACTGGCGTCGCGACGAGGACGCCGGGGCCGCCTCCGAGGGCGCCTGAGTGGCCGAGCGCGCGGCGATCATCACGATCAGCAGCTCCAAGGCGGCGCGCTCCGATCGCGGCGATGATGCAGGTCTGGACACGGGCGCAGATGAGTCCGGCCCGCGCCTGGCCGCGCTCGTACAGCAGCTCGGCCTCGAGCTCGCCGGCCGCGAGCTGATCGCCGACGACCGCGCGCTGATCGCCGATCGGCTGCGCCACTGGGCCGACGCCGAGCGCTGCGCGCTGATCCTCACCAGCGGCGGCACCGGGCTCTCGCCGAGCGACGTCACGCCGGAGGCCACGAGCGCCGTGATCGAGCGACAGGCGCCCGGGATCGCCGAGGCGATGCGCGATGCCTCGCGCCCGCACACGCCCAACTGGATGCTCTCGCGCGCCGTCGCCGGGACGCGCGGCGCCACGCTGATCGTCAACTTCCCCGGCAGCCCCGCGAGCATCGATCAGGCCGGCGAAGCGCTCGCCGGACCGCTGGCGCACGCGCTCGCGCTGATCGCCGGGCGCCCGGTGGGGCATTGACGGCCGCGACGGCAAACGGGGAGCCCCGCGTCACGGCGCTCAGCGTCGCCCCCGTGAAGGGTCTACGCATAGCCAATGTCGAGCAGCTCATGCTGGGGCCCGGCGGCGCCCGCGGCGACCGGCGCTTCTATCTCGTCGAGGAGCGCGGCTGGATGGTCAACGGCAAGCACTCCGGCGCGCTCAACGAGGTCGTCGCCGAGGTCGAACCGAGTGACCGGGACGACGGCGCAGTGGAACAGCTGACGCTCCGCTTCTCCGACGGCACGGTGGTGTCCGGCGTGATCGAGCTCGGCGAGGAGCTGCCGACGAGATTCCACAGTCGGCCACGCGCGGCGCGCCTGCTGCGCGGACCGTTCGCGGCCGCGCTGTCCGAGCACGCCGGCGAGCAGCTGCGGATCGTGCAGGCCGGCGACGGCAGCTCGGCGGTCGACCGCGGCGTGGAAGGCGGCGTGAGCTTGATCTCGCGTGGCTCGCTCGCCGTGCTCGCACTGGTCGCCGAGCAGGAGTCGCTCGACGCACGGCGCTTTCGCATGACGATCGAGATCGACGGCGTCGAGCCGTTCGCCGAGGACGGCTGGCTCGAGCGCGAGCTGCACGTCGGCGAGGCGATCATCCGCCTGCACGGCCACGTCGGCCGCTGCATCGTCACGAGCAGGCACCCCGAGAGCGGTACGGTCGACCTGCCCACGCTCGACCTGCTGCGCTCGTTCAGGTCGGGGCTGAATACGACCGAGCCCTTGCCATTCGGCGTGTACGGCGAGGTCGTGCGGCCCGGCGCCGTGCACGTCAGCGATCGCGTCGAGCTCGAACGGGTAGAGGAGACGCGATGAACGATCCACACACCAGCGAGACCACCACCGACTACGCGATCGTCGACCCCGACGAGGTGAAGGACCACTACGCGGATGACGACGGCGTGCGCGGGGAGTTCCGCCGACTGACCGACGCGCTCGGATGCGAGCAGGTCGCCGTCACGCTGATCCGCGTGCCGCCGCATTCGGACTTCGAGCAGGGCACGGGTCACTTCCACGAGGAGATCGAGGAGCTCTACCTGCTCACGCGCGGAACCTTGACGATGCGCTTCGGCGAGGACATTCGCAAGGTCAGCGCCCCGGCCGCGGTGCGCGTCGCCAACCGCACGCCGCGCTCGCACCGCAACGAGGGCGATGAGCCCGTCGAGATGTGGGCCATCTCGCGCAAGGTCGAGCACCAGGACGCGACCAAGCTCGACGACTTCTGGGAGGCCTCGCCGGACGCCAAGCAGTGACCCTGCAAAGCGGCTAGCTGCGGCCGGCAGGGGTTGCACGAGCCACAGAGGGTAGTCTCGTGGTATGCCGAACGTCGAGCAGATCGAGGAGTGGATCGGACGGGAGGTGCTCGACCGCGACGGCGAGCGGGCGGGCAAGCTCGAGGAGGTGTACTACGCGAGCGACGGCCAGGGCGAGGCGGTGTTCGCGCGGATCAAGAGCGGCCTGCTGGGCCGCCACTCGCGCTTGGCGCCGCTGAAGGGCGCGACGGTCGGGCGCGACCACGTGCGCCTCGACTACTCGGCGGCACAGCTCGACGCGGCGTCCGACGTGGAGGCCGGCGACATCCTCGACGAGCCAACGGCCCAACGACTGGCCGAGGTGTACGGCATCTCGGTGGCGCAGGGCGACTACGAGAGCGCCGGCTCGATCGCGGAGCGCCGGCGCGTGGCGCTGGAGGCGCAGGAACGCGCACAGAGCCTTGACGAGGAGGCCCGCGCTCGCGCGAGCGATGCAGAACAGGCAAAGGACGCCGCCCAGGACGCGGAGGGCGAGGCCGTGCTGAAGAGCCG
This sequence comes from uncultured Solirubrobacteraceae bacterium, assembly GCA_963714215.1. Classification (GTDB taxonomy): domain Bacteria; phylum Actinomycetota; class Thermoleophilia; order Solirubrobacterales; family Solirubrobacteraceae; genus Palsa-744. The sequence continues at coordinate 868,035 of CAVQNP010000002.1, forward strand.
TGAAGCCGAGGAGGCGCGCACGGAGGCCGAGCAGGCGCGCGCTGCTGCGCCGGCGGACGCACCGGCCGAGGAGTAGCGAGCAACGCATGCGGGCGGCGCCGAGCTCGATCGCCAGGTGCTCAGGTTCTGCAGCTAGGGCAGCAGCTCAAACGCGTCACGATGACGTGGCTTGACGGCTGAGAAGTGTCGCCGATCGAGTGTCAATATCACTGCGGAATCGAGTCGCTCGGCTAGCGCAATAACCGAGGCGTCGGTCCCTCCCAGAGGAAAATCGGAGTACTGCTCGACCAACTCGGCCATGCGTGCGAAATCCTCACGACTCGGGCCCTCCACATCAAGCGCCGCGATACCGCTCAGGAACCTACTCTCGGTGGCAGCCCCCAACCGACGCCCGACGAAGTAGGTGGCCTCTGCCACGACGAGTGCGGGCACGACCAAGCGCAGGTCGCTGCGCGAGAGCGCAGCAAGAGAAGTCCGGTGATCCTGATCGTCGACGTCCGCAGCCGCATAGAGCGGGCCGGCGTCAACTACGGCCAGTGACGTCATCCCACTCCTGCTCCAGGAGTTGCTCCATGTCCCGGGCGGTGGTGCGATGACCGCTGCGGCCAAGCTGAGCGAACGGGAGCTCGCGAAGCTCCCCCGGCACGAGACCGAGATGTTTCGTGAGAGCGGTTCGGGCGACCTCGGAGGCGGAGGTGTGGGAGCGGCGAGCCTCTCGATCGAGTGCCTGCGCCAACTCGTCAGGCAGCGAGATGGTGGTGCGCTTCATACGCGCATACTAGCATCGCCGACTCTTGGGCGACCCGAACCGTCGGGCGTCAACCCAGCGCGGCCTCCCCCAGCCGCCCCCGCAGCTCGGCGACGCTGTCGAACACCTCGACGGCCCCGGCGTCGCGCAGCTCGGCCTCGGAGAAGCCGCCGGTGAGCACGGCGATCGTGGGCACGCCTGCCCGTTTGGCGGCCTCCACGTCGAACGGCGTGTCGCCGATCATCACGGCTTCGCCTGCTTCTGCGCCGGCCTTCTCGAGCGCGGCGTGTACGAGATCGGGCTCGGGCTTGGTCGACTCGACGTCGGCCGAGGTCGTCCAGCCGTCGGCGAGCGAGCGCGCGTCGAGCAGGTCGAGGTAGTGCTCGACCTCGTCCTGCTTGGCCGATGAGGCGAGCAGCGCCTTGTGCCCGCGCGCGTTCAGCTCCTCGATCAGCCTGCGGGCGTCGCGCATCGGCTCGACTTCGCCGATCATCTCCATGTAGAGGCCCTTCTCATCTTCGCGCACTTCGTCGCAGCGCTCGCGCTCGAACTGCTCGTCGGTCAGCGCCGGCAGCAGCTGGTCGCCGCCCATGCCGATGTGGCGATGGATCCGCCAGATCGGCAGCACGACGCCGTGCTTGCAAAAGGTGCGGTACCACGCGAGCGCGTGCTGGTAGTTGGTGTCGACGAGTGTGCCGTCGATGTCGAGGATGGCAACCGCCATGTCGGGCGTCCCGCGAGCGACCGATCTTGATCTTGATGAGTTGTTGAGATGGCTTTCGGGCGGCATGCCCGTCGCCAGCCTTCCAGCTACCAGCGCCGGGTTGGCTCAGGCAGCGGCAGCGAGCAGCTCGTCTTCGAGCTCGAGCGCGAGCAGCTCCGGCTCGGCGATGCAGCCGGCGCAGACGACGCCGAGGTACTCGCCGTCGGGCGTGCTCAGCACGAGCCATTCAGCCCATTCGGGCGATGAAGGACCGGGCGCTTCGGACAGGCACAGCTCACACCACTCGATCAATTGCATGGCTCCGAGCCTAAGCGCGCGTCCGGCGGCAGCGACGGGGCAGGCGCATTCACGGCTTGACAGCAAGCGCGCCGTATTTACACTCCGCTTGGGAGACAAAATCGCCCGGCGAGCGAGCCGGGCGCGGGGAGAGGAAGTCAGGGATGACTATGGGGAAAGCACGCTCGGCGGCGCCGCACTGGCCGCGCAGGGCGACGGGGGCGGCGAGCCAGTCTCGCCAGGTGAGCATGCGTCAGGTGACGGTCGCTGCGCTGCTGGCTGACGTGCTGTACCGCGTCGCGATCCGCTCGCACGTGCGCCGCGCGATCGGCATCTAGTCGGAGACGGGCGCACGCGGCTTCGTGGCCCTAGCGGCCCACGGAGTCGCGCGTTCCGCTCGGTTCAATATTTGACACTTGTAAACCGGCTTGACTCTTATGCGAACATACGTTCGTATGATGGGAGTCGGCCCTTATCGCCCCACGCGCGAGCTCGAAGCCGCGCTCGAGCGCCACGAACTCGACATCGCGATCGGCATCGCCAAGGACATCGCACGCGAGCGCCGGCCGATCGGGCTGCCGCTCGCGCTGCGCCTCGTCGCGCTCGTGGCCGAGCAGGGAAAGGACTACGACGTGTGGGCCTGCCGCTGGCTTGCCCGCTGGCTGCGCGAGACGCCCGACGACGACGATCTCACTCGCCGCCGAGGTCGCAGCCACGCTCGCCGACCTGCCCGCCGAGCCGGCCGGCGTCGAGGCGATCCGTCCTCTGCTTCGCTGAGCCCCGCCGGGACCCTATGCCGCGTAGCGCTCGGCTGCCCGCGCGCGCCGCTTGGCCGCCTCGACCTCGCGGTCTTTCGGCGGAGCCGCCGTCACGAGCCCGTCGAGCAGGCGCCGCGTGGCCTCGGCGACCTCCTCCACGGCGCGCTCGAAGACCTCAACATTGGCCTGCGAGGGCTTCGTCGTGCCGCTGATCTTGCGCACGTACTGAAGCGCCGCGTCGTGGACCTCGCGCTCGTCTGCCGGAGGCTCGAAGTTGTGGAGTGTTCTGATGTTTCTGCACATGACCACAGCCTAGAGGACGACGCCCGGCAGTCATCTCAGAGCCCGCCCGCTCCCGGGCGGGCTCCCCATCCATACCGCCCCGATCGGGCTAGCGCGCGCGGTCGAGCAATCGCCGGCGACGCCTTCGATCGTCTGCTCGCCGTAGTCCATCGACGGGTCGTGCGTGCTCAGCACGGCCAGCGAGAACTTGATGCCCGGGCGCAAGGTCGGCCGCCGAGACCTCCGTGAAGCGGTCGCTCGTCTGGATACGCACGCGATCCTAGATTCACGATCGGCCGCCACGAAGCGACGGCTGGCTCAACGCGTGAGCCTGGCCTTTTGGCCACGGGGCAAGCCCGCGCCAAGGCCTCTCGGAGGCTCAGGCGCCGAGCACGGCCGCCAGCTCGTGCAGCGTCGAGATCGTGACGATCCCCGTCGCTCGATCCCGTTCATGGGTCGACGTGCCGACGCTCGCGCCCGTGCCCGCCCCCGCGCGGTCGAGCCAGATGCCGCGCAGGCCCGCCGCGGCGGCGCCCTGCGCATCGAGGTCCAGCCTGTCGCCCACGTGCGCAGCCTGCGCCGCTCGCACCCCCAGCAGCTCGCACGCGCGCGCGAAGATCTCGGCGTCCGGCTTGGCCACGCCCACCTCGCCCGATGCGACGACGAGCGGGAAGCGCTCGGTCAGACCGATCGCCGCGAGCTTCGCGCGCTGCGCCTCGCCCTCGCCGTTCGTGATCACGCCGAGCTTGGCCTGCGGGAACGCCGACGCGAGCGAGGCCAGCGCCGGGAGCACGTCCTCGAAGGCGCTCCATGCCGCCCGGTAGTGGCTGAGATAGGCCCCGAACCACTCGTCCGCCGCCTCGTCCGAGTCCAGCGCGCGCCCGAGCACCTCGTGCATGCCGCGCACGCGGCGGCGGCGCTGCTCCTGCATCGAGCACAGTCCGGCCGCGTATTCGTCGTAGTGGCGCGCCTCGAGCACGCGCCACTGCTCATCCAGCCGCGCCAACTCGCTCGCCTGTGCGCCGGGTAGCCACTGCGCGAGGTGCGCCTCCAGGCCTGCCACGCGCGCCGCATCGTGATCCATCAGCGTCCCGTCGAGGTCGAACAGCACCGCTTGCAGCGTGCCCGCCATCCCGGGCTAGGAGCGCTTCACGCCGGCCATCGCCTGCGCCAGCGTCGCCTGCGTCTGCGGTCCGCGCAGCTCCGAGCGGATACGTCCGTTCGCGTCGAGCACGAACGTCGTCGGCAGCCCCGTCAGGCGGTAGTCGTTGCCCACCGTGCCTTCCGCGTCGCGCAGCACCGGGAACGTCCAGCCGTGCTTCGTCACGAACGCGCGCGCGCCCGACAGACCGTCGCTCCAGTCCACGCCGATCAGGCGGCCTTTGCCCGACGGGCTGCGCGAGAAGCGCTGCAGCGCGCCCGCCTCGCGCGCGCACGGCCCGCACCAGCTCGCCCAGAACGTGATCAGCGTCGCGCGTCCGTGGGCGCTTGCGAGCACGTCGGCCAGCGTCACCGACGGTCCCGCCAGGTGTTCGCGCGGCAGCTGCGGCGCGCTGCGACCGACCGGCCCCGAGCCGCTCGAGGACAGCCCGAACACGAGCAGCACTGCCAGCGCCGCTGCCGCCAGGATCGAGATCGTTAGAAGCCGGCGCCGGCTCATCGCTGCCCGGCGCTCAGTTAGACGCCAGCAGCGGTACGTCGTGGGCGATCGCCGCCGGCTTGAAGCTCGCCGAGTAGAGCACCGCGCGCTTGCCCGACGCCGTGATCCCGTAGACGAGGCCCGAGTGCTCGACGAAGTCCGGGTTCTTCGCGTCGCGTTCGGAGCCCACCCCCCATGCCTTCCACACGCGCGCCAGTTCCTGCTGGCTGCCGATCAGGTACTGCATCCGCCCCGTCATCTCGTGCGCCTTCAGAAACGCCTTGACCGTCTTCGGAGTGTCGCCTCTGGAATCGACCGAGACCGCGATCACCTGCGCCCTCTTCGCTCCGTCCGCACCCATCAGGTTCTGCGCCACGCGCAGGTTCGAGATCATCAGCGGGCACACGTCCGGGCAGTGCGTGTAGACGAACGTGATCAGCACCGGCTTGCCGCGGTATTGGTCGATGTTGACCGCCTGGCCGAGGTAGTTGCGCAGCTTCAGCGGCGGCTCCGCCGTAGCCGGCGAGAGCACCGCTTCGGCCTTGTAGTCGACCTTCGTCGCGCTCGCCGCGCTCGTCGCCGTCGTCTGCTTGGAGGAACCCGAGGAGCCGCAGCCCGAGACGAGCAGGATGCCGCCCGCCAGTGCGACGAAGGCGATCAGCGAGAGCAGCAGGCGAGGGGTCGAGCCGGCGCGATGCATCGGCGAGCGAGCTTATCGAGCGCGCGGGCGTTCGCGCGCCGCTGGGCCTACGAGGCTCGTCGGCAAGAACCTGTGCAAACCTCCCCATGCGACGCAGCTTGCAGAAAAACATGCTACTTTGCAGCGCGTTCGTGCCGAGTCCTTGCCCCCACGGGGCCAGGGAGCGGGGGACCCAATGCAGCCGAGAGGCTGCGGGGGCGAATCGCCACAACAGTGGCGTAGCGTAATTCACGCGAGCCCGACAGCTAACCCCGTAGGCGCAAAGAAATGTGAGAAAGGACGTCTTTGCATGCCGGGATTCGTACGTGATCTTGCTGTCGTCGCCCCCTGGGACGCTTCGCTGCAGCGCTCTCGCGCACGCCGCGAGCGGGCAGGTCGTGCGCGCAAGCGCAGCACCAAGCCTCGCTTCGCCAGCGACCGTCGCTCGTTCGACCCGTTCGGTCTCGGCGCGCTGCTGAAGGACGAGCGCGAGCGTCGCGACCTCGCCGCCAGCGAACCGTGGGAGCTCTCGCTCGGTCGCTCCCGCGCACGGCGCCGTGCCGAGGAGATCCGCTTCGTGCCCAGCGGCTCACGTGCCAAACGGCTTTCGCTCGGCGCGCTCGCCGCACTGAGCGCCGGGCCGACTGCGAGCCTCGCCGCCGGCGGTGGCACGGCAGTCGCCGCGACCGGCTCAGAACCGGCCACGACGACCGAACACACGATCGCGATCAACTCCGAAAGCCAGGGCCGCCAGGTCGAAATGCTGCAGGAAGCGCTCGGCATCTCCGCCGACGGCGTCTACGGGCCCGAAACCGAAGAAGCCGTGCGCGACTTCCAGTCGGCCCACGGGCTCACCGTCGACGGCATCGTCGGCCCCGCCACGCTGTCAGCCTTGCGCGGGCACTCCTCGGCGCACGCCGCCTCGACCGGCGTGCGGCGCGACGCCGTCAACTTCACGCCCTCCGGAGAAGGCGAAGGCTCGGGCGATGCCGTCTCGCGTCTTCAGAGTGCGCTGCACCTCTCGACCGACGGCATGTTCGGCCCCGAAACCGAGGCTGCCGTCAAGCGGTTGCAGGCACGCCACGGCCTCAGCGTCGACGGAGTCGTCGGTCCCGCCACGTGGAGCGTGCTCGGGATCTCCGAAGAGGAAACGCTGACGCCGCCCGCCTCCGCGCGGACCGCCTCCCACCACAGTGCTCACGCCGCGACCGTCGCCGACACCGAATCCGGCGAAGGCGAAGAAGGCGCCTGCCGGCGATCCCGTCTCGCGTCTGCAGAGCGCGCTTCACCTCAACGCCGACGGCACGTTCGGACCCGAAACCGAGTCCGCCGTCAAGCGCCTGCAGGCACGCCACGGGCTGACCGTCGACGGCGTCGTCGGTCCCGCCACGTGGAGCGTGCTCGGGATCAAGAGCCAGCAGACGCTGAACCCGCCGCACTCCGCGCTGAGCGGATCCTCCAGCCACGAAAGCTCGGCCGGTGGCGGCTCGAGCGTCGTAGCGCGCGTGATCGCCGCCGGCGATGAAATCGCCACGCGGCCGTACGTGTACGGCGGCGGGCACGGCTCGTTCCAGTCGACCGGCTACGACTGCTCCGGCTCCGTGTCCTACGCGCTGCACGGCGGCGGCCTGCTGAGCGCCCCCGAGGACTCTTCCGAGCTCGAGTCCTACGGCGAAGCCGGCCCCGGCAAGTACATCACGATCTACGCCAACGCCGAACACGCGTTCATGGTCGTCGACGGCAAACGCTTCGACACGATCGCCCAGCAGGAGAGCGGCTCACGCTGGGCCGGCTCCGTCGGCGACACCAGCGGCTACGTCGTGCGCCACCCGGCCGGGCTGTAGCGAGTCGGCGCGCATAGCTGAGCTCGGGCGCCGCCGCCCGGGCTCAGCGCGGCGCGACACCCAGGCTCGGCGCAGCTCTACGCAGGTGCTGCACTCGGCGCGACCATCCGTGGCCGCGCCGAGCACCATCCCCACAGCCCCCATGGCGGTGCAGCTGATCGCCGCAGCCCGTCCGGCGGGCGCTATGCCGGACGGGCTGCCGCCTCTTCGGCGGCTTCGACCGCTGCTGCCAGACGGCTGATCGAGAGGTCCAGCGCACCCGCGATGCGACGGATCGTGTCCCAGCCCGGCGTCGACTGGGCCAGCTCGATGCGCGCCAGCGAGGCGGTCGTAATCCCTGCGTGAAAGGCGAGCGCTTCACGCGTCAGGCCGCTGTCCTCGCGGAGCCTGCGAAGTGCCGCTGCCAGCGCTGGATCGGGTTTCGGAGAGCGCGGCATATTCAAAAACATGGCAGCCGCGTGTGCCCTGGTCCATGCGTTTGACCGCCGTGTGCTTGACCGCGTAGGGCCGACTGCATGCGCTTGGCGATATATAGAATTCGAATATGCGAACTATCAGCATCCGGCTCTCGCCTGCCGAGCATCGCCTTCTGAACGACCTCGCCGGCGCCCGCGGCGTGAGCATCGAGACGCTCGTGCGCGAGGCCATGGCACTGGCCCCGTTCGAGGCGCGTGAGACCCCCAGACGGCGCCTGCAGGTCGTGCGCAGCGAGAGCCCTCAAGGCGAGCGGCAGACGGACGGCGATCCTTTCGGGGCGGGTGGTTAGCCGACCGCGACGGGGCACGGTCGAACCACGCCGGCCGGCTCGTCGTGCGTGCACGATCATTGCATCCCCATACGAACGTATGTTCGCAACGTCCCGCTCGACGCAAGCCGAAGCGGCACTCGATCTGCGCACCATGCCCCGGGGGCAGCCCGAGTGTCTCATCCCAAGCTTCCCTAGGCTCGCCCCCTCCGACAATGAGCTACACGAGGAGCGCCAGGCGATGCTTGCGCGAGCACATACGTTCACGATCGACGGGCTGCAGACCCGACACGTGACCGTCGAGGTCGACGTGCGTCGCGGGCTGCCCGCCTTCACCGATCGTCGGCCTCGCCGACGCGGCGGTGCGCGAGGCGCGCGAGCGCGTTCGCGCGGCGATCCTCAACTCCGGCTACGAGTTCCCGGCGCGGCGGATCACGGCCAACCTCGCCCCAGGCGACGTGCCGAAGGCCGGCGCCGCGCTCGACCTCGCGCTCGCGTGTGCCGTGCTCGCCGCCAGCGGCCAGGTCCCGCGCGAGCGCGCTCGACAGCCACGCGCTGTTCGGCGAGCTCGCGCTCGACGGCGCGCGTGCGCGCGTCACGTGGCACGCTCGCCGTCGCGCAGGCTACGCGCAAGGCAGGCCTGGCGACGCTCGTGCTCGCCGGCGAGCGGGCGCGCGAGGCGCAGTTGGTCGACGGACTCGAGGTGGCCGTCGCCGAGCGCCTGCGCAGCGCTGTGCGCGTGCTCGGCGGCGGCGCGGCGACGCCGCTCCGGCGCGGCACGCCGCAAGCGAGCTCGGTGCGGCGAGCTCGGCGGCTCGGACCTGAGCGACGTGCGCGGCCAGCACCACGCCGTTCGAGCGCTCGTGATCGCGGCGGCCGGCGGCCACAACTGCCTGCTCAGCGGCCCGCCGGGCACGGGCAAGACGATGCTCGCCCAGCGACTCGCCTCGATCCTGCCGCCGCTGAGCCGACCGAGGCGATCGAGGTCACGCGCATCCACAGCATCGCCGGCGCGACGACCGGCGAGCTGGCCCGCGAGCGCCCGCTGCGCGCGCCGCACCACTCGATCACGACGGCCGGGCTGATCGGCGGCGCGGGACGCGGCTGCGGTCGGCGAGGTCGTGCTCGCGCACAACGGCGTGCTGTTCCTCGACGAGCTCTCCGAGTTCTCGCGCGCCGTCGCTCGAGGCGCTGCGCCAGCCACTCGAGGACGGCCGCATGGCGATCGTCAGGGCGAGGCACTCGGCGATCTACCCGACGCGCTTCATGCTGCTCGCGGCGACCAACCCATGCTCTTGCGGATACGCCGGCGTGGGCGACCGGTGCCGCTGCAGCGAAGCCGAGCTCGCGCGTCACCGGCGTCGCCTGAGTGGGCCGCTGCTCGACCGGATCGACCTGCTGGCGCAGTTCGAGCACCACGCGGCACACGACCTCGACGCCCGCCGTGCACGAGCTCGCGTAAGGCTCGCGCCCAGGTGATCGCGGCGCGCAAGCGCCAAGCGGCACGGCTGCGCGGCGACGGAGTGGCCGTCAACGCGCACATGGACTCGCGCATGCTGCGCCGCCACGCGCGCCTGAGCGATCGCGGCGAGAGAGCTGCTGCGCGGCGCGCGCGAGCGAGGGATGCTCAGCGCGCGGGGTCAGCATCGCGTGCTGCGCGTGGCACGCACGATTGCCGACCTGACGGTTGCGAGCGTGTGCGGCGCTGGGCACGTCGCACAGGCGATCGCGCTGCGCGGCGACGGCAGCCTTGCGGGCGGTCGGGTGGCGTGAGCGATGGGCAGGGGCTCCGAGCACCCAGCTTGCGCGCATTGCCTGCGACGGAGCTGGCTGCTCGGTGAGCTCAGCGCGGCTGCTCGACTACAACAGCCGCGCCGACGGCCGCCTGTTCGCGCTGCTCGCGCTCGACGACGAGGAGCTGATCGCGGCGCTCGGCGGGCGCCGGCGCTCGGAGCTGAGACGACGCCACGCCGAGTTCGGCGGGCAGGAGGCGGCGAGCTCGGATGGCATCGCGGTCTGTCGCCACGACGGGCGCTACCCAAGCGGTCTGCTGCACCCGGTAGCGCCGCATCTGCTGCACGTTGCGGGCGGGCTCGACCGGCTGCGTGCGCTCACAACGCAGCCTGTCGCGGCGTTCCTCGGCTGCTCGCGCCCGACCGACTACGGGCTGCAGCTGGCGCGCGAGCTGGGTCGCGGCTTGGGTGCAAGCGGCGTGACGGTCGCGGCGGGCCGGGGCGGCGGGATCGCGCGAGCGGCGCTCACCGGCGTGCTGGACGCAGAGGGGCAGACTTTGACGGTCGCGGGCGATGGGCTCGGCGTCGCGGTGGCACGCTCGGCGGGCGCCCGGCGCGAGCAGCTCGACCAGCGCGGCTGCACGATCGCCGAGCTGCCGCATGACGTGCGGGGACGACGATGGGGCACGAACGCAGCCGAGCGGGTCGTGGCGTCGCTGGCGGAGGTGGCGATCCTGGTCGAGGCCGAGGAGGGCCCGCGCACGCTCGCTGCGGCGCGCCTTGCGGCGGGGCTGGGCAAGACGCTCGTGGCGTGCCCGGGCCGGGTGAGCTCGCGCGCGTCGAGCGGCAGCCATCTGCTGATTCGCGAGGGCGCGACGCTCGTGCGGGACGCGGCTGACGTGCTCGACCTGCTCTACGGCGTCGACTCTCCGGCGGCCGCGCAGGCGCGTGAAGCAGCCGGGAACGGCAGCGTGCACGAGCCCGCCCCTCCACCAGCCCCGCTCTCGGCGAAGCTGCGCGCGGTGCTCGAACAGGTCGGCGCCGGCGTCGACACGCCGGGCAAGCTGACGGCTGGATCGGCCGACGCCGGCGAGCTGCTGCAGGCGCTCGGCGAGCTCGAGTCGATCGGCCTGTTGAGACGCGGCGACGGCGGTCGGTATCTGGCTTGCAATGTGCCGCCGTAGCGCATGCGTGCGCTACGGTGCCCGTGCTCAGATGGAGTCCTGAGGCGATGCAGCCGCCGCGCGCGGCGCTCCTAACCGCCCACCGAAGACAAGGGCTGATGACTCCTTTCGCCGAAGTTATTCGTGTAAGCGAAAGGAGCAGCTGAGCATCGTGCGGCAACTGGACAGACGTGAGATCGCCGCGATCTTCCTCGGCGGCGCAGCCGGCTCGCTGCTGCGCGTGTGGCTGGCACAGACGGTCACGAGCGGCGTGGCGAGCTGGCCGTGGGCGACGTTCATCGTCAACATCAGCGGCTGCTTCGCGCTCGGCCTGATCGCGACGCACCTACGCGAGCGGCCACCCGAAGCGCCCCACTGGCACCCGCTGCTCGGCACGGGCTTCTGCGGCGCCTACACGACGTTCTCGACGATGCAGCTCGAGCTCGTGCGGATGATCGACCACGATCGCCTCGGGCTGGCGATCGGCTACGCGCTGGCGAGCGTGGTCGCCGGCTACCTCGCGATCGGCGCAGGCGCGGCGCTCGTGCGCCGGCGGGGGGCGACGGCGTGAGCGGGTGGACGTGGGTCGGGGTCGCTGTGCTCGGCGGGGTGGGTGCGAATGCGCGCTTTCTCGTGCACGCGATGGTCGCGGCGCGCGTCGGCAACGAGCTGCCGCTGGGCACGCTCGTCGTCAATGCGAGCGGGTCGCTGCTGCTCGGGTTGCTTGCCGGCGTCGCGTTGAGCGGAGATGCGCTCATGCTCGCCGGCACGGCCACGCTCGGCTCCTATACGACTTTCTCTACTTGGATGCTCGAGACGCATTTGCTGGCTGCCAACGGACGGCGAGGGGCGGCGATGCTGAACGTGGTCGTCAGCCTCGGGCTGGGGATTGGGGCGGTTGCGCTTGGGCGGTTGATCTAGCTCGAGCAGAGAGCAAAAGCGGGGTGTGCAGCAGCAGGGCACACGTCGCGTCGCATGACCGTCCAAGGCAACCGCCTATCGTACGTAGGGTCCAATGCTGTGGGCATAGACGTACATCGTCGCAGTCCCGAAGTGGTAGGTGACGATTGGGCGACCCAGTTCCGGAGGTGGTTTGGAAAGCGACAGAGGTCGTTTCGGGTCGATCAGGAGAAACGTGCGCTCGTTTCTCCTGGATTCATACCAACTGCTCATGAACCCAACCGGACCAGTGCACATCAGGCTTTCCCGGCAGCGGTAGAACGGGTACACCTGAATCCTCATATCAGAGCCCCAGGTCAGAGCCGCAGCATCCCAATATCCGGCGAAACCCCGGGTCGCACCAGCCTTCCGAGCTGCGTCAGCCACCTCACGAGCCATCTCGACCGAAGGGCCACTGGTCGGCTTGGTGATCATGCTGCTGTTCAGAAGTCCTTTGATGGATGTAAATGCGAACGCGAGCGTTGCCAGGACAACGACCTTCCGCGCCAGCGCACTGCGTCGGCCGATCAACGGCACAACCGCTGCGGCAGCGAAGACCAGGCCTATCAAATAGCGATCCGTCTCCAAGCCGATCGGCACCGAGCTGAAGATAAAGGCGACCGACAGCAGCGTAGCGCTCGATGTCCAGAAGATGAGGTAAGCGGTTGCCGGAGCCTCGCCGGCTTGCGACGCGCCCCGCGGACGGTTGACGTCGCGCCAGACGAGTCGTGGCATCATCAGCACCACCCCAAGGATCAACGCGGCACACAGCGCTGAGAGCAGCGCCGAGAAAGTGATCGGCTTTCCAAAGAAGTCCCCATTCCCGAGGACGGCAATCGATCCCAACCAATCTCGGAAGTTGGTCGATATCGCTCCGCTGGACGCAAATGTGGTGCGCAGTGGTACTGGATAGGTATGCGCCGAGTGCATGATCGCCGTCGTGGCGCGCGCCACGAGCCCCATCGTCAAGACCGTCACACCAATCCAGCCAATCGTTCTCACCGTGCGAGCGCTCCGATATACGTGCCATGTCGCGATACTCGCGATCAAGAGCGAAGCCGGCGCGGCGGCCTCAAGCAACGCTTCGGACGCCATGTTGATTCCGGCAACGACGCCAACTGTGACTGTGATCAGGACAAGAGCCGGCCATCGAGTCACGTCGCTGCGGAGCTCGAGAAAGCTCAGAAGTGCCGCGAGCAACGCAAGCGAATACCAACTCGTCATGTGATTGTCGAGGGCAAACATCTGGGAGAGCACGGCTGGGCTCGCACACACCAGGAGGACGGCCGTCACGTAAGCCGCTCTGCGTCCGAGCACCCGTGCCGCAGTCCAGGCCATCAGCGCTATCGCGCCGAAGGCCGACACGACAGGACCGACCGCCCAGATCTGCCGGTGGGCCGGCAGCCACTTCGTCGCGAGCTCGAAGATCAGCGTCGAGTACCAGGCCAGGTTCCCCAGATAGACGTCGCCGCCGCCCCGATGCGAGTAGAGCTCCCCTATCACCTGTGCCGACGAGGCGTCAGAGCTGTATTCCGTGGTGGCGAGGATGGTGGTGAAATATCGTGCGACGATGGCAAGATAGATCGCGATCGGCAGAAGAGCGATCCACTTCCACAGCGGCCTTGTTCGCATGACAAACGCGAGAAGCCCGGTCGAGAGAGCACCATGCCTTACGGTCGCGCCAGTCATCGCGCGGATGGTACATAGAGGTTTGCTCGCCGAGTGACCGTTCCGGACGGACGCGGGGCCGCATTTGAGTGCAGCTGGGACGATTCGCGCCGTGGCCGGTATTTCCGCGTTTTGTAACGAGAAACGCGAAGCCCGAGCGCCTTGCGCAGATGTTTCTTGTCTACGACCAGCGAGCCTGCGAGCGCTACGTTGGTCGAGGGTCCGCGCTCGACCGCCGGAGCCGTCGCGAGCACTTCACCGCCCCCGGCGAGCTCGTCTTCTGCAACGTGCTCGGCTACCCGCTCGACGGTCCGCGTTGCGCCGCCGCTACCGCGGCGCCTCAGGCGATCGCACGTGCAGTGCTGCGCGAGGGCATCAAGCAGCTCGACTACCCCGGCCAGCTGCAACGCATCAACCGTCGGCTGCAGGCGATGCCGCAGACCGCGAGCGTCCGCATCGCCCGCCAACAAGTCAAACGCATCGATGCCTGACCCGCGCGTCGCATACGAACCGTTCCCACGCCTCCGTGCTAGCTAGACATCAACCTCCGGATGTTTCACGATCCACTTGACGCCATCCCATACGAGATTCTCACCGGCCCATGCGATGGCCTGTCCGATATGCCCCGCCCATGATGGCCATCCGCTGCCGCCGTAACCAGGCCCGAATTGGGTCGGATCACCGGGTAGGGTGGGCAATATCCCCTCGTGAAGATCGGCCGCCGCGCCGCTCACGGCCTCGCCGGACCAGATCACATGCGGCTTCAGACCGAGGGGCACGACCCGGATCTCGCTACCGGTGGACGGGCTCGGCACGCGGCTACGCGTGGGCGCCGGGGTGAAGCCGGCGTTGCGTAGCTCCCCGAGCCAATGCGGATCGATATCCAGAGATGCGTCTTCGACCCACCCACCATCTTTTTGCGTGAATACCACGCCATAGTCAAGCGCAAATAGCTGCGTGTTTGAACTGTTCATGCTGCTTATATTCGCCGATCGCCGAGCCGGGCGTCCGATCGGCGAGGCTCCGGCTCGGCCCAAGACTTGCCAGCGGGTCTACTCAGGCTCCTCGGCGCTGAGGCCCATCTCCTGGTGAAGAATCCGAATCGCCGCCCGGCGTGCCGGAAAGCTGTTGCGGGTGGTCAGCTTCTTATGGTCAGACCCGCTGGGCGTGACGACTCCGTTCTCGCTCCACACCGGGTTGTGGAAGGAGAAGATGCCCTCGCCGTCCTCACCCGTCGCGATCCGGCCGAAAGCCTCATCAGGATCGATGTGATCGTCGTACATGGTCGACATCGCGCCGATCAGGCCATAGATGGCGACCGCGCTGGACGCGATCGTCTCCCTGCGCTGCTCCTGACGGGCCGGCGTGGACAGCATGCCGAACTCGGGGTGGACCTTGACGAGCGAGTCCCAAGCGCTGATCAGCCAGCTCGACTGCGCCTCGATGTCAGCGGTCGTCACAGGACCGCCCTTCCAGGAGGTCTCGATCGCCTTGCTGATCGTGTTGTAAGCCGTGAGCTTGTGAGAGCTCGCCGAGACTGAGTTCGACAGAACCTCGACATTGTCCTGACCGAGATGCGGTCTCCTCGTCGAACCAGATCTCGTGGTCGGAGTGGGTCGGGTCAAGACGGATCGAAATGTTCTTCTGCAACGTGCTCGGCCGCCCGCTCGATGGGTCCGCGTTGCGCCGCCGATACCGTCGCGCTCAGATCGCAGCCGAGGCCCGGCCGCTGCGCTTCCACGATCTACGCCACACCTTCGGCTCGCTGCTCGCCGCGCGCGGCGTCGACGTCGTGACGATCCAGAAGGCGATGGGCCACAGCGCGCTCAGCACCACGAGTCGCTACCTGCACGCTCGCCCGGCATCCGAGCAGGCTCACGCGTTCACGGCGGCGTTCATGCCGTTGGCCGAGAACGGCGTCGACGCGATCGCGGCGAAGTAGCGTCGGCCTGAGGCGCGCACCATCGCGCGTGTTCCGGCGCGCGCCGGCGCATACTTGGGGTATGAGCGACACGCTGACGTTGACCGCCGTGTTCACGCCCGACGAGAACGGCTGGACGATGGCCCAGATCGCGGAGTGGCCGACCGTTGTCACTTGCGCGCCCACGGTCGAGGAGGCGCGGGCGATGCTGCGTGACGCCGCGAGCGAGGTGATCGCGTCGTACCGCGACGAGGGCCGTGAGCCACCGATCGGCGGCGGGCACGTCGAGTCGCTGACGATCAGCCTCGCCGGTTGAAGCACGGGATCGCGAAGTCGGTCAGCTGGACCGATCTTCCGCAGTCTGACCGATCAACGCCGTTTCGATGTGCTGGCGGATATAGAGCCTGCGCCTTCCGATCTTGACGCTGGGCAGGATGCCTCGCCGTGCCCAATCTTCGACCGTCGAGACCGGCGCGTGCAGCAGCAGGGCGACGTCGCGCGCGGTCAGCACGTCGTCGGCAGTGAGTCGTCGTCGCGGCAGCGCACCCATCGCTCAGGCCGCGCGCCGCGTGCTAATCGCAGTACGACCCATGTCAGATCCAGTCGTCCGGAGGCGCGCCCGGAGTCCATGCGTTCGTGACACCGCCCGGCTCCCGAGCGACCTCGCGCCCAAACTCAGCGATGTGGAGCTGGAAGCTCAGCTCTTCAACAGGATCGCGCGCAGAGTCGTCGAGCAATTGCCGCCAGCAGATGAGAGCGCAGACGTGCTCAAGGTGCGCGGCGTCATTCCACCATCCCTCCTGCAGCCCCCGCAACTGAGCCGGATAGCGGCCGCACAGCGCGACGATCTCGCCCCACATCTGTCGGCGCCAGTTCGGATCGCCGCCGTATGGCTCGAAGCCAGGGCGGGCGCTCGCTGGGCCGACTGTCAGGGATCGCTCTGCGCTTCGCCGGCATGCGTCGCCCGTCTGCGCTCAGCTGGTCAAGCTGGTCGCGGACGAGTTGCGCGGCTATGCGTGCGACGGGCTCGTCTGCCTCGTCGGCCATGCGCTCGAGAACGCGGACCAACGGCTCGGGGAGCGTGATCCTTACTCGACGGTCCATCTCGGGCTCCGATCGTTCGTGGTCGAGGCTGCCTGCGTTGCTCTACGTGTCTATGACCACGAATGGCCGAAAGCGGCCACGCAGTTTTGCGGGCCTCTTTCGGCCCGGGCTCGGCCCCCGTGCATCTACGGATGAAAAGTCAAGGGCACCAGCAACATTTCTTCAGCCGAATCGAGAGCCGTCGTCGAGGAGTGCCTCCCCACCGAGCCGACTTGGAGCGCTCAAGGGCCTCCCGCGATCGCTGCGGGACTCTCGATCGAGTGATTCGCTGACACAGCGATCGCACAGCGCACGCTGTGGCGTGCATATGGTCTATACGGGCAGTTCTGCAGTTCTGCTGTGCAGCGAAGGCTCGTCGAGAGCGGAGCTGGGCAGCCGGCAAGCGCCGTGCGCGTAGGCGGCGTCAGCGGCGAGCGCGCGGCGCGCTTCAGTGGCAAGATCGTGCTCGGTGCGGGTGACTGACGAAGCGAAGCGCAGGCGTCAGGGGCTTTGAGCCTGCCGCGCGGCTTTGCCCTTTGAGGGCTGTTGTGATGCGCGCCCCGCTGTCGCACCCGCACCACCCCTCGGCGCCGCCGTGCGCCAGTCCTCGACCGTGCGTCGGTAGGCGAGCTCGGCCTGGTGGGCTAGCGCCTGCTCGGCCGCGCGCTGGGTGGCGCTCGGAGTCACGCGCGGTCCGTCGTGGCGACGCGCCAGCGCCGGCGCGCCGGCGAGCAGTTCAAGGCGGCGCGTCTTCTGCCGGGTCAGCGACGGGCGGGCAAAGGCGTAGTCCTGTTCCTTTGAGAGCAGATGCCAGCAGAGCACGACGAGCTTGCGCGCCACCGCGACCGCCGCGATCTGCGCGCCGCGTCGAGCACGCACGCGCTCGCCGAAGGCGCGCAGCGGCCCGGGAGTTCTGATCGCGCGCCAGGCGGCCTCGACCAGCATCGCGCGGGCCTGCGGATCGCCGCGCTTTGAGATGTGCCCATAGCGCGGCGGCTCTGAGCCTGACTGGCGAACCTTCGGGTCAAGGCCGAGATAGGCAACGAGCTGCGTGGGGCTCTGAAAGCGGCTGATCTCACCGACCGCGCCGATCACCGCCGCGGCCGTGCCGACATCGACGCCGGGAATCGTCAGGAGGCGATGAAAGCCCGGCAGCGCGAGCGCCTGCTTTGCGATCCGCTGATCGAGCTCGGCGACCTCGCCGCTGAGGAAGTCGATGTGGCGCAGGCAACTGGCAACAGTCTGTGACTCCTCCTCGGGTAGCTCAAGCTCTGAGAGCCACACCCGGCCGCGCTTGCCGAACATGTCGCTCATCGGCGGGCGGCCGATCAAGCAGCGCGCGAGCACGGCGTGGACCTCGTTCTTCACGCGCGTCCTCGCGCGCACGAGCCCGGCGCGGCGGGCGACCCTTCGCCGCAGCGCGCCGGTCGCCTCATCAGGCACCCACACCTCGCCGAGCATCCCCGCCGCCAGGAGCTTCGCAAGCATCGCGGCATCGAAGCGATCGGACTTCACGCGCGCGTGGGAGATCGCGCGCGTCTCCGCGGCGTTGCACACCACCACTCGCCCCACCGGGCCTTCTCCCAAGAGCCGCGCGATCCTCATCGCGCCGCAGCTGGCCTCGAGCACCGCCTGATCATCGCCACGAAGGCCGGCGGCGAACTCGCGGATCGCCTCCGGCGTGCTCGCGATCCGACCGAGCTGGGAGACCCGGCCGTCCTCGCAAACGGCCACCTCGCAGAAGTCGAGGTGCACATCCAAGCCAAACGAGCGCAGCACCGCACCGTCTCCTTTCATCGATTGACCTCTGAAATTGGAAGGCGCCACGGGCAGCGACAACTACGGATTCGGGCTCTCAGCCCAACCGGGCGAGTCGCAGGGGCGGCCATCTAGTCATTGACGGGCTCTCAGCCCAGATGCACGGCGGCCTGCCCACAAGCGTCCTTCCCATGAGCCCCTGTCCCGGTGGCGCGACCCTACGATCGCGACCGGACAACGGCCGGGAGGTATTTTCATGCCCGTAGTCTGTGGAACGTGCTGGCGTTCGTCGAAGGTGGACGTGGTGTGTCTCAAGTGCTGGCGTTCGTCGAAGCCGGGCGTGGTTTCGTTTTGCTCCGCTCTAGAGGCCGGTTGTGCTCGCCGTGGCGAGCACGGCTGCGATTCAACGCAGATGGGAAGTTGATGCTGGCCGCGATCACGGCCGCGTGCAGCACAATGGCCTAGAGCGCACCACCCCATGGCGGGCAAGGCTGCGCGCCAGGCTCCCAGATCGAGAGCCTGGTGGACGAGCCACAACATGGCGCCAAAGAGCAAGTCGTACCCGGTACGCTCAACGCGGTTGAGCGACCGGTTGGCAAACTATTGCTCTCCCTCCCGACGCCGGGTCTTCAAGCGGTAGACCTTAGGGCGTGGTTATACGATCTTCAACGCTGCGCCAGTGGGCCGAGCTAGCTTCTGCGGCCCGCGAATATATCGCTGAGCACTCCGCCCGCTCGAAGCTGAGTCTGGCCGACGTGGCAGGGGCTCACAACGTCTCCCGCCGAACGCTTCAGCGCGCGCTCGCGAGCGAGGCGACCGACTACTCACGGGAGCTGCGAATCGCACGCATGGACCAGGCCGCCCGGTTCCTATCGCGCACCACTGGGGGATCAGTAGCGTCGGCATGGCAGCGATCTGGCTACCGTAGTCACGCGCACTTCACCCGCACCTTCGAGAGCTACTTCGGCATCTCGCCGCAAACGTATCGGCGCATCGCCGCGCTCGAGGAGCGGCTCGCTTGGCGCGACTGGAAGGATCGCGTGAGTCCGGTACTACCGGGCAGCAGCGAGTATTTCCGCAGACGCAAGAGGCGCTCGGAAAACGTTCGCGAGCTACAGCGCCTGACGCGTGGCTTGCTACCGAACGCCCGCGCGGCCCTCACGCTCCACGCGCCGCCTCAGCGCCTCGTGGTCGATCTCAATGCCGCACACCGCGTCCGCGAAACCCGCCGCCGCCGGCATAGCGAACGAGTTCTCGAAGATCTGATGGACGCGCCGTGGTGAGGGTGTAGTTGTGGCGGTCCGACGACAGCCCCTGGAGGGCCCCTCGCAAGGGCTACGCAGCTAGTGGCAGCTGACCATCGAGAGCGTCGTATGCATTGTTCTGATCGGCGCGGTCGTCTTGCTTTGGATCCGGAGCCCAGTCGGCTGGCTCAACGGCACCGCCACCGCCTTGCTGACAGGCCTCGTTCTGCGCGTCGTGTGGCATCAGACGTAGGGCGCCCGGACCGTACTGAGCCAAGCCACCGTATCTATGGCACGCAAACTTCCCCCGTTCCTCATCCCCAGGCGACTGATGAAGACGCCGACGGGCCTCATCGTCCCGGCACCGCTGAGCAATACGCCAGCGAACTATCGTGAAATTGAACGTATCGCGAACTCCCAAGGCGTCCTGATCAGTCACGCCGCGCGCCTTCCCACGATGCTTGGCCAGATCTACGTGGTCGCCGACGAGGCCGCTCTCGGCCTGCCCGTGTCCACAGTGGACACCGTGCGCGGCCACCTGCGTACTCTCCCCTTTGCTACCGCGATCGAGCAGGTAACCAACACTGCCGCCCGGCTTTGGCCGATTCGTAGTGACGTCGCCGAGCAGCGCAAACTCGTTGAGCGGCTCGTCCGGGCGCCCGCGCACGTGGCAGCCTACGACCGGTTCCTCAGTGGTCCCCGTGATGACTTGGACGAGCACCTTTACGTGCTCGACGAGCAGCAACTGCACGTTCTCCAGCGCCTGGTGCTCGAGGAGGCCCTCCAGGAGGACGTTGAGTGGACCCGCCAGCACGACTCGGCACTCGAAGCCGCCTTTCTCGGCGTCACAAGCATCGTCGGGGAGGGTGCAGTGCTGGCGCAAGACGGAGAGCGCCAGCTCGAGGATTGGGTCGGCTTCCTCACGCAAAACGGCTCGTACAATGCCGGCGGTCAACCGCTCTACGCGCTTATACGAGCCCACCGGCTCTTCATCGAACTGCCGCGCACCGCAGCCGCTCAGCAACATCACGCCGCAATCGACTTCGATGCCTGGACCAATGAGCGCTTCAACCTCTCTGCCGAGGAGCTCTTCGCCGCCGGATTCCTCGCACAAGCGACCAGCGTCATGGGACAGCAGACTCCGGACGGGCGCACACCGGGCCTGCTCCCAAGCATGAACGCCTATCTCAGTACCACCGCCCTCGCGAGCAAGGCCATGGCCGTCGAGGCCGCTCTAGCCGCGCCCCGCGAGTTCTTCGTCACCCAGTTCTCCCGGAGCAAGGACAATCCCGTCCGTCTCGCGTGGGAGGCGACACCGTTCCAACAGCGCCCGTTCGTCCTTCTCGACGATAGGCGACTCGCACTTACAAGTCCGCGCGCGATCTACTCTTGGCTCACCGACGGCTGGTATTACCGCCTGCTCGATATCGCCATAAAGAAGGAGAACCGCGACGGCTTCACCACCTTCGCCGGCTACCTATTTGAGACGT
Organism: uncultured Solirubrobacteraceae bacterium; assembly: GCA_963714215.1. Classification (GTDB taxonomy): domain Bacteria; phylum Actinomycetota; class Thermoleophilia; order Solirubrobacterales; family Solirubrobacteraceae; genus Palsa-744. The sequence goes on from CAVQNP010000002.1 coordinate 888,729, forward strand.
ACGTGCGCGAGATCTTCGAACTCGCACTGCCAAATCGTCAAGCAGGACACGGGAGAGTACACGGGGAGCAGCCATACGGCGGCGGCCAGCTGACGTCCGACGTCGCCTTGGACTATGGAGAAGACCTGCTCCTCTTCGAGGTCGTCTCCACGCGACTGCCGCTCGGCGTTCGCGCCGAAGCCGACCAAGAGGAGCTCGAAACCTACCTCAGCCGAACACTCGTGGAAAAGCTCGAACAGCTCGACCGAGTTGCCCTGGACGTCCTATCGGGACGCGCACTGGTCCCGGATGTTGATCCGGCTCGCATACGGGGGGTATGGCCGCTCCTCGTCACAGCCGGCGACATCACCGAGACCGAGCCGCTGTGGAAGTGGCTTCACGACCACGTCCCAGCTGGCACGTTCGCGGATGCCCGCGTCCAACAACTCCAGCTGCTCACTGTCGAAGACATCGAGATCCTCGCTGGCCTCGTCGCCGATAACGAGGAGATCGACGAAATCATCGCCGCCAAAGCACGGAGCGACTATCGCGAACTCAGCATGGTCCGCTGGCTCAACGACACCCGCGACAACGATCCGCCGCGACACCCCGAACTCGAGGCGCGATGGTCACGACTCATCGGAACAATGGAGACCGCGCTTGGCGTTCAGCAGACGTAGAACTCGCTACCCAAGAGCCGAGGAGAGAGGATGAGCGCCTGGGCGGCCAGCGTGCAGCTGGCCGCTACTCGGAAGCGACACCGGCTAGGCGCGAGAAATCAAGCCACCGGCGAAGAACCGCACCAGCGGAATCGCGAGGTGAAGTGCGGCGTCTGCCTCGGCCAAGGAGTGATCGGTTCGGACGTCTGTCCCGTGCCGGATGTGACTGGTCCAAAGGCGAGTGGCCATCGCGATGATCAGATCGATGTCACCCAGGACGAATGTCCACCTCGCCTGATTCGTTCGCATCTCCCCGAGGATCGTTCCGAGAGTCGCGGTTGCGTGATTGGGCTGGACTACCGGCTGTGCCGCTGCCTCGACGGCCTTTACCGACTTGTCGTAGCCCTCGTTGGGGTTAGGATCGCGCGTCGCGATGGCGGCCCAGGCATCGACGAGAAGGGTGTGAGCCCGTTGAGCCAGGGGCTGGACTTGCGTGATCGCCTCTCGCGCAGCCGCTAGGTCCCGTCGCGTCAGGGCGTAGCCATCCCCAGTCACCGTCGCCTCCCAGGCTGATCCGCCGGTGCGGAGGATGTCGTTGAGTTTCTCGATATGCCCGCTCTCGTATGACTGCCTCAGTGTCGAGACGGCATATCCAACCGCGTCCATACCGAATGGTTCGTCTGCCGCAAGACGCTGAAGCACGCTCAAATGAACGCGGCTGGGTGGGTTCCAATTGAATGGAACCCGCAGGCGGAGGGCACGTTCCATTGCTTGGATGAAGTCCTGGCGCGCGATACGGGGCGACCCCGTTGGTCGACGCGATACGAGAGGTTCGAACCACCCCTGAATTGACGTGACCATCCAAGGCGAGAGCTGCTCGTGGAGCGTGTCTAGGTCAGGGTCGTGTTGACCGAGCTTCGAAATCGGGCGGTAGTCCGACATTCGCCCATTATGAATTAGGCCAGACGCACATGCCGGGGACAGCGAGGGATCTGTCCGCTCGGTGTCCCGTGCTGACGCTCGCGAGCAGGGCGATCAAGGGCAGACACCGGCTGCGTCCCGCTTGCGCCTCGCCTCTGAGCGCGACCGTTCCGATTGGCCGGGAGACAGATTGAAACCGGCGCCCCATTGCTCGGCGCCACGTCAGAAGTGCTCAACGACAAAATCTGGGCTCAAGGAATCCGGCGAGGTCAGGAGACCATGCTCGAAGTAGCGGCGACGACCACCGCGTAGCCGTTGCCCTCGAATGACTCCAAGGCATTGCGGCGTGCCCGACTACCAATCAGCTGCGGCTCGTGGCCGCTCGGCGTGATGTCGATCGCCAGCTCAACCCCAAGCGCATCGGAGATGCGCAGGAGCATCGGGAACGTCGGGTTGTGCTCCCCGCTCTCCAGTCGCGCGACGGCCGGCTGACTCATCTTCAGGCGCTTGGCCAGCGCCGTTTGGCTCAGCTCGTGCTCTGCGCGGTAGGCGATCACCTTCACGGCCACCGCTCGAGCAAGCGCGGTTCGCTCCCACTCCTTGCGGTACTCGGGATCAGCATCGAGATGATCGGCGAGGACTTCCTCGTGGGTGGGAAGATCGGACAGCTTCATGTCGGGTCAGTATATCAAACTTGTGATAGCCCAGCGCTCGTCACGGCTCGATCTCGGCAAGCCGCGCCTTGGCTGCGCTGACAGCGCGGTCGAACCCAGACTTGTCCTTCTGAGCCTCGGGACCGACGGCGCCGATCACGAACACGTCGCCGATTCGGCCATAGATGCACCGCCACGCGCTGCGCCCAGTTCGGGGGCGCAACTCACGCAGCGAGCCACCCGGATCTCCCATGACCTTGCTGGAATGCGGGAACGGGAGCGTCGGGCCTAGGGAGGCCAGCTTGTCGACGGCGTTGTCGATCGCCTTGCGCTCTTGCGTGGGCACCGCGTCCGCCTCTGCTCGCGCCGTGGGGTGAAAGCGCACCGGCCACGGCCCGGTCGCCGCGCGCGACTGGCGCGGAGCCTGCGAGCGTTTCCCGCGCTTGCTCATGGACGGCACCTTGCGCGGAAGATCGGACAGATCATGCCACCGGACTTTTCCGCGCCCTGCGAGTCGGCCACTCTTTTCCAGGCGTAGCACGCTCCGGCGACTCATCGAGTCCGCAAGGACTCCGCCCGCCGAACGGCGAACCTACGCCTTGCGATGTCCGGACACGCACCTGACGCCGCCGCCCTGGGGCGAGCGGTCCACGCCATCCGCGCCGAGCGCCGCATCAGCCAAGTCCAGCTCGCCAACGCGACTGGGTTCCGGCAGAGCTGGGTCAGCAACGTCGAGCACGGCCGCCGCAACCCGAGCTGGAGCAACGTCGTCCGGCTCGCCGAAGGGCTCGGCGTCCGAACCTCAGCGCTCGTGAAGCGGGCGGAAGCGCTGGCCGGCGAGTCGCGCTGACGCGGCTCTAAAACTTACCGCGGATGTGATAGTAGACTTGGAGCACCCAAGTCAATCAAGTGCCCCCGGCGACAGCACTAACTGCCCCGGGGGCGTGGCACGGAAAGGACGGACCTTCCCATGCAGGCGAACCGTAGCGATTGCACCTCCTCGGCAGACGAGACGCAGAGGGTCGTGCTGATGGTGCTTCTGGCGGGCGAGCACGAGCCTTGGTCAAGAGCCGAGCTTCAGCGCGAGCTCTCGGGGTCCACCGGCGATCCCGTCGACCCGAGCGACGCAATCAACGCCCTCTACGCGAGCGGCCTGATCTACGTCTCTGGCGATCTTGTCTTCCCCTCACGCGCTGCGTGTCTGATGGACGAACTCGAGCTGTAGGTGCAGCGTCCGCACCCCACGCCGCGTCCAGACAGCGGCCGACACACGCAGCAGTTTGGTACCCACAAGTGGTACCGAGCGCAGATGCGAGCGCCCCTACCGAGCCCCAGAACGCACGAAAGCCCCGGATCTCCGGGGCTTTCGATCAAGCGGATGAAGGGATTCGAACCCTCGACCTTCGCCATGGCAAGGCGACGCTCTAGCCAGCTGAGCTACATCCGCGCGATCGCCCATTCTAGCCCCCAGGCCGCCGGGCGCGTAACGAGCCCATCGGCCAAGCCTCTCCCGGCCCTCAGCCCTTGAACGTCGAGCGCCCGGCATCGCCGAACGGCTCGTCGCGCTCGCGCACGGCCTCGCGGAACCCATGCTCGGCGGCGTGCTGCTGAAAGGCGTAGCCCTCGGCGGTGTGCCGGGCGATCCCGTCGAACACAGTGCCGAGCACCTGGCTTGCGTGCAGCCCCTGTGAGTAGAGCGTCTGGTTGACGAGCAGCTTCATCATCATCAGCTGGTTGACGGGCATCCGCGCGATCCGCGCTGCGAGCACCTCGGCGCGCTCGTCGAGCCGATCGGCCGGCGGCGCCTCGATCGCAAGCCCCCACTCGAGCGCCTCGGCGCCCGACAGCGAATCGCCGGTGAACAGCAGTCGCTTGGCGCGTTGCGCGCCGATCCGGTGAGCCCACAGCGAGGTCGTCGGCGAACCCCACACGCGCGCCGGCGGGTAGCCGATCTTGGCGTCGTCGGCGATCACGAGCAGGTCCGAGCAGAGCGCCATGTCGGTGCCGCCGGCGACGCAGAACCCGTGCACCTTGCAGATCACGGGCTTGCCGCAGTTGAACAGGGTCATGAACCCCTGCGCGTTGCGGCTCATCATCGCGTAGTCGACCATCGGGTCCCACGTGCCGCGCGGGTTGTGGTTGGCCGCCATCACGGCCGGGTCGAGCGGTGAGCCGGGCGGCGCCGCGGCGGTCGCTGAGGCCGACGCGTTCCCGGCTGAACCGTCACCCCCCTCCCCTCCGGTCGAACGCTCTTCGGAGGCCCCCATCCCCTCGGCGCTTTCGAGCAGGTCATAGCCACCGCAGAAGCCCGTCCCGGCGCCGGCCAGCAGCAGCACGTGCGCGACCGGGTCGAGATCGGCACGGCGAACGCATTCGACAAGCTCGGCGATCAGCCGCGGCGTGATCGCATTACCCCGCTCGGGGCGATTGAGCGTGAGGCGGGCGACGCCGTCGGCGACCTCGTAGAGCACGACCGGCTGATCGCTCATGGCCGCGATCCTACCTGCGCCTCGGCGAGCCGACCACGCAGCGCTCCCGGTGGGATACTGCGCCGATGCCAAGCGACCACACGCTGTCGCGCTTCTCGATGGCGATGCCCGCCGCAGCGCTGAGGATCAGCGGCAAGCTGAACGTCCCGCTCTACCGGCTCAGCGGCGGGCGGGTCGGCGGCAAGGTCGGCCGCGCACCGGTGCTGCTGCTGACGACGACCGGGCGTCGCTCGGGCCAGCAGCGCACGGCACCCGTGCTGTATCTCAAAGACGGCGAGCGGCTCGTCGTGATCGGCTCCAACGCGGGCAACAGGAAAGCGCCGGCTTGGTCGCTGAACCTCAAGTCCAACCCGGACGCCGAGGTCGAGGTCGGCCGCGACCACTCACTCGTGCGTGCGCGCGTGACCGAGGGCGAGGAGCGGGCCGAGCTGTGGCGGAAGATGAACGAGCAATACGCGGGCTTCGACGCCTACGACGCGAACACCTCGCGCGACATCGCCGTGTTCGTGCTCGAGCCTCGTTAGAAAGGAGCAACCGATGACCCTGTCCACCTCCACCGAGCAGCTGATCGGCGGCGTCGACTTCGTCGCGCTGCCAACGCACGACGTGGCCGCCTCGGCGGCCTTCTACGGCGATACGCTCGGCCTCACGCGCTCGGTCTACATGCCCGAGCGCAACTTCGCCGAGTTCGAGACGGGCAACCTCACGCTGAGCATCATCGACGCGGAGAAGATGGGCCTCGAGCACCATCCGCAGCCGACGGCGATCGCGCTGCACGTGGACGACGTGGCCGAGGCGCGCAAGACGCTCGAAGCGCGTGGCGTCGAGTTCAGCGGCGACACCTTCGACACGGGCGTCTGCCACATGGCCTTCTTCGCCGACCCCGAAGGCAACGCCTTCATGCTCCACCACCGCTACGCGCCGCGCAACACCGAAGCCTGAGCGACGAGCCCACGACGCGCCGGAGCACCGCAAAGCGGCCGAGCCACGCACCGACCCACATCCCTGCCGAGGCCCCGGCGAACCGGCCCGAATCGACTAGCCTGAGACCATGTTCTTCACACGCAAGCAGTCCGAGATGGTGGACGCAGATTCAGCCCTTCCGGGGCGGGCACAGGAGATGCCGGTTCCGGCCAGGCACGAGGTGCTTGGCACGCCACTGAAGGGCCCGTTCCCGGAGGGCGTCGAGACAGCGGTCTTCGGCATGGGCTGCTTCTGGGGCGCCGAGCGGATCTTCTGGGAAGCGCCGGGCGTGTACACGACGGCGGTCGGCTACGCGGGCGGCTTCACGCCGAACCCGACCTACGAGGAGGTGTGCAGCGGGCGCACGGGTCACACCGAGGCCGTGCTGGTCGCCTTCAACGTCGAGCAGGCGAGCTTCGAGGACATGCTCAAGCTGTTCTGGGAGGGCCACGACCCGACGCAGGGCATGCGCCAGGGCAACGACGCGGGCACGCAGTACCGCTCGGCCCTGTACTGGCACGGCGACTCCCAGCGCACCGCCGCGGAGGCCTCGCGCGAGAGCTACCAGGCGCGCCTGAAAGAGCAGGGCTACGGCGAGATCACGACGGAGATCGCGGAGGCCGGCCCGTTCTACTACGCCGAGGACTACCACCAGCAGTACCTCGCGAAGAACCCCAACGGCTACTGCGGGCTCGGTGGCACCGGCGTGAGCTGCCCGATCGGGCTGACCGCCTCCAGCTAGTCGCCGGCCGGCGCTCACCACGCCGCGGCGCTCATTCGTGGCGATCGGCGGCGAGGACGCCGATCACCGTCTGCAGCCAGGCCCGTTCGTCGGGCCCGGCATGCCCGAGCCGCCGGATCGCCCATTGCGTCATCGCGTCCGGTCCGCCGATCGCGGCTCGGCTGCCGGTCACGGCGTAGCGGCCGTCGGCCAGGTACCACAACCCGCCCGCTTCGTCGCGCCGGATCCGCAGCTGCTCGACGACGGACTGGCCGCGGATCACACTCGCGTTGGCGGGGTCGCCTTCGTCGGCCTTCCACGGCCAGGTCGAGAACACGGGCCGGCTCGCGGTGATCCGCCGAGCCGGTCGCGGAGCGGGCCCGACCGGGCCCGAGCGCCAGCGCTCGGTCAGCAGGTTGACGTTGCGCGCCGAGCGCAGGCGCGTGAGCACGTGGAGCACGTCACCCGCGTGCAGGCGCGTGGAGCCACGCGGAGGGATCGCGTCGTCGCCGCGGACGATCACGTTTACGACGGCGTCGCGCGGAAGCCCGAGATCGCGCACCCTGCCGCCGACGATCGCGTCGTCCTCGGCGACGGGGTATTCGAGCACCTCGGCGCCCAGGCGGTGGATCGTGCCGGAGTCGGCCAGCGGGCGCGGCAGCGCGGGCTCGTTGCTCGTCAGCCCCAGGCGCCGTGCGAGCGGCTCGAAGCTCGCCCCCTGGACGAGCGCCGAGAGCACGACTGCGAAGAACACGATGTTGAAGAACTGCAGGCTGTGGGGTACGTCCGCGAGCACTGGGAAGGTGGCAAGCACGACGGGGACGGCGCCGCGCAGGCCAGCCCACCCGAGCACGACCCGCTCGGCGGCGCTGTAGTCGCCCAGCGCGGTCGCCAGCCAGGTCGCGAGCGGTCGGGCGATGAACATCAGCACGAGCGCGAGCGCCGTGCCCTCGAGCGCGACGCCGCCAAGCTGCGAGGGGAACACGAGCAGGCCGAGCACGACGAACATCGCAAGCTGCGCCACCCAGGCGAGCCCCTCGTGAAACACGGTGATCGTGCGCTTGGCCGGAATCGCCGCGCTGCCGAGCGCAAGCGCGCTGAGGTAGACGGCGAGGAAGCCCGACCCGTCGAGGCTCGCGGCGCCACCGTACGCGAGCGCCGCGACGGCCAGCGAGGTGACCGGGAACAGCCCGCCGGCGGAGAGGCGCGCGCGAGACAGCACCCTCACGGCGAGCCAGCCGACGAGCAGCCCGACGGCCAGGCCGATCCCGAGCTGCTTGGCCATCAGCGCCAGCATGTCGGCGACGCCGTAGTGCGGGTGCGTGATCCAGTCGATCAGCCCGAGCACGAGCACGACGGCAACGGGGTCGTTGAAGCCCGCCTCGCCCTCCAGCGTGCGCGCGAGCTTGCGCCGCAGCGTCGATCCCCGCAGCAGCGCGAGCACGGCCGCGCCGTCGGTCGAGGCGACGATCGAGCCGAGCAGCAGGCCCTCGAGCGTCGAGAAGTCGAACAGCAGCGTCGCGAACAGACCGACGATCAGCGCCGTGCCGAGCGTGCCGAGCAGGGCGAGGCTGACGGCCGAGCCGAGGATCGGGCGGATTTCGGCGACGCCCGAGGTCAGGCCGCCCTCGAACAGGATCAGCACGAGTGCGATCGTGCCCACGCGGCGCGCGAGCGCGTAGTCGGAGAACTCCACCCAGTCCAAGCCGTCCGAGCCGACGAGCATCCCCACACCGAGGAACAGCACGAGCCCCGGGATGCGCAGCCTCCACGCCGCGAACGACGCCAGCAGCGCAGCCGCCAGCAAGGCGCCCGCGGCGAGGATGAAGTGAGCGTCAGCCACCGGGGAACGATCTCACGGGCAGGGCACGGGACGGCCGACACAGGCGCCACGGCCGACACCGCGCGGCGCGGCACGGCCCGCAGAGCCGACTCGGCTTAAACGGAGCGACCCCGCCTAAGCGGGGCCGCAGTCCGTCGTGTCCGACCCAGGGCGCGTCCGCGGGGACTGGACGCGCCCTGGGCTCCAGGCCTCCCGCCTACGCGCCGGAAGGCGCCGGGCTGGGTTGCCACGCCGGCGGCGCGTGCGGACCGCCGAGCGTCGGAACGTCCGAGGGGTAAACCTCGTTGCCGTGGATCGCGTGATCCCCGATCTCGAGCTCCTCATCGGAGAGCCTGAGCGGGATGAATATCCCCACGATCTTGAGCAGGATGAACGTCATGATCCCGCTGAAGATGATCACGAACGCCGCAGTCTCGGCCTGCCAGCGCAGCAGCGTCCAGCTGCCGTGCACGACTCCCGAGAATCCCGGCAGCGCTTCGGCTCCACCTCCGGTCGGTATGTACTCGATGATGTGCGGATCGGCGAAAATACCCACGAGCAGACCGCCTGTCAGTCCGGCGATCCCGTGCGTATAGACCACCCCCAGCGTGTCGTCCACATTTCTGAAGACGGGTGCACGGCTGAGGAAGCGAATCGCGAACCACACGATCGTCGAGGCGATGATGCCGACCGCTGCCGCGCCCCAGCCGTTGAAGAAACCGGCTCCAGGCGTGATCGCGACCAGCCCGGTGATCATCCCGTTGACCGAACCGATCAAGGAAGGCTTTTCCTTGAAGATGTAGTCCCACGCGATCCACACGAGCATCGCCACGGCGGTGCACAGGTTCGTGTTGACCACGGCCACCGACGCGTTGGCGCCAGCGTAGTAGGAGTCTCCACCGTTGAAGCCGTTCCATCCGAGCCACAGCAGACCGGCGCCGACCGCGACCATCAACAGGTTGTTGGGCGCGTCGACCTCTCGATCTCGCTGCAATCTCGGTCCGATCACGGCCGCCGCCACGAAGCCGGAGATGCCGGCGGCGAGGTGGATCACGTAACCACCGGAGTAGTCCAGTGCGCCGTGCGCGGAGAAGAACCCGCCGCCCCAGATCAGGAACGCGTTGATCGTGTACACGAACGTGATCCACAAGAGCACGAACGGAATCCATGCCTTGAAGTTGATCCGCCCGAGCACCGATCCGAGCATCAGGATCGGCGTGATCGCCGCGAACACGAATTGGAAGTAGATCAGCGAGGCCTGCGGGAAGTGGAACGGTGGCCCCGTCGTAATCGACGGGATCAGCGCCTGTTTCTGGAGTTCGTTGGCCCCCAGGACGGTTCCGGACTTACCCCAGAACGTGTCGAAGAAGCCCTTGCCGCCCCCGATTGGGCTGCCAAAGCCCATCTTGAACGCCCACAGCACCCACGCGACCAGCACGAGCGAGAAGGCGACGAACGTGAGCATCATGCTGTTGACCGACCAGCGCTTCTGCATCACGCCGCCGTACAGGACCGCCAGGCCAGGCAGGCTCATGAGCCCGACGAACGTCGCTGCCGTCATCTGCCACGCGTTGTCGCCAGGATTCAGCCACTGGTGCGCCCCTTCAAGGTATGGAACCCAAGTAGGCATTTGCGTGCAGTTCCCCTTTCGTCATGTCGGGTGACAAACCCCAACCCGCACATGCGAGCGGCAGCGCACCACAACGATCGGGGTATGAAACAGGCCCCGTCAGGGGGCGGGTAGGGACAGATTGGCCAACACTTGGATTGGCCCTTTCGACACCTGTATAGACGGGGTCCTGCAGGCCCCAATCCGCGGCGAAAAGCCCAAGTTTGTGGGCTAGCCGACGGGGAAACCGGCGCGCCGGCAGGACTCGGTGAGCGTGTCGCCGATCCGCTTGTCTGTCTGCTGCAACGCGGTCGAGCACAGCTGGCGCGCATGACCGCCGCAGCCGTGGATCCTGACGCCTCCGAGCGTGCTCGGGGCGAGCGCTTCGACGCAGTCCTTGCGTCCGGGCGAGCCGCTCGTGAGCGCGTATGCGCCGAGCGCGATCAGCGCAGCCAGCAGCACGGCGAGCAGGCTCGCGACGGCCGCCTTCTCACGACAACCCCACTGCAGCGGAGTCGAAAGCCGCTTTGCGCGGGCCTCCATGATCATGCCGGGGAGCCTAGCGAGTGATGCAGCCCGGCCGCGCCGAAGCGCGTGCGTCGATCAGGAGGCGGCGGGCTCGCCGGCGGTGCTCGCGTCTGCCTCGGCAGCGTTGCCCGCCGCAGCGTCCGCGGGGTCGAACTGCAGCGCGGCCGAGTTGATGCAGTAGCGCTGCCCGCCGGGCCCGGGACCGTCGTCGAAGACGTGCCCCAAGTGACCCCCGCAGGTGCGGCAAAGCACCTCGGTGCGGCGCATGAACAGGCTGTTGTCCGACCGCAGCTCGACGGCCTCGGCGACGGCCGGCTCGGTGAAGCTGGGCCAGCCCGTGCCCGACTCGAACTTCGTGTCGGCGTCGAACAGCTTCGTGCCGCAGGCGGCGCAGCGATAGTCGCCGGAGGCCTTGTTGTAGACGTACTCGCCGGTGAACGGAGGCTCGGTTCCGGCCTTGCGCAGCACGTCGTATTGGGCCGGCGTCAGCTGCTCGCGCCACCGCTCCTCGGACTTCTCGATCTTGCGCTCGCTCATGGGAAGGTTTTAGCAGAGCCCTGCTATCGTGATCTTTACGTTCACGTCAATTTTTGAATGAATGCAAGAAGACGATCGCCGGATCGCGTTTCGGCGTCGACGCGAGCCACGCCAACTACAAGTGGTGGGCGCTGTCCTGTACGAGCCTCGGCATGCTGCTCGCGGCGACCAACTCGGGCACGCTGATCATCGCGCTGCCCGACCTCGAGCGCTCGCTGCACACGAGCCTGCTGGCGCTCGTCTGGGTGATCCTGGCCTACCTGATCGCGGCCACCGTGCTCGTGCTGATGGCCGGCCGCCTGAGCGATCTGTTCGGCCGCAAGCGCGCTTACGTCGGCGGCTTTTTGCTGTTCGCGCTGGCCTCGCTCGGCGCCGGCTTCTCGGGCGATGCGACCGTGCTGATCCTCTGGCGGATCCTGCAGGGCATCGGCTCGGCCTTCCTCTTCGCCAACGCCGCCGCGCTCGTCACCGACGCCTTCCCCAAGGAGGAACTGGGCCTGGCGATGGGCGCCAACACGATGGTCGCCGCGATCGGCCTCGTGCTCGGGCCGGTGCTCGGCGGCGCGCTCGTGGCGATCGCCTGGCAGTGGGTCTTCTGGTTCAACGTCCCCTTCGCGCTCGCCGGCGCCGCCTGGGGCGCGCTCGTCCTGCGCGAGCTGGCCAAACAGGACACGGCGCGCAGCTACGACGTGCTCGGCACGAGCACATTCGTGCTCGGGCTCACGGGCCTCGTCTACGGCGTCTCGCGCGGCGGCATCTCCGGCTGGAACGACGGCCTCGTGCTCGGCGCGCTGATCGTGGCCGCCGTGCTGCTGCCGCTGTGGGTCGCGATCGAGCGTCGCTCGCGTGCGCCGATGCTCGACCTGGCGCTGTTCAAGAACCGCCTGTTCGCGGCGGCCAGCGCGGCATCGTTCCTCAACGGCCTCGCGCGCTTTGCGCTGATGTTCCTGTTCGTCTTCTACTTCCAGGGCGCCCAGGGCGACTCGCCGATCACGGCCGGGATCAAGCTGATCCCGCTCGCGCTGGGCATGCTGATCGCCTCGCCGATCGCCGGCATCTACGCCGACCGCCACGGCTCGCGCGCGCTGGCCGTCACTCGGGATGCTCGTGACCGCGGCCGGGCTCGCCGGGATGACGACGCTCGACGTGCACACCGCCTACTGGCAGAGCGGCCTGTGGCTGGCCGTCGTCGGCGTCGGCTCGGGCATGTTCAACAGCCCCAACACGGCCGCCATGATGGGCGTCGTGCCGGCGCATCGGCGCGGCATCGCGGCCGGCGCGCGCACGCTGCTTGCAGAACACGGGCGCCGTGCTGTCGATCGCCTTCGTGCTCGCGATCGTCACCTCGGCTGTGCCCAAGGCGACGCTGTTCGCCGTCTTCTCCGGCCTCGCGCAGGGCCTCTCTGCGGAGAAGCTCGCGCCGTTCATCGAAAACATGCACGTCGCGCTGTGGGTGCTCGCGGCGACCTCGCTGCTCGGCGCCGGCGTGTGCCTGCTGCGCCCGAACCACGCGAGCGTGACGGCCGACGCCGACGCCGCGACAGCGGCCGACGAGCGCTCTGCGATCAGGCCGTGGGAGGAAGCGCTCGCCGACGAGGCGTTCGTGCCAGGCCGCGACGAGACGGTCGAAGGCGAGCGTCCCTCCGCCCTGCCCGGCGACGGACGGATGGGCGTGCGCGCATGAGCCCGCAGCCGGCAAAGCCCGATCCCGCGAGCACGGCGACGGAGCCCGCGAGCCTGCGCATCGGCGACGTCGCGCGCCTGGTCGGTACGACGCCGCGCACGATCCGCTACTACGAGGAGATCGGCCTGCTGCCCGAGGCTCCCGCGCGACCGTCCGGCCGCCACCGCCTGTACACCGAGGTCGAGGTCGAGCGCCTGCGCGAGCTGATGCGCCTGAAAGACCTGCTCGGGCTGTCGCTGGAGGAGCTGAAGACGCTGCTCAGCGCCGAGGAGGCGCGCGCCGAGGTGCGCGCGCAGCTGCGCCGCGAGGACGTCGATTCCGTGCGCCGTCGCGAGCTGCTTGGCGGAGGCGCTCGGCCACATCGACCGCCAGCTCGAGCTCGTGCGCAAGCGCGCCGGCGAGCTGGCCAAGCTCGAGCACGAGCTGTCTGAGACACGCAAGCGCGCGCAAGCGCAAGATCCGCGAGCTCGACGCGCGCGCGCAGGGCACGTTCGCCGCCCGAGCTCGAGGCGACGGGCGGCTCGAAGCCGTGACGATGCCGGCGACCCCGGCGCGTGCTCGTCGACGACCTCGTCGTGCGCTTCGATCAGACGCTGGCCGTCGGCGGCGTGTCCTTCGCGGTCGCGCCCGGCGAGGTGTTCGGCCTGCTCGGCCCCAACGGCGCCGGCAAGACGACGACGATCCGCGTGCTCACGACGCTGCTGCCGCCGAGCGACGGCCGCGCGCTCGTGGCCGGGCACGACGTGCGCTCGCGAAAGCCTCGCCGTGCGCTCCTCGATCGGCTACATCCCGCAGGCGATCTCCGTCGACGGCGCGCTGACGGCACGCGAGAACCTCGACTTCTACGCGCGCGTCACCGGCGTGCCGCGGGCGCGAGCGCAAGCAGCGGATCGAGCAGGCGATCGCCTCGATGAAGCTCGAGCCGATGCTCGACCGGCTCGCGCGCACGCTCTCCGGCGGCATGCTGCGCCGCCTGGAGATCGCCACGGCGCTGCTCAACCGGCCCAGCCGTGCTGTTCCTCGACGAGCCGACCGTCGGCCTCGACCCCTCGGCGCGGCGCATGGTCTGGGAGCACCTCGCAGGCGCTGCGCGAGCAGGTCGGCACGACGATCCTCGTCACGACGCACCTGATGGAGGAGGCCGAGCGCTACTGCGAGCGCCTGGCGATCATGGACCATGGGGCGCCTGGTCGAGCAGGGCGAGCCGGCCGAGCTGCTCGAGCGCCACGGCACCGACAGCCTCGAGGAGGTCTTCACGGCGGTCACCGGCCGCGCGATCGACGAGCGAGCTCGGAAGGGAGGCTCGCCGATGTCCGCGCACAGCGCCGCGTTGCCCGCCGGCTCGGCTAGCGGCCTGCCCGGCGCCGCCGGCGCCGAGCGGCGGCCTGCTCACCGCCGACGGCCTGCGCGCGCTCGGCTCGGGCGCGCTACGCGATGGCGCAGTCGGAGATGCGCAAGCTGCGCCACGACCACCTCGACATCCTCACGCGCTCGGTGCAGCCGCTGCTGTGGCTGTTCATCTTCGGCACCGCGCTCAGCCACACGCGCGCGCTGACGCTCGGCCACGCTCGAATACCGCGCCTACCTCGCGCCGGGCGTGATGGCGCAGGCGGCGATGTTCATCGCGATCTTCTTCGGCCTCGCCGTGATCTGGGAACGCGACGTCGGCCAGCTGCAGCGCCTGCTCGCGACACCGCTGCCGCGCACGCGCGATCGTGCTCGGCAAGGCCGCCGGCGCGTGCGTGCGCGCGCTCGTGCAGGCGCTGCTGCTGCTCGTCGTGATCGCCGTCGCCGGGATCGGCGTGCGCTGGAGCGTCGACGGCGTGCTCGGCACGCTCGCGCTGCTGATGCTCGGCACGGCCGGCGTTCGCCTGCATGTCGATGCTGCTCGCCGCCGCCGTGCAAGGAGCGCGAGCGCTTCATGGGCATCGGGCAGCTGATCATGATGCCGCTGTTCTTCGCCTCAAGCGCCCTCTACCCGCTCAGCCTGATGCCCGGCTGGCTGCACGTGATCGCGCGCGTGAACCCGCTCACCTACGAGGTCCAGGGCCTGCGCCAGATGCTCGTCGGCGTCGGCGGCGCCGGCGAGGTGTGGCTCGACTTCCTCGTCGTCTTCGGCTTCTTCGCGGTGATGCTGGCCGCCGCCACGCGCGCCTACCCGAAGGCGATCCTCTGAGCCCCTTCAAGGAGGTCCGAGCATGCCGAGCATCGAGGTCAAACCGAGTCCGCGAGGCGTGCCCGGCGCCGTCAGCGATCCGACGCGGATCAGCGGCGAGGAGCTGACGTTCCCGGGCGCCGGCGGAGCCGCAGTCAACGGCTACCTCGCGCGGCCGGCCGACGCCGCGAGCCACCCGGGGATGATCGTGATCCACGAGGCCGGCGGCCTCGGCGAGCACATCCGCGACGTCTGCAACCGCCTCGCCAACATCGGCTACGTGACGCTCGGCGTCGACCTCTACACGCGCGAAGGCGGCCCGCCCGACACGAGCGACGTGCCGGCGATGATGGCGCGCCTGTTCTGCGATGTCCGACGCTACGGCGCTCGGCGACCTCGAGGGCGCGGCCGACCACCTGCGCGGCCTCGACGGCGTGACCGGGCGGATCGGCTGCATCGGCTTCTGCATGGGCGGGCGCTACGCGCTGCTGTTCGCCTGCGCCTCGGACAAGCTCAACGCGGCCGTCGACTGCTGGGGCGGCTTCATCGACCGCTCGACGCCCGAGGAGCGCTCGACCGCAGTCGCGCCCGACGCCGCCGCTCGAGCTGGTCGCCGAGGGCCTGCGCTGCCCGCTGCTGGCGGCCGTCGGCGCCGAAGACCAGAACCCCTCGCCCGAGCTCGGCGAGCGGCTTGCGCGGAGGCGATCAGCTCACCGGCCGCCAAGGACGGGCAGGAGGTCAAAGTCGACGTCTACGACGGCGCCGGCCACGCCTTCTTCGCCGACTACCGCCCGACCTACCGGCCCGCGCCGGCGGCCAAGCTGTGGGCCGAGATCGTGCCGTTCCTCGGCCGCCACCTGCAGCCGGGCTGATCGGACTCCGGTCCTATAGTGCGTCGCGTCAGTCGGTGAGAGCCAGATGCAGGACGAGCGGGTAAGGAGCGGACGTGGAGCGCAAGTGGTGGACGCTGATCGCCGTGTCGGTGGCGATCTTCATGCTGCTGCTCGACATCACGGTCGTCAACGTCGCGCTGCCGGACATCCAGCGCTCGCTGCACTCGAGCTTCCAGGACCTGCAGTGGGTCGTCAACGCCTACTCGCTGACGCTGGCCGCGTTCCTCTTGACGGCGGGTGCGCTCGCCGACCGCTTCGGACGCCGCATGGTCTTCGTGATCGGCCTCGTCGTCTTCACGCTCTCCTCGGCCGCCTGCGGACTGGCCGAGCACGCCGCTGGCGCTGAACCTCGCGCGCGCCGTGCAGGGCGCCGGCGGGGCGATGATGTTCGCCACCTCGCTCGCGCTGATCGCCGGCGCCTTCCACGGCCGCGAGCGCGGGCGTCGCCTTCGGCGTGTACGGCGGCGTGATCGGCGGCGCCGTCGCCGTCGGGCCGATCGTCGGCGGCATCATCACCTCGGGCATCGGCTGGGAATGGATCTTCTTCGTCAACGTGCCGATCGGGATCGCCGCCGTCGCGCTGACGCTGACGCAGGTCGCCGAGTCGCGCGACCCCAACGCACGCGGCGTCGACTGGCTCGGGCTCGTGACCTTCTCTGGCTCGCTGTTCCTGCTCGTGTTCGCCCTGATCCAGGGCAACGAAAAGGGCTGGGGCTCGGCCGCGCATCCTCGGCTTCCTGATCGGCTCGGCCGTGCTGATCGTGCTGTTCGTGATCGTCGAGCGACGCCAGGAGCGCCCGATGCTCGACCTGACGCTGTTTCAGAAGCCCGCGTTCGCCGGCGCGAGCATCGTCGCCTTCGCGATCTCCTCCTCGATGTTCTCGATGTTCCTGTACCTGACCCTGTACATCCAGGACGTGCTCGGCTACACCCCGCTGCAGGCCGGCCTGCGCTTCCTGCCGATCACGCTGCTGTCGTTCTTCGTCGCCCCGCTATCCGGACGCCTGTCCGTGCGCGTTCCGATCCGCCTGCTGCTCGGCTGCGGCCTGATCCTCGTCGGCGTCGGGCTGTTGACGATGACCGCCGTCGACGCCGAGCTCGGACTGGACCGTGCTGATCCCCGGCTTCATCCTCGCCGGCGCCGGCATCGGCCTGATCAACCCGCCGCTCGCCTCGACCGCCGTCGGCGTCGTGCACCACTCGCGCAGCGGCATGGCCTCGGGCATCAACAACACCTTCCGCCAGGTCGGCATCGCCACCGGCATCGCCGGGCTCGGCGCGATCTTCCAGCACGACGTCACGCGCGACACGACTGCCGCGCTGTCGACCGGGCCGGGGCGCGAAGTGCTGCACGCAGCGCACGGCAAACTGACGACGGCGCTCGTCTCGGGCGAAGTCGGGCAAGTCGCGCGCTCGCTGCCCCACGCCGCGCCGCGAAGCGCTGATGCACTCCTACCGCGTCGGCTTCACCGAAGCCTTCTCGAGCATCCTGATCATCGCCGCCTGCGTCGCGCTGGCCGGCTCCGTGTTCGCCTTCGTGCTCGTGCGCAGCAGCGACTTCGTCGCACCGCACGTCCCGGCCGAGAGCGAGGGTCAGGGCGGCGAGCCCGCGGCGGCCGTCGCCGGCTGAGCTGCGCCCGTCGCGTTCCGCGGCTGCATGCGCCGCACGAGCAGCCCGCGGCCATCTCTTCAGATCATCAAAAAATCAGGACTGCCGGCGTTCGTAACCGGCGCACTCGAGCACCGGGACACGCGGGTATCGGGGATAAGCTGGATCGACGCGCGAGCGGGTGCACAGCGAGAAGACGCGAGCCGCGCGTGTTGCGCACCTCCTGCTGGTGCGCGCACGTGTCGCACAGCCCCGCTCGCGCGCCGTCGCGCGGCGGTTGGCTCGGGCGCTCGGACATGGAGCAAGCTTAGGCGGGGAGTTCCGGTGCCGGCCACATCTGCGCGCCCGCGCCTGCGATAATCGTTGACCATACAACTATGACCACGTTCTACCGACTGCTCGGATTTCTGCGCCCCTACAAGCGGGGGCTGATCGTCTCGTGGGCGCTCGCCAGCCTCGCGATGGTCGTGACCGTGCTGATCCCCCACTTCACCGGCTCCGCCGTCGAAGCGATCAGGCACGGCGACAGCCATGCGCGCCACCACGAACTGGCCGCCCGCGCGCACGACCGCCACACGCTGCTGATGCTCGCGATCGTGATCGCCGCGATCGTGCTCGTGCGCTGGCTGCTCACGTACATGCGGCGGATGATCGCCGGGCGCGTCTCGCTCGGCATCGAGTTCGACCTGCGCGAGCGCATCTACGGCCACCTACAGCGCCTCGAGCTCGGCTTCTTCGACCGCCAGCAGACCGGCCAGCTGATGTCGCGCGCGACAGTCGACTTGCAGGCCGTGCGCTTCTTCCTCGGCTACGGGCTCGTGTTCATCCTGCAGTCCGCGCTCACGCTCGTGCTCGCCGGCATCGCGATGATCGTGATCAACCCCGAGCTCGGGCTGATCGCGATGGCGCCGACGCCGTTTGTCGTGTGGATCTCCCAGCGCTACGGGCGCACCGCGCGCCCTGCCATCCAGGAGGTCCAGCAGCGGATCGGCGAGCTCACGGCCGACGCCGAGGAGAACATCTCCGGCGTGCGCGTCGTCAAGTCCTTCGCGCGCGAGCCCCAGCAGCTGCAGCGTTTCCGCCACTCCGTCTCGCGCGTATTCGATCAGTCGATGGTCGCCACGCGCCTGGAGGCCAAGTTCAACCCCGCGATCGGCTTCCTGCCTCAGCTCGGGCTCGCCGCCGTGCTCTTGATCGGCGGCAACCGCGTGATCCACGCGCACCTCACACTCGGGCAGTTCACGCAGTTCTACCTCTACCTGAACATGCTGATCGGCCCGATGCGCTCGCTCGGCATGACGCTCGGCCTCGCCCAGCGCGCGACCGCCTCCGGCGCGCGCATCTTCCAGGTGCTCGACCGCGACCCGCGAATCGTCGCGCCGCCAGGCGCGTCGGCGCTGCCCGCAGGGCAACGGCCACGTGCAGCTGCGCGACGTCACGCTGCGCTACGACGAGGGCGACGACTTCGGCGCCGTGCACGCCGGTCCGCGCGAGCTGATGCTCGACAGCGACAGCGACGGCCGCCCGCGGGCCGCCCGCGCCGCCCGGCCCGTGCTCGACCGACGTCTCACTCGACGTGCCCGCCGGCACGCACCGTCGCGCTCGTCGGCGGCACCGGCTCGGGCAAGACCAGCCTCGTCTCGCTGATCTCGCGGCTGTACGACACGAGCGAGGGGCACGTGCTGCTCGACGGCGCCGACGTGCGCGAGGTCGATCTCGCCTCGCTGCGCCAGGCCGTGGCCGTCGTCTCGCGACGACCCCTTCCTGTTCAGCGCGACCGTCGCCGAGAACATCGCCTACGGCCGCCCGTCGGCGAGCATCGAGGAGATCGAATCCGCCGCGCGCCGCGCGCAGGCGTTCGAGTTCGTCGCGCGCCTGCCGCACGGCTTCGACACGCGCGTCGGCGAGCGCGGCCTGTCGCTCTCCGGCGGCCAGCGCCAGCGGATCGCGATCGCCCGCGCGCTGCTGGCAGATCCGCGCGTCTTGATCCTCGACGACGCGACCTCCTCCGTCGACGCCTCGACCGAGCAGAGCATCAAGCTCGCGCTCGACGAGGCGATGGCCGGGCGCACGACCTTCGTGATCGCCCACCGCCTCTCGACGATCTCGCTGGCCGATGAGATCGTCGTGCTAGACCACGGCCGGATCGTCGCCCACGGCGACCACGAGCACCTGCTCGGCGAGTCAGAGCTGTACCGCGAGATCGTCGAGAAGGGGCTGCCCGATCAGGTCTTCATGACGCGCAAGCCGCTCGAGCCGCAGGGGAGCGGCCTGTGAGCCCGGTGGTCGGACGTGGCCCCGGCTCGACCTGGACCGGCGAGCGCGCCAGCCGCGGCACGCGCGGGCGCAACCTGCGCGGACTGCTCGCGCTGATCAAGCCCTACCGCGGCCGCGCCGCGCTGACCGTCGTGGCGCTCGTGCTCGGCACCGCCGCCTCGCTCGCTCCGCCGCTGCTCGCGCGCGCCGCGATCGACGACGGCATCCAGCGCCACGACTTCGGCAAACTCGAGCTCGTCGTCGTCGCCTTCATGGCCGCCGCGCTGCTCGTGTGGCTGATGACCTACGTGCAGACCTACCTCGTCGGCTGGGTCGGCCAGCGCGTGCTCGCCGACCTGCGCATCCGCATCTTCACGCACCTGCAGACGCTGCCCGTCGGCTTCTATGAGAGCCGCCCCGCCGGCGTGTTGATCTCGCGCATCACCAACGACGTCGAGGCGCTCGACTCGCTCGTCACCGACTCCGTCGTGACGCTGTTCCAGGCCGGGCTGACGCTGATCGGCACCGTCGGCATCCTGCTCTACCTCGACGTCAAGCTCGCGCTGATCACCTTCTGCGTGCTGCCGATCGTGCTCGCCGGCTCGCTCTGGTTCCGGATCATCTCCGCCGGCGCGTTCCGCCGCACGCGAGAGACGATCGGCTCGATCACCGGCTACCTGCAGGAGACGCTCTCCGGCATCCGCGTCGTGCGCACCTTCGCCCAGGAGCCCGTGCACGAGCAGCAGTTCGTCGCGCTCAACCAGGACAACCGCGACGCCAACATGGTGACCGTCAAGCTCAACGCCGCCTACTTCCCGTCCGTCGAAATGCTCTCCGGGCTGGCCGTCGCCGCGATCGTCCTCTACGGCGGGCTGCAGGCGATCGAAGGGCACATCTCGATCGGCACGATCGTCGCCTTCGTCGCCGCCCTGTCGAACCTGTTCGAACCGATCCAGCAGCTCTCCCAGCTGTATGCCACCTACCAGTCCGGCATGGCCGCGCTGGAGAAGATCTTCCAGCTGCTCGACGTCAAGCCCGACCTCGAGGACCGCGCCGACGCCGTCGAGCTGCCGCGAATCGCCGGCGAGGTCGACTTCGACGACGTCTCCTTCGCCTACCAGCGCCGTCGCGGCGAGGACTCCGACGCCGAGCAGGTGCTCGCGCTCGACCACATCAGCCTGCAGATCCCGCCCGGGCAGACCGTCGCGCTCGTCGGCGCCACCGGCGCCGGCAAGTCGACGATGGCCAAGCTGATCGCGCGCTTCTACGATCCGACCAGCGGCGCGATCCTGATCGACGGCCACGACCTGCGCGAAGTCTCCAGCCGCTCGCTGCGCTCGCAGATGGGCATCGTGCCGCAGGAGGCCTTCCTGTTCAGCGGCAGCGTCGCCGAGAACATCGCCTTCGGCCGCCCCGACGCCGACGCCGATCAGATCCGCGCCGCCGCCGCAGCCGTCGGTGCCGAGGAGTTCATCTCAGAGCTGCCCAGCGGCTACGACACCGAAATCGGCGAGCGCGGCACGCAGCTCTCGGCCGGCCAGCGCCAGCTGATCGCCTTCGCCCGCGCATTGATCGCCGACCCGCGCATCCTCGTGCTCGACGAGGCCACCTCCAACGTCGACCTGCACTCCGAGGCGCGCATCGAGCAGGGGCTCAGGCGCCTGCTCGCCGGACGCACGTCGATCGTGATCGCCCACCGGCTCTCCACGATCCGCCAGGCAGGGCGCATCGTCGTGCTCGAGCACGGCCGCATCGCCGAGCAGGGCACCCACGACGAGCTGATCGCCGCCGAGGGGCGCTACTACGAGCTGTATCGCGACTGGGCCGCGCAGGCGGCTGCCGCCTGACAGCGGCGGCGCACATCAGTACAGTCCCGTCAATCGTGCGTGGGGATTCGTGCAAGGGGGGCGCGCGGCAGGGATGCCGGCGCGGGCGCGACAGCGAGCGTTCGCTCACGCGCCCGCGCCGCCGCCGCCGCTGGATGGCTTCGGCCGCGTCTGCCGGGCGGCTGCTGGTCCTGTCGTTGATCGCCGCCGCACTGTGCGGCGCCGGGCTGCCCGCCGCCGCACAGGCGACTCCGGGCGAAGGCATCCACAACATCAAGCACGTCGTGATGATCATGCAGGAGAACCGCTCGCTGGATGAGTACTTCGGCACCTATCCGGGCGCCCACGGGATACCGGGCGGAGTGTGTGTGCCGGACCCTGCGGGGGGCGGCTGCGTCAAGCCCTACCACGACCCGCATGACGAAAACTACGGCGGCCCGCACGGGACGAAGGCATTCGAAGGCGACATCGACGGGGGGCTGATGGACGGCTTCGTCGGCGAGGCCGAGACGACCAAGAAATGTCGCGGCAAGACCGACCCCAACTGCTCACCGTGCCCGCCCCAGGCCGAAGCCGAAGCGCGGGCGCCCAAGGCGGCGAAGGGCTGCAACGACGTGATGGGCTACCACGACGCGCGCGAGATCCCCAACTACTGGACCTACGCCAAAGACTTCACGCTGCAGGACAACCTGTTCGAGTCGGCCTCGGCGTGGAGCCTGACCGAGCACCTCTACATGGTCTCCGCCTGGTCGGCGAGCTGCCCCAGAGGAGACAAAAACCCGCTCGACTGCAAAAACACGCTCGCGCCGAAGACGCCCTCGAAGACGTGGGACGGGCCGAGCGTGCCAGGCAAAGCAACGTATGCCTGGACGGACATCACCTACCTGATGGACAAGGCGGGCGTCAGCTGGCGCTACTACGTCAAGGAAGGCAACGAGCCCGACTGCGAGGACGACGAAGAGCTGACCTGCGAACACGTCGCGCAGAGCCCCCAGACTCCGGGGATCTGGAACCCGCTGCAGGACTTCACCGACGTCGAAGAAGACGGCAAGCAGCATAACGTCCAGGGTCTCAACCACTTCTACGAAGCGGCCCACAAGGGCGGCGAATGCGGCCTGCCCAACGTGTCGTGGATCGTGCCCAACCTCGAAGTCTCAGAACACCCGCCTTCGCTCCTCTCCAAGGGCCAGGCATACGTGACGACGCTGATCAACACGATCATGAAGAGCCCGTGCTGGGGCAGCACGGCGATCTTCCTCTCCTGGGACGATGCCGGCGGCTTCTACGACCACGTCCAGCCGCCCAACGTCGACGTCAACGGCTACGGCCTGCGCGTGCCGGGTCTCGTGATCAGCCCGTACGCCAAGAGCGGATACGTCGACCACCAGCGCCTCAGCCACGACGCCTACCTGAAGTTCATCGAGGACGACTTCCTCAGCGGCCAGCGGCTGGACCCGAAAACCGACGGGCGTCCGGACAAACGCCCCGACGTGCGCGAAGAAGCGCCCGGCCTCGGCGACATCGCAAGCGACTTCGACTTCAACCAGTCGCCCAAGCCGCCCGTGCTGCTGCCGACGCACCCTGAACCGGGCCCCGCCTCGAACCCGCCGGGACCGGCGCCGCCGAGCGTCGTGACGATGGTCGCCCAGCCCGTCGGACCGACCACGGCGACGCTCAACGCGACGGTCAATCCCAACGGCGAACCTGTCACCGACTGTCGCCTGGAATACGGCAGCTCGCTGCCCTACAGCGCGAGCGCCCCCTGCACGCCATCGCCGGGCGGAGGCGAAAGCGCCGTCGCCGTCGCCGCGAGCGTCTCCGGACTGACGCCGTCGAGCACCTATCACTTCCGCGTCTCGGCGACCAACGCCGGCGGCACGTCCATCGGCAAAGACGAGACCTTCCAGACCGGCGAGAGCCTGCCCGAACGCGGCCGCTGCCTGACCGCCTCCGGCGCCCACGGCGGCTACGGCGAGGCGACCTGCACCAAACCGAGCGAACCGGGCAAAGGCGCCTACGAATGGCTGCCCGGCCCCGCCGTCCCCGGCTTCACGCTGCACGGCGGCGCGCTCGTGCTCGAAACCAAGCGCAAAGCGAAGGTCTCCTGCACCGCCCTCTCCGGCAGCGGCGAATACACGGGCGCCAAGACCGAAGTGCTGCACATCACGCTCGGCGGCTGCGAACAGCCTGGGCGCGGACCGTGCCAGAACGAAAAGGCCACCACCGGCGAAATCGCGCTCAACCCGCTCGAAGGAGAACTCGGTGTGATCAAGGCCGCCACCGGCACCAAGCCCCCCGCAATCGGCAGCGCGCTTCATGGCGGCGGCGGTCAGCCCCTGCTCGGCAAACTCGAATGCGGCGTCGGTGCAGGCGCCGTGCAGATCGCGCTCGAAGGCTCCGTGATCGCCACCGTCACGCCGCTCGACACGATGTCGAGCACCGTCAAGCTCAAGCTGGCCGGCAGCAAGGGCAAGCAGAAACCAGAAGCCTTCGAAGGCTTCGCTGCCAAACCGCTGCTCGCCACGATCGGCGAAGGCAAAGCCAAGGCCGCCTCGCTCGCCGTCGAAATCACGGTGACGGGCAA
This sequence comes from uncultured Solirubrobacteraceae bacterium, assembly GCA_963714215.1. Lineage (GTDB taxonomy): Bacteria > Actinomycetota > Thermoleophilia > Solirubrobacterales > Solirubrobacteraceae > Palsa-744. The sequence continues at coordinate 912,617 of CAVQNP010000002.1, forward strand.
CGAAGGGCTTGAGGTCAAAGCCGTCCCGTAGCGCCGGAGGCCGGTCGGGACTATCGCTGGGGCCGGCAAACGGTAGATCCGACTGCGTCCTCAACGATTATTCACGGATGGGAACGATCGGGCTGATCGTGCTGGGCGCAGTGGCAGGTGCACTATCTACCGGTGGTGTGAGCTTCTACGCCGACTATCGACGGAGTCGGGGGAGACGAAAGATCGCGGCACGCGTGATCCTGGGCGAACTGGTCATCGCACAAAACGCGACGAACAGACTCGTAGAGGCCCGGACTTGGCCCCGGGCCTTCGACTGGTCGCGTCCCGTGGACACGTGGCATCAATCAAGAGAGGCTCTCGCCGGTGAGATCCGAACTTGGGAATGGGCCGTTGTTGATTCGGCGTTCAGTCACTTTGCATACGTTGCAGATCTCTTTGTGCCATCGCAACGCTTGGATAAATGGCAACTTGAGGCTGCCGCCGAGGCCCGTCAAGCCGCAGCAGACGCATTTGACGTCATTTTTGAGCACGCGTGCAAAGACCGCGAATACAGAGAAACCGTCGAGCGCCTACACAGGCGCGTCCCGAAAGCTGACACCGCTGGCGCAGGCGCGCCGATGACCTAGAGGCTCCGGGACAGGGACTCGAACCCCAATCTCCCGGACCAGAACCGGGCGTCACTGCCAATTGGACTATCCCGGAAGGGCGTCTCAGGCGAAAAGGATAGCCAAACGACGGACGGCAGCCCAGGCCCCGGCGAGAGGGCTGGACCCTCGGCTTTTCACGGGAACAGGCGTTCGTGCCCGCCGCGCAAGCGCGTCGAGGATCCTCGGGTGAGGCTAGTTCACAGCCTCGTGCCCGTTCGGCGCGAAGTAAGCGGTGATCGCTTCCTCAAGCCCGGGATCGAGCACGAGCAGCACTTCGTCGCCGGCCTCGATCACGGTGTCGGCCTTGGGCACGAAGCCGGTGCCGCCACGCAGCACGGAGATGATCAGGCTGCCCTCGGGCAGGGCGATCTCGGAGACGGACTGCCCCACGGTGGGCGCGTCCTCGGCGACCTCGAGCTCGATGATCTCCAGGCGCTCCTCTTCGAGCGCAAGCAGGTGCACGAGGCCGTAGCGCGGCACCTCGTGCTCGATCAGGCGCAGGATCAGGTCGGTCGCAGAGACGGCGGGCTGGATCCCGAGCAGGCGGAAGTGGTCGTGATTGCGCGGGTTGTTGACGCGCGCGATGATGCGATCGCAGAGGTACTTCTCCTTGGCGACCTGGCAGACGAGCATGTTGTCCTCGTCGTCGCCGGTGACGGCGATCACGAGGTCGGCGCGCTGGATGCCGGAGCGCTCGAGCACCCACAGCTCGGTCGCGTCGCCGTACTGCGCAGCGTGCTCGAATTCCTCCTCCATCGCCAGGTAGCGCGGGCGCGAGGACTCGATGATCGTGACCTCGTGGCCCTTGCCGATCAGCTCTCGCGCGAGGTTGCGTCCGACCTTGCCGGCGCCGACGATGATCGCGTACATCGCTAAGCCGGCTCTGGCGCCAGCGCGCGCTCGAACATCTCGATCGCGTGCTTGGTCGGGGAGATCGTATGCAGGCCCTGTTCGCCGTACCAGCTGGCACGAGCGGGGTCCATCACGCGCACGATCACCCGCTCCACGCCGAAGCGGCGCTGAGCGATCTGAGCGATGATCAGGTTGGTGTTGTCGCCGTCGGTGGAGGCTATGAAAACCTCTGCGCGCTCGATGCCGGCTTGGATCAACGCGTCTATCTCCAGGGCAGTGCCGACGGTGAACTGACCGCCGGCGTCCTCCCAGCTGACGGTCTGCCCCGCGTCGAGGCGCTCGTGCGAGAGCGGGTCCTCGTCGAGCACGGACACTTCATGACCCGAGGCGATCGCCGACTTGGCGACAGCCGAGCCCACGCGCCCGGCTCCGACGATCAAGACGAACATGCGCCGCAGATTAGTCGATGCAGGGCTTCGCGCAAGCTGCGGCTCCAGACTCAGGAGCCGGGCTCGGCTGCGCCGGCCTCGGCCAAGCGCGAGCGGCGCTCGGCCAGCGAGTCGCCGGCGGCCGGCGCGGTGACGATCACGCGACAGCGCGCCTTGTCGATCACGTACTTGGTCACGTCGCCGACGAAGTTCTCCAGCGGCCCCCCGCGCCCGCCCAGGCGCGCACCGCCGCGGATCAGCGAGGGCTCCTCGGCGCCGAGCACGATCGCCTCCACGCCGCGACGCTTGGCCTCGTCGACGATCGCATAGCCGGCGCGGCGCGTGCGCACGGTGGCCGTGGCGACCTGCACGCCCGTGTACTCCTCCCCCACGGCCTTGGCGCGCGCGAGCGCCTGGCGCGCTTCCTTGACCTGCGCCTCGGGCAGGCGCGCGTCGAGCGGCAGCGACATCGGGATCACGAAGATCCACACGGCCTCGATCGTGGCCTCGTCGATCGCCGCCTCGTCGGTCTGCTCGCCGGCGACGAGCAGCGCCGCGGTCTGCACGATGTCCTCGTCCAGGCGCGTGCCGAAAAGCGGCACGAGGATCGAGCCGTAGTCGCGTTCGCGCGGTGGCTCGGCGCGCAGCACCTCGGGCGCGACCGTCACGCGGCGCAGCAGCGGCGCCTCGTCGGCGCGGCGGTAGATCACGTACATCGCGATGCCCACGGCCATCCAGCCGAGCCCGACGTAGCGGGCCGGGTCGTGCACGACCATCACCGCCAGCCAGCCGAAGGCCGAGATCACAGCGCCGAACACGGCCGGCAGCGGCAGGCTGCCGCCGCGCCAGGAGACGGACAGCGGGATGCGGTAGCCGCGCGCGTTCTCGGCCTCTGAGTAGCGCAGCTTGACGACCGAGACGTGGGCGATCGTGAAGGCCAGCAGCGCGCCGAACGCGTAGATGCCGATCAGGAAGTCGAGGTTCTCCGGCACGACCAGCCCGGCGGCGACGATCCCGGCGAGGATGATCAGCACGTACGGCGTCGAGCGCTGCGGGTGCAGTCGCCCCAGGCCGCTCGGGATCTGGCGGTTGGTCGAGAGCGAGTAGGCAAGGCGCGAGAGCCCGAGCATCGCCGAGTTGGCCGCCGCGACGAGCGTCAGCGCGCCAAGTCCGGCGACGACGTAGCGCAGCGTTTCGGCAAGCCAGTGCGGTTTCATCTGGCCGACGATGCCGACGACGGGGTCGTCGAGGAAGCGCGTGGCCAGCTGCGTGTGGCCGTTGTGGACGGGCAGCGCCGTGACGGCGACGAGCGCGATGCCGACGTAGATGAACACGACCGTCGCCGTGCCGCTGCCGACGAGCCGCTTGAGCTGGCCGCTGGAGATGCGCACCTCGCCGGCCAGCCCGGCCGCTGACTCGAGGCCCGTGAACGAGATCGCAGCGACGGTCAGAGCGAAGATCAGGTCCGACCAGCTCGGCGCGCTGCCGAGGTGGATCGGGTCGAGCAGCGTGTGCGGGTTGAAGAACAGCACGAGCCCGAGCACGACGATCAGGGCCTGCAGCCCGAGGTCGGCGACGACGATCATTGCCACCCGCCGCGAGCGCCGCCAGCCGAAGCCGCGGATGTTGCCGAGCACGACGAGCAGGATGAACACGAGTGCCAGCCCGAGCGCCTCGGCACTGTGGCCGAGCGGGCTCCAGAACACGCGCAGGTACTGCGTGGCCGAGTAGCACGTGACCGCGATCAGGATCACGTAGTCGAGCAGGATCGCCCAGCCTGCGATGAAGCTGACGAGCTCGTTGTAGGCGTAGCGCGCGAACACGGTCGAGCCGCTGCGCTCCTGATGCAGCGAGGCACCCTCGGCGTAGGTCATCGCCGTCAGCGCGAACAGCAGCGCCGCGATCAGGAAGACGACTGGCGTGAGCCCGAGCGCGTGCCCCGAGATCACGCCGAGCGAGAAGTAGATCGCACTTGCCAGCGGGGTGTAGACGATCGCGAACAGCGTCGGCGAGCCGACGCTGCGGCGCGCCGTCGAGAGAGAGCGCGCGGAGATCTGCAGCGCGATCCGCTCGGCCTCGGCGCGACCGAGCTCGGCCTGCGGCTTCACGCCGGGCGCACCGGTGCCGCTCGGCGCCTCTCCCCCCGCCTCACCGAGCGGCGGCCGCTGCTCCTCGGCGGACTCCCCCGCGCCCTCGCCGTCGCTCATCTACGACGACCCCTCACGCCCGCCGCGCTTGTACTCGAGCCACAGGCGCGCGACGCCGCCCGCCAGGAACAGCACGCCGAGCAGCAGGCGCGCCGAGAGCACGCCGCCGTCGCCCGCGATCACCTGACCGATCAGCGCAAGCCCGATCGCGGCCATCAGCAACGACAGCACGAGCGTGCCGGAGCGGTGCACGGTTCGGCCGTTCATCTCATGCTGAGCTTAGGCGCCCTGGGCCCGGCCGGCCAGTCCGGCCGGGCGTCGATCAAGTGATGATCGGGATGATCAGGATCGCCACGATGTTGGCGACCTTGATCATCGGGTTGATCGCCGGCCCGGCGGTGTCCTTGAACGGATCGCCGACGGTGTCGCCGGTGACCGACGCCGCATGGGCTTCGGAGCCCTTGCCGCCGAACGCGCCGTCCTCGATCAGCTTCTTTGCGTTGTCCCACGCGCCGCCGCCCGCGGTCATCATCACGGCGAAGAAGAAGCCGACGACGATCACGCCGATCAACAGCCCGCCGAGCGCCTGCTGGTCGATCAGTCCGACGATCAGCGTCAGCAGGATCGGCAGCAGCGAGGGCAGGATCATCTCGCGCTGGGCGGTCTTGGTGACGATGTCCACGCAGGCCGCGTAGTCGGGCTCTTCGGTGTAGTCCATGATCCCGGGGTGCTCGCGGAACTGGCGGCGAACCTCCTCGACGACGGCGCCGCCGGCGCGCCCGACGGCCTCGATCGAGAGCGAGGCGAACAGGCAGACCATCAGGCCGCCGAGCAGCAGGCCGATCAGCACCGGCGGTTCGTTGATGCCGAAGGAGATCACGTGGCCGACCTTCTCTTCGATTTCTTTCTGGAAGCCGGCGAACAGCACGACGGCGGCGAGCACGGCTGAGCCGATCGCGTAACCCTTGGTCACGGCCTTGGTCGTGTTGCCGACGGCGTCGAGGCGGTCAGTCACTTTGCGCACGTCCTCGGGCAGCTCGGCCATCTCGGCGATGCCGCCGGCGTTGTCGGTGATCGGCCCGAACGCGTCGAGCGCGACGATCAGCCCGGTCAGCGAGAGCAGGCCCATCACGGCCACGCCGATGCCGTAGATGCCGGTCACACCGCCGCCCGCGAGCTTCCAGGCGCCGAAGATGCCGAGGACGATCACGATCGCCGGCAGAGCGGTCGCCTGCAGACCCGAGGAAAAGCCCTGGATGATGTTCGTCGCGTGCCCCGTCTCGGACGCTTTGGCGGTCTTGCGCACGGGCGAGAAACGGGTCGAGGTGTAGTATTCCGTCAGTCCGAACAGCAGCGCTGTGACGGCGATGCCGATCAGCGAGCACAGGTACAGGTGCCACCACAGCGGGGTGTTGACGGCGTCGCCCACGGACTTGAAGGTCAGGTTGCGCATCAGCCAGTAGGTGATCGGCGCGAACGCACCGGCTGCCAGCACGCCGGAGACGACGAGGCCCTGCAGCAGCGCGCGCTCGACGTTGTCCGTTTTGGTGCGCACGGCGTAGGTGCCGATGATCGAGGCGATGATCGCGACGCCGCCGATCACGAGCGGGTACAGGGCAACGCGCGTGGCCTCGTGGAAGGTGAGCACGCCGAGCAGGATCACGGCGACGGCCGTGACGGCGTAGGTCTCGAACAGGTCGGCGGCCATGCCGGCGCAGTCGCCGACGTTGTCGCCGACGTTGTCGGCGATCGTCGCGGGGTTGCGCGGGTCATCCTCGGGGATGCCGGCCTCGACCTTGCCCACCAGGTCGGCGCCCACGTCGGCGGCCTTCGTGAAGATGCCGCCGCCGAGTCGGGCGAAGACGGAGATCAGCGAGCCGCCGAAGCCGAGCCCGACGAGCGCGTCGACGGCGGTCTTGGGGCTGTCGTTGAAGATCGAGGTCAGCGCGCCGTAGTAGCCGGCAACGCCGATCAGCGCGAGGCCGACGACGAGCAGACCGGTGATCGCACCGCCGCGGAAGGCCACCTGCAATGCCGGCGAGACGCCGGAGCGCGCGGCCTCGGCCACACGGGCGTTGGAGCGCACGGAGACGTTCATGCCGATGTAGCCGGTCGAACCGGACAGCAGGCCGCCCAGCGCAAAGCCGCCGGCGACTGCGATGTTCTGGATGAAGATCAGCGCGACGAACAGCACCACGCCGACGACCGCGATCGTGGCGTACTGGCGATTCAGGTAGGCGCGAGCCCCCTGCTGGACGGCCAGCGAGATGCTCTGCATCTTCTCGTTGCCCGGTGAGAGCGCAAGCAGGGAGCGCGTCGTCAGCACGCCGTAGACAACGGCGCATGCGGCGCATACGAGGGCGACGACGACCCCATGGTTCGTCAGAAAGCTGCTCAACTGAAAATCCTCCGCGGTCTGATTGGCGTGCCGCGCGAGGATCTATCGCGCGCACATTTGACTGACCGGGCGCTCGGTAAAGCGACAACCCGGTGCAAACGCGCGGGCAGTCTACCGCGTCGCGCGGCGCGATGCCGGGCCGCTGCGTACGCGAGCGGCCCGGGAATCGGTGTCCGCGACGGCCACCGCGAGCGCGGCTCTCGTCGCTCAGGGTGCGCCCGGGCCGCTCAGCGGCCGGGCACCCACAGCCTGCCGCTCGACTCGGCCGGGCCCGGGCCGGACTGGCCCGGCTCGTCCGGAGCCGGTCCCTGCCCCGGCCCCTGCCCGGGAGAGGAGCCTCCGGGGGCGCCGGGAGTGCCCCCGCCGGAGCCTGTGGAGCCGCCTGCGGACTGGGTCTCCGCGCCACCTTGCCCCGGCTCGCCGCCGCTCGGGGCGGGCTCCCCGCCGCTCGCCTGCACTTCGCGCGCGTAGGCCATCTGCAGCTGCGAGAGGGCGTCGCGCAGGGGGCGCACCTCGCTGGGCACGCGCCGCTCGAGGATCTCCAGCAGCGCGCGCACGCCGTCGATCGCGTCGCGTACCTGCTCGAGGTCACGTCCGGAGCCGGGAGGTGCGCCGGCCTCGGGTCCGCCGGCGGGAGCCGGCATCAGCCGGTAGCTGCCGACGTTCAGCAGCGAGACTGCGGCCTGCAGGATCATGTCGGTGCTCGTGATGCGCGCGAGCTCGGCTTCGTAGGCGGCGCGCAGCTCCTCTTCGCTCGGCTGCGGACCGGGACCGCCGGGGCCGGGATCGCCGCCCGGGCCGGGGCTGCGGGCTCGCCGGCGGGCTCGCCGACGGCCGGGTCTTGGGGCGCATTGGGATCGGTGCTCACACCGTCACCTCCTGGGAGTAGGTCTGCCGCGTCTCGGCGACGGAGGCTGCGAAGACCTCCTCGCGCGAGGCGCCGGCCTCGATCATCTGGCGCTGGCGCTGGGCGCCGTTGCGCTCGGGGAAGGCGAGCTCGATGCCGAGCTCGCCGCGAATCGGCACGGTCCAGGCGGCAAGCCGCTCGATCGCCTCGCGCGCGGGGTACTGCTCGCCATTTGAGAGCTCGATCAGCCTGCCGTCGAGGCCGAAGCGGATCGCCCGCCACATGTTCTCCTCGATCAGCCGCGGCGCGGGGTCGTTGAAGGGAACGCCATCGTCGACGTCGCGCGCGGCCTGAGCGATGCAGGCGGCGATCAGCGAGGCGAGCGCGTCTGACTCCTGCGCGGTGGCCTGCACGTCGCAGATCCGCACCTCGACGGTGCCGAAGCTGAAGTGCGGGCGCACGGACCACCAGACCTGCGTGAACTCGACGATCGACTGCGTGCGCACGAGGAACTCGATGTACTCGCGGTAGGCGGCCCAGCCGCCGAAGGCGTCGGGGATGCCACAGCGCGGGAAGCTCTTGGTGAAGCTCTGCGTGCGCGCCGAGTGAAGGCCGCTGTCGCGGCCGTCGAGGAAGGGCGAGTTGGCGGAGATGGCGAGCAGCAGCGGCAGCAGCGGGCGCAGGCGGTCGCACACGCGGATCGCGCGATCGAGGTCGCGCACGCCGAGGTGCACGTGCAGGCTGAAGGTGTTGTTGCGCCAGGCGACGTACTTCAGCCCCTCCTCGACGCGACGGTAGTGCTCGGTGTCGATGATCGGCTGCTCGCGGTAGTCGGCCCAGGGATGGGTGGCGGTGGCGCCGAGCGCGACGCCCTGCGCATCGGCGAGCGCGAACAGGCGCTTGCGGTGCTCGCGCTGGCGCGAGAGCGCGTGCTGCACGTCGCCGCCGACGCCCGAGATGATCTCGATCTCGGAGGAGATCAGCTCGCCGGTGATGTGCTCGTACAGCAGCGGATCTGTCTGCGCCGCGATATCGCGTAGCTGCTCGAAGCGCGGCAGCATGTCGAGCGTGCGCGGGTCGAGGATCGAGAACTCCTCCTCGATCCCGACGGTGAAGTCGGTGGCCGTGGCGAACGTCTCGGCCGCTCGGTCTAGGTCCAGGCTGGTCATGGCTTCGGCGTTGAGGTCCCGCGTACGGTCTGCACTCGGCGCTTCGCGCCCTTCGCTCGGCGCTTCGACCCACTGAGTAATAGCGCGCGTGGGCAGAGAGTCGTGTGAGGTCGGTCCGGTCAGGTCAAGTAGAAGTACAGCGCGTAGAGCAGATCGACAGCGGGGCTCGAGGTGTGCACGGTGACCTCGGGCGGCACGAGCAGCAGTGACTCGGAGTAGTTGAAGATGATCTTCACGCCTGCTTCGACGAGCTCGTCGGCCAGTCCCTGGGCGGCCTGCGTGGGCACGGCGAGCACGCCGACGACGATGTCCTCGTCCTCGACCAGCTGGCGCAGCTCGGAGGTGTGGCGCACGAGCTGGTTGCCGACGTTGGTGCCGACCTTGCGCTCGTCTACATCGAAGATCGCGACGACGCGGAAGCCATGGTCGGCGAAGATGTCGGAGGAGGCGATCGCCTTGCCCAGATGGCCGGCGCCGAGCAGCGCGATGTTGTGCTGTCCGGCGGTGCGCAGGATCTTCCGGATCTGCGATACGAGCGCCTCGACGTTGTAGCCGACGCCGCGCTTGCCGAACTTGCCAAAGCCCGAGAGGTCACGGCGAATCTGCGTGGAGTTGACGTGCGTGTAGTCGGAGAGCTCCTGTGAGGAGATCGTCTCCTTTCCCATCTTCTTGGCCTGCGTGAGCACCTGCAGATAGCGCGACAGGCGTGCCGCGACGCCGAGCGAAAGACGCTCGCTGGAGACGCCTGTGCCGTCGACTGCAAGCTCCCGCGGGCGCGCGGTCGTCTCGCCGTAACTCATGCTCGGGACTCTAGTCGCTCGCGCAGAATCGCCTCGTCGATGAAGTGCTCGAACAGCTCCTCGCCGTCGAGCGCAATCACAGGAATACGCTCGAAATACGCGCGCTGGAGCGCTTCGTCGTCGTCGATGTCGCGCTCGCGCAAGCCGAAGCCAAGCTCGGCCTGCAGCGCGCGCAGCGCAGCCATCGCCTCGGCGCACAGATGGCAGTCGGGCCTGGAGTAGACGGTGATCTCCGGGCTCATCGCCTCGGCGCGCGCGTTTCGCCGGTGGCATAGGCGTCGAGTGAGAGGTAGTCGGGATAGTCGAGCTGCGCGCCGTAACGCGCGGCGCTGGCGATCATGGCTGCGTTGTCGGTGCAGAGCACGCGCGCAGGCACGTGCAAGCTGACGCCGAGCTCGGCGAGGCGCTCGCGCAGGGGTCCGTTGGCGGCGACGCCGCCGCCAACGGCGAGGCGATCGGAGCTGGTGCGCTGCAGTGCCCGCTCAGCGCGCTCGACGAGGCTGTCGACGATCGCGGCTTGGTAGGAGGCGGCGAGGTCGGCGGCGCGCGGGCGAGCCTCATCCTCGCCAAGCTCGCGCAGCCTGTAGAGCAGCGCCGTCTTCAGGCCGGCGAAGGAGAAGTCGAGACTCTCGGCAAAGGCCTGGCGATGGGCTCCGCGACCGCCGCGCGCGCGCTCAGAGCGCGAACCGGGGAAGACGAAGGCGCCGGGATCGCCATCGCGTGCGAGGCGCTCGAGGGCGGCGCCCCCGGGGTAGCCGAGCCCGAGCATGCGAGCGCCCTTGTCGAAGGCCTCGCCGGCGGCGTCGTCGAGCGTGCGCCCGAGCACTTCGAAGCCGTCGTGACCCTTGACCTGTGCGAGCAGCGTGTGCCCACCGCTTGCGATCAGACAGACAAAGGGCGGCTCGAATGCAGCGGGGCCGGAGCCGGCGGGCGGATCGCCGCCGCCGAGCAGGAAGTTGGCGGCGACGTGGCCCTGCAGGTGGTCGACGGGCGCGAACGGCAGCTCGCGCGCGGCGGCGAGTCCCTTGGCGGTGGAGAGGCCGACGAGCAGCGCGCCGACGAGGCCGGGGCCCTGGGTGGCGGCGATCAGCTCGAGTTCGTCGAGCCCGACGGAGGCCTTCTCCAGCGCGCGCTGCACGATGGCGTTGACGATCTCGAGGTGGTGGCGCGAGGCGATCTCGGGCACGACGCCGCCGAAGTCCTCGTGCGCGGTCTGCGAGGAGATCACGTTGGCGCGGATAGCGCCGTCACGGTCGATCACGGCGGCGCAGGTGTCATCGCAACTGGTCTCGAGCGCGAGGATCATGCGGGTGGGCTGCTCATCGCGGCGCGGGCCTCACACGGGCCCGGGGTTGGGTACGTCTTCGAGCGTGCCCCGCAGCGTGGCGGGCGTGCGCCACATCACGAGCGCGTCCTCGCCGTTGTCCTGGTAATAGCGCCGGCGGGTGCCGGCGGCGCGGAACCCCTCGCGCTCGTACAGGTGGATGGCGACGGCGTTCGAGCGGCGCACCTCGAGCGTGAAGCGGGCGTTCTCGCCTGTGCCAGGCAGGGTATCGCCGACGCGCGCATATAGCTCGGCGAGCAGGCGCGAGGCGAGGCCCATGCGCTGGCGGTGCAGGTCGACGGCGACGTTCATCACGTGCCAGACGGTGTCGTAGCGCGAGCAGATCAGGTAGCCGGCGAGCCGCTCGCCCGGGGCACCGCCATCGCCCTCGGCGGGCACCATCTCGCAGGCGGCCAGGCAGATGCCGGTCTGCTTGGAGAGCTCGAGCACGAACATGGCAAGCGACCAGGGCGTGGGAAAGACGCGACGCTCGATCGCGAGAACTTCGGGCAGGTCGGGATATACGAGCGGGCGGATCTCGATCACTGGCGCGTCCTGATCGGGATGAAGTTGTGGTGAGGATGGCTCGCTCACGCTCGCGATACCCCCAATGCGGGCGGCCGATCGCCACGCGCGAGCTTGGCATCGGGCGAGCGACGATAGTCAGGCAGGACGGCAGCGAGCGCGTCCTGTCGGGTGGCGTCGTGGCCGGCGGCAGGCACAGCGCACGCGCCGAGCTCGCAGACGGCGGCGCCGTCGAGCAGGTGCAGCGGCGAGCCGAGCTCGGGGACCTCAACGCCGCCGGCGCGCAGCTCCTCGGCATACAGGACTGCGCCGTCGCCGACTGCGCGCCAACGCTCGGCGGCGGGGGCGCCGTGGTGCTCGATCAACTCGACGACGCCTTCGAGCTCGGCGGGGTGCAGGGCGCGCGACAGCACGACCTCGGCCTCGCCGGAATAAGCGCCAGCGAAGGCCTCGCCGCGGCGGGCATCGATCACGGCGATCGTGGCGGTCGAGCCGGCGTCGGGATCGCGCATCGCGCCAAGTGCAAGCGCGTGCAGGCTGGACACGCCGATGAGCTCGGCGGACAGCGATTGGGCGAGGCCACGTGCAGTGGCGATGCCGACGCGCAAGCCGGTGAAGCGGCCGGGACCGACGCCGACGGCGATCCGCTGCACGTCACTCCAGGCAAGTCCAGCCTGGGCGAGCAGCTCGGCTGCCATCGAGAGCAGGCGGGTGGCGTGCCCGGGGTGCGCGTCCCGGTCGGGATCGTCGCTCGTGTGCAGGGTGGCGCCGTCGTCCAGGAGCAGCCCGACGGCGGTGACCTGCGTGGCCGTGTCGAAGCCGAGCACGATCATTGTTCGAGCACCTCGATCCGGCGGCGATCGGCGCCGCGATGGGAGAGCGAGACGAGCACGCGCGCACCGGCGAGCTCGCGCTCGGCGTCGGGCGGCCACTCGACGAAGGCGATCCGCCCCTCGCCGAGGTAGTCGGCGAGCAGGTCGGGGTCCTCGTGCTCGAGCCCGGCAAGGCGGTAGAGGTCGAGGTGCGACACGGTCAGGCGCTCGCCGGCGCGATAGCGGTGGCCGATGCTGAAGCTCGGGCTGGTGACCGGATCGCTCACGCCGAGTGCGCGTGCGGCGCCACGAACGAGCGTCGTCTTGCCGGCGCCGAGCTCACCGCGCACGAGCACGACGTCGCCGTCCTTCAGGCCCTCGGCCAGCTCGGCGCCGAAGGCTTCTGTCTCGGCGGGGTCGGCGGTGTCGACGATGCGCGCAGCCACGACGAGACTGTAGAGCGAAGCGCATGTGGCCCGTTAAAGCGACCGGCCCGCGGGAGAAAGGGTCGCGGGCCGATCGTTACTCCTGGAGGGATGGAGACATGGCCTGTATCGGCGAGGAACCAAACCGACTTTAGGCCTAGGGCTAGAAATTTTCGCCATCTCCCAAAAATACCCTCTTTGCAGGGAAAACCGTCCCAGAAATTGCCCAGGAGAGCGTCCAGAGAGCCTGGACACTCGGTCGGCCGGCCGCGTTTCCGCGGCGCCCGGGCCGTTCCGAGGCCCGCGCCGCGCCCGCCCTCTATCGGCCTAGAAAAGGCCGAGCTGATCGGGCTCGTCGGCCTGTGCGGAATCACCGGCGGCGTCGTTGCCCGCGCCGGCGGACGCTTGCGTCGCGCTCGACGAAGGCTCTGCCTCAGGCACCTCGCCGGCCTCGGGCTCGTCCATCTCGGGAATCTCCTCGATCGAGGGCTGCTCGGGCGCGCCGAGCGCGAGCAGCTCGGGCAGCCGCGTGAAGTCCTCGCGCAGCGTCTCGAGCATGCGCGGCGTGTACAGCGCGGCGGCGGGGTGGAAGATCGGGTACAGGCGCACGGCGCGCCGGCCGAGCGTGAGCACCTCGGGCTGACCGTGCAGGCGCGTGATCCCGGTCGGGTCGCCGCGCAGGAGCTTGGTGGAGAAGTTGCCGAGCGTGCAGATCACGGTCGGCTGGATCAGCTCTACTTGGCGGCGCAGGTAACCCTGGCAGTTGTCGATCTCGATGGGCAGCGGATCACGGTTTCCGGGAGGCCTGCACTTCGAGCACGTTCGCAATAAACACATCGTCTCTCTGCAGTCCCACCTCTTCGAGCAGCGTGCTGAGCAGCTTCCCGGCCCGCCCTACGAACGGCACGCCTTGCTCGTCCTCGCTCGCCCCGGGCGCCTCCCCCACGAACATCAGGTCGGCGTCGGCGTTGCCTGCGCCGAACACGACGGTCTTGCGCGTGGCGGCGAGCTCGGGGCAGCGAGTGCACGTCTTGGCCTGCGCGTAGACCTCCTTGAGCAGCTCGCGTCGCTCTGCGGCTGACGGCTCGCTCGCGACGGATGGCATCGGCCGATGGTAATTGCTGCCTGGGAGGCGGCGCGAGGCTGGGCCTACGGGCAAACCCGCAGTTTGCGTAAAGCGACGTGGGTGCGGCGCGGGGCGCGTGGAGCGGGCCGATGCCCCGGCTGCGCAATGATCTGGCCGTGTCGTCGAGCCCGGAGATCGCCGTGACGGCCCCGTTCGCGGGCGTGGTCGTCTCGCTCGCCTACCAGCCGGAGCAGCCGGTGGGCGCGGGCACGGCGCTGCTCGTGCTGGAGGCGATGAAGATGGAGCACGAGGTGCTCGCCGAGACGGGCGGCGTCGTGCGCCGCGTGGAGGTCGCGGTGGGCGACGCGGTCGAGGAGGGGCAAACGCTGCTCGTGATCAGCGCGAGCGAGGAGACGCAGCCCAGCGACAGGACGCGCGCGAGCGAGCCGAGCGCCAACGGCTTCCGCGCGGACCTGGAGGCGGTGCGCGAGCGCCACGCGGTCGGACTGGATGCGGCGCGCCCGGAGGCCGTGGCCAGGCGACGCAAGCGCGGGCGGCGCACGGCGCGAGAGAACCTCTCCGAACTGGTCGACGAGGGCAGCTACGTCGAGTACGGACCGCTGCTGTTCGCCGCTCAGGAGCAGCGCCGCTCGCGCGAGGAGCTGATCGAGCGCACGCCGGCCGACGGCCTCGTGGCGGGCGTCGCCGAGATCGACGGGCGCCCATGCGTGGCGATGTCCTACGACTACACGGTCCTGGCGGGCACGCAGGGCTTCCGCAACCACGCCAAGAAGGACCGCCTGTTCGAGATCGCGGAGCGGCGCAGACTGCCGCTCGTGCTGTTCGCGGAGGGCGGCGGCGGGCGCCCGGGCGACGTCGACATGCCGATCGTCGCGGGCCTCGACTGCCGCGCGTTCGCACTGTTCGCCCGGCTCAGCGGCCTCGTGCCGCTGGTCGGCATCGCCTCGGGCTACTGCTTCGCGGGCAATGCAGCGCTGCTCGGCTGCTGCGACGTGGTGATCGCCAGCGAGGACTCGAGCATCGGCATGGGCGGCCCGGCGATGATCGAGGGCGGCGGCCTGGGCGTGTTCGAGCCGGGCGAGGTCGGCCCGATCGACGTGCAGGACGCAAACGGCGTCGTCGACCTACGCGTGGCTGACGACGCCGAGGCGGTGGCGGCAGCAAAGCGCTACCTCTCCTACTTCCGCGGGCCGACGGCGCCGGGCGAGGTGCCCGACCAGACGCTCTTGCGCGGGCTGATCCCGGAGCAGCGCAAGCGCGTGTACGACGTGCGCGCGGTGATCGACGGGCTGTTCGACGAGGGCTCGGTGCTGGAGCTGCGCCGCGGCTTCGGCGCGGGGATGGTCACGGCGCTTGCCAAGGTCGACGGCAGGCCACTGGGCGTCGTGGCCAACGTGCCGACGCACCTCGGCGGTGCAATCGACGCCGACGGGGCGGACAAGGCGGCCCGCTTCGCAGGCATGTGCGACGCCTTCGGGCTGCCGGTCCTGTTCCTCTGCGACACGCCGGGCTTCATGGTGGGACCGGCGGCGGAGCGCACGGCGACGGTGCGCCACTTCGCGCGCATGTTCCTCGGCGGCGCCAACCTGAGCGTGCCGTGCGGCACGATCGTGCTGCGCAAGGGCTATGGCTTGGGGGCGCAGGCGATGGCCGGCGGCGGCTTCAAGGCGCCTTTGTTCACAGTCGGCTGGCCGACGTCGGAGTTCGGCGGGATGGGCCTGGAGGGCGCCGTTCGCCTGGGCATGCGCCGCGAGCTCGACGCCGTCGAGGACCCCGACGAGCGCGAGCGCCTGTTCGAGTCGTTCGTGGCGATCGCCTACGAGCGCGGCCGCGGCCTGAACATGGCCGCCTATGGCGAGATCGACGACGTGATCGACCCGGCCGATTCGCGGCGCTGGATCGCGATGCTGCTCGACGAGGCCGGCCCGCAGTGGTGGCAGCGCGAGGGCAAGACGCGGCCGTACGTCGACGCCTGGTAGCCGCCGCCCGCGCGCCGTGCCCGCGCGGCAGCGGCGTCGAGTCAGAGCCCTTGCGAGCGACCGGAGCGGCTGTATCATTCCTGTCAGGCCGTCACCGGGCACCGTCCGGGCCGGACCCGAAGCAATACCGCACCAAGATCTTTTGTCGCGCCGGTATCCGCGAGGAACTGGACCGAAATCAATGATCACCGCCACCCGACCGTTCGCCTGCGCATGAGGACCGTGCGCGCCGTCGAGGAGCTGCGCTCCGCGCTCGCCCCCGCCCGCCGCGAGGGGCGCACGACCGGCCTCGTGCCGACGATGGGCGCCCTGCACGACGGGCACGTCTCGCTGATCCGCCGCGCACGGCGGGAGTGCGACGTGGTCGTCGTCTCGCTGTTCGTCAACCCGGCCCAGTTCGACGAGCACTCAGACCTCGACCGCTATCCGCGCGACGAGCGCCGCGACGGCGAGCTGGCCTCGAAGGCGGGTGCGGACATCCTGTTCGCACCGACGGTCGACGAGGTCTACCCGACGGGCTTCGCCACGTCGGTCGAAGTGCTCGGCATCACCGAGCGCCTGGAGGGCGTCTCGCGCGGCGCCGAGCACTTCCGCGGCGTCAGCACTGTCGTGACGAAGCTGCTCGGCATGACCCAGCCCGACGTCGCGTACTTCGGGCAGAAGGATGCGCAGCAGCTCGTCGTGATCCGCCGGCTCGTGGCCGACCTGAACCTGCCGGTGCGTGTCCAGGCCTGCCCGACCGTGCGCGAGCGAGACGGCCTGGCGATGTCGAGCCGCAACGCCCGGCTGGACCCGCCAGAGCGCTCACGCGCAGTCGCGCTCTCGGAGGCGCTGCGCGCGGCCGCACAGCGGGCGGCCGACGGCGAGCGCTCGGCCGAGGCGCTGCTCGATGTGGCCTGCGCGGCGATGCTCGCGCGCGAGGTCCAGCCCGAATATCTCGAGCTGGTCGACCCCGAGACGCTGCAGCCGTGCGAGGAACTCGCGCGCGAGTCGCTGCTGGCCGTGGCCGCCCGTATCGGCAGCACGCGGCTGATCGACAACGCGATCCTGCGCCCATCCACGACAGCGAACCAGACCGCCAAGAGCGCCCCAACCCCGCACGACGAACGACTCCCAGGAAAGGCGATCGCCTGATGCAACGCGTAATGCTGAAGTCCAAGATCCACCGGGCGACGGTCACCGACTGTGATCTGCACTACGTCGGCTCGATCACGATCGACCCCGATCTGCTGGAGGCGGCCGACATCCTCGAGCACGAGCAGGTGCACGTGCTCGACATCGACAACGGAGCGCGCTTCGAGACCTACACGATTGCCGGTCCTCGCGGCTCGGGCGTGATGACGATCAACGGCGCCGCCGCCCGCCTCGTGCAGCGCGGCGACACGATCATCGTCGTCTCCTACGGCACCTACGACGAGGCAGATCTCGAGCGCTACGAGCCGCGGGTCGTACACGTCGAGGCGCAAACCAACCGGATCATCACCGTCGACGACGCGGTGGCGACTCTGCTC
The DNA here is from genome assembly GCA_963714215.1 of uncultured Solirubrobacteraceae bacterium. Taxonomy (GTDB): domain Bacteria; phylum Actinomycetota; class Thermoleophilia; order Solirubrobacterales; family Solirubrobacteraceae; genus Palsa-744. Next base: position 929,559 of record CAVQNP010000002.1, read on the forward strand.
ACGCAGAGCGTCAACTGACGTCAGAGAGGAAGCATCCACGAATGTCCAGCCACCCCGACATACAAGCCCCCTCCGATCCCGGCCGGCTGCCGATGACGCTGCCGCTGCTGGCGGAGAAGAAGCGCCTGGCCGACCCGATCGTGATGGTCACGGCGTACGACTATCCGAGCGCTCGCTCGGCCGAGTTCGCCGGCGTCGACCTGGTGCTCGTAGGCGACTCGGCCGCGACGACGGTGCTCGGCTACAACGCGACGACGCCTGTCGAGCTCGACGACATGCTCGTGCTGGCGCGGGCCGTACGCCGCGGGCTGCGCACGCCGCTGATGATCGGCGACCTGCCGTTCGGCTCCTACGAGGTCTCCGACGAGCAGGCGATCACGACAGCCATGCGGATGGTCAAGGAGGCGGGCTGCGAGGCGGTCAAGCTCGAGGGTGGCGGCGAGGCCTCGGTCAAGCGTGCCCGCGCGATCGTCAATGCGGGCATCCCGGTGATGGGCCACGTCGGCCTCACGCCGCAGACCTCGACGGCGCTCGGCGGCTGGAAGGCACAGGGGCGCACGGCCCGCGCGGCGGCGCGGATCGGCGCTGAGGCGCAGGCGCTGCAGGAGGCGGGCTGCTTCGCGCTCGTGTTCGAGGCGATCCCGAGCGCCGTAACCGAGCAGCTGATGCCACTGATCGAGATTCCCGTGATCGGCATCGGCGCAGGGCCGGCGACTGACGGTCAGGTGCTCGTCTTCCACGACCTGCTCGGCATCCGCGACGGTCTGGGACCGCGCTTTGTCAAGCGCTACGCGAACATCCAGGAGGAGATGAACGCGGGCGTCTCGGCATACGCCGAGGATGTGCGCATGCGCCGCTATCCCGGTCCGGAGCACACCTACAAGATCGACCCTGCAGAGCTGGCCGAGCTGCAGGCGCAACTCGGTCCTGGCGCTTGACCTGATCGCTCGGGCGTGTTTGAGCACAGCGCGCGCGGGTAAACCCGCCGCTGACGCCGGCTTGCCGCCGGTCCCGTAGTCAAGACGCACATCCCGCCCCGCGTGAGCGCGGGATCGACCTGCTCATCCTCCGAAAGGAAGCCATGAAGCCGCGCTTGCTCCTGCCGCTGTTGCTCGTCTCCCTCGTCCTCGCCATGCTCGGGGGCGCCTCAAGCGCGTCCGCCTGGGCGCCGCAGGAAAGCGCCACGATCCATCCGGGGGTGATGACCTTCACGAACGCCTCCTCGTTTCTCAACGGCGCCTCGCAGTGCACGGGCAACTTCGTCTTCACGGACTCGGCCGGCAACGTCTACCTCGGCCAGGCGGCCCACTGCTCCTCGACCGGCGAAGACACCGAAACGGACGGGTGCTCGACCAAATCGCTGCCGCTCGGCACCTCAATCTACTCGGGCGACCTCGTCAACGGCGGCGTCCAGGACGGCACGCTGATCGGCACGCTCGCCTACAACTCGTGGCTGACGATGCAGAAGAGCAATGAGAATGACGCGAACACGTGCGCGTACAACGACCTCGCGCTGATCAAGATCGCGCCCTCGCAGGTTTCGAAAGTCAATCCGACGGTGCCCTTCTGGGGTGGCCCCGAAGGCCTCGCGCCGGGCGTCTCGCCGCAGGGCGAACAGGTCTTCAGCTACGGCAACTCGATTCTCCGCCTCGGCGTCAGCGCGCTCAGCCCGAAGACCGGCGTGAGCCTCGGCGACCAGGAAGAAACGGGCGGCTGGAGCCAGCAGCTGTACACGGTCACACCGGGCATCCCGGGCGACTCGGGCAGCGGCTTCATGGACTCCGCGGGCAACGCGCTCGGCGTGCTCTCGACGGTCGAGTTCGCGCCGCTGCCGGCAGCCAACGGCGTCGGCACGCTGGCGAAGGAGCTCGCCTACGCCAATGCGGCGACCGGCCTCGGCCTGAAAGTCGCGCCCGGCACTGCGCCGTTCAACCCGCTTCCGCTCACCGGCTCCTGAGGACCGGCTGAGCTTCTGGTCTAGGTGGCTCGCCTGGCGGGGAACGTTCCCCGCTAGGCGAGCGGCTCGCCGTAGCGCTCGGCGAAGGCGAACTCCTCGACCGGTTTCCGCGCGAGCCGCTCGGGCCACCGATCGGCTCGGTGCCCGGCGCCGATGTGCGCGGCGAGCGCGACGTCGTCGGGCATCTGCAGCAGCTGCTTGACCTCTGCCTCGGCGGGCACGAGCAGGGTCGTCAGTGCGGCGCCGAGCTGCTCGCCCCGCAGCGCGAGCAGCAGGTTCTGCACGAACGGATAGATCGAAGCGCCGCCGACGATGCTCTCGCGCGGCAGCTCGGAGTCGGTCACGACGAGGTCGTCGATCCGCACGAACACGAGCAGGTGCACGGGCACCTCGTCCATCTGCTGTGCGTAGCCGTCGGCGCGCTGAACCATGCGCACGCGGGTGGCGTCGAACTCGTCGGGCGAGGTGAGCATGCGCGCGCCGCCGGTCTCCTCCATGTATCTGCGCCAGTGCGGCAGGTAGAGGTCGCGGATCGCCCGACGGCGCTCGGGCTCGCGCACGACGACTACGCGCCATCCCTGCCGGTTGCCACCGCTCGGAGCGAAACGGGCGCTGTCGAGCGCACGACGCAGCGCCTCGGGCGCGACCGGCTCGTCGCTGAAGCGGCGGCTCGTCGGCGCACAGCGCATCGCCTCGTGCAGGTCCATGGCGCCAGCCTACTAACGAGCCGCCTCCCCGACGGCAACGGGCCGCACCCGCGCTCGGCAACTGGTTCAGCCGTATTCGACGCGCTTGATCACGCGCGCCGGCATCCCGGCGGCGATCAAGAACGGCTCGACGTCGCGGGTGACGACGCTGTTGGCGCCGATCACGCAGCGCTCGCCGATGCTCACGCCACTGGTTACGACGACGTTGGCGCCCAGCCAGCAGTTGTCGCCGATCCGCGTCGGGCCCTTGCTCTGAAAGCCCTGCCAGGTGATCGGCTTCTCGGGATCGTCGAAGCGATGGTTGGCGTCCGAGACGAAGCAGCCGTTGGCGAGCATGCAGTGCTCGCCGATCTCGACGAGCCGCTCGGAGGCGACCATCACGCCCTGGTTGAGGAAGCTGCCCCCTCCGATCCTCACGCGCGCCTCGCCGGGTGCGGTGATCCACACGCCCAGCTCGAACAGAACTTCGGCACCGACCTCGAGTCGCCCATCGCGCAGCGCCTCGAGCACGTTGCCGTGCAAAGGCCAGCGCGCGAAAGCGCCACGACGCATCAGCTCCCAATGAATCCGCGCGCGGTTCCACGGCAGCGAATTGCGCTCGTACCAGCGCCACTTCTGGAGCCACAGGCGGGCCTGTGCCGCCGGCGCGCTCTGCGGCGGCGACTCCGCTCTATCGCTGGGCGCGGCGCCAGGCTCGCTCGAAGCGGCGACCTTGGCCGCGCAGCTGCGCCTGGAGGCGGTGCCGTTGCCGCCCGCACCGCGCGAGACGACCGGCGTCAAGAGCTCGGCGAGGAACTGGCCCGTGTGCGAGCCCGGCTCGGCCGCGACCTCCTCGGGCGTGCCGGCGGCGATCGCCATCCCGCCCTCCTCCCCACCCTCCGGACCCATGTCGATCAGGCGGTCGGCCGACTTGATCACGTCCAGGTTGTGCTCGATCACGACGACGCTGTTGCCGGCGTCGACTAGCCGCTGGAGCACCTCCAGTAGCCGCTGTACATCAGCGAAGTGCAGACCGGTCGTCGGCTCATCGAGGATGTACAGCGTGCGGCCCGTGGCGACCTTCGAGAGCTCGGTCGCGAGCTTCACGCGCTGCGCCTCGCCACCCGACAGCGTCGTCGCCGGCTGCCCGAGGCGCACGTAGCTGAGCCCGACCGCGTTGAGCGTCTCGAGCCGGCGGCGGACCTTCGGGATGTGCTCGAAGAACTGCAGCGCCTCCTCGATCGGCATGTTCAGCACGTCGGCGATGCTCTTGCCCTTGAAGCGGATTTCGAGCGTCTCGCGGTTGTAGCGCCTGCCGTTGCACTGCTCGCACGGCACGTACACGTCGGGCAGGAAGTGCATCTCGATCTTGATCTGCCCATCACCGCGGCAGACCTCGCAGCGCCCGCCCTTCACGTTGAAGCTGAAGCGCCCCGGCTTGTAGCCGCGTGCGCGGGCCTCCTGGGTCTTGGAGAACAGGTCACGGATCACGTCGAACAGGCCCGTGTACGTGGCCGGGTTCGAGCGCGGCGTGCGCCCGATCGGCGACTGGTCGACCGCGATGATCTTGTCGAGCTGATCGAGTCCGTGGATCGCGCGGTGCGCGCCCGGCCGCTGGCGCGCGCGGTGAAGGCGGTTGGCGACGGCCTTGTAGAGCACTTCGTTGACGAGCGTCGACTTGCCCGAGCCCGACACGCCGGTCACGCACGTGAGCACCCCGAGCGGCACGTGCACGTCGATCTCGCGCAGGTTGTGTTCTGAGGCGCCGAGGATCTCGATGTAGCCGCTCGGCGTGCGCCGCCGCGCGGGAACGTCGATTGTGCGCGTGCCCGCGAGGAACTGGCCCGTGAGCGAGCCCTTGACGCGCTGTACCTGCGCTGCCGTGCCCTGCGCGACGATCTCGCCGCCGTGCTCGCCCGCGCCCGGACCGAGGTCGACGAGGTGGTCGGCCGAGCGCATCGTCTGCTCGTCGTGCTCGACCACGACCACCGTGTTGCCGAGGTCGCGCAGGCGCTCGAGCGTCGCGATCAGCTTCGAGTTGTCGCGCTGGTGCAAGCCGATCGAAGGCTCGTCGAGGATGTAGAGGACGCCGACCAGCGAGGAGCCGATCTGCGTGGCCAGGCGGATCCGCTGCGCCTCGCCGCCGGACAGCGTCGCGGCGGCGCGGTCCATCGAGAGGTAGCCGATGCCGACGTTCTCCAGGAACTGCAAGCGCTCTGAGATCTCGCGCAGGATCAGCCGCGCCACGTGTCGATCGGTCTCCGACAGCTCGACCTCCTCCAGCCACTCCAGCGCCCGGCGCGCGGAGAGCGCACAGAAGTCCTCGATCCGCGTGCCGCCGACGAGCACCGCGCGCGACTCGGCGCGCAGCCGCGCGCCGTTGCACACCGGACAGGCGCGCAGCGACATGAACTCCTCGATCTTCTCGCGCGTCCACTCGGAGTCGGTCTCGCGGTAGCGTGCGCTCGAGGTTCTTCACGATCCCCTCGAAGCGCGTCGCGTACGAGCGTCGCCGCCCGTAGCGGTTGCGATAGGTGACCTGCAGCGGCTCGCCGTTGGTGCCGTGCAGGAACAGGCCTTTGTGCTCGTCTCCCAGCTCCTCCCATGGCACTTCCAGATCGACTCCGTAGCGATCGGCGATCGCCTCGGTCACCTGCTCGTAGTAGTTGGAGCTGCTGTTCGCCCACGGCGCGAGGGCCCCTTCGCCGATCGACAGCGACGGATCGGGCACGACCAGGTCCGGGTCGATCTCCATCTGCGAGCCCAGGCCGGTGCAGCGGTCGCATGCGCCGTGCGGCGAGTTGAACGAGAAGATCCGCGGCTCGAGCTCGACCAGCGACGGTCCGTGCTCGGGGCAGGCGAAACGCTCGGAGAAGGTGAAGATCGTGCCCCGCTCGGGCACCTCGCCGGGAACTATCTGCGCCGCCGCGGCGCGCGGGCCCTTGGCCCCCTTCGCGCCCTTGGCCTCCTCCCCATCCTGCGGCGGCGCATCCTTGGCCGTATCCGAGGAGCGGCCGACGGTCTCGAGCTCGACCAGCCCTTCCGCGCGGGCGACTGCTGTCTCGATCGAATCGGCCAGGCGCTTGCGCACGTCGTGGCGCATCACGAGACGGTCGACGACGACCGAGATGTCGTGCTTGTAGCGCTTGTCGAGCACGATCGACTCCTCGAGCATGCGCACGCGGTCGTCTATCTTCACGCGCGCGAAGCCTTCGTTGCGCAGCTCGTCGAGCAGCTTGCCGTACTCCCCCTTGCGTCCGCGCACGACCGGGGCCAGCACCATGAAGCGCGTGCCGTCGGCCAGCTCCATCGCCTGGTCGATGATCTGCTCGGCCGACTGCCCGACGATCGGGCGCCCGCAGATCGGGCAGTGCGGCTTGCCCACGCGCGACCACAGCAGGCGCAGGTAGTCATAGATCTCCGTAACCGTTCCGACCGTCGAGCGCGGGTTGCGCGAGGTCGTCTTCTGGTCGATCGAGATCGCCGGCGAAAGGCCCTCGATCGAGTCGACGTCGGGCTTGTCCATCTGGCCGAGGAACTGGCGCGCATAAGCCGACAGCGACTCGACGTAGCGTCGCTGCCCCTCGGCGTAGATCGTGTCGAACGCCAGCGAGCTCTTGCCCGAGCCGGACAGGCCCGTGATCACCACCAGCGCGTCGCGCGGCAGCGAAAGCGAGATGTCCTTCAGGTTGTGCTCGCGGGCACCTGAGACGACGATTTGATTGCCCGTTGCCATCGGACAGTCATTCTATGAGGTCGAACAGATGTTCGTGTTCGCCGCCCGCCGGAAACCCGCACGTTACGGGCTAGCTACCCCTCGATCGCCGCGTACACCTCGTCAATCAGCTTGCCGCGATCGGCCAGCGTGAAGTTCTCAGCCAGATAACGCTCGGCGTCCTCGCGCGACTCGCCGTTGAGCGCCATGTTCAAAGCGACCAGACGCGCGCTGTCGAGATCGCCGCTGTCGGTCTGCGCGGAGGCCGACTCGGCGGCCCCGCCACCGGCGATCCGCTCACGCGGCGGCGGCGCCTCCGGGTCGACATGCGCCTCGGGCTCTGCGCTCTGTGGCGGTGACAGCGGTGGCGGGCTTGCCCGCGCGTGCCTGGCCGCTGGTGCAGCCGCTCCCGAGGCAGGCGGCGGCGGGATCGGCGGCGCGCTTGCGGCCGGCGCCGGCGGGCCAGGATGCGACGGGGCCGGAACTGACGGCTGGGACTGCGCCTCGCCGGCGACTGCACGCGTGACGCCGCGCCCGGCCGCCGCGTCGTACAGCTCGCCCATGTTCGTCTCGACCGCTGCGAGGTCTGCGGCGAGGCGGGTGGCGCCGGCGCGCAGGCTCTCGACCAGCGCGCTCACCTCGCTGTCCATCGCGCCGACGCGCTCGAGCAGCGCCGCCGTCGCCTGCGACACCGCGGCGACGTGGGCCTGCGCACGCTCGATCGCCTCCGCGCGGGTCTGCGCCGCATCGCGATCGGCGTCCTCGCGCGTCGTGTGCGCGCTCTCGCGCGCCTGCTGCTCGATGTCCGCCGCGGCCGCCTCGGTGGCCGCGAGGATGCTCTGCACCTGGCTGCCCGCCGTCGTGGCGAGCGAAGGCTCTGAGCCCCCGTCGGCGCGCTCGCGCTGCAGCTGCTCGATCTCGCTCGCAAGCGCGCGCAGGTGGGCGTCCACCGCGGCCGGCTCATAGCCGCGCCTTGAGATGGGGAAGTCGCGCCGCTCGATCGCCTGCCGGTCGATGTCCACGGCGGCCATCCTAGGCTATGTCGCCGCCGGCGGCCTCACGTGCGGCGAGCTCACCGGCATCGTCCTCGGGCGCGACCGCGCCCTTTCCGCCCGAGCCCTCGGCGGTGCGCATCTCGCGCAGGTCGCGACGCAGCTCGCGCAGCTCGTCGCGCAGCTGCGCGGCGTACTCGAAGCGCAGCTCGTCGGCTGCCGCGATCATCTCCTCCTCGAGCTCCACGACCATCCGCTCGAGCTCGTGCTGGGGCATCTCCTCGGACTTGCCTCGCTTGGCCGTGCGACGTTTGCGTCCCTTCGGCACCTTCGAGTCGCTCTGCAGGAACTCGGCGATGTCGGAGATGCCCTTGACGATCGTCGCCGCCGTGATCCCGTGCTCCTCGTTGTAGGCCAGCTGGATCTCGCGCCGGCGGTCGGTCTCGGAGATCGCGGCTTTCATCGCCTTCGTCTCCTTGTCGGCATACATCAGCACGGTCCCGTCGACGTTGCGCGCCGCGCGGCCGATCGTCTGGATCAGCGAGGTCTCGCCGCGCAGAAAGCCCTCCTTGTCGGCGTCGAGGATCGCCACGAGCGATACCTCGGGCAGGTCGAGGCCCTCGCGCAGCAGGTTCACGCCAACGAGCACGTCGTACTCGCCCAAGCGCAGGTCGCGGATGATCTGGATGCGTTCGAGCGTGTCGATCTCCGAGTGCAGGTAGCGCGTCTTGAAGCCCATCTCCAGCAGGTACTGCGAGAGGTCCTCGGACATCTTCTTCGTCAGCGTCGTCACGAGCACCCGCTCGTCGCGCTCGGTGCGCTTGCGCACCTCGTTCATCAAATCGTCGATCTGGTTCTTCGTCTCGCGCACCTCCACGCGCGGATCGACGATCCCCGTCGGGCGCACGATCTGCTCGACGATCCGCGTCGAGTGCGTCCGCTCATACTCGCCCGGCGTGGCCGAGACGAACAGCAGCTGCGGCGTGATCGAGAGGTACTCCTCGAAGCGCTGCGGGCGATTGTCCATCGCGCTCGGCAGTCGGAAGCCGTAGTCCACGAGTGTCTGCTTGCGCGAGCGGTCACCCTCGTACATGCCGCCAATCTGCGGCACCGTCTGGTGGGACTCGTCGATGAAGCAGATGAAGTCCTCCGGGAAGTAGTCGATCAGGCAATACGGGCGCTCGCCGGGAGCGCGTTTGTCGAGGATCCGCGAGTAGTTCTCGATCCCCGAGCAGAACCCCATCTCCCTCAGCATCTCCATGTCGTACTGCGTGCGCTGGCGCAGGCGGTGAGACTCGAGCAGCTTGCCCTCGGACTCGAGCTGCTCGCAGCGCTCGTTGAGCTCGCGGCCGATCTCGGCGACGCCGTCCTCGATCGTGCCTTCCTTGACGTTGTAGTGCGTCGCCGGCCAGATCGCCACGTGCTCGAGGTCGTCCTCGATCAGCTCGCCCGTGAGCGGGTCGAAGTGCTGCAGACGCTCGACCTCGTCGCCGAACAGCGTCGCGCGGAAAGCCGTCTCGGCATACGCCGGGAACACCTCAAGCGTCTCGCCGCGCACGCGGAAGCTCCCGCGCGAGAGCACCTGGTCGTTGCGCGTGTACTGAATCGAGACGAGCTTGCGCAGCAGCTTGTCGCGGTCGATCTCCTCGCCGCGGCGGAGGATCTGCATGTTCATCTCATACGTCTCCGGCGAGCCCAGGCCGTAGATGCACGAAACCGAGGCGACCACGATCACGTCGCGGCGCGCGAACACGGCGGCCGTGGCTGCATGGCGCAGCCGGTCAACCTCCTGGTTGATCGCCGAGTCCTTCTCGATGTACAGGTCGCGGCTCGGCACGTAGGCCTCGGGCTGGTAGTAGTCGTAGTAGCTGACGAAGTACTCAACCGCGTTCTCGGGGAAGAACGTGCGGAACTCGTTGCACAGCTGCGCCGCGAGCGTCTTGTTGTGAGCGATCACGAGCGTCGGGCGCTGCACAGCCTCGATCACGCCCGCCATCGCCATCGTCTTGCCCGTGCCCGTCGCGCCGAGCAACGTCTGGAAGCGTTCGCCCGCCTCGATCCCCTCCGACAGCGCGGCGATCGCCTTCGGCTGGTCGGCCGTCGGCGTGAACACGGAGTCGAGCTTGAAGTCGGGCATCGCTCCTACCGTAGCGAGCGCTTCAAGCCCCGCCGCGCGCGCCGCGCCTACTGCAGCCCGAGCTGGCGCGCATAGGCCGAGCGGTAGTCCTGCTGTGCGCTGAGCACGCGTTCGACATACGCCCGCGTCTCGGGGAAGGGGATCTCCGGGACCGTCAGGTGCCCCCCGTCGGCGCGCGCCCGAGCGACCCAACGATCGACGTTCGCCAGGCCCGCGTTGTAGGCCGCCACCGCGAGCATCTCGTTGCCGTCGTAGTGGCCGAGCAGGTAGCGCAGGTAGTAGCTGCCGTATGCCACGTTGATGCTCGGCGTCGCCAGGTCGCTCTCGGTGAAGCGGCTGCCACCGGACAGGTGCGCGATGAAGTAGGCCGTTTCGGGAAGGATCTGCATCAGCCCCTCCGCTCCGGCCGAGGACTGCTGCGGGGCGAATTTCGACTCCGCATAGATCACAGCGGCGATCAGCGCCGGGTCGAGGTGCTTCTCGGCCGCCTGCTTGCGGATCACGTCGGTGTTCGTCAGCGGCAGCCCGAGCTTGCTGACCGCGTGGTTGACCTCCGAGGCGATCAGCACCGCGATCAGCGTCACGATCCCGAGCACCACCAGCGCCCCGAGCGTCCGCCGGCTGGCCGCACGGGCGCGCCCGGAGGCGCGGCCTCGCTTCCCAGCGCGGCCTCGACGAACCTCGATCGCCGTCTGGCGACTCATCGTTCTAGCTTGTCAAGAACAGCCGACAACTCCTGTTCCAACTCCTGCGGGGTGCCGTCGTTGCGCACGACGAACGTCGCAAGCTGCGCCTTCTGCTCTTGCGAGAGCTGGCGCGCCGCGCGCTCGTCGACCGAAGCGTGGCCGCGCGCCGCCGCGCGTTCGCGGCGCAGCTCCTCGTCGGAGACGACCGCGATCGTCGCGTCGTAGATCCCCTGCTGGCCCGCCTCGAACAGCAGCGGCACCTCGACCACGGCCGCTCGCGGCCGCGCCGCTCGGGGCGCCGGCTCCGCGCGCGCCTGCTCCAGCCACGCCGCCACGCGCGCGCCGACGAGCGGCCACAACAGGCCCTCCAGCCAGGCGCGGTCCTCGGGCGTCGCGAAAGCCCGTTCGGCCACCGCCGAGCGGTCGATCACGCCACCCGGCGCGACCTCTGGCCCCCATCGCTCGGACACTGCCTGGCGCAGATGCTCGTCGCCGGCCCACAGCTCGTGCACGACGGCGTCGCTTGAGATCGTCGCCGCCCCAAGACGCTCGAGCGCCGCCAGCGCGGTCGACTTGCCCGCCCCCATGCCGCCGGTCAGGCCGACGAAGGGCACCACCTGCTTCACCGCCGCGTCGCCGTCCGGCGCGCGCGTCAGTCCTGCGCGGGCTCGGCCGCGGGCTCTGCGTCCCCGGCCGTCTCGTCCGCGGCAGCCGGCGCCCGCGCAGCCTCCTCGGCGGCGGGCTCCTCGGCCGCGGCGGCCTGCGGCTGCGCGTCGGCGCTCGCCTGATCGGACGCCGCCGTCTCCGCGCTCGCCGTCACGTCGGCCTCCGGTGCAGCCTCGGCCTCCGCCTCGGCAGCGGACTCGGCCTCGGCCGGCGCGGCTGTCTCCTCCGCGGGCGCCTCGGCGACCTCTGCAACCGGCGGCTCGGCAACCTCCGCAGCCGTCGCCTCGGCGGTCTCCGCAGCCGGCGCCTCGGCGACCTCCGCGCTCGGAGCCTCAGCGACCTCGGCGCTCGGCGCCTCGCCTGCTGCGTCCTCGCCAGCCGCGGGTTGCGCCTGCGGCTCGCCCGGCCGCGACATGGGCAGGATCTGGTCCTCGACGCGCTTGGCCGACAGCGACAGGCGCCGGCGCTCGGAGTCGATCTCCAGAATCTTCACCCTGATCTCATCGCCCGGGTGGACGATCTCGCGCGGGCTCTCGACGTGGTGCGGAGCGAGCTCGGAGATGTGCACGAGCCCCTCGACGCCGTCGAGGATCTCGACGAAGGCGCCGAACGTGACGACCTTCGTGACCTTGCCCTCGAGCTCGTCGCCGACGTTGTAGGTGTCGACGATCCGCTGCCAGGGGTCCTCCTGGGTCTGCTTCAGGCCAAGCGAGATGCGCTGGCGGTCGCGGTCGATGTCGAGCACCTTGACCTTCACGGTGTCGCCGATCGTGAGGATCTCTGACGGGTGGTTCACGTGCGACCAGGAAAGCTCTGAGATGTGGATCAGGCCGTCGATCCCGTCGAGGTCGACGAACGCGCCGAAGTCGACGATGTTCGAGATCTGGCCCTCGACGACGAGGCCCGGCTGCAGGCGGTCGAGGATCTGCTGGCGGACCTCCTTGCGCTCCTCCTCGAGCACCGCGCGGCGTGACAGCACGACGTTGTTGCGCGAGCGGTTGAGCTCGATCACCTTCGTCTCGATCTTCGTGCCCATGTACTCGTCGAGGTTCGGCACGCGGCGGATGTCCACGAGCGACGCCGGCAGGAAGCCCCGCACGCCGAGGTCGATGATCAGACCACCCTTGACGACCTCGATCACGGTGCCCTCGACCGGCTCGCCCGACTCAGCCGCCGTTTCGATGCGTTTCCAAGCTTTCTCGAAGCGCGCACGCTTCTTCGACATGATCAGGCGACCGTCTTGGTCCTCCTTGGTCATGACGATCGCGTCGACCTCCTCGCCGAGGTGAACCTCGTCTTTGGGATCGACCGACTTGCGAATCGACAGCTCGTTGGCCGGGATGACGCCCTCGGACTTGTAGCCGATGTCGACGAGCACCTCGTCCTTGTCGATCCGGACCACGTGGCCGGTGACTACCTCGCCCTCCTCGATCGTGCGGAAGGTCGCCTCGTAGTTGGGCACGATCGCGCCGTCGATCTCCAGCAGGAGCCCATTGGACCCCTCGACCACGCGAGCTTGAGGATTCTCCATCACCGTTTGCACCGGCGAAGCCTAGCGCAGCGACAGAGCAGTCGTCCGTATCATTGCCCTGCAGATGCCTGTTCGAGCGACGACGCGGGGAGCGGCGCGCACACCGCTGGAGCGAGACTGCGACGTCTTGGTGTGCGGTGCGAGCTTCGCCGGGCTGGCCGTCGCACACGAGCTGGCGGGCGCGGGCGCACGGGTGCTGGTGGTCGACCGCTACGAGATCGGCGAGCGCCAGACCTCGGCCTGCGCGATGCCGACGCGCTGGCTGAACGCGATGGACCTGCAGGACTCCCACCGCCAGACCTTCGACCAGCTGGTCGTGCACACGCCGTTTCACACCTCGCGCTGGTCGCTGCCGTGGTCGTTCTCGACCTTCGACTACCGCGAGCTGTGCGCGCTCTTGTGGGCGCAGGCCGACGACGGCGAGCTGGAGTTCGAGACGGCGACGATCACCGGTCGAGAGGGCGACACGGTGATGACCGATCGCGGCCCGCTGCGCGCGCCGCTGATCGTCGACGGCCTCGGCTGGCGCCGTGTGCTCTCCAACGGACCGACGATCCAGCCTCCCAACGCGCGCCTCTCGCGCGGCCTGGAGGTGCACCCGCACGGCGACGGTGAGGAGATGGAGCTGTGGGTGGACCCGCGCTACGTACGCGCGGGTTACTCATGGAGCTTCCCCGCAGACGGCGAGCTGCGCGTCGGCGTCGGCTCCTTCTGGCCCTCCCACCACGTCAAGCAGCCGACGGTCAAGCTCGCGCACGACCTCGGTCTGCCCGCCGAGCGCTACCAGGGCAACTGGATCCCGCACAAGCTGCGCGCGGCCGTCGAGGACGACGTCTTCTTCGCCGGCGACTCGGCCGGGCACTGTCTCCCATTGACCGCCGAGGGAATCCGCACGGCGCTGTACTTCGGCCTCGCCTGCGGGCGCGAGCTGCGCGCGGTCGTCGAGGGCCGCCGCACGCGCGAGCAGGCGCTGCAGCGCTATGGCGCCTTCTCGGCCGCACACACGCGCAAGTTCGCCTGGATGCTGCGGGTACAGCAGGCCGTCGGGCAGATCACGCCGAGCCGCTCGCTGACCGCATTCGTACGCTGCTTCGAGAACCGCCGGCTGTGCGGCTGGGTGTTCGATCGCTACCTCGACATCGCGCCGCCCAACTTCGTCGCCGACGGTCCGCGCGCGCTCACGCGCTCCCGGCTGACCGCGCTCTCGGCCAACGCGCCGGCCTCGGCCTAGCCCTCCCAGGGCCACGGCGTGATCTCCAGGAAGCACATGTCGACGCGCAGCACGTCCATCGTGCGCTCGAACAGCTCGCGGCCGAGGCCGTAGCGTGCGGCCAGAGCGGCCTCGGCAACGGCCTCCTCGGCCGGCGCGAGCATCCTCGCGCGCGCCTCGAACGGCGCGCCGAGCGGCTTGCCGCGCACCGTGCACGGGGCCACGAGCAGGCGCGAGTCGTTGCGCAGGCGCTTAAGCTTGCCCGCGTCGCGCTCGGAGCGCACATACAGATGCCCGGCGCCGGGCGCCGCCCAGACGGGCGTCGGCACGGGCGTCCCGTCGCGGCGGTAGGTGACGAGCAGCGCGCGCTTGTGGCGCGCGACCTCCTCGGCCGAGCCCGTGCGCGGAGCGTCGACGATCTCGCGCGCGCCACGGGGCGCCGTGCGAGCGGCCATGCGCGCGCCGAGGAGCGCCGCCGGCAGTCTGCGATTGGGTACCGGATGGGCGCTTGGACGGGCCGGGCCCGTCGACTGCGATGCGGCGTCTGCCGGCTGCTGCGATGCCATCGGCGCGGCTCCTTTCGGTCGGTCGGCCTACAAAGCCGCGAGCACGACGGCGAGCCGCCGCACGCCCTCGGCGATCGCCGGCTCGGACAGGTTGGCGTAGCCCATCACGAGCGCCTCCACCCCGCCTCCCGGGTCGATCCGGTGCAGGTTGAGCGGGTAGATGCCGAGCGACTGCGCGTAGGTACCCGCGAGCAGCGCCTGCAGCTCGACCGCCCGCGGCAGGCGCACGAGCGCGTGCAGTCCGGCCGAGACGCCGCTCACGTGCGCACCGGGCAGCTCGTGCGCGACAGCACCGATCAGCGCGTCGCGTCGCGCGCGATTGCGCCGCCGCGCCTTGCGCAGGTGGCGGTCATAGGCGGAGGTCTGCAGCAGCCGCGCGAGCACGAGCTGCTCGAGCACCGAGCAGCCGAGGTCATCGAGCGCCTTGGCCTGCACGACGGCGTCGCTCAGCGACGGGGGCACGACGAGCCAGCCCAGGCGCAACCCGGGCGCGAGCGTCTTTGAGACCGTCCCCAAGTAGACGACGCGGTCCGGCGCGAGACCCTGCAGCGCCGCCAGCGGCGCGCGGTCGTAGCGGAACTCGGCGTCATAGTCGTCCTCGATCACGAGACCGCCGGCGCGCGCCCAGCGCACGAGCTCGCCGCGCCGCTGCGGCGAGAGCACGACGCCTGTCGGGCACTGGTGCGCCGGAGTGCAGAGCACGACGGGCGAGCGCAGCGAGGAGACGTCGAGTCCCTGCTCGTCTACACGCGCACCCCGCACGCGCATGCCGGCGTAGTCGAGCACGGCCCTATGCGGGGGCAGACCGGGGTCCTCGACGTCGATCGCATCGACGCCCTCATTCACCAGCGCGCGACCGAGCAGTGCGAGCCCCTGCGTCGCGCCGGCGCAGACGACGACCGCCTCGGGGTCGACGGCGACACCGCGCACGCGGCGCAGGTAGGCGCTCAGCGCGTGGCGCAGCGCCGGCGCGCCGCGCGCATCGGGGTAGGCGAACGCGCCGTCCGGCACGGTGCGCAGCACCTCCCGCGTCGCGCTCAGCCACAGTGCACGGGGAAAGGCCGAGAGGTCGGGGGCGCCCGGGAAGAAGTCGAACTGCAGCGCGCTCGACGGCATCGGCGCCGGCGCCGCGTCCTGGACGCTCCCCGCCGCCGCGACATACGTGCCTGCGCCCCGCCGCGCCACGAGGTAGCCCTCGGCGAGCAGCTGGGCGTAGGCGTCGACGACGAGCCGGCGCGACACGCCCAGGTCGCCGGCCAGCGCGCGCGAGGACGGCATCCGGCTGCCGGCGGCGAGCGTGCCGTCGCGCACGAGCTCGCGCAGGCGATCCTCCAGCTGCGCCCGGCGACGCCCGCCGCGCAGGCGGACGAGCAACTCCGGGCCGTAACTGGTACCCGATTCTGCCATCAGACTGGTCACTGTTTGGGAACCACCTCTGGGCTAGAGTAGCGAGCGTGTCAACCGCCCGCGAGATCCCCGCAGCACGCGCCGACGCCCCTGGCCGCGAGGACTCGATCGTGGTCGCGGGACTGATCGCGTTCGCGCTGGTGGACCTCGCGATCGCGGCGATGCTGACGTTCGCGCCGCATGTGTTCTTCGAAGACATCGGCCCGTACGGCGCGCAAAACGGCCACTACATGCGCGACCTCGCGACGTTCTACGCCGCGATCGGCTTCGTGGGCCTGATCGCCTGCCGCCGCCGCTCCTGGCGCACGCCGGTGTTGTGTCTGCTCGCGCTCCAGTACGGCCTGCATGCGATCAACCACCTTGCCGACATCGGCGCAGCCCACACCCACTGGCTCGGACCGGCCAACTTCGCCTCGCTCGCGATCGCGACCGCGGCGCTCGTCTGGCTGGCGCGCGAGTCGGCCCGATCCCCGGAGGTATGACGATGTTGAGAGTCGCCGGAACGAACAAGCGCAAAGTAGGCCTGTGGACGCGCGTGCTGCTGTGGATCGGCCGTCGCGAAACGAAGAAGCTGACGGGTCGCGAGACCACGACGGCGATGATCGAGCCGGCGCAGGCACTTGCGCATACGCCAGGCCTGCTGGTCGGCTACGGCGTGTTCGAGGGGGCGGTAGCCAGAGCGCACCGCGTCCCCGAGCGCCTGAAGGTGCTCGCGGAGCTGAAGGCGGCAGCGTTCACGCACTGCGAGTGGTGCATCGACATCGGCACGCCGATCGCCTACCGCGCCGGGGTCAGCGAGGCGCAGATGCTGGCGCTCCCGCGCCACCGTGACAGCGAGGAGTTCTCCGAGCTGGAGAAGCTCGTGCTCGACTACGCAGTGGGCATCAGCAGCACGCCGGTCAGCGTGTCCGACGAGCTGTTCTCGGCGCTGCGCGAGCACTTCGACGATGCGCAGCTCGTCGAGCTGACGAACGTGATCGCGGTCGAGAACATGCGCGGTCGCTTCAACCTCGCGCTCGGCATCGGCGCGAGCGGTTTCAGTGACGGGATGGTCTGCGTCGTGCCGGAGACCGCGCCCAGGGCGACCGCCGATACAAGCCCGGGTCAGGAGGTTTCCGGTACGGCCACAGCGGGCACGATCGCCGTATGAGGGTCTTTCTCGCGGGCGCGACCGGCGTGATCGGACGCCGGCTGCTGCCGCTGCTGCTCGCCGAAGGCCACGAGGTGACCGGCATGACGCGTTCGGCGAACCGCGTCGAGCAGCTGCGCGCGGCCGGCGCCGAGGCCGTCCTCGCCGACGCATTCGACGCAGACGCGCTGAAGCGAGTCGTCGCAGAGGCCCGTCCGGATGCGGTGATCCATCAGCTCACTTCGATCCCGCCGCGGATCGACCCGCGCAAGATGGAGCGCGACTTCGCCGTCAACGACCGCCTGCGCACCGAGGGCACGGCCAACCTCGTCGCGGCGGCGAAGGCGGCGGGCGTCACCCGCCTGATCGCCCAGAGCGTCGCCTTCTTCTACGCCCCCGGCCCGCCCGGCACGGTGCACGCAGAGGGCGACCCGCTGCTGCGCGAGGATCAGGCTCCGAAGCCCGTCAAGCGCTCGACCGTGGCGCTCGCCTCGCTCGAGCGCACCGTGCTCGCCGCCGGCGGCACGGTGCTCCGCTACGGCTACTTCTACGGCCCCGGCAGCGCGATCTCGCGCGAGGGCTCGACCGGCCGGGAAGTCGCGCGGGGACGTCTGCCGATCGTCGGCTCGGGCGCCGGCGTGTGGTCGTTCATCCACGTCGACGACGCAGCGGCCGCGACGCTGGCCGCGCTCAGCGCGAACAAGCCGGGCGTGTTCAACATCGTCGACGACGAGCCGGCGCGCGTGGCCGACTGGATCCCGGCGCTCGCGCGGGCGCTCGGCGCGAGCAAGCCGCGCAAAGTCCCGGCGCTGCTCGCGCGACCGCTCGCCGGCAGCTACGGCGTGGCGCTGATGACACAGGCGCAGGGCGCCTCGGGCGTGCTGGCCAAGCGCGAGCTCGGCTGGAGCCCGCGCTACGCCAGTTGGCGCGACGGGTTCGAGACGGCGCTCGGGTAGCTACTTCCGCACGATCAGCGCGACGCCGGCGACGAGCAGCACTACGCCGAGGATCCGCCCCACGTCGACGCCGTGCTTGGCTACGCCGAGCAGGCCAAGGCGGTCGATCACGAGGGAGATCACGAGCTGGCCGGCGATCACGGCGGCCGTCAGGCCGGTCGCGCCGAGCGTGCGCACGGCGATCAGCGCGACGCTCACGTAGACGGCGCCGAGCAGGCCGCCGACGAGGCCCCACCACGGCACGCGCCCGATCTGGCCGATGCCGCCGACGCCGCCGCGCGCGACGAGCAGGATCAGCACGAGCGCGACCGTGCCGACGAGGAACGAGAAGGTCGCGGCCTCGAACGAGCCGACGCTCTTGCCCAGGCGGGAGTTGACGGGGGCCTGCATGCCGACGAGCCCGCCGGCGCCGGCCGCGAGCAGCACGGCGAGGAAGCGGCTCATGCAGGCCCCGCGCCGATGCCGCGCTCGGGACTCACTTGGCCTCCAGCCAGTTCTGACCGACGCCGGCGTCGACGGCGAGCGGGGGGTCGTGCTCCCACACGCCGCACATCTCCCGCTCGATCAGCGCCTTCGCCTGCTCGGCCTCCGCGGGCGGGCCTTCGAACAGCAGCTCGTCGTGGATCGTCAGCAGCAGCCTCGTGGTCAAGTCGGACTCGGCAAGCGCCGTGTGCGTGCGCACCATCGCGAGCTTGATGATGTCGGCGGCCGTCCCCTGGATCACGGTGTTGACGGCGAGTCGCTCGCCGAGCATCCGCACCTGGTAGTTGCGCGCCTGCAGCTCGGGGATCTGCCGTCGGCGGCCCCACAGGGTCGTGACGTAGCTCTGCTCCTTGGCGCGCTCGATCGTCTCGGCCATGAACGCGGCGACGCGCGGGAAGCGCTCCAGGTAGGTGTCGATGAACTCCTTGGCCTCCTCGCGCGGGATGTTCAGGCGGTCGGCGAGGCCGAAGTCCGAGAGCCCGTAGACGATCCCGTAGTTGATCATCTTCGCCTTCGAGCGCATGCCGGGGTCGATCTGCTCGGGGCTGACCTGGAAGACCTGCGAGGCGGTCGCCGTGTGCACGTCTTCTTCGCGCACGAAGATCTCCTTCAGCACGGGCTCCTCGGCCGCGTGGGCGAGCACGCGCAGCTCGATCTGCGAGTAGTCGGCCGAGATCAGCACGTTGCCCTCCTCGGCCTCGAAGCAGCCGCGGATCTCGCGCCCGAGCGGGGTGCGGATCGGCACGTTCTGCATGTTCGGGTTGGTGCTCGCCAGCCGCCCCGTCTGCGCCCCGGCCTGCAGGAAGGTCGTGTGGATGCGCGAGCGCTCGTCGACCTCCCCCGGCAAGACATCGAGATACGTCTTCGCGAGCGTCGAGAGCTCGCGCCAGCGCTCGATCTTGGGGATGATCTCGTGCTCGGCGCGGATCGCCTGCAGCACGCGCGCGTCGGTCGAGTACCCCGTCTTGCCCCGTCGCTTGCGCGAGAGCCCGAGCTTCTCGAACAGGATCTGCCCGAGCTGCTGCGGGGAGCCGATCGTGAACTCCTCTTCGGCGAGCAGGAAGATGTCCTCTTCCAGGACGAGCAGCTCCTCGCGCACGCGGCCGGTGATCTCGGCGAGGCGCTCCAGGTTCAGCCGCACGCCGAGCAACTCCATCTCGCGCAGCACGGCGACGAGCGGCAGCTCGATGTCGCGCATCACGCCCTCCAAGCCGCGCTCTGAGATCTCGGCGCGCTGCCAGGAGGCCAGCGCGCCCAGCATCACGGCGTCAGCCGCGAGCGGATCCTCGAGATCGCTCGCCAGGCCACGCTCTTCGCACAGCTCGCCGAACGGGAAGCGCCGCCGCGCGGGCTCGAGCAGGAAGGCGCCGAGCAGCGTGTCGTGCGCGAGGCCCGGCGGCACGAGCCCGAGCGCCTTGGCGTCGTGGGCGACGACGGCACGCCCGCCGACGGCCTCGACGACCTGCTCGGGCCGCTCGCAGTCGCCGACGAGCACCTCGGCGCCCTTGCCGTCGGCGACGGCTGCCGCGAAACGCCACGGCGGTCCTTCCGCGAACAGCTCGCCCTCGGGCGTCTCGGTCTCGCGCACGACGAGCATCAGCTCGTCCTCGCCGCGACCGAGCTTGGCGATCTCGGCGGGCTTGGCGCTGCGCACGCGCCCGCTCAGCTTGACCTCGGCGGCCGGCGCCGGCGCGGCGACGTCGGGATCGCCGAGCGCCTCCTCCAGACGCCGCAGCGGGTCGCGCAGCTCGTACTCGCGGAACACCTCGCGCACGCGCGAGCGATCGGGCTCGCGCAGCGACTCGGCGGCGATGTCGAATTCCACGGCGACGTCGCGCTGCACGGTCGCGAGCTGCTTGGAGATGCGCGCGTCCTCGGCGTGCGCGATCAGGTTCTCTTTGCGCTTGGCGCCTTTGATCTCGTCTATGTGCGACAGCACATCCTCGAGAGATCCATAGCTCTGGATCAGCTCGCTGGCCGTCTTGTCGCCGATCCCGGGGACGCCGGGGATGTTGTCCGAGGTGTCGCCCTTCAGGCCGTAGAAGTCGGGGATCGACTCGGGCGGGATGCCGTAGCGGTCGATCACGGCCTGGCGGTCGTAGATCTTCGTGTCGGTGATCCCGCGCGCCGTGGCCATCACCTTGACGAGGCCCTGCCCGTCGATCAGCTGGAACACGTCGCGGTCGCCGGTCACGATCATCACCGGCACCGGCGGCTCGGCGGCCAGCGCGCGTGCGGCGAGCGAGGCGATCACGTCGTCGGCCTCGTAGCCCTCGACCTTCACGTTTGAGTAGCCGAAGGCCTCCACCAGCGGTTCCATCGCCGGCCACTGCTGCTTGAGCAGGTCCGGGCGCGAACGCCGCTGGGCCTTGTACTCGGCGAACATCTCGGTGCGCCCGGAGGTGCCGGCGTCCCAGGCGACGACGGTCGGCTGCACGCCGTACTCGGTGACGATCTTCACGAGCATCGAGGCGAAGCCGAAGATCGCGTTGGTCGGCACTCCCGTGGAGGTCGCGATCGACTCGGGCAGGGCGAAGAAGGCGCGGTAGACGAGGCTCGGTCCGTCGATCAAGAACAGGCGCCGATCGCCGTCTGCGGAACTCGTGGCGGGCGTCTTCGCGCTCGTGCTCGCGGCGGGCATCGTCGGTCACTCTACGAGGAGACGCCGAGCGCCGTTCGGCCGCTTCGCAGGAGAGCGCGGGGCCCGGCGCTCCGCCGCGTGCGCCACGTTGGCCCTAACATGCCGTGCCGCCCAAATCCACGAGGAGAAGCTTTCAGTGAGCGCCACGACCAGCGCGCAGTATCGCTTGACCATCCGCGTCCGCATCGAGGACGCGCAGGGAACGCTCGGACTGCTGACCGGCGCGATCGGCGAGGCCGGCGGCACGGTCGGCGCGGTCGACCTGGTCGAGATGGACGGGCCGCACAGCCTGCGCGACATCGTCGTAGACGCCTCCAGCCAGGACCACTGGGAGCAGATCCTCCAGGCGATGCGCGCGCTGCAGGGCGTCGAGGTGATCGACACGACCGACCGCACGTTCCTGCTGCACGTGGGCGGCAAGATCGAACAGCACAACAAGCACCCGCTGAAGACGCGCGACGACCTCTCGATGGCCTACACGCCGGGCGTGGCACGCGTCTGCGAGGCGATCGCCGAGGACGAGGAGAAGGCCTTCCAGTACACGATCAAGCGCAACACGGTGGCCGTGGTCTCCGATGGCACGGCCGTGCTCGGGCTCGGCGACATCGGCCCGCGCGCGGCGATGCCCGTGATGGAGGGCAAGTGCTGCCTGTTCAAGGAGTTCGCCGGCGTCGACGCGTTCCCGATCTGCCTCGACACGACCGACACCGAGGAGATCATCCGCAGCGTCAAGCTGATCGCGCCGGCCTTCGGCGGGATCAACCTCGAGGACATCTCGGCGCCGCGCTGCTTCGAGATCGAGGACCGCCTGAAGGCGGAGCTCGACATCCCGGTCTTCCACGACGACCAGCACGGCACGGCGGTCGTCGTGATGGCGGCGCTGCTGAACGCGGTCAAGCTGACCGGCAAGCGCATGGAGGAGCTCAACGTGCTGATCATCGGGCTCGGCGCTGCGGGCATCGCGGTCACGCGCATACTCCACGCGGGCGGGGTGCGAAACATCGTCGGCGCCGACTCCAAGGGCGCTTTGCACGTGCAGCGCGAGGACTACCTCAACGAACACATGAGCCCGGTCAAGCGGTGGTTCGCCGAGCAGACCAACCCGGACTGCCGCGCGGGCTCGCCTGCCGAGGTGATCGACGGCGAGGACCTCTTGATCGGCCTCTCCGGAGCGCGCGCGATGCCGCCCGAGGCGCTCGCGCGGATGAACGACGACGCGATGGTCTTCGCGATGGCCAACCCCAACCCCGAGGTGAGCCCGGAGGAGGCGGCCAAGTACGCGCGGATCGTCGCGACCGGTCGCTCGGACTACCCCAACCAGATCAACAACGTGCTGTGCTTCCCGGGCGTCTTCCGCGGGGCGCTCGACGTGCGCGCGCCGACGATCACCGAGGAGATGAAGATGGCGGCGGCGCACGCGATCGCCGATACGGTCGATGAGTCGGAACTGCGCGAGGACTACATCATCCCGTCGGTCTTCAACCGCGACGTGGCGCCGGCGGTGGCGAAGGCCGTCGCCGACGAGGCGCGCGCGACGGGGGCGGCGCGCGCGGGCCACGAGGTGGGCTTCGCGCAGGGCGACACGCTGACGCCGAACTCGGCCACGCCGCAGTGAGCCCGCTGCGCGCGACCGTCACGGGAGCGACCGGCCTGATCGGTCCACCGGTGGTCGCGGCGCTGCAGGACGCGGGCGCGCAGGTGAGCGTGCTCTCGCGCGACCCCGAGCGTGCACGCGAGCGCCTGCAGCGCGACGGGCACGCGCCGGTCGAGGCCTACGCGTGGGATCTGATGGCCGAGCCGGCGCCGGTGCAGGCACTCGAGGATCGCGACGCGGTGATCCACCTGGCGGGCGAGAACATCGCCCAGCGCTGGAGCGCGCAGGCCAAGCAGAAGATCCGCGAGAGCCGCGCGACGGGCACGCGCAACCTGCTCTCGGGCATGCGCAAGGCAGAGCGCGCCCCGCGCGCGCTGGTCAGCTCCTCGGGGGTCGGCTACTACGGCGCCCACGGCGAAGAGCCGCTCGACGAGGAGGCGCCGGCGGGGCGCGACTTCCTCGCGCGGGTGTGCGTGGAGTGGGAGGCGGAGGCGCAGAAGGCGGTGGACCTCGGCGTGCGCGTCGTGTGCGTGCGCACGGGCGTCGTGCTGCACAAGGACGGCGGGGCGCTGGAGAAGATGCTGCCCCCCTTCCGCCTCGGCGTGGGCGGCCCGGTCGCAGGCGGGCGCCAGTTCATCTCCTGGATCCACCGCGCGGACCTCGTCGGCATGATCACGACGGCGGCGAGCGACGAGCGCTGGAGCGGCGCGGTCAACGCGACGGCGCCCGCGCCGGTCAGCAACCGCGACTTCTCGCGCGCGCTCGGGCGCGCGCTGGGGCGCCCGGCGCTGTTGCCGGTCCCGGCGGCGGCGCTGCAACTGCTCTACGGCGAGATGGCGGAGATCGTCACCGAGGGGGCGCGCGTGGTCCCGGCGAAGGCGCTCGTGCTCGGCTACCAGTTCGCCCACGCCGAGCTCGACGAGGCGCTCAGCTCGGCACTGGCACGCGACTAGCCCCGGCGCCGTTCAGCCGCTCGCCGGCGCCGGCCCGGTTCTCGGTCTCGACGATCACGCGGCACGGGCGCTTGCCGAGCAGGTAGGCGGCGGTCGGCCCGATGCCCTGCTCGCCGGCCGGCGCGTGGATCGTCGACCAGTAGATCACGTCGGCGCCGATCCGCTGTGCTTCCTCGACGAGTGTCGCACCGGGGTGGCGTGTGCGGATCAGGCCCGTGTGGATCTTGATGCCGGCGCGGCGCGCCTGGATGCGCGCGCTCTCGAGCACCGAGCGCCCGTGCGCCTCCTCGTGCTCGAGCCCCGAGTCGAGCGAGAGCTGGTTGGGCACGGGCAGCACGAACACCGCGTAGACGACGCCTTCGGCGCCGATCAGCTTGGCGGCGTTGCGCAGCGCGCTCGCCGAGACGTCGGCGCCGAAGATCGGCACGAGCGCGGTGCGGTAGTCGAGCGCCTCGAAGTCGGCGGGGCGCTGGGGTCGCTCGAGCTTGTAGGAAGTGCGCGCGTCGAGCCCCTGGCGCTTGCGGTAGACGAGGTAGCCGGCGAGGCCGACGAGCATCCACGGGATGCCGATCGTGCGTGCCTCGGGGTGCAGCACGACGACGGCGCACCAGGCGGCGAACGTGCCGATCGCGCCGAGCACGGCGGTCAGCGGGATCGTCGAGCCGCGGATGCGCACGTTCCACGGCATCCGGTAGGGACGCTCCTGGTCGGGCTTCTTCACGCGCAGCGCGATCACGGCGACGTGCGCGGTCGTGAACGAGAGCATCGCTCCGAACGAGTAGAGGTTGCCGAGCAGGTTCGTTTCGCCGGGGAGGATCAGCACGCCGGCGAGGATCGAGAAGAACACGATCGTGAACCAGGGCGTGCGAAAGCTCGGGTGCAGACGCGAGAAGATGCTCGGCAGCTGGCGGTGTTCGGACAGCGACCAGGACAGGCGCGAGATGCCGATCAGCCCGGCGTTGGTGGCGATGAACAGGATCGTGGCGGCGAGCACGCCGACGTAGTCGCGCGCGATGCTCAGCACCGTGCCGTGCAGTCCGAGGCGCGAGACGATGCCGAGCACGGGGTCGTTCTCGTAGGTCGTGCCGAGCGCCGTCGAGAAGTGCCCGGCGTGCTCGACGACGGGCAGCGCGGAGAGCGCGACGACGGAGATGCCGGCATATACGCCGAGCACGGCGAGCAGCACGAGGTTGACGGCCTTGGGGATGTCGTGGCCGGGGTCCTTGGCCTCCTCGGCCATGTTCGAGACGGTCTCGATCCCGGTGTAGGCGACCATCGCGACGGACAGCGCGAAGATCACCTGGGTCCAGCTCGGCGCCGTGCCGAGGTGCACCTGGTCGACCAGCAGCGACGGGTTGAGCACGAGCACGACGCCGAGGCAGACGAGCAGCACCTGCGTGCAGAGGTCGGCGACGGCGAGGAACAGGTTCAGCTTTGCCGACTCGCCGAGCCCGCGGATGTTCAGCGCGGCGAGCAGCGCGATCGTGACGAGACCGCCGATGATGTCGCCCGGGTTGTGCGTCAGCGCTGGAAAGAACGCGCCGAGGTAGTGCGGCACGAAGAACGCCGAGATCGCGATCGTGATGATGTAGTCGAGCGTCAGCGCCCAGCCGGCGAAGAACGAGACGAGCTCGTTGAAGGCGTGGCGCGCGAACGAGGAGGAGCCGCCCGCTTCGGGGTACATCGAGGCGCCCTCGGCATAGGTCTTGGCGGTCAAGACGAACAGGCCGCCGGCGAACAGGAAGACGAGCGGCGTCAGCCCGAGCGCGTGCGCGGCGACCAGGCCGAGCGCGTAGTAGATCGAGGAGCCGACGTTGCCGTAGGCGGTCGCGAACAGCCCGGGAACGCCGACGGAGCGGCGCAGACCGTGCTCGGTTAGGCGTGCCATCCCAAGCAAACGCTAGGCACGCTCACATCACGCCCGCATAACGATCGCCGGATGGCGCATAACGATTTTGTGACGATTTAGAGAGAGATGGCCGCGTGGCTGGCAGCGACCGGCCGGCGTCGCGGCCGCGCGGAGATGACCGTCCGCGGCGCGCTCAGGCGGGAACGGGCTCGCGCGCTCGTTCGGGCGGGTTCTCGGTCTCGATGATCACGCGGCAGGGGCGCTTGCCGAGCAGGTAGGCCGCGGTCGGCCCGATCCGCTGGTCCGAGGAGGACGCGTGGATCGTCGACCAGTAGATCACGTCGGCGTTGACTCGTTCGGCCTCCTCCACGAGCGTGGCGCCGGGGCTGCGCGTGCGGATCAGGGCAGTATGGATCTTGATCCCGGAGCGGCGCGCCTGGATCCGCGCGCTCTCGAGCACCGAGCGCCCGTGCGCTTCCTCCTCCTCGAGTCCGGCGTCGAGCGAGAGCTGGCTCGGCACGGGCAGCACGTAGATCGCGTACACCACCCCTTCTTCGCCGATCAGCTTGGCGGCGTGGCCGAGCACGCTCGCGCTGATGTCCTTGCCGAAGATCGGCACGAGCGCGGTGCGGTAGTCGAACTCCTCGAAGTCAGGCGGGCGCTCGGGTCGCGGTGCCTTGGCGGTCGTGCGCAGGTCGAGGCCCTGCTGTTTGCGGAAGATCACGTACAGCACCATCCCGAAGGCGAGCCAGAAGACGCCGGCGGCGGCGACGGCGAGGTGCAGCACGGTCACGACGACGAAGGCGAGCCCCGTGCCGAGGATCCCGAGCAGCGCGAACACGGGCAGCGGGCGCCCGGCGACGTGGATCGTGCCGGGCCCGCGATACGGCCGCGGCCGGTCGGGCTCCTTGATGCGCAGGCGGATCACCGAGAGGTGGGCGATCGTGAACGACAGCATCGCCCCGAACGCGTACATGTTGCCGAGGAATTCAGCCTGGCCGGGGATGATCGTCAGGCAGGCGATGGCGCCGAACAGCAGGATCCCGATCCAGGGCGTGGAGAAGCGCGGATGCAGGCGGCTGAGGCGGTCGGGCACCTGGCGGTGCAGGCCCATCGAGTAGACCAGCCGCGAGGCGCCGATAATGCCTGCGTTGGCGGCGATGAACAGGATCGTCGCGGCCAGCAGCCCGACGTAGATCTCGCCGATCGACTGCAGCCCGCCGAGGTGCAGGTGCTTGACGATCCCGAGCACGGGGTCGCCGGCGAAGCCGCCGTTGGCCTCGCTCGTGCCGAGCAGCGTCGTGTACTTGCCATCGGCGCCTTTGTGCACGGGCAGCGCAGAGAGGGCGACCATCGGCAGGGCGGCGTAGATCGCGAACACGGCGAGCACGACGGCCTTGATCGCCTGCGGCACGGTGCGCGTCTCATCGCGCGCCTCCTCGGCCATGTTCGAGATCGTCTCGATGCCCGTATAGGCGATCATCCCGATCGGGATCGCGACGAGGAAGTCTTTCCAGCTCGGCGCGACGCCGAGCTGGACGTTGTGGATCAGCGTGTGCGGCGAGAGCACGAGCACGATGCCGACGATCACGAGCAAGAGCTGCGTCGCGAGGTCTGTGATCGCGAGCACGATGTTCAGCCCGGCGGCCTCTTTGACGCCGACGACGTTGACGACCGAGAGCACGGCTACGACGGCGATGCCGAAGAAGATGTCCCCCGGTCCGTGCCGCAGCGCCGGCCAGAACAGGCCGCCGAGGTAGTGCGGCACGAAGAACGCCGAGATCGCGATCGTGATCGTGTAGTTGAGCATCTGCGCCCACGCGGCGAAGAACGACCACAGCTCGTTGAAGGCGTGGCGGGCGAAGCTAGAGGAGCCGCCGGCCTCGGGGTACATCGCGGTCGCCTCGGCGTAGGTGGCGGCGGTCAGGTAGAAGATGACGCCGGTGATGATGAAGACGACCGGCGTCAGCCCGAGCGCGTAGGAGGCGACGAGGCCGAGGGCGTAGTAGATCGAGGAGCCGACGTTGCCGTAGGCGGTCGAGAACAGCGCGCTCGTGCCGAGCACGCGCCGCAGGCCGTGTTGGGAGAGGCGCGCCATCAGCGCAGCGTATAGAGCGCGTCCGCGGCACACGCAGGCCGGCGGCGCCTGTCCGGCGGACGGGTGGCAGCGTGCCCGAGCGCGTCCTGCGACGGGACCCCGCGACGATGCATTCGACAGTCCGGAATCGATGCAAAATCCCATGCACCGCAGCCGGCAGGGCAGGAAGCCGCCTTATGATCCCGACGGTCCGGGGGCAAGCTTCCCCCGGCATGCCCACCATGGATACCTCGCGCCGCGGAAACTACGACTCTGGAGAGGACTTCGTCCTCGAATACGGAGAGCTGCGCTTCACCTTCAACGAGGCCGACTTCTCCGAGCGCTGCGAGCAGGCGGCGATCAAGGTCGGCTTCGTCGGCGGCCGCCTCGGCGAGGAGGAGCTCGAAGACCTCGTCAACCTCGCCGTCAACGGCGAGATCTCAGACCCCGCCTCGGCGCTCGGCCAGCACGTCAACGACTGCTGGCCGGAGCTCGTCGGCCCGGCCAAGCGCTCGCTCGTGCACTGGCTGCGCCGTCTCGTCTTCCGCGGCGCCTGGCTCGACCAGCGCGTCAACGAGGGCGAGCTGAGCGTGGCCTTCGACGAAGAGACCGGCAGTTTCGCCTACGTGCAGCCGACCGATCCCCTGACGGAGGCCGGCGGCGAACCGATCGAACTCGCCCCAGAGCCTTCCTGGGGACGAGTCGCGTATCGGCGTTGATCGAGCTGCGCGCCTAGGGCGTCGATGGCCAAGCCGGCACCGACCGCGAAGCGGTTGGTGAAGGACGCAGGGAGCGTGGCCTGCTGGCCGATCAGTCGATCGCATCTGATCGACGATCGGCAGGCGAGCGACCGAGGACGCCGACCCGCGCCGTGCCAGCGGCGTCCTAGGCCTCGGCGCGGGCCTTGAGGATCGCCGTCGCGCCGTCTTCGCCGACGAGCAGCTCGGGCCTCAGCGTGCCGCTGGCGGCGAGGTCGAGGATCGGCTGGCGACCGGTCGCGGTGAGCGCGACGTCAAGTGCGATCACCGTGTTCTCGCCGCCGAACGGCTCCGAGGCGGTGGCGATCACCGTCAGCGAGCCCCCGTCGCGCAGGTTGCGCGCCGCCGCGAGCGCCTTGCGCGCCGCGTGCGGGTGCAGCGCGTCGAGCGAGTCGATCAGCACGACCGCGTTCCCGCCGCGCGCCGCCACGCGCTTGGCCGCGTCGATCGCGCGCTCGACGGCCTGACCTTGGGAGTCGGCCGAGGCGGCGAAGCTGAGCGCGGCCACCGGCGCGTGCTTCTCGTCCTGCTGCCAGCGGCCGATCTCCTCAGGTCGCGCACCGGCGAGCACGACCGAGGCCTCGACGCCCTCGCGGGCGGCGATCGCGTACAGCAGCGCGCGCAGCGTCTCGCTCTTGCCGGCGCGCGCGGCGCCGACGATCAACACGCGCGAGCCGCGGCCGAACGGCGTGAGCCACTCGATCGCCTGCAGCGTCGGGTCGCTCGCCTCCAGCGCGAAGCGCTCGACTGGGTAGTCGACCGGCAGGTCCTCGTAGCGTGCGCCCGCCGAGACCGCGTCGGCCGAGTCTCCGTTGATCGTGTCGATGCGGACGAGCGACGGGTAGCGCTCCGAGCGGCGCGGCGTGCGCACCGGGCCGGCCACGCGGTCGCCCGAGACGAGCTCGCAACGACGCACCTGGGCGGCTGAGATGTAGACGTCGCCGTCGGAGGGCTCCGGCGGGTCGATGCGCAGGAAGGCCGAGCCGTTGCCGAGCACCTCGACGACGCCCTCGGCGAGCTCGCCGCCCTCGCGCTCGTCGGAGTCCTCTGACTCGGCGTCCTTCGTGCCCGCGTCCTTCTTGGCGGGCTCCTTTCTGCCCGCGCCACGTCCGGCACCGCCGCGCCGCGAGCGGGGGCGGCGCTCGCGCGGCTCCTCCTTCTGCTGCTCCTCGGTGTCATCCTCGCCCTCCGCGTCGGCGTCGACATCGACGGTCGCGTCAGCCTCGGCGTCAGACGTCGCCCGCGAGCGGCGGGAGCGGCCGCCGCGCCGGCTGCGGCTGGAGGAGCGCGTCGAGGGCTTCTCCTCCTCCGCCTCCTCGGCCTGCGAGTCCTCGGCGTCTGCGCCGGGCTTCTCGCCGAGAATCCTGTCGATCAGGTCCGCCTTGCGCAGGCGGCGGAAGCCGTCGAGTCCCAGCTGGTCTGCGATCGCGTGCAGGTCGGCCAGAGGGCTTGCCTCCAGCTCGGAGCGGTCGAGCACTGATGCCATTTGTTCTTCTCCTCTTCGTTTGGATGGGTGGTTGGCGTCCCGCCGCGTTGGACAGCTGCGGGCACCCGTTGCTGCTTGTGAGCCTAGCGACTGCTGCGGCCGCCAGGCCGCTCGTGACGCAATTCCTCGGCGAGCGCCAGATCCCTGCCGGGCGCCGTCTCGCCGGCCAGCGCGGCGCGCACCGCGAGGAAGTCGGACGCCGCGGCGACGTCGTGCACGCGGAAGATGTGCGCCCCCGCGTCGGCACCGTGCGCGAGCGCGGCAAGCGTGCCCGCCAGCCGCTCGCGTGGCGCGCGCCCGGTCAGCGCGCCGATGAAGTCCTTGCGCGAGATCGCCAACAGCAGCGGGCGCTCCAGCTCGTGCAGGCGCCCGACTTGCGAGAGCAGCTCGATCGTCTGCGCCGGCGTCTTTGCGAAGTCCGGGCCCGGGTCGACGATCAGCTGCTCTGCTGCCACGCCCGCGTCGTTGGCCAGCGCGATCCGCTCGCGCAGGAACGCGAGCACCTCCTCGGTCACGTCCCCGTACAGATCCGGGTCCTGCAGCCGTTCTCGTGGCGCCGCCCGCGTGTGCATCAAGACGAGCGCAGCGCCCGTCTGCGCGCAGACCGTCGCGAGCTCGGGGTCGCGCAGGCCGCTGACGTCGTTGACGATGCTCGCGCCCGCCGCGATCGCCGCGCGCGCCACGACCGGCTTGTACGTGTCGACCGAGACGAGCGCGCCGAGCCCGCCGGCCAGCCGCTCGACCAGCGGCACGACGAGCTCGGCCTCCCGCTCGGGCGCGACCGGCTCACGGCCCGTCGTGGCCGACTCGCCGCCGACGTCGAGCATGTCGGCGCCCGCCTGCAGCAGCGCCTCGGCCAGCCGGACCTGGTCGTCGAGCGTCGGGTGGCGTCCGCCGTCGCTGAACGAGTCCGGCGAGGCGTTGACGATCCCCATCAACAGCGGCCGCACACCGAGCTCGAGCACGTGCGCCCCCGCGCGCAGCCGTCTGCTCGGTGCGGGCCGGGGCGCCGCGGCGCTCGCGAGCCGAGCAGGCCCTCGGCGCGGGCCTCCTCGCGGAAGCGCTCGATCTCGGCGCTCGTACGCTCACGATCCCAGCCGAGCTCACCCGCGAGCACGTCGGCCACGCGCGCCACCGGCCCGTCCTCGGCGGCGAGCTCGCGCGCGGCCAGCAGCCCCAGGCGGGTGCGTCGCAGCAGCACATCGGCGACGCCGCGCGCCTGCTCCTGGCGCGCCGCGAGCACCGCCTCGGCAAGCAGGTCGGGCAGCCCCTCGACGACCGGCTGGGCGAGCTCGCCGCGCTCGGCCGCCAGCGCCAGCACCTGGTGAGCCGCGTGACCGTAGCGCGCGGCAAGCGCCGCGTAGGACTGCTCGGGCACGCCCTCCACGCGCGGCAGCTCCTGCGCGTCGATCGCCTGCCCGAGCGGGATTTCCTGCGTGCGGCACGGCGCGTCGCTCGCGTCGCGCAGAGCCAGGCGGTCGACCGTCATCTTCGCCATCCGCCGCCACGTCGTCAGCTTGCCGCCCGTGATCGTGATCATCCCCGAGGAGGTCTCATACAGCTCGGCCTTGCGCGAGATGTCGACAGACTTCTTCGGGTCGCCCGTCGAGATCAGCGGGCGCACGCCCGCGAACGCGCCCGTCAGGTCCCCCTCCCCCAGCTCGGCGCCGAAGAACGTGTTGATCGCATCCAGCAGATAGGCGACGTCGTCCTCGGAGGGCTTGACGTGCTCGAGCGAGCCCTCGTAGTCGTTGTCCGTCGTGCCCACCAGCGTGTGCCCGAGCCACGGCAGCGCGAAGATCGAGCGACCCGAGCCGGCCGGCACGATCGCCCCGCCGACGAGCGGCAGCGTCTCGTGCGCGAGCGTGATGTGCGTGCCGCGGCTCGGGCGGATGCGCGGCAGCTCGGCCTCGTCGTGCAGCTCCTGCGGGCGCAGCTCGTCCGCCCACACGCCCGTCGCGTTGATCACGCTCGCCGCGCGCACGTCGAAGGACTCCCCGCTCTCGCCGTCCAGCGCACGCACGCCGCGCGCGCGTCCCTCGTGCTCGAGCAGCCCCGTCACCTCGACGCGATTGGCGCAGACCGCGCCGAAGCGCTCGGCCTCGCCGAGCACCGTCAGCACGAGCCGCACGTCATCGGTCTGGCAGTCGTAGAACAGGTAGCCGCTGGTCGGCTCGCGCGCCGCCAGCGCCGGCAGCAGCTCGAGCACTTCCTCGCCCGAGATCATCCGGTGGCGCTCCGGGCTCCACGACTCGCCGCCGTCGGTGCCCGCCGCCGCGTCCTGCGCGCCGTCGGCCGCAGACTCGGCACCCTTGCGCTTGCCGCGCCGTGAGCGCCGGCGCCCGCGCTCGACCGACATCACGTCGTAGAGGTTCAGCCCGACCCCCACGAGGCGATCCGGGTGGGCGCCCTCGAAGGCCGGCACGACCAGCGGCAGCGGGCGCACCAGGTGCGGCGCCAGCGCCACCATCAGCTGGCGCTCGAGCAGCGCCTCGCGTACGAGCCCGAGGTCGAAGTTCTGCAGGTAGCGCAAGCCCCCATGGACGAGCTTGCTCGAGCGGCTCGACGTGCCCGAGGCGTAGTCGGCGCGCTCGAGCAGCGCCACGCTGTAGCCACGCGAGGCCGCGTCGAGCGCCACCCCCGCTCCGGTGATGCCGCCGCCGACGACGACGACGTCGAACTCCTCCTCGCTCAGCGCCGACAGCGCCTGGCCGCGCTCGATCACGCGCGCAGTCTCGCAGAGGCGGTGCTAGAGCTCGGCGAGCTCGGCCGTGATCTCCGAGACGGCCGACTTCGCGTCGCCGAACAGCATCGCCGTCTTCGGGTCGTAGTAGAGCTCGTTTTCGATTCCCGCGAAGCCAGGGTTCATCGAGCGCTTGATCACGATCACCGAGTGGCTGTCGTTGACTTCGAGGATCGGCATGCCGTAGATCGGCGAGGACGGCGTGTTCTTCGCCGCCGGGTTGGTCACGTCGTTGGCGCCGATCACGAGCGATACGTCGGTGCGCTGGAACTCGGGGTTCGCGTCGTCCATCTCCTTCAGCTGGTCATACGGCACGTCGGCCTCGGCCAGCAGCACGTTCATATGCCCCGGCATGCGCCCCGCCACCGGATGGATCGCGTAGCTCACCTCCACCCCGCGTTTCTCGAGCTCCTTGGTCAGCTCGCGCACGGCGTGCTGGGCCTGCGCGACGGCCATCCCGTAGCCCGGCACGATCACCACGCGGCTTGCGTAGGCCAGCTGGATCGCCGCGTCGGCAGCGCTCGTCGATTTGACCGTGCCAGCGTGCTCGCCGGCGCCTTCGGCGCCCTCCACGGCACCGCCGCCGCCGAAGCCGCCCGCGACGATCGCCGGGATCGAGCGGTTCATCGCCGTCGCCATCAGGTTCGTCAGGATCGTGCCCGACGCCCCGACGATCATGCCCGCCACGATCAGCGCCGTGTTGTTCAGCGCGATCCCCGTCGCCGCCGCAGACAGGCCCGTGAAGGCGTTCAGCAGCGAGATCACGACCGGCATGTCCGCGCCGCCGATCGGCAGCACGACCGCGTTGCCCAAGAGCGCCGAGCAGACGAGCAGGCCGATGAAGATCCCCTCCGAGTGGTTGCCCGCGGCGATGTCGATCCCCGCCGCCGAGCGCGAGGATCAGCAGCACGAGGTTGACGATCTGCTGCGCCGAGCCGAAGCTGATCGGGCGTCCCGGGATGATTTCCTGAAGCTTGCCGAAGGCGATGTTCGAGCCCCAGAAGGAAACCGAGCCGACGATCGCCGCGAACAGCGAGAAGATCGTGATGTACGTCGCCACGCCCGTGTAGCCGTCGGTCAGGCGGAACTCCGACCACGAGATCAGGAACACCGCGCCGCCGCCAACGCCGTTGAACAGCGCGACCATCTGCGGCATCGCCGTCATCTTCACCTGGCGGGCCGCAGGCACGCCGACGGCCGTGCCGAGCGCGACGCCGAGCACGATCAGCCCCCAGTTGCCCTCGCCCTTGCTCAGCAGCGTGGCGATCACCGCGATCGTCATGCCGACCGCCGCGATGCGGTTGCCGCGCACCGCCGTGGTCGGCCCCGAGAGGCCGCGCAGCCCCTGGATGAACAGCGCGAAGGCGATGATGTAGAGGACGTCGAGGAAACTCTGGTCCTGCAGGAAGGAACTCGCGAGGATCACGCCGCGCCGCCCCCGTCCGGGCCGCCGTCCGCGTCCTTCGGCGGCTTCGGCTTGGACTTGAACATCTCCAGCATGCGGTCGGTCACGAGGAAGCCGCCGACCACGTTGATCGTGCCGAACGCGATCGCGATCACGAGGATGATCTTGTTGAACGTGCCGTTGCCCGACGCGCCGACGACGAGCAGGCCGCCGAGCAGCACGATCCCGTGGATCGCGTTTGTGCCCGACATCAGCGGCGTGTGCAGCGTGTTCGGCACCTTCGAGATCACGACGAAGCCGATGAAGCCCGCGAGCACGAGGATCGCGAGGTTGGTCGTCAGCGTGCTCGCAAGGATCACTGGGCACCTCCGCTCGGGGGATCGCCCGCGGCCGGGGCCGCAGGGCGCGGCGGGGCCGGTGCAGCTCCGCCGCTCTTCTCCACGGTCGCCTTCGCGGCCGCGTTGACGATCTCGCCGTCGCGCACGACGCACGCCCCGGCGATTATCTCGTCATCAAAATCAAGATTGAGCGTGTTCTCCTCGCCAATCAGCAGTTCCAGCAGCGAGAGCACGTTGCGCGCGAACAGCTGCGAGGAGTGCTCGGGCATGCTCGACGGCAGGTTCAGCGGCGAGACGATCTTCACGTCGTGCTTGACCACCGTCTGGCCCGGCTCGGTCAGCTCGCAGTTGCCGCCCGTCTCGCCTGCCATATCGATGATCACCGAGCCCGGCTTCATTCCTTCCACGGCCTCCGTCGTGACCAGTTTCGGCGCCGGTCGGCCCGGCACGAGCGCCGTCGTGATGACCACGTCGAAGCCCTTGATCGCATCCGTCAGCGCCTGCTGCTGTTTCGCTCTCTCCTCGTCGGTCAGCTCGCGCGCGTAGCCGCCCTCGCCGCTGGCCTCCAGGCCGAGGTCGAGCCACATCGCGCCGAGCGACTGCACCTGCTCGGCCACCTCCGGGCGCACGTCGTAGCCCGTCGTGCGCGCGCCCAGCCGCTTGGCCGTGGCCAGCGCCTGCAGGCCCGCCACGCCGACGCCCAGCACGAGCACCTTCGCCGGCGGGATCGTGCCCGCCGCCGTCATCAGCATCGGGTAGAAGCGGCCCATCTCCTCCGCTCCGAGCAGCGCAGCCTTGTAGCCGCCGACGTTCGCCTGCGAGGAAAGCGCGTCCATCGACTGCGCGCGCGAGATCCGCGGGATCGACTCCATCGCGAACGCCGTCGCGCCCGCGTCCGCCAGCGCCTTCGTCGTCTGCGGGCTCGACAGCGGCGCCAGGAAGCCGATCAGGATCGAGCCCTGCCCGAGCGAGCGGATCTGCTCCGGGTCCGGCGGCGCGATCGTCAGGACCACGTCAGAGCGCCACACCTCGCCCGCGTCCTGGGTCAGCTCCGCGCCCGCCTCCGTGAACGCCGCATCCGGCACAAGCGCGTCCGTGCCCGCCCCGCTTTGCACGAGCACGTCGAGGCCCTTGCCCTTGAGCTTGCCCACGACCTCGGGCACGAGCGCAACCCGGTGCTCGCCCGCAGCCGTCTCCTTCGGAACGCCAATGCGCATGAAGGGCGGGAACGTATCCCATCGTGACGACGCGAGGTGTGCTCATCGGCACACACGCCCGCCCGCGCCTATGATCGGGGCAGGTGACCGTCAACCTCACCCGCATCTACACGAAGCTCGGCGACGGCGGCGAGACCCACCTCGGCGACATGAGCCGTGTCTCCAAGGTGCACCCGCGCGTCGAGGCCTACGGCACCGTCGATGAGCTCAACGCCACGATCGGGGTCGCGCTTCTGCAGCCCGGCATGCCCGAGCAGTTCGCCCAGTGGCTGCAGCGCGTGCAGAACGACCTGCTCGACGTCGGCGCCGACCTCTCCGTGCCGCCCCCGCCACAGGAGGCCGGCGAGGGCTCGGACCCGCGCGGGCGCCTGCGCGTCGGTCCCGAGTACACCGAGTGGCTCGAGCGCGCCTGCGACGAGGTCAACGCCACGCTCGCTCCGCTGCGCTCGTTCGTGATCCCCGGCGGCGCCCCCGCCGCCGCGCACCTGCACGTCTGCCGCACCGTCTGCCGACGCGCCGAGCGGCGTGCGATCGCCGTCGGCGAGCACGGCAACGCCGAGGTCGTGCGCTACCTGAACCGGCTTTCCGACCTGCTCTTCATCCTCAGCCGCGCCGCCAACAATGAGGGCGGGGGCGACGGCGCCGAGCCGCTGTGGCAGCCCGGCGCGCACCGGGCCGACGAGCACGGCGGCTCCGGCCCCTAGCTGTAGGTACCGAGAAGGTTGGTTCGCTCGTTGAGGCGAGTGATCGGGGGCTTGTGGCTGAGCGCTGAATGCTTTCGGTGATGGTTGTAGTGGAAGAGCCATCCGTCAAGGGCTGTGGTGCGCTCGTGGCTGTTGCGGTAGATCGCGCCGTAGGCCCAGCCGCTAAGCATGGTGCGGATGAAGCGCTCTGCCTTCCCGTTTGTCTGGGGGCGGTATGGGCGGGTGCGCAGGTGGCGAATGCCGAGAGCGCGGCAGGCCACGGCGTGAGCGATCGAGAGGTAGGCGCCGCCGTTGTCGGTGATGAGTTGCTCGATCTCGATCCCGTGGCGACGGTAGAAGTCTCGCGCCCGGTGCAGAAACGCGATCGCCGAGCTCGCCTTCTCGTCTGCGAGAACCTCGGCGTAGGCCAGGCGCGTGCAGTCATCGACTGCGATGTGCACGTACTCCCAGCCAACCATCTTGCGGCGCGTGCCGGAGCGGTCTGAGCGCTCCCAGTTGTGGCGCTGCTTGCCCGTGACGCGCTTGCCGGCGCCGCCCTGGATCCGGCCGAGCTTCTTCACGTCGATATGGAGCAGCTCGCCTGGCTGATCGCGCTCATAGCGGACTGCCGGCTCGAAGTCCAAGCCGGCCGAGCTTGCCCATCCCGACCCTCAACAGGATCCCCGAGACGGTCGAGAGCGCCATCCCAAGAGTCTCAGCGATCTCAGGGCCGGAGAACCGCAAGCGCCGCAAGGCCGTGACAGCCTGCACCCGCTCCTCGCTCGTGCGATGCGGGATACGCCGGGGAGCAGAGGAGCGATCCAACAGCCCAGGCTCACCCTCGGCTCGATAGCGACCCACCCACTTTCGAGCACACCGGACGCTGACTTCGGCGGCCTCGGCCGCCTTGCTCACCGTCCATGCCTCGTCAACGACTCGCTCACAGAGCTGCCGGCGCTTGTTCAGGCTGAGCGCCGCGTTAGCGTGCAGATTCATCCGGTTCTCCTTGGACTGGGGTGCTTGGCAGCTCCCAGCCTCCAAGGGGACCCGGATGAACCAACCTACTCAGGAACTACACCTAGCGAGGCGCCTGGTAGCGGGGGCTACCGGCGCGGTTCGTCTACGCGCCTTGACGGCCAGCGCCGCTCCGACGCGCGCAGGCCGGCCACGACCAGCGCCATCCACAGCGCGCCCAGCAGGTACCCGCCGAGCACGTCGCTCGGCATGTGCCACACGCGGATCAGGAGCGCAGCGCCGACGCCGAGCATGAACGCAGCCGCCAGCGGCGCCGCCAGCACCCTCCAGCGCGGTGGCGTGACGAGCACCGCGCTGAGCGCCAGCGCCGTCGCCGCCGTCGCGTGGCCGCTCGGCCAAGAGCCGGCGCCGATCGTACGGCCGAAGCCGACGTGCGGTTCGGCCAGCAGCGGCTTGAGCAGATCGGCGCTGAACGGTGCCAGCGCCATCACCACGACCACCGCGAACGCCAACCGCCGGCTGCCGCGCGCGAGCGCGAACAGCACGATCGCCACCGCCCAGATCGTGAACTGCACGGGGTTGAGCAGGTGCAGCATCACGCCTGCCACCCGATTGGTCCGTTCACCGCCACCGAACGCGAAGTGGCGCAGCAGTTCGGCGTCCTGCACTCGGAACGATTCGATGTGCGTCGCCACCGCCCACACCAGCGCCATCGCCGCCACCAGCAGCGCCGCCACGAGCAGCGGCAGCGCCACGCCGCCTCGCGGCGAGCGCGAGGTCGAGTTGCCGCGCGGCAGAGCGCCGGCCGTGTACGCGCGTGCGGACATCGCTTAAGCGTAGGAGGGCGGCTAAAGCGCCGCTGAAGCCGGCGGCGCCGGCACTGGCGCCGTGCGACCCTCAGCCGACCGGGAAGGTCTTGCCGGCGAGCGCGACCAGCGCCTGTGCCGTGACCCACGCCGGCGTCTGCGCGCTCGTACGCGAGTAGCGGATGCTGCCGTTCGGCGCGAGCAGGCTTTCCAGGTAGGCCACCGGCGAGCGACTGCCCTTGCGCCTCACCGAGCCCGGCTTGATGCCCGCCGCGATCAGCCCCTGCACCGCCCAGGCCGTCGACTGCGCGTTCGATTCGCCGCCGTACTGCTGCGGAAAGCCGCCGTCTGCGCCCTGCGAGCGCATCAAGTAGGCGACCGCGCGCCCCTGCACGCCGCGGTTGCGCGCACCCGCGGCTGCCAGCGCCTGCAGCGCCGCGCCCGTGTCGTCGACGTCGCTGCGCGATCCGTGGGCGCCGAAGCCGAAGCCGCCGTCGCTGTTCTGCTGGCGCTCGATCCAGCCGGCCGCTTTGCGGATCGGACCGAAGCTCGCCGAGTGCCCGACCGCACGCAGCGCGAACACAGCGAACGAGCTGAGGTCGACCAGGTGCTCGAACGAGCCGTCGCCGCCGCGTGCGCTCAGCACTTCGGCGACCAGGTTGCGCCCGCCGAACGAGTACGCCGAGGCGCCGCACGCGCGCGCCGCGAGCACCGTGCGCTCGACGTCGCCGAGGTTCGTCAGCGTCGAGGCTTCGCCGCGCAGCGAGTCCAGCAGCGAGTGCCCGTTGCGACGCACGCTCGCCGGGTTGCGCCCAGCCGCGGCGTAGCCCATCGCGACCCACCCCGTATACAGCTCGCTGCTGTGCTGCGAGGTGCTTGCGCCGTAGCCGCCGTCCGGGTTCTGCGCCGAGGCCAGGTAGCCCAGCTCGCGCGAGAACGAGGCCGCCGAGGCCGCCCGGGGCCTGGCGATGCCTCCCGCCAAGCCGAGGCCGAGCCCGGCCACGAGCGCAAGCGCGACG
Organism: uncultured Solirubrobacteraceae bacterium; assembly: GCA_963714215.1. Taxonomy (GTDB): domain Bacteria; phylum Actinomycetota; class Thermoleophilia; order Solirubrobacterales; family Solirubrobacteraceae; genus Palsa-744. The sequence goes on from CAVQNP010000002.1 coordinate 968,224, forward strand.
AGCGGCCCTGGCGCTCCGAGCGCGCGCACGGGCCTGCTCGCGGGGATCTCGCCGCGCGGCTCGGCCGCCTCCCAGCTCACGTCCATGCGCGCGCGCAGCCGCGCCAACAGGCGCGCCAGCTCCGGAGCGAAGGCCAGGCCGAAGAGGAAGCTCGCGACCGTGTCGGTCAAATCGAATGGCAGCGCCGTGCCCGCCGCCGCGAGGAACGCCGCCGGCGTGTGGCTCGCGCCGAGCGTCCACGTGTAGAGGTTCATCACCCCCTTCGCCGCGAAGGCGGCGAGGCCACAGGCCAGCGCGAGCTGAACGCGATTCAGTCGCCGACCACTGACCGTGCCAAGCGCCGCACCGGCCAGCCCGACGAGGCCCCACGCGGCCATCTGCCACGGCGTGTACGGGCCCTGGCCGAGCACGAAGTTCGAGGCGAGCATGCCGAGCGCGCCGACGCTGAAGCCCGGGAGCGGCCCGAGTGCGTAGCCGACGACCAGCGTCAGCGCCGTGATCGGCTTGACGTCCGGCACCGCCACGAACGCGTCGCGCCCGAGCGCGGTCACGGCCGCGAGCGTCGCCACGACCGCGATCATCCGCGCCGACGGGCGCGTTCGCTCGTACGCCAGCCAGCCGAGCGCCAGCACGACGCCGACGAGCAGGAACGAGGCCAGCGGCCAGCTCACGCGGGCACCGCCTGCACCGGGTGCTCGCGCAGCAGTAGCTCAGCGCCCTGCTCGGGCAGCAGCGCGCCACCCGCGCCGCCGAGGATCCGCGCCGTCTCGGTCGCGAAGTACCAGCCGCCCGCGAGCAGCTCCGCCGTCGGCCCGTCCGCGATCACGCGGCCGTCGGCGAGCAGCACCGCGCGCCGCGCGCACGCCGCCGCGAACTCGGGGTCGTGCGTGGCGACGATCACCGCCTGCCCCTCCCCCGCGCGCCTGCGCAGCTCCTCTGCCAGCTCGGCCTTGCCGCTGCGGTCCATCCCCCGCGTCGGCTCGTCCAGCGCGAGCACCGCCGGCGTCTCGCCGTCGGTCACGATCGCCAGCGCCAGCCGCTGGCGCTCGCCACCGGAGAGGTCGCGCGGGTGGCGCGCCGCCAGCTCCTGCAGGCCGGCGGCCGCGAGCGCCGGCCGCGAAGTCTCCTGCGACACGTGCTCGTGGATGAAGTAGTCGCCCGGGTTCTGCATCAGCAGCGCGACGCGTCCCGCGCGCTCGATCCGCCCGCGCGTGGGCTCGAGCAACCCGGCCGCGTGGCGCAGCAGCGTCGACTTGCCGGCGCCGTTGCGCCCCATCAGCGCGACCGTCTCGCCCGCCATCAGCTCCAGCGAGGCGCCGCGCAGGATCGCCGGGCCGTCGCGCAGCTCGTGCCACACGCCGCGCAGCTCAAGCGCCGGCTGCGGCGCGTTCTTGCGCCGGCCTCGGCGTGAAGGCTGGGGCTCCGCGCTCGGCGCGGTCTCGCCCAGTGACCGGGGATCGCGCACGACCGCCGCGGTTGAACCGCGTCCGGCCGCCGGGTCCTCCGCCTCGGGCAGCAGCCCCTTGGCCCGCAGCGTCGCGCGCGCCTGGCGCACGCCGACCGGCGCCGGGCTCAGGCCGGCGATCGCGAACAGCTTCGCCCCCGGCGTCTGCAGCGCCGGCGAGTGTGCCGAGGCCCAGCGCACGAAGTCGGCCGGCGCGCCGTCGCAGACGATTTGCCCGGCATCGAGTGCGATCACCCGGTCGGCCGCGCTGAGGCAACGCTCGAGGCGATGCTCGGCGAGCACGATCGTGGTCTCCCACTCCTGGTTGAGCCGGCGCAGCAGCCCGATCAGCTCATCGCCCGCGACCGGGTCCAGCTGCAAGGTCGGCTCGTCGAGCAGCACCACGCGCGGGCGACCGGCCAGCGCGGCGCCGAGCGCCACGCGCTGCTGCTCGCCGCCGGAGAGCTCGTGCGTGGAGCGGTCGAGCAGCGCGTCGATGCCGAGCGCCAGCGCCACCTCCTCGACCCCGCGCGCCACTGCCGAGGCACCCTCGCCGCGGCTTTCCAGCGCGAGTGAGAGCTCGGCGCGCACCGAGCTCGTCACGAGCTGCGTCTCGGGGTCCTGGAACAGCGCGCCGACGAAGGCGCCAAGACGTGCTGGCCCGTGCTCTCGCGTGTCCAGGCCGGCGACCTCGACGCGGCCGGCGAAGCGCCCGCCGTGGAAGTGGGGCACGAGCCCGCAGGCCGCGCGCAGCAGCGTCGACTTGCCACAGCCCGAGAGGCCCGCGAGCAGGCAGAACTCGCCCGGGTGAAGCTCGATGCTCACGTCGTCGAGCGCCGGGCGCTCGGCGTCGGGGTAGCGGTAGGTGACCTGCTCGAAGGAGATCAGCGCGCCGCTCACGGGTCGATCCCCCGGCGGTCGCAGAACGGCAGCAGCACGGCCGCAAGCAGCGCCACGCAGAGCACGAGCGTGCCCGGGTCGAGCGCCGTCTCGATCCGCGGATAGGCGTCGAAGGAGGCGATCCCCGCCAGGCGCCCGGCCGTGGCCAGCGCGAGCACCGCGACGGCCGAGGCGGCGAAGGCGAGGTCGTGGCGCGAGAACGGGCGGCGCGGAGCGCGCCGGCGGTGCGTTCGGCGCCCGGAGTGACGACGCGCGGGCGGCGGCCCGGCGAAGCCGCGCACCTCAAGCGTCGCGGCGACGTCCATCGCGCGGTCGAGCGAGCCGCCGACGACGGCGCTGATCAGCGCGACCTTGGCGCGCGCGCCGCCGGGCGCACCGCCGGGGCGCGTGCGCTGCGCCTCGGCCAGGCGCTGGGAGTCGGCCGCGAGCACGGGCAGCATGCGCGTGGCGAGCGTCGCAGTCAGCGCCGAGCGAAACGACAGGCGGCGGAAGATCCGCAAGAGCTCGTCGGGGTCGACGGCCAGCCCGGCGAGCGACGTGACCAGGATCAGCAGCGTCACCTTCAGCGCGATCACGCCGCCGTAGACGAGCGCCTCGAGCGTCAGGTTCCCCTGGCCAAACGGCCCGAGGTCGCCGAGACGGGCGAACACAGTCAAGCCCTGGCGGCTGACGAGCACGTTGACGAGCACGATCGGCGCCGCCACGATCAGCGCCGTGCGCAGCGAGCGCGTCAGGCGAGCGCCGACCTTCGCCCCCCAGCCGGCGCCGAGCACGCCGAGCAGCAGCGCGAGCAGCACGAGCGGGTGGTAGAGGATCAGCGCGGCCTCGGTCAGCGAGACGACCCACAGCGCGCCCACCCATGCGCGCGTGGCGTGCAGCGGGCTGGCGAGGCGGCGGTAGAAGAACGAGCTGCCCATCACGCACCCGGCCTCGGCAGCGCCAGCGTGCCGCCGCCCGGCGCGACGCCGACGGCGAAGCGGTTGCGCAGGCTCGCCGCGTCGAATGCGCGCGCCGCGGCGTCGACGCCGGCCGAGTCCGTGCCGGTGATGGCCCACACGGGCGCTTCTTCGCCGCTGCGCGTGGCCGCGATCAGCCCCGCGCCGGCGCCGAGCGTCTGCGTCGGGCGCCCGCGCGCGTCGAGCAGCGCGAGCGTTCCGCCGCCACCGGAGAAGCGCGCGTAGACGCCGCTGGCCTGCGGCCCCTGCTTCAGTTCGCGCACTGCGAATTCGCGCGAGAGCGTGCTCCACGGCGCGACGAGCACGCGCAGCGTCAGCTTGCCCCCGCCGCCGCCGAGCGCCGAGACGCCCGCCGGGACCCCTTGGTCGCGCAGCTGCCTGGCGACCGTCTTGCACGCTTCGCCGCCGACCTCGACGCATTCGACGCGCACCGGCAGGCGCTTGCCGTCGAGTCCGTTGAGGAACGGCTGCGGGAAGGAGCCGACGACGGCCGGCACGTCGTCGGTCTGGCTCCAGTCGTGGCGATCCCACCAGACGTAGTCGCCTGGGTGCACGCGCGTCGTCGCCGCGCCCTTGCCCGCCTCGACGCCGTTGACGTAATAGAACCAGTCGACCGGCTGAGCGCCTTCGCGACCGCCGGCGACGCCGTCGATGCTCTGCACGAAGCCACCCGAGTAGCGCGTTGCGACCGTCGCGTTGCGCGTCAACAGGCTCATCACGGTCTCTTCGCCGTGCGCCTGCGGCGCGCTCCACGATCCGATCGTGGCGGCGCCGAAGTCACGTGTGACAAGCAGGTGCACGCCGCCGGGCGCCTTGCCCGCGCCGAGCCCACAGCCCGACGCGAGCAGCGCGATCGCGAGCAGCGGCGCGAGCGAAAGGCGCCGGACGCTCATTGCCGGGCCCGCCTCCGCGCTGCAGCGCTAGCGGACATAGAACACGACCCTCGAAGTGCCGCGCGCGAGCGTCGTGTGGTTGCCGGCGGCGTCGGTGGCCTGCATGTCGAGCACGTAGCGCCCAGGTGCGAGCGCGGCGGGCAGCAGGTAGGAGAAGCTCGGCGCCGAGCCGACGGCGAAGTAGCTTCCCTGCCCGCAGCGCGCGCGCTTGAAGCGCTCGGCGACGCCGTCATAGGCGAAGCAGCGCCCGCGATAGGAGCGGCGCAGCTTCAGGCTGACCGAGGCCACGCCGGTGTGCGTGGCGATCGTGCCGGCGAGCACTTTCGGCCCCCGCCCGTGCGGGTAGACGTGCCCGTCCTGCACGCCCGTCGCCTGCGCGACGACCGCGTAGGGGCCTTTGTAGGCGGCCGCCGCCAAGCCCGGGGCGGGCGTCGAGGCGCCGGAGGGGCTCGTCGTGCCGCACGTGCCGTCGTTGCCGTCGTGCACGCACACGGTCGTCTCCGTGCGCACCGAGCCGGGCGCGGTGACCTGCAGCGGGATGTTGCCGGCCTGCTGGATCGCGAGCGTCGCGTGCCCGGCCGAATCGGTTGTCGCGCCGGCGCCACCGCCGGTCACGGCCGCACCGACGGCCGGCGAGGCGGCCCCGCTGGCGTTGTCGTAGGAGGTCACGGTGACGGTCACCGGCGCCCCGCGCTGCGCGACCGCCGGAGCGGAGATGGCGAGCGGGTTGGGCGGCGCCGGGCAGGCGCCCGTTTCGCTGAAGCATTCGGGGAAGAAGAGGATGCTCTGGCCGGCCTGCAGTTCGCCTTCGCAGATGCCCGTGGAGGCGGCTTTGTTGTCGAGCCAGAAGCTCCAGAAGTAGTTGGCCGCGGCGGCCGGTTCGAACGCGTGCGTCTCGCCGAGGACGGTTTCGACGGAGTAGCCGTGGAAGCTTTCGAACCATTCCCCGCCCCAGCTGCCGGCGGTGGCAAGATCGAGCGCACCGGCGGCGGTCAGGCCGCTGCAGCTGTGTTCTTTGTTGCCGTCCTTGACGACCGACGCGGCGGCGTCCGTCGTGACCTGGGTCGGCGGCAGTAGCGTCTGGTTGAGCCCCTCGACGCGAACCGTCACGGTTGCTCCGGCGAGCGCGGCCGGAGCGCCGACGAGCACGGCGAGCAGCAGCAGAGTGAGCGTCAGGGACGCGAGCAGCGTCGAGGGCTTTCGGGCACTGCGGAGACAGCAGGACATATGAGCCAACCCCTTTCCACGAGGGCTTGTGGGCTTGCGGCCGGAGGCTGGTCTCCTGGCTCCCGGGCCTACCTCTCCGCGCCTTCCCGAGCCGCGAAGGCGGTCCCGGTGGCTGCGCGCTTTCGCGCGCTGCGGCTGGCATCCCCGGTCACAGTGGCGGGTCCGCGTCGGATTCGCACCGACTTCCCTTGACCACCGGCCGTTGAACGGTGAAGCGTACCCGATGGCGAACGCGCCGGCGAGCCGCGCGGCGCGCGTCAGCGCTTGCGCTCGACGGCGCCCTTCAGGCGCGCCAGACGTCGCTCCCAGGCGGCCTCCGTCTCGGCGAGCCACGCGCTGGCGGAGAGGAGCGCGCCGTCGCGCAGGCGGTAGCGCACCTCGCGCCCGCTCGCCGGTGCACGCTCGACGAGGCCGGCGTGGTCGAGCGTGACGAGGTGCTTGGCGACGGCCTGGCGCGTGATCGGCAGCTCGGCGGTGAGGCGCGGCACGCTGGTCGTGCCCTCGCGCAATAGCGACTCGATCATCGCGCGTCGAGTGGGATCGGCGAGCGCGGCGAAGACCTGCCCGAGCTCGTCCTCGGCGCGGTCTACCGAAGGCGCGCCCGAGCGAAGCCGAGCGCTCAAGCGAGTACCCCGGCGAAGCGCATCGCGAGCAGCGAGATCGGGAAGGCGGGCTCGGACTCGGTCACGACGACGCGCGTGCCGGCGGGCACGGAGACGATCTCGAACTCGACACGCGTGGCGGGCTCGTCTTCGCCGCCCCACCACCAGACGAGCCGGCTGAGCGCCTGCACGACCTCGATGTGCACCTCGCGATCTGGCTCCTGTAGCCAAGTCTCGCGTCCCTCGTCGGTCACGAGCGCCTCCCAGACCTGCTCGGGCGAGGCCTCGATCTCGACCTCCGTGCACGCCGCTCGCTCATGCGTCGGTGACTCCTGCGTCCGTTCCGCCATCTCGGCCTCCTTGACAACTTATTGGTTGCTATGGTGGTTTGACAACCGTCCAGTTGTCGAAAGGATAGCCCATGCCACTGATCCCGATGGTCGTCGAGCAGAGCGCGCGCGGCGAGCGCTCGTTCGACATCTACTCGCGCCTGCTCAACGAGCGGATCGTGTTCATCGGCACGCCCGTCGACGATGAGGTGGCGAACCTCGTCGTCGCGCAGCTCTTGCACCTGGAGTCGGAGGACTCCGAGAAGGACATCTCGCTGTACGTCAACTCGCCCGGCGGTGTCGTCTACTCGGGCCTTGCGATCTACGACACGATGCAGTTCGTCAAGCCCGACGTGCAGACGATCTGCTTCGGCGTGGCGATGAGCATGGGCTCGCTGCTGCTCGCCGGCGGCGCGCCGGGCAAGCGGATGGCGCTGCCGAACAGTCGCATCCTGATCCACCAGCCCTCGGGCGGCTTTCAGGGGCAGGCAGCCGATATCGAGATCCACGCCAAGGAGACGCTCGAGCTGCGCCGCCACATCGATGAGATCTACGCGCGCCACACCAGCCAGCCGGTCGAGCGGGTGCACGACGACATGGACCGCGACCGCTACTTCACGGCCGAGCAGGCACGCGCGTACGGCCTGATCGACCGCGTGATCTCCTCGCACGAGCTCAACCGCCTGCCGACGGGCTTCGCCGGTCGGGCGGGGGGCAACGGGGACGGCGGGGCTTAACCGGCGCTGGCGGACCCGCTCAGATCCAGCCGAGCAGCGGGCCGAACACAAGGCCACCGGCGAGGTCGAGTGCAGCGAGCGAGCCGACGATCTGCAGCTGGCGCGCACGACGCGACTCGTCATAGACGACGAAGGCGACGACGTAGAAGGTGAGATAGCCGAGCACCACGATCACGGGAAAGCTGGCGACGTTCCACCACCAGTAGTGCCAGTGGAAGACGCCGTCGGCGTGCAGCAGCAGCTCGACGCCGACCGAGACGAGCGACAGGCCGATCGCGAGGGCCCAGCGATTGGGAAGGCCGAGGATGCGCACGTGGCGATCGGCCGGCAGCAGCTTGGTGAAGATGATCCCGTTGATCGCGAAGAACAGCGAGATCTCGACTGTGAGACCGATCAGGATCACAAAGCTGCTCGTGCCGGTCACCGTCCACAGCGCGGCGTGCCCGTCGAAATGCAGCACGAGCGCGTTCACGATCTCGTTGAACCAGTCCATCAGCCAGAAGGCCAAGCCGGCGAGGATCGCGCTCCAGTTCTCGCGCTGGACCTCCACGGCATAGACGTAGACGACGAGTGCGAGCAGCGTGACGGTCGACCACTCGAAGTGGCCGGGCGCGCGCAGCAGGTGTTCGGCTTCGCGCGTGAACTGCGGGATGGCCCCCGCGATCATCCCCTCCGCTCGCCGTCTAGCGCCCGAGCCCGTCCAGCTCGCTGTCGATGTCGCCGAGCGCCGCGCGCTGGGTCTGGTCGAGCACCGTGCGATCGACGATCAGCTTCCTCGCAGCGTCGAGGTCGTCGGAGCGACCGAACGTGAGCGCGGCCTTGACGACACCGTCCTTCAGGTACCAGTTGGTGAAGGCGCCGTCCTCGCACGAGCCGCGCACGACCTCCTCGTCCCACTCATACGCCGGGCCGACGTACTCCAGTTCGCCCCAGTCGGCGAACACGGAGTAGAAGTACGGCACCTCCGTGTGCGCCAGCTCGCGGCCGAGCATGTTCAGCGCAGCCGTCTTGCCTTGGTTGAAGGCGACGTCCCAGTGCTCGATGCGCATGTGCGCGCCGCCGTGCACGGGCGACTCGTATTCGCAGATGTCGCCCGCCGCGAACACACCCGGGGCGGAGGATTCGAGGTAGGAGTTGCAGCGCACTCCGCCGCGCTCGCCGATCTCGATGCCCGCGCGCTGGGCGAGCTGCACGTCGGGCGTCACGCCGGCGCCGATCACGACCGCGTCGGCCTGCAGCTCGAGGCCAGCGCGCGTGACGACCTTCGCGACCGTTCCCTCGCCGTCGAAACGCTCGAGCTCGTCGTTGGCATGGACCGTCACGCCATGCTCTTCGAGCAGCCGCTGGAAGAACGCACCGGTCTTCGCGCCGAAGCCGCGCTCCAGCGTGTGGCCCTCCTGCATCACGATCGTGCAGCGTTTGCCGAGCTTTGTCAGAGACGCCGCGACCTCGCAGCCGATGTAGGAGCCGCCGATCAAGACGACGTGCTCGGCGTCCTTAGTGCCCTCGCGGATCGCGTCGGAGTTGCCGAGCGTGCGCAGGTAGTGGATCTGCTCGAGGTGGCAACCGTCGACGTTCAGGCGGCGCACATTGGCGCCCGTCGCGATCAGCGCCTGGCCGAACTCGACCTCGTGCTTGTTCGACAGCTTCGCCGTGCGCGTCTGCACGTCGAGCGCCGTCACGCTCGTGCGTGTGAGCAGCTCGATGCCGCGGTCCTCCCACCAGCCGTCCGGGCGGAAGAACGTCTCCTCGCGCTGCTCCTCGCCGCGCAGGTAGCCCTTCGTGCACTCTGGGCGGTTGTACGGCGGGTCCGGCTCGCGGCCGACCAGCATCACCTCGCGCTCGGCGCCTTCCTCGCGCAGCCAGCGCGCGCAGTTGGCCGAGGCCAGGCCACCGCCGATCAGCAGGTAGTCGACCTTGTGCATGGTCATGGCGCCACCTTACAAACACTCGCCGGATCCGGCACAGGGCACTGACCCGGCGAGCCGCCGGAGCAGCCAGGGACATCCGGTCAAGTCGCAGCCGAACGATGCCATGATTGCCCCTCCCGGACTTCAATCAGGAGGACACATGGCCGGAACGGAGGACACACCAAGCCCGGACGGCGACGAGCCGGACCCCCGCGGCAAGCTGATGCACGAAGTCGCCGAGCAGATGGACGCGATCGAAGCCGACTTCGGCGACGGCTACAAGATCGGGCGCGTGATCACGATCGTCGAGGTCTCCGGGCCCGACGGCGAGGTCGGGCTGCGCGTGCGCGCCGGGCAGTACCCGTGGGTCTCGCTCGGGATGCTCGAGTTCGCCAAAAAAAGCCTTGAAGCTTCGATGGCGGGGTAGTCGAGCTACAGCCCGGGCGGGTGCCGCGCCGACCAGCGTGCCCACACCGGGGTGTGGTCGAGGATGCGCCAGCGCGGGCCGTCTTCGTTGCGGTTCGGACCGGTGTCGGTGCCGTCGTGGCTCGTGTCGAGGCGCAAGCCGGCGATGATGATGAACGTGTGATCGGTCGGGCTCGTCGTCGAGTAGATCGTCACCCAGCGGCCCGGTCCCGGCGCGCCCCAGTTGACGTAATCCTGCGCGACGGGATTCTTGGCGAGGATTTCTCCTATTGGTCTGAGGCCCGACCGGTAGAGAACGTAGTTCACGGTGCTCGAACAATCCTCTTCCAACGCACCCCGAGGGTCGGGGTGTCCTCCAGGGCCGTACGGCAGATCTTGCAGCTCATCTGCAGCCACGAGCATCGCCTGGACCACCGGCGGCGCAGCGGCTGGGATCAACGCCACGTGACCGTTGCCGGGAGCGAGCATCGCGCGCTCGCCGTCGATGAAGCGAACGGGCGTATCCGTCTCGGCCTGAAAAGGCACGTCGGGTCCAAATGGCAGCGCAGCCCCATCTGGCGACGCAACCGCTCCGGCCGTGAGCGGTGAGCTGGGCGCGCTGGGCAAAGCCGAGCCGCGATACCGCGCCGCCCATTCCTGCACCTCCGCGACGTACCAACCGGCATGGTTGTAGGCGAGGATCGCCCGACCGTAGTCGCTTGGGGCGCCGGCGTGCGCGAGGAAGTTCGCCGCCGCGTAGATCGCGTCCGCTGCCGCCCAGCGGTCGGCCCTCCCGTCGCCGTCGGCGTCCACCCCATATGTCGCCCACGTCGAGGCAATGAACTGCATCGGACCGCCGGCGCCGGCTGCGTTTGTTGCACCCTCTCGCATGCACGAAGGGTCGGGGTCACGACCGTGGTCGCACTCGACCTTGCCGATCCCGGCGAGGATCGCCCAGTCGAGGTCATTGCGTCGCGCCGCTTGCTCATAGAGACGCAGATACTGCGGAGGGATCTCCCGCTGCGCGAGCACGGACGGCGCGTCGCCGGCAGCTTCGTCGGCCGTTTCCGCCCCGCCGCCCAACGAAGCGCCTGTGAGGGCCGCCACCACTGAGAGCGCCATCAGGACGCCGAGCAGTAGAGCCGAGATTGCCGCCGCGGGCCCACCCGCGGCCCCGGCTCGTCCTTGCGACGTCCCCGCAAGCGAGCCGATCGTCACGGCCGATCCGGGCCGAGCTGGCGTTTGCGCCTGGCGGCCACTTCGCGGGCATCTCTCATGACGTCTGATTCCGACCGTGGCCTCACGCCGGGACGCCGATCCGGGCGAAGCGGGGCGCGCTCCATGTGGGCAACCAGCTCACGGTCGATCAGATCCCGCGCCGCTCGCTTCCCGGCGGCGTCGAGCTGCCTGTATTCGCGACGTCCGTACCCGGCGATCCCGGCCAGCGCCCCGTAGTTGGGCTCGGTGTGACTTTTCCTATGCGGACCCCCCACACCTGCAGCCAACCTCGCCTGAGCTTCGAGGAACCGCGCGTGGCGCGATTCGGCGTCGACGCGATCTCGGCCGCCAACCCGCTGAGGTCGATCGATGACTGCTGCGCGTCGGACGTCGAGTTCGATCCGCCGCTCGCGGGCGGCCAGTCGAGCGGCTCGCCGCTGGTTCCCCACCGCCAGCGCCTGCGCTCGCTGGTCGGCGATGCGGCTCAGGCGGGCGGCGTCAGCGCCGCCGTCAGGCGATCGCTCGGCGCGCATGCGTGACGTCGTATCTGGATGCGAGCGACCGTCGCCCGAGCGGGCTGCCGTCGGAGGGCCAGACCCTGACCCGCCGGCATCGACTGTGCCCTGGAGTGCATCACCGATGAACTCGCCCTGAGGCGCACCCCGAGCGCCCGCCTCACTCGCCCCGGTGCTTGGCTGCTGCAGGCTGCGCGGCGTATGGGCCGTCTCGCGCGAGAGCCCGGGGCCCGGCTTGCGCGAGCGCTCTCTTGCAATACGCACGCGCTGCTGCATGCGCGCTCGCGCATCCAGCGTTTCATTGACGCGGCGGAGCACAGGGCGTCGGCCGGTCGCTCGCTCCTCGCCGCGATCGCCGCCTGCGAGTTGCAGGACCTGGTGGCGACGCGCGAACAGACCCCACCAGAACGCCGACATCAACAGCCACCGCGTCCACCAGCCGAGCGCTTCCAGGTGCTCGAGAATCGCGAGAACGGCCAGCACGACGCCCAACAGGAAGGCGAACAGCAGCTTCGACACGACCGCGGCGAACAATTGGGCGGCCCATTTGCGGAAGACCGCACGTCCCGTCTCTCCGAGCGCCGGCGCCAGCGCCGCGGCCGGCGCGAGCATCAGGTAGACGAGGCTGAAGATCGCCGCGCCGAGCAGACGGAGCGCGAGAAAGCATAGGAGCATGAGCATTCCGAGAACGCCCGCCGTGATCAGCAGCAGCCCTCCGACCCGCGACCACGTCCCATGGTTCGTGCGGAACTCGGCCGGCGCCGCTGCCGGCCCATGACAGTCGGTCGCCGTTTCGCTACGGCAGATCGCGCGCAGCAACGACGTCGGATCGTTGATCGCGTTGCGCCCCGGACCGTTGGGCGGCAGCGCTAGGAAAATCGCACCGTTGGTGCGCGCAGTGCGAAGGAGACGCGCGCTGTGTTCGATCGCCTTCGCGTCCGCTCCTTTCCGGTCCGAGCACTCGGAGACGGCCGGAGCGCCTCCACAGCCGACGCCGTCCAGCTCAGAGGAGGCGAGCGCGAGCGCCGCCGCGCGAAGCCGTGGATCGAGCCGCGACGGATTGCGGCACCAGTCGACGTCGCCGAACTCCAGGTAGCACCACGGAACTTCGATCGTTGTCGCAAAGACGAGGCCCATGCTCGCGGCGAGCGCCCCGCCGGAATCTCCCGGGCTCCCGCGAGCCGTCACGGCAAGCGTGCCGAGACTCGCCCGATTCGCCCAGTCGCCGAGCGCTCCCACGGTCCCGGCCGGGTCGACCGTCACCCAGATTCCCCCCGCCATCATCGCCAGGGCCGTCAGCGCCTGAGCCAAGCTCTCGGCGACCCGTCGTCGGATCAATCCTTGGTAGGCGCAGAGCACGGCGGCGACCGCCAGCACAGTGGCCAGCCAGGGCATCGTGATCGTGGCCTGCATCTCGTGCAGGCCACTGGCGACTCCCCCGCGCAACGTGTCCCCCTCGAGCAGATCGATAGTGAAGCACCACTCGAGCATCACGACGAGCGCGTGCACAGCCCAGACCAGCGCCATCCACAGCGGCGTGACGAGCAGGTTCTGCACGATCGCCAGCAGCTGTGCCGAGCTCAGACCGAGCAATCCGGTGTCGATGTGAACGTCGATGCCGAAGTTGCCCGTCGGCGCCGCAGCGGCCACGAAACCAGACGTTTCACAGTTGCCGCGACTCACCGGCGAGAGCGCCGACCCCCCGGGAGGCCCGCTGCAAAGCGGGCTGCCAAGCCCGTTGCTCACGAGCGGATCGACTTCTGTCCCGGGCGAGCCACCGGCCTGCGGTTCGTCACCGCCCGGGGCACCGCTTGCGCCGGGTGCCAGCAGCGGCGGTTCCGTCGGCGAGCGTGCCGTCGCGGGCAGATGTGGATCGGTTGCGCGCGAGCTCGACGAGTCCGCATGCCGAGCCGTCTGCGCCGGCGCGTCGGATAGATGCGAGCGTGATCGCCCGGAATGGTCGCCGAGCGGCTGGGCAGCGTCCGCGCTCGCCGATATCGCAAGCGCGAGCGAGAGCGCGACCACCGTCGCAGTTGTCTCGGCCAACCGCCGGGGACGGCTGAAGGGCGAGGCGGAGTGGTCGAAAAAGCGCGCAGCAGCGACGGCACGACCACGTCGATCTGGATCGCCTCGACACGTCCGCGGTGGTCACGAAACAGGCAGCGCCCAGCTTCGAACTCGAGCAGGCTCTGCCGCAGGCTTCGCTGTTCGGGGTCGAGCCCGAGCAAAGCGAGCGCCCGGGCCGCCTCGGCCTCAGAGCGCATGCCGAAAACGAACGTCGCCCCGAGCAGGTTCTCGAGCGACTCGCGATCTCCCATCAGCGTGTCGGAAACCAGCTGCGTGCTGATGATCGGCACTGCAAGCTCAGAGCGACCCATACGCTGCAGCGACGCCAGCAGGCTGCGCCCCGCCGGATCGCCCAGCAGACGCCAGCCCTCGTCGAACGAGAACAGCTTCAGCCGGTCGCGCTCGGCATCCATCAGCTGCATTGCGAACATCGCGATCAGGCGCACGATCTGCTCGCCAATTCGCTCCGACTGCGAGTAGTCGCGGCGCGCGGTGCCCGGCTCGGGCCCGGGTAGATCGCGGATCGGTAGATAGGTGACCTGACGCAGCCCGATCGCCGGCAGCGACACGCCCGCGTCGGCGAACCCAAGCTGAGAGAGCCCCGAACGGGCGTACACCTCGAGTGCCTTACCGACCTGCCGATCGATCGCATCCCCTTGCAGCAGTGCTCGTACGACCTCACCGCACGTCGGGTGGGTGCTACACGCGACACGGTCAACCGCCGCCACCAGCGCCGTCTCCCAGCTCGGCTCCGCCCGGCTCGGCAGCAGGTCGCGCAGGAACGCGACGGTCGCATCCTGGCGCAAATGAGCGGGTGCGATCCGCAGCGGGTCGAGCATTCCCCGTAGAGCCGGATCGGGCCGCAGGGTCACGCACTCGGTGTGCGGCGCCACGTCCTCGAGCAAATGAAAGCGATGGTCGCCCTTCGGATCGCAATCGATCACGCGTGCTCCGAGCAGAAAGCCCTCGTACTTGAGCTTCTGATCGAGCGTAGTCTTGCCCGAGCCCAACGAGCCGACGCTGAGGATCGTCGTGTTGCGATCGCTGTCCGACCCCTCGCGAAGATTGAACCTCGCCGGCTGTCGAGAGCCGGTGAGCGTGTGGCCGAGATAGAAGCCGCCGTGCGAGCCGACCGCGTGCGTCGCGGTCGGCATCATCGCCGAGACCTGCTCGGTCGTGAACGTGTCCTCGTATCCGGCCACGCGGCTTCGCTGCGCCGGGAGATGCTGCATGAACAGCTGAAGCTGCTCGCCGATCGGGCGGTAGAGGCGAATCTCGCCATACGCCCGGCGGCATGCCTCGACGCGCTCCTCCAGCGTTTGTTGATCGGTGGCGGCCACGGCGATCGCGAGCGTCGCCCGCAGGAGTGGCGGTCGGCTGGGCGCCTGGAGATGGCCGAGCAGGTCGCGTGCCTCCTGGGATCGCGCGTAGCCGAGATCGCTTACGCCCTGATCGCCGTCGGACTCGGCACGCACGATCTGATCGGCGTCCTGAATCCGCCGGCGCGCGATCCGCAAGGCGAGCTCGTTGGGTAGGAAGCGCGCGTTCAGCGACAGGTCGATGCCGAACGGCAGACTCTCGGGCGGGGTGAACATGAGCTCCACCCGAGAACCCGGGAATTCGAGTTGGTCCGGAACGGCACCGAGCACCAGCTGCGCCTGCCAGCTGGTTCCCCGCTCGGATTCGACTCGCAGGAAGCGCCGATGGTGCTCGATGTGGCTGTCAACCCAGCGCAGCACGTCGCCCTCCAGCGGCGCCAGCATGGCCTCGCCGTTGCGCTCGAAGACGAGCGCTCGCGGCTCGTGCAGTCCATCGACGGACGGCTCGCCAAGCCCGCGGCAGAACGCCCGTCTGACGAGCCACTGCAGCTCGACACCCCTAGCGGGTCGGGCAGGTAGGAACTCGACGAGCCGAGCGTGAGCCTGGTCCGCGCGAACCCGAACCCGCTCGAGGTCGCGAGCCTTCATGAACCCGGCACCACCAAGCGCAAACGTCTCGGCGACGGCTCTACGCCAATCACCCGGCTTTCGCTCGACCGCTTTGGAGAGGAAGCTGGCGACGTCGCGCTCCGGTTCGCGCAGGCTCACGAGTACGAACACCGCCGGGCTCGTGGATCCCAGCTCGGCGAGCCTGCCGACGTGCTCACGCACGTAGCCGCGGCGCAGGCTCGCGTGCGGCTCTCCGCGGCCTTGAGCACCCACTTCGTTCTCGAGCCGCGCCGCATACCAATCGCTTGGCGGTTCTTGCGCAAGCCGCAGAATCTGCACGTCCGCCTCGATCGCCTCCAACGCGCCGAGCAAGGCAAGAAAGCGCATCCGCTTGTCGTCCTCCCCGAGCCACTGGTAGGACGACGGCTCGACGCGAAACGCCGCCCAAGCGTCGGAAAGGCCCTCGGCAAAAACGCAGTTGCCGTATGTGAAGCGGATCGGTGCTCGCATCAGCAGACGCTCAGCCGTGCCTTGCGATCGAGCACGACCACCTCGCCGTGCGCCGGACGCTCCATGCCGTCGAGCTCGCGCAGCGCAAGTTGCGGGCGCAACCCGAGCGTCGCCAGCGGCCCTCGCCGCAACCGGCGCTCATGTGCAACGGCGATGAGCAGCGCGCCGGGGCCTCGGTAGACCAGTCGCCGCATGCGGTGGTCTGAGCCGTCGGGGACCATCAGCAGCGGCTGCGGCCGCCAGATCGCCCAGGCCGGCCCAGCCGATCGGTAACCGTGGGCCAAGCCGACGATCCGGCGCGGACCCAGGCCACAGCCGAGCACCGCGCGCACGGTCAGGTGGAAGGGCCGGCCCTCGATCTGCACGACAGCCAGCACAGCCGAGAACATGCCGGGCAGCGCGAGGTCGCGCACGTACCACGGCACCAGGCGGGCCAACAGGCTGAGTGGGGCCAGGCGCTCCAGCACCAGCGCCAGCAGCAGCAACGCGATGAAGTAGACGATTCCCCGCACCGGCACCCCGCCGGGGTTGAGCCGCAGGCGATCGATTCGATAGATGCGCCGCTCGAGATCGAAGACGCGGCGATAGGAGCGAATCACCATCACTGTCCCCCGAACAGCGAGCCCACCGTGTCACGCAGCAGGTTGATGCCGGTCGGGGTTGCCAGCAGAACCGAGACGATGCCCACCGCGAAGACCCCCGCCGCCTCCTTGAAGTCGCGCCGGAACGCGAGCACGGTTGCCGCGACCGCGAACGCCAAGCCGATCAGGCTCATGGCCACAGCACGACCAGTGGCACCTGCCTTCGCCGCCGCCGCTTCAAGCGAGGATCCACCACCGCCACCCTGCGCTTGCGCGCGTTCGACGCCACCGGCGCCAGCCGACACGGCCGCCCAGCAGACCGACGGCGCGAGCGTTGAGGCGAGGCAAGCGACGATCACGAACGGTGCGAGCGTCGCGCCGACCGAACGGTGACGACGACGCGCGCGGCGCGCGGGCTCGCCGTCCACTTCGTGTCTTGCGCTCATCGGTCGGGGTCCATCTCCACAGCCGATACCTCCCACCGGCCATTGACGTCGACGACGTCGAGTTCGTAGCCGAGCGTGTAGCGCACTCCGCGCACGTCGTGCGCCTGGACTACGGCGAGGATGGAACGCCTGTCCCCTGACCAAACGAGGCTCTGCACCGTTTCGAGCGCCAAGGCAATGTCGGGGACGGCGACACGCGCACCATCTGAAAGGTCGGCTGCAAGCTCCTCCGGCGAGGCCGCCAGGTAGTTGCGCAGCGCGCGTCGAACGACCGCAGCGAGGCTCGCGTCGTTCACGTTTGGGGTGTGGGCGGGTAGTTCCGAGCTTCCGTGCGCCGGCGCGCCTACGAAGGCCGGGTACCCCGACAAGACGAGACTCCCGTCGGCAGACCGCATCACACCGACTGCCAGGTAGACGAGCCCGGCGGCATCGGTCTGCGCGGCCACCGTGTAGACATGCGCGCCGGGCCGCTGCTCGCGCTGCTGTACGACTTCGGCCCACACCACGTGCTGGACGCCGTTCGCCGGCAGCGTCAAGCCTGCGTCGAGCGCCATCTCGGAGCCGGCCATCGGCCCGAGCAGGCGGTCGGTTGCCTGCGGCTCCGCAGCGTCCCACGTGAGGTAGCTGCGTGCGAACAGGACGGCAAAGCCTTCTGCCGCTCGATCGGCGACCGGCGAAGTCCGTACGAACGTCGGTGCCGCGCCACCTCGCGGCGGGAACACGGCGAAACGGGCGCTGGCGATCAAGCCGGCGCAGGCCGCCCCGCAGAGCACGTACCTCGGCAGGCTCCGCGCCAGCCGGAGCCGCCACAGAGGAGTGCTCGCAATCGTTACTGCGCGAGCATCGCTCGCGCGAGCGGCGAATTCTCGATCACCGCTCAAAGCCGAACTCTCCTGAACCTCGGTGCGATGCCGAGTTGCTCGAGGCAGCTATCTCCGCGCTGCGACCGTGCGACTGCGCTCCGTTCCCGCGACCATCCGGGAAAGCCGGCTCGCTGCCCGCGCGGTCAGCGCTCGGAAGCGCCTGACCCGCCGCCGATCGAGTGGTGGCCGCGTTAGAAGATCGAGCGTTCGACCGGCCTTGGGTGGACGCGCTCCTGCGTGCTGGGCGCGCGTGCTTCGCCACCACGGTGGCCGGTCGCGTTCGTCTCGCGCGCCCATTGATCATCTTGGGGCGCAGGTGCGTGGTGCGCGTTACCGCGATCGCCGAGACCACTCCGGCGGTGCGAGCATTTGCGCGGACTGCGCGAAGTGCGGTCTTGCGCCGTACGTGTGTCGATGAGGCGAACAGGTTGAGCACGACCACGAGGCCCAACGCGCCGGCGCCGGCGACTAGCGCGGTCCCGGCAGCGAAGCGGAGGCAGCGCATCCCCCAGCCGGCACCGCCGCCTGAAGGCTCGGAGCTGTCCAGCGACCACGCCGATCCGTCTCGCTCCGCGACCTGCCCGTCCTCTGCGAAGTACTCGTCCTCCGTGTAGATGCGGAACCGCTCTCTCGGTGCGATCACGCGAGCGGCCGGGCGCCAAGCGGGGAGAAACCCGGCTCCCGGCCGCCTGCGTGTGGATGGGCGTCGCCGTGCTGTCGTGGGTCCGACCGACGGCCGGCGTCCCTGGACAGGCCTATGTTGGGGGAGTGATCTCATAGGCTGGTCCTACGTGCTCCTCCGACATCGGTGCCGCGAACGGGACATCGGCTTCGGTCATGAGCGCGCGCAACCTCGCCCGCGCACGCTGCGCGACCTTCCGGTACTTCTCGCGCGACCACCCATGGCGGCTGCAGAATTGGGCGCACGGCTCGCCACCGAGCTGCGATGCAAGTACACGCCGCTGATCGATGCTCAGCAGCCCGATTAGACGACCCAGCCGTCGCAGCTCGTCGCGCAGGATCACCTGGGCGTCGATCGCGGCAGCTCGGTCGACAACCTCGACGCCTTCACCGGCGATCGTGCCGAGCGCCTCGGCTTGCTCGAGTGCAGCCTGGATCGGACTACGCCCGCTCAGGGCCCGGCGGCGATCGCGAGCCCGCGATACGAAGCGAAGCTCAAGTGCATTCGCGATATGCGCCCTGCCGGCGAACGATCCGCCCGCCTTCACGTGGGCGATCAGCTCGAGTGTCGCTTGGCTGTAGCAATCCTCGAGATCCTCGCGCCGCAGTCGACGACGATGCACGCGCAGCAACAGCCCACGCTTGGCCGACGCGACCAACGCCACCTCCTCGCAGGGATCGCGTACACCGCTGCCGCTACTGTCCGCAAGCGACCGCCCACCGCGGATCGCTCGTTTTTCTCCGCTTCGGGTAGACACATACGCATGTCGCGCCCAATCGCTCGCAGACCCCCCTCCCAATTTCGCCGCGCCGCGCTGCTCGGCGTGATCGGCTGCCTCCGGATCGGCGTCGCATGAGCCTTACGGACAGACTCAACGCGCTCGACCGCCGCCAGCAGCAGACGCCCGGCGTCCGCTTCATCGCGGCCGTGTACAAGAAGTTCACCGACGACCAAGCCGGCCAGCTCGCTGCCTTGATCTCCTACTACGCGTTCGTCTCGATCTTCCCGCTGCTGCTCGTTTTCGTGACGATCCTCGGCTTCGTGCTCGAAGGGCACCCCGAGGATCGTCAGAAAATCATCCACGGCACGCTCGGGCAGTTCCCGCTCCTCTCGGACTCGCTCAAGCTTCATTCGCTCCAAGGCAGCGACCTCGCACTCGCAATCGGCATAGTCGGTGCGCTGCTCGCCGGCATGGGCATCACGAACGCCGCGCAGAACGCGTTCAACCGCATCTGGCACGTTCCGTTCAAGAGCCGGCCGAACTTCCTCTTCGCGCGTCTGCGCGGCCTGGGGCTGCTCGCGATCTTCGGCACGCTGACGATCGTCTCGACAGCCGTTGCGGGCTTCGTCGGGACGGGCTCTGAAGACACGGCGGCCGTGATCGGCGGCGTGCTGCTCGCGTTCGTCGTCAATCTCGCGCTGTTCATGAGCGCCTTCAAACTGCTCACGGCAGCCGACGTCGGCTGGCGCGACTACCTGCCCGGCGTGATCGTGGCGGCCGTCCTCTGGCAGCTGCTTCAGCATCTCGGCGGCTACTACATCGACCATGGCCTGAAGCACAGGGAAGCCCTGTACGGCATCTTCGCCCTCGTCCTCGGCCTGCTCGCGTGGCTCTACCTCGGCGCCCAGCTCGTCATCTTCGCCGCCGAGATCAACGTCGTGCGCGTGCAGAAGCTGTGGCCGCGCAGCTTCTTCTCCGAGCCACTGCTCGACGCCGACAAGCGTGCGCTGACCTCCTCGGCCGAGACCGAGGAACGCGTGCAGCAGGAGAACGTCGAGGTCAGCTTCGACGATCGCGCGCAGGAGCGGTCCGAGACAGCCGACGTCGATCGTTGACAGCGCGCCCGGCGCGCGGATACGTTCAGCGCAGAGGTGCAGCGGGGGTTGCGCTCGGGGCAGTCCGCCCTAAGGGCCGTCGCGGCCGAACACACAGAGGACAGGGGAACATCGATGTCGAGACTCACATCGTTGCTGCTCGCCGCCGCACTGGTCGTAGCAGTCAGCGCTGTGGCAAGCGCCAGCGCGAGCGCCAGCCTGTACGTGCCATATGGAAGTGAAGCGCTCGTCGAAGGCGCGTGGAACGAGACATGGAACCCGACGGCACTGTCAGGCGGCAACAACAACTGCAAACCGAGCGCTGCCCACCCCTATCCAGTCGTGCTCGTCCACGCGACGTTCGCCGACGAGGGATCCAACTGGGTCACGCTCGCGCCACTGCTCGCCAACAACGGCTACTGCGTCTACGGCTTCAACTACGGCGAGACGATCCTCTCGGGACTGCTCGGCAGCATCGACGGCCTCGGCAACATCGAACACTCCGCCGAAGAACTGAGCTCGTTCGTCAACAAAGTGCTCAGCAAAACGGGCGCCTCGAAGGTCGACATGGTCGGCCATTCCCAGGGCGGCATGATGCCCAACTACTACCTCAAGTTCCTCGGCGGCGCGAGCAAGGTGCACACGCTGATCGGGCTTTCGCCGAGCAACCACGGCACGACCGTCAGTGGCTTGACGAACCTGATCGAAAAGTTCCCGTTCGCCTCGCTGCTCGTGCCCGTCTTCCTCGAAGTGATCGGCGCGCCTGCGCTGCCGCAGCAGGAGTCCGGCTCGGCATTTCAGAAAAAGCTGTTCAGCGGCGGCGACACCGTCGCCGGGCCGCGCTACGTCGTGATCCAGACCACGCACGACGAGGTCGTCACGCCGTATGCCAACGCGTTCCTCAGCGGCTCGTCCGTCACGAACATCACGATCCAGAACCAATGCCCGAGCGACCCCGTCGCTCACATCGGCATGTTCGAGGACTCGCCCGCGCTGCAGAACGTGCTGAACCAGCTCAGCGCCAGCCCGAACGGGTCGTTCAGCGCGACCTGCTCGAAATACGGGGCCGGGATCTAGGCCTTCCGAGCGCTACGAGGCGTCTCGCCCAGCCGCGGCGGGGCGCCTCTGCAGCTTGCCGCGGAGGTACCGGCCGAGCCTCTGCAGCGCGCGTTGCGGAGCTGTGAGTTCTTCGCGGATCGCGAACGTCGGTGGGATCGCCGGCACCCAGTCGGGCCAACTGGGGTCCCGGAACCCAGCTTCCTCTTGTTGTGCATTGTCTACAGTCATGACTCCAGCCTACCAAGCCGTCGCGACGATCAGCGACGCGATCTCAACCAGCAGAAGGACGCATCCGAACGACAGCGACAGAGCGATACGGACGAGCACGGGTCTGTTTGCGAGAACTTCGTGTTCGGTCCACAACGAAGCAGCAAGGTGAGCGCGGGCGACGCTGGGGGTGTCCCCCCGGTTGTCGCCCAGATGCAGCTCGCCGACGGCAACGGCGAACGTGAGCGTATACGGCAGGAGCACCCATACCGCGCAGGCGACGGAAGCGCACACGAGCGCGACAACGCTCCCGAATGAAATCGGGCTCGTGGACGGCGTTTGCAGAGACGCCGCGACCGAGGCCGCGGCGATCAGCGTCCCGGCAGCCGCCCGCATGCCGGCGAGCATGCGCTCCTGCTCGGCAAGCGCGCGTGTGCTCAACTCGAAGCTCAACCGCTCGATCGAATCGCTCATCCCCCGCTTGTACATCGCGCTTGGGATGAAGCTCGACACGTGGCTCGAGGTCGAGACGGTTCTCCTCGCAGTTCGGACGGGTGCATGCACCCGTCCGGGGAGGGCCGCATGCGGCCCTCCCTTCCGGCGGCGCATGCGCCGCCGGCGGGACCGCACATGTGCGGTCCCGGGAGGCGAGGGTCGAGCGAAACGAGTAGCGAAACTCGTTGACGGTGTGCGTCACGGCACCTAGCGTCGGCGGCTCCATACAAATTGGCCGGGGCGACAGCGCGAACTGCCCCCCGGCCGTGGCACAGGAGAGTGAACTCCCATGCACGACGAGATTAGCCATGAGCGGCTGCGCGCGTTCGACGTTATGGAACGCGATGTGCTCTACCTGCTGACAGACCCGGACGACTGCCAGCCGCTTTGGTCGGCCGAGGACATCGGGCGTGAGATCGAATCCAAGGAACCGATGACGCCCATAGGCGGGCTGCTGAGGGCCGGTCTGATCCACCGTACCGGCGACGGCTTTGTGTTTGCCACGCGCGCCGGGGTGCGGATGGCGCAGTTGGTTGAGCGGGCGGTCTGAGTGGCCCGCAAGAAGACCCCAACCACCATCGCCTTCGGCCGTGCGGTCCGCGAGGTTCGTGTCGAGCGAGGGTTCGGACAGGAAACGTTCGCGGCGCACGCCGGATTGGATCGCAGCTACTACGGAGCCATTGAGCGTGGCGAGTTCAACGTCTCGCTGAGCACGATCTTGAAGGTTGCGGATGCGCTCGGCGTGCGCGGGAGCGAGTTGCTTCGACGGGCGCGGCTCTGAGCCCGCAGAGCGCCACGTCGCAGGGGTGGGCGTGGCGCTCGTCACTTGTCGTCCCTACGTGCTTGATCCTCGGGCGGCTCACTCTTGGCACGAGACGCATCGGCCTGCAACTGGCGCATTACGTCGCGCTTCCATGATGAGGACGACAGCCCGACGCGCCGCTTCGCTTCTCGCTCGTGACGCGTCGGTGGCAACGGGAACTTGATTCGGCCGATACCACCGATGAACTCGGCGATGAGTACATACACGCCGAGGGCGGTCAGCAGGCAGGCGAAGGCGAAGCCTGCGAGAAAGGCGGCGTCTCCCCACAGATGCGAGGCAGCGCCCACGGTGGCGAGAGCGCAGCCACCTCCGCCGCCTATGGCGATCATCGCCGCTCCGATCGCTGCCGAGCCGATCGCGCGGTGCTCCGACGGATTCGGCTGATCGGCCATTTCGCAGACCCTACCCCGGTCCCAGAACGGCGGTTTTTCCGTCCGGCGCGACCTGTAGTTTTTGGCTTTCTA
Source organism: uncultured Solirubrobacteraceae bacterium (assembly GCA_963714215.1). Classification (GTDB taxonomy): domain Bacteria; phylum Actinomycetota; class Thermoleophilia; order Solirubrobacterales; family Solirubrobacteraceae; genus Palsa-744. The sequence goes on from CAVQNP010000002.1 coordinate 991,300, forward strand.
ATGCCAAAAGTGACCCCCGCGAGGTAGCAGCCTCCGGGGGTCTGGATCAAGGAGATAGAGCCTCCATGACCTCGGTCAACGTAGCACGGCGATCCGTCGCCGGAAACCTCTCGGACATCCTCGAATCGGACGAGGTTTCCCGCCTCATAGACGAGCTGCAAGCGACCCGCTGGACTGGTCGCCCCGGCTACCCGCTGAGGGCGATGGTGGGGATGGCGTTGGCGAAGTCGCTCTACGCGATACCGACCTGGACGCGCACGGTCGCGCTCGTCGCAGAGCACCCGGCGCTCGCCGCCGTGATCGAACCCGATGGCGAAACTCCGTCGATCTACGCCTGCTACCGATTCACGACCAAGCTGCGCGAGCACGCGCATCTGCTGGAGGGCTGCATCGCTCGCGTGGTCGGGGAGTTGAAGCGGCGAAACCCGGTGCTCGGGTGGGACGTAGCAATCGACGCCTCCGATATGCCTGCGTACGCGAACGGTCAACGCTTCAAGGGCATGAAGCATCGGCGTGAACGCACGCCGGGTGAGTATTCGGACCCCGACGCCTCGTGGGGGCACCGCTCCGCTGTCTCGACGCGAGCAGCCGGGAGCTTCTACGGCTACAAGCTGCACATGGCCGTGTGCTCCAAGACCGACCTCCCCCTTGCCTGGACGGTGCAGACGGCGAAGGCCAACGAATCCATGCTGGTCACGACGCTGCTCGACAAGCTCTCGGGGGTCGGCATCAATCCCGAGACGTGCGCGATGGACAAGGGCTATGACCACCGCCGCGTCTACGGCGAGTGCGACGAGCGTGGCGTGCTGCCGATCATCCCGTTGCGTAACTCGCGGGACGTCAAAATCGGGAACCACCTGTCGCCGTTCTGCAAGCACGGCAACTGGCACTTTGCCGGGTCCGACTACAGCCGCAAGGCGGCGAAGTGGCGCTGTCCGACTGGTGAGTGCCAGCCTGCATCGAAGTGGCGGAAGGCCAGCCGCCTGCACCCGCTGATTCCGCGTGAGACGCTGCGGTGGAAGGGGCTCTACCGGAGCCGCGCATCGGTTGAGCGCGCGCCTTTGGACGCCTCAAGCACGAATGAGGCCTTGCGCCGATGCGAGTACGCGGTATCGAGCGTGTGCAGCTTCACGCCGACCTCACGATCCTCTCGCAGTTGACGATGGCATTGCACCACTCGCAGGAGCTTGCACTCGCCGCGTAGACTCGCGGTCTGCGTGTGGGAGCACGACCGAAAGCTCAACCGGAGCGCGGAGCACTTCGCTCAACTGAAAGCCCAGGTCATTGGATGGGAAGAAGGACATGGCTACTCCCTTCGGACCGAACCGCACCCTCGCCCACCGCATTACGTCCTCCGCGCTCAGGTCGTCCGGCCCATTGAGCACGAGCCCTTCCCGCTCGTCCTCGGAGACTTCCTGCAAAACGCTCGTGCCGCACTCGACTACCTCGCGGGTGAACTCGGACACGTCGGGGCCGGGGGCTTCATGTCCGAGCAGGACGCCCTCCAGACGATGTTCCCGGTCGCGAGTAGCCCGGAACAGTTCGCGAACGTCGTTCAGCGTCGCCTTCCAACCGTGAGCGCGCCCGTGCGGGCAGCGATCGCGGACTTGCAGCCGTATCAGACGGGCGGGGACCTCTGGCAGTGGGAGCCCCTCTGGATTCTCAACGAGCTTGCCCGCTTCGATCGGCACCGCTTCCTTCAGGTGGGCGCTGGGCAAATCGGGCTCGTTCAGCCCATCGGCACGAACGTCCGCATCGAGAACCTCCAAGCCGAAGAGTATTTGGAGGGCGCTGAAGTCGATGCCTTGGAAGATGCCGAGCTTGCGCGAGCTGAAGGACGGATACCCAAGGACGGCGCAATACTCGCGACGTTCGAGGCCTTCCCGATCGACCCCAAGCGCGAAATGGACATGAAATGGGAGAGCGCTATACAGATTGGGTTTGACGTCGACCGGCTGCCGGATTCGCTGGACTACATCGGCGGGCGCTTTGGGATGGGGGTGATCGAGGCTACGAGAGGGATCGTCCCCGACATGCGCGAGGTCTTTAGAGCGCTCTCGCCCTTCCTGCCCGACCGGCCTCAGTGGTGAGGGGCTCAGAGGTCATCAGCGCGCAGGGGTATCGCGCGCCAGGATGCGGGGTATCCGCTCCTGCCGTGTAGGCAGGATGGCCCGACACTCGGACCATCCTGCGTTTCGCAAATCCCTCAGGCAGGCCCGCATCGCGGGCCTGCCTCCCCATAACTCGATCGAGGGCTGAAGATTTGGCTCCAGCAAGCCATTTCCGGCATCCCCTGCAGGTACTTGCGCACGCAACCACCCCGCGCTATACTAACTACACTTTCGTAAGCTCATATGGAGCAATAACTTATGCCTTCTCCCGCTGACAGTCCCCAGACAGAGCCTTCACAGCCGACAGAGCCCAAGCAGGTGCTGCGGCTGATCCCGCTCGACGACACCGTCGTGTTCCCCAACATGGGCATCACGCTGACGATCGACGTCGGCGATGACGAGCGCGTCGTGCTCGTGCCACGCCACGAGAACGAGTTCCTCGAGGTCGGCACGATCGCCGAGGTGACCGAGCAGATTCGCCTCCCCGGCGGCGGCCGCGCCGTCGCCATCTCCGGCGAGCACCGCGCGCTGATCGGCGCCGCCCAGACCGGTCCCAGCGGCGAGCTGCGCGTCGAGGTCGAGGAGCGCCCCGACGAGGTGCCCGTCGACAAACGCACGCGTGAGCTCGAGCGCGAGTACCGCGCAGTCGTCGAGGAGATCCTCGAGCTGCGTGGCGATGACGGGCGGATCGCCGCCTTCCTGCGCGCGATCGCAGAGCCCGGCGCGCTGGCCGACTCCGCCGGCTACTCCCCCAACCTCTCATACGAGCAGAAGGTCGAGCTGCTGCGCACGATCGACGTACCCGACCGCCTCGCGCTGGCCGTCGCTCTGCAGCGCGAGAGCCTCGCTGAGCTGCAGGTGCGCAAGCGCATCCGCGAGGACGTGCAGGAGGGCGCTGAGAAGCAGCAGCGCGAGTACTTCCTGCGCAAGCAGATGGAGTCCATCCGTAAGGAGCTGGGCGACGACGACGCCTCCGTGGCCGAGGAGTACAGGGCCAAGATCGAGGAGGCCAAGATGCCCGAGGACGTCGAGGCGCAGGCGCTCAAGGAGCTCGCCCGCCTCGAGCGCATGGGTGAGCAGACCGGTGAGTCGAGCATGATCCGCACTTACCTGGACTGGTTGATCGCCGTGCCCTGGGGCAAGCGCTCCGAGGAGCACCTCGACCCCGTAGCCGCCCGTGAGGTGCTCGACGCCGACCACGCCGGCCTCGAGGACGTCAAGGACCGCATCACTGAGTACCTGGCCGTGCGCAAGCTGCGCCAGGACCGCAACATCGAGGCCGACCCCAAGTCCGGGGCGATCTTGACCCTGATCGGCCCTCCCGGCACCGGCAAGACCTCGATCGGCGAGTCCATCGCCCGTGCCACCGGACGCGAGTTCGTGCGCATGTCGCTGGGCGGCGTGCGCGACGAGGCCGAGATCCGCGGACACCGGCGCACCTACATCGGCGCGCTGCCTGGTCGCTTGGTCAGGGCCCTGCGTGACGCCGGGACGATGAACCCCGTGATCCTGCTCGACGAGGTCGACAAGGTCGGGGCAGACTGGCGCGGGGATCCCTCCGCGGCGCTGCTCGAGGTCCTCGACCCCGCGCAGAACCACTCCTTCCGCGACCACTACCTCGACGTCGAGCTCGACCTCAGCCAGGTTCTGTTCCTGGCAACAGCAAACGTCGCCGACACGATCCCCGGCCCGCTGCTCGACCGCATGGAGGTGATCCGCTTCGACGGCTACACCTCCGAAGAGAAGCTCGCCATCGCCAAGGGCTACCTGTGGCCGCGCCAGCGCGACCGCAACGGCCTGCGCGAGGACGAGGTCGAGATCTCCGATGACGTGCTGCGCACGATCATCGGTGAGTACACGCGCGAGGCCGGAGTGAGAAGCCTCGAGCGCGAGCTCGGCACCGTGCTTCGCAAGACCGCCACCAAGATCGCCTCCGCCAAGGCCGAGGCTCCCGTGGAGATCGACATCGACGCCGTGCGCGACGCGCTCGGACGCCAGAAGGTCTTCCAGGAGTCCGCCGCGCGGACCGCGACGCCCGGCGTCGCCACCGGACTCGCCGTGACCGGCGCCGGCGGAGACGTGCTGTTCGTCGAGGCCACCGCCATGAAGAACGGCAGCTCCGGCGGCAACGGCCTGGTCCTGACCGGTCAGCTCGGCGATGTGATGAAGGAGTCGGCCAAGATCGCCCTCTCCTACGTGCGCGGACACGCCGAGGAGCTCGGCATCGAGCCCGGCGCGTTCGAGAACAAGGAGTTCCACGTGCACGTGCCTGCCGGCGCGATCCCCAAGGACGGCCCGAGTGCCGGCGTGACGATGGTCACCGCGCTCGCCTCGCTGCTGTCAGGGCGCCCCGTCAAGCACACCGTCGGCATGACCGGGGAGGTCACGCTGCAGGGTCGCGTGCTGCCGATCGGCGGGCTCAAGCAGAAGGCGCTTGCAGCTCACGCCGCCGGCCTCACCGACGTGATCCTGCCCGAGCGCAACCGTGGCGACCTGGACGAGATTCCCGAGGAGGTTCGCAAGCAGATGAGCTTCCACCCCGTGATGACCGTGCAGGAGGTGCTCGACCGCGCACTGGAGCCAGCACGCGATGTCGCGCACGCCTAACCGCTGTCAGCCCGTCCCGCAGGAGGTCCGCCAGACGGCGGACCTCCTCGAGCGGCGCTGGCAGCTGTCGATCATCTACGCCGCCCTGACCGGCGCCCTGCGCTTCAACGAGTTCGCCGAGGCCGTCGCCGGCATCTCGCCGAGGATGCTCTCAGAGCGCCTGCGCGACCTCGAGGCCGCTGAACTCGTCGAGCGCACCGTGATCCCCTCGAGTCCGCCCACCGTCGAGTACCGGCTGACCGAGCGCGGGCGGCGACTCGGGCCGATCATCGACGCGATGCGCGCCTACGCCGAACCGGTCTAGCCGGCGCCCGTCACGCCCGGGCCGGCTCGGGTTCGGTAGCTGGCCCCCCGAGCTCTGAGCTCGCCCCCACCAGCTGACCGCCCGCGCAGCTCTCCGCGTGAATCTCCTCCTCTTCCCTGCGCGGGTTGCGGATCCCCGCCACGCCGACGAGCCCGCCAATCGCGACCAGCGCCGCGGCGATCGCCATGCCGATGTGGAAGCTGTGCAGCGAGGCTCCTTCGGCCGCCGACCTGATCGCCTGAGCCTGTGCCGAGGGCATTCCGTGAAGGCTCGGCAGCCCGAGCGGCAGGCGCTTGGCTTCCGTGACCGCGTGGCGCGCAGCGCCACCGAGCACCACGCCCGACAGTCGGCTGTCCATCGAGGACGCGAACGACGAGGCGATCGCCGCGCCCACGGCGGCCGTGCCGAGCAGGCCCGCAACGCGCGCGATCGCGTTGTTCACGCCCGAGGCGATCCCCGCCTCCTTCTCCGATCCCGCCAGCACCGCCGCCGTCAGCGGCGCCACCGTCATCGACAGGCCGAGCGAGAACACGAGCAGCGGCGGCAGAACTTCCGAGAGGTAGTCCGCCTTCACCCCCGTCATCTGGAACAGCAGCAGCCCGCCCGCCCCGACGAGTGGGCCCACGCCCATGAAGAAGCGTGGCCCGTAGCGGTCGGCGAGCGCGCCGAAGCGCCGCGAGAGGACGAACATCACGACCGTCACCGGAAGCGTCGCCAAGCCGCTCTTCAGCGGCGTGTAGCCGCCAATCTGCTGCAGGAACAGCACCAGGAAGAAGAACACGATCGCCAGCCCCGCGTACATCGCGAACGTCTCCACGTTGCCCGCCGAGAAGTTGCGCCTCCGAAACAGCACGAGCGGGAGCATCGGATCCCTCGCGCGCGACTCATAGAACGTGAACGCCGCGAGCAGCGCGAAGCCGGCCAGCAGCGGCAGGAAGACGCCCGGACTGGACCAGCCCAGGCGCGGCTGCTCGATCAGCGCGAACACCGGGCCGCCGAGGCCGAGCGCGCACAGCAGCGCACCCGGATAGTCGACGTGCCTGCCGCCACGCTCGCGCACGGCGCTCGGCGGGATCACCGCGAGGATCAGCCACACACAGGCCGCCGCCAGCGGCACGTTGATCACGAAGATCCAGCGCCATGAGGCGATCGCCAGGAGCTCGCCGCCTGCGAGCGGTCCGAGCACGCCCGCGATCGCCCCCCACGCCGTCCACGTGCCGATCGCGCCGCCGCGCTCGGACGCCGGGAACGTGTTCACGATCACCGCCAGCGAGCTCGGCACGAGCAGCGCCCCCGCGATGCCCTGCAGCGCACGCGCCGCCACCAGCACGCCGATCGACGGCGAGACCGCGCACAGCGCCGAGGCGGCACCGAAGCCCGAGACGCCGAGCGCGAACACCTTCCGCTCGCCGTACAGGTCGCCGAGCGACCCACCCACCAGGATCAGCGAGCCAAGCGTCAGCAGGTAGCCGTTGACGACCCACTGCTGCGCCGCCAGACCACCGCCCAGCGCGCGCTGGATAGTGGGCAGCGCGACGTTGACCACTGTGCCGTCCAGCAGCGCGATGCCCGAGCCGAGGATGCAGGCGACAAGCGTGACGCGCTTGACCATCGCCTCACTGCGTTCCTCCATCGGTCCACCGTATCGTTCCGCCACCGGTGCCCAACGCGCATGTCTGCGAGGCGACGTCGCCCTCGATCCGAAGCGCAAGGCTGCAACGTCTGTCCAGCCTGCCCACACGACCCGCCCGGGCGTGGTCGAATACGACACATCTCGCCGCGTGGCTCGTTCACAGGCTCGCAACCGAGACCGGCCCCGACGCGGTTAGCTTGAATCCGATGTCCCACGACGAGCAACTCACCGTCAAGCAGACGGCACGCACCTACTGGGTCGTCGAGCGCGGATCACACGAGATCGCCGGCGGGCCGACGCGGCAGGCCGCCGAAGCCGAGCGCGAGCTCGTGCGCCGGCTGCGGCGACGCACCGCGCAGATGCGCCGAACGGCGCCGCGCCGCCCGCGCGCGTCGAGCGGGTCAGCGCGCTGAGCGCGGCTGCAGCCCCACGCGCCGGCTAGAGCTCGGCGCGCTGCAGTATCTCCGCCATCGAGACTCCGAGCGCGTCCGCGATCTTGACGATCGTTTCCAGGCTCACATTGAACTCTCCACGCTCGATTGCGCCGTAGTAGCTGCGGTCCATCCCCGCGTGCGCCGCGAAGGCTTCCTGCGCGAAGCCTCGCTCCACGCGCAGCGCTCGCACCGCTTCACCGAACGCGACAGTCGTCTGAGATCTCTTGCGGGGCATGAGTATGGGCTCCAGGGACGAGGGTTGGCTCAGACCGATTCCACGGGGAGGCACGCCACCGTTTATGATTCCTCAGGATGATGACGATTGTCTGCAAGCGTAGGGGAACCGACGGCGGAACGACGTAGCCGTGCCCACGCTCGAATTACTCACCCTCCTACTCACGGTTCCGGGTGCGCTGGCCGCCCTGGACGACTTGCGGATATCGCGGCAGCTGGTTTCGCAGCGTGCCTACCGGCGACGCAAGACCGAGTTGGAGGTCACGCTGCACCTGCGCCTCCGCGTCACCCGTCTCCTATGACACCTGTCTGCAACCGATCGCCATCTTGACTAATCTCTACCCGGAGTATTCCCCGACGGTTCTACCTCCGTGGAACCATCAGCATCCCGAGCTAAAGGAGATCGCCAGATGTCTACCGAGCGCCAGATGCCACCACCTGCGCTGGCGTTCGCCGGTGCCGTCCGCGATGCGCGCGAGCAAGCCGGTCTCGGCGCGAGAGAGGTCGCCGAGCGCGTCGGCGTCGAGCCCTCGGCCTACGCCGCAATCGAGCATGGCGAGCACGAGGTCGATCTCGAGCTCGTCGTCCGAGTCGCCGGCGCGCTGAATCTGACCGCCGCCGAGCTGTTCAAGCGCGCCGACCTCTAGCGGTGCTGCTCGTTCCTGACTTGGCAAACATCGGGACGGCCGGATTCGAACCGGCGACCCCCGCTCCCAAAGTGTCGAGGAAAGACATCCGGCTGCCGCAGCAGTCGGTGGTCACGGGCAAACCGCCGACTCGGCCCCACGACAGCAGCCATGCGGCCGCCATAATCGAGTCGTAGTCGTCGTAAATCGATGGGTGGCTCGAAGTACGATGATCGTAATAGGTGGGGCGCTTGCCGAGCCGGTAGGCGTTTTGCGCTATGTCCCAGGTCGTGACTGGACCGTTCGTCACGTTGAACTGCATCGGGCCGCCGCAGCATCCCGCGACGTTCAGGCCGTGGTATGTGGTGGGATCAGTCGAGAACGCCGACTCCTGCTGGTAGTCAACGCTGAACGTCTGGAGACAGCGACAAGCGCGGCGACAGCGTCGCCGAACGTTCGGCGAGCTCCCGCACGAGCTGTCGCCTTGAAACCTGCGCTTCCACGTCGGACTTGGCGCGAGCGCTTGCCAACTGCTAACAACGCCCCCCTCGCCGTTGGACCAGGGTTAAGGACTACTTGGTGACTAGGCACCCGACTCCTTGCGGACGAGAGACACCAGGGCGCCCAGAACCGGCACATGACCCTCGGGAAGCTGAATGCCGTCAGCAACCGCATCCTGCAGGCGCTGAACTTCAATGCGATGCTGACTCTCTAACGCTTTTAAGAGCAGACGCGCCGAGCTACCTAGATCCACCTCGACATCAGGCTGATTGGAGCGGTCCTGCAAGCCAATTAGCTCGAACAACGCCGTCGCCGGCCAAAGACGCGCAAGCGCTGCTGAATACGTCTCTGGATCGAGCTCCGTGTCGATCTCAACCTGGAGGATCGCGAGGCGCGAGCTGATCTCACGCTTGAGTCCAGCACGAAGGTAAGACACAAGCGGTCCGGGAATGATGATGCTGGGAGAGGTCATAAAGCGCGACCCGGGGCTAGTGGCATGCGGAGCGCGCGTGGCGACGGCCGACGCTTACGTGCAATGTTCGGCCGGCTTAGGTCTGAGCCGAGGCGACGACAGGAGGCGCGCCCCAGCCCCAGCCAGGCACAGATCGGAATCTCTACGCTCGTGGCAGCGCCCGGGCCGGGCGGAGTGGGATGATCATCCGCCCGACCCAAGCATGCACCCTCTCCGATGACCCTCTCGCGTCGAGGGCCTTCGATCGCCCTGCGTGGCACGAGGCGCGTCCTCACGACCCGGGGTGGCCCGCGTGGCCCCCGAGTCCGTGCGCCGGATCTAGCCGGCGGTCAGTCCGCACCGTCTCCACAGAAATCACGGTCGCATTTCCGCGGCGCAGCGATAATGCAGATCGTGAGGGCTCTAGAACTTGAGTAGTTCCGGCTGGCAGGACTCATGAGCTCCGTCTCACCCTTGGATCTGGGTACGGAGGAGTAGGATTGTTCGCATGGTGATGCGGCGAGGGAGGGCGCCTTGGCGCGCCCGCGAGCGAAGACTGATGGCCGCCTCGTTGGCACTCGCCGCGGGCTTCTCATGCGCTCGAAGCAATGCGGCGCCACGAGTCGAGATCGCCCGCTCCGAGCACCTTACGGTCGTCGCCCATCTGCACTATGTGGCTGCCCGGGGCTCTTACCTGTTCGAGGAAGGCCGGGCCTCTGGAGCGCTTGCGGGCACGGTCAGCGCACGCGTGCGCATCACCGCAGACATCGCGGGAACGTTCACGTTCTATGCCCGCGGTGGATCTGTGCGCGGATACGGGTCGGCCAAGCTGAACGAATCCGGAAGTTACGCGAGCTTTGGCGGCACGCTAAAGGTGCTCGGCGGAACAGGTAGGTATGCGCACGCCAAAGGCAGCGGGCAGCTCTACGGCGTATATAACCGACGAAGCCCGCGACTGGAATTGACGATCCAGACGACCGGCAACCTCTCCTACTAGCCAAGGTGGCGCAGGCCCAATCGAGACGCGCGCGAATTCTCCTTACGGCCGTCGCCGGAGTGATCTTCTCCGCCCTATTCGGTGCCGACAGCATGGCTGCGCAGCGCGCGAGCTTGACTGCGTCGTTTCGCCCCGAGAAGCTCGGCGCACCAACGACTATCTCGGTTGCATTCAGAATCCTTAGTAGCCCACCGAGCAGTCAGGAGCCGCTGAGGAGCGTGACGTTGAACCTGCCGAGCGAAATGGGTATCGCAACAAGTGGGCTCGGCTTCGAAAACTGTCTCGTATCGAGGCTTGAAGCACTCGGGTCAAAGGGTTGTCCGGCAAATTCGCTGATGGGACGAGGCACCGCGACGGCGGAAATCCCGATCGCCGGAGAAGCTATCGCCGAGAGCGCACGGGTCGAAGTGTTCTCAGCTCCCGTGCAGTCTGGCCGCCTAGCACTCCTCGTCTACGCCAGCGCAGAATCGCCGGTCTTCGCCCAGCTCGTCTTTCCCGCGATCGTGGTCCCCGCCGCGCCGCCCTACAGCGAGGGCATCGAGACCAGCGTTCCCCTCGTCCCAAGCGTGCCCGGCGCCCCCGACGTAGCGGTCACGCGTTTTCAAATGGCGCTTGGAACCACAAGTCGAGGTCTCGGCCACTTCTCCTACTACCGCTGGTCGCACCGTCGACGAGTCTCCTACGCACCGAGGGGCCTCCTACTACCTTCGAGGTGCCCCAAAGGCGGCTTTCCGTTCGCGGCCCACTTTGCCTTCGAGGATCAGACGACCGCGACAGCGCACACGACCGTCGCATGCCCGCGTGGCTCGCGGTCAGGAGAACGCAACGGTCCGACTCGGAGGCGTCGAGCGCCTGGACATTGATGTCGTGGGTGGGACAACCACTACCGGGGGGTGGGCACCCGTGAGGCCGAATCGCGACGGGGCATCAGGCGCTTCGCAACACGCCATGCGTGAAGCGTCGCGAGTGTCGGCGTGATTAGGGGGCGCAGCTGATCTCGAACGTGCACCGTCACGGGGCGCGCGAACTCGCCCATCGCGCCGGGCTGAGAGGTGTAGTAGGCGACTACGCCCGAGAGGATCATCGCGTGGTGCGGGCCGTTGGGAATCGTGCGCACGCGGTCGAGCACACGACGGGTCACGAGTGCAATCTGTCTGGCAAAATCCTCGCGGCTTGGGTAGAGATATAGGTAGCTCTCCTCGCCCGTGAGGGTGTCGCGTTCGTGGTCGACGAGATGGTCCAGCGCCGTCGTCAGAACGCACAGCGACAGGTATGTCGAATCGAGCTCGGCGGCCTGAGCTGTCGTAGCGCGTTCGTCGGCGGCGAGCGCGATGAGCGCATGGGCGGCGACGACCGATCCCATCGAGCCGAAAAGCCACTCCCGCCATCCAAGCGCAGTGTTTCCAGCTTCGTCCTCCGCCCACCGTTCGAGCTGCTCGATGCCCACGTCGGAGACGGCGTGTACGCGCACCTGCGCCTCGGCACAGCGAGCGGCGCAGGCAGGGAGAGTCCCAGCGACGGCGCCGATGGCCGGGAGGCCGAGGAGCGCCTTGCGGACCGCGACAGCCAAATCCTCGAAGATAACCTCCGTCACTGCCGTCCGGGTTGTAGGCGTAGTAGTCGTGCTTCGGCGGCGTGGACACGTTGAGCGCGTCGAGAAAGGCCCCCGACTGCTGAAGACCCTCGCGAACCGGGTCAGAAGCGGGCTGCTCTGTTAGCGCATCGAGGAAGTCGTACATGACTTGCAGGGCTACGATTGCCTCAACGGCCCGCTCGCGGTGCTCTCTCGGAGCGATCGTTGCGATCATCGCTGCGACCTCGACGTTGAATCGCTCGTTGCGCAGCTTCTCGCGCGCCAGCTGATTCAGGTGCGGATCGGGTATTTCCGCAGCGCGCGCCTCCCAGCTGTGAAGCCGGCGACGCACAAGCGGAGCGACGCTCGACCAGTAACGCCCATGAGCAAGAGCCAGCGCCAGTCCGGCGCGTGCAACGAACCTCCGGCTGCCCATCGCGGACACTGCCGTGAGCCTAGTCCGATGACCCGCGACGCGTAGGAGTTCTCCTATATAGGACTAGGTCGAGCCGCTCTACTCTTCAAGCGCTGTGCGTGCGGGGACGCGCGCGGCGAACCATGTTGGAAGGCCCGAGATCGCGAGCGAGGCGATGAAGACCAAGACGAGCACCTCAACAGGTCGCCAGCTCGCGCCGAGGCTTCTGACAGGAAAGCCCGTCGTGCTCGTCAGATAGCCGTCGAGGGCGACCTGACCGTAGATGCCCCAAACGGCCCCCGCGACTGCCCCGACACTGAGCGTCAGCGCGGACTCGAAGCAGCAAGAGCTTTCGTAGACGCGTCGGGCGCACTCCAGAGAGCTTCAGCGCCGCGAGCGAGCTTCGGCGCTGCCAGATGGCCGACGCCAGGGCCGCTGCCATCGCAAGGATTGAGGCGAGAATCAGAAGGGTCGATATCGTCGCGAGCTGGGCGAGCCCCGAGCGGACCGACCCGATCATCCTCTGTTCTCGTCCGCGTGCGGTGAGGACATCGAGACCATTGCCGGGTCCGAGCGCGTGCGCGACCGCTCGGCGCATAGCTCGAGGACTTGTGCCGGAACGCGTCTTTACAGCGAACGCGGTCGGCTGCGGGGCGGTCCAATTCCGAGCGTAGTCGGCGGCGCCCAATACCACTGCCCCGGGCGTCCATCCAAAGTTGGTAGTCAGTGCAGCAACCCTCATTGGGACATTGCCGCTCGGTGTGGGCAACGTGAGGGTGCCCCCTACGCCCACATGGTGTTCCGCGGCGAGCTGCCGAGAGACGGTCGCCCAGCCGCCGGCTCGCAAGCGCGCGACAGCGTTCGCTCTGGCACCCTGGACGAGCTGGCCGTCGAGGAAGTTCAGGGGACTACTCGAAGGCCAAGCCAAGACCCAAACACGGCGAGTCCCCAGGTCGAGCAGGCCTCCGTTGAGTGCGGTCACGCTCTGAACTCCGGGAACCCGAGCGATGCGCTGAGCACGACCGTCCAAGGAGAAAGCCGTCACGGATTGGTTGTCGCCCGGTGTGGCAACCCAGATGTCGGCTTCGCTTGAGTAGTGGAGTGCGAAGCCACCGATGCCCCGGACCAGATCGTCACGCGCGCCTCCGAGCGCCACAGCGCCGAAGAGGGCGGCCGCTCCAGTCGCGACAAGCGCGAGTGAGCGCAACGTGGTCTCGCTAAGCGCTTCAAGTGCCAGCGGAAGCAGCCTAAGTCGGGCTTGAAAGCGGTGAGCAGCCGCGTTTGAAAGCTGCAGCACGCCTGCGAAGAGAAGCGGCACGCAGAGGACGGCCGCCAGTGCGAGTAGCGCGCTCCAGGCCAGCGCGAGGGACGGCAGGGCAGAGTTCGCAACCACGCGTACCGCCACGAGGACCGCCGCCGCGAGCGCAAGCCAAATCGCGGTCCGGCGCCCGAGGGCGTTTCCGGGCTCGCCATTCTCTAGATAGACGGCGTTCACCGCGCGACCGCGACGCAGATCAAGCAGCGGGACGATCGAAGCAAGACACGTCGCCAAGATGCCTCCCACACCGGCCACCAGCAGTGGCGTGACCCCAACGGACGTGCCGGCTCCGAGCGTGAAGCCCTGAGCGAGGTAGGTGGGCGTCTGGGCGAAGACTCCGACGGACAAGCCGTAGCCGACCAGCAAGCCGAGCGCCGTTGCAGCAACGCCGAGGCACAGCGCCTGAAACAAGACCATCTCGACGATCGCGGTTCGGGTGGTGCCGCGCAGTCGAAGGTCCGCGATCGCCTTGCGGCGATCGGGCACAGTCAGCAGAAACGCATTGAACGTGAGCAGGAATCCGAGCAGGGCGCTGATTGCCGCGAAGAAGAGGCTCGCTTGCCTGCTGGGCCGCAGCGCCTCGCGCAAGAGCGAGACATCCTGATTCGTGCGCGCAACGTTGAGTTTTCCAGCAGCCAGGCCGTTGAGCTCCGAGCGCACGAGCGTCTGCTTGCCAGGCGCCGACTGCACGAGGATGCGCGTCAGGCGATGAGGTAGACCGGCGAAGCGCTGCAGGCGTTCAAGGGGCATTACCGCAACGCGCGCCTGAGAAAGCGCGCCGACGGTTTCGGGGCCTAGAACGGCGTTGACTCGGAGCGGGATCGTCGCTCCTCGTAGTTGGAGCGATACCGCGGGGCCTCTCGACTGGACGGCTATACGTCTGACCCCCAACGCGTTCGCGCTGGCCCTGGTTAGCCCCATGCCCCCTTTTTCCAGCGTCGCGACCGGCAATGTGTGGACCAAGCCATCGAGGACCGCCAAGCTGACGACCGCGCCAGCGAGGTTGACCGTCAAGCTGGCGCCGTTTGGCGCCTTGATCGTCGCTGTCTGTTCGAGTAGCGGCGCCGCGAGCTTGACCCCCCTGAGGCGTTCGACACGCCCCAGCATGCGTTCGTCAAGACCTTCGGCTCCCCGCGCTCGCAACTGAAGATCTGCTGGGCCGATCAACGCCCGGTTGACCTGTTCGGCCGAGCTTGTGACGCTCTGGCTCGCGACGGTTACGGCGAACAGCAGGGCAACAGCGACGGCGATTCCCAAGCCGGCGAACAGCTCTTGGACACCCTGCTGGCGAAGCCTCTCCCGGTAGAAGAAGCGCAGCGCCGAAAAGCTCATGAAGGCTCTTGGTCGAGCGGCCTCGAAGCGCGCCATTGACCCTACTTCGGCGGAACTTTTGAGCGCGGTTCGTCGCCGAGGAGGACGCCATCGCGCAGCTTGTAGCGCGTATCGGCCAACTCCGCGACGGCGGAGTCGTGCGTGACGATCACGACCATCGCGCCGCGATCGTGAGTCAGCGAGCGAAGCAGCTCGACAACCTGCGCGCTGCGCTCGCTATCGAGGCTGCCGGTGGGCTCATCAGCGAGGATCAAACGTGGCTCACACGCGAGCACTCGCGCGATCGCCACGCGCTGGCGCTCCCCGCCGGAGAGCTGACCGGCTGGCGACTCAAGACGATCGCCAAGACCAACCCGCTCAAGCCAGGGAACCACGCGCTCCCTCGCGTCGCGTACCCCTGTCCCCGTCGCGACGAGCTTCTCGGCGGCGTTGCGAAGCGCCGAGCTGCGCGGCCAGAGATGGGTGCGCTGAAAGATGAAGCCGACCTCGTGCATCAGATAGCCGGATACCTCGCGCTCGGAGAGCAAGGCGAGATCACGCTCCCCGTATCGGACTGCGCCTTCTTCGGCCTGGAGGAGGGCCGCCATAAGCAGTAGTAGCGTCGTCTTGCCCGATCCGCTCGGCCCGAGCAGCGAGACCATCTCACCCTCGGAGATCGTCATGCTCACGCCGTTTACGGCGCGAACCTCCTCCGTGGCCCCGCGGTAGTGCTTGACGACGTTCTCAAGCTCTAGCGCACGCACGCCGGAGCCTCCAGCCCCGCCAGCGGCGCTAATCACGCGGCCGTGTTCCTGCCTGCTGCCCGCAGCGGCAGGACCGAACCTACCTGCGGCGTGGTCTTGCCATGCAGCTCGCCTGCAGCAAGCGACAAGGTTCGGTCCGCGTCCGATAGCCCGCTGCCGTCTCCATCGCTGACCAAGACCGCGGTTCCCTCATCGGCCAGCGAACGCAGCAGCAGGATCAGCTTGTCGCGCTCAAGCAAATCCACGCCCTTCGTAGGCTCATCGATGACGAGCAAGCGCGGCTGTAGGACGAGCGCGGTGGCGATCGCGACGCGAACCGCCTCGCCGGCGTCGAGATCGCCCAAGACAAGCTCAGCCCAGCGCTCCACGCCGACGCGCTCAAGGGCCTTGTGGGCATGAGAGTGGGTATTGGGCACCGACATCCCACGAGCGAGCAATCCGGCGCGAACGCTGTCGATGACCTTCCGCCGACTGGGCGCGCCGGTCAGCTGGTGGCAGTAGCCCACGCCGTTGCCCAGTCCCGTTGTTCCTCGGGCATTGAGATCCTGGCCGGCGAACAGCACAGTTCCCGCGTCTGGCTGGTCCACGCCGGCAGCTACCGCAAGCAGCGTTGAGCGCCCCGAGCGGCGCAGGCCCCAGACAGCGACGAACTCGCCCGCGTCGACCTCAAGCGAGACATCTCGCAGGACCTCGATCCGACGTGATCCGCGCGAGTGGGACTTGCTGACGCCTCGAAGCTCAAGCAGGCTCATCGCGGCGATGCCTTGGCGAGAGCCTCGAACTCCTGGCGCGCATAAGCGATCCATCCGAGAGTCGCCGTTTTGATGCTGCGCCCGTAGGAGGATGCCAAGCGGTGGGCGAGTCCCGGAACGACACGGGCCGGAAACTCGCTGGTGGTCGGTATCCGCGCTTCCTTATCATCGAGGCACGCCTGCTCATAGCGCCCGAGAATCGCAAGCGCGGTTTGCGGCTGTTGGGCAAACGCGCCGAGCTGGCGTGCGAACTGAAGGGAGCGACGAGAGTGTTCGCGCGCTTGGGCAATGACCCAGGCCTCGTAGGCTTCAAGGCCCTCCGGAGTCGCGCGGTAGTGCGGCTTGGGCTGGCGGGTTGCACCCGGAACTACGCTCCGCGAGCCCTCCACCTCCTCGATGAAGCCGTTTTCTCTCAGCTTGTTCAGCGCGGCGTAGATGTTGGACTCGCTGCCCACGGCCAGCACATCGCCGTAAAGTCGCTCAAAACGCTTCCAGATCTCCCATCCGTAGCTCGGCCGTTCGATCACGAGGCCCAAGACGGTCCAGTTGACGGGCGATCGCATCGCCACCGCCCGCTCTCTTTTGAGCATCTCCCCCACAGTCGAAAGACTAGTCGGATTCGAATCAGTCTGCTTATGAATCGAGCGGCGGAGGCACTCCCCACGTCGCTCGGGCGCTCTCCCGACCTCATGCCCAGCAGGACGGCGCCGCATACCCCGCACGCGCCGGGTCGAGGTCGGCACCAGCGCCCATGCGGCGAGTTCGAGATGGCAGCCAGGCTCCTTGAGCGCCGGCACAGTGCGAGGCGTCCAACCGGCTCGCGGCCCGCTTCCGTTTTTACCCGCCGCTTCACGCGCAACCTTTCGAGGCTCCCCCACCGCCCGCTCCGATACACAGGCTGAGATATCCGCGCTCGGTCCTGCTGGCGGCTGCTCTGTGCGCGCTGACGTGCTACGCCGCGCTCCCCGGCCAGGCGTTGGCGAGCGATCTCGGTCGGCCCGCGACCGAATCAATGTCAGCCGGCGCCGGCAGCGAAATCACCGTGGGAGCGCGGATCAATCCCGAAGGCCTCGAGACCAGCTATGAAATCAAGGTGGAATGCCGGGGCATTGCCGCTACCTGCGAACCGCCCTCGAACGCTCCACGCGGGACAGGCATCCTCCCTGCGAGCTTCGCTGGAGAAGAGGTAAGCCTGAACGTAACGGGCCTAGAACCGGGCCCATACTGGTTCAGCGTCTTTGCGCAGAATGCGCTCGGCGTCGCCTATCGGCGCAGCAACATCCTCAACGTCCCCGCCGTCCCGCCCGGTGCATGTCCGACCGGATGCTCCAGCACCGGCGAACAGTACGGATCAGAAATCCCAGGATGGTTCACCAAAGAGGGAGAAGAACAGGCCGCACGTACGCTCGCTGAATACCAGGCCAAACAGCGCCAAGCCGCCAAAGAACAGGAAGAACAGCAGGCCAGGACAGCGGCCTTTCGCAGCGCCGAAGAAGCGGCGCTGCGCCAACGCGAAGCAGAAGAGCCGCAGACGCTGAGTGCTCCGCTTAGTCCCTGCTTTAGCCCAGCCGCCTTTTGGCTGCGGGAGAATGCGCCAGACTTGGCTCTGTGATGCGATCGGGACGGCCGGATTCGAACCGGCGACCCCCTGCTCCCAAAGCAGGTGCGCTACCAGGCTGCGCCACGTCCCGAGGCCAGAACGAGTCTACAGCCAGCCTTCGCGCGCTCTCTGGATCCAGCCTTGTAGCCGCGCGCGCAGCAACGTGTCCTCGACCGTCACCGTGAGCACCCCATGCGGCGAGCCTGGCCGCTCGGACTCCTCCGCCGCCGGGCCATGCACACGGATCGTGCGCGGCTCGGCGCCGGTCGTCTCGCTCCAGAAATGCCGCAGCTCCTTCAAGCTCTGGCCGGGCCCGTACTGCAACGAGAGCAGCAGCGCCCTGTCGGTCAGCCTGCGAATCCAGCGACTGACGAGACGCATCACGGCCGGATCGGAGTTGCTCAGCGCCACATGCGTGCGATCGCGCTGGTCGCCCTGCACGAGATAGATGCAGACGAAGTCCCGGAACGTAGGCTGCGCCGAGAGCTCCTCGAAGCTCGCAAGCCCTTCCTCGTAGGCGGCATCGCTACGCGCGCGCGAGACCTTGTGAGACGTCCGCCCCGCTCCCCGTCGCGAGACCGTGCCCGACCCGCGCTTCTGCCCATCCTCCCCCTCGGTCGGCTCCGGTGCACCCTCCGCCGCTCGTGAGCCGCGCTGCTCCAGCACTTCCCGATTGCCGTCGGACACACTGCGGCGCAGCGGCAGATCGCGAACCCAGTAGTAGATCGTGCTGCGCGGCAACGAGAGCCGTGTGGCCAGCTCGTCCACGGTCAGCTGCTGCTCGACACGCAGCGAGCGCGCCATCTGCCGGAGGTATCGCGAGTGCGCCATACGAACATATGTTCGCACACGCGCGCCGTATGTGCGTACTCATCGTCGGCCCTCCCGATTTGGCTCCACGGCCTGGATTGCGTGCTCACCCACACCCCACCGGAACGTCCCGGCCCACCCCACTGCTAGCCTCCGCCACCGCTCATGGCAGACGTCCAACCACTGCGCGCGCTGCACTACGACCCGGCCGTCGCCGGGCCGCTCGCCGACGTCGTGGCCCCGCCGTATGACGTGATCGACTCGACTCAGCGCGCCGCCCTGCTCGAGCGCTCGCCGTTCAACGTCGTCGCCGTCGACCTGCCGCAGGGCGAGCCGGACCCCTATGAGTCCGCGCGCGAGCAGTTCGCGTCCTGGCAGGCCGAGGGCGCACTGGTTCGCGACGAGCAGCCGGCGATCTGGGCGCACACGCAGGACTACACCGGACCGGACGGCGAGCGTCGCACGCGTCGTGGCTTCTTCTGCCGCGTGCGGATCGAGGGCTACGGGCCGGGCCGCGTGCGCCCGCACGAGCGCACGCACCCGGGCCCGAAGGAGGACCGGCTGCGCCTGACTCGGGCCACCAAGGCGAACATCTCGCCGATCTTCTCGCTCTACTCGGACCCGACGAACGCGGCCTGGAAGGCGCTTGCGCCGGCGACCGGAGTGGAGCCCTACGGCGAGGTGACCGACACCGACGGCACCATCCACCGACTGTGGCGCGTCGCCGACCCCGAGGCGATCGCTGCCGTCCAGGAGGCCACGCGCGAGGCCGAGCTCTTGATCGCCGACGGGCACCACCGCTACGAGACGATGCAGGCCTACGCCGAAGAGGTCGAGGCAGCCGGCACGCCGCCGAACGACGAGCACCGCTACATCCTGATGTGCCTTGCCGCGCTGGAGGACCCGGGACTGACGGTCTTCCCCACCCACCGCCTCGTCAACAAGCTCAACGACGAGCGGCGGGCGACGCTCGCGCAAGCGCTGGAGCGCGACTTCGAGATGAGCGATGTCGCGCTCGATCAGGTGGCGCCTGCTCCCGGCGATGGCCCGCTCGAGCTGGGCTATGTCAAGCACGGCGACGAGCGCGCCTACCGCCTGAAGCTCAAGGATCAGAAGATCGCCGACGACGCACTGAGCGGCCATTCCGATGCCTACCGACACCTCGACACGGGCATTCTGGAGACATTGCTGCTGAAGGGAGCGCTCGGCCTCAGCGACGATGACATCTCCCACTTCAACGGTCTCTTCTACGCGCGCGACACCGAGGAGGCGCTGCGCGTCGTGCGCTCGGGCGAATACGACGCCGCCTTCTTGATGCGCCCGACCCCGGTCGAGCAGGTCCGCGACGTGGCGGCCGAGGGCGAGAACATGCCGCCCAAGTCGACCTACTTCTTCCCTAAGCTGCTGACCGGGCTGCTGTTCAACCCCCTTTCGTAGGCGGGTTTGCGCAGTACCATGTAAATGAGAGTTCTCTGGGGCCTTCGAAAGGAGCCAAATGGGTGGATCGGACGGGCTGACACGGATGAAAGCCACCGCGCGTCGCGACGGAGGCGGCTTCAGGCACACCGTTCAGGTGCGTGACCACCAGCTCACGGTCGACGAGCCGCTGCACGTCGGCGGACAGGACGCCGCCCCGAGCCCGCAGGAGCTGCTCGCAGTGAGCCTCGCGTCATGCACCGCGATCACGATGGAGATGTACGCGGCTCGCAAGGGCTGGGACATCGGCCACGTCGAGGTCGATGTCGAGTACATGCCGGCCGAACGCGGCTGTCCGACCAAGTTCGAGCTGGTCACCCGCCTGCCCGACGACCTGCCCGAGGATCAGGTGGAGCGGCTTCGCGTGATCGCAGCCAAGTGTCCGGTGCACCGTGTGCTGGACGGCGAGGTCATGTTCCTGGAGCGCCTCGAGCGCGTCCACATGGCCGCCTAGCGGGCCAGGCCTTCGAGGCGCTCGGCGGCTGGCTTGCCCGCAGGCACACCCGATCCCAGCTGGCTCATCGCCAAGGACCCGGCCGAGCAGACGCCCGCGGCGGTGCTCGTCCCGCTGTTCCTGCACGCCGGGTCGGAAGCGCCCTCGGTGGTCCTCACCAGACGACGCGCCGACCTGCGCCGCCACGCCGGCGAGATCTCGTTCCCTGGTGGGCGCCGCGACGCCGAGGACGCCGACCTGCGCGAGACCGCGCTGCGCGAGGCCGAGGAGGAGATCGGACTCCCGCGCGAGCTCGTCACGCCGCTAGGTGAGCTGCCGGCGATCTCAACGTTCGCGACCAACTATCTGATCCACCCGTTCGTCGGGCTGATCCCGCCCGGGCAGAGCTGGCGCGTGTCGCCCCGCGAGGTCGACGTCGTGCTCGAGCTGCCGCTGCACGACATCCGCGCAAGCCGCACGCGCACCGAGATCGAGCGGCGCGGCTTCACCTTCGAGGTCGACGCCTACATCCTCGACGGCAACCTGATCTGGGGCGCGACGTTCCGCATCCTCGCGGACCTGCTCGAGCAGCTGCAGTCGGGCGTCTTCGACGACGCCCGCCTGCAGCTCTCCTAGCCGAGCGCCGGCTCGGCTAGCTCGGTTGAGGAACGATGCGTATGTAGGGGCGCGGCTCCTCCCACCCGTCCGGATAGGTCTCCTTGGCCTGGTCGTTGGAGACGGAGCCGGCGATGATCACCTTCTCGCCCTGCTTCCAGTTCACCGGCGTGGCGACCTTGTGCTTGGCGGTGAGCTGGAGCGAGTCGATCACGCGCAGCACCTCGTCGAAGTTGCGCCCGGTCGTCATCGGGTACACGAGCACCAGTTTGAGCGTCTTGTCGGGCGCGATCACGAACACGTTGCGCACCGTCTGGTTGTCGGCCGGCGTGCGCACGGCGACGTCGCCCGAAGTCTCGGCCGGGAGCATCCCGTAGAGCTTCGACACGTTGAAGTCGTCGTCGCTGATGATCGGGTAGTTGGGGGCCGTGCCCTGCGTCTCCTCGATGTCCTTGGCCCACGCCTCGTGGTTCTCGAGCGCATCGACGGACAGGCCGATGATCTTCACGCCGCGCTTGTCGAACTCGGGCTTGGCATTGGCCATGTAGCCGAGCTCGGTCGTGCAGACTGGCGTGAAGTCCTTGGGGTGCGAAAACAGCACCGCCCAGGAGTCACCGATCCAGTCGTGGAATTTGATCCGGCCCTCGGTCGTATCGGCCTCGAAGTCGGGGACTACATCGCCAAGTTTCAGCGTCATTTATGTCTTCCTTTCTCGACAGGCAGCCGTCTCGGACCTTCGAGAGCGTTCGGCTGACCTACCTGAGAGATAAAATCCTGATCGGCTTTACAGGGATTACTTACAGGATAGCGGAAGGGCCTTTTCCCGCAGGCCGTAGACCGGCGCCGTCTGCGGGTCCAACAGATCCACAGCACGCCCCCGGGAACCCCCCGCCGAGCGCTGTCACCGAGCGCAAGCGTGCGGCTGGCGATGCTAGGTCTCGGGCGTCCAGCCGGACAGCTCAGACCACACGTCACCGCCCTGTGAGGCGGTGCGTACGACCGGCGCGCGACGCGTCCACATAGCGCCGGCGGCCATGCAGAGGCAGCCGAGCAGAGCCAGCCAAGCGCCCTCTCGCAGCGACAGCGAGATCACCTCACCGGCGGGCGAGGGACGATCGATCATGCGGAAGACGACGCATGCGGCGCCGAGCAGACCGAGCAGCGCGAGCGGCACACGGTTCGCCTCCGAGGAGGCCGAAGCTGGGCCGGCCAACGCCAGCAGCGAGATCAGGATGCCGAGCCCGGCGATGATCAGCAGCACGACGTTGAGCGTGCTCAGAGCTTGGTGCGCGCTGAGTGCGAAAACTTCGTGGTTGACGAGGCCGACGAGGCTGGTGTGGAGGCTGCCGAGATGGCTCTGCAGCGCGGCATTGCCGTACTGCGCCGCGAACTGCTCGCTGGCCTGCTCGGCGGCGGTGATGGCATGGGCGTTGAAGCTGACGCCGTACCACGGAAGAAACACGGCGACGGCGAGCAGCACGGCGCCAAGCGCCGAGACGAGCAGCCCGTACGTGGAACGCGATTGCCCCGAAGCTTCCCCCATTGCATCCACCGCATCGGCCGGCGACGGTGGTTGCTTTACCGCTGCGAACGGAAGATCGACACTCAGCTCTCGCGGCCGAGCAGCGCGGCGACGGCGTCGCCGGCCGTGGCGAGCCAGACCGCGTCCTCGGAGCCCCCTTCGAGCACGACGGCGGGAATCGCGTTGAGCTCGGTGAGCGAGCGGAAGATCCGCGCGCCCTCGGCGAGCATCTCGCTCGACGGGCGCCGGGCATCGGCTCGATCGACACTCGCCCCGCCGGCCCCGTGCGCGCCGCCCGCCCCGGGCACAACCCACGCGTCATAGATCAGCCCGCGCGCGGTCGTGTCGATCGCCTGGGAGAGGAAGAACTCCAGGCGTGAGCGGTGCAGCGCGGCCAGCTCCTGCTCGGAGCCGGTGGCGCAGGCGAGCATCCAGCAGGCGACGGTCACGTTCTCGAGCGCTCCGCGCAGGGTGGCGAGACGGTCGGGCGTGCCGATCCAGCATTCGGCGCCGGTGGCCTCGATCGCAGGGCGTCCGGCCTCGGTGCGGGTGGTCGCGCGCACGGCGTGGCCCTGCTCGACCATCCGCTCGGCGAAGCGGCGGCCACGACAGCCGCCGCCGACGATCAGGATCCTGGCCACGCGCCGTCCACGGCGCGCCATCTTAGGGAGCGGCGTCGCCTATGATCGCCGCCGGGCCTCGACGGCGAGGCGACCGACCTCCAAGCACGGCTCGCACCGTGCGACGATTGAGACAGATGACCCAAGACGACTCAGACATCCCTGCGACGGACGACGTCGTGACGATGGACAAGATCGTGGCGCTGTGCAAGCGCCGCGGCTTCATCTTCCCGTCCTCGGAGATCTACGGCGGCGTCGGCTCGACCTACGACTACGGCCACTACGGCGTGCTCCTGAAGACGAACGTCAAGAACGAGTGGTGGCGGGCGATGATCACCGAGCGCGACGACATCGTGGCGATCGACTCGGCGATCCTGCAGCACCCGCGCGTATGGGAGGCCTCGGGCCACCTTGAAGGCTTCACGGACCCGCTGGTGGACTGCAAGACGTGCGGCAAGCGCTTCCGCGCGGACCATTTGATGGAGCTCGAGTGCGGGCGCAAACCGTCCAAGCACCCGGGCGAAGCGGACGAGTGCGAGCTGACGGACGCGCGCGACTTCAACCTGATGTTCGAGACGACGATCGGCCCGGTCAAGGAATCGGGCTCGGTCGCGTACCTGCGACCGGAGACGGCGCAGGGCATCTTCATCAACTTCAAGAACGTGCTGCAGTTCGCGCGTAAGAAGCCGCCGTTCGGCATCGCGCAGGTCGGCAAGTCCTTCCGCAACGAGATCACGCCGGGCAACTTTATTTTTCGGACACGCGAGTTTGAGCAGATGGAGATGGAGTTCTTCGTGCCTCCGGACGAGGCGCAGCGCTGGTTCGAGCACTGGCTCACCGAGCGCGAGCTGTGGTACACGGGCCTCGGCATCCGTCCCGACCACCTGCGCCTGCGCGCGCACGACGCAGACGAGCTCTCGCACTACTCCTCGGGCACAAGCGACGTCGAATACTTCTTCCCGATCGGCTGGTCGGAGCTTGAGGGCATCGCCAACCGCGGCGACTTCGACCTGAGCCGCCACGCGGAGTTCTCGGGCGAGAAGCTCGAGTACTTCGACCAGCAGAGCGGCCAGCGCTACGTCCCGCACGTGATCGAGCCGGCGGCGGGCGCGGACCGCGCGACGCTGGCGTTCCTCGTCGACGCCTACGACGAGGAAGTGGTCGAAGGCGAGGGCGCCGGCGAGGGCGACCGATCGGAGATCGGCCAGCGCACGGTGCTCAGGCTGCACCCGCGCCTGGCGCCGGTCAAGGCGGCGATCCTGCCGCTGCTGAGAAAGGACGGCCAGCCGGAGCTCGCGCACGAGGTGCATCGCGCGGTGCGCAGCGTCGTTCAGGCGGAGTACGACGAGGGCGGCTCGATCGGCAAGCGCTACCGCCGCCAGGACGAGATCGGCACGCCGTACTGCCTGACGATCGACCACCAGAGCATCGATGACCGGACGGTGACGTTGCGCGACCGCGACTCGCTGAAGCAGGAGCGCATCCCGATCGAGGGAATCGCGCAGGAGATCGAGCGGCGCGTGACGGCGCCGTGGCAAACACCAAAGCTGGCCTAGGGCGACCGGCCGGAGAGGAGCGGGATGGACTTCGAACTGACCGACGAGCAGCGCATGATCAAGGACACGGCGCGCGAGTTCACGGACAACGAGATCGTCAAGCAGTCGCGCGAAAATGCGCGCAACCACCACTTCGACGTGGAGATGGTGCGCAAGGTCGCCGCGCAGGGCTACCTCGGCGCGATCGTCCCGACGGAGTACGGCGGAGCGGGCCTCGACTACCTCTCATACGGCCTGATCGTCGAGGAGATCGGCCGCGGCGACTCGGCGATCCGCACGGTCATCTCGGTGC
The DNA here is from genome assembly GCA_963714215.1 of uncultured Solirubrobacteraceae bacterium. GTDB lineage: Bacteria > Actinomycetota > Thermoleophilia > Solirubrobacterales > Solirubrobacteraceae > Palsa-744. The sequence goes on from CAVQNP010000002.1 coordinate 1,016,255, forward strand.
AGACCTCGCTCGTCTGCTCGGGCATCCTCAAGTGGGGCACGGAGGAGCAGAAGCAGAAGTACCTGCCGAAGCTGTGCTCGGGCGAGTGGCTCGGCTGCTTCGGGCTGACCGAGCCGGACACGGGCTCGGACGCGGCCAACCAGAAGACGCGCGCGAAGAAGACGGACGGCGGCTGGGTGATCAACGGCGCGAAGATGTGGATCTCGATGGCCAACTACGCGAAGGTCGCGCTGATCTTCGCCCAGACCGATCCGGAGCTCGGCCACAAAGGGCTCGCGTGCTTCATCGTCGACACCGACCAGCCGGGCTTCAAAGCGCAGACGATCGAGCACAAGATGGGGCTGCACGCCTCCGACACGGCGTCGATCTCACTCGAAGACGTGGAGGTCTCAGACGACGATGTGCTCGGCGAGGTCGGCCAGGGCTTCAAAGTGGCGATGTCGAACCTCGACTCCGGCCGCTACTCGGTGGCGGCGGGCTGCGTGGGCATCTGCCAGGGCTGCGTCGAGGAGTCGGTCAACTACGCCAAGGAGCGCGAGCAGTTCGGTCGCCCGATCGCTAGCTTCCAGTTGGTGCAGGCGATGATCGCGGACATGACGGTGAAGACGGAGGCCTCGCGCATGCTCGTGTGGCGCGCGGGCTGGCTGAAGGACCAGGGCCGGCCGAACACGCTGGAGACGTCGATCGCCAAGCTGCACGCGACGGAGGCCTCGCTGGAGTGCGCGAACATGGCGATCCAGGTGCACGGCGGCGCGGGCTACGTCGACGACCACCCGGTCGAGCGCTACTTCCGCGACGCGCGGGTGACGACGCTGTACGAGGGCACCTCGCAGATCCAGAAATTGATCATCGGTCGCGAAATGACGGGCATCGGCGCGCTCGTTCCTGCCTGAGGCGAGGCCGATCGGCTTGACCACTCGACCGGAGCAAGAAGATCTCCAGATAGCCGGCTCCGCCGGCCGAGATGGCCGCGCAGCGCGTGTGATCGGGGTGCTCGGCGCGGGGACGATGGGCTCGGGGATCGCGCAGCTGGCGGCGCGCAGCGGCGCGCGAACGCTGCTGCACGATCCGCTCCCGGAGGCGCTGCAGAAGGGCCTGCAGCGAGCGCGCGACGGTCTTGTCAAGGAAGCAGCCAAGGGCCGGCTCTCCGAGGAGCAGGCCGAGCGGGCGAGCGCGAGCCTGGAGGCGGTCGACTCGCTGCAGGATCTGGCGCCGTGCGAGCTCGTGATCGAGGCGGCACCGGAGCGCCTGGAGCTCAAGCACGAGCTCTACGCCCAGCTCTCTGAGATCGTCGATCAGCAGTGCGTGCTGGCGAGCAACACGTCCTCGCTGCTCGTCACGGCGCTCGGGCCGGCGGCGAGCCATCCGGAGCGCGTCGTCGGCATGCACTTCTTCAACCCGGCGCCGCTGATGGCGCTGCTCGAGGTCGTCGCCGGCGAGCAGTCTTCGGGGCGGGCGCTGGCGCTGGCCGAGGCGACGGGCCACGCGATGGGCAAGACGGTGATCCGCGCGAGCGACGGTCCGGGCTTCCTCGTCAACCGCTGCAACCGCCCGTTCGGCCTGGAGTCGCTGCGCCTGCTGCAGGAGCGGGTCGCAGACGTCGAGGCGATCGACCGCATCTGCCGCATGGAGGGCGGCTTTCGCATGGGCCCGTTCGAGCTGATGGACCTCGTCGGCGTCGACGTGGGCTTCGAGATCTCAAAGAGCTTCTACGCGCAGAGCTTCGGCGAGCCGCGCTGGCGTCCGTCGCCGATCGCGGCGCGCTACGTGGCGGCCGGACTGCACGGGCGAAAGGCAGGCCGCGGCTACTACACCTACCCCGCCGAGCGCCCGGCGCCGGGTGCAGGACCAGGCCATCGCCCGGCTGACCCGCAGGCGCCCGAGCCGGCACCGCCGGGCAGCGGCGAGGGCGTCGTCGTGATCGACGGCGCCGGCCTGGTGGCCGAGGAGCTGCGCCACCTGGCGGGAGAGGCCGGCTATGAGGTGCGCTCGCCGCATGACCCGACGGGCGGCGTGCTGCCGTCGCTGGTGATCGAATGCGACCGCGCGCCGTCCGGTGAGGACGAGCTCTCGCCGGCCTTGGCGGGCGCCCCACAGGAGCAGCCCCAGGGCGGTGCGCACCTGATCCTCTGCGAGGCAGGCTCGCTCGGTCGCCTGGACCCGGGCGGCAGCGCGGTCGGCTTCCACGTGCTGGCACCGCTCGAGCAGGGCACGCTCGTCGAGCTGACGCGAAACGAGGGCTCCTCGTCGCTCGCGGCAGCACGCGCGGAGCGCTTCTTCGCGGCGCTCGGCAAGCATGTCGAGTGGGTCGGCGATGCACCGGGACTCGTGCTCGGGCGGATCCTCTGCCAGGTGATCAACGAGTGCGCGTTCGCGCTCGGCGAAGGCATCGGCGACGCGGCGGATATCGACACGGGCATGGTGCTCGGCCTCAGCTACCCGCGCGGTCCGCTCGAGTGGGCCGACACGATCGGCCTCGATCGCGTGCTCGCCGTGCTGCAGGCGCTGCGCGCGGAGTACGGCGAGGAGCGCTACCGCGCTGCGCCGACGCTGCGCCGGCTGGTGCAGGCGGGACGCCTCGGTCGCGTCAGCGGTGCCGGCTTCTTCGACTACGACGGCGAGAGCTGAGACGGCGGCGAGGGCCAGGCCGAACCCGGCGGACGATCGCGGCGCGGCCGATTACGCGACCTCACGTTCGCGCGGGCGCCGGCGTTATGCAGACGTGAGCGCCACGCAGTCTCGGCCGAGCGGCCTACCCCCCTTTCAGCGCTTCCTCGACGGTGAACGCGAGGTCGTGTGGCGCTACCTCGTCGCGCAGGTCGGCGTGGCCGAGGCCGAGGACTGCTTCCAGGAGACGTTCATCGCGGCGTTGCGCGCCTACCCGCGCCTGCGCCCGCAATCGAACCTGCGCGCGTGGGTGCTGACGATCGCACAGCACAAGGCGCTCGACGCGCATCGCGCACGCGGGCGGCGCCCGAAGCTCGCGGCCGAGGCGACGGCATTGGGCGACCACGACGGGCGCGCGGGCGCGGCGCCGAGCGCTCAAGAGCAACTGCTGGCGCGCGAGGGCGAGCTGTGGCAGGCCGTGGCGGCGCTGCCCGAGCGCCAGCGCTCGGCGGTCGTGCTGCGCTATGTGGCCGACCTGCCGCACCGCGAGATCGCGGCGGCGATGGACTGCTCGGTCGAGGCGGCGCGGCGCTCGCTGCACGAGGGACTGACGAAGCTGAGAAAGGCGGTGCCGGCATGAGCGGACAGGACGGAACGACGGTCAGGGAGATCGAGCAGGCGCTGCGGCGCGGCCCGGCGCACGCCCGCGACACCGGGGACGACCGGAAAGCGCGCACAGACGCAGCGGCCGACGCGGCGCAGGCGGCAGCCCAGCGGCTCAGCAACCGCCTGGCCGAGCAGGGCTTGGCCGACATCAGCTACGCACCGGTCGACTCGCCGTTCGGCGAGCTGCTGCTCGCGGCGAGCGACCGGGGCCTGCTCAGGCTGGCATTTCCCGAGGAGAACGCGGACGACGTGCTCGAGCGTCTAGCCGCGTGCGTGTCTCCGCGGATGGTGCAGGCCCCGGCGCAGCTCGATCCGATCCGCCGCGAGCTCGACGAGTACTTCGCCGGTCGCAGGCGCAGCTTCGAGCTGGCGCTCGACTGGACGCTGGTCGGCCCGTTCGGCCGCCGTGTGCTGGCCGCGGCCTCGCAGATCCCCTACGGCAACGTGCTCACGTACACCGAGGTGGCCGCCGAGGCGGGCAGCCCGCGCGGCTCACGCGCGGCCGGCAATGCGCTCGGCGCCAACCCGATCCCGATCGTCGTCCCCTGCCACCGCGTGCTGCGCCGCGGCGGCGCGCTCGGCGGCTACGCCGGCGGCCTGCCGCGCAAGCAGTTCCTACTCGAGCTGGAGGGAGCGCGCTAGGACGCTTCCGCCGCGGCCGCCTCGGCAGCCACCGCAGGGGCAGCCCACTGCGCCTCGGCAAGGTCGCCCTCGGGCAGGCCCTCGGGCGTGGGCACCTCGGGCGTGTCGCGCAGGTACCACTCGGCGTCGAGCGCCGCCTCGCATCCGGAGGCGGCGGCGGTGATCGCCTGGCGGTAGGTGTGGTCGACGAGATCGCCGGCGGCGAACACGCCGGGCCGGTTGGTGCGCGTCGACTTGCCGTCGGTCTTCACGTAGCCCTCCTCGTCGACCTCCACCTGCCCGTCGACAATGCTCGACTGCGGCTCGTGGCCGATCGCGATGAAGGCGCCCGAGACGGGCAGCTCGCGCAGCTCGCCGGTCTCGGTGTTCTTCAGCCGGGCGTGGCCGAGCGCACCGTTCTCGCCGGCGACGAACTCGTCGACGGTGTACGGCGTGAGCAGCTCGATGTTCTCCTGTGCGCGGGCGCGCTCGAGCATGATCTTCGAGGCGCGGAAGTCGGCGCGACGGTGCACGATCGTCACCTTCGAGGCGAACTTGGCGAGGAAGATGGCCTCCTCCATTGCAGAGTCACCACCGCCGACGATCACTGTCTCGGCGCCGTTGAAGAAGGCCGCGTCGCAGGTCGCGCAGTAGCTGACGCCGCGCCCCGAGAGCTCGTCCTCGCCGGGCACGCAGAGCTTCTTGTGCTCGGCGCCCATCGCCAGGAGGACCGTGCGGGTGCGGTACTCGGTGTCTCCGACCCATACGCGATGGATGCCGCCGGGCTCGCCGGCGAGCTCGACACGGTCGACGTCCTCGGTCTCCAGGCGCGCGCCGAAGCGCTCGGCCTGGTCGCGGAACTTCTGCATGATCTCGGGCCCCATGATCCCCTCGGGAAAGCCGGGGAAGTTCTCGACGTCGGTCGTCTGCTGCAGCAGGCCGCCCCAGGCGAAGCCCTCGAACACGAGCGGGCTCAAGTTGGCGCGCGCCGTGTACAGCGCGGCCGTGTAGCCGGCCGGACCGCTACCGATGATGATCACGTTCTCGACGTCGCTCATCTGCTCTCCAATCGCTTCACCAAAGGGTACTTCACAAAGTAAAGTATAGCGCTGTCACTGGGCTCTGTATACCTCATCTGGCCCCCACTGCCCCTGCGGTCCCGACCGAGCCCGGGTGCAGCTCGCCGGCGCCCTGCGAACCCTGCTCCTCGCGCCAGCGCGCGACGGTGCGCCGCAACTGGAAGTACGCGATCGCCCCGGGAACGGTCGGCAGCCAGAAGGAGATCCCCCGATAGGACAGCACGGCGAGCACGGACAGGTTGAAGTCGACGCCGAAGGCGGCGAACGCGCCGATCATGGCGCCTTCGACGCCCCCGAGCCCGCCGGGAAGCGGCAGCAGGTTGCCGAACTGGCCGACGAAGTAGGCCATCCAGATCACGGTGAACGGCGGCGCGTGACCGTAGGCGTGGAACATCGCCCAGACGACGCTGATGTCAAAGCCCCACCAGGCGATCGCGCCGAGCAGGCCGGCGTTGCGCGAGCGCACGAGGTCGATCGCGGTGCGCACGCCGCTGGCGGCGAGCGCAGGTACGGTCACGGCGCGCGCGAGCCAGTGCGCGAGGCGCCCCGAGCCGGAGGCGCGGCGCTCGAGCCGGCGCTCGACGTCGCCCGGCAGCGCCGCCACGGCGCCGGCGACGCCGAGCAGCAGCAGCGCGATGATCGCCGGCAGGTAGGTGATCGCAAACGAGCCGCCGCCGGGGAACAGACCGGTGCCGAGGCCGATCCCGTCGAGCAGCAGCGAGCCGGCGAAGACGACGTACAGAAGCACCATGAAGGCAACCATCCGGCAGGCGACGATCCGCGGCTCCATGCCGGAGCGGCGCAGCGCCCAGGCGGTCAGCGCGACGCCGCCGGCGCCGGCCGCTGCGAACAGGCGCGTGGCGGCGAGGCCGGCCATCGTGATCTCGTAGCTCTCGGGCCAGCCGATGCGTCCGTGCCCGCGCACGAAGACGGCCCTGAACAGCATCACGTAGCCGGCGAACGAGAGCAGCTCCAGCGCCACGCCGATCGCGATCCACCAGCCGTCGCCGCGCTCGATCCGGTGCACGGTCGTGCCGACGCCGCTGAGCTTGGGCAGCACGAAGTAGAAGAACGCGATCACGGTGAGTACGAACAGGCCGAACCCGAGGGCCCGCCTACGCGTGAGCACCACGCGCGGCATCTCATCTTCGCCGGCCCCGCCCCTCTCCCCGACCGGCACGGCCTCCTCCAAAGCCTCCTTCACCTCCGGGTCCTCGTCGTGCTCGCCGGTCACGCCGCCACGCCGCCTCCCTCGGTCGCGATCGCCTCGAGCGCCGCCACGGCGCGCGCGAAGCCTTCCGTCAGCGGTGCCGCGCGCGGCGCGATCCGGCGCACGGCGAGCGTCAGCGCAGCGCCGGCCAAGATGTCGACGACGTAGTGCTCGCCCAGGTAGACGAGCGCGAAGCCGAGCGTGGCCGCGTAGGCGGAGCCGACGGCGCCCGCCAGCGGCCCCACCTCTGCGAGCAGAAGCGCGGCCATCAGGGATGTGGCGAAGTGAAGCGACGGCATCGCAGCTAGGGGATTTCCCCCGAGGACACTGTAGAGCGGGCCCCAGCCGTCACGCCAGAAGTGCTCGCCGTACTCGACCATCATGCGCCGCACGGCCGCGCCCTCGGCGTCCCCCGAGAGCCCGAGCTCACCGGCATCCGCGGCGCGGCCTGGGGCGCGGCTGACGGCGGGCACGCCGTCGAGCTCATAGGCACCCTCGGCGGCATACCAGGGCGGCGCCGTGGGCAGCACCCAGTAGATCATCGCGCCGATGTCGAACACGGCGTAGGTCAAAGCCGCCGCGCGTGGAAAGCGCGCGGGGTGGCGCAGCAGGGTGTAGGCCACGGTGCCATGCGGGACCATGAACCAGACCCAGTGGGCCCACACGAGCACGCGGTCCAAGTCGCGCCATTCCGGGCCATCGGGCCCCACCCGCGCGAGCGAGCGCTGCAGGCGCACGGTCGGCAGCTCGCCCAGGCCGATCACGCGGTCGGCGGCGATCGGGTAGCGGAAGTGGGTCTTCTGCTCCTGCGCGTCGGGATCGTCGTGCGGCGACTTGTAAGCGGCCAGATAGGCCCACATCTGCAGCGCGCAGACGGCTACGTCGCGCGTGCGCGTGCGACGCATCGCGACCGACAGCCCGAGCGGTGCGGCAAAGGCGACGGACTGGGTCAACAGCGGCGGTGCCGGCAGGCGCTTGCGCAGCAGCGGCGCGGCGATACCTGCAGCCACGGTCCCCCAGGCGATTGCTCTGATCGCGCGGGAGCGGCGCACCAGGTCGAGTATATGGCCGTGCCCGGCGCGCTAACCGGCGAGCACGCGCCCGCGCGCGTGCTGCTCGGCGGCCTGCACAAGGCCGCCGATCACGGGGCTCAGCTCGTCCGCCTCGGGGTGCCACTGCACGCCGAGCACGAAGCTCCGCTCGGGCAGCTCGACTGCCTCGACGAGCCCGTCGACGGGCGATCTGGCGCTGACGCGCAGACCCTCGCCGACGCGATCGACTCCCTGGTGGTGGTGGGACTTGGTGCCGTGCCGTGACGCCCCGATCACGCGCATCGCGAGCGTCCCGTCGAGCACCTCGACGTCGTGGTCCGATCCCTCGAAGGAGCCGATCACCTTGCGGTGCTGCTCGTGGCCGAGGTGCTCGGGCAGGTCCTGGGTCAGGCTGCCGCCGAGCGCGACGTTGATCAGCTGCATGCCGCGGCAGATGCCGAGGACGGGCACGTCGCGCTCGATCGCACAGCGCGTCAGCGCGATCTCGAAGGCGTCGCGCTCCGGCACGGTCTCCTGCGTCTCCGGGTGCGGCTCTTGTCCGTACGTGGCCGGGTCGATGTCGGCGCCGCCGGCCAGCAAGAGGCCGTCAAGCTTGGCCGCGAGCTCCTCAGGAGCCTCGACCAAGCGCGGGTCGGGTGGCAGCAGCAGCGCCAGCCCACCGGCGCGCTGCACGGCGTCGACGTAGTTGCGCGGCAGCAGCACGGCGGGCTGGTCCCACACGCTCCACTGCGCGCGTTCGAGCGCCGTGCACAGGCCGATCAAGGGTCGATCCATGCGCACACCATAGGATCCGCGAGCCCCGACGCGAAACGAGGAGAGCGATGAGCGAGCCCGGCATGAAACTCGAGACGGTCAACGTGAGCCGCGCAGACGGCGCCGCGACGGTCGAGCTGAACCGCCCGGAGGCGCTGAACGCGTGGAACGCGCAGTTCGGCGAAGACCTGCTCGCGGCGCTTAGCGCGCTCGCCGCCGAGGAGAGCGTGCGCGCGGTCGTGCTGACCGGCGCCGGGCGCGCGTTCTCCTCGGGCGCAGACCTGAAGGACATCAGCTCCGACACGACGCCTGACGGTCGCCCGGACGTCTACAAGACGCTGACCGAGCGCTACCACCCGATCATGCACGCGATCCGCGAGATGCCGAAGCCCGTGATCGCGGCAGTCAACGGCCCGGCCGTCGGCATCGGCTGCTCGCTGGCGCTCTGCTGCGACCTGATCGTGGCCGCCGAGAGCGCCTACTTCCTGCTGGCATTTGTCAACATCGGGCTCGTGCCGGACGGCGGCTCCTCGCTGTTCCTGCCGACGCGCATCGGCATGGCGCGGGCGAGCGAGCTGTCGATGCTCGGCGAGCGCCTGCCCGCACCGAAGGCGCTCGAATGGGGCTTGATCAACCGCGTCGTCGCAGACGAGCAGCTCGAGCAGGAGGTCGGCGCGCTGGCGGCGCGCATGGCCGCCGGCCCGACGCGCTCCTACGCCGGCTCCAAGCGCCAGCTCAACAACTGGCTGTACACGCGGATGGAGGAGCAGCTCGAGCTGGAGGCCAAAATCCAGCAGGAGATGGCCGGCAGCGACGACTTCGTCGAGGGGGCGATGGCGTTCGTCGAGAAGCGCCCCACGCGATTCAAGGGAAAGTGAACGGCATCCTGCCTCTAGGCCGAGCCGGCCTACGCTGCTTGATTCGATTTGTGACCGCTCCGGCCGCCACGGCAGTTACCGGGCCGGCCGTCCTGGCCGGCTTCCCAGGGCTTGTGCCAGACGTCATCAAGCGCCTTCCGCCCGGGCCTGAATAGAATCCCGGCCGCCTTGGGCCATCTGCTCTCAGCGACGCTTGCGTTCTTCACCCCCGAGTCGGGCGGCTCGTCGAACGCCAACCAGATCGACAGCCTGTTCAAGATCACGCTGGCGATCGCGCTGGTGATCTTCGTGCTCGTCGAGGGCGGCCTGCTCTACGCGCTGTTCAAGTTCCGCGCGCGCAAGGGCGCCCAGGCGGCGCAGATCCGCGGCAACACGCGCCTGGAGGTCGGCTGGACGGTCGCCGCAGCCGTGGTCCTGCTGGCGCTCGCGATCGTCACCTTCGCCAAGCTCGACTCGATCCAGAACCCGCCGAACTCGGGCCCCGAAGGCGACAAACTCGCATCGAGCGACGTCAGCCGCCTGTACGCGAGCGACGCCCGCAAGCTGCCGCCGAACGGCAAAGCGTTGAACATCAAAGTGATCGGGCGCCAGTTCATCTGGCAGTACGTCTACCCGGGCTCGAGCGAACCGGACGGCCTCGGCGCGCCGTACTCCTACGAGCAGATGGTCGTGCCGACGAACACGACGGTGACGCTGGACATCGTCTCCTCCGACGTAGTGCACTCCTGGTGGGTGCCGCAGCTCGGCGGCAAGTTCCAGGCCGTGCCTGGCTACCACAACTACACGTGGTTCAAGATCGAAAAGCCGGGCGTCTACAAAGGCCAGTGCGCGGTGCTCTGCGGACGCGGCCACGCGCGCATGGTCGCCACCGTCAAGGCCGTGCCGCCGGCGCAGTTCGACGAATGGCTCTCCTACCAGAAGAAGCTGCTCACCGAAGCCAACGAGCAGGCGAAGGTGGCACGCGCCAAACTGAACTCCCAGACGGGCGCCGGACAGGTCGAAAACCCCTAGGACACGAGGAACCAAGCGCACGATGGCCACCACGACACTCGCACCCGTCCCCCAGGTAACCGCCCACGGCGTCGAGCGCTCCTCGCGCGGCTGGACGAGCTGGATCACGACGACCGATCACAAGCGGATCGGGATCATGTACATGGTCACGACCTTCGTGTTCTTCCTGCTCGGAGGCGTCGAGGCGCTGCTGATGCGCCTGCAGCTCGGCACGCCGGACAACACGCTGATCACGCCGACGCAGTACAACCAGCTGTTCACGATGCACGGCACGACGATGGTCTTCCTCTTCATCGTGCCGATGATGGCCGGCCTGGCCAACTACTTCCTGCCGCTGATGATCGGCGCCCGCGACATGGCCTTCCCGCGCCTGAACGCGCTCTCCTACTGGCTGCTGCTCGCCGGCGGCATCGTCTTCTACGCCTCGATCTTCTGGAACCCGCCAGAAGCGGGCTGGGTCAGCTTCGTGCCGCTCGCCAACAACACCTACTCGCCAGGCGGCGGGCAGGACGCGTGGATCTACCTCGCGCACCTCACCGGCATCTCCTCGATCCTCGGCGCGATCAACTTCTACGTGACGATCGCCAACATGCGCGCGCGCGGCATGAGCTGGGGGCGCCTGCCGCTGTTCGTGTGGACGATCCTCGTCTACGCGGTGCTGATCATCTTCGCGATGCCCGTGATCGCAGGGGCCGTGACGATGCTGCTGACCGACCGCCACTTCGGCACGCACTTCTTCGACCCGGCCAACGGCGGCTCGCCGGTGCTGTGGCAGCACCTGTTCTGGTTCTTCGGCCATCCTGAGGTCTACATCATGGTGCTGCCCGGCTTCGGCATCATCTCCGAGATCCTGCCCGTGTTCGCGCGAAAGCCGATCTTCGGCTACAAGGCGATCGCGGCCTCGACGGTCGCGATCGCGTTCCTCGGCTTCCTCACATGGGCGCACCACATGTTCACGGCGCCGATCCCCGAGGCGATCCTCGTGTTCGTGATGCTCAGCTCGTATTTCATCGCGGTGCCGACGGGCGTGAAGATCCTCAACTGGATCGCCACGCTGTGGCGCGGCACGGTCGAATTCCGCACGCCGCTGCTGTTCTGCGTCGGGGCGATCAGCGTCTTTTTGATCGGCGGCCTCTCGGGCATCTTCCTGGCGACGTTCCCGATCGACTGGCAGGTCAACGAAACGTACTTCGTCGTCGCCCACCTGCACTTCGTGCTGATGGGCGGCGCCGTGTTCACGATCTTCGCCGCGATCTACTACTGGTTCCCGAAGATCACGGGCAAGATGCTCAGCGAAGGCCTCGGCAAGCTGAGCTTCGGGCTGATGCTGCTCGGCGTGCTGACAACCTTCCTGATCCAGCACGTGATCGGCCTCGACGGGATGCCCAGGCGCGTGTACGAGTACGACAACGTCGGGCACCTGGAGCTGTACAACCAGATCTCCACGGTCGGCTCGTTCATCCTCGCGCTCGGCGTGCTCGTGACGATCGTCAACGTCGCGCGCAGCCTGAAGGTCGGCGTCGCCGCCGGGCCGGACCCGTGGAAGGCGAACACGCTCGAGTGGTTCACGACCTCTCCGCCGCCGGACAACAACTTCGACACGGTGCCGACCGTGCGCTCGGTCGAACCGATGAAGGACATCCGTCGCGAGATCGAGCGGCGCACAGGCGCGGCGCCGGCCTCGGGCGCGGTCGTGCCGACCGGGGCCACGCAGGTCGGGGTGTAGCGTGCCGAGCGCAGCACCCACGCTCGAGGCATCCAGGGTCGGACTTGCGCCGCGCACGCGCCAACTGCTGAGCGACTACGTCGAGCTGACCAAGCCGAAGGTCCAGTCGCTGCTGCTGCTGACGACGATCACGACGATGTACGTCGCCGGCGACCCCTCGCCGTGGCTGGTCTTCTTGACGTGTCTGGGCGGTTATCTCTCTGCGGGCGGCGCCGGCGCTGTCAATCACTGGTTCGACCGCGACATCGACGCGCAGATGGCGCGCACGGCCACGCGGCCGATCCCGGCCGGGCGCATCTCGCCACGGGCGGCGCTGATCTTCGGCTGCACGCTGGCCGCGCTGTCGCTGCTCGAGCTCTCGCTGACCGTCAACCCGCTCGCCGCGGCGCTCTCCTTCTCGGGCTTCCTCGGCTACGTGCTCGTCTACACGGTCTGGCTGAAGCGGCGCACGCCGCAGAACATCGTGATCGGCGGAGCGGCCGGCGCGGTGCCGCCGCTGGTCGGCTGGGCAGCCGTGACGGGCTCGGTCAGCGGCACGGCCGTGATCCTCTTCTTCATCGTCTTCTTCTGGACGCCGCCGCACTTCTGGGCGCTCTCGCTGCTGATGAAGGGCGAGTACGAGAAGGTCGGCGTGCCGATGCTGCCCGTCGTACGCGGCGAGGCCGAGACGCGCCGACAGATCCTGCTCTATTCGGTGCTGCTCTACGCGGTCACCCAGCTGCCCTTCTGCGCGGGCGGCTTCGGCGCGATCTATCTCGTCTGCTCGCTCGTGCTCGGACTCGGCTTCATCGGCGGCGCCGTGCGGCTCTATCGCCGTGCCGACCGCAACTCGGCGCTGCGCCTGTACCTCTACTCGCTGGCCTATCTCGCGCTGCTGTTCTGCGCGATGGTCGCGGACGCCCACCTGTAGATCGGATCGCTAGGCTTCCCGCCATGAACCGTCGCCTCGCCAAAAAGAACATCCGCACCGGCTGGATCGTGGCCGCGATCTGCGCGTTCATGTTCGGCATCACCTTCGTCGTGGCAGCGGTGTACGTCTCGTGAGCCCGCTCGACCCCGAGATCCCGCCGGTCGGCGAGGAGATCCACCTTCCCGGCCCGAGCATCCTGCCGGTGCTCACGGCCGTCGGCATCACGCTGACGCTCGTCGGCATCACGACGTTCCCCGAGCTGACCGTGATCGGCGCGGTGTTGACGCTCTGGTGCATCGTGCGCTGGATCAAAGACACGCGCAGCGAAATCGACGAGCTCCCGCTCGACTAGCCAGCGCAGCCGATCTCGCCTCTCCTCATCTAGCGAACGTCGCATGGCGGTATGGGGGTGCCGCGCGCGGTCCCCACACCGCGCGCGAACCCTCATTCACCCCACTGCAGCGCTTGCCGGCACGGGACAGATCGCTCCATCCTCAGTCCAGCAGCGCACGACGTCGCGAACGGAGAGAATGCCCACAGTCTCTCCCCTCTCGACGACGATTAGATGGCGAAAGCCGCCGCGCACCATCGCGGCTGCGGCCTCCTCCAAAGACCAGTCCGGCGCGGCGTAGACAACGTCGCTCGTCAGGTGGTCGGCGACGAGCTCGCCGTCGGGGTCCTCACCGGCGCCCAGCGAGGAGAGGATGTCGCGCTCGGTGATGATGCCCGGGCCGGCCGCCTCAGGGTCCATCACCACGGCCGCGCCGACCTTGCGGCGCGCCATCAGCTGGGCCACGGCGCGCAGGCTGTGTCCCGGCCCCACGGCCAGAACAGTCGGACTCATCCCTTCGCTCACCTGCATGGCGCTCCTTTCGCGCCCAGCCCTCTCCTCAGAGCGCTGGTCAAGCACTTGCAACGATTGGCTCAATCTATTACCCGGATCGGCAATCGTCAAGCGTCATCGTGGGGGCTCGCGCGACTGGCGCGATCGCCCGCTGGGCGCGCCGAGGAATGCCGCCTCGCCAGCGCCGAGTCGTTCAGGGAGCGAAGGCATTAGGATCACGCCTCCTGATGGAGAGGACCGCAGCAGACAGCCCTTCAACCGGTCGCTACAGGCGGCGGCGCTCGTGAACAAACAGCGCCCCATGGTCCTCACGATCGTCGCGGCCGTGATCGCCGTCGCGATCGGCATCGTGCTGAGCTACGTGATCCACTGGTTCCCGGTGCAGGCCTCGACGCAGGCGCACAACACCGACCGGCTGTACCACGTGCTCGTCGACGCGTCGATCCCGATCTTCGTGCTCGTGATCAGCGTCGTGCTCTACTGCGCCTGGCAGTTCCGCATGAAGCCCGGCGAGGAGCTTAAGGACGGCCCGCCGATCCACGGCAACACGCGCCTGGAGGTCTTCTGGACGGCGATCCCCGCGGTGATCCTGCTCGGGCTCGTCTCCTACTCGTTCGTCGTGCTGCGCGACAACGAGAAAAAGCCGGCGCGCGAGATCGAGATCGGCGTGACCGGACAGCAGTTCGCCTGGACCTTCCAGTACCCGCCGTCGGTGACCGGCGGCAAGCCCGTCGAATCCGACCAGCTGTGGCTGCCCGTGAACGAGTCCGTGCGCTTCGGCCTGCACTCCAAGGACGTGATCCACGCCTTCTGGATCCCCGCCTTCCGCCTGCAGGAGGACGTCGTGCCGGGGATCACCGTCCATTACCGCGCCACGCCCGACCGCCTCGGCACCTACCCGATCGTGTGCAACCTGCTGTGCGGCGTCGGGCACTCGCTGATGCGCGCCCAGGTCCACGTCGTGACCGAGGCCAAGTTCAAGGAATTCCTCAAGAGCCGTGCGGCCGCCTCCGGCGCCAGTGCCAGCACGACGGTCGGCTCCGCCGGCGGATCCACGTCGAGCACGACGGGGACGGCTGCGGGATAATGTCGGCGATGAGCGTGCGTAGAAAGTCGAACGGTAGCGGCGGGGAGACGGCCTGATGGCGACGACGACCGTTCCCGCCCAGCGCCCGCCGCAGTCGAACCCCGGCTACGGCGGCGGACCCGTTTCCTTCGGCGCCAAACTGCGCGCGCCGGGCTTCTACCGCGCCGCCTGGATGATGGTGCTCGGCGTCGCCTTCGCCTTCTTCATCACGTGGATCGTGCGCATGAGCACGGGCCACTCGACCTTCAAGCACTTCATCGACGGCGAAGCGATCCTGACCGTCTCGCTGCTCGCCGTGCCGCTGACCTTCCTCGTCGGCATCGGCGGCTTCGACTACTGGTTCTACTGGGCAGCCGGGCGAAAGACCCGCCCCGAGGACCACTCCAGCCACGGCGCCTACACGTGGAAGGACTACTTCCGCATCAACACCGATCACAAGGTGATCGGCATCCAGTACACCGTCAGCTCGTTCTTCTTCCTGCTCGTCGGCGGACTGATCGCGATGCTGATGCGCGCCGAGCTCGCCGCGCCGGGCGCCCAGTTCGTCGACGCCAACACCTACAACGGGCTCTTCTCGGTCCACGCGTCGCTGCTGATCTTCCTGTTCGTGATCCCCGTCTTCGCGGGGCTCGGAAACTTCGTCATCCCGCTGATGATCGGCGCGCCCGACATGGCCTTCCCGCGCCTGAACGCGCTGTCCTTCTGGCTGTTGCCCGTTGCCGGCGTGATGATGCTCGCCAGCTTCTTCGCCCCCGGCGGCGCCTTCGCCGACGGCTGGACGGCCTATGCGCCGCTGTCCACCAATGCGCCGATCGGGCAGACGTTCTTCTCGGTCGCCGTGCAGTTCGCAGGCGCCTCCTCGATCATGACCGCGCTCAACTTCCTCGTGACGATCATCACGATGCGCGGACCCGGCATGAGCTTCTTCCGCATGCCGCTGCTCGTGTGGGCCAACTTCGCGACCTCGCTGCTCGTCGTGATCGCCACCCCGTTCATCGCCGCCTCGCAGTTCTTCGTGCTGCTCGACCGCGCGCTCGGCTTCAACTTCTTCAACGCCGCCAAGGGCGGCGACGTGCTGATGTATCAGCACGTCTTCTGGTTCTACTCGCACCCGGCCGTCTACATCATGATGCTGCCCGGGTTCGGGATCATCAGCGAAGTGATCGCCGTGAAGTCGCGCAAGCCGATCTTCGGCTACCGCATGATGGCCTTCTCGCTGCTGGCGATCGTCGGCCTCGGCTTCACCGTGTGGGCGCACCACATGTTCACCTCCGGGATGGCCGCCTGGATCCGCATCCCGATGGCGATCACGACGGCGATCATCGCCGTGCCGACGGGCATCAAGATCTTCTCCTGGCTGGCCACGCTGTGGCGAGGGGTGCTGCACCTGGATACGGCGATGCTGTTCGCGCTCGGCTTCCTCACGACGTTCACGCTCGGCGGGATCAGCGGGGTGATGCTCGCGATGATCCCCTTCGACATCCACGTCTCGGCGACGTACTTCATCGTCGCCCACATCCACTACGTGCTGTTCGGCGGCTCGCTGATGACGATCTTCGCCGGCGTCTACTACTGGTTCCCGAAGATGACCGGGCGGATGTACGACGAGCGCCTGGGCAAGTGGCACTTCTGGAGCACCTTCGTGTTCTTCAACCTGACGTTCGGCCCGATGCATCTGCTCGGCCTGCAGGGCATGCCCCGCCGCGTCGAGGACTACGCCTCGAAGTTCTCCAGCCTCAACCTGTTCATCTCGATCGCCAGCTTCGCGCTCGGCCTGAGCACGCTGATCTTCATCTACAACATGGTCACCAGCTGGCGCGGCGGCCCCAAGGCCGTGAAAAACCCGTGGCGCGGGATGACGCTCGAGTGGCAGGTCTCCTCGCCGCCGCCCGTGTTCAACTTCGACAAGCTCCCGACCGTCGTCGGCGGACCCTACGAGTACGGCGTCCCCGGCGCCGTGCACGGCACGTTCGCACCGACCCCCACGCCGGCTGGCGCCGGCGCGTCCGGCGCCAGACAGGTAGCGGGGCCGAGCGAGTGAGCACCGAGGTCTCGCCATGAGGGAAGTCCTCGTAGTCGCCAACCGCACGCTCGGCGGCGCCAAGCTGCTCGAGGCCGTGCGCACGCGCGCCGCCGAGGGCGAGACGCGCTTCCGCCTGGTCGTGCCGCAGAGCGACCCGAGCGCCGGCCTCGTGATCTACGACGAGGCCGTGCGCGAATCGGCGCAGGCTCGCGTCGACCTCGCGCTCGAGCTCGTCACGGCCGAGGGCATTGACGCCAGCGGCGAAGTCGGCGACTCCGACCCGTTCCTCGCCACGATGGACGCCGTCGCCGAGCGACGCCCCGACGAGATCATCATCTCCACCCACCCGGCCGTCAGCTCGGGCTGGCTGCGACGCGACCTGGTCGATCGGATCCGCAACGCCTCCGGCCTGCCCGTCGAGCACGTCGTCGTCGACATCGAGGCCGAGGGGCTGCCCTTCAAGGCCACGCTCGTGATCGCCTCCAAGACGCTCGGCGGCGATGAGCTGCTCAATCGCCTGAAGGAAAAGGCCGCCGGTGGGGAGCGACGGCTGTTCGTCGTGATCGTGCCGCAGCCCGACGGCAGCGGCGGCGCGGCGCAGCTCGCGCGGGCGCGCCTTGCGACGATGCTCGACCGGCTGCACAGCGAAGGCCTGTTCGGCTCGGGCATGATCGGCGACCCCGACCCCTACACGGCCGCCGTCAACGCGCTCGAGCTGTTCCGCGTCGACGACGTCGTCATCTCCACGCTGCCCGACCAGCGCTCCGGCTGGATGCGCGCCAACCTGATCGAGCGCGTGCAGCACATGACCTCGGCGCCCGTCGAGCACGTCGTCGTCGACCTCCAGGCCAGCTCGACCGCGGCCTCGGCCGCCTAGCCGATGGAGGCCGCCAGCTTCCCCCACCCCGGCGTCGGCGCGCACGAGGACGCGCACGAGCACCACGGGCCGCCCGCCGCGCACGCCAGCTCGCGCGTGAACCCCGCGCTGCTGGGGATGCTGCTTTTCATCATCTCCGAGGTGATGGTGTTCGGCGCCTTCTTCACGGCCTACTTCTTCATCCGCATCGCCCAAGGCGATCCCTGGCCGGCGCCCGGGACCAAACTGCCCGTCGAAGTCGCCGGCATGAACACGGCGATTCTCGTCTCCTCGTCCTTCACGATCCACTGGGCAGAGCAGGCGATCAAGAAGGGCAACCGCTTCGGCTTCAAGGCCGGCATGCTGACGACCTTCCTGCTCGGCTGCACGTTCCTCTTCATCCAGATCAACGAGTACGCCAACATCGGCTTCGCCCCGCAGGACGGCGCCCAGCAGACGATCTTCTACTCGCTCACCGGCCTGCACGGAGCGCACGTCTTCATCGGCCTGCTGCTGCTGCTGTTCGTCACGATCCGCGCCTTCCGCGGCCACTACAGCCCCGAGTCCCATCGCGGCGTCGAAGTGCCTGGCATCTACTGGCACTTCGTCGACATCATGTGGCTGGTCGTGTACTTCACCGTCTACATCCTCTAGCGCCCGGGCTTGCTGAACCCGCTGCGGACCGAGGGGGAGGCGTTTAGGGCGCTGCTGTACGTGCTCGGCGTGTTCGTCGTGGCGATCGCCGTGGTCTTGATCGTGCGCGCCGTCTCCTGAGCGGCGCACCGTCGGGCGGCGTACCCTGAGCGGATGGAGCGCGAGGAGCGCGAGCGGCGGGCGTTGATCGGCACGATCGAGACGGTGGCCACGCTCGTCGTCGTGATCGCGATCGTCGCCTTCGTCGTCTGGTTCCTGTTCTTCGCGCACGACCCGCTGCTGCGGGTATAACCCAGAGATGCAGCCTCGGGAGATCGACCGCAGGCAAGCGCGCGAACGTGAGCGTCGGCGAGTCTTTGCCGAAAAGGATGCCGAGATCCTCGCGCGCAGCGGTTCTGACCCAGAGCTAGCCGGCTTGGCCGAGCATGCTGCGGGTTTGCCGTCTGAGCTTGCCTGAGGACTACTTGACGGTCAGCGTGCCGTACATGCCCGCCTGGCGGTGCCCTGGGACCTCGCAGAAGAAGGTGTAGGCGCCGGGCTTGAGCGTGACCGTGACTTTGGCGGTGCCCTTGGCGATGATCGGGGTGGCGCCGACTTTGCTGCCCTTCGGCGAGGCGCCGCCTTCGCCGGTTTCCAGCGCGAGGTTGTGGTCCACGCCGGACATGTTGGGCATTTCGATCGTCACGGCGCCGGCTTTGGCGTTGGCCTTGTTCGTTTCGTACGCGAGCTGGCCCTGCGCGTTGGCGGCGATCGACAGCTTGCCGCCCTTCTCTTCGGCTGGCTTGCCCGAGCCGGGCGCCTTCACGGCGCTCGCGAGCAGGCCGCTGTCTTTGCCCGACTTGTCGACCGACTGGGCGACGTAGGCCGCTACGTCTTTGGCCGTCGAGCCGCTGACGAGGTCTTTCGGCATCGCGCCTTCGGGATTAGGGATCTGGATCTGTTTTTCGACGACGCCGCGAACCGTGTCCCGGTTGGCACCTTCCTGCAGGCTCGCGCGGAAGGCTTCGTCGAGGTTCGGTCCGACGACGCCCTTGGTTTCGGCGCGCGCAAGCGTGTGGCAGGAGCCGCACTTGCCGACGAACGCCTTCTTGCCGGAGATCAGATTGGCGTCGTCGCCGCCCTTGACCGAGCATCCGGTCGTGGCGAGTGCGATGGCCAGCAGGGTGCCCAGCCCGGCGCCGCGCGCGAGCAGCCGATGCCGCCCGTGGGCGGCAGTGTGTGCGGGCGCTGGAGCGTGCATGCGGCGCATGAGCGGGCGGAACACTATCCCAACGGGCGGGTGGCTCGACGCCCGCTCCCGCGCGCTTTGGCCGCTCCGGGGGCCTTGCGCACGTGCTCCCTCAGGGCAGCGGGAGCTCGTCGAGGCGCCCTTCGGCCGCCGCGATAACGCCGCGTGCGACCCCGTCCCACGACCAGCGCTCGCGCGCCGTCTCGACCAGGCCCGCGCGAGTGCGCTCGCGAAGGACCGGATCGAGCGTCAGCCAGCCGATCAGGCGCTGCGCGATCGACGTTACGGCATCGTCGCCGACCGGGAACGACAGCAGGCTCGCCGCCTCTGGCGGGACGGCCCGCGCGAGCGCTTCGCTGACCTCGGCCAGTCCGGAATGGGCGGCACTGACGGGCAGCACGCCACACGCTGCCGCCTCGGCGGCGACCATGCCGAAGGCCTCCGGGAACGTGCTCGGCACGACGAGCGCCTCGCAGGCCGGCAGCAGATCGGCCAGCTCGTCGTGCTCGAGCCGGCCGGTCAGCACAACGCGCTCGTCCAGCGCGCGCGCCGCGGCCAGATAGCGCTCGAGCGACGGCCCGCGCAGGCCGTCGAGGAACGCGAGCAGGTGACGCAGCGGCTGCGCATCCGCCGCGGGCGCAGTGGCTGCCGGATCGGCCTCCAGCGAGCGCCCGGCCAGAGCGATCTCGCGTGCCCGCCCGATGTCGCCCTGCTGCAACGCTTCGCGCAAGCGCTCGAAGCCCTCGCGGTAGGCGCCGAAGCCGATCACGACGAGCTTCGCGCTCGGCACGTCCTCCAGCATGAGCGGCCAGGCGGCAAGCAGCAGGTCGACGCCCTTGCTGACGATCAGCTTGCCGACGAACGCCACGAGCCGGTCCTCGTCGAGCTCGAGCCGCCCGAGCGCCTCGCCCGCCGCGCGCTCGTCGCGCGTGAACGCATCGCCGCCGCCCGCCGCGCCCGGATTGCCGTCGGCGACCTCACGGCCCTCCGGCACTGCGCGCAGCCGGGCGGTCAGAGCGGCCAGCCCGCTCTCCGCCGCGTGCCGCTCGCGCGGCGCGAAACGCTCGACGTCCACGCCCGGCGGTCCCAGGCGCGTGCGTCGCTCGACCTGCGGGTCCGCGAGCGCCTGCCACAGGCTCGCCGCCGTGTGATGGGAGCCGACGAGGATGCCCGCGGCGTGCTCCACACCGGCACGCGCATATGGCAGGAAGCGCTCCGGTTCGGCCTTGACTGTGTACTCGAGGGCGCTTCCGTGGACCTTCACGGCGTACGGCACCCTCCCCCCCAGCGCGCGAGCGAGGATCGCCGGGCCCATCACCAGATGGTTCGCGAGCGCGACGTCCGGTGCGACGAGCTCGGCGAGCTCGCGCACGGCGGCCACGTTGGCTTCGACGTACGCGGACACCTGCTCTTCGCTGCACTCCGCAAACGTACGCGCCTCGACGCCCTCGTAGCGATCCGCCACATAGACGGGCAGCAGCCCGCCGATGTCCGGTCGATACACCGTGCAACGGCCCTTGACAGGCGCCTCGGCGCGACCGGCGCCCCGCGCCGCGCCCCTCAGCTCGCGCACCCGCAGCGACCCCGTATCCCAATCTCCGGCCGCGTCGACGAACGGCTGCTGCTCTGGGTGGCGATCCTGGCAGAGCAGGTGCACCTCGTGGCCCTGCTTGAAGAAAGCCGCCGCCAGCCGGGCGTTGTAGACGTTCGAGCCCGTCCCCGAAAGCAGGTAGCCGTGGAACACGAGGATGCGCACCGCGCGAGCCTAGCGGCCGCTGTCCCGGCTTCAGGCCGCTCCCGCGGGGCGCTCCGATAAAGTCCCGCTCGTGAGCAGTCAGCGTTATCGCCTGCGCAACGCCGCCAGCGGGCGCGAGATCGTGCTCGAGGCCGAGCCGGGCGAGATCTATCTCGACCGCGACAGCGGCGAACCGATGGAGGTCGTCGGCAAGGTCCTGCCGCTCGCCCCCTCCAGCTCGCGGCTTCCATGGGCGGTCGAGAACCTGCGCTTCTGCTCCTGGTGCGGGCAGCTCGCGCAGAAGGACCTCAACGACTGCCCCACCTGCGGCCGGCGCATGGGACCGCTCGGATCGCCCGTGGGAGATCGTTGAGCATCCGCGCCGCAGCCCTCGCCCTCGCGCTGCTGCTTTCCGGGATGACCCTGGGCGCCTGCGGAGGCGGCAGCAGCGCCTCCGACGCCGTGCCCAAGAGCACGCCTAACATCACGCCGCCGAGCGACACGAGCGCCGAACAGGCGGCCGCACAGACGACCTCGACGTCGACCTCGGCGAGCAAAACCTCGACGGGCGAAAGCCCGGCCAACGAATCGGGCGGCAACGAAGCCACCGAAGAACCCGAAAGCGGCGGCAGCTCCAGCGGGGCGAGCGAAGAAGAACCGAGCAGCCCCTCGGGCGGAGCGTCCTCCGAAAAAGCAGAAGAAAAATCGGCCGCCGGCTCGAGCCCTTCCGGCGGCGCGAGCGCGCCGACGGGCAAATAGCGGCTCAGGCCATCAGCCGCCCGACGATCTGCGTCGAGCGCTGGATCTGCGGCTCGGTGGCGAGCATCGCGTCGTTGTAGAGGAACGCCTCGGCCATCCGCACGATCGCGTAGGAGAGGTTGCGCAGCTCCGCCTGCGGCGTCGCCAGCGCCCCGCGCTCGTGCTCCTCGTTCAGCAGCCGGTGGATCGCGTTGACCATCGCCGGGTGAACGTGACCCGTGCGCGAGGTCAGGATCCGTAGCGCCAGCTGCTGATCGTCCCGTAGGAGGCGCTGTAGCGGGCGGAAGTTGGCCGCGCCGCACGCGAACTGCTCGTAGACGGCGAGCACGCGCGCCGTACCGCGCTCGTGGCTGTGCTCAGCCTGTGCACGTCGCAGCAAATCGAGCGCCAGCGCTGCGTTGATCTCACCGAGCAGCGACTTGCGCTCGCCGCACCATTGCTCGAGCGTCTGATGCGACACCCGCAGGCGCTCCGCGAGCACCTGCATGTCGAGCGGCTCGCCTTCGATGAACGTGCGCTTGGCGAGCTCGAATGCCTCGGCCGGCGTGGACCCCTCGCCCAAGTGCCCGCGGTCGGCCTCCACAGCCGCGCTCGCGGCCGGCGAGGCCTGAGGCATTTCCAGGTTCACGCCGTCGTAGGCGCGGCCGAGGCATACGCGGTTGCGCCCTTCAGCCTTCGCCCTGTAGAGCGCCCGATCGGCCGCGATCAGCAGATCCTCGAACTCGCTCTCGCGTCCGTCGCCGACGCTCACGCCAAGCGACAGCGTCACGCGCAGGCCCGCCGGATACGTCGCGGCGATCGCGTCACGCACCCGCTCCGCCGTGGCCAGCGCACGCGCCTCGTCGGTGCCCGGCAGCAGGATCACGAACTCCTCGCCGCCGTAGCGGTAGATGTAGTCGAACGTGCGCAGCGTCGCACGCAACGAGCTCGCCGTCTCGCGCAGGACCGCATCGCCGACGTGGTGTCCGTGCCGATCGTTGACGCGCTTGAACTCGTCGAGATCTCCGATCAGCACCGCCAGCGGCATGCCCGAGACGCGCGCCTGCTCGATCAGTTCGCGCGCCCGCACCGACAGCGCCTGACGATTGAACAGCCCCGTCAGCGGGTCGACGACGGCCTCCGCGCGGTGCTTGACGTCCGAGCGCATCAGCGCCGTCGAGAGCACCACGACGCCGCCCAGCAGAACCAGCGGCACGATCAGCCGCTGCGGGCGTTCAGCGACCGCAGCCGGGCTCACACACACGCTCACGGCGAGCATCACCGCGATCGTCCAGATCACGCCCGTGATCACGCCGCGCAGCTTGAAGCGCGAGCTGAGCGTGACCGCCGGGATCGCGAGCCACGGCAGGAACACGCTGCGCGGCCCGCCCGTCGCGAGCACCACCGCGCCCGTGGCGGCCTGCGAGAAGGCCCATGCGCCCATGAACCAGTACTCCGGGCGCGCGCTGTCGGGCATCCGTCGCACTGCCAGCCAGTAGGCGACGAAGCTCGTCGCGATCGCCAGCAGCGGCCACCAGCCGACCCAGGGGGCGAGGATCGCGAGGCCGACCGCGACCATCGCGAACACCGACAGCCAGGCCGAGACCATGTGGCTTTCCACGTCCAGCAGCCGCTGGCGCGTGGACTCGTCTTCGCACAGCAGGCTCGCGCCCGTGCGGCGCCCCGCGCCGGTTGCGCCTGCGTTGGTCGGGGCCGTGTCTTTCGTCGCCTTCGCGCGAGCGCGCTCAGCGCCTCCCGCGCGGCTCGAACCCCCGAGCGGCCGCGAAGGGCGGAGTGTCCTCACGGCCCTTCTATCGGCCCCGCGAGAGCATCCTCAATATCTGCAAGATCGCCTCTACGGAAGGCCCGCCGGGTTGCGGGCCTTCGGGCATTGGCTGGCCGTGCCTTCTAGGTGTCCTGCCCACATAGGTTGTGAACGCGGCTGATGGGCGGTCGGTTGCCGATCCCCGAGTGCGGCCTGCGCGTGTTGTAGTGCTCCAGCCAGTGTGGCAGGGCGCGGTTGCGGTGGTGGTGTGAGCCGTAGGTCAGCCCGTAAGCCCACTCTCTGGCCATGGTCTGGTGGAAGCGCTCCACCTTCCCATTGGTCTGAGGGCGATAGGCCTGGGTGCGCAAGTGCTTGATCTGGCGCCTGATGAGCAACTCGCGCAGCGACTGGTTCTTGACGTAGTTCCACGCGTTGTCGCTCATCAGTCGCTTGGCGTGGATGCCGCGGGCCTCAAACCAGCCCAACGCTCGAGTCACAAACGCGGTGACGGTCGGCGCTCGCTCATCGGGCAGCAGCTCGACGTAGGCCAGCCGTGAGTGATCGTCGACGATCGCGTGGGCGAAGTCATAGCCCCACCGGGCGCGCTTCTCAGCACCGGTCTTGTCGCGCACCCCGGTGAGCGCGTGCCCGGGGCGCTCAAAGCGGGCGTAACGCTTGGTGTCTATGTGCAGCAGGTCGCCTGGGCAGGGCCACTCATAGCGCCGCGCGGCTTCTCGGGGGCTTCGCTTGCGCTCAGAGAGCCCGTGGCGATGCAAGACCTTCCACACCGTCGAGTGAGGATGAGCGGTTCTGCCGGCCACCAGCCGCGGCCCCCAGCCGGTGTGGCGGCGCACCTCGCAGATGCGCTCCTGCTCGACCGTGTCAAGCAGGCGGGGACTTCTATGGGGCCGGCTGGAACGATCCAGCAGCCACGCGCCGCAGGAGAGCTCCTGGCTCGTGGCATTCAACCGCCGATGCCACCAGCGATGAGCAGTCGCCGGCGACACGTTGAAGCAGGCCGCGGCTCCCTTCAACGTCATCCCATCCATCACCGCTTGCGTCAGCGCCAGCCGACCAGCCGGTCCGAGCTTCGCTCTACCGTGGATCTGCATCCGGGTCCTCCTAAGTCGTGAGCCTTCGCAGACCCACAGCCTGGGATGAGGCCCGGATGCCTTCTCAGCCGTTCACAACGTGTGTGGGCACGTCATCTAGGGCGTGGAGACGAGCGTCGCGCTGTATGTCAGACGCGCGGTCTGGTACAGGCAGAAGTACTGCACGGCGGAGCCGATCGAGGTCTGCGTGCTCTGCGAGCTCGTGCTCGCGCACTGCTTCTTTTCACGGCTCGCGCGCCACGAGGTGTCCTTGCCGAAGCCCAGGGCCAGCGCCGGCGCCCACGTCGGCACGGTCAGCGCCACGATGTAGCCCTTCTTCACCGGGATCGAGCGTTCCAGCGGGAACTGGGTCGTTTTGCCGAAGTACTTTTCGAGCTTGACCGTCGGGCTCGACGCGATCAGCTTGTAGGTGAGGTTCGGCTTCTTCTGCGGCGCAAGGATCGCGATCCCAGCTTCCGCTGCCCCGCCCTCGTTGGCGTTGAAGAACTTGATCTGCGTCGCGTTGGGCTTGCCGAGGCTGACCGTCCAGGCGACGATCGAGCCGGCTTTGGGGATGCTCGTGAGCGTCGTGTTTGTGGCGACCTTGACCTGAAAACCGGTCGTGCGGCTGACCGCGAGGCACGGGCTTGCCGGGCAGCTCGCCGTCGTTTCCGGAGTCGTCGGCGGGATCACTCCCACTTCGGTGATCGTCGCGGTGGCGAGACCGGGCACGGCAAGCAGGAGCGCGAGGCTCGCGAGAAAGGCGATGTTTGTGCGTTTGATCATTGCCTCTGCAACACGCCGGGACGGCAGATGTAGCGATATCGACATTTCGCTATTTCCGCCCCAGTTCCTGCGCCGCCGCCGCGATCTCCTGCGCGTCGCCGGCGGCCGGAACCCACGGCAGGCGCAGCGAATCGCCCTCGTAGCGCGGAATCACGTGCATGTGGAAGTGAAAGACCGTCTGGAAGGCGACCGCACCGCACGAGTTCAGCAGGTTCACGCCGTCGGCGCCCAGTCGCTCCTTCATCCGTCCCGCCAGGCGCTGGGCCGCGAGCACCACAGCCGTGAGGTCCTCGCGCTCGACGCTCAGCAGATCGGGCGAGTGCTCGCGCGGGATCACCAGCGCGTGGCCGCGCGTGGCCGGTGAGATGTCCATGAACGAGATCGTGCGCTCGTCGTCGTCGACGATCGTCGCGGGCAGCTCGCCGGCGACGATCTTGCAGAAGATGCAATCCGGGTCACGCATCGCCGCAAGCCTAGTGGCTACGCGAGGGTACGCGCATGCGCGAGCGCCTGCTCGCGGGTGGCGACATCGCCCGCAAACTGCGCCTCGGCGAGCTGCTCGAGCAGCGCTCCCAGGCGCGGACCCGGTGAAATCTCGAGCTCGTGTGCCAGCTCGTCGCCGCGCAGCAGCGGGCGCGGTGGGCCCTCCGCGCGCCAGCGCAGCGCATCGCCGAGCATGCCCTTAGCCACTGCCAGATGCGCTGCGATCGCCTCCTGCGCGCGATCGCCGCGCGTGGCGAGCCTGTCGACGATCGACAGCAGCGTGACGTCGACCTCAACCGGATCGGTCGTGCGCAGGTAAGAGAACACCGTGCGGCGCGAAAGCGGTTGCGGCTCGTGCACAAGGAAGCCAAGTCGCAGATGGTGGCGCACGAGCGCCGCCACGTGCCCGCGCAAGCGCTCGCTCGTGCGCAGCCGTCCGAGCACCTCACGCGCAAGCGCCGCGCCGCGCTCATCGTGGCCGATGAACGTCACGCGTCCGTCCCCCGGGCGCACCCCTCGCGTCAGCGGCTTGGCGGCGTCGTGCAGCAGCGCGCCCCAGCGCAGCGCCTCCGCTCGCGTCATGCCGTCAGCAAGCGGCTCTGCCAGCACCTGCGCAACCGCCGCGCGATGCTCGCCGAGGACGGCGCCCAACTCGCCTGCCACGCCCTCCCGGCCGTCATCGAGGAGTGGCTCGACGTCTGGCGCATCTGGGGCGGCACCGGTTGGGCCCGCCGCGAAGTCGGTCAGTTCGATCGTGCGCCTGAGCACCTCCAGCGTATGCCCGTGAACGTCTGCATGGTGAAAGCGATTCTGCTCGATCCCGCGCAACGCCTCGAGCTCGGGGAGCACGACATCGGTTGCCCCCAGCTCGCTCATCAGCTCCAGGCCGCGCAGTGCCTCGCGCGCGGCGACGATCCGGCGCAGCTCGACGAACACGCGCTCGGGCGAGCAGCGTTCGAGTTCGCCCGCATGCGCGCGGGCCGCTTGCAGCGTGTCCAGCTCCGGCTCGAGCCCAAGCTCGACCGCGACGCGCACGAGGCGCAGCACGCGCAGCGGGTCGTCCGCGAACGCGCCCGGCCCGGCCATACGCAGACGGCCAGCCGCCAGATCGGCGAGACCGCCCAGCGGGTCGATCGGCTCGCCGCCCGCGATCGGCTCGGCGATCGCGTTGACCGTGAAGTCCCGCAGCGCCAGGTCGGCCTCGAGCGAGCCACCGCGCAACGGCTCGACGTCGACCTGCCACGAAGAGTCGCGCGCCGACACGCGCCAGGCGCCGAACTCCTCCGACAGCGCGAAGCACGCCGCGCGGCCTGCCGCCGTCGCGATGGCGCGCGCCGCCTCGCCCGGGTCACCCTCGACGACCAGGTCGAGGTCGGCCGTGCGGCGCCCCAGCTCGCGGTCGCGGATCGCCCCGCCGACGAGCCAGGCCCGACGGCCGCTCAGGGCCTCGCGGGCGGCCTGCAGCGCGTCAGCCATGCACCGGCTCGAGCGCGATGCCGTCGCGGTGGTACACGCGCGGCACGCGCGGCGTCAGGCCGCAGGTGATCTCGTAGTTGATCGTGTCCAGTCGCCGTGCAACCTCCTCGGCGGTGATCCGCTCCTCCCCCTGCACGCCGATCAGCACGGCCGAGACTCCACGCAGGCTCTGCGCCCTCTGCTCGGCGCTCAGGTCGATCGTCACGTTGTCCATGCTCACCGTGCCCACGAGCGCACGGCGCTTGCCGGCGACGAGCACGTCGGCGTTGTTGGACAGCCCGCGCCGCCAGCCGTCGCCGTAGCCGATCGGCAGCACGCCCAGCCACGTGTCGCGCTCGGCGACGAAGCGCCGCCCGTAGCCGGCGCTCTCCCCCGCGCGGCACAGCTTCACGTCCGCGACATAGGAACTCAGCTCGAGCGCCGGCTCCAGGTCGTGCTCGGCCGGCTCAGCGCCGAACGGATCCATCCCGTAGATCGCGATGCCGCAGCGCACCATGTCGAATTGCGTTGACTGCTCGCGCAGCACCGCCGCGCTGTTCGCCGCGTGGACGATCAACTCGGGTCGCTGTGCCTTCAGCTCCCCGGCCCAGCGCGCGAAGACGTCAAGCTGCTGCGCGAAGAATCCGTCGTCGTCGAGTTCGTCGGCCGTGGCGAAGTGCGTCATCAAGCCGACCGGCTCGACGTCCGGGCTCTGCTCGGCGAGTGCCAGCACACGCGAAGCCAGGCCGGCATCGCGCGTGCCGAGGCGGCCCATCCCCGAGTCGAGCTTCACGTGCACGCGCCCACCGCCGGCTGCCGCGACCTCGCGCACGTAGCGCTCGCTCCAAACCACGACGTCGGCGCCCGCCGCGAGCGCTTCGGAGAGCTCGCCCGGCGTCAGCGCGCCCATCACGAGAATCGGCACCTCCGCGATCCCTGCCGCGCGCAGCTCACAGGCCTCCTGTGCGCTCGCCACGGCCAGCCAGCCGGCGCCACCATCGAGCGCCGCGCGCGCGCTCTGCGCGGCTCCGTGGCCGTAGCCGTCGGCCTTCACGACCGCGCACAGCCGCGTCTGCCCGTGCAGCTCCGCACGCAGCCGGGCGCAGTTGCGGGCAACCGCCGCGACGTTGACACTCGCCCTGGCGCGCAGCGAGACGCGGTCAAGCCCCAGCGCAATATCGGGCGCGGCGCTCACGGGCCCTCCTCGGCGCGCACCGCCGGCAGCGCTTCGATCACGTCGCTCGCGATCACGCCCTCCGGCGCGCCATGGCGACGCGCCGCCTCGCGTCCCGCCGCCGCGTGCAGCCACACTGCCGCGCTGGCCGCCTCGAACACGTCGAGGCCCTGCGCGAGTAACGCCGCGACGACGCCCGTCAGCACGTCGCCCGTCCCCGCCGTCGCCAGCGCCGGGCTGCCGCCGCGGCTGACCGCCACGTAGCCCGAGGGATCGGCGATCAGTGAATCATCGCCCTTCAGCACGACCACCGCGCCCGACTGCTCGGCCGCCGCGCGCGCGTGGTGCAGCCGCTCGCGCTCGATCTGCTCGCTGTCCAGCTCGAGCAGGCGCGCGAGCTCGCCGGCATGCGGCGTCAGCACCGTCGTCGCGCGCCGCGCACGCAGCGCGGACAAGCGCCCGGCGTGGGCGTTCAGCCCGTCCGCGTCGAGCACCATCGGCGCCTGCGCCTGCAGCGCCAGCTCGCGCGCGAACGCGACCGCGGCGTCGCTGCGGCCGATGCCCGGGCCAAGCGCCAGCGCCCCACCCGGGCGGATGCTCTCGAGAGCCTGCGCCGCCGCGGCCGGCTCGAGCGCACCGTCGCTTTCGGCCAGGCCGCGCGTCATCAGCTCGGGCGTGGCCGCGCTCACGAGCAGGTCCTGCGCCGAGGCCGGCACGCATGCGATCACGTAGCCCGCGCCCGCGCGCATGCTCGCCTGAGCTGCCATCCGCGGCGCGCCGGTCAGTCCACGCGAGCCGCCCGCCACGACGACCTGCCCCGAGGCGAACTTGGTCGAATCGCCCGCCCGCCGGGGAAGCAGCTCGGCCACGGCAGAGGTCGTCAGGCCGATCTTCGCGGGCATCGGCGCCCCGCGCGGGATGCCGATGTCGATCGTGCGCACCTCCCCCGCGTGACGCTTGCCGGGCATGATCCACAGCCCCGGCTTGCTCGCATGGAAGGTGACCGTGACCTCGGCGCGCACGGCTTCGCCGGAGACGACGCCGCTCGAAGCATCGACGCCGCTCGGCACGTCCACCGCGACGACAGCCGCAGCGGCGGCGTTGACGCGCGCGATCGCCTCGGCCACCGCGCCATGTGGCTCACCGGCGAAGCCCGTGCCGAGCAGCGCATCGACGATCACGCTCGCCCGCTCGATCGCCGCGGCGCCCCGCGCGAGTGAGACCGGCGCATCGCCGGGCAGGCGCGCGAGGTTCGCCGCCGCGTCGCCCTTGAACTCCTCCGGCGGAGCCACGCAGACGACCGCCACCTCCCGTCCCGCCTCGCGCAGCAGTCGCGCGACGACGAGCCCGTCGCCGCCGTTGTTGCCCTTGCCGCAGAGCACTACAACCGGACCATCGCAGGCGTGCACCTCGACCGCGCGCGCCACGCCCGTGCCGGCGCGCTCCATCAGGTCGATGCCAGAGACCCCCTGATCCTCGATTGCCCAGCGGTCCACGCCCCGCATCGTCTCGGCGTCGGGCAGCGGCTCGAAGCCAGTCCGGCAGGCGCTCCACGAGGAGCGATGCTAGATGGTCGGACCCCTGGGGCGCCAAGGCGCCGTGCAGGCTCGGCGCCGGCCGGGAGCTACTCGACCGTGACCGTCTTGGCCAGGTTGCGCGGCTGGTCGACGTTCAGCCCGCGGTTGCGCGCCACGGCGTAGGCGAGCAGCTGCAGCGGGATCACGGCGAGGATCGGCTGGAGCATCCAGTCGGTTGCCGGGACCGTCATCGTCGCGTCCGAGTGCGGCTCGACGTCGCCGTCGCCCTCGGTGCTCACCGCGATCACGCGCGCGCCTCGCGCGCGCGCCTCCTGGATGTTCGAGACGAGCTTGTCGAGCACCGGCGAGCGGGTCGCCACGCAGACGACCGGCGTCGCGTCATCGAGCAGCGCGATCGGCCCGTGCTTCATCTCGCCCGCCGCGTAGGCGTCGGTTGAGATGTAGGAGATCTCCTTTAGCTTCAACGCGCCCTCGAGCGCGACCGGCAGTCCCACGTGGCGGCCGATGTAGAAGAAGAAGTCTGCGTCCCAGCAGGTCTTCGCGATCTCCTGCGCCTCATGCTCGGCGCGGTCGATCATCTCGTCGATGCAGTGCGGCAGGCGCTTTAGCTCGCCGACGAGCTCGCTCAGCCGAGCCGGCTCGAGCGTGCCGCGCAGCTCGGCCAGGCGCAGCGCCAAGAGGTACATGACCGCGACCTGGCAGACGAACGTCTTCGTCGCCGCCACGCCGATCTCGAGGCCTGCGCGCGTGTAGAGCACGCCGTCGGCCTCGCGCGTGGCTTGCGAGCCGCGCGTGTTGGTGATCGCAAGCACCGTCGCTCCGCGTTCACGCGCCAGGCGCATCGCCGCGAGCGTGTCCGCCGTCTCGCCCGACTGCGAGATCCCGATCACGAGGTCGCCGGGCCCGACGACCGGATTGCGGTAGCGGTACTCCGAGGCGATGTCCATCTCGACCGGCACGCGCGCCCACTCCTCCAGCGCGTAGCGGCCGATCAGACCCGCGTGGTAGGCCGTTCCGCAAGCGACCACGACGATCCGCGTCACGTCCGCGAGGATCGACTCATCGAGCGCGCCCTCCTCGTCGAGGTCGACGCCGTCGCCGCGCGCCGTGCGGTCGAACAGCGTGTCCGCCACCGCGTCGGCCTGTTCGTGGATCTCCTTCAGCATGAACGTGTCGTAGCCGCCCTTCTCGGCGGTCTCCTGGTCCCAGTCGACCTGTTCCACCTCGCGCTCGACCGGCTCGCCGGCGCCGGTCATGATGCGCACGCCGTCGGGGCGCAGCACGACGATCTCGCCGTTCTCCAGGTACTGCACGGTGCGCGTCTCCGAGAGAAACGCCGGCACGGCCGAGGCGACGAACTGCTCGCCCTCGCCGCGGCCGATGATCAGCGGGCACTCCTTGCGCGCGCCGACGAGCACCTCGGGCTCCTCGAGCGCCATCGCCACGAACGCGTAGTGGCCCTCGAGTTCGTTGTAAGCCAGACGCACGGCCTCGGCGAGGTCGTCTGTGTAGTGCCCTGCGATCAGGTGGGCGATCACCTCGGCGTCGGTCTCCGAGGTGAACACGGCGCCCTCAGAGAGCAGGCGCTCCTTCAGCACCATGTAGTTCTCGACGATCCCGTTGACAACCACATGCACGCGATCCTCATTGTCGTAGTGAGGATGCGCGTTCTCCTCGTTGACGCGCCCGTGCGTCGCCCAGCGCGTGTGACCGATCCCCGTGGTCGCCGGCTTCGGCGCGAGCGCCACCGCGCCGTTGCCCTCTGCCCGCGCCTGCGCACCGTCGAGCTTGGCCTCGAGCGCGCTCAGGTTACCGACCGCCCTGACCGCCTCGATCCGCCCGTCGGCGATCACCGAGATGCCGGCCGAGTCATAGCCGCGGTACTCGAGCTTGCTCAGCCCCTCGAGCAGCAGCTCACGTACCGGACGTCCGCCAACGTATCCAACGATGCCGCACATCAGATCGAAGATACCAGTGCTTTTGGGCCCGTCTCGGGATGCACGGGCCTCACCAGACGCCCGTTCTAGCCGAGCTCCGCCTGCACGAGCGCGACCAGGCGCTGACAGACCTCCTGCGCCTCGTCGTCCGTCGGCGCCTCGACCATCACGCGTACCAGCGGCTCGGTGCCGCTCGGGCGCACGAGCACGCGACCGCGCCCGGTCAGCTCCTGCGCCGCAGCCTGCACCGCCCGATCGACGCCCGCCGCCCGCGAAAGCGCGTCGCGGTCGCGCACGCGCACGTTGACCAGCCGTTGGGGCAGCTTCGCCATCGCATGGCGCTCGCTCAGATCGCCGCCCGCCAGCGCCTCCATCGTCAGCAGCGCGCTGGCGATGCCGTCGCCCGTGCGGTTGAAGCCCATCTCGATGATGTGGCCCGACTGCTCGCCGCCGAGCGCCCAGTCGCGCGCGCGCAGCTCCTCGAGCACGTAGCGATCGCCGACGCTCGTCGTCACCACGTTCACGCCGGCCTGCTCCATCGCCGAGTGAAAGCCGTAGTTGGTCATCACCGTGACCGCGACGCCGTCGCCGCTGAGCCGTCCGTCGGCACGCAGATGCAGCGCCGCCAGCGCCAGCAGCTCGTCGCCGTCGACCACTGTACCCTCGCGATCGACCGCCAGCACG
This sequence comes from uncultured Solirubrobacteraceae bacterium, assembly GCA_963714215.1. Classification (GTDB taxonomy): domain Bacteria; phylum Actinomycetota; class Thermoleophilia; order Solirubrobacterales; family Solirubrobacteraceae; genus Palsa-744. The sequence continues at coordinate 1,048,846 of CAVQNP010000002.1, forward strand.
CGGTCGCCATCGCCGTCGAAGGCGAAGCCGAGCGCGTGTCCGCCCGCGACGACGCGCTCGGCGAGCGCCTCCACGTGCGTCGAGCCGACGCCGTCGTTGATGTTGCGCCCATCCGGCTCGTCGGCGATCACGCTCACCGTCGCGCCCAAGCGGCGAAAGATCTCCGGAGCGACGTGGTAGGTGGCGCCGTTGGCGCAGTCCAGCAGCACGTCGACGCCGGAAAGGTCCAGGTCGACGAAGCGCGTGTGCAGCTCGCGCAGGTAGTCCTCCGGCGCGCCGCGCAGCTCGCGCACGCGCCCGATCGCCGCGTTCGCCGGCGGCGCCTCGCGCTCCAGCAGCTGCTCGATCGCGTGCTCGGCTTCGTCGGTCAGCTTGTAGCCGTCGCCCGCGAAGAACTTGATGCCGTTGTCGTGGAACGGGTTGTGCGAGGCCGACAGCACGACGGCCAGGTCGAAGCCATAGCGGGCGAGCAGCAGCGGCGCGGCCGGCGTCGGCAGGACTCCGCCCAGGAGCGCATCGCCGCCTGCGGCGCTGACGCCCGCTGCGACGGCCGACTGGAGCATCTCGCCGGACTCGCGCGTGTCGCGCACGATCAGCACCTGCGGGTGCTGCTTGCCGGTCTGTTCGGTCGCTGCGCGACCGAGCGCGAGCGCCAGCTCGGCCGTCACGAACTCGCCGGCGAGTCCGCGAACTCCATCCGTCCCAAACAGCTTGCGGGGCATGCTCACCCTCGTTTTATCGGCGCTAGCGCTTGGAGAACTGAGGCTTCTTGCGGGCCTTCTTCAGGCCTGCCTTCTTGCGCTCCTTCGCGCGCGAGTCGCGCGTGAGGAACCCACGGCGCTTGAGCTCGCCGCGGAGATTCGGGTCGGCCTCGAGCAGCGCGCGAGAGACGCCGTGGCGCAGGGCCCCAGCCTGGGCCGAGATGCCACCGCCGTGCAGGCGCGCGACGACGTCCATCTTCTCCTGGTAGCCGACCGTCTCGAGCGGCTGGCGGATGTTGCGCTGAAGCGTGTCGCGTGGGAAGTGCTGCTCGAGCGTGCGCCCGTTGATCAGGTACGTGCCCTTGCCCGGGCGCAGCGTCACGCGTGCGATCGCCGTCTTGCGCTTGCCCGTCGCGCGGTAGCGCGCGCCCGCCGCGAGGTCGATCGCCGCCGTCGCGATCGGCTCGCTCAGCGTCTCCTCGCCCTCGCCCCCATCACCCTCGGCCTGCGCCGCGGGCTCGCCCTCCTCATCCTCGATCGCGTAAGGGTCCTCGTATGCAGCCGCCTCACCACGTCCGAGCGGGTCGGCGCCCTCGGGCACGATGTCGACCTCCAGGTGCGCGCCGGGGACGGCCGGTTTGGCGCTCGGCGCCGCGACGTCTGCGTCATCGCCTTCGTCCTCGTCCTCGTCGACTGCCGCCTCGACGGCCGCCGCGTCCTGGGACTCCTGCAGCGCCTCGAGCGCACCGTCCTCTGCCGCGCCGGCGATCTCCTGAGCGTCGGCCGTGGGCACCGCGTGCCCCTCGCCGACGGGCTCGACCGTCGCGGGCTCGGGCGCCTTCTCGCCACCGGCCTCGATCGCCTCCTCGGCGGCCTCCAGAGCAGCGTCCTCAGCGGAACCCGCTGTCTCCTGCGCATCCTCGCTCGGAACGGCGTGCTGGGGCGTCTCTGCGCCCTCGGCCGTCGGCTCGGCGCCCTCGGCTGCCGCGTCGGGGGTCTCGGGGGTCTCGTCGTCGGCCATCATTCAGTCTCCTCCGTGGAGCTTCCAGCCCCACGTTCTGATGTCATCAGCCGGCTTCCAGCCGTCTGAGCATCCAAAGTTTGCGGGTTCTGGGCGACGTGCGGGTGCTCGGGCCCGGCGTAGATCTTCAGCTTGGTCAGCTGCTTACGCGCCAGGCGGTTGCGCGGCATCATGCCTTTGACCGCCAGGCGGATGATCTCCTCCGGGCGACGCGCCTGCATCTCCTCGAACGTGCGCGAGCGCAGGCCGCCCGGGTACCCCGAGTGGCGGTAGTAGCGCTTGTTTTGGCGCTTGTTGCCCGTCACGTGGATCTTCTCCGCATTGATCACGATCACGAAGTCGCCCGTGTCGCAGTGCGGCGTGTACTCCGGCTTGCGCTTGCCGCGCAGCATGTCCGCGACCTGCGTGGCCATGCGGCCGAGCGTGAGCCCGTTCGCGTCCACGAGCAGCCAGTTGCGCTCGCGGTCGGTGGGCTTCGCTACGTATGTCTTTGTCGAGGGCGCCATGGGCGTGAAAAAGGCCACGCGTGCCGAGTGCTCCGGACGCGCGGCGAGGCCGACATCATAGGCGAAGTCGGGCGACTTCGCGGGCTACTTCGGGATTACTCCCACTCAATAGTTCCCGGCGGCTTGCTGGTGATGTCGAGAACCACCCGGTTGACCTCGCGCAGCTCGTTGATCATGCGCGAGGCGATCGCCTCCAGCAGGTCGTACGGCAGGCGAGCCCAGTCGGCGGTCATCGCATCGTCGCTCGTGACCGCGCGCAGCACGACCACGTAGCCGTAGGTGCGCTCGTCGCCCTGCACGCCGACCGTGCGCACGTCGGGCAGCACGCAGAAGGACTGCCACAGCTCGCGGTATAGACCCGCCTTGCGGATCTCCTCCTGCAGGATGTGGTCGGCCTCGCGCAGCACATCCAAGCGCTCCTTCGTGGCTTCGCCGCCGACCACGCGAATCGCCAGCCCCGGACCGGGGAAAGGCTGGCGCCAGACCAGGCGCTCGGGCAGACCCAGCTCGATCCCGACCGCGCGCACCTCGTCCTTGAACAGCGCGCGCAGCGGCTCGACCAGCTCGAACTGCAGGTCCTCCGGCAGCCCGCCCACGTTGTGGTGGGACTTGATCGTCGCCGCACCCGTGCCGCCGCCCGACTCGATCACGTCCGAGTAGAGCGTGCCCTGCACGAGGAAGCGCGCGTCCTCGCCGCCATTGCGCTCAGCCAGCCTCGCCGCCTCCTCCTCGAACACGCGGATGAACTCAGCGCCGATCACCTTGCGCTTGGCCTCCGGCTCGGTGACGCCTTTGAGCTTGTCCAGGAAGCGCCGCTCGGCGGCGACCGCAACGAGCGGCACCTTGAACGTGTCGCGGAACGCGCTCACGACCTGCTCGCCCTCGTCCTTGCGCATCAGGCCGTGATCGACGAACACGCACGTCAGCTGATCGCCGATCGCCCGGTGCACGAGAAGCGCCGCGACGGACGAGTCCACGCCGCCCGAGAGTCCGCACACGACCTGCGCGTCGCCCACCTGCGCACGGATGCGGCGGATCTGTTCCTCGACGATCGACGCCGGCGACCATGTCGGCTCGCAGCCGCAGATCTCCGTGAGAAAGCGCGTCAGGATCTCCTGCCCGTACGGCGTGTGCACGACCTCCGGGTGAAACTGGATGCCATAGATCCTGCGGGTGGTGTCCTCCACCGCCGCAACCGGCGAGGAGCTCGACGATGCCAATGCCGTGAACCCGGGCGGCGGCTCGTAAACCGTGTCGCGGTGGGACATCCAGCACGTCTGCTCGCGCGGCAGGTCGTGCAGCAGCACGCCCGGCTCGGATACGTGCAGGTCCGAGCGGCCGAACTCGCCCACCTCGGCCTGCTCCACGCGCCCGCCCAGCTCGTGCACGAGCAGCTGCATGCCGTAGCAGATGCCCATCACCGGAACGCCCAGCTCGAGCAGCTCGCGCTGCAGGCGCGGCGCGCCCTCGGCGTAGACCGACGCCGGGCCGCCCGAGAGCACGATCCCGCACGGTTTGCGCTTGGCGATCTCCGCCACCGCGACCGTATGCGGCAGCAGCTCCGAGAAGACTCCGCAGTCGCGGATCCGCCGCGCGATCAGCTGGCTGTACTGCCCGCCGTAGTCGAGCACGACGATCTCGTCGGTGGCCGTCTCGATCGTGCCCGCCGTATCGGCGACCGCCTCCGGCGCCGTTACGGCGGTGTCAGTCATTTACGAGGGCTGCTGCCTTCCCGTTGGTTGCGCCCATGCCGACCTGCTGGTCGCGCTGCAGCGACTTGCCCTCGGTCTGCAGCGACGGCGCGATCACGACCTCCGCGCGGTTGAACTCCGCGAGGTCCTTGTGACCGCACGTCGCCATCGACGTGCGCAGGCCGCCGAACAGGTTGAACGTGCCGTCGTTCTCGCGAGCCGGTCCCGTGAGGATCTCTTCCAGCGTGCCGTTCTGGTGCGTCGCCACGCGGGCACCGCGCGGCAGGCTCGGGTGGAACGTCGCCATGCCCCAGTGAAAGCCTCGGCCCGGCGCCTCGTAGGCGCGCGCCAGCGGCGAACCGATCATCACCGCGTCCGCGCCGAGCGCGATCGCCTTGGAGACGTCGCCGCCGTTGCGCATGCCGCCGTCCGCGATCACCTGGGCGTACTCGCCCGTCTCGAGCATGTGCGTCGAGCGCGCGTGCGCCACGTCCGCGATCGCCGTCGCCTGCGGCACTCCGATGCCGAGCACGCCGCGCGTCGTGCACGCCGCGCCCGGGCCGACGCCGACGAGCACGCCCGCCGCGCCGGTGCGCATCAGGTGCAGGCCCGTGTGGTAGGACGCACAGCCGCCCACGACCACCGGGACGTCGAGCGACGGGATGAACTCCTTCAGGTTGAGCGGCTCCGAGACCGTCGAGACGTGTTCGCCCGAGACCACCGTGCCCTGGATCACGAGCACGTCGAGCCCGGCCTCCATCGCGATCTCATGGAACTGGAGCACGCGCTGGGGTGTCAGAGACGCCGCCACCACGACCTTCTGTTCCTTGATCTCCGCGATCCGCTGCGCGATCAGCTCCGGCTTGATCGGCTCCGCGTAGATCTCCTGCATCTCGCGCGTCGCCAGCTCCTTCGGCAGGGTCGCGATCCGCTCGAGCTGCTCCTCCGCGTCCTCGTAGCGCGTGAAGATGCCCTCCAGGTTGAGCACCGCCAGCCCGCCGAGGTTGCCGATGATCCCCGCTGTGCGGGGCGATACGACCCCATCCATCGCCGAGGCCAGCAGCGGCAGCTCGAACTGGTAGGGGCCGAGCTTCCAGGAGATGTCGATGTCGTCAGGGTCGCGCGTGCGCCGTGAAGGCACGATCGCGATGTCGTCGAATCCGTATGCGCGACGGCCCTTCTTGCCGCGCCCAATCTCTATCTCCATCGGTTGATCCTCGCAATCGCTCCGGACGAGTCGACCCCGCTGCAAGCGGGGTCGAAGGGGGGTCGGCAAGGCGCCTGGATGGTGTTGTCACGGACGTCGGCCAACGGATTTCGAGCATAGCAATGGGGCCTTGCGTCCCAAGCCCTTGGATATCCTCGTCTGACATGAGCGAGGGAGACGAACATGGGCTCGCCCACAAGCTATGAGCCACACGCGATCGAGGCCCGCAGGCAGGCAGCCTGGCGCGAGCGCGACGCGTCCCGGACGCCTGCCGTCCAGGACGATCTGCCGCACCTGTACATAAAGCCCTCGGCGCCGTTCACCTCGGGCAACGTGCACATCGGGCACGTGCGCAGCTACTCGATCGGAGACGCCTACGCGCGCTTCCGCCGCGCCCGTGGCGACCAGGTCCTGTTCAACTTCGGCTTCGACGCCTTCGGCCTGCCCGCCGAGCTCGGCGCGATCGACCGCGGCATCCCGCCGAGCGAGTGGGTCGCGCGCTGCGCCACGCACATGACCGGACAGCTGCAGCGGCTCGGCTTCTCCTTCGACTGGGAGCGCACGTTCCTCAGCTCCGACCCCGTGATGTACCGCTGGTCGCAGTGGCTGTTCTTGGCGCTGCTCGAGGCCGGGCTCGTGTACCGCGGTACGGGCACGGTCGACTGGTGTGACACCTGCCAGACGACGCTCGCCACGATCCAGGTCGAGGACGGCCTCTGCTGGCGCTGTCACAACCCGGTGCGGCTGATCGAGCGCCCCACCTGGTACCTGCGGATCAGCACCTACGTGCCAGAGAACGACAGCCGACTGCAGGAGCGCGCCGACTCGGGCAAATGGGACGATGTCGCACTGGCCAGCCAGCGCTTCGTGCTCGGTCGCGTCGACGGCGTCGAGGTAGAGCTGAGCGCAGACGACGGCACGAAGCTCAACGTGTTCACGCCGCACGCCGAGGAGCTCGCGCAGGCGCGCTTCGTCCTGATCTCGCCCAAGCACCCCGAGATCGACGCCTGGGCGGATCGGCCCGAGGTGCGCGAGCGCCTGGAGGAGCTGCGCTCGGGTGGCCTGGAGCGCAGCTCGCGCGACGCGGCCCAGATCCCGCTCGTCGACACTCGCCGCATGCTGCCTGCCCCCGCCGGAGGTCCACCGCTGCCCGTGCTCATCTCCCCCGGCGTCGACGGGCGCTTCGGGACCACCGCCGTATTCGGCATTCCCGAAGCCGACCGCACCGACGAGGTGCTCGCAGAGCGCATCGGCGCTCTCGTCTCAGACGCCCGAGAGGGCATCCTCTCCTCATCGAAGTCCAGTGACGGGCAGGCGGCGGCGATTCCCCCACCGCGCCCCGCCGTTCGCTACAAGGCGGAGGACTTCTCGATCTCGCGCCAGCGCTCGTGGGGCACGCCGATCCCGATCGTCTACTGCGAGGAGCACGGCGCGGTGCCGTTGCCCAAGGAGCAGCTCCCGGTGCTGCTGCCGCTCGACATCACGCCAACCGGCACCGGCAACCCGCTGGCAGAGCTGCGCTCGTTCGTGCAGACGACCTGTCCGCTGTGTGGCGCCCCGGCCGAGCGCGAGACTGACACGCTCGACTGCCACTTCGACGCGCTGTGGCTATGGGTGCCGGCGTGCGTGCCGCCTGAGGCGCGCGAGCAGCCGCTCGAGCAGATCCTGGCGCTGCCGGACCTGCGCCACTGGCTCCCGTCCGAGCGCGTCGTCGCCGGCTCAGACAGCGGCAACTTCGTGTTCGACCAGCGGATCGTGACGAAGGCGCTGCGCGACATCGGCCCGCTCGCGTTCCTCGAGGACGGCGAGCCGTTCGCTGGTTGCCTGTTTCACGAGATGGTGATCAGCGACGGGCGCAAGATGAGCAAGCACCTCGGCAATGTCGTCGACCCCGACGCGCTCGTCGAGCGCTACGGCGCGGACACCGTGAGGCTCGCGGTGCTGTATGCAGCGCGGCCGCAGAAGACGCTCAACTGGAGCGACTCGGCAGTGCTGCGCGCACACCGTTTCCTCACGCAGGTGTGGGAGTTCACACAGACGCGACTCGCCGCCGCACAGGAGCTCAGCGCGGACAACGACCGGCCCGTGGACGGTAGTGGCGATGGCGAGCCCATCAGAGACACGAGCGAGCACCTGCGGCTGAAACTCTCGCAGTGGACGGAGAAGGGCGTGGAGAAGATCACCGAGGACATGGAGGGACTCGAGATGCACAGCGCCGTGCGCAACGTGATGCGCCTGTTCGACCGCATCAAGGACTTCGAGAAGCGCGTGCTCGCGCGCCAGCCGGCGCTCGGGTCGGCCGACAACGAGGCGCTGCTGCAGGCGCTCTCGCTGCTCGCGCAACTGCTCGGGCCGTTCGCCCCGCATATGGCCGAGGAGCTGTGGGTCTCGCTCGGAAATGACGAGAGCGCTGTTCAAACGCCTTGGCCAGGCGTATCGTTGCAGCAGATAGCCGCATGAGCCCGCAGACGATCGAGAGCCCTACGGGGGCGAGACAGAGGACGCGCTCGTGCGCAACGGGCCTCGTCTGCCATCGCTGCGAGAACAGCTATTCCCTCGAGTCAACCGTCTTCTCGTGCCCGGATTGCGGCAAGGGCCTGGACATCGTCTACGACTACGAGCTCGCCGCGAGCCACTTCCGCGACTTCCCCAGCTCCGAGCGCCCGCAGAACGTGTGGCACTTCGAGGAGCTCCTGCCGATCGTCGACGCCGGCGCGCAGGCGCGCGTAGGACAGCACTCGGGCTACACGCCGCTGATCCGCGCCGACCGGCTCGGTGCCGAGCTCGGCATCTCCAACCTCTACCTGAAGGACGACTCGAGCAATCGTCCGAGCCTCTCCTACAAGGACCGCGTCGTCTCGATGTCCGTCGCAAGGCTGCTCGAGCGCGGCAAGGAGGAGATCGGCTGCGTCTCCACGGGCAACGTCGGCACCGCGGTCGCCTCGCTCGCCGCCAAGGCCGGCGTCGCCGCCTACATCTGCTACCCCAACCGCCTCGAGGAGATGAAGGCGCGCTCGTGCATGGCGCTCGGCGCGAAGGTCCTGCAGGTCGAGGGCAACTACGACGAAGCCAACCGCCGCTGCCGTGAGCTCGCCGAAGCGACAGGCATGGACTTCGCCAACATCACGCTGCGCCCGTTCTACGCGGAGGGCGCCAAGACGGCGGCGTTCGAGATCGTCGAGCAGCTCGACTGGGAGTCGCCCGACCACATCCTCAGTCCCGCCGCCGGCGGCACGCTCTCCTCGCGCATGCACAAGGGCCTGAACGAGCTCGAGCTGCTCGGTCTCGCCGAGACGGCGCGCACGGCGATCCACATCGCCCAGCCGAGCGGCTGCAACCCGATCGCGTCGGCGATCCTGGCCGAGGAGGCCGAGGTCGTCCCCGTCATGCCCGAGACCGTCGCGCACTCGCTGGCGATCGGCGCGCCGGGCGACGGCTACCTCGTGATCGACGCCGTGCACAAACGCGGCGGCACGGCGGCGTTCGCCTCAGACCCGGAGATCTTCGCGGGCATCGACCTGCTGGCGGCCACCGAGGGCCTGCTGACGGAGCCGGCCGGCGGCACGACAATCGCCGTGCTCGAGAAGCTCGCCGCGGCGGGACGCTTCGCGGCCGGCGACACAGTCGTCGCGCTGATCACGGGCAACGGCTTGAAGACGCTCGACGAGCATCCACAGAAGCAGTGGCCCGACAAGATCGCGTGCGAGCTCGACGCGATGCGCGCGGCGCTCGACGAGATGAAGGCCGCGCCGACATTGATGCAGACGGCACACGAAGCGCTGCAGCTCTAGCCGGCCAAACGCACTCAGCCACGGCGCAGCAGCCGCCCGACGGCGGCCATCATCTCATCGGTGCGCTGCTCGCGCTCGCCGTCCTCGCCGCCGAGCACGCAGACGCGCGCGTGGTCGTCGAGCAGCCCGAGGGCGACCTTGTCGAGCGCGGCCTCGATCGCGGCGATCTGCGTGAGCACGTCGATGCAGTAGCGGTCCTCGGCGACCATCTTCGAGACGCCGCGCACCTGGCCCTCGATCCGGGCGAGGCGCTTCTGCAGCTGGTCCTTGCTCGCCGTGTAGCCACGCGCGGGCGCTTTCGTCTCGATTTCGGCCATCGCCACAGGATACCCCCAGGGGGGATGGGAACTTCACGGACTGCCGCTGCGGGCTTCGGCGGATGACCGGCAATGGGGAGTCGATACAGTGCTCCGCATGGCCGCAGAGTTCCCCGCAGACCCGTTGCTCGACCCCGACGAGCGCCACCGCAAAGAGCGCGAGGCCGTCGAGGAGGCCGGCGGCGGCGAGTCCGAGGGCTTCGAGCTGGCCGAGCAGGAACTGATCGAACACACCTCCCACGGCGACGAGCACGCACCCGCGAAGATCTCCCAGGACGCCTTTCGCGAGGGCGAGGAGGAGGCGAGCGGCGCCGAGTACGGCGAGGCCGACGAGGAGCAGCTCAGCGACTAGCGGTGGTCCGCGAGCCGGCCTCGGCTTGCAGGCGCACGAGTAGCGGCGCGTGGTCGGAGAGCTCGACCTGGCCGCCGTCGAGCACGACCGCTCGGCTCGGCCGATCGAGCGGGCCTGACGCACCCGCTGGTGTGCCCGACGGCGATCCGCCCGCCGGAGCCGGCGCCAGCCCACGTGCGAATACGTGATCGACGCCCGAGGCGGCTGCGTGGACGATCGTCGCCGGCAGCGGCGACGGGCTGCGCACGTTGAGATCGCCGCCGAGGATCAACCGCTCGGCGCCCGCCCAGGCGATCGCACGGGGCCACAGCCAGTCGAGCTCCTGCCTGGCACGGGCCGGCCGCGTGCTGGCATGGAGGTTGACCACGCACGTGCCGTCGCCCATGCGTGCCAGCTGGGCAACACGGCGCTCGGGCCAGCGACGCAGGCGCAGCGTGCGGTGCTCGGCGATCGGCGCGTGGGAGAGGATCGCGTTACATCCACCGCCGTTTGACTTCAGCAGCTCCGGACGGCGCTCGGCGAGCGCGCGGCGGACGGGCAGCAGCGAGTTGCGCGATGTAAGCGCATGGCGCTGCTCGGCGCCGAGCTCGTCGGCGAGCCGCTGCGGCCACCACGGCGGCACCTCCTGCAGCAGCGCCACGTCCCAGCTCCACTCACCGAGCTTGGCGGCGAACTGGTCAAACAGCGAGCGGTCCACCGGCGGCACGGCGCGCCCGTGGAAGAGATTCCAGCTCAGCACGAGCAGGCTCGCCATCCATCGATTAATAAGTAGAAAGATGAAAAGTCCCGAGCCGGGAGGCTCGACCCCAGCCCGGGACCTTCACGGCGGACGATCCGCCGGCCTGCGCTATTCGGTCGTCGTCGTTCCGGTGCCCGTCTTCGTACCGGAGCCCGATTTGGTTTCGGCGCCCGACGCTTCCTGGCCCGGCGGCGGGCCTCCCATGCCCGGAGGTCCACCCCTGCCCGGGCCGTGTTCGGGCCGGAACGAGGAGTCGATCGCGAACACCGTCGTGCCTTCCGTGGAGGAGCTGACCGAGACGTGGTCTTCGGCCTTGACTTCAGCGAGCGAAGCCGTCTTGCCGTCGCGCGTGACTTTCGCTCCCGAGGGCACGGTCAGCGTGAGCGTCTTGTACGTCGCGCTTTTCGTTCCCTCGATGATCGTGATCGTGCCGCCGGCGCTGTCGACGCTCTTCACCGTGCCCCGGTCGCTGGTGAGCGTGATGAACGACGTGCCCGCTTTGTCGGGCACGACGCTGACCGAGTGCACGGCGCCTCCGTCGGGCCCGTGCATGTCGCCGTCCGGGCCGCCCATTGCGCCCGGCGGCCCCTGCGACCCCGGCGCTTGGGCGGCGTGCGCCGTGGCGCCTTTGCCTTTCGCACTCGAGCTCATTGTAGTGCCCGAGCCCTGCGCGATCGCGGCCGTGACGGCGGCCAGCGCGCATATCGCCGCCACCGCGCCGATAAACCTCTTGCGGAACATTGCAACCTCCTGCTCTGCGGTTCGCCGAGCAACCGATCCAGGCTCGACCTTGCGAGCATCCTCGGTGCACGCCGTAAGACGGACCTGCAGGGCGCATAAGAGTTGTGTCTATTGCGCCTACCGCCCGCCATCCCGAATCGGCTAGCCTTCGATTAGGTCACCCTAACTCAGAGGTTCGATGAGCTTCGCAGAAACGGTCGCACTCGGCGCAATCGCCGGATTCACGATCTTCATAGGCCTGCCGATCGGCCGCGTACGGCGCGTCGACGATCGCCTGCGCGTGGCGCTCGCGATGCTGTCCGTCGGCATCCTCGCGTTCATCTTCATGGACGTCACCTCCCACGGTCAGGAGATCGTCAGCGCCCGCCTCGACGCGTTCAAGAACCACGACGGGAACTTCGCCGGCGTGCTCGGCATGTTCGCGCTGCTGGCCGCAGGCTTCACGCTCGGCACGGCCGGCATCTCGGCCGTCGAGCGCAGGCTCCGCCCCAAGCGCACCGAGCTGCCGCCGCTAGCCGGCGGCGACAGCGCCACCGTCCTGAGCCCGACCGAGATCACCGGCTACGACGCACAAGCGGCCAGCGCGCGCCGCCAAGCGCTGCAGACGGGCATGACGATCGCCGTTGCCATCGGGCTGCACAACTTCGCCGAGGGGCTCGCCATCGGCGTCTCCGCGCAGGCCGGCCAGGTCGCCCTGGCCACCGTCCTCGTCGTCGGCTTCGGCCTGCACAATGCCACCGAGGGCTTCGGCATCGTCGGTCCGCTCGGCTCCGCTCGGCCCTCGTGGAAGTGGCTGGGCGTGGCTGGACTCGTCGGCGGCGGTCCCACCTTCCTCGGCGCCATCGTCGGCTATCAGGTGCACTCCGAAGCGCTTGAGCTGTGCTTCTACGCGCTCGCCGGCGGCGCCATCCTCTACGTGATCGGCGAGATCTGGGCCGGTGTGCGCCGCTACGGGCACCGCACGCTCGGATTGCTGCTGCTCGCCGCCGGCTTTCTCGCCGGCGTCGCGACCGACCTGATCGTCAGCTACGGCGGCGGTTGACGCAGCGGGCGATCACAGCCCGAGCTTGCGAACGCCCTCCTCGTCGAAGCCGAAGTGGTGCCCAGCCTCGTGGAGCACCGTCTGCTTGACCTTCAGACGCAGGCGCGCGGGGTCGTCGCCGAAGTCGCGCACGAGCGTGTCGCGGAAGATCATGATCTCGTCCGGAAGGCCACCGCCGCCGAAGAAGCCCATGCCGCCCATCTTCAGGCCGACGTATAGGCCGTATGCGTGATTCTCGGCACCACGATCGGACACGACGATTGCGACGCTGTCCAGCGCACGTTGAAACTCGGCCGGCAGTTCGTCGAGCGCCGAGCGAACGAGCTCCTCGAACTGCTGCTCGCTGTAGTGGCGGTGGTTGCCCATGGCTTCATCATCACACCGAGGACGCCAGTGGTCCACAGCACAGCGCTGCGCCCATAGAAAAGCCCCGCCGGAGCGGGGCTTTTCCTTAGCGGGTCGATAAGCCGGATCCTGTCGTTGAGCAGCCATCCATCTGAGCGGCCTACCTGGACCTTGGCGGGCTACCTGCAAGCGGTCCCGTTTGGCCTTGCATCGGGTGGGGTTTACCCAGCCGCCGCGTCACCGCGACGCTGGTGCGCTCTTACCGCACCATTTCAACCTTGCCTGTGAGCCGTTCACGTGGGACGGCCCCATCGGCGGTGTGTTTCTGTGGCACTTTCCCGCGGGTTTCCCCGGGTCGATCACTCGACCACCCTGCCCTGCGATGTCCGGACTTTCCTCGAAGGCTTGCGCCTCCGCGGCTGCCTGACCTGCATGGCCACGGTAGCGCTTACGCAGCGTCGTGGGAAGGGCCGAGAGGGGTTTCGCGATCGCACTGCGCTGTGCTGCGGGACGCTGCGCGCATGCCGTGCCGAGTCGAGCGCTTCAGACGCTTCGGAGCAAACCCACGACGCGACCGAGCACCGTGACCTCTTTGCTGCGGATCGGCTCCATCGTGTCGTTCTCCGGCTGCAGGCGAATGTGGTCGGACTCGCGGAAGAAGCGCTTGACCGTCGCCTCCTCGCCGAGCAGGGCCACGACTACGTCACCGTCGCGCGCCGTGTCCTGCGGGCGCACGACGACGAAGTCACCCTCGATGATCCCCGCTTCCTTCATTGAGTCGCCGCGGATGCGAAGCAGGTACTCGCCTTCGCCGCCGCCAGCGACCTCGGGCACCGAGACGTAGTCCTCGATGTTCTCCTCCGCCAGCATCGGCTGACCGGCGGCGACCGAGCCGAGCAGCGGCAGCCCGTCGGAGCGCACCAGTCCGCGCATCGTCTCTACGGCCCCGCCCATTGCGCGGTCGAGCAACTCGATCGCGCGCGGCTTGGACGGGTCGCGTCGCAGCAGGCCTAGTTTCTCGAGGTTCGCCAAGTGGGCGTGTACGGTCGAGGACGAGGCCAGGCCAACTGCCTTGCCGATGTCACGCACCGTCGGCGGGTAGCCGTACTTCGCCGAGTACTTGCGAATGAAGTCGAAGATCTCTTGCTGGCGCTTGGTCAGATCCATTTCTGCTCGACTCCCTGGTCGGGTGGGCGATGTCTCCAAACGAACACTTGTTCGCACTGTAGCGTCGGCCGTGGACGGATGCAAGAAACGGTGGGCGCGGTTGCAAGCCGGCGCCCATGGGGCGGGTGCGGTCGCGTGCCTGATCCGCCGGGCAGCACGGGCGATTCACAAGGGCCGGGCGGGGCTATACTCGCGCACTCTGCGCTCGTGGCGGAATTGGTAGACGCGCAAGGTTGAGGGCCTTGTGGGCTTTACGGCCCGTGATGGTTCGAGTCCATTCGAGCGCATGCGAAAAGCCCCGCACAGCGGGGCTTTTCCGCGTTAAGGGCACTTCTATCGCAGCTCGCGATTAGACTCCGTACAGTTGCCATTGGCAACTCCGTACAATTTTCCGTACATCGCCGACGCCTTGGGCGAGGAGGAAGGAGCCATGAGCTACAGGCTTGCGAGAGGACGATACGAAGTGCGCTGGCGCGACGGTTCGGGTCGCCATCGCTCCAAGCGTTTTCGCAGCGAGGAAGCGGCCAAGGAGTTCGACGACTCGATCCACGATCACGATGTGGTCGAGCGCAGCAAAGGCGCTCGACGCCGCGGGCAGCAGGGCGGCGTCTACCCCTATGAGACGGCGTCTGGAACGAAGTGGCGCTATGTGGCGCGTCGCTCGGATGGCAGCCTCACAAGCAAGCGCGGGTTCTCGAGCGAGACGGCTGCGCGCAACGCTCGCCGACGGATCATCGAGAAGAAGGAGCGCGGCGAGCTCGTCCACAGCACGGAGACCTTCGGGTCGTTCTTCCCGCGCTGGCTGAAGCAGCGCAAGCCCTATCTGAGCGAAGGGACCTGGAGCGCGTATGAGCGGGACGGTCGCCTGCGACTGCTGCCGGCGTTGGAGTCGACCAGGCTCAGCAGAATGGAGGTCGAGCACGTCCGCGCCATCGTCGACGAGCTGGCCGAGGCGATGGAAGCCGGCGAGATTGCCGCCAAGACGATCAATAACACGCTCGGGACGCTGGTGGTCGCCCTCAACGTGGCGGTCAAGGATCGGCTGATGGTCGTCAACCCTGCGCTGCAGGTGCCGCGGCTGCCGCCGAGCAACATCGAGCGCGAGTACCTGCGTCTGCACGAGATCCCGGTCTACCTCGACTCCTGCTCTGAGCTGTACCGCCCTGTGGCCGAGGTGCAGATCGGTGCGGGCCTGCGCATCTCCGAAACCCTGGCCCTGCGGAAAATGGATCTCGAGCTGAGCGAGAGCGGCGGGCTCATCGTCGTCTACGCGACGAAGTCTCGAAGGATGCGTTCGGTCGAGGTGGGGCGTGGTCTCGCGCTTGTGCTGAAGAACCAGCTCGCCCTCCGCACGAGGATGGATGACGGCGACGATCCCGAGGCCCTCGTCTTCGTCATGCCGATTCGGACACGCAAGAACGAGCCCGGGCGCTGGGGCGGCAGAGGAAACGGCGGACCGATGGATCGAACCACGATCTCGCGCGACTGGCACAAGGCAGCGCTGCAGGACGCAGCACTTCGCGACATGCCGTTGCACGCGCTTCGCCATACAGCTGCCGCCGCGTGGTTGGCCGCCGGCAACTCACTGATGTACGTCCAGCGCCAACTCGGGCACGCGGACATCAGGACGACCGAGCGCTACTACGGACACCTCGAGCGCAACGTGCTGGCGGCAGGAGCGACCGCGACCGAAGAAGCGATCGCGCGTGCCGCTCCCGCAGCGGCGTAAGGACTTGAACTTGCGTTATTGGCGGGGCGTGCCGACTGGTGCGCCCAGGCTGGGAGAGCCCATCGAGGTGGTCTCGGCGACAGGGCCGTCGCGCCGCGGCCTTGTCGGGACATGTCATCCCGGCACGGCGAAGCTGCTCAGGCTCTGTCCTCGGTGCGAGCTACAAATGCAGCCGAGCCGAGCCGTGCACGACAGCATCATCGCCTGACGCGGAGACAACTTTGGCGGTCACTCGGATTTCGAGGGCCCCTCCAGCGTGAAGGAGCCTGTCCAGGACCCGCAGCGAGCGACCCCTAAAGCGGTGAACGAACAGCTCGCTGCCGCCCGTGGCGCCCGGCATCGACACTGGTACCGGGCCGAAGTCGAGCCCGGCCACGCGTCGATGCCTCGCATGACGACCAACCGCTACGGCCTGGAAGTAGGTATCGCCTTGACAGCTTGCGGTGCAGCGCACCCGATAGGTGACGACTCGGTGCCCGTGAGGCGGACCCCCTCCACTCTCAATGCTCACT
Source organism: uncultured Solirubrobacteraceae bacterium (assembly GCA_963714215.1). Classification (GTDB taxonomy): domain Bacteria; phylum Actinomycetota; class Thermoleophilia; order Solirubrobacterales; family Solirubrobacteraceae; genus Palsa-744. Next base: position 1,064,707 of record CAVQNP010000002.1, read on the forward strand.
CCCAGTTGCACCGGTGGTATCGGAGAGGGGGTCTCGGGTTGAGGGGCCGGAGCGGGGGCCGGAAGCACTATGAGCCTACGTATGGACGTCTGCAGCACTGAAGCCGGCAACCCAACGCACGGGGTAAGCGTGGCGTTGGAGAAAGACGCCCGCCAGTACACCGTCCCGGGCGTTGCGGTTGCTTTCGTCGAGGAGAAGCTATAGGTGTAGATCGGCTGCAGCCCCGGTTCGGCTTGTGGCGACGCCGAGCCGGGACCTTCGTCGAGAAGGCCTCCAAGGTCGAGGCCCGGCGAGGAAGAGAGCGCGAAGCTAACGGGCGCCTCGGTGCCGCCCATAACCGTCACGGGCGACCCCGCAAGCACGGTCGACCCGTCGGGCGGAGCTAGTCGATATTCCAATACAGCTAGGGCGGCTTGGCTATCTGCGCCGCAGATCTCCCACGGCGGCGGCGGTTCTACCGTATAGGCCTTCGCTGGGGGCGCCATTGCACACGACACCCAAACCAACGCCAGCAAGGTAAACCGTACGCATCTTCGGAATCGCTTGACGCTCATTCGGACACCCTATCGCTACACGCGCGTGCTTGTTTTGGCCACGCGCGGCCGCGCCTTACAAGTCCGTGTCCCCACATGCCGATGACCCCATGTCCGACTGCTTTCGACGTCAGCCAATGCCTTTCGGGCTCCCGACGTAGCTCCCGCAACAGCGACGACGCAGGGCTTGAGAAAGCCTTATCGGCGGGCGTGCCGACTCGTGCGCCCAGCAGGGAGAGCCCGTCGAGGTGGTCTCGGCGACAGGCCCCTTCCCGCGCTCGAAAAACGAGCCATCCTTGAGTGGATCGCTACAGCCAAGCCGCCAGCAACCCGCGCCCAACGGCGTGACCCGCATGGCCGCTAAAAGATTCTCTCACTGCTGAGCGCTCCAGCTCCGATGCCGAACACCATGCGTTTGCTGGCGTGTTTGGTCAGACGCAGCCCGAATCTAAAGTGTCCACGGGTGGACACAGCAAACGTAAACCGTGCGTGCCAACCACTTTCGCCGTTGACGGTTGCGGTGCCGGCCCCCGCGAATGTGTCGTGCTTGGGCGCGTGCGCACACGAAACGGTCGTCAGCGTGTTGAGGAGCACCTTGCCAGCGCCGCTGCCCCACTGGAACCTCAGACGCTGGTTGTGGGCGAGATTTGTGGACAGGCGATCAATCACAGTCTCGCGCTGTTTGCCGATGCTCACGCTCGCGTGCCCGGAAACGGCAGTGCAGTGCGCGACAGCGGCTTCGACCGTCTCGACCTCGGTTCCACAGGCACTGGTTGCGGCTTCGTGCGCACCATCCCCACTGTACGTGGCTTGCCAGTAGTAGACGCCAGGCGCAAACGTCTCTGGGGTTGAGTCCGGCACCGTGCCTGAGGTGACCATGACCTGGCCGGCCGAAGCAGCTTCGTGTGTACACGCAGGGTCGGAGAACACCTTGTAGTCAACAGTGCCGCCGGCGCCCGCCACCCCGCCGCCGGAGAGCGTGGCTTGATCGACGACCGGCGTCCCTTCCGGGACCGCAACGTGAGCACCCGACTGACCGCCGCCGGACAGCGTAGTCGTAACGGCAGTCGGTTCTTCGGCGCAGTGAAGCACCAGGCGCAGGCCGGACATCGCGGGCGGTATTTCGAGTACGTCACTTTCGACGTATGTCTTGCTGGGTTCGCCAGGCGCGTTGCACCCTGGCTTTTCGGCGCGGATCGTGTAGTAGCCGGCGATCACGTCCCAGCCAAAAGTGCCGTTGGCCGCGGTCGTGTCGGGGTTCGCACGGTTCTGCGGAGACATGATCGGGCTTTCGTTCGGCACTTCTGTGAAGGGGCCGAACGGTCCTTCGCCTCGGTACAGCGTGATGGTGGCGCCAGAGACCGGCGCGCCGCCTTCGGTGACGACTTCGCCGCTTGGGTCGATGTAGAGCGTAAACGCCGCGTCTTCGTGTTTGCCGCCGGGACAGACCAAAGTAAGTTTCACGTTGGCCGGCCCAAACCAGGTGGCTGGTGGCGTGAGCGTGCCACTGTACCTTCCGCTACCGGCCGGTGCTTCGGCCAGGCTGCCTTCCGCCACACCTGTCAGGAACGTCAGGAACGGTTTGACCACGTAGCTCGCGCTACCGCCGGGGCATCCGGTGATCGCGAACGAGAATGGCTTGCCAAAATCAACGATCGGGATGCCGCCGATAGAGCCCCGAATCGGTGAGATCGAGACGTTTGGCGGTGGAGCAGACGGCTTCGCGAGCTGCAGGTCAACCTGCTTGCTCTGTCCCGCTGTAAGCGTCAGCGGTCCTGTGCCGCCGCTTCCGAGGCTGGAGCCTTTCGGCGGAAATGCGGTGACGTCGTAGTCGCTGGGATTCAGTCCGGCCAGAAGGTAGCCGCCGTGGCTGTTGGACTTCGTCTCAAAGCACGAGCCTCCGGCCGCGGGGCAGGCTTGGACGAGCGCGCCGGCGACATCTGCACCGCCGGGTTCTGTGATGGTCCCAAAGACCTCTGCACCTGAACCCAAAGTGAGTTCGCCGTTGACGACGATGCCAAACACGGTGTTAGGACCGGTGTTGGTGTTGTATTCCAGCAGCGCTTTGCCTGACGCGATGTCAAACTTGACGACTTCGCCGGTTTCGAAGTCCGCGCTGTAGAAGGAGGTGCCGTCCGGATCTAGGTTGAGTGCGAACCAGTTGTTGTCGCCAGGGTGCGTGTACGTCTGGATTAGATCGCCGCTTTCGTCAAAGCGCTTGATCGAATCGGTGTCGGCGACGAGGAGCCCGCCGGAGGGCAGAAGCCGAAGCGCGTAGGGATGGGTCAGCGCTGAGCGCGGCACGAATTCCGACATAGGTTCGTTCGTGCACACGTTGTAGCGAAGGATCCCGCCAGATTCGCCCTCATCGGTGTAGTAGAGCGTGCATTGATCAGGACCGAGCTCGATCCAGTCGCTACGTCCTGTGGCGAAGCTTTGGAGGAGGGCCCCGTTTTGGTCTAGCTCGATCACCCCTCCATCCTCCTGCCCAACGAACGCATCGCCGGCCTTGTTGAACAGAATGCTCTCGGGGTTGCTCGACAAGCCCGTGCCGAATATGCCCTCCAGATTGCCGAGCGCGTCGAACCGGCTGATCCTCCCCGCGCCGAAGTCGGTCACATAGAGATTGTCAGCTTGGTCGAACGCCATGCCTGTCGTGTAGCTACCGCTCCCGGTCTGCAGAGTCCCCACGAGGGAGCCTGAGGGCGATCTGCGCTGGACGCGGCCGTTGCCGACCGCTACGAATACTTCCTCAGACTGAAATGGGGCGAAGCCCATGGCGCAACGTTCGCCATTGTTGCTCCACTCCGACTGCAAGTAGTACTGATGGCCACCGATAAGTTGTGTATAGAGCGTGCCGGTGTTGGCTTCGCCCCCAAGTGTCGGCAAGAACGCGTTGGCGTCGTCCCCACTGCCATTGCATTTGTCGCCGATCTCCGCCCCCGTTGCGTTGTTGTACCAACCGTCGCCGAAGGGGTTCGTGATGCTCTCGATGTGCTCGTGGCTCGTCGTCTTGACTAGCACGTCGGAGGGATCGCCGTTGGGCTCTTGGGTCACGCTGTTGCCATCTTTTTGACAAGCCTTTTGGACTTCGTACGGCATGTTCGCGTACAAGATGTGGGGCGACGAGGATGTCACTTTGTGATACGCGCAAAAGCTGTTGTCCGAGCAAACACTTGTTTTCATGCATGTAACGACGTTCGGCGGGAGGTAAACGAAATAGAGGGCGTCTTGCGTGGGAAGATGAAAGGCCGCGACGAAGTTGCTGACCTCAGTTTCAACTGCTCCGTCTGAGATACAGACGGCGTGGCCGACGGGATCGCTGCATGTGCCTTTTGGATAGCCTTCTTTCAGGACAAACGCGCTCCCAAAGGTAGATTTGTAGGCTGCGCTTCCCCCCGAGTCGGAATATTGCACCGCCACCGAGTAGACGTTTGATGCCTGACCGCTGTCGGTCGCAACGTCGGCGAAATACTGATCGATGTTGGCCTCGGTGGTTTCCGGATAGGTGCCAGAAGGATCCCAAAAAAGTGCGTATGCCTTGTTCGCATGCAGGACATCGCCGTTATGCCATTCCAGGCGGGTCTGACTGAATGCGCTCGACCTCGGCCCCTTAGATATCGAGCTGCCGAGCGATGAGCCTGCCCTCAGCTGCACCCCGAGAAAGGTTCCCGTATTGCTCTTGACGATGAAGGCGGCTGCGTCGCCGCACGTGGACATGAGCAAGACGCTGGCGGCGATTGCGAGCGAAGCGACGAGCAGCGGAAGCCGGAGACCACCGACGCGCTGGTCCTTCAGTGTCGTGCAGAGGTTCCCGCCCGGATCGACGATGCGAGGTCGAGGCGTGGCACGCTGCCAGGTGGTGGGGCGGTCAAAGCGGCCCCGCAGCTGATGTGGCTTCATGCGGCCTCCCCATTCCAGTTGAACCCCAATGCACTGAAATCCCAGATGGCGGGACGCTACAGTAATTTGGCGAGTGCGGCCGCGCGGTGCTGGGCCGGCGTGGGTGTGCCGCGGACGCACCCCACCAATGACGATCGGCAGTGGAATCGCGCTGAACGCCCATCATGTCTGGTTTAGACCTTGCGATAGAAATCTTGGAGGGCGCCAGATGAGATTAAAGCTCCTCGCGTGCGTGGTAGCGCTGGCGACCTGGCTGGCTGGCTGCGGACACTCTGGGGCGACGACAGATGCGGGCGCGACTGGGTCGGCGTTGACGCCGGCGCGTGCGTGTGCTCCGCCCGCCGCAAAGGTGATCGCGAGCAATGCGCAGATACAGACCTACTCGAGTGGCGCTGACTTGCACTCGGTCTCGGTGTGTCGCCGTGCCGACCGACGCAGGTTCGTGATCTGGTCGCCCGCTGGACAAGTTCGTGCCACGGTGAGCGGGGTTGTCGTAATGCGCGATTCTGTCGCTTACGCGTCGGTCGAGCCCGCAACCGACGTCGCGAAGGCAAGGGTGGCCGTGTTCGACGCGACGCTCGGCAGGACGGTGGCGAGCGTCCGCGCCTTCACCGGCCGTGCGCGGCCGGAGAGCTTTGACCGCGTGACCAGACTCCTCCTAGCCCCATCCGGTGCGGTGGCGTGGATCAGTAGACGTGACAGCGTGTTTGGTCCCACGACACTTGAGGTACACGCACTTAAGCTTCCGACTGCGACGCGGCTCCTGGCACGCGGGCCAGGCATCGAGGCGAACTCCCTGCGCATCGAGGGGAACACGTTGCTGTGGCGAGAAGGAGCAGCAACCAAGTCCGCCACGCTTTAGCGGATCTCCGGTACTGGATTCGCGGTGGCGCGACGTATCGCGGCGTAGCTCCGTTGGGACCCAATCCGCATCGCTGCGCGGGACAGCGTTCGCCGCCCACGGCCTGGCCGGCGCCGTCTGGGATCCCGAATCACTGACTATCGGGGCGCTCGACAGCCGGGCGGGAACGGTCTCAAACCGCTGGAAGCCTGCTCGAGCACTGGCGCGACTAGCGTATTCTTGGCTCTCGCAAGCTAAAAAAGGTTGTTACTGGGAACCTGGGGCCATTACTACGCCCCGTGAGGGCGGCTAACCGCGAACCCGATGTCGAGAATGGTCGGCCCACGGGAGACTGGGACAGTCGGTAAGTTCGAGGGCTGCCGTAAACGAGATTCTGGAGTCGCTCGGCGCGCTCTCGCTGCTGAGCGATGCTCGCGGCCAGCGCCCGATGCTCAGCGCGCATGGCCTCGTCGAATTGCGCAGCGTCTTCGTCGTGGCAGACCATCGAACCACGATCCTGGGAGGCGGAGGGGATGAGTCGCGCAACGGTCTAGGTGAGAAGCCTACGTCGGCATCGGTCCGTTCCATTGATGCGGCGCGAACCTCAATGGAGGAGCCGAAAATGGCGCTACGCTTGGACGTTCGGCACTTCCACAGGCCCCGCATGGGAGCCCGTCGAGGTGGTCTCGGCGACAGGCACCACCCCACCGCGGCGTTGCCCAGGCGTCCACTGAGCGCGCGCTTCGGCGAGCCACTGAGCGAGATCCTCGGGCACGAAGCGCAGCGGACCGTCGCGTCCGCCGATGCGGACCGAGGGGATGCGCCCGTCACGGGCCGCATCGTATAGCCAGGTTCTTGAAACACTCAGCCGCGCCGCGACCTCTGCAGGCTTCAGCAGATCGATCGGGCTTTGCTGCTCGTTCTCCATGCGGTTACTGACTTGCCAGAGGCGCGAACGGCCAATCATCACTCGCCAGCCGCACGCTGTCGCCGCGAGCGATCACGAGCTCACGGTTCTCGATGGCGTGGTCGGCGAGGCTCTGCACGGCGGCGCGCACGTCCTCGCTCTCGCCATCGGCGTACTGGTCAGTGCGCGAGTCGGCCTCCCCCAAATACGCGGCGATGAGGGAGGGACTGGCGCCGGCCTGCTCTAGCCACGTCGCGGCGGTGTTGCGCAGGATGTGAGCGCTCACGCGCTTCTTCAGATCGACGCGATGGGCCGCACGGCCAATGATCTGCTCAAGCCTGCTCGTTCGCAGCCGTGCGCCGGTCAGGCCACAGAACACGGTCTCCGAGGGCGCGCAGCTTCGGAGCTCGCGCCAGGCGTGAAGCTCTCTCGAAAGCTGCCTGGGCAGCGGTTGGCGCCGGCGTCGCTCGCCCTTGGCGCTGATAACCAGAAGCGAGGGGTGACGGCGGTTTAGATCGAGATCGCCCCAGCGCACGGCGATCAGCTCCGAGGGACGCATGCCGCTCAGCAGGAGCGCCATCAGCACAAGCCTGTCGCGCTCGATCATGCCGGGCCAGTCTCGAAAGGGGCACTCGGCGCCTTCGAGCAACTCTGCGAACTCCGCGCGGGTTAGCCAGTCGCGCTCGTACGGCGTTCTAGGTTCACAAGCAGTCAAGACCCAGATCCAGTGCGTCTGTGAACGTGCATGCAGTCTCGCCATCACTGCTCCCATCACTGCTTGCGAGGAGGCGCTGAACCGGCGCGAGCGGAGAGAGCGCTTGATCGCCAAGGGGATGAGTGCTCGAGTCAAAGAAGAACAGCTCCTCGGCGTCGATCAGTGCTCGGACGCGGGCTTGGCGGCGCCGATTCTCGGTCCTCGTGCCTGGGCGTATCCCGACCGCGATCGGCCGCTTTGCACTGAAGTTCAGAGCGCTTAGGAGGTGCGCGTCCTCCTCGCGCAGGCCCAAGCCGAACACGACCAGTCCATAGCGGCCGCGACGCAGCCGGTTTAGCCCGAAGGAGAGATAGTCGTTCCCATTGATGATGCGCGACTTCTCGTGTGCGGAGCCCTCTGCGACGAGCAGCGGACGCGTCAGTGAATCGGTCGGGTCTGGTTCGCCGAACTGCGCGAGCAGCGTCGATGCGCGGCTGCGGCGCTTGCGCGCGACGCCGTTGCGATCGACAACCAGGTGGAGCGCGCCGTGCAGGTAGACGAGGCCTGTGCTGTCGTGCTCGAGAGCCGTCCTCGCCGGGTTGAACTCAAGACGGCCGTTGCAACAGAAGAGGTCGGCGAATCCGTCGAAGCTCTCTCCGTAGCCGGCGCACCAGTACAGCACCAGATCGTAATTGGTGGTCAAGACCCAGCGATACTCACGCAGCGTGGAGCGCACGGCCCGCCGCGTGCTTGCCGGCAACTGAGCCAACGGGACGTGCACGCTTCTGACGGCGGCGCCGAGCGCTCTCTGGATGCGCAGGTAGCGCGTGCGCAGTCCTTTCACTGCTGACTCGCCGAGCGCGCTCAGAGTGCTGATCGAGACCGCGAGCGCCCTCAGGACGGTCTCGAAGTTCTCGGTCGCGTTCGCCGTGAAGAGCTCCCGATCGCCGCCCGCGAGAAGTCCCGAAGTGCAGGCCCGTGCGTAGAGCGAGCCGTATGCGAAGGCCGGCCAGATGTGGCTGCTGAGACCGTTGCCGAGCAGCAGTTCTCGCCACTCCCCCTCCCTCTCGACCTCCCGCCAGGATGCAAGCGCGCCGTCGACTGGATGTCCGCAGTGGCGAGGCGTGGGTACGCTCGCGCTGCCCGTCTCCAGACGGCATCGCGACAGGCAACCGCGCGTGCTGAGAGCCTTGCGGTCGAGCAGTGATGGCACGCGCGGATGACCGCAGGAGCGGGTGCTCTGTTCGGGCGAGTTGATCGACGGGGCTGCTTGATGATCGGCCACTACCTAGACATCGTTGCGGGGGTCCGATTCCCCCCGTACGAATTTCGATCAGGGGCAGTTATCACTGCCACGCATCCAGCGCATCTGTGGCCAGCAAGGCGCCATCGACAGTCCGGGATGAGGATGGGCGTTGAGCAACCCTCAGCACCGCGCCCAGTCGCCGGAGCAACACTCCTGAGCATCCGAGCGCCTGCCGGCAGGAGGCCAGCCACATGGGCAGCGACACACGCACCCCGTGTGACAAACAGCCAGGTATCCCCATCGAGCTACATCTGGATAACTAGTCACCGTATGCCGGTCCGCCGCGCGGTCGGCGTAATTCGCATCGGTAAGCCAAGTTTTCCGCGCACGAGGGGTCAACCCAAGGGGTACGCGCGGCGGAGTAGCGCCGAGTGGCGCCCAACCCCGCCGCGAATCGACGAATCCGCATCACAGCGCCGAGAACCGGTAGATCCGCCGAGATATTCGCGGCGGAGTAAGAGGCCTTCGCGGCGGGGTAGCCGGCCTCCACGGCAAGGCCCCGATTTGTCGGTCCAACCCGGTTGGTAGCCGCCGAGCGGAAGCTTGCTGATCAACCATCTAGCCCGACGCGCCCAGGTCCAGCCTCGGCAGGCTGTACTTGCGCGTCTGCGGGGAGCGCTCTAGCAGCCCGAGGTGAAGGAGCGTGAGCGCGTAGCGGTGCGCCGTGCTCGGGCTCATGTCTAGCTCTTGCGCCATGTCGACGATTCCGCGGGGTTCGCCGTCGGTACCGAAGCACGTCAGGAGCGACAACCCTCGCAACAGCGAGCGTGAGAGCCGCGTGTCGGACGTCTCGGTTAGCGAGAACCCCAACGGCGCCTTGCCCGACCTTTCATCAGAGTGCCGAGCACCGACTCGCATCACGACTAGGGCGGACAGGCTCGGCGCTCGACCCTCTTCCGCCATGCGCAGCACGGACTCGACTTGCGTGGGCGAAAGGGCTATCGAAATGGGCTGAGGCTCGTCCTTGGACACGGCTTACTCGGCAGCTCCAATGTTGGGGTCACGACCCGCAACGCTCCCCAGCCCCGCGGGACGGGCCGAACGCACGTCGTGACCGGGAGAAAGTGAGAAGGCCCGGCCCCTCGGTCGCTCGACCCGTCCGTGTCGCACTGGACGCGGACCCGGCGCGCTCAGTGCGGTGCGCTGAGCGCTCGCGCCGACGTCCAACCTGGGCGATCCTCTCCGTGATGCAGGCGTCGCCCGGTCATTGCATCGCGCATACTGACGTGCGCCGAGTCCCCGAGCAAGGGGTGTGTCGGGGATCTTCAGGGTATGACAAATGGGGAGTGGCGATAGTAAACGGGACGAATAAGGCGACAAGCCGACGTCGCGTCCCCCGTCACCGCGGGGGCAGCACCATCCCGAATAGCTCGTCGCGGCGTTTCACACCGAGCTTGCGGTAAATGCTCTTAATGTGAGTATCCACGGTCGCTTCCGCTATGTGCAGCGTGAGCGCGATTACCGCGCGAGATTGGGCAACGGCGAGCAACTCCAGGACATCGCGCTCTCGCGGCGTCAGCTGTTCCACCGCCTGCGATGCGATCGCATTATGGGCCTGCTGTGAGGCGTGTGCAGGCGCCGTATCGCCACGGATGGCCGTGCGTCGAACTGCAGCCCGGATGTCATCGGGGGCGGCCTCGATGGACAAGCACTCGCTGGCACCCTCTTCGAGGAGGCGAGCAGTCAGGGTGCGGTTGTGGCCTTGGATGAGCAGCAAGAGCCCGACCGACGGTGCCGCTTCGCGAAGCCCTCTCAGCGCCTCTGTCCGGGAACGGGCCGCATCAAGGATGACCGCGTTAGGGGCCCGCGGTTCTACGACGAGTTGGCGCAGTTCGTGGTAGTCGAAGTCGTTGCCGACGATGTGTAAGCCGCGATCCTCGCTGAGCACAGCCCAGAGCCCGAGGCTGACCAGACGGCCGAACTGACCGATCGCGACGGGAAAGCGTTTGCGCTCCGCAGGCTCCGCGCTTCCGCGAGCGTGAGCTATCCGGCTACCGATCAATGCGCTCGGTAGCACCCACGGCGGTGCGGTCCTCCATTGCTCGAGTTGGCAAGGGGACCGAGCCGACGGAGTTCGCAAGACAGCCTCGACGAGTCATCGAGACAGACGAGGCCACCGAACTCCACGCATCCCGAGCGATGAGCCCAATACAGGAGGCGAAATTGACATAGAGCATCTGTTGGCGCCACGGTAGGAACTCGTGCTTCCCACGCTTTCGCCCCGTCACCGCGAGTGAGCTGCGCGCCCCTCCCCCCAAGGTCAGGGACACGGGACGCAGATCAAGCGGCTCGCCGCCAACACCACATGCGATTGCCGCACACGTTCGCGCTAGGCGAGCCTCGCCCATCCTGGCGCCATGCCGTTCAGCAGACGCGACAAACTCAGAGCCAAAAACATACGTGAGCGGGTGCCTCTCGCGGTCAATCGGAGCCAGGCGCATCCACTCATGGAAGATCAGCCATTGCAGGCGGTCTTCAGGGCTGGCACCTCGGAGGTCTTTGCTTTCGAGGCCGGTCTCGGAAAGTGCCTGGAGCCTCGCCCATGCGTCGAGCATGCAGCGTTCCGCAATACATAGGGCGGTGTCCTTGCAATCCGCGTCTGCTGCGGCATCCGCGAGAGCCGATTGCAAAGCGTCGATTGCGCCTTGTGATTCGCCGAGCCTGTTCGTCAGGCTGGCGAGCTGCCGCTGCGCAGTTGGTCGACTCAGGGCGAGCTGGTCCGCGAACTCAAACCTGTCCGATGAGCGCTGCTCGTCGGCTGGCCACCACACCCACGCGGAACCCTTCGCGAGCCTCAGCCGAACGCCGCCGTCAAGCATTGTTAGCTCGCGGGGAAGCTCGGGACTACTGACTACGTAGACCTCGGGCGCGACTTCGACAATAGCTTGCGCCTCTCGTTCGGTCAGTTCGAGATTCCCACACGCAAGGGGGAGCGGGAAGGCGAGGATTGGACGTCGTCGCGTAGCGGTGCGTATCGCGGCCGACAGACGACGTAGATCCCTACGAGAACGAATACGAATCTCGACGATCTGCGCGACCTTCGCGCGCATGAGGACACGAGCGCCGCCCTGGGCACCGGACTGCGAGAGCGTCGCATCAGTCATGACGCGCTCCCCGGTGCGGAAGGTGCGGTGCCGCGGGCCAAGCACATTGGCTGGGTGAACTCGTACCGGGCCGAGCCCGTGGGGACATCGGCCCGGCCCGGTACGGCCTCTCCTGGTCTCATCGAGAGAGCATGCACGTCGGAAGAGCCCGCGCCAATACCGTTAAGAGATGTGTTTCTAGGAGGCAAGGAGCCGCCTGTGGGGGTTGGGCTACGTGCGCTTTCGGGCTGCATTTCGGGCAATTTCATGCGACCGAGCGCCGTGAGGAAGTGCTCAGGCCGCGCCAACGGAGCACCCTTTAAGTAGCTAGTGCGAGGCGGCCCAAACGAGCTGCGAGCTCTGCGTGTAGGGTTTTGACGTGCCGAAACCTTCCACTGACCCGGACGAGCGAGGGCGGCGTGTAGGTGGCTTTCGAGAGGAGACGGATGTCAGCTAAGTACGCGGTGCTGGGCATGCTGAGGGACGGGCCGGCCTACTCCTACCAACTCGCTGCCCGCATCCCTGAACTGCTCGGGCCTCGGTATCAGATCCACTCGGGGCAGATGACGCAGATAGTGCGGAGCCTGCACGAAGATGAACTGATCAAGCCGATCGCCATGCCCACACCGCGAGGCGATGATCGCTCCAAGGTCTACGCGATCACCGAGAAGGGTCGCGACGACTGGGAGGAGTTCTTCCAGTCCGGACCAAACGTGACCCAACTCGCCCGCAGGAGCCTGCTCGTGAAGATCGCGCTCGCCGGCCCGGAACGTCTAGGCGAGGTGCTCGACCAGCTTGATCGCTACGAGAGAGATTGCATCGAGCGCGTGAACGAGGTAAATGAGGCGCTCGAGAAACTTCTCCCCGACGACCAGCTGCAGCCTCGAGCCGACAACGTGTTCGTGCGCCTCGCGGTGGACGCGGACGTCTACCAACTGAAAGCGGAGCTCGCGTGGGCGCGGCACGCTCGTCAGATGGTCTCGTGGCTGCGTGGCAGCGACGCGATCTGGCCGAGCACTCGCCTGCGGGAGCCACCGGTAGGCGATTCTTCGCAGGCTCGGCGTGACGAGGCGCGACAGAGCATCCTCAACAGGCTGGCGCAACGCGATCGAGAGTGATGATGATGCTGCGGATCGAGCAGGTGTCCAAGCGACACCGGCGACCTGGAGGCGAAGAAAAGCCTGCGTTGGACAACGTCTCGCTCTCGCTCGACCGCGGCGAGATCGTCGGCATCTTCGGCCCGAGCGGCTCAGGCAAGACGACCCTTTTGCGCATCGCGGCCGGACTAGAAGCACCGGACCGAGGCGCCGTGAGATGGAACGGCGAACCAGTCGGTCAGATGCCACAGAAGGAACGGGAGCGCATGCGCCGCCAAGAGCTAGGTTGCGTTTGGGGAAGGCAGCCGTGGCCGGTCGGTCACACCGTGCTCGAGCAGGTCAGGATGCCGTTGCTCGCCGACAAACGACGGCTTCGCCCGGCGACACGCCGAACGCACGAGGCCCTGCTCGCTTGCGAGGTCGAGCAATGCGCCTCGATGTATTTCGAGGATCTTTCAGACGGTGAGCGCCAGCGCGTCGCAATCGCGCGAGCGCTCGTCATCGAGCCGCGATTGCTGCTCGCCGACGTGCCTGCCTCGCATCTATCGTTTGAGGAACAGGAACAGATCATGGGCCTGCTCGGACTGCTCGCGCGGGAGGGAAAAGTGGCCGTGCTGGTCACCGACAACAACGACGAGACCTTGCTGCGGGTCGACCGGCTGCTCTATCTCTGCGACGGGCGTCTCGTCACGCCCGAACCGAGGGGCGACGCGACGGTGTTTGAGTTCCCTACGGCCCGGTCACGGCGAACCGCGGCCGATGCTTGAGCTAGAGCACGTCTACAAGTCCTACAGGAGCGCCGGCGAGGAGATTCACGCCGTCGATGACGTAAGCATGACCGTCGATGCGACCGAGTTCGTCGCGATCTTCGGACCGAGCGGGTCGGGCAAGAGCACGCTCCTCTCCGTGGTCGCCGGTCTCATGAAGGCCGATTCGGGGAATGTGCGATTCGAGGGCACCGACGTTGGGGCGCTCGACAAAAGGCAGACCCTCGCTTACCGGCGGACGAAGCTCGGCATCGTGTTTCAGAGCTTCAAGCTCCAGGCAGGCCTCACCGCCGAGGAGAACGTCGCGATACCCCTCCTTCTGCGGAACGTCGACCGCGAGGAGGCCCGCTCACGAGCGCGTGAGGCGCTCGGCGAGGTCGGTCTCTCGGAACGACGCAAACACTTCCCGAATCGACTCTCGGGGGGTGAGCAGCAGCGCGTAGCAATCGCGCGAGCGCTGGTCGGTAAGCCGAGGCTCATCCTTGCCGATGAGCCGACGGGGAACCTGGACAGCGCAACGGGCACAGACGTGCTCGCCCTAATGAGCTCTACGGCGCGTGAGCATGGGGCGGCGGCGATCGTGGTCACGCACGATCCGAGTGTCGCCGCCTTCGCCGACCGAACGCTTGGGATGCACGATGGTCGCCTGGGCGAGTACGACGCCGCGGCGGCACCGAGCGCGAGCTAGCGATGCTCGGCCGGCTGCAAACCCTTGTCCTGTTCTACAAGCCCAACTTGCGCGTGCAGCCGTTGCGCGAGTTGTTCGCGATCGGCGGTGTCGCGGCGGGAGTGGCTTTGCTGTTCGCCGTCCAAGTCGCACAAAGCAGTGTCACGGGCTCCTTTGAGCAGATCACACACGGAGTCGCCGGACGCGCGACGCTCGAACTTGCGGCGCGCGGGCCAGCGGGATTCGACCAGCACATCTCAGAAGAAGTCGAAGCGATGCCCGATGTCAAGACCGCGGCGCCCCTCTTTCAGCAGCCGATCGTTGCCGTTGGGGCGAAGGGGCGTCGTCCTCTGACGCTACTCGGAGCGACCGAACAGATCCTGCCCCTCGGGGGCAAGCTGTCCTCAGCCTTCCAGCGCGCCGCGGAAGGCAACCGGCGCGGGCTTGTGATTCTGACCGAGTCCACCGCCGAGGCGATCGGAACACGTCCCGGGGACGAACTGACGATTCTCACCGGCGGGCGCACCGAACACCTGACCCTGGACGCGGCCGTACCGAGCACCAAGCTTGGTGCCGCGTCCGAGAGTCCGATCGGGGCCGCCCCCTTGGCCGTCGTGCAGAGCCTCGCTGGGGCGCAAGGGAGGATCAGTCGTATCTTGATCGAGCCGCGGCGAGGCCGCGAACGAGCACTCCTGCGAGCGCTCGATGCCCGCTACGGGCAGGCCCTGAATCCACGGCCAATCGCTACCGAAGCAAAGCTTCTCGGCGCCGCCGCGGCACCGGAAAAACAGGTGACGCTCCTCTTCAGCGCGATAAGCCTCGTGGCGGGGATCATCCTCGCGTTCAATGCGTTGCTCCTGGCAAGTCAGCGGCGGCGGCGGTTCGTCGCGAATCTCGTCGAGATCGCGGCGCCTGAATCGATGATCCTCGCAACGCTGGCCTTCGATGCACTCGTGCTCGGGGTGCTCGGCGTGCTCTTCGGCGTGGGTGCGGGCGAACTCATCTCGCGGCTCGCCTACGGCTCGCTCCCGGGCTACATCGCAGCCGCGTTCCCGATCGGCGGACAGCGGATCGTGAGCCTGCAGACGGTTCTACTCGCGGTTGGCGGGGGGCTCCTGGCGGCGTTCGCCGCGGCGGTGATCCCTGCGCTTACGATCTTGCGCAGCACAAGCGCCGTAGCCGACAAAGAGAGCCTTGGCCGCACTTTCTCGCTCGCGCTCAGGGTGCGTCTGTCGGACACGCTCATCTTTGCCTGTGGGCTCGTGCTGATCTGCGGTTCAGTCGCAGCATCACTGCTTGCGCCCGCCACAACCGTCGGGGGGCTCATCGCCCTCGCCCTTGGGCTCGTGCTCTGCTTGCCGATGGGCACTCGCTACCTGCTCGGTCTCGCTCGCGCGCTCTCGCTGCGCTCGGGCGACGCGCCTACCCAGCTCTCGGTGGCCGAGCTCCGAACGGCTCCCACGCGCTCGGTAGCGCTGCTGGCGACGGGTGCGATCGCGACGTTGCTGATGGTCCTGATCGGCGGCTCGGTCGCGGACGTCAAGCACGCCGCACGCACGGGGGCGACCGACTTGTTCTCGAGCGGCCAGCTATGGATCAAGCCTGGAGGACCCGAGAACGTCTACACGACTCAGCCGTTTGCCTATGTGGAGACAAAACGGCGCCTAGAGCAGTCGCGCGCCGTGGCGTCGGTGCTTCCTTGGCGCGACGCGTTCCTCGACATTCCTAACAGGCGAGTCTGGGTGCTGGGTGTGCCCCCTCAACTGGCGGCGCAGATTGCGCCGAGCCAGCTGATCGACGGCTCTCTCACCGTGGCTGATCGGCGCCTGCGCCAAGGCGGTTGGGCGGCGATCAGTCAGACGATCGCGCGCGAACGCCATCTCCATCTCGGCGAGGCGTTCACGCTTCCCACGCCGAGTGGAAATCATCGGCTCCGCCTCGCCGCGACGATCGCGAACTACGGATGGCTGCCGGGAGCGATCGTCATGAACGGCGACGAGCAGGCCCGGCTCTGGGGAAGCAGCGCTGCGACGGAGCTATCAGTCGGACTTCGAGCAGGCGTGCCAATCGGACGAGGTAGAGACGCGGTCAGAGCGGCACTCCCGCCCGAGGTCGCCCTTCACGTACAGACCGACGCCGAACGAAGGGCGGAAGTCAGCGCCGTCCTCGGCAGCACGCTCTCCAGGCTGAACGCGACGACGCTCGTCGTGCTCGTGGCCACGATCGTCTCGGTCATCACGTTGATGGCATCGGCGATCTGGCAGCGGGAGGGACGGATCGAGGAACTGAGCGCGCTCGGGCTCAGCTCGGGGCAGTTCGCTCGGCTCGTCAGCTACGAAAGCGGACTGATGCTGCTCAGCGGGTGCCTGCTCGGCGTGGGCGCCGGCCTGCTCGGGCAGTACCTGATCGACGGCTGGCTTCGCGAGACAACCGGCGCCTCATTGCGCTACGCGCCCGCGTGGTTGCTCGGCCTGCGCACCGTCGCAATCGCAGCAGTGATCTGCGCGGTCGCCAGCACAATCGTGGTCGCGCAGGGGCGCGCGGCAGCTCGGGGGCGGGAGTCCTACTCGATCGAGCGACGCCTCGACGTCCCTCACGGAGGGAACCGGTCGAGGAGGCTAGTGTCAACCCTCCAGTGTCGCGAGCACCTGAAGCTGGCGCTCCGGCATCCGGGCAAACGGGACAAGCCCGGCGCGACCCAGCTTCCGTCCTCGCCGCGAGCACCTTCAGCGCCGGCCTGCTCCTCCTGCCTC
Source organism: uncultured Solirubrobacteraceae bacterium (assembly GCA_963714215.1). Classification (GTDB taxonomy): domain Bacteria; phylum Actinomycetota; class Thermoleophilia; order Solirubrobacterales; family Solirubrobacteraceae; genus Palsa-744. The sequence continues at coordinate 1,081,258 of CAVQNP010000002.1, forward strand.
GTTCCCTGCAGGGCGACGCCCGAAGCCTCTACTACCTGCTCCGCACGCTTGACGATCTCGTTGACGAGGACGACCCGCGGGCCAGCGAGCGCGTCGAAGCGGTCGAGGGATGGGCGCACGGCGAAGACGCGTTCGACACAGCCGAGGTCCGGACGCTGGTCGACCTCTCACGACGCTATCCACTCTCTCGGCAGGCGCTCGCAGATTTCTGCGAGGGGATGCGCGCGGACCTCACGGGCGAGGTGATGAAGACCGAGGCCGACTTGGAACGCTACTGCGAATACGTCGCGGGCACGGTTGCGATCATGCTCGCCGGACTGTTCGGCACGATCCATCCTGACGGAGTCGCCAAGATGGCTGTTCTCGGAAGGGCGATGCAGCGGACCAACATCTTGCGCGACATCGACGAGGATCTCGCACGTGGCCGCGTCTACATCGCGGCAACCACGATCGAACGCTTCGGCTTCCCGTACCCAGGGCAGCGCGAGGAGCTGTTGCGCGACCAGATCGCTCGCGCCGACGCGCTGTTCGCCGAGGGGCTCACCGCGATCCCGCTTCTGCGCGAGGGCCGCCGCGCGATGGGCATCTCGGGCGTCTTGTACCGCGAGATTCTGCGCCAGATCGAACGCGACGGATTCGGACGGCGAGCGGGCCGCGCAAAGGTCCCGAGTTGGCGCAAGCAGCATCTGATCGCGCGATACCCGCTGCACTGAGAGCTGCGCGCGACCAGGCGAAATCGTGGACTGGCCCCGACCGCCGGCCTGGGTGAGGATCGGGGTATTGTTCGACTGGATGCGCCCCGTTCGGCCAGGCAAAATGGGAACTATGCAGAGATCTGGGCCAAAGGCCGCGGGTCGTGCGTCACGGTCGGCTCTTGCAATGCTCTGCGCCGGAACGTTGCTGTTGCTGTTCGGCACGGCGGTCGCGAGCGGCGCGGGCACGATCCATGGTCTTGCGACAGCCCGCTTGAAACTAGTCAAGGCGGAAGGGTCGACCCTGATTGAGAAGGGACCGGTATCCGGGGCTCTTGACGGAAGCGCGCAGGCGCGCCTGAAAACGGGCTCCTCGTTTACGGGCCAGTTCACGATGAAGACCGCGGCAGGATCTATCACCGGCACCGGCCGTGCCACGCCTGGGAAGGCCGGCCGCTACCAGAGCTTTCATGGCTCTTTCCGGGTCGTGAGCGGGACTGGTCGTTACGCGCACATCCACGGGGAAGCGCGACTCTACGGCGTCTTCGATCTCAGGACCGACTCGGTTGTCGTACAGACCGAAGGCACCCTCGCGTACTAAGACGCGTCCGCCGCAGAGCAGGCTCGTGAGCCGAGTTCTCTACCTGGGGATGCTCGTGCTGTTGAGCGCGTGCGCGCCGAGCGTAGCGAGCGCATCCCAGGCGGCAACGCTGAACGTCCGCTTCTTGCCGAATCATCTCGGCCACGGCACCAGCATCGAATTCAGCACACGGATATCGACAACTGACGGAAAGGTGCCCTCCCCGCTCAGCGAGCTCGACATGCGCTATCCCAGCGTCCTTGGATTCGCCGTTAGCGGTCTCGGGCTAGCAACGTGCTCACGGGCAAGGCTCGAAACCCTGGGGGCGACCAGCTGCCCGGCGAACTCTCACATGGGACATGGAAGCGTCCTGGTCGCGATCCCATTCGGTCCGGACGTGGTCAGGGAGGAGGCCCGAGTAACGATCGTGCGCGCTCCGCAAAAGGAGGGCATCGCGCTGCTCTTCTACGCAGAAGGGGAAATGCCCGTGTCGGCGGACATCGCGTTCACCGGGCTCCTATCGGAAGGGACGACGGCGGGTAGCGAAGAAATCCTGGTGAGCGTGCCGCTGGTCGAAGCTCTCCGTGGAGGACCTGACGTTGCCGTGCTCGGATTGCAAGCGACTCTTGGGCCGCTGGGTCTTACGTACCTCGAACGAGTGCGCGGGGAGCTCGTCCCGTACAAGCCTCGCGGGATTCTTCTGCCCAATCGTTGCCCGCGCGGAGGATTCCCATTCGCAGCAGATTTCGCCTTCCTTGACGGAAGCCGCACAACTGCCGTTACTCGTGTCCCTTGCCCTCGCTCACGAGCCAGCTAGCCAGACACGGCGAAGCGGCTAGGCCGATCCCCCGGCCCGCTCCTCAGGAGGCGGCCCCGGTTCACAGGCGCGCCACTCCCCACCTTCTTGACGAAGCTGGGCGGCGTACTCGAGGTGCCCCTCCTCACTCCACCAGCCTTGTTGCCGCCGACTGATGGGGTCTACCGTCAGATATGTTGCGAGGTTCCAATGCTCGGCAAGGCTATTCGGCGGACGATCTGGATTGGCCTCCTCGCCTCCGCACTCCCAGGATGCGGACACACACAAAACCAAGCCTCCGCTCATGACGCATCAGAAATGCGGGGCGCCGTTCCGGGTCTCATGCGCACCAACCCACGGCGAGGTCTGCTGTACGCGGCCGCAGCTCAGAGTCGCGCCCCAACAGAGCACGGAAGCTGGCTCCTGACCGAAGCCGTCGCGCGGTTCCCCGGCGTCGAGAAGGTGCTCCAACTCGGACAGGAAGAAATACGCACCGCCCTTAGAGTCTCCACCGCAATCGTCACGAGCTCGAAGGAGCCGAGACTCAAGACCTGGGATCCCGCCACGGCCGCGCCGCTCGGCACTGCCTTGCTGTCCCGGCCGATCCTGAAGCTCGCGGGCTCGTACAGCCCCTACCTCATCGCCTCGACCGACACGACCGGCGGGATCTCGCTCTGGGACATCGAAGACCTGCACCATCCGAGCCAAAAGACGCTAGGAAGGGCACCGCTTCGCGACGGACGCGTCATCGCGCTCGGCTTCATCAAGCAGTCGACGAAGCTTCTTGTCGTGACCTCCAACGGCACGCTGATCGTGTTCGACACCGTCCGGCACAGGCTGCTCGAAGACGCTGCGACTGAGATCCCAGCGGACATCCGCCACGAGAGCACCAACGATCGCTACAGCCGCCGACATCGAAGCGCGGGAGTACACAGAGTTCCAGCCACTGATCGCAATCAGGGGTGTCGGCGTCGTTCGTGTGGAACCCAAACGACTGACGACCCATTTAGAGATCCCCGCGCGCGAAATAGCCGGAGACGTCACATCGCTCGCGTACGGCGAAGACGAAAAGACGATCTACGTGGGCACGACAGCCGGCACCATGGAGTGGAACACCTCAGGCTACCTCCAAGCCACAGGCAAGAACCTCGGCTTGGCCGTCCATGGGTCTACCTTGTTCGCCGCAAACTCCCTCGGACTCGCACAGGCGAACCTTCCGGAAGCGGGCCAGCTCTCCTCGTACAACGGACGGCCCGCCAAGGCGCTCCTGCCCGGCCCCGGCGGTCCGCTCGAGCTCGGGCAGGACGGGACCGTCAGTCTCATCGACGACGGCGAATCTGGGATCAACGCGAAGACATTCAGCTCGGAAGACAGCTTGGTCGCGAGCTTCGGACCCGAAGGGGCGCTACTCGAGACGACCGGCCCCAACGCGAGCCATGTAGAAGAACTCGTCACCGTTCGCCCGGGCACGCCGGAAGCGACTGGGAAGAAGGTTGAACCCCTCAAAGATCGAGCGCAGATTTCGACCTAGCAACCACTGGTGGTCGGTCGACGTGCAGAACCCGAGAGGACTGTTCATCGACGACGCCCAATTGACTAAGAACTTCGTGCTCGCTGGCGGCCAGGACCCAACGGGCACCGCAGTCGTACTCGTCTGGAACGCTCGCACCGGCTCGCCCCTGCGCCGTCTGACGCTCACGCAGGCTGGCATCGAAGGCGAACAGCTGAAGACGAAGACCCCCTCGGTGGTCGCGGAGGTTACCGAACTCCCAAAACGACACCTGATCGCCGCCTACAGCGCCCTCCAAGAGCTCGTTATCCTGTGGTCGACCAAGAGCTGGCAGCGAGTCCAGACGATCGACGTCGGGCCGATCGGCAGCTTCGCCGTCGACGCGAGCGAATCAACGTTGCTGATCGACTCCCTGAGCGACAAGCTCTCCGAACTGCAGTCTGGTAACCGGCACACGATGCTGAGGTTCATAGACCTCAGCAGCGGCCAGACAAAGCACACGGTGATCAGCGAAGGCGCGACATTCGCTGGTTACAGCGAACAGGGAACCATCCTCGAGGCCGTCAAGGGAGGCCTGATCCGCCAGCTCAGCGAAGACGGAAGTCGGACCGCCGGACCGAAGATAGACAGCGAAGGTGGCGAAATAACAGCATGGGCGTTGAAGCCCCACTCCGAAGTCGTGGCCGTCGCTAGCCGTGAGGGCCATGTGCGTCTCCTGAACCTCCACGACGGGACTGCGTCGGGCCCTCTACCTGCCTCCCAGTTCACGCAGCCAATAGACCTCAGCTTCAACCCGAACGGCAACCTTCTCGCCGCGAGCGAGGGTAGGGAAGATCACCTCGAACCGCCCGAAATATGGGATCTCGGGACCAGGTTCCTCGTCGCCCGCGCGTGCGAACTAGCTGGATCGCCTCCCAGCAAAAGGGAATGGCGGCAGTGGACGCGCTCAACGGGGGTCGACAGCGCATGCCGCTGAGCACGCAGAGATCGGTACTGCTTTGAATCGACTGGAGCGGATCAAACAGTCGCGCCGCATCAAACGCCTCGTGCCCCGTGAAAAGGCGAGCAAACGCGAGAAAATCACCTATGCGGCAGTCGTGCTCGCGGCAATTGCGGCCGCCGTCCCCGCCGGTATAGCTATCGTCGGCCTGCTCAGCTCCGGGGAGAAGAGTCCGGCCGCCGCACCCCGAGGCTCCGTGAGGATCACAGCAGCGTACGTTCGCAACGAAGCCGAAGAAGCCTATCTGCCCGAAGCCGGGATTCGCGGGATCCAAACGCTGGCCTCCACACCGACCATGGACTTCGAAGTCCACAATCCGAGCCCGCACACCGCGTACGTGCGCGAAGTCAAAATCACCATCGTGGGATATGCACACATTGAAGTGTGCTTTGCGCAGGGTGGAAGCGCCCGAACTATCGAACCGCCCCCGAACGTGATCGTGCTTCCGCAATACCCAGTGGCGGGCGAGAAGCACGCATCCTCACACCTCCACTACGAGGTGCCACCAGAAGGCAATCAAGACATACCCGTGAGGATCTCCACGGGGCGAGTCCACGGAGGGGAATACTCGCTTTACAAGGTGCGTGCGAGCCTCGCTCTCCTCGGCATCCGCAAGCCTGTCGACGCAGGAACGTTTGTGTTGAGCGCGCCTGATCGTATCCCGGTCGATGACAGCTACTTCCCGGTCGACAACTCCTACTTCAAGCAGTTTGTCTCCCGCGGCGGGAGCTTCAGGCGGTTTTGGCTGCAGGTGTACTGGTGCATGCGCAGGAACACGACGCTCGTGGAGGGACTGCTTCGAGATGGCGTAATCGCGCCGCAGCTCGCGGTACTGAAGCACCCCGTCTACGCAAGCGAATGGGGGCGCGTTCGCAACCGAGTCCCGCTCCGCGAGGCCGCAGAGCGACTTTTGGCCGAACAGGATCCCGAGCTCGGCATGTTCGTCGCATCCGCCACCCGAAACAAGCGCTTTGAACGTCGTGTGCGCCCTCGAGCGGCAGCGGAGCTACTCCGAGGCGCGGCGAAGACCCTCGAACCGAACGGCGACCTTCCATTTGGCGAACAGGAGGCGCGTAAGGCTGTGACCATAGAAAGTTCCGGCCGCGGCATCTCGCTCTTGGCCCAGCTTGAGCGTCGAGTACAGGCGACTGCTGCCGAACGGGAGGTCGAATAGAGGTAGTGGAACCCTACGGCCGCTAGTCGGCTCTGACGGTGAAGAACACAGAACGGTGGTCCAGTTCGCAGTCGATCGACGGTGCGCCCCCAAATGAGCCCTCCGTACCGCAACGGAACGTGCCGATTTTGAAGCGGTTTTCGTGCGCGTAAGGCCCAGCAACGATGTGGGAGATGATCCTCGACACCTCCGTGCAAGAGAGGCTCACGGCCGTAACTTCCGTCGCAGTACCAGCACCGCTCATCGCGGTCGGGGGACATTTCACGGGTTCCGCTGGTTCTGCCGCGGCAAGCGAAGGCGGCGTCGCGGCGCTCGTGCAGAGCGAGAGCGCTCGTGACGGATCGAAATGCTCCCCGTACTCAGGGAAAAACCACTCCTCCGCTAGATACGCCGCGCGACCTTTGCAGGTGCCCAGACGAAAAGCCACCACGCGAGCCGCCGAAGGCCGGTTGCACCCGACGCACGTTCCTGGCCACACCCAGTCGCTCGTGCCTGAGCCGATCGCTTCCATCGCACCCCATCTGGACCAGTGGATATCTGACACCACAGACGTCGGGTCCCCGCCGAAGGAGATAGTAGGTGGGCGCACGACGCCGAACCCCACGATGTGGGGGAACCGACGACCGAGTGTCGGCAGGCCGTGCGCGTGACTAGCGGTGGTCCGGCTCGCCCCGCCGCAAGACGCAAGCGCAACCGCGACGCAGTTGCCCAACAGGAGGACGCCCACGGTCCACTCGCGCCGCCGGGTACGTGTGCGTAGACGCATCGTTGGACCGGAGACTATCCCGCCCAAAGGCTGCCAGCGGACCGTGGGTGTCCTCCGACCGCGCCTCTACGGGGTGCCCCGGCTGCCTGTCGCACGCCCAAAGGCTGCGAGCAGCCCAAATGCTGCTAGGCGTCAATCCGTCATCGACACCCCGCCGTACCTATAAGCTCTGATTCCCTACGGCGGCATCCAGTTGCGCCCAGCCGAGTAGTCCATTGAACGTCGTGAGCGCCCATACCGCGCTTTCGCGACGGATCCTGACTAACATGACGTGGCGCCGACGGTGTGCCCGCTGTTCGATCGTCAGCGTGAACTGGACGACGGTTGTGCTCGTTCGCAGCACTAGCTGTCCGTGTCCTGGGTCCGTCGACGGACTCGATGACGAACCGTGCCCGATCGGTCCAACGCCGGTGAGCGTCAGGACGGTGCATACCGTGGCACAGGCGCCAGCCAGCGCCGTGACAACGGCAGGCCAGGCGTTACGCCGGCTATGTTGTCTGGCTAAACCGCCTAAGAGATCGTCCTGCGCTGCGCCCCTGCTCAGGCAGTCGCGATCTGAGCGGCGGTTGGAGCCGCGGTGGCGAAAGTTCATTGCTCCTCGAAACTGATTCGAGGTACGCCACCTGATCGACGGCGCACCTAACCCGTGGTTGCAAAGCTCGTGCAGCTAACAGCACTCCTTGGTGCACGAGGCGAGGTAAGAAACCTAGGATTAGTAAGCTCGCACGCCCCACAGGACGAGGCACACGAGCGTTCGTGCGTAATGTCAATCGTTGAATAAACAGGCCGCCCACGACGACCGCGCTGCCCTCAAGTAGTGCGAGAGCAAGCGGCGCAAACTCGCTACTAGCGCCGTGCTCGAACTCAAGCGCCGAGAAACGAGCTACGAAGGCGGACATGGACAGGACTGTGACGACGGCGAGGGCGATCACAAGCAGCTGTCGACCGCAGCGGGGTACGTCGTGGAGTACTTCATATCTATTAGTCATGACACGGACAGTGCCATACGGACGATTGATCCGCTTGGGGTTTGATCAATCGCTCCGTAACACGCCGCATATCTCCGGTGGAGCGTTTCCAGCCGTCCCCATTCGTTGCCTACGTGAGCCGAGGACTACGGTCCGCTATCTCCACTGGGACTCTGCTCAATCTGCGCGCATAGGTTCGGTCGCGTCATCGTTCAGTCTTTCGCGGTCTTCGAGTTGACTTCGTAGTGGTGCTGGGTCATTGAGCTTCTGAGGAAATCATCATCGACCAGGCGTAAGATCTGCCAGCGGAGGGCGGCCGCGGATCGGAAAACGAGGTGCGGGCGGCCGTCGCGCTGCTCGACGGGGATATCAAGGTTGAACTCTTCGATCACGGGCTCCAGCATCTCGTAGGTCAGGCGTGGGAAGTAGTCGCGGCCTTGGACTGCGATTAGCTTGTCGGCCATCGCCGGTTGGGCGACGCAAGCATCGGCGAACTCCTGCAGGTTCGCTATCGGCACGCGTCCGTGCAAGGTGCGGGCAGCATTTCGGGCCGCAATGCGAATCTGCTCGAACTGGTCGAAGATCCGTCGGTAGTCGTTCTTGCGCAGCACGAAGAGGTACTCGTCGAAGACGACGCAGTCGACGTTCTCGTCGAACATGAACAGCTGTCCCTCAATGCGACTGAACGCACCGTCCCGGTTAACGAGAACGGCGCCGCGTTTGCGCTTCAGCTCAGCGGTCGCCGAGAACGCCCGGAAGAAGCACGCGCGAACCCCGTCGACGGTTCTGTTGGCGATCCAGAATAGGAGCCGTTTCTTGTAGCCCTCGTCGCCCGGGTCGAACGGACTGAGGCGCGCCAACTGCTGGTAGTTCTCGGCGGCGAGCCGAACGGCGTGGATCTCGTCAAGTTTCGCCCACTCGACGGTCCCCGGATCGGGCTTGAAGGTAAGGTCGAGCTGACGCAGGTCGGGTGGCTCGCCCTCGAGGATGGCCTCGGCGGTGATGCGCCGGAAGAACGCGTCCGCGCTGCTGGCAAGCGTGAGGTATCTCGCTTCTTGTGCGATCTCGTTGTTGGCCGGCTTGGCGACGGTCGCAAGGTCGAGCGGTGGGTTGGTCGCTAAGAACTGCGCTAGCGCCTCATAGGCTTCCTCGGCGGTCATTCGCCGACCTCGATGCGAACGTATTTACCGACCTGGGCTGGCGTGATCGTCGATTTTGGCTCGACCTCGGTGCGACGGGTGATGAGGCTGTACTCGTGGCCTTCGCTGTCGACAATCCAAAAGCTGTGGTAGCCGGCGAGGCTGAGTACCGGGTTCACGAACAGCATGTCGCTGTTGACGTAGACAATGCCAAGCACGAGCAGGAAGCCAGCGAGCACAATAATCCCTTCAACTTTGGTGAGGTCGACGCCCAGGAACGGGACCAGGTAAGTGGCGGTGTAGGCGAGCACGTCCCCATCCTTGGGCCTTGAATGTTTGATCGTGATGCTCGCGCCATGCTCCCCCCTCTTGCTGAGCATCACCACGAGCAGTGCGAGAAGGGAGAGGACGGCGATCGCGCCGAGTGCAAGCCATGTGCTCTCGCTGCGCCGATTCTTGTACGCCAGCAGCGCGAAGAGCGGCGCATAGGAGCTGAGGAAGAGCGCGACGCGGAACGGCAGGCGGGGCATCTGGCTCGACGCTATCCGTTTCGGGAGCACTCATGTCCGCGCGAGTGTCTCCCAATACAAGTCGCCTTGCCCCATCCGAAGTCGATCCTATCGAATCATGCGACTTAGCGAACACTACCGGGTGGCTTAGCAGCTCCAGTCGGTGGGAAGCTGCCCGAGCTTACAGAGCGCTATTCGAAGCTTGGCGGGGCACCAACGGGTATTCGGCTCAATGAGCTTGCGCGAGGCACTGATCTTAGGAGTCACGCGCTTTCGCGAGCCCGCGCCGCGGCGACGCATGCTTTAGCAGGTCCCCCGGCCGCTGCGCGGTCAACTTGGGCGTACTCGCTCGCCGGCGCGTATCGCGTCCGCGGCGAGTTGGTCGAGGGTGAGGTCGAGCACGCGGGCGATGCGCGCGACGGTAAGGAACGACGGCGAAAGGATTTGCTCGAGCTCGAGCTTGCGGACAGTGTCGAGCGACACGCCGCTTCCCGAGGCAATGCCCGATTGGGGCACGGCGGAGAGCTCGCGTGCCGCGCGGAGTGATCGAGCGACGGCGCGCCCCTCGGCGAGCTGTCGCGGGTCGCGTGGCGTGCGTGGCATCCGATAATAATACTGGTATTATTATCGGATGGGTCTGGATCGGCGCGTGAGCCATCGGCAGCGGACTGCGTTGCGTGTCTTGAGAGCTGACCCGCTTCCTCGCGTTCCGTCACCTGACGAGCTTCTAGGCGCGAAGGTGCGCAGGCCGGGTGAGCTACACGAGCCGGTCCTACTTTCAGACGAGGCGGCCAGATGGCTGGCGGATCAGACATTGGATCTCGGCGTCACGGCCGACGTACTTGGGAGCGTCCTCTTGGAGGCAGCGCTCGTGGCTGAGGAGGTAGGACGCAATGTTTTCGAGTGCGTGTTGCCGACGGTCGGGCCCCCGACTTGCTCGCTGTCGGCAGCGTCGGGGAACTACCTACGCCTATTGACGATGCGTCGCGGGTTCTGTCAAGGCGGGCGTGGGACTCCCGAGTCGACGATCGCGGTGCCCGTGCGATTGTCACAGCGACTAGCCAGTAGGCCGGTCTCGCGTCTACTGAGGGACGTTGCTCCGGAGTTGGCCCTCGTATGGGAGCGGGCTGCAGTGATCGAAGGTCTGACGCTCACCGAGAGCGTGCTGCTCGCTGTGACCCGCGTCGGTCGCTAGAGGTCGGCCTGCTCGCCGAACGCGATCTCGCCGCCGGCATCCAGACCGTCGAAGACCGCTTGGTAACGAGGCGTCGCGGTGTGGTGTTGAAGGATTTCGGCGTCTCCGGCCTTCCATGAGGCCATCTGCGAGGAGGCGAGCACCCACTCGCGTCGGTCCTCCGGCTCCCCGGCGAGGGCTTCCGCTGCCTGCCGGGCGCGTGTGGCCGCCGCGTGTCGGGGAACCTCGATGTTCGTGGGAGCGAACTCGGGTTTGTGGTAGCCGCAATCGCAAGGCGCGGAGACGAAAGCTGCGCGGGCCTTTTCCGATCCGATCCTGAACGACCACTGCAGGCCGGGGTTGTAGGCCATCCTCATGCGGCGTCTGGGCTTGCCGTCCTTCTTTGCTGGGGCCCATGTTGCTGGGATCGCGAACCGCTCGCTTTCGGCAAGGCCGATACTTCGAGGAGATCTCGTCGGCCAGAAGAGCTAGATGCAACTGCCCGGGTCCGCAGGATCCAACGGGTCGTCCGCCTTCGCGAAGCGCCGAGAGGAATGCGCTGCCGGCGCGGATCGCCCTGAGTGATGCTCGCTCGTGATAGCCGACGATCTTGACCCAGTAGCCGTCCGGATTGAGGCTGAGGTATTGCTCAGCGAGACGCCGCCGACCTCTCGCTGAGATTAGATCCTCGACCCGAATCGCGAGCGTGGCGAAGATCTCTCGCGGGATGTCCGTTTGGCTGTGAGGGGGCAACTCGTCCATCCGTTCGCGGCGGAACTGCTCGATGGCTATGCCTGCGAGCGTGAGCTCGATGTCCCGCCCTCGGGTGTCGGCAGGGCCGGCCACATGGAACGTCGTGAGTAGTAGGGTGCCGCCGCGGCTTCGTTGCGCGTCGAGTGGCTCGAGCGCGAGCGCGATTAGTTCGCGATCGGTCAGCCGCGCACGGTCGGGTTCGTACGGCTCTGGCTCGTTTCCGAACCCGAGGGCTCGGAAGCCTTTTGCTCGGTCGCCCCAGGGCTTCTGACGAAGCTGGGTGCATGGGTCGAGCACGCGGCCCATCCGGTCGGCCGGCAGCAGCGCCAGTTGCGGGTTGTGCTCAAGGTAATAGAGCGGCGTTACCGTTGTTGTGACACCCGCCTTGGCCAAGAGCGGCAGCAATGACTGCTGTCCGTGTCCCATGCGCGGCATGAATCGAGCCCGGTCGGAGCGCGGATGCGGCGATTCGGAGTCGGGGATGGTTCCTTTATGGGACGCCACCACTTCGAATCATCGCGGCCTGGTCGGACGGCTCATCGATCGCGTCCGGCTTACGGGTCATCATCCTCGGATGGGAACATATGTTCGTATAGCAGCTCCGACTCACGGAGGGTCGCGAGGCTTCCCGCGGTGGCGAGCCCGCCCGTCACGGATAAGCGCCCGACGGGCATGGTTGGATAGCGATCTCGTGCAGAGTCGCCATTCAGAGGTCCGCGATGCGGTCCATACATTCATCCAGCTCGACACGGTGGAGCGACGCGTGATGGATTCCTCGCCTTTTCAGCGACTCCGAGGGATCCATCAACTTGCACTTTCCTCGCTTGTTTACCCGGGCGCGTCGCATTGTCGATTCGAGCATTCGCTTGGGGTGATGCACGTCGCGGGGCAGATATACGACGTCGTGACGCGGCTGGAGAAGCTGTCGGACGAGGTGCGTGAGGTTGTGCCCGAACCGGGCAGCCTCGATGACGCGGTATCTCGATCTCTTCTTCGTCTTGCCGCGCTCTGCCACGACACCGGCCATCTGCCGTTCTCACATGCCGCAGAGGATGACCTACTGCCGGAGGGATGGGATCATGAGCGAATCACGTTCGAGATCCTCCGCTCCGCCGAGATGCGCAAGGTTTGGGGGCAGATGACTCATCGTCCTGATCCCGATCAACTCGCGAAGATCGCGCTCGGGCCTCGACAGGTCGAGAAGCTCGGGCTGGAGCTGTCGTTTTCGCCGTGGGAGGCGATTCTGGCCGAGATGGTCACCGGCGACTCGTTTGGGGCTGACCGAATCGACTATCTACTACGCGACAGCCTGCATACTGGGGTTGCGTATGGCCGATTCGACCATGATCGCCTGATCAGGACCTTGCGGATCCTGCCGGCCGCAATTGAGGAGCGCGACGGCGCCCCTGAGAAGGCGATTCGCGAGCCGCAGTTGGGGATCGAGCGCGGCGGCGTCGAGGCGGCCGAGGGACTTTGGCTGGCCCGGTACTTCATGTTCAGTCAGGTGTACTTCCACCCGACTCGCCTGATCTACGACCAGCATCTGAAGGAGTTCCTGACGTCCTGGCTACCGGACGGGCGATTTCCCACCGACGTGGCGGGTCATCTCAGGTACACCGACGCCGAGGTTCTCGCCGCAATGCGCGCGGCCGCGCGAGATCATGAGGCACCTGGGCACGAAGCTGCGCGCCGGATTATCGGGCGGGACCATTTCCGGGTCGTCTACCAGCGGCTTCCAGATGACGGGAGCTTTGAGGTCCACGCTTTGTTCGAGGCAGCGGTCGCGGAGTTCGGCGCCGAGAACATCCGCCACGGCGGAAGCCCGCGCCAGGGTGATGCGGAATTCCCAGTACGCAACCGCGACGGCTCTGTGGTTCCGGTTGTCTCCTTGTCGCCGGTGCTGGCCGAACCTCCCGTGTCGCGCAACGAGTATGTCTTTGCCGTACCAGAGCAACGCGACACGGTCGAAGCCTGGCTTGCCGACTATCGCGAGCGGGTCATCAGCGACGCGTTGGCCCACCAAGCCGCCGAGGAGAGCCTCGATGTCGAAGAGGAGTCTAAATAATGAATCGCCTGGCACAAGACGCTGTTCTCGTCGGACTGGCGCGCCGTCTGCATGACCGCGGCTCCTGGACCGGCGAGACCCACATTCAGAAGGCGGCGTATCTCCTGCGGGAGCTGTTCGAGATCCCGTTCGATTTCGACTTCATCCTCTATAAGCATGGCCCGTTCAGCTTCGAGTTGCGCGATGAGCTGAGCACTATGAGAGCGGATCGTCTGCTCGAACGGGAACCTCAGCCCCCGCCTTTCGGCCCGCGAGTAATCACGACGACGCGTGGAGTCGAACTGGAAAGGCGCTTCCAGCGGACGATGCGCCGCTACGGCGGGAAGCTGGACTGGATCGTGGAACGGCTTGGGAGCCGTGGCGTCGTTGAGCTTGAGCGGCTCGCGACTGCGCTGTGGGTGACCCGTGAGTTGGGCGACAAGGAGAATGTCCAGCATCGGGCTACGGCCCTGAACGCGCTGAAGCCACATGTCTCGATCGAGGATGCAGAAGAGGCTGTTGAGGAGATCGACAAGCTCGTTTCCGAAGCGGGTGTCGTTGTCGGCGACGACGACAAAATCTCGTCTGGGCGAGCTGGCTGAAGCTCAGAGCAGTCGGCGAGCGCGTGGGTCTTTCTGCCTTGCTTTGGTAAGGACGAAGCGGGTGGAGTTCGTGCGTGCCACGAACGATGCTTCCTGCACCATCTCGCAAGGGATCTGCCATATCTCCTGTAGCTCAAGATCCTCGTTGAAGAACACGGCGAGCAGTATGTCGAAGGGGGTACGCTCAAGATCGCGTATTGCGCCAAGTTGGCGGCTTTTGTTCTCTTGCGTAAGCCGTCTTCCCTTGATCTGATAGCGGAGCCCGCGCTCGTCAACGGCGTCCAGAGACTTCTCGGAGAACCCGCGGCGCGAAAGCCCGAAGCGTTCGCAACAAATGCGCTCAGCGTAGTCACCAACAGGCGTGTTGGCAGTGCGTACGAGCTCCCGCGTCCGCAGTGCCCGCATGCATCGGGCCCACGCCTTTGCGACCTCGCTGTCGTTCATCTCGCTCAGAAGCTGGTCGAGCACCGCGATTCTGTCAGCCACAGATCCCATCCTAGTTGCGCGTGGCTCACAGCCGACTGTGCTCAACACCTGAGAGACGGCGGGGTCCTCACGACCACGCGACCTAGCACCGCGACCCAAGCCAGACGCCTCGACTCTCGCATCCAACCTTGCAGGGTGCTGCGCCGCTTGGGGGGCTGCGACCCGCGCGGAATGCCGGCGCCCGCCGCGCCCCTCTGCTCAGCTCGGTCAGCGAGGACGAATCCGTGGCAACAGCGTGGCAACACTCGGCCCGACCGGTGCGGCCGATGCTTACGCGAAACCCCACAAGACGGACGATCTGGCCACCGGCGTACGTAGCTATTCGGGGCAAATGAGGTTGAGGGCCTTGTGGGCTTTACGGCCCGTGGTGGTTCGAGTCCACTCGAGCGCATGCGAAAAGCCCTGCAAAGCGGGGCTTTTCTGCGTTATGGGCGAACCGTGCTACGGCGAGGATGTTCGAAGCGAGTGCGAAGGTCAAGCGCTGGCGACATCCGCGCGTATTGACCTAGAAATCAAGCCAGACGACCATCCACCGCGTCAGCAGCAGCCGTTGCGCATCCGATCCGACATGGAGCCGCTGGTCAACGAGGCATAGTCGAGGTTGCCGTTCCGCACCAGTCTCTCCGGCAACCCGCGCTCGATGAGGTCCGCTTCCTGCTCGGCCGTCAGCTTGGGAGGCCTGTTGTGGGTGGTTCCACTGGGAGAGGAGACATACGGCCGCTGGGCGACTGCGGACGCATAGCCGAGCCTGCGGCGAGCGTATCTGTGTTCAAGGGGATTCGGTTGAGACCGAACCACAGGCTCATCTGGCCTAGCGTCCTCCTTCTTCCCAGGCCGTCTTCCGCGCCGCATACCCAACATGAACAGCATGAGCATGAGGACGTCCGTCATGGCGGAGATCCACGACGGTATATCGCTCCCGAACTGCACCGGGATGAAGTATTTCAAAATCTCGAACTCGCGGGGGCGGCGTTCGCCGCGCTCGCTGCCTGGCCAGCACGCCTTGCCAGCGCCTCCGCCGCCAGCTCGAGCTGGTCGTCACCGTAAAACAGCGATTCCCCCACCTGCAGAGTCGGCACGCCGCGCACCCCCACCTCCCAGGCACGATCGCTCGCCTCGCGCAGCGACTGCTTCAGCGCCGACTCGCCCAATGCACAACCGAGCGCCTCGGCATCGAGCTCCGCGTCCCTGGCGCACCCGAGCAGCATGTCGAGATCGGCGATGTCCGCACCCTCGACGAACTGCCGCTCGAACACGGCGCGAGCAAAGGCCCCTCCCCTTCCCTGAGCGCCCGCCCAGATCGCACAGCGCATCGCGGCCAGGCCATTTCCGGGCCACTCCGCGGGCCAGCGCAACGGCGGCAGCCCGTAGCGGCGCGCCCGCCGTTCGATCTCGGCGATCCGCCCCTCGCGAGCCTGCGTGTGCGCCCACGAGCCGAACCCGCGCCGCGCGAAGATCGCACCCAGCAGCACCGGCTGGAGTTCGGGCTTCACCCCCAAGACCGACTCCGCGCGCGCCAGCGCGAGGTACGCGTAGGGGGAGCCGAGGTCGAAGTACATGACTGGCTCGGGCGCAGACAAGGGTAAACCTCCTCGTGGAGTATCTAACTTGACATTGAACAAGTTATCAGCACTAGCTTGTCGAGCGACAAGCTAGGATGTCGGGATGGCACGAGCAACGGCCGTCCGAGCCCCCGTCTCGCGACGAAAGCCCACGCGCAAGGACGAGCGTCTGCCCATCGCTCCCCCGGCTCGATTGCGCAACGCCGAGCGCAGCCGCATAGCCATCCTCGATGCCGCCACACAGCTGTTCGCAGCGCATGGCTACGACGGCGCGAGCATGTCCGAGATCGGTGCTGCTGCCGGCCTCTCGCGCGGCACGCCGGGCTATTTCTTCGGCTCCAAGCGGGCGCTTTACGGCCAGGTTCTCACCGCCGTCTTCGACACTCGCCAGGAGGCGACCGAGCAGGCCTTTGCGCCTGTGCGCGCATGGTGCGAGGGCGACGCCGGTCTCGCGCCGCTGCGCAGCGCCTTTGTCGCTGCGGCCGATGGCTACATGCGCTTCCTCCAGCTCCACCCCGCGTTCGTAGCCCTGATCATGCGCGAGGAGCTCGACGGCGGACGCAGACTGAAGCGCGCGAGCCACTCGTCGACCGCCATGGACGATGCCTTCCAGGCGCTGCGACGCGCTGGCGCCAAGCGGGGGTTGCGAGCGTTCCAGGCTGCGGAGGCCGTGCTGCTGTTCGTCTCCTTGACGTTCGCGCCGTTCTCCTACCGCCACACGCTGCTGCGCTCGGTCGGTCTCGAGCTGATCTCCGAGTGTGGCCGGCGCCGGCAGGCGAGGCTCACCGCCGTGCAGCTGATGAACCTGGTGGCGCGATGAGCAGCACCTGACGCATTCGACGGCATCTTCAAATCAGAACCGCTTCGCCGTGATCGCAGCGATTCGCTGAGCCGCCTGCTCAGTCGAGCGTGATCGCGCGCATCGTGTGCTCGTCGGGCAGCTTCTCGAGGATCGCGCGCAAGCGCTCGAGATCGTCGGCCTGCTCGCGCCCGAGGTCACGAAACAGCGAGCGCAGCGCCGTATGCGTGATCTTCATCTGCCGCGAGCCGAGCGTCACCGAGAGGATGCCATGCTCGTCGGGCTGGCCGTCGAGCTGCGCCAGCACTTCCCGCGCGAGCCCGCGAATCTGCTGTTCGTGGGCCTCGTCGGAGATCAGCAGCTTGAGCGCGGTCGCCGTCACGTCGATCTCGTCGACCTCGAGCAACAGGTGAAATGGAGGCTCGGGAGCTGTCGTTGCCATGGCGCTGACTTCGCGGGAGTGTCGAAGCCGCTGGCAGTCTACTGCCCCTCCGCCAATGCTAGGGGAGGCAGGCTGAGTGGGAGCCTGCCTCCCCTGCCTCTCCGCGTGGGGACGCGGACTGTACCAGGATACGAATAGTTGGGACTCGGACGCATTAGGCCCACTTGCTCTGGACATAGACAGTCGCTGTCGGATGTTGTTGACATTCCATGCCCGAGCCGCTGTCCGATGCCACCCGCCTGCTCGGCCGTCGCGTGCGCGAGCGGCGCGAAAGCCTCGGGCTCAGTCAGGAGGCGCTGGCCGACCGGTGTGCCGTCCACTGGACGTTCCTCGGGCAGGTCGAGCGCGGCCGGCGCAACCTCAGCCTGCACAACCTGCTGAAGATCGCCGGTGGCCTCGGGGTCGACCCGTCCGAGCTCGTGCGCGGTCTGAAGGCGCCAAGCCCGTAGCGGCCCACCGAGCGGCTCGCGCTAGGCCGGCGGCTCGGCTCGCGTCGCTCGACCCTCGCGCATATCAGCCTGATCGGCGAGGCCTTGCGGCCAGACCGTGAAGACCGCGAGCGTGCCCATCCGCCCGCGCACCTCGAACTCGCCGACGTGGGATAGCTCCTCGGCACCGGAGCGCATGCGTTCGCGCGTGGAGGCGGCGATGAACAGCATCGCCTCGTGGTCCTTGGTCATTCCCTCAAGGCGCGAAGCCGTGTTCGTCGTATCCCCGATCGCCGTGTACTCGATGCGCTGCTCCGAGCCTACGTTTCCCGCCATCACGGTGCCGCTGTTGAGCCCCACGCCCATCGCGAAACGGTGATCGAAGCCCTCTTGGGCAAGCCACTCGTTGAAGCGGTCAAGGCGCGGGCCGATCATCTCGCGCGCCGCCGCGACTGCCCGGTCGGCGTGGTCGTCCTGCTCCAGTGGCGCGCCGAAGATCGCCATGATCCCGTCGCCCATGTAGGAGATCAGCGTTCCTCCGGCGTCGAGGATCGCCTCGGTCATCTCGTTGAGGTAGCAGTTGACGACGTCGATCACGCGCGCCGCCGGCTGCGTCTCGGAGAAGCTCGTGAAACCGCGCAGGTCGCTGAACAGCACCGTGCAGTCGCGCTCGACCCCGCCGAGGCGCAGGTTCTCATCGGCGCTCGCCAGCACCTCGTCGACGACCCCCGCGGGGACGAAGCGCGAGAACGCATAGCGCATGCGCTCGCGTTCGATCGCCTCGCCCACGTAGAGGATCACGATCGTGCCGATCGTCCCCAGCACGAGCGCCAGCAGCGGGTAGACGAAGCTCAGGATCAAGCCCTCGTCGAAGGCGATCTGCGTCGCCACCGTGAACACGAGCGCAAGCGCGATCGCATCGACCAGCGAGCGCAGGCGGCGAAGGCGCAGGCTGCCCAGCGGCACGGCGATCCCCAGCAGCACGATCAGCAGCACGTTCAGCCAGCCCGGCGCATCCTTCAGCGGCACGCCGCGCAGCAGCGTGTCCGTCGCGTTGGCCACGATTTCGTCCCCCGCCATCTGGCCCGAGCCGGTCGTCGCTGTCGTGTGGACGTCCTGCAGGATCGGAGCCGAGGCGCCCACGATCGCGATCTTCCCGCTGAACGTGCCGGGTGCGAATTCGCCTTTGAGCACCTTCGAGTAGGAGATCGCCCTGAACGTTTCCGGCGGCCCGGCGAAGTCGATCGGCAGCGTGCCGCCGCTGCCGAACAGCGAGGCACGCACCGGGCGTCCGCTCGCGACTTCAGCCGTGACCACCGGGAGGCTGCCGAGCCTGTTGTAGGAGCGCGCGAAGCGACGCGTGGCGCCGTCCGAGTCGA
The DNA here is from genome assembly GCA_963714215.1 of uncultured Solirubrobacteraceae bacterium. Lineage (GTDB taxonomy): Bacteria > Actinomycetota > Thermoleophilia > Solirubrobacterales > Solirubrobacteraceae > Palsa-744. The sequence goes on from CAVQNP010000002.1 coordinate 1,100,061, forward strand.
CCGCCAGCCGCACCTCCGCGACGCGCGCGCCGAGTTCGCGTAGGAGCTTCGGCCCGTTCGGCGGGCCTCCGAACACGTCCGTCGTTCCATCGCGCGCGACTTCGGAGGCCGCCAGCACCGTTTTCCCGGCGCGCCCGATCGCTTCGATCAGCGCGTTGTCGTCACGCACGTCCGTTTCGTGCGTGAACTCGAGATCGAGCGCGATCGTGCGTGCGCCGTCCAGACGCAGCCGGTCGATCACCCTCGCGTCGTAGCGGCGCGGGAAGGGGAACTCGGAGTGGAGATTCGCACGTGCCAGCTGCTGCAACGTCGCATTGTCGATTTGCACGAGCATGAAGTCGCGCGGGGCCTTCCTTGCACCGCGGATCGAGAAGCGCGCATCGATCGTCTGGTTCTCGCTGCGCCGCAGCAGATGCGTCGCGTAGCCGAGCACACCGATCGCCGCAGCCAGCGCTGCCACGATCAGCAGCGCCACGGTCCTGCGCTGTCTGCGCCGCATTCGCATCAGACGCGAAGCACCGTGCGTCGCCCTGCCAGGTCCCCGCTGCTCGCGCCAGCTCCGAGCAGCCACTCCGGGGCGTCCTCGAGCGCCGCGCTTGCCGCCCTGTGCCCGGCCGCGCGCGCCTCGTCGATCTGGTGGAACTCGAGCATGCCCACGCCGACGAGCGGCACCTTGATCGTCAGGTCGGCGTGCCGCCTGGCCGACTCGTCCGTGTTCGCGCTGCTCAGCAGGGCGATCCGGGCCATCGTGTCGGTCAACGGAGGCAGTCGTGCATGGGACCGCGCCGATCCGTCGGCAGTCGAGTCGGGTGCGGGCTCGGGTGCGTCGAGATGCTCCTCGCCATGCTTGATGTCGATCGCCAGCACCGGGCCCTCGCCGCCGGCGCTCATCGGCGCGAGCGGCAGGTTGTCCAGCAGCGAGCCGTCGATGAGCAGGCTCTCCCCGCGACGGACCGGCGGGGCGATCAGCGGCAGCGCGATGCTGGCGCCGACGGCCTCCGCCACGAAGCCGCGGCGATCGATCCTCAGGCTGCTCTCGCGCAGATCGACGCTCGCGCTGTAGAACGAGCGAGACAGCTCCTCGATCCGCGCATAACCGAACACGCGCTCGAGCATCGCCTGTGACTTTCGCCCCCTGATCAGCGACGAGCGCGGAATCGTGTAGTCGTTGATCGGGTTGCGCCGAACCCACTCCTCGTAACAGCAGGCGTCGATCGAGGCGCTGTCGTGGCCGGCAGCCAGCAGCGCCCCCACGAACGCGCCCATGCTCACGCCGCCGACGCGATCCACGCGCACCCCGGCGCCGAGCAGCACCTCGAGTACGCCGAGATGCGCGAACGCCCTCGCGCCGGCACCGCCGAAGACGATGCCAAGCGAGCGGCTCGACAGCCGACGCGCCATTCGCGCGATATCGCGATGTCGATCGCCGTCGCTCGAGAGCGCGAACGTACCCCCGGGCTCGAGCCGCTCGATCCAGTCGCTCAAGCCACCCGTGCCCGCTCGCACGCCATAGCCGACGAGATCGCAACCGCGGATCCGCTCGATCGAGCGTCCCGCCGGTTCGTCGGCATCGCCCGCGAGCACACCCGCCTCCGCCTCGCGCACGCTAGCGTCTACGACCGCGAGCACGCGGTCGGCGCGTGCGAGGCAGAAGTCATCCCACGTGCCCGTGCGCGGATCGTCCCCGCACACCATGATCACGTGATCGTGCTCGAGCTCGCAGCGCTCGACCACCGGGCCGAACCGTCCGACCGCGTCGGCACGCGAGGCCCCCCGGACCGCAGAAGCCCCCTGATCGCCGGGATGGAGCACCGCGACCCTGCCGTGGGCGCACATCGCCGTGCTCAGCTCATCGGCGATCTCGAGCAGCGGCACCCCGTGGCCTAGCGCGAGCAGCGCGATCGTCACTGGCCGCGCGCGCCTCGTGACCGGCAGCGCGCGGCTGGCCTGCAGCTGCACGCTGAGCACGCGCGTGAGGCCGAGCGCCAGCGCCGGCGTCGAGTTGAGCAGCTCGTCGAAATGGAGCTTCTCGATCTTCAGCATCTCGCTGTCGCGCAGGGCCCGCGCCGAGCCGCTGCGAACCGAGCCGCTGAGCAGCGCCAGCTCGCCGATCACGGCCCCGCGCGTGAGCGTGTTCAGCACGGCCGGCTCGGGCTGCTCCTGCACGATCTCGAGATGCCCGACGCGCACGATGTAGATCCCGTCAGCGGGATCGCCTTCGCGAAACAGCCACTCCCCGCGAGCGAGGCTGACGTTCTGCGCGATGCTTGCAACCCGATCGAGCAGCTCCTCGGGGAGCTCGGCGAAGATGTGCACCTTGCGCAGGAACTCGGCGACGGTCTGCGGCACTACGACCGCCCGCTCCCCGTCGGACGCCGCCAAGCTCGGCAGTACCGGCAACTCGAGCTCGTCGGGCTCCGGCGTGCCCGCGCCCTGCGCGTCAAGAACATCGCTCGCGCGCGCGTGCGCCTGACTGTCGCCTTTGACGACGAGCACGAGGCATGGCAGCGCACCGGCGAGAATGCAGCCGCCCGCGAACAGCCACGCCTCACGCAGCGTGTGCAGCGTCTCCGCGCCTGCAATCGCGATCAGGATCGCCACCCCGAGCGCGGCGCCGACCTGCGTCGCGACGGAGTTCAGCGACGTGGCGACGGCGAACCGCGGGCCTGGCACCGAGTCGATCGCCATCCCGCTGAGCGTCGGCAACGCAAGCCCTCCGCCGACACCGAGGATCGCCATCCCAGGTAGCCAGCCGCCGAGGAAGTCGGGCTTGCTGCCGAGCCGCAGCGCCAGGTAAGCCATGCCGGAAGCCCAGATCAGTGCACCGAGCACGAGCAGCAGGCGATGGGCGATGTCCTGCGCCAGACCTCGCAGCAGCCGGATCGTCGGCTCGGCGAGCGCGAGCGCGAGGATCGGCTCCGGGGTCAATGCCAGCCCGGACTGGAGGATCGAGTAATGCCATACGCCCGTCAGGAACAGGACGTTCCCGAGCGTGTACGCGAAGAAGCCCGTCGACATCAGCACAGTCGCGACGTTCGAGAGGACGAAGCCTGGGATGCGCAGCAGCGAGGGGTCGATCACGGGAGCGCGCTCGCGTGTCGCGCGCACGACGAAGTACCACCCGAGCAGCAGCGATGCGGCGAACGCGCCGAGCACCCGCCCGTTACTCCATCCCCATTCCTCGCCCTTGACGACCGCCAGCACGAGCGAGGCGATCGCCACCCCCAGCACGAGCCCGCCGAGCAGGTCCGGCAGCCGGCGTCGACCAGGGGCCCGGCTCTCGACGATCACCCGACGGGCGAGCAGGAATGTGAGCAGCCCGAGCGGCACGTTGATCAGGAAGACGAGGCGCCAGCTCGAAGCCGTGATCAGCAGCGCACCGAGCGGCGGACCGACGCCGGCGGCCACCGCCGCCAGCGCAAACCACGTCGCGACCGCGTGCGTGCGCTCGCGCGCGTCACGCGCCTCGAGCACGATCGCCAGCGAGCTCGGCACGAGCAACGCCCCGGCAGCTGCCTCGAGCACCCGCCCCGCGATCAGCAGGTTCAGCGTCGGCGCCAGCGCACAGAGCGCAGAGGAAAGCGTGAACGCCACGATCGCGAACGAGAACGCGCGGCGGCGCCCGAGCAGGTCGGCCAGCTGGCCGCCTCCCACGAGGAATGCCGCGAACACGATGCTGTAGGCGTTCAGCACCCACGAGACGTTCGAGAGCGGCGAGCCGAGGAACCCGTCGGCGATGTCGGGGATCGCGATGTTGACGCTGCTCGCGTCGATGAACGCCATCGAGCTGCCGAGCACGGCGACGGCCAGCACCGCCCGCGGGGTGACCACCCGCCGCGCGCGGGCCGTCGGCGCGACTCGTGCCGGCGCAGCCGTCACCGGCGCCACGGCCGGTGCCTTCGAGACGTTGGTCTCGTCGGCGGCGGAGTCGCGTCCCTGAAGCTGATCTTCTCTGCTCTTGCCCCCAGATCGACGAGTGTAAGTGACCGTGCGCGTGCCCGCGCGCGCTCGTGCGCGCGCCGATTGACGGCCTGGGCAATTGTCCAACGCGAAGAACCAATTGTGGGCAAATTGGCCCTATCGCCGCGCAAATCTGTCAGATTTCATCCTCACGGGTGACCGTCGGGGTCGCTCGACGCATGGCTATACGCAGCCGGTCGTACACGGCGAGCGGGGGAATGGAATGACGCCAAGTCGTATCCACGTTCAGTGGACTCGCGCGATCTTCGCGTGGCCGAGCCTGCTCGCCGCGGCGCTGTCGTGCGTGGTGATCGGCCTAGCCATGCAGCCCTCGGGCCCCGTCGGGCAGGTGTTCTCTCGCGGATTCACACACGCGACTGCCGCTTCCGGCGCCGCTGCGCCGGCATCTTCGGCCGCAATGCCCGCCGATCTGCGAGAGCCACTTTCACGCGCCGCCGGCGCCGCAGATCCCGATTACACAATCAGCGCTGCGCGCGATGGCTTTCACGCCTCCAACCCCGGCCCGCAAATTCGCGCCGAGCTCTCGCGCGCCGGTGTGACCGTCAGCTCGGGCCCGACCTGGATGAAACTCGCACCACGAGCGATCTCCACCGGGGGTTCCTCCCATCGCCTCGGCGCAGTCGTGCCTAGCGCGAAGGGAAATCGGGTCGACTACGCCCGTGCCGGCGTCGATGAGTGGTATGTAAACGGTCCACTCGGACTCGAGCAGGGCTTCACCGTAAGCCACGCCGCAGCGACCGACGCGAGCCGTCCACTGGCCCTCTCGTTCGCGATCTCGGGCAACGTTCACCCCTCGCTCTCCGCTGATCGAAGGTCGATCCGACTGGCGCACGACGGTGGTCCATCGCTTCACTACGGCGGGCTCAGCGCTCGCGATGCGAACGGGCGGGCGCTCGCGAGCCGGCTCGTGCTGCACGGCAGGACCATCTTGATCGAAGTCGACACCTCCGGCGCCCGCTATCCATTGACAATCGATCCGTTGATCGGACAGGGCGATGAACGGCCCCTGCCCGTCGGCGAGAGCGAAGAGGGGCAGCTCGGTTTCAGCATCGCCCTCTCGGCCGACGGTGGCACAGCGCTGGTCGGGGCGCCCGCGGACAATGGATTCGCAGGCGCCGCCTGGGTGTTCACGCGAGTGGGTTCGACTTGGACGCAGCAGGGTCCGAAGCTGTCCGTCAACGAAGCCACCGACGCCGAGGAAGAAGAACAGTGCGCGGCCGAAGTCAACGAATGCGGCTTCGGCCGCAGCGTGGCGCTCTCGGCGGATGGCGACACGGCGCTGATCGGCGCCCCCCGCGCAAACGAAGCTCAGGGTGCGGCGTGGGTCTTCACACGCTCCGGATCGACGTGGTCGCAGTTCGGCGCGAAGCTCACCGGCAGCGTCGAAGCGGGGGGTGACGCGAGCTTCGGCCGAAGCGTGGCGCTCTCGGGCGATGGCGCGACGGCGCTCGTCGGTGCTCCACGCGACGGCGCAGGGCGCGGGGCGGCCTGGGCCTTCACGCGCTCCACTGCGGGCTTCCACGCGCAGGGCTCGCGGCTGACCGGAGAAGACGAGCTCGGCGTCGGCTTCTTCGGACGCAGCGTCGCGCTTTCTGCCGACGGCGCGAACGGGCTGATCGGCGGCCCCGGCGACGACCATTACGCCGGCGCCGTATGGCCGTTCGCGCGCGTCAACGGTGAGCTCGTGCCTGAGGGCGTCAAGCTCACGGGCGGAGGCGAAGAGGCCGGTAAAGGTCGTTTCGGCTACAGCGTCTCCCTCAGCGCCGACGGTGCCACCGGGCTGGTCGGCGCGCGCTCGGACAACGAAGGCCTCGGCGCAGCCTGGGCGCTCCTCCACAGCGGCTCGAGCTGGTCGCAGCAGGGCGCGAAGCTGACAGCCGCGGGCGAGCTCGGTGAAGGCCAGTTCGGCTACGCCACGGCGCTCTCCGCCGACGGCAGCACGGCGCTGATCGGCGCCCCCCACAACAACTCCCCAGAAGGCAGCGCATGGACGTTCGAACGCTCGGGCGGCAACTGGGCCCAGCAGGCCGAACAGCGGCCCGAAAGCGAAGAATCCGAAAGGGCGGCGTTCGGCACGGGGCTGGCGCTCTCGGCCGACGCGAGCACGGCGCTGATCGGCGCTCCGCGCGAAGCGCGCAAACTCGGAGGGGTCTGGGCATACCTCGGCCCGCCGTCCCCCGTGAACCCGCCTCCTCCGCCGAACGAAGGAGTGCCACCTCCGAGCGGCGAGACGCCGACCGTCACCGAAGCCTCGGGTCCGTCGGCGCCGACCTCAGCGCGCGGAGGCGTCCTCGCGAGCACCACCTCCGCGCTCCCGCCACCGACGCTCGGCGTCACCGGCAACGTCGTGCGCCTGTCGGGGATCGTGCGCGTGAAACTGCCCGGCTCGCGTGTCTTCACACTGCTCACCGGCGGCCAGCAGATCCCGTTCGGGAGCATCGTCGACGCGACGCGCGGAAGGGTTTCCGTAACCACGGCTGCGCTCCACGGCGGTACCCAGACGATGATCTTCTACCAGGGGGAGTTCAAGCTGACCCAGCGCCGCGACGGGCTCGTCATCTCGGCGCTGCGCGGCGGCAGCTTCTCGGGCTGCTCGAAAGCACGCGGGTCCAGCTACCGGGCGCGTTCGAGCGCCGCCCACGGCAAGCGCCCCGTGCGCAAGCTGTGGGCCGAAGGCCACGGCAGCTACTCGACGAAGGGCAACTACGCGACCGGCGCCGTGCTCGGCACCCGCTGGTTGACAGAGGATCTTTGCGGCGGCACGCTGATCCGCGTGCTGACCGACCGCGTGGCCGTGACCAACCTCGTCACGCACAAGCACGTCACGGTCGAGGCGGGCCACTCCTACCTGGCCAAGGCACCGCACCGCCGCGGCGGCTGATCGCGGCGGCGGTGCGGCAGCGGGCGAGCACCGCGCGGGCCCGAGCCTTCAGGGGCGCCGCGGTGTGGCGGCTCCACGACGCCCCTGAAGACCGGGCCTCTCGTGAGCCGGCTGGATCGGGCCAGCGCCCCTACTTCAGCTGCGCCGAGCTCCTCCCGAGCAGGGTGCGAGCGACGATCAGCAGCTGGATCTGCTGCGTGCCCTCGAAGATGTCGAGGATCTTCGCGTCGCGCGCCCACTTCTTCGAGCAGCTCGTGCTCGCTGTAGCCGACGCTGCCACACAGCTCCACGCAAGCGAGCGTCACATCTACGCTCATCCGCCCGGCCTTGGCCTTCGCAAGCGACGCCTGCAGAGAGTTCGGTCGGCCGTTGTCGGCCATCCACGCGGCGTGCAGCGTCAACAGCCGGGCCGCCTCGTATTCGGCCTCCAGTTCGAGCAGGCGCGCAGCTGCCGCCGACTGCGCGAGCGCAGGCTCTTCATAGCCGACCTCAACGCCTGCCTCGGCGAGCTTCGCCCGGGTCTCCTCGAGCGACGCCCGGGCAACGCCAACGGCCATGGCCGCAACCAGTGGCCGTGTGTTGTCGAACGTCTGCATCGCTCCGCCGAAGCCCTGCTCGAGATCCTGCTCGGCCTTCCCGTCGCTACCCAGCAACGCCTGCTTGGGCACACGGCAGTCCTCGAGCCTGAACGACGCCGTGTCCGAAGCGCGGATCCCGAGCTTGCGGTCGAGCCGCTCGAGCTTCAGCCCGGGATTGGAGCGCTCGACGACGAACGAGCGGATCGCCGCGCGCCCACGCGAGCGATCGAGCGTGGCCCAGACGACGACCAGCTCCGCGCGCTCGCCGGCCGTCACGAAGATCTTCTCGCCGTTTAGCACGTACTCCTCGCCGTCGAGCACGGCCGTAGTGCGAATCGCAGCCGAGTCCGAGCCCGCCTCGGGCTCGGTGATCGCCATCGCCGCCCAGCGTCCCCCATAACGTGCCAACTGCTCGTCGTTGGCGACAGACGCGATCGCCGAGTTACCCAGGCCCTGACGCGGCATCGAGAGCAGCAGACCGACGTCCCCGCAGCAGAGCTCGATCACGCTGAGCACGGTCAGCAGGTTCGAGCCGTTGCGATTCGTGCCGTCACGCTCGGAGCGGGCCTTGCGACGAACCGACGCGGCGCCCGCGCCCTCATCGGCGCCGCCCTCGTTCAAGCCGTCGATCAGCGACGCCAGCATGTCCAGCTCCTTCGGGTACTCGTGCTCAGCCAGGTCGTACTTGCGCGAGATCGGTCGGAACACCTCGCTCGCCACGTGACGGGCCTGGGCGATGCGCTGCTCGAACTTCTTCGGCGTCTCGAGGTTGATCATCGCCTGCGCATCGCCCTAGACGAGCAGCGCGCCCTCCATCACGCCGGCCGCGCGGAGGTCCCGATACCAGCGCTCGACCGGGTGCTCCTTGGTGTAACCATGCCCGCCGAGCAGTTGCACGCCTTCGGAGCCGATTCGCATCCCGTGCTTTGCGCACAGTGCCCTCGCGATCGCGCCCGCCTGCGTGAAGTCCCGCTGCTGATCGGCCAGGCTCGCCGCGCGATAGGTGGCAAGGCGCATCCCGCTCGTCTCGATCGCGATGTCGGCGACCGCGAAGGCGACGGCTTGGCGATCGGCGATCGGCTCGCCGAATGCCGTGCGGGCCTTGACGTAAGGGATCACGTAATCGAGCGTCGCCTGCGCGACCCCGACGACGAGTGCGCACCACGCGATGCGGGCCCGCTGCACGCACTCGACGTACACCTCGCGCGCGCCGTCGCCGAGCAGCGCGCCGTCACCCACGCCAACCCCGTCGAGCAGCAGCAGGCCGGTCGAGGCCGCGCGCAAGCCCATCGCCGGTTCCGCCTGCACCCCGAGCCCCGCGGCGCCCGACTCGACCACGAACAGCGAAGGTCCGACGCCGACGGCGTCGGCCGCCACGACGAACAGCTCGCATTCCTGCGCCCGCGCGACGAGGGCCTTCACGCCCTCCAAGACCCAGCCACCACCGGGTCTGCGGATCGCTCTGGTCTGCAGCTGCATCGGGTCGAACAGCGGTCTCGGCTCGAGCATCGCGAGGCCCGCGGCCGGAGGGTCGTTCCCGGTGAATGCCGGCAGGTACGTCGCTTGCTGATCGGCCGTCCCCCAGCGGCCGATCGCGGTCGCCACCGCCCCCGGCGCGAGCGACGCGTAGGCGATGCCCATATCGCCATGCGACAGTGCCTCGCCCACGAGAACGGCGGTGACCGCGGCCTGCGCGTGCATCGTTCCGCCCAGCTTCTCGGGCACCCCCATCGTGCTGAGCCCGAGCTCGCCGAGCTCGGCCAGGATCGCCGCGGGGGTGCGAGCACTCGCGTCCGCGTCCGTGGCGGCCGGACGTACCTCGGCCGCGGCGTATTCGCGCACCGTTGCCTGGATCAGCGCCTGCTCGGCATCGGGCTCGACGTCGAACAGGCTCGAGCCGCCGTTCGGCGGCTGCCGGGCCGGGCGCCCGCCCCCATTCACCGACTTGAACCTGCGTCCGGCTGCGCTCGCCGAGCGCAGCCCGCTCTTGGTCGTTCGAAACAGGGCGCGCTCCACGTGCTTGCGAGCGCCGACACGATCGAGCATCTCGGATCCGGCAAGCCGTCTCATCGCGCGCAGGCCCACGTCCATGCCGAGCCCGCGCGCCGACGGACGCACGTGGCTAGTCCTGCCGCCCGCATCTTCGGGCGCGCTCACCCCCTCACTGATCCCCGCCAAGCTGCACCGCCGAGGAACCACGGCGCACCCGCTGGCCCAGGTCCTGTCCGACGGCGGCGCCGCGGCGGGTGATGTGCCACGCGTTCGCGCGCCCCTTGGCCTGTCCGGCCCCTGCGTTGCGGATTAATCCCAGCGCCTCTACCCTGCTGAGCAGCTTCGAGATCTGGCCTTGGTCGCGGATCCCGGCCGCCTCGGCCACCGCCTGATTGCTGATGCCCGGCGCCGCCGCGATCTCGGCGAGCACCCGAAGCGTGCGGTAGGTCAGGCGCATGTCAGGGGCGGCGGGCGCGGTGTGCTCGCGGTTGTGCGGCGAGCGTCGTCGCGCAATCGGATGGACCGGTCGCGCAAGCTCTTCCCAGGCCGCATCGGAACCGAGGTAGGGCAGCGCGACAACGCTCATCAGCGGATTCACGAGCGACAAGAGCGATGCGTCGTCATCTTCTGAGAGACGTGCTTGGACCACGCCGAGCATGCCGCCGACAACCGTCTCGCCAGTCAGCGGCGGGGGGTTCGATGCCGGGTTCGCCGCGCGCCCTTCGCTGTCGATGAAATCGATCAGCTGCCACAGCAGCTCGTCGCGTCGTGCCCTCGCCGGACTGGTGGCCGTCGTGTGCAAAATGAGCAGTCGGGCCAGCTCTGGCTCGGAGTCGAAGAAGGCGAGTACCGCAAAGAGGCCGGCCCGCAGCCGATCGCGCCAGGCGCCCTCCGCGCCATATGCGCGCGAAGCCTGCATGCGGACCTGTCCGACCGCCTCCTCGAAGACGGCCCTGAAGCAGTCGCCCGAGCTCGCGAACAGCTCGTAGAAGCGACGCCTGGACACACCGGCACACGCGACGATCTGCCGCACGCTGGCTCCCTCGGCCCCGTGCTCGCAGACGACCTTCGCGAGTGCCGACATCAGCCAGCCGCGCTGAATGCCCGTTACGAGCTCTCGCTGAACCTCGTGCATCAGCTGCTCGGAGCGGTTCTCGTGCACGGTGCTCACTGCTCCTACCACCGCTCCTAGCTGAAACGACGAATGCGGGCGCCGGGCAGGATGCGTGCCCGGCGCCCGTCGAGCCTCAGCGGAGAGGGACAGAGGGACCGCCGAGCTTCTGCGAGCGCCACCGTGGGAACGAACCCAGCCGTGACGCTCGAACAAACCCGCCAACCAATCCTCGCTGCACTCCGCACGAATCCCCTCCCCAGTCACCCGGACGACCGTCTCGACTCCGTCCGAACCGACGCGCTGCTGTATCTGTAGTCCTTCTGAACGAGGTCGTTATCTAAACATAAAATGTCTCATTCGTCAAGTATGCCTCTCCCGGCAGCTGGCCATCGGTTTGCCGTCTTACGCAAGAACACGGCTCTGGCAAGGGATTTAGGCGTCCCCAGCCGGCCTCCTGCCCAACGCCCTGGTCGCAGCACATGCATGACCCTGCGTCCTACGAGAATGAAATCGAATGGTCGGACTTACGCAAAATCTGTATGCTCTGAGAAGTCAGCCATGTCACGACCCGCCCGCCGACCCGCTGCAGAGCTCCGCGACCGCCGATCGAAGACGCACCGCGCGACGACCAGCACGTCGACTGGGGCGAAGCGAACGCAGAGCCAGAGGCTGACTGACGCGATCATCCAACTATCGGCGAAAGGCGGATACCAGGGCGTCAGCGTCGCCCAGATCAGCTCGCAGGCGCATGTCTCAAGCGCCACGTTCTACAAGCTGTTCAGCGGCAAGGAAGACTGCCTGCTCGCGGCTTACCGCTCGGTCGCCGATCGCCTGTTCGAGGAGGTCCGTGCGCACACGCCCGAAAGCGACGACTGGCGTGAGGTTCTGCATGGAGCGCTCAATGCGCTGCTGAGCGCGCTGCGCGACGATCCCGAAAGCGGCCTTCTGCTGTTCGTGGAGGCAGCAGCCGGAGGGCCGCTGATCGGCGAGGAGCGCAAACGAGTGCTCGGGCAATTCGAGCGCCTTGTCGAATCGATGCTCGACGGCATGCCGCAAACGGGCCAGCGTCTCGACGTGCCAGCGACGGCGTTCGTCGGCGCGTTGCGCAGCATCATCGGCCGCCGGCTGCGCACGAACACCGCCGATCAACTTCCCGCGATGACCGAAGGCCTGATCCGCTGGCTTACCTCCTACGCCGTCCCGCCCGGAGTGGAGATCTGGAGCACGAGCCCTCTGGCGCTGTTCGCCGACGAGCGGTCGAGAACGCCGGCGTCTGGCTTGCCGTCGCGCAGACGGCTTCCGCGCGGCAGGCACGGGCTGCCTGCCGGCGTCGTCGCGCGCAGCCAGCGCACGCGGATCATCTATGCGACTGCAGAGGCTACGATGAGCAAGGGCTACGCGAACACGACGGTCGCCGACATCGTCGCGCAGGCCGGGGTCGCACGCGACGTCTTCTACGAGCACTTCACCGACAAGCAGCACGCTTTCCTCGAAGCTCAGCAGCACCCCATTCAGCACATCGTCGACACCTGCGCCGAGGCCTACTTCTCGGTCGCAGACTGGCCCGAACGCGTGTGGAGCGGGCTCGGCGCGCTACTCAAGCTGATTGCCTCGGCGCCGACGATCTCGCACCTACGGCTGGTCGAGTGCTACGCCGCCGGGCCAGTGGCGATTCGCCGGGGCGAGGAGATAACCCGGTCGTTCACGATCTTCCTCGAGGAAGGCTACAACTACCGACCCGAGGCGCAGCACCTGCCACGGGTCACGTCCGAGGCGATCGCCGGAGCATTGTTCGAGATCGTTCAGCGTCACGCGGCTCACCGCGACTTCGCGGGCTTGCCCTCACGACTGCCGCAGCTCACCTACATCGCTCTGGCGCCGTTCACAGGCCCCGAGGAGGCTGTTCGGCTGATCGAAGAGCTGAGCGAGCAGAGCCCTCCGGGCCCCCCGCCGGCAGCCAGCGCGTAAGCACCCGCCGAGGTGCTCGTGACGCCAGTTGTAGGCCGCATCGCCGGCTCCCCCCAAGGCCGTCTATGAGATCTGGCGCCAGGCACCGGCGGCTTGACTTCTGTTGCGCCGCATCAGATGCGCCGGCTTTTGCTCATCCAATGTAAACGAAATTGGTATCTAATTGCTGTCGTAGCCAATGCGCTCTCCGACAACTTGGCTTTGTCTGCTAGAGGCTTGACACTGGGATTCAAGACGGTCCATTGCGCACCTCCGAGGGGCACTACGCCGATTCGGCGTGACGGGCAAACTGAAATTGTACGGTCGCTATATATGACCAGAGAATTGTGTACCCTCCGGTATCCGTGTCGGAGGATGAGACAATGCCACCGGAACCCGGGGCAGAGGCTGGGACCGCTCGGGGGACGCGGTCGAACCGAGCTGATCAGCGCGCGCGGCTGCTCGAGGCGATTGTCGCCGTCGCGGCGGAGGATGGCTACCCGGCCGCGCGAGTCGGTGATGTCTCCGCCCGCGCCGGGGTATCGCGGGCTACTTTCTACGAGCTGTTCGAGAACAAGGAGGGATGCTTCCTCGCCGCTCACCGCGAGCTCGCTGGGCGGTTGATCGACGAGGTCACCGCAGTGGTCGCCGCGAGCGACACAGCGCACGCGATCGACGCCGCCTTCACCTCGCTAATCGACTACGCGCAGCGTGATCCGCGCGGTTTCGACTTCCTCACGCACGAGGCGATGCTCGCGGGTCCGGCCGCGCTGAAGCAGCGCGATGATCTGCTGGCGCGACTACAAGCCACCGTTGGGCAGGCGAACGGTCGCGTGCGCAAGCAGTCCCTACTGCCCGACATCCCTCCGGGCGTCCTGCTTGGAGGACTGGTGCGCGTGCTCGGCATGCGCATGCGCCGAGGTCCGTACGACTCCGGCGAGTTGCTCGACGAGATGCTCGCGTGGGTCGACTGCTATCGGGCGCGGGGCGGCACCGGGCGACGTCCGATCGAGTTCCCGGAGTTCCAGCTCGCATCCGACGAGCGCCTCGCACCGGGCGCGATGGCTCCCGCGCCCTTGCCGAGAGGACGCCATCGCCTACCGGCCGCGCTCGTGATCCGCGTACAGCGAGAACGCATCCTGCATGCCACCGCCGACGTCATCCGCGTCAAGGGCTATGACGGCACAACCGTCGCAGACATCGTCGCTGGAGCGGGGGTGTCGCGAGAGGTCTTCTACTCTCACTTCCACAGCCGCTCGGATGCGTTCCTCGCCACGCACAAACTCGTGTTTGAGCAGATGATGGCGACTGCCGCCGGCGCCTTCATCGCCTCATCCGGCACCTGGCCCGAGCGGGTCTGGGACAGCTGGGGAGCGGCAACTGGCCTGGTCGTGAACTCCCCGAGCCTCGCTCACTTCGCCTTCGTCGAATCGTATGCATTAGGTCCATCTGTCGCCCAGCGGACTGACGAGGCGGTCGTAGCCTTCACCGTGTTCCTCAGGGATGGGCATCGCTACGTCCGTGGTAGGGCAGCGCCGTCGGCGTCGATTTCCACGGCAATCGCCGGCGCCGTCATGGAGACGACCGCGTCGCACATTCGGCGCGACCACGCCGAGGAGCTGTTCGCGCTGTTGCCGATGATGGTCTTCATGATCCTGGCGCCGTTCCTGGGGGCCGACGACGCGCTCGAGTTCATCGAAGGCAAGCTGCGCGAGGGTCCCGCGGCAGGTTGAGGCGAGACCTAGGCGAAACAGATTTGCGCGGAGCGCCGTGACCTTGGCTCGGCGCCTGGCCGAGGGCGGATGCTTCGATCCGGTGAGCTGCTCCAGGCTGACGCTACGTCAGCCTGACTGCGACTTCAGTCGATCTGTTGATCGTGACCGTTACGGGCGTCATCGAGGCCTCGGTCCCGGCAGCCCGACCATGACCGCGCTGCCGTTACTGGCCGCGGCGCCCAAGCCTTCGTCGCCGCCGCCCGCCAGTGAGCACGAACTGCCAACCCGCCGACCGACCTGCGCCTCTTTGCCTATGGGTGGTTCCTCTGCCTGGCCGCATGTCGCCCCGTGCCGGCCTTCTTCGCCTTCCTCGCCCCATACCGCTTGCGCGCCTTGTGTTCGCACGCCGCTCGCTTTCGCCTGCTGTGCTTGAACTGCCTGCGGCACGTCTTCAGCGCTTTCGCGAGCAGCTGCGTACGGGTCACTTTGGAGCCCTTGACGCCGGCGCAGCCGGAGATGGGGATCGCCGTGCTCTGTTCGATCACCATTCCGTTCTGGCCGGTGATCGTCGTCGGCATCACGAGTTTCTGCCCGCACAGGCTGAACTTCTTGGCGGTCGGCACGTTGGAGGTCAGCGCCGAGTGCGGACCCTCGGGCAGGGTCGTTTCGAACGTCGTCACCGGCGCGTCCGGAACAGCGTTGAAGGTCGAGGTCGTGATGCCTTTTTTGATGTCGGTCTGGCCGTCGAGGATCAGCGTGATGCCTTCTCCCTGCAGCACGAACTCGACATCCGGGAAGGCCGCGTTACCGTGCGAGACCAGGTAGGCCGGACCCGTCAGCGGGCTCTTCAGCACCGGCGTGTGCACGGTTGCAGAGCCGATGTTTGAGCCTTCATCGCAGGCCGCTGGGTTCGCCTCGAAGATCGTGTCGGGGCAGGCTTTCTGGATCGTCGTCAAGCGCGCCGGTAGCTGAATCGGTAGGACGAGCTTGGTTTTCGCGATGTTCGCCTGGCCGGGCGAGGAGGTCACCTTGACCGTGAAGCTGGCGCCGTTGGCTTTGCTCGCATTGCCCTGCGTCTTGGCGCTCAGCGTCGGGTGGAAGGGCAGCGCTCCGCAGTTGCCGACCTGGAACGGCGATGAGATGCTCGCGCTCGCCCCCTGAGCCCCCGTCAGCGTCCCCGTGATCGACATCGGGCCGCAATTGGTCGGGTTGAACTGGAAGTTCGGGCGGTCGACCGTGACCGTGATCCGTTTGATCTGCGCCGGCACGCCCCTGACGAACGTCGGAAACGGATCGCTGACGATCGTGACCGCGGCGGTGTTGCGGTCGACAAGGATCTTCGAGCGCACGGTCACGTCGCCGAGGTTGAATGGTCCGGCAACGGCGAGCGTGACGACCGACAGCCCGAACGGCGCACCGTGGTATGGCCCCGTGAGGTAGACCTCGCCCGGCAGCGTTATGGGTTCGCCGCCGAGCCCGGAGGCGGCACTGGAGTGGCCGATCAGGCTGTCCGACGGGCACTGGTTGCTCGCGGCCTGTGGTTCTGGGCACGGCGTGACCGAGGCGAGCATCGCCGCCACCCCGCCCGGGAGGTGCATCGTGATCGCGCTCAGCGGCTGGTCTGCGTCAGAGTGATCGAGCGTCAGCGTGAACGGCGTGAATGCGCCCGCCTGCGTGTCGGCAGAGCCGGCCTGGAAGGAGGGCGAGAACGCAAGCGGGTCGGGCGGGCAAGGGTCTCCGCCCGCACCGGAGGTGATCTCAAAGGAGCCCGGATCGGAGCTCACCTGCACCGGCGCGGTGCCCGACCACGGTTCGAAGGAGGCCGTCGCCGAGTAGCTGCCGCAGGCGGGCGGCGTGGAGAGCGATCCCCGCGGCCCCCCGAACAAGTTCACCTCGAGTTCTTCGAAGGGAACCTGCGGCGTGTCGGTGAAGCTCGTCGTGACCTGTCCGGTCGTTTCGTTCAAGCGCCCTTCGCCCGCGAGCTTCACCCGCAGCCCGAGCTTTTCGTTTTCGGCCACGATGTAGAGCGCGATCAGCGAGCCGAACGGGTTTGCTTCCTGGGCGGCCAGGTAGACGCTGCCGGTCAGTTCTTCGGCCAGCAGCGGGGTCTTGATGCGCACGGTGCCGAGCTTCGAGGCTTCGGGGCATTGCGCGGGAGCCGAGGAGAAGTGCAGCGGTTCGGGTGCGCCCGGGGCGAACGGGTCGCCGGCGCCTTTGCCCTCATAGCCGACTTGCTGCTCGGAGCAAGCCTGTAGGCCGTTGGCGGCCGATGGGTTCAGCATCACACCCTCGGGCAGCGTCACGGTCGCGCTGCGGACGGCCGCGTCACCCAGCGCTCCAGGGGTGAGCGTGCCCGCCTGGGAGACGTTCACCTTCACGTCCAGCCCCGTCGGGGTGCTCGCCGTCGTGCTCGCTTCGTCTGCTTGCTGGCGGGGCTGGACTTGCAGGGCGGGGTCGAGCTGAAGCTGATCGCAGCCAGTCAGGCTCGTGAGCGGTTCTCCTGACTGATCGCCGAAGAGGTATGTGCCCTGCACCGGCTCCCCGGTCCAGTCGATCCCCGCCATCGTCGTCGCCAGCTGCCCGGTGCAGGATGTGGGCAGCGTCAAGAACGGGGCGCCCGGGCGAGGATTCGGTGCCTGGCAGGTTTCGCCCTTGCTGTAGAGGCCTTCGCGCAGGCACGCCCAGCCGCGCGAGCCGTCGTGACTCTGACCCCCCGGCTGGCCCCAGAAAATCACCTGCGCGCCGAGCACCTGCGCAGCCGCGGTGGCATTGTTCACGCTCGCCGTCACGCCATAGTCGCCGTCGGTGCGCACGGCCACGTCGACCACGACCGGCACGCCTTCGACCTCGAAGCCGAAGCGACCCGGCTCGCCCTGGGCAGGTTCGAGGTTGAACAGCGGCACCGCCACGGTCGCGTAGCCAAGCGGGCTGGGTGCCAGGATCGTGACCGTCGCCACGCCGATCGCCGAGGAGGCGGGGCAGAAGTTGCGCACACCGCCGACCGAGGTCGCAAGCGAGGAGAACTCCGCAGCAGAGCACTGGCCGGCCGCCGTCAAATTGCCGAGCAGGCCGGGCGGCAGGCTGAAGCCCACGTTCTTGGTCAGACCGGGCGCGCCCGCCTCGAGCCGTCTCGGCTGTCCGGGCAGCTGCACTTCCTCGAGCGTCTGGTTGAAGTTGACGGTGCTCTGCAGCTGGTAGGGATGAGAGCCGGCTTGGGTGTCAATCGAGCCGTCTTCGTTTTCGAGGGTGATTGCATAGCCACCCGGTTCGATCCCATACTTGACGGGTTCACCGCTTACCTGCACCGCACGCTCTAGCGTAGCGCCCGCAATTGGCCCGCCACCGATCCGCTGGCCACCTTGCACGCTGAGCTGGTTGGACAGCAGGAGCGACGTGCCGGCGGGCTCATCGACTGTGACCGGGATTTCCACTTCCAGGCGTTCATACGGCGGGACTTCGCGCGAGGTGGCACAGGTCACGACCCGCTGTTCGCTCACCGAACATTCCCAGTGTTCTTTTCTTTCTTCAGCGGATTCCCTGGCGCGCGCCCAATGCGGGACGACTCCGGCAGGATCGCCCACCCGCAGGCCGACGGGCAGCGTGTCAGTGATCGTGATCTTGCTCGAGGCGCCGCTGACGCCGGCGTCGCCGAGCGGGTCCGCCGCGGCCACGATCAGCCCCTCGCCGCCCGGGGGCAAGTTCGTCGGCGCAGCGCGCGAGGACAGCTGCCAGCGAGTCGCCGCCAGTGCCGGGCCGGCGGCGGCCAGTGCAGCCAGCGCGGTCGCGGCGAGCAGGGCGAGCACGAATGCCGCTCTGCGCGCGCGGCCCTCGCGAGCGCGGGAGGACTCTCTTGTGAACATGTCGGCGAGCTTGGGGGCGAGCGCGATCATCGCTTCTGCTTGCCCTTCTTCTTGGCGGCCTTGTGCGTGTGCTGGGCGTACTTGTTGCGCGCTTGCCGTTCGCAGCGCTCGCGCTTGGCGTGCCCGTGGCGCTTGCGACAGGCCTTCAGCGCTCGCTTGAGCTTCTGCGCGCGCGTCAGGCGCTTGGGCTTGGTGGTGGTCTTGCTCGCGCCGACCGTCTGCTTGGCCGTGCCCACGGAGCTTGCGGAACCCGAGAAGTTCGCGCTCGCAGGACTGCTCGTCGGCGTCTGGGTGACCGTGCCCGGGCGGCAGTCGCTTGCCGATTCGCACTGCCGGGTGGAGCCTTCGGGGTATTCGAGGCACGGCGAGGAGGAACTGCAGACGTGCGCGTCATAGATGTCGATCGACTGGTCGCTGTCAATCGCCACCAGCTGAGAGGAGGTCAAGAAGAAGACGTCTTCTCCGCTTTGGCTCGCGTCAAGGAAGGCCGATTCCCGCCGGAGGTGCCCGAGGAGATCAGCCCGGTGCAGCCGCCTGAGTCATGGCAGGAGCCGACTTCCTGCGGCTCGTACTCATATACGTCCTCCTTGCCGTTGGTGTCCTGGGCGACGAGCGCGTCGGCGCTGTTGAAGAACAGCCGCCCTGAATCTGAGAGATAGCGTGGCTGATAAAGGGCCGCGGGCGAGGAGCTGCCGTTGAAGTTGTAGGCCCAGCCCGGGAGCGAACCGGCGAGCCAGCGTTCCTTGAAAATCTGCGGGCGGTCGACCAAGAGGCCCACGCCTTCGCCTGAGAATTCCGTGTCGAAGACCCCGTGCGGGCGCTGCCAGTCAGAGCCTTCGCCCCCGGAGTTGCAGGAGGCGCACAGCAGGCGCCCGGCGGCGGCGTCGTAGAGGTAGACCTCCTCGTCCGACCGCCCGCTCTGCGCATCGCGGTTGTCATAGCCGGTCAGGCTGCGCTGCGACATGAATGCCAGGTAGCGCCCGTCGGGGGAGACGCTCGAGCTCAGCACGCTGAGGTTGGCCTCGAGCGGAGTCAGTTCGGAGGTCGGGCTCGAGCCCCAGTCGCCACCGTCTTCGCTCGAGAGCGTGGCAATGAAGCGCACCTGGCGCAGCCCGGGGTGCGCGGGATCGGCTTCTGAGAGGTACAGGTTGCAGGTCGCGCCCGGCGGGGAGGGTTCGCTTTCGGCGTTGCGCGAGCAGCGCCCGGGCACAGCGCCTGGTGCGAGCACGGCGTTGGCCACGAAGTAGACGCTCGCGCCGTCCTTTGAGCTGCCGGGGATCACGTTCAGCACATCGCCGCTGGCCGAGGAGGCTCCCGTGCTCAGGTCCCTCAGGCGCCCACGCAGCGGACTGGCGCTGGTCAGTTCGAACTCGTAGAGGTCGGCGGGCGAGAGTTCGCCAGTCGGCTGCTGGTTCGAATCTTCAGTCAGGCGCGCGGTGTCGGTGAAGAACACCTTCGTGCCGTCCGCGCTCGCGCTCTGGAAGTGCACCTGGCGTCCGTTCAGGCCTTCGGGCGGTTCGGCGACTTCTCCGCCTTCGGGACCCGCTTCGATCGCGCCGTGCCCCTGCGCCGAGTTCAAGCGGATCGTCTGGCCAAGCGCGAGGTCGCGCAGGTAGAGCCCCGTGCCGGCCCCGTCGCTCCAGAACAGGCGCGAGCCGTCGGAGGAGATCGCGCCGCGCATGTTCATGCCCGCGCTGTCGCCCAGCGAGGATTCGGCCAGGCCGCTGTCGGGCGCCGGGCTGCCGTCGGGGAGCACGCTCACCAGTTCGAGCGGCTTGCCCTGCTGCCAGGTGTAAAGGCCGGCAGCGCTCGGCGTGGCCTGACTGAGGGCGACCTTGGAGTGGAACACGACGCGGCCGAGATCGCTGGTTGCGTCCTGGAAGTCCAAGCTGCCGCCGAACTTCGTGTTCGCCGTGTCGTTCTGCGCAGTCACAAGTGGGGTGAACTGCCCCGGCGAGGAGGGTACGTTTTCACGCAAGTACATCGTCTTTTCACTGGCCAGCGGCGAGAGCGGCGGGTGTTCGACGATCCCTTCGGTCTTGCCCAAGTCGTATTCCGTCGGCTCCACGAGGCTGGCCGAGAGATCGGGGGTGAAGTAGTGGTACTCGCCGGGCGAGGGGAGCAGCAGGCCCCAGCCGTTCGTATGCGGCGTTTCCAGGCTGCTCGTCTGCCACCCTTCTGAGCCGCGTACCGAGATCTGCTGGGCCAGTTCGGAGCTGCGGTTGCCTTCGGGTTCTGAGACGACGGGACCCGAGGCCAGCCACGCCAGACGGCTGCCGTCGAGCGAGGCCTGCACGGCGCCGGCCCGTTTGGAGAGCATTTCCACCGTCGAGCCGTGCTTGTTCGGCGGGGAGACCAACTCCCAGCCGCGCCCGTCGGGCAGAGCGCCGGGCGATGGAAGCGTCTGGAAGACGCTCGGCGAGGGAGTGCCTTGCGCTTCACCGTGTGAGTTGCTCGCCAGCACGCGGTAGTAGTAGGCGGTAGCCGGCGCGAGGTGGTCGACTTCGGTGCTGACGGCGACATCGCCGAAGCCGGCGGCGATCTTGCCCACCGGCAAATCCGTGCAGGCCCCGGGGTCCTGCAGGCAGTCGCTCGTGCCGTACTGGAAGTGGTATTCGGTTTCTGCTCCGCGCGGGTCGATTCGCGCGGAGAGCGTGGCGGAGCGCGGTGTCGGGTTCGCTGAGGAGACGCTGTCGATCGTCGGCGCTCCCGCGGTGTCTTCCGGGCCGAAGAGCACCACGTGGCCTGCGCTTTCATCCACGGCGAGCACCTCGCCGGCGGCCGCATCGACTGCCACTCCGCTTGCCGAGCTCAGGTGCCCTTCCCCGAAGCGCTGGATCAGCACGCCTTCGGGGGTGTAGGCGGCGAGGCTCTGCGCGTTGTCCAAGTAGAGGTCGCCGCTCGTGGGGTCGACCGCCGCGCCCGTCGTGTCCCGGCGCTCGATTTCTGCGATCAGCGTTTGCGGGGTGGGGGCCTGCCCGTCGAGCTTGGCCACAACCGTCGGGTCGGGCGCTTCTTCAGATTCCCCCGGGCAACTTTCTTCTGAGTTGCGCCGTTCATAGCCGGTGTAGAAGGCCTGGGCGTCGGGCGCCACCGCGAAGGCGGGACGCGCCCGGCATTCAAAGCGCTCTTCCATGCTGCGGCGCAGCGAGGGGATCCACTGAAGCTTGGGTTTGCCGGCGCCGGTCAGCTGTTTTTCGAAGGCGTCGATGATCCCTTCTTCTTCCCAGTAGACCCAGAGCATGCCGCTGGCGTCGACCGAGACGCCCGAGATGCCTTCTTCGAATTCTTCTTCGGCTTCTTCTCCGCCTTTTTCTTTGAACTTGAAAAGGTGGATTTTCTGCGTCACTTCGCCAGTGGCGGGCGAGTAGACGAACAGCGTGTTGCGCCCTTCTTCGGCTTCTTCGGCCGAGCGCGCCCCCGCCACGTAGACCTCGCCGCGCGAGGGGTCCGATTCGCCGGCGGAGTTGTCCACCGTGATCGGGCCGGGGTCGCGGACTTTGAACTGCGAGGCGTATTCGTAGCTGCCGCCGGCGCCGGGCTTGAACACCTCGACGCGGTCGTTGCCGGTGTCAGAGACGTATACCAAGCCACTGGCTTCGTCGATCGCCACAGCCGAGGGGGCGGAGAGCTGGCCTTCGCCTGCGCCTGAAGTGCCGAAGGTGGTGCTGAAGATGTGGCCGCGGGAGGGCAGGGCGAGGGCGGGGGCGCAGCAGAAGGCGATGGCGAGGGTGACCAGGAGAGCAGCGCCGGCCGCCCGGCGTGCGAGCCGCCCGCGCGCGCAACTGGGCGCGCACGGGCCAACGGAGACCGCGCGGGCCGAGCCCGCGCGAGCGACTTCGCCAGGTCGGCCCACCGCCGCGGTCTTCTGCTGCTCTGCACCCATCGTCCCTCTCTCTCCCTCGTCCTCTCAGCGTGGCCGGCCTGCGTATGCGGGGCCCGCGCTGCGCCCCGCATACGTCCCGGCTCAGAGCCTCACACGTACGTGTTCAGCTCCAGCGCTTCTTCGTTTTTCACCGTCGAGGTGATGCTCTGGCCGGCTTTCGCCCAGCCTTTTTCCGCGAAGTTGGCTTCGAGGACGTCTTCTACGAGTTTACCTTCTTCGTTTTCGTAGAATTTGGTTTCCTGGAAGCCATTTTTCTGCTTGTATTTGAGTTTGAACGTCGTGCTCATCTTGTTCGCCTGTACCGGCACGAGGATCGAGCCCCGCACTTCGACGTGCAGCACACCGCAGTTGAAGGAGATGAACTTTTCTTCGCCTTTGGCGGGATACAGATCGAGACCGGCTTCGTGTTTGGCTTTGTTCAGCCATACCGCGCGGCCTTCGAGTTCTTTGGTTTCGAGCTCGCCTTCGGGGTGCCCGGGCGAGTTGCAGACGTACGGGGGCACGTGGCAGTCCTCGAACTTCACGAAGATGCCCTTCGCTTCTTTGGTGCCCGTGTATTCGCCAACGCTCGACTCCGAGGAGCAACCGACCGCGTATTTGCCGACTTCCTGGAGCGTCGCTTTGCCGCCACTGCTGGTCTGCCCGAGTTTCACGCCGCCCGGCAGCCAGTTGTACTTGTTCTTTTTGCCTTCTTCTTTTTCTTTGGCCGTCGCTTCTTTGGTGCAGCCTTTGTCGGTGAAGTTGCCGGTGTAGATTTTGCCAACCTTCGCCAGTTTCACACACCGGCCATATTCCGGTGGTGTCGCCGAAGCGGTGCTCGCGACGATCGCGCTCATCGCCAGCGCGGCCAACACGCCGATGCCCAATGCTCTCAAAGTCCTCATCCCAACACGCTCCTTCTCGCCCCGTCCGATGCCGGCGTGGGGGGCCAATGCCGGCTTGTGGTTCACGACCCGAAGGCCGCCTTGATGCCACCTGCGGCGGGACCTTGCCTCGTGGGTGAAGTCCCGCCGCATAGTGGTTATTGCGGTTTACGTGTAGCTACTTATTCCGATCGTTACTACGGGAGTTCTCCGTTTTCGATTCCTTTTTCGAAGACAGGCTGTTTGTCGCCCGTGTACAGCGTGCCCTGAAGGACGACGATTCCGGTCTTTTTCGGCCCTATTTCGAGAACCTGTGACAGCGATTGATCGATGTACGATTCGTAGATGCCACCGCAACCCGTCGGTGCCGATTCCTGTTCGATCGTCCAACCCAGATCCACGAGCCTGCTGTTACGCAGGATGAGTGAATTGTGGTCTTGGGCCAGTTCCTCAACGCCCGCGCTGCCTGCCCCGGATGTGGTCAGATTGATGTGGACAGGGTGTGCGTCGGTGCCGATGTAGCAGGGACCGCTGCCGAGTTTTTCAAGCCACGGCGAGGTGATTTTGACCTTCAGCGGAAGCCGGAATGCCGTGCCTTTTTCGAGGACTATGTTGGTGGTGCTCAGACCGTCCGGGACTTCGAACAATTCGTTGCCGGCCAGTTCGATTTTCGCGTAGACGTTCCCTTCGTGGTTCCTCTTGGCTTCCTTCCAGCTTTCGCTGAGGGCCGCCGGCCACGCCTGATTCTCCTGAACGGTCTTGTTTAGGAGCCCGATTCCTCCGGTGACCTTCAGTTCGGGTGCTTCCAGCGTCGAACCGCCGTGGGTGGCTGGGAAGACCACAATCTGTTCTTCTTCTTCTTCGGTTTCTACTGGTTCTATGTTTCCTCGTTCGTTGTAGCCGCCCTGGAGGGTAATCGGCTTGTTGAGGTTGACCTTCACTTTCCCGAATTGGAAGAAGCCGCCCTTGCTCCCACCCGACGTGATCCCGGTGTAGCACCACCCTCGGCGTTCTTCGTGGTCATACGGGCAGTATTTGTACTGAGCGTAAGTGCTCGTTGTGTATTTCGGCGCTTTTTCCGCCGACGCGGACCCCGCGCCGATCGCGCTCAACGCGAGCACGACGATCAAACACACTCCAACCATCCTTAGATGTCTCACTTATCCTCCTTTGATGTTCCTCTGGTCATGATCGGTCGCCATCCAGTTCCCGCCCGAGCATCGGGGCGGCGGCGAATGTGCGACAGCGTGTCCGACCGGGACCAGCGGCCCCCCTGCTCGGCTTCACGCTCGTCGTCGGGGCGGCATCGATGAGCCTCCCTGACGGACGTCTTGTGGTCGGCAAGCCCGAGTGGAGCGCCGACGGCAAACATGAGGCGAGCGGACGAGGTGAGCCCGGCCGCGCGAGCGCTGCGCCGGGCCCCCAGTCGTCGAGAGTCGAGCGCGCCGTGTTCGACTCCTGCGCGCCCGCGAGAAGGTCAGGTCGCGCGCCGCGCCCCGTGGCAAGAGCACAGGATGCGTCGCCCCTACGACCGAGCGTTCGCCCCTGCGGCTGCTCGGCGTGCGGTTCTTTCCCTCCAAGGGAAACCCGCGACGCAGGTAGTACAGCTTGACCCCCCACCTTCTCACTCCCCTTTCCCCAACTCGAGCCATCGAGTCCGAACTGCTGTCGCCTGTTGAGACGACCTCCTGGCTGAACGACGGCGGTATCTAACCATACAGGGAAAGGCCTGTCAAGAACGTACACGGTGTATCCTTGGTTGGCCTGCAGTTTTCGTATTGTTGGACCGACGCCTGGGGGGAGGAATCGGTGGCGCAAAACGAGGGGTATTCAGAATTCCGGTTTCAGGGGTCCGGGTCTGAAACTGCGTGGTCTGGCTTACCGGGCCTGCTGTATCCTTCTCGCGGTCCTCAACCGTGTCCCAACCTCCCCCCCACGGGCTTCCGCCAGCCGACGCCGCTCCGCCAAGTCGAGCGACAGCATGTCGGCGATAGGACCCAAGCCGACCCAGCGTCAGCGCCTCGTGAGCGCGATGATCGACCTCTGCGCACGTATCGGCTACCAGAGCGTCAGCGTTGCCGAAGTGAGCTCTCGAGCGGGTGTTTCGAGCGCCACTTTCTACGAGCAGTTCGACGGCAAGGAAGACTGCTTGCTGGCCGCTTTCAGTGCCGCGCGCGCGCGTGTGTACAGGCAGATGGAGCCTCGGAGCACGAGCGAGTCGTGGCTGGACTCGGCTCGAGACGCGCTTGAAGGGCTATTCGCCGGGCTGCAGGCCGATCCCGCCGCCGGCCGCCTGCTGTTCGTCGAGTCGCTTGCCGGCGGAGAGCGGATGCGCGTGGAGCGCGAGCAAGCGCTGGCCGAGCAGGAGCGGCGCGTCGAGGAGTTCCTCGGCAGCAGGCCCGCGGGGACCGAGACGCTCGATATTCCGGTCGTCGCGCTGGAGGGCGCACGCCGCTACATCGTTTCGCGCCACCTGCGAACGCACAGCGAGGATCTGCTCTCCCAGCGTGTTGAGGAACTGCTCCAGTGGATGTCCTGCTATGCAGTCCCGGCGGGCCAGGAGCGCTGGAGCACGGGGCCCGAAGCCGTCCTGCCAGCGTCGGCATCGGCGTCCGCGAACGCCCAAGCGGGCTTGCCCGGCACCGGCACCGACGGACGTCCTGAGCGCCTGCCGCGAGGCCGGCACGGACTTCCTCCCAGCGTGGTGGCGCGCAGCCAGCGCAACCGCCTGATAGCGGGCACGGCGGAGGTGATGGCCGCCAAGGGCTACGCGAATGCGACCGTCGCGGACATCGTCGCCGCCGCCGGCGTCTCCCGTGACGTGTTCTACGACCACTTCGCCGACAAGCAGAACGCGTTCCTCGAGGCTCAGCAGTTCGCGACCCAAGCGATCCTCAACACATGTGCGGCAGCGTACTTCAGCGTCAGCGAGTGGCCTGAACGCGTGTGGAGGGCATTGCACGCGATGCTGAAACTGATCGCCGAGCATCCCGCGATCGCGCACCTTCGGCTCGTCGAGTGCTACGCCGCCGGGGAAGCCGCAATCCGCAGCATCGAGGAGTTCGTGCGCGCGGCGACGATCTTCCTCGAGGAAGGCTTCACCTATCGCGAGCAGAATCGCGCGTTGCCGCGACTGTGTACGCAGGCGATCAGCGGCGCCATTCTCGAGGTGCTCTCCCGAGCGGTCGCCCGCGGCGAGAGCGCCGAGTTGCCTCGATACTTGCCGCAGCTGGCCTACATCGCGCTCGTCCCCTTCCTCGGCACGGAGCAGGCGATCCGCGCGATCACCCACGCAAGTGACGAGTACGCGCGCAGCGCGAGCGACGGCTAGGTCGTCCCGGGCTCGTCCTCAGGTTCTGGCGTCGCGGAAACCGCTGCAAGCCCTTCGGCGGTCTCCCATTCGTCGACGACGATCACCCGCGCTGCCGTCAGCACTGGCGTAGAAACGGTGATGCAGGGCGCCTTTGCCCTCGGCGCGCTCGGCAACAGCCTGCAGCCGCTCCGGGTCGCTGTCGAGCGCCGTTTCGATAGTGGCAGAGTCGCCCTCGATCTGCAGCGTTACCAGCACGGCCATACGCACACCCCTTCGTTGTTTGCGCGATTCGATCAGCCGGAGCCGTTCATGTCAATGGCAGCGTCTGCGTCATCCGGCCGCTCGATACCCGTCACAGTTCGGTGTTGATGTGGACCTCGTTGGGGCATTCATGCGACCCGTTAGGGAAGTACTTGCACTCGTACACGGTCGGCTCGACACTGAAGTTCGGCCAGGTCAGCTTGCCAAACGGATGTATCCCAGTAAACGGGATTTCTGGATACCATTCTTCCTGGTCGTATTCGAGGCGGCAGTGATGCAGACCCCGGCGGTTTTGGGCGCACTTTCGCAACTTCGTACCGGCGTCGTAGAGCCACTTGTATGCGTCATCGAAATGGGCTATTGCCTCGCCCGAGATTTTGCCCAAGATTTCCAGGAAGGTGTCGGGCAAATCGAACATCGTAAGGACGACCGCCGTCGATTCCGCTTCAAAGAACTGCTCGGCGACAGAGTTAGCCTGTTCGAGGTTGTAGAAATGCTGGACCGAAGGGTCGATGACAGCACCACCGAGTGCCGCGGCAGCCGCTTCCCGTTCCCGCGCCGCTTCGAGCCCCGGCGCTTCGGCCCCCCTCGCCGCGGCCGCCTGCATCCCCCACGGCGATTCCTGCATTTCGTAGGCGGCACCGCGACCGGACCCTCCGCCGCGCCCGGGGGCTTCGACCTGTTCGCTCTGCAGCGCCCTGCCGGTCTGCGGCACATAAGAGGTGGCACCATAGGTGACGACGCCGGTGGAGAAGGAGCTTTCGACTCCCACGGCACCGAGCCAGGCGAACTTCGGCGGCGCTTTGCCGCCGTTGGGCACGCCGAATTCTGTGCTGTTGTAGGTCGAGAGCAGTTTTGCTTCCCCAGCTTTGTCGCCGATCGTGGCGACGACGTCGCCCTGCAGGTCGTGCAGTTGCAGCACCGGCGTCGCGCCGTTCGTCTGCGTCGCCAGCAGCGTGCCGTCGATCCCGGGGATGTTGCGCGTCCACGTTTCCGCAGATTCAGTCCAGGCGATGGCTTCGCCCGTGCCGTCGTAGTGGCTGATCTTTTTGACCGAGCCTGTGATCGCTTCCCGTGTGCGACCTTCGGGGTCGAGCTTGTATTCGTTCGTGACCCCGCCCTGAGTCTGAGAGGCGACGGCGTTGTCGACATAGAAGCTGCTCGTCAGTTCTTTGCCTTCGGCGTCGGCCGCGGGCAGTTTGGTGACGTTACCCAGGCCGTCATAGGACATCCCGCCGTCGGCCAACCGACCGCCCTCGTCGTAGTTGTGAGCTTCGATCACGCCGCCTTCCGCCTGGCAGGCGCCACCCGTGCCGGGCGTGCGCGTGCTCGAGCTCGCGCGGTTGCTCTGTTCGTCGAACGCATAGGTTCGCACGGTGCATCCTTCGCCGCTGGGCGTTTCCTGGGTTTCGGTGAGCCGTCCGAGCGAGTCGTAGAGGTAGCTCTCATTGGCGAGCGTGCCCGACTGACTGAGCATTTCACCGCGGATCGACGGAGAGCGAGTGTCGCTGTACCAGAGCGCCGGTTCGCTTTCAGCGCAGTTGGAGCTCTTGGTGTACTGGACCCTCGTAGCTTCGCCCACCTCGTTATAGGTGTAGTTGGAGCACATGCCGTACGGGTACGAGACGCTCGTCAGCTTGCCTTCGGGGTCGTAGGAGGCCGTGAAGCTGCCGGCGGCCGAGTCGATCAGTTTCGTGCGCAGCTTCGTTGTGGGATCGTATTCATAGCTCTGTTTGCTGGTCCCAGAGGCGCTGGAATCGGATGCTTCTTCCAGCAGGAAGTCGTTTTCCGGGCCTGCATATTTGTATTTGGCGACGTTGCCGTCGGCATCGGTGTACTTGACCAGCTGACCGAGACGGTTGAATTCGCTGGAGAGCGACCTCGCTTCGCCTTCGGTCGTCTCTTTTTCGAGCATGCCCATTGTGCTGTTGTACGTGAAGTTGACCTTCGGCAGAGAGGTGCCCGTTGAGGCGGTTACTTCACTTCAGCTCTTGCGCCCGGCGAAGTCGTAGCTTTCTTTTTTCGTGCGCGTCGTTGAGCCGAAGGTTTCAATGATCGTTTCCGGCTCGTTGTACACGTTGTAGGTGGTGACCGTCACCGGAAGCTTCGGTAGGCCCATCAATTCGGGCTGCTTTGCCGGCAGCGTCTCGCAGGTCAGGCCGGCCCACTCGGGATGGCTGCCGCAGGTGGCATATTCGCTGTTCGCCGCGGTGCTGTAGTAGATCGTCTTCTGGTCGTGAGCGTTCGGGTCCTTCGACCACTGCTCCATGCGGTTGTTGGCCGAATCCGAGACCCAGGCTTTGCCGGTGGCATCAAAGGCAAGCGAGCGCGGTCCGGTGAGCTGACCCGGTTCTGTGCCTTTGAAACCGATCTGAGTGACGTAGGCGCCAGCTGGCGAGAAGGACTCGGCGCGGTTGTTGTTCGAGTCGACCGTCCAGATGTTGCCGAGGCTGTCGATCTTCAGGTCGATCGGCGCGTTCAACTGACCCTCGCCCGCGCCGAAGCCGCCAAAGCGCTTGAGCAGGCTCCCCGTGGTGGAGAACTCCTGGATGCGGTTGTTGCCCGTGTCGGCAACCCAGATGTGTTCGCCCGAGTCCACGGCGATTCCCATGGGCGCCGCGAGCTTGCCGGGTTCAGTACCGGCCGAGCCGAATTCCGAGGAGTATTTGGCTTCTTTATCGAACTTCTCGATCCGGTTGTTGCCGCCGTCGGCGACCCACATGTTGCCTTTGGGGTCAAAGGCCAGGGCAGTAGGAGCTTTGAACTTCCCCGATTCGGTGCCAAGCGAGCCGACCGAAGCCATGAAGGCACCTGCGGAGCTGAACTCCTCGACACGGTTATTGCCCGTGTCGGCAATCCAGATGTGGCCAGCCGAATCCAGGGCTATCCCCTCCGGTTCTTTCAGTTGTCCATTGCCCGAGCCTGCTTCTCCGAACTTCGTGATGTAGCTGCCCGAGGAGCTGAACTCCTCGACGCGACTGTTGGCCGAGTCCACCACCCACAGCTTGCCTTCGGAATTGACCGCCACACCCCAGGGGTTTTTCAGCTTGCCGGGTTCCGTGCCGGTTTCGCCGAACTTGCTCGCATAGCTGAGCGTTGTTTCGGCACCAGCGCCACGTACTTCGGTGACCTGGCCGGTGGTCGGGTTGTATTCGGTGGTGGTCGTGAGCTTCGAACCTTCAGGGTCTACCGTCACGGAAGTGGGCGCCCGAAGTTTCCAGCCGAGGTTGCCCTGCCCGGAGTAGGAGCTCTTGGTCGTACGGACTTCTACTTCTTCGTGGTTTACGAGCTGGGCAAGGTCGTACCGTTCGGTCACCAGATCGTACTTTTCTCCACCTGGAGCGCCCTGGTTGTAGATGAGGACTGAGTGATGACGCGCGAGCGTTTCTTTGGTTTCGCCGCCCGCGCGGTACTTGATCATGTGCTGTGGCCCAAGCACGTCGATCAACCGGGTGCCCGCTTCTTCGACTTCGCTTTCTTTTTTACCTTCCCCGTTGTAGGTGTTCTGCGTGTCGAGCAGTTTCGACTTTTCAGCCGATTCTGCGCCGGCAGCCAGAGCGGCGAGCCTGTTGTCCGGCGTGAGCGTGCGGATCACGTCGTTGAATTCGTTGTATTCGGTCGTCGCGATCGAGCCATTGGGGTTGGTGCTTGGACTCGCCACGTTGACTTCGCGGCCATGTTCGTCCAGGTAGTGGATCGCCGCGCGTTTGTAGCCGCTTGTCGGCCACCCCTGTGGTTCGTCGGGCGGGAAGATCGCTGTCGCTTCCACGGGGTCGTCGACCTGTCCCCACTTGGCCACTTTGCCTTCGCTCAGGTTGTAGGGGGCGCTGGAGCCGGTGACCGGGATGTTGTACGCAAGCGTCGATCCCGGTTCGGGAGACTTGGCTTCGCCTTCGGTCAAGCTGCTCATCTGGAGCTTGCCGATCTTGTTGCTGCTGTTCGCTGCGTACCAGAGTTCTCCGAGCGCGTTGGCGGCCAGCCCGAAGAGGCTCGAGGGAGGCGTGAGTTCCGTGATAGCGCCCGAGGTCGTGACCCTGCTGAGACCCCCACCTTTGTTCGTGACCCACAGGTATCCGCCGGCGGATGCGATGTGTTCAGGAAGCCACCCGAACACTTTGAATTCGTATTCGTTGATCGTGCCGGAAGTCGTGATCTTCCCGACCTTATTCGATTCCTTATCGGTGAACCACAGATTTCCATCTGGACCCACGGTGATTCGGTTCGGCGAGCTTCCCGAGGGGAGCGCGTATTCGGTGATAGTGCCCGCCGTGGTGATCTTGCCGATCTTGTCTCTGTCGGACTCGGTGAACCAGAGATTGCCATCCGGTCCTGAGGCGATGCCGATCGGGGAGCTGCCGGCCGGGAGTGCGTATTCGGTGATCGTTCCCGCCGTGGTGATCTTGCCGATCTTGTTCGTGGTGACCTCGGTGAACCAGAGCTTGCCGTCGGGTCCCGACACAATGGTTTTCGGGTGGCTTTCCGCCGGCAGTGCGTATTCGGTGATCGTGCCCGTCGATGTGATCTTGCCGATCTTGCTGCTTTTGTACTCGGCGAACCACATGTTTTCATCGGGACCCTTGACGATCCCTTCCGGCCCACTTGAGGCGGGCAACGCATATTCAGTGATGGCCCCGGCCGTGGTCGTTTTACCGATCTTGCTGCTCGTGTAGTCGGTGAACCACATGGCGTTGCTCACCGGACCGGGCGCGATGTCTCGCGGGCCGCTGGATTCGGGCAGGGAGTATTCGGTCCACGCGGATGCGTTCGACACGACAGCAGCCGTTGCGGCGCTCGCGACCTTGGCCGACCCGCCGGCGTTGGTCGCGGTCACTTCAGCAGTGAGCGTGTCGCCTACATCGCTGGCGTTGGATGTGTAGTTGGGGTTTGTCGCGCCCGCGATCGGTTCACATGCACCGCTTGCCTGGCATCGCTTCCACTGATAGCCGTACGAGATCGGGCTACCGCTCCACGTGCCCCTACTCACCGCCAGCCGGACTCCTTCCGTGGCTGCGCCGGAGATCGCGGGGGCGGCCGTGTTTGCGACTGCTTCTCCTTCTCCGCCTTTCCACAGTTCGGCAGATGCCGGGGCGCGCGAAGCCTTCAGCAGCCGACCGGTGCCTTTGTCACCAGCGATCGCCCCGTAGGTGAACGCCCAGGGCTCCTGGCCGGGGAGGCTCATCGCCGTGACGTGGCCTTCTTCGTCGTAGCCGTAGGTAGTCGCCAGTTTCCCGCCTATGCGCGGATCCCACGCCGCAGTCAGCCTTCCAGAGGAGTCGTAGTCGTATTCCTGGACCGGTTTTTCTCCCAGGTGTTTGGTGGAAGGATCGTAGGCAACGTACATCACCTTCCATATCTCATCGGGCTGTTCGCCCCAGTAGTGAATCACCAGCGCCCGGCAGCCGGGATTCATTTCGGTCGGTTCGGAGGTATAGGAGCAGGACACTCCCGCCTGCGAGGCCGCGCGCACTTCCACGGGTATCGCTATTTCCCCCGGAGGCGCGATTGAACCGACGTAGCTCCGATTGACAAGCCACATGTTCCCATCTGGCCCTGCGGTGATGAACTCTTCGCCTTCTGCGTGACCAACCGTGTACTCGCTTACTTCGCCTGAAGGCGTCACCTTGCCGGCGTGATCCTGGGTCGTGAACCAGACGTTCCCGTCCGGTCCCTTCGCGATCCCAGCGGGAGTCCCGCCGATTTCTGCGGGCATGGCGTATTCGCTGACTTCGCCCGTCATCGTGATCTTGCCGACCTTTTTCGTGCCGACGTTGGTGAACCACATGCTGTTGCCGGGCCCCGCGGTGATGCTGACGGGTTTGCTTCCCGCGGGAAGCGCATATTCCGTGGTGGCACCGCTGGCAGTGACCTTGGCGATCTTGTTGACGCCTCCCAAGACGACCCACATGTTTCCGTCGGGGCCGAGCGCCATTTCACCAGGTGTGGTGCCGATGGGGAACGTATGCTTGTGGAGCGTTTCGGCTGTGTTCGAAGGGTTGATCGCGCTGATGCTGCGTTCAACCGGTTCTGCGTACCAGATCCAACCACTCGGGCCAGTGGCGATCGCAACACTTTCGGATTTGTTGTAGGTGGAGAATTCGGTGATTTTGCCCGAAGGTGTGATCCTGCCGACCTTTTTCGCGTTCTCGCTGAACCACATATTTCCGTCGGTTCCGCTCGTGATGCGCCGCGGTTCCGCACCGGATGCCGTCGCGTAGGTCGTAATCGAGCCGGTCGGGGTGATCCTCCCCACCTTGTTGCCAAAGTGCTCGACGAACCACACATTGCCGTCAGGCCCGCCCGCGGCCCCTTCGGGATAAGTGCCCGAACCCGGTACTTCATAACGAGCGAAAGCCGAGGTCGTTTCATAGCGGTAGGTGACGGTGTCACTCGACACCGCGCCTTCCTGAACGGAGGGCACCCATTGCTTCGTGCCGACAGGGCGCGTGAACTTCACCGAGGTATGCGCTCCCGGGTTCTTCAGATAGTAGGCGAGCTTTTCTTTGGTGGTTTTGTTTTCTTCAAGCGTCAGTTCGAGATTCGAATCCCCAGGCGGCGATTCGAATTTACCTTCACCCAATGCCGCGAAGATCGTCTGCCTGCCGCTCGAATCGATCAGCAGCACGTCGCCGCTGGGCAGTTCTTGGAGCCCCTCAGCGTTGCCCAGGCTGAGCGTCCACTCAGGTCCCAGCGGACCGGCACCCCCGGCGTTCGTGTCCCGCGAGCTGTAGTTGCGGCCGATCGTGAGACCTGAGCCCATCGAGACGTCGGTCGCGCCAAGGGCGAAGTCGCCCGACTGGAGATCAACCGAGCCGGGCCCGAGCGCAACGGGCGTCGAGTGGCGAATCGCAACCTTCTGTTCGAACCTCGCTTCGTTGCCGGCATTGTCGATCGAGACGAGGACGAGGCCGTGTTTGCCGGCGCCGAGTTCCGCGCCGTTGACCGTGAATTTGTTGGATGCCGTGCATTCACCCGCGGCGACAGTGCAGGACCCGCCGGCCGTGCCGACTTCTTTGCCGTCCACGAACAGGGCGATCGATTTGATGCCCGAGCTCGGGACGGTAGAGCCTTCGCCGTCGCTGGCGTAGAGCGTCAACCCGTAGGGACGTTCGCTCAGTTCGCCGTCACCCGGCAAGCCGCCGATGATCAACCCATGGGGCTTTTTCGTGTCGACTTTGACCGTCGCTTTGCCTTCGCTTGTGAGCGATTCTGTCCCCGAGATCGCCTCCTGAGCCCGATAGCGCAGTTTTTGCGCTCCGTCTGGAAGCGTCGGGATGAGGGTCCAGGCTTCGCCGTGAGTCGGGTAGCACTGCACGCCCCGGCAGCCATTTTCGGCGAGATATTTGTGTTCTTCGAGCGGCGTCCAGACGCCCGCTGCACTTTCGTATTCGAGTTTGGTAGCCGAGACACCGATGCCCGTATCGGCGGCTTTCAGTTCGATCGCGCCCCCTGCGGCGCCGGAGAGTTTGGACAGCCAGACCGTGGCGCCGGTCTGCAGGGCATTCGCTCGTTTGACTTTTTCTTTCCCGGAGAGGCCTTCAACTTCGACTTCGATCGTCGGCGAGCTGGTGTTGTAGCTGGTCGTCGAGTGCGTCCCGCTGGGCTCAGCGATCGAGATGATTCCCTGGGTCATCGAGTCCGAGAAGCCGGAGCCCGTGCCGGTGGCGGCTTGCTCGAAGTGGAAGACGTTGTTTGCTTTTCCGAAGGTGGGACCACAGGCGGGAGGATCGATTTCTTCCGGTTTGGAAGGATTGCTCGCGCAGAACGCAAGCTCTTCTTTGTTTTCGTATTCCGGATTCAGGAATTCGTTGGATAGCTTTCTTTCGGTTTCTTTGGTTCCGCCCGGGCCTACGAATTCCAGGAATGATTCGACTTTGTGGCCTTTGTTGTGTGCCGAGTCGATGACTTTGATCTCGTAGATGTGCGAGACGCCTTGGGTCTGATAACCCCAGTAGCCGATTTCGCCGCCGCCGTAGGTGGATACGCCTTTCGTTTCAAGGCGTTCGACGCCTTTTTCGCTGTGTCCTTCGAAATGCGCACTGCTCGTGTGGAATTCCCAGTTCGTTTTTTTAGCGCCGGACGTTT
Organism: uncultured Solirubrobacteraceae bacterium; assembly: GCA_963714215.1. Taxonomy (GTDB): domain Bacteria; phylum Actinomycetota; class Thermoleophilia; order Solirubrobacterales; family Solirubrobacteraceae; genus Palsa-744. Next base: position 1,134,534 of record CAVQNP010000002.1, read on the forward strand.
CGACCAGTTGGGAATCGTTGATTTCGATTTCGGGGTCGACCGCGATCGGGTAGAGGTAGTCGCCTGTCGCGTCAACGGAGACCACAAGAATGCGACCGTGCGCGCTCATCGACACGGGCACGCTCGTCCCTTCGGCGTCTTCGGCACTAACGGGCGTCACGGTCGCGAGCAGTGCCGCTCCCCTGAGAATCTGCACGGAGCCAGTGGCGTTCTGGCGAAGGTGAGTGCCCGCGGGCATGCCGAGACGGAAGTAGAGCTTGTCGGGGCTGCGCTGCGAGAGCAGCAGGGTGCTCAGATCGACACCCGTGCCCGTCGGCTTGGCAACGCTCGCGAGATCGAGCGCGTTCTTGCGGTCAGCTTGGCGCCAAAGGACGGCGGCCCCGTCGAGCTGCCCCTGCGACCCCGCCAGCGGCGCACCGTGGGTGTCGGCGGGGGTAAGCGAAGTGCCGATCTCGGGCAACGACACGCCTCCGTCTTGCAGTTGCTTGGGGAGCAGGACATGGACGGCTGAGCGAATCGGGACAAAGCCGGCGCCGGTTTCCGTCAAGGCAAGGTCGAACGGAACGTGTCGGTGTCCGACCGTCACGGCGATCGGTGCGATCGATTCGATCATGCCCTTGCTACCGCCGGCGAAGGAGACTTCGGCCGCGTGGTTGGTCGCGTAGCGCAGTATCCGCTGATTGCGGGCGACGGTGGGCATCCCGTCAGCGGGCTGGGCAAGCGTGGGAAACGCGGCCCGTGCCAGGCTTGCAGCGCGAGACGGCGTCGCCCCCTCATACTGCGCGCGAGTCGCGCTGCGCCGTGCGACTGCCACGGGATTAGCGCGCCTTGCCTGACGCGCGGCGACAGCGCCTTCACCACGCAGCAGTCCATCCACGGCGGGGCCCACGAGCGAGCCACTCAGGAGCGAACCAGTCCCATGACCGGCATCGGGCACCTGGCTCGCCGCGGGCGTGGCGAGCAGCATGCCCATGGCCCCCGCCGCTCCAACAGACACCAGCAACGACCGCAGCCTCGTCCGCATCGCCTTCTCCCCACCTCGTCTGTGCATTGTTCGCTGGCTCACAACCCCACCAGGGGCGCACACGACCGTCGCGTCGACGTCACCGTGCATGTCAGCCAAGCGGCGGCGATGCTAGCACGACTTTTACAGGACGAACACTTTTTCTTTAATATTCAGGACTGACCAAATCATCACGGTCCATACGGTTACCAGTAGGCAAAAGCCGAGGAATTGCAGCATAAATCTCTTCCGACCAGAATGGCCCAAACTGTCAATTGCATATGCTTGCGGGGGGATCGGCGGACGTTGGGTTTCAGGATCTACGGTGAACCCAATGTGGGTTAGTGGAATCGATAGAGCGCCAAGCGAGTCGAACGATCGTTTACGTGAGCGCTCGGTCTCGCGCCACGGACGATGCTCCCGCGCAACAGCAACGATCTCCCTCGTCCCGTCTCCGGCGAGCCGTGTCGAGCGGCGGCTGCGTGTCGTACTCGATGCCGAGCTCGTTCGCTGGGCGACGTGCTCAGACGGCAACCGCAGCGCCCGACGCGGGCTCGCCTCTGGCCCCGTCGGCCGTACCCACGCGCGGCAGCGTCAGCAGCGAGCAGCGGGCGTGGCGCTCGAGGTAGTCGCACGTGCTGCCGACCACGCGACGTCGCACGGGGCCGAAGTTGCGCGAGCCGACGACGAGCAGGTCGAGACCGTCGCCGAACGCCGAGAGCTCTTCGCCGGGCACGCCATAGACGGCGCGACCCTCGACGTCGGGCATTCCCTCCATCCGCCCGCGCGCTTCCTCGATCATCGTGTCGACGCTCTCGCCGAGCAGCGGCGGCATCAGCCCGGTGTACATCACGGGCGGGATCGTGACGATCTGCAGGGCGCTGACCGAGCCCTTAGTCGCAGCGGCGATCTGCCTCGCCGCCGCGAGCGCGGCGGTGCCCTCGGGTGAGCCGTCGTAACCGATGCCGATCCGCATCAGCGGCCTCGAAGCCGTCGCGTAGCCGCGTGCGGCGATCGCGACTGCGCAGGGAGTCCCGTTCAGCGCCGCGCGCGTGTCGTCTCCGAGCATCGCGCGGCCAAGCAGGCCCCGACTGCACGAGCCAACCACGATCAAGTCCGCACCCTGCGCTTCTGCCTGTTCGTGCAGGCCTCGACCGGGGGTCGGAGCGGTGACGCTGACGAGCTCCGCCTCGACGCCCGCCTCTGCGCGCTCGTGCTGCAAGAGATCCTTCGAGCTCGCCGCTTCCTCGGCCAGCAGCTCTGGGCCGATCGCGGCGAAGACGCGCAGGTCGGCGCTGTGCACGTGGGCCAGCGTCATCCTGCCGTCGTCGTCGAGCAGCCGCGATGCAAGTGCGATCGCGTCGCGCCCGTTGGGCTTGCCATCGATTCCCACCAGCACGTTCTTGAACATCGTCGGTCTCCTTCTCGCGCGATCGCGTCGCAGCTGTCGATTGCCTGACTTGCAAGCTACGCATGTCAGGGCCGCGCTCCCTCCGTGCGGAGCACGCGAGCGCTCTGCGGGTTTCCCCGGAGGACTTGTCGGCGGGTGAATGTTTCGCCGCAGCTACTCGGCGAGGCGACCGTAGGCGTCCGGCCGGCGCGTCTGCAGGAAGGGGAACAGCTCAAGCCAGTCCTCGCGCTGGTCGAGGTCGAGCTCGGCGACGAGCACGGCCGGTTCCTCGCGCGACGCCTGCACGAGCTTTCGCCCGTACGGATCGCAGATGAACGAAGAGCCATAGAAGCGCAGCGGCGGCTCCTCGCCGATGCGGTTGACGGCGACCATGAAGACGCCGTTGGCGATCGCGTTGCCGATGATCACCTGCTCCCACAGCGGCTGCGTGTCGAACTCGGGATGGTCGGGCTCGGAGCCGATCGCCGTCGGGTAGACGAGCACGTCGGCGCCCTGCAGGCTGTAGGCGCGGGCGACCTCGGGGAACCACTGATCCCAGCACGTCGGCAGGCCGAGGCGCGCCTGGGCCAGCGCGAGCAGCGGGAATGGCTCGCCGTCGCCCGGGCCGGGGCGGAAGTAGCGGTCCTCGTGGTAGCCGGCCGTCAGCGGGATGTGCAGCTTGCGCGTGCGCGCCACGAGCCTGCCGTCGGGTGCGACGACGATCGCCGTGTTGAAGCCGAGGCCGTCATCGTCGTCGGCGCGCTCGTACAGCGAGGCATGCACGTGTACCCCCGTCTCGGCGGCCATCCGCGCGGCGAACTGGAAGGTCGGCCCGCCCGGTAGCGACTCCGGCTGTGCGCCGGCCTCAGCCGGCCCGCGCGGGTCGGTTGCGAAGTAGCGGCTGAGCGTGAGCTCCTGCAGGCACACGAGCTGCGCCCCCTGCTCGGCGGCGCGGCGGATGTCTTCGGCCAGCGCCTGCTGGTGCTCCTCGGGATCGGGGTGCCAGCGCTCCTGCACGGCGCCGATGCGAAACGGCGCGCGCATGGGCGGGCGCGTGCGCGCCGGCGAGACGTGCGGGCCGGTCGACACGATCAACGGAGTCTGCTCTGCCACTTCAGTGAATGTACGGTGGTATCGCGATGAGTGCCACGATTGACTCGACACCGAGCGCCGACGGCTACCGCATGCCGGGCGAGTTCGAGCCACACGCCGGCTGCTGGCTCGCATGGCCCGAGCGCCCGGACAACTGGCGCCTCGGAGCGAGGCCCGCGCAGTTGGCCTACGCTGCCGTGGCCGAGGCGATCAACGCCTCCGAGCCGGTCACCGTGGCCGTCTCAGATGACCAATTCGAGCACTGCCGCTCGCTGCTCTCCCTCTCGATCCGCGTCGTTGAGATCTCGACCGACGACGCCTGGATCCGGGATATGGGACCGACGTTCGTGATCGACGGCAGCGGCGGGCGACGCGGCGTCGATTGGCGCTTCAACGCTTGGGGCGGTCTCGAGGGAGGACTGTATTTCCCCTGGGACCGCGACGAACGGGTGGCCGCCAAGGTACTTGAGATCGAACGCGCCGATCGCTACCGCGCACCGCTCGTGCTCGAGGGCGGCTCGATCCACGTCGACGGCGAGGGTACGGTGCTGAGCACCGAAGAGTGCCTGCTGAACCCGAACCGCAACCCCGAGCTCTCACGCGAGCAGATCGAGCAGGCGCTGTTCGACTACCTCGGCGCGAGCAAGGTGATCTGGCTCGGCCAGGGCGTATCCGACGACGAGACCAACGGCCACGTCGACAACCTCGCGTGCTTCGCCCGCCCCGGCGTCGTGCTGCTGACGTGGACCGACGACGAGTCAGACCCGCAGTACGCGATCTCACGCGACGCGCACGAGCGCCTGATCGCGGCGAGCGACGCGCGCGGGCGCTCGCTCGAGGTGATCCACCTGCCCTCCCCCGGACCGATCACGATCAGCGATGAGGAGGCGCGCGGCGTGGACGCCGTCGAGAGCAGCTTGCCGCGCCGTGCCGGCGACCGCCTGGCAGCGTCCTACGCGAACTTCTACATCGCCAACTCGCGGATCGTGCTGCCGCTGCTCGACGAGCGCTACGACGAGCAGGCAGCGTCGATCCTGCGCCGGGTGTTCCCCGAGCGCGAGGTGGTCGGCGTGCCGGCGCGTGAGATCCTGCTCGGCGGCGGCAACATCCACTGCATCACGCAGCAGGTGCCGGCGCCGGTTGCGGGCTGAGCCTGTCGGCGAGCGACTCGCGCAGCCACTCGCGTGCGTCGGGGTGCGCGGCCTGTTCGATCATCAAGCGCGCCTGCGCGCGCTGGTTACGTCCGAAGATCCGCGCGCAGCCCTGCTCGGTGATCACGGCCGAGTGCTGGAAGGAGGTCGCCGGGCCGGACAGGCGCGGGACGATCGTCGAGCTGTCGCTCGGCTCGTGCCAGGAGCGCAGCGCGATGATCGCGTGCCCGCCGCTCGAGCGCAGCGCGCCCTCGACGAAGTCCGGCTGGCCACCGAAGCCCGAGTACACACGCCGGCCGATGTGGCTGGCGCCGGCCTGGTCTGAGAGATCGACCTGCAGCGCGGTGTTGACCGAGATCATCGCCGCTTGCCTGGCGATCCGCGAGGGATCGTTGGTCGTCTCGGTGCGCATCATGCGCAGCCGCGGGTTGCCCTGCACCCACGCGTACAGCTCGGGCGAGCCGAACAGGAACGAGCACACGATCGGACGGGCGGGATCAAGCGTGCCGCAGCGCTCGAGCGCCATCACGCCGTCGCTGATCATCTCCGACCAGATCGACAGTCGGCGACGCGCCGAGAGCGCGCGCAGCGTCGCGTCCGGCACCTGCCCAATACCGAGCTGCAGCGTGGCGTCGTCGGGTATGAGCTCGGCAACGCGCTCGGCGATTGCCTCGGCGTGCTCGTGCCCCGGCCCGCACGCCGGCACAGCGAGCTCCTCGTCGCATTCGACGGCGAGGTCGATCAGCTCCTCGGCGATCTCACCGTCGCCGAGCGTGTAGGGCATGTGCGGGTTCAACTGGGCGATCACGAGGCCACCGCGGGCGCGGACGCGCTCGATCGCGGCCGGCAGGATGTTGACCTCGATACCGAGCGAGACGCGACCGGCGCGGGGCGTTGAGGTGTGCAGCAGCACGACGTCGGGCGGACGCAGCGTGTCGAACAGTCGCGGCACGAGCGAGAGGCGCATCGGCAGGTAGTCGAGCCGCTCGCCTGCGTCACGCATCCCGGGCCCGACGAACGGCGTCTCGAAGATCACCGACTCGCGCGCCGGCAGCGGCCCCTGGGCGGCGAGCATGAACAGGCGATAGCGCTCGAGCGATTCCTCGAGCGCACCGAGCAACACACTCGGACTGGCGTGATTGCCGCTCGCAACGACGCGCGGCTCGCCGCTCGCCAGCGCGGAGAGGGCCCGCTGCAACTTCTGCACGGAGATCGTCCTCACCGCGCCAACGCTACGCCCCCCACTCGGCAGGTCATGGGGGTCAACTACGTAGATCGTTCAGGGGGAAGTGCCCTGGGCGCGGGATGCCTGCCCCGCTTGACTTCGAGGAGTCCGCTACCGCTCGGCCACTCTCGACGCAGGAGGAGAAACGGTGAACGCCCCATCCTCGGCACCCGCCAAGCCACAACTGCAGGCCGTGCGCCCGTTTGCGTCGCTGCGGCGCGAGGACGTCCCTTATGCGGGAGGCAAGGGCGCAAACCTCGGCGAGCTGACCGCGGCCGGCCTACCGGTACCCGACGGCTTCGTCGTCGGCGCCCCGGCCTATGCGGCCTACTGCGCCGAGACCGGTCTGCGTGAGCACCTCGCCGAGCTGCTGGACCCACTCGACGCCGAGGACACGGCCGCGCTGCAGGCCGCCAGCGCGACGGCGCGCGAGCTGTTCGATCAGACGCCCGTGCCCGCGCAGCTGCAGCAGGCGATCCGCGAGAGCTACGAGCGACTTGCCAGCGAGCACGGCGACGCGCCGGTCGCCGTCCGCTCCTCGGCGACGGGCGAGGACACCGCCGAGTCCTCCTTCGCGGGCATGAACGAGACCTTCCTCAACACGCGCGGCGCCGATGCCGTGATCGACGCCGTGCGCCGCTGCTGGCGCTCGCTGTTCGGCGCGCGCACGATCTACTACCGCGGCGTCAACGGCCTCGGGCAGGCCGAGATGGACATCGCCGTGGTCGTGCAGCTCCAGCTGGCTTCGACCCGCGCCGGCGTGATGTTCACCGTCAACCCCGCCACGGGGCAGCGCGACGAGCTCGTGATCGAGGGCTCCTTCGGCCTCGGCGAGGCCGTCGTCTCGGGCTCGGTCTCGCCCGATCGCTACATCGTCGAGAAGTCCACGCTCGCGATCCGCCGTCGGGAGGTACACCACAAGGAGCTGGTGATCGAATACGCGCCCGACGGCGGCACGCAGACGCGCAGCCTCTCCGAGCAGGAGGCGCTGCAACCTGTGCTCAGCGACGACGAGGTGATCGCGGTGGCGAGCCTCGGCAGGCAGATCGAGCAGCACTACGGCTCGCCCCAGGACACCGAGTGGGCATTCGATCCCGACGGCGCGCTGTGGATGCTGCAGAGCCGGCCGATCACGACGCTGCACGACGAGTCCTCGCCGAGTGCAGCCCAAACGACGAGCGGGAAGCCGCAGGCGGTGCTGCTGCGCGGGCTCGGCGGCGCCCCGGGCAGCGCAAGCGGACCGGCGCGGATCCTCGCCTCGCTCGCCGACGCCGAGAAGCTGCAAGAAGGCGACGTGCTCGTCACGCACATGACCGCGCCCGACTGGCTGCCGTTGATGCGCCGTGCCGAGGCGATCGTGACCGACTCGGGCGGCATGACCTGCCACGCGGCGATCGTCTCGCGCGAGCTCGGCATTCCCTGCGTGGTCGGCACCGGCGAGGCGACCACCAAGCTGCGCGACGGCGAGGTCGTGACGGTCGACGCCACGCGCGGCATCGTGATGGAGGGCGCCATCGCAGCCGCCGCCGCGCAGGCATCCGCCACTACGGCCGCCGCCCACGCCGCAACAGGCTCGGCGGGTCCGCCAGTCACGGCCACGCAGATCCTCGTGAACCTCTCTGAGCCCTCGCAGGTCGAGCGCGTCAAGGATCTGCCCGTCGATGGCGTCGGGCTGCTGCGCGCCGAGATGATGGTGCTCGAGGCGCTCGCCGGCGACCACCCGCGAACGCTGTTGCAGGAGGGCCGCGGCGAGGAGTTCGTCGCGCGCATGGCCGAGGGGCTCAGCACGTTCGCGACCGGCTTCGCACCGCGACCGATCACCTACCGCACGATCGACTTCCGCACGAATGAGTTCGCCGGGCTGCGCGGCGGCGAGCAGTTCGAGCCGCACGAGGCAAACCCGATGATCGGCTACCGCGGCGCGCTTCGCTACACGCACGAGCCCGACATCTTCGGACTCGAGCTGGACGCGATCCGCAGGGTGTGGGACGCGGGCGGCTCGAACTTGCACGTGATGCTGCCGTTCGTGCGCACGACGCGCGAGCTGCGCCGCTGCCGCGAGCTGATCGCCGCCTCGGGGCTGCTCGAGCGGCCGGGCTTCGAGCTGTGGGTGATGGCCGAGGTGCCCTCGGTGCTGTTCAACCTGCGGGAGTACGCCAAGCTCGGGATCACGGGGATCTCGATCGGCTCCAACGACCTCACGCAACTATTGCTCGGCGCGGACCGCGACAACGAGGTGCTCGCGGAGACCTTCGACGAGCGCGACCCCGCGGTGACGTCGTACCTGCGCCAGCTGATTCCGCTCGCGCGCGAGCTGGGGCTGCGCAGCTCAATCTGCGGGCAGGCGCCCTCGGTGCACCCGGAGTACGCAGACCTGCTTGTGCGTGCCGGGATCGACGCGATCTCGGTCAACGTCGACGTGATCGCGCGCACCCGCTCGCTCGTCGCCTCGGCCGAGCAGCGCGTGCTGCTCGACGCCGCGCGCGGCGATTAGGCGATGTTCGAGGTCCGCATCCACGGGCGCGGCGGTCAGGGCGTCGTCACGGCCGCGGAGCTGCTGTCGCTTGCGGCATTCGACGAGGGGCGCTGGGCGCAGGCGTTCCCGAGCTTCGGCTCCGAGCGCATGGGTGCGCCTGTCGTGTCCTTCTGCCGCATCGACGAGCGCGAGATCCGCACGCGCGAACCGGTGATGGAGCCGGACGCGCTGATCGTCGGCGACCCGACGTTGCTCCACCAGGTGGACGTCTTCGCGGGCGTCAGGCGGGACGGCTTCATCCTGATCAACACCGCGCAGAGCTTTTCCGAGCTGGGCCTCGGCGAGTTCGTCGAGGGCTTTCGCGCCGAGCGCCTCGTGACGGTGCCCGCGAGTGAGCTCGCGCGCGAGCACACCGGACGACCGCTCGCCAACGCGGCGCTGCTCGGCGGCTTCGCAGCGCTCACGGGGCAGGTCTCGCTCGACGCCGTCTCGCGCGCGATCCACGAGCGCTTTGCAGAACCGATCGCCGAGCGCAACGTCGCGGCGGCTCACGCCGCCTACACATGGGTGGCCACCGAGGTTCTGGAGTTGAGCGATGCTGCACCAGCTCGAGGGCTCGCGCGCGGTCGCCGAGGCCGTCGCCCTGTGCCGCCCGGAGGTGATCTGCGCGTACCCGATCTCGCCGCAGACGCACATCGTCGAGAACCTCTCCCAGCTCGTCAAGAGCGGCGAGCTCGCGCCGTGCGAGTTCGTCAACGTCGAGTCGGAGTTCGCCGCGATGTCGGTGGCAATCGGCGCCTCGGCGACGGGCGCACGCGCCTACACGGCGACTGCCAGCCAGGGCCTGCTGTACATGGCCGAGGCGCTGTACAACGCCTCCGGCCTCGGACTGCCGATCGTGATGACCGTCGCCAACCGCGCAATCGGCGCGCCGATCAACATCTGGAACGACCACTCGGACTCGATGTCCCAGCGCGACTCGGGCTGGATCCAGCTCTACGCCGAGACCAACCAGGAGGCGCTCGACCTGCACATCCAGGCCTTCCGCCTGGCCGAGCAGCTCTCGACGCCGGTGATGGTCTGCATGGACGGCTTCATCCTCACGCACGCCGTCGAGCGCGTGGAGATACCCGAGCAGGCGGCCGTTGATGCCTTCCTGCCGCCGTTTGCACCACGCCAGGTGCTCGACCCCGACGAGCCGGTCTCGATCGGCGCGATGGTCGGTCCGGAGGCGTTCATGGAGGTGAAGTACCTCGCCCACGCCAAGCAGATGCAGGCGCTCAAGCTGATTCCCGAGATCGCCCGTGACTTCAGCGACACCTTCGGGCGCGACAGCGGCGGTCTGCTCTGTAGTTACCGCACCGAGGATGCCGAGACGATCGTGCTCGCGCTCGGCTCGGTGCTAGGCACGATCAAGGACGCCGTCGACGAGCTGCGCGAGCAGGGCGTGGCGATCGGCGCAGTCTCGCTGAAGTCCTTCCGCCCGTTTCCGCTGGAGCAGGTCCGCGAGGCGCTGGGCCATACCCAGCGCGTGGTCGTGCTGGAGAAGGCGCTCGCCGTCGGCGTCGGGGGAATCGTCTCGGCGAACGTGCGCATGGCGCTCGCGGGAATCCAGCTTCACGGCTACACGGTGATCGCGGGGCTCGGCGGGAGGCCGATCACGAAAGCCTCGCTGCTCGCGCTGTTCGCCGACGCGGTGGCCGATCGCCTGCAGCCGCTCAGCTTCCTCGACATGGACTGGGAGCTCGTCGAACGCGAGCTGGCACGGATGCGGGCTTCGACCAGCTCAGGCCCGCACGCCGAGAACATCCTGCGCGATGTCGGCACGGTCGCCGCGGGGCCGGTGTGAGGAGCACACGACGATGACCGCTCCGGCGATCCGCTTCTACCAGACCGGCAGCTTCGCGGTCGGTAATCGGCTACTCGACCCCGAGCAGCGCTCGCTGCAATCGGATGAGCAGCGAACGAACTCGATCACCTGCGGCCATCGCGCCTGTCAAGGCTGCGGCGAGGCGCTCGGCGCGCGCTATGCGCTCGACGCCGCGATGCGCGCCACGAACGGGCAGATGATCGCCGCGAACGCGACAGGCTGCCTGGAGGTCTTCTCCACTCCCTACCCGGAGACGTCGTGGCGGATCCCCTGGATCCACTCGCTCTTCGGCAACGCGCCGGCCATCTCGACGGGGATCGCGGCCGCGCTGAAGGCGAAGGGGCGCGAGGACGTGCGCGTCGTCGGTCAGGGCGGCGACGGCGGCACCGTGGACATCGGCATGGCTTGCCTGTCGGGCATGTTCGAGCGCGGTGACGACGTGCTCTACATCTGTTACGACAACGAGGCCTACATGAACACGGGCGTGCAGCGCTCGGGCGCCACCCCGCCGGCCGCGCGGACGGCCACGACGCAGGCCGTCGGGCCGGAGCCGGGCAACGTGTTCGGCCAGGGCAAAAGCGCGCCGCTGATCGCGATGGCGCACGAGATCCCCTACGTCGCGACGGCGACGGTCGCCGAGCTGCGCGACCTCGAGGCGAAGGTGCAGACGGCCATGGAGATCCGCGGGCCGCGCTACCTGCACGTGTTCGTCCCCTGCCCGCTCGGCTGGGGCAGCGCGTCGAAGGACACGATCCGGATCGCCCGGCTGGCCAAGGAGTCGGGCATCTTCCCGGTGTTCGAGGCGCGTGACGGCAAGGTCAGCTCGGTCTCGAAGATCCGCCGGCAGGTGCCCGTCGAGGACTATCTGCGCCCGCAGAAGCGCTTCGCGCACCTGTTTGCGCCCGAGCTGCGCAGCGATGTGATCGCGCGCATCCAGGCCGGCGCTGACCGCAACATCCGCCGCTTCCGGCTGCTCGAGGACGGCGTGTGATGGACAAACCGTTCGCGATCACGCTGGACGTCGGCTCGAGCCTCGCCAACAAGACCGGCTCTTGGCGCGAGGAGCGCCCGCAGTACGTACACCGCATGCCGCCGTGCAACCACGGCTGCCCGGCCGGCGAGAACATCCAGCAGTGGCTCTACCACGCCGAGTCGGGCGATTACGAGGCGGCTTGGCGCGAGCTCGTCGAGGACAACCCGCTGCCCGCCGTGATGGGCCGCGCCTGCTACCACCCGTGCGAGAGCGCCTGCAACCGCGCGCAACTCGACGAGACGGTCGGCATCCACGGCGTCGAGCGCTTCCTCGGTGACGAGGCGATCCGCCGCGGCTGGCACCTGTCGCTCGACGCCGAGCCGAGCGGCAAGCGTGTGCTCGTCGTCGGCGCCGGACCGTCGGGGCTGTCCGCCGCCTACCACATGGCCCGCCGCGGGCACGAGGTGAAGATTCAGGACGCCGGTCCATTGCCTGGCGGCATGATGCGCTTCGGAATCCCGCAATACCGCCTGCCGCGCGAGATCCTCGACGCCGAGATCCAGCGGATCCTCGACCTCGGCGTGACGCTCGATTGCGACGCGAAGGTCACGAACATCCTCGCGGCGATGCGCGACGGCGGCTTCGACGCCGCCTTCCTCGCCGTCGGCGCGCACATCGGCAGGCGCGCGTACATCCCGGCGGGCGAGGCGGCGCACATGCTCGACGCGGTCACGCTGCTGCGCAGCATGGAGGGCGAGGAGCGCCCGATGCTGGGCCGGCGCGTCGTCGTCTATGGCGGCGGCAACACGGCGATGGACGCCGCGCGCACGGCCAAGCGTCTCGGCGCAAGCGAGGCGGTCGTCGTGTACCGGCGTACGCGCGATCAGATGCCGGCGCACGACGTCGAGCTCGAGGAGGCGCTCGAGGAGGGCGTGATGATGAAGTGGCTCTCGACGATCAAGCGAGCCGAGCAGGGCGAGCTGGTGCTGGAGAAGATGGAGCTCGACTCCAGCGGCTTCCCACAGCCGACGGGAGAGCTCGAGGAGCTCGAGGCGGATTCGCTCGTGCTCGCGCTCGGTCAGGAAGCCGACCTATCGCTGCTCGATGGCGTGCCGGGGCTGGTCGTCGCGGACGGCGTGGTACAGGTCGACGAACGGATGATGACCGGCCACGCGGGGATCTTCGCCGGCGGCGACATGGTGCCGGCCGAGCGTACGGTCACCGTCGGCGTCGGCCACGGCAAGCTTGCGGCGAGCAACATCGATGCATGGCTGCGCGACGAGGCGTGCAGCCATCCCGAGAGCGGCGATCCGATCGCCTTCGAGGAGCTGAACACCTGGTACTACGCCGATGCTCCAAAGACCGTCGCCCCGCGACTCGATGCCGTGCGCCGGCAGTCGAGCTTCGCCGAGGTCGCGCAAGGGCTCGACGCGCAGGACGCGCTGTTCGAGGCGCGCCGCTGCATGAGCTGCGGCAACTGCTTCGGCTGCGACAACTGCTTCGGTGTCTGCCCCGACAACGCCGTGCTGAAGGTCGAACAGGGCGACGGCTACGCGTTCGACCTCGACTACTGCAAGGGCTGCGGGATCTGCGTGCAGGAGTGCCCTTGCGGCGCGATCGAGATGACCCCCGAGCGAATCTGATCAGGCGAGCAGGCGCCCGCCGTCGACGACGAGCTGGCTGCCGGTCGTATAGCTGGAGAGTTCGCTGGCGAAGAACAGCACGGCGCGGCCGATGTCGTCGGGATCGCCCATGCGCCGCATCGGGATCATCGCTTCGAAGGCGGCGAGGCTCTCTTGGTCGGTGCCGCTCGTGCCCGGCGTCTTGATCCCACCGGGGGCGACGGCGTTCACGCAGATGCCGTGCGGTGCAAGCTCGAGGGCCACGTTCTTGGTGAAGCCCCACGCTCCGTGCTTGGAGGCGTCGTAGTGGGAAAGGCCGATCATCGAAGGGTGCAGCGCGTCGATCGAGGTCACGTTGACGATCCGACCCGCACGACCCTGCGCGATCATCCAGTCGGTCGCGACCTTGGTGCAGAGAAACAGGCCGGTGAGATTGACGTCGAGCACGCGCCTGAAGGTGTCCACGTCGAGCTCCGCCAGCGGCACCATCGGGTAGATGCCGGCGTTGTTGACGAGGATGTCGAGGTCGTCGAAGCGCTCGACGGTCTGACTGATCAGATGCTCGACGCTCGCCGGATCGGCGACGTCGCAGCCGACCGCGATCGCACTCTCGGCGCGAATCGACTCGAGCGAACGTGCCACCTCTTGCGCGGCAGCCTCGTCGAGATCGGCGACCACGACGTTGGCTCCGGCTTCGTGCAGGCGTCGCACGATCCCCAGACCAATGCCCATCGCGCCACCGGTGACGATCGCGACGCGACCCGAGAGGGAGACCAGCTCCTGTAGCGGCGGCTGTCCAGCTGTGGATGCGTCCATGCTCACAAGCTGTCACGCCGGCGAGAGCGAAACGTCCGCGGGCTGCCGCGCAACGGCTGCGGGAAGCTACTGATCGTCGCATCGCCCCGATCCGTTGAGAGCGCGGCTTACCAGGTGCGTAGTTGCTCAGGATGAATGTGGCCTAATACGGAGGCCATGCCGCCTGTAGCGAGCGTAGCGTGAAGCCATGCTTCCTCTCGTGATCGCGGCGCTCATGTGGGTGATGCTGTCGGCGATGCTCGCCGCCATCTGCCAAGCGGCGAATCGCGGCGACCGCTCCTTGGCGACTTCTACGTGCGATCCACCAGAGCCATCCCGCGTGAGACCCTGCGCGGGGCGCCGGCCCAGTGGGGATAGGACGGCATCACCGGCGCGGGTCGGGGTGCTCGGGCGCCTTCTCTCGCGCGCAGCCTGCCACCGCGAAGCCGGAGCCCCGCTGCGACGCATGCGCGCAGGTGGCGCACGCCACTTGCCGCGCCGCACCGGAGCGATGCCGCCTGTCCTCTGCCCGGCGCACAGCAACCGGTGGGGACATGTGCGCGGCGGGCCGCGCGAGCGCTCTCCGCTTGCCCCGGGGCCCACGCTCACGCGAGCGTGCGCTTGCGGACGCGTCGAGCGCCACTAGCGCGGAGACGATCGATGAGCGAGGAGGCACCTGCTCATGGCGGAGAGGGTCGATCTGACTTCCCCGAGCACAGTCCCCGCGTCGCCATCTTCGCCCCCCACCCCCTGCTGACGGTCACGCTCGAGCGCGAGGGCAGCGGTCGCAGGCGGTCCCGCTCCAGCGGTTGGCTCGAGCAGAACCCACCCCCGCGCCTCCGAGTGAGACCGTGTGCAGCTCCTCGTCACTAAGACGGTCGGCTTCGCGCTGCGCGAGCTCCACCAGGAACGATGCTCACCCGAACGCCGCTTGCGTCGAGCTCTCCCTGGAGCAGAAGCACTCGTTGCGCGATCTGATCGATGTCAACGTCGTGATCACCGCGGATGTGTGGCGTGGCGCAGACGATCTCGACGCCGTCTTGCTCGCCCTGGCGCGCCATCGCGATGCTGTCATCGATGCCTCGCGCCCCGTCGTCGAGCCCGGGCAGGATGTGGCAGTGCAGGTCGATCACGGCACGCCGCCTGGCTCGGCTGGCCCTCGGCCATGCGCCAGGGCTTCGCGCACTTCCGCGTCGCTGGTCGGCGCGAACCGGTCGTACCAGTAGCCCACAGCCCCGAGGTCCTCAGACATCTCGATCGCCACCACTTCGTCGGCGAGCTCGCCGAGCGCTCGCGCCGACACGCTCGCCGCGACCGGCACGGCAAGAATCAGCCGCTTGGCGCCTCGCCGACGAAGCGAGCGCAGCGCCACTGCAGCCGAGCGCCCTGTGGCGAGACCGTCGTCGACGAGAATCACGGTGCGACCATCGAGGCGTGCAGGCTCCTCAGAGCCGCGATAGCGGCTCACGTAATCCGACAGCTCTTGCCCGGCTCGCTCGTAGAGGGCGCGCACTTCCGCCGGCGCGCGCCCGAGTGCGCGGGCCGCCTCGCCGCTCAACAGACGGACGCCGCCCTCCGCGACCGCGCCGATCGCGAACTCGGGATTCTGTGGCGCGCCGATCTTGCGCACGACGGCGACGTCGAGTGGGGCGCCGAGCGCGCTCGCCACCTCAGCGGCGACCGGCACTCCGCCACGCGGCATGCCGACGATCACCGGTCGATCGTCGCGCAAGCGCCCGAGCAGGGCCGCCAGTTGCCTGCCGGCGTCGCGCCGATCGTTGAAGCGACGCGTCGCCGTGACGGCCTGCGGTGGATCCTCGGGAGCTGCGACCGCGCCGGTCCGGTACGTCCACCTGGGCGTCCGCCGCTGCACCACGCAAGCAAGATAACCACCATCTGCCCACATCCATCGGTGGAAAACCCGGTCTCGGGTGCGTGGAGACCCTGCCCAAGACCGCGTGATCTCGCCGATGGAGCCGGGCGCGCGAGACGCGAGGATCTGTTGACCGTCGCGATGCCTTCGATGCGTCGCCTTCGAGTCGAGTTAGGAGCGAGCCGATGCGGCAAGCCGAGAATGACCTGTCGAGCGTACGTGACGCACGCTTGCGCGATGGCTCGCAGGTCACCGTTCGCCTCAGCACGACGGGTGATGAGGCGGCATTGCTCGAGTTCCTCTCGGGACTGTGCCTGGAGGCCCGTCGTCTGCGCTTCTTCACAGGCGCCGTGGACTTGGACGAGGCGGCACATCTGAGCGCTGAAAGCGGGCCCGATCGTCTCGGACTGCTCGCCTTCGACGAGCACGGAGCGCTTGTCGGCCACGCGCTCTGTATCCGGCTCGCAGCGCACGACTCCGGCCGCGCAGAAGTAGCGGTGGAGGTGGCCGACGAAATGCACGGACTCGGCCTAGGAACGATCCTGGTCGAGCGCTTGGCTGAGATCGCCGAGCGCCATCGTCTCGCCACGTTCGTCGCGGAGGTCCTGCCCGACAACGACGCGATGCTGGATGTCTTTCGCGACGGATTCGATGCCGACGTACGGTGGCACGAGGGGGTCGAGCGCGTGGAGTTCCCGACTTCGGCCTGGCGCCTGGCGCGCGAGCGCTACGCGGTCTGAGCCGCAGTCCAGCTCCGCCGGTCTCGGCGGCGGACCCGCATGCGGGTCGTGCAAGCTGCTCCCGACCGAGCCCCTGCGTGGTGCTCAGCCACCGGGCCGTAGCGCGCGCAGCGCATTGAGGATCACCGCGACGTCGATCGCCTCCTGCGCGATCGCGCCCTGGATCGGCGCTAGCGCCCCGAAGGCCGCAAGCACCATCCCGCAAGCACTCAGGCCGATGCCGCCGACAACGCTCTGGCGAGCGATCAGTGTGGCTCGGCGGCCAATCGCGACCGCATCGGCAACACGGGCGATGGCATCCACCGTGATCACGGCGTCGGCCGACTCCGAGGAGACCGTCGCGCCGGCGCCGCCCATCGCGATTCCGACGTCAGCCTCGGCCAGCGCCGGAGCGTCGTTGATGCCGTCGCCGACCATCACGACCGGAGCAAGCCGAGAATCGTCACGCAGGCGCCGCACGATCGCGAGCTTGTCGGCCGGGCTCTGCTCGGAGTAGACCCGGTCGAGACCAAGTCCCTCGCCGACGGATCGCGCAACGTCTCCGCGATCGCCGCTGAGCAGCGCAATATGGCGAACCCCCAACGTGCGCAGACGCAAGACGAGCTCGCGGGCATCGGGGCGCAGGTGATCCCCCATGATGAGCGCGCCGCTGAGACGACGCTCGACTGCGACCAGCACGATGGCGTTGCCGGCCGCGGCACGTGGCAGCGTCGACTCGGGCGGCAGCTCGACGCCACATTCGAGCAGCCAGCCACGACTCCCGAGGGCAACACGCAGGCCCTCCACGTCCCCGGTGATCCCGGCCCCAGGAGACTCGCGCACGTCGCTCGGGTCAGCGAGCGCCAGGCGTTCGCTGCGCGCCTGACGCACGAGCGCCTGCGCGACGACGTGGCCCGAGAGCTGATCCAGCGACGCAGCAAGGCGTAGCAACTCCTCGCCCTTCCTGCCGTCGATCGGCACGACGCGCTCGACGGCCGGGACACCCAGCGTGAGCGTCCCGGTCTTGTCCAGCAGAACGGTGCGCGCGCGGCCGAGCGCCTCGAGCGCCGTGCCCCCCTTGACGATCACCCCAGACTTGGCGGCACGCGAGAGGCCGGCGACGAAGGCGATCGGCGCAGCGAGGATCAACGGGCACGGCGTCGCCACGACGAAGACCGCCAGAGCGCGAACCGGATCGCCGCTGATCGCCCAGGCCACCGCGGCGATCGCCACGGTCAACGGCAGGAACAGCGCGGCATAGCGATCGGCCATCCGTACAAACGGCGCTTTGCGCTCCTCCGCCGCGGCGACCAGCCGGACGAGCGCCGCGTAGACACTCTCCTCCGCGCGAGTGCTGACCTGCAGCTCGAATGCATCTCCAGCGTTGACCGTCCCTCCGGACACCGTGCGACCGGCCGAATAGGTTGCAGGGAGCGGCTCGCCGGTCAGGCTTGACTCGTCGATCACGGCGCGGTCGCCGGCGATCGTGCCGTCAGTCGGAAGCACCTCGCCGGGTCTGATCAGCAGCAGCTCCCCCACCGAGACCTGCGCGACCGGGACCTCCTCCCATCCGTGCTCGGTGTGGCGCCTGGCCAATCGCGGCACGCGATCGACAAGCGCAGTCAGCTCGCGCCGGGCGCGCGCGGAGGCGAACTCCTCGAGCGCGTTGCCGCCCGCCAGCATCAGGGCGATCACCGCGCCGGCGAGGTACTCGCCGAGCACGAGCGCACCGGCCATCGCCAGCAGTGCGATCAGGTCGACGCCGAGATCGCCGTCCATCACCGCCCGCGCGACCGACCAGGACAGCGGGATCAAGATCAAGGCAACGGTCGCCGCCCACACCGCATCGGCGGCCGTGCCGCTGACGAGGAGTGCGAGCGCTGCGCCGGCGACGAGCCCACTCAGGGCGAGCAGCGGATAGACCCGACCACGCAGGGACTCCGCGTCGAGCACCCGCGCGCGCCTCCGCTCCTTGACGGACGCTCGCATGCGTCGAGGCTATGACCTGGCCGATGCCCGCGCATCGGTGGCGTGCCGTCGGCCCCCGCGGACAACTACGTACGAGCAGGCCGGGCGAAGGGTCCGCAGCGGTCAGCCGCTGGCGTCGATCAGCCCGCGCTCGAGCGCGTAGCGAACCAGCTCGGCTCGCGTGGAGAGTCTCAGCTTCTGCTGGATGTGCGAGCGATGCGTCTCGACGGTCCGAACCGAGAGGAACAGCTGCTCGGCGATCTCGGCGTTGGTGTGTCCGAGCGCGATCAAGCGCAGCACCTCGACCTCGCGCTCTGAAAGGTCGTCGGGCGGCCCCGGCGGCGGCTCGGACGCGATCCGCGCGCCAAGGCGCGGGTTCAGGTAGCTCTCGCCGGCGGCGGCGTTGCGCACGGCTTCGACCAGCTCGTCGTCGGCCGCCTCCTTGAGCACGTAGCCGAGCGCTCCGGCGCCGAGCGCCTCGCGCGCGAAGGCCGGCTCCTGCTGCATCGTCAGCACCACGATCTGCGTCTCGGGCGAGTGCTCGCGGATCTGCGGGATCGCCTCGAGGCTCGAGCCACCGGGCATGTTGAGGTCCAGCACCAGCACGTCGGGGTGGTGCCCGCGCACGTAGCGGCCCGCGCTCTCGACGTCGCTGGCCTCGGCCACCACCTCGAAGCCCTGCTCGTTCTCGAGCAGCAGACGCAATCCGCTGCGAACGACCTGGTGATCGTCGGCGAGCACGATCCGGATCGCCTGCCCGACCTGACCGCCCTCTTTAGCACCTGCCTCCATCGCGCGGACGGTACCGCGTTCTGCGGTCGCCGCGTCGGAAACCCGGCACCGAGAACAACGCCGACGATCAGGCCACGATCGCCGACTCGGCACCCTCCGACTCCTCAGGATGGCTTGGGACCGCGTAGCGCGTGCCGCGCGGCAGGATC
This sequence comes from uncultured Solirubrobacteraceae bacterium, assembly GCA_963714215.1. Lineage (GTDB taxonomy): Bacteria > Actinomycetota > Thermoleophilia > Solirubrobacterales > Solirubrobacteraceae > Palsa-744. Next base: position 1,153,632 of record CAVQNP010000002.1, read on the forward strand.
AGCAGCGGCCCGCGCGCGCGAGACTGAAGGTTGATCGAGGTGCTGCCGAGCATCACCCGGCGCAGCGGACCGTAGCCGCGCGAGCCGACGATCAGCAGATCGACTTCGGCGCTGAGCTCCGCGAGCTCCTCCCCGGTCAGACCGTAGGTGGCGTCACCGCGCACTCCCTGCAGCGACTCCATGTACTGCTGGGCCTCGGCGATCATTTCATCGAGACCGGAGCCGATCGGCCCGACGAACCCCGTGTAGGGAATCGAGACGACCTCACGCGCCCGCACCTCCGCGCGGGTGCGCTGCGCGAGCAGCTTGGCCGCCTCGAGCGCCGCCTCGCTCTCGGGCGAGCGGTCATAGCCCACGCCGATCGTGGCAAACGGCGTTGCATGCTCGGCGTAGCCGAGCGGCGCGACCGCGATCGCACAGGGGGCGCCGTTGATCGCCGCGCGCGTGTCGTTGCCGAGCACGACGCGCCCGACGATGCCGTGCCGGCAGGTACCGAGCACGAGCAGGTCGGCTTGCTGCTCCTCGGCCTGTTCGTGCAGACCCTGCCCGGGACTGGGCGCCTGCACGGCGACGAGCCCGGCCTCCACGCCCGCCTCGGCGCGCTCCTTCTCGAGCAGGGCCTCGGCACGTTCGCGATCTTCGGTGACCATCCCGCGCACGACCGCGTGCGAGGGCTTGTAGATGCCGGGGTACACGTGGGCAAGCGTCATCGCTCCGCCCGGCTCGGTGAGCTGCGCAGCAAGCGCGATCGCGTCGCGACCGCTGACCCTGCCGTCGACTCCGACGAGTACGTTCGTGAACATCGTCTGTCTCCTTGTCCGGGATGGAACGGATTACGTCTCTCAAGCTATGGCGTGCTCGGCGATCGGAAATCCGGGGCCGACACGAGACCTTCTGCGGGTTTCCACGAGTCCTCGGCGCTCGGCACGGGCTCGGATGTCTCTGAAATGTCCCGCCTCCCGTGCTCGTCGCCGCCCTCGAAGCGAACGGCTACCGTGGTCTGACCCCGTGAGCTCCCTCTCGACCGCCGGCAGTGCGCCGCTCTCACCAGCAGAGCTCGCGGCAATCGACGCCTACTGGCGCGCCGCCAACTACCTCTCGGTCGGGCAGATCTACCTGCTGGACAACCCGCTGCTGCGCGAGCCGCTGAGAATCGAGCACGTCAAGCCGCGACTGCTCGGACACTGGGGTACGACGCCTGGGCTGAACTTCGTCTACGCCCACCTCAACCGCGTGATCGCCGAGCGCGAGTTGAGCACCCTCTACGTAACGGGGCCCGGCCACGGCGGCCCCGGGCTTGTGGCGAACACGTACCTGGAGGGCACCTACACCGAGCTGTATCCCCACATCGGCCACGACGAGGAGGGCCTGCGCCGGCTGTTTCGCCAGTTCTCCTTTCCCGGCGGCATCCCGAGCCACGTCGCACCCGAGACGCCCGGCTCGATCCACGAGGGCGGCGAGCTCGGTTACTCGCTCGTGCATGCGTTCGGCACGGCGTTCGACAACCCCGACCTGCTGGTCTGCTGCGTCGTCGGCGACGGCGAGGCCGAAACGGGGCCGTTGGCGGCGAGCTGGCACTCGAACAAGTTCCTCAACCCGGTCCGCGACGGCGCGGTGCTGCCCGTGCTGCACCTCAACGGCTACAAGATCGCCGCGCCGACCGTGCTCGCACGGATTCCTCAGCAGGAGCTGCGCTCGCTGCTGGAGGGCTACGGCTACGCGCCCCGCTTCGTCGAGGGCTCAGAGCCCGAGGAGATGCACCAGCTGATGGCCGCCACGCTTGACGAGGTGACCGGGGAGATCGCCCGCATTCAACACGCCGCGCGCGAGCAGGGCATCGAGGAGCGGCCCCGCTGGCCGATGATCGTGCTGCGCACGCCGAAGGGCTGGACCGGACCCAAGCAGGTCGACGGGTTGCCCGCCGAGGGCTCCTTCCGCTCTCATCAGGTCCCATTGGCCGACCTGCAGGCAAAGCCCGAGCACCTGCGCCAACTCGAAGCAATGGATGCGCTCCTACCGCCCGGAGGAGCTGTTCGACGAGGGCGGCGCGCTGCGTGCCGAGCTGGCCTCACTGGCACCGCGTGGCGAGCTGCGAATGGGCGCCAACCCGCACGCCAACGGCGGCCTGTTGCTGCGCGACCTCGAGCTGCCCGATTTCCGCGCCTACGCAGTCGGCGTCCCGCGGCCGGCGGCGACTTCGAGTGAGGCGACGCGCATGCTCGGCGCGTGGCTGCGCGATGTGATCGAGCAGAACCCTGAGAGCTTCCGCATCGTCGGCCCCGACGAGACGGCCTCCAATCGCCTCGGCGCCGTGTTCGAGGCGACCGACCGCACGTGGGAGGCCGAGCGCCTGCCGAGTGACGACCACCTCGCCGCGGACGGGCGTGTGATGGAGGCGCTCTCAGAGCATCTCTGCCAGGGCTGGCTCGAGGGCTACGTGCTGAGCGGCCGCCACGGCCTGTTCAACTGCTACGAGGCGTTCATCCACATCGTCGACTCGATGTTCAACCAGCACGCCAAGTGGCTGAAGGTCTCGCGCGAGATCCCCTGGCGCAGGCCGATCGCCTCGCTCAACTACCTGCTCTCCTCGCACGTGTGGCGCCAGGACCACAACGGCTTCTCCCACCAGGATCCCGGCTTCATCGATCACGTCGTCAACAAGAAGGCCGAGATCGTCCGCGTATACCTGCCGCCGGACACCAACTGCCTGCTGTCGGTCGCCGACCACTGCCTGCGCAGCCGCGACTACGTCAACGTGATCGTCGCCGGCAAGCAGCCCGCGCTCGACTACCTGACGATCGAGCAGGCGGTCGCGCACTGCACGCGCGGGATCGGGGTTTGGGACTGGGCGAGCAACGACGAAGGCGCCGAGCCCGACGTGGTGCTCGCGTGCGCCGGCGACGTGCCAACGCTCGAGACGCTCGGCGCTACGGCGATCCTCAGGCGCGAGCTGCCAAAGCTGAAGGTGCGCGTCGTCAACGTGGTCGACCTGATGCGCCTGCAGCCCGACTCAGAGCATCCCCACGGGCTGTCGGAGGAGGAGTTCGACACGCTGTTCACGACCGGGCAGCCCGTGATCTTCGCCTATCACGGCTATCCGCTCTTGATCCACCGCCTCACGTACCGACGTGCCAACCACGACAACATCCACGTGCGTGGCTACAAGGAGGAGGGCACGACGACGACGCCCTTCGACATGGTGATGCTCAACGACCTCGATCGCTTCCACCTCGTGATCGACGTGATCGACCGCGTTCCGAATCTGCGCGAGCGCGCGGCGCACCTGCGCCAGCACATGGAAGACGAGCGCCTGCGCCACCGCGCCTACACGCGCGCGCACGGCGACGACCCGCCGGAGCTGCGCGACTGGGTATGGCCCGACCCAGCCGAGGCGCGACCCGCGCCCGGCGAGCGCACAGGCGCCGACGACGCCGGCTGAGCACGTGCGCGTGCTCGTCGTCAACGCCGGGTCGAGCAGCCTCAAGCTGACGCTGCTCGGCGACGCCGACGAAACGCTCAGCGAGCGCGAGCTGCAAGCGCCCCGCGCGCAAATCGAGGCGGAGGAGCTCTCCGATGCGCTGCGCTCACCGCTCGCCGACGCCGAGGCGGTCGGGCATCGCATCGTGCACGGCGGCGAGCGCTTCCGCGAGGCGGTACGAATTGACGCACCCGTCGAGCACGCGCTGCGCGAGCTGAGCGACCTCGCGCCGCTGCATCAGCCGAAGTCGCTCACCGCACTGGACGCGGTCAGCGAGCGCTTGCCGCAACTGCCGGCCGTGGCGTGCTTCGACACCGCCTTCCACGCGACGCTACCGCCGTCGGCGAGCACCTACGCAGTGCCGGCAGCCTGGCGCGAGCGTCTCGGCGTGCGCCGCTTCGGCTTCCACGGGCTCTCACACGGCTATGTCGCGCGTCGCGCGCCAGAGCTGCTCCGGCTGCACGAGCGGGTGGGCCTACGGATCGTCAGCTGTCATCTCGGTGCGGGCGCATCGCTCTGCGCGATCCGCGACGGCCGCTCGATCGACACGACGATGGGCTTCACGCCGCTGGAGGGCCTCGTCATGGCGACGCGCTCGGGCAGCGTCGATCCGGGGGTTCTGCTGTGGCTGGCCCAGCACGAGCGGATCTCGGTCGGCGAGCTGGCCGACACGCTCGAGCACGGCTCCGGCATGCTCGGCCTGGCGGGCACACCGGACATGCGCGAGGTGCTCGCACGCGAGCAGGCAGGCGATGCCGCCGCGGCGCTGGCTCTCGCCGTCTACCTGCGCTCGCTGCGCGCGCACATCGCGGCGATGGCGGCGGCTCTGGATGGCCTCGACGTGCTGTCGTTCACCGGAGGCGTCGGCGAGCGCTCGGCCGAGCTGCGGCGCCGGGCCTGCGCGGGCCTCGGCTTCCTCGGCGTGGAGCTCGCCGACGACACCAACGAGCAGGACGGCCACGACCGTCAGATCTCACCACCCGGCGCGGAGGTGGGCGTGGCCGTGATCAGCGCCCGCGAGGACCTCGAGATCGCCCGCCAGACACGTGCGGCGCTCGCCCGAAGCTAGTGCGAGGTCAGCGCGAGCGACGCACCTGAGCGAGCCTTGCCGGCCGGCTGTGGACGCCCGTGCTCGTCGCACAGAAGCCCCGCGACCGTCTCAGCGCCGACCGGCCGGGAGAACAGGAATCCCTGACCCAGATCGCAGCCGGATCGCTGCAGCGCACGTAGCTGCGCGGTGTCCTCGATGCCCTCGGCAAGCGTCTTGATCCCGAGCGAGGAGCCGAGCTGGACGAGCGTCTCGATCAGCGCAGCCGAGTCGCGACTGCCCGCGACGCCGGCGACGAACGAGCGGTCGATCTTCAGCGAGTCGGCAGGGAACTGCCGCAGGTAGGCGAGCGAGCTGTAGCCCGTGCCGAAGTCGTCGATCGCGATACGTACGCCAAGGCGCTTGAGGCTGCGCAGTCGCTGCACGGCGGCGCGCGCGTCGCGCATCAATGCCGTCTCGGTTATCTCAAGCGTCAGAGCGCTCGGGCGAAGCCCGCTCTCGCCGAGCGCTCGGCGCACATCGCCAACGAGATCGTCTGCGTCGAGCTGCCACGCCGAGACGTTGACGGCCACGCCCAGCTCGTGCCCGTCGCGCGCCCATTGCGCGGCCTGTCGCGTCGCCTCGCGCACGGCCCACCGCCCGATCCGAACGATCTGCCCCGTTTCCTCGGCGAGCGGGATGAACTCGCGCGGCGAGAGTACGCCCCGAGTGGGATGCCGCCAGCGGATCAAGGCCTCGACGCCGACGATGCGCTCGCTGTGCAGGCCGACGATCGGCTGGTACTCCAGGAACAGCTCGCGCTCGCGCGCGAGTGCGTCCGCAAGGTCCATCTCCAGCGTCAGACGATCGCGCGAGGCGGTCTCCATCTCCGAGCGGAACACGACGCCTTGATCGCGGCCGGCAGTCTTTGCGCGGTAGAGCGCGAGGTCGGCCGCGTGCAGCAGCTCGGCTGCCGTGCCGTCGACCGCGAGCGCGATCCCGATGCTGGCCGTGAGCGAAAGGCGCCTTCCCTGAGCGCGACCTACCTCGAAGGGACGACGCAGCAGCTCGAGCAGCCGCTCAGCCACGAGCTCGGGGCCGGCGTCGAGATCACCGGCCTCGAGCAGCACGACGAACTCATCGCCGCCGAGTCGCGCGGCTGTGTCGCCGTCGCGGAGCACCGTCTTCAGCCGTGTGGCGACTGCGCGCAACAGCTCGTCCCCGGCGGCGTGACCGAACGTGTCGTTGACGTGCTTGAAGCCGTCGAGGTCGACATACAGCGCGGCCATCGGCCGCTGCGCACGCGCGGCGCGTGCGAGCATCTGCCCGGCTCGGTCGAGCGCCAGCAGTCGATTCGGCAGCCCTGTGAGCGCATCGTGCAGTGCTTGGTGGCGCAGTTCGCCGGTCTTCGCCTGGACCATCCCGAGCGCGTGCTCGCGTGAGCGTGCGAGCACGAGCACCAGCGCGAACAGCAATCCGCTCACCGCGATCCCTACGAGCGTCACGAGCAGCCCCTGGAGCTCGGGCGAGAGACCGCCCGCGGTTGCGCTCTGAGAGACGACGAGCCCCCATGGACCGTCGATCTGGAAGCTCGCGCGGTAGTGGGACGCCTCCGTGCGCGTGACCACACCCACGCGGTCGACCAGTTCCACAGGCTGTCCCGGGTTGGCGTGGTAGAGCGCGAGGCTCAAACCCCTGTGCCCGTTCATCGCCGCCCGGACGACGGCGGGGACGTCGAACGAGCTCGAGATCCAGCCGGCCAACGCGCGGCGGCGCTGCGCGACGTTGCGCAGGGGCGCCTCGGCGCGGTAGAAGGCGCTCTGGAAGAACATCGTCTCGACATCCTGTGCCGTGACCGGCAAAACCAGCATTTCGCCTGTGTCGGCCTGCGCGCGCATGGCGATGGCCTGCGAGATGCCGATCGGCGACGACGGCTGGCACCAGTCGCCCTGCAGCGTGTGCGCCACCGCGGCGCCAAGGCCTCCGGGCACAGACACGCCGGCCGCCAGCAGGCATGCAGCGGCATGGCCGGCCCGGACGCGCTCGGGCCTGCCGCCGATCAACGCGCGGAATGCCGGGTCGGCGTCGCGTCGCGCCAGGAAGCTCGACAGCTCGCCGGACGGAACGCGGGCGACGATCGAGGTTCCAAGGCCGCCGGCCTGCCGCTCGTGGCCGTTCAGCTCGCTGAACCAGCGGTCGAAGCGAGACGCGCTCATCTGCGGTTGCATCGACATGATCGCGCGAAGCGTCGTCACGAAGTCGGCGTCGCGCCGGAGCATGGCCCCGAGCGTCGTGGTCACGTCGGAGGCGGTGCGCTCGAAGGCCTGCCTGTGGTCTACCTGCACGCTGGAGCGCCACCACAGCCCGCCCGCCACCGAGACGATCGCCCCGGTCAGGAGGATCGCGAAGGCCACCGGCGTCGCCCGCCGGCGAAGTCCTTCGAGCCGAAGCGCTCCCCTGCACTTGAGTCCTAGCTCCCGAGTCCTTTCGAGCATGCCCAGAGCATGGATGGTTGGGCGGCCGCCGGGTACCGTACTTACCCGTAATGCCGACTGTTGGATTAAGGCGGGTCAGCGGATCAGCGCTGGGCAAGGCACAACGAAGCTTCGCAAAGCTCGACGAGGGAGCGATCGTGGGTGATCTGCAGCACACCTTTCGCGTCCCTGCGTCCTGGCGCGCGAGGCGGAGTCTCGCGGATCGAGGTGGAGCAGGTCGGCATCTTTCGTGGGAACTACCAGTAGCCGAAGCCGCTCAGGCGACCGGCAGGCCGCTCGGCGGCACCGTGGACGCCGGCGCAACGGCCTGCGCACGCCGGCGGATCAAGAGCCGTCGCAGCTCGTCCGCCCCCCACACGACGAACGGGAACGGCAGCGTCAGCGCGAGCGCGTCAGGACCGAGCGCGGCCGTGCCGAGCAGCGACTGCAGTGGCGGTAGGTAGATGATCGCCGCGGCGAGCAGCAGCTCGAAGGCGATGCCCCACAGCAGCAGCGGGTTGGAGAAGACGCCAACCGAGCGCAGCGACGCCCGCTCCGTGCGTGCAGCGAAGGCCGTTCCCACCTGGCAGGCGACCATCGAGAAGAACGTCATCGTCGTAGCCTCACGGTAGACGTGGTGAAGGGCGTGGCCGTTGCCCGTCGCGGCACCTAGCGACCAACCCCCTTTGAGCAGGACGAAGAAGAAGCCGCCCATCTCCAGCGCCGCGGAGATCATGCCGAGGAACAGCCAGGCGCGCAGCAGCATCGGCGTCTGGATCACGCTCTCGCTGCGCGAGCGCGGCGGGCGCTCCATCAAGCCCGGCTCCGCCGGCTCGCGGCCGAGCGCGAGCGCCGGCAGCGTCTCGGTGCCGACGTCGAAGGCCAGCAGCTGCAGAACCGTCAGCGGCAGTGGGATCGCACCGCCGCTGAGCGCATACACGAGGAACGGTGCGACCTCGGGCGTCGCGTGGGCGAAGATGTAGAGGATGAACTTGCGGATGTTGTCGTAGACGCGCCGCCCCGCTTGGACCGCGGCGGCGATCGTCGCGAAGTTGTCATCGGTCAGGATCATCGTCGCCGCCTCGCGCGCGACGTCGGTTCCCGAGCGTCCCATCGCCACCCCGATGTCGGCTCGCCGCAGCGCAGGCGCGTCGTTGACCCCGTCACCGGTCATCGCCACCACATGTCCGCTCGCCCGCAGCGCATCGGCGATCCGCAGCTTCGCCTCGGGCGAGCTGCGCGCGAAGATCAGCTCCCGATCCCCGTCGAGCACCCGGTCGAGCTCGTCGTCGCTCATGCGATCGAGCTGCTCGCCTGTGATGATCGCCGACGCATCGGCCCCGATCCCGACCTGGCGGGCGACGGCGGCGGCGGTCAACCCGTGGTCGCCGGTGATCACGATCACGCGGATCCCGGCCGTATGGCAACGTTCGACGGCCGCTGCCACCTCCGGGCGCGGCGGATCGATCAACGCAGCGAGCCCGAGGAAGCAGAGCTCCTGCTCGGCCTGCTCACGGCGGGCGGGCAGCTCGGCATCCGCAGCAAGCCCGCGTCGCGCCAGCGCCAGCACGCGCAGCCCTTCGCCGGCGTAGCGCTCGACGGTGGCGCTCACGGCCTGACGGTCGGCGCCGCTCAGCGGACGCTCCTCGCCGGCCGGGCTCAACGTCGTCGTGCAGCGCCCCACGATCGCCTCGGGCGCACCCTTCGCGTCCAGCCACAAGCCATTGGGCAACTCGTCGACCGTCGACATCAGCTTCAGCGTGGGATCGAAGCGGAACTCGCGCCGGCGCAGCTCGGCGCGCTCGCGCTTGGAGAACGCGGCGCCGAGCGAGGCGGCGGCCTGCAACAGCGCGACCTCGGTCGGATCTCCCGCCGGATGCCCCTCGGCGTCGAGCTCGGCGTTGTTGCAAGCCGCCATCGCCTCGGCGAGAGCGTCCAGGCGCCGATCGGGCTTGTCCGCCTCGTGCGGCGCTCCGTGCACGGAATCGAGCCGATGCTCGGCGCCGAGCATCCAGATCGACGTGGCGTGCATCCGGTTCTCGGTCAGCGTGCCTGTCTTGTCGGTGCAGATCACATCGGTCGATCCAAGCGTCTCGACGGCGCTCAGTCGCTTGACGACCGCGCCGTCGCGCACGAGCCCGCGCACGCCAACCGCCAGCGCCAGCGTGATCACTGGCAAAAGCCCCTCGGGCACATTGCCCACGAGCAGGCCGACGGCGAACACAACCGCGTCCTTGAACGGCAGGCCCGCGCCCAGGATCGCGATTGGCATGAAGGCGATCCCCAGCGTGACCGCGATCGCGGCGATCAGCCAAGCCACGCGGCGGACCTGCATTTCGAGCGGGCTCTCCTCCGACTCGACCCGCTCGGACAGCGCGGCGATCCGCCCGAGCTCGGTATGCATGCCGGTGGCGAAGACGAGTGCCTGGGCTTCTCCCTCGGTACAACTCGTACCGCTCAACACCAGGTCGCGCGCCTGGTCGAGCGGGACGCGGACGTCGAGCAGCTCGGCCGAGCGGAGCACAGGCGCCGACTCTCCTGTGAGCATTGAGAGGTCGACCTCGACGGCGCCCGTCAAGAGGCGCGCATCGGCGGAGACGCGATCGCCTTCTTCGAGCACGAGCACGTCGCCGGGGACGAGCTCGGCTGCAGCCGTCGCACCCGTCCTGCCGTCGCGGATCACCTTCGCCTGTCCGGGCAGGAACGCTGCGAGCGCCTCGACGGCCCGCTCGGCCTGAGCCTCCTGGATGAAGGCGAAGATCGCGTTGACCACGATCACGACGACGATCGCTATCGCCACGGCATGGATGCCGACGAGCCAAGCCAGCAGGGCCGCCGCCCACAGCAGCAGTGCCAGCGGGTGGCTGAACTGGCGCGCGAGCTCTCTTGGCCAACGCGGGCCCCCGCGCCGGCTCAGCGCGTTCGGTCCGTGCTGCACGAGACGCCGCTGTGCCTCGCGCGAGGAAAGACCCTGCCGCGAACTGCGCAGGTCGCGCAGCAGCAGCTCGACGGCCTCCTCCGCATCGATCTCGCCGACGGCACCCGCGGTGCCGGAGGGATTCACACCTTCGGTCGCCGGTGTGCTCATCCGCGTGCCTCCGCGGCGGACAGTCGATCAGGATCGTCTCCTCGCCGACCACGCTTGCCGGACGAATGCGAGGTGGCGGCTCCGTCAAGCGTCGAGAGCAGCTGCAGCTCCTCGCACAGCAGCCGCGGCAGCAGGAAGTGCTCACGCACGTGTGCGCGTCCGGACTCGCCGAGCTGCTCGGCAAGCGCACGATCGCTGAGCAGCTTCAGCATCCCCGTCGCGCATTGCTCGACCGAGTCGACGAGCAGACCGCCGACTCCCTCGGGCATCTGCATCGGGATGCCGCCGGCGCGACCGGCGACGACCGGCGTGCCCTTCCACAGCGACTCCGAGACGACGAGGCCGAATCCCTCGCGGATCGACTTCTGCACGATCACGTCGGAGAGGCGCTGGAAGGCGTTCACCTCGACGTTGCTCGCGCCGGTCAGGTTCGTGTAGATGTGGATCATCGGATCGCGCTCGGCGTGCTCGGTCAGCTGCCGGTAGATGTCCCAGCCCTCGGGGTCGTCGAGCGCCATCGAGCCGACGAGCGCGAGCTGCAGCTCGGGAATCTCCTCGCGCACGAGCCGGTATGCGGCGATCACGCCGAATGGGTCCTTCCACGGGTCAAAGCGCGAGACCTGCGTGACGAGCCGCCCCGGGCGATCGATGCCGATCCAGTCGAGGATCTGGCTGGCCGTCGACGTCGGAATCTCGATGTTCTTAGGGCTCAGCGGGTCGATCGCCGGCGCGATCGTGCGGACCCGCGCGACGGGCAGGTCGGGTGGCACGAACTCGGGCATCGTGAAGACGGCCGCGTCGAAGTCCGCGATGAACGGACGCAGGAAGCGCCAGGCGTCGGGGTTGGGCTCGGAGGTGTCGATGTGGCAGCGCCACACGGTGCGCGCGTCCCCCGCCCCGTGAATGCTCAGCAGCGCGGCCGGCTGGGGGTCGTGGATCACGACGAAGTCGTAGCCGTGGTCGAGCTTCGGCGCGTTCTCGCGCGTGCAGTCGAGGTAGGCCTGTTGCTCGGACTCGGTGAGACTGTGCGGAGCGCCCTGCAGCGCGTTGTGCAAGACCTTCGTCGCGCGGAAGAACTCGGCACTGCCGCCGAGCACCTGCCAGTCGACGTGCAGACCGAGATCGCGCAGCAGCGGCACCGAGGAGCGCAGCAGCTCGGAGACCCCGCCGCCGTATGGCGTCGCGTTGACGTGCAGGATGCGCGCGTCGGCCAGCTTCTTCGCCTGCTCGCGCAGCTCATGCAGGATCGCGCCGGGGACGATCCCCTCGTAGGAGTCGAGCGACCAGCGTCCGACCGAGACGGGTTGGAGCATCGCTAGACCCCCGCCAAGTCGCGCCGGCGGAACAGCAGGACCGCGCCAAGGCCGCTCGCGGCGGCGATCGCGAGCATTGCCGCAGCGTCCCCCGCACGGAACGACTGCGCGGGTACGAACCCGACGTGCGCAAACGGGGTCAGTTCGAGCAGCCAGCTCGGCGCGCCGAGCACCGAGCCGGTCAGCTGCCAGAGGAACGCGACCGTCACAAGGCCGTAGGCGATGCCTGCGCTGGCTCGCGGCACGAGCGCGTAGGCGAGCGCTGCGATGCCGAGGAACAGGAGCGCGACCGGCAAGCAGTTGGCGCCTGCCTCGAGCATTCGCGACAGCGAGATCCCGACTCCCTGGGAGGCCGCGCCCGCCCAGGCCAGCAGACCACTGAGCAACGAAATCGAGACCGCGCCGCAGCACGCCAGCAGCAGCCTGCCGCCGAGCCAGCGTCGGCGGTCGACCGGCAGGGCGAACAGCGTCTCGAGCCGTTCGTCGGCTTCTTCGTGTCGCGCGGCGCCGATCTGCGCGCACGCGAACAGGCTGACGGCGAGGATGAAGAAGATGAACACGAGCGCCAGATAGCCGGTCGGCGTCTCGATCGAGCCGGAGCCGAGCTTCGCGATCTCCCGCTGAACGCTCTTGGAGATGCCGGCCGAGGAGATGCTCGTCGAGACCATTCCGAGGATGAACGCGAAGGCACCGGCGCCGCAAAGCCAGAGGCACAGGCCCGCGCGCTCGCCGCGCAGCGCCTGCGCGGTCGGCGAGGAGAGCAGCCCGAGACGCGGGGCAGCACTGTCGCGCGCGCGAAGCAGACCGACGCCGACGTCGCGAACCGCCGCGATCCGCGCGGCGAGCGCGAGCAGCAGGACGCTCGCTGCGATCGGCAGCAGCAGGACAAACGGCTGGGCGCCCGTGAACGGACGCAGCTCCTCGGCCCAGCCGAGCGGCGTTGCCCAGCGCAGCCAAGCGGCGCCGCTCGAGGTGTCGGCGATCACGCGCAAGAGCAGCGACAGTCCAACGACGGCGCCGCCCAGCTCGAGCGCGATCCGCCGCGTCGGTGCAAGCTGGCTGGTGAGCGCGCCGACGCCGACGAACACGGGCACAACCGACGTGGCCGCGAGTGCGAGATATGCAGACCCGCCGACGGGCAGGCCACCGGCGATGAAGCCGACGGACTCGGCGAGCCAGAGGATCGCCGTACCCGCCGCAATCGCACCGAGCGCCGCCAGATACGTGGTTCGACGCCCGACGGCCGCGGCGAGGATCAGCTCCATCCGGCCGGTGTCCTCCTCGGTGCGCAGCGCCCGCACGGCGGCGAGCAGGCCGAAGACGGCAGCGAGGATCGCCAGCGTGCCGCCGACTCGCCAGGCGGTGTAACCACCCACGGTCAGCGGGCTGTATGGATAGCCGTAGAACAGCCGCAATGCGGCGTTGCCGGCGAAGCTGTGGGCGAACGTGAGCCGGTCGGCGAGCGTCGGATAGGCGTTGCGGTAGCCGACCGGCTGGATGTACGCGTAGATCGCGAACAGATAGGCGAAGGAGATCGTGCGCACGCGAGCGTCGCGGAACGCTCGTCCCGCCAGGGCGCGTGCGGGGCCGGCGGCTGCGACGCGCGCGCTTGAACGGGGGTGCGGCCGGCCAGCGCCGCGCTATACGCGAACACGGTCTTGCGAGTCGTCGTAGTGGTGCAGGAAGATCTCCTCGAGCGAGGGTTCGCGGCTGACCAGCCCGACCACGGGATGATCGGCGAGCGCGGCGATCAACGGGCCGACGCTACCGCTGACCTCGCAGTGCAGCGCGTTCGGACCCCGCGCGTGCGATGTGCACGCCTGGCAGCTGTCCGAGATCCGGGGCGGGGCCTGCGAAGGTCACCTCGATCGTCTGCGCCCCGAGATGGCGGAGCTCCTGCAGCGTGCCCTCGTCCACCAGGCGGCCGCCTCGCAGGATTCCGACGCGGTCGCACAGCGCCTCGACCTCGCTGAGGATGTGCGAGGAGAGGAAGACCGTCTGCCCGCGCTGCTTGGCTTCGTGCACGGTCTCGCGAAAGGCCACCTCCATCAGCGGGTCCAGTCCGCTGGTGGGCTCGTCGAGGATCAGCAGCTCGGCGCGACTCGCGAAGGCGGCCACGAGTTGCACCTTCTGGCGGTTGCCCTTCGAAAGCGCGCGGATCTTCTTCGAGGCATCGAGCTGGAAGCGCTCGATCAGGAGGTCCTGGTAGCGCTCGTCGGTGCCCCCGCGAAGGCGTGCGAGGAAGGCGAAAGTCTCGGCGCTGGTCAGCGCCGGCCACAGGAACGGCTCGCCGGCCACGTAGGCCACGCTCCGGTGCGCCGAGACGGGATCCCGCCAGGCGTCGATCCCGAACAGCTCGGCGAGCCCCGCGCTCGGACGGTGCAGGCCGAGCAGCAGCCTGATCGTGGTCGTCTTGCCGGAGCCGTTGGGGCCGAGATATCCGTACACCTCACCGGCGGACACCGACAGCGTCGAGATCCTCCAGCGCAGCCGTCTCTCCGTAGCGCTTGCCGAGACCGTGCGTTTCGATCGGGCGCGCACGCGTGACCACGGACGAGGGGGCCGAATGGGTATGTAGGGGGGTCATCGCCATGGGCCAAGCATCGAGGCGAACCGGGCAAGTGCCATCCGGGGCTTTCCCGCAGATCGAGCGTGCATCGCCACATCGGGCCCGGCTCAGTAGTCACCCGCAACACGGCGACGGCCAATTTCCGATTGCGGCGGGCCCCGCGAAACGTAGGGTCATCGCATGTTCAAGCGGATCCTCTTCGGCTATGCCGGCGACCGGGCCGGTCGTGATGCGGCGGTGCTCGCCGAGCAGCTCGCCGGCCTCTGCGCCAGCAAGCTGAGCGTCGCGTTCCCCTACCACCCGATGCTCGCCACCGTTCCGGGCGAAGTCAGCGAGCAGCGCGTGCGCGACGAACTGCATTCGCTGCTCGGCGACGGCCCGGTCCTGGCAGACGCCAGCTACCACTGGGCGAACTCGTCATGGCCGATCCGCGCGCTGCACGAGCTCGCCGATTGGGAAGGAGCCGACTTGATTGTGTTCGGCGCCGCACCCGTCCGGCTCGAGCGACGCCACGTGAGCGTGATGGAGCGCATGGTCCACGGCGCGCCGTGCGCGGTCGCACTGGCGCCGGCAGGCTATGCCGACAGCACCGCTCACCAGCTTCGCTCGGTCGGGGTCGGCTTTGCCGACACCAACGAGGGTCGCTCGGCGGTCGCGCTCGCGCGGGCTGTGGCGCATCGCGCAGGCGGGCGCGTTCAGCTGATCGCCGGCACGGGACTCAGTCCGGAGCTGCTCAGCTACGCGGCCGGCTCACCGGCGCTACCCGAAGCCGAAGCCGAAATCTATGCGGAGACGAAGGCCGCCGCCGAGCGCGTCGCAGCCGAGTTGCTGGCCGGCGAGGACTGCGAGTTCGACGTGCGTCGTGGCGACGCACGCCGACTGCTGCTCGAGGCCAGCGAGCGCTTGGACCTGCTCGTGCTCGGCTCGCGCGCGTACGGCCCGATCCGCCATGCGCTGCTCGGAGGCGTCTCGGCCGCCGTGATGCACGGCGCACACTGCCCGGTGCTCGTCGTGCCGCGCTGCGTGGAGGTGCCAGACGCGGCCCCAAGCGCCGCCGCTCCTGCCTCAGCGGAGCGTTGAGGATGCACGCCCCGGCGAGTGTCCCGCTCCCGTCCAATCAGTCCTTTTCCGAAGGCGAAAGGGCTATTTACCACGTCAGCGGCGACGCCCGTCGCGCGTAGCGTGATCGTCATGGAATCGACCCGCCCAAAGCTCACCGCGGTCCTCCCCGAAACATCGACCGACGCCGGCACCCTCAGCGTCGTCGTCGCCGACGATCACGCGATGATGCGGCGCGGTCTGCGCCAGCTGCTTGAAGGCGAGCAGGGCATAACGCTCGCCGGCGAGGCAATCGACTTGGAGTCGACGGCGCAGGCCGTAAGCGAGCACCAGCCCGACGTGCTCGTGCTCGACCTGACGCTGCCCAACGGGTCGGCGATGGAGCTCCTCAGCGAGCTGCGCGCGAAGTCGCCACGAACGCAGATCGTCATCGTGAGCATGGAGGATGCGCCCGGTTTCGCGCAGCGAGCGCTCGCGGCGGGGGCAAGCGGCTTCGTGCTGAAGGAGCTTGCCGACGAGGATCTGGCGGGAGCGATATATGCGGCGGCTCAGGGCGATGAGTACCTCAGCGCCCCGGTCGCCAGTCGCCTGGCGGCGCTCCGCCAGGCGCGTACCGACGGGCGGCTGACGGTGCGCGAGGCCGAGGTGCTGCGCCTGATCGCGCTCGGCCACACCAATGTCGAGGTCGCCCGCCAGCTCGGGGTCTCGGCGCGCACCGTCGAGACGCACAGAGCCAACATCCACGGCAAGCTCGGCCTGCGCACTCGCGCCGAGCTGGTGCGTTACGCACTGCGCTGTGGCCTGCTCGAGTCTTCAGCTCCGTCGCCCACTCACGCGAGAGCGAGACGTGCCGGCACTGCCGCGACGTGATCGGCGTGTACGAGCCGATGGTCGTGCTGCTCGACGGCGAAGCGATGCTGACCTCCCGAGCGGTCGCGGGTGGGAACGTCCCGCACGACGCTCGCCGCTACCACGAGGCTTGCTTCGCACTCGCCGAGGCCGGGGGGCAGCTGGGCAGCGCGTGAGCGCCCGTAGTTAGCCGCGACGCGCGCTCGGGATTTCCACGTCGCGCGGCGGACGCCTCAGACGTAGCCTGCAGATCGAGATGAGCGAAGCGAGGCCCCCGAGCCAGACAGGGCAGCCCGCCTCTCCCCGCGATGATCATCGATCGCTTGCGGAGGCCGCGGCCGGTGCCTGGATCGAGGTCGACGGCACGGGCGGCGCCTCGGGCGTGATCCTCGAGGTGCTCGGCAGCGGGCCGCACGAGCACTTGCGCGTACGCTGGGACGAGCAGCACGAGTCCCTGCTCTACCCCGCCGAGCAGGGCTTCGCGATCCACGCCGCCGCAGGCGCCGGCTCCAGATGAGCACGAGCGCCTCGATCTCTGGTGCGGCGCGCGCGCCGATCCCGGATGCCCCACCGGCGGATGCTGCGGACTGGGCTGAACGCTCCGATCGCGATCATCTGCTCGATCGCCTGCACAACCTGCGCACGATCGTGCCGGTGCTCGCCACAGAACTCGCGAATGCACGACGCCAGGCCGCGCAGCTGCGTGCGGAGAACCGCAAGCTCACCGAGCAGCTGCGGCGCGTGCAGGCCGACGGGCGAGCGAGAGCGGCCGTATCAGTGCAGCGCGTGCTCTGCGCAAAACTCACGCAGGACGGGAGGACCGGCGCTCGCCGGCGCTCGGGCCGCCCCCTCTAGAACTCGAACACCAAGCGCGCCGTCCCGGCGCTTCCGTCTTCGACTTCGCGGAAGGCCTCGTTGACCTGATCGAGGCGCCGCGTCTCATACAGCACCCGCGTGCGCCCGTCCTGGTGCAGGGCAAAGACCTCCTCGAGGTCGTGGTGGGTGCCGACGATCGAACCCCTGATCGTGATCCCGTTCAGCACGGTCTCGAAGATCGGCAGCTTGACGAAGTTGTCCGCCGGCAGGCCGACGAAGACGAGCGTGCCGCCTCGCGCCACCGCCGCGTAGGCCTGCTCGAAGGCCGCGGGCGAGACCGCCGTCGCGATCGCGACGTCTGCGCCGCCGAGTGCCTTGATCGCAGCGACCGGGTCTTCCTCCGCTGCATTGATCGTGTGCTCGGCACCCAGCTCGCGGGCGAAGTCGAGTTTGTCCTGATGGATGTCGACGGCGACCACGGCGCAACCGGCGATCTGCGCGTACTGCACCGCCAGATGCCCGAGCCCGCCGACACCGAACACGGCGGCCAGCATCGACGGTCGTGCGCCGGAGACCTTCACGGCCTTGTACGTGGTGACGCCGGCGCACGTCAGCGGCGCGGCGACGAGCGACGGCACTCCGTCGGGGACCTTGACCACGTGGCGGGCAAAGCCGGTGGCGTACTCGGCATAGGCGCCATCGACGCCATAACCGGTGTTGAGCTGGCTTTCACACAGAGTCTCCCGTCCGTCGTTGCAGTAGCGACATTCGCCGCATGCGTATCCGAGCCAGGGAATGGCGACTCTGTCGCCCTCGCCGATCGCTCCATGGACACCGGCGCCGAGCGCCTGGACCCGGCCCACGCCCTCGTGGCCGGGGACCAGTGGCAGCGAGGGTTTGACCGGCCAATCGCCGTGTGCGGCGTGGATGTCGGTGTGACACAGGCCGGATGCCTCCAAGCGCACGAGCACCTGGCCCTCTTGCGGCGTGGGGATTGGGCGCTCCTCGATCGTCAGAGGAGCCTTGAAGTCGTGTACCACTGCAGCCTTGGGCATCTGAATCTCCTTGGAAGTCGGCGATCTCCTGGATCGGGCGGTGAGAAGTCGACGCTATGAGCCCACGTCGCCCATCACATCGGCAATCGGCCGTAGCTGCCTCCGTAGTTCTGCCCGATGTGAGGGGGACTCGATCGCGCGACGCTGCAGGTGAAGATCAGGCCAATTGCCGGACGACAGGAAGCGACATGCAGCGGGAAAGCTCGCGGTAACCGATGGGGGCTGAAAGCGATCCGCGCCTGAGACGGTCTGCGGGCGGTCGGTCCGGCGCGGCTAGGAGCGAGCGCCGCCGACTGCTCGACCGCCGGTGTCTGACTGACTCCGCTGCACGGGCAGCTGCGCACGGATGGTCGTACCGCCGTCAAGTGAGGACTCAACTTGTAGCGCTCCGCCGAGCAGCGCTACACGCTCGTGCATCCCGAGCAGCCCGAACCCCTCGCTCTTAGCTGCGGGGTCGAAGCCGCTGCCGTTGTCGCGAACCAGCAGGCTCACCTCGCCCAAGCGCTCGTCGACCTCGACGACCGCGCGCGAGGCTTTTCCATGCTTGGCAGCGTTCGTCAAGGCCTCCTGGGTGAGGCGATAGAGCGCGCTCTCCAGTTCACCGGGCAAACGCTCGGGCTCGCCGTCTCGCTCGTGGGTGAGCTCGATGCTCACGTCGACTTCGAGCCCGTGGCGCACATTTCGCTCGGCGAGCGCTTCGATCGCCGCCGTGACACCCAGTTCATCGAGCGCGGCGGGGCGCAGGTCGGTGATCAGGGCGCGCAGGTTGGCGATCGATTCCTCGATCTGCTCGATCGCCTGCGCTACCGCTTGGTCCAAACCCCCCTCGCGACCGGTCCGTCGAGCTGCGGAAAGCCCGAAGCGCAGCGCGCTGAGACTCTGCAGCGTGTCGTCGTGCAGCTCGCGCGCCCAACGGTGGCGCTCGGCCTCGGCGGCAGCGACGCGCTGCCGCTGGCGCTCGGCGGCGACCGACTGCGCCGTCGCGACCGCCGTCGCGGCGCTCGTCGCAAAGGATTCGAGCAGCCGCTCGTCCTCGGCGGAGAAGCTCGGCCCGCCCTCGAGCCGATCGACGGCGAGCAGCACGCCATGGCTGCGCCCGCGGAAGATCAGCGGAACCGCAATCCCCCCACGAGCATCGATGCCCACCTGCCCGAGGCCATGCTCGTCGAAGCGTGCCCGGTTGAGCTCTTCCTCCAGACGCTGAACGCGTTTGGTGCGGATTGCGTGGGCGGCGACCGTGTCCGTCAACGGCAGGCAGCGGCCGATCAAGCCAGCCGGGATCTCACCGGCGCCGGCGGCGACTTCAAGCTCGTCGCCGCGCTCGAGCTCGATCAGCAGCGTCCGCGCGGACACCAATGCGCGCCCTCGCTTGGCGACCAGCTCGAGCACCACGTCGGGGTCGGTCTCTCCTCCCACCGCCCGCGCGATCTGCGTCGTCGCCTCGAGCGCATCGACGGTCCGCTGCAGCTGGTCGCGATGGTCGCGCGTACCTGTGTATCTGCGCGCATGGTCGATCGCCACGCCGGCGAACTCGGCGAGCACGGCGACCGACTGCTCGTCGGCCTCGGTGAACTCGTCCTCGCTGATCTTCTCGGTCAGGTAGAGGTTGCCAAAGGGCACGCCGTCGACGAGGATCGGCACGCCGAGGAAGGAGTGCATCGGCGGGTGCGCGTGCGGGAAAGCCGTAGGAGCGAGGATGATCGCCGACGTCGGCGATGCGCAGCGGCGCTGGGTCCTCGATCAGCGCCCCCAGCACGCCGCGCCCCCGCGGCAAGCTGCCGATCGTGGCATGCGCCGCCTCGTCGATCCCCCGCGTCAGGAAGCGGACCAGTTCTGTGCGCGACTCGTTGAGCACGCCGAGCGCCGCGTAGCGCGCCTCGGTCAGCTCCTGCGCCGACTGCAGCACGCGATCGAGCACCACGTCGAGATCGAGCTCGGAGAGCACGCCGCGGGCCACATCGAGAATTCCCTGTGTTGCGCGATCCACTGCTTGCCTGCTCCTAGCTATAGCGCGCGAGCGGGCTCCTGTTGACGTGCTCGGCCAACCGCTCCCGCACTTGGATCATTGCACTACTCGGGACCGACACCCGAGGGCACCTACGGCTAGCTTGCGTGACCCAACGTGGATGACGACGGCGAACAGCGCAAGTATGGGCCGGCACCGGAACCGGGCGAGCTGCTGCGCGAGCTGAAAGCCTCGGCCACCTTCGGCGCCGGGCCAGTCGAGCAGCGCGAGACGCACGCCTCATGGGTGTTCCTGGCCGGGCCCTTCGCCTACAAGATCAAGAAGCCGGTGAAGCTCGAGTTCCTCGACTACTCCACCCCCGCGCTTCGACGCGCGGCCTGCCACGAGGAGGTCAGGGTCAACGGCGAGCTGGCAGCCGGGACCTATCTTGGCGTGCGCGCGCTCGTACGGACGCCGGCAGGCCCGAAGCTCGGCGAGGAACACGACCCGCAAGCGTTCGAGTACATCGTGCAGATGCGCCGCTTCGAGGAGTCGCACACGCTGCAGGGCCTGATCGACGCGGGCAAGCTTCGCGACGAGCACATCTACGAGACCGCCCGCTCGCTCGCTCGCTTCCACGACCGCGCACGGGTCGTGCGCGAGGCCGAGCCCGCGCAGGTGCTCGAGCGCTGGCAGCGCAACCTGCACGAGCTCGAAGCGCTCGTCGACTCAGCGAGCTGGCGCCTGCAGCTCGTGCGCGAGTTCGCCCACGGCTTCGCCGCGGCGCACGTCGCGGAGCTCAACGGGCGCCTGCGCGAGGGCCGTGTGCGCGACGGCCACGGCGACCTGCGCTGCGAGCACGTGCTGCTCGAAGACGGCGTGCAGATCGTCGACCGGATCGAGTTCGACGCGCGGCTGCGCCGGCTCGACGTCGGCGCCGACCTCGCCTTCCTCGCTATGGATCTCGAGGCCAACGGCGAGCGGGGCGCCGCGCAGTTGCTGCTGGAGGAGTACCGCAAGGCGGGAGGGTCGCCGGGCGAGGACGCGCTGCTGGCGTTCCACTCGGCCTACTGGGCCCTCGTGCGCGCCAAGGTCGCCGTGATCGCGGCTTCCTCGAGCGGGGACTCGGCTCGCCTCGTGCAAGCCGAGCGGTTGCGCGCGCTCGCCGAGCGACTGCGCTGGCGCGCCCGCGGGCCGCTCGCGCTGATCGTGAGCGGCCCGGCAGCGAGCGGCAAGTCGACGCTGGCGGGAGAGCTGGCGGAGCGCTCGGGCCTGACGGTGCTCGCCAGCGATCAGCTGCGAAAGCGCCTCGCTGGCATTGAGCCGGCCGAGCGCGCCCGCCCCGAGCACTACAGCGCAAACTTCACGCAGGCGACCTATGCGGCGCTCGGCGAGACCGCCCGCGCTCGGCTTGCGCAGGGCGAAGGCGTGATCCTCGACGCAACGTGCCGCACCGCCGAGCAGCGCTCCGTGCTGCTGGGCGCGATCGAGGGCGTCGCCGAGCGAGTTCTGCTCGTGCAGTGCCGGGTCAGCCTGGCGACGGCAATGCGGCGCGCCCGCGAGCGCATGAGCGAGCCAGGGCACGTCTCCGACGCAACGCCCGCGGTGGTCGAGGCCCAGTACAGCGAACTGCAGCCACCGAGCGAGCTGCCGCCCGAGCGCCGGCTCGAGCTCGACTGCGAGGCGCCGCTCGAGCGCCAGGCCAACGAGGTCACGCTCGCGCTCGACCGGCGCGGCGGCTCGAGCGGACCGATCGCCGGGACTACGTAGTTCACCACCCCACTCGGCGGCTTTTCTCGGCTGGCGTTGGCCGAGGGCGAGCTTAGCCTGCGGATATGACCACTCAAGACACTCACCCAGAGAAGTTCCGGGTGCTGATTGCGGGCGGCGGCGTCGCGGCGCTCGAGACGGCGCTCGCGCTGAAGCAGCTCGCAGGTGACCGCGTGCAGATGACCGTGATCGCCCCCAACGAGGACTTCGTGTACCGCCCGATGACCGTGCGCGAGCCCTTCTCCTTCCTCGGTGCCCGCCACTATCCGCTCGAGCCGATCCTCGAGGACATCGGGGCCGAGCTCGTCCGCGACAAGCTCGGATGGGTCGACCACGAGCTGCGCGTGGCACACACAGAGCACGAGCAGCAGTTCGAATACGACGCGCTGGTGCTCGCGCTTGGCACGCGTATCTCGGCGCGCTACAAGCACGCGCTGACGATCGACGACCGCACGATGGACGAGACGCTGCACGGCCTGATCCAGGACGTCGAGCTCGGCTACGTCGACAGCCTCGCATTCGTCGCGCCGGGTCGCATGGCCTGGCCACTCCCCCTGTATGAGCTCGCGCTGATGACGGCCGGCCGGGCCTACGACATGAACGTGGAGGTCCCGATCACGATCGTCACGCCCGAGGATCAGCCGCTGGCGATCTTTGGCGAGCGCGCCAGCGAGGGCGTTGCCGAGCTCTTGGCGAAGGCGAAGATCGAGACGATCACGAACGCCTATGCCGAGATCCCCGAGCAGGGTCAGATCCTGATCGGCCCAGGCGACCGCCACGTGAAGGCCGCACGCATCGTCGCGCTGCCCGAGCTCTACGGCCCTTCGATCCACGGCTTTCCGCTCAGCCCCGACGGCTTCATCCGCGTAGACCGCTTCGGGCAGGTTCCCGACTGCGGCCCGCTGTTCGCGGCGGGCGACGCGACCGACTTCGCCGTCAAGCAAGGCGGCGTCAGCTCCCAGCAGGCCGACGCCGTGGCCGAATCGATCGCCGCCATGGCCGGTGCGCCGGTCGAGCCCAAACCGTTTCACCCGGTGTTGCGCGGAATGTTGATGACCTACGACAAGCCGTACTTCATGAGCGCACAGATCACCGGCGGTCAGGGCTACAGCTCGGAGTTCAGCAGCGAGCCGCTGTGGCAACCGGTCGGCAAGATCGCGGCGAAGTACCTCGCCCCGTATCTGGACTCGCTCGACAGCCGGCGCGCAGCGGCATGAGCGCGCGCGAGGCAACCGGCTCGGGCAAGCGCAAGGCGGCCGAGCGCGCGAGCGATCGCTGCCTCGTCGTCGGCTACGACCGCGGCGAGAGCGCACGCGCAGCAGTCCAGTGGGCAGCTCGCCAGTTGCCCCCCGACGGTCGGCTCGTGATCGTGTTCGCCGAGAAGCCGCTGCACGCACCGCAGTCGCCGCTCTCCTCGGCAGGCGAGCGGCGCCGCTTCGCCGGCGCCGCGATCGACGAGCTGCTGCTCGAGACCGACGGCTCGGTGCTCGACTGCGAGATCAGCACGGAGATCTCAGAGCAGGACCCGGTCAGCGCGCTGCGCGAGGCCGCCAGGCGCCACGGCGCCCAGGCGATCGTGCTCGGCTCCCAGCAGCATTCGCGGGTGCACCAGGCGATCGGCACGGTCACGAGCAGCCTGCTCAAGGACTCGCCGGTGCCGGTTACGGTCGTGCCTTCGCCGGCGATCGACCCGCTGCCCTCTGACAGTTACTGAGCCCACGTCACGGCGAAGGCGCAACGACTGTGAGCGTCGCTTTCATCCCTTTCTGCTCGTGCGTCGGCAGCGAGCAGAGCAGCGTGTATTCGCCGGGCTGTATTTCGAGCTGTAGGTCGCTGATGCCTTTGGACGGGGTGTTCGCGAAGGCTCCGGCGAGCGGTCCTTCGGGCGGCGCGATCTGAAGGTTGTGTGGGTCCTGGCCGTTGTTGACGAACTGGAAGATCACCTTTCCCGCCGGCACGGTCGTGCGCGAGAGCGTGAAGGCGTACTCGACGGCGCTCACCTGCACGTGCGGGATCGACGGCGGTTCAACGCCTTCACTCACTTCGCCGCCGTCTCCGCCGGACTTGGCGTCTTCGCTTGCGGGCGCCGACGTGGCCGGTGTCGGCGCAGTGGATGCAGGCGGCGGGACGGCGATCGGTGCGACCGGCTGAATGGTTGGCCCAGTCGGCGCCGTGAGCGCGAGGGCCGGAGTCGGCGCCTTCGCGGCAGTACGCCGGTGGGCGGAGCAGTGACGATGACGGCGTCCGCTGCGGTGCGCGTGGTGCGCACACTTGCCGCGATCAGGCGAGCGCGAGGCATGTCCCTTCGGGCTTTGCTCCGCCGCGGTCGCGCCCGCTGCGAGTGAAGCGCCTACGGTCAGCGCGAGCAAGACCAGAAGCGCGCCCGCGATCGCGGGCGACGAGGCTCGTGCAGGCAAGCCCACGGACAGCCACTGAGGCCTGTGAGCCGAGCGCGTCATGCGATCAGCTGCGGCACGGTGCCATAGGCGCTCGAGCCTGGCTCACCGGTGCCGGCTCCGGGGATCACGAGCCCGGCTTCGGTCTGGAACCACTGAGCGAGCAGCCCGGCGTACATCGTGCGGAAGTCGGAGGTGTTGAGCAGGTTTTCGTTCGGGTCGAGTTTTGACAGGCCGGGGAACTCGCCGACCATTTCGCCCTTCACGCGCGAGCCGATCAGGAAGGCGACGCCGGCCGCCCCGTGATCTGTGCCCGAGCCGTTTTCGCGCGGGCGCCGCCCGAACTCGGACCACAGCTGGATCAGCACGCGATCGTCGAGGCCACGCGCTTCGAGGTCGCGCTGGAAGGCGAGTACCGATTCGACGGTCTCGCCGAGGTTGGTGCTGAGCGTGTCGACCTCGTCGGAGTGCGTGTCGTAGGAGCCGACGGCGCTGAGCGAGACGCATTTGATCGGCAGCGCTTCGTCGTCGAGCATCGCCGCGAGCGCCGCGAGCCGCTTGGGGAACTCACCGCCGCTCGTCGGATAGGTGACCGGCGAGGTGAAGCCCGGTTTGCCTTCGCTTTCGCCGAACGGTGCGATCTGGTTGCGGATGATGTTCGTGTTCAGCGAGGCCGTGCGCGCCTGCGCGAACGCGGGTGAGGGCGAGGAGAGCGCGCCCAGCGCGCCGAACGCGTCGAGCGTCGGCGAGGTCAGCGGGTCGCCGAGGCCGTACGCCCAGAAGTCGTAATCGGACGGCGAGGAGACGGCGGCGACGGGCACCTTCGTGGTGGCCAGCGCCGGCGCGAGCGAGTAGTCGAGCGAGAGCCCCTGCAGCGGGTTGCCCGGATCGCCGGCGACGTCGAGATAGCGCCCCATCCAACCCGAGCGCGTCTGCGTGTTGAGCTCGCCGACCTCCCAGTAGTGACGGCTCGTGAAGTGACTCTCGTCGGGCGGGTCGTAGCCGATCGCCGGGAACACGGCGACCTTGCCCTCGCCGTGCAGCTGCGCGAGACCGCCCGCCTGCGGATGCCACATCAGCGCTTCGTCCTCGGTGAACTCGACGCCTTCGCCTTCCTGGCGTCCGAGCGACGGGCGCAGTTCGTGGTACTTGGCTTCGCGCACGGGCGCGAGCACGGACAGCGCGTCCCAGCCGCCTTCCATGAAGATCGAGACGAGCACCGGCTGGTTGGGCGGGGCCGCGGCGGCCGCCTGCAGGATGCCCTCCTCGAACTGATGCGGCGCGAGCGCGGCGGCGCCGTAGACCGACAGGACGGCTCCTGCCGAGCGCAACAGGAACGAGCGACGATCCATGCCGCTGCCCGCCGGGATCGGCTGGCCGGGCTCGACCGAAGGCAGGCCGCGCCCGGCCTGGGCGACGCCGCGGCGCAGGAGCTGCGCACGGGTGAAGTCGGTGCAGGAGCAGCTTCTGGCCATGCTCAGCTCACCTGCATGTCGGGGGAGGTGGCGATCAGCATGCGCAGCGCGTTCTGGCGCATGGCCTTGTAGGGGCTCTTCTGCCATTTGGCCGTGATGAGACCCTGCAGGCAGGACCCGGCGAAGGAGGTGATCGACGCCAGCGAGTCGCTGGAGAGTCCCGGGTTGGCCCAGTAGCCGAGCGCGCTGGCGAGCGCTTCGGCGGGTTCCTCGCCTTCGCTGTACTTCGGTTCACCGGCCGAGGGCCATGGGTTCGGATAGGTCTTCGCCGTGACGTAACTCGCCAGTTCCCAACGTGCCTTCGCGGTCGAGGTGTCGAGCCAGCGGGTGAAGTCCCAGCCGGAGACGTTCGGCGGGTAGAACAGCTGCT
Organism: uncultured Solirubrobacteraceae bacterium; assembly: GCA_963714215.1. Classification (GTDB taxonomy): domain Bacteria; phylum Actinomycetota; class Thermoleophilia; order Solirubrobacterales; family Solirubrobacteraceae; genus Palsa-744. The sequence continues at coordinate 1,179,316 of CAVQNP010000002.1, forward strand.
GTCCGGCGCCCGAGCACAGCCACGCCCACGCGGTCGTGTCGATCGGGCGGCCGATCGCGCGCAGCAAGCCGGCGTTGTAGACGACCGGCGGCGTCACGAGCTCTGGTCCGTCGAGGAAGTCGGGGTGCCGCAGGATCGCCTCGACGACCGGCCTGATCTCATGGCCCGAGCCGACGTACAGACCCTGTAGCGAGGCGAGCGTCGCTTCCGAGGGCGGGCTCGGCACGAAGTAGCTCCACAGCTTGCCCACGAAGAAGGACGGGTGCAGCGGATGCGTGACGCACAGGCGCACGGCGTCTTCCCAGCTCCACTTCCCCGTCTGCCCGAACACCGTCTTGTTGGCGTTGTCGTGACGCGAAGCGAGGAAGCGGAAGTTCTGCAGCCCCGCGCTTTCGGTCCAGTCGGCTGTCCAGCCGGTCAGCGCACGTGCCATTTCGCGCACGTCGTCCTCGCTGTATGCGCCGCGATCGGCGCCGAGCGAGAACAGCTCCATCATCTCGCGCGCGTAGTTCTCGTTCGGGTCCCACTTGTCGTTGTAGATCCCGTCGAGGAACGCGAGCATCGCCGGGTTTGTCGTGACCGAGAGGAACAGGTCGTGGAAGTTGCCGAGCGCCTTCTCGCGGAACAGGTTGTTCTGGTCGAGCATGCGCTGCTGGTCGTTGACCTTCTCGTTGGAGTTGGCGAACCAGTCATGCCAGATGAAGGTCATCCGCTCGATCAGCTGCTGATCGGAGCGGACCATGCGATCGAGCCACCAGCAGTGGTCGTGGCCCCAGGAGTCGGCAGGCGCGAGTGCATTGCCTTCGTCGTCGGTCGGCGCCGGTCCATGCAGCGTGGCCGACCCGCTCGGTCGGGTCAGGCCCTGCACGACAGCTTCGATCGGCTGGCCGACGAGCGCCTCGGCCTGGCCGGGCGCTGGACCGAACCCGGCGCGCCACAGCAGGCGCCGCGCCTGGGCGAGCGTGAGCTGCGCGGCGAGAGCCGGAGCGGGGACGTTCGCGGGGGACGGTGGATTGGTAGGGATCGCCGGCGGCAGGGGAGCGCCGGGAAGGCCGGCTGGGACCGGTGCGGCTACAGGTGCCGTGGCGCTCGGGGCAGCCGCTTTGTGATGCTTGCGACGGCGGTGATGATGATGCTTGCGGTGATGCTTGCCGGGCTTGTGTGCCGCGGCCTTGTGCGTGCGCTTGCCCGGCTTGCCTTTCAGGGAACGCGCAGCCGCCTTCTGCGATGCCGACTTGCCCCCGCGCGTTTGTGCGACGCCCCCCACACGCTCGACATTGGCAGAGACGGCCGCTCAGACGACTTTGCGCGCGCGATTTTCGACGTTTGTACGAAACCCGTCAGCGATCGGCGCGCCGAGTGCGCCGGGGCACGCTCAACCGGATACCCGGCGCGAGGAATCGGTCGGGATCTGCGGTGGCGAGAACAGCGTGGTCAGCGCGGTGGGCGTCGCCGCTCCGCGCTTGCGTGCGGCGATCAGGCTCGCCAGGCGCCGGCTCATCGTGCGGTAGCCCGCGCTCGCGCGCGCGGCGGCAAGGCCGGGCTTGGACTTGACCGCCCTGATGCCCTGCTGCAGGCCTGCGATCAAGATCGCCTGGTTGGCGCGTTCGAAGGACGCCCGTTCGGCGTCGAGCTTTTCGAACAGCTTCAGCTGGGCCGATTCGGGGCCGTTGATCACGCTTCTCGCGGCCGCGAGCCCGCTCTGCAGACGCTCCTTGACGAGTTTGGCCTGCGCGATTTCTGCGCTGAGCGCGGAGGGCTCGGTTGCCTGTTCGAGCCCGGTGAGGCAGTTGCGCTTGCTGCACTTGGCGGACGTCTGCGCGTGCGAGCGCACGAGCGCCGTGCGGCGCGACATCGTGCCAATCGATTTCGTGAGCGTGGCGATCTGGGTTTCGGCGCCGGCCAGCAGCGGCGCCGCCGCGATCGTGCCCTCGACCGCTTGGAGCCCTCCGATCGAGGAGATCAGACACGCGCGCTGCCCGACGAGGGCGAAGAACTTGGTCTTGAACTGTTCGTAGCTGTGGATCGTCCCGGGGTTTTCCTGCAGCACCTTGACCATCGCCGCCCGGCTGGCGCATTTTTCGAGGCCCGTGAGCGCCGCGGCGACATTGCCCTCCTGGTTGAAGTCCGTGCCGGCGCCGCATGTCGCCGGGGTATGCGCCCAGAACTCGGCCCAGCCCTCGTTGAAGGCGAAGCCTTCGTTCGAGACGAGGCAGAGTTCGTGGTTTTTGGCGTAGCCGAAGCTCGCGGCATCGGACAGGAAGTGCAGGAAGCTGCCGTCGAAGCTGTGGCGCACCGAGTGCGCGAACTCGTGGAAGTTGACCGAGTAGCCCCCGTCGGCGTCACCGCGATAGCCCGTTTCGTAGCCACCCGGCCACTGCGTCCTGTCGAGCGTCGTGAACGGCACGCCACAGCAGGGGAAGTCGGCGTTGATCAGGTAGCTGGAGTCAGGCGGCGCGCTGCCGATCGCCTGGTTTGTAGTTCTGGTAGGCGTTGTGCGCGCCTTGGAAGACGGCGCACTTCGGCGTACCGCTGCCGCCATCCTTGGCGATTTCATACGTGCCGAGGTTGATGAGACCCGCGTGACTGCCGGTCGTCGCGGTTTCGGTGTCCCAGTCGCTCGGGGAGTACCACTCGCCGAGGTGCACGCCCTGATCGTCGTTCATCACGACCTTCGCGTAGAGGTCGAAGTCCTCATCGGCGCGCACGCCGAAGCTGTAGGAGCCGGTCGCGCTCGTGTGCGTCGCGCCGAGGTTGTCGTCGAACCACAGCGTGTTGCTTTTCCACAGCTCGACGCGCGCCCCCACGAGCGGGCTGACGGTGCCGTGGTTGTTGCACAGCCATTGGCCCTTCACTTCGAAGCTGACGCTGGCGCTGGCAGCCGCCGGAGCGAGCGCCACGACTGCGAGCACGCCCAGCAGGGCGGCCTGAGCGATATGGCGAATTGTGCGCCAGGGCGCTCGACGGTCGGCTGTCTGCGGACCAGGCATGACGGTTCCCTTCCTCGGCGGATTTCGAACCTCGCACAGGCGTTGCCGCGGGGACGATTACAGATTCACACCTCGAGCGTGCGAGAGCATCGCAGCCGCTCGACGAAGATTGGTCGATCGCTCGGCGCCGGCGCCGGTAGAGTCGGTGCGCGGCGACTGGCACACGAGAGGGCACTGCCTGGCTCGTGCACGATCGCGCGGGAAGGGCAAAGACGATGGCGCAACAGCAACGAAAGAGCACCCAGCGCGAGCGGCTGCTCCACGGGATGATCGAGGCGGCCAACGACACCGGCTATGCCGGCGTGAGTGTCTCCGCCGCCTGCGAGGGCGCAGGCGTCTCGCAGGCAATCTTCCACGAGCACTTCGCCGACTCCGACGAGTGCTTCAGGGCGGCAATAGAGGAGGTGCACCTGGAGCTGAGGACACGCGTCGAGCAGGGCATCGCCGCGCGGCCCGCGTGCGAGGCCGCGTGCGCAGCCGTCGAAGCGGTCGTGTCGTTTGCCAGCCTCGAGCCGGCGCGAGCGCGCTTCGCGATGAGCGAAGCGCTGGCGGGCGGTGCGCAGGGGCGCGAGGCGCGGGACGCCGGCATCGCGCAGATCGCCGAGTCGATCGAGCGGGCGCTCGAGGCGGCCGACGAGGACAGCCTTGCCCCCGACGTCGCGCATCGTGTGCTGATCGGCGGCGTGTACCGGCTGATCGCGCCACGGCTGCGCCGGGGCGAGCCGGCGATCTCGCGGCTGACCGACGAGCTCGAGCGATGGCTGGGGACCTACCGACGCCCTTTGCGCAACCATCGCTGGCGAGCGCTTCGCCCGACCGCGCGCCTCGCACCGTCGCCGTACGTGCCCGAGGAGCCGATCCAGCGAATGGACAACGTGCACGAGCCGGGTCGGCCACGGTACACCGAGGAGGAGGTCGCCGAGAACAACCGCCTGCGGATCCTCTACGCCGCGGCGAGGATGGCCGAGCAGAAGGGCTACATCGAGACGACCGTCGCCGACATCACGCGGCTGGCGAGCGTCGAGGACGATGTCTTCACAAGCCTCTTCGCCGACAAGCAGGACGCGTTCCTGACGGTGCACGAGTTGGGCTACGCACAGGTGATGGACCTGACCTCGAAAGCGTTCTTCTCGGGCGAGACCTGGCCGATGCGCAGCTGGGAAGGCGGTCGGGCGCTGACGCAGCTGATCGAGGACAACCCGCTTGTGGCCCACGTCGGCTTCGTCGAGGCCTACGCCGTCGGCCCGACGGCGATCCAGCGCGTCGAGGGCAGCGCGCTCGCCTTCACCTTCTTCCTGCAGGAAGGCCTCGTGTTTCGCAAGCAGCGCAACCCTCCGTCGGGCCTGGCGATGGAGGTGATCGTGACGAGCATCTTCGAGATCATCTACCTGCAGGCGCGCGATCTCGGGCGCCCCGAGGTGTCGGCGATGCTGCCGCACATCGCGCATCTGTGGCTGACGCCGTTCCTCGGCGTGCGCGAGAGCGACGAGTTCATCGACGAGCAGCTTGCAGGCGAGACGCCGGCCGAGCGCTCGCGGACGGCCCGCGGCGAGCGCTGACCCGCTGCCGAGCAAGGCCTACCCGACCTCGGCGCGGAGCGACGGACGACGCGAAGCTGCGGCGCCCGGGGCTAAGGCGTCGCCGCCAGCGCCGCCATCAACCCGCCCGTCGGCGTGCCGAGCCCCGTCATCGAGTCGAACCCGGGCGCAGCATTGAGCGCGACCTTCTGGTGCGTGCAGTTGCCGGTGCCGCTGCAGAACTTCTCGCGCCCTTCGTAGGCGAGCACGCGCGCGGTGGTGAGGATGCCTTCTTCGGCGTCGACTTCGTCGAGGAAGTCGTTGCGCACGTTGGCCTGCTTGCCGCCGGGCAGCACGTCGTAGTAGGCAGCGGCGCCTGCGGGCGAGCCATAGAGCTTGTACAGCAGCGGATTGACGAAGCCGAGCGGCGCGCCGGCGGCCTGGTCGGCGTCGGCCATCACGCCGGCGAGCAGCGGCAAGGAGAGGCTCGTCCCGCCGATCCGGTACTCGTCGTAGTAGGTGCCGTCGGGGAAGGTCTGCGTCTCGCCCACGAGCATCCCCGTGGTCGGGTCGCCATCCATCGAGATGTCGGGCTCGACGCGGTTGGCGATGCCCGTGACGGCCGAGTTGCGTGCGGCAAGCCGCGCCGGCACGACGCCTTCCTGGTACCACGGCTCGCTGTACTCGTAGCTCGTGCCGCCGCCACCGCCGTAGAGGTATTCGCCGGGCGCTTTCGGCGTCCACGTGTTGAAGCGGTTCTTGTTGCAGCCGGGGAGCCCTTCTTCGTGCAGGAGCGCCGTGCAGAGGTAGCTGCGCGAGGTCGACCAGCCGAGCTCGCCGAGGCGTTCGTCGCCTTCTCCGACCTGCAGGCTCGTGCCGCCGACCGATGTCGCGTACGGGCTCGAGGCGGGGTAGTCGGCGACTGTCATGCCTAGCGTCGTGAACTCGTCGCCTTCATCGCCCGAGGAGAACTGCACGCCGATGCCGGTGGCGCCGGCCATCAGCAGGATGTTGTCGAAGCCGCGCCGCGAGCCTGGCGAGTCGAGCAGGTCGCCGCCGCCGTCGCCCCAGGAGCTGGTGATGACGTCGGCGAGGTGGCCGTCGACGACCTGCTGGACGGAGCGATACAGCGCCGTTTCGCAGTTCTTGGCACCGACGTAGAGAATTTTGGCGCCGGGCGCAGTCGCGTGCACGGCCTCCACATCGAGCGTCTGCTCGCCGAACCATCCGCTGGCTTCGCAGAAGGCGGCGTCGTTGAACTTGCTCGCCAGCAGCTGGCTGTACTGGGCGCTGCCCAGCGGCTGTGTGGGCTGGTGGCGGGCGCTGTACTGCTGCGCGTCGGCGAGCAGCGTGGGCGAGACGTAGGCGTCGACCACGGCGACCGTGTAGCCGCGGCCGTCGAGGCCGCCCGTGATGGGGGCGCTCAGGCCATAGGCGCCCTGCAGCTGCGGCGGCGTGTAGCCGCACACGGCGTAGGGCAGCGGGCTGGGGAAGCCGCTGCCGTATTCGGGGTCGCTCGTGTCTGGGGTCTTGCCGTAGGACGGCGAGCACGGTGGCGCGTTGCGGAAGCCTTCGGGCTGCGGGATTTCTTCGGGCGCTTTCTTCGCCAGCGGTCCGTTCGCCCGCGGGGTGGCGGCGGCCTTCTTGCGCGCGGGCAGGCTCGCGCCGGTCAGCCGCCGCGGTGCCTGCGGGCGCTGGTCGACGCCGCTCACGCCGGCGATCAGCGGCGCGATCGCGGCGGGCACCGACAGCGCGCCGGAGCTCGAGCGCAGCACCTGCCCGCCACGGCTGTACTGGGCGAGGGTCGTGCCGAAGGCGCGTTCGATCGTCGCCGCCGACGCCGTGGCCTGCACGGTCAGCCGGTCGGGGCTGACGGCTTCGACGGCGACGCCCTGGGACTGCAGCCAGCCGGTGACGGCTTCGACGGAGGACTTGCTCGGCGAGAAGCGCTTCTCCCACTGCGCCGCCGTCAGGTAGTGGCGGTAGCTGGGACTGCTCGGGTCGGACACGGAGCGCTGCAGGGCGACGGCGCCGGCGGGGTCGCTCAGTTCGAGCGCGACGTCGAATTCGATCGGCGTCGCTGCGGGCGTCGCGCCGACGGCGGTACCGCGCGCGGCGTCGGGCGCGCTGCCCCGCAGCGGAACCGGGTTGGCCGAGGCGGCGGAGGGGCTCGCGCTCGCGGCGAGGGCCGGGGCGGCGCTGAAGCCGAGTCCGAGCATCACCGATGCCAATGTGGAGATCACCGGTCGACGCATAACTGCCTCCTTGTCCCGATCCGTGGTTGCGCCTGCGCGGCGCGCTTGACCCTGGCGCCGTCGCTGTAGCTCTGGCGCCATCCTACAGAGCAGGGTTAGCCCGCCGACGGGCAGTCCAAACATGCCCTGCGGGCAACGTGGTCGAGTGTCTCGGCCACGCCGGTCGCCGCGCCGGGGTGGCCATACGTCGATGCCGCCCGCCCGCGACCACGAGGCCGCGGGCGGATCGCCGATCAGAGCGTGGGCATCGATCGAAGTACGCCTACAGGACGCCCTCGACGAGCGTCGTGAACTCAGCCTGTCCGCTGACGTTCGGGTGGTAGCTTTCTTCGAGCGGGTTGGACTGGCCGTTGAGCCACTCCGAGCCGGAGCAGACCTCGTGCGCTTCGAACGGCGCCGTCGGGTTGACGAACGTGTATTTCGAGGCTTCCGCGCGGCCCTTGATCACGGCGTCGAGTTTTTCAGCCGTTTCGTTCAGTTTCTTCTCGTTGCCGGAGGTGAGGAAGTTGACGTTGCACGTCGCGCCTTCTTTGGTGAACAGCTTGGGGTAGCCGAGCACGACGACTTTGGCCGTGGAAGCTTTTTCGCGGATTTTTTTGTACGTCGCTTCGAGCAGGCCGGGGAGTTTGGTCGAGATGAAGTTGTTGGCTTCGCTGATCGCGGAGCCGCACGTGAAGAAGTACAGCGCGCAGTTGACGATCACGTTGGAGAAGCCCGCGTCATTGCCGCCGATCGTGATCGTGACGAGCGCGGTCGAGCTCGACAGCGTGCCCAGCTGGTTGGCGTTGACGTCGGTCGTCTTTGCGCCGCTGCAGGCCTGGAAGCTCAGCGTGTAGCCCTTGGCGGCTGCCACGAGCGGGCCGTAGGCCTTGGGGCTGCGCTTGCAGCTGCCCGATTCTTCGTAGAACGTGCGCGTGCCCACGCCCGATGAGTAGGAATCGCCAAGCGCGACGTACTGCGAGGCGGCGGCCGACGCCGCCGGGATCAGAACTGCTGCGAGGACGGCGAGGATGCCGACCAGACGGGCTTGCTTCTTCATGACTTCTCCCCTGTTCGCACTGCGGTTTAGGTACGCCCAGGGGTCCCCATCGCGCGTCCCTTGCTCCCCCAAGCGCGGATCGGCCCAACCTAACCTCGCGCGCAGACGGCCGTCAAGACCCGCGGGGGATCCGCTCCAAGATCACTTTTTCTATTTTAATTATTAATATATGGATTAGCGGGTTTTCCGCAGCTCCGCCCCACCCGCGACCCCCGCCCGGAGTCCGAGACACGGCGGGGCGCCGGGGGGTCGTTATAGGATCGGCGCATGTCCGCGTCGCCCGCCGCGCGCTCGCCGGAGAAGCGTCCGGCGGGGCGTGCCCGCTCGGCCGGCAGCCTTGCCCTGGCGATCCTCGCCGCCGTGGCGATCGTGCTCGGCGGAACGTGCCTGTACGTGCGCGAGCAGCTGCTCGACTCGCACACCTTCGCCGACCGCACCGTCGCTGCGCTCGCCAAGGAGCCCGTGCGGCGCGTGGCCTCGCGCGAGATCGTCGTGCAGGTGATCGACCAGAGCTCGCCCGACCTGATCGCGGCGCGGCCGTTGATCACGTCCGTCGTCGACACGCTCGCCGGCACGCAGCAGTTCCGCGGCGCGATCCACCTCGTCGCCGAACAGGCGCACCGCCTGCTGTTCGACCGCGGCGGCAACGTCGTCTTCGACATCGCCGACGCCAGCACGGTCGTGATCTCCGCGCTGCGCACGCTCTCGCCCCAGATCGCCTCGAAGATCCCCAAGAACATCGACGGCAAGCTGCTCGACCTACGCCGCCAGAGCTTCGCCGTGCGTACGCTGCGCATCGCCGACAAAGTCCGCCTGCTCGGGATCGTGGGGCCGTTGCTCGCGCTTGCCCTGCTCGCGCTGGCCGTGGCGATCGCGCCGCGCCGCCGCCAAGCCGTGACGCGCTGCGCGGTCGCGCTCGCCGTCGCCGGTGCGGCCGTGTTCTTCGATTTGATCCTGCTGCGCCACGCGACGATCTCGAACCTGTTCGGCGCCGAAGAGCTGAGCAACGCCGACGTGCGCGCTGCGGCGAGCGCGCTGTGGGACTCCTACCTCGGCAACCTCTCCAGCTGGGCTCTCGGGCTGACGGTGCTCGCGACGATCGTGGCGGCCGCCTCGGCGAACGTGCTGCGCCCGTACACGGCCGATGCCGGGCTCGCGCGCCTGCGCGCCCGCCTCACCCCGCGCTCGCAGCGCGGGGTGATCGTGCGGGGCGCGCTGGCGCTGCTTTTCGGCCTCTTGCTGATCGGCGACCCGTCGCTGTCGATTGACATCATCGGCGTGCTCGGCGGCGTGCTGCTCTCCTACTTCGGCACCGGCGAGCTGCTCTCGGCGGCGGGCGTCCCGCCCGAGCACGAGCGGTCCTCGCTGCGCCGTTATCGCGGCCTGCTCGCCGGCACGGCCGTCAGCCTCGGCGTGCTGATCGGCGGCGCCGCGATCGCGCTCGGCGTGAGCGGGCACTCGATCTCGCGCCCACCGAAGGCAGAGGCGCTGAGCACGTGCAACGGCTACGCCCAGCTCTGCTCGCGGCGCCTCGACCAGGTCGTGCTCGCAGGCACGCACAACGCGATGTCAGCCGCCAACTCGCCGGGCTGGTTCATCGCCAACCAGCAGCACGCGATCGCGCGCCAGCTCGACGACGGCCTGCGCACGTTCAAGATCTCAACGCACTACGGCGAGGGCAAGCCGGGCAACGTGCGCACCGACATCGAGGCCGAGGGCGCGCGCGCCAACCGCGTCTCGGAGAAGCTGACCAACGAAGCGCGCGCGGCGCTCCAGCGCTTCAGCGGGTCGGTCGGCTTCGGCGGCCCGCGCAAGGGCAAGCGCGAAGTGTGGCTGTGCCACACGCTGTGCGAGCTCGGCGCGACCAACGCCCTCAGCTTCTTTCAGACGATCCGCCACTTCCTGCAGCTCAACCCGGGCAACGTGATCGTGATGTTCGACGAGGACTACGTCTCGGAGTCCTCGCTCGAAGACGTGTTCAAGAAAGCCGGGCTTTTCTCGCACCTCGCCGTACTGCGCAACGGTCAGCAGATGCCGACGCTCGGCCAGCTCGTGCGCTCGCAGCACAACGTGGTCGTGTTCACGCAGGAGCCCGTCAGCGGGCGCTACCCGTGGGACATGTACGCATTCGGCGGCTTCATCCAGGACACGCCGCTCGGCGCTGTGAAGCCGAAGCAGTTCACGTGCAAGCTCGCCCGCGGGCTGCCGAGCAGCCCGCTTTTGATGATGAACGACTGGGCCGACGTGTTCCCGCCGCGGCGCAGCCCCAACCTGCCGCTCGTCAAGCGCGACTTCATCGTCAAACGCGCGCGCCAGTGCGAGAAAGAACGCCACAAGCTGCCCAACCTGATCCTCACCGACTTCTACGACAGCGGCGACGTCGTCGGCGCCGCGCGCGTGCTCAACGGGCTCGGCGCCGAACAGCCCGCGCCGATCGCGCGGCTGGAAGCGGGCGGGCGCTGAGCAAGGAGAAGGCCCCGGGATCGCTCCCGAGGCCTTCTCGGCAGAACTATCTGCTGCTACTCGCTACGGCCCGGTGAAGCTGCCTGCGTAGCAGGCTTTGTGGCCGCAGTTGTCCGCCTTCTGGATCGCTCCGTTGAAGAAGTCGGACACGAGCTGCTGCTCGGCCGGCGCGGCGCGCGGCGCGCTGTGCGGGTCTTCGCCCGTGCGGTTGGGCAGGTTTTCATACGGCGGCGGTTCGGTGCCGATCGTCGATTCCGGTTTCGCCGGGTTCGGGCGGACCGGGCCGATGTCCCAGTAGTACGCGGCCGAGCCGGTGTACGGGTAGCTGGTGATCTTCGGCACTTCCCACAGCACGTTCGTGTTCGGCCAGCGGCCCTTGTAGAGCACCGGCTTGTGCGCCGAGGCGCCGACCGTGCGGGCCTCGACGTCGGCCTGGTAGTCGGTCACCTGGTGATCGCCGAAGGCGATGTCCAGTAGCACCTGGTGCGCCGGCGTGTCGGGCAGCGGGTTCGACGTCATCCGCGACGCGTAGCCGTCGGGCTCGCCGCGGTCCCACAGCATCTGCATCATGTCGAGCACAAGCGGCCGCGACGTTTCGTTCGGGTAGTACGGGTAGAAGACCTGAGCGAATTCGTCGAAGTCGACCGAGCGCGGCAAGAGCACCGAGTAGTTCATCGCCGGCACGCCGAGCGATGCGCGGGTGAAGTCCGGCGAGACCGCCGTCAACGCTCCGCCCATGATCCCGCCCTGGCTGTTGCCGTTGTAGAACAGGTGGCTCGTGTCGAGCACCGAGCCGCTCGACAGCGTCCCGTCCTGGTGGAACGCCGCGTTCGTCGCGAAGCCCGCCGGGTTGTCCAGCAGGCGACCGAGGTACAGCTCGTCGAGCAGGCCCTGCTGCAGCCGGTCCGGAATCGTCGGGAAGTTCGACGCGTTTTTCAGCGCGTTGATCACCGCCGGAACGTCCGATTCGGCCATGCCGATCTCATCGGTCGCGCACTGCACGATGTCGTGCCCCTGGGAAAGCGCACGCTGCGGGCTCGAGGCGACCTCTGAGGCGCTGCCCAGCAGGCCGTGCCCGTAGAGCGACGGACGCGCCGATTCGGCAGGTCCGCTCGTCGCCGACAGCGGGATGATGCAGTCGAAGTTGGCCGTCCACGTCCCGTTCTGCACGGGCACGCCTTCGCCGTTGAGGTTGAGCTTGCCGCCCGCCGCACAGCTCGGCGTCAGGTAGCACGGCACCGTGAACGTCCCTTTGACCCGGCGTGCGATCTGGCCCGGGTTCGGTTCATTTTCGACTTTGCTCACCGCGAACGTCGGCGCCGTGCCTTCGACGATGCCGTTTTCGAGGTTCGTGTCGCCGAGCTGTGCGAACGCGTCGTTGCGCATCGCGAGCTCGCGACCGGTGTTGCTGGCGTCGCTGGCGACCGTGAAGTCCCACGCCAGGTACAGGCTGCTGCGTTCGATCCCGGCGCCCTGCAGCGTCGAGAAGATTTCTTCGAAGTGCGGCCTGCGCGCGTTGATCGCTTCCTGTTCGGAGGCGACGTTGTCGCGGTAGTAGCGGAAGCCCGCCGGCGCCTGCAGTTTTTCTTTGGCCGCGTTCTTCAGGTTGCGCAGCGCGACGATGTAGCGATCGCCCGAGGTGAAGTTGACTGCCGGGTGGATCTCCAGGTCAGCTTTGTTGGCTTCTTTGGCCGTCGAGTCGATCTCGACCCAGATCGGCCAGCGCTGCCCGGTGCTCGTGTCGATCACGACCACGGGTGCGTTGGGCATCTTGTACTGGTGCAGCTTGTTGATCGGCACCGCGCCCATCGCCTTGACGTCGGCCGTCGTTTCGATCCCGGGGATCTTGGCCAGGATCACAGACCCTGGGCTGAAGCCGTCGGCGGCGTTGTACGGCGTCGCTTCGACGTGTTTGCCTTCGACGTTCGTCGGCGTCGATTCGGTTTTGAAGGCGATGCGACGGCCCGTCGCGCTGCTCGGGTCGGCCGCCGTGTAGTAGTCGTCGGGGAAGGGCAGCATGCAGACCGGGCTGCCCGGGTTGGCGATGAACTCACAGCCACCGGCAGTTTCGATCGGCGGCAGCGGTTCTTCGGCTTTTTTGGCGGCGCGTTCGTGCTGCGGCGCCGCCGCAGCGACCCCTGTCAGCAGCATCGCCACGACTGCGAAGACGGTCATCGTGACCGTCGAGAGCGTGCGAAATCTCATCCTGAACCCCCCTCTGGGCTCCGTGGGAGGCCGGTCCCCACTCTCGTCCTGTGAGCGCGCCCTCGTCCTCGAGCGCCACGCGCCAAAGCCGGCCCTCTCCGGCCGGCCGGACCATAACAAACGAACCTACAGTGTGTAAAGTCAGGCGAGAATTCAGCGCTGTCGGAAGGCGCCGGTCACGTCAGACTCGCGTCATGCCATCGCCCCCTCCGCCCTCGGTTCCCTACTTCGCCTACGGGCGCAACATGGGCGCGCGGGCGATGGAGCTCGTGTGCCCGGGACACCGCTTCCTCGGCGCGGCCGAGCTGCCCGACCATCGCCTCGCGTTCACGCGCCGCTCGCTGCGCACGGGCACGGGCGTCGCAGACATCCTCCCCACGCCCGGCCAGCGCGTGTGGGGCGCGCTGTATGAGCTCGACGACGCGCAGCTCGCGGCGATCGACGAGAAAGAGGGCGCCGGCTGGGCGTATGAGCGTCGGACCGTAGGAGTGATCGCTGCCGGCGAGGAGCTCGAGGCCTTCGCGTACGCCGTGATCGCGCCCGACGCCGCACACGTGCAGCCCTCGGGCGAGTACCTGCGGGCGCTGCTGGACGGCGCCCGCGAGCGCGGCCTGCCCGCTGACTACGTGACCGCGCTGGCCGCGCTTGCGTCGTCCGGCTGAGGCGCGTGCCCCAGCCGGGCGGCAACGCTCATCGCGTGCGCGCCTGCAGGATGTATGCGGCCTCGACGGCTGCCGCCAGGCGCGCCTCGGTCGATGCCGAGAGCGGCTGGCGGTCGGCCGGGCTCGCGGCGATCTTGGTGTTCTCGCTCGTGCTCTGGGACATGGCGCTATCCTTCTGTTCGTAAGTTCGATGATCATCGTAGCATAAGTTTGACGAACGTCGTACAATGGGCTCATGAACCTGTACCACCCGGCAACCGAGGATCTCGACCTCCCGACGGTGCTGCACGCGCTCAGCGACCCGCAGCGTCTGCGGATCGTGCGCGAGCTGAGCGTCGATCCCGAGCCGCGCGCGTGCGGCGGGTTTGACGTCAACGTGAGCAAGTCCACCTGCACGCACCACTTCCGCGTGCTGCGCGAGGCCGGCCTGATCGAGCAGCGCCAGCTCGGCACCTCGCGCCTGAACTCGCTGCGCCGCGACGACCTCGACGCGCGCTTCCCGGGACTGCTCGACGCGGTGCTCGTCCCGGCCCCCGCCGAGCCCGTCGCCGTCTAACGAAGCTGATTGACTCCCCCGCGGGCGGCACCGGACTCGCCCGCCACCAACTACTGGGGGGATCTGAGATGCACGGAACGAGGAACCTGCATGCGATCGTCGGCGCGGTCGTCGCAACGGGACTGCTGGCGATCTTCGGAGCGGGCACGGCCGCAGCGACCGGGCTGAAGGTCTGCGTGCCGGCCAAAGAAGGCAAGCCGATCGTCACACCCAAAGCCGGGGTCTGCAAAGCCGGCTATACGCTGACCGAACTCGGCGGGGAAGGCAAAGAAGGGCCGGCGGGTAAAGAAGGCCCTCCCGGTAAAGAAGGCCCTCCCGGCAAAGAAGGGGCACCCGGAAAAGAAGGGGCCGAAGGCAAAGAAGGGCCGGCGGGTAAAGAAGGCAAAGCCGGCAAAACGGGACCGGAAGGCAAATCGCCGTTCACGGCCGAAGAAACGGCGACGCTGAAAGCGATCCTTCCGTACGTCAAATTCGTGAGCGTCGGCGTGGGCGGCAAACCGACGATCCAGTTCTCCGGTGCCAACGTGCAGGTCCTCAACGGCTCCGGCAAACAGTCGACTGGCAACGGGCTGGGCAACCTCGTCGTCGGCTACGACGAATCGCCGGGCTCGCAGACGGGCTCGCACAACATCGTCCTCGGCAGCCAGCAGACCTACGAAGGGCGTCGGCGGATTGATCGGCGGCGAAAAGAACTACCTCGGCGGCACCGGCAACTTCGTGCTCGGCTTTGAAAACAAAGCCAACGGCTTCCACTTCGCGTCGATCCTCGGAGGCCGGAACAGCATTGCCTCCGCCGAATACTCGACCGCCGGCGGCGGCTACAGCGCGAAGGCCGAAGGCTTCGCCTCGTTCGTCGCGGGCGGCTTCGAAAACGCGGCCCCAGGCAACTACGGGACGGTCCTCGGCGGCGGCAAAAACAAAGCCACCGGACCGGGCGCATCGGTGTTCGGCGGCGAACTAAACATCGGCGGCGGTGAAAACGCGGGCGTCTTCGGCGGCGACGGCAACGAAGCGAGCGGCAAGGACTCGGCGATCCTCGGCGGCAAACTCAACAAAGTGAGCACCGAATACGGCCACACGCCGTAACGGCCGGCCGGTAGACAGCCCGGGACGGGTGGCGGTCGCCGATCGCCACCCGTCCCGGCCGGGTCGGCGCTGCGTCGACACCACCTGCGCCCCAGGCGCTACGGTCCGGCTGTGGTCGAACTGCTGGAAGCCCTCGGAGGCGTCGCGATCTACGTTGTCCTGATCGCCGCACTGCTCTGGGCGCTGTACTTCGCGTTCGGACCGCAGGTGCTCGGGCTGCCGGCGATGCTCGGCGTGTTCGTCGTCATCGCCGGCGTGAAGGTCGTCGGCAACAGCGGCATCGGCGGCCTCGTCGCCGTCGTGCTGGGCCTCGTCGCGATCATGCTGATCATCGGCATGGCGATGTCGTTTGGTGGGCGCCCGCCACAGGCCGAGCGCCCGCCGCAGGCCGAGCAGGAGCTACCCCCGGACGGACCCCCGCGGTAGCGGGAGAGCCATGGCACGCAGCGCAAAGCTTCCCTACGTGGACCCGTACAAGCGGCGAGGCCGCCTGTACTTGGCAGTGGCCCGGCTCTCCTCGACGAAGTTCGGCGCTTGGTTCTCGACCCACGTCGCTTGGAAGCTCGACCCGCTCCTGATGAAGCTCACGGGCGGGCGCCTGAGCACGACCGGACCGCTCGCGGCGGCACTGCTCGAGTCGCGCGGCGCGCGCACGGGCAAGGTGCGCAGCAACGCCACGCTGTACTTCCACGACGGCGATCGCGTGACGATCGTCGCATCCAAGCGCGGCTTGCCGGAGCACCCGGCGTGGTACCACAACCTGCGCAAGCACCCTGACATCGTCTACGGCGGCTTGCCGTTCCGCGCCGAGCTCGTCGAGGACGAGGCAGAGCGCCGGCGACTGTGGGAGCTGGCCGACCGCGTCTTTCCCGAGTACGCCGACTATCGCGAGCGGGCAGCGAAGGCGGGGCGCACGATCCCGATCTTCCAGCTGCTTCCGCGCTCGGGATAGCATTCGCCGCGTGCCCGCACAGCTGTATTTCACGGAGTCGGCAGAGGCCAACCGCCTGATTGCCTCAGACCCGATGGCGCTGCTGATCGGCTTCGTGCTCGACCAGCAGGTCTCGGTGCAGAAGGCGTTCTCGGGCCCGCTCGCGTTGCGCGAGCGCCTCGGCACACTCGACGCGGCAAAGCTGGCCGAGGCCGACCTCGAGCCGATCTTCCGCGAGAAACCGGCGATCCACCGCTTCCCCGGCTCGATGGCCGGGCGCGTGCACGACCTCGCCGTGTACATCCGCGACGAGTACGACGGCGACGCCGCGCGCGTGTGGACCGACGCGGCCGACGCCGAGACCCTGCGCGCCAACATCGCTGCGCTGCCGGGCTTCGGCGAGATGAAGATCAAGGCGCTCGGCGCCGTGCTCGCCAAGCGCTTTCGTGTGAAGGCCGCCAAGGAGCTGGTGCCGTGGCACCCGACGCTCGGCGACGTCGACTCGGCGCAGGCGCTCGTCGACTACCAAGCGGCCAAGCGGGAGCACAAGGCCGAGTGGAAGAAGGCGCCCGCCACGGCCGCTCGCTCCTAGCGCGCAGCCGGCCCGCGGAGCCTGCACAAGCGAGCCTCGCCGCCAGCGCTAGGCGACCGCGACCGGCGTGCGAGCACCGGACGGAGGCGCGAGCTCAGCCGGGCGCTCCGGCGGCGCCTGCGCGACGGTGGCGCCTTTCAGCCCGCGGCGGCGCGGGCGCCAAACACGCACGTACTGCGCGGCGACGTAGGAGCCGAGCACGAGCAGCAGCGCAAGGCCCTGGCCGATGAAGGTCTCCCAGTTGTTGAACAGCGAGAACCACGTGCCCATCCAGCCGGGGATGTGCAGCCACGTGATTTCAGTCGTGCCGATCCAGCCGGCGAGCTGCATCTCGTTGACCTGCTCGCCGACGGAGACGACGAGCACGAACAGCAGCATCACGCCGGTGATGATCAACAGGCGCTTGTAGGGCAGGCGCTGGTGCAGGGCGAACGTGAGCACGCCCGCGGCGGCCGTGAACAGCAGCCCGATCGCGACGCCCTCGAGCACGACGCTGGAGCCGTACAGCTCGCGCAGGTTCTGCAGGAAGATCACGATCTCGAAGCCCTCGCGGTAGACCGAGGTGAAGCCGAGCAGCGCGAGCCCGAGCAGCATCCGTCGCTTGTTGGTCTCCGGGTCTGCCGACAGCAGAGAGCGCCGGCGCTTGTGGTGGTTGGAGATCCAGCCGGTCCAGTAGACCTTGTGGAAGAACCAGTTCATCACGATCAAGAGAACGATCAATGCCGGCAGCCCAGTCGCCGCCTGTACGTCGAACTCGCCGCCGTGGAACTGCCCGATCAGCCAGATGACGGCGAACCAAGTGGCGATCGACGCGGCGATCGCACCGGCGCCTCCGGCCACCACGGGGCGCCGGTAGAGCTTGTTGGCGCCGAGGAAGCTCGCCGTCACCGCCGCGAGCACGAGGATCGTCTCAAGGCCCTCGCGAAACACGAGGATCGCGCTGTTGACGACGACCGTCGTGTGGCTCAGGCTGCGCCCCGGCGGAAGCGCCGTCGGGTTGGCCGTGCCGCCGCTCGCGTGCCAGCCGAGCACGACCGCCGTCACGGACACCGCGAGCACGACGACCGTCCAGACGTAGAAGCTCGCGCGCTCGTGCACGCGTTTGGCGGGCGATCTCGGGACGGTTGCGGCTTGGGTCTGCGCCACCGGAAACCTCAGGCGATGATCGTCATCTGTCGCGCACCCGCCATCGGCCGGGCACGCTAGCAGATTAGGGAACCCTACTTAGGTACCCCTAAGGGGGCTACCCAATCGCGCCCTTTCAGCGCGTCTCGCCTGGGGCGTCGCAGCCGTAGAGATGCTCGCGCAGCTGATCGCAGCTCTCGGCCGACCACCGGCCGCTGGTCTCCAGCGCCTCGATCTGGGTCTCCGCCACGCGGACCAGACGCTCGCTCTCGGGCTCGCCGAACAGCAGCGCGTCGGCCGCCCCGAGCAGCTGTTCGCGCTCGCGCGGGTGCAGCTTGGCAGCGCCATGGTGGTCGAGCAGCTCGATCAGCGCCGTGTAGTGGGTGCTGCGAGCGATCATCGGCTCGGTGCTCATCATCGTGACGCTCACGTTAGCGGTCTTGCACGCCCCGGTCCTGCGATTCGCGCCGGCTGCGGCCGAGCGCGCTCAGCAGGGCAGGAACTTCTTGCCGTTGAGGCTCTTGGCGAAGCGCACGCCCATGATCCCGGCCGCTTCGTCGGCCGGGCAGAACTTGGCGTTCTTCTGCTGGTACTCCGCATTGAGGACCGGCTTGCCCGCGGCCAGGTACGGCTCGAAGTTGGCGCACTCGCGGTACTGGTTGCACTGCTCGGTGAGCGCACCGTCGAAGTACGGCTGCTGTTCTGCGGACTGTTCGCCGTCGTTCTTCTGCAGCACTGCCATGCCCAGCGAATGCACTTCCCCTGCGATCCACAGGTCGTATTCGAGCTGCTGCGCCGCCGTGATCGGGAAGCCCGAGCGGTTGGAGAACGCTTCCATGTTGTCGGGCTCGACCGCATCGAAGCCCTTTTCCTTGCACATCCGAAAGCGCGCGGCCATGATCGGCGCGAGCACGCTGAGGCGGCGGATGTCCAACCAGTGCTCCCCCGGCCAGCCGTTCGAGCGCCCCAGCGTCGAGCGCGGGAACTGGTCGTAGTCCGGCCTGAAGTTCTCCGC
Source organism: uncultured Solirubrobacteraceae bacterium (assembly GCA_963714215.1). GTDB lineage: Bacteria > Actinomycetota > Thermoleophilia > Solirubrobacterales > Solirubrobacteraceae > Palsa-744. The sequence continues at coordinate 1,197,752 of CAVQNP010000002.1, forward strand.
CGTGCCGACGTCGACGTAGCAGATCACGTGCTTGCCCTGCGCGTGCAGCGCCGCCACCTCGGAGGCTTCGTTTTCGAAGCCGTCGATGTCGTATGCCGCGACCTGATTGCCGTTGTCGACCTTGCCCTGCAGTTGCCAGAACCACGTCAGCTGCTGCGGCGGCGTCCACCACGTGGCGGCAGCCGGAGGCGGAGCAGCCTTGCCCGAGACGGGCGCGGCCGAGGCGAGCATGGGCAGCGCCACGAGCACGCTCGCGACCAGTGCGAGCAGTCCGGCGACGAGCAGAGCGCTACGCCGCATTGCCGATCCGCCGGGAAGGCAGCGAGCGTCGCGCCAGGATCGCGCCCCAGTCGCCGTCCTCGATCACGCCGGGCTGCGTCGTGCGCATGAACTCGCGCAAGAGGCCCGAGAGACCGTCCGGATCCTCCAAGGTGCGGGAAGTGCGCCGCCGCGGGAAGCGTGCGGAACCGGCTGTGCGGGATCGCCTCGTGCGCGCGGCGCCCGTGCGCGAGCGGGATCGTGTTGTCGCGCTCGCCCCACACGATCATTGTCGGCAGCGCCTCCAGCAGATACAGGCGGTCGGTCGCGCTGACGCGCTGACCGTGGATGTCGATCACCGAGCGCAGCGTGTGCAGGAAGGCGCCACGCGCGTCGGCGTTCTGCAGCGGCCTGAGCGCGCGGGCAGCGGCCTGCAGATACACGCCCAGTCCCCACCCCCCGCTCGCGCATCTGCACGCCCGCACCGTACAGCGCGGCGATCACGCGCGGGCGGATCGTCAGCGCCAGCAGGCCCGAGATGCCGGGCAGCGCCGCCGTGCGCAGGGTCGGCTTCACCTCCCTGCCGAGGCCGCCGCTGGAGACCAGTACCAGGCGCTCCACGCGTTGGGGGAATTGGTAGAAGAACTGCATCGCCACGCCGCCGCCGAGCGAGTGCCCGACGATGCTCGCACGGTCGATCCCGATCGCCGCCAGCAGATCGCGGATGCTCGCCGCGTGCGCGCCGAGCGAGTAGTCCCCGCGCGGCGCCGCCGAGTCGCCGTGGCCGATCAGGTCGGGGGCGATCACCGTGTATTCGCTCGCCAGGTTGAGCGCCACAGAGCGCCAGTGGCTCGAGGAGTTGAGCATCCCGTGGATCAGCACGATCGGCGGGCCGCTGCCGGCCACGCGGTAGATCACGCGCCGTCCGTGCAGCTCGATCTGCCACTCGTCGAACTGCGCCGGGAGCTTTGCGACGGGCGCGGGTGCGGCGCCATCGCGCGAGGCGCCAGCCTGCTCCTCGCGATCGCCCCTGCCCTCTCTTGGTCTCAGCGCGGCACCTCGTTTCCCACCCTACCAAGGCCCCCCGAGGCCCCGGCCGAGCAGCTCAGCGAGCGAGCCGCCTGCGCCTGAAGCCCTCAACCGCCATGCCGACGAAGCCCGTGCTCGTGGCCACGAACGAGCCGGCCACGCCCGTGCGGTAGAGCGGGTGATCTTTCGCGTCGGGCGCCGCCACGAGCACGCCGAAGGCCATCGCGTTCGTCCACGCGCCGACCCCGAGTGGCCACTTCACACGCGCCGGCATGTCCGGCAGCGCCGTGCCCGCCAGCACCGTCAGCCCGCCGAGCGCGATCAGGTCGAGGTGCCACTGGCGCATTCGCGCCGTCGAGCGGATGCCGAGCGCCCTGGCGCGCGCCGGATCGGCGATCGCGAGCGCGTACGGCCAGCCCGTCAGCGCGCCGAGCGCGAGCTCGGTCAGGCCCGAGAGGACGAGCCCGTCGATCGCCGGAGCGCGCGCCGGCGACCTCGACCGACCCCTCGCCATCTGCCTCACGCCGTCAGCCAGCGCTTGGGGTTCTCGACGAACACCGTCTGGAAGGAGTCGTCGTCCATCGCGCCGGCCTCGCGCAGCGCGGGCACGACCTCATCGAACACGAGCGTCATCGACCAGTTGCGGATCGCCCCCTGACCTTCGAACACCTCGGCCGCCTCCGGCGGGAACCAGTCGATCGTCGCGCAGAAGTCCTGGGAGATCATCAGCCGCTCGGCGTGCCCGCGGCGCAAGAGCTCGACCGCCGTGGCGTTGCGCTTGTCGATCGGTAGGTACATCTCAAGGCCATAACGATCCAGACCGACGTAGACGCCCTGCTCGATCAGCCCCTCGATGTAGGCCACGTCCTCGGTGTCGCCGCAGTGGGCGATCTGCACCTTGGCCATTTCGACGCCCTCCTCGCGGAAGATCTCGACCTGACGCGGACCGGTGCCGACGGCGGGCATCGAGTGCGCCATGATCGGCGCGCCCGTCTGCAGGCTCGCGCGCGCGCACGCGCGGTGAATCTTCTCGACGTGCTCGGTCACGCCCGCCGCATCGGCCGCGCACTTGAGAAAGGCCGCGCGGATCTCCGTTCCCTGGCAGCCGATTTCGATGTCCTCGACGAAGTGGTCCGCCATCACGTCGACATCGCGGTTCTCGAAGTAATGGGGCAGGTAGTCGTAGCTGTAGATCCCCGTGCACGCGACGATCCGAACGCCCGTCTGATCGGCCACGCGCTTCATGAAGTTCACGTCGCGCCCGCCGAACATCGCCGTCGGGTCGACGATCGTGCGCACGCCCCTGTCCTTCGCGGCGTTGACCGCGAGCAGCGCCGCGTCGAGCTCGAGCTGCTCGTCATAGCGTCCCGGCCACTGCTCCGCGACCGCCTCGTCGCGAAAGCGCACGTGCTCGTGCACGAGCGTCAGGCCGAGCTCCTCCGCCTCGACCGGCCCCTGGACGGTCTGCACCTGTGACATTCCCTCGCTCCTCGCTTTCGACTGCGCTCGCGCCAGCTTACGCGCGCACTGGATTGACGACCGCACCGAGCCCCTCGACTTCGACCTCGACCGTGTCGCCGGCGCGCAGGAAGCGGTTCTTCGAGGCACCGACGCCCGCCGGCGTGCCCGTGGCGATCACGTCGCCCGGCAGCAGCGTCATCGTGCGCGAGAGCCACGCGACCACCTCGGCCACGCCGAAGATCTGGTTCGCCGTCGTCCCCTCCTGCAGGGTCTCGCCGTCGATGCGCGTGCGCAGCGTCAGCGACTGCAGGTCGTCGATCTCATCGAGCGTGACCAGCGCCGGTCCGCAAGGAGCGAACGTGTCGATCGCCTTGCCGCTCGTCCACAGCGGGTTCTGGAACTGCAGATCGCGCGCCGTGACGTCATTGAACGGCATCGCGCCGGCCACATGATCGAGCGCCTGCTCGGCGCTCACGCGCAGCGCCGCGCGCCCGATCACGACCGCCAGCTCGGCCTCGTAGTCGACGTGCCCGGCATGCGCCGGCGGCAGCAAGATCGGCTCGCCACTGCCGATCAGCGAGTTGGCGAACTTGGCAAACCACATCGGCGCCGCCGGGATCTCCTGCCCCGCCTCCGCGGCATGGTCGCGGTAGTTGAGGCCGAGGCAGACGATCTTCTCGGGATCGGGCACCGGCGCCAAGAGGCGCACGTCCGCCAGCGCGATGCGGCTGTCGGCGTCCCTCGCGCGCGCACCCAGCTCGGCCAGGGCATCGGCGTCGAGCGCGTGCAGCAGTCCGCGCAGCGAGCCTGCCGGCGCGCCGAGCGCCGCCACCGGCACGAGCTCCTGCTCGAGCTGGATCCCGGCCTGCGGGCCCGAGCCGTCGTCGTAGGTGAGCAGGCGCACGGGCGGCGCTAGAGCTGCGTTGTGTCCGTGGTCAGCCCGAGCAGCAGCCGGCCCGTCAGCTCCCACGTGGCCGGCGCGACCATCACGTGCTGCGTTGCCACGTGCACGTCGCGGAAGCGGCGCTGCAGCGGGCTCGAGTCATAGATCGAGGAGCCACCGGCCGCGTGGTACATCGACGTCGTCACCTCTGCCGCGACGGTCGTGGCGTGGGTCGCCGCCATACGCAGGCCCACGCGGTGTCGCTCGGGGATCGGGCCCTCGCCCTGTGCCGCCTGCCACGCCTGCTCGGCTTCCTCCAGCACGAGCCCCCGCGCGGCGCGCAGCGCCGCCTCGGCGCGCGCGATCTCGGCCTGCACGGTCGAGCGTTCGGCGAGCGTGCGACGACCGCCCGCAGGCGTCTTCGCGCCGGCCAGCGCGAGGAAGTCCTCGACCGCGCCGCGGGCGATGCCGAGTGCCACCGCCGCAATCCCGATCGAGAGCAGACCGAACAGGGGGAAGGCGTAGAGCGCGCCCGGATGGCGCGGGGCGTCGCTCATCAGCGAGATCCCGCGAGCCGCCGGCACGACCTGGGAGACGACCGTCATGTCGTGGCTGCCCGTGCCGCGCAGGCCCGATACAGACCACGTGTCGAGCACCTCCACGGCGTCCGCGGGCATCAGCATCAGGCGCACGTCCGGCGCGCCGCTCGCCAGCAGCTCAGGCTCCTCGCCGGCGTGCACGACGCAGCCGCCGAGCACCCAGTCGCAATGCTGCACACCGCTGGCGAACGACCAGCGCCCGCTGACGACGTACGCGCCGTCGCGGCGTTCCGCGCGCCCGCGCGGCGCGAACACGCCACCGGTCACGTTGCGCCCTCCCGCGAAGATCAGCTCGGCGTCGGCCTGCGGCAGGTAGGCACCGAGCAGGCTGCTCGTCGACGCGACCATCGCGCACCACGCGCTCGCCCCGTCGCCGCAGGCGAGCGCTTCCAGCGCGCGCACCATCTCGGCCGGACGGGACTCGCGCCCGCCGAGCGCCTGCGGCAGGCACAGCGAGAACAGCCCCGCATCGAGCAACTCGCCGACCAGCTCGCCCGGCAGCGCGCGCTCGCGCTCGGTCTGCTCGGCCAGCTCGGCTGCGCGCGGCGCGAGTCGCCGCGCAGCGCTGAGCGGCGACTCGCTCGTGCCGATGCTCTCTGTTCGGATCGCCATCGCTCCCTCGACTCCCTCGGCGTTGCCCTGGCGCGAGCCTACCGGGCGCGTCGCCGGTGCGCCCGCCCGTTCTCCCAACCGCGTCTCCGCGCGGCGACGCTGAAGAGTGCTTAGGGCGACAGCCGCGTCAGCGACCAGCGCTCGCCGTCACGCACATACAGCAGCCTGTCGTGCATCCGATCCTCGCCTTCCAGCCAGAACTCGACCGCCTGCGGGCGCACGCGGATCGCGCCCCAGTCGGGCGGGCAGGCCGGCGGCGCCTCCATCGCCTCGAGCAGATGCGCGTGGCGCGCCTGCAACGGCGCGAGGTCGTCGATCGGCTCGCCCTGGCGTGAGACGAGCGTCTGCACCTGATGCGCCGCGTCGCGCTCGGCGAACAGCTCATCCGCGAGCGCGCGCTCGGCCAGCTCGGCATCGCCGGCGACGTGCACCTGGCGCCCAAGCGAGGGCCAGTGAAACAGCAGCGCCACGTGCGGGTTGGCCGCAAGCTCGCGCGCCTTGCGCGTCCACAGCGCCGAGGTGAACAGCAGCGCACCGTCCTGCAGGCGCTTGAGCGAGACCGTGCGTGCCGTCGGGCGCCCGCGCTCGCCCACCGTTACGAACGCAACCGACTCGGCCGCCGGCAGCTCGGCGTCGCGTGCGTCCGTGAGCCAGCGCTCGAGCAGCGCCAGCGGCTCGTCCGGGCTCGTCGACGGATCCAGGCGCTCGCTCACTCGGTCAGGCAGGTGTCCTCGTCGGAGTAGGCCGGTGCGCACGCGCACACGACGCGCAGCGGCTGCTCGCCGACGTTGAACAGCTTGTGCCGCGCGCCCGGCGGGATCAGCGCGCAGTCGCCCTCCCCCACGAGCCGCTCCTCGCCGTCGATCACCAGGCGCCCGCGACCGGCGGCGATCAGGTACAGCTCCTCGGTCGTGCGGTGGTAGTGCTCGGTCGTCGCCCCGCCCACCGGGATCGTCGCCTCGGCGAGGCTCTGGTTGCGCGCCGGCGCCGAGACCGGCCCCGCCCACTCGCGAATCTCCGAGCCGTCGAGCGTCGTGAACGCCTGCAACTCGTCGTAGGAGCGCACCTCCATCGAGACAAGCCTAGAGGCAGGCCACGATCGCCATCGGCGCCCGCAGCGTCAGCTGCCGGCACGACGGATAGACCGCCTGTCCAGAGCGAGAGAAGTGTCGGGGGTCGCGGATATCTTCGCCTCATGTCATCCGTGGACACGGTCGGCTCGCAGGATTCCGAGCGCGGCCTCGACCGCACGACGGTGCTCGCGCTCATCGCGATGGGCGTTGCCGTGTTCATCATCGCCAACGACTTCACCGCGCTCGCCGTCGCGCTGCCCGCGATCGAGAAGCAGTTCAACACCGACGTGGGCACGGTGCAATGGGTGATCAACGCCTACGCCCTGACGTTCGGCGTGCTGATCGTGGTCGGTGGGCGACTCGCCGACATCTTCGGGCGCAAGCGCATCTTCGTGATCGGCGCCGCGATCTTCGCCGCCTTCTCCCTGCTCGGGGGTGCCGCGCAGGACAGCGCCTGGCTGATCGCCTGCCGCACGCTGATGGGCATCGGCGGCGCGCTGATGTGGCCGGCGATCCTCGGCATGACGTTCGCCGCGCTGCCCGAAAGCAAGGCCGGGCTGGCCGGTGGGCTGATCCTCGGCGCTGCCGGCATCGGCAACGCCGTCGGGCCGATGTTCGGAGGCGTGCTGACCGATCTGCTCAGCTGGCGCTGGATCTTCTTCGTCAACGTCCCGATCGCCGCCTTCGGCGTGCTCGCGACGTGGCTCGCGATTCACCAGTCAGAACCCGAACCGGCCGACCACCGGATCGACTACGCCGGGGTGGCGACGCTCTCGCTCGGCCTTGTCTCGCTGCTCGTGGCGCTCGACCAGGTCACCGACTGGGGCTGGGGCGACCCGCGCATCGTCGGGCTGCTCGCGCTGTGCGCGACGATGCTCCTCGGCTTCGGCCTCGTCGAGCGGCGAATGGGCGAGTCGGCGCTGATCCCGCGTGACGTGATCGCCAACCGCAACTTCGCGACGGCCTGTCTCGCGGTGCTGCTGATGTCGGCTGTGTTCTTCGCCTCGCTGCTCTACCTGCCGCAGTTCATGCAGAAGATCCTCGGCTACTCGCCGCTTCGCTCCGGCGTAGGCCTCGTGCCGATGATGGGGACCTTCGCGCTCACCTCGTTCATCGCCGGGCCGCTGTATGAAAAGCTCGGCGCCAAGCTGATCGTCTCGCTCGGCTGCGCCGCGATCACGATCGGCATCCTGCTGCTCTCACTGATCAGCACTGACTCGGAGTACGCCGGCCTCGTGCCCGGGATGCTCGTGCTCGGCGTCGGCATCGGCCTGTTCTACTCCTCGATCACGACCGCCAGCGTGACCGCGCTCGACGCCTCGCGCTCGGGGCTCGCCGGAGGGATCGTCTACATGTTCCAGATCGCGGGTGGATCCGTGGGCCTCGGCCTGAACACGACGATCTTCACGTCGTCGTCGAAGACGAATCTCAATGATCATCTCGACAAAGTCGGAGCGGCTGTCACGGAAGTCCAGTCGGATCTGGTTCACGGGATCCTCGCCGGAACGGCGTCCGGAAAGCACGTGCTATCCCAGTTCTCCGCCGGCGTCGCCCACCGGCTCTCCTCGCTCGTTCGCGACTCGTTCGTCGCCGGGCTGCACACGGCGTTCCGCCTCGACACGGCGCTCGCGGTGTGCGCGCTGCTCGTGGCGGTGCTGTTCGTCGGCGGCACGCTGCGAGGTCACGCCGACGCCACTTCCTCACCCGAGCCGGAGCGTTCCTCGGTTTGAGCCCGAGCGCCGCCGAGCAATAGACTCGCGGCATGGGTTTCGACCAGTACCACGAGCCACCCGAGGAGCTGCCCGAGCAGACGCGCACGTTCGCGCGGCTGTGCGCCTCGCTGACCGAGGAGGCCGAAGCGATCGGCTGGTACGAGCAGCGCCTCGCAGTCGAGCGCGATCCGGAGGCAGTCGCCGTCATGTCCGACGCCGTCGGCGAGGAGTACAAGCACTTCAGCATGGACCTCGAGTTCCTGCTGCGGCGCACGCCCAAGTGGCGCGAGATCGCCGAGGGCGTGCTGTTCCAGGAGGGCGACATCGTCGAGCACGGCGAGGCCGCCGAGGCCGGCGCCGACGACGACGGCGAGCCCGGCAGCAGCGACGCTCCCGGCGCCGGCTCGAAGGCGAGCGGCGTGCCAGGCGGCGGCCCGCTCGGCATCGGCAGCCTACGAGGGGAGGGATTGTGAGTCATCTGCTGCGCGAGCACGCGCCGATCACCGCCGAGGGGTGGAAGCTGATCGACGAGGAGGCGCGCGAGCGCCTCACGCCCGGCCTCGCCGCGCGGCGACTCGTCGACTTCTCGGGCCCGCACGGATGGGAGTACTCGGCGACCAACCTCGGCCGCGTCGAGGACACCAACGTCAGCGCGCTGAAAGGGCTCGAGGCAAACCGTCGCGTCGTGCTGCCGCTGCTCGAGCTGCGTGCGCGCTTTCAAGTCTCGCGCGCCGAGCTGCGCGCCGGCGATCGCGGGGCCGAGGATGTCGACTTCGACGACCTCGACGTGGCCGCACAGCGGATCGTCGAGGCCGAGAACACGGCCGTCTTTCATTCCTGGCCGAAGGCCGGCGTCGAGGGGATCGCGAGCAGCTCGCCGCACCCGCCGATCGTTCGAAAGAAAAGCTTCGAGGACTACCCCGGCTGCGTGGCGCGCGCCGTCGAGTTGCTGCTGCGCAACGGCATCGCCGGGCCGTATGGCATCGCCCTCGGAGGCGAGGACTACACGAGCGTCGTCGAAACGGCCGAGCACGGCGGCTACCCGCTGCTCGAGCACCTGCGCGAGATCGTCAAGGGACCGCTCGTATGGGCGCCCGGCGTCAAAGGCGCCATCGTGCTGAGCATGCGCGGCGGCGACTTCGCCTTCGACTGCGGTGAGGACCTGTCCGTCGGCTATGAGTCCCACGACGCCGAGAGCGTGTCTTTGTACATCGAGGAGTCCTACAGTTTCCGCGTGCTCACGCCCGAGGCGGCCGTCGCGATCGTCGCGCCCAAAGGGCGCTGAGCGCCGGGCGCAGCGCTACTCGACGGCCGGCGTCGCGACCTTCGCCGGCTGCGCCTCCGGGCGAGCAAGCAGCACCGCGCCGACCGTGACCGCGACGAACGCCAGCACGCGCAGCGCACCGAGCGCGCCCGAGGGCACCGGCTCTTCGAGCACGATCGTCCCCGCCAGAATCGGCAGCACGTTCGTCAACAGCGTCGCCAGCCCGGCCACCGTCAGCGCTGCGCCCGCCTGGTAGCCGAGCTGCAACAGCGTCGTGCCGAGCGTGTAGCCGGCGATCAGCGAGAGCACGAAGGCGATCCGCGCGCCGCCCTGCGTGGCGAGCTTCGTCGAGATGTCGCCGATCGAGAACAGCAGGCCGCCGGCCAGCGCGTTCGCCACCGCCACGCCCAAGATGCGCCGACCGAGCAGCACCACCGCCAGCGCCACAATCGCCGTACCGCCGAGCCAGATCAAGACAGCCGCCGTTGAGCCGCTGTGCCCTTCGCCCGTACCCTGCGCCAGCGACACGGCCAGCGCGATCAGGCCGAGCACCGAGAGCGCCGCGCCCGCGATCCGCCGCGCGCCCAGCGGTTGGCGCCCGCCGAGTCGGTAGGTCAGGTAGGCCAGCAGTCCGATGCCACCCGCCACGATGCTCTGCACGAGCGCCAGCGGCGCCAGCGCGAGCGCCAAGGCGTAGAGCGCGAAGCCGCTCGACTCCATCGCGAAGCCCAGCAGCCAGCTGCGATCGGCCAGCAGCACGTGCAGCGAGTGCAGCGGCCTGCGCATCGACAGCGCCGGCATCGCCGCCGCCGCGTCGTGCTCGCGCAGGTACGCGAGGCTCGTCAGCGTCGTCGAGCACAGCGCCAAGGCGAACGCGAACGCGATCCCCGCGCTCATCGCTCACGTTCCGCTTCCCGCGAGGACGAGCGCTCCGCTACTGCAGGTATTTCTCGACCGTGCCCGGCTCGCGCGCCTCGGCCTCGTCCGGGTTCCCCCCGGCCGCGCGGCGCGCGCGGCGCTGGCGCAAGAGGTCCCAGCACTGGTCGAGCTCAACCGACACCTGCTGCAGGCGCTCGCGGTCCGCCGCCAGCGGCTCCGTCTGCGCCTGCTCTGCGTCGTCCTGCTCGCTGTGCTGCAGCGAGTGCTCCTCGGCGACTAGCGCCTCGATGCGGCTGAGGATCGTTTGGTCGTCCATCTTGCGCAGGGTATCCAAGCGCAGAGCGTGACCCGGGCATCCAGGCCAGCCCGGGCCCCGTCAGCCGGGTAGCCTGGGTCAGCCGGTGTACACGCGCGCGAGCGACTCCGCCACACACACCGGCTTCTCGCCACCCTCGCGCTCGAAAGTCAGCTCTGTCGTGATCTGCGCGCCGCCCGGGATGTCATCGACGGCGACGAGCTTCGAGCGCATGCGCACCTTCCCGCCGACCGGCATCGGCGCCGGGAAGCGCACGCGATTCAGGCCGTAGTTGACGCCGAACGCGAAGCCGTCGAATTTGACCATGTCATAGGAGAAGCGCGGGGCCAGCGAGAGCGTGTAGTAGCCGTGCGCGATCGTGCCGCCGAACGGGCTCTGCTTGGCGCGCTCCACGTCGATGTGGATCCACTGATCGTCGCCCGTCACCTCCGCGAACTCGTTGATCTTCTCCTGCGTGACCAGATGCCAGTCGCTGACGCCGAGTTCCTTGCCGATGTAGGTCTTGACCTCGTCCAGGCCGTTGAGCGTGAGCATGTGGGCGGTCCTCCGTTCCGTGGGCAGATGTTCACGCGCCGAGGCGGCGGCGCGCGGCGCGGATACTACGCCGCGGTTCCCGCTTCACGCGCCGGCCTCGACGGCCGACTCGCCCGGTGCGATCTGCCGGCTGCCGCTGAACAGCAGACGATGTACGAGCGCGCCTAGCAGGCCGCCGGCCAGTGGCGCCACGATGAACAGCCACAGCTGGCTGAGCGCCCAGCCGCCGACGAAAATCGCGGGGCCGATGCTGCGCGCCGGGTTGACCGAAGTGTTCGTGACGGGGATGCCGACGAGGTGGATCAGCGTCAGCACGAGGCCGATCGGGATGCCGGCGAAGGCGACGTTGGCGATCCGGTCGGTCGCGGCGAGCACGGTAAAAACCAGGAACGCCGTGAGGATCACCTCGACGGCGAGTGCCGAGCCGACGGGGAAGCCGCCCGGCGAGTGTGCTGCGTAGCCGTTGGCGCCGAGCCCTTCCATGCGCACGTCATAGCCGCCTTTACGTCCCGAGACGACGGCCAGCAGGATGCCGGCCGCCGCGATCGCGCCGAGGATCTGCGCGATCCAGTAGCGCACGGCCTCGCCGAGCTCGACCTTGCCGCTGACAAGCAGGCCCATCGTCACGGCCGGGTTGATGTGGCAGCCCGAGATCGGGCCGACCGCATAGGCCATCGCCAGCAGCGAGAGGCCGAAGGCGAACGCCACGCCGAGGTAGCCGACGTGATCGCCCGCGAGAACCGCCGTTCCGACACCGCCGAACACGAGCACGAAGGTGCCCAAAAACTCTGCCGAAGCACGCTTGAGAGCCATCCCAACCTCCTTCTCAAGATCGCCGGTGAGGGACCGCTGTTAGTTCGCCGTTTGGGCGCGAATCCCTGCGGAAGGGCCCTTCGCGGCACCGCCCGCAAAGCCCGTCCCGGCGGCCGCCGAAGCGAGCACGTGGTCGACCGCCGGCGTCAGCTGCCAGCGCGCGATCAGCCAGCTCCCAAGGGCGAGGACCTCGGCGAGCGCGAGCAGCTCGAGCGACTCCACAGCCTCGAGTACAACGACGAGCGGCTCCGCCACGGCAGCCTTAGCAGCGCTGCCGTTGGCATTCGACCCGTTCTGGTGCGCCTCCTGGTTGGCCGCCGTGACGGTCGCCTCCACTCGTCGCTCGTCGGGCAGCGAGAACGCCCAGCCCTCGTGGCTCCACGGCCTGCCGTGGAGCACCATGCCTACCTCGCGCACGCGCAGACGGCCACCGCGACGCAGACGAAACGGCTGAAAGCCACCGCTGAGGGCGCCATCGCCGTCGCGCAACTCGAACCCCCACCCGCTCTGCGCGAGCGGCACGATCTCGTGCTCGTCCTCGCCGGCGAGCAACCGTGCGCTCGCGCCGTCTGGGCCCTCGATGACGTGCGACAAGATGCGTGGCTCGGATCCGCGCGTCGGTTCGCGCAGTTGGCCATCGGCGGTGAACAAGAGCCGGGTCATCGTCCTTCTGCTGCGAGCCTTTCACACGTCGTCGGTCGAAGTAATATTCGTTTCTTACCACCTTTGCTGACGGTTCTGGCAGCTCGAACCGCACTCGCCCGGTCTATGCCGCCGGTCGCGCTTGCGCAAGGTCGGCAGGCCGCGTGGGTTCTGTGCCTAGGCCGATGTGAGCTCGCTCGCGCGAGCCACGTCTGGCTGCTCGAGCGCTTCACAGAGGCGCTCGACGACCTCCGGATCGAACTGAGACCCGGCGTTTCGTCGCAGCTCGGCGACTGCCTCGTTGCGCGAGCGCGCCGCGTCGTATGCGCGCTCGGAGGTGATCGCATCGAAGGCGTCGCATGCGGTGATGATCCGCGAGCCGAGCGGGATTGCGCGGCCGGCGAGCCTGTCCGGATAGCCCTCTCCGTCCCAGCGCTCGTGGCTGGAGCGCACGAGGCGGGCGACCGGACGCAGCGCTGGGGCAGCGTTGAGGATGCGCTCGCCGATGATCGTGTGCTGGCGGATCAGGCGCCACTCGCTCTCGCTCAGCGGTCCCGGCCTGTCGAGGATGCGGTCGGGGATCGCCAGCTTGCCGAGGTCATGCATCTCGGCCGCGCGACGCAGCTCGTCGAGTTGTTCTGAGTCGAGGTCATAGGTGCGGCCGATCGCGGTCGCGAGCAGCCCGACGTCGCGAACGTGCTGGTGCAGGTCAGGCTGGCGCTCGTTGAGCAGCTGCATCAGCACCCGCTGCTGCATCGTCACGCTCTGCACGTACGCGCGGGTCGAGCGCCCGGCGGCCGCCTTGTCGGCGTACATGCGCTCGTCGGCAAGGTTCAGGGCAGCGCTGAGCGAGTCGGCGTCGTCGGGCAGCGCGACGACTCCGCAAGACGCCGTGACCGCGAACCCGCTTCCGCGCTCGGAGAGCGCCGCACGACAGGTGGCGATCTGTGCATCCTCGCGCTTGAAGTTGCCGGGCAAGAGCAGGCAGAACTCATCGCCGCCAAGGCGGAAGGCCTCGCCCGCGGGACCGACCGTGTTGGCCAGCGCGCGCCCGAGCCGGATCAGCAGCGCATCGCCGGCACCGTGACCGAAGCTGTCGTTGTAGCGCTTGAAGCCATCGAGGTCAAAGAAGGCCAGCGTCGCCGGCGTACCGGCGAGAGACCCTCTCACGGCAGCATCGAGCTCGTCCATCAGCCGGCGCCTGTTGCCGAGTCCGGTGAGCGGGTCCGTCGTCGCCCCCTCGACTTCGCGCTCAAGCAGCTTGACGTTCTCCATGTATGTCATGCAGGCTCGGGCTCCGGCTGCGAGCAGCGCGGCGGCGGCCAGGCCGACGGCAAGCGGTGTCAGACGGTCGAGCGAGGAGCTCACGAGCAATGCCAGCGCGACGAGGGCGAACCCTGCCGGCAACACGATCGTGTGCCGCCCCGTGGTGGTGCGTGCCGACTTGGCCGGGGTGCGTTGCCAGGCGGCGGCCGCGAGCACGACCATCGAGGCGGGCCACATCGTTTCGAGCACGCCCCCTTCGACATAGGTGCCCTTCGCCACCTGGTAGGCGTAGACCATGTCCGCGATCGCATTCAGCGCGATGCCGAGGGCGATCAGTGTCCACTGCCGGCCTGGCCGCCAGTTCGCCAGCGCGAAGCCGATGGCGACGAATGCGAGCAGCAGAAAGTCGGCGAACGGGTAGGCGAGGTTCACGCCGACCGACGCCGCCGAGCCCTGACTCGCCCTGAGCACGGCCGGGAAGACGAGGTCCGCGCCGAGCGCTGCCAGCGTCAGGCCGACAACGACGCCGTCGAGCCATATCGCTGCTCCGGTGTGGCGAAAGTGCGAGCGCATCAACAGGGCCAAGCCCACATAGACCGCCGGGTACTCCGTCAGGTAGAGCCCATCGGCGATCGACGGATAAGGCGGGCTCGCGATGTGATCGAGCCACAGCGTCCATACGAGATCGCCAACCGTCCAGGCGAGCAGGCCGCCCGCAATCAGCAGCCAGGCCGCCCGATCTTGCGAGCGTTGCAGGGCACGCGCGAAGCAGAGACCGACCGCGATCAGCTCGATCGCCGTGTACAGGTAGTCGCTGGAGAACGTCGCCAGGCCGGCACCGCCGAAGTGGGTCAGCGCGTGCGTGGCGTGAAAGGCGAGCGCCGCGGCGAGGACGAGGAACGCGACGAGCAGCAGCCGCGGTCGCGACTCGGAGCACAAATCGTGCATCGGAGCAAAGAAGCGTGTAAACACCCTGTCAACGCATCGCCAAGTAGGCGCGTGAGCTTGAGGCGGTCGAGTGTCCATGGACGGCCGTGCTTGCCTCGGCGATGTGGCCGCCGGCAGGAGCTCGCGTGCGGGGCGACTCGTTCGACACCCGACTCCAGTTGCGACTTTGCGCAGCGTCAGATCATTCTCTGCGGCATCACCAGGTCCACTCTCACGTCACGTCCGTGGAGGTCGTCCGTTGCTCGATCCAGATGCTCAACGGGCACCAGTGCGTCGATCACTTGGCCAGCCACTGAAAGCGAGTCTGGATCCAACCGTATGTCCGCAGAGCTACTCCGCGCGGCATCCTCAAAACGCGAATGGAGCTGCTTGCGCCGTGTCGACCGCGAAGGATCGGACAACCGGTGCTGATATTGGAGACTCACGCGAACGAGATCGCGGCCGGACTCGTCGTGGACGACGAGTCCACGGTCGGCCAGATCTTTGAGCGATGCGCGATCCATCACAAGTGAGCGTACTCATCCGCTCAGCCCGCACGCGCACGACCAGCGCCTGTGCCGTTCGGGTCGATGGGCACAAGCGGCGCGGTCGCCGCCAGCAGCCGGGATCGGACCTCAGCCGGCGTCGGATGTATCCCCTGCGCCTTGTAGTCCTCGACGACCAGCGCAGCCAGACCGGCAACGATCGGAGTCGCCATAGACGTACCACTCAACCGTCCGAAAAGACGAGCCCGAGGGGCAGCCGAGTCGGGGTTGCCCCCAGCATCCCGGGGAACGGGAACTGTCGAGGTGATGTTCACGCCGGGGGCCACGAGATCGGGCTTCGACGTCCCGTAGGCCGTCGGCCCACGACTGGAGAAACCGGCCTCTCGCCAAGTTTGCTTCGTGATCGCCCCGACGGTCAGCGCTTCGCGCGCCTGTCCGGGGCAGTCAAGCTCGGTGTCGAACTCTGCCCCCCGACCTTGAGCCCTCAACGATTCGGCGCGCTGATGCTCATTTCCGGCTGCGACTATCGCAACGGAGCCGTCGAGCGTCGCGGCGGTATCGATTGCGAGACAAAGCTGGCAGTCACCGTTCGTGCAGGTCCACCCATGACCTCGGTCCGAGTCCACCGGCAGGTGGTTCGACCCAACGCTCAGCGAGAGAACCTCCGCCCCGCCGTCGAGCGCCGCGTCAACGCCGCGTGCGACGTCACCGGGATGTCCATTCCCGTCCGCCGAGAGAACCTTGATGTTGAGCAGACTGACCGCCGGCGCGACGCCACGAAAAACGGCGTCTTTTGACGCGATTGAACCCGCGCAATGCGTACCGTGTTCGCCTGGCAGCTCGACTGGCTCGCCGCACACGCTGATCGAACTCGCGACGTCCAAAGCGGGGTGCTCCGTATCGATGCCCGAGTCCAGAACGGCCACCGTTACGCCGTGTCCAGCACTGTCGGGATGCTGTAGCCGGAAGTCGCCAAGGCCGATATCGGCCGGCACTTCGTTCATCAGAGCAAGCGGTAGAAGTGGGTCCAGCTCGAGTAGCTCGATGTCGATGTCGCTCTTGGACAGCGCTCGTATCTGGTCCGGTGCAACCCGAATCTGAAGTGAGTTGGCTGCAATCAGCACTTCGGAATCCGTCGGGATGTCGAGCTGCGCCTGGATGCGCTCAAGCTGCGCGAGGGACTTCTCGCGGTAGTCCTTCCACGATTGTCCCGAATTCGGGACTTGTCGCGGAAGACGCGCGACGATCGCGATCTCATCCTCTTTGTCAATGTCGACGTATGCCGCCATCGCAAAAGCATCGCGCCGACCGTGAGCTGGTGTCTCGGCATATTCCATAGCCGACTGAAGAAGTGGTCCGATTGGCACCGCCACAATTGCAGCCTAAACCGAAGGTTGCACCAAGTGCAAGTACTCGACTAAGGTTCCCTGACTCCAGTGCTCTGCCAAAAGCACACCGACTCCGGATTTGCCCAGCGAGCGGTGCTGCTCGCAGCCTCGATCATCGCCCTTGCGGCTGCTGCTGTGATCTTCGATCCCGCGCCCGCATCGGCCAACGTGGTTGGATCTTGCTCGACAAGCCATCCCGGGGGAATCGTGGTGTTCCCTGGCGATCGTCTTAAGGTAGAGGGCTTCGCGAGTGAACCCGAAAGCTTGGTAGGCACAGTCCGCCTGACTGCAAGCGGCGTCGCGCATAAACCCCTCCTACTCGCCGAACCGGTCACCAGCAACGGCCTAGACGTGCCGATTAGGCTCAAGCCCACACAGCTCAGCTCAGGCATCCCGATGGGCCAATCGCGAGACGTCGAAATCGCGGTTGCCGGAGTACGAACCTCCGGCACATACGAAAGCGCGATCACGGTCCTGGCCGGCCCACAGACCTGTCGGCTGATCGTGCAGATCATCGCCGAGGATCGGCCCACGGTCGGATTTGCCGGTCCGGAAGAGAAGGCGACGTCGCTTGGCCTGACAGAGTGCGGCCCTTTCTCCTGCAGCAAGCGACACGGCAATTGCGGAGGGTCGACTTCCAATGGACACCAAGTCGTCTGTCTGCTGGTCGCCGACCGTAGTGGCTCATCGGCGACAATCACCAGTGCTCGTGCAGAGTTCATGGGGTCCAACGGCAAGCGACAGGCCATCGTCATCCGCGGTGCGGAGAAGCACATCCCGGCTGGAGGTGTTTCAAGCTTGCCATTCGTCGTCAACGTCGCCGGCCTCGGTGCGGGTCATTACAACGGCGCGCTCGACCTGACGGTCGACAAGGCGACTGAGGAGCAGAGCTTGCCCGTCGATCTTGACGTGAAGCACGCGTGGTTCTGGCCGGCGTTCACGCTCGTCATGAGCTTGCTGTTGCTGTTCCTCGCGGATAGCGCACGCAAGACGTACGGAAGGAGGTCACTGCTCGGTAGGTGGTGGGCCATGCGCCGTGCAGTCAGGGCCGCGGCGGCTGACGATCGCGCAATCTTGGAACCACAGCTCCGAGCGATCTTGCCTGCTGTTTTTCACGTGCCCGAAGCCGACGTCGACGTTGCGCTCAAGCGCCTCGAAGAACACGCGGGCTACGCTCGCGACCGCACGAGCGCTCGAACTGGAGGCGCGTCAACTAAATGGAGGGACGGTTCCGACCGCGATCCAAAACGCACTCGCGCAACTGCGCAATGCGGCTCGGGCCACCCCCGAAACCGTTGCTCGTTATCTCAGCGACCTACAAGCGCAAATGGCAGCGCTTCGACGAGGATCCGTTCCGCTGCCACCGGCAGGGCTTGTGGCCACTGCCGCCACCCCACCACCGATCGCCGCTGCGATCGGTGCCGGCTCACCGAACCTCGGCGGATGGCTGAACATCGCGAAGGTCATCGGCTCCGCCATCATCGTCGGCCCACTGCTTCGGATCACGATCATCGTGCTCTTCGTCTTCCTCGGATTGAAGGAGCTTTACTTCGACAACCCCACCTTTGGTGCACACCCCTTCGTCAACTACGGCGGGCTTCTCGCCTGGGGAGTCGGCGGAGGTGCCGTGCTCAAGGGTCTGAACGAAGCGTTGCAGCCAAACCCCGTGCCGAAGGCCGACTGATGATGAGGTCACCTACGAAGGGTGAGCGAGGGGACTCGAACCCCCGACCGCCTGGACCACAACCAGGAGCTCTACCAACTGAGCTACGCCCACCACGGGAACCCGGAGTCTAGCGCCGCACGATCAGCCTTTGCGCGCGATCACGACCGACTGCAGACCGCCACCGGCCCAGGTCGCGACCGCGGCGAGAACCACCCCCTGCTGCTCGGACGCGACGACCTCGCCGGCCTGCCGGCCGCGTTCGGCCTGCCCGCCGGTTCCGTCCTGTCCACCGTCCCCTCCCTGCTCGCGGCCACCGCGTCGCAGCACTGCGAGCCCTCGCCCCAGCAGCGAGCTGACAGCCCGCTCGGCAAGCACAAGCGCCTCGGCAGGCGAGACCGCTCGGCCTCCCTCGGCGAGCCGCTCCTGCGCCATCAGCCACACCCGCGAAGGCGCGACGGGTCGATCGTCGAGCAGGGCCAGCAGCTCGAGCCCGAGCGAGTCGCCGAGCAGGTCGAGCTCGCGCGAACCGTGCTCCACCACGCGCGAAGCCTCGCTGGTGCGCGCACCGGGCGCGGGCCCCGTCCCGGCGCCCTCCATGCCCGCCCCGGGCCCCGCTCCCTCGCCCGCTCCGGTGACGGCCCCGGCCGAAGCTCCGCCGTTCTGCCCCTGCGCCTCCCCCGCACTCTGCTGCACGGCACCAAGCACGCGCTCGGTCACATCCTGGCTGCGCTTCTGCGCATTGCGCCACCCTTTGCCCATTGCCAGCTCGGGCATCGACAGTTTGGGGCCCTCGAGGATCGTGAGGCTGGCTTCGTTGACGTTCCACTTGCGTTCGCCCTCCTCGATCCATTCCTGACGCGTCCAGGGGACGACAAGCGCGCGCAGCTGCGCCTCGGACTGGTTGAAGCGGCAGACGACGTGCGGGAACTTGCGCAGCTCGAGGTGATACATGGGCGTAAGGCTCGCACGTCGCGCGGGGCGAGGCGTCGAGTGGATGCGGGCTGCGCCCGGCGCGATGCGCTCAGGGCGACCGGCGCGCCTGCCAGGCGTCGACCATGGCGATCCGCTGCACGATCGTTGGATGGTCCTCGTAGAGCACGTATGACCACGTCGGCGGGTCGGGGTTGGCGAGGCTGGCCTTGGCGAGCTGCTTGAACAGCGAGCGCGCGGCAGCGGGATCGTGGGTGGCGTTCAGCGCAGACCAGTCGGCCTCGGCCTCGTCGCGCCGGGAGACGATGTTCATCAAGGGCGCCGTGAGCAGTTGCAGGGCGACGAACACGAACAGCGCAACGGGCACGGCCTCGGGCCGGGCGAGCCCGCCGCGCCTGCGCGTGAGCAGCGCAACGAGCGCGGCTGCGGGCAGCAGGAACAGCACGAGCCAGCCGACGCGCTTGAGCGTGTGGCGATGGGCGAGGTGCCCGAGCTCGTGCGCGACGACGACGTCTACTTCACGGCGATCGAAGCGCCCGTCGAGCAGCGTGTCCCAGAGGATCACGCGGCGCGTGGAGTCAAAGCCGACGGACTCGGCGTTGGGGGCCGTCGTCTGGCGCTTGACGTCCTGCACGTCGGCCCGCGTCCCGGGGATCCCCTCGGCGCGGGCGAGCCGGCGCACGTCGGCGGCCGTCGGTTCGCGCGCGAGCGGGTGTGTGTTGGGGATCAGGTACACGCTGAGGAACGTCGAGAGCAGGGCGAGACCGGCGAAGATGGGCGCGGCGACGGCCCACCACCAGCGCCGCAGCACGCCGGCGATGGCCATCGTCACGAGCAGCGCGAGCGAGACGAACAGGAAGGTCCCGCCGAGCGAGAGGAAGCTCGAGAGCAGCGACGCCACGTAGCCCTGATGGGAGATCCCGTGGCGGCGCTCCCACCAGACGGCGGCGAGGCCGAAGGGCACCTCGGCGAGCCACAGCACGGCGAAGCCGAGCATCCCGAGCATCATCCCGGTGCCGATCCGCCCGGCCGCGGACTCGCGCATCAGCCGGTGCCCGTAGCGCGCGTACAGCGCGAGCACGACGAGCAGCGTGACGTCGGCGAGCACCACGTCGATGTCGAGGAAGCGTTCAAAGGCTGCGCTGCGCCGCAGGAAGGACGGCGAGAACAGGCTGTGCGGATCGACGTGCGGCAGCTGCAGCGAACCGGGCACGCTCGAATGCCACAGTGCGTGGGCGGCCAGTACCCAGGCGACGGCAAGCGCCGCGAGCACGCTGAGCGCAGCCGCCGAGCGGACGGGCCGCGCGGCGAGGCTCGCCGATGCCGCCCGAGCGCTCGGCATGGCGTCAGCTCAAGCCGACGTCGGGCGGCGGCACGCCGGGCGCTTCGGGGGAGTCCGCCGACTCGCGGACACCGCGCGCCGCAGCTGCATCCGGCGCTGCCGGTGCGTCAGGCGCACCGCCGGCGCCGGGCGCATCGCGGCTGCGCACGGGACCGCTGTAGGGATAGGCGTCGGTCAACAGCAGCAGGTAGCCGTTGGTCTGGGCCTGGTAGCGCAGGGCGAGCGCGCCTGCGTTGCGCAGCCCCTGCGGCATGCGCCCGCGGGCGAGCGCGCTGAACCAGCCGAACACGGCGACGACGGTGGCGAGCGTGCTGTAGGCGCTGAGGACGAGGATCGCGGGAAGCACGAGGACGATGCGAAAGCCGGTCTTCCAGCGGTTCTGGCGCTCGCGTGGCGCGATGGCGATTTCGAAGGGGTAGGTGCCGGTCTTGCCGACAAAGCCGGGGAACGGGTTGGAGATCAGGTAGAGGAAGGAGTAGACGTGGAAGGAGTAGCGCAGGTAGGCGCCGAGGAAGCGGTGCAGCCACTGCGGCGAGCGTCCGGCGAACAATGTGGCGAACCAGTTGAGGATGGCGCAGAGGAACGCGAGAATCCCCCAAAGCTGCAGCCAGATCAGGTGCGGCAGCGCGAGCAGCAGGCGGAAGAACACGGTCAGGCGCGAGCGGCGCAGATCATCTGCGAGCTCGAGCTGGATCGGATCGTCGCGCACCGGCAGATCGGGCACGGCAGTCATCGGGTCGCTGTCGGGGTAGCGGTCGGTGAGCAGCAGCGCGTAGGACCAGAACTGGGCGCCGTAGCTGAGCGCGTAGGCGGCGCCGTCGCGCAGGCCGCGCGGCATCGCGCGTCGCGCGAGGACCGCGAACCAGCCGAGCACGGCGACGACGGGGAGCAGGCCGCCTGTGTAGGAGTAGGAGCGACGGCCGGCGCCGCCGCTGGAGTTGGGGTTGCCGTTGAGCACGACGACGATCAGCAGCGCCGGCAGCAGCAGGATCCCGCGGAACAGCACCGTCCAGCGATTCTGCGGCGCGGGCGGCGGGATCACGACGTCGATCGGATAGCCGGGGGTGCCGTCGAAGCTCGGATAGGGATCGGCGGCAAGGTGCAGATAGGCGTGGAAGTGGGTGGCGTATTTGACGTATGCCGCGATCGGGCCGTACAGCCAGGCGGGAGGGCGCCCGAGGATCAACGTCGCCGCCCAGTTGACGACGCCGAGCACGATCGTGACGATCCCCCACAGCGTGAGCCAGATGAAGTGCGGGATCGAGAGGATCAGGCGGAAGACGACGGTCAGCCGGCTGCGCTGCAGATCGTCTGTGATCAGAAGCCGGACGGGAGGGTGGCCGCCGGATGCGGGCTGGGCGGATGCCGGATGTTCGGGCACGTCCACCTGATCGGCTCAGCCGTTGACGGCCTTGACAGTTGAGCCGAGCCGCGCGCGCATCACGCGCACAGCCTCGGGGTTGGAGTCGATCAGCACGTAGCGGCGACCGAGTTTGGCGGCGACGGCGCCGAGCGTGCCGCTGCCGGCGAAGAAGTCGAGGCACCAGTCGCCGGGCCGCGAGGAGGCGCCCACGATGCGCCGCACGATCCCCTCGGGCTTCTGCGTCGGGTAGCCGGTCTTCTCGGCGCCGTTGGTGGGGACGATCGTGTGCCACCAGACGTCGGTAGGCAGCTTGCCGCGGGCGGCCTTCTCGGCACTGACCAGCCCGGGCGCCATGTAGGGCTCGCGGTCGACCTCGGCGGAGTCGAACCAGTAGGCGGTGGGGTCCTTGACGTAGACGAGGATCGTGTCGTGCTTGGCCGGCCAGCGACGCTTGGCGCGGGCGCCGTAGTCATAAGCCCAGATCAGCTCGTTGAGAAAGCACTCGCGGCCGAAGATCTCATCGAGCAGCAGCTTGCAGTGGTGGGCCTCGCGGTAGTCGATGTGGAAGTACAGCGTGCCGTCCTCGCGCAGCAGCCTGTGCGCGTGTTCGAGTCGCGGCGCGAGGAAGCCGAGGTAGTCGTCGAAGGCGTCGCTGTAGGAGGACTCGGCGAGCAGTCGCGTGCGGTAGCGCCGTCCCTGAAAGCCGGCCCGCTCGCCTTGCTCGTCACCGACGACGGACAGCGTTTTTCGCACCTGCGCGCGCCCGGTGTTGAACGGAGGGTCGATGTAGATCAGCTGGAAGCACCCGTCGGCGAAGGACGGCAGCAGCTGCAGGTTCTCGCCGAGCAGGATCTGATCGGTCTGGGGTTCCTCTCCAGGGCGCACCGGGCGAGAGCCTACGCCTCGCCGCCGATGGAGCAATCGCCTCGGGCGGATTCTCTTATCTAATTAATCTGAAAAAAAGATGACGGCGTGGTGCGGTGAAGCGACGCTCAGCGACGGACGAGCTCGATCCATTCCACGGGCTCGGCGCAAAGGACGCGTGGCGGGGCGCCGGCGGGAAGCGTTCGCAGCACTCGAGCGGGTGCGCCGGCAGGGGTGAGGAAGGCGGCGTCGAGCACGGCCGCGCCGCCGTTGCCCGGCGCGAGGCTGAAGCCGGCGCGAGCGATGTTCAAGAGGTGCCTGCCGGCGGAGAGTTGCACGCGCAAGGGCGTGGCCGTGTCGGGGACGAGCGAGTTGCCGGCGAGCTGCCCGGAGAGCGTGGCGAGCGGGCGGCCGTCGACGGCGACGTAGATGTCGGGCATGAACTGCCCTTGCAGCCAAAGCTCCCAAGCGCCGGCATGCGGCAGGTCGAAGCGAAGCGACACGGCGCCGGCGCGCCGCATGGTCAAGCCGCCGTGCGAGTGCCCCCAGCCAGGCGGCCGGTGCCCTTGTCTCAGGCGGACACGCACGAGCTCGGGCGCGAGCGCGGCGACGGCCCGGACGTGGTTGGCCTGCGCTGTCCGCACGAGTCGCTTCACGCGCGCGCACGACAGCGGGCGCTTGCGTTCGTCGGCGGGAACGTGCGCGAGCGCCGGGCGGGCGCCGGCGCGCCTTGCCCACACCTCGTAGTAGCTGCCCTGCCAGGCGAGTGCGTAGGCCGCCGGCGGCGACTCGGCACTCGGGTCGCGTCGCGTGACGATCAGCGGATAGCCGGCGAGTGCACTCGGCAGATGCCGATCGAGTTCGACGGGATGCCCGTAGGCCACGGCCAGCCCCCCGGCCGCCGGGCGCGGCGGATAGACGAAGTCGGGCCCGCCGACGTCGAGCCGGCGCAGCACGTACATCGAGTATTCGTCGAAGTCGGTGAACAGCGTCGGCCCGCGCCCGGCAAAGCGCTTGCCGACCGTCGCGAGCTCTTCGTAGCGCGCCGTGGGCGCGAGGTTGGAGCTGTGGTACTGGGCGAGATCCGACGCGAGCACGCCGCCTGCCAGCGCCAGCGCCAGCAGCGCAGCGGCGAGCCCCGCAAGTGGCGCCCCGCGCGAACGGCGTGCACGGCGGTCCGCCCCGCCGAGCCCGCCGCGATCGGGCGGGGTGCCGAGCACCGCGGCCACGCCGCCCCAGGCAAGTAGCACGAGCACGGGCGAGCTGAGCACGAGCGCCTTGGCGTCGACCCACGTCGTGGCCGTGCGGCTGAGCACGATCCACACGAGCACCGTCAGCGCGATCCAGCCGGCCAGCGCGAAGCGGCGCAGGCGCAGCAGCTGAAGCATCCCGAGCAGGCAGGCGGCGAGCATGAGGCCGATCAGCGCGTACGTGGCAATGCCGGCGGCGCCGACTGGTTCCTGCTTGTAGCTGCCGCGCAGCCAGACGCCGAATGCCTGCGTCCATTTGAGCGGTTCGTGCAGGTTGCCCGAGTTGGACGTGGAGGCGATGTTCTGCGCGACGTGCAACGACTGCGAGACGTGCCGCCAGGTCGGCCAGGCGGCGAGCAGCAGCACGAGCCCGCCGGCGGCGGCGCTCGCCCAGGCGGCGGGCACGCCGATCCGCCCACCGCGCACCCCCTGCACGAGCGCGACGAGCAGCACGGCGCCCACGGCGAAAGCCCATGCGCCGAAGCCGACGCCGAGCGCGGAGACGCCCGCGGCGAGCACGAGTGCACACGGAATCGAGCGGCGCGGCGAGCGCGCGAGCCAGCGCGGATGGATGGCGAGCAGCGCGCCGAGTGAGAGCAGCATGACGACGGCGACGAGCTCCTTGACCGAGCCGATCAGCTGATAGCCGTAGACGATCGCGGGCACTGTGGCGGTGAAGGCGGCGAGCGCGGCCCAGCCCCCGCGCAGCCGGCAGCGGCGCGCGATCACCCACGCCGGGCCCGAGCCGAGCGCGAAAATCAGCCCGCAGAACGGCTGAAAGCCCCAGATCAGCGGCAGCCCGAGCAGCAGCGCACTGCCACCGAAGAGCGTGTCGGCGCCGGACGGGTAGCCGGTGCCGAAGTAGGCCTCGATGAACTGGCCGTAGGAGCTCTGCAGGTCGAGATGGCCGTAGCTCTGGCCGTGGTGGATCAGGTAGTCGGCGCCGATCATGTGCACGGCCGAGTCCGACAGGGCCATGAACGAGGAGAAGCTCGCGCTTCCGGCAAGCAGCACGGGCGCGAGCGCGAGCAGGTAGGCGAGCAGCGGCACGAGCAGCAGCCAGCGCCGCGTGCGCAGCCGTCCGAGCAGCTCCCGCCGGTGCGCGAGCGCGAAGCCGAGCAACGCGAGCGCGAGCATCAGATACGGCGTGGCGGGGGCGAGCGCGACGATCCACGTGCTCAGCTGCGACAGCGCGATCAGCGCGGCCGCGCCGACGCTCGGCACGAGCGCGAGCGGCAGGAAGCGCCCGGCGCAGCGGTCGACGGCCAGGCCCACGCCGAGGCACAGCAGCGCGAGCACCAGCGGATAGGCGAACACGGTGAGCGCGAACAACGGCGCCATCATCCTCGATTCGCGCGCAAAGCCTCGCGGCGCGCCCGACGAGATGCCGGACGCGCCGCAAGCGATCCAGGACCGCCCCGCCGCTCTCGGCAGCCCCGCGCGGGGGATTGGGGCTGCTGAATGAGAGCGGGCGGGATCCGGTCCCGTCCCCATCGAGGCCCCTGTGCCGGGGTGAGCGGGGCCTCGTCTGCTTCGTACCCGCTCCGCCGACGGAGAAACCGCTTAGTTGAGAGTGCCCCCGGCTGGACTCGAACCAGCAACCCCCGGCTTAGAAGGCCGGTGCTCTATCCAGTTGAGCTACGGGGGCACGTGGCGCAAGAAGCGCTGCACGCAGCGCACCTGCCAAGGGTTCGGCACGCCGTCGAGCGCCCTTTACACACGCGCGCGATTGCCATCCTGGCACGAACTTAGGCACGCTTGATGGGAAATCTGTAAAAGTTCGGGCCATGAGCACGGTGGAGGACGACGAGCAGGATCTCACGCGCAAGCAGCGGCGCGAGCAGGCACGCGCCGAGCGCAAAGCGATCGAGGAAGCAGAAGCGGCCGGCGCGCAGCGCCGCAAGCGGCTGATCCAGCTCGGGGCGGTGATCGGCGCGGTCGTCGTGATCATCGTCGTGATCCTCGTCGCCACGGGCGGCAGCTCCAAAAGCGGCATCGAAAAAACGACGACGGGCGAAGGCGCAACGAAGACGCCGAAGGTGGTCAGCGAAGTGACAGGCCTGATCGGCGGCATCCCGCAAACTGGAAACACGCTCGGCAGTCCGACGGCACCTGTCACGATGCAGTACTTCGGCGACCTCGAGTGCCCGATCTGCAAGGAGTTCAGCGACGGCGCGCTGACGCCGCTGATCAAGAAGTACGTGCGCCCGGGCAAGCTGAAGATCGAATACCGCAACCTCGAGACGGCGACGCGCGAACCGGAAACGTTCCGCACGCAGCAGATCGCGGCGCTGGCGGCGGGCAAGCAGCAGAAGGGCTGGGACTACATCGAGCTCTTCTACCGCCAGCAGGGCCAAGAGGACACGGGCTACGTGACCGAGAAATACCTGCAGGAACTGGCCAAGCAGGTGCCGGGCTTGAACCTCGCGACGTGGACGGCCGACCGCGGCAACGGCGAATTCACGAACACGATCACGACCGACGCGCAGGCGGCGAACAACGCGGGATTCACGGGCACGCCGTCATTCCTGATCGGCAAGACGGGCCAAAAATTGCAGAAGTTCGAATACAGCTCGCTGAGTGACCCGTCGTCGTTCGAATCGGCAATCAACTCGCTGCTGAAGTAGCTCGGCTCCGGCGATGAGCGCACGCACGCTCAGGATCACGATGACCGTCCTGACGGTGCTCGGCATCGCGCTGGCGAGCTACCTGACGTACATCCACTACGCGGGCATCAAGCCGCTGTGCGGGACCAACGGCGGGGGCTGTGAGATCGTGCAGACCTCGCAGTACTCGAAGCTCGTCGGCGTGCCGGTCGCGCTGATCGGCCTGCTCGGCTACATCGTGATCCTCGGCTCGCTGCTCGTGCCCGAGAGCGAGACCTCGCGACTGGCGACGGTCGCCTTCACGGTCGTCGGCTTCGGCTTCAGCGGCTACCTGACCTACCGCGAGCTGTTCTCGATCCACCACATCTGCGAGTACTGCGTCTCGAGCGCGGTGCTCGTGACGATCCTGATGCTGCTCGCCGTGTGGCGCTTCCTGCGCGGCGATCCGAGCACATACGAAGCGGCCCGGCGATCGGATCCAGGCCCCGGCGAGGCCCCCGCCCCGCTAGGCACGTAAGCCGCATAGAGCCCGAATACACGGGCTTTCTCGATAGTAAATCCGTCCAGATAGGCGGCCCTGCCGCTCGCACGCGCGCGGGGCGGCCGACGTGGTGAGCAGGAATGCGTCCACCCCGCTCAAGCACCCACGCCGAGGTCGCGCGCCTCGAGCCGCTACGCAGCGTCGGCCCAAGCGCGGCCGGCGCGAGCGCCGCCGCCGGTGCGCCGGTGACGAACGCCGAGCGGGCAGGCGCAGCTGCCGTGACAGGCGCGGCCACCCCGGCCGCGAGCGGGCCGGCGCTGGCCCCCGTGGAGCCTGCCTCGCCGGTCGATGCGCAGCCCGCCGACGAGCGCATCGAGCGGCTGTTCGAGATGACGAGCGACCTGCTGGCGACGATCTCGCTGGACGGACGCTTCACGTTGCTCAACCCGGCTTGGGAGACCGTGCTCGGCTGGACGCTGCAGGAGCTCGAAGCGAACCCGATCCACGAGCTGATCCATCCGGACGACGTCGAGCAGACGATCGCGCTGCTCTTGGCCGGCAACCACCGCCCGGCGCACCTGGAGAACTTCACCAACCGCTACCGCCACCGCGACGGCTCGTGGCGCTGGCTCTTGTGGAGCGCACGCTGCGACGGCGACGAGTGGTACGCGGCAGCCAAGGACGTCACCGACCGCATGTGGCTCGAGCGCCAGGCGCTGCGCGATCCGCTGACGCACCTGCCCAACCGCCTGCTGCTGATGGACCGCACGCGCCAGGCGCTCTCGCGCGTGCACCGCAGTGGCGGCGTGGTGTCGCTGCTGTTCATCGACCTCGACCGCTTCAAGGCGGTCAACGACAACTTCGGCCACGACATCGGCGACAGGCTGCTGATCGCGGTCGCCGACAGGCTGGCCGAGATGATGCGCGACAGCGACACCGTGGCGCGCCTGGGCGGCGATGAGTTCGTGATCCTCGGCGAGGAAATGAAAAGCGACGAGGAAGCGTTTGCGCTGGCCGAGCGCGTCGTGCAGACGCTCCGGCAGCCGTTTCGCGTAGGCCCCGTGGAGGTCTCGATGCCGGCGAGCGTGGGCGTCTCGATCACGCACGATCCGGACGCCGATCCGGAGAGCATGCTGCGCGAGGCGGACGTCGCCATGTACCGCGCCAAGGGCGCCGGCGGACAGCGCCCGGAGATGTTCGACGAGAGCCTGCGCCGCGAGATGACGGCGCACCTGGAGATCGAGGCACGCCTGCTGCGGGCGCTGCCGCACGACGAGCTCGTGCTCACCTACCAGCCGATCCTGCCGCTCGGCGGCGGGCGTGCGATCGGCTGCGAGGCGCTCGTGCGCTGGCACCCCGACGGGGAGGCCGAATCGGAGATCGACGAGCTGCTGCCCGCAACGTTCCTGCCACGCGCGGAGGAAAGCGAGCTGATCGTGCAGATCGGCGACTGGGTGCTGCACACGGCGTGCGCTCAGGCCGCGGCGTGGCGCCGCCAGGGCATCTCGCTGCCGATCTCGATCAACATCTCAGCGCGCGAGATGTCAGAGCTCGACCTCGCGGCGCGCGTGAAAAAGGAGCTGACGCGCTTTCAGCTGCCCGGCCGCGCGCTGTGCCTGGAGGTGACCGAGGAGGCCGTGCTGCGCGACCCCGAGCGGGCGCGCGCGGCGCTCGGCGACGTGCGCCGCCTCGGCGTGGCGATCGCGCTCGACAGCTTCGGCGGGCGCGACTCGTCGATCACGCTGCCGCGCAAGCTGCCGCTGGACATGCTCAAGCTCGACCGCGGCCTGATCCAATCCTTCGAGCTCGACCGCGAGACGCGCGCGATGGTGGCGGCAATGATCGCACTGGCGCACAAGGCCGGGCTGACGGCAGTGGCGGTGGGGATCGAAACTAACCGCCAGCTGGCGCTCGCACGAGAGCTCGATTGCAGGGTCGGCCAGGGCTTCCTGCTGCATCGCCCGGACTCGCCGGAGCGGCTGCGTCTCACTGGCGATGCAGGGGCGGTAACGTCCGCGCCATGGCGTCCGCGCGTGCGACTGGGCGAGAGCAGCCGGCGACGCTGAGCGACGCCGGGCCGGTAGCGCAGCGCAAGCGCGAGACAGCCTATGCGGCGGCCGAGGAGGTGCAGGACGGGATGCGCCTCGGCCTCGGCACGGGCTCGACCGTGGGCTTCCTGCTGCAGGCGCTCGGCGAGCGCGCCTCCTCGCTGACAGGCGTGCGCTGCGCAGCGACCTCGCCGCAGACAGCGAGCATGGCGCGCGCGCTCGGGCTCGCCGTGGAGGAGCTCGACGAGCTCGGCGAGCTCGACCTGGCGATCGACGGAGCCGACCAGGTCGACCCCGAGGGCTGGCTCGTCAAGGGCGGCGGCGCAGCGCATACGCGCGAGAAGATCGTCGCGGCGGCGGCGCGGCGCTTCGTCGTGATCGTCTCCGCTGAGAAGGTCGTCGAACGGCTGACGGCGCCGATCCCGCTCGAGCTGGTGCCGTTCGCCGTACAGACGACGCTGCGCGCGCTGGGGCATGCTCAGCTGCGCGACGTGCCGCGCAGCCCGGACGGCGGCCTGATCGCCGACTACCTGGGCGAGGTCGGGGACCCGCGGGTGCTGGCCGAAACGCTGAGCGCGCAGCCGGGCGTCGTCGAGCACGGCCTGTTCGCGCCGGAGATGGTCAGCTCGGTCGTGATCGCCGGCGATGCGGGCATCGAGCGCCGCGCCGGCGCCAAGCGCGAGGACTGAGCCGCGCGCAGCTCTTCGGAGGAGACCATCGGCCGGCGCGCGAGCACGCCGTCGCGGTCGATCTCATAGGCCCCCATGCGCGCAAGAGGCGGCGAGTAGACGTGCAGCGTGACGGCCGGGTCGCTGCCCCCGTGGCGCACGCGGTGGATGTCCGAAGGCGAGAAATGAAAGGCATCGCCGGCGGCGAACGAGCGGCTGCGTGGCTCGCCGCCGATCGTCAGCCGCTCCTCGCGCACGCGCCCGCCGACGACGGCGACGGCGCCCGAGGAGATGTCGTGGTCGTGAAAGCCAGTGTCGTGGTCGTCCATCCAGCAGATCAGCCACGCCGTCAGGTGCTCGTCGGCGAGCAGCTCCTCATACACGCGCTGGGTGGCGTCGTGGCGCACGCGCTCGATCCACAGCTCCGGACGATCAGCCAGCTCGCGCACGAACTGCTCGAGCTCGGCGCCGGCGAGGTCGCGCCCGCGCGGCCGAGGCACGGAGTCGAGCGGCGGCAAAGCGCGCCGCAGAGTGGGTACCGGCGCGGTGAGCGGGACCGGGGCTGCGCCGCTCACGGCACCACCACCCCCTCTTGCAACGGGCGCGTTCGCGCCGTTGCGGGCGCGGTGGCGCCGAGCGCACGTCGCGTTGCCCTGCCGATCGCGTCCCAGTCGAGCACAGCGGCAATGCCGTGCTCACGGGGATCGGCGACGGGGCGGTCCGATCCATAGAGCAGCTGCTCGGCGCCCACCGCGTCAGCCAGCTGACCGACTGCGGCGGGGCCGTAGGAGGAGGTCTCATAGAAGATCAGCGGATCGTGCGACGCCGCGGCGAGGCCGCCGCGCGAACGCAGCCGCTCGGCGTGCAGCGGCGCGAGGCCGGCGAGCATCGAGAAGATGACGCGCAGGCGCGGGTGCTCGGCGCGCCCGACGCTGAGAAAGGCCAGCCAGGCGGCCTGCATGTCGGACACGTACAGCGTCAGCGCCGACCACCACAGCGGGTCGACCAGCGACGGCCCACCGCTCGCGGCCGGCAGCGCTCGCGAGCCGTCGAGCCCCGGCCCGGGATGGATGAACAACGGGGCGTCGGCCTCTTCGAGCTCGTGCAGGACACCGCGAAGCCGACCGAGCCCCTCGATGCTGCCGAGCGCGCCCGCCGGCAGCGACACGCCGACGCAGCCGCGCTCGAGCACGTGATCGACATCGCGCGGGCCGGCGCCGTCGAGTGCGAGCGCGCCCCACACACCGAATGGCTCGCCGAGCGCGAGCGCGCCATCGTGGTAGGCGTCGATCAGCGCGAGCGCCTGCCGGCGCGGAAGGCCTTCGATGCCGAGCGGGCTCGACAGGGAGACGAGCGCGCCGGCCAGGCCGTCCTCGCGCACGAGCGCCGCGCGCCGCGCCGCGCGCCGGCGTCTCGCTGGAGCGCTCGATCACGTAAGGGCGCTCGCCGGCGAGGAACAGCACGGTGAGGCCATGCTCGTCGCGCACGAAGGGCAGCTCCTCGCGCCGGGCGAGCACCTGCACGAGCGGCTCTGTCCAGAGGTGCTGGTGGACGTCGACCCTTGCCGCCTGCAAAGCCCTCATCTCCCCTCTGACCATCCTGGCAAACGGCTAAATCCATGTTTGTTGATCATTTTTATAGACTTTATCATAAAAAGCTGTCTCACGCTACTTCCGCCGCCGGCCGATGTTCCAGTTGTGATGAGGCGATCCCTGGCGATGCCCGCAGCCGTGGCGCTGCTCGTGCCCGCCGCAGCCGCGGGAACGACGAAGCATCGGCGGCGAGCGCCGAGTTGCCCTCCCCCGCACTCGTATGTCCTGGTCGCGGACCGCACGGCAGCCGTCTTCCAGATCGAAGACCCGATCACGGACTTCACCAGGGAAGCGGCCTGCACGCGCACCGGCAGAAAGCCGTTCGTGATGAGGGAATGCGAAATCATCAACTGCGAAGGCCCCAGCTTCTCGGGACTTGCGCTCGCGGGCGACATCCTTGCCTACCAGCGATACACGTACACCGGAAGCTCCAAGTACATGGATGCAACCCCGGCAAGCTGGCTCGTTCAGGTGCGCGACCTGAAAACGCATCGCCTGATCCACAGCTCTCTCACGAGCACGAGCGAACCGCCTCCGTCGAACGTGATCGGCAACGGCCCAACCGAGGGCATCGTCGTCAAGCGCGACGGAGCGGTCGCGTGGATCGCCGTCGACGGCTGGCACCCATACTCGCCAAGCCCGCCCCCGACCGTCTATCAGGTATGGAAGATCGACCGGACCGGCCAGCACCTGCTCGCGATGGGCTCGCGGATCGCGCCGTCCTCGATCGCCCTCTCGGGCAACACGGTCTACTGGACCGACGGCGGCGCGCCCGCCTCGGCCCCGCTCTACTAGCAGAAGCCTGCACCGCTGCGGGGACGGGCGCGCAGAGCCGAGCGGGGGACCCAGGAATCGAACCTGGCGTTGCGGTTTTGGAGACCACCGTGTTACCGATACACCAGTCCCCCGGGGAGTCGGGATTGTAGGCGCTCGCGCGCTCGCCGAGCGTCCTCGCAACTGCGCCTAGCGGCGCTCGCGGCGCTCAAGGCGCGCTCTCGCGGTGCCGACACGGGGGAGTAGTAGCCAAGGGGTTGCTCGTAACAATGCTCACTTTCCATGCCATGCTCCGGTCTGCCCGTGGCGCTCGCGCCTACATGGGTGGACGCGCGGCGCGCCTGCGCGACTTGCGCGCGGTGGTGGCGCTGAGCAACGGCGGCTCGGAGTCGGGCGTGACGCTGATCGAAGTGATGATCAGCGCGCTGCTCGTGGCGATCATCGCCGTCGGCACGCTGACCGGATTCGACGGCGCCGGGCGTGCGACGGCGGACGAGCGTGCGCACAACCAGGCGATGGTGCTGGCCGCCGCCGACGAGGAACGCCTGCGCGGCTTGACGGCGGCCGAACTCGGTCAGATGGGCACCGTTACGCAGCCCACCGTGACCGAAAACGGCACCAAATTCAACATCGAATCCTCGGCCAAATACGTCTCGGCATCCAAAGAAACGTTCACCTGCGAAACGAGCGCCGGCACGGCCGACTACATCCAGACGACCTCGAAGGTCACCTGGGGAGGTCTCAGCAGCGAACGAGATCCGGTCGAACAGTCGAGCCTCGTGGCGATCTCGGGCTCGACGGCGCTGCTCGTGAAGGTCACCAACCAGAGCGGCGAACCGGTCGAAGGCGCGCTCGTCAGCGTGACCGGCAGCACCACCGAAGCCTCGCAGTACACGCCGGTTGCAGGCTGCGTGATCTTCGGCGCCCTGGCCGACAAAAAAGTCAAAGTCACGGCGACCAAGCCCGGTTATGTCAACGCCAACGGCGAAGCTGAACCTGCGGCCAAGGAATACACCCTCTCCGCCACGACGCTCACCTCCGCTGAATTCAAAATCGCCCAACAGGGAGCGATCGAAGCCGAATTCATCAGCAACGGCACCGCGGTCGGCGTCACGAGCGACACCTTCTACGCCTACCAGGCGAGCGCCAGCGGCCCGTACATCGGCGGAACGCCGGAAAAACCGGCTGGGACTGCCCAGCTCGAAGGCATCTTCCCGTTCACGCCCAAAAACAGCTACGCCGTATGGGCGGGCGACTGCGCCGAAAACAACCCCGAAGTCGTCAGCGGCAAAGCGGTCACGGACTCCTTTGCCCAAGTCGAACCGGGCGCGACGACGAAAGTCAAAGTTGAAGTCCCGGCGTTCAACGTCACGGTCTACAACGGATCGAGCTCGGCGAACAACGAAGGCGTGCTGCCCGGCTCCGCGATCGCCTCGATCACCAACTCCGCCTGCAAAGGCAAATCGGCGCTCAACGAGGAACCGCTGATCTACAAGCGGAAAGCCACGATCAGCAGCTCGGGCGTGCTCGAACAGAAGTACCAGCCCTACGCCAAAGAACTCACGCTCTGCGTCGCCGGGAAGATCGGCAGCACCTACTACAAGAGCACGCAGACGTTCAGCAACACCAAAAAGGCCGGCACGACCGAAGCCTTCTACCTCAAAAAGACCGGGACTTATACGACGAGCGGCACGGCGCCGACATGCTGAGCTCCCTCCGCACACGACTTTCGCCCGCGATCAGCGCGGCCGACGGCTTCACGCTGATGGAGATGCTCGTCGCGATCCTCTGCGGCGTGATCATCACCGGAGCGCTGCTGGCGATCCTCCAGTTCTCGCTGCGCCAGAACGAGCGGATCACCGACGACGCGCAGACCAATCGCATCGGGCGCACGGCGATGAATGCGATCATCGAAGAGCTGCGCTCAAGCTGCACTGGATTCGGCGCGACCGCAATCCAAGCGCCGTCGACGACGCCGACAAGCCCGCTGGCCGCGAGCAACGGCTCAAACCTCTGGTTCCTCAGCGCCTACGGCAACTCGACGAGCGGCCAGGCCGTGATCTCGAAACTCGTCCAGCACGACATCAACTGGACCGAAACCTCGAAAAACGCCGGCGGGGAACGGCTGGGGACGCTGACCGACTACAGCTTCACCGGCTCCGGTGAATCGCCCAATTGGACCTTCCCGGTGCTGAGCACGACGAACGCGACGGCGAGAGTGCTTGCCAAGAACGTGATTCCGCCCTCGAGCGGCACCACGCCGTTCCACTACTACAAGTACGACACGACCTCGACGAGCTCGACGTACGGCCAACTGGTCGAACTCGGCTCGGCCGAACTGCCGCTGACGACGACAACGGCGAAGACGATCGCCAAGGTCTCGGTCGGCTTCACGCAGGCAACCGAAAACGGGGACTCCCGCACCGGCCACGTGACGAGCTTCAACGGCTCGGTCGTGTTCCGCTTCACGCCGCTTGAATCGGCCTCGGAAGGAGCTGTGTGCTCATGAGACTGTCTACCTCCGGACTGCGGCAGCGCATTGCCGGCGAGCTGCGTCGCCGCGCCGCGGGCGAGGACGGCTTCACGATGCTGTTCGCGCTGCTTGCGCTGTTCGTCGGGTCGCTGCTCGTGGCCGCCGCATTCACCGCCGCGAGCGGCGACATCAAACTGACCAAGCAGGCGAACCTCGAGGCGCGCGCCTACTACGCGGCCGTGGCGGGCGTCGAGCGCTATCAGTACCAGCTGACGGCGAACCCCAACTACTGGGTCGAATGCCCAAGCAGAAGCTCGACGACCGTGCCGGGCACCTCGGACGAGAAGTTCACCTACAAGACGCTCGGATCGTCGACCTCGGCGACCGGCTGCGTGTCAGGCAAACAGACGACGATCCTCGAAAGCTCAGGCAACGCCAACGGCACGTTCCGCGTGCTCTCGACGGGCTCCGTCGAATACGGCTCGAAAAAGGTCGAACGCAAAATCGTCGCAACCTTCGCCCACCCGGGATTTACCAAGTACGTCTACGAGAGCAACTACGAACTTGAGGACCCGGCCAACTTCGAACCGGAACCGACCTATTGCGAACACTACTACGGCTACCGCTCGACGCACGAAAACAGCAAAAAAGAAAAACTTACCGAAGCGTGCCCGCCGATCGAGTTCGCACCCGAAGACGTCGTCAAGGGCCCGATGCACACCAATGACGCGTCCGCAGTCTGCGGCGAAGGGACGAAAAAGCCTACGTTCGGACGCAACAGCGAAGACTCAATCGAGATGGTCGAAGGTCACTACGCCTACCCGGGGTGCAGCAACTCAGCGAATATCGTCGGCAAATACACAGAAGGCGGAGGGACTCTGCTTCCTCCGGAAACGGACGCCGAACTGCTCGAATCGGCCGGGGCCAAGTTCACCGGACGCACCGTGATCAAGCTCAAATCGGGCACGCCGAACACGATGGAAGTCTCCGTGATCGAAGGCGGCAAAACCGTCACCACGACGAAATCGTTTCCCACCAACGGCGTCGTCTACGTGCAGAACTCGAGCACCGGCTGCGGCATCAAATACAACCCGTTCAACACCGACTCGGAAAACGACGGTGGCTGCGGCAATGTGTACGTCAGCGGCGAATACTCCGAATCGCTGACGATCGCCTCGGCCAACGACGTGATCATCAACGGCAGCATCAAAACGAACGCGGAAACGTCCGGTGAACCGACCGGCGGGGCGACGCTCGGCCTGATCGCCGAAAACTTCGTGCGCATCTACCACCCGGTGAAGCACAGCTACGAAGTCGAAAACTACAAACCGAGCACCGCGACCGCGAGCGGCGAAACGTGCTCGGCTACCTCGACCGTGAAAATCAGTGGCTCGATCACGAACGGATCGGCCAAAGTGACCGGGCTGTCCTCGACCGAAGAACTGACGGCCGGCGATGCGGTGACCGGCACCGGGATCCCGGCGAGCACCAAAATCAAAACGGTCGAAAGCGGCACTTCGATCCTCTTGACCAGCAACGCGACGAGCACCAAAACGACCGAACTCACGTTCACGCTGCCCTACGTCTATTACAAAGGGCTCAAACTGTGCGTCGAAGAATCGAAAGTCGGCTACACCTTCCGCGAATCGGAAACGCTCGACACGAAGGCGTGTGAATCGAAAACCAAGTACGTCGGCGAAGCGACCTGCGAATACGAAGAAATGAACTCGGAAAGGTGCACGTCGAAAGCGACCAACCAGAACTCGACGGAAGACCCCAACAAATGGGGCTACCTCGAAAACCCGACGATCGATGCCGCGATCCTCAGCACCAAACACTCCTTCATCGTCGACAACTGGAAGTGCGGCAGCAAACTGGGCAAACTGACCGTGTGGGGATCGATCGCGCAGTTCTGGCGCGGCCCTGTCGGTACCGGCGGCGGCACCGGCGGCAGCGGCTACATCAAGAACTACAACTACGACGAACGCCTCGCCACTCAGCAGCCGCCGAGCTTCCTGAACCCGAGCTCGACCTCGTGGTCGCTCAGCCGCGAGACGGCACCCCCCAGCGAATTCTGCTCCAGCGGGAAATGCTAGTTCGCGCGTAGGGCTGCGCTGCCGGAATGCGGGCGAAGGGACTCGAACCCCCAAGGGCTTTCGCCCACCGGCTCCTAAGGCCGGCGTGTCTACCAGTTCCACCACGCCCGCGCGTGGCGCGGGTAGAGATTGTATGGTGATGCGGCGATGGCCACCAGCACAGGCAGGCAGTCGCCAGGCGACTCGGCGTCGCCCGGTGTGATCGTCACCCACCCCAACCGCGACAAGCCGGTCGTGCAGGCGACGCGCGCGACCGTCGTGCTGCTGCTGCTGGCGAGCGCCGCGCTCGTGCTGATCGTGACCGTCGGCGGCTGGAGCGTTCTGCAGGGCGCCGTTCCCATACAGATCGCCTACGTGATCGTGTATCTGACCCTCGCCTTCTATGCGATGCGCTGGAACCGCGGCGTGCTGCCCGTCTCGGCCGTGCTCGCCGTGCTGCTCTTGATCTTCGCGCTCGTCGCCGGGCCCGGCTGGTTCGACCGCGACAAAGCGGGCTTCGAACCGCCGTCGATCGACGCCGGCCTGCTGGGCGTGCTGACGCTGCTGATCGTCCCACTGCAGATCCTGCTCGTGGCATTCGCCATGCGCGGCTTCCAGCAAGGCTGGAACGTCGAGCTCGAGCGTCGCGATCCCGCCGCCGCGCCAGGCACATTCGCGGGCGCCCCGCCGCACCCCGCCTGAGCTCACGCAGCCCGCCTCAGCTCACTTACACTGAGAGCCCGCGTGCGGCGGTGGCGGAACGGTAGACGCGAGGCCCTCAAAAGGCCTTGTCCGTAAGGGCGTGTGGGTTCGACTCCCACCCGCCGCACTCACTGAGCAAACGGCTCCGCGGCCGACGCTAGCCGAACGCCGACTGCGCCGCCTTCGCGCCGACTTTGGCGCGCTCCCAGAAGCCGTAGGTTCCGGACCGCTGCAACTCCTCGGCCGCCTCGACAAGCGCCCCGAGCGCGGCGAAGGCGAAGGCGCCGCCCACCGACACCCGCGCGACGCCGACCGAAGCCAGCTCTCCGACCGACGGCGCCCCCGGCCGTGCGAGCACGTTGACCGGCAGGCCGACCGACTCGACCACCCTGCGGATCTGCTCGAGCTCCATCAGCCCAGGCGCATAGAGCACATCGGCGCCAGCCTGCTCGTAGGCCTGCAACCGCTCGATCGTGTCATCGAGGTCCTTGCGCCCGTACAGGTAGTTCTCGGCGCGCGCGGTGAGCACGAACGGGATCTCGCCTCCGTGCGCAGCCTCGGCCGCCGCCGCGACGCGCTCGATCGCCTCGGCGAGGTCGTAGATCGGAGACGCGTCGTCACCTGAGTAGTCCTCAATCGAGCAGCCCGCAAGCCCGACCTCGATCGCCGCGCGCACCGTCTCAGCCACACCGGCGGCATCGTCGGCGAAGCCGTTCTCCAGGTCGGCCGATACCGGCAGATCGGTAGCACCGACGATCTGCGCAGCGTGCTCGAGCGCCAGCTCGCGCCCGATCGCCCCGTCGAGCAGCCCGAGCGTGGCGGCCGAGCCACTGCTCGTCGTTGCCAGCGCCTGAAAGCCAAGCGAGGCAAGCAGCTTGGCCGAGCCGCGATCCCACGGATTGGGCAGCAGCAGCGGCCGCCCCTCGCGATGAAGCTCCAGGAACCGGCGTGCCTTCTCGGCCTGCTCGACCATCCGTCCTCCTTCGATCGCTCGCGGGATGAAAAGATCGCACAGGCGCACGGGCAGGCCGAGCCCAGTCTCGATCCGGAGCGGGCTCGCCTCAGGACGGACAGACCCCACTAGACAAGGAGCAGCGAGTGACCCCAGACGAGCAGGTGCAGATGCTTCCCAGCCTGACGCGCGAAGGCGAGGTCTTCGTGCTCGACCTCGGCGACGGTGAGAACCGCTTCAACGACAACTCGCTCGGCGCGATCGAGCAATGCCTCGACGAGGTCCAGGCGGCGCCGGCGCCGCGCGCGCTCGTGACGACGGCGAGCGGCAAGATCTTCTCGAACGGGCTCGACCTCGAATGGATGGCGGCCAACCAGGAGCTGATCGGCGACTTCGTACCGCGCCTGCACGAGCTGCTCGCGCGCGTGCTCGAGCTCGACGTGCCGTGCGTGGCAGCGCTTCAGGGACACACGTTCGCGGCCGGCGCGATGCTCGCGCTCGCCCACGACCAGCGCGTGATGCGCGCCGACCGCGGCTTCTTCTGCCTGCCGGAGGTCGACATCCGCATCCCCTTCACGCACGGCATGAACGCGCTGATCGCGGCGCGCCTGAGCAAGCACGCCGCGCACGAGGCGATGACCACCGGCCGCCGCTATGGCGGGCTCGACGCGCAGACGGCGGGAATCGTCGACAGCGCCGTCGAGGAGGATCGCGTGCGGGCGGAGGCGATCGAGCTCGCCGCGGCGCTCGCCTCGAAGGACCCCGCCACGCTCGGCGCGATCAAGCGCAGGTTGTACGAGGCGCCACTTGCGGCGCTGCGCGACCGCGAGGCCAACGCACTCGTCGGCGCCGGCTAGGTCGGGCGCGCCCGAGCGGCTAGAGGACGAGCTCGAGCAGCGGCTCTGCAAGCGAGGCCGGCGCGACCAGGATGCCCCACGGCAACCCCTCGCGCTCAGGCAACTCGCGCACCTGCAGCCCGGCTCGTTCGCAGACGAGCGCGCCGGCGGCGATGTCCCACTGCTTGACGGTGCGCTCGTAGTAGGCGTCGTAGCGCCCGGCCGCCGTCCACGCCAAATCGAGCGCGGCGCTGCCGAGGCGGCGGATGTCGCGTACGCGCGGCAGCACGCGCTCGAGCACCTTCGCCTGCGCGTCGCGCACGCCCGCGTCATAGGAAAAGCCGGTCGCGACCATCGCGCTGGCGAGATCCCCACCGCCCGGACCGGCGTCCTCGCCGGTGCGACGCTCGCGCGAGGCGTCACCGGCGCCGCCATGGCGCAGCTCGCCCACGCCGTGCGGACCGTCGAGCACGGCCGCTCCATCGCGCGTCGCAGTGAACAGCTCGCCGCGGTTGGGATCGAACACGGCACCCGCCAGCGTCCCGCTCTCGTCGGCGACAGCCACGCTCACGCTCCACTGGGGGATGCCGAAGAGGAAGTTGACCGTGCCGTCGAGCGGGTCGACGATCCAGCGCAGGCCACTCGTGCCCTGCTC
This sequence comes from uncultured Solirubrobacteraceae bacterium, assembly GCA_963714215.1. GTDB lineage: Bacteria > Actinomycetota > Thermoleophilia > Solirubrobacterales > Solirubrobacteraceae > Palsa-744. The sequence goes on from CAVQNP010000002.1 coordinate 1,237,191, forward strand.
GGACTCGCCCTCCTCCTCACCGACGAAGCCATCGTCGGGACGGCGCTCTCGCAGCAGCGCGCGGATCGCCCGCTGCGACGTCAGGTCGGCCTCGCTGACGAGGTCCGTCGGGGTGCTCTTGCTCGCCACCTCGCGCTCGGCCCCGTGGCCCGCGCGCGCCAGCAGCAGCCCGCCCGCCATGCGCGCCGCCTCCACTGCCAGCTCGCGCAGCTCGCCCGCGTCGCTCACGCGACTTCTGGCGGGCGTGCGTCCGCCCACGGGCGCTCGGCCTCGATCTGCGCGGCCAGCGAGAGCAGCGTCGCCTCGTCGTTCGGCCGCCCGACGATCTGCACCCCGCGGGGCAGCCCGTCGGCACCGAAGCCGGCCGGCACGGAGGCGGCGGGCTGGCCGGTCACGTTCCACACGCCGTTGTATGGCACCCAGCCGGCGACGGCGTTCAACGTCCACAGCGCGCCGCGCCCTTGCAACTGGCCGATGCGCGGCGGGCCGGTGGCAGTGGCGGGCGTGAGCACGACGTCGTGGTCGGAGAAGATCGTGTTCAGGCGCCGCGCGTACTCGGCCTCGCCCGCAATCGCGCGCTCGAACAGCGGCCCGGCGAGCGCACCGAGGCGCGCCATCCCCTTTGTGCGCCGCTCCAGGCGCTCGGGGTGGGCCATCGCGCGGGCATCTTCGTAGACGCCGCGCACGTAGCGTGGGATCAGCGCCGTGCCCGTGCCCATCCCGTAGTCGGGGTCGCGCTCGGTCAGCTCGTGCCCGAGCGAGCGCAGCAGCTCGACCGTCTCGCTCAGCGCGCGCGCGCCATCGTCGTCGAGCTTCGCCAGTACGCCCGGCGGGATGCGCGTGGAGTAGGCGATCCGCAGGCGCCCGGGCGGCGTCGCGGCGGCCTGCGCGAAGGACACCTGCGGCGCCGGCGCTTTGTCCTCGTCGATGTCGATCGCGCCCGATGCGACGTCGTGGAACAGCGCCGTGTCGGCCACGCGACGGGTCAGCACTCCGTTGACCGACAGGCCGTTCCACGCACGCGGGCGCGGCGCCATCGAGATGCGCCCGCGCTGGGGCTTCAGGCCGAACAGGCCACACCAGGCGGAGGGGATGCGGATCGAGCCGGCGCCGTCGGAGCCGAGCGCCGCGCCGACGAGCCCTGCGGCGACGGCCGCCGCGCTGCCGCCGCTGGAGCCGCCGGGGGCGCGCTGCAGATCCCACGGGTTGCGCGTGGCGCCGAACGTCGCCGTCTCGGTGAACGGCCACACGCACAGCTCGGGCACGTTGGTCTTGCCGATGATCACAGCGCCCGCGACACGCAGGCGGCGCACGACCTCGGCATCGGCCGCGGCCGGCTCGCCGTAGGCGTTGCTGCCAAGCGCGGTCACCTCGCCGGCCACGTCGATGTCGTCCTTGACCGAGATCGGCACGCCCAGCAGCGGGCGCTGGCCGACCTGCGATCGGTCGCCGGCCCCGCGCCGCGCGTCGGCCTGGTCGGCTTCGAGCAGCGCGCGCTCGGCGAACACGACGCGGAACGCGTTCAGCACCGGCTGCGTATGCTCGATCCGCCGCAGATACAGCTCGACCAGCTCGCGCGAGCTCAGCTCGCCGGCGGCGATCAGATCGGCCTGGCGGGCGATCCCTGCGAAGGCGATCTCAGAAGCGTCCATCGTCGCCTTGAATCTATTGAAAATCACCCATCGCCCGCCGATGTGCGGCATAGGATGTTCGCCGAGCGTCATGCGAGCTCGCGGGGTGTGGCGCATGGCCATCGAAAGAGCACGCATGGCGGGCGGTCCCATACGGCCAACCGAAAGGGAGTGTGCACGTGTCCTACCCAGTGACCTTCGAGGTCGACTACGTCGAGCCGCGCAACCGGCTGACGACGTTCTTCCGCCTGTTGATGGTGATTCCCGTGGCGATCGTGCTGTACGTGTTCGGCATCGTTGCGAGCATCGCGATCGTGATTGCGTGGTTCGCGATCGTGATCACCGGGCGCTATCCGCAGGGCCTGTACGACTTCGTCGCCGACTACAACCGCTTCCTCGCGCGCGTGACGGCGTACGCGGTGCTGCTGACCGACGCCTACCCGCCGTTCAGCGGATCCGACGACCCGGCTTACCCCGTGCGCATGCGCTTCGCGGGACCGCTCGAGCGCTACAGCCGCGCGAAGACGTTCTTCCGCATCATCCTCGCGATCCCAATCCTCGTGCTGCGCTACGTGATCAACCTGCTGCTCAAGGTCGGCGCGTTCGCGGCGTGGTTCGTGATCCTGTTCACCGGCAAGATGCCGCGCGGGCTGTTCGACCTGATGGTGCTGGCCAACTCCTACACGGCCCGCAGCGACGCCTACGTGTTCCTGCTGACCGAGACCTACCCGCCGTTCCAGGACGAGACGACACGCAGCGCCGGCACGCCCGGGCCGACGATCCCCGAGACGCCCTCGCCGAGCTAGCGCGCCGAACTAGACGGGTGTAACCGGGTTGTGCTTGGCTGGCCACGTCCGCCGCTTCGAGGCAGCATGCGCGAAGCGGCGGATCAGCTCGTCGCGCAGGTTCTCGGGCTCGATCACGGCGTCGATCACGAGCTCCGAGGCGAGGTGCAGGATGTCGATGTCCTCGGCGTACTCGGTGCGCAGCTGCTCGGTGCGCTGCTCGCGCTCGACGGGGTCCTCGATCGCCTGCAGCTGGTTGAAGTAGACGGCGTTGATCGCCGCCTGCGGGCCCATCACGGCGATCGAGGCGCTCGGCAGCGCCAGGCAGCAGTCGGGCTCGAAGGCGGGGCCGGCCATCGCGTACAGCCCGGCGCCGTATGCCTTGCGCACGACCACCGAGATCTTCGGCACGGTCGCCTCGCTGACGGCGCTGATCATCTTGGCGCCGTGACGGATGATGCCTTCGCGCTCGACCTGCGTGCCGATCATGAAGCCCGGCACGTCGGCGAGGAACAGTAGCGGCACGTTGAACGCGTTGCACGCCCAGATGAAGCGCGCCGCCTTGTCGGCGGAGTCGCCGAACAGCACGCCGCCCTTGTACTTCGGCTGGTTGGCGACGATCCCGATCGCCTGGCCCTGCAGGCGTGCGTAGCCGACGATCAGCTCCTTGGCCCAGCGCGGGTGGATCTCCAGCAGCGAGCCCTCGTCGACGAGCGCCGCGATCAGCGCCTTCATGTCGAACGGCTTGTTCTCATCGGCCGGGATCAGCTCGCCGAGCGACTCCCCGCCGGCTGGCGCGAGCGGCGGCACGGGCGCTGCCACCGGCGGCGACTGCTCCCAGTTGCCGGGCAGGTAGGAGAGGTAGCGGCGGGCCGTCTCGATCCCCTCCTGGTCGCTCTTGACGAGCTGGTGCCCGCAGCCGGAGACACCCGTGTGCATCTTCGCGCCGCCCATCTGCTCGAGCGTCACCTGCTCGCCGATCACCATCTCGGCCATCCGCGGCGAGCCGAGGTACATCGAGGCGTTGCCCTCGCGCATGATCACGATGTCGCAGAAGGCCGGGATGTAGGCGCCGCCGGCGGCGCTCGGGCCGAACAGCACGCACACCTGCGGCACGACGCCCGACATCTTCACCTGGTTGTGGAAGATCCGCCCGGCGCCGCGGCGGCCGGGGAACATCTGCACCTGCTCGGTGATACGCGCGCCGGCGGAATCGACGAGGTAGACCATCGGCACGGCGAGCGAGAGCGCGCGCTCCTGGATGCGCAGGATCTTCTCGACGGTCTTGGGCCCCCACGAGCCGGCCTTGACGGTCGGGTCGTTGGCCATCAGCGCGACCGGACGACCTTCGATCTCGCCGACGCCGGTGACGACGCCGTCGGCGCCAAGCCCATCCTCGTTCCAGTTGGCCAGCAGTGCCTCCTCGGCGAAGCTGTCGTCGTCGAGCAGCAGCGCGATCCGCTCGCGCACGGGCAGCTTGCCCTGCTCGCGCGCCTTCTCGCGGTGGCGTTGCGGGCCACCACCGAGCGCGCGCTCGGTGGCGCCGCCCAGGTCGCTCACGGCCGTGGAAGCCCTCGATACCGGTGGCGGCGCCCGCGGGCCAGATGGCGTTCGTGGCGCGCCTGCAGGCGAGCTTCGACCATGTCGAGATCCGAGGCCGGTCCGAACAGGCGCCAGGCGTCGCGCACCACCGGGAGCAGCGTCACGCCGATCACCCAACCCGGCCAGAAGCTCCCGCTCGGCCCGCTGGCGAGCCAGATCCCGACGGCCAGGGCCGAGACGCCGAGCGATCCGCCGGTCTCCTGCAGCAGCCGGCGGCGCAGCTGCCCCTTGCGCTTGGTCAGGGCCAGCTTGACGGAGGTGGAGCTGACCGGCAGGTCGGCGCGCAGCGCGTCGAGATCGGCGCGGGTCGAGGCGGCGTAGGCCTCGCCGATGCGCTGCTCGAGCTCCTCGGAGGTGAGCCGCCCCGCGCCGGCATGCTCGCGCAGCTCGTCGATCAGCTGCTCGCGATCGGCGTCCCCGGCGCGCAGCTTCGACAGATCACTCATGCCGAGAGGTTAGTCGCTCGAAGCAGGCACTAGATGACGTGCCCACACACGTTGTGAACGGCTGAGAAGGCATCCGGGCCTCATCCCAGGCTGTGGGTCTGCGAAGGCTCACGACTTAGGAGGACCCGGATGCAGATCCACGGTAGAGCGAAGCTCGGACCGGCTGGTCGGCTGGCGCTGACGCAAGCGGTGATGGATGGGATGACGTTGAAGGGAGCCGCGGCCTGCTTCAACGTGTCGCCGGCGACTGCTCATCGCTGGTGGCATCGGCGGTTGAATGCCACGAGCCAGGAGCTCTCCTGCGGCGCGTGGCTGCTGGATCGTTCCAGCCGGCCCCATAGAAGTCCCCGCCTGCTTGACACGGTCGAGCAGGAGCGCATCTGCGAGGTGCGCCGCCACACCGGCTGGGGGCCGCGGCTGGTGGCCGGCAGAACCGCTCATCCTCACTCGACGGTGTGGAAGGTCTTGCATCGCCACGGGCTCTCTGAGCGCAAGCGAAGCCCCCGAGAAGCCGCGCGGCGCTATGAGTGGCCCTGCCCAGGCGACCTGCTGCACATAGACACCAAGCGTTACGCCCGCTTTGAGCGCCCCGGGCACGCGCTCACCGGGGTGCGCGACAAGACCGGTGCTGAGAAGCGCGCCCGGTGGGGCTATGACTTCGCCCACGCGATCGTCGACGATCACTCACGGCTGGCCTACGTCGAGCTGCTGCCCGATGAGCGAGCGCCGACCGTCACCGCGTTTGTGACTCGAGCGTTGGGCTGGTTTGAGGCCCGCGGCATCCACGCCAAGCGACTGATGAGCGACAACGCGTGGAACTACGTCAAGAACCAGTCGCTGCGCGAGTTGCTCATCAGGCGCCAGATCAAGCACTTGCGCACCCAGGCCTATCGCCCTCAGACCAATGGGAAGGTGGAGCGCTTCCACCAGACCATGGCCAGAGAGTGGGCTTACGGGCTGACCTACGGCTCACACCACCACCGCAACCGCGCCCTGCCACACTGGCTGGAGCACTACAACACGCGCAGGCCGCACTCGGGGATCGGCAACCGACCGCCCATCAGCCGCGTTCACAACCTATGTGGGCAGGACAACTAGAGCGCCGCGTTCTGCTGCGGCGCTTCACCGGAGTAGTCGTAGAAGCCGATCCCGGCCTTGCGCCCGTACCACCCGGCGCTGAGCATCTTGCGCAGCGTCGGCGGCCGCGCGAAGCGGCGCTCGCGGAACTCGTCGAACAGCACGTCGCAGATCGAGCCGAGCGTGTCCAGCCCGACGAAGTCGGCGAGCGTGAGCGGGCCCATCGGGTGCCCGGCGCCGGCCTTCATCGCCTCGTCGATCTCCTCGATCGAGCCGACGCCCTCTTCGTAGGCGCGCATCGCGTCGAGCATGTACGGGACGAGCAGGCGATTGACGATGAACCCGGCCTTGTCCTTGGTCGGGATCGCGAGCTTGCCCTCGGAGCGGGCGAACTCGAGCGCCGTGTCGAACGTCTCGTCGCTCGTCGTCACGCAGCGCACGACCTCGACGAGCTTCATCACCTGCGCGGGGTTGAAGTAGTGCAGGCCGACGAAGCGCTCGGGGCGGCCCGTGGCTGCTGCCTGGTCGATCACGGCCAGCGACGAGGTGTTCGTCGCGAACACAGCCTCGGGCTTGGCGATCTGGTCGACCTCGCGCCACATCTCGAGCTTCAGCGCGAGATCCTCGGTGATCGCCTCGATCACGAGGTCACAGCCGGCGAGCTCACCGTAGTCGGTCGTTCCCTGGATGCGCCCGCGCACGGCGTCGGCATCCTCCTGGCTGGACTTGCCCTTCTCGACGGCGCGCGCGAGCTGCTTCTCGATCTTGCCGATGCCCTTGGCGAGCGCCGCCTCGTCGACCTCGCGCAGCACCACGTCGTAGCCCGTCTGCGCGGCCACCTGTGCGATGCCGTGGCCCATCAGCCCTGCGCCCAGCACCCCGACCTTCTCGATCTTCGCCATCTGACCTCCGCTTATTGACCCTCTTGATGGCGCGCAGCCTATTACGCACCGGAAGAAGTTTCGCCGCGCCGGCGAAATTTCGAAACGCCGGTGAATTTTTGAGGCTCCGGGAAGGTTCGCCGGCGCCGAGCGTCTTGGTGGGTGAGGCGCCGGCGCGTGCTGGAAGCACGAACGCCTGCGCGGCGGCCCGCATCGATCGGTTCCCGGGTCGCCTCCTCCCCCGCGCCGTCAATCCCCCCCGGCGGCGTGAGGGCGGAGCCGGTCCCGCTGGTCCTGCCCCCGATCCGGGTGGGGCCAGCGGGATCGGCTCCGTCGTGCCTGTAGCCTCATCGCTGATCCGCATACGACCGCCAGGAGCCAAAACGATGAGCATCGTCCTCACCGAGGACCGCGGGGCCGTGCGCCACGTCATCCTCAACCGCCCGGAGAAGCGCAACGCGATGAACCAGGAGCTGCTGCAGGCGCTCGGCGCGGAGCTGCGCGCGGCAGCCGCCGACAGCGACGTGCACTGCGTCGTGCTGCGCGGCGAAGGACCGGTCTTCTCGGCCGGCGTCGACCTCGTCGAGCTGGGCCAGTCGGCCGGCACGCCCGGTCAGCTGCGACCGTTTCGCAAAGTCTTCCTCGACTGCGCCAACGTCTGCGAAGAGATGGCCAAGCCGGTCGTCTGCCAGATCCACCGCACCTGCGTCGGCGGCGCACTCGAGGTGGCGCTCGGTTGCGATCTGCGGATCGCCTCGAGCGACTCCCAGCTCGGCCTGCCGGAGGTCAAGTTCGGGATCATCCCCGACGTGGGCGGCTCCACGCGCCTGCCGGCCGTCGTCGGCCTCGGCCGCGCCAAGGAACTGATCATGACGGCGCGCACGATCGACGCCGAGGAGGCCGAGCGGATCGGCCTCGTCAACCGCGTGGTCGCGCCCGACGAACTCGAGTCGGCCACGCAGGCGCTCGTGGAGGAGCTGCTCGCCAACTCGCACATCGCCGTCGGCCGCGCAAAGCGCGTGATGGACGCCTCCGCGCGCCCCGCGCTCGCGCAGACGCTCGAGATGGAGGTCGCCGTGCAGGAGTTCTGCGTGGCCGCCGCGCGCGAGATGGCGCGCGAGGCCGAGCATGCCAAGAGCCCAGACGAGGTTGAGCAGGAGATCGAGGCCGAACCCGTCGGCGGGGGCTAGCCGGACTGGGCCCAATCCACGGGCCCGGCCACGAGCGTGTGACTGCCGAGCGGGCGGCCGAGGATCTCCTGCACGCGGCGTGCGCAGGCGAGCAGCGCGGCGAGGTCGATGCCGGTCTGCACGCCCATCTCGTGCAGCATCGAGACGAGGTCCTCGGTGGCGATGTTGCCGGTGGCGCCGGCCGGCACGGGACAGCCGCCGAGCTCGCCGAAGCTCGACTCGAAGCTGTCGACGCCGGCTCCCAGCGCGGCGAGCACGTTGGCAAGGCCCTGCCCGCGCGTGTTGTGGAAGTGCGCGGTCAGCTCGACGTCGGCGCCGAGCGCGTCGCGGGCGGCTGCGAAGAACTCGGATACCTGCCGCGGGTTGGCCATCCCGGTGGTGTCGCCGAAGCCGATCTCCTGCGCGCCGGCGTCGCGCAGGCGCGCGGCGATCCCGAGCACGCGCTCGACGGGTACGTGACCCTCGTAGGGGCAGCCGAAGGAGGTCGAGATCACGCCCTCACAGCGCAGCCCGGCCTCGCGCGCGCGGGCGAGTACGCCTTCCAGGTCGCCCAGCGACTCGGCGATCGAGCGGTTGACGTTCTTGCGGTTGTGCGTCTCGGAGGCGGACATGAAGACGTTGATCTCGTCGATCCGCTCGCGCTGCGCCAGCGCGAGCTCGAGGCCACGGGCGTTGGGGATCAGCACGCTCACTGCGACGTCATCGGGCACGTCGATCCGGGCGAGCACCTCGGCGGCGTCGGCGAGCTGCGGGATCACGTCGGCGCGCACGAAGCTCGTCACCTCCAGGCGACGCAGGCCGGTGCGCGCGAGCGCATCGATCAGCTCGACCTTGGCGTCGGTGGGGATCGTCTCGGGCTCGTTCTGAAAGCCGTCGCGCGGGCCGACCTCGCGGATCCTCACGGTCCTAGGCGTTCGCTCCATCGCTCCCCCTGCGTCCGTTGCATCGGCGGCTGCTCGTGTCGTCCATCGTCGGGCCCACGATAGGGCCGAAGCCTATACTCGCCGCGATGCCGTCCTCCGACGCCGAGCCAGACGCGACAGAGCCGGTCGCGATCATCGGCGCCTCGGGGGCGCTCGGCTTCGGCGTCGCGATCCGGCTGGCCCGCGCGGGCGTGCCGGTCGCGATCGGCTCGCGCGATCCGGACCGTGCACAGGAAGCGGCCCAGCGCGCCCTCGCCGTGGTGCCCGACGGATCGTTCACGGGCTACGCCAACGCCGAGGCGGCGCAGGCGGCGGCGGTCGTGATCCTCAGCGTGCCGTTTCGCAACCACTCCGAGACGCTGACCAACCTCAAGGAGACGCTCAGGCCGGGGCAGCTCGTGATCGACGCGACGGTGCCGCTGGCGGCGGCGGTCAGCGGCAAGGCGACGCGGATGCTCGGCGTGTGGCAGGGCTCGGCAGCGCAGCAGGTGGCAGAGATGGTGCCGGAGGGCGTGCGCGTGGTCTCGGCGCTGCACACGATCAGTGCGGCGTCGCTGACCGATCTGGAGCACCCGCTCGAGCAGGACGTGCTGCTGTGCGGTGAGGTGCGCGCCGACAAGACCGAGGCGGCGAGGCTGATCGAGCGGATCGATGGGCTGCGCTGCGTCGACTGCGGGCGCCTGGAGATGGCGCGCATCACGGAGTCGCTGACGGCGCTCTTGATTGGCGTCAACAGCCGCTACAAGGTCCACGCGGGCATCCGCCTGACGGGGCTCGCCGACCCCGACTGGGAGTGAGCGGCGCGGTCGTAGTGCTCGCCGGCGGAACCGGCGGGGCGAAGCTGGCACGCGGCATGCTCGACGTCGTCGGGCCGCAGCGGCTCAGCGTGATCGTCAACACCGGCGATGACATCGAGATCTACGGCGCGCACGTCTCGCCGGACCCCGATCTCGTCTCGTTCTGGCTCGCCGACCTCATAGATGAGCGTGGTTGGGGCCTGCAAGGCGACACTTTTTTCGTGATGGACGCCCTTCGGGCGATGGGATCGGATGTCTGGTTCAACCTCGGCGACCGCGATCTGGCGTGGTGCATCGAGCGTTCGCGGATGACGGACGAAGGGCTCTCGGCGACGGCCGCGCACGAACGCCTCGCGGCGAGCATCGATGTGCAGGCCCGCGTGCTGCCGATGAGCGATGACCCCGTGCACACGTGGGTGCGCACACCTGCCGGCTGGCGCTCCTTTCAGGAGTTCATGATCCGCGACCGCGCGGCGGGACCGGTCGAGGGCCTCGAGTTCCGCGGCGCCGAGCAGGCGCGCCCGAGCGAGCAGGCGCTGCAGGCGATCGCCGACGCCGGCGCGATCGTGATCGGACCATCTAACCCGCTGGCCTCGATCGCGCCGATCCTTGCCGTGCCGGGCATGCGCGAGGCGCTCGCCGCGGCTGCCGCGCCGGTCGTCGCGGTCAGCCCGATCGTCGGCGGGGAGGTGCTGAAGGGGCCGACCGAGGCCTTCATGGCGTTCGCCGCACTCGAATGCAGCGCGCGCGGCGTGGCCGACTTCTACGGCGATCTGCTCGACGGGATCGTGGCCGACGAGGACGCCGGCCCGCGCGTCCCTGTGCTGCAGACCGGCACGCGCATGACCGACGTAGACGAGCGTGCCGCCGTGGCCGCGCAGACGCTCGAGTTCGCCGAAGCGCTCGCGCCCGGCTAGCTCGGAACCGGCGCGCCGCTCTCGCGCCAGGTCGTCAGCGTGTCGAGCGCGCCGCCGATCACCCGTTCGACGAATTCGCCGCGATCGTTGGCGTGCGGCAGCGGCTCGTCGGGGACGGGCACGTCGAGAAACGCACAGAGCGGCTCCCAGCCTTCGCCGACCTCCCACACGAGCAGGCGCTCGGGCGGAACGGTCTGCTTGACCTGCTCGTGGTGGCGCAGCATCTGCTCGATCAGCTGCTGCGGCGTCTCGTGCCCGTCGGCGAACGTGCCCTGCGGCCCCCAGAACATGCGATCGACGAGCTCGAGGTAGCGCTTGAAGCGGGGGTCGACCTCGGCCCGCGCGTGCGCCAGCAGCGGCATCAGCGTGCGGCCGTGGCTCATCGTCCAGATCGTTTCGCGAAAGCTGCGCTCCCACTTCTCGGGGTCGCGCACGCTGAGCAGCACCTTCGCTTCCGGATAGGCGTCCATCAGCTCGCGGTAGAAGTAGCCGCCGGGCCAGTCGACCGTGCTTTCGTGGCCCGCGAACACCTGCTCCCACGGCGCCTGTCCGTCCATCGCGCTGTCCCACAGCTCGACTTGGTCGAGGTCGGCGATCACGTTGACCCAGTGGTAGGCGGGGCCCTGTCCGAGCTGCTCGAGCGCCAGCTTCTGCGTAAGCGTGCCGGTGCGCGGCAGTCCTGCGCCTATTACCTTCATCGCATCCCTCCGTCGTGGCTGTGGGACGGCAAGCGCCGTCCGATCAGGGGCACCATGCCACCAGATCGGCGCGATCGCCTGCCGAAGAACTCGATAAGAACGGCCGACAATTGCCGTCGAGCGGTGTTGATGAGTCATATCGTCGCAAGCGCCTCAGCTGGAGGTTGGGGCGCTTCATCCGCGAATCGAGGAGTTTCCACTGTGCACAGCGGCATTCACCGCCCAGGTGAGCTATCCGCGCACGCCGGGTCGGCCCACGCCGGGCCGACTGTCACGCCGCGCACGCGCGTGCCTTCACGCGCTCGCCGCACCGGGACGCGGATCGCGGGACTGGCCGTGTCGGACTCGCCCGAGGTCTTCTCCCAGCGCGAGGTGCTCGACCGGCTCGGCCTGGCCGGCGACGAGTTCGCCGAACGGATCTTCGCCCGCTGCGGCGTGGAGCGCCGTCATCTGGAGCTGAGCGAGGACTTCCTCTCGCTGACGTTGCAGGGACGCACGGCACAGATCGAGATGCAGCTGCTCGACCACTCGATCCGCGCGATCGACAAGCTCGAGCTCGATCCGCGCGAGATCGGCACGGTGATCAGCTCGAGCCTCTACTCGCTGGGCTGTCCCACGCTCGCACACCGCCTGGTCGACCACTACGAGATGGACCCGGCGACCGACAAGTACCACATCACCGGCGTCGGCTGCGCGAGCGCAGTGCCGCTGATGAAACTCGCCGGGCAGGCGATGCGCGAGCACCCCGATCGCCCGGCGCTCGTGATCGCGGCAGAGAGCATGAGCGGCATCCTGATGGGAGCGACCGACGAGGACCCGCGCGCGAAGACGGTCGGCTCGGCGATCTTCGGCGACGGCTGCGCTGCGGCGCTGCTCTCGGCCGACCCGCACGCCGACGGGCCGTTGATCCTCGACTCGCAGGTCCATCAGATCGCCGGCACGCTCGGCGCCGTCGAACTCGAGTGCAGCGACGGCGACAGCCACCTGCACCTCGCCCGCGAGCTGCCCGACCTGGCGGGCGCCGGGTTGGACGACGTAGTCGGCCGCTTCCTGCAGCGCAACCGCCTGCAGCGAGAGCAGATCGACCACTGGATCGTGCACCCAGGAGGACGACGGATCATCGAGAACGTCGAGTCGGCGCTGGGCCTCGACCAGGCGCAGACCGAGCTGAGCTGGCGCGTTCTCGCCGAGCACGGCAACGTCGGCACGCCGTCGATCATGTACGTCCTGCGCGACACGATGCAGGCGCGCGACCCTGCCCCGGGCCAGCGCGGCCTGGCGATCACCGTCGGGCCGGGCGTGACCGTCGGCCTGATGCTGCTCGGCTGGTAGGGCGAGCAGTCGCCGGGCGCGACTCGCGCCGGACCCAGCGCCGGGTGAGCGCACACGCTCGCCACTATCGTGGGCGCTCATGCGCACGGCAGCGATCCTCCCGGTCAAGCGCTTTGCGGCGGCCAAGTCGCGACTGGGCGAAAGCGTCGAGGAGGACCTGCGCGCGCGCCTGGCACGGGCGATGGTCGCCGACGTGCTGCAGGCGCTCGCGCAGAGCGCCTCGATCGAGCTGACGATCGTCGTAACGCGCGAGCCGAGCCTGCCTGAGACGGCGCGCGAGCACGGCGCGCTGGCGATCGAGGACACCGCCGAGCGGGGCCAGTCGGCGGCCGTCACGCTCGGCGTGCAGCGCGCGCTCACCGACGGCTTCGAGCGCGTGCTGTGCATCCCCGGCGACTGCCCCGCGCTCGACCCGGCCGAGCTCGACGCGCTGCTCGTCCTGCGCCGAGGAGCGCTCGGGTCGTGATCGTCCCCGACCGTCATGGCACGGGCACGAACGGCCTGCTGCTGACTCCGCCCGATGCGATCGTGCCGGCGTTCGGGCCGGGGAGCTGCGAGCGCCACCGCGCGCTCGCGCACGAAGCGGGCGTGGAGTTGCCGCGTGGCGCACCCCTCATCGCTGTTGCTCGACATCGACACGGGTGCCGACCTGGACGCTTTGCGCGACCGTCTGGCCGGCGCCGACACGCTCGCCGAGCGTACTCGGGCGGTGCTCGCGCAGCCCGCAGGCAATCCCGAAATCCTCACCTCGAACAACGCCTGCTGAACCAGAACGTCCGATGGCAAGCCTGAGCGCCAGAGCCCTCACGGGCCTGCCCGAACTGCGCGCCGGCGACGACCTCGCAGCACTGATCGTCGAGGCAGCTGCTGCCGAAGACAACGGCCTGCGCGACGGGCAGCTCGTCTCGATCGCGCACAAGGTCGTGTCCAAGGCCGAGGGCGACGTCGTCTCGCTCGGCGACGTGCAACCGGGCGCGCAGGCGCTCGAGCTGGCAGAGCAGCTGACGGCAGAAGCTCCGGGCTACGTGCGCGACGCGCGCGCCGTGCAGGTCGTGCTCGACCAGTCGGCCGAGGTCTTGCGCGCCGAGCGCGGTGTGCTGATCTGCCGCACCCACCACGGCTTCGTCTGCGCCAACGCCGGCGTCGACGCGTCCAATGCGGCCGAGGAGCGAGACCCTGATCGTGCTGCCGCGCGACCCCGACGCGTCCGCGCGCCGTCTCCGCGCGCGCCTGCGCGAGCTGACCGGCGCGCGCCTCGGCGTCCTGATCAGCGACAGCTTCGGACGCGCCTGGCGACACGGGCAAGTCGACATCGCGCTCGGCCTGGCCGGGGTGCAGCCGCTCGAGGACTGGCGCGGGCGCAGCGACGCGCGCGGGATGGAGCTGCGCGCGACCTGGCTCGCCGTCGCCGACGCCGCCGCCGCGCTCGGCGAGCTCGTGCGCGCGAAGGACTCGCGCGAGCCCGTCGTTCTGATCGACGGCCTGGAGCGCTTTCTCAGCGACGAGGACGGCCCCGGAGCGGCGCGCGCTGCTGCGCCCGCTGCACGAGGACATGTTCCGCTGAGGCTCAGCCCTCGCCGCCGGCCACGCGCGTCCAGAAGCGGATGAACTCGCGCTCGTGGCCGATCCCGCAGTCGAGCGCCAGCCGCTGGCCCTCGGGCAGGCCCTCGACGTTCTTGCGCAGCTGCTCGTACTCCTCCAGGCGCCGGCTGTGCGACTCCAGCTGCGCCCTCGCCAGAGCGTTCGGATCGCCGCCGAAGAACAGCTTCAGCGTGGCCGCATCGCGTAGTTCGTAGAGGTCGCTCGCCGGCTCGCTGCGCCATGCCTCGAGCGCCTCGCGGCCGCGCTTGGTCAGGCGGTAGATGCGCCTGCGCCGGCCCGTCTCCTCCTGGCGCTCGTCGAGCAGTCCCTCCGCCGCCAGCCGCGCGCACTCGGTGTAGAGCTGCGTGTGCGGCACAGACCAGAAGTTGTTCGTGCTCAGCTGCGCGAAGCGCTTGAGGTCATACGGCGTCGCCGGCTCGCCCTGCTCGAGCAGGCCGAGCACGATGTAGGAAGTCTCCGTCAGCCGCAGCTGCTGCTCGGAATCGGCGCTTGACACGGCTCGCAGACTAGCGTACGGTGCGAATGGTCCGAGTCGAACCATTCAGGAGGCATCGTCATGGCCAGCCCCGCAACGCCCGCAGACGCTCCGGCACAGGCACCCGCCCCGGGCTCGCCTTCGAGTACGCCCGGCGACTCGCCGGCGCTCGGCTTCACCACGCTCGAGCAGGAGACCGTGATCGACGAGCTCGCGCTGAGCGGCCAGCTGCCAGCGTGGCTCGGCGGGTCGCTGCTGCGCACGGGCCCGGCCAAGTTCGAGGTGGGGGAGCAGAAGATGCGCCACTGGTTCGACGGCCTGGCGATGCTGCACCGCTTCACGATCGACGACGGCAGGGTCTCCTACGGCAACCGCTACCTGCACAGCCGCAACTACCGCACGGCGCAGGAGCAGGGACACATGGTCTACGGCGAGTTCGCGACCGACCCGTGCCGCTCGCTGTTCAAGCGCGTGCAGACGCTGTTCGCGCCGGGCAAGACGCTGCCCGACAACGCCAACGTCAACGTCACGCGCCTCGGCGAGCGCTTCATCTCGATGACCGAGACGCCGATGCCCGTGCAGTTCGATCCGCAGACGCTGCAGACGGCCGGCGTGCAGCCCTACGAAGTCCCCGGACAGCTGACGACGGCCCACCCGCACATGGACCGGGCCACCCGCGGCATGCTCAACTACGCCGCCAAGCTCGGCCGCGTCAGCAGCTACCGCTTCTTCGCCGTCGATCCCGACGCGAGCAAGCCCCGGACGATCGGCTCGCTGGCGGTCAAGGAGCCGGCCTACATGCACTCCTTCGGCCTGACCGAGCGCTGGCTCGTGCTCGCCGAGTTCCCGTTCGTCGTCAACCCGCTCGCGCTCGCGCTGTCGGGGCGGCCGTACATCGAGAACTACAAGTGGAAGCCCGAGCTCGGCACGCGCTTCACGCTCATCGACCGCGCCACCGGCGAGGCCACGGGCGGCTTTCAGACCGACGCCTGCTTCGCCTTCCACCACGTCAACGCCTACGAGGACGGCGGCGAGGTCGTCGTAGACCTGTGCGCCTTCGCCGATGCCGGCGTGATCGAGGACCTCTACCTCGACCGCCTGCGTCAGGGCAAGCCCGTGCAATCGGCCGAGCTGACGCGCTTTCGCCTGAAGCTCGCCGATCGCTCGGTAGGACGCGAACGACTCTCCGATGAGGAGATCGAGTTGCCGCGGATCAACTACGGCCGCTGCAACGAGCGCCCCTACCGCCACGTGTGGGGCGTCGGCGACGGCCCGAGCGGCTGGCTCGAGCGGATCGTCAAGATCGACACGCACGACGGCGCCGCTCTGTCGTGGGCCGAGCGCGGCTGCTACCCCGGCGAGCCCGTGTTCGTCGCGCGCCCGGACGCAGAGGGCGAGGACGACGGCGTGCTGCTGTCAGTCGTGCTCGACGCCGCCGCCGAGAGCTCGTTCCTGCTCGTGCTCGACGCCGCCGACCTGCACGAGCTCGCGCGGGCGCGCGTGCCGCACCACATCCCGTTCGGCTTTCACGGGCAGTTCGCACGGTCCTGACGAATCCGGGCGCGTGGCCCCGGAGGGCGTGAATGCCCAGCGGGCCGCGAACGAGGAACGCCGCTACCCCCGCCGCTCGGCGTGCCGTTAGGCTGCGCGTCGATGCGGGGGCGTGTCTAGATGCGCAGGATCGCGCGGATCGTGCTGCTTGTGCTGGCTGCGCTCGTGCTGATCGTCGTCGTGCTCAACTGGACCTACGGCCGCCTGCCCGGCGAGCCCAAGCCGCATGGCTCGTTCGTCACGGTCGACGGCCTTCGCATCCACTACCTCGAACGCGCCGGGACAGGCACGCCGGTTGTACTGCTGCACGGCTTGCCCGGCACGGCCGAAGACTTCAGCGAGGTCACACCGCTGCTCGCCGGTCACCGCACGATCGCGATCGACCGGCCCGGCTTCGGCTACTCCAGCGGCGGCTACGTCAAGTTCGACCGGCAGATCGAAGTGCTCGACGCGCTGCTGCGGCGACTCGGCGTGACGCGTCCCGTGCTCATCGGGCACTCCTACGGCGGCACGATCGCGCTCGCCTTCGCCGAGCGCCACCCCCGCGAGCTGCGCGGGCTCGTGCTGGTCGACGCAGCTGCCGCCGGCACGCACGTAGGCTCGTTCGAGCGAACGCAGGCGCACGCCGTCAAATTCCTCCAGCTACCGGTCATCCACCAGATCGCGGGCGCCACGTTCAGTCAGCTGCTGAGCACGACCTCCGTCGAAATCATCGACGGCGAAGCGTTCAGCCCGCAGCCGGTCAACTCAGCCCACCGCCACCGGCTGCTCGCGATCAACATGCAGAGCGGAAATCTGAAGGCCTACGCGGGCGAGGAGCTGGAGGCCAACGGCGTGTTCGATGAGATCGACCGGCGGCTCGGCTCGATCCAGATCCCGGCGATCGTGATCCAGGGGAGGAAGGACAAGCTGGTCGAGCCGAAGTACGGACGCAAGCTCGCGGCTGAGCTTCCGCGCGCGCGGCTCGAGCTGATCCCCGGCGGGCACATGGCACCGTACACGCACCCCTACGCCGTCGCCGCGGCCGTGGGGACAGTCGAATAGCCACCTCGCCGAGCGGCCAGCCGCGCGCACGCTGCGGTCGAGTACGCTCGCCCGAACATCCAACGGGGGAGGTTGCAGCGATGGCTTACCTGATCACACACTTCTGGCCGGGCGCGACGGAGGATCAGTACAACGCAACGGTCGCCGTAGTGCACCCGCCCGGCGGATTGCCCGAGGGGCAGACCTACCACGCCGCCGGTCCAACCGACGGCGGCTTTTTGATCGCGGCCGTGTGGGACTCCAAGGAGCACGCCGAGCGCTTCGTGCAGGAGAAGCTGATCGCGAGCATGCCGATCGAGGGCGGCTTCGAAGGGCAGCCCGACGAGCGTGCCGCCGAGATCACCAACCTGCTGAAGGGCTGACGCCGGCCGCTCAGGCGGCGACGGCGAGCTCGTAGCGGCGGCGGATCTCGTACAGCGTCGTGCGCTCGGCGGCGGGGCGCCCGGCGCGATGCGCCGCGGCGACGAGCTCGTCGGGGTCGAGCTTGGTCCCGTGATAGCTGCCGGCGAGCCGGCTGATCGACTCCTCCATCAGCGTGCCGCCGAGGTCGTTGACGCCCCAGCGCAGCGACTCGGTGGCGGCGTCGAGCCCCATCTTCACCCAGCTCGCCTGCAGGCTTGGAATCGTGCGCCCGAGCGCGAGGCGGAAGACGGCGGTGTGCTTGAGGTTCTCCTCGCGCGAGATCTCCTCGACCCCGTGCGTGCGCCCCAGCAGAGTCTGGAAGGGGATGAACGAGAGCGGCACGAACTCGGTGATGCCGCCCGTGCGCTGCTGCAGCTCGCGCACGACGCGCATGTGCTCGGCCAGCTCCCACGGCTCCTCGATGTGGCCGAACATCACGGTCGAGGTCGAGCGCAGCCCGGCGCGGTGCGAGGCCTCGATGATCTCCACCCAGCGCGCCACGGGCAGCTTGTTGGGCGAGATTCGCTCGCGCACGCCGTCGTGCAGAACCTCGGCGGCCGTGCCCGGCGTCGAGCCGAGCCCGGCGTCGCGCAGCTGCGCGAACACCTCGCTCGGCGGCAGGCCGGAGATGTCGCACATGTGCGCGATCTCCATCGGGCTGTACGCGTGCAGGTGCAGCTGCGGCGCGAGCTGCTTGGCGAAGCGCAGCCAGCCGAGGTAGTCCTCGAGCGTCCAGTCCGGGTGGATGCCCGACTGGATGCACAGCTCGCTGGCGCCGTAGTCGACGGCCTCGTGCACGCGCCTGGCGAACTCCTCGCGATCGTGCTCGTAGGCATCGGGCGAGCGCTTGCCCTGGCCGAAACCGCAGAAGGCGCAGCCGACAGTGCACACGTTGGAGACGTTGATGTTGCGGTTGACGACGAACGTGACCGTCTCCCCTGCGAGCTCTGAGCGCAGCTCATCGGCGGCCTGGCGCATGTCCTCGATCGCCTCCGGGCGCGTCTCGGCGAACAGCGCCGTCAGCTCGGCCGCGCTCAGCGCCTCGCCTGCGCGTCCGCGTTCGATCGCATGCGGCACGAGGTCGAGGCGGATCGGCGCGGGCGGCTCCGTGCGTCCCGAGCCGCGGCGCGGGATGAAGCTCCAGTACTTGACCTTGATCGTGTCGAGCACGCCCGGCGCGAGGAACTCGGGGTCGATGTACTTCGGATACACGCACAGGCGCTCGGTCAGCGCGTAGCCGTCGGCCTGCAGCTCCTTGCGCACCTGGTGCGGCGAGGGAAACGGGTGCTCCGGGGAGATGTGGTCGCCGTTGGCGCTGAGCCCGCCGAGGTCGCTCGCGCCGGCGGCGACCAGCTCGCCCCACCAGTCGGCCAGGTTCGGCGGGATCTGGATGCCGACATCCGGCATCAGCCGCTTGGTCTCGGCGATCAGCCGCTTCATCTCCTCGATCGAGACCGGGCAGGCCCAGTCGGGCAGCGGCAGGCTCGGCCGCTCATCGCCCACGCCCGTACGCCAGTAGTCGCGAGCGGCCGCGTCGGCGATCTCGGCCGGCTCCTGTCCGTAGTAGCGCTGGTGCGGGACGAAGTTCTGCAGGATCACCTCCTGCAGGTGTCCGAACTCGGCGTGAACGGCCGCCAGCGCTTCGAGCGACTGGACGCGCTCCTGCTCTGACTCGCCGATGCCGACGAGGATCCCGCTCGTGAACGGGATCTTCAGCTCGCCCGCCGCGCGGATCGTCTCCAGGCGCCGCTGCGGGTGCTTGGTCGGCGAGCCCGCGTGCACCGTCTGCATCAGGCGCTCGGAGATCGACTCGAGCATCAGTCCCTGCGAGGCCGTCACCTCGCGCAGCCGGGCGAGATCCTCGCTGGAGAGCACGCCGAGGTTCGTGTGCGGCAACAGGCCCCGCTCGAGCGCCCGCTCGCATGTCCACACGACGTAGGCCGTGAAGTCCTCGTGGCCGTACTCGGCCAGACGCTCGCGCACCTGCGAGTTGACCTCCGGCTTCTCGCCGGTCAGCACGAGCAGCTCCTTGACCTGCCTGCGCACCGCGCCGTCGAGGATCTCGATCACCTCATCGGGCGAGTGCAGGTGCGCCTGGTGCGTGGCGAACGCGCAGTACTTGCAGTAGCACTGGCACGTACGCGAGAGCGACAGCGTCAGATTGCGCGAGAAGGTCACTCGGCGACGCATGGGTGGAGTCTATGACGGCTCGGCTCACTCCCCGGAAGGCTCGAAGTGCAGGCCGGCGCAGGATCGGGTATCACCCGGCCATGCCCACGCGCCGCGTCATGCTCGACCACATCACGATCGGCGTCAGCGACCTGCAACGCAGCCGCGACTTCTACCTCCAGGCGCTCGCGCCACTCGGCTTCGACGAGACCAGCACGAGCGACGTGCTGCCGAGCGAGATCGAGTTCGGCAGCGCCGAGAAGATGGACTTCGCGATCTCGACCGACTACGACGTCGGCGCTCCGATCCACGTCGCCTTCGCGGCCGATTCGATCGAACAGGTGCACGCCTTCCACGCCGCCGCGCTGGAGGCCGGTGGGCGCGAACATGGGCCTCCCGGGCCGCGGCCGCACTACGGCGAGGGCTACTACGGCGCCTTCGTGCTCGACCCCGACGGGCACAACGTGGAGGCCGTCTTTCACGGCTGAGCGCAGTACCCTCGTGCTCGCCCACCGTTGAGAGCAGAGAAAAGGACAGGACAACATGACTGAGAGCGTCAGCGAGAGCGAGAACCCGGCGATCCCGAGCCCGACCTCGGAGGTGCCCCACCCGAGGACGAACCACGACTGGTGGCCGAACCAGCTCGACCTCACCGTGCTGCACCGCCACTCGCCGCTCTCGGACCCGATGGACGAGGGCTTCGACTACGCCAAGGAGTTCGCCACGCTCGACCTCGACGCGCTGCAAGCGCGACCTGATCGAGCTGATGGGCACCTCGCAGGACTGGTGGCCGTCCGACTACGGCCACTACGGCCCGCTGTTCATCCGCATGAGCTGGCACGCCGCGGGCACATACCGCATCGCCGACGGGCGCGGCGGCGGCGGACAGGGCGCGCAGCGCTTCGCGCCGCTGAACAGCTGGCCCGACAACGCGAGCCTCGACAAGGCGCGGCGGCTGCTGTGGCCGATCAAGCAGAAGTACGGCCGCAAGATCTCGTGGGCCGACCTGCTCGTCTACACCGGCAACGTGGCGATGGAGTCGATGGGCTTTCAGACGTTCGGGTTCGGCTTCGGCCGCGAGGACATCTGGGAGGCCGAGGAGATCTTCTGGGGCAGCGAGGACACGTGGCTCGGAGACGAGCGCTACAGCGGTGAGCGCGAGCTCGCCAAACCGCTCGGCGCCGTGCAGATGGGCCTGATCTACGTGAACCCGGAGGGGCCGAACGGCGACCCGGACCCGCTGGCAGCGGCCAAGGACATCCGCGAGACGTTCGCCCGTATGGCGATGAACGACGAGGAGACGGTCGCACTGATCGTCGGCGGGCACACGTTCGGCAAGACCCACGGCGCGGTCGACCCGAAGTACCTCGGCCCCGAGCCCGAGGCCGCCCCGATCGAGCAGCAGGGCCTCGGCTGGAAGAACAGCTCGGGCAACGGCAACGGCTCGCACACGCTCACCAGCGGGCTGGAGGGGGCATGGACGAAGGACCCGGCGAAGTGGGACAACGGCTTCCTCGAGAACCTGTTCGAGTACGACTGGGAGCTGACCGAGAGCCCGGCCGGAGCGAAGCAATGGACTCCCAAGAACCCCGAGGCCCAGGGGACGGTGCCGGATGCTCACGATCCGTCCAAGCGCCACGCGCCGATGATGCTCACAACGGACCTGGCGCTTAGGCTCGACCCGATCTACGAGCCGATCTCCCGGCGCTTCTACGAGAACCCGGACCAGCTCGCCGAGGCGTTCGCCAAGGCCTGGTACAAGCTGCTGCACCGCGACATGGGGCCGATCTCACGCTACCTCGGCCCGTCGATCCCAGAGCCGCAGCTGTGGCAGGACCCCGTCCCGGCCGTCGATCACGAGCTGATCGACGAGGCCGACGTCGCCTCGCTGAAGGAGCAGGTGCTCGCTTCCGGGCTGTCGGCCTCCCGGCTGGTCTCCACGGCGTGGGCGGCAGCCGCGTCGTTCCGCGGCACCGACAAGCGCGGCGGCGCCAACGGCGCACGCATCCGCCTCGCGCCGCAGAAGGACTGGGAGGTCAACGAACCGGGCGAGCTGGCGAGCGCGCTTCAGACGCTCGAACAACTCCAGCGGGACTTCAACGGCTCGCAGTCGAATGGCAAGAAGGTCTCGCTGGCCGACCTGATCGTGCTCGGTGGATGCGCGGCTGTCGAGCAGGCGGCGAAGAGCGCCGGACACGACGTCTCGGTGGCCTTCACTCCGGGGCGTACCGATGCGTCCCAGGAGCAGACCGACGTCGAGTCGTTCGAGGTGCTCGAGCCGACCGTCGACGGCTTCCGCAATTACCTGCCTGCAGGCGAGTCCCTCCCGCTGGAGCATGGCCTCTTGGAGCGGGCCTACATGCTGAGCCTGACCGCTCCCGAGATGACGGTGCTGATCGGCGGCTTGCGCGCCCTGAACGCGAACCACGGCCAGTCTCCGCATGGCGTCTTCACCGACCGACCGGAGGCGCTCAGCAACGACTTCTTCGTCAACCTGCTCGACATGAGCACGGAGTGGCAGCCGGCGGCGGGCAACGTCTACGAGGGGCGCGACCGCAAGACGGGCGAGCTCAAGTGGACCGCCACCTCGGTCGACCTCGTGTTCGGCTCGAACTCGGAGCTGCGGGCGCTCGCCGAGGTGTTCGCGGCCGATGACGCCGGCGAGAAGTTCGCACGCGACTTCGCGGCCGCCTGGGAGAAGGTCATGAACCTCGACCGCTTCGATCGATCCTGACGGGCGCCTCCCCCACCGGCATCTACCTGGCGCGCCACGGACGCACCGCCTACAACCACGAAGGGCGCTTCCAGGGCCAGCAGCCCGTTCCACTCGACGAGCTCGGGCGCAAGCAGGCGCTCGAACTGGCCGAGCGCGCGGTCTCCTACGGCTTCGCCGCGCTGTGGTGCAGCCCGCTGCTGCGCGCGCGCGAAACGGCCGACGCGGTTGCCGCGCGGATCGGGCTGGAGCCGCGCGAGGACGCGCGCTTCATGGAGACCGACGCCGGCGACTGGACGAACCGCTCGTTCGAGGAGGTGATCGCCGAGGCGCCGGACCTCTTCGCGGCCTTCGCCAACGCCGACCCCGACTTCGCCTTCCCCGGCGGCGAGTCCTTCGTGGCGCAGGAGGAGCGCGTCGGAGCGGCGCTCGACGAGGTCGAACGGGGCCCGCTGCCGGCGCTCGTCGTCTGTCACGGCATGGTCATCCGCGCCGCGCTGTCGGTGCGTATCGGCCGCTGGCTGCCCTACGGCCAGCGCGTGCCCAACGGCGCGATCGTGCCGCTCGAACCGACCGAGGCCGAACTGGCCGAGATCGGCCGCGCGCAGGCGACCGAGGCGAGCTGAGCGCGGCGCCAAGCGCCAGGCTCACCCGAGCCGAAAGGGAGCGGCCACCTCAGCGCAGGATCGCGCAGCCGGTCGAGCCGTGCGCGATCAACGTCTCGTCGTCTTGTGTGAACACGCGCCCCTCGGCGGTCGCCGTGCGCCGCCCGGCGTGCACGACGCGGCCCTCGGCGAGCACGCGCCCGGTGGCGCCGCCCATCGCGCGGATGTAGCGCAGCTGCACGTCGGTCGTCGTGTAGCCGACGCCGGCGGGCAGCGTCGTGTGCACGGCACAGCCCATGCACGAGTCGAGGATCGTCGCAGCGATGCCACCGTGGACCATGCCGATCGGGTTGTACATCCACTCGGCCGGCGTGAGCGCGAACACGGCACGCCCCTGCTCGGCTTCGACGATCTCCATCTCCAGCAGTCTGGCGATCGGCGGCGGCGGGAGCTCACCGGACTGGATCGCGCGGATGTAGTCGATCCCGGCCAGCTTCATGCCCTCCGCTGCCGTCGCCGCCGGGTCGCGCCAGCTGAACGTGCGCGTACGTGTGGCCGCGGTGAACTGCGGTTGCGTGCTCATGCTGCCTCCTCTGCGATCAGCGGCTCTGCGATCAACGGATCGGCGATCGGCTCCGAGATCACCGGCCGCGCCGGGCCGTCCGCACCCGCCGCATTCAGCGCGGGCGGCCCGATCGCAGCCAGTGCGAGGCCGGCGGCCAAGCCGCCGACGACGGTTATCAACCAGGCCGTGTGGAAGTCGGCGGCGCTCGTGGCGCTCGTGGCGAGCACGGCCACGAGCACGGCCACGCCCAAGGCCACCCCGATCTGCCGCCCCATCGTCAGTACGGCTGCGCCCGTGGCGAAGCGCTCGGGGGCGAGCGAGGAGGCGCCGGCGCCGGTCAGCGTGGGGATCATCAAACCGACGCCAGCGCCCGTCAGCAGCGATCCCGGCAGGTACTCGGACCAGAACGCCGGTGTGTCGCCGGTGCGCGCGATGAACCAGATCGAGCCGCTCGCGAAGATCAGCGCGCCGGCGACCCCCGGCAGCCGGTAGCCGAAGCGCGCGCCTAGGCGCGCCGAGGGAATGCTGAAGGCCGTCGCCATCGCCGGCCCCGGGAACAGCATCAGTCCGGCCGTGAGCACGCTCTCGTGCCACACGCCCGTGAGGAACAGCACGCCCGAGAGCAGCATCGCGCCGAAGCCTGCGAAGAACAGGAGCGATGCGCCGACGGCGAGGCCGAAGCTGCGCACGCGCAGCATCGCCGGCTCGACGATCGGCGCGGCGTGGCGCTTCGAGCGCTGCCAGATCAGCGGCAGCAGCACGGCGGCGAGGATCAGCGGCGCGATCACCTTGGCCGAGCCCCAGCCCCATTCCTGGCCCTTGACGATCGCCACGACGAGCGCGCCGGTGGCGAGGATCAGCCCGGCGGCGCCGAGCAGGTCGGGGCGCAGCGCGCTGGGCTCGCGGCGCTCGGCGAGCAGGCGCAGGCCGAAGCCGAGCCCGAGCAGGCCGACGGGGACGTTCACGAGGAACACCCAGCGCCAGTCGGCCTGCACGAGCAGGCCGCCGAGCGGCGGGCCGGAGGCGGCGGCGATGCCGCCGGTGGCCGCCCACGCACCGATCGCGACGTGGCGCTCGTGCGGGCCGAACTCGGGCAGCATCAGCCCGAGCGAGGTCGGCAGCATCAGTGCGCCGCCGACGGCCTGCACGACGCGCGCGCCGACCAGGAAGCCGACCGAGGGGGCCAGCGCGCAGGCGGCGCTCGAGGCGACGAAGATCGCAAGGCCGAGCAGGAAGGCGCGCTTTCGCCCGAACGCGTCCGCCCAGCGACCGGCCGGGACGAGCAGCGCGGCGAACACGATCGCATAGCCCGAGAGGATCCACGACAGCGAGTCGAGCGAGGCGCCGCCGAAGTGCTTGCCGATCGCCGGGAAGGCGATGTTGACGATGAACAGGTCGAGGCTCGACATGAACACGCCGACGCACACGATCAGGGAAACCGTCCACTTCCGTTGCATGTGAAGCCCCTTCAGTTGCATGACGAAATGCACCCTAGCACAAGGGTTGCGTGATGCAACTCAAAGCCGCTATGCTCCGCTTGGGATGCTCGGCAACGACTACAAGAGCCAGACGTGCAGCATCGCCGGCGCACTCGAGGTCGTCGGCGAGCGCTGGTCGCTGTTGATCGTGCGCGACGTGTTCCTCGGGCTGCGCCGCTTCGACCAGATCCAGGCCAACCTCGGGATCGCGCGCAACGTGCTGCAGTCGCGGCTGGAGCGCCTGATCGAGCAGGGCGTGCTCGAGCGCAGCCTCTACCAGGAGCGCCCGCCGCGCTACGAGTACAAGCTGACCGAGAAGGGCATCGACCTGTGGCCGATCGTCGTCTCGCTGATGCAGTGGGGCGACCGCCACACGCCGCCGGCCGGCGGGCCGGCCGTCGTGCTCGAACACCGCGGCTGCGGCGGCGCCGTCGACGAGCACCGCGTCTGCGAGAGGTGCGGCAAGCCGTTGAGCGCGCGCGAATCGCGCGCGCTGCCGGGACCAGGTGCCTCACCCAAGCACCCGCTGCTGCTCAGGCGCGAGCGCCAGGCCGCCGAGCTCGCACGCGAGCAGGAGCACGAGGCCACCGGCGCAACCGCCGCGTAGGCACCCCGGCGAAGCTCAGCCCGCGGCGACGCCGGCCTCGACCTCGGCCTCTTGCTCGGCGAGCAGCCGCGTGGCAAGCACGCCGAGCGCGATCAGCGCGGCGCCGACCCACCACGGCGCGGTGTCGAGACACAGCACGAGGATGCCGACGGGCACGAGGTAGCCGGTCAGCGGCAGCGCGAGCTCGCGCACGGTGGGCGCCGGCTCGGTGCGTTCGCCATGCTCGATCTCGTCGCGCGCGTGGGCCATCTGCGGGTACCACTCGGTGAAGCGCAACGCGAGGATCAGCGCGGCGATCTGCACGACCCAGTTGGTCCACATGTTGTCGGGCTGATCGAGTGGGCCGTCGCCGAGGAAGCCGACGAGGGCGGTTATCAGGAATGCCCCCGTCCAGACCCACGTGACGCGGTAGTTGATGCGCATGAACAGCGGCGAGTCCCAGTGGCGCGGGTGGACCGCCTCATGTGTGTACTGCACGGTGAACGGCCGGTGCAGCACGATCGAGGCGAGCGCGATCAGCGCGATGATCGTGTTCGAGAGATCGCCCGACCAGCGCTCGAGCCAGTGCCGCGTGACGTCGTCGACGAACAGGCCGACGCCGAACAGCGCGGCGAAGAAGGCGATGCCGACGACGTCGAGCACCATCGGCTTGATCCCGAGGAGCCAGTTGGCGGCGGCGATCGCGAGTGCCGTGAGCAGCGCCAGCCCGGAGGCGAGCACGAAGCGCTGCGGCCCGACGATCACGGACATCACGATCCATGGAGCGAAGTCGAAGAACGGGCTCGACAGCAGGCCCCGCGCGCGCTCAGCCATCGCCGGCGAGGCGCGCGACGAGCTCGGCACCCTCGCGCGCCATGCGCGAGCGGGGCACGACGAGGTCGAACCCGGCCTCGCGGGCGCGCGCGCCCGTCTCGACATCGACGTGCGAGTAGAACGCGAGCGTCTTGATCCGATCGAGCAGCCCGTGGTCGGCGAGCGATTCGTGCACGGCGGCGCCGTCGAGCTGCGCGTCGGTCAGGTCGACGACGAGCACGTCGGCGCGTGGATCCTCGGGTGCCGAGAGCCGCTCGCGCAAGCGGGGCACGTCGCCGATCAGCTCCACGTCATCGCCGGCCGCCGTCAGCGCCCCCTGCACGCGCGAGCCGAACAGCAGGTCGGGCACGAGCGCCAGCACGCGCGCCATCGACTACTGCGCTCGCAGCCTGCGGAACTCCTCGCGGGCCGACTGCGGGCGCCCCCAGCCGTGCGTGATCTCGGCACGTCCGCTGCGCGTCTCGCGCACGACGAGCTCTGCCTCGATGCCGGCTTCGTCGAGCAGCGTGAGCGTGCCGTGGACGGTCGGTGCCGAGGCGGCGTGGCCGAAGCGGTGGGCGATCAGCAAGCGCCAGTGCCAGTCGTGCTTGGAGTAGGGACGCGCGTTGCAAGTCGTCAGATACAGCGCCGCTTCGACGTAGCGCGACTCGTCGGCGATGCGCATGTCGAGCTCGAGGTTGGTCCAGTCGTCGGGCAGCGAGTCGACGATCTGCTGGAAGGTGTCGGCGAGGCCCATTGCCCGCAAGCCTAGCGTGGCTATGCTCGAATCAGTGGCCGCGACAGAGACAGACTCCCGCGCCGCCGAGGCAGGCGCGCTCGCCGCAGAGCATGGCATCGTGAGCGAGCGCTGCGGCCTGCTCGACCGCTCCGAGCGCGGCAAGCTCGCGCTCACCGGCGCCGGCGCAATCGAGTTCCTCAACGGCCAGGTCACGAACGAGCTGGCCGAGCTCGCCCCGGGCGAAGGCCGCTACGCGGCGTTCCTCACGCACAAGGGCAAGATGCTCGGCGATCTGCGCATCCTCGCGACGGGCGAGGGCGCAGACGGCGCGCCGGCGGAATTGCAGCTCGACACCGAGCGCGTGGCGCTGCAGGAGCTGTTCGACATGATCCGCCGCTTCAAGGTCGGCTACGACGTGGAGCTGCACAAGCGCACGCTCGAGCGCGGGCTGCTGTCGCTGATCGGGCCCGAGTCGGACCGCGTGGCGGGCACGGATGGAGCCGGCGCCGCCCCCACGGCGCTCACCTCCGAGGAGCACGCCAACGCGCCCGCGGAAATCGATGGCATCGCGGCACTCGCGATCCGCACCGACGTGGGCATCGACCTGCTGTGCGACGCGGCCGACACCGAGCGCCTGCGCAGTGCGCTGCTGGCGCGCGGTGCGCAGGCCGTCTCAGAGCAGGCGGCCGAGTGCGTGCGCGTCGAACGCGGTCGTCCGCGCTACGGCGTGGACATCGACGAGAGCACGATTCCGCAGGAGGCCGGGCTCAACGAGCGCGCGGTGAGCTTCACGAAGGGCTGCTACGTCGGCCAGGAGACGGTGGCGCGCCTCTACTACAAGGGCAAGCCCAACCGCCACCTGCGCGGCCTGCGGCTGTCGGCGCCGGTCGGAAGCGGCGCAGAGCTGCGCCTGGGCGAGCGCACGGTCGGGCACGTGGGCAGCGTCGCTGCGTCCCCCACCCTCGGGCCGATCGCGCTGGCGCTCGTGCGGCGTGAGGCCGAGCCCGGCGAGACCGTGCAGGTCGGCGATGCGGGCGTCAGCGCGCAGGTCGTCGAGCTGCCGTTTCAGCCCTAGCGGCAGCCCTCTCCCTAGGACCTCACGCACTCCAACTGTGCTGCATGTCACAGATGGAAAGATTATCTCTATATATATAATTAATTAGATGCAATCAATTTCGCCACCGGACGCAGCAGCACGAGACGCATTGACGCGCGACATGTACGCGCTCGCCAGCTACCTGATGCGCAGCGCCAACGTCGGCACGTTCAAGAAGATCGGCGAGCTCGACCTGTCGTTCACGCAGCTGAAGGCGCTGTGCGTGCTCGAGTCAGACGATGACGGCGAGGGGCGCTCCGTGAAGGCGCTCGCCGAGGCGCTCGGCGTCTCGCTCCCGGCGATGAGCCGTGCCGTAGACGGGCTGTTCGAGCGTGGCTTCGTCGGGCGCGAGGAGGACACCGTCGACCGGCGGATGAAGCGCGTGCGCCTGACCGACGCCGGCCGCGGCGCGCCGCTGGCGCTGAACGAGGCGCGCCTGTCTGCGCTGCACGAGCTGATGGACTCGCTCGACGACGAGCAGGCCGAAGCGCTCGCACGTGCGCTCGAGCTGATCCTCGGCCGCCGCGAGGAGATTGCCGCCTATCGACCCACCGACGAAAGAGCCATGAATGACTGAGCGAATCCGAGCCCTGCAGATGCACGACGGCAACCGCCGCTGGTGGGCGCTCGGGGCGATGTGCTTCGCCCTGTTCATGATCATGCTCGACAACACGGTTGTCAACGTCGCGCTGCCGTCGATCCAGCGCAGCCTGAACGCCTCGACGTCCTCGCTGGAGTGGACCGTCAACGCCTACACGCTGTCCTTCGCCGTGCTGCTCGTCACCGGCGGGCGCCTCGGCGACCTGTTCGGCCGGCGCAAAATCTTCCTCGCCGGCGTCGTCATCTTCGCCTCCTCGAGCGCCGCCATCGGCTTCTCCCCCAGCGACACCTGGCTGGTCGCCTGGCGCGCCGTGCAGGGCGTCGGCTCCGCGCTGATGATGCCCGCCACGCTGTCGATCATCACCAACGCCTTCCCTCCCGAGGAGCGCGGCAAGGCGATCGGCACCTGGGCAGGCGTCTCCGCGATGGCGCTCGCCATCGGCCCCGTGGTCGGCGGCTTCCTCGTCGAGTCCGTCAGCTGGCAGTCGATCTTCTTCCTCAACCTGCCCGTCGCCGTCGGCGCCGTCGTGATCGCCCTGTTCGCCGTGCGCGAGTCGCGCGACGAGACCGTCGAGCGCTCCGTCGACATCCCCGGCGTGCTGACGCTGACGACCGGCCTCGCCGCCCTTGTCCTGGCGCTCGTCGAGGGCAACGGCTGGGGCTGGGGCTCGGGCCTGGAGCTCGCCATGTTCGCGCTCGCCGCCGCCGGCCTGACCGCCTTCGCGCTCGTCGAGCGCCGTCGCGAGGTGCCGATGGTCGACTTCAGCTTCTTCCGCTCGCGCACCTTCCTCGGCGCCAACATCGTCGCCTTCATCGTCAGCTTCGCGATGCTCGCGATGTTCTTCTTCCTCGCCCTCTACATGCAGAACATCCGCGGCTACTCGCCGCTGCAGGCCGGCGTGCGCTTCCTGCCCTCGACCGTGATGATCATCATCATCGCGCCGCTCGCCGGGCGCCTGGCCGACCGCGTCGGCTCGCGCCCGCTGATCACCTTCGGCCTGCTCGCCGTCTCCGGCGCGCTGTTCTGGCAGTCCCACCTGACCGTCTCAAGCGGATACGGCGCGCTCTTGCCCGGCTTCATGCTGATGGGCGTCGGCATGGGCTTCGTGATGTCCCCCATGAGCCTCGCCGCGATGAACGCCGTCGACCGCGCCAAGGCCGGCGTCGCCTCCGGCATCCTCTCGATGAACCGGATGGTCGGCGGCACCTTCGGCGTGGCCATCCTCGGCGCGCTCGTCGCCACGCTCGGGCGCTCGAAGATCGACGAACTGCTGCCGCGACTGCCCGAGGCCGCCCGCGGCAAGCTCGCCGACGGCCTCGGCTCGGGCGGCGTCGCGCACGGCGTACCCGCGCGCGTCACCGACGCCGCGCAGCAGGCGTTCGTCTACTCGCTGCACTACGGCCTCTTGCTCGGATCCGCCGTGGCGCTGCTCGGTGCGCTCGCCGCGTTCACGCTGATCCGCAAGCGCTCCGATGAGCAGATCGAGGCCGCAGCCATCGCCGAGCCCGAGGCGTCCAGCGGCCCGGGCCACGCGCTCGGCGACTCTGGCGCAGCGTCGCCGCAGGGCACCGAGCGCACTCGCGAGCCCGAGACGGTCACCGCCTGAGCCCCGCCGCTCGGGCGGTACTCAGCGGACGATCGTGAAGCTCAGCGTGCCCGTGCGCGAGCGCCTGCCCGCTGCCGTGGCGGTCACGAGCAGCTTGTAGTTGCCCGGCTTGAGCTTCTTGCGCCTGGAGATCAGGCCCTGGAAGCGGACCTTGTTCGTGCCCGCGTGCGCAGCGAACGTCAGCGCTCCGGCTGTCACGGTGCGTTTGCAGCGACGCTTGTGCTTGTTCCTTGGGGTCTGCGCGACGCAGCGCTTGCCGACCTTGCGACCCGGCGCGGGCTTCGTGAACGTGAACACGACCCGCGCCGCCTGATCGAGCTTGAACGAGAACGTCGTCCCGACCGGGATCTTCTTCCTGCCCTTGGCGCGGGTCGAGCTCAGCTGCGCGAGCGCTGTGCCCTCGCGCCAGGTCTTGTTCGTCTGCCCCAAGCTCGACAGCGTCGGCGCCAGCGGCGGCTGCGGGTGCGAGGAGAGGATCGTCGGCGGGCACGAGGGTGTCGGGTAGGCGTACTCGGTGGCGCCGATGTCCACCACCGCGGCCGGGCTCGCGCTGCAGAGGATCGGGCCGAGTACGCGGGGGCCGCCGAACGCGTCCGTGCCGACGCCCGCCGGAATCAGCGCGTTCGAGCCGCGCTCCAAGGTCGGGCTGGCCGCGCTCTCGCGCACGTCCGCGCTGCCTGGGCCAGGGCCGAGCAGCAGCGGGTCGGAGCAGATGTTGCCCGCGCCCGCGAACGGCGCTGTCCCCGAGCAGACGTCGCTGTTCTCGGCGCTGACGCCCGCAAGGCCCTGAAAGCCCCCCAGCTCGGGGCCGCCGCCGTCGCCGTAGACGATCGTGTTCGCCAGGCTGAGCGCGTCGTGGGGGCCGCCGCTGATCCCCGCGACCCGGCCGCTCGCGCCGGAGACCACATTGCCCGCGACCGTCGAGTCGTTGAGCTGCAGCGTCGCGTAGGCCGCCGGGCAGACGAAGCCGACGTAGATGCCCGCGCCGTTCGCGCTCGGACCGCTCTGCAGCGTGTTGCCCGCCACGACCGCGTCCGTCAGCGTCGAGACGACGTTCGGGACCGTCGGCGGTGCTTCGCCCGTGTCGCCGCACTCCGCCACCGACAGGCCCGCGCCCCAGCCGAAGACTTTTTTCGGTTCGGCGTTTTCCGCCGCGCTCGGCGACTGCAGCGTGTTGTTCGTGAAATGGTCGCCCGTGCTCTGAAGCGCGATGTGCGTGGTCGACTCCCCGCCGCCCATCGCCGAGACCGGCGCCGCTTTGAAGCTCACGCTGTTGCCGTCAAACGTATTGCCCTGCTGCACGGCGTGGATCGGTTCGGTGGCCTCGCCTTCCAGCGCGAGCCCTCCGCCGAGGTAGCCGCGCGGGTTGGTGTTCGTACCGCCCGGGTCGGAGACGCTGTTGTGACTGAACGTGTTGCCGCTCAGCGTGATCCCCACCCCGAGCGTCTCAGCGCCGAGCCAAGCTCCGCCGCCCTCGCCATCGGACGAGTTGCCCGTGAACTGCGAGCTCGACAGCGCGACCACGCCCCCGAGCGTGCTCGCGTACAGGCCGCCGCCGAACGCGGCCGCACCGGTCACCGAGTTGTTGGTGAACGTGTCGCCGCTCAGGCTCGCGCTCGTGGCAAAGATGGCGAGAGCGCCGCCCGCGCCGGTCGCGCCGTTGCCCGTGAACGTCGAATCGTTCACCACCGCGGTTGCGCTGGCCGTATTGATCCGCGCGCCGCCGCCTTCACCGCCGCCTGCGACGTCGTTGACGAACGTGTCGTGCGCCAGCGTGACCGTCGATCCTTCCGGAGCCAGGTTGATGCTCAGCGCACCGCCGCTGTTTTTGGCCGTGCTGTGCGCGTTCTCGAAGACCAGGCCTTCGATCGTGGGCGCAGCTCCATTGTCTTCGAGCTGCGCCGTGCTGCCACCGTCGAAGCCCGCCCCCGGCGTGCCGGCAAGCGTCATCTGGACGGCGGGCAGCGTGTAGGGAAAACCGGTTTTGCAGAGTTCGCTGAGCGTGATCTTGTCGCCCGCTTTCGCCCCGCTCAGCGCGCTCTGAAGATTGGCGCAGTTGACGGTCGTTTCCGCCGCACCCGCCGGCGCGGCGAGCAGCCCCAGCGCAAGCAGCGCCCCGACCAACACCCCCGATTTCCTGGCCATCTCGCGCAACTTACAGCATGCCGCGGAGGCTCCTCGACCGAACGTCCAGCCGGTTGCGGGGACGGGCCGAGCGTCCCGCCCGAGAGCGGCCCTGCCCGCCCCCACGCCGGGTGGGTAGGATGGCGGGCGCAACTTGTCCCCCAACACGCGAGGTTCATAGGCCAGTGGCACTCGACCTGCAGCAAGTATCCGACGTCAGCACAGAGCCCGGCGAGCTGCCGAAGACGATGGCCGCCTGGGTGATCCGCGAGGAGCGCCAGGGCGAACCGAAGGACGCTTTCCAGGTCGAGGAGATCGAGGTGCCCGAGCCCGGGGCCTTCGAGGTGATCGTGCGCGTGATGGCCGCCGGCGTCAACTACAACAACGTGTGGGCCGCGCTGGGCGAACCGGTCGGCGTGTGGCGCTACGGCGACCACCCCGAGTTCGGCCACCACATCGGCGGCTCGGACGCCTCGGGCGTCGTCTGGAAGGTCGGCGCCGGCGTGACCCGCTGGAAGCCCGGCGACGAGGTCGTCGTGCACTGCAACCAGGCCTCCTACGAGGACCCCGAGGTGCACGGCCTCGACCCGATGGCCGCCCCGTCCCAGAAGATCTGGGGCTATGAGACGACGTGGGGCTCCTTCGCCCAGTTCACCAAGGTCCAGGCGCAGCAGCTCCTGCCCAAGCCGCACGCGCTGACCTGGGAGGAGGCCGCCTCCTACGGTCTCGTCTACTTCACCGCCTACCGCATGCTGATCACGCGCTGCAAGCTGCAGGCTGGCGCCAACGTGCTGATCTGGGGCGCCGCCGGCGGGCTCGGCGTGTTCGCCACGCAGCTCTGCGCCGCCGCGGGCGCGCACTGCGTCGGCGTCGTCTCCTCCGCCGAGAAGGGTGAGCTCGTCAAGCGCCTCGGCGCCGTCGACTACATCGACCGCGCGGAGTTCAAGGGGATGATGCGCACCGGCTCCGAGACGCCCGAGGAGGAGAAGGCGCGCTTCGGCGTCTCACGGGGATTCGCCAAGCGCGTCAAGGGCATCCTCGGCGACGCACCCGACATCGTCTTCGAGCACGTCGGCAAGGCCACGTTCCCGACCTCCGTGTTCACCGTCAAGCCGTTCGGCAAGGTCGTGATCTGCGCCGGCACGACCGGCTACAACCTCGACTTCGACGTGCGCTACCTGTGGATGAAGCAGAAGGAGATCGTCGGCTCGCACTTCGCCAACGCGTACGAGTGCATGAAGGCCAACGAGCTGATCGAGTCCGGCCAGATCCGCCCCGTGCTGTGGCGCACGCTCGGCTTCGACGGCGTCGCCGAAGCGCACCAGCTGATGCTCGAAAACAAGCACCTCGGCAAGATCTCGATCCTCGTCGGCGCCGAGAACGAGGGCGAAGGCAAGACCGCGCGACGGCCCGGGCGCGATCCACGCGGAGGTGGGGGCCTGATGGCCGGCACCGTGATCGTCCCGTGGTACGCCACGGGCTTCCGCGCCGACGACTTCGAGCAGCGAGCTCGAGCCGGTCGCCGCCGCCGCGCTGCGCTACGGCGCGACCTCCTACGCCGTCTATCGCGCACGCGACGACCGCTACAAGTTCCAGCAGTTCGCGACCTTCGAGCACCACCTGCAGTGGGACCGCTACTGGGCCGGTCCCGAGATGACGCACTTCCGCACGGTGCACATGAGCTGGTACCAGGTGCCCGTGCTCTACGGCTGGTGGGACAAGACCGCCGGCGGCGAGATCCACACAGACGCCGCTGGGCCCGCCGGCAACGGCCACGGTCACGTCAACGGCGCACCGCACGGCATCGTCGAGGGCGAGAGCGCTTGAGTCAGCCCTGCTCGAGGGGGGCCATGGTGAGGCCGGCGCCCTTCAGCTGCTCCCAGTAGTGCTCGGCCGGCTCCTGCATGCCTGTGTAGACGATCGCCTGGCCGGAGCTGTGGATCACGTTGGCGATCTCGTGACCGCGGGGGAGCGTGATGCCCGGGATGAAACGCGCCAGCGTGCGCGCCACGTGCTCGAAGGTGTTGTGATCGTCGTTGCGCACGATCACCCGCCACGACCCGCCGAGGCCACTCCCTGGCCCACCGACGCGCGGAAGCTCGATCGTCTCTGCCACGCACGAGAGGATAAAGGGCGCGCCGCAACCGTACAATTGACGGTATGAGCGGCGATCATTCCCCGCGCCTGCCCGAGCGCGACCGGCCCTGGATGATGCGCACCTACGCCGGGCACTCGACGGCGAAGGCCTCAAACGAGCTCTACCGCCGCAACCTGGCCAAGGGTCAGACGGGCCTGTCGGTCGCCTTCGACCTGCCGACGCAGACGGGCTATGACCCCGACGACGAGCTCGCGCGCGGCGAGGTCGGCAAGGTCGGCGTGCCCGTCTCCCACCGCGGCGACATGGCGGCGCTGATGGACGGCATCCCGCTGGACGAGATGAACACGTCGATGACGATCAACGCGACCGCCGCGTGGCTGCTGGCGCTGTACATCGTCGCCGCCGAGGAGCAGGGCGTCGCCCAGGAGCAGCTCCAGGGCACGACGCAGAACGACATCATCAAGGAGTTCCTCGCGCGCGGCACCTACGCCTTCCCGCCGGCGGCATCGATGCGCCTGATCGCGGACATGATCGCCTACACGGTCGAGCACGTGCCCAAGTGGAACCCGATCAACATCTGCTCCTACCACCTGCAGGAGGCCGGCGCCACGCCCGTGCAGGAGATCGCCTTCGCGATGAGCAACGCCATGGCCGTGCTCGACGCCGCACGCGAGCGCGTGCAGCTCGCCCACGCCGGCGACGAGCAGGCCACGCAGAAGCTGATGGAACAGGTCTTCGGGCGCATCTCCTTCTTCGTCAACGCCGGCGTGCGCTTCGTCGAGGAGCACGCCAAGCTGCGCGCCATGGGCGTGCTGTGGGAGGAGCTCGGCCGCGAGCGCTATGGCGTGCAGGACGAGCGCCACCTGCGCTTCCGCTACGGCGTGCAGGTCAACTCGCTCGGGCTGACCGAGGCCCAGCCCGAGAACAACGTCCAGCGGATCGTGCTCGAGGCGCTCGCCGTCACGCTCGGGCGCGACGCCCGCGCGCGGGCGATCCAGCTGCCGGCGTGGAACGAGGCGCTGGGCCTGCCCCGCCCGTGGGACCAGCAGTGGTCGCTGCGCATCCAGCAGGTGCTCGCCTACGAGACCGACATCCTCGAGTACCCCGACATCTTCGAGGGCTCAATCGTGATGGACGGGCTCGTCGCCGAGCTGCTCGAGGGCGCGCGCGCCGAGATGGCCGTCGTCGCCGAGCACGGCGGCGCCGTCGAGGCCGTCGCCTACATGAAGGCCGCGCTGGTCGACTCCCACCGCGAGCGGATCCGCCGGATCGAGGCCGGCGAGCAGGTCGTGGTCGGGCAGAACCGCTTCGCCGAGACCGAGTCCTCGCCGCTGACGGCCGACGCCGAGGGCGGCATCCTCGTCGTCGACCCCGCCGTCGAAGCGCAGCAGATCGAGGAGGTCCGCGCGTGGCGCGGCGCGCGCGACCAGACCGCCGTCGATGCGGCCCTGGCCGAGCTCGCCGAGGCCGCCGCGGCGACCCGAGCAGAGCACCAACCTGATGACCGCGACAATCGCCGCCGCCCGTGCGGGCGCGACGACCGGCGAGTGGTCGAGCACGCTGCGCGACGTGTTCGGCAGCTACCGCGCGCCGACCGGCGTCGGCGAGGCCGCTGCCGCGCCGGCCGACGGCGAGCTCGGCGAGCTGCGCGAAGAGGTGGCGCGCCTGCAGGAGAAGCTCGGCCGGCGACCGAAGATCCTCGTCGGCAAGCCCGGCCTCGACGGGCACTCCAACGGCGCCGAGCAGATCGCCGTGCGTGCGCGCGACTCGGGCATGGACGTCGTCTATGAGGGCATCCGCCTGACGCCCGCGCAGATCGCCGCCTCGGCGCTGCAGGAGGGCGTGCACGTGATCGGCCTGTCGATCCTCTCCGGCTCGCACCGCGAGCTGATCCCGGCCGTGATCGACGCGCTGCACGATGCCGGCGTGACCGCACCCGTGGTCGTCGGCGGGATCATCCCCGAGCAGGACGTCGAGGGGCTGCGGCGCGCGGGCGTGGCGGCGGTGTACACGCCGAAGGACTTCGACATCACGCGCATCATGCGCGACATCGTCGAGCTCGTAGGCGCCGAGGGCGCAGGTGGCGACGGCGTCGTCGCGGCCGCCCCGGTGGCGGTGGCCGGCAACGGCTCCTCCGCCAACGGCGCGGCGTGAGCGGCGAGGGGGCCGCGCTCGGCGCTCGGCTGCGCGAACGCGACCTGAGCGCCGCCCCCGCGACGCTGAACCTGCTCGAGAGCACCGCGCCCGCCGACCGCGAGCAGGCGGCCGCACTGCTGCGCGAGGTCTCCCCCGCCGCGCTCGGCGGCGAGGCGCCGGGGCACGTGATCGGGATCACCGGGCCACCGGGCGCCGGCAAGTCGACGCTGCTCTCGGCGCTCTTGAAAGCCTGGCGCTCCGAAGGCCGTGCAGTCGCGATGCTCGCCGTCGACCCCAGCTCGCGACGCTCCGGCGGATCGCTGCTCGGCGACCGCGCGCGCATCGAGTTCAACCCCGCCGACAAAGAGGTGTTCATCCGCTCGACCTCGGCCGGCGAACGGCTCGGCGGACTCGCCTGGGCGACGCGTGCCGCAGCACACGCGCTGGCGGCCGCGTTCGACGTCGTCGTGATCGAGACCGTCGGCGTCGGCCAGGCCGAGACCGAGGTCGCCGACGTCGCCGACACGGTCGCCGTCGTCGTGCAGCCCGGCAGCGGCGACGTCTTGCAGTTCTTGAAGTCCGGGATCATGGAGATCCCCGACGTGCTCGTGGTGACCAAGGCCGACCTCGGGCAGATCGCGCTGAGCACGCGACGCGACGTCAGCGCCGCGCTGCGCTCGCTCGGTTCGCGCGACACACGCGTCGTGGCGGTCTCCTCGCTCTCACCGCCGCAGGGGATCGACGAGCTGACCGAGGCGCTGGCCAAACACCGTGCGAGCGTCGATGTGCGCGAGCGCAGGCTGCGTGCGCGGCGGGCCAACGCCCTGGCCGACTTCATGCACGAGCACGGCGAGAGCGGGCTGCGCGCGCTCGGCGGGCGCCACGCGGCCGAGCAGCTGCTCGCCGCACAGGATCCAAAGCTGGACACCGCGGCATTGATGGCGGCGCTCGAGGAAGGAGCCCTGTGATGAGCAGGCGCTCCACGCGTGAGGACCCCTCGGCACGCACGCCCGACGAGGCGCACGAGCGTCTGCGGGAGCCGGCGCGAAGGCGCTCGCATATCGGCGGCGACTTGCTGCTGATCTTCGGCGCGTTCGTGCTCGCGAGTGCGCTCGCCGGCGCGCTCGGCGCGGCGAACCTCGGCACAGCGCTGTCCTTCGGGCAGATCGGACTGGCGCTGATGACCGTGTACGTGCTGCTCAGGCGCTGACGCGTACTCGCCGCCGCCCACGGCACTGGCATAAGCTGGGGCCATGGGAACCGGGTGCTTCGTCTCGACGGGCCGTTCGCTGGACAGCGCGATCGAGCGCGTCAAGCTCGCCGAGTCGCTCGGCTATGAGGCAGCCTACGTCACGCACATCGCCGGACGCGAGTCGCTGACGGTCGTTACGGCGTACGCGCTCGCCACGAGCAGCATCCGCGTCGGGCCGGGCGTCGTGCCGATCTACACGCGCACGCCGGCGACGATGGCGCAGACGGCAGCGACGATCGACGAGCTCTCGGGCGGGCGGCTGAACCTGGGAATGGGCGTCTCGCACCGGCCGGTGGTCGAGGGCTGGCACGGGCAGACGATTGACAAGCCGGTGGCCGAGATGCGCGAGTACGCCTCGATCGTGCGTGGCATCCTGCGCGGCGAGAGCTACGAGAGCGGGGAGAAGTGGCAGACGGGCTTCCAGCTCGCCGGGATCGATCCGCGGCCGCAGCTGCCGATCTACATCGCCGCCCTCTCGCCCGCGATGCTGCGCCTCGCCGGAGAGATCGCCGACGGCGTGCTGCTGTGGCTGTGCTGCCCGCAGTACATCGAGGACGTCGTGATCCCGGAGGTGCGCAGCGGGCGCGAACGCGCCGGCAAGACGCTCGATGGCTTCGACGTCGTGCCGGCCGTGCCGTGTGCGCTGACCGACGAGCGCGGCTCGGCCTACGCGGCGATGCGCACGGAACTGATTCCGTACTTCGGCCTGCCGTTCTACCGCGCGATGATCGAGCGCTCGGGCTTCGGCGCCGACATCGAGCGCTACGACGCAGCAGCCGGCGATCTGGCGGCGATGCAGGCGGCGATCTCCGACGACTTCCTCGCTGCGCTGACTGCGGTCGGCGGCGAGTCGGACGTCCGCGCAGGAATCGACCGCTACCGCCAGGCGGGCGCCACGACGCCGTGCGTGGGGCCGATCTCGAAGACCGACTTCGAGGCCACGCTGCACGTCGGAATCGGCGCCTGACGTACAGCTCGGGGCGTAGCCTCTCCTTCGATGCTTGTCCTCCTCGGCTTCGCCGTGCTCGCAGGCGCGGGCACCGCCCTCTCACCGTGCGTGCTGCCCGTGCTACCGGCGCTGCTCTCGGCGGGCGGCGTCGGCGGAAGGCGTCGGCCGCTCGGCATCGTGCTCGGCCTTTCGATCACGTTCACCGTGACGATCGTCGGCGTGGCGCAGGTAGTCGACGGCGTCGGCCTCGGCTCAGACCCGCTGCGCGACGTGGCGATCGTCGTCCTGCTCGTGTTCGGCGCGGCGCTGATCGTGCCGCAGTTGGCCGACCGGATCGAGGCGCCGCTGTCGCGCCTGGCGCGCTTCGGCCCGCGCTCGCGCGGCGAGGGGTTCTGGTCGGGGATGCTCGTGGGCGGCGCGCTCGGCTTCGTCTACACGCCGTGCGCGAGCCCGATCCTCGCGGCCGTGATCTCGGTCAGTGCGGCGAGCGGCAAAACGATCGTGATCGCACTCGCCTACGCGCTCGGCTCGGCGCTCGTGCTGCTCGCGCTGACGCTCGGCGGGCGGCGACTGTTCGAGCGCATTCGCAGGGCCGGCCGCGGTCCGGCCCTGCAGCGGGCGCTCGGCGCGATCATGGTCGTCACGGCGATCGCGATCGCGACCAACCTCGACGTCAACTTCGACCAGTTCGTCGCGCAGCACATCCCCGACGTCAACCTGACGGCGTCGCTCGAGTGCTCGGAAACGGTCACCAAGCACCTGCACGAAATCTCAGGCCGTCAGCCGAAGTTCGCGCCGGCCAACGGCTCCTCGAACTGCCACGGCTCGGGCTCGAGCGTGAAGGCGGCCCCGGCGAACGCGAGCCAGGCGACGCTGCTCGCCGACGCGCGCGCCCTGCGCAAGCTCGGCCCGGCGCCGGACTTCATGCAGACCCAGGACTGGTTCAACACGCCGGGCATGAAGCCGCTGTCGCTCGCCTCGCTACGGGGGCATGTCGTGCTGATCGACTTCTGGACGTACACGTGCATCAACTGCATCCGCACGCTGCCCTACCTGAAGGCGTGGGACGCGGCCTACCGCCACGACGGGCTGACCGTCGTCGGCGTGGAGACGCCCGAGTTCGCCTTCGAGCGCGATGCGGACAACGTGGGCAGCGCGATCAAGCAGTTCGGCCTGCGCTACCCGGTTGTGCAGGACAACGAAATGGGCACGTGGAACGCCTACGGCAACGAGTACTGGCCGGCCGATTACCTGATCGACGCGCACGGGCAGGTCCGCTACGCGGCCTTCGGCGAGGGCGACTACGACAAGACCGAAACGGCGATCCGCGCACTGCTGGCCGAAGCGGGCAGCCAGCTCGGTGGGCGCAGCGCGCCGAAGGACGTCGTCGTGCCGAGCCGGCGGGCGACGCCGGAGACCTATCTCGGCAGCGACCGCGCCGAAGGCTGGCTGCAGCGCCCGAAGGACGGCGTGCACGACTATGGCGCCGCTGCCACGGGCCACCTCGCGCTCAACGAATTCGCCTACAGCGGAATATGGAAGATCGCCGCGCAGCCCGCCGAAGCCGTCTCGAACGCCGGCATCGACGTCGAGTTCCAGGCGAAGAACGTCTACCTCGTGCTGAGCTCCGCCGGCGGCCGCCCGCGCCGGGTGCAGGTGCTGCTCGACGGCAAGCCGATCACCGCGGCAGATGCCGGCTCGGACGTGCGTGGCGGCAGCGTGACCGTGCGCGGGCAGCGGCTGTACACGCTCGTCTCGTTGCGAGGCGACGAGCGCCACCGGCTGAGCCTGCGCTTCGCGCCGGGGATCAGCGGGTTCGCTTTCACCTTCGGCTAGGACCGCATCGGCGCCGACCAGTGCGCGCGCTGTCAACGTGTCCAGAGCCGACAATTACCGATCAGCGCGACCCTATAGTCTCCGAGCCAATAGCAACTGGCAGTGCCCACGGTGGCCGCAAGGGGGTCCGGGCACAAGGAGGCTCAGCATGACTGGCAGGACAAACGGTCGATGGCTCTCGCCTCGGCGAGGCCGACGCTCGCT
This sequence comes from uncultured Solirubrobacteraceae bacterium, assembly GCA_963714215.1. Classification (GTDB taxonomy): domain Bacteria; phylum Actinomycetota; class Thermoleophilia; order Solirubrobacterales; family Solirubrobacteraceae; genus Palsa-744. The sequence continues at coordinate 1,278,114 of CAVQNP010000002.1, forward strand.
CAGGGGGTCGAGGACGCTCACGGCGCTGATCCTCGCGCTCGCGGGATTGATGTGTGCAGGGGCCGTGAACGCGAGTGCGGGCACGGTGACGCTGCCCGGCAGCCCGCTGGTCGTCTCGGTCGGCAACCTCGGGCAGTGTCAGTCGAGCTACCCGAACGTGGGCACCAACTACTACCCGCCGTCCGGCACTGAAGGCGACTGCGGGTTCTTCTTGGCGTTCCCGCCCGAAGGGACCGGCCAGCCGACGATCCTGAAAGAAAAAGTGTTCGGCTTCGAGGGTGCGGCGGGACCGCACCTGCCATCCGGTGAGATCTACACCGAAGGCACGCAGGGACCGGCGACGGGCAGCGGCTCGGCCGCCGACCCCTACACCGAGGTGACCACGTTCAAGGTCCAGGCTGAATCGCTCGACTACGCGGAAATCACCGACACGACGAAGTACGTCAACGGCGAGCCGCAGTTCACCTCGACCTACAAGGTCGAAAACGTGACGGGCAAAGGCGGCTCGACGGCCCCGTCGGCGACGCTGTTCTTCCACGCGATCATCGCGGGGGACCTGTTCGTCGCCAACGACGACCACGGGACCGGCGTGTTCCTCGGTGGCCCGCCGCGCTTCATCGGCGGCCAGAATCCGAACACCGGCACGCTCGGCGGCTTCGTCGAAGCGACGCCGGAATGGACCAACTGGCAAGAGGGCGAATGGAACGACGTGATCTGGGAAGCCGTGCGGAAATCGCCCGTGGGCACACCCGTGTTCAACGACTCGATCGACCCGACGCTGCTCGACAACGGCGCCGGTGCGAGCTGGGACGACCATCTCACGGTCGGGTTGAAACCGGGCGAATCGGCGAGCTACTCGATCGTCAACCGTTCGCAGGTGCCTACAGCGCTCAGCGTGCAGCCCGTCTCGCAGTCACACGTGGTCGGGCAGACGGCGACGGTCAACGTTACGGCGGCGGACACGGCGAACGTGCCGTACGCCAACCGCCCGCTCGTCTACTCGATCGCCGGCGCGAACCCGAAAACGGGCAGCGTGACGACGAACGCGGCCGGACAGGCAGTGATCAGCTACGTCGGCACGGCCGCCGGTCTGGACACGATGCAGATGTTCCTGGACCTGAACGGCAACGGCTCGGCTGACAACGGCGAGCCGAGCGCGGCAGCACAGCTCACCTGGACGCCCCCGCCACCGACGCCGAACAGCGGGTACACGATCCAAAGCATCAAAGCCAACTCCGACGGCACGCTCACGATTGTCTTCGTGCCCACGCAGGACGGCACGGCGACCGTCGAAGTGACGGTGCCGACGGGGACGATCTCGCGCAACGCGTCGATCGCCAAGAAGAAGAAGTGCAAGAAGAACCAGGTACGCATCAAGGGCAAGTGCCGCCCGAAGACGACCGTCTCTGGCAAGGTCACGGCCGCCGGCAAAGCCGGAGTGCCGCTGAAGATCACGGTCAAGGCCTCGAGCAAGGTGAAGAAGGCGCTGGCCAAGGGCCGGAAGGTTCAGCTGACGGCCAAGCTGACCTACAAGTCGGCCCTCGGCGGTGCCCCGACCGTGAAGACCTACCACTTCACGGTGAAGGGCAAGAAGAAGAAAAAGAAGCACCACTGAGCGGCACGCACGCTCCAGTTGACGGGAACGGGGCGCTTCGGCGCCCCGTTCTCCGTTAACCCGGCGCGACAGTCACGGCGCCGCATTCGGCCCACGCCGTGCACAACTCGCGCACCGCCCAGACGCACCACGGGCTCGACGAGCGGCCTCGCCGGCCACATCGCCCTCTCGCCGAGGCACAGAAGAAGGCTCACAAGAAGCACCGCTGAGGACAGGGATGCGCCATCCCCGCGCCACTCGCCAGGAGCGTGCGGGGGACGCCGTCCTACAATTGCGCCATGGAGGGCTCCACCCCAGAGACCGGCGCGCGCAGCTGGCTACGCTGCTACCGCTGCTGGTCGCAGGATCTCGAGGTGCAGGTCCACTACGAGGGCATTCACAAGATCGATCCGGACACGGGCGAGCGCGCGGAAGTGATCGACGAGCTGCAGGAGGCCGTCGTCCAGTGCCTCGACTGCATGCACGACCAGCCCCACCTCGGCTTCAACAACAGCCGCGTGGAGCCGATCGAGGATCGCTGGGAACGGATGATCGCGGGAACGCCGTGGGTGGCGTCCTGCACGGTCACCGTCGACGCCGACGAGGTCGAGAGCTGCTCGGGGCCGGAGGCGGGGGACGCGCTTTCCTACGCCGCATTCGGCGACCACGGCGTGCGCGAGTTCTTCACGCACGTGCGCTTCCACAAGCACGAGGACGACTCGCGCATCATCGTGCACCTGCTCGTCGAGCTCTATGCCCGCTCGCTGGAGGAGGCGACCGAGGTGCTCGAGTCCTCCGCGCGCGGGGCGCTGACGATCACCTCGCTGGCCGAGGAGTCACGCCCGCCGGCAGCGGCCGCCGGCGAGAGCCACGGTCACGAATAGACGTGCGGAGCCGCGCGCGGCTCCGTCCGCTCCGAGCGTCGCGACTTCGAGTAGGCGCGACCGTCGGCCGATGCTGCTCCTGTAGGCATTGACGACGGGAGCAATTGCATGGAGCAGGTCTTGAAGGTGCTGGTCGCCGACGATCATCCGCTGATCGTCCAAGGGCTACGCCGGGCGCTCGAGGCGTGCGACGACATCGACGTGATCGGCGAGGCCCACACCGGCGCGGAGGTGCTGCCGCTGGTCGAGCGCCGCAATCCGGACATCGTGCTGCTGGACATGCGCATGCCCGAGATGGACGGTGTCGAATGCATCACCGAGCTCAAGCGCCGCTGGCCGGAGGTCAAGGCGGTGGTGCTGTCGGGCTCAGACGATCGCGCCTCGATCGAGGCCGCGACCAAGGCCGGGGCCAGCGCATATGTGATCAAGAGCGTGAGCTCGCTCGACGTCCCTGCGCTACTACGCCAGGTCGCCTCCGGCTACACGCTGTTCCACTCGCCAAAGGACGAGCCGGGCGAGGGGTCCGGACAGGACGAGGGACCGGAGGCGACGCTGACCGAGCGTGAGCTGACGATCCTCGCGGCCGTGGCCGGCGGCCTGACCACGAAGGCGATCGCGAGCGAGCTGTGGGTAAGCGAGCACACTGTGAAGTTCCACCTCACCAACATCTACCGCAAGCTCGGCGTCAGCAACCGCAGCGGCGCGGTGCGCTACGCCTACGAGCACGGCCTCGCGCCGGTCGCGAGCTGAGCGGCGTCACTCGCCGCCGGCGGCGGCAATCGAGCCGGTCAGCGGCTCCCATCGCGGCAGCGTCAGCGACACGGTCGTCGGACCGTCGGGTCTACTGTCGACGACACACTCGCCGCCGAGCAGCCGCACACGCTCGTGGATACCGGCGAGACCGATGCGCCCGCGGCGCGCAGCCCCGAGCAGCGCCGCCTCGACGTCAAACCCGCAGCCGTCATCGCGCACGCGCGCACTGACGCCGGCGGCGCCTAGCGCGATCGACACCTCGACCTCGCTCGCCCCGCGCCCGTGCTCGCGGACATTGCTGAGCGCCTCGCCGACGACGCTCAGCAGCGCAATCCGCTGTGAGGGCGACATGCTCGCCGGCTCGCCGTGCAGGCTGAGCGCCGGAACGATGCCTGTGCGCGCCGCGAAGGCCTCCGTCAGCTCTTGCACGGCGTCGGCGAACGGTCGCTCGATCAGGAAGCTCGCGTGCACAGCCGTCGAGATCTGCCGCAGGCCACGCTCGAGCGCCACAAGCCGGGCGTCCAGGTCATCCAGACGGCCTCGCAGCAGCCAAGCCTGACGGTCCTCGCCCAGCACGGAGCTGAGCTGCCCGCGAAACATCCGCAGATCCTCGCCGAGCAGCAGCAGCTCCTGCAGCGGGCCGTCGTGAAGATCGAAGCCCAGGCGCGTGAGGCGCCTGTCGCTGCCTTCCACCAGAGCCAGCAGAGCGTCGGCTGTGAAGGCCTCGCGCTCCCCCTCGAGCTCGGGCGCGCCGAGCAGCTCTCTGGCCACTTGGGCACGCGTTTCGCCGAGCTCGTCGGCCAGGCGATCGACGAGGCGAGCGATCAGCGCGGGGTCCTCCGAGAGCCCACCGGCGACTCGCGCGAACAATCCTCGCGCGAGCAGCAGCATCGCGGTCTGCGTCGCGGGGCCCTGCGCGTCTGAGGATGGCAGCGCGGCATCTGCCGCTTCGAGTGCGTGCCCTTGCGCCGGCCCGCTCGGGAGCAAGCCCAGCTCGGCGAAGGCGCTTTCGACGCGGTCGAGGTCGCGCACTGGTGTCTCCTGTACCGGGGTCTGACGTCTCATCGCTTTGGCGCGCACCCGTCCTACGGCCGCGCGCGGTGGATTTATCGGCATCTATCGGGTAAAGCTCAAACGGCCTCGCGCGTGCGCGGCACGGCCCGCGCCGCTATCAGTCGAGTGCTCGCGCCGTCGTGCCGTGGGAGGTCGCTGCGCTGGGGGCGTGCTCGCGCGCACGCGCACGGTCGGCCAGCTCGATCGCGGCGTAGAGATCCTCGAACGGCGCCCACTTCTCGATAACCGGCTCGCCGCTGGGAGCGACTTCCCCTGTGTTCCCGGCGCAGACGATCCCGACGGGGGGAACGAGGTCAGCCGTGAGCTCGAGCTCGCCGATCAGCGAGCGTGCGCGGTCGGGGCCGTCGACGACGACGACATCGACGCGTTCGCGCGCGATCAACTCGGCCGCGGCGTATACGCCCGTGAGGCTGAACACACGGCAGCCGCGCCGTGCAAAGAGCATTGCGTTGACCGCGCGGAATGGCTCGTCCTCTGAGACGACAAGCACCCGCATCGGGTGCAGCCTGATCACCTGCGCGTCATCCGATGTCTCACCCCGATCCATGTCCGACAGCTTTGCGCCGGAGCGATCTGAGGCCTACTGCACGTTGGTCTAGATCGAGCGCTCCCCCGCCCGCCGGCACGCGGCGCCTCGGCGGGACCTAGCGGAAGGTGCAGGTGCAACTAGCCGAAGTTCCGGCGAGATCGCACCGGGCGCAGTCCACCATGACCGCCACTGGAGCACATGGCTCCAAAGAAAGGACACCAACCAAGGAGGAGCCTGTGTTCCGCAAACTACTCAAGAAGCGCACCGCACTGGTGCTCAGCGCCGTGGCCGTTCTCGCGGTTGCCGGTATCGCCGTTGCGTTCTGGACGACGACCGGCTCGGGCGAAGGCTCGGGCTCGGTGGCAGCCAGCAACGGCACGCTCACGCTGCATGGCTCGATCACCAACGCGCTGACGCCCGGCGGCAGCTCCCCGGTCGCATTCGCCGCCGACAACGGCGGGACTTCGAGCCTGCAGGTTGGCACGGTTCACGCGGTCGTCTCGATCGACCAGACGCACGTCGAAAAAGGTTGTGACGCGAAAGACTTCACGATCGCCGACACACCTGAGAACCAGACGATCGCCGCACACGCCAAAGAAGCAGCGCTCGCGAGCGAAGGTTCCATCTCGATGGCCGACACCTCTGCAAACCAGGACGGTTGCAAGGGCGCCACGATCTCGCTCGCTCTGACGAGCTAGCGAAGGGGGCGGTGGAGGGGAGGCACGGACGCCTCCCCTCCACAAGCTTGCCGGCCACCGCCGGCTGTAGCACCTGAACTTTCTGAACTTCAACGAGGAGAACGAGCGGTAACAAGATGGGCCTGCGAACTGACAACAGCAAGGGAAAGGCGAGGCGAGCGGAAGGCGCCACCCGCGACGAGACCCGTCGCCGGTCGATCGGCAGCCGCCGCTCCCTCGTGCTGTTGGCCTCGCTGACGGTCCTGCTGGTCGTGAGCATCTCGCTCGCCGCGGCGGGAGCGTTCGCGCCGCTGCTGCGCCCGGCGCCGCCGCGCCCGCCCGAGCCGCCGACGCCTCCTGCGCCGACGATCACCAGCCGGCCGGCCGACCCGACGACGCAAGCCACGGCGCACTTCACCTACTCCGACGGGCAGTCGGGCGTCGACTTCCAGTGCCAGCTCGATGGTGGCTCGTTTGGCTCCTGCCCGACGAGCGGCGTCAACTACCCAGGCTCGTTGGCCCAGGGTCAGCACACCTTCAAGGTGAAGGCGGTCGGCGGCTCGAAGACGAGCTCGATCACCTCCTACTCGTGGACGATCGACACGACGGCGCCGAGCGCCTCGATCTCCTACCCCAACGACGGGCTCACGCTCGGCGCGGCCGACTGGGGCGCCCACTGCCCGGGACATGCCTCGCTCTGCGGCAGCGCGAGCGACGCGCACGGCGTCAAGGCCGTGGTGCTCTCGATCCAGCGCGTCGGCGGAAACTGGTGGGGCGGCGGAGCATTCGACCGCCCCAGCGAGATGTTCGGCCCGGTCGATGTCTCAGGAAGCGGTCACGACACCGTTCGCTGGTCCTACTCGCTGCGCCTCCCGGCCGACGGGACGTACACGATCCACGTGCGGGCCACCGACGAGGCCGGTAACACCACTCCGGCCTCCGCTCAGGCCGGTTCGCGCTTCACGATCGACACGGCCGCACCGCCGACGCCGAGCATCACGGGCAAGCCTGCGGCAACGACAACCGCCAAGTCAGCAACGTTCACGTTCGCCGACGGCGAGCAGTCCGCTCGCTTCCTCTGCCGTCGCGACGGCTCCAGGTTCTCCGCCTGCTCGAGCCCGCAGCCCTATTCCTCGCTCCCGCTCGGCTCGCACCGCTTCGAAGTCGAGGCCGTGGACGCAGTCGGCAACACGAGCGCGGCGGCCGGCTACACGTGGACGATCGTCAGGGAAATCGCCAAAGAAGCGGAAGGCAAACCGTTCACGGTGTCCGGCAACGCCTCCGGGCCGCTCTCCCCGGGGATGACCCGCGCGCTGGCGATCACGCTGACGAACCCCAACAACGTGACGATCACCGTCACCGCGTTGACCGCGACCGTCGCTGCCGGCTCGAGCAAGGCCGGCTGTGACGGGCCGAGCAACCTGCAGCTGACGCAATCGAACATCTCCGAGACCACCGCGCTGACGATCCCGGCCAACGGCCAGGTCGCGCTGCCCTCGGGCGCGATCAGCGCCCCGCAGGTGCTGATGAAGGACCTGCCGATCAACCAGGACGCGTGCAAGGGCGCGTCGTTCACCTTCACCTACAGCGGGAGCGCGCACTCATGAGAACCGTATTCACGCGCGTCCTCGGGCGCCGACGTACATCGCTCCTGCTGCTCCTCGTCGCGCTCGTGGCGAGCACAACCGCGTGGGCGTTCTGGGCTGCGAAAAGCAGCGGCAGCGCAAGCGGGCACGTCGGTGACCTCTCGGCGCCGCAGATCAGCTCGGCCACTCCCGGCGGCGGCACCGTGGCGCTCAGCTGGACGGCGGTTAGCGCACCGGCGGGCGGCACGGTCAGCTACTACGTCAGCCGCGACGGCGGTGCTGCGAGCAGCGCATGCCCGAGCTCGGCAGCACCGGGGACGCCAACGAGCTGCACCGACACGGGGGTCTCGATCGGCAAACACACCTACACGATCACCGCCGTGTGGCGGTCGTGGACCGCGACGAGCGCCGGTGCCTCCGCACAGGTGAGCACAGGCCCGGCCACGCACCTGCTGCTGGCTCCCGCGACGACGACGCCGATCGCAGGAACGAGCGACAACCTCACGATCACGGCGCAGGACGCGAGCAACAACACGGTCACGGCCTATGTCGGAAGCAAGACACTGACCTTCGGCGGCGCCGGCAGCGCCGGCACCTCTCAGCCGACTGTCACGAGCGGCTCCGGGACGACGACCGCTTTCGGCACGGCCGAGACGATCAACTTCTCGAACGGCGTCGCCACCGTGTCCGGCTCCAGCAACGGCGTGATGACGCTGTACAAGGCCGAGACTGCGAAAATCACCGTCAGCGACGGCACGCTGAACAACGGCGCCGGCGTGTCGGTGACGGTCGCATCCGCGAGTGCGAGCAGCTTCACAATCCCCACGCCGTCAGGCCAGACGGCAGGCACAGCGTTCAATCAGACACTGACGGCAGTCGACCAGTACGGCAACACCGCGACCGGCTACGCCGGCACGAAGACAATCACGTTCAGCGGACCGGGCAGCAGCCCCAACTCGACCTCCCCGAAATACCCGGCGTCGGTCAAATTCACATCGGGCGTGAGCGAAGGCTTCGGTGTCACGCTGTACAAGGCCGAGACCACGGCGCTGACCGCGAAAGAAGGCTCCGTCCTGGGGATCTCGGCCAGCTTCACCGTGAGCCCCGCTTCGGCCAAGAGCATCACGCCGGCCAATCCCGGCGCCCAGACCGCGGGAACGGCCTTCGAAGACACGCTCACGGCCAAGGACGAATACGGCAACACAGCCACTAGCTACGCGGGCACGAAGGCGATCGCCTTCAGCGGACCGGGCAGCAGCCCCAACTCGACCTCCCCGAAATACCCGGCGTCGGTCAAATTCGCCAGCGGCGTGAGCGAAGGCTTCAGCATCACGCTCTACAAGGCCGAGACGCCCGTCCTGAAAGTGGCCGAAGGCTCGATCTCTGGATCGGTCAGCTTCACGGTGGCCGCCGCAGCCGCGAGCAAACTCACCGTGCCGACGCCCTCGACGCAGACGGCCGGCAAAGAATTCAGCGAGGCGCTGACGGCGGTCGACCAGTACGGCAACACCGCGACGAGCTTCACCGGCCCCAGGACGATCACGTTCACGGGGCCCACCACGAGCCCGGACGGTCATGCGCCGAAATACCCCGCGTCCGTCAACTTCACCTCGGGCGAAGGAACCGCGTCGATCGCGATCTACGACGCCGGCTCCATGACCCTGACCGCAGAAGAAGGCTCGGTCGGCGGCAAATCCGGCAGCTTCACGGTCAACGGCCTCAGTACGACGAGCAAGTTCCTGCTCTCGACGCCGTCGCCGACCGCGGGCACGCAGTTCACCGAGACGGTCACGGCGACCGACCTGTACGGCAACACGACCACGAGCTACACCGGCCTACACACGCTCACGTTCAAAGGGCCGTCGAAAAGCCCGAACTTCACCTCGCCCAAATACCCCTCCGGCTCGACCACCTTCACCGCGGGCGTCGGCTCTCCCGCGATCACGCTGTACGCGGCTCAGTCGACGGCCCTGGAAGTGTCCGCATCGGGTG
>CAVQNP010000003.1:0-79263 GCA_963714215.1 uncultured Solirubrobacteraceae bacterium
AGGTTTGCGGCAGCGCCCGGCAGGTTCGCGGTCACGAGGCCGATTCTGTCATCGCCCCGCCCCGGGTGCCGATGTGGACGTTAGGAGGAGATTGTGGGTAACTACGTTTACATCCGCCAGAGGCGGGCGTAGCATCCTTGGCAAGCGCCAGACAACAGCCGACCAAAGGAGCCTGTGATGCAGATTGACATCAAGGGTCGAAACGTTCCGGTCACCGACGAGATACGCGAGCACGCGACTCGACGCCTGGACAAGGTCGCGCGGCAGGTCTCTGAGCTCGCGCGCGTGGAGATCGAGATCTTCAAGGAGCCCAATCCGCGGGTCGCCGACTGCCACGTCGCCGAGGCGACGCTCTACCTGAAGGGCGTCACGCTGCGTGCACGCGACCGTTCGCCGGAGATGCTCCACTCGCTCAACCTGATGCTCGACGAGCTGGCTCGCCAGGTCAAGCGCCACCGCGACAAACGTCGCCACCGACGTGAGGCCCGCGTGGCCGCCGCCAACCGTCGCTCGGCGGCGGAGGCAGCGGCGCAGATGTTCGGCCAGCCCGCCTCGCAACCGGCCTCGCAGCCGGGCCTCTGAGCTGCGCGCGCGCACCGCGGCGCGCGCGCCCAGCCTCTCGGCGACGTTTAGCCGGCCGTTCGCTCGGGTAGAGACAGCCGCGTTCGGTTGTCTCATATGGAGGGACGTCTGTGGGGTCACTCGGCTGGGGAATCCGTGGACGACGCGCGGGCGCGTCGAGGCTCGCTCGTCGTGCGCTGTCGGCTGGACTCTTGACGGGGCTCGTTCTCGCCGCGGGGGCGCAGGCGAAGCAGGCGGGCTCGCTGCCCGCGCAGCAGGGCACCGCGACGCGACCGGGCCCGGCTGTCCTGTATCAGCCGCTCGCCCAGGCGCCGCAGCTGGAAAACGCCAAGGGCAGCGGCTGGCGCGCCCAGCCGATCCTGATCTCTGGCGCCAGCGCATATCGCCGCGGCGAGTTCCTCTACCAGGGCTACGTCTACGACGACCACGGCGCGAAGGCGCTCGTCGATCCGACCAATCCGATGATCTCGCCGGGCGGCGACGCCTCGGGCGGCGACACTTTCTCCGAACCGAACGGCACCTACACCTATCCGACCGGTCCGGGCTACGACGAGAACGCGGCCAACCTGATCGAGCTGCGCGTGCGCCCGAAGGGCAAAGCGACAGCGTTCCGGATCACGCTCAACACGCTGGAGAACCCTGACCTGGTGGCCACGGCGTTCGCGATCGGCGGCAAAGAAGGCGAAACGCACCCATTCCCGTTCGGCGCTAACGTGAGCGCGCCGGCGCAGTACTTCCTCACGGTGCATGGTGAAGCGGCGACGCTCACCGACGCAGCGAGCGGCGCCGAAGTGCCCGGCCCGGCGCCAAGCGTGAGCGTCGACCTCGCACGCCGCCAGATCACGGTCGAAGTGGCGCACAGCGAGTGGGACCCGGGGAGCTCGACGGTGCGGCTGGCGGCCGGCGTCGGGCTGTGGGATGAGGCGAGCGGCAAATACCTGTTGCCGGGCGCTGTAGCCAGCGCGACGCAGCCGGGCGGCGCCGGCGCCGCGACCTCGCCGCCGGCGTTCTTCGACGTGGCCTTCCGCTTCAACGCGCAGGAGCCGATGCCCGGGACGCCGGGGCCGCAGACCGAGGCGAGCCCCGCATACTGGCGCGAGTCGGCGCAGGCGCAGGCGCTCGCAAGCGGTGACATCAGCGCCTTTCACGCCGACGTCGACTTCGCCAAGCTGAAGGCCAAGAGCGACGATGACATGGCGGGGCAGCCGACCGGCGTGCCGCAGAGCGGCGCCTTCGACCGCATCCTCGCCTCGCACTACTCCGACGGCCAGGGCGCCGACTACGCGACGGGCGGCTGCGGCAGCTCGAGCGCCTGCATCGGCGAGATGCGCGGGCAGCTGCTGCCGTATGCGATCTACGTGCCGAGCGGTGTGCAGCCGAGCACGGGCTGGGGCACGACGCTGCTGCTGCACTCGCTGTCGGCCAACTACAACCAGTTCGCCGGTACGAAGAACCAGTCGGAGTTCGCCGCGCGCGGGCCGGGCTCGATCGTGTTCACGCCGTCCGGGCGCGGGCCGGACGGTTGGTACTACGACCACGCCGGCGCGGAGACGTTCGAAGTGTGGGCCGACGTCGCCGCCCACTATCACCTGAACCCGACCTTCACGGACATCGCGGGCTATTCGATGGGTGGCTACGGCACGTACAAGTTCGCCAGCCAGTTCCCCGACCTGTTCGCGCGGGCGCAGCCGACGGTCGGCCCGCCGGGCCTCGGCGTGTGGGTTCCGCCGGGCGAACCGCAGCCGGGCGAGAACCAGTCGCTGACCGAGCGGATGCTCGGCTCTGTGCGCAATGTGCCGTTCTTGATCTGGAACGAGACGACCGACGAGCTCGTGCCGATCGCGGGCGTGCTCGAACAGGTCAAAGCGTTCGACGACCTCGGCTACCGCTACGAGTTCGACCAGTTCCAGGCGGGCGAGCACCTGACGCTGGCGCTCAACGACGAATACGCGCCGGCCGCCGCCTTCCTCGGGACGGAAACGATCGACTCTGACCCGGCGCACGTGACATACGTCTACAACCCGACGATGGACTTCGCCGCAGACGGCACGGCGGCGGGCCACGCCTACTGGGTCTACGACGTCGCCCTGGGCGAAGCGGGCGGCGCCGCGCCGCTGGGCACGGTGGACGTCCGCTCGCAGGCCTTCGGCGAGGGAGATCCCCCGGCGCAGGCGACACAGCACGGCGCGGGAGCGCTCACGGGCGGGCAGATTCCGGCGATCCCGTATACGAGCCAGAGCAAGGCGTGGGCTGCGGCGCCGGTCGAGGCCGCGGCCGATGCACTCGACTTGACGGCGAGCAACGTCGCGCACGTGACGATCGACGCGGCGCGCGCCAAAGTCGACTGCAAGGCTCAGCTCCACGTCACGACGGACGGTCCGCTGACGGTGACGCTGGCCGACTGCCATGGCAGGGGAAGGTCGGTCACGCAGAGCTTCGGCTGAGTCCCCGCCGGTGGGTAGACGGGGCGGGCTCGGAAGCTATCCTTGGCCCATGCCCTCCCTGCTCGATCGCGCGCTGAACGTCGGCGAGGCGAAGAAGTACAAGGAATACCAGAAGCGCGTCGCCCTGATAAACGCGTTCGAGCCCGAGCTCGAACACGATTCGGACGCCGAGCTGCGCGAGCGGATGGACGCGCTGCGCGAGCGCGCCGCCGACGGCGAGTCGCTGCAGGCGCTGCTCCCGGAGTGCTTCGCGATCGTGCGCGAGACGGGCAAGCGCAAGATGCAGATGCGCCATTTCGACGTGCAGATGGTCGGTGCGATGGCGCTGAACGACGGGCAGATCGCCGAGATGAAGACCGGCGAGGGCAAGACGCTGACGGCGACGCTCGCCGTCGTGCTCAACTCGCTCGCTGTACGTGACGACACGCCGGAGGGCGAGCAGCCGCAGCGCAAGGGCGTGCACGTGGTGACGGTCAACGACTACCTGGCCAGGCGCGACGCCGAATGGATGAGCCCGATCTACGACGCGCTCGGCGTGAGCGTCGGCGTGCTGGAAAACATGCAGCCGCCGGATCAGAAGCACGCCGCCTACGCCTGCGACGTCGTGTATGGCACGAACTCGGAGTTCGGCTTCGACTACCTGCGCGACAACATGGCCACGGAGCTCTCAGAAAAGGTCCAGCGCGGGCACCCGTTCGCGATCGTGGACGAGGTCGACAACATCCTGATCGACGAGGCGCGCACGCCGCTGATCATCTCGGGCGCGCCCGAACAGGCGGCCGACCTGTACGTCAAGTTCGCGCGCCTGGCGCCGCAGATGACGGCGGGGAAGACCCCCGAGGGGATGGACCCGCGCTCGAAGAAGTCGTTCGTCGCGGACTTCGACTTCGAGATCGACGAGAAGCAGAAAACGGTCGCGATCACCGAGCAGGGCGTCGCCAAGGCGGAGAAATTCCTGCGCATCGACCACCTCTACCGCGCGGAGAACGGCCACCTGGTCAACCACCTGATCCAGGCGCTGCGCGCCGAGGCGCTGTACAAGCGCGACGTCGACTACGCCGTGATCGACGGCGAGGTGAAGATCATCGACGAGTTCACCGGCCGCATCCTCGATGGGCGCCGCTGGTCGGAGGGCTTGCACCAGGCGGTCGAGGCCAAGGAGGGCGTCTCGATCCAGGAGGAGAACCAGACGCTCGCGACGATCACCTACCAGAACTTCTTCCGCCTCTACGACAAGCTCTCGGGCATGACCGGTACGGCGCTGACCGAGGCGACGGAGTTCATGAAGATCTACGAGCTGCCGGTCGTGCAGGTTCCGACCAACATGGAGATGGTCCGCAACGACCGCAACGACCAGATCTACAAGACCAAGGAGGGCAAGTGGAACGCCGTGGTCAAAGAGATCGCGGCGCGTCACGAGAACGGGCAGCCGGTGCTCGTCGGCACGATCTCGGTCGAGGTCTCCGAGCTGCTCGGCGAGCGCCTGGCCAAGCACGGGATCAAGCACACCGTGCTCAACGCCAAGCCCGAGCACGCCGAGCGTGAGGCGGAGATCGTCGCCGAGGCGGGCCAGCCGGGCGCGGTCACGATCGCGACGAACATGGCCGGTCGTGGCGTGGACATCAAGCTCGGCGGCAATCCCGAGCACCTCGTGCGCCTGGAGCTCGCACGCCAGGGCGTCGAGCCCGATGCCGAGGACTATGAGCAGCGCACGAGCGAGGTGCTCCCGGCGATCGAGGCGAGCGTCGAGGAGAACCGCCAGCACGTGATGGCCGCGGGCGGGCTGTTCATCTGCGGCACCGAGCGCCACGAGTCGCGCCGAATCGACAACCAGCTGCGCGGACGCGCTGGGCGCCAGGGGGACCCGGGGGAGAGCCGCTTCTTCCTCTCCGCGGAGGACGACCTCGTGCGCCTGTTCGCGGGCGATCGCATCTACCGCATCCTCGACAAACTCGGCGGCGTCGACGAGGAGGGCAACGAGGAACCGATCGAGGCGGGGATGCTCTCCAAGCAGATCGAGAAAGCCCAGAAGAAGGTCGAGGAACAGAACTTCCTGATCCGCAAGCGCGTGCTCGAGTACGACGACGTGATGAACGAGCAGCGGCGCGTGATCTACGCCTACCGCGACGAGGTGCTCGAAGGCAAGAGCATCGGCGATGAGGCGCGCCGCGAGGTCGCAGGCGTGATCGAGCGCACGATCGACCAGTACACGCCGGGCGACTTCATGGAGGACTGGGATCTCGACGGCATGTTCACGGCGCTCGGCCAGTTCTTCCCGCTCGATCTCGGCGAGGAGGACCTCGACCCCGAGCGCGTCGACCGCACCGTGCTGACCGATCGCATCACCGAGATGGCGATGGAGCGCTACGAGGCGCGCGAGCAGGCGCTCGGCGAGGAGCTGATGGGTGCGCTGGAGCGCTTCCTGCTGCTGCAGATCATCGACGAACGCTGGCGCGAGCACCTGTTCGACATGGACTACCTGCGCGAGGGCATCCACCTGCGCGGCTTCGCCCAGATCGATCCGCTCGTGGCCTACAAGAACGAGGCATTCACGCTGTTCGGCGACCTGATGAACAGCGTCTGGACGGACTACGCGCGAATGATCTTCAACGTCGAAGTCAACGTCGAGGGCGAAAACGGCGGCGGCGCTCCGGCGCCGAGCTTCGCTGCGGCCGGCAGCTCGACGCGTGCCGGGCGCGTCTCATACTCGGGCGGAGAAAGCGCCGTCGGCGCGGGCGCGATGGCTGCCGCTGCCGCTGCCGCGGGCGCCGGTCCGGCAGGCACGCAGGGTGGCTTCGGCGAAATCGACCCTGACGAAGAAGCGATGCCGGTCGTCGAGCAGCGCGTCGTCGACGACGAGCACCAGGTCGGGCGCAACGACCCCTGCTGGTGCGGGAGTGGCAAGAAGTTCAAGAAGTGCCACGGCGCTTAGCCCGCCGGTAGCCCCCAGGGCGCGTCGATTGCGATGCGCCAGCCGTCGGGGCCGCGCGTGTAGATCACGACGGAGCTGCTTCGCTGGGCGAAGGGCTCGTGCTGCCCATTGGTCCCGTTCAGCGTGAGCCCGCCGGCGACCATCGCGGCGTCGCCTGCGACGAACACGCTGGACACGTCGATCTGCACCTGAACGCCGTTGTCGACGAGCGCCTGCAGGGCGGCGGTGACGGCGGTCCTACCGCTGACCGTGGCTCCGTCGGGCTGGACGATCGTGGCGTCGTCGATCCACAGGGCGGCGGCGGCCTGGGCGTTGCCGGCGTTGATCGCGGCGGCGAAGGCGGCGGCGAGCTGCTCGGGGCTGTCGGTGGGCACGGGCGCGAGCATATTGAGCCAGCCGCCGAGCGAGGGCCGCCAGGCGCGGCTCCGGCGCGGGCGTTGATAGCGTGGAGGCGTGGCCACCACCGCTCCCAGCGAGTCGACTCCTGAGCGCCTGGCCTCGATCCGTGAGCAGATGAAGCTGCTCGCGGACTATCTTTGACCCGGCTGCGTTGGGCGAGCGCGTGGCGGCGCTCGAGGCGGAGATGGGTGCGACCGGCTTCTGGGATGACTCCGAGCGCGCGGCGGCGGTGTCGGGCGAGCATTCGCGCGCGAGCAGGCGCCTGGAGCAGTTCGACAAGCTGAAGGACGATGTCGAGGACCTCGACGCGCTGGTCGAGATGGCGGTCGAGGAGGAGTCGCTGCAGGCCGAGGTCGACGAGCAGATCGCCTCGGTCGAGAAGCGACTGGCCGAGCTCGAGGAGCAAAGGCTCTTCTCGGGTGAGTACGACGCGGGCGATGCGCTCGTCACGGTCAACGCGGGAGCGGGCGGGACGGACGCTCAGGATTGGGCTGAGATGGTCCTGCGCATGGAGATGCGCTGGGCCGAGCGGCGTGGTTTCCAAGCGGAGCTGCTCGAGGTCAGCCCGGGCGAGGAAGCGGGGATCAAGTCGGCGACGTTCCAGGTCTCCGGAGAGAACGCCTACGGGCTGTTCGGCGCCGAGCGCGGCGTACACCGGCTCGTGCGCCTGTCGCCGTTCGATTCGGCGCACCGGCGCCAGACGAGCTTCGCCGGCGTCGAGGTGGCGCCGGTCGTCAAAGACACGGGCGAGATCGAGATCAACGAGGACGACCTGCAGGTCGATACCTACCGCGCGTCGGGCGCCGGCGGCCAGCACGTCAACAAGACCGACTCGGCCGTGCGCATCACGCACCGCCCGAGCGGCATCGTCGTGCAGTGCCAGAACGAGCGCTCGCAGTCCTCCAACCGGGCGACGGCGATGGCGATGCTGCGCGCCAAGCTGCTCGAGCAGCGCGAGCGCGAGCGCCAGGAAGAGATCGCGCGCGAGAAGGGCGAGGCGCAGGACGTGAACTTCGGCTCGCAGATCCGCTCCTACGTCCTGCACCCGTACACGATGGTCAAGGACCACCGCACGGGATACGAGATGGGCGACGTGCAGCGCGCGCTCGACGGCGACCTCGACGACTTCGTCCGCGCCTACCTGCTCTCCGCGGCCTCGGCAAAGGCCTAGCGTTGGGCGCTCGCGCGGACTCGCCGGCGGGCGGGCTGACGGCGGACGAGCTGGCGGAGCTCGTGCAGCGTGCGCTGGCCGAGGACGTCGGCCCGGGCGACGTGACGAGCGAGGCGACGCTTGGCGCGGACGCGCGCGCCAGGGCGCTGATCACGCAGAAGGCCCCGGGCGCGATCTACGGTCTGGACGTGGCCGAGGCAGCGTTCGCGGCACTCGACGAGCACGCGAATGTGGAGCGTCTGGTGCAGGAGGGCCGCTGGCGCGAGGACGGTGGGCCGGTCATGTCGGTCGACGGCAGCGCACGGGCGCTGCTGACGGCCGAGCGCACGGCCCTGAACTTCCTCACCCATCTCTCGGGCGTGGCCACGATGGCGGCGCTCGCCGCCCGCGCGGTGCAGGGGACGGGTGCGCAGGTGCTCGATACGCGCAAGACGACGCCAGGCCTGCGTATGCTCGAGAAGGCGGCCGTCGCGGCCGGCGGGGCGCGCAACCACCGGATCGGGCTGTTCGATGCGATCCTGATCAAGGAGAACCACATCGCCGCGGCGGGAGGAATCGCGGCGGCGGTCGAGCGAGCCCGTGCTGCCGCACCCGAGCTGGCGGCAACGCTCGAGGTCGAGGTGCGCGACAGTGACGAGATCGACGAGGCGCTGCAGGCGGGCGCGCCCCGGCTGCTGCTGGACAACATGGATCAGCCGCAGTTGCGCGCGGCGGTCGCGCAGGTGGCCGGCCGCGCCGAGCTCGAGGCGAGCGGCGGCGTCACGCTGCAGACACTCAGGGCGATCGCCGAGACGGGCGTCAACTGGGTCTCGATGGGCGCGTTGACGCACTCGGCGCCGGCGCTCGACCTCTCGTTGATCCTCGAACTTGCCGTCTAGAGCCTTTCTGCGCCGATGTATCATGCCTCGCTCGTGACGGGGGCGGGCTCACTCAAGGATCGGGCCAGGCAGAGCGTCGTGCGTGTGGCTGGGTCGATCTCTGGACGCGCTTGGCGGGAGATGTCGCGGCTGCAGCATTCGAGCGAGACGGGTCGGCGCATCGTCGAGACTGCGACGCGACCGCTGCGACACCGCGACATGCGCGTGATGCGCGGGCGCATGAAGGGCGCGCGGATCAACCTCGGCGGCTCGTTCCTGCGCTACCTGACGGGCGACGCCGAGCCGGAGGTGCAGGAGGCGCTGGCAGAACTGATCAAGCCCGGCCAGACCGTCTACGACGTGGGCGCGAACATCGGCTTCTTCACGATCCTCTGCTCGCGCCTGGTGGGGCCGCAGGGCAGGGTCTATGCATTCGAGCCGATTCCGCAGAATCTGGCGACGCTGCGCCACAACGTGACGCTCAATGCCTTCAGCAACGTGACGATCGTCGAGAAGGCGCTGTCCTCTTCGACGGGCACGGCCGAGATGTTCGTCTCGCCATGGTCGGCGTTTCACTCGCTCAACGTCGAGGGGGCGACCAAACAGGACAACCACGGCCCGCAGGCGGGGGAGATCACGGTGCAGACGGTCACGCTCGACGAGTTCGTCCAGGGTGAGGGCGTGCGCGCGCCCGACCTGGTCAAGATCGACGTCGAGGGGGCCGAGCTGATCGTGCTGGCGGGTATGGGCGAGACGCTGAGCTCGGTCAAGCCGCTGCTGCTGTGTGAGCTGCACGACACCAAGCTCGAGTACGGGGAGTTCGTCGACTCGATCGACTACCGCGTACGCGTGATCGACGGCGAGAGCCCGGATCTGGCGAGGGCGGCGCGCAACCCGCACACGATCGCGTGGCCGCGCGGGCGCGACATGGCGGGCGTGGCGATCTGCTCCTAGCCTCGCCATCTGAGCGTGGGTGGTGCGGGACCAGGTCGGGCGCGGAGATCGGCGGTACGCCACGCGTGAGTGCGCCACGCGCCCCCGGACGGGGCCAACGCCGGGGATAGAATGAGGGCGATGGACCTGCCGATGGCGCCCACGCTGGCTGCGGCCGAGAAGGTGCAAGACCACCTCGCGCCCGCTGAGATCGCGGCGCTGAAGGAAGAGGTGCGAGCGCTGGCTGAGGAGCGACGTGCGGTGATCCTCGCGCACAACTACCAGGTGCCCGAGGTCCAGGACGTGGCCGACTACGTCGGCGATTCGCTCGGGCTCTCGCGCCAGGCTGCGGCGGCAACCGACGCCGAGGTGATCGCCTTCTGCGGCGTGCACTTCATGGCCGAGACGGCTTCGATCCTGTGCCCGGAGAAGACGGTGCTGATCCCGGACCTCGACGCCGGCTGCTCGCTGGCCGCCTCGATCGACGCGGAGCAGCTCGCCGTGTGGCGCTCGGAGTACCCAGACGGCGTCGTCGTGATGTACGTCAACACGACCGCCGAGGTGAAGGCGCTGACCGACTACTGCTGCACCTCGGCGAACGCCGTTGACGTGGCGCGTCACATCTACGAGACGCACGGCCCGGACACGGAGATCCTGTTCGGCCCGGACATGTGGCTCGGCGCGTACGTCGAGAAGGAGCTGGGCAAACGGATGCACGTGTGGGACGGGGAGTGCCACGTGCACGCCGGGATCCGCCCGACCGATATCGAGTCGATCCGCGCGGCGCACCCCGGCGCGGACTTCCTGATCCATCCCGAGTGCGGTTGCACGACGAGCGTGATGGAGTACGTCGCCGCCGGTGACATCTCGGGTGAGGGGGTGCACATGCTCTCGACGGGGGGCATGCTGCGCTACGCCGAGCAGGCCGAGTCGGCCGCATCGAATGGATCGAGCGACGGCGAGGCGGGCCAGGTGCAGGAACCGGGCCTCGAGGCCTCCTCGCAGGCGACCAAGGAGAACGGCGGTCCGGGCAAGGTCCGCGACGTCGTCGTGGCAACAGAGACGGGGATGCTCTACCCGCTGCAGATGGCCGCGCCGGACGTGAACTTCGTCGCGGCCAACCCGCGCGCCGCCTGCGTCTACATGAAGATGATCACGCTGCACAAGCTGCGCGATGCGCTGCGGGATATGAAGTTCGAGGTGCGCGTGCCCGAGGACATAGCCGTGCGGGCGCGGGTGCCGATTGACCGGATGGTCGCGCTCGGCTGAGCGCGCTCGAAGCGCTAGAACTCCTCGACCGAGTGCGGCCCGACGCACGCGACGGCCAGCTTGTCGGCGACTCCGGCGGCCACCTCGCGCACCTCGCCGAAGGTGACCGCGTCTAGCGCGGCGATCGCCTCGTCGGGGTCGATCGACTCGCCGAAGACGATCTGCTGATTGGCGGCGTAGCGCGCGACGGCGTTGGTGTTCTCGAAGGAGAGCACGAGCCGCCCGGCGGCGTACGCACGAGCGCGCTGCACCTCCTCCTCGGTCGGCCCGTCGTCGCGCAGCTCATCGACGATCTCGCGCATGCGCGTGTAGGCCTCGATGCACTTGGTCGAGTCAAGACCAGATCCGAGCTGCAGGATGGGCACGTCGGCGAAGGTGTGGTTGATCGCGTAGACCGAGTAGCAGAGACCGCGTTTCTCGCGGATCTCGTCGAACAGGCGCGATCCCATCGAGCCGCCGAGCAGCGTCGAGTAGATGCCCAGCGCGGCGCGTTCGCGCACGTCGCCGACGGCGACGTCGGGCCGGTAGATCATCCGCAGGTGCGACTGGTTGGTGTCGCGCTGCTCGACGAGCTTCTCGGGCTCGAACGCGGGTGCCGGCTCGTAGGGGTCGGGCCCGGGCAGCTTGGGAAAGCGACCGAACAGCTCCTGCAGATCGGACTCCTGCGGCAGGTGCTCGAGGTTGCCGACGAGGAAGGCGCCGCCGCTGGCGCCCGACCAGCGACGCTGGCGGAAGGCGACGATGCCCTCGCGCGTGAAGCTGCGCAGGTTCTCCTCGGGGCCGAGCACAGTCCGACCGAGCGGGTGATCGCCGAAGGCGGCTTTGTCGATCAGGTACTCGGCGACCATCGACGGCTGGTCGAAGGCGCGGTTGATCTCCTGGATCACGACACCGCGCTCGCGGTCGAGCTCCTCGGGGTCGATCTTGGGACGCCCGACGAAGTCGCTCAGCAGGTCGATCGCGGCGGGCGCGCTCTCGGCGCGCACGGTGATGTGGAAGGCGACGACGTCGTGGCTGGTGTAGGCGTTGAGCACGCCGCCGAGCCGCTCGGCCGTCTCGTTGACGTCTGGGTAGTTGGGGTACTTCTCCCCGCCCTTGAACACGAGGTGCTCGAGGAAGTGCGCCATGCCGTTCTCCTCGGGGCGCTCGTTGCGCGCACCGGCATCCAAGGCGACAAGCACTGTCAGCGCGCGGGTGCCAGGCAGCGCGATCCTGTGAATCGGCAGCCCGTTGGACTCGGTCGTGGTCGTCTCGATCGCGGCCATGCGCGGCTCACGATAGCCACCGGCACCGGAGCACACGGCGGGGCGGGCAGCTGTCGATTCCGCGCAAACCGGGCCAAGCCTGCAAAACCCGTTGCATGCAGGGCCTATTGCCTTGCGAAGCGTGCGGCCACGGTACCGTCACGGGCCATGCCAGCGACCGAGAACGCCGTCCCGCAGGGCCGGGACAGGCGCACGCGAGACCTGCCCCCGCCGGGGCGCGAGCGCCGCCGCGGCGAGCACGCTGCCCATTCGGCGCCCCGCGCCGCCGCTCCGCCGGTGCGCGACCCGCGCGACACGGTCGTCGAGTTCCGCGGCGTGTCGAAGCTGTACGGGCCGGGAGGCGTCGGCTTGGAGCGCGCGACCTTCGCGGTGCGCCGCCAAGAGATGGTCTTCCTGGTCGGCCCGACGGGCTCGGGCAAGTCGACGATCATGCGCCTGCTGATCAAGGAGCTCGACCCCACTGACGGGCGTATCCGCGTGGCGGGACGCGACCTTGCGGAGATCGAGCACAAGAAGGTGCCCTACTACCGCCGCAACGTCGGCGTCGTGTTCCAGGACTTCAAGCTGCTGCCGACGCGCACGGTGTACGACAACATCGCCTACGCGCTGCAGGTGACCGGCACCTCGCGCAAGCAGATCCGCGCGACGCTGCCGGACATCCTGCGCCTGACGGGGCTCTCGACGAAGCTGCACAACTACCCGCACCAGCTCTCGGGAGGCGAGCAGCAGCGCGTGGCGGTGGCGCGTGCGTTCGCGGCCCACCCGCCGCTGCTCTTGGCGGACGAGCCGACGGGCAACCTTGACCCGGAGACGTCGATCGGGATCATGCAGTTGCTCTACCGGATCAACCGCGCGGGCACGACGGTGATCGTCGCCTCGCACGACAACGAGATGGTCGATCGCATGCGCCGTCGCGTGATCGAGCTCAAGCGCGGACGGATCGTGCGCGACGAGGCTTCCGGACTGTACGGCGCGCGCGAGGAGAACACCGATGAGCTCGGTGAGCGCCTCAAACGGGAAGTAACGTGAGGCCGGGCTTCTTCCTCAAAGAGTCATTCCGCTCGATCAAGCGCAACGCGCTGCCGAGCTTCGCGGCGCTCGCCTCGGTGCTCGTGACGACGCTCGTGCTGGGCGTCTTCATCCCGGTGGTCGAGGCGACCAACGGCGCGGCCAACGACGTACGTGGCCGAGTGCTCGTGGACGTCGACATGACGACCAGCGCGACCCCGGCCGAAGTCGCGCGGGTGCGCGGCGAGCTGCAGCGGGCGCCGCACGTCAGGAGCATCCAGTACGTCTCCAAGCAGCAGGGCTACGAACAGGAGAAGAAGCGCAACCCCCAGGCCTTCGCGCTGATCGGCTACAACCCGCTCCCGGACATCTTCAGGATCACGCCCGACAAGCCCGAGAACTCGGCTGCGGTGCGCAAGGAGCTCGACCAGTCGAGCCCGCTCGGCACGCGTCTGGTCACGGATTCGGCGATCGCGGCGGTGCAGAACCGCCAGGCTCAGACCAACCAGATCCTCTCGGCCACGCGCGTGATCAAGATCACGATGGCGCTACTGGCGGCGCTGCTCGTGCTCGCGTCGATCCTCTTGATCTCGAACACAATTCGTCTTTCTCTGTTCTCGCGCCGGCGCGAGGTCGAGGTGATGAAGCTGGTCGGCGCAACGGACTGGTTCATCCGCTGGCCGTTCGTGCTCGAGGGCCTGTTCCTCGGCGCCGTCGGCGGTGCTGCGGCGATCGGCCTGCTGGCGCTCGCCAAGGTGACGCTCGTCGATCCGCTCGCCAACACGGTCAAGCTGATCTCCCAACCCGACATGATCGCCTTCCCGCTGCTGATCGCGATCCTGATGGCGTGCGCGATTGCCGTCTCGGCGGCCGGATCGGGCATCTCGCTGCGGCGCTTCCTCAAGGTCTGATCCGTAGGCTTGGGCAGCCGATGCCCTCCCGCAGACGACAGCCGCTGTTGGCGGTGCTGGCCATCGCCTTGCCGGTGCTGCTGGTCCTGGGCGTCTACCTCGGCGGTCATCCGGAAGACCTGCCGAGTTTCGCGCGCTCGACGTTCGTGGCCCACGAGGAAACGCGCGTCGTCAGCGAAGCGATCGACAGGATCGCAAGCGACTACTACCGCCCCGTTGCCAAGAGTCGCCTGACCAACGGCTCGATCTCCGGAGCGGTGGCGAGCCTCGGCGACCGCTTCTCCCACTACCTCTCGCCGAAGGAGTTCCGAGAATTCAACGCGCCGCCTAGCTTCACGGGCATCGGCGTGTCGGTTGCGCCCGCCCAGCAGGGCCTGCGGGTGGCGAAGGTGTTCGACGCGTCGCCGGCGGCGCGCGCGGCGATGCGCGAGGGCGATGTGATCGTCGCCGTCAACGGACGCAAGCTCGTCGGGATTCCCGCCGAAAAGGCGATTGCGCTGATCAAGGGCCCGCCGGGAACGGACGTGAAGCTGGGCGTCGAGCAGCGACGCGATGGACACACCTCGCTGAACGCGCTCACGCTGACGCGCGCGACGATTAACGAGCCCGTCGTGGCTTCGCTGACGAAGTCGGTGCAGGGCAAGAAGCTCGGCGTAGTCGCGCTGGCGACGTTCAGTCCCGGCGCGCATGGGGAAGTACGCGAAGGGGTGGAACACGAGTTGCACAAAGGCGCCCGCGGGATCTTGCTCGACCTGCGCGCCAACGGCGGCGGCCTCGTCGAGGAGGCGCGGCTGATCGCGAGCATCTTCGTCGCGAAGGGCACGATCGTCTCCACGCGCGGGCGCTCGCAGCCCAGCGAGACGCTGACGGCCGAAGGCGACGCGATCAAACCGCCCTTCCCGATGGTCGTGCTCGTCGACGCCAACACGGCCTCGGCCGCCGAGATCGTGACGGCGGCATTGCAGGACCATCACCGTGCAACGGTCGTCGGCACGCACACGTTCGGCAAGGGCGTCTTCCAGGAGGAGGAGCCGCTCTCCAACGGCGGTGCGCTGGACATCACGGTGGGGCAGTACTTCACGCCCAACGGGCGCAACCTCGGTGGTGGCGGCGTCAAGCAGGGTGCGGGCATCACACCGGAAGTCTCGGTGCGCCACGGCGTCGACAGCAACCACGGGCTCGAAGTGGCACTGGACACGCTCGCGGCGAAGGTCAAGTGAGCGGCCGCCGCCCGCAGGGGGGGCGGAAGGGGAAGGCGTCCAAGCCACGTCCCGCCACGAAGCCGAAGAAGGGGTCGAAGCCAAAGCGGGGGTCGGCGCCGAAACAGGGAGCGAAGCCCAAGCAGGGGCCGGCGCCGAAGCAGGGGGCGACGACGCGGCCGGGTGGTTCGACGCCCAAGCGGGCGAGGCCATCGAAGCGGGCCTCGCCGCCGAAGCACCGGCCGGGCCCAGGGCGCGGCGATCGACGCGGGCACGGGGAGGACTCTCGCGTGGTGTGGCCGCCGCAGGCACGCCAGACGGCGCGCTCGGCGATCGAGTCGCTGATGAAGGAGCGGGGTCTAGCGCGCGGTTTCGAGCGCCACGTGCAGCGCGCGGCAAAGAAGGCGCGTGACCAGGGCCTCGATGCGCGCGGCGACCTCTCGAGCAGGCGCGACCTGACGGGGCTGACGACGTTCACGATCGACCCGCTCAGCGCACGCGACTTCGACGACGCGATCTCGGCGCAAGCGCAGGAGGACGGCACGATCCGCGTGTGGGTGCACATCGCGGACGTGAGCGCATACGTTCCAGAGGGCTCGCCGGTCGACATCGAGGCGCGCAGGCGCGGCACGAGCGTGTACGCGCCGGGTGCGGTCGAGCCGATGCTGCCGCAGGAGCTGTCCAACGACGCCTGCTCGCTCGTGCCGCAGCGCGAGCGTCTGGCGGTCACGGTCGAGCTCGAGCTGGACGGCGCGGAGGTCGTGAGCACGGCCTTCTACCGCTCGCTGATCCGCTCGGACGAGCGGTTGGACTACGAGCGGATCGACCGCATCTTCGCGGGCGAGGAGCAGGCGTCTGCGCCGTGGAAGCAGCCGCTCGCGGCGGCGCGCGAAGCGGCGGCGGCGCTCGCTCGGGCGCGCGAGCAGCGTGGCGCGCTTGCAGTCGACTCGGAGGAGCCCGAGTTCGTTTTCGACGAGCGCGGCGACATCGCCGAGATACATGCCCGCACGCAGACGGAGTCACACCGCCTGATCGAGCACCTGATGATCGCCGCCAACGAAGCCGTCGCGGATCTGCTGCAAAGGCAGAAAGTGCCGTGCCTGTATCGCGTGCACGAGCGCCCGGAGGCGGAGCGGGTCGAGCGGCTGGTCGCGCAGCTGGCGACGCTCGAGGTGCCGACGCCACCGCTGCCGAAGGACATGTCCCCGTCGCAGGCTGCCGATCTGCTCGGTGAGATCTCCCAGCGCATCGAGCGACACGTCGAGTCGAGGGGTGGGCAGGGGCGCCAGGCGCTGAACTCACTCGTGCTGCGCTCGCTCAAGCAGGCCTACTACTCGCCGCGCAACCTCGGCCACGCGGGGCTCCACGCGCTGAGCTACTGCCACTTCACCTCGCCGATCCGCCGCTATCCGGACCTCGTCTGCCATCGCGCGCTGCTGTCGGCTGTCGGCGGGGGCGAGCCGGCGCCGCGGGGCGGCGAGCTGGCTGAGCTGGGAGTTTGGAGCTCGGAATGCGAGCGCGAGGCGATGACGATCGAGCGCGACGCCGACGATGTGGCGGCGTGCTTCGAGCTCGAGCGGCGCCTGTACGAGCACGGCTGGGAGCAGAAGTTCGCCGGCGAAGTCGTCGGCCTGATCTCGGCCGGTGCCTTCGTCGCATTCGCGCCGGTTGCAATCGGAGGCGCCGCCCGGGTCTCGCCCGCCAAGCACGCCAAGGTCGCCAAGCACGCCAAGCACGCCAAGGCCGCCACCGCCGGGACGTCGCCGGCGGTGGCCCAGGAGCCCGCGGGCGCGGCGATCTACGAAGGTCTGCTGCCGGTGCGTGAGCTGCGCCTCTCCGACGGCGAGCGCGACTGGTGGGAGATCAACGAGGAGGGGACGATCCTCCACGGCGAGCGCAGCGGGTCGACCTTGCGGCTGGGCGACCCGGTTCTGGTGGAAGTGACGCGCGTGGACACG
Source organism: uncultured Solirubrobacteraceae bacterium (assembly GCA_963714215.1). Classification (GTDB taxonomy): domain Bacteria; phylum Actinomycetota; class Thermoleophilia; order Solirubrobacterales; family Solirubrobacteraceae; genus Palsa-744. Next base: position 16,929 of record CAVQNP010000003.1, read on the forward strand.
CTGCGCGGCCGCGTCGACCTGATCCCGGCGCCCGCGCCGGACTCGGGCAGCTAGGCTCGAAAGGTGGCAAAGGGCAAGGGAAAGCGCAAGCTGGGCGCGGGCGACGTGGCGTCGAACCGCTACGCGTCGCATCGCTACGAGCTGCTCGACAGGCTCGAGTGCGGCATCGTGCTCGAGGGCACCGAGGTCAAGGCGCTGCGCGAGTCGGGGGCGCAGCTGAAGGACGGCTATGCGGCGGTCCAGGACGGCGAGCTGTGGCTGCACTCGGTGCACATCCCCCCGTATGCGCCTGCCTCGCGCGAGAACCACGACCCGGAGCGCCCGCGCAAGCTGCTGTTGCATCGCCGCGAGCTCGACCGGCTGGCGGCGCGCGCGGCCGAGCGCGGGCTGACGCTCGTGCCGACGCGCATCTACTTCTCGGGTGCCCACGCCAAGACAGAGATCGCGCTGGCTCGCGGCAAGGACCTCTACGACAAGCGCCAGACGATCCGCACGCGCGAGACCAAGCGCGACATGGAACGGGCCGTGCGCGAAGCGCAGCGCTGAGCTGCCGTCGGGCTAGAAGTGCCCGAAGGTGTGGCCGCCCGAGTTGAGCACGTAGGCGGTCTCCATACCGACCGCGAGCACCGCGATCAGGCCGATGTAGACGGCGCCCACGAGCAAGCGGTGCATCGTCGCGACGCCGTAGTAGGCGGCCTGCTCGAGCGAGCGCGTACGGCGAAGCTTCCAGCGCCGCCAGGTTTCCATCCCGCCGAGCAAGATGAAGATCAGCAGGAAGGTGTTTCCGGTGATCAGCAGCAGCGCCACCATCGCACCGAGGCCGACGAACCACATCGACGGAGCCATCGCGGCCATCGCGCGCCCGCCGTCGAAGGGGACGAGCGGCACGAGGTTGATCAGGTTGAGCAGGAAGCCGACATATGCGAGCGCCCTCAGCAGGTCGCTGTTGGTCGCCTCGGCGATCGCCAGGCACACGCCGGCGCCGAGCGTGCCGAGGATCGGGCCGGCCAGACCCACGCGCGCCTCGGCGAGTGCGTCGTCGGGCAGCGACTTCATCATCACGACGGCGCCGAAGCCGGGGATGAACATCGGCGCGCTCGCCTTGACGCCTTCTTTGCGCAGCTGGATCACGTGGCCCATCTCGTGCACGAACAGCAGCACGACGAAGCCGACGGCGAACCACCAGCCGAAGAACAACGAGTAGACGACGACGGAGACGAGCGCCGTTCCGGCCGTCGTCAGCAGCTTGACTTTGGGCAGGAGCAGCAGGAAGCCTTTGATTGCGGCGAAGAACTTGGCGATCAGCGCGGCGGCCGCGGCGAGCGCGCTGCCGATGCGCTTGCGCAGGTCGCGCACGGGTGACGCTCTATGCGGCCGCTGGCCGAACGGGTCCTCGACCGGATGGGCCGGTGGTGCGGGGGGCGGCACACCCGGTACCGCCGCCGGTGCGGGTGGCCGCAGTGACGGATAGCCGCTGTCCATGACTCCATTGTGGCAGCGCGGATAAGCAGCGCCTAACGAAGCGCTGGTGGGTGCTCCGGGTGGCCCAATACACCCTCCCGCAACGCGAACGAATCGTTTGCTGATTTTGGCTCGGACTTTTTTCTGGAAAGTGCGGGATGGACGTCGCGCGGGGCTTGCACGAGCGGGTGGCGCGAGCTACTTTGAATCCAGACGCGGAACCGAGCCGCAAAGAGCGAGGCCACTGAGGTGTGAGGCCGCGCCACCAGCGAAGGAGGGCCCTTGGGTCTTCCGGAGCGGGTTCCTCAAAGCGGCCCGGGACCGCGTCGCTTTCGTTAAGCCGTGTCCCCGCGGTAGCCGCGCGCCCCCAGCGTGCGCCTCTAGTCGACTGCAGCTGAGGATCCGCGCGGCTAGACTGGATGGGCAGCAAACATCCTCGGGGACGACAGGCTTCGACGTGGTCGGCTCGTGAGGATGGTGGCGAGTCGAGGTCCCGGGCGGCCTCGTAAAACACCCGGGAAAACCATAAGTGCGGACTCTCACGAGTACGCCCTCGCTGCCTAGCTAACACTAGGTGAGTGAGGTTCCGGGCCCCGCTTGCCTGCGGCGGGGAAGGCCGGAATCAGAAAGCAGGCTCACCCGGTGAGGTCCGCCTCAGCCGATCCGGGAAAATCTCATGAGGCTGGTCCCTCACAACCCGGCCGGCGAGGCTAGCGAGGGACGAGATCAGAGCGCCGGCTACGCTCGTAGAAGCCATTCCCACGCGATCGCGGACGCGGGTTCGATTCCCGCCGTCTCCACTTGATGCCCCTGTTTTGGCTATCCAGAGCCAAGACCGGGGTTGACCGCGTTGATTAGGGGTTGCGCTTAGCACCCGCTGGCGTTTACCATGCGGACGCGTAGAGAGGCGCGTGTGCAAATTGCAGGAGGGGGAGGGGCCGATGCGCATCGAGCAAGGCAGCGATGATGGTCGGGTGGCAGGCTGTGCGAGAGGGGGCCGGCATGCGGTCACGGCTTCTTCGATGCGGCGCCGTGCGCTGGTCGGCGTCGTCCCTGCGCTCGCCATTCTGGCTGCCTGGCTCGTGACCGCGGCCTCGGCCTCGGCCTTCAGCGCGGAAGGAAGCGTGGAACAGGTGTACGTAACCGGCCTGGCCCCGGGCGCGCAGATGACGCTCCTCGGCAAGAAGGGCGAAACGGTGGCCACGCAGACAGCGGACTCGCTCGGCGGGTTGCTGTTCCGCAAGGTCGTGCCCGGAAAGAGCTACAAGGTACGGCTGAACTCGACCAGCGAAGAATCGGGGCTGCTCACCGTCCATACGCAAAAGGCGGCGTCGTGGAACAAGAGCATCCTCAAACAGGTGATCCCCAGCAGCGGATACGGATATTTGACGACGCGCGACGGCACGCAGCTGGCGATCGACGTCCATCCCCCGACCGTCCCCTTGCCAAAGCACAAAGGCGTCGCTCCCACGCTGATCGAATACTCCGGATACGGCTACGCGAATCCTGCGGGTCCGGAAAGCGGGCTTGCGGCGGTGGCCAACGAGCTCGGTTTCGCCGTTGTCGACGTGAACATCCGCGGTACCGGCTGCTCGGGCGGCGCCTTCAACTACTTCGAACCGCTGCAGAGTCTCGATGCGTATGACGTGATCGAGACGATCGCTCGTCAATCTTGGGTGCTGCACCACAAGGTCGGGATGTTCGGCGTCTCCTACGGCGGCATCAGCCAGCTCTTCGCCGCTCAGCTTCGACCGCCTCACCTCGCAGCGATCGCGCCGCTGTCGGTGGTCGACGCGACGGCGACGACGCTTTACGCCGGTGGCGTCCTCAACACCGGTTTCGCCGTGCCCTGGGCCGAAGACCGCCAGTTCGACGCCGAGCCGGCCGGCCCGTCGACCGGCGAGCACTGGGCCTATGAACAGATCCAGAAAGGCGATGCAACCTGCGCGGCCAACCAGGATCTGCACGAAGAGGCGACCAACCTGCTGACGGAAATCAAAGAAAACGCGACCTACAACCCGCCGGTGGCCGACCCGCTGGACCCGGTCTCGTTCGTCCACAACATCAAGGCCCCGACCTTCATGGCGTGCCAGTGGCAGGACGAGCAGACCGGCGGGCACTGCGCCGACCTGGCCGAGCACTTCACGGGCACCGAACACAAGTGGTTCACGTTCACCAACGGCGCACATATCGACTCGCTCGATCCCTACACGCTCAACCGGCTGGATGACTTCCTGATGCTGTACGTCGCGCGCGAAGCGCCGATCGAAAACAAAGGGATCCTGCATGCCGCGGCGCCGACCGTCTATCAGGCCGCGTTGGGACTGCCGTCGGAAGACCACGTCACGCTGCCCGCGGACCCAGTTCAGGAAAAGGCGAAGTACCCAGAAGCGCTGGCGGCCTTCACCGCGCTGCCGCAGATTCGCGTGCTGTTCGACAACGGCGCGGGAACCGCGCCGAGCGGCGGCACGACGACGCCCGGCAATCCATACCCTGGGTTCGAACAGTCCTTCTCGGCGTTCCCGGTCCCCGGCACCGTCGCTCGCTCTTGGTATCTCGGGCCGGCCGGGGCGCTTGCCGAAGAACCGGCGACGTCCGAAGGAGCAGACAACTACACCTCAGATGCGAATGCCACACCGCTGACGGACTACACGGGCGGCGCCGGCCCGGGCGGGCTGTGGGGCGTGGCGTCCCAGTGGCAGTGGAACTGGGTCCAGCCGCCGGCAGGCTCGGCGGTGTCCTACGTGTCCGCGCCGCTGACGAGCGACACCACGGCAATCGGTGGCGGTTCGGTCAACCTCTGGGTGAAGTCGTCGACTCCAGACGTCGACCTCCAGGCGACGGTCAGCGAGGTGCGCCCGGACGGCAACGAGACCTTCGTCCAGAACGGCTGGATCCGCGCAAGCGAGCGCAAGCTCGCCACCACCTCGACGAACATGTTCGGCGAGACGCCCACGGCAGTCGAACCGATTCCCACGTTCCTCGCGTCCGATCTGCAGCCGATGCCGGCCGGCGAATTCGTTCCCGTCACGATTCCGCTGTACTTCGAGGGCCACGCCTACCGTGCAGGCTCACGCCTCAGGGTCACGATCTCTGCCCCGAACGGCACGCAGCCCGTGTGGTCGTTCGGTCAGACTCAGCCGGAACGCGCCACCGCGAACGTGTCGATCGCGTTCGGGCCAGGCATGCCCGCCAGCCTGATGCTCCCGATCGTGCCTGGTGTCAGCGTGCCTACGGGACTGCCGCCCTGCCCGAGCCTCCGCAACGAGCCCTGCCGTGCCTATCAAGCATTCGTGAACAACGGTTCCTGACGGCGACCCGGCTGCCTGAGCCCGCCGGGGGTTTCGGCGGCTGCCGATGAGGCATGTTCTCCGGCCGGCCGACGAGTGCCGGGCCACGACGAGCATTTGGCTAGCCTCAGGCAGTCATGACCCCGGAACGCGGCATCCGGTTCTTTCCCTGGGCCGGTCGACGGGTCGCCTACGCGGTCAACGGGGATGGGCCGCCGCTGGTCGTCGCCGCCTGGTGGGTCAGTCACATCGAGCACGACTGGCAGGATCCGCGCTTTCGTCGCTTCTTCGAGGCTTTGGGAGAGGGTTACGGGCTCGTGCGCTACGACCGGCCGGGCGTCGGGCTCTCCGACCGGGACGCCTCGCCGGGACCGCTGACGATCGACGCCGAGGTGGAGCTGCTCGGTGGGTTGCTCGACGAGCTCGGCTGCGAGCGTGCGGTGCTGTTCGGCGGGTCGTCGGGAGGCTGCACCGCAATAGCGTTTGCGGCGCGCTTTCCCGAGCGCGTCGAGCGGTTGATGCTCTACGGGACATACGCCGACGGGTCTGCGATCGCGCCGCCCGACGTACGGGCAGCCGTCATTGGAGCCGTCCGCTCCCACTGGGGTCTCGGATCACGCCTGCTCGCGGACGTCTTCCTGGGTGAAGAGGGGAGTGCCGAGCGGCGCCTGTTCGTGCAGGCCCAGCAGGAGTCGTGCGATGCGCAGACAGCGGCGGTGCTTCTGGAGCACGTCTACGACACGGACGTGCGGGCGCAGCTCGAGTACGTGCGAGCGCCTACGGTCATCGTGCACCGGCGCGCTGATCGGGCGATCCCATACGAGCTCGGCCGTCGGCTCGCGGCGGGGATCAGGGGATCGAGCCTCGTGTCGCTCGGTGGGAGTGCCCATTTTCCGTGGTTGGAAGACGGGTCCAGCGTGGCCCGCGCACTGCGAACAGGGCTGAGCGCGGACGTGCGAGACGCGAGCGTCGATGGGAAGGCACCGCCTGGCCTGCTGTCGCCGCGCGAGAAAGAGGTGCTGTCGCTCGTAGCCGAAGGGATGACCGAGGGGGACATTGCGGCGCGGCTCGTCGTAAGCCCGCATACCGTGCATCGCCATATGGCAAATATCCGGGCGAAGCTGGCGCGAGGGTCGGCGGCTGCGGCGGTCGCTGAGGCCACGCGGCTCGGCTTGATCTGAGGCGGTAAATCGTCCCCGATCGGACCCATGGTCCCGACGGGCCATGGGAGAGGATGGCCGCAAGGGGGGATGTGGAGCGTGCGCTCGGGGCGTAGCGTCATCAACCATGAAAAACACAACTCAAACCACATCTGACTTGTCACATGCGACGCCGTGGGCTCGCATATCGGCGCGGATTTACGATCCTTTTCTATGGCTCTCCGAGCGCCGTGGCTTGCGTGCTCGACGCGGCGAGCTGCTCGCAAACGCGCGCGGGCTCACGCTCGATATCGGCAGCGGGACCGGACTGAACCTGCCCCACTATCCACGACAGCTCGAGCGGCTCGTGCTTGCTGAGCCAGACCCGGCAATGCGCGCACGTCTCGAGCTCCGCGCAACGCGCCTGAGGCCGGCGGCATCGGTCATCGACGCCGCCGCAGAACGACTTCCGTTTGCGGACGGCACGGTCGACACGGTCGTCTCGACGCTAGTGCTGTGCACGGTTGACGCCCCCGAGCTGGCGCTGCGCGAGATCGCACGCGTGCTCGCGCCTGACGGCCAGCTGCTGTTCATCGAGCACGTCCGGGCTGCGTCACGGGTTCGCTCATTCCTGCAGAAGCGCCTGGCCGCGCCATGGCGCACGTTTGCCAATGGATGTCGCTGCGATCAGCAGACCGTGATGATGATGGCGGCATGCGGCTTCCAGCTGGATGTCAGCGAAGCGGAGTGGCGCGGCATGCCGTCGATCGTGAAGCCCCTCGTCTACGGTTGCGGCCGCTACTTCGACACCAACCCTGACCGGGCTGCTGAGCCGGCGCGGGCCGTCGGTGCAGCGAGCAACGGCGAGCGATGAAGGGAGCTCTGTGCCCATCGTTGAGAGCGAGCGCGGGCTCGCATCGAGACCATCAGGAGGGAACACAGTGATCGGCGTGAGCGTCACGTTCCAATACGACGAGGACTACGATCGCGCCCGCGTGGTGTCCATCGCGGACAAGGCGCGCGCAGCGTTCGAGGGCATGCCCGGACTGAGGTCCAAGGTCTTCACGATCGACGACACGCGACGGCGCGCGGTGAACTTCTATGTATGGGAATCACTGGATGCCGCCAAGGCCTTCTTCTCGGAGGAGATGCGCGAGCGCGTGGGAAGGCTGTACGGCGTCGAACCCACGATCGACTTCTTGGAGGTCACTCAGCTCGTCGACAACGCCGGCGCGGCGCACCCAGAATGACCGGACAGCCGCCGCATTGCGCGGAGCACTCGGGCAAGTCTTCAGATCCGGGGGCCCCACGCCACCTCGGCTGCACGGATCGGCCGCTCACGCGAGGGCGTCACTGGCGCGGTCGCTCCCGAAGCCTTTGCCGCCATCGCAAGCCCCTACTCCGGTCGCGCAACTCTCCATCAGATGCTCTTGACTTTTCCGCTCGGATTAGGGAAAAGTACGGACGACCCGAAGGAAGCTTCCTCGGTCGAAGAGCGGCCCGGGGCGCGACCAGAAATGGGGCTCGTGCCGATCTCCTCCGCAGTGCAGACCCGCAGCGTCGGCTCCCTCGCCGTCGCCGCCTCGCGCTGTGCGGATCGGCGAGAACGCGCCGCCGTGCTGCGGTGCCGACAATGGACGGAGGCGAGATGAGCAGTGTCGATGCGAGTAGCGAGAGCGCGGCGGGCGCCCCGCCGGTAAAGGCCGGCGAATTCAAGCTGGAGGTCGTCGTCCTGCCGGTCTCCGACGTCGATCGGGCCAAGGAGTTCTACGAAGGCCTCGGCTGGAGGCTCGACGCAGACCTCGCCCCCGACGAGGATTTCCGCGTGGTCCAGTTCACGCCTCCGGGCTCCGCCTGCTCGATCCAATTCGGCATCGGCGTCAGCTCCGCGGCCCCCGGCTCGGCACAGAGCCTGTATCTGGCCGTCGCTGACATCGGGGCGGCGCGCGAAGAGCTGATCGCTCGTGGCGCGAACGTCAGCGAAGTGTTTCACGAAGGGACGCCCGGCGCCCGCTTTCGCGAGTCCGACCACGCCGCGGGACCCTCACCCGACCCATACAGCTCGTTTGCCACGTTCAACGATCCCGACGGCAACGGCTGGCTGCTGCAGGAGATCACGACACGGCTCCCCGGCCGCTGAGAGGAGGTAGTAATGGCGACGAGCTACGAGTCCGTGGAGGATCTCGCGGACGGCGCTCAGGCGCGCCGCGGCGGCGCACGGCGAACACGAGGAGCGAACCGGCCAGGCAGATGAGAACTGGCCGGACTGGTACGCGCTCTACATGGTCCGCGAGGGCGCGGGTGAGGAGCTGCCGAAATGAGCAGCGACTACGACGTGATCGTGCTCGGTGCGGGCTCTCCGGGCGAGCATTGCGCGGGCGCCCTGGCCGAGGGCGGCCTACGCGTGGCCGTCGTCGAGCGCGAGCTCGTCGGAGGGGAGTGCTCATACTGGGCGTGCATCCCCTCGAAGACTTTGCTGCGACCGGGCGAAGCGGTCCACGAGGCGCGCGAGGCGGCGGCGAGCGCGGAGGTCGACGTCGAGGGGGCACTGGCCTGGCGCGACTTCATGGTTTCCGACCACGCCGACGCGGGACAGGAGCGCTGGCTCGCGGACCACGGCATCGACCTCCTGCGCGGCAACGGGCGGCTCGCGGGCCCGGGCGCGGTCGAGGTCGATGGCGTGCGGCACACGGCCGATCACGTGGTACTCGCCAACGGAGCGGACCCGGTGATACCGCCCGTGCCGGGCCTGCGCGAGCTGGAGGGCGTCTGGACGAACCGCGAGGTGACGGCGATGAAGGCGATACCGCGTCGCCTGCTGATCCTGGGCGGCGGGCCGGTCGGCGTGGAGATGGCGCAGGCGGTGCGTCGGCTGGGCGGCGAGGCTGTGGTGATCGACATGTCGGAGCACCTGCTCGCGCGCGAGCCCGCACCGCTGGGCGAGGCGCTGGGCGAGGTCCTTCATGGCGAAGGCATCGAGCTGGCTCTGTCTGCGAACGCGAATGCGGCGCGGCGCGAGGGCGAGGAGTACGTGCTGTCGTTCGACGACGGGCGCGTGCTGCGCGGCGAGAAGCTACTCGTCGCGACGGGACGGCGTCCGCGGGTCAGCGGGATCGGCCTGGAGACGGTTGGGGTGGAGACCGACGCACACGGCGTCCCGGTCGACGCGCACCTGCGCGCGGCGGAGGGCCTGTGGGCGATCGGCGACGTCAACGGCCTGTGGCCGCTCACCCACGTCGGCAAGTACCAGGGCGAGGTGGTCGCGGCGAACATCCTGGGCGAGCCGCGCAAGGCCGACTACGAGGCAGTCCCACGCGTCGTCTACACCGACCCGCAGGCCGCATCGGTCGGCGCATCGGCGGGCCGTTTCAGCGCGACGGTCTCGCTGTCGGGCGTGCCGAAGACAGCGACCTTCACGCGCGCCTACGCCGAGAGCAAGGGCTTTTTGACGCTGCTCAGCGATGGCGAGCGGCTGACGGGCGCCTACGCGCTGGGGCCCGAGGCGGGCGAGTGGCTGCAGCAGGCGACGCTCGCGATCCGCGCCCATGTCCCGCTCGAGGTCCTGGCCGACACGATCCAGCCGTTCCCGACGTTCTCGGAGATCTACGTGGAAGCGCTGAAGTCGCTCCGCGGTGAGATCGCGGCGAAGTCCAAGGCCGTCGGCGCGGGACCGCCGATGGCGAGCTGAGCAAGGGAGATGCGATGAGCACCGAGTCCGCTGCGGGCGCCAGAACGCGAGAGCCGGCGCTGCTCGGCCAGACCGTCGTCGTGATCGGCGGCAGCGCAGGGATCGGCCTGGAGACCGCCCGCCTCGCCCGCGCGGAGGGTGCCGATGTGATCCTCACGGGCCGCAACCCGGAGCGCTTGGAGCGAGCCGCGCGGGAGCTCGGCGCGCTGAGCAGCGCCGCCTTCGACGCGACCGATGAGGAGCAGCTCGAGCGCTTCTTCGAGGAGCTTCCAAGGCCGATCGACCACCTGATGCTGTCGGGCAGCGGCCCCTACTACGCGCCGCTGGCGGAGATGGACTTCGAGCAGGCGCGTCAGGACATCGACCGGCACGTACTGCTGCCGGTCCGGGTCGCGCGTCACGCCATCGGGAAGGTGCGTCCCGGCGGATCGTTGGCCTTCATCGGCGGCACGGGAGGGCGCCACCGCGGTGAGGGTCTCACGCTGATCGGGGCGATCACCGCGGCGATGCCGGCGCTCGTGGCGAACCTGGCCCTGGAGCTCGCGCCGATTCGGGCGAACCTCCTCGCTCCGGGCTTCGTCGACACGTCCCTGTCGGCCTCGCTGCTCGGCGAGCAACTCGACGCTCGCCGCGAGGAGCTTCGGGCAACGCTGCCGATCGGTCGCGTCGTGGGCCCGCAGGACGTTGCGGCGCTGGCGGTACATCTGATGTCAAACACGGCGCTCACGGGCGCGACCTACGACGTCGACGGCGGGCAGCAGCTCGTCGCGGCGCGCGGCTGAACGAAAGGCGACCCACCATGCGCTCCGACATCGTCCCCGGCGCCACGTTCCCGGACTACGAACTGCCGGATCACACGAAAACCCCGCGCAAGCTCAGCGAGCTGCAGGGTGAGGATCCGCTGATCCTCACGCTCGCCCGCGGCCACTACTGCCCGAAGGAGCATCAACAGCACCTCGAGCTCGTGGCCAACTACCCGAAGATCGCCGTGGCCTACACGCAGATCGCGACGATCTCAACCGACGAGGACCACGCGAGCAAAGAGTTCCGCGCCTCGGTGGGGGCAGTCTGGCCGTTCCTCTCGGACCCGGAGCGGATCGTGCAGAAGGACCTGGAGATCCAGGAGTACACCGACGCCGAGAACGACCCGATGATCCCGCACACGCTCGTGCTGAAGCCGGGCCTGGTGGTCCACAACGTCTACAACGGCTACTGGTTCTGGGGTCGTCCGTCCTTCGCGGATCTCTGGCGCGATCTACGCGAGGCCAGCAAGGAGGTCCGTCCCGACTGGGACCTCGCCGCCCCGGGGCTGCGCGAGTCCTGGGAGAAGGGCGAGCGCTCGCCCTTCCACGGCTTCGACTAGCGCCCGCAGAACGAAGGCGCGCAACCGGCCTCGGCATCTCGCGCCGGCTAGACGCCTGGTCCGAGCGGCGGCGGCTCGACGTCGTCGTAGATGCGCGCTGCAGCGAGCTTGCCGCCCGGGCCTCGCACGTAGACGGCGATCCCGGCCTGCGGCGAGAGCTCGGTCTTGCCCCAGCGAACGACGTTGTACTCCAGCGCGCACAAGCGCTCGTCGTCGATCGTCGAGCAGTGCTCCAGGGGGATGCCGCCGCCGTTGGAGAACAGCAGCTCGTAGAACGAGCGCAGGCCGTCTCTGCCCCTGTGCACGTACGCGCCGCCGGCTGGCTCGCGAGCGTAGCCGTCCGGCTCGAATGCCGCCACGATCGCCTCCATGTCACCCGCCGCCAGCGCCCGCTGATAGTCGCCCACGACGTCTGCCTCGCGCAACTGTGGGTCCGCTTGAAGCAGGGGTGGACGACTGACGTGGCGGCCGGTGAGCTGCCAGTTCGAGAAGTAGACCCGCAGCTCGTCGATCAGCCCATCGGGCCGGCGGTCGGCCGCGATCGCGACCGGAAGATCGACACGCCCGCTCTCGCCGTCGAGCTGGAGCACGACCTCCTCGAAGCCTTGCCGCTCGGTGATCAGATGCTCGACCTCCTCGACTGAGACCTTGTGCTGCCTGAGCCACGAGCTCGTCTCGGATACGAACGCCTCGAAGGCCCGCCTGCCCCGGACGCGCCCGCGCACGGGGAGGTGCAGCTCGGGCACGCCGGCGAACGACTTGACCAACGGCTCGGGCTCTCCCACCATCAAGCCGTCGAAGTAGGGGACGCTCACGAACTTGCGCTGCCGCTTCTCTTCCAGTCGCTCGAGCGTCGGCGCGGAGAACAGCTCAGGGGCCCACGGCATGCGATAAGCGTCTCATATCCCGGCGAAGTGAAACCACGGATCGCGCTGTGGGTGACGACTCGCTCGACGACTCGCTTGGTCCACATCACATCCGGTCCGACTCCGTTCGTCTGTCGCTGACGGTTGTGACGGGTCGGCGCCCGAAGCCGGTATTCCGACCACTGGTACTGTTCCCGTCACACAGGGAGCTCGTGACGTGGCGAGCTCCGAAGACGGCGGTCGAGGAGCCTGAGATGGCAAGTTCAGAGCGCTCGCAGACGGCGACCCTCACGGGCATCGTCAGCTCGACCGAACGCGCGCCGATCGGTGGGCTTTCGGTAACGGCAGTGGACGCGCAGGAGATGCTCCGGCAACGGAGCGTGATGACCGACGACGCGGGTCGCTTCGCGATCGACTTGCCGCACGGTCGCTACGACCTGCTGTTCTGTGATCGGGAACACGAGCCGCTGATCCTGGCGGGAGTGGTGGTCGAGGGCGATCTCGCGAAGGAGATCGTCAGGCCGCTCGCAGACTCCCGCACCCCTGCGGTCCACGGCACTGTCGCCCTGGCCGGCGGCGCGCCAGCGTCCGGTCAGGTGCTAGAGCTGCATGATGGCACTGCTTCGAACGAGCTCGCTTCGGTCACGGTCGGGGGCGATGGTCATTTCGAGATCGAGGCCTGCGAGTATGGCTATCACCTGCTGTGCATTCGCGGTGAGACTGGCGAGGAGGATTGGGTTCCGGCACCGAAGCCAGCCTCCGCGATCGAGATCGACATCACGCTGACAGGCGCCCGCCCGGCCGGGTCGTTCGCCGTCGTCCCCCCAACCGCCTCGTCGCCGGCGGCGGCAGAGCTCGGCACGACCTTCAACGTATGTCAGGAACCCGACGCCACGTGGCATCTGTCGGGGGGATTGCTGGCCCCCGACTCCGGAACGCTGGGCACGAATGTTCTGCCGCTCAAGGTCAACGTCTACGCCGAGCACTGGGGGCCGGGGACTATGTTCGTCGTCGATCGCAGCACACCCGAGAGTCCGTTCGCTCCGGCGCGCCCGCCCGCCGGCTACTACCACTTCACCGATGAAACCGGCGAAACGTACTTGCTTACGGCCATCCTTCCGTACGTCCACACGACCTTCTACAAAAGCGAAAAACCAAACATCGTCGGGATCGTGTTCACGCAGGGCATTCCCTATTCCGGGGCGTGGCCGACAGCGCCTATGTGCCAATAGGCTGGCGATGCGGTAGGTCGCTGCGTTCGCTGCGGCGCCGGGTCCGTTCTCACCGGTCGCGCGCGAACAGGCGATCCAGCAACGTGTCCACGGTCGCCCGTGCCGTACCGGTGGCTCCGCGCTGGTCCTTGGCACAGGCAATGAACAGCGCCGCCTCGTTGAGCGCGGCGAGCAACACGTGCGCGAGTAGCTCGGCCTGGCCGGCCGGCACGCGCCCTTCTTCGCTCAGGCGCAGCAGCGTGGCGCGCAGCCCGCCGAGCGAGTGTGCTTGGTCTTGCTCGCGCCATCGCTCCCAGCCCACGGCAGTCGTCGGGTCGAGCAGGGCGATCCGCTGGATCGCCGGGTCGAGCGCCATCGCCAGCCACGCGTGCGAGCCCGCTCGCAGTCCCTTCAGCGGGTCGCTGCCGCCGGCGGCAGCGGCTGCGTCGGCGCTCCGCTCGGCGATCTCGATGAGCACCTCGGCGAGCACGGCGTCGAACAGCTCGGCCTTGCTCTGAAAGTGGTGGTACAGCGCCCCGCGGGCGACGCCCGAGGCGGCGAGCACGGACTCGATCGACGTGGCCTCGTAGCCGCGTTCGCCGAACAGGTCGCGGGCGGCGGCGAGCAGTCGCTCGCGCGTCGCCGCTCCGCGCGCCTTACGCCCGTCGAGCTCTGCCCCAAGCGCCATCCACCACATTGTAAACCGACTGACGGTCTGATACCTTGCGGCCCGATGAAGGTCGAGATGTTCAACGTGGGCTGGATCTCCTCCTCGGCGGCCGTATGGCGCCAGGGCGAAGATCCGGCCGAGCGGATCCGCTTTCCCGTGCCGGCCTACGTGATCGAGACGGTCGATGAGCGGGTCCTGATTGACACGGGGTTGAACCCTGCCGCCGCGGCCGACCCGGCAGACTTCTATGGCAGGCCCGAGGCCGGCATGTTCGAGCTCGAGGTCGAGCAGGACATAACCGAGCAACTCGACGTGGGCACGCTGACCAAGGTGGTGCTCACCCACCTGCACTTCGACCACGTCGGCGCGCTCTCGCTGCTCCCCGCCTCGATCCCGATCGTGATCCAGCGAAGCGAGTGGGAGGGGGGACAAGACGCGGCAACGATCGCGCGGAACTTCTTCTTTCCCCGCGACTACGCGATCGACGGGCGCGAGATCACGCTCGTCGACGGCGATCACGACCTGCTCGGCGATGGCTCGATCGAACTGCTCCGCACCCCCGGCCACACGCCGGGCCATCAGTCGGTGCGGGTCGGCGAGCGGCTGATCCTCGGCGCCGACGTCGCGCACTTCGCCTTCACGCTCGACGATCGGCGCTTCCCGAGCTTCGCCGACGACTTCGCCGCGCAGGATCGCTCGGCGAGCCGGCTGTGCGAGCTGCGTGACGCTGGCGCGACGGTCGTGCCGGGTCACGACCCCGACGTGCTCGCGCCCGGCCCTGTGGCTTCGTAGCGATCGAAGCAGCGCGCCTGGCGCTGCGAGAATGCGCGCGATGCGCGACTACCGAGCGGTCAACCGAGCTGCGTGGGACGAGCGCGTGCCGGCGCACGCGGCCTCGCCCGACTATGCCGTCGAGCGCTTCCTCGCGGACCCCGATTTCCTCAGCGACGTCGTCCGCTTCGACCTGCCCCTGCTCGGCGACGTGTCGGGCCTGCGCGGCAGCGCAGCCGAGCTTCGGTCTCACGCTTGGGCAGCACACAGGCGGGCGGCGCGCCCACCCGCCCCGTGTGCATGCTCCGCTCAGTCCGTCAGCCCCCGGCGGGTGCAGGCGCCGGGTCAGGCCTGATCACGACCGTGTCGGCGATCTCGTCGACCTCGTCGGCCGGCATGCCGACGCGGCTGGCGTGCTTGCGCACGGCCTCGACGTCGCTTGCCTCGTAGATGCAGACCGTTCCGAGCCTTCCGTCGGCTTCGGCGATCACGTAGCTGCGGATCCAGCGGATGTCCTGCGGGAACTCGCTGTCGGCGACCTCTTTGGAGCGCGCCGCCACGGCCTCGAGCTCCTCCGGCGAACCCCAAGCGTTCCTGCGACGAATGGCATACAGCTTCATGTGCCTCGGTTTCCTTTCGTAGTCGGCCTTCACAAGGACTGACCACCAGCCCATTCCTTCCCGATGCCTCGACTGATGACGCTACGCCTACCGCGCGTGGCGTTGTGTGCGGATCGACACGCGGGCGCGGAACGATCTCGGCGCGCGTCGTGCCCGCGATGAGTTTCCACGCGAACGGCCGTCTGACTTGCAAACGACGGCGAAAGGGGCACTGAGATGGGAAGGATCGTCGCAACCGAGTTCGTCTCACTCGACGGCGTGATCGAGGCGCCGGGCGGGGGAGAGGACTACAAGCACCAGGGCTGGACCTTCGACGTCGACCGCGGCGCCGATGGCGACAGGTTCAAGCTGGAGGAGACACTCGACGCGGAGGCGCTGCTGCTCGGGCGCACGACCTACGAAGGCTTCGCTGCCGCATGGCCGTCGATGGAGGGCGAGTTCGCGGACAAGTTCAACGGCATGCCCAAGTACGTCGTCTCCTCGACTCTGAAGGAGCCGTCGTGGAACAACACGACCGTGCTCGCCGGCGAGCTCGCCGGCGAGGTGACGAAGCTGAGGGACTCGACGAACGGCGACATCTACGTCCACGGCAGCGCGCAGCTCGTGCAGGGGCTGCTCGCCCACGACCTGCTCGACGAGCTGCGCCTGATGGTCTTCCCGATCGTGCTCGGCAGCGGCAAGCGCCTGTTCGGAGAGTCTGAGGAGAAGAAGTCGCTGAAGCTGGCGAGCGCGAGCACGGTCGGGGACGGCATCGGAGTGCTGGTGTACGGCAACAGCAGGACGAGCGCAAACTGAGCGCTGGGAAGAGGGCGAAGGCTTTATCCGAGCGGGAAGCTCCGGGGATTGCTCGGTTCGCGGCGAGCAATCCCCGGATATCTGTTGTCTATTCGCTTTCTTCCACGGCTTTGGCGCTCGCGAACTCAGAGTTGCCGTTGAGGATCGCCGAGTTGCGCCCGGCCGCCGAGGGTAGGCCGAATTTTGAGTTGAGGATCGGCGTGACGAGCGTTCCGCAGCCTTCTGCCTGCGGAACGCTGAACGCGTTTTCGACGAGCGAGTCGGCTTTGTGGACCACGAGGTTGCCGCCTTCTTTGCTTTCTTCGGCACCCGGCGAGCCTTTGATCGATTTGTTGGGCGGCGGCGGGCTAGTGGCGCCGGTGGTCAGGCTCAGCGTGATCGGTTTCGTGCTCGAGCCGATGAAGCATGTTTCTCCGACGAACAGGTTTTTCAAGTGCGCCCTGACCGGCAGCTTCAGCGCCGTGCCTTCACCGGCCGCGAGCTTTGTGCGGCTGAGCGTGACCGTGCCCACCAGTTCGAGCGTCGCCGTCAGCGGTCCTTCGAAGCCGCCCACGACTTCCTCGGCCGTTTTCGACAGTGTCGCGCCTTCGGTCGCTTCGACGAAGGTTTCTTCCGATCCCGAGACGATCAATCCACCCTGGAGCTTGATCGTGTTGTTGATCTGGATCGACGCTTTGCCGAAGAGCAGTTCGCCGCTTTTCGTGGGGATGTAGACGCACTGGGTCACGCCGGCCGTGTGCAGCGGACAGTTCGTGAACGGCGCATATTCGCCTTTCGGTTTGCCGGCTGCCAGTGCGGGCGAAGCCACCGCGAGCACGGCGAGTAGAGCAAGCGGTCCCACTACGGCAGATGTTCGGTGCCTGAAGGCGCACTCTGTGACAGATCGCCTTGGTCTGTTGCGAGAACTGCGGATCATCGGTTCCTCCTTGCTCACGCGCAGCCAGAACTGGCTGCAGCCAGAACAATTCCTACTGACGAGATCTCAATCGCACAACGACTGTTTCTCGACGTCTCGAGGCGCTGCGGCCTGCTATCCGGCTGACGGCGCGACGGCCGACTCGGCTCCCTCGGCGCGCGCGGAGTCGGAGTGCTCGCGGCTGTCGCGCGAGGAGATCAGCACGAGCGTCAGCAGGGCCCCGGCGAGCGCGAAGCCGGCGCCGACGAGGAAGGCGCGGTCGAAGCCCTTGGTAAGCGCGATCGCCGCGTTGTGCTCGCCGCCGTGCAGCAGCGAGTTGGTGCGGCTGTTGGCGACGGTCGCGAGGATCGCCAGGCCAAGCGCGCCGCCGACCTGCTGGGCGGTGTTGACGAGGCCCGAGGCCAAGCCCGCCTCGTGCGGCTTGGTGCCGGTCACGGCGGCGATCGTGACGGGCACGAACGACAGGCCGAGGCCGATCGCGGCGAGCACCGATGGACCGAGCACGTCGGCGAGGAACGTCCCGCCGGTGCCTGGGACTTTGGAGAACCAGAACAGCCCGCCGGCGACGAACAGCATGCCCGTGAGCAGCACGGGCTTGAAGCCGAAGCGCGTCACGCCGGCCGAGGCGGCGCCGGCGGAGAGGATGATCGCGACGGCCAGCGGCAGGTAGGAGAGCCCGGCCTTGAGCGCCGAGTAGTGCAGTACCTGCTGCATGTACAGCGAGATGAAGAAGAACATCGAGAACAGCGACATGCCGATCAGCAGCGCGATCGTGTCGGCGCCGCGCAGCGTGCGCAGGCGGAAGATCGAGAACGGCATCAGCGGCGCGCGCGAGCGCAGCTCGATCGCCAGGAACACGGCCAGCAGCACGAGGGAGCCGGCGATCAGCAGCAGCGTTTCGGTCGATCCCCAGCCGGCGTTGACGGCGTTGACGAGCGCATAGACGAGCAGCGCGAGCCCGGCCGTCACGGCAACGGCGCCGGGGATGTCGAACTGACGCGTCTCGCTCTCGGCGCGACTCTCGACGAGCAGGCGCGGCGCGAGGAACGCACACAGCACGCCGATCGGCACGTTGACGAACAGCACCCAGCGCCAGGACAGGCCGCTCGTGAGGACGCCGCCGAGCAGCACGCCGGCGGCGCCGCCGGCGCCGGCAACCGCGCCCCACACACCCAGCGCGCGGTTGCGCTCTGCGCCTTCGGAGAAGGTCGTCGTGATGATCGACAGCGCCGCCGGGGAGACGATCGCGGCGCCCATGCCCTGCACGGCGCGCGCGGCGATCAGCCACGGCTCTGACTGCGCCAGGCCGCCGGCGAGCGAGGCCAGCGAGAAGACGACCAGTCCGACCATGAACATGCGCCGCCGTCCCATCAGATCGGCCAGGCGCCCGCCGAGCAGCAGGAAGCCGCCGAAGGTGAGCGTGTAGGCGTTGACGACCCACGTCAGGTCATCCTGGGCGAACTTCAGCGCGCGCCCGATCGAGGGCAGCGCGACGTTCACGATCGAGGCGTCGATCACGACGACGAACTGCGTCATCGCGAGCAGCACGAGGGCGAGGTTCTTCGCCCGCTCGGTCAGCAGCGAGGGGGGTGCGTCCGTGACGATCGCCTGCGGCTCGGCGGTGAGGTCTGTGCTGGGGGTCATGTCAGGGCCTGGCCTTCCTGTGGATTCGCGCACGATGATATGAACGCTCGCCTCAACGACGAACGGGCGCCCGCCGGATGGACAGCTCGGCCGGCTGAGGCTGCTCCGGGCGTGGCCCGCGCGAGCTCGGTCGCCGGCCGGGCGCGGCTAGCGGCCGGACTCGAGGCGGGCCTGCTCCTCGGCCGTGCGCTCGGCCCACGGGACGGCCTGCAGGCGAGCGTCGGGGATCGGCTCGCCGCTCTCGACCGAGAGCCCGTACGTGCCTTCGGCGAGCCGGCCTTCGGCGCGCTCGATCGCGGCCAGCTCCTCGCGCAGCGACGCCTCGACGCCGACGTCGATCTCGGTCTCGAGCAGCTCGGGTGCGACGTCGCCGCTGTCGAACACGGCCGCTTCTTCGTCGCCCTCCGGCTTGCCCGCGTCGCGCAGTGCAGCTTCGATTCGCGCTCGCTCGCGCGCCAGCAGGTCGCGTGCCTCAGAAGAGTCCATCGTGCGCAGTATGAACGCGGCCGTCGTCCGATGCCGTCCCGACGAGATATTCGTCGATATCAATTTAATTTATAGAGATGTGAACTGCTGCCGGCCCGGCTCTCTCGGGGCGCTCAGACGGCGCTCGAGCGGATCGCCTCGGCCACGGCGCGCGGGTCATCGAAGAACGGCACGTGCCCGGCGCCGAGCGAGAGGTGGCGTGCCCGCGGCAGCATCGCCCGCGCGCGCGGGGATTGAGTGCGGTAGAGGAGCAGGCGGTCGTGGATGCCCCATGCGATCGTCAGCGGGATCGCGCCGTCGAGCTGATCCGCTGCGGCGAAGGTGTAGTCGTCGAATGCCGCCAGCGCCGGGCCGAGCGCCGGGGACGCCCACGCGTTGCGGAGGATTCGCGGCGCCTCCTCGGCGGGCATGCGCGTCGGCCAGCCGAACGTCTGCCAGAACAGCGCGTTACGCCCCGCTCGCGTGCCCGATGCCGCGAGCAGCGCCGGGCGCAGGGCATGCGGCATGTTCGCCAGCGAACCCAGCGAGGCCTGGCAGAAGCGCCGTTCGGCCGGCGTCCAGAAGCCGGCCGGCGAGATCGCGCTGACCGAGGCCACCGCGCCGCGCCTTGCCAGCTCGAGGCCGATCGCGCCGCCCATCGAGTTGCCCGTGACGTGCGGGCGCTCGATCCCCAGTTCGCCAAAGAACTGGGCGAAGCGCTCGGCATAAGCCGGGATCGCGGGCGCCGTGCTCGCGGGCAGCGCCGGCGAGCCGCCGAAGCCGGGCGAGTCGCACGCGATCACGTCGAAATCGCGCGCGAGCATTCCGATCACGGGTCGGTTGATCTGCCAGCTCAAGCCCACCCCGTGAAGCAGCACGAGCGGCGGGCCCGAGCCCTCGCGGTGGAAGTTGATCATCGCGTCGCGCTCACGCCGCGGTCGGCTGCACATCGGCTGCCACCGCCACGCGCCCGCGGATCAGGTCGGCGCCGCGCTCGGCGACCATGATCGTCGGCGCGTTCGTGTTGCCGCCCGGGATCACCGGCATGATCGAGGCGTCGATCACGCGCAGGCCCTGCAGGCCGTGCACGCGCAGCTGCGAGTCGACGACCGCTTCGGGGTGGGTGTCGCTCATCCGCGCCGTGCCGACGGGGTGGTAGATCAGCATCAGCCGGCGGCGCAGGTCGGCTTCGAGCTCGGAGCGGTCGACGACCGCCGGCCCCGGCTTCAGCTCGGCGATCGTCGTCTGTGCAAGCGGCGCCTGCGCGGCGATCTCGCGCGCAAGCGCCATCCCGGCGAGCAGCGACTGCACGTCGTCGGGCTCGGACAGGCTGTTGGTGAGGATGTGCGGCTTGGCCGTCGGATCGTCCGAGCGCAGCCACACCTGCCCGCGCGCCTTCGGCGCGACGAGCACCGGGGCGATCACCATGCAGTGGCCGTCGTATTCCTCGGCGCCGTGGTCTTCGTAGTAGGCCGCGCCCATGTGGAACTGGATGTCCGCCGCCGGCAGCCCGCCGCGCGTGCGCACGAAGGCGACGACCTCGGCAACCGTCGAGGAGAGCTTGCCCGAGCGGCGCAGCAGCCACTCGGCGAGGTGCTTTGGCTTGTCCGCGCCGTACAGCGTGTTCTGGTCGTTGACCTCCCAGATCAGCGTGACGAACGGGTGGTCCTGCAGGTTGCGCCCGACGCCGCGCAGCTCGTGGCGGACCTCGACGCCGGCCGCGCGCAGCTCATCGGCCGGTCCGATCCCCGAGAGCAGCAACAGCTGCGGCGAGTTGATCGCGCCCGCCGACAGCAGCACCTCGCGCTCGGCACGCACGAGCTCCTCGCCGCGCCGGCCCTTGCGCAGGCGCACGCCGACGGCGCGATCGCCCTGCAGCTCGATCCCGAGCACGTTCGCGCCCGTGCGCACCTCGAGGTTCGGCCGCTTCAGCGCCGGGCGCAGGAAGGCGTCGGCCGCGCTGAAGCGCTGGCCGTTTCGCTGCGTCACCTGGAACATCGACGCGCCGTCCTGCTCAGGGCCGTTGTAGTCGGCGATCCGCGGGATGCCGGCCGCCGCGCTGGCCTCGAGCAGGCGCCTGTCCAGCGCCCGCGGCGAGCGCTGCTCGGACACGCGCAGCTCACCGCCCGAACCATGGAACTCCGAGGCGCCGCGTACGTTGTCCTCGGACTTCATGAAGTACGGCAGCACGTCGGCAAAGCCCCAGCCCGGGGCACCCTGCGCCTCCCACGCGTCGTAGTCCCACGGGCGCCCGCGCACGTACAGCATCGCGTTCATCGAGCTCGAGCCGCCGAGGCCCTTGCCGCGCGGGATGTACAGCGAGCGCCCCTCGACGTGCGGCTCGGCCTCCGTCGCGTAGTCCCAGTCGAGCTTGGTGTGGAACTGTTCGGCGAACGCCGCCGGGATCTTGATCTTCGGCGAGCGGTCGCGCCCGCCGGCCTCGAGCAGCAGCACGCGGACGCTCGGGTCCTCGCTCAGCCGGTTGGCCAGCACGCAGCCGGCCGAGCCGGCGCCGACGATCACGTAGTCGTACATCTCTGCTCCCCTTTCGTGCTGCCCGTTACGCCGGTGAGGTCGTGGCGGCCCGATCAGTCGTGGCCCCCGCGTGCGTTTCGGCGCTCGTGAACTCGTACTCGCCCGGGTCGAGCGACTGTGTCTGCTCGAAGTACTCGCGCATGTATCCCGGCCAGTTGGCCACGATGCGCCCGCTCTCGTCGCGGTACCACGAGTCGCAGCGCGTCCACGCCGTGCCGGCGAAGCGCGCCTGCAGCGCGCGGTCGCTCGCCTGCTCGACCTCGCGGCGCACCTCGATCGAGCGTGCGCGGTGGGCCATCAGCTGCTGCAGCGCCTGCCGAATGTAGGTCGCCTGCGCCTCGAGGTAGAAGATGATCGAGCCGCCTGAGGTGTTCGTGTTGGGCCCGTACATCACGAACATGTTGGGGTAGCCCGGCACGGTCACCCCCAGGTGTGCGCGCGCTCCGTGCTCCCAGGCATCGCTCAGCTCGATGCCGCCCGTGCCGAGCACGCGCATCGGGAACATGAAGTGGTTGGTCTTGAAGCCAGTGCCCCAGATGATGCAGTCGAGCTCGTGCAGCGCGCCGTCGGCCGTGACGATCCCCTCGGGCTCGACGCGCACGATCGGCTCGGTCACGACCTCGACGTTGGGGCGCTGCAACGCCGGCAGGAAGTGCGAGCTGAACAGCACGCGCTTGCAGCCGAACGTGTAGTCCGGCCAGACCTTGCGGCGCAGCTCGGGGTCCTTCAGCTGCGAGCGCATGAACGCGGCCGAGCGCAGCCCCGCCAGGCGCCCGACCGTGCGCGGATGGCGGATCGCGGCGGTGATCAGCTCGCAGTACTGGAACATGAAGTTGCGCCGGAACTCCTGCACGCCCGGGATGTGTTCGATCGCGGCGCGCACGATTCGCGGGTAGCGCCGGTTGCGCCGCGGCATGAACCAGTTGCCGGTGCGCTGGAAGACGGTCAGGCGGGCGGCCTGCTCGGCGATCTCGGGGACGAACTGCACGGCGCTCGCGCCCGTGCCGACGACCGCGACGCGCTTGCCCCGCAGCGGGTAGTCGTGGTCCCACTGCGCCGAGTGGAAGCTGTGGCCGGCGAAGCTGTCGATCCCCGCGATCGAGGGGTGAGCGGGCTGGTGCAGCTGGCCCGTTGCGAGCACGAGCGCGTCGGCTTGCAAGCGCTCGCCCTCGGTCGTGTCGACCGTCCACAGCGCGCGCCGCTCGTCCCACGCGCACGAGCTGACCGTCTGCCCGCAGCGCACGTGGCGCATGACGTCGTATTTGCGCGCGACGTCGTTCAGGTAGTCGTGGATCTCAGCCTGCGGCGAGCACAGGCGCGACCAGTCGCGCCGCTGGGCGAAGGAGAACGAGTACAGGTGACTCGGCACGTCGCACGCCGCACCGGGGTAGCTGTTGTAGAACCACGTCCCGCCCAGCTCGGGCGCGCGCTCGAGGATCGTCACGTCCTCGAAGCCGTGCTGCCCCAACTCGATCGCCGCCGCGATGCCGCCGAAGCCGGCGCCGACGATCAGCACCGAGGGCTTGCGCCTCGGGGCGCTCGGTGGGCGCACTGCGGTCTCTGCGGCAGACATGCTTCCTCTCCTGACGTGTTGCCTGGAGCATTCTGCACCTTCGCGGGGGTTGACGCGAGCAGGTACCGGTCGGCCGGCCCGAGTTCTGCGCTTGCTCAGCCGCCGGGCGACGCTGCGGCGAGCAGCCGCGCGCCGACGCCGCGGATCGTTTCTTCGCCGTAGGCCATCGAGGGGTCGCCGGTCGTGAAGACCGCCGCCGTGAACGTGACGCCGTGGCGCTCCAGGCGCGCGGCCTCGTGGAACAGGCCCTCCGAGGGCAGCGCGCCGGTCTTGAAGAAGACCTGCCAGCGCGGGCGCGCGACTTCGGGGATGCCCCAGCTCTGCTCGGGCTCGATGCCAGCGAGCAGCCCGCGCGCGTACGGCCAGAACTGGTGTGGGATCAGCCGTTCGATGGCGATGAAGAAGCGCGCCTGGTCGGAGGCCGAGGTCTGCGTGTAGGCCCACCAGCCGACGCCCGGTGCGTAGTCCTGCATGCCCGCTTCGCGCGCCACCCGCGCGACCGCGCCGAGGCCGACCCGGTCGAGCACGGCCGAGGCGGCGTCGTTGTTGGATTCGTGGATCATCGGATAGAGCAGCGAGCGGTCTAGCGCGCTGACGCCGGCGTGGTCGGCGTTCAGTCGCTGCAGGAAGGCCGTGAGGAACATCACCTTGACGACGCTGGCGCTCTGGAAGTGCTCGCGCAGGCGCACGCCGGAAAGTCGGCCGCGGCTGTCGACGACGGCCAGCGACGTGCGCCCGGCGCGCCCATCGAGGTAGCGCACGGCCGAGGCGATCGCGGCGCGCGAGGGGTAGGCCGGCGGGAGCGGCTTGCTCGGGCGTGGCGTCGTGCTGGTCGACGTCTGCGTCGTGCCGGCCGGCGCCGTCAGGCCGGTCCCGGCGGCCAGCGCCAGTGCGGCGATGCCACCGAGCAGGCATGACGCGAGCACCGCCGCGAGCAGGGCTGGACGTCGCTTGGCCACCGGCCGGGAGGCTAGCGACCGCGCCCGCCGTCAAGCGCCGGGCGGACGCGGGTAGAGACCGTCAGTGCTTGTGCTTGCGCTTCTTGTGGCGGAAGCCGACCTGCGTGAACGCGACCGAGATCGATTCGGCCTTCGACTTCGGCAGGAAGCCGACGCGCGCCTTGAATTTCAGCTTGTGCGCGCGCTGGCCTTTGACGCCTTTGCGCGACAGCGGCACCTTGATCGTGAACTTGCCGGCCTTCGCGAATTTCTTGTACGTGGTGCGCAGGTTGCGGTTTTTCACGCTCACGCGGCCGGACGCGAACGTCTGCACGCGCAGCACGAGCTTGTTGTGCTTGATTTTTTTGCTGAGGATCTTGATCCGCGTTTTGCCTTTGCCGTGGCCCGTGCAGCCGCCGACGGCGATCGGCGTGTTCTGTTTGATCACGGCGCCGCTCTGCGCGGTGATCGTCGTCGGCATCGTCAGCGTCTGCGTGCACAGCGTGCCGACCGCCGTGAGCGCCGAGTTGGCTCCTTGGGGCAGTTCGAGCACGAAGCTCGACACAGGCACGTCCGGGATCGAGCCGAACGTCGATTTGGTGATGCCTCCTTTGATGTCCGTTTTGCTTTCGAGGATCACGCGCACGCCACCGTCTCCTTCGAGCAGCAGGTCGAGGTCGGGGAACGCCTCGCCGCCGTGCGAGACGAGGTAGGCCGGACCTTTCAGCGGCTGCGGCAGCACCGGCGTCGTGACCGTCGCCGAGCCGACCTTCGAGGCGGACGGGCAGCTGTATGGGTTCGCTTCGTAGGTCGCCGCGACGCATGCTTTCTGCAGTGTCGTCAGGCGCGAGGGCAGCGATTTCGGCAGTTCGGCGACGACCGATTTGATGTTCGCCTCGTGCGCGCCCTGCAGCAGGTTGACGCGCAACGACGCGCCGTTGGCTTTGAGCTGCGTCGGGTTGGTCGAGGCGCTCGTCGCCGCCGAGAAGTTCGGTTTGAACGGCAGCGCGCTGCAGTTGCCGACCGCGAACGGGCTCGACAGGCCCTGCGTGGCGCCGAACGTCGAGCTCAGCACGGTGTCAGTCGACAGCGGGCCGCAGTTGGTCGGGTTGAAGAGGAAGTTTTTGCGGTTGACGGCGACGTTGATGTTGCGTAGGCGCAGCGGTACGCCCTTGAAGATGCTCGGCAGGTCGGTCGTCGTGACGATCACGCGACTGCTGTGCGGATCGACGTTGATCGTCGCGTGAGTGACGACGTTGCCCAGGTCGAACGGGCCGGCTGCGGCGTGGATCGGGATCGACAGCCCGTACGGCGCGCCCGCGTATGGGCCCGTCAGGAAGACGGGACCGGTGAACGAGTACGGATCGCCGCCCGCGCCGACGGACGCCGTGGCGATGCCGATCTGGCTGCCCGCGCCACACGTGCCTGCCTGCGCCTGCGCTCCTTCGCACAGCGTGACCGAAGGAATCGCGCCTACGAGCCCTGCAGGCAGCACGGTCGAGATCTTGCCGAGGTACTGGTTGCCGTCGCCGCGGGCGAGGTTGAACGTGTAGTTCGTGTACGCGCCTGCGTTCGGCGCGCTGGTCGTGGCCGTCTGCGCGAGCGCGAACGGCGGCGAGGCGGGGCAGCCGCTCGGCGAGAACGGCGTCGAGCCCGACGCGGCCGCGCCTCCCGTGTACGGGATGAAGTTGAAGTCGGTGCTCGCCGCGCCGCACGTCAGCGGGTTGGCCAGCGGCGCGTGGTCGCCGCCGTTGAGCGTCAGTCGCAGTTCGCTGAACGGCAGCTGCGGGTTGTGTTCGAAGCTGACCGTGAGGCGGCCCGTGCTCGGGTCGGGCGCGACCGTGCCCTGCAGGCGCACCGACACGTCGACGTTGCTCTCGGCGTCGAGGTAGATCGTGTACGGCGGATCGGTGATCGGGCCGCCGCCGGGGCTGCCGAGGAAGACGGATCCTTTGAGCGTGCCCGGGGGCAGGTCGGTTTCGATCGCCACACTGCCGACGCGCGATCCGGCCGGGCAGCTCACGGGGTTTCTCGTGCCGATCCCGATCTGGGCGGCCGAGCAGGCTTCGAGCCCATGCGCGGCCGATGGGTTGAGCGTGAGCCCTTCGGGTAGCGTCACGTGGGCGTCACGGATGTCCGAGACATTGATCTGGTTTTCTTTGACCTGCTGCGGCACACGCACGACGGTCGTGGCGCCGTCGGGTCCGTCGGGCGCCGAGCCCGCGCCGGCTTCCGGTTCGACCGTTGTCGAGGGCGAGAGGGGAGGTACGGCGAACGGGACTTTGTCGCAGCCTTCGACCCCGACCGGCGTGTGCGTTTCCACCCGCGCGATCTCCGAGGCATACGATTCGAGTTCGAGGTGCGAGGTCGTCGTGCTCGAGCAGACGCTCGGCAGCGTGAGGAAGTTGCCCTGGCCGGCGCGGCCGTTGAAGTTGAGTTTCGACTTCAGCACCTTCAGCGGCGCTTTGACGGGAAGCAGCGCGTTGACCGTCGCTTCGTTCGGGACGTTGTTGATTTCGAAGAACTCGTGGTAGTCGCCGGCCCATTCGACGTGCCCTTCGAGGAACAGGCGGATCGGCGAGACGAGTTCGCCGGCCGGTTCGACGGCGATGCCGAAGTCGAGCGGGAGACCGGGCGGTGCGTTGAGGTTGTAGACCGTGCCGGTCAGCGACGGAAGCGAGAGCGGGATGCCGAGCGGTTCGGCGATCGCTTCCATTTCGGTCGATCCGACGACGCTGCTCGCCGGGCAGCCTTTCGGGTTTGCTTCGAACTGCGCTTTGTCGCACTTCGGCGTCGGCGCCTCGGGGTTGGCGGCGAGGCCCGGCGGCACGTCGACGCGAATGCGCCTGACCGACGCGCCTTCGATGCTGTTGCCGCTGTGTTTCATCACGAACGTGGTGATGCCCCACGCGAGGGTGTCCGGCCGCCTGGGTGAAGGCTTCTTTGTGGTTGGCTTCGACGCTCGAGTACGTGCACGTGTTGTTCACGCACGTCCCCGCTTCGAAGCTTTCCGGTCCGAACGCCGCCTGCGCGGCGGCCGGCGCGATCAGGGCGCAGCAGAGCAGGACCAAGCCACCCGCGGCGAGCGACGCGACTTTGGCACGAACCAGCGACCCGATGGCGATCTGACCCTTCACTCCCTACCTCCCGTTTGGACTGCGGCTTCCTGCCCGGTTGATAGAGCTGCTTCCTGCTTCCGGACAGCCGAGGGTTACCCGCTTTGGCGGGCTCTACGCAGGAGTCGACGGATGGGACGCGCGCCGCGGGCCGCGCTGCGCGGCTCCGCGGCGGGCGCGTCTACTGCTCGCGCGGCACGTACGGAGCGAGCTCGCGGCGAGCGATCGAGAGCTTGTGCACCTCGTCGGGACCGTCGGCCAGGCGCAGCGTGCGCAGGTGGGCGTAGGCCGTGGCGAGGCCGAAGTCCTGCGAGACGCCGCCGCCGCCATGCACCTGGATCGCGCGGTCGAGCACCTTCAGCGCGACGTTCGGCGCGGCGACCTTGATCGCCGCGATCTCGGTACGCGCGTGACGGTTGCCGACGGTGTCCATCAGCCAGGCCGCCTTCAGCGTGAGCAGCCGCGCCATCTCGATCTCGATGCGCGACTCGGCGATCCAGTCCTGCACGTTGCCGCGCATCGCGATCGGCTGGCCGAAGGTGACGCGTGAGACGGCGCGCTTGCACATCGCCTCGAGCGCGCGCTCGGCGGCGCCGAGCGCGCGCATGCAGTGGTGGATGCGCCCCGGGCCGAGCCGCGCCTGGGCGATCATGAAGCCGTCGCCCTCGCTGGCGATCAGGTTCGAGGCGGGTACGCGCACGTCCGAGAAGTCGACTTCCGCGTGACCGTCCTGGTCCTCGTAGCCGAACACCTTCAGGCCACGCATGATCGTGACGCCGGGCGTGTCGAGCGGGACGAGGATCTGGCTCTGCTGTTTGTAGGTCGGACCGTCGGGATCGGTCTTGCCCATCACGATCATGATTCGGCAGTGCGGGTGCAGTGCGTTGGTCGTCCACCACTTGCGCCCGTTGAGCACGTAGTCCTCGCCGTCGCGCTCGATTCGCAACTCGATGTTCGTCGCGTCGGAGCTCGCGACGTCGGGCTCGGTCATCGCGAAGGCCGAGCGGATCTCGCCGTCGAGCAGCGGACGCAGCCAGCGTTCCTTCTGCTCGGGCGTGCCGAACTGGTGCAGCACCTCCATGTTGCCCGTGTCGGGCGCCGAGCAGTTGCACGCCTCCGAGGCGATCGGCGAGCGTCCCAGCATCTCGGCCAGCGGCGCGTAGTCGCTGTTGGACAGCCCCGCTCCGTCGTGCTCGTCGGGCAGGAACATGTTCCACAGTCCTGCGGCGCGCGCTTTCTGCTTGAGCTCCTCCATGATCGCGGGCTGGTGGTGAGGGTCGCCCGAGTCGCTGAGC
Source organism: uncultured Solirubrobacteraceae bacterium (assembly GCA_963714215.1). Classification (GTDB taxonomy): domain Bacteria; phylum Actinomycetota; class Thermoleophilia; order Solirubrobacterales; family Solirubrobacteraceae; genus Palsa-744. The sequence continues at coordinate 45,285 of CAVQNP010000003.1, forward strand.
TGCTGCGCGTAGGTCTCCTCAGCCGGGTAGATGTGCTCGTCCATGAACGCGCTGAGGCGCTCCCTGAACTCGGAACAGCGCTCGCTCGGCTGGAAGTCCATCGTCTCTCCTTTGGTCCCGGTGCCCGACTCGTGGAAACAGACGGTGTATATCGACTCTCCGCGGCGCACGAGAGGAGCCGTGCGGGCGACCGCTAGCGTGTCCCGGCCGATGAGGTGGCCCACGGCTCACCGACACTCCCGTCTGGCGCACCCCCAGGGCGACGCCGTGTACCCGCGCGGGCCGTGTTCGGCATTGCCGGTCGCGCTTGCGCTGGCGCTACTGGTCGGGCTCTCGGGCTGTGGCAGCGGCTCCGGTGCAAGCTCGCACACGGCGCGCAGATCCGGCACGCAGGGCGGCGGAGAACCTGCCCATGCACCGCGCCGCGGCGGCGCCCCGGCCGCGGGCGGGCGGCCGAACATCGTCTTCGTGTTGACCGACGATCTCTCGGAGAACCTGGTGCGGTACATGCCGCACGTGCTGCAGATGCAGCGCAGCGGCGTGAGCTTCAGCAACTACTTCGTGACCGACTCGCTGTGCTGTCCCTCGCGCGCGTCGATCCTGACCGGCCGCTACCCGCACAACACGCGCGTATTTGACAACAGCCCGCCGGAAGGCGGCTACAGCGTTTTTCGCGAACGTGGGGAGGAGCAGGAAACGTTCGCGCTGGCGTTGCAGCGCGAGGGCTACAGCACCGCGCTGATGGGCAAGTACCTCAACGGCTACAAGCCGAACGGCGCCGTCGCGGGCCTCGGCGTAGGCGCGACGGCGGGTGACGGCGCCAGCCCCGCCGTCGCCGCGCAGGGCCGTTCGCCGGTGCCGCCGGGGTGGAGCGAGTGGGACGTGCCCGGCGACGGCTATCCCGAGTACGGCTACCACATGAACAGCGACGGCCACGTGCGCGCGTACGGCTACCGGCCGCGCGACTACCTGACGAACGTGATCGCGAGCAAGGGCCTCGCGTTCATCGACCGCGCCGCCGCTGGCCGGAGGCCGTTCATGCTCGAGCTGGCGACCTTCGCGCCGCACTCCCCGTACACACCGGCGCCGCGCGACTACGGCGAGTTCCCGGGTCTGCGCGCGCCGCGCACGCCGGCCTTCAACACGGTCGGCTCGAGCGAGCCGGCCTGGCTCAGCCGCTTCGAACCCCTCGGCCGCGCGCAGATCGCGCAGATCGACAGCAAGTTCCGCAAGCGCGCGCAGGCAGTCCAGGCGGTCGACCGCATGATCGGCGCGATCGAGGCCGAGCTCGCCGCGAAGGGCCTCGCGCGCAACACCTACATCGTGTTCAGCTCCGACAACGGCTTGCACATGGGCGAGCACCGCCTTCGCCCGGGCAAGCTCACCGCCTTCGACACGGACATCAAAGTCCCGCTCGTGGTCACCGGCCCCGGCGTGCCGGCCGATCGCACGGTGAGCGCGATGACCGAGAACATCGATCTCTGCCCGAGCTTTGAGGAACTGGCCGGTGCGCCGATCCCGCCGAGCGTCGACGGCCACAGCCTGCTCGCGCTGATGCACGGCGAGCGCGTGCCGGGCTGGCCGAGGGAGGTGCTGATCGAGCACCATGGGCGCGTGCTCAACCCCGAAGACCCGGACCTGCCGGTCCGCGGCTCGGGCAATCCGCCGAGCTATGAGGCGCTGAGGACCTCGGGCAGCCTGTACGTCGAGTACGTCACGGGAGAACGCGAGTTCTACGACCTGCGCCGCGACCCGTTCGAGCTGGACAACATCGCCGCCCAGCTCGCCCCGGGGCGCTTGCGCAGGCTGCACCGGACGCTCCTGCGCCTCGAGCGCTGCCACGGCGCGCGCTCGTGCCGGCGCGCACAGCACGGCGCCAGGCCAGCCCGTAGGCTCACGCCATGAGCGACGAGCACGGCACGGCGAGCTACCGCGAGGCCGGCGTGGACTACGACGCGCTCGACGCGGGCAAGCGCATGGCGATGGCCAAGGCGCTGTCGACCTCGCCGCTGCTCCAAGCCCACGGCGCCCGCGCGCTGGACGCCTCCAGGGGCGAGCCGGCGTTCGTGTTCGAGCTCGACGGGCGCACGTTCGCATTCGTCGTCGAGGGACTCGGCACGAAGTCGATCGTCGCGCGTCAGGTGCTCGAGCGCCACGGGATCAACCGCTTCGCCGACGTCGCCTACGACACTGTCGCGGCGATCCTCAACGACCTTTGCTGCGTCGGGGCGCTGCCGCTGGTCGTCAACGCGTACTTCGCCACGGGCGCCTCGGAGTGGTACGCGGACGCCGCGCGCTCGGAGGCGTTGCTCGAGGGCTGGCGCCGCGCCTGCGCCGACGCCGGCTGCGCATGGGGGGAGGCGAGTCGCCGTCGTTGCCGGGACTGCTCGACCCGCGCGACATCGAGCTGGCCGGCGCCGCCGTCGGCGCGCTGCCTGCGGGCCGGGCGCCGATCCTCGGCGAGCGGCTGGCGGCGGGCGATGAGATCGTGCTCGTTCGCTCCAGCGGCCTGCACGCCAACGGCGCCTCGCTGGCGCGGCTGATCGCCGAGCGCCTGCCCGAGGGCTACGCGACCGAGCTGCCCGACGGGATGAGCTTCGGCGAGGCGCTGCTCGCGCCGTCGCTGATGTACACGCCGCTGATCGCCGCCGCGCTGGAGGCGCAGCTGCCGCTCAGCTACCTCAGCCACATCACCGGCCACGGCCTGCTCAAGCTGATGCGCCCGCCGCAAGCGCTGACTTACCGGATCGAGCACCTGCCGCCGGTGCCGGCCGTGCTCGAATTCCTCGTCGAGCAGTCCGGGCTTGCAGCCGCACGCGGCCTACTCGACGTTCAACATGGGCTGCGGCTTCGCGCTCTACTGCGCCGCCGGCTGCGGCGAGCGGCTGGTCCAGCTGGCCGAGCGGCTCGGGCTGTCGGCGCTGCTGGCCGGGCGTGTCGAGGAGGGGCCGCGGCGGGTCGTGCTCGAGCCCGTCGAGGTGTGCTTCGAGGACGACGAGCTGGAGCTCTCCGCCGGCTGAACAGTAACGCTCGAGTGCAGCGTTAGAGTCTGAGAGATGAGCCCTCTTCGGGGGTCGCGGACGATTGACGATGCTCAGAACGGGCACCTTCTGCATGATCGCCTGCAAACCCTGGACGGGGCACCGTTCCAGCTTGCAGCCGCCCGTGGCGATGGATATTGTTGTCTGAAGACTGTCGCCACTGTTCTCCGGCATTACCGGAGATCTCGATATCGCCGGACCGGCATGGTTCCGGAGCTACCCGGATCGAGGCGGACCTGTCCATCAACAGAGGAGAGAAAAACTGATGCGCAGAGCATCCACCTGTCTGGCCTTGCTCGGCTCCCTTGCCGTCCTGGGCCTTCCGGCTGCGGCTTCGGCCGCACCAACCGCAACCTTCAAAGCGAAGGCCGTGCCGATCCCGAAGCCGGGCGGCGGCACATACCCGCACACCGGCAACATCCTCGCCAAGAAGGGTGGCCAAGGCGCGGCGCTCGAAGCCAACTACGTGATCACCGGCTCGGGCTACGGCGCGACGCCGCAGAAGCCCGAGGGCGGCATTCCGCCGCTGGCCGCCGTGAACTTCTACCTGCCCAAGGGCGCGAAGATCAACAGCGCGGGCTTTGGTAAATGCTCGGAAGCGATCCTGAAGAACACCGGGCCGACCGGCTGCGCCAAAAACGCTGTCGCGAGCCCGGTCGGCAACGCGCTCGGCGAAGTTACTTTCGGCACCGAACGTGTCCCTGAGACGGCGACGCTACAGGCCTTCTTCGGCCCGGGCGGTCTTCTGTTCTACGTCAACGGGTCGAGCCCGGTGTCGCTGGAATTCGTCTCCTCCGGCACGTACGTGAGCTACAACAAGGAAGGCTACGGCCTCGAGCTGAAGACGACCGTGCCGGCGATCGCCACGGTCCCGGGCGCACCGCTCGCTTCGACCAAGAACATCAACATCAAGGTCGGCGCGGCGATCAAAAAGGGCAAGAAGCTGCTCTCCTACGGCACGCTCCCCGCGACGTGCCCGAAGGGCGGCTTCCCGCTCAAGTCCGAACTGATCTTCGGCGGCTCCTACGGCGGCGAACGTGAATTCGGGATCCCCGCGGAAACGACGACGGTGACGTACAAGTCGCCGTGCCCCAAGTAGACGGAACGACGGCGGGTTCGTCCCCTATGGGGGCGTAGAATCGCCGGCAGTGAGATGAGACGGGCGGCTTCATCGCAATGGTGGAGCCGCCCGGCTCGTTGTATGAACTTCAAGGAAGGAAAGGGTTGAGGGCGCAGACCGTCGGGTGGAGGAGAGGTGCTGCCGCGGTCGCGGTGCTCCTCGGCGTGGCCGCGCTCGCCGCGGTCGTGCTGCTGGCCACCTCCGCAGGAGGATCCAGCGGCAGCTATACGGTGCGCGCGATCTTCGACGACGCCGGCAACATCATCCCCGGCGAGAACCTCGAAGATCGGGGGCGTCAAGGTCGGCACGGTCGGCGCGGTGACGCCGACTCCGCAGGCCAAGGCGGCCGTCGTCCTGAACATCACCAATGCCGGCTTCAAGGACTTCCGCGCGGACGCCAGCTGCACGATCCGCCCGCAGGCGCTGATCGGCGAGAAGTTCGTCGACTGCCTGCCGACGCAACCGCGCGTGGCCGGCACGCCGCTGCCGCCGCCGCTGAAGAAGATCGGCAAGGGCCATGAAGGCGCCGGCCAGTACCTGCTCCCGGTGCAGAACACGCACTCCCCGGTCGACGTCGACCTGCTCGGCGACATCTCACGCCTGCCCGAGCGCCAGCGCTTCACGATCATCCTCAACGAGCTCGGCGCGGGGCTCGCCGGGCGCGGCAGCGACCTGCACGAAGTGATCCAGCGCGCCAACCCGGCGCTGCAGGAACTCGACAAGGTGCTCGCGATCCTGGCCGGCGAGAACAAGGTGCTGGCCAAGCTCGCCGTCGACTCCGACCGCGCGCTGCAGCCGTTCGCGGCGGTTCGCAACCAGGTCGCCGACTTCATCCAGCAGAGCAACACGGTGGCTCAGGCGACGGCGCGCCATCGCGGCGCGCTGGCGCGCAACCTGCAGCTGTTCCCCAAGTTCCTCAAAGAATTCGAGCCGGCGATGGAACGACTCGGCCGCTTCGCCGACCAGACGACGCCGGTCTTCAACGACCTGAAAGTGGCGGCGCCGGGGATCGACAAGGCCTTCACGAGCTTGCCCGCCTTCTCCCGAAGCTCGATCAAGTTCTTCAAGAACTTCGGCCAGACCTCGAAGGTGTCGGGGCCGGCGCTGACGGCGATTCAGCCGCTGCTTACCCGCCTGGGCACGCTCGGCAAGGAAGCCAAGCCGTTCGCTTTCAATGCCGCCGAACTGCTCACGAGCCTGCGCGACACCGGCGGGCTGGAGCGCCTGCTCGACTTCATCTTCCTCGGTACGGGCACGACGAACGGATACGACGCGCTCGGCCACTTCCTGCGCTCGGAAGTCGTCGGCACGGGCTGCCTCACCTACGCCGTCGTCACGGCCTCGCAGTGCTCGAACGCAAAACTGTTCTCGACCGGCTCGAGCGGATCGGCGACGACCGCCTCGGCGGCGCGCGCGGCCGCACGCAACCCGGGCACGAGCGTGACGATGGCGCGCACGCTGGCCGTGCTGGGCGGCGCCACGCCGGCGCAGGCACTCGCCAAATACCCCGGTCCGACGGAAGTCGCGCCGGGAACGGCTGGGAACACGAGCGGCACAGAAGCGACACCGGTCGCCAAGCCGGTCGGCGGTGCGAGTGCGGGCACCACCTACTACTCGCCGTCCGCCGAAGGCTCGGGTGCGGACGGGATGCTCCTCAACTACCTGCTCGGCAACTGAGACCTTCGCGATGATCCGGCTCCACGCACTCCCGCTCGCCGCCGCCGTCTCACTGCTGCTCGCGCTCGCCCCGGCCGGCGCGCTCGCGGCCGAAGAGCCGTGGCAGGGGACCGACACGACGACGAGCGAAAAGACGACGCCCACGGCGACGACGCCGGCTCCGGAAACGACGCCGACGACGTCGACCCCGAGCACGGGCACGACGGCTGAACCGCCGCCGAGCTCGACGCCGACGGCGAGCACCCCGGCGCCGACCGCGACCGCCCCTCAGGTCAGCTCTCAGAGCGCGCAGGGGAGCACGCCATCCGGCAAAGGCGGCAACGGCGGCGGCTCGGGGACGGGCTCGCAGGGGCAGAGCTCGCCGAACACGGGCAAAGGCAAGACGGGCGGCTCTGCCGCCAAGCCCAAGCGCGGCAAGCGTGCGCCGAAGCCATCGGCGCTGACGCCGCCGCTTCCGCTCTCGCTCTCTTCCTCGATCGCCGGCGTGCCGGGCTTCTTCATCGAAAGCTTCCGCATCCCGCCGTTCCTGCTGCCGATCTTCCAGGCGGCCGGCACGGCCTACGGCGTCCCCTGGCAGGTGCTCGCGGCGATCAACGAGGTCGAGACCGACTACGGGCGCGACCTCAGCGTCTCGAGCGCGGGCGCGGAGGGCTGGATGCAGTTCCTGCCCTCCTCGTGGGAAAGCTACGGCGTCGACGCCAACGGCGACGGCTTCAAGGATCCGTACAACCCGGCCGACGCGATCTTCGCCGCGGCGCGCTACCTGCGCGCCGCCGGAGCCGCGAGCGACGTGCGCGGCGCGGTCTTCTCCTACAACCATTCCCGTGCCTACGTCGAATCGGTGATGCTTCGTGCGAAGCTGCTCGGCGGGACGCCCGATCAGCTGCTCGGGGCGATCACGGGCCTCACGGAGGCGCGCTTCCCGGTGCACGCCAAGTCGCACTTCAGCGACGGCTTCCTCGCGGCGCCGAGCGGTTCCAAGGGCGGTGAAATCGCCGGCACGACGATCTACAGCGAAGCAGGCGCACCGGTGATCGCGGTGCAGGACGGCCAAGTCGTGCAGATCGGCGAATCGCCCGAGCTCGGCCACTTCATCTCACTGCGCGACGCCTACGGCAACACCTACACCTACGCCAAACTCGGCAGCGTCGCCGAGCTCTACCCGGTGCTCAAGCCGCACGAAGGCTCGGGCTCCTCGCAGAAGTCGGCGCAGCAGGGGGAAGGCACGGACGAACCGAAGCCGACGGCCCCGGCGAGCGCGGGCACGCATACCGACGCGAGCAGCACCCCGGCGGGCGAAGGGGCCGGACTGTCGGCGCTCTCGCTGGGCACGCCGAGCGGGCTCGAAAGCGCTGCTCCGGGCTCCGCTGAAGCGAGCACGCAGGCGACACCGCCCACGGCGGCCGCGGTTCCTGCCGCGCCGGCCGGGACGCCTGTGACGGGCGCTGCCGGCTCCTCCGAAGCGGGCTCTGCGGCGGACGCTGCCCGGCCGGGCGCATCGTCGCCCGCGGCGACGTCCGGCGACGCGACGCCGCGCATGTTCCGCGATGGGCCGAACGACGTCTATCTGCGCGAACTGCACGAGGGCGTGCGCGTGATCGCCGGCACGGTGCTCGGGCACGTGGGCGACGCCAGCACGGGCGAAGGCGCCGAGCCACACATGTTCTTCCAGATCCGCCCGGCCGGCGTGGGCGCGCCGCAGATCGACCCCAAGCCGATCCTCGACGGCTGGGTGCAGCTCGAGAACAGCTCGATCTTCAGGGCCAAGGGCCAGACGCCGTTCTCGACGAGCGGACCAACCCCGGGCCAGGTGCTGCTCGAGTCCAAGGAACAGCTCGAGCAGCAGGTGCTGAGCAGTCCGGACATCGACCTCTACCCGTGCGGGCGCCAGGACATCCAGACGGGGCAGATCGACCGCCGCGTGCTTGCCACGCTCGAGTTCCTCGCTGTCTCGGGGCTGAAGCCGACGGTCTCGGCGCTGAAGTGCGGGCACTCGGAGCTGACGGCCGAAGGCAACGTCTCCGAGCACTCCACGGGCGATGCCGTCGACATCTCGGAGGTCAACGGCATCCCGATCGTCGGCCACCAGGGCCCGGGCTCGATCACCGACACGACGATCCGCAAGCTGCTGACGTTGCAGGGCTCGATGAAGCCGCACCAGATCATCAGCCTGATGAGCTATCCGGGCACCGACAACACGCTCGCGAAAGCCGATCACTACAACCACATCCACGTCGGCTTCAGGCCGTTCGCGCAGGCGAGCCTGGCCGGCTCGCTCACCTCGTCGATCACGCCAGGGCAGTGGATCAAGCTGATCGCGCGGCTCGGTGAAATCCCCGATCCGACGGTCGCCAACGGTCCGTCGGCCGCGGCGATCCCCGTGCATCCGGACAGCGCGCAGGGCGGGGGGAGGTAGGCGATGGCGACGACCATTCCACCCAGTCCCCCGCCACCTGCAGCGTCGCCGCCGCGCGGCCCGTTGCCGCCACGCGCGCCGCGCTCGGCGCGCGGGCGCTACGGCCGGCCGCTCGCGGTCGGCGCACTGGCCGTCGTCGTGCTCGTGGTTGCCTTCATCGTGTTCGGCGGCGGGGGCGGGGAGACCTACAAGCTCGAAATGAAGGAAGGCTTCCAACTGGTTCGCGGCGATCAGGTCCAGGTCGGCGGGGTCCCGGTCGGCAGCATCACGAGCATCGATCTGACGAACGACTTCAAAGCGCTCGTGACGGTCCACATCGACTCCTCGCTGACGCCGCTGCACGAGGGGACGACCGCGCAGGTGCGCGTGCCGTCGCTGTCGAGCGTCGCCAACCGCTACATCGCGCTCAGCCCCGGGCCCAACAATGCCCCGGCATTGGCCTCGGGCGCGAGGCTCCCAGCGAGCGTGACGAAAGACGTGACCGACCTCGACCAGCTGTTCAACACGTTCAACCCGAAGACGCGCAAGGGCCTGCAGGACTTCATCCAGGGAACGGCCGAACAGTACGTCGGGCAGGGCAAGTCGCTGGGGGGCGCGACGGAATACTTCGCGCCCTCGATCAACGCAACCGACCACTTCCTGGCCGAGCTCGTGCGCGACCAGTCGACGTTCACGAGCTTCCTCGTCGAAACGGCGAAGGCGGTGACGACGATCGGGGCGCGCAAGGATCAGCTCTCGAGCCTTGTCGAAAACGCGAACACGACGTTCACGGCGATCGGCTCCGAGCAGCAGAACCTGGTGGCGGGCGTCAAAGAACTGCCGGTCACGCTGCGCCAGGGCAATCGCACGTTCGCCGAATTGCCCTCGACGTTCAGCGCGCTGAAAAAGCTGGTCGACGCGTCCAAGCCGACGGTCAAGCCGCTGACGACGCTGTTCACGAGCCTGAAGCCGCTGGTGAGCACGGCGACGCCGGTCGTGACGAACTTCGCGACCGCATTCAGCCGCCCGGGCCCGAACAACGACCTGACCGACTTCGCCAACGCCGTGCCGGGGCTGGTCAAACAACTGACGTCGAGCACCCCGGTGACGGTGCAGTCGCTGCAGGAATCGGTGCCGATCACGGCGTTCTTCGGGCCGTACTCGACCGAGCTCGAGGGCACGCTGCGCGAGTTCGGACAAGCGAGCGCGTATTACGACGCCGACGGTCACTACGCGCGACTGAATCCCGTGTTCCCCGACTTCGCGCCGGGCGGTGGCGCGAACAACCTCGTGCCGTCGAGCGCCGGAGCAGCGCTGGCGCCGCTGAAAACCGGCCAGTTGCGGCGCTGCCCGGGTGGCGCGACGCAGCCCGCAGCGGATGGCTCCTCGCCGTTCACCGACAACGAACTGCTGTCCTGCGACCCGACCCAGCATCCATGAACCGGCGTCGCAACACCTCGCTGGCGGGCAGCCCGCTGCTGATCGGGGCGGTCACGACGCTGATCGTCGTCGTGGCGGTGTTTCTCTCCTACAACGCGAACAACGGACTGCCGTTCGTGCCGACGTACAACATCAAGGTCGACCTGCCCGAGGGCTCGGGCCTGCAGCCGGCGAACCAGGTGCGCATCGCGGGCACGCGGGTCGGCATCGTCGGTTCGCTGAAACCGCACCTGGATCCTTCGACGGGACGGGTCACGGCGATCGCCGAACTGAAGCTCGAAAAGAAAGTGGAGCCGCTGCCGGCCGATACCAAAGCGATCGTGCTGTCGGTCTCGGCGATCGGCCTGAAGTACCTCGAACTGGAAAAGGGCAGCTCGTCGAAGACGATCAAGGCCGGCCACGAAATCCCGGTCAGCCAGACCAAGGAACCGGTCGACATCGATCAGCTCTTCAACATGTTCGACGAAAAGACACGCACGGCGATCCAGCAGAACACGAACAACTTCGGCGACGGACTGGCCGGGCGCGGGCTGGGACTGAATGAAACGATCCACACGCTGCGCCCGCTGCTGCAGCATGGGATCCCGGTGCTGCGCAACCTCGCCTCGCCGCAGACCGACCTCGCCAACTTCTTCCCGGCGCTCGAGCGCGTCTCCGAACAGACCGCGCCGGTGGCCGAAGCCAACGCTGCGCTGTTCGCCGAGCAGGACACGTTCTTCAAGGCCTTCGCGAGCGTCGCCAAATCGCTCGAAGAAGCGACCGAGGGCGGACCTGCAGCGCTCGAACAGGCGATCTACTCGCTGCCGCACGAGGCGGCGTTCACCGAAAAGAGCACGGAGTTCATGCGCCTGCTGCGCCCGAGCGCGAAAGCCTTGACAACAATCGCGCCGCAACTCGGTCACGCCTTCGCCGTGGGTGCGGTCAACCTGAGCGAAGCGACCAAGCTGAACGACGCGCTCTCCGAATCGTCGGTGGCCTTCCAGCAGTTCGCGGAAAACCCGGTCGTCACGGCGGGCCTCGAAGACTTCACGCAGACGCTGCAGTACGGCAACCCGCTGCTCGCCGGCCTTGCCCCCGTGCAGGCTTACTGCAACTACATCACGCTGACCTTCCGCAACCTCGCGAGCCTCGAGAGCGAGAACGTCGGTGTGGGCACGGTCAACCGTGCGGGAGGCAAGCTGGCGCCGGTCGGCCCGAACAACGAGGGCTTCCCCTCCGCGGTGCCTGCCAACGGCCCGTCGGTCGAAAAAGCGGCCGTCGGCTCGACGGCGATCGTCGACAACAACCACCTGCACCTCAACCCCTACCCGAACGTCGCCGGCCCGGGGCAGGCGAAGTTGTGCGAAGCGGGCAACGAGCACTACGAAGTGGGCAAGCTCGTTGTCGGCAACAACTCCGCGGCGAACGTCGCCAACAACCGCGAATTCACCAGCCGCGAACAGGACGTGTTCGGCGAAAAGTACCCGGCCTCGACGCTCAAGGATCTCGGCATCTCCGCCGCACCGAAAACGAAGAAGAAGGCGACCAAGAAGACGACGAAGAAGGGGAAGAAGAAGTGAGCCGCCTTCGCTTCTGGCGCCGCCACGACGAAATCCCTGTCGTCGAACTCAACCGCACGAGCCCGATCCGCTTCGCGATCGTGTTCCTCGTGATCGTTGCGATCGCGATCTACTTCGGCTTCACCAAGCACCTGCCGTTCAAACACGGCTACCGCCTGAACGCCCAGTTCGCGAGCGCCTTGAACATCAAAGGCAAGTCGCCGGTGCGGATCGCAGGCGTCAACGTGGGCAAGGTCACCGGCGTCAAGCGCCAGGGCTCGACGGCGCTCGTGAGCATGGAAATCGAAGACCGCGGGCTGCCGATCCACTCCGACGCGACGGTCAAGATCCGTCCTCGCATCTTCCTCGAAGGAAACTGGTTCGTCGAACTGCAGCCGGGCAGCCCCTCGGCGAAGACGCTGTCCTCGGGCTCGACCCTGCCGAGCACGCAGTCCTCGGACCCGGTGCAGATCGACCAGGTGCTCGACGCGCTCAACACCGACACCCGTCAGAACCTGCAGGACTTCCTGATCGGCTACGGCAACGGTCTGGTGCGCAAGCCCTCGGCGGCGGACAACGCCGAACAGGATCGCGAAGTGCGTGGGATCAACGCGGCCGAAGCGCTGAACAAGACCTACGGCATCGCACCCGAGGCCGAGCGCGGCGCCGCGATCGTCAACCAGGCAATCGGCGGCACCGAAACGCACGACCTCTCAAAGCTCGTGCAGAGCGTCGGCAAAGTGACGGCCGCGCTGAACGTCCACGAGCAGCAGCTGGGCGAACTGATCGGCAACTTCAACAGCTTCTTCCACTCGTTCGCGGCGCAGTCGAGCAGCCTGCGCAATGCCGTCGCGGTGCTGCCGAGCTCGCTGCGCAAGATCACGGCGGGGCTGCGCGAACTGGACGCCGCGTTCCCGCCGGCGCGGACGTTCGCGACCGACATCCTGCCCGGCGTCAAAAGCACGCCAAAGACGGTCACGGCGCTGCTGCCGTGGATCGAACAGGTCGAAGCTTCGCTCGCGCCGACCGAGCTCGGCGGCGTCGCCAAGGGACTGCTCGAAGCGACGCCTCCGCTGGCGCAGCTGACGGCCGAACAGACCACCTTCCAGGTGCAGACCGAAGCGTTCAACAAGTGCCTGACGAAAGTGCTCATCCCGGCCGGCAACACGCGTCTGCAGGACGGGAGCTCGACTTCGGGCGTCGAGGATTACAAGGAGTTCTGGTACGGGCTGACCGGCGTCGCCGGGATCGGCCAGACATTCGACGGCAACGGCACGCTGACGAAGTTCCTGCTGGGCGGCGGCGGTCCGACGATCAAGTCAGCTCCTTCGACCGTCGAGGGCAAGAACATCAACGGCCTGAAGCTGGTGGCGCACGCATCGCTGGCGCCCGAAGGCACGCGCCCGGCGTTCCCCAAGACCGAGCCGGCTTACAAGCCGCTCGTGCCGTGCTACACGCAGGCGCTGCCTGAATTCAACGGCCCACTCTCGCAGGGCCCGGCAGATGGAAGCGGATGAGCCGACCGATGAACTTCCCGATACTGCGTCCTCGGTCGCTCGCGTGCTATTCGCACGCCCTTCCTGCGTCCTTGTCTCACTCGTCCCTCGGTCGGCTCATCGGCTTGAGTTCGGGAAAGGGGCGTCGTGATGGCTGCGACTGAGCCCACACCGGCACCCGGACACAAACGCGAAGGCGGCCTGTCCGTCCGCGACCAGATCGAGCGCTACCGCACGGCGTTCATCGCGGTCGTGACGATGGTCGTGATCGCGGCGGCCGTCGGCGGCTACATCCTCGCCCACGAGAACCTCAAGCTCCCGGGCTGGGTGCCGGTGCTCGGCCGCGACTACTACACGCTGAAGGCCGATATCCAGACGGCTCAGGCGGTCACGCCCGGACAGGGCCAGGCTGTGACGATCGCCGGCGCGAAGATCGGCGAAGTCGGCAGCGTCGACCTGCACAACGGCGTGGCCACGATCACGATGAGAGTGACGCCGAAATACGCGCGCATCTACCGCAACGCAACGCTGTTGCTGCGGCCGAAGACGCAGCTGCAGGACATCACGGTCGAGGTCAACCCGGGCACGCCGGGCGCGGGCAAGCTGCCGAGCGGCTCGACGCTGCCGCTGTCGCAGACCGCGCCGAACGTCAACTTCGACGAATTCCTCTCCTCACTCGACGCCGAAACGCGCGCCTACCTGCAGGAGCTTCTGGCGGGCGCCGGCGAAGGCTTCAAGAACAACGGAAAGGCCTTCTCGGCGACGCTCAAGCGCTTCTACCCGCTCACGCGCGAGGTCCGGGAAATCGCAAAGGAACTGACGGCACGTCACGAAAACATCGGGCGCTCGATCCACAACTTCCGCCTGCTGATGGAAGCGCTCGGCGGCAAGGACAAGCAGCTGGCCGAGCTGGTCGACGCCTCCAATGCCGTGTTCGCGACGTTTGCCAAAGAGGACCAGAATGTGCAGAGCACGCTGCATCTGCTGCCCGGCGCGTTGACCAAGGCCCGCAGCGGTCTGGGCAAGCTGGCGAAGGCGGCGCACGTGCTCGGGCCGACGCTGCACGAGCTCAAGCCGTTCGCGAAGGCGCTCGGCCCGGCCAACGAAGCCACACAGCAGCTCACGCGCGCGACGACGCCGATCATCAAGAACGAAATCCGTCCGTTCGCGCGGGAAATCCTGCCGACGATCAACCAGATCGCCCCGAGCACGAAAGCGCTGGCTGAAGCGTTCCCGAAGCTCGCCACAAGCTTCAGCGTGTTCAACGAATTCTTCAACGAGCTCGCAAACAATCCGGGCAAGAGCCAGGGCGGCTTCCTGTTCTTCCTCGACTGGGCCAACCACAACCTCAACAGCGTGGTCAGCTCAAGCGACGCCAACGGCGTGCTCGGCCGTACCCTGGTCTACTTCAACTGCGAAGTGGCCCCGTTGCTCGAACACGTCGCCGAAGTCAACCCGAACGTGAAGCTGCTGATCGGCCTGCTGCAGCCGCCCAACGCGCAGACGTGCGTCAGCCAGGGGCTCGTCAAAGGCGCCACGGGCAGCGCAGTTCACAGCCTGAAGAGACCCAAGCCCCCGGGCTCGAAACTGCTGGGCGGGCTCTCGCCGGCGTTCGGCTCGACCGCGGCGGCGCCGAAGAAGCGGGCGCCGGGCAAGGCGAAGAGCGGGCACCGGGCGAAGTCCGCGGGCCGCGCGAAGGGGGGTGCTCGCTAGATGCAGAAGCGTGCGCCGACCCTGGGCAACATGATCGTGATCATCCTGTTCGTGCTGAGCTGCTTCGGGCTGCTGCTGTTCCTGTGGGAGTCCTTCGGCGGGCCGCTGCCGCTGAAGCCGAAGGGGTACCGCATGACGGTCTCCTTCCCCGCCTCGCTGGCGCTCGCCGAACAGTCGGAAGTGCGCATCAGCGGCGTCGACGTGGGACGCGTGGTCGCGCTCAACTCGAGCAAAGTCGGGCGCACGAAGGCGGAACTGGAAATCAACAAGAAGTACGCGCCGGTTCGCGCGAACATGCACGCGATCCTGCGCCAGAAGACGCTGCTCGGCGAGACCTACGTGCAGTTGATCCCCCAGCAGGGCGGCCACAGCGGGGCGTTCCTGAAGGACAACGGCGAACTCCCCTACGCCCAGGTCGAACCGTCGGTCACGCTCGACGGGATCCTCTCGGCCTTCGATCCGAAGACGCGCCGCGACTTCCAGATATGGCAGCAGTCGGTCGCCGAAGGGATCAACGGGCGCGGGGAACAGATCAACGCCGCCTTCTCCTCGCTGCACCCGTTCGTCGAACACGCCAACACGCTCGTCGGCGTGCTCGACTCGCAGGAGGGCGCAGTGCGGGCGCTGATCAAGAACACCGGCGTCGTGTTCGACGCGCTGGCCAGCCGCGACCATCAGCTCGAAGGGCTGATCGTCAACGGCGAGCACACCTTCCATGCGCTGTCGGAAAGCAGCCAGGCGTTCGCCTCTGCCTTCCGCGCGCTGCCGACGTTCCAGAAGAGGTCGCGCACCGCGCTGAAAGAACTCGACCGCTTCGCCGACGACGCGAGCCCGTTCCTCGACGAATTCCGGGTCGTCGAGAAGAAAGCTCGCGTCGCTGCTGAGCGCGGCCAAGCCGTTCGCGCCGCAGTTCAACAGCTTCCTCACCTCGCTCGGTCCGCTGACGAAGGCGGCCAAGAAGGGGCTGCCGCTGACGAGCAAAGCGCTCGGCCTGACGACGACGCAGCTCGAAAACTTCCGCCCGGTGCTGCACAACTTCGACCCGTTCCTGCAGTACCTCTCGACGTACATACCCGAGGTACAGGCCTTCTTCGCCAACTTCACGGCGGTCACGCAGGCGCACGGCAAAAACACGAACACGCCGGGCGGCCCCGCGCAGCACTACCTGACGGCGATGAACACGCTCACGCCGGAGAGCCTCACGGTCTATTCGCAGCGCCCGGGCAGCGATCGAGCCAACCCGTACTTCAAGCCCGGTGCGTTCAGCGCGATCGCCAACGGTGGCCTGCAGGTCTTCAGCAACAGTGGATGCTCGAACGCCACGCCGTCGATCAGCGGCCCGTCGAGCGCGACGATCTCCCAGGGACTGATCGACGAATTGGTCGGGGCCAAGGTCGCCAACGCTCCGGAAACGCCCAACGCGGTCCCGGCGCCGGCGTGCAACCAGCAGGGCACCGTTCACGTTCAACGGCTTCACCGGGCAGTTCCCACACGTCGTCTACGGTGGTAAATGATGAGTAGCGAAGAGCAGTACAACGACTACCAGTACCACTCGACCGGGCTCGACCTGAGCGGCGATCCCGACGCGGGCGACTGGTCGATCCGCTGCACCGACGTGCACAAGCGTCTCGGCGGCGTGCCCGTGCTCAACGGTCTCACGCTGGCGATCCCGGACAACACGATCACCGTCGTGCTCGGCCCCTCGGGGACGGGCAAGAGCGTGCTGATCAAGCACCTGATCGGGCTGATGTTCCCGGACTCGGGTGACATCGTCGTGCACGGGGAACACGTGCCGCGGCTGACGATGCCCAAGCTGCTGAAGCTGCGCCAGCGAATCGGCGTGCTGTTCCAGGACGGCGCCCTGTTCGGCTCGATGTCGGTGTTCGACAACGTCGCGTTCCCGCTGCGCCAGCACACCGACCAGAACGAGGCGCAGATCGTCAAGACGGTGACCGAGCGGTTGACCGACGTCGGCTTGGCAGAGGCGATGGACGACGCCCCCTCGCAGCTCTCCGGCGGCATGCGCAAGCGCGCCGGCTTCGCGCGCGCGCTCGTGATGGAGCCGGACGTGGTGATCTTCGACGAGCCCGACTCAGGCCTCGACCCCGTGCGCACGGCGCTCTTGTGCGACCTGATCCAGGAGATGCACCAGATCCACAAAGGCACCTACATCGTGGTCACGCACAACATCGCCTCGGCGCGGCAGATCGGCGAATACATCGCCGTGCTGTGGAAGGGGCGGATCGTCGAGGCGGGCGACGCCGAGCGGATGTTCTCCTCGGACAACGCCTTCGTGCGGCAGTTCCTCAGCGGGTCCGCCGAGGGCCCGCTGACGATGGACTGAGCTTTATCCCCAAACCCGCTTCTTCAGCCGTTTGACTTTGGCCGGCAGCGTGTGTTCTTTCGCCTGGTCCCCCGCTTGTCGATCGAGCCTTTCTTGGATCGCTTTGGCCGTAGGTTCATCGTCGTATAGGCACAGCCGGCGGTCGAACTCCTCGTACACGTCGCGCATGTCTTTTGATCGCTCATCCTTTAGAACCAAGCCGCATAGCAGCAGGATGGCGCCCGCTACAAACGAGATCAGCACTCCCTTGCTGTCGATCTCCGCGCCAGCGGCCCAGGCTCCGGCGCCTGCTCCAAGTGCCAAAGTCGAAGCGCCCAAAATAGGTGCCGCCCAGTCCCAACGAGTCAATGCCTGCAGCCGAATGTTGTGCTCGTAAAGATCCACAAACGTCTCATCTGCGGCAGCGTGGCTGCCGGGCATCCGTCTGATGTGACCTTCCGTCCCGACCACGGGGGGGATGCCGGGCGGTGGCGCAGCGTCGTTCATATACCCTCGGCCTGAGTTGCCTCCTCGTCGGGGGGAGCGTCCTCGATCCTGACTTGGGCGATGCGAGAATTGATTGGGATCGTGTAGCCGCAGTTGGAGCAGACGATGAGCACGACCGGAAATGACGATCCGTCCTGGAGGGTTTGCTCGTTGAAGATCTGACTGATCTTCGCGTTGATAAGCCAGTTATCTGTCGTGCAGACCGGACACGGTCCGTGCTTCCACTTATCTCGGAACCACTTGCTGAGTCGCTCCAGCTCCTCGTCGGTGAATGCGGCGCTCCCTGTCGCTGTTCCTTGAAGGATCTTCTTGGTGAACTCCGTGTCGGACCATCGAGAGGGGGTCGGCATGTGCGAAGCCTACGCTTCCGCCCCGAAAATTTATCTTCCCTAAGTTCGGCTCTATAAAGCCGAATATGGGCGCAAACACGCGTTCTACATGCCACGGCTACACATTCCCCGTTGGTCTATGCGAACATATGTTCGCCCATGATCGTATGCGTCCGACTGCCCCGTTTCGAGCTGGTCCTCGCCGCCGGGGGAGCACGCGAGCTCGTCGGGCGGGCGCTGGCGATCGCGCCGTCGCCGGGCTCGGAGCAACGCATCGGGGAAGCCTCGGGAGCGGCCGAGGCACGGGGAGTGTGCAGGGGTATGGCGCTTGGGGAGGCGCTTGCGCGCTGCCCCGACCTGGTGCTCGTGCCGCCCGATCCGGTGGGGGTGCAGGAGGCGTGGGAATCCAGGCTGCGCAGCCTGGAGGAGATCGGGGCGGCCGTCGAGTCGGCCCGCCCCGGTCTCGCCTACTTCGACACCGAGCCGCTGCGCGGACTGCACGGCTCGGATGCCGCCACGATCGCGGCGGCATGCGGCGCCTCAGGGGCATTTGCCGGCCTGCGCACACGGGGGGCGCGCTTGGCGCCGGGCGGCGAGGACCGCCACATGCGCGTCGGCGCCGGGCCGACGCGCTTCTGCGCGCTGGCGGCGGCGCTGGCGGTCCGCTCGCGCCGTCCACTTGCGCTCGAAGGCAAGGAGGCGCTGCGCTGGCTTTCGGGTCGCCCGATCGAGCTGCTCGGCTTCCGCGCGGAGACCGAGCAGCTGCTCGAGCCGTTGGTGCGCCTCGGCGTGCGCACGCTCGGCGAGCTGGCGCGCCTCGGGCGCCCGGCGCTCGCCGATCGCTTCGGCGAGGCGGGATCCTTCGCGCACCGACTCGCGTGCGGCGAGGACACGCCGCTGCAGCCGCGCCTGCTCGAAGAGCGCCTGCAGGAGACGATGAGCGTCGGCGACGCGAGCTCGGGCCCTTCGCTGGAACGCGTGCTCGGCGTGCTGGTCGACCGCTTGCTGGCACGGGGCGAGCGGCGCGGGCGCACGCTGCGCGCGGTGACGCTCTCGGCACGGCTGCTCTCGGGCGGGGGCTGGCGCGAGCGCGTCGTCTTGCGCGAGCCGCTGGCTGACCGTGAGCGCATCTCGCTGGCGCTGTCGTTGCGGTTGTTGATGCTGCCGGCCCCGGCCGCGACGCTCAGTCTGTCAGTCGAGCGCTTCGGCCCTCCGGCGGGCGAGCAGCGCGCGCTGCTGGATGAGGCCCACGCTGCGCGCATGGCGCGCCTGCGCGAGGCGGTCGCCCAGGTGCGCGCCGTGGGCGGGGAGAACGCGGCGATGCGGGCTGTCTGCGTCGATCCGGACTCGCGCGTGCCGGAGCGGCGAGTCGTGCTCACACCGCTGCCGGGCTGATGGCCGTCGCCGCGCGAGTCCAGCTCAATCTCCCTCGTCCCGCGCGGGTGCGCACGGGCGCGGAGGGCGTGCCGCTGCAGGTCGACGGGCGCACGGTCGAGCTGGTGCGCGAGTCCTGGCTGGTGGAGGACCGCTGGTGGACGGAGCGGCCGCTGTGCCGGCGCTACTGGGAGGTGGTGACGACGAGCGGGCGCAACCTGGTCGTCTTCCACGACCTTGGTGGGGGCGCCGGCGCCAGGCGCGCCGGCGGCTGGTTCGTCCAGGGAGCGTAGATGCCCGCGGGCAAGCAACGAGGGTGCTGAGCGATGTCCGCGCCGCCGACGCCACCGTATGTCGAGCTGCACTGCCACTCGGCCTACTCGTTCCTGGACGGCGTATCGCTGCCGGACGAGCTGGCTCATCGCGCGCGCGAGCTCGGGCATACGGCGCTGGCGCTGACCGATCACAACTCGGTCTCGGGCTCGATGGAGCTGGCCCAAGTTGCGCCGGACAACGGGATCAGGGCGATCCACGGCGCGGAGATCGATCTGAGCAGCGGACGGCACCTCACGCTGCTGGTGCGCGACGGGCAAGGCTGGCGCAACCTCTGCCAGATCCTCACGCTGGCTCACGCACAAACCCGTGACGGTTCGGGGCGGCGTGAGCGCAGCGAGCCATCGGTCGTCCTGGAGGCGGTGCTCGACCACGCGGAGGGCCTCGTCTGCCTGACGGGCTGTGCCGGGCACTCGGCGCTCGCCGGCGGTGTCAGCGACGAGCCGGTCGCACGACGTTTGCTCGAGGCGTTCGGCGTGGAGAACCTGCGCGTGGAGCTGCAGCGTCCATATGCGCGTGACGATCGCGCCCGCAACCGCGCGCTGGCGGCGTTTGCGAGGCGGCTTGGGGCGGCGTGCGTGGCCAGCGGCGACGTGCACGCGCATGCACGCTGCCGAGCCGAGCTGCAGGACGCGTTCGTGGCGCTTCGAAACCATACGACGCTCGACGCCTCCGAGCCGCTGCGCCGCGGCAACTGCAGCCACGTGATGACCACGCCGCAGGCGATGGCAAGGCGCTTCGCCGACCATCCGGAGGCGGTGCGCGAGACGCTGGCGCTGGCCGAGCGACTGACGTTCGATCTCACGCACGACCTCGGCTATCGCTACCCGGGGGCGGAGGACGCGGGCGCCGAGCGCAAGCTGGCCGAGCTGTGCCAGGCGCGCCTGCACGAGCGCTACGGGCAGCCGGAGGCAGCGCGCGCCGAGGCGCAGGCGCGCCTGACGGAGGAGCTGAACGTGATCGGCAAGCTTGGCCTGGCCGGCTTCTTCCTGCTGCATCACGAGATGCTCGAGCTCTCGCGGGAGGTCGCGCGCGAGGTGCGCGGGCCGGACTCGGTGCGAGCCCTGCTCGCGCCGGGACGTGGGCGGGGCTCGTCGGTCTCTTCGCTCGTCTGCTACCTGATCGGGCTCTCGCACATCGATCCGATCGCCAGCCGGCTGACGCTCGGGCGCTTCCTGCACGAGGACCTGCGCGGGCTGCCGGACATCGACCTCGACTTCCCGCGCGACATCCGCGCGGTGTTGATTCCGCGCGTGCACGAGCGTTTCGGTGGCGAGCGCGCGGCGCTGGTGGCGGCCTTCCCGACGTTCCGCGCCCGTGGTGCGATCCGCGAGCTGGGCAAGGTGCTCGGCCTGCCGCCCGGCGAGATCGAGCGCGAGGCGCGCAGCGCGGAGCGCTACGGGGCGGCCGAGCACGACATCGGCGTCGCCGGTGGGGAGATGGGCGAGCGGGGAGAGGAGGGTGAGCAGCAGGACCGACAGACCGGAAGGTCGCCCCGGGACCGGGAGCCGGGCTTGCCGCGCTCGGAGCGCTGGCGCTGGCTGGCGCGGCTGGTCGAAGAGGCCTACAGGCTGCCGCGGCACCTCTCCCAGCATTCGGGCGGGATGATCATCGCGACGCGGCCGCTGATCGACTGCTGCCCGGTGGTGCCGGCGGCGATGGAGGGCCGGCAGATGGTCCAATGGGACAAGGACTCCTGTTCGGATGCGGGCTTCTTGAAGATCGACCTGCTCGGGCTGGGGATGCTCTCGGCGGTGGAGCGCTGCGTGGAGTCGATCGTGTACACGCGCGGCGAGCGCATCGACCTCTCGCGGATCCCGTTCGACGACGAGCAGACCTTCGACGCGATCAGCGAGGCCGACACGGTCGGCGTGTTCCAGATCGAGAGCCGCGCGCAGATGCAGTCGCTGCGGCGCACGCGACCGCGAGACCTCGATGACCTGGCGGTGCAGGTGGCGATCATCCGGCCGGGACCGATCCAGGGCGGTGCGGTCAATCCCTACATCGAACGCCGCCGGCGCTTGCGCGAGGACCCTGGCTATGAGATCCCCTACGAGCATCCTTCGCTCGAGCCCGTCCTGCGCGACACGCTCGGCACGATCATCTTCCAGGACCAGGTGATGGAAGTGGCGCAGGCGATCGCCGGCTACACCCCCGGCGAAGCAGAGGGGCTGCGCCGGGCAATGAGCCGCAAGCGCTCCCAAGAGCTGCTGCAGAGCCATCGCGAGCGCTTCGTCGCGGGCGCCATGCGACACGGCGGCGCCGACGAGCAGACGGCCGAGCGCGTCT
This sequence comes from uncultured Solirubrobacteraceae bacterium, assembly GCA_963714215.1. GTDB lineage: Bacteria > Actinomycetota > Thermoleophilia > Solirubrobacterales > Solirubrobacteraceae > Palsa-744. The sequence goes on from CAVQNP010000003.1 coordinate 66,860, forward strand.
GGCAGATGGTCCAGGGTTTCGCGGGCTTCGGCTTTCCCAAGGCGCACAGCGCGGCCTTCGGCCTGCTCGCCTACCAGTCGACCTGGCTGCGCGTGCACTACGGGCCAGAGTTCCTCTGCGCGCTGCTCAACGAGCAGCCGATGGGCTTCTACGCGCCGGACAGCCTCGTGCACGAGGCCGAGCGCAGGGGCATCCCGATCCTGGGACTCGACGTGAATGCCTCCCAGGCGGAGTGCACGGTGCAGGATGGCGGCGTGCGCCTCGGCCTCGGCTACATCAAGGACGTGGGCGGCGAGGAGGTGCGCGAGCTGGTGGCCGAGCGCGGGCGCGGCGGTCCCTTCGCGAGCCTAGGCGAGCTGGCAGGGCGCATCGGGGTGCGGCGCAGGACGCTCGAACAGCTGGCCTGGTCGGGGGCGTGCGACGAGATCATCGCCGCACCGCGCTCATCTGCTGGGGGTCGGGCGGCGATGCGCACGCTCGGCGAGGCGGACAGGCGCACGGCGTTGTGGCAGCTCGGGCTCGCCGCGCCGGGACACGGCGCGGGGGAGGGAACCCAGCTGGCGCTGCCGCTGGAGCTGCCGGCGGCTCCACGGCTGCGCTCGCTCGGGCGCTGGCAGCGGCTGATCGCCGACTACGCGACCAGCGGGGTGACGGTCGGCGACCACGCGATGGCGGTCTTGCGCGAGCGGCTGACGGCGCCGATGCTGGCGACGAGCGCGCAGCTCACGCGCCTGCCCAACGGCAGCGCCGTTTCGATGGCGGGGCTGGTGATCGCGCGGCAGCGTCCGGGGACAGCGAAGGGAACGATGTTCCTGCTGTTCGAGGACGAGTTCGGCACGGTCAACCTGGTCGTCCCGCGAGCCGTGTACGAGCGCCATCGCCAGCTCGCTCGCGCCGAGCCGCTGCTCTTGGCGCGCGGTCGCGTGGAGCGCTCGGAAGGGGTCGTCAACCTGCTCGTGCGCGAGCTGGCCGAGCTAGAGCACTTCATCGTGGGCGGGGTCGAGGGCGAGGAGCGCGAGGCGGCGCTGGCGCGTGTGCACCAGCTGCCTGTGCCCGCGCAGGCGCCGGAGGCTGGGGAGGACGATGCGTCCGAGGTTGGATCGAGCATGCGCGCCGTGGCGCCGCCGATCCAGAGCTTCGCAATGGGCCGAAGGCGGTAGGCGGCCGCGGGCACGGCGCGTCGCGGCGTCCTCGCCTCGCTCACGTGCTGGCCGATCGACGAGCGCATCTGATCGTCGATCGGTACGTCACGCTCCCTGCGTCCTTCCCGACGGCTTCGCCGTCGGTGCCTGCTTGACCCGCGACCGCCTACTTCGCCTGAAGGGATGAGTCGATGGCGGCCCGCGCCGGGGGGCACGGGCCGCCGTCGCTTGTCAGTGGGTCAGTGCGCGCTGCGTGTCCTCGGCGTCGTTCACGGCCCAGGCGAGCCGCTCGATCAGCTGCTCGGCGGCGTGGTCGTCGGTGAGGTGCACCGAGTAGACGCGCTCGTCGAGCAGCACCGCCGTCTCGCCTTGGTCGGCCGCCGTCTCACGCCGGTCGATTGGGTCAGTCGTGACGATGATTCTGGGCATGATTCCCTCCTCAGGGGATCGGGTCATGTCCTCCCACGAGCACTGTTGCACTTTGCGCCTGAAGCGAGGCTTAATTCTTGTGTCCAGTGGACGGGCATTGGCGGTAGCGTGGCTACGCTGAGCGCATCGCGGGACTGGGAGACACTGAGCTGGATGTCTACGGGCTGTGCCTGGGCGGCAACGTGTTCGGCTGGACGATCGACGAGGAGCGCTCGTTCGCGGTGCTCGATGCTTACGTGCAGGCGGGCGGCAACTTCATCGACACGGCCGACAGCTACGGCCGGCGGGGGCCAGGCGGTCCGGGCGAGTCGGAGCGGATCATCGGCCGCTGGATGGCTGCGCGCGGCAACCGCGACCAGCTCGTGATCGCGACCAAGGTCGGCATGTCGCCCGATCTGAAGGGTCTCTCGGCGGGCAACGTGAGGACCGGCGCGGAGGCCTCGCTGAAGCGCCTCGGAATCGAGCGCATCGACCTCTACTACGCACACGAAGACGACCTGCAGACCCCGCTGCAGGAGACGCTTTCGGCGTTCGACGAGCTGATCGAGGACGGCCTGATCGGCTACGCGGCGGCGTCCAACTACAGCGCCGAGCGGTTGCGCCAGGCGCTCGAGCTCGGGCGTCGCGAGGGGATGGCCGAGTTCGTCGCCCTGCAGCCGCACTACAGCCTGATGGAGCGCGATTACGAGCAGGAGCTTGCGCCGCTGTGCGAGGAGGAGGGCCTCGCGTGCCTGCCCTACTTCGCTCTCGCGCGCGGCTTTCTCAGCGGCAAGTACCGCCCCGGCGGCGAGCAGGTGCAGAGCCCACGCGCGGGAGGCGTGCAGGAGAGCTACGCGAACGAGCGCGGCTTCGCCGTGCTTGAGGCGCTTGATGAGATCGCCCAGGCGCACGAGGTCGCCGTGGCGTCGGTCTCACTCGCGTGGCTTCGTGCCAAGCCGACCGTCCTTGCGCCGATCGCGAGCGCGACCTCGGTCGAGCAGGTCGCCGAGCTGGTCGCCTCGGTCGAGCTGGAGCTCTCGGTCGAGGAGCTCACAAGACTAGACGAGGCGTCGTCGAGCTGAAGCTCAGTCGACCGGCGTGGGGGCGAAGCTGAGGCTGTTGCCGTCGGGGTCGACGAGCGCCGGCCGCTCGCCGTCGCGCTCGAGCGTGAAGCGAATCTCGCGCAGGCCGGGGGCGCTCGGCGGCGCCGGGTTCGCACTCTGGCTCTGCCACGAGTTCAGCCCGATGTGATGGTGGTAGCCGCCGGCCGAGAGGAAGGCGGCAGACGGCAGCTGCGCCTGCTCCTCCATGCCGAGCGTGTCGCGGTAGAAGGCGAGCGCGCGGGGTACGTCGGCGACCTTCAGGTGGACGTGGCCGATGCCCGTGCCCGGTGCGACTGTCTGACTCGCTGCGTCGAGCTCGCCGGGCGCCTGCGCGAGCAGGTCCTCGATGTCGAGCGGCAGCGTGACCATGCGCACGCCGTGCCCGTCCGGCGCTCGCTCCCAAGTCTCGCGTGGGCGATCGGCGTAGATCTCGATGCCGAGGCCGTCGGGATCGCTGAGATACAGCGCCTCGGACACGCCGTGGTCGGAGGCTCCGTCGATCGACCAGCGGGCGCGGGCGATCCGCTTGACCGTTTCGGCGAGCGCCGCACGCGAGGGGTGCAGCCAGGCCACGTGGAAAAGGCCCGTGGCGTGCGGCGAGAGCGGCGTCGGGTCGGCGATCGCGCCGAGCTCGAGCGCCGGGTGCGCCGAGTCGGCGCCGAGCAGGGCGCGCTCGTCCTCGCGGCGGATCAGCGGCAGGCCGAGCACATGCTCGTAGAAGTCGGCGCTGCGAGAGAGGTCGCCGACAGCAAGGCGCACGGCGCCGATCTGCAGCGACGGGTCGATCGGAGTCGGTGGGTCAATCGGAGCTGCGCCTGCCATCCTCATTTGAGCCTACTAGCGCTCGGGCCCAGGGCCCGGCGTGCCTGCGCGCTGACCTTCGTGCGCTGAGCCTCAGCGCTGCTGCACGACGAGCGTCTGAAAGGCGCGCCCGAGCGGACCATGCTCGTCGTGCAGCACGCCCTCGGCCAGCGCGGCGCCGCCCTCGCGCAGCTGCGTGCGCGCATCGAGGCCGATCCACTCGCCCTGGGGCAGGCGCTGCAGGTGCACGGTCAGGTCGGCGTTGATGAAGAGGAAGCGATCGAACGGGAGTGTGGCGCTGACGCCATTGCAGAAGTCCGCCGTCGCCGCAAGTCGCGTGAGCGCGGTTAGCTCCTGCCCGGGCAGCAGCGGATGGCGCAGGCGCTGCCACACGCGTCCCGGCCCGGGCAGCCACGGGTCGTTCAGCCAGCGCATCTCCATCGCCGTGCCTGCGAAGCTCGCGTCGGTTGAGTCGTTGAGCGCGAAGCGCTTGTGCTCGCCCTCGGCGGGCGGCGGCATCGGCGCCGGCGAATCGCCCTTCGCCGTCTCGGGCTCGGGCTGTCCCGTCGCCTCTGCACGGGCCTCCTCGGCCGCGCTCTCGGCCTCCCCTGGAACGGCCTGCACGCGCAGCGCGCTGGCGCGGACGACCAGCTCGTCCCCGGCGCGCAGCTCTGCGCTCAGCTCCTGAACGCGATGATCGACTGGCGTCAGGACGTTCCCGGTGGTCAGAAACGCGAATACAGCGGTTATACCGGCACTTACACGTACGACGGCAAGCAGCTTGTCACCACCGTCGATGCCGCGCCCGACCCGAGCCGGATCGGAACGAAACAGCCGCGGGGGGTGCGGTTCGAGAACGGGCTGATGATCCTGATCCCGCCCCCGCGGATGGTGGACGGCGTGACCGAGCACCGGGAAATCGCCTGGGAGAAGGTTTCGGACACCTGACCGGCCGATCTCAAAAAAAAAAAAAAAAAAAAAAAAAAAAAAAAAACACCGCATGCGCGCGCGCTTTTTCAGACATTTGGCATCGGCGGGTCCGGCCGCTTCTTTGGCGACAGATGGCCTACCGATCCCGCAGCGCTACTGGGCGATGCTGACCTTAATGACGGGGCTCGCGCTGTCATGCCTCGATACCGCCATCGTCAATGTCGCCCTGCCGGCGATCGCTCGAGACGTCAAGGCGAGCCCGGCCAATTCAATCTGGGTCATCAACGCCTATCAGCTGGCGGTGATGATCTCCCTGCTGCCGTTCGCCTCGTTTGGAGACATTTTCGGCTATCGCCGCGTCTATCGGTGCGGACTCGTGATCTATACCGCCGCCGCATTGATCAGCGCGACAGCCCATTCGTTGGAGATGCTGACCCTGGGTCGAGCCTTGCAGGGCCTCGGCGCTGCCGGTGTCATGAGCGTCAATACGGCGCTCGTGCGCTTTACCTATCCGCGGCATCAGTTGGGGCGTGGCATCGCGCTGGTCTCACTCACCGTCTCAACATCCTCGGCGGCCGGACCCACGGTTGCCGCCGCAATCCTGTCGGTGGCGCCGTGGCCATACCTCTTTGCCGTCAACGTGCCGATCGGGATCGCGACGTTGCTTTTGGCGTCGCGGCTCCTCCCCTATACAGCGCCGAGCGGACACCGCTTTGATCTAATCAGCGCCGTTCTGTGCGCATTGATGTTCGGCTCGCTGATTATCGGCATCAGCAGTCTCGGGCATGGAGCAAGTGCGTTCGTGGTGATCCCGGAGTTTGTGGCTGCGATCGCCGCTGGCTTTTTCCTCGTGCGGCGGCAGACAAGCCAGGAAATGCCTATGCTGCCGGTCGATTTATTTTGCCGGCCGATTTTTGCGCTCTCGGTGACGACCTCGGTTTTGAGCTTTATTGCCCAGGGCATCGCCTACGTGTCGCTGCCGTTTTATTTCCAGAACGTGATCGGGGTGTCGGCGGTGACGACGGGACTGCTGATGACGCCGTGGCCGGCGACTGCGGCTCTGATGGCGCCGCTGGCGGGTCGGCTCGCCGACAGGTTTCCTGCCGGTATCCTTGCCGCCCTCGGCCTGGTCATGTTCGGGACCGGGTTCCTGCTTCTGGCATTTCTGCCGTCGTCCCCAAGCACACTCGACATCGTTTGGCGGATCGGGGTTTGCGGCAGCGGAATGGGTCTCTTCCAGCAGCCAAACTCCCGTTCGATTATTATGAGCGCTCCACTCGAGCGGAGCGGCAGCGCGGGCGCAATTCAGGGAACGGCACGGCTGCTCGGGCAGTCGATCGGTGCGGCTTTTGTTGCGCTCGTCTTCGGGTTCGTCGGCGGCAGTCAGGGCGCTCGGACCGCGATACTTTGTGCTGTCGGGTTTGCCTCGATCGGGATCGTCACCAGCCTGTCGCGCATGCTCGATGGGGTACGAGTGGCGCGCCCCGGCGCACGACCCGGCTGAGTAAGCCCGACCCAGGGTTCCGTCTCGGGCAATCTGGCGCCATATCCATCTGAACGGACGCTGTCCCCTTCGCGACAGCGGGCAGTTGGTAAGCAATTCGCGGCGGCACCTTGCGATGGGATGATAACGATATTGCCAGAGTGGAGGGCTTCATCAGCCACTTCAGCTGGGCCTGCTGGTTGGTGAGGTTTTGGGCATCGGTCGAAACGGGAAGGTCCCCGGAAACCGAACAGTAGGTTAAGCTCAGTTTGCTCCTGAGAAGGACGGACCTGAATGACGAACAAACGGAAGCGGCATTTGGCTGAGTTCAAGGCGAAGGTGGCGCTTGAGGCGCTGCGCTGACGACGGCGCAATTGGCAACCGAGCACGGCATTCACCACACGATGGTGAGTGGCTGAAAGTGAGTGTGCAGTTTTGAACAGATCGGCAGATGACCCCCGAAAGTCCAACGCACCGGCCGGATCGCCCCATCAGGCACTCGGCCAAAATCGGAACTGATTGCTCCTGGACGGAGCCGTCGTGGTTCACTCCAGAGAGAATTGTTGTTCGTAGTACTCGATCATCTCCTTGCGCTCTGCCTCCGTTAGGTCATCCGGGTCGCGGATAGGGTATACTCGGCCACCGCGAGCCCGATGAAACTGATATTTCCCAGCGCTGGCCCGACCGATCGGTGTTAGGCCTAGGACCTTGATTCGAGCGCGGTACTGCTCACTCGTGGTCACTCCACATCGACGCGAACGCGTCGCCCCGGCCGATCTATCGTCATCGTCGCAACCTTATCACCCTGGATATCAAGAAGATCCCGCAGGACAGGATCCATGTCCCGCCACAGCTCATCCTCCGACCTGCCCATAAGCATAAGGCTGCGCATCTGCCAACTACGCGCGTAAATCAGGCCGGCGTTGCCATGCACGATTATGATATCGATTACAATACTACGTAGCATCCAAATGTCCTTTTGTGCGCATTCCGCTCGGCCTTCCCTTGCTGTCCTCTCCGCAGTGTGCCCATCCCATGTTTCGCTCAGATTTAGGGGTTTCTGCTGCCCTCATGGTTCAAAGCCGCATAGCGTCAACGTATGGTAAATTGCGCTGCAGCTTAAAATTTCGGTGGTATTAGTGTCTGTCCGCGAGGATCTTGAACAGGATAAATAGCTTACCAGTTTTTCCTGTATGTGGACCAAAGAGAACCGAAGCCGCTACGATCGCAGCGGGCTGCGCTACGAGAGTGACCTGACCGATGCTGAATGGGCGTTGGTTGCACCGCTGATCCCCCCGGCCAAACACGGCGGTGCCAAGCGCAGCGTCGATGTCCGCGAGATCCTCAACGGCCTGATGTATATCCTGAGCACCGGCTGCCAGTGGCGTGCGATCCCCAAGGACCTGCCGCCGCGCAGCACGCTGTGGGGCTACTTCGACCGCTGGGAATGGGACGGCACGCTGAAGCGCATCCACCATGCGCTCTATGTGCAATGCCGCGAACAGGCCGGACGTGCGGCCAGCCCAACGGCAGCGGTCATCGACAGCCAAAGTGTCAAAAGCGCGGAAAAAGGGGGAAGTCGATCGATCCGCCTGGGTATGATTCGGGCAAAAAGATCAGAGGCAAGAAGCGCCATCTCTTGGTAGACACTGAAGGCTTCGTGCTGGCGGCGATCGTGCATGCCGCCGACTTGCAGGATCGAGATGGTGGGGTCCTGCTGCTGACCACCCTGTTCGGCCTGTTCCCGTTCCTGCGTAAGCTCTACGCCGATGCCGGCTACCAAGGACCGAAGTTCCAGAACGCGCTGAAGCGGGTCTTGCGGCGGGTCAAGCTGGAGATCGTCAAGCGTTCCGATGCCGCCAATGGCTTTGTCGTGCTGCCGAAACGTTGGATCGTTGAGAGGACGATTGGTTGGCTCAATCGCTGCCGTCGCTTGCCAAAGATTGGGAGAACCTGAACCGGAAAGCTCTCGCCTTTCTTCATCTCGCCTCGATCCGTCTAATGGTCCGAAGGGTATGTAAAAACAGTGAACTTCCGGGACAGACACTTAGACCCGAGTTCGCGGTGTGTGGGTACACAGCCACAAGGCATTTGATTTATCATATTTTTCCAGAGCATCCATATGCATTTAGGCATACGCACAATGTAACCGGGCCGTCAGAAAACGGCCAATTGCGCCGCTTTCCCTTTGCGCACACGACCAAAACTGGGGATACGCGCACCAAACCACTGAGATGGACCCCGGAAACTGGACAGGTTGCTAAGAGAGAAGTCTCGCTGGGGAACGGCCGGTTGGCCGGAGGTGAGACATGGCGAATACACGGAAGAAGCACAGTCCTGAGTTCAAGGCGAAAGTCGCTCTTGCGGCGGTCCGGGAGGACGGCACCGTGGCCGAGCTTTCGAGCCGGTTCGGCGTTCACGCCAGCCAGATCCACGCCTGGAAGAAGACGCTGCTGGATGGCACGGCGGGTTTGTTTACGCAGAACAAGGCTGCGACCAATGGCGAAGCGGCGGCCGAGGCTCAGATGGCACCGTTATATGAGAAGATCGGGCAGCTGACGGTGGAGCGGGATTTTTTCGCAAAAGGTCTGGGCCATGAGCGCGGCCGGCCGGCGTGCACTGGTCGATCGTGATGACCCGGGCCTGCCGGTCGTGGTGCAGTGCCGGCTGCTGAAGATCGCGCGCTCGACGTTGTATTATCGCCCGGCGGCGGTTAACCCCGACGATCTGGCGCTGATGCGGCGGATGGACGAGCTGTATCTGGCCTCGCCGTTCTACGGATCGCGTCGGATGGTGGCGGTGCTGCGGCGCGAAGGTCTGGTGGTGAACCGCAAACGGGTGCGACGACTGATGCGACTGATGGGGTTGGAGGCGATCTATCAAAAGCCGAACACCAGTCAGGGGCATCCGGATCACAGGGTATATCCCTACCTGCTACGGGGTGTGAGCATCGAGCGGCCGAACCAGGTTTGGTGCGCCGACATCAGTGTGCCGCGGTAAGCGGCGTGAGAGATGGGGGACGGCCCCCCGCAATCGGCTTGCAGGAGCAGGTTGCAAACCACCGTAAGCGGCGCGGGTCAAAAGCCCGGGTCGTGAGCGTTACGGAAAAGGCGCTGCAAGGCGTCAGGTGGGAGACAGGAAGGCGAACAACCGTGAACTGCCGTTCAAGTGTCGAAAGTGCTCAGACGACGTCGAAACCGGTGAGTGATGTTGCGCCGGGATCAGTCTGGCCGATACCAGCTTACGGGCCAGGCGGCGTCCGGCATAGAGGCAGCGCGATCCTGTTTCAGGCTCTTACGTTGAACCGCGGGAACCTTCGGCGGCGATGCGAAGCGAAAGGCACAAGCTGGCAAGGCGAGGCCGATAGTAGCGATGCGCCGCCAAGGGACGGAGCCGCTCGTAGTAGCGAAGAAGCCGCTGTAACGGCGGTGGAGCGAAGGGGCGGCGTCATCCAGCAGGCAGGGAAGATCAACCGGGCAACCGGGAGGAATCCTCCATGACCTGCAAGCCTTACGACATTCCCAAGACCTTGGTATGGGAGGCATGGTTAAAGGTGAAAGCCAACCAGGGTGCCGCGGGGATCGATGCCGAGACGATCGAGCGGTTCGAGGAGAAGCTGGGCGACAACCTGTACAGGATTTGGAATCGGATGAGTTCCGGCAGCTACTTTCCGCCGCCGGTGAGGGCAGGACCGATCCCGAAGAAGTCAGGAGGCGTTCGGATATTGGGCATTCCGACGGTAGCCGACAGAATCGCGCAGACGGCGGTGAAGATGTGGCTTGAACCACGGCTGGATCCGATCTTCCGCGCTGATTCCTATGGCTATCGGCCGGGGAAGTCGGCACTGGCGGCAATCGCCGTTACCAGACGCCGCTGCTGGGACTACGACTGGGTCGTTGAGTTCGACATCAGGGGCCTGTTCGACAATCTCGATCGAGAGCATGCAAGGTTGTGGGGTTCATTACGCCGCTGCTGCGATTGCCCCGTCGTCGTTTGCGGGGCGGAACCCCGGATAGTGCCTGCGGAAGGCGTCTTCGAGGGTTTTGTTCAGCACGGCCGTGCGCACGTCGAGGAAGGGCTGCACCGTCGCCCTGTTCCAGCGCATCTGTTGCTTCTTGTTCATGCGTTTAGCCACGATCTCATTGACCGAACTTTCCACGAAAGCCGTCGAGATCGGCTCGCCGCATCGACGCCGGGCGGCATAGTGAACCAGGGCGCCTTCGTTGCGCTCGAGGTAGCCCAACAGCTCACTAACGTGCCGCTCAAGACGCCCGATGCCGGCTACGTCACGCACCTGCTCGCGCTGCGCCCAGCGACGTAAGGCTGCGAGCTTGCGCCGGCATCCCGGCCAGCGCCCATGCCACAAGCGCCACTTCGCACGCTCCAGTCCGCGAACCGCCTCCGTGGCCAAGTACGTGTCAGCCAAGCCTGTGCCGAGGCCGCGGGCCGCTTGCAGCGCGTGCTCGAAGCGCACCGCGGCATGCCACCAATCCAATACGACCGTGGCATGAGGCAGCGCCTCGCGCTGCAACCGCCACAGCCCGGCATCGCCGTCGCACAGCACCGTCGCCGGCGTTTCCGCCGATACGCCGGCTGCGGTAAGCGCCTGTCTGAACGCGTCGGAGGCGATCGCGGGGCTGTTGCGCGTAAAGGCGAAACGGGACTGGAGGCCGCCGGCGTCGATCACCTTGCCCGCCACCACCTCGAAGTGGCGCTCCTCCTGCCGGTGCCGACTGCGGACGTAGCCACCATCGAGCCCGACCACGATCGGTTCGACTGCCTGCGACGTAGTCGGACTTGCCGTCTCGACGGGACGCAGCTGCACAACGGCCGCGCCGACCCGTAAGGTCCGGTTGCGCACCGTGCCGGCGTTCCGCGCCCCGCTGATCGGCAGCAACTCCGACAGCAGGTCTGCGACCTTGCCGAACGGCACCAGCGCGGCATACCGCGCTGTCACATACGCCAGTTCGGCGCCACGGTCGCCGCCTCGAGGTCGAACACGGCGAAACTTTTGACCGCGCCTGAACCCTGGCAGGGACAGGCCAGCAGGCGTCGAAGCCGAACCGGCACGTCGCCGAATAGGGAGCGAAACGTCGCGCCGTAATGACCCTTACCGGCCAGCAGGGCTCCGCAAGCCTCGCACGAGCAGGCACGCTCGCCCATCATAATCACTTGCGCCGGGACCATTTCGGCCTGAAGCGCCGCTGTAAGCTGCTTCGCCTCAGCAAGCCGGAGCCCGAGGTCGGCCAAGCTGGCCTGCTCCTCGCGCTCGAGGCGGGCGATCTCCCGGTGAGTGTCAACGTAGTTGCCGCTTAATCTCCGTAACAATTCCTCCTATTGACGATGTCGCTGTGCTTGCGGCGTAGGTGTCTGGAGATGCGAACCTCCGACTGGTGCCGAGTGTGCCACGGTGCTCACTGCGGAGAAGGTCCGGTGCTCGCCATCCTCGCCATGCTCGCGCGCCGGGGCGCTCTGCGCGTGGCTCCGGGTGGCTCTGCTCCTCGCATCTCCTTCGTTGCGCGCCATGGCTTTGGCGTTGCCAGGTCGGGACGGGAAAGCAGGCTCGCCGATCGAACCGGTAAGCTGGATTTGGGAGGTCGCCGCGCGGACGATGCTGTCACGCTCCGGGTTGAGGGTGACGGCGCCAACCGCTGTCCAGTTGCGGGTCGGCCCACTCCAGCGTTGTGGGTTGCGATCTCGCGCCTCTTGATAGACCGCGTGGCGGGCGGCGAGCAGGCGGCCATCCTGTCCGGCATGACGCTGCTCCGGGGTGACGTAGCGGATGCCGCTATGGCGGTGGTGTTCATTGTACCAATGGACGAAGTGCGCCGCCCATTGCCGCGCGGCATCGAGGTTGGCGAACCCCTTGGGCGGGAACTCCGGGCGATACTTCGCTGTGCGGAACAGGGCTTCGGCGAAGGCATTGTCGTCACTCACGCGCGGACGCGAGTAGGATGGCTCAATGCCGAGCCAATGCAGCATGGCCAAAACCGTCGTTGCCTTCAGGGTTGCGCCATTGTCGCCGTGCAGCACCGGGCGCACCGGCTTGGCATGCACTCCTTCGGCAAGTGCCGTTCGCCTGGCCAGGTGAGCAGCGTGCTCGGCACTGTCCGTGTCATGCACCTCGAAGCCGACGATCTTGCGGCTATAGAGATCGAGGATCAGGTAGAAGTAGAACCAGCATCCCTGGATTTGTGCCGGCAGGAACGTCACGTCCCAGCACCAGACATCGCCGGGACGCGTGGCGATGTGCGTGGTGGGTGGCCGCGACATGCGCGGCGGCTGGGCCCGTCCCCGGCGATTCATCTGGCCATGTGCGCGCAGCACACGATGGAAGCTGGACTCACTGGCGATGTAGATACCCTCGTCGGCCAATGCCGGGACGATCCGCGCCGGCGGCGTGTCGGCGAAGCGCGGTTCGTTGGCCACCGCGACCATCTGGGCCCGCTCGGCCTCGCTCAAAGCGTGCGATGGGACCGGATGGTTGGCATCTGGCCGGCGATCTCCCCGCGTCAGACCTTCGCCGGCTTTCCAGCG
>CAVQNP010000004.1:0-833871 GCA_963714215.1 uncultured Solirubrobacteraceae bacterium
GCTTTTCCTTCCTGCGAGGACGGCGCCTCAAAGTGAGCTATGTGGTCTGGTCTAGGCCTGTCTGGACGGGGTCCAGGCCTGCACGGCAGTCTACCAACCGGTCCTCCGGCCCCGTGAGGGTCAATCGTCAGCGCTTGGCGTCAGCTTGAGGTCTGGCCGACCATAGACTGCGCCCATGCGAGCCGCCGGCTATGCATCCGCCCGATCGGCGCGCGCGCCGATCGGCGGATGAGCACCCCGCGGCCGCGATGAGCGTCGGCGAATTCATCTTCGGGGCTGTGCGGCTCGCGGCGATCGTGATCCCCGCGTGGCTGGCCGCACATCGGCTCCGTAGCGCCCTGACGAGCGTCCTCACGGGCACGTTGGCCGGGCTGGGCGAGGCGGTCGGCATGCTCGGCATCCTGCTGCTCGCCTGCGAGCTGCTCGGGCTCGTCGGTCTGTTCAGCGCAGGCCCGTTGATCGCGCTGCTGTGGCTGCTTGCGCTGCTCAGCTGGACGTCCCTCGGGCGAGCCTCGCCCGAGCTCGTCGCATCAACGCTCGCCACCCCAGCGGACCCACCAACGCACCCTACGACGCCACCGCACGAGCCGGCGGGCGGCTATGCGCGCGGTACGAGGACTGCTGCGCTCGTCGGCGTCGTGGTCGTCGCGGCCCAGTGGGTGCTGCAGAGCGCCAACTCGCTCGGCTCGGGGATGCTGAACTTCGACACCCTCTGGTACCACATGCCGCTCGCCGCCGAGTTCGCCCGCTCGGGCTCGGTGACGGCGATCCAATTCACGCTGGCCGACCCTTACGTGGCCTACTTCCCGGCCAACTCGGAGCTGTTTCACGCGCTCGGCGTGGTCGCGCTGCACGGCGACTTCCTCTCCCCGTTGCTCAACCTACTGTGGCTATCGATCGCGCTGCTCGCCGCATGGTGCCTCGGACGGCGCTGGCAGGTGGAGCCGCTGACGCTGCTCGCTGGATGCCTCGTCGTCTCGCTACCGGTGCTCAGCGGCACGCAGCCCGGCGAGGCGTTCAACGACACCCCCGGCCTCGCCTGCCTGCTAGCGGCGAGCGCCCTGGCGATCAACGCCGCAGATGACCGCGGCGCCCTGGTGCTGGCCGGCCTGGCGCTCGGCCTCGCGGCGGGCACGAAGTTCACATTCCTGATCCCAGTGACAGCACTGATTGTGGCGCTCGCAGCCAGCGCCACGCCGACGCGCAGGCGAGCGGTGCTCGCCACGCTCGTCGCACCTGCCGCGCTGACGGGTGGCTGGTGGTACCTGCGCAACCTGATCGCCGTCGGCAACCCGCTCGGACTCAGCTTGCATCTCGGCCCGCTGCGACTCCCCGGGCCGAGCTCGGTCCTCGCCGAAGCCCAGAGCCAGACGGTCATCTCCGAGCTGAGTCATCTGTCGCTCTGGAGTTCGCGCTTCCTGCCGGGGCTCGACCACGCGCTCGGACCGCTCTGGCCACTGGCGGCGCTGCTGTATCTGGCGGGCGTGCTCGGCGGTCTGCTCACCGTGCGCGATCGACTCGTGCGCGTGTTCGCGCTCGTCGCCGCTCTGGCCGGCCTCTCCTATCTCATCCTGCCGACTGGCGCCAGCGGGATCGAGCAGGACGCGACCCTGTTCGAGGTCAACCTGCGCTACGCGACGCCTGCGCTCGCGCTGGCACTTCCGCTGATCCCGATCATCGCGCGCGTGCGCGCGCCGAGAATGCTGCCGGCGCTTGGCGCCGGGCTGCTGCTGGTGCTGCTCGCCGGCCAGCTCGAGCACTCGCTGTGGCCGACACAGACCACGCGCCACCTCGTCTTGATCGGCGCCTGCGGAGCCGTCGCCGTCCTCGCCGCTCTTGGCGTACGCGCGCTCGGCACGCACCGCCTGCATTGGCGAGCGCGCCGGTCGGCAGCGGCGGCAGCCGTGGTGCTGATCGCGCTCGGCGCGCTCGCGTTCCCAGCCCAGCGCCACTACTTCGCCCGCCGCTATGAGATCGGCTTCAGCCGCAACGCTCCGCTCGGGACGATCTTCCGCTGGGCACAGGGGGTCTCGCACAGGCGCCTCGCCCTGTACGGATCGGCCGAGCAGTATCCGCTCTACGGCGCGCGCGACACGAACGCGGTCGACTACCTGGGCGAACACACGGGCGAAGGTGGCTATCGGCCGATCTCGAGCTGTCGCGCGTGGCGCACGCGGCTGCGCGCCGGTCGCTATTCCTACGTCGTATTGACCCCCGCCCCGACGAGGGCGATCCCGCTGTCGTGGACCGCACAGACTCCGGGGGCGACGCTCGTGATGAATCCGGCTCCCGACTTCTACGTATACAAGCTGAGCACGCTGCCCGCTGCGGCCGGATGCGCCTAGTTCAGTCGCGCATGGCCGGGAACAGCACGACCTCGCGAATCGAGTCGCGACCGGTCAGCAGCATCACCAGGCGATCGATGCCGACGCCGACGCCGCCCGCCGGCGGCATCCCCTGCTCTAGCGCCTGCACGAACAGCTCGTCGTAGGGCTGCGCCTCCTCGTCGCCACCCTCCGCTGCCCGTCGCTGCGCCTCGAAGCGCTCGCGCTGTGAGTCCGCGTCGTTGATCTCCGAGAAGGCGTTGGCGATCTCCATGCCGCCCGCGAAGGCCTCCCAGCGCTCGACCAGTCCCGGCAGCGAGCGGTGCTCGCGCGCGAACGGCGAGAGCTCGATCGGGTAGTCGCGCACGAACGTCGGTTGCAGGAGCTTGGGCTCGACGAACTTCGACAGCAGGTCGTCGGCCATCTGCGCCCACGTTGCACCCTCAGTGCGGATCTGCAGCTCGCGACGCTCGATCTCGCCGGCCAGCTCGCTCGCCTCGCGCACGCGTGAGACGTCGATCCCGGTCGCCTCGGCGATCGCCTGCACGAAGCTCACGCGCCGCCACTCACCGGCGAAGTCGAGCTCGCCGTCGTAGGCCGCCGCCGTGGCCGCCGCCCGGACGAGCCCTTCCAGGCGCGCAGCCGCGTCGCCATAGTCCGCGTAGGCCTCGTAGAACTCGACCATCGTGAACTCCGGGTTGTGCTTCGTCGAGACGCCCTCGTTGCGGAAGTCCTTGCCCAGCTCGTACACGCGCTCCAGCCCGCCGACGAGCAGCCGCTTCAGGTACAGCTCCGTCGCGATTCGCAGGTACAGCGTGCGATCGAGCTCGTTGTGGTGCGTCGTGAACGGGCGCGCAAGCGCACCGCCGTACAGCGGCTGCAGCACCGGCGTCTCGACCTCCACGAAGCCCTCGCCGTCGAGGTAGCCGCGTACCGCCGAGATGATCTTCGCGCGGTCGATGAACACGCGGCGGGTCGCCTCGCTCGACATCAGGTCCAGCTCGCGCCGCCGGTGGCGCGTCTCCACGTCGCTCAGCCCCCCGTGTTTGTCCGGCGGCGGGCGCAGCGCCTTCGCGAGCAGCTGGAAGGAGTCCACGCGCAGCGAGATCTCGCCGCGCTTCGAGCGCAGTGCAGCCCCGTCAACCCCGAGCAGATCGCCGATGTCGAGTGAGGTGAGCCGCTCGAAGGTCTCCTCGCCGAGCACGTCGCGGCGGGCGTGCAGCTGGAGCTTGCCCGTGCGGTCCACCAGATCGAGGAATGCCGCGCCGCCCGAGCCCCGCCGCGCTGCCAGGCGCCCGGCGACGCGGTGGCGCTCCTCCGTCTCCTCGCCCGGCTGCAGGTGCTCGTAGCCCGCCAGCACGTCCGCGATCGGCTCGGGGCCCGTGAACGTGTACGGAAACGACTGCGGGTCCTCTTGCTTGAGGCGCTCGCCCTTCGCGCGGCGCTCGGCGATCAGCTCGGGGAGGCCGTGTTTGGCGTGCTCTGTTTGCTCGGGATCGTTCGGCGTGTCGTTCATCGCGCAGTAAACGGCATCCGGCCTTCTGGCCGAGCCGGCCTCCACTTCTTCTTACAGCTTGCGACCGTTCCGGCCGCCACGGCAGTTACCGGGCCGGCCATCCGGGCCGGCTAACTGTATGGCCCCGACTGGCTGCTCGGCTGTCCGGAGCGCTTGCGCTCTGCGGACCAGCCTTCACCCGCCTTACTTCAGCCCGACGTCGATCTTCGTGATCTTCAGCTTGCGGGCGGGGCCGCGGGGAACCTTGACGGCGACCGTCTCGTTGCGCTTGCGCCCGATCAGGGCGCGGCCGACGGGCGACTCGTTGGAGAGCTTCTGCTCCTCCGGCTTGGCCTCGGCCGAGCCGACGATCGTGTACTTGACCGACTTGCCCGTCTTTTCGTCTTTGACGTGCACGACCGAGCCGATCTGGACAACGTCCGTGGAGAGATCCTTGGTCTCGATCACGCTCGCCATGCGCAGCTTCTCCTGCAGCTGCGCGATGCGGCTCTCGAGCATCGCCTGCTCGTTCTTGGCGTCGTCGTACTCGGAGTTCTCCGAGATGTCGCCGAACTCCCTGGCCTCCTTGATGCGTTCGGCAACCTCGCGGCGCTTCTCCGTGGAGAGCAGCTCGAGCTCGTCGTTCAGCTTCTTCAGGCCTTCCGGGGTGAGGATGACGTCCTTCGGCATGTGACCCTCGATCGCGATTGGAGGATGGGGGCCGACAGAGAGCAAAAACCCGCCTGCGGGCGGGACTTCTCACGGCAAACGGCCCCCAGAGAGCGCAGCAGTATAGCGGGGCCGCAGCGCCCCGGCGAGAGGGCTCAGACGGCCACTGCGAGCGGCGCTGCGCACTGCTCGAACAGCACTCGCGCCTGCGCCAACGTCTCCGACTGCTGCAGCGCCGCCTGCAGGCGCTTGGCCTGCTTGGAGTCCAGCTGCAGGCGCTCGACGTACCACGGATAGAACTTGCGCAAGTAGCGCGTCGCGCGGGGCTCGCCGAGATGCTCCACAGCGCGGGTGATCGTCCACTCCAGCTCTTCGCCCACCTCCACCCGCGTCGGCGGCCCCTCGCGGTCGCCCACCAGCTCGGCGAACAGCCACGGGTTGCCCAGCGCCCCGCGCGCCAGCATCACCGCCGTCGCGCCCGTCTGCGCAAACGCCTCGCGCACGCTCTGAGCGTCGTTCATCCCACCCGTCAGGATCACCGGCGCCGGCAGCTCCTGCACCAGCCGCTGCGCGAGCGCGTAGTCGGGCACGCCCTTGTGCTGCACCGCAGCCGAGCGAGGGTGAAACGCGATCGCCGCAACGCCAGCCTCCGCGACCAGGCGCTGGGCCAGCTCGAAGCCGCTCGTCTCGCCCGTCCTCAGCCCCGAGCGCAGCTTGACCGTCACCGGCAGAGGCCCGCGCTCGCCCTGCGCTCCCTCGACCGCCGCGCGCGCCACCTCGACGGCGCGGTCCGGGTTCGCCAGCAGCGCTGCTCCCGCGCCCGTCTTGCACACCTTCGGCACGGGGCAGCCCATGTTGATGTCGATCGCGTCCGCACCGATGCCCGCGACATGGCGTGCCGCCTCGCCCATCAGCGCCGGATCTTCCCCGAACAGCTGGATCGACACCGGCCCCCGCTCACGCTCGCGGGGATCGATCCTCAGCATCTCGACATGAGTCTTCTCGTTGCCGTAGTGAATGGCGTGCGTAGAGACCATCTCCGACACCGCCATCCCCGCCCCGTACCGCTTGGCCTGCAACCGCACAAACCAGTTCCCAATCCCCGCCAACGGCGCAAGCAGCACCCGATTGGGCACGCGAAGGTTCCCCAGCATCCAAGGGTCGGTGAGGCGAGCCTCGGGCATAAGGCAATTATGGCCAGGGCGGGGCGAAGCCCTCGACAAGCGCCCGTTCACCCCCACAGCCGGCCCGGATGGCCGGCCCTGTAACGGTCGTGGCGGCCGGAGCGGCTTCAGGTTCTGCTCAGGAGCGGAGGCCGGCTCGACTAGAAGGCTGGATGCCGTTTACATCCGCCCTGACACGCGCCGAGCAAGTCCAGGCCAGCCCTTGCCGGATCGCGGTGAAGGCAGCCAGCGCCGCTCCGGGTGGTGCAAATCCCAAGCACCCACCCAGGCATCATCGCGGCCACCAGGCCGCCCTCGAGAAAACAGGCGGCCCCTACGAGTTTTTCTCGTGCAACAACCGCAGCCCAGTCAACGTCAACAGGTCATCGACCTCGTCGAGCTCCTCCGCATAGGGCACCACGAGCCCAGCCAACCCCCCCGTCGCAATCGCCTGCGCCCGTTCCCCGAGCTCGTCATACAGCCGCCGCAGGATCGCGTCGATCGCCCCCGCGTAGCCGAAAACGACGCCCGAGCGGATCGCGTCGATCGTGTTCTTGCCGATCACGCTCTTCGGCGGCGCCAGGTCGATCTTCGGCAGGCGCGCGCCGCGTTCGGAGAGTGCCTCCAGCGAGATCTCGATGCCCGTCATCAGCGCGCCGCCCAGGTACTCGCCGCTGTTGGAGACGACGTCGAAGGTCGTCGCCGTGCCGAAATCGACGCACACCGCCGAGCCCTCGAAGCGATCGCGGATCGCCACCGCGTTGACCAGCCTGTCCGCGCCGATCTCGCGTGGGTTGTCGTAGCGGATCGCCATGCCCGTCTTCGTGCCCGGACCGACCACCAGCATCTCGTGGCGCAGGTAGCGGCTCGCCATCGCCGTCCACTCCGGCTCCAGCTGGGGCACCGTCGAGGAGACGATCGACGCCTCCAGGTCGCCGAAGCCATAGCCGCGCAGCTCCATCAGGTTGCGCAGCGCCGCGCCGAGCTGGTCCGCCGTCGACTGGCGCACCGTCGCAAAGCGCCAGTGCTCGACCAGTTCCTCTCCTCTGAACGCACCGAAGTGCGTCTGCGTGTTCCCCACGTCGACGACGAGCAGCATCCGCGAACCATTATGCTCGGGCATGCCGATGTCGAGGAACGCGACCAAGCTGTACGTCTTGCCCGGCTCGCACCCGTGCGCCGCCGTCGAAGTCGCCCTGCGGATGAAGTCGATCGACTTCCAGCGCGTCGACCTGCTGCCGCTCAGCCAGCTGATGATCGGCCCGCTGCGCTACGGCGGCAGCACCGTTCCCGGTCTGCGCCTCAAAGGCGAGCGGCTCGTCGGCTCGCGCGCGATCATGCGCCGGCTCGACGAGCTCGTCCCAGAGCCTGCCCTGCTGCCGCCCGTCGGCGCTCCCTCCTACGCACAGGTGCTCGAGGCCGAGCGCTGGGGCGACGAGGTCCTGCAGAGCGTGCCGCGGCGCATCCTCGACCTCGCCTTCCTCAGCCATCCCGAGGCGATGGTGAGCTACGCCGACGGCGCCAAGCTGCCGCTGCCCGTCGGGCTGATGCGCCCCGCCCTGCCGCTGACCGCGAAGCTGATGGCGCTCGAAGAACAAGGCGCGCGAGGATGCCGTGCGGGCCGACCTCGCAGCGCTGCCCGCGCAGCTCGATCGGATCGACGGCTGGATCGCCGACGGCCTGCTCGGCAGCGAGCAGCCCAACGCTGCCGACCTGCAGATCGGCAGCACCGTGCGGTTGCTGCTGACACTCGGCGACTTGCGGGCGATGATCGAGGGCCGGCCCGCCGCCGCGCTCGCGCGCTACTTCCCGCCCGCCGTCGGCGAAGTGCCCGCCGGCGCACTGCCCGACGCGTGGATCCCCGCCGCGCCGGCCGGCACCCTCGCCAGCTAGCGCGTAGGGCGCAGCACGACGCTGCGCTCGAGCTTCGCCGCACGGCCGCCGGCCGGCGTCAGCGTGATCTCGAGCGTCAGCGACAGGTGCCCGCGGCGCGCGAGCGAGCGCTTGGCGCGAGCGTTGAGCGCCACCGCGAAGCGCACCGTTCCGGCCGCCAGCGAACCGCGCTCGAGCTTGCCCACGCGCACCTCGGCGCCATGGTCCGAGTGTCCCGAGCGGGCCAGCGACGCCGACTTCGCCAGCAGGTCAACCTCGAGACGCCCTTGCGCCCCCGCCGCCGAGACCGCCAGCGCACCGCGAACGACGTTGCCTCGCTGCAGCGCTTTCAATTTCAACGCCTGCGCCGCACTCCCGGCGAACGGCGATCCCGCTGCTCCCGGGGTGCCTCCCGCGCCCGTCGTACCCGGCTGACCGGATCCCCCGCCACCCCCGCTGCCGCCCGAGCCCGTCGAGCCGGGCGGCGGCGTGGTCGTCGTTGTCGTCGTCGTGACCGGCGGTTCCCCCGCCGGCCCGCTCACCGTGATCGTGCCGCTCATCGACGGCCCGTGGACCGTGCAGTAGAAGAGGTACGTGCCCGGCCGCGTGAACGTGCAGCTGCCGCTCCACTGCGTGCCCGAGGCCGCTTCGGTCGTGCCGACCGGCACGCCGCTGCAGACCGGAGTCGCCGGCACGCTGACCCATTCCACGCCGTGCGGCACCGCCGTCGGGTTGACCAGCGTCACGCTCGCCCCTTCGCCGATGCCCAGACTGGATGGCGACCAAGAATGCTGCGGGGGCATTCCCGGGCCGTTGACCGCCGTGATCGTTGGGCTCGTTTCGGATCCCGCCACCGCCGGCAGGATCACCGCCAACGCCCCCAAAGCCGCCACGGCGGCGACCAGCATTCCTCTGCGCATGCCACCTCAGACGCCACCGCCGCGCAATCCTTCCCAACCCTCTGCAAATCCCCACAGCCGAGGCACCTGGCGCTACAGTCGCCGGTAGGACGGAGCCCGAATCCGAGGCCTTCGACTCCTCGCCCGATGCGCATCCTCGACCCCGAGTCCCTGAGCAAGCACGTCGATCGCCTGTACCGGGCGGCATGGGGACTGTGCGGCTCGCGCGAGGACGCCGAGGACCTCGTGCAGGAGACCTTCGCCCGCGTGCTCTCACGTCAGCGCGTGCTGCACGGCGATGACGAGCTCTACTACCTGATGCGCGTGCTGCGCAACACGTTCCTCACGACCCGGCGCACCGCCTCTCGCCGCCCCGTCACCGTCGCCACGCTCGAGGACGTCGTCACAGCCGACCCCAGCCCCGTCGGCAGGCCTGAGCAGGCGCTCGAGATCCAGGAGGTCTACGCGACGATCGCCCAGCTGCCCGAGGACTTCCGCATGGCGCTCGTCGCGGTCGACGTGCTCGGTCTCTCATATCGCGAGGCAGCGCGCGCCCTGCGTGTTCGCGAGGCCACGATCACCACGCGGCTGTTCCGCGCACGCAAGCAGGTCGCTCAGCGGCTCGGCGACGAGCACGAGCCCGGCGAGAAGACCCCGCGCGCCAGAGGTGCCCGCGGGGATGCCCGCCCGAGCGCCACGCCGCTCACCGCGAATGAGCCGCACGGCGAGATCGCCCAGAACAGGCGGGAACAAATGCGCCCCGGCGGAGTCCTTCCGGGTAGGGATTCGCCATGACAGACCCACGCCAATCGACCCCGCGCCCAGCGGACGAAGCCGAGCTGATCGAGCTCGTGCGCTCGATCGACGTGCCCGCGCCCGAGTCGCTGCACCGCAAGATCGACGCCATGATCGCCGAGCGCTCCGGCGGCGCGCGGCGCTCTCGCGGGCGCGAGCAGGCCACCGCCAAGCGCCCGTTCGGGCTCGCGCCGCGGCTCGCCGCCGTCGGCGCGATCGCCGCCGCCATCGTGGCGCTGGTGGTCGCCTTCAGCCTCAGCGGCAACTCCTCGACGCTCAGCGTGCGCGACGCGGCGGCGCTCACCCACCGCGCCGCCACCCACCCCGCGCCCGCCGAGAACGCGCGCGACCGGCGCGAGCTTGCCGCAGCCGTCGACGGCGTCTCGTTCCCCTACTGGGGCGGTCATCTCGGCTGGCACACGACCGGCTCGCGCACCGATGAGATCGACGGCCGCACTGTCACCACGATCTTCTACGAGAACAGCCACGGCAAGCGCATCGGCTACTCGATCGTCGCCGGCAGCGCTCCCTCGCAGGGAAGCGGTGGCGTCGTCTCCCGGCGCGACGGCACTCCCTACCGGCTGCTCACGATCGACGGCTCGCCGGTAGTCACCTGGGAGCGGGGCGGACACCTGTGCGTCGTCTCCGGCCGCGGCGTCGGCGGCGCCACGCTGCTGCGCCTCGCCAGCTGGGACGAGCACCGCTCGCAGGTCTCCTGAGCCGAACCGGGAAGGTCCGCCCCCATCCCGGCGTCTGGTCGGTATGAACAGAAAAAGGCTCCTCCTCTCGGTCGCGGTCGCAGCGATCGCCGTACTTGGCGCAATTCCCACCGGCGCCTTCGGCGGCGCGCACGCGTCCTCCAGCCACACCGTCTCGCTCAGCGGCTTCAGCTTCCACCCGAGCACGCTGACGATCAAACGCGGCGACAGCGTCACCTGGTCCTGGCACATCCCCAAGAGCGAACACAACGTCACCTTCCACAGCACGCACTCGCGCACCGGCTCCAGCGGCTCGCTGACCGTCCGCTTCCCCAACGCCGGCACCTTCTCCTACATCTGCACCGTGCACGTCAACAAGGGGATGAAGGGCAAGGTCATCGTGCGCTGAGGTCGTGCGCCGAACGTGCTTTGCCGACGCCGCTCGCAACGCGCGACGCGCGACTGCGAGCGCTAGGGCAGCTGCAGCGGCGGCCCCGCCCAGCGCACGCCCTCGTCCAGCAGAGGCAGCACCGCGAGCGCGTCCGACAGGCGCCTGCCGTCGGGCACGGCCGTCTCGAAGTCGAGCTCGAGCGCCGGGATCAGCACGAAGCGCCGCACGAGCAGCTGCTCGTGCGGCAGCGTCATGCGCTCGTCGGCCAGCTCCAAGTCGCCGAGCAGCAGCACGTCGATGTCGATCGCGCGGGGGCCGTGGCGCTCACCGCCCTCACCGCGCCCCAGCTCGCGCTCCAAGCGCTTGACCGCGTCGAGCAGCTCCAGCGGCTCAAGCTCGGTCTCCACGCTTACGCACGCGTTCAGAAAGCTCGGCTGCTCGAGCACCTCCCCGACCGGATCCGTGTCATACGTCGATGAGCTCGCCAGCGGGCGGATCCCCTCCCCCGCCAGCGCATCCACCGCCGCCTGCAGCTCTGCGCGGCGATCGCCCACGTTCGAGCCCAGGCCCAGCAGTCCGGTGCGCTTCGGCATACCGGCGCTCAGGCGCGCGTCGTCTGCAGCCCGGCGGCCTGCGCGCGCTCGCCCATCGCCTGAGCGAACGGCACGAGCGCCGAAAGCGGGCGCAGCATCACCGTGAAGTCGACGATCAGCCCGTCGGCGTCGAAGCGCAGCAGATCGATGCCCTCGATCTCGCGGTCAGTGCCCGCGACGCCTGCGCGGAAGATCAGCGCGTGCGCGCCGTCCATCTCCAGCTCGTCGGTGTAGCGGAAGTCCTCGAACACCTGCGCGACCTCACCGAGCAGCGCCGACACCGTCTCGCGCCCGAGGAACGGGTGGAACGTAACGGGGCTGTGGAAGACGACGTCCGGCGCGAGCAGCTCGCCCGCCGCGGCAAGGTCCTTGCGCTCGACCGCCTCGCGGAATCGGTCGGCTGTGGTCATGACGCTTGGATCCGGTTCGCGTGCAACATCGCCTCGAACTCTACGCTTCGCCCTCGCGCCATACCTCGACCGACACCTCGTCGACGCTCAGCGGAATCGGCGGCTCGGGCTTGGTCGCCTTCACCCACACGCCTTCGAGCTGGTAGTCGTCGAGTAGGCGGTTGGCGATCGTGCTGCACAGCCGCTCGAGCGTCTTGTGCGAGCGCTGCTGGGCGATCAGAGCGACCAGCTGGCAGACCTCGGCGTAGTCGACCGTGTCCTCGATCGCGTCCGTGACCGTCGCGTCGGTCTCGCCGACGTCGAGGCGCAGGTCGAGCACCAGGCGCTGGCCGACCTCGCGCTCCGCATCGCTGACACCGTGGTGGGTGTAGAGCGAGAGACCCGTGATCTCGACCGTGACCGCCTCGGCCGCTTCTTCGCGATCCTCCGGATCGCGCGCGTCCTCGTCTAGCTCGTCTGGGTCGTCCGGGTCCTCGCCCCGCGGCTCTCCGTCCATCGTCCCGCCAACGTAGCAGCCGCCACCGCAAGCGCCTCGCGCAGCGGAGCCACGTCGTGCACGCGGAACACGTGCGCCCCGCGCTCGAGCGCGAGCACGTTGGTCGCGATCGTGCCGGCCAGCCGGTCGGACTCCTGCGGGGCACCGGCGATCCGCCCGAGGAAGCTCTTGCGCGAGGTGCCGATCACGAGCGGGAACCCCAGCTCGACCAGCTCGTTGAGCCGCTGCAGCAGCTGCAGGTTGTGCTCGACCGTCTTGCCGAAGCCGATGCCCGGGTCGAGCAGCACCCGTCGCTCCTCGATGCCCTCGCCCACCGCAAAGGCCACGCGCTCCTCCAGGAACGACTTCACGTCATCGACCACGTCCTCGTAACGCGGCTGCTGACGTGTCTCGGGGGGGCCGGCGAGCATGTGCACGAGGCAGCAGTCGGCGTCGCTCTCCGCCACGATCGCCGCCATCTCGGGGTCGGCGCGCAGCGCGCTCACGTCGTTGACGAGGCTCGCCCCCGCCGCCAGCGCCGCACGGGCAACCGAGGCCTTGCTCGTGTCGATCGAGATCTGCGCTCCCGCCGATGCTCGCGGCTCTGTTCCGCCCGAAGCTGCCGTCCCCACGCGTAGACGCGCGGCGATCCCCTCGACGACCGGCTGCACACGGCGCAGCTCCTCCTCGGCGCTGACCGGCTGCGCCCCCGGCCGCGTCGATTCGCCGCCCACGTCGACGATCGCCGCACCCTGCTCGATCAGCGCGCACGCGTGATCGATCGCCGCCTGCGGCTCGAGGAAGCGTCCGCCTTCGGAGAACGAGTCCGGCGTGGCGTTGACGATCCCCATCAGGCTGTAGCCCGTGGGATCGGTGCTCATCTAGACGAGGCCGGGGCCCTTTGGGTCGTCGCTGCGCATCTCCGCGGTGCCGCCGGCGAGACCGGGGCGCGGGATCGTGCGCGGCGCTTCGCGCTCTGGCGTGCCGCGGTCGGCGGGCACCGGGGGTGCCGGCAACTCCGGCTTGGACTCCTCCTCGATGCCGAACACTTCCTCCTCGCTCTTGCCGGCCAGCAGCGCGAGGAACTCCTCCTTCTCGATCGTCTCGCGTTTGACGAGGATCTCCGAGATCTTCGTCAGCTCCTGCTGATGTTCGGTGAGGATGTCGCGCGCGCGCTGGTGCGCCGCCTCGATGATCCTCCGCACCTCGTCGTCGATCTCGCGTGCGATTTCGTCGGAGTAGTCGGGCTCGGTCGAGAACTCGCGTCCGAGGAACGGCTGACCGTGATCGTGGCCGAACACGCGCGGGCCGAGCTTCTCGCTCATGCCGAAGCGCATCACCATCTGCTTCGCCGTCGCCGTCACCTTCTCGATGTCGTTGGACGCGCCCGTGGTGATCTCGCCGAAGATCAGTTCCTCCGCGGCACGACCGCCAAGCGTCATCGCCATCGTGTCCTTCAGCTCCGCGCGCGTGGTCAGGAAGCGGTCCTCCTGCGGCATCGAGATCGTGTAGCCAAGTGCCTGCCCGCGGGAGATGACCGAGATCTTGTGCACCGGGTCGGAGTGCTCGAGGAAGTGGCCGACCAACGCGTGGCCCATCTCGTGGTAGGCCGTGATCAGACGCTCCTTCTCGCTCATCACGCGGGTTTTCTTCTCGGGGCCGGCGATCACGCGCATGATCCCCTCCTCGAGCTCGTCCTGGCCGATCTCGCGCTTGCCCGTGCGCGCCGACAGCAGCGCCGCCTCGTTGATCAGGTTCGACAGATCCGCGCCCGTGAAGCCCGGCGTCTGGCCGGCGAGCGCGTCGATGTCGATCACCTTCGCCAGCGGCTTGCCGCGCGTGTGCACCTCGAGGATCTTCGCCCGGCCCTTGCGGTCGGGGCGGTCGACCGCGATCTGGCGATCGAAGCGGCCCGGGCGCAACAGCGCCGGGTCGAGGATGTCCGGCCGGTTGGTGGCCGCGATCATGATGATGTTGTCCTTCGCCTCGAAGCCGTCCATCTCGACCAGCAGTTGGTTGAGCGTCTGCTCGCGCTCGTCGTGACCCCCGCCGAGGCCCGCGCCACGGTGACGACCGACGGCGTCGATCTCGTCCATGAAGATGATGCAAGGGCTGTTCTGCTTGGCCTGCTCGAACAGGTCGCGCACGCGCGAGGCGCCGACGCCGACGAACATCTCGACGAAGTCAGAGCCCGAGATCGAGAAGAACGGCACGCCCGCCTCGCCGGCGACGGCGCGCGCGAGCAGCGTCTTGCCCGTGCCAGGCGGTCCATACAGCAGCACGCCGGTCGGGATGCGAGCGCCGAGCGCTTGGAACTTCTTCGGATTCTCGAGGAATTCCTTGATCTCGTGGAGCTCCTCGACGGCCTCGTCCACGCCGGCCACGTCGCGGAAGGTGATCTTCGGCGAATCGGCCGACAGGCGCTTGGCGCGCGACTTGCCGAACGACATCACTTTCGAGCCGCCGCCCTGGACCTGGTTCATCAAGAAGATCCAGAAGCCGAAGAAGAGTACGAACGGGATGATGTACGTGAGCAGGCTCAGCAGCGCGCTGCTCTTTTCCGATTCGACGTTGAACTTGATCCCGGGCGTCTTTTCGAGCTGTGAGATCAGGTTGGGCGCGGCCTGATCGATGAAGCCCGTTTCGTACTTTTCTTTGTTCTTCAGTTCGACTTCGAGCGCCTTGCCCTTGTTCTTCAGCTCGACCGACTTGACTTCGCCGCTGGGCAGCTCAGTCGATACGAGCGTCTGGTAGCTGTGCTGGCGGTGCGTGCTCGAGCCCGGATTCACCAGTTTGACGGCGAGGAACGCCAGCACGACCACGATCAGGATCGGGAAAGCGGCGCTCTTGAAGAAACGGCTCATGGGCTGGTTTGAAGTGCTCTGGCGCCGTCGGAAAGCGTGGTCACCAGTCCCCTAGCGTACCATGGGGGTGTTGTAATCCCGGCGGTTGCCGGCGCGCTCACACGTGTGTCAGATCGTTATCTAGCGCTCCAGAGCGGCCACGAACGGCAGGTTGCGGTGGCGCTCGTCGTAGTCCAGCCCGTAGCCGACGACGAAGCGGTTGGGGATCTCGAAGCCCACGTAGCGCGTCGGCAGGTCGACCTTGCGCCGCTCGGGCTTGGTCAGCAGCGCGCACACCTCGAGCGTGCTCGGGTTGCGCGAGCCGAGGTTGCGCATCAGGTACTGCAGCGTCAGTCCCGAGTCCACGATGTCCTCGACGATCAGCACGTCGCGCCCTTCGATCGACGCGTCGAGGTCCTTGAGGATGCGCACCACGCCAGAGGAGTCCGTCGCCGAGCCGTAGGAGGCGACCGCCATGAAGTCCACCTCGACCGGCACGTCGATGAAGCGCATCAGGTCCGAGAGGAAGAACACGGCGCCCTTCAGCACGCCGATCAACAGCAGCGAGCGTCCAGCGTAATCGCGCGAGATCTCCTCGCCGAGCTCCGCCACGCGGCGCTGCACCTCCTCGGCGCTGACAAGCACCTCGCCGACCGCCGACTCCTCTGGAGCACTCACCGGACTCGCCACCGCCAGCAGTCTAGTCGCCCTCCGGCGGCGTCCCGAGCGATTCGGAGCGCTCGGAGCTCTCGCCCGGTGCGAGGCGGCGCATGCTCAACACGCCGTCCTCGACCACCGCCGCGGCGAAGCCGCCGACGTGCAGCTCGGCGCGCCCGCCGCGCGCGCCCAGCGCCAGCAGCTCGCCGACGCGCTCCCCCGCCTGCGGGACATACGTTCCCGCCGCCCGCTCGGCCAGGCGGACGACGATCATCCGCGCGAGCGCCGGCGGGAGCTCCGCCAGGCGCGCCAGCCCGATGCCCTCGCCGTCTCCCAGCTCGCGCTCGACAAGCGCGTCGAGCAGCTCGGCCTCCTCTCCCAGCAGCCGTGCCGTGCGCAGCACGTTGGCCTCGGCTGCCGGGTGGATCTCACGCAGCGCCGGCACGAGCAGCTTGCGCACGCGCGCACGCGCGAAGCGCTCGTCCTCGTTGCTCGCGTCCTCGCGCCAGGCGAGGCCGCGCGCCTCGCAGTAGGCCGCCGTCTGCTCGCGCGTGACGCCCAGCAGCGGGCGCACGAGCCGGCCCTCGGCCGCCGGCATGCCCAGCAGCGCGCGCCTGCCCGGCGAAGCCGCCAGGCGGTAGAGGATCGTCTCGACCTGATCGCTCGCCGTGTGCCCCGTCGCGATCAGCGCACCCGCACCCGTACCCGTACCCGCATCCGCATCCGCATCCGCATCCGCGCCGTCGTCGGCTTCCAGCTCCACGTCGCCGCCCTGCACGTCCAGCTTGCCCGCGAGGCGCTCGGCCGCGTCGTAGCGCAGCGCGCGCGCCCAGGCCTGCACGTTGCCCTGCTCGCGTCCCGGCGCCGGCCCGGCGCGCACGACCGACAGCTCGACGCCCAGCTCCGCGCACAGCGATGCGCAGTGACGCTCGTCGGCGTCCGCCGCCTCGCGCAGCCCGTAGTTGACGTGCAGCGCGTGCACGGCGCCGGCGCCGCGCAGCGCGACGGCCACGTCGAGCAGGCAGACCGAGTCGCGTCCGCCCGAGAGCATCGACACGAGTGCAGGCGAGCCGTCGAGCAGGCCGCCGGCGCGGACGGCCGCGCGCACCCGCTCGACCTCGCCGAACCGCTCGACGCTCACGGCCGACCGCCCTACGAGTCCTTGGTCGAGCCGATGAACAGCTCGGTCGGCTCGGAGAAGCCCTTCAAGCCGACCTCGCCGATGCGCTCGAAGCGCACGCCGTCGAGGTTCGACGCGACCTCCACGACCGGGCGCGTCACGAGCACCTCGCCGCCGCCGGCGCGAGCGACCACGCGCGCGGCCTGGTTGATCTCGCGTCCGTAGTAGTCGCCGTCGCGATACAGCGCATCGCCGTAGTGCATGCCGATGCGCGGCGGTGGGTCACCCGGCGAGATCGCCTCGCCCAACCCGACCGCCCAGCGGACGAGCGCGCCAGCGTCGGGGCCGACGACCATCACCTCGTCGCCGAGCGTCTTGATCACGCGCGCGTCCGAAGGCAGCGTGCGTTCGACCGCTTCGACGAAGCGCTCGACCGCCGCCAGCGCCTCCTCATCGCCACGCTCCACGGTCAGGCGCGCGTAGCCGGCGAGGTCGGCGAACACGATCGCCACGCGCACGCGGCCCTCCTCGGAGGCGCTCTCGGCCAGGTCGCTCTCCATGTGCCCGATCACGTCCTGCTCGACGAAGTGGCCGAGCAGGCGGTCGTGGGTGTAGCGCAGCAGCGGCACGACGAACGGGATCAGCTCGCGCGCGAGGCCCTCCATCTCCTCGGCGATCTCCACGTTGGGCATGCCCTCGCGCATCAGCGGCTCGTGCACGTAGAGGTGGATCAGGCGCACCTCGGCTTCGGCGATCTGCGCGATCGCCTGTCCGTACACGCGCGCGAGCTGCAGGAAGGCGACCGCCGGCAACCCGGCCTCGAGCACGGCCGCCACGTACTTGATGATTTCCATGTCCTCCTCGGAGAGCAGCTCGCCAGCTGAGGTGCCGAGGCCCATCGCCGCGAAGAGCCGTTCGATCAGCGCCGCTTCCAGGCCCGTCTCGCGCGCCACCTCGCGCACCGTGTAGCGCCCCTCCGAGCCCGCCAGCAGGTTCTCCAGCGGCCCGACTGCGAGCTGACCGTTGTCGCTGGCGCGCTTGATCTGCTCGAGCGTGTGCCCGCGTGCGCGCAGGCGCGCGACGACGCGCACGTAGGCGATCGCCGACGGCGTCCAGCGCCCCGCGTAGCCAGGCACGAGACCCTTGCGGATCCAGCGCGTGACGGTTCCCGGCGAGACTCCCGCGTGCGCGGCCACCTGGGCGAGCGTCGGCTCGGCCGGGGGGCTCGCAGAGTCTGTTCCGGGCTCAGCCACGCGAGCGCGACGCGAAGGGCTTTCCCATGCGGCGCAGTCTAAAGTCGCGCGCGGTGTCCGACAGCGCGACCACACCCGGCGAGGCGCGCGCCCGCGACGGCGCGGCGATCCCAGCCCCCGCGATCCACCTGCATCCGACGGCCGAGCTGGCCGAGCGCGTGCTGCTGCCAGGTGACCCCGGTCGCGCGCTCGCGCTCGCGCAGGTGCTGCTCGAGCGCCCGCTGATGTTCAACCACAACCGCGGGCTGTGGGGCTACACGGGCGTCGCGAGCGACGGGCTCGCGCTGACGATCCAGGCCACCGGCATGGGCGGCCCGTCGGCCGCGATCGTGCTCTCCGAGCTGATCGCGCTCGGCGCGCGGCGGGCGATCCGCGTCGGCACGTGCGGCGCGCTCGAGCGAACGCTGCAGCTCGGCCGGCTCGTGGTCGCGCGCGAGGCGATCTGCGCCGACGGCACCTCGCGCGCGCTCGGCGGCGGCGAGCGCGTAGCCGCCGACGGCGCGCTGAGCGAAGCGCTCGCGCGCAGCGATCCGGACGCCGCCGTCGGCGCGGTCGTGAGCGTCGATCTGTTCTACGAGCGCGAGGGCTCGCCGCGCGCCGATGCGCACGCCGGCGCGCTTGCGGTCGAGATGGAGGCGGCCGCACTGTTCGCGCTCGGCGCGGCCGCGTCGGTGCCCGTGGCGTGCGTGCTCGCCGTCTCGGACACGTTCGACGCCAGCGGCGAGCGCACGCGCATCGACGAGCACACCCTGCACGCCGCCGCCGAGCGGATGGGCGCGGTCGCGCTCGCCGCACTCGGCTAGCTTCGAAGGACTACCCACGGCGGCGCCTCGACCGAGTCCGAGGCGCCGCAACGCACCTGCGCGCGCGTCAGCTCCTGCGCGCTTTGGCTTTCGCTTTGGTCGGTTTCGTCGTCGCGCGTTTCGGTTTGCCGGCGCGGGTGGCTTTGGCTTTCGCCGCCGACGCTTTGCCGGCTTTGCTCGCCGCTTTGCTGCGGCTCGCTGCGGTTTTCGCTTTGCTCGCGGCTTTGCCCGCCGCTTTCGCTTTGGTCGCGACTTTCGCTTTCGCTTTGGTCGCCGTTTTTTTAGCCGCTTTCACGCGTGCTTTGCCCGTGGCTTTCGCTTTGGTCGCCGTTTTTTTGGCGGCCGTTTTCGCGCGCGTGGCTTTCGCTTTGGTCGCGGTTTTCGCTTTTGCCGGTTTCGCTTTGGCTTTGGTTTTCACTTTGGCTTTCGTCGGTTTGGCTTTGGTCGATTTGCTGCGTGTCGTTTTCGCTGCCGCCGCCGCTCGCGCGGGACGGGCAGCTTGCGGCTTGAACTTGCCGGCGAGCCTGCCCAACTGATCCTCGATCGCCGACAGGCGAGACTCCACGACGCTCGGCGAGAGCGCGCGATCGAGGCGCTGCACGCCATCCTCGATGCCCTCCAGCCGATGCGAAACCGCCCGCAGCCGCCGCGTCAGCCGTTCTATGTCTGCAGCCGACGGGATGTTCAGCGCTCCCATTGCGACCTCCTGTGCTTGAGAAGCCTTCTCGCGGGCGTCGAATGCCCGGCCGATCGCTCCTGTTATCAGAGGGTTTTCCAGTAGATCGGAGAGCGCCTTCCCCAGACGCTCCTCCGTGTTCACGCTCAACCGCTCGCGCAGGCTCTTCGCGACATTGTTCGCATCTGACATCCGGCGCTCCTGGTGGTCGTGATCGAACGGGCACGCTGCCCGCGGCGGCTACCCGGTCACCGCCAACGCGGAAGGATACGGTGCAGACATGTCCGACCGCTGGTTCCTGTTCACACAGTTCGAGTTTCCGTGGGAGCTGGGACCGCAGGACGGGCGCTACCTGGTGCGCGCCGGACGCGAGGCGGAGCCCGAGCACGTGATCGTGCTCGGCACGCTCGGCGCGCGCAAACGTCCACCCACGCGCGGACAGCTGTGGAGCGCGGCGACGCGCTCGGGCTCGCGCAAGCGCCCTGTCGAGCCGGAGCCCGAGCCCGAGGCGGTGGCGACGGCGCGTGCGACGATCGTCGACCCAGTGTCGGTGTCGGCCGAGCGCCAGGCCAAGGCGTGGCTGGCCGAGCTCGACGGCGAGCGCGAGATCGGTTCGGCGATCGCGGCGCTCAACCGCGTACTGCACTTCCACCGCATCGCCGCCGCCGACCCGCACGTGCGCGAGGTCGCGCCCGAGCAGGCGATCGTGATCCGCGCCGGATGGGGCGAGGGCGAGCAGGTCGCCGACGGCCTGTGGACGCACGCGGTCGAGCTTCCCTGGCGCGGCCCCGGCGGCGTGCGGCGCAAACGAATCGGCGACCGTGCCGCGGCGCTGCGACCACAGGAGCGCCTCGCGGTGCTGCTCGGCGGGCGCGGCGCCGCGCTCGTGTGCGAGGACCTCGTGCTGCGCGCCCGCGCCGACCTCCAGCAGGGACGCGTCGCGCACGCGGCGATCGAGCTGCGCGGCGCCTACGCGGCGGCGCTCGCCGAGCTGCCCGCCGAGGGACGCGAGGACCTCGCGATTCGCATCGCCGAGCTCGAGAAGCTGCGCGACGGCGTCGAGGCCCAGGCGCGCGCGGCGCTCGCAGGTCCCGGCGTCGAAGCTCCGGGCTCCACCGACGGCGACCCGCAGCGGCTCGACGAGGAGGTCGTGCGCCACGCGCTCGGCCGCCTCGAGGCGGCGCTTCGCGCACGCACGGCGACGGGCTTTACCCTGCAGTGAGCGTGGACCCGACAACAACAGCGATCGGCACCTGGAGCGGCGGGCGCTTCATGCACTTCGGCGAGCCGCTGGAGGAGCAGCGACTGCTCGCGCTGCTGGCACCGGGCGAAGGGATCGACACGGTGATCAGCGCCGACGTGTACGGCTCCGGCGAGGCCGACGGCATGCTCGGCCGCGCGCTGCAGGGCCGTGCGCGCGAGGACTACTGCCTCGTCGGCGCAATCGGCCACGACTTCTACACGGGCGCACGCGAAGGCGCCAAAGGCTTCCCCCGCTTCACCGATCCGCAACTGCGTGGCGAGGACGACTACGCGTCTTACATCCGCATGGCCGCCGAGCGCAGCCTGCAGCGCCTCGGCGTCGAGCACTTCGACCTGCTGCTGCTGCACAACCCCGACCGCACCGGCTACTGCAGCCCGGCCGTATGGGATGGCATGCGCGCCGTGCGCGAGGCGGGACTCACGCGTCTGCTCGGGGTCGCACCGGGACCGGCCAACGGCTTCACGCTCGACTTGATCGACTGCTTCGAGCGCTTCTCGGAGCTGATCGACTGGGCGATGATCATCCTCAACCCGCTCGAGCCCTGGCCGGGTGAGCTCGCACTCGACGCGGCCGCCGCGCACGACGTGAAGCTGATCGCCCGCGTCGTGGACTACGGCGGCGTGTTCCACGACGACGTCAAGCCGGGCCACGCCTTCGCGGAGTACGACCACCGCAAGTTCCGCCCCGACGGCTGGGTCGAGCAGGGCCGCGAGAAGCTCGAGTCGATGCGCCCGATCGCCGAGCGCCACGGCCTCACGATGCTGCAGCTCGCGTGCGCCTGGAACCTCGCGCACGCGCAGGTCGAGTGCGTCGCGCCGACGCTGATCCAGGAGAGCGGCCCCGGCGCCAAGTCGATCGAGAACAAGCGCGCCGAGCTC
This sequence comes from uncultured Solirubrobacteraceae bacterium, assembly GCA_963714215.1. GTDB lineage: Bacteria > Actinomycetota > Thermoleophilia > Solirubrobacterales > Solirubrobacteraceae > Palsa-744. The sequence goes on from CAVQNP010000004.1 coordinate 21,279, forward strand.
GCCGCCGTGCGCGCGCCGTCGCCGCTCAGCACCGAGGAGGTCGCGGCGATCGACGCGATCGGCGAGAACCGTGGCTGCATGGCGCTGAAGGGCGCGACGCCCGAATACGAGGGCGCCCCCGTGGCCGACCGCTGGGCGCTCGACGACGAGCTCGCTGCGCTGGCGCAGCGCTGGCGGATCGAGCCGGGGCGCGACCTCGTCAAGCAGTCTCACTGACCCAGCACTCCCGAGGAGGAGACGCACATGAGCATCGACGTGAGCGGGATCAAGGAAGGGCAGAAGGCGATGTGGACGGCCGGCGACTACGGCGAGGTCGCGCAGCGGATCGTGCCGGTCGGGGAGTACGTCGCCGAACGCGCAGGCGCCGGAGCGGGCGTCGAGCTGCTGGACGTGGCAACGGGCACGGGCAACGTGTCGGTGCCGGCCGCGCGGGCGGGCGCCAAGGTCACCGGGCTGGACCTGACGCCGAAGCTGCTGCATGAGCAACGCGCACGCGCAGCGGCAGCCGGCGTCGAGGTGGAGCTGATCGAGGGCGATGCCGAGGAGTTGCCGTTCGCCGACTCCTCGTTCGACCGCGTGACCTCCTGCTTCGGCGTGATGTTCGCCCCGCGCCAGGCGGTTGCCGCCGCCGAGCTCGTCCGCGTCGCGCGGCCGGGCGGGAGGATCGTCGTGGCGGCATGGACGCCGAACGGGATGGTCGGGCGGATGTTCCGCGCCTCGGCCCCGTACATGCCACCGCCGCCGGAGGGCTTCGTGCCACCGGTCATGTGGGGCGAGGAGCAGCATGTCCGCGGGCTGTTCGAGAACAGCGGCGCCGAGCTGAGCTTCGAGCTGCGGACGATCACGTTCGAGGGCGACTCGGTCGAGGCGTGGGTCGAGAAGGACGAGCGGATCCTGGGTCCGTCGGTGATGGCCAAGGCGGCGCTCGAGCAGCAGGGCCGCTACGACGAGCTGCGCCGCGACGTCAGCAATCTCTACGAGGAGTTCAACGAGGCCGACGACGGCAGCTTCAAGGCGCCGGCGGAGTACCTGATCACGGTTGCCGAGCTTCCGGGCTGAGCGGCGTTCGCGGCCGGCACTTGGCGCTCTGCGTCAGCGGCGGTCGAGCGCCGCGAGCAGCCCCTGCAGCTCGACCACGACGTCGCCGCGCAGCCGCACGTCGGCAACGTCGTCGAGCGGCGTCGGCCCCTGCGTGAGAATCGCCACAGCGCCGCCGGCCTCGCGCGTCAAGAGCGGCAGCCCGGCGACGGGGTGCACTTCGAGCGAGGAACCGACACACAGCAGCACATCGGCGCCTTCGCACAGCTCGCGCGCCCGCTGCAACACAGGCGCCGAGAGCAGCTCGCCGAACAGCACGACGTCGGGCTTCAGCGGCCCGTCGCAGTCGGCGCAGCGCGGCACGCCCTCGGCGTCGGCCGCCAGCCGCGCGCGCACCTGCTCCAGCTCGACGCCGCCGCCGTTCTCGCCGCCACAACCCGGGCAGGAGCACGTGGCGATGCTGCCGTGCACCTCGACCAGCTCGCGCGTGCCGGCGCGGCGGTGCAGCATGTCGATGTTCTGCGTGACCACGCCGTCGAGCAGGCCGCGCCGCTCCAGCGCGACGAGCGCGCGGTGCGCGCCGTTGGGCTGCTTATCGGCGAGCGAGGCAAAGCGCTCGCCGTAGAAGCTCCAGAAGCGCACGGGGTCCTCGCGGAAGGCGTCGATGTGCGCGACCTCCATCGGGTTCACGCGCTCCCACAGGCCGGTGCGCGGCGTGCGGAAGTCGGGGATGCCCGACGGCACGGAGATGCCGGCGCCGGTCAGCGCGACGACCGAGCGTGCCTCGCGGATCAGCTCCGCCAGGCGCGCCGTTCCGGCCGCGGGCGCGCGAACGTCCGTGTCCGCGACCCCGCTCACTTGCCCTGGAAGCGCGGCGCGCGTTTGCCGAGGAAGGCGCTGATGCCCTCCTTGGCGTCGTCGCTGGCGAACACCTCGGCGAAGGCGCGCTTCTCGGCCTCGATCCCCTGGTCGAGGTCGCCGGCGGCCGAGATGCCCTTTATCTGCGAGAGCGCGAGCGGCGCCTGCTGGGCGAGCTTGCGCGCCCAGGCGAGCGCTGTGTCGAGCAGTTCGTGGTCCTCGACTACGCGGTTGACGAGGCCGAACTCGAACGCCTCATCGGCCCCAATCGGGTCGCCGACGAGGTTCATCTCCAGGGCCTTGTTGGCGCCGACGAGGCGCGGCAGTCGCTGCGTGCCGCCGAAGCCGGGGATGATCCCGAGCTTGATCTCGGGCTGGCCGAACAGCGCGGAGCGCGCGGCGATGCGCACGTCGCAGGCCATCGAGAGCTCGCAGCCGCCGCCGAAGGCGAGCCCGTTGACGGCGGCGATCGTCGCGATGCCGTCCTCGCCGAGCTCTTTGAACAGCGCGTGGGTGGCGTGGATCAGCTCCTCTCCGGCGGCCGCGTCCATCGTCGTGAACGCCTTGATGTCGGCGCCGGCCGAGTACAGCATCGGGTTTGAGGAGGCGATCACGAGCGCGCGCACGCCGCTTGAGGAGATCTGCTCCCAGACCTTCGCCAGGTCGCCGGCGACCTGTGGCGAGATCGAGTTCATCTGCCCGTTGGCGAGCCACGCGATCGCGACGCCGTCCGCGCGCGTCTCGAGCTTGATCACCTCGGCGGGCTGCTCGGCGTCGGGCTGCGGGTAGGCGTAGAAGCCCTGCCCGCTCTTCTGCCCGAGACGCCCCTGCGCGACGAGACGGCGCAGGATCGCGGGCGGCGTGAAGCGCTCGCCGAACTTCTCCTGCGCGTTCTCCATCCGCTCGAGCACGGTGTCAAGCCCGTCGACGTCGGCGCGCATGAACGGCGGCAACAGGCCACGGCGCGGGTCGAGGCCGGCGCCGGCCATCATCCCGAAGTCGATGTCGCGGTGGCTGGCGACGCCCTCCTCGAGCACTAGGCAGGCCTCGAGGAAGGTCTTCAGCGAGAGCAGCTCGACGAGCTCCTCGATGTCGGGGTCGTTGTCCCCCGGCAGGTTCGGCTCGCCGCTGGGCGAGTAGAAGCCGTCGCCGCCGGTCTTGGCGCCGAGCTTGCCGTCGGCGACCAGCTTCTGCATGCCCTTGGGCACGAAGAAGCGTTCCTCGCCGTAGGACTCGATCAGGTGTTCGGCGACGTGCAGCACGGTGTCGAGGCCGAGCAGGTTGATCAGCGTGTAGGGGCCGAGCGGCAGGATCCCGGCCGAGCCGAGGCCCTCGTCGATCTTCTTGATCGAGAGGCCCTTCTCCTCCTGCTCGCGCCAGACCTCGGCGCTGGAGGAGTTGAGGATGCGGTTGACGACGAAGCCGGGCACCTCGGCGCAGGTGATCGGCTGCTTGCGGATCGCCTGCGCGAAGGTGACGGCCGCGGAGACGGTCTCGGAGGATGTCTCCTCGCCCTCGACGATCTCGATCAGCGGCATGATCGAGGCGGGGTAGAAGTAGTGGAAGCCGACGACCTTGTCGGGGCGCAGCGTGGCTTCGCCGATCTCGGTGATCGACAGCGAGGAGGTGTTGGAGGCGAGGATCGCGTGTCCGGGCGTGGAGGCGTCGAGCTCGGCGAACACGGCCTGCTTGATCTCCATCCGCTCGGGCACGGCCTCGACGACGAAGTCGACGTCGCCGAACGGTGCATAGGAGGTGGTGCCCTCGATCCGCCCGAGGATCTCGGCGATCTGCTGCTCGGCCTGCTCGGCGGTGATCTTGCCCTTCTCGGCGAGTTTGTTGATCTGCCCGGTGGTCACGTTGCGGGCCTCGTCGAGTCCCGCCTGCACGAGCGCGTCGTCGATGTCCTTCAGCACCACTCCGATCCCCGCGGCGGCGATCGTCTGGGCGATCTGGCCGCCCATCGTCCCGGCACCGACGACTGCTGCTCTGAACACGAACATTGCTTTTCGGTCACTCCTTCTGGCTAGGGTTGCCGGAGCCTAGCGTTCTGCCGCGTGACGACGTCCGGCAGCAGCGCACCGCACCTCCCGCCGCCCGCGCGGGTTGTGATCGGTGACGGGGATCGCTATCGCGGGTAGGAGAGGCGTATGAACAAGCTCGAAGTACCTCAGACGAAGTTTCGAGGGGGTGACGGGCCGCCGGTGCGCGCGGCGCGGCGCGGACTGCTGGCCGGCGTGGCGGCGATCGCCGTGCTCGCGCTGCCGGCAGCCGCGCACGCCGCCGTCGTCGTACCGAAGGTCAACACCAACGGAGCACGCGAAGTGAGCTACGGATCGGCTGTCTTGACGGGATCGGTCAACCCGAACGCAAGCAACACGTCCTACTACTTCCAATACGGGCTGACCAAAGCGTACGGCTCGCAGACGGCGATCGCCGACGCCGGCTCGGGCAGCAAAGCCGTATCGGTGCGCCTGCCGATCTCGGGGCTGCAGCCGATCACGGTCTACCACTACCGGCTCGTGGCGGTCAACAGCGCGGGCGCGAGCATCGGCGATGACGAAAAACTGCTGACGACGAAGGTGCCGCTGTCGCTGGCGATCCTCTCCTCGCCCAACCCGGTGCCGTTCGGCGGCACCGTGACCGTCCAGGGGACGCTGTCGGGCACCGACAACGCCAATCGCGTGGTCGTGCTGCAGGCCAACCCGTTCCCGTACACCTCGGGCTTTCAGTCGGTCGGCAATCCCGGCCTCACCCTGCCCAACGGCGAATTCAAATTCGTCGTGCTCAACCAGGAACAGTCGACGCAGTTCCGCGTGTTCAGCACCCCCGGCAAGCCGGTGGTCAGCGCGGTGACCACGGAGAACGTCGCCGTGCGCGTGAGCAGCCACGTGGCGCGCACCAAGCGCCGCGGCTTCGCGCGAATCTACGGCACCGTCACGCCGGCGGTGATCGGCGCCCAAGTGGGGATGCTGCGCATCGCCAAAGGGCACGGCATCCTTGCCGGCGGCACGGTGGTCAAGCCGCGCAACTCGATCAGCGGGCAGTTCAGCCGCGTGGTGCGCGTCCAGAAAGGCGCCTACCGCGTGCTCGTCAAGGTCGCGCCCGGCGGCGTCGTATCCGCCTACGGCACGCCCCTGCTGATCCACTGAGGGTCGACTGCCTCAACCAGGTGAGCGCCGCTGCGCGGGGGCGGCGGCGCTCACCTGGGTTTCTCTTTCTTATTAATTGATTGAGAGAAGAAGTCCGGACCGTCGGGCTCGGACTAGACGGCGACAGTTTCCACGCCGCCGACCGCAGCCGGCTCCTCGACACGCCTCGGCAAGAGCGTTTCGCGCGCGATCACGAGGCGCTGGATCTGCGAGGTGCCCTCGTAGAGCTGCATGATCTTGGCGTCGCGGAACAGCTTCTCCACGGGGTACTCCTTGATGAAGCCGTAGCCGCCGTAGACCTGCACGGCTTCGGTGGCCGTCTTCATCGCCGTGTCCGCCGCGAAGCGCTTGGCGTGCGAGGAGATCAGCGTGTTGCGTTCGCCCGCGTCGAGCATCGCCGCCGACTTCCACGTCAACAGGCGCGCCGCCTCGATCTCGGTCGCCATGTCGGCGATGATGAACTGGATCGCCTGGTGCATCGCGATCGGCACGCCGAACTGCACGCGTTCGCGCGAGTAGTCCGTGGCGAACTCGAACGCCGCGCGCGCGATGCCCGTCGCCATCGCCGCCACGCCGGGGCGGGTGCGGTCGAGCGTCATCATCGCGAGCTTGAAGCCCGCGTTTTCCTCGCCCAGCAGGTTCTCGGCGGGGACCTCGACGTCGTTGAAGGAGATCGTCGCGGTGTTCGACGCGCGCTGGCCGAGCTTGTCCTCCTTCTTGTCGACGACCACGCCCCAGTCGCGCTCGACGACGAAGGCCGAGATGCCCCGGTGGCCGGCCTCCTTGTCGGTCTTCGCGTAGACCGTGTAGTAGTCGGCGTAGCCGCCGTTGGTGATGAAGCACTTCGAGCCGTTGATCACGTACTTGTCGCCCTTCTTCACGGCCGTCGTGCGCATGCCCGAGACGTCGGAGCCGGCATCCGGCTCGGTCAGGCAGAAGGAGGCGAGCTTCGGCGCTTCGGTCAGCATCCCGAGGTACTTCTTCTTGATCTCCTCAGAGCCGCCGAGCGCGATCGGCGCCGTCGCCAGGCCGTTGCAGCCGAGCGAGGTCTGGATGCCCGAGCAGCCCCACGAGAGCTCTTCCTCGATCAGGCAGCCGTCGAGGTAGCCGGCGCCGGCGCCACCGTAGGCCTCCTCGATGTGCGAGTTCATCAAGCCGACCTCCCAGGCCTTCTCGATGATGTCCTGCGGCCACGTGCCCTCCTTGTCGTACTCCCATGCGACAGGGCGGATCTCCTTGACGGCGAAGTCGTGCGCCATCTCGCGCAGGTTCTTCTGCTCGTCGGTGAGCGTGAAATCGACCATTCTTGGAATTACCCCCTACAGGTGGCGGACGGCGCTTGGCCCCTGCCGGGGCGCGTGGCGCGCTTGGACAGTGATTGACTGGTCAGTCAACCCACGATCCAGGGTAGCGAAGCGCTCCCCGATCGGCAACAATCAGCACGTGGCGCAAAGCATGGCCCTCGCGCTGCAGAGCGCATTCCCGATCGTCGTGTTCGGCGCCGTCGTGCTGTCGATCGTGATGTCGCTGATCTTCCTGTTCAGCCGCGGCAGCGTGTTCGACCACATCGGCGACGGCGGGCTCACGGGCGAGCGCGACGCCGGCCCCGAACTGCCCCCGGCCCCGCCCGAGTCGGCCGTCGGCCGCGCCGAGCAGGAGCTCGAAATCCGCCAGATGCTGAGCGCACGCAGCGCACGCATGGTCGGGCGCGGCGAAGCGCCGCTCGACGTCGAGGCCGAGGTCGCGCGCCTGCTCGAGCCGGCGCAGCGCAGCGGGCACGACCCCGGGCTGCTGGCAGAGGTCCGCCAGCTTGTCGTCGCGCGCAACGAACGGCGTGCGCGCCAGGGCCTCGAGCCGCTCGACGTCGAGGCAGAGGTCAAGCGCACGCTCGACGAGCTCGATCCCTGAGTCGAGCGGGCAGCAGCGGGCGGGCGACCCCGGGGCACGACGGCCCCCGCGCTCGAGCGTTCACCACTCGGCCCCCACGCCGGGTGCGGGTCGGGTATAAACGGCGCCATGAAGGACGCACGCCGCTTCGCCCTCGACGAGCTGATGATCCGTCCGGGGACTTACTTCAACCCGTCGACGGAGGTGCTGATCGTCGTCGACGACTCGCCCGAGGTCGATCATGAGATCTTCGAGTCCGAGGACTTCGACAGCACCGACTGGGTGCTGATCTCCGACGACTCGCCCGTTGACGAGGGCAAGCGCGACGACCTGATCGAGGAGTTCCGCACGACCTACAAGCCCGGCGGCGAACCGCTGTCCGACGGTGACGACGTCGAGGACGAGGAGGACGAACTCGAACCCGACGACGACCTGGAGCTCGATCCGGAGTAGCCGCCGGAGAGCCACCGAAGAGCCGGCCGCGGTTGCCGGCCCGTCGAGATGCGCAACTCGCGGGCTCGCGCACGTGTTCCTTTGAACGTGCACGCACTTCGTCTTCCGCCGGCCCGCTCGAGCTTGGCTGCAACGAGCGCTGCAGCCGGCGGGATAGGCGCCCCTAGCATGCGCCGCGTGCGCGCAAGGCTTCTCGTGGCGCTCGCCCTCGGCGCGCTGATCCCGGCCCTCGCGGCCTCCCCGGCCTCGGCGGCCAAGCCGCGTGCCCGCGCCAGCCGCGGCCCGATCGTGTCGGACGCGCTGCAAGGTCTTCAGCGCAGCGGGCAGATCACGCCGGCGCTGTACACGAAATACGCAGGCGCCTACTCGGCCGCCAAGCGCTCACTCGGCCGCTTCGAGCGGCACGCGCCGCTCCGAACTCGGCGCGGTGCTCGCCAACGTCGAAGCGATGGCCGCCGGCGGCTACTTCATCGCCTCACGCCTGCCCGTGATCTTCCTCACGCTCGAACGCAACCGCCAGTGGTGGACGACCGAACCGCTCGTCGGCAGCGGCGTGCGCGTGAGCTTCCCCGGCTCGAAGCTCGTGTGGGAGCACTACGCCGGGCAGGGCATCGAGATCCAGTGGCTCGGCACGTTCGGCTCGGCCAACGGCTACTACCTATCGGGCCACGAAAACGCCAACCTGCGCCAGCTGCTCTCCGAAGTGCTGCCGCTGGCGACCAAGCGCGCCGGCGGGATCGCTTGGGAGTACATGTTCCCGTTCGACGGGGGGCGACCGCCGTGGACGAGCGGGCTCTCGCAGGGCACTGCGCTGCAGGTGCTCGCGCGCTCGTGGCAGCGCTTCAAGGAACCCGAACTGCTGAGCGCCGCGCAGCAGGCGCTCGGCATCTTCCAGACGGCGCCGTCGAGCGGCGTGCAGGTGAAGACGCCGGCCGGCTCGGAGTACGCCGAGTACACCTACGCGCCGAGCGACCGCATCCTCAACGGCTTCATCCAGGCCGTGATCGGGCTGTACGACTACACGCAGATCACCAAAGACCCGCTCGGGCTGAAACTGTTCGAAGCGGGCGACGCGGAGGCGCGTGCCGAGGTGCCGCACTACGACACCGGCGCCTGGTCGCTGTACGACCAGTTCTCCGAATCGAACCTCAACTACCACGAACTGCTCGCCGAATTCCTCCAGCACCTTTGTGAACGAACGCGCAAAGGACCGCCGATGAGCACCGCGCCGCCGCCGACGCCGACGACGCCCACGACGACCACGCCGCCGACGAGCCCGACCACGCCGACGACCACGACGCCGACAACGCCCTCGGGCGGCACGGCTCCGGGGACGGGCACGACGGCAGGCGCCACGCGAGCGTCGACCACGGCCGCCCGAGCGCGTTCAGCCGCGACGGCCACGCCGCCGACGCAGATCCCGGGCGATCAGATCTACTGCACAACGGCCCAGAAATTCACGACGTACGAGAAGACGCCGCCGGTGATCTCGCTGCTCACGAAAACGCTCAAGGGCGGCACCCGCGCGGGCGTGCAGCTGTCGCTGTCGAAGATCTCGACGGTGCGCCTGACGGTGCGCCAGGGCGGGCGCACGGTGTGGAGCAACAGCGCCTACCTCGCGCGCGGGAAGCCCAAGCTGCTGTGGGTCACGCCGAAGGGCGGCGGCACGTTCAACGTCACGCTGAGCGCGACCGACCCGGCGGGCAACTTCGCGACGGCGACCGGCACGATCGTCGTCTCGCACGGCTGACGCGGCATGCGGAGATGCCCTGCGCCACGGCGGCGCGGGCGCCTGCGCATCATCGCGCCGGACCGCGCCTAGACTGGTTCCATGACGAGGCTGCTCAACGCCTGGGGCGCGCTCGGCCGCGACCAGCGGTTGGCGGCGATGACCTCGCTGGGCCTGTTCGTGTCGATGCTGCTGCCGTGGTACAGCAAGACCGTCGTCGTGCGCACGCGCGGCGGCGGGGCCGGCTCGCAGAGCCTCAGCGCCTTCCAGGCGTTCTCGTTCGTCGAGGCCGCCGTGCTGCTCGTCAGCGTCGGCGTGCTGGCGGCGCTGTTCGCGCGCGCCGAGGAACGTGACTTCCATCTCCCCGGCGGCGACGGCACGATCGTGATGCTCGCCGGCGCGTGGGTCGCGATCCTGATCTTCTACCGCCTGTTCGACAAGCCGGGACTGCAGGGCAACGAACAGGTCGTCTCCTCGGTCGGCGTGCAGTGGGGCATCTTCGTGGCCCTGCTCGTGGCGCTCGGCCTCGCCTACGTCGGCCGGCGCATGCGCCTCGGTGAACGCGGCGCTCCGCCGCTGGCCCGTCGCACCGCCCCCAAAGCGCCGAGCGGACACGACGCGCGCGAGGATGACGTGACGGAGGCCGCAACCGTTGCGCCCGCGCCGGCCCCCGCGCGGGCGCCCGCGACTCCGACCGCCGAGCGCGCGCGGCGGCGCGAGCGCGCGCGCTACCCGCCCGCCCCGCAGCAGGGCCGCAGGGCCGCTGCAGAGCAGATGTCGTTCGAGGACGAGCAGGCTGAAGAGGAGTAGGAGAAGGGCAGGAACGCCCCCCCCCCGACGTCGCGGCCTGCTGACCGATCAGCGCGATCCCCGCGGAAAGGCACTCGTCTGATTGAGAGACAGAAAGCTCAAGAAGATCTCGTCCCGACGGTCATAATCCCGCTCTAGCAAGCCAAGGCTGCGCCATCGTGAGCAGGCGGAGTCGGCAGATCACAACGGGCCCTCGGTTCACCGTACTCTGACCGGCAAACTGCCGCGCACGAACATTAGCTTGCTCGAAGGAGACGGAGATGAGACTGATTACACGTGCAGCGATCTGCACAAGCGTCGCCTTGGCGATCGTGAGCATCCTCGTGCCGCTGAGCCACGCCGAGACGACGCCAGACCAAAGCACTCAGCTGCTCCTCGCGGCGCCCTTCCCCGGCTCTGAAGCGACGAGGTCGCTTCAGAGGTCAGCATCTGTTCGGGCCGATGAGATCGCCATGCTCATCCATCAAGGACTAACGCGCACGCGCGCACGAACGGCGATCGACACCCAAGACGCGATCACGCGAGCGCAACTCGTACGCAAGCTGTTAGCCGCGCTCGGCGACGGCTACGCCGGAGTGTGGTTCGATCCAACAAGCGCCCGGCTGCATGTCGGACTCGTAACCCCCGGAGGCCGTACGACCGCTGAAGCGACGGCGACACGCGTAGGGCTGCGATTCGCACTCGCACCAACGCACGTTCGCTCCACCTGGGCCCAGCTCAAAGCCTCCCAGCGGACATGGAATCACCGGCTTGCGCAACTCTTTGCACGCGCCGAGGTCGAGACGGCGCTAGCCCCACAGCACAACGCCGTCGCGATTACGCTCGCGTCCTCCGTACCCCTACAGCGCCGAGTGGCACTCGAACGCGAGGCGGCGCGCAGTCACGTCGCGACACTATTCGCCAACGCACACGTCCCGCAAATAACGATCGCACGCGATGCTGAAACGAAATGTAAATCGTTCTTACCCAAATTAGCGTACTGCGACAAGCCGATCACACCAGGCGTCTCGATCTTAAGTCACAACGGCATGAGATGCACCGCCGGTCCGCTCGTGATCCCCAAGGAAGACAAGGCGAGAACCTATTTCCTCACAGCCGGTCATTGCATCTACTGGGCGGGTCGCCGATCCCCGTGGTCGTCATGGACAAAAGGCTCGGTGTTATTAGAAATCGGAACCGGCTCGGAATTCCTGCTGGGCGAAAAAGGCGATGTTGGCGCGGTCAACGTCGACAATCCGGGCAACTGGGTCGAAGCTGGTCAAACCCCTGTCTTTGCCGTCACCGCGGAATGGGGCAAAAACGAAGAAAAATCGTTCCCTGTCCAAGGCGAACGCGGGCCTCCTACTGTCGGCAACGCGAACTGCGTACAGGGCCAGACCTCTGGCGGCACGTGTGGAAAAATTGCGTTAACCGGAGTCACCTACAACAACAACACTGTCGGCCCGATTGGAGGTCTCGTCGAAGACGAAGGCGCCGCCACGTCGGCGCCGGGTGACAGCGGCGGCCCCGTAATCGTCGCAACCAAAGGCGGTTATCTCGTCGAAGGCACAGATGTCGGACACAAACGCGGTCGTACAAACGCGATCTACGAGCCGCTAGAAACCGCGCTCGAAGGACTTGCCGGCCTGGACCTCGAACTGCTGACTACTTCCAACGAAACCAGACCCTTAGAAAGTAAAGCCGAAAAAGAAGCCGGCGAAACAATTGCTGCCAAAGAAGCGGCGGAAAAACCCAGTGAAAAAGAAAAGGCAGAACTAGAAGTAAAAGGCGAAAAAGAACAGAAAACAGAAGAAGAAGAATACGAAAAAGAACAGAAAGAACGCAAAGAAAGCGAAGAAAAGATAAAAGAAGGAAACCCGCTCATCTTACCCGCTCCGTTGCCGGTCGTGCCGCTCGAATTCACCGCCACAAGCAGCAAAGTCACTCTTGAAGCAGCCGGAGGAAGCAAAATCGAATGCAAAGAAGGCTCCTACGCCGGGAGCTTCACCGAGGTTCGAGAAGGTACTATGTCGCTGACCTTCCACGGCTGTAAAAGCCTGGGTATCGGTTGTAATACGCTTGGCGATATAAAAGAAACCGTCTTAGCGAGCGGCAAAATCGAGCTTGTTGATCTCGAAAAATCGAAATTAGTGCTCGGGTTTGAGTTCTCGCCGACCGAATTAAGTATTGAATGCCCGAGCATAAAATTGACTATAAGCATGAAGGGCTCGTTGGTCGGCGAAGTGACAGGTGTCGAAAACGAAAAAGGTACAAAAGCCGCGACCGTGGTGTTCAAACAAGAAAAAGGCAAACAAACAATTAAGGAATGTCACCTCACAAAAGCGTTCTGCGAAGGCAAAAAATTCCAGCTAGAAACCAACTTTGGCAAAGGACTTGAAGAAGCGGGCGAGACGTCGGAAGCGAAAATTACTTTCGCATCAGAAGCTAAAGTTGACTTCTAGCGTCGCCGCACAGCTGGGCTCCGACGCGAACGGCGAGGCTCGCCGAAGGTCCGGCCCGTCTGGCGTGCCGGTGAACGATAGGGACCGAGCGCACGCTCACAGAGGCCGTCGACAGCGTCTGCGCCGGCGAGGCTCGAGTTCAGGAGTTGGCTGAGCGCGCACGCGCCAACGGTCGCTCGTGGGGCGATAGGGGGATCGCGCTCGGCATGTCTCGCCGGGCCGCCCGGGAGCCGTTTGCCGAGAAGATCCCCGCGTAGCCCTCGCATCGCGCAGCTCGAGCTCGCGCGCAGGCGGCCGACCGCGGGCGCCTATCATTGCGCTGACGATGCCCCTCCCCTCGCCCGCAGCGCTCGGCGCCGCCGCCCCTTCGCCCGGCTCGGTCGCCGACGTTGCCGCCGGCCTGCGCGAGGTCGGCTACCTGCCGGGCGAGTCGACGGCTCTGGTCTCGTTCCTGGCGACGAAGCTTGGCAAGCCAGTGCTCGTCGAGGGACCAGCGGGCGTGGGCAAGACAGAGCTGGCCAAGTCGCTGGCGAAGTACCTCGGACGCGAGCTCGTGCGCCTGCAGTGCTACGAGGGCCTGGACGAGGCGAAGGCGCTGTACGAGTGGAACTACCGCAAGCAGCTCCTGCGGATCCAGGCGGAGGCGTCGGGCACGGGCTGGGAGGCCGTGCAGGAGGACATCTTCGGCGAGGAGTTCTTGCTCGCGCGCCCGCTGATGACGGCGATCTCCTCCGAGCAGCCGGTCGTGCTGCTGATCGACGAGATCGACAAGACCGACCAGGAGTTCGAGGCGATGCTGCTGGAGGTGCTCTCGGACTTCCAGATCTCGATCCCGGAGCTCGGTCGCGTCGAGTCGCGCACGCACCCGATCGTGCTGCTGACGTCGAACAACTCGCGCGAGCTGACCGAGGCGCTCAAGCGGCGCTGCCTGTACCTGTGGCTCGACTACCCGGAGCTCGAGCACGAGCTCGAGATCGTGCGCCTGCACACGCCTGAGTTGCGCGAGACGGTCGCGCGCCGGCTGGTCGAGGTGATCGGCATGGTGCGCGCGCTCGATCTGAAGAAGCCCCCGTCGATCGCCGAGTCGATCGATTGGGCCCGTGCGCTCTTGCTGCTCGGCGTCGAGGACATCGACGCGGACACGTTCAGGGAAACGATGTCGGTGATCGTCAAGCACCGCACGGACATGGACGTGGTCGCCGAGCGCGTCGGGCTGAAGCTCGGCTCGCCGGCCGACGTCGCCTGAAGGCCGGCGTGGCGAGCCCCGGAGACGACCGAGGCGACGCGGACGCGGCGTCGTCGGACGCGGCTCCGCCCGGGCTGCCGGCACGGATCCTCGAGTTCGGCGAGGAGCTGCGCGGCGAGGGCGTCGCCGTCGGCACCTCGGAGCTGCTCGACGCGTTCGCCGTGCTCGCCGAGATCGACTGGACCGAGCGGGAGGACTTCCGCGAGGCGCTCGCGGCGACGCTCGCCAAGAGCCAGGAGGACAGGCGCGTGTTCGAGCTCGTGTTCGAGCGCTTCTTCTTCCGCGCCGTCGAGCTGGCGGCCACGCGCGAGGGCGTGCGCGAGGAGGACCTGGCGATGCTCGGCGAGCTCTCCGAGGACGAGCTCGACGCGCTGCGGGCGGAGATCGCGCAGGCGCTGCGGGACGGCTCTGAGGGTGCGATGCGCGACCTCGCGCGGATGGCGATCGCCGCGTTCGCGCGCCGGCAGGAGGGCTCGGGCGTGATCGGCGTCGACGTGCAGCGCATCCGCCGAGCGCTCGGCCTGCGCGCCGAGCCGCAACCGGAGCTGCCCGAGGAGGACCCGCGCCACGACGGCCTGCCGCGCGACGCGCTGCGCCGCTTCGAGGCGCTCTTGCGCCGCGAGCTCGAGCGCTCGCAGATCGAGCGCACCGGCAACCTGCCGCCGGCGCGGCCGCTCGGCGAGCTCGACCGCGCGCTGCCGTCGGGGCCGCTGGCGGACCTCGCCGCGGTGCACCGAGTTGTCGCGCAACTGCGCCGGCGCCTGGCGACGCAGGGGAATCAGATGCGCGGCCACCGCAAGCACGCGCACGTCGACGTGCGCCGCACGATGCGCGCCTCGCTGCAGACCGGCGGCGTGCCGGTCGAGCTGAAGTTCCGCCCCAAACGACCGAAACGGCCGGAGATCTACGTGCTGTGCGACGTCTCGACGAGCGTCACCTCGGCCTCGGTCTTCTTCCTCTCAGTGCTGCACGCCCTGCACGACACGTTCCGCAAGATGCGCTCGTTCGTCTTCATCGAGCGGATCTCCGAGGTCACGGACATCTTCGAACACGAGCGTAACTTCAAAGCGGTCAGCGAGCGGATCGGCTCGGACGCGGGCGTGGCCGACATCTCCGGCTACACCGACTACGGCCGCGTGTGGTCTGAGTTCCTCGTGCAGGTCGAGGACGACCTGCACCCGCGCGCGACCGTGATCGTGCTCGGCGACGCGCGCACCAACGGACGCGACCCACGCGCCGACATCTTCGCCCAGATCGCCGCGCGCGCCGGGCGCACGTTCTGGCTGAATCCCGAGCCGCGCCTGTATTGGAACTACGGCGATTCTGTGATCGCGGCCTACGAGGAGTTCTGCACGGCCTTCGAGTGCTGGACGACCGCCCAGCTCGAGGACTTCGTGCGCGCGCTGACGCGGCCGGTCATCTCGGCCTGAGCCTGCGGCTGCGCCGCGCGCTTCGCGGCCTGCGCAGCGGGTAGCATCAGCCACAAGAAGAAAGACACCAGGGGGGCTGGCGGCAGGCCGGCTGAGATGGCGTCCGGGAGCTCGCTCCACCGGCGCCGACCCTTAGAACCTGTGGGGTAATGCCCGCGAAGGGAGCGAAGTGGCCACCGAACTGCAGTCCCGCACGAAGCGCCCGCTCGGCGGGGTGCAGGCGCCGCGGGAGCCCGCATCGCCGGCGCCGGCCAGCGCGATCGAGCTGCAAGCGGTGCAGCGCACGTTCACCGACCGACGCGGCGCGCGCGTACCCGCACTCGCCGGGATCTCGCTGCGCGTGGCTCGGGGCGAGCTGCTCGCCGTCGTCGGCCCGAGCGGCTGCGGCAAGACGACCCTGCTCGAGCTGATCTGCGGATTGCAGGCGCCGGACGCCGGCACGCTGCAGAGCGAGCCGGCAGTGTTGATGCCCCAGCGCGACCTGCTGCTGCCGTGGCTCGACGCCCGCGACAACGCGGCGCTCGCGCTGCGCGTGGCGCACATGCCGCGCGCGCAGGCACGCGAGCGCGCGAGCGCGCTGTTCGCCGAGCTAGGCCTCGAGGGCTTCGAGCGCGCTCATCCAAGCGAGCTCTCGGGCGGCATGCGCCAGCGCGTGGCGTTCGTGCGCACGCTGCTGGCGGGCAAGCCGGTGCTGTGCCTGGACGAGCCGTTCGGCGCGCTCGACGCGATCACGCGCGCCGAGATGCAGGACTGGCTCGTGCAGGCGCTGGCGCGCGCACCGCGCACGGTCGTGCTCGTCACCCACGACATCGAGGAGGCGATCCTGCTGGCCGATCGCGTGCTCGTGCTCTCGCCGCGGCCAGGCCGCGTGGCGGGCGAAATCGAGATCGACGCGCCTCGCCCGCGCGGGCGCACCAGTGCTGAGGTGGTCGAGCTGCGCGAGCGCGCGCTCGGCCTACTCGCAGGAGCAGCAGCAGCGTGAGCGGCGTGAGTCGCCCGTCTCCGTCACGACTGCTGCCGCCAATGCTGCTCGCGCTGGCGCTGCTCGGCGCGTGGGAGGCTTATGCCGACCTCGGCACGACCAGCTCGTTCGTGCTGCCCGCACCCCACGCAGTGGCCTCAGCGCTGTGGGACAACGCAGGCTTCATCGCGGCCAACCTCGCGCCGACGGCCGAGGAGGTCGGGCTGGGCATCCTGCTCGCCCTCGCGCTCGGATTCGCGCTGGCCGTCGCCGTGCACCTGTCGAGCCCGCTGCGGCGCGCGGTCTATCCGCTGGCGGTCGGCTCGCAGGCGATCCCGGTCGCGGTGATCGCGCCGCTGCTCGTCTTCTGGTGGGGCTTCGGCGTTCTGCCGAAGCTCGTCGTGATCGTGCTGATCTGCTTCTTCCCGGTGCTCGTGACGACGGTCGACGGCCTGCGTGCGATCGAGGGCGAGCAGTTGAAGCTGCTGCGCACGCTCGACGCCTCGCGCTGGCAGGCGTTCCGCTTCGCCGAGCTGCCGGCAGCGCTGCCGGCAGCGCTGAGTGGCGCGCGGATCGCGCTGGCCGTCGGCGTGATCGGCGCGTACATCGCCGAGTCGCAGACGGCGACGAGCGGCGTGCACGCGGGCCTCGGCCACGAGATCAACGCCGACCTGACGGCGCTGCAGACGCCACGCGCCTACGCTGCGGCGCTCGTGCTGTTCGCCCTGGCGATCGCCTGCTTCTACGCCCTGTCGCTGGCCGAGCGCGTGCTCGCGCCATGGGCGCACCCGACTACGGGAGAGACGACTTGAAAACGATGTCCGCACCGCCGCTGCCCACATCGCGCCGCCGCGCTCGCCATCGCAGCGCGAGGGTGCTCGCCCTGCTGCTGGTGCTTGGCGCGCTGCTTGTCCTCTCGGCGTGCGGCTCCAAGCAGGACAAGATCTCGCCCTCGGGCTCCAAGCCCTTCACGGTCGTGCTCGACTTCTTCCCCAACGCCGATCACGCCGCGCTGTACTCGGGGATCGCTCACGGCGACTTCAGCGCGGTCGGGCTCGACGTGCAGCCGCAGACCCCGGCGAACCCGTCCGAACCGCTAAAGCTGCTCGCGGCGGGCAAGGCCGACATGGCGATCTCCTACGAGCCCGAGCTGCTGCTGGCGCGCGACGAAGGCTTCAAGCTCGTCTCCGTCGGCGCGCTCGTGCAGCAGCCGCTGACCTCGATCATCGCCCTGCCGCAAAGCCACGTGCGCAAGGTCGCCGATCTCGCCGGCAAGACAGTCGGCACTGCGGGCATCCCCTATCAAGCGGCCGAGCTGAAGACGGCCGTGCAGGCGGCCGGTGCCGACCCGGCGAGCGTCAAGGAAGTCAACGTCGGCTTCAACCTCGTGCAGGCGATGCTCGCGAACAAGGTCGCGGCGACGCTCGGCGGCTTCTGGAACTACGAGGCAATCCAGCTGCAGCAGATGCACAAGCGCCCGCTGGTGATCCCGGTCGACAAAGCGGGCGTGCCGACCTACAACGAGCTCGTCCTGGTCGTGCGCGAAGACGAGGCGCACACGCGCGGACAAGACCTGCGCGCGTTCATGCAGGCGCTCACGCGCGGCGAGCGCGAGGTGCGCGCAGAACCGGCGGCGGCGGCGGCGCTCGTCGTCAAGGCCAACCCCTCGTTGCAGCAGAAGCTGCAGTTGGCCTCGATCGAGCAGACGCTGCCGGCCGCCGTGCCGGGCGCCGGCAAGCCGTTCGGCTGGCAGACCCCCTCGGCGTGGGCGTCGTTCGGACGCTGGATGTTCGACCACGCGCTGCTAAAGCACGACCCGAACTCGGCGCTGCCCCCGTTCACCAACGAGTTCCTCCCGGGCCAGGGCATCTAGCCGATTGCCATAGGCTGAGGACATGCGCATCGGACTGCTCACCGGCGGCGGCGACTGCCCTGGCCTGAACGCCGTGATCCGCGCGGTCGTCCGTCGCGGTCTGGCCGAGCCCGGCAACAGCTTCGTCGGCTTCCGCTACGGCTGGGCCGGCGTACTGGCCGACGACGCGATCGAGCTGACGCTCGCGAGCACCGCCGGCATCCTCCCGCGCGGCGGCACGATCCTCGGCACGTCGCGCACGAACCCGTACGCCGACGGGAAGGACGGGACGGCGGCGATCCGCGAGACCCTGCGCACGCGGGAGATCGATGCGCTGATCCCGATCGGCGGCGAGGACACGCTTGGCGTGGCGTTGCGACTGCACGAGGCAGGCGTGCCGATCGTCGGCGTGCCGAAGACGATCGACAACGATCTCGGTGGCACGGACGTGACGTTCGGCTTTCAGACGGCCGTGCAGATCGTGACCGACGCGATCGACCGCCTGCACACGACGGCCGAGTCGCACAACCGCGTGATGGTGCTCGAGGTGATGGGTAGGCACACGGGCTGGATCGCCACGCACGCCGGTCTGGCCGGCGGCGCCGATGCGATCCTCGTGCCCGAGCGCCCGTTCGACATCGACACCGTCGTCGCGCACCTGCGCGCCCGTCACGAGCGCGGGCGCAGCTTCTCGATCGTCGTCGTCGCCGAGGGCGCGACGCCGCGCGAGGGCACGTTGCAGGTGCTCGAGGGCACGGCGACCGACGCCTTCGGACACGCCCGGCTCGGCGGGATCGGCGTCATGCTGGAGGGCGAGCTGGAGCGGCGAACCGGCTATGAGAGCCGCGTGACGATCCTCGGGCACGTGCAGCGCGGCGGCACGCCGGTCGCGTTCGACCGCGTGCTCGCCACGCGCTTCGGCGTCGCCGCGATGGACGCCGCGCTCGGCGGGCGCTCCGGCGTGATGGTCGGGCTGCGCGGCACCGAGATCGTCGAGACACCGCTGGCCGAGGCGCTGCGGGAGCCGAAGCTGCTCGATCCCGGGCTGTACCAGACGGCCGAGCTTTTCTTCGGCTAGCACGCATGCGCGCGATGCTGTTCGAGCAGGTCGGGCAGCCGCTGCGGATGTTCGAGCGCGAGGTGCCCACGCCCCATGCGGGTCAATTGCTGTTGCGCGTGCACGCCTGCGGCGTCTGCCGCACGGACCTGCACCTGCTCGACGGCGAGGTCGCGATTGCGCAGCCACCGCGCATCCTCGGCCACCAGATCGTCGCAACGGTCGAGGACGCGGGCGAGGACAACGAGACGACGATCGAGGTGGGCGACCGTGTCGGCGTGCCGTGGCTCGGCTGGACGGACGGGACGTGCGCGTGGTGTCGCAGCGGCCGCGAGAACCTCTGCCCGAACGCGCGCTTCACCGGACGGGACGTCGACGGCGGGATGGCCGAGTACGCCGTGGCCGACGCGCGCTTCTGCTTCCCGATCCCGGAGGGATACCCGGACGAGCAGGCGGCGCCGCTGATGTGCGCGGGGCTGATCGGCTACCGCGCGCTGAGGATGTGCGGCGAGGCACGCCGCATCGGCTTGTACGGCTTCGGCGCCTCGGCGCACATCCTCGCGCAGGTGTGCAGCTCGCAGGGGCGCGAGGTCTACGCGTTCACGCGCGCGGGTGATGAGAAGACGCAGGCGTTCGCGCGCGAGCTCGGCGCCGTCTGGGCCGGCGCCTCGGAGGACACGCCGCCCGAGCCGCTGGATGCGGCGATCATCTTCGCGCCCGTCGGCCCGGTCGTCCCGCTTGCGCTCGCGGCCGTCGCGCCGGGCGGCACGGTCGTGTGCGGCGGCATCTACATGAGCGAGATCCCCTCGTTCCCCTACAGCGCGCTGTGGCAGGAGCGCTCGGTGCGCTCGGTCGCCAACCTGACCCGCGCCGACGCGCGCGAGTTCCTGCCGCTGGCGCCGCAGGTGCCGGTCCACACGCACGTCACGACCTACCCGCTGGAGCAGGCCAACGAGGCACTCGCGGACCTGCGCGCCGGGCGCTTCACCGGCGCGGCCGTGCTCGTTCCCTGAGCCGGCCGATCGCGCCGCGCCCGATCTAAGCGGGTTCTCATCGCCCGCTCAGCGTCGCTTTAGCGCGCTCGAAGAAGCTGGTCGGAGTGATCGCCGCCAAGCGTTCCAACACGCAACGCTCGGCCGCGGCGCTGCCGGCCGCCTGTGCCGCGGCCGCCGTTCTGCTCTTGGCCGGCTGCGGTGGCGCGGGGTCTGGCTCGAGCAGCCGGGTCGCGGCGCAGGCCACCGCCGGCACTCACAGCACGGGTTCGAGCTCGAAGCAGAGCCCGGCGCCTGCCGGACACCCTTCCGCGCTGCACATCGGCGCGAGCACGATTCTGCCTGAACCGGTGCAGTTGCCCGCCGTCACCCCCGGCCTGGGCGGCGTGCTCGCGCTCGCCGGCCTCGACGCGGCCGACTCCTCGCTGGCGAGCGTCACGCTGATCGACCGTGGCTCGGCGAGCACCGTCGCGCAACTGCCCGAAGCGCTGCACGACGCCGCGGCGGCGAGCATCGGCGGTCGCGCGTACCTGTTCGGCGGTGGCAACGCCGGCACCGCCAGCTCCTCGATCCTCGAAGTCACCCGCTCGGGCGCGCATGTAGCGGGGCATCTACCGGCGCCGTCATCCGACGTTGCCGCGACCGCGATCGGGAATACCGCCTACGTCGTCGGCGGCTACACCGAGACGACGCCGCTGCGCACGATCGTCGCATTCACGCCCGGCGGGGCGACGCGCGTCGCGGGGATGCTGCCGCGTCCGCTGCGTTACGCCTCCGTCGCGGCGGTCGGCGGCCGTCTGCTGATCGCCGGCGGAACCTCCGGCGAAACCGCCCAGCGGGCGATCCTCTCCTTCGACCCGGCGAGCGGGCGCGTGCGGCAGATCGGACAGCTGCCACGTGCACTGACGCATGCCGCCGGCGCGTCGTTGAACGGCTTCATGTACGTGCTCGGCGGGCGCGGTGAAGCGCTCACCGAGCAGACTTCGGCGATCCTCGCGATCGACCCCTCGACGGCTCGGTCAGCCCGGCCGGGCGTCTTCCCGAAGCGCTCTCCGACCTCGGCGCGGCGTCGCTCGGGCAGCGCATCGTCGCGGTCGGCGGCCGTGATCGTGCCGGGACCGTGCACGATCGCGCGCTGACGCTGCTCGCGACCGCGCGATGAGCGCGCCGCGCACGCTCACCACGCTCGCCACGCTCGTGCTGGCGCTCGGGCTCGCCGCGTGTGGAGGCGGCTCCTCGGCGGGTCGATCGAGCGCCGGGGGCGGATCGAGCGGTGGCGGCGCGCGTGCGGGACGCGGCGTCGAAGTCCCGCGCGCCGGCCGAGTGCCGCCCCCGCTGGGGCACGCCAACGTCTACGCAGCCGACCGCCCCGGGGCGTTCAGCCCGCGCGTGCGCGGCGCGAGAGCACTCGTGTACGTGCCCAACAGCGAATCGAACACGGTCGACGTGATCTCGCAGAGGACGTTCAAGGTGATCGACAGCTTTCCGGTAGGCGAGCTGCCCCAGCACGTCGTCCCCGCGTGGAACCTGCGCACCCTGTACGTGACCAACGACCTCGGCAACAGCCTCACGCCGATCGACCCGCGCACGGGCCGGCCGGGGCAGCAGATCCCGGTGACCGACCCGTACAACATGTACTTCACGCCGAGCGGGCGCTGGGCGATCGTCGTAGCCGAGGCGCATCGCGAGCTCGACTTCCGCAATCCGCGCACGATGGCGCTGCACCACGCGTTGCCGACGCTGCAGTGCCGCGGCGTCGACCACATGGACTTCACGGCCGGTGGCCGCTACGCGCTGGCGTCGTGCGAGTTCGCCGGCTGCGCGATCGTCGTCGATCTACGCACCGAGCGCGTCGTGCGCAAGATCCCGCTCGCGCCCGGCGCAAAGCCACAGGACGTCAAGCTCTCCCCGGACGGCCGCACCTTCTACGTCGCCGACATGGCGCTCGGCGGTGTCTGGCTGATCGACGTGCGCACGCTGCGCGTGATCCGCTTCGAGCTGACCGGCGCGGGCGCGCACGGCCTCTACCCGAGCCGCAACGCCAAGGATCTGTACGTCTCCAATCGCGCCGAAGGATCGATCAGCGTGATCTCCTTCGCCACGCGTCGCCCGATCGCCAAGTGGCGCCTGCCGGGCGGCGGCTCGCCCGACATGGGAGGCGTATCGGCCGACGGGCGCATCCTCTGGCTGTCGGGCCGCTCCGACTCTTCGGTGTACGCGATCTCGACGCGCACGGGGCGGCTGTTGCACCGCATCCCGGTCGGCCAGGGCCCGCACGGCCTACTCGTCTGGCCCCAGCCGGGCCGCTACTCGCTCGGGCACACCGGCATCCTTCGCTAGCGGCTCCGCCCCGACCGGGTGCGCCCGGGACGGAGTGCCCGGCGGCGCGCTGGGCACGAAGCCGGGAATCACGAGCTCGATCCGGGCGCCGCCCTCGGGCGAGCTGCCCGCGCTCACCTCACCCCCGTGCGCGAGGGCGATCGCGCGCACGATCGAAAGGCCGAGCCCGGTGCCACCGGAGGCGCGGTCACGCGCCGAGTCGGTGCGGTGGAAGCGATCGAAGACCCGCTCGCGCTGCTCGGGCGGGATGCCGGGACCATCGTCTTCGACGAGCAGCCGCAAGCGTCCGCCGGGCAGCGCCGCAACGCACAGGCACACGATGCCCGTCCCGGGCGTGGTGTGCTCGATCGCGTTGCCGATCAGGTTGCGAAGCGCCTGGGCGAGCCGGTCGGGGTCGGCCGTGAGCACCCCTTCCGGCACGCTGCCGGCGAGCTCGAAGCGACGGTCGGCGAGCAGCCCCATCCCGTCCCACAGTTGCTCGACGAACGGACGCAGCTCGATCGGCGCCAGCCGCAGGAACTCGGTCTGTTCGCTGCGCGCAAGCAGCAGCAGATCGTCGACGAGACGGCTGACTCGCCCGATCTCGGCCTGCACGAGCGCCTCGACGCGACGCAGCTCGGCAGGCGAGGGCCGTTCCTGCGCGGCCAGCACTTCGAGTTGCCCGCGGATCACGGTCAGCGGCGTACGCAGCTCGTGCGAGGCATCGGCGACGAACGCGCGCTGTCCGGCGAACGCCTCGGTCAGCCGGTCGAGCATGTGGTTGAACGCGTCGCTGAGCACGCGCACCTCGCGTGCCTCGCCCTCGGGTCCGTGGATCCGAGGGTGCAGGTCGCCGGCGTCGACGCGGGCCGCGACCGCGGCCATCCGGCGCAAAGGGCGCGAGACGCGCGTGCCGATCAGGTACGCCGCCAGCAGCGCGCCGGCCAGCGCGATGATCCCGGCGAGGATGAAGGCCCGCGCCACGCTCGCTTGGGCGTGCGCGACGCCGGCCAGCGACTCGCCCACGCCGACCGTGGCACTGGAGCCGTCGCGCAGCCGAATGCGGTGCTTGACCAGGCGCAGTTCGCCGACGTCGCCGAGCGACAGCGTCGAGTAGCCGGCAGGGATCGTGAGCAGCCTGGCCGAGAGGGCGTTCTCGTGCGTCTGCTGGGCGGCGCTCTCGCCGTCGTCGGGCCTCGCCGCGTCGGAGAAGAGCTCCGGGCGATTGGTGACCGTGCCACGCCCCGGAACGTTCGCGAACAGCACGATCGAGCTGGCGGCGAAGGACTGGTCGCGTACGTACTCGCCCGCCTCGGCATATGCCCGAGCCAGCGTGGCCGGGCGCCCGCGGGCGAGGTCGTGCGTCAGCCCGTTGGCGTAGCCCGCGATCTCGCTGTCGATCTGCTGGCGCAGCTGGGTGCCCGTCCCGCGGTAGACGGCAACGAACGCCACGCCCGTGCAGAGCAGCGTCACGAGCGCGATCCAGCCGGCCAGTCGCCAACGCAGGCCGACCCGCGCGAGACGTTCGCGTAAGCCGCGCATCGCGCTCAGCCGGCGCCGCCCAGCCGGTAGCCGACGGCGCGCACCGTGAAGATCGGCACCGGATCGCCCGGCGCTCCGAGCTTGCGCCGGAGGTAGCCGACATAGACGTCGACCACATTGGTCGTCGGATCGTGCTCGTAGCCCCACACGGCGCTGAGGATCTGCTCGCGCGAGAGAACCTGGCCGTGGTGGCGCATCAGGTACGCGAGCAGCTCGAACTCGGTCGTCGAGAGCGTCACGGCGCGGCCTGCACGGTTGGCCTTGCGCGTGAGCAGGTCGACTTCGATGTCCTCGGCGCGCAGCGTGTTGGCGGAAGCCTGCGCGACGACTCGCAGGTGCGTGCGCACGCGCGCCACAAGCTCGGCGATCGAGAACGGCTTGACGAGGTAGTCGACGGCGCCGGCATCGAGGCCCGCCACGCGGTCCTCGACCTCGCCACGGGCGGTCAACACGATCACCGGCATCGTCGGTCGCGCGCGGCGCAGGTCCTGCAGGATCTCCATGCCGGAGCGGCCGGGGAGCATCAGGTCGAGCACAACGGCGTCGCAGTCGCCTCCGATCGCCATGCGCTCGCCCTCGATCCCGTCGAGCGCCGTCTCGACGGCAAAGCCCGCGGCCTCCAGGCCGCGCTGCACGAAATCGACGATCCCGGGCTCATCCTCGATCAGCAGGACACGCGCCGCCGCCTGTGACTCACGCTGTGCAGCCGGCTCTCGACCGGCCGAAAGCGCCTCGCCGCGCTCTGCGCGGGTGCTCGCCGACATGACAGAAGGATAGGCGGCGGGGCCGCCCGCAATGGGCGCCTAGGGGTTTTGGAGAACTTTCTCATCTACCTGTTACCGCGTCCTTAGTTCCCGCTCACACACTGCGAGCCATGGCAGTCGACCGTGAAGCGTCGTTCCCGCCGTCGACCTGGGCTCGCCTCGGAGGCCTCGTCGGCGGCGGGACGACGGGGAACGAGCGCCTCACGTCGGCCACCGGCGCGGTGCTGATCGTGCTGCTCGCCGTGATCGGCGTGACGATCATCGCCCTCGGGCCGCTCCTCTCCGTCCATCTGTTCGTGGGCATGGTGCTCCTCGGCCCGGTGCTGCTGAAGCTCGGCAGCGCGGGCTACCGCTTTGCCCGCTACTACACGGCGAACCCGCGCTACCGCCGCAAGGGCCCGCCTGCGCTGCCACTGCGGATGATCGCGCCGATCGTGGTGCTGACCACACTCGTCGTCTTCGCCAGCGGCGTCGCGCTGCTGTTCGCCGGCCCGAGCTCGCGCGACACGCTGCTGCCGATCCACAAAGTCAGCTTCATCGTCTGGGTCGCCTTCACGGCGATTCACGTGCTCGCACACCTGCCGACGATGCTGCGCGCGCTGGGCGCCGACTACGGCCCCAAGCGCACGAGGGCGAGGGCGTGGCAGCAGTACGTCGGCTCGCGCGACAGCGTCCACGGGCGCACCGGTCGCTTGCTCTCACTGGGCAGCGCGCTGACGTTCGGCGTGGTGCTCGCGATCGTGCTGATCCCGCAGTACGGACCCTGGCTCTCGGCCCACAACCTGCACCACTGAGATGCGCCGCCACGCCACACACGAACGCGACAGCTCGCTGCGCAGGCTCAGCCGCGTCAACCGCTGGCTGCTGGCGGGCAGCCTCACGCTCACGGGCGTGCTGACCGAGGTCGTCGCCCACGCGTTCCCGGGAACCGCGCACGCGAGCTCTGCGAGCGCCGCCGCCAAAGCCGCGCGGCACAAGCACCACTCGACCCAGCACCACTCGACCTCGACGAGCACGCTGAAGCCGCCGGCACAGGCGCCCGAAGCGAGCGAATCGAGCAGCGAAGGCTCGAGTCGAAGCGCCAACCGAACCGGCGCCCGAAGCCACGCACGAATCCGCCCCGGCCGAAGAACCGGCCCCCGAACGCGAAGCGGAACCGGCGCCGGCGCCCGAACCGGCTCCGGAAGCCGAAGCGCCGGTCGTCTCGGGGGGATCGTGAAGCTCAAGCGATCGCGCTCCTCGCGCTGGACAGGCTGCGCCTTCTGGCAGGCGCTCGGCACGAGCGTGGTGCTGCGCACTGCCGATCCCGCCGGCCTGGCGGCAGCCCGCCGAGCCGTCGAGTCGGAGCTGGCGGCGATCGACCGCACCTGCAGTCGCTTTCGTGCGGACTCCGAGCTCTCGCGCCTGAACGACCGCGCCGGCAGGTGGGTGCAGGTCAGCCCGCTGCTGTGGGAGGCGCTCGCGCTCGCGCTCGATGCGGCGCAGTTGACAGGCGGTGACGTTGACCCCACGCTCGGGCGCGCGCTCGAGCTCGCCGGCTATGACCGCGACTGGCGCTTGCTGCCGGCGCCCGGCGACGCGCAGGCGCAAGGCCCCGAGACGCCCGCGCCGGTGCTGAAGCTGCGCGCGCTCAGCGGCTGGCGCTCGGTGTCGCTGGACGCGCGGGCACGCTCCGTTCGGCTGCCGCAGGGAGTGCGGCTCGACCTCGGCGCGACCGCCAAGGCGCTCGCCGCCGACCGCGCCGCGGCGGCGGCCTACTTGGCCAGCGATTACGGCGTGCTCGTCAGCCTCGGCGGCGATATCGCGACCGCCGGGCCGCCACCGCAGGGCGGCTGGCGCATCCACGTGACCGACGACCACCGCAACGATGCCACGGCCCCTGGACAGACGGTCACGATCCGCTCGGGTGGCCTGGCGACGTCGAGCACGACCGTGCGGCGCTGGAGTCACGAAGGCCGCACGATGCACCACATCCTCGACCCCGCGACGGGAACCCCCGCGAACACGTGCTGGCGCACGGTGAGCGTGGCCGCCGAGAGCTGCGCGCACGCGAACATCGCGTGCACGGCCTCGCTCGTGCGCGGCCGCTCGGCGCTCGACTGGCTCGCCGAGCTCGAGCTGCCGGCGAGGCTGCAGGACCAGGCCGGCGCGGTGACGACGATCGGACGCTGGCCGGCGCAGCGGCAGGCGCCGGCGGGCATGGCGGTGGCGCCGTGAGCTTGCTCGCGGTCGTCGGCGGCAGCGCCTCGTGGTACCTGACCCGCTCGACCGGCGTCGTCGGCCTGCTGCTGCTGACGCTGGCCGTGGCGCTCGGCGTCGTCGACGTCCGCCGCTGGAGCACGCCGCGCTGGCCGCGCTTCGCGCTCGACACGCTGCACCGCAACGTCTCGCTGCTGGCGATGGCGTTCCTCGGGGTGCACGTGCTGACCTCGATCCTCGACAGCTTCGCGCCGATCTCGGTCATCGATGCCGTGATCCCGTTCGTCGGCAGCTACAGGCCGTTCTGGCTCGGCCTCGGCGCGCTTTCGCTCGACATGCTGCTGGCGGTCACGATCAGCAGCCTGCTGCGCCGGCGGCTCGGCTTCGCGAGCTGGCGCGCGATCCACTGGCTCACATACGCGAGCTGGCCGGTCGCCCTGCTGCACAGCTTCGGCACGGGCACCGACGTGAAGTCCGGATGGCTGCTCGCGCTCAGCGTCGCCTGCGTGCTGGTGGTGCTGTGCGCGGTGCTCGCTCGCGCGATCTCGGGCTGGCCGGAGCACGTGCGCGCGCGCAGCGCCGCGCTGGGCGGCGCCGGCGCGTTCTCGCTGTTCCTGCTGCTGTGGCTGCCCGGCGGCCCGCTCGGGTCTGAATGGGCACGGCGCTCGGGCACGCCGGCCAAGCTGCTCGGGCACTCCACGCACGCCAAGAAGGCGAAGGGCGGAGCACGATGAGCAGAATGTCCCACACGGCCGAGTTCTCCACGGCCGACGCGGCAACGCGCGTATACGAGCGACTCCCCGAGCCGGCCAAGCCGGATGGGGCGGGCTCGCTGCCGCGCCTGCTCAGGGGCGTTCCAGCGGCCGGCGATGCGCTCGACCTCGAGCGGCACCTCGACGTGCACGGCGAGCTCCCCCACGAACGCCGGCGCCGACGCTCCTCGACGGCCGAGCTGATCGAGCAGGTCGAGCACGCCGGCCTGCGCGGGCGCGGAGGCGCAGGCTTTCCGACGGGCGCGAAGCTGCGCGCCGTGGCGGCGCGGCGCGGGCGCCCGATCGTCGTCGTCAACGCCGCCGAGGGCGAGCCGGCGAGCGACAAGGATCGCGTGCTGTGTCAGCTCGCGCCGCACCTGATGCTCGACGGCGCAGTCGCGGTTGCACACGCGCTCGGAGCGCGCGAGGCAATCGTCGCCGTCTGCGAGTCCTCCTCGGGCGCCGAGACACTCGCGCGCGCGATCGCCGAACGCGGCGCGAGCGACGGCGTGCAGATCGAGATGTCCGTCGTGCCGGGCGGCTACGTGGCCGGGCAGGAGTCGGCCCTCGTCAGCCACATCAACGGCGGCCCGGCGCTGCCGACGTTCACGCCGCCGATGCCCTTCGAGCAGGGGGTCAGGCGGCGTCCGACGATGCTCTCGAACGCCGAGACGTTCGCCAACATCGCGCTGATTGCGCGTCACGGGCCAGACTGGTTCCGCGCGCTCGGCTCGGCCGAGCAGCCAGGCTCGACGCTCGTCACGCTTTCCGGTCCGCTCGCGGCGCCGGCCGTCTACGAGATCGAGTACGGCACCTCGCTGCGCGCGCTGATCGACGCGGCCGGCGGCCTGCTCGCACCGGTCCGCGCAGTCCTGCTCGGCGGCTACGCCGGCACTTGGGTCGACGGCGCGCAGCTGGCCGGCCTCGCGCTCTCCGACGCGCAGCTCGTGCGCCACGGCGCCTCGCTAGGAGCCGGCGTCGTCACGCTGCTCTCAGACGCTGCCTGCCCGGTGGCCGAAACGGCTCGCGTCACGCGCTGGATGGCCGGCGAGAGCGCCGGGCAGTGCGGCCCCTGCGTACACGGCCTCGGTGCGCTCGCCGGGACGGTCTCCGAGCTCGCCGCCGGCGTGGCCGGCCACGACGCCGAGCAGCGCATCGAAGCGCTCGCGCAGCTCGTGCGCCGGCGCGGGGCGTGCGCGCACCCCGACGGCACCGCCCGCTTCGCGCTCAGCGCGATCGAGGTGTTCCGCGACGAGTTCGCCGACCACGCCCGCCACGGCGCGTGCGAGCGCTGCGCCGCCGGCGCCGAGCTGCCGCTGCCGGAGCATCCGCGTGTGCTGGCAGGTGCGGCGTCTCGCCCGCGCTCCGGCGCCTCCTCGCGCTCCCGTTCGCGCGCGATCTCCCGCGAACGAGCGGTCCGGTGAGCCACCGGCTGCGCCTGAACCCGATCGCCTGCGAGGCGCACGGCATGTGTGCCGAGCTGCTGCCCGAGCGGATCACGCTCGACGAGTGGGGCTACCCGGTGCTCGACGACGAGCCGGTCGCGGGGGCAGTGCTCGACCACGCAAAGCGCGCCGCGCAGGCCTGCCCCACGTTCGCGCTGCTCGTCGAGCGCGAGCGCGAGCGCAGCCGCACCTGAGCGCACCTGAGCCGCAGTCCGCGCCCGCCGCGCTCAGCTCGTCAACAGCTCACAACGCCCAAGCGTGCACGGCCGCCAGCCCGGCCCACTCCTCGTACGGCGCGAAGAAGGCGCGTACCTCGTGCTCGGCCGCACGCGCGTATGAGTCACCGCCGCTGAGCAGGCGACCGACGAGCTTGAGCAAGCCGACGTCACCGGCGGGCACCTGATCGTGGCGGCCCTGCCCGTGCAGCGCGAGCATCTCGACCGTCCAGCTGCCGATGCCGGGGATCGCGCGCAATCTGCGCCAGACGCGCTCGTGGTCTGCGCTGTAGAGGTCGACGCGCCCCTTGGCGACCTCGCGCGCCGCGCGCACGAGCGTCACCGCCCTGCACGCAGCAAGGTCGAACGACTCCAGGCGTGCCGGCGCGATACCGGCGAGCGCCTCGGCCGTCGGCAGGTCGCGCAGCGGACTGGCGGCGCCGTCCCAGCCGACCCAGCGCCGACCCAGCGCGGAGAGCAGACGGCGCTCGATCGCAGCGGCGCGCTCGTACTCGATCAGCTGCTCGCAGACCGCCCACGCGAGCGCCTCGAACGGCTCGGGGCGCCGTCGCACGCGCAACCACGGCCTGCGGCTCAACGAGCGCCCGATCAGCGGGTCGCGCGCAAAGCGCCGGTGAAACGCACGCAGGTCCTCGTCGACGCCGAGCGCGAAGCGCATCCGCTCGATCCCATAGGAGGCTGCCGCTCGCGTACCCGCGCGCGCGCCGAACAAGACGTTGTCAGGCGCCGTCTGCGCGACGCGCACGAGCACCGGCTCGCGCTCGTGATGCAGCAGCCGCTCGAGCACGCCGGCGCGCCTGCGCACGGTGCCGTCCATCGCGCCGCCTGGCAGACGAAACGGCCCGGCAGGCCGAACCTCGACGCGCTGCTCGACCGTGCTCGAGACTGCGCCGCCGGCGCTAGTCGCGCCCGCCGAGCAGGTGCACGTCGAGCAGCAACGAGCGGCTGCCGACGATCTGCACGAGCTCGCCCGCGCCGCTGCGCCGGCGTCCACGCGCGAGCCGGCGCCCCGCCTGACGCCCACGCGCGAGCGCCTGCGAGCGCCGCTGGTGCCGCGTGACCAGCCCGACCACGGCAGCGCCGGCGACGAAGCCTCCGGCGGCGACCGCCGCGGCCTGCACCGCCGGAAGCGTCGTCAGCTCGCGCGTGCTCAGCACCTCGCCGGAGACGACCTCTGCGCGCACCACGCGCGCCTCCTCCGCCAGCACCGGCAGCGAGTCGGCGTCGGCGGCGCCCAGACCCTCGGCGCCCGCGTCCTCGACGCCCGGCTCGACCGTCTCGTCGGGCCCCGTCTCTGCCTCGGCGCGCTGTGAGGGCGTACTCATCGGGCGAAGTGTAGAGAGCCCCTCAGACCACTACAGCTCGCGCTCGTACATGCGATAGCGCTTGACGACCTTTCCGCCCATCGCTTCCATGCCGCGGTTCATCGGCGTGTTGGTCTCGAGGATCCAGCCCATCTCGCCCCCGTCCTGCGGGCGCGCTTCGGCGGCGTCGTAGTGCAGCTCATACAGCCGCGCGGCGACGCCCGTGTGCTGGTACTCGGGCTTGACGCCGAGGAAGCCGACGCGCACGCGGTCGGTCAGCCTGCCTTTGTTGAGGAAGTACCACCAGCCCAACGGCAGCAGCCGCCCCTTCATCCTCGCCAGCACCTGGTTGGCGTCGGGCACCGTGATCGCCATGCCCACGACCTCGCCGTTGTCTTCGCGCTCGGCGATCATGAACCAGTGCTTGTCGAACACCAGGTGCAGCTCCTGGGCGTAGGCGTCGAGGTCCTTCTTCGAGAACGGAACGAAGTCCCAGTTCTTCGACCAGGCGGAGTTATAGACCTCGGCGAACTTGTCCATGTCTTTGCGCAGCTGCCAGCGGCGCATCGGGCGCACGCGGATGCCGTGCTCGCTCTGAGCCTTCTCGGCCAGCTCCCAGATCACGGGCAGCACCTGGTCGCGATCGGTCACCTCGAGGTTCCACATCAGCAGGTCGATCGCCTTGGTCATCCCGGCCGCCTCGAGCCGCTCGCGGTAGTAGGGCGGGTTCCACGGCTGCGCGATCATCGGACGCAGCTCGTAGCCCTCGATCAACACGCCGCTCTCGTCGTTCATCGTGAAGCTCGCCGGTCCCACGATCCGCTCCTTGCCGCGCGTGCGCAGCCACTGCGCGGCGGCATCGAGCAGCGTGTCGAGCACCTCCTGGTCGTCCTCGAACTCGAGGAAGCCGAACCAGCCCCAGTTCTTCTGCTGGTAGTCGTTGAACGCGTCGTTGACATGCGCGCTGACGCGGCCCACGATGCGCCCGTCGCGCCGGGCGAGGAAGTACTGCGCCTCGCCGTGGCTGAAGAAGGCGTTCATCCGGCGGTTGAGGAACAGCCGCCGCTCGAGCTTCAGCGGGGGCACCCACTGCGGACGGTTAGCATGCAGGCGGAACGGGAGGTCGATGAACCGCTTCAGATCTCCGCCGCCCGATACGGACCTGATTTCGACTCCCACGGCCGAGGCACACTACATGCAGACCTCCATCGACGTCTTCGCAAAGGTCCGCGACCACGACCGCTCCGAGCTGCTCGCGGCGGCGCGCGAGGCGGACATCCTGCCGTACTTCCATCTGCTCACCTCGCCGGCGATGCCGGTCGTCGAGATGGAGGGGGCCGAGCGGATCATGCTCGGCTCCAACAATTACCTCGGGCTGACCGGCGACGAGCGTGTCATGCAGGGCGCCGAGGACGCGCTGCACCGCTACGGCACCGGCCTGACCGGCTCGCGCCTGCTCAACGGCACGATCCCGCTGCACCTCGAACTCGAGCGCGAGATCGCCGAATGGATGGGCAGCGAGGACGCGATCGTCTTCACGACCGGCCATCAGGCGAACGTCGGCACGCTCGGTACGCTGCTCGGGCCGCAGGACACGGTGATCGCCGACGCCGGCGATCACGCCTCGATCCTCGACGGCTGCCTGCTCTCGCGCGCCAAGCTGCGGCCGTTCCGCCACAACCGCCTGGACAAGCTCGAGAAGATGCTGCAGCGTGCCCAGGACGACGGCGGCGGCGTGCTCGTCGTCGTCGACGGCGTGTTCTCGATGGAGGGCGACATCGCCCCGCTGAACGAGATCTGCGAGCTGTGCGAGCGCTACGGCGCGCGCCTGATGGTCGACGAGGCGCACGGAGCCGGCGTGCTCGGCGCGCGCGGCGCGGGCACGGCCGAACTGCTCGGCGTCGCCGATCGCGTCGACCTGCGCATGGGGACGTTCTCCAAGTCGCTCGCCTCCTGCGGGGGCTTCGTCGCGGGCTCGCACGAGGTGGTCGAGTACCTGCGCCTGTACTCGCGCGCCTTCCTGTTCACCGCCTCGGCGGTCCCCGCCGCCGTCGGCGCGGCGCTTGCTGCACTGCGCGTTCTGCGCTCGCCCGACGGGCCACCGCTGCTCTCGCGCGTGCTTGACAACGCGCGGCATCTGCGCGACGGGCTCGAAGCGCAGGGCTTCGCGGTCGTCCGCCCCCAGAGCCTTCCGAGCGACGCGCCCGTGCAGCAGAACGCGCCCGGGCTACTCGCCGTGGCGAGCGGCGCGGCGGACTCCCCGCAGACGATCGTCACGCCGATCGTGCCGGTGCTCGTCGGCGATGACTGGAAGGCGGCGCTGCTGTGGCGCGCACTGTATGACGAGGGCGTGTTCGTCAACACGGCGCTGCACCCGGCCGTGCCGCCGGGCGGCGCGCTGCTGCGCACGAGCGTGATGGCCACGCACGACACTGCCACGCTGGACCGAGCGCTTGAGGCCTTCGCGCGAGTCAAGCGCGCCTTCGAGGCGGAGCACGGTCCACTTCCGGGACCGGCGGCGGAGTGATCGACCGAGTCCTCGCGACCGCGCCAGATATCCCATACCCCCCGAGCGTCTTGTCCAAATCTTCACAAGTCCGAAGCGGACACAAAAAGGTCGCTTCTAGCGTACGAAGCGCGAGAACCTGGTTGACCGGATACCCCGCCCTGACATAGCTTGCGGGAGCGCTCTGCATGTCGTCCAGGTTCGCTCCGCACCTGTCATCTCCAAGACAAACTTGATCGGTCGCAAGCTCCGGCCGTGGGTTGATTCTGGACGTCCTCACGAGCGCTAACTCGTCAAAAAATCAAGCACGGATGTTGCGGCTCGGATGCCCGGGGCCGCAACGGGGAGAGTCCCAAATGAACGCGACAGCGACAATCGCCCCTGCTCCGCAGTACATGCGCGCCCTGGAGCGCGCCAACAAGGTTCGCTTGGCCCGTGCGGAGCTCAAGCGCAAGGTCTCGATGGACGAGGCTGATGCCGCCGAGGTGATCCTCTCCTGCCCATGGGAGGCGCACAGCATGGCCGTCGCCGATCTGTTGATGAGCCAGCGCCGCTGGGGCCAGACCCGCTGCCGCAAGTTCCTCGCGCAGATCCCGATGTCCGAGAAGAAGACGATCGGCTCAATGACCGAGCGTCAGCGACGCACGCTGGCGGCGATGCTGCGTTCCTCTGCCGAGCGGGGCCGCGCCTGGGGCGCGACCCCGGTGCTAACGGACAGCCTGACGAGAGCGTGAGCTCCCACCAGCCGGCGAGCATCCCGATCAGGCCGAGCCGCGGGCGGACCTCCCACACCCCGCAGCCGCCCTGGCCGAGCTCTCGCACGGGCAGGCGCACGAACCTGTAGCGGCCTGGTTCGAGCTTCATCCGCTCAAGCTGCTCCCGGGCGCGAAGCTCGTGCAGCGCGCGCTCACGGGCCATGCCGCGGAGATCCTGCAGCCGCGCGGCGAGCCTGTCGCGCTGGCGCTCGAGCTGCTCGAGGCTGAGCAGCCGCGGCCCGCCGAAGGATTCACGCGAGGCTGAGCGCGCGGCGCCGGCCGGGATGTGCGGGAAGCCTGCGGCGACGATCTGCGACAGCTCGCGCTCCAAGCGCGAGACCTGGTCGCGCAGCGAGCGGCGAGCGGCCGACTCGTCGAACGTCTCGAGCAGCGGAGCGCCGGCAGGTATGCCGCGATCGATCCTCAGCTGCTCGGTTTGGCTCACGCCCCGACTCCTCCTGCTCGTGCGCCGGACGTCGAAATTCTACCAGCGCGACAGGCCCGGCGGGCTCGCTGCGGCGTGCCTGTGCGGTGCCCGCGACGTGCGCTCATGGCGCCTGCAGCGAGGAGCGGCAGCTCCACAGCGCCTCCTCGGCGTACAGTTCGGGCACGCCGGCCACCTGCACCGCGAACAGCACCAGCCGAGACGAGCGCGAGCGCGGTGCGTGCGCAGCTGCGAGCTCGCCGAACAGCACGGCCAGCGGTACCACCGCGTCGGCGACCACCAGCCGGCCCTCAGGCAGCACCGTAGCGTCCTCGCCGTGGCCGAGGCGCTCGCCCTCGGTGCTGGCGCGGATCCCGAGTGGCCCGTCCACGCGCTCGGCGTCCAGCGCCCACACGGGAACGCCCGTGTCGAGCAGGGCGATCAGCAGCGCGTCCTGGAGCAGCCCTGAGGAAATGAAGCCGCCGTGCATCATCCGCTCGAACACGGCCGTCTCGATCGGCGTGCGCACGACCTCCGGATCGAGGCCGATGTGGCGGAAGAACACGCGGTATGCCGACGGCACGGGCTCGCGCCGCACGGCCACGGCGTTCGCGCCGCGGAAGCGATTGGACTTTTCGCGCAGGCGCTCGAGCAGGTCGGCGGGCGAGGCCCCGGTCAGCGAGCCGGAGCGGCCCACCTCGACGTGCATGCTCAACAGCGCCAGCCCGGGCAGCTCCTGCTCGACCTCGCGCGCGCACCAGCCGTGCGTGAGCTCGGGTGTCGGTGCGGCGCTCACCGCACTGCTCCGCGCCAGCCGCGCGCGCGGGCGTCGCTGAGGAGCTTTGCGATGCGCCGGCGCAAGAGCGCTCGTGAGGGACGGTTGATCAGCGCACCCCCCTGCACGATGCCGCCGGGGTAGATGAACGTCAGCTGCGGGCAGGTGCCGACCTTGTACAGCGCCGCCAGCGCCCCATCGCTGTCGATCCCGACCGGCAGCGTCAGCCCGTGCGTGCGGATCAGCTTGCGCACCTTCTTGCGATCGCCCTTCAGCGCGACCCCGGCGAAGCGCACGCCGGCGAACGACGGCGCGAGCGCCTGCATGTCGTCGAGCACGTCCGCACACGAGCCGCCGTCGACGAACAGCGCGAGCACGACCGGCGCGCCTTCGTAGAGCTGGCAGATGTTGAGGATCTGCGTGCCGCGCTCCTCGCAGGCCGGCACGCGCCCGGCGGCGCCCTCGTTGGCCCGCGTCGCCGTGTCGGCGTCGCCCTTGAGGTTGCCGAGCGCGAGCGGCACGGCGAACGGCGGCACCCGTTCCCCGGGGGCCAGGCCCTTGACCCCGTTGGGCTTTGTCACGATCGTGTTGATCGTGATCAGCACGATGATCAGCAGCGCCAGCAAACCGACGTAGCCGCCGTAGCGGGGCGTCGTACGGCGCGGCGGCAAGCCCTGCTCAGGCGTGCTCATGGACGGGCTCGCCGGGACGCGGGCGCAGCTCGAGCGGCTCCGCGACCCCATCGTCAGCCGCGGGCGCGCCGAAGCGGATCAGCGCGGCAGGCAGCGCGACGAGCACGCCGAGCAGCGACACGGTCAGGTCGATCAGCGTGACGAGCCCGAAGTCGCGCAGCATGCGGATGTCCGACAGCGCGAGCACGCCGAAGCCGGCGATCGCGGTCACCCCGGAGGCGGCCACGGCAGCGCCTGTGCGGCGGTATGCGCGCCTCAGCGCCTCGATCGTGTCGTGGCCCGCACGCAGCTCCTGGCGATGGCGCTCTGAGAGCAGCACGCTGAACTCGGTCGACACGGCGATCACGAGCGCGCCGAGCGTCACCGACATCGGGTTCAACGGGACGCGCACGGCGAACAGGATCAGCGCCGACCAGCCGCTGGCCAGCGCGATCGGCACGAGCGGCACGAGCGCGCGCCGCCGGTCGCCGCCGAAGGCAAGCAGCAGCACGAGCGCGACCACGGCAAGGCTCGCCAGCAGCGTCTCCACGCGCCGCAGCGGCGAGGCGACCTCGGTGCCCGACTTGGCCGCGAGCACGGGCAGGCCGACGAGCCGCGCGCTGACGCCGGCCGGCGGATGCAGGCTCGCGCGCATCCCGTCGATCAGCTGCTGTTGCTGCTGCAGGCTCATCAGGCGAATGCCGAAGGCGAGCGTCGCCACACGGCGGTCCGGCGTGATCACGTCCTGGGAGAAGTACGGCGGGATCGCGTCGAGCAGGCCGGTGACCTGGGCCTGGGTGAGCCTGCTCGATTTCGCCGGCGCCTTCGCCTTGCCCGCTTTGGAGGATTTTGTGGACGATTTGATCCCTTCTTCGGGAACGATCTGCCCGGCAGTGGCGCCCTGGGTGGAGAACAGGTCGGGCAACGAGAAGGCCGGGCACAGGCGGGCCTTGCCGCACCCGCTTGCCGAGCTGTAGCCGTAGCGCTTCAGCACGCTCTTCTCGTATCTACTCATCCATTCGATCGTGGCCGGCTTCGTCAGCGCCTTCGAGCTGACCATCAGGTCGATCTCACCGCCGACGCCGGTCGAGCGCTCGAGCGCGTTCAGCCCTACGAGCGAGCCGAGGTTCTGCGGGACGAGCTTGGTGATGTCGGTCTCCACCCGCGTCTGCGTGTCGAGACCCCAGCCGAGCGCGGCGAGCGCGAGCGCGGCGAGCAGCACGCGGCCGGGACGGCGGATCGCGCCGATCAGCGCGCCACGGGTGACGGCCCGGGTGAGCGGGTTGTCTCGCAGCAGCTCACCGGCCTCGCGCCAGGCCGCCGCGACATCGGCTGCGAGTCCCGGCAGCGGGCGCGCTCGTGGCGCAGCCTCGGCGCCACGGCGTCCGGCCAGCGTGAGCGCGGCCGCTCCCGCGCTGAGCGCGCAGAGGAAGGCGAGAATCACGCCGAGCACGAGCAGCAGTCCGAAGCCGCGCACCATCGGCACCGGCGAGAGCAGCAGCACGAGCATCGCCGCGCCGCTGGCGGCTCCGGCCGTGGCGATCGTCGGCGCGCCGAGCGCGGCCGCGCGCACGACGACCGTCTCACGCACCTGTCGGTCGTCGCGCTCGGACTCCTCCTGCACGCGCGACTGGAACTGGATCGCGTAGTCGACGGCGAGGCCGACGAGCACGGGCAGCACGGCGATCGAGGCCACCGTCAGCGAGGCGCCGGCGAGCGAGAGGGCGCCGAACGTCAGCGCCGCCGCGAGCACGGCGATCGCCAGCGGCAAGAGGCGCGGGCGGCCGGTGAAGATCAGCCCGAGCGCGGCGGCCATCACGAGCAGCACGGCGATCAGCAGCAGCTCGATCGAGTGCGTTATCGAGTCGGTCAGGTCGGACACGATCACGGGGACGCCCGTGACGAGGTAGCGCTCGCCGTGGCGCAGCTTCCACTGCGGCATCGCCACGGCCTGGCGAATCAGCTCGATCGTGTGCGTGCGCTCAGACTCGCTCAGACCGGCGCGCATGCGCACCGACACGAGCGCCGCTTCGCGGCCCGGGAACAGATAGGCGAAGCGCTGCTTGGGCGTGCCCGCGCGCTTGGTCGAATCGAACACGAGCGCCGTCACGAAGTCGTGGTTGTCGATGCTCGGCTTCGACGTCAGCCCGTACTGCAGCGCGAGCGTCACGAGCCCCTCCTGGAAGCGGGCGGTGGTGATCTTGCTCGCCTGCCGGCCGAGCGTGCGCGCTTCTTCGGCGCTCAACCCTCGCTTCAGCGCGGCCTGCGTGACCGCGCGTTCGGCCTGCTTGGCCTGCACTTCGGCCTGCTTGCTCTGACTGGCCAGCTGTTCGTCGATCTGGTCGGCCGCCTCGTTGACGAACGTGCCCGGCCCGAACACGACCTTCACGGGATGACCGTGCGCGAGCTTGCCGCACGGCCCGTTGACGCCGCCCTCCCGCGCGAGCGCCGCGACGGGCACGTTGCCCGACAGGCAGCCCTCGAGCCCGACCAGGCGCTGCAGGTCTTCGCTCAGCACGAGCTGCTGCAGGTCGCCTTTGACGAGCACCTCGACCGGCTCTTCGCCGAAGTTCTCATAGAAGTCCTGCGTGTCGCGGTACTCCAAGCTCGAGCTCGACACGAACGTGCTCGTCGCCGCAGTCGGCTTCAGCCGCAGCGCGAGCGCCGCGCCGGCCAGCCCGAGCACGATCGCCACGGCGACGACGAGGCGCGGGCGGCTCGCTGCGGCGCCGGCGAGCGCCGAGAGGAGTCGCGCTGCTTTCACAGGTGAAGGCTAACCGGGGGTGGCGACTCGACGCGCAAGGCGCGCGTCGCTACTCCATCCCGAGGGGCCCGGCGCTTTCGCCGGAGAGGAACTGCCTGACGAACGGGTTTTCGGAGGCGAACAGCTCCTCGGCGGGGCCGGACTCGACGATCCGCCCCTTCCACAGCACGGAGATGTGTTCGGCGACGCGGCGGGCGCTCATGATGTCGTGCGTGATGACCGTGTAGCAGCCGCCGTTCTCGGCGTGGATTTCCTTGATCAGCTCGCACAGGAGCGCGGTGCGCACGGGGTCGAGGCCGGAGTCCGGCTCGTCGAACAGCACGATCTCGGGGTCGAGCACGAGCGCACGCGCGAAGCCGGCGCGCTTGCGCATCCCGCCTGAGAGCTGGTTGGGCATCTTCTCGCCCTCGCCGCCGAGGCCGACCTCGCTCATCCGCCGGTTGACGATCTCGGCGATCTCGTCCTCCCCCTTCTCGGTGTGCTGACGCAGCGGGAAGGCGACGTTGTCGTACAGATTGAGCGAGCCGAACAGGGCGCCGTCCTGGAACAGCACGCCGAACTTCTTGCGCGTCTCGAACAGGTCGGAGTCGGACAGGCTGGGGATCGAGACCCCGTGCACGAGCACGTCGCCCTCGTCGGGGTAGAGCAGGCCGACGATGTGCTTGATGCAGACCGACTTGCCCGTGCCCGACGGGCCGAGGATCATCGAGATCTGATTCTCGGGCAGGCCCATGTTCAAACCGCGCAGCACGTGGTTTCGCCCGAAGGACTTGTGCACGTCGATGAACTCGATCGCGGGCGGGTTCTCGGAGGGACGGATCGTGCCGGTGTGGAACTCGAACTCCTCGGCCTCCTCGGCGCGCTCGCGTTCGCGCACGCTGAAGGACGTCCCGGCGGGTACGCCGCTCAGCGGCGCCGCCTCGGCCTCGTCCTGATCGGGCTGCTGCCCCTCGGCGGCCGCCGGCGCGAAGTCGCTCTCGCCCCCGTCTTGCAGCGGGGCGGTGTGGTGCTCGATCGGCTCGTAGGACTCCTCGGCGCCGTCGGCATCGCCGTGCGGTCCGGGCGGCTGCTCGGCCATCATCAGATGGTTGATTCCACGGTCGTGTGCCGGGTTCCGGAGGTGCGGATAGTCGAGCCGGCCGCGGACGCAGGCCGAAGGCCTTGGTGGTGCCAAGGCCGAGGCCGAGGACAAAGGCCGGCGAAGGCTAGACGTGCCTTCCGGCGGTGCAGGACCGTGGAATCAACCATCTCGCTCACCCCCCGATCGGGGCGCGCGGATTGGCGCCCCAGAAGATCTGCGTGCCGAGCATGCCGATCACGTGCACGAGCACGAGGTTGAGCACCATCGACTTGGCCGTGGCTCTCCCCACCCCCACTGGTCCGCCGCTCGCGTTGTAGCCGTAGTAGCACGCCACGAGCACGATAGCGGTGGCCATGAACATGGCCTTGATCAGGCTGTAGAGGAAATCGGGTGGATTCTGGAACTGCCAGAAGATCAGGAAGTAGCCCCCGGAAGAGACATAGCCGATCTGCTGCACGACGGCGATATAGGACGCGAGGAAGGCGGCGCCGATCCCGGCGAGGTACATGAACGGCAACACGAGCCAGGCGGCCAGCAGGCGCGTGGCGCAGAGGAAGGTCATCGAGTTGATGCCCATCACCTCGAGCGCGTCGATCTCCTCGGAGATGCGCATCGCGCCGAGCTCGGCGACGATCCCGGTGCCGACCTTGGCGGCCATCATGTAGCCGAAGGCGTAGGGCGTGATCTCGCGCAGGTCGCACCAGGCGGTGAACACGCCCGAGTAGGCGGGCGCGCCCTGGGCGGCCGTGAAGTAGGCACCCTCGATCCCGCACTGCAGGCCGAGGATGAACATCAACGTCCAGATGATCGTGGTCGAGCCGACGATCAGGATGCCGGCCTGGCGCAGCGACTCGCCGAAGAAGCGGAATACGCGCAGGCCGTAGACGTCGCCGACGATCTGCCCGGTGAACTTGCCGATTTCGCCGGTCGCCGCGAGCCATTCGCGCGGCATTGCCAGAAGCTCGCCCATCAGCAGCTCGCTCCGTGAGACGGTCGAGGGCCGAGTCCAGCAAGGACGCAGGGAGCGTGGCCTACCGATCGACGATCGACGGGATCGCCGATCGGCCAGCAGGCGAGCGACCGAGGACGCCGCTGGGCGAAGGTCATCGGCCGTCTCACTTGATCACGAGGATCTGGGGGTGGGTGGCGAGCAACGTCTGCGTGAAGACGTAGTCGAAGGAGAAGATCGCGGTGAAGGCGAGCACGACGGCCTCGTTGACGGCGCGCCCGACGCCCTCGGCGCCGCCGGAGGCGGACATGCCCTTGTAACAGCAGACGATCGCGATGATCGCGCCGTAGATGGTGGTCTTCAGCACCGAGCCCCACAGGTCGGTGGTGGAGGCGTTGGCGAACAGGGTGTTCCAGAACGGGCCGAGCGGCTGCGCGTTGATCAGCTCGGCGATGATCCCGCCGAAGATCCCGAACAGCAGCGCGTAGATGTCGAACAGCCCAGTGACGACCATCAGCGCGAGGAAGCGGGGCACGACGAGGTTCTTGACGGGGTCGACGCCGAGCACCTGCAGCGCGTCGAGCTCCTCGCGCACCTTGCGCGCGCCGAGGTCGGCGGTGATCGCGGTGCCGGCCACTCCGGCGACGACGACGGCGGTCACGCTGGGGCCGATCTCGCGGATCGCGCCGAGCACGAAGAAGCCGCCGAGGCGGTCGAGCGCGCCGAAGATCGTGAGGAAGTTGGCGGCCTGCAGCCCGGGCGCGGCGTAGCAGAGGCAGACGGTCGAGATCAGCAGCGGGAACCAGCACAGCCGCAGTGCGAAGAGGAACTGCGAGACGAGCTCGCCGCCGTAGGGATAGGGCGGGCGCAGGGCGGACACGATCGTCCTCCCGGTGAGGATCATCATGTCGCCAAATTCCTCTAGCACGTGCCGTGCCGGGACGAACGCCCGCTCGGCTACGCTGCGCACCATCTCTGCTGCCCCTCCTCGGGTCGCCTTTCGCTGCAAGGGACTCTACGCGATGCACCCGCGCCGCGCCAGCGCCAGGCGCACCGTCCCACCGCTCGGAGGCCGTTGATATGGTGCCTCGCCGGTGAGGAGAGGGACGCGCATCTGGGCGGGGGCACTGGCGGCGGGCACAGCGCTGCTGATCGCGGGCTGCGGCGGCGGCAAGAAGCAGACCTCGGGCGAAGCGGCGCACACGTACAAGGTCGACGTGCTCGACGTGACGTTCAAACCCGACCAGGCGGTCAGCCGGCCGGCGACCATGCGGATCGAGGTGCGCAACGCGGACACGCGGACGATCCCGAACATCGCGGTCACGATCGACTCCTTCTACTACACCGAAAAGTACCCGGAACTGGCGGCGAACAAGCGACCTGTGTGGGTCGTCGAACAGGGCCCCGGCACGCCACCGCAGGCGCCGGTCCAAAGCCAGGCGGTGAGCCCACCGGGCGGCGGACAGACGGCGTATGTCAACACTTGGGCGCTCGGTCCGCTGGCACCGAACAAGATGCGCGTGTTTGAATGGAAGGTGATCCCGGTGAAGGCCGGCGTCCACCGCGTCGGCTTCCAGATCAACGCCGGGCTGGGCGGGCAGGCGAAAGCGACGCTGCCCAACGGCGGCGCGCTGAGCGGCAGGTTCCGCGCGGAAATCGCGCCGGCGCCGCCGCAGACGCACGTGGACCCGAGCACGGGCAAGGTCGTGGCGGGAACGTTCCCCCCGAGCTCCAAATAGCGCCCCGCGGCAGGCCGGCCGCACCGGCCCCCCACGTGTTTGGCCCGGTGTCGAAACAGGCCCTCGCCGATTTCGCCAGGAGATGATGTCCGAAGGCCCGCTTGGCACTACGATTGCGTTCGGCTTTACGGGCCTTGGCCCAACCGCCGTCGAAGGATCTTCGACCGACCCGGCGGGCGCACCTCGCTCGCTTGACCGCTTCAGGAGGAATCGATTCCGCTCATGCCCAGGACACGTCAGCAAAACGTCACCGCAGCGCAGTGGAGCGCCAACGGCTCAGCTCTCGGCTCGCCGGATCTGACCGTCGCGGACAACCAGGTCTTCGGGGCGAACGTGTTCTCGCCCGCGGTGCAGCGCAACCGCCTGCCGAAGCACGTCTACAAGGCCCTGCACCGGACGCTCGCCCGCGGCGAGGCGCTCGACACGACGCTGGCCGATTCGGTCGCGCAGGCGATGAAGGAATGGGCGATGGAGAAGGGTGCGACGCACTACACGCACTGGTTCCAGCCGCTGACGGGCTCGACGGCGGAGAAGCACGACTCGTTCTACGGCCCGGTCGGCGACGGCACGGCGATCGCGGAGTTCTCGGGCAAGGAGCTGATCCAGGGCGAGCCGGACGCGTCTTCGTTTCCGACAGGCGGCATCCGCGCGACGTTCGAGGCGCGCGGCTACACGGCGTGGGACCCGACGTCTCCTGCGTTCATCCTGGAGAACCCGAACGGGGCGCTGCTGTGCATCCCGACGGCGTTCACGTCGTGGACGGGCGAGGCGCTGGACCACAAGATCCCGCTGCTGCGCTCGATGGACGCGCTCTCGGGCGCGGCCGTGCGCGCGCTGGACCTACTCGGCGTGGACGATGCGACGCGCGTGTTCACGACGACGGGCTGCGAGCAGGAGTACTTCCTGATCGACGAGCAGTACTTCTTCGAACGGCCGGACCTGGTGACGACGGGCAGGACGCTGTTCGGCGCGAAACCGCCGAAGGGGCACGAGCTCGACGACCACTACTTCGGCTCGATCCCGGAGCGCGTGCTGGCGTACATGCTCGAGGTCGAGCTGGAGCTGGCGAAGCTGGGCGTGCCGATCAAGACGCGCCACAACGAGGTCGCGCCGAACCAGTTCGAGGTGGCGCCGATCTTCGAGAACTCGAACGTGGGCTCGGACCACCAGATGCTGACGAT
The DNA here is from genome assembly GCA_963714215.1 of uncultured Solirubrobacteraceae bacterium. GTDB lineage: Bacteria > Actinomycetota > Thermoleophilia > Solirubrobacterales > Solirubrobacteraceae > Palsa-744. The sequence continues at coordinate 64,591 of CAVQNP010000004.1, forward strand.
GCAGGTGCTGCAGAACACGGCACGCCGCTACGGCCTGATCTGCCTGCTGCACGAGAAGCCGTTCGCGGGCGTCAACGGTTCGGGCAAGCACAACAACTGGTCGATGGGCACGGACACGGGCCTGAACCTGCTCGAGCCGGGCGACACGCCGGCGGAGAACCTGCAGTTCCTGTTCTTCTGCGCGGCGGTGATCCAGGCGGTCAACGTGCACCAGCAGCTCTTGCGCGCGTCGATCGCAAGCGCGGGGCAGGACCACCGCCTGGGCGCGAACGAGGCGCCGCCGGCGATCATCTCGATCTTCCTCGGCGCAGAGCTGGAGAAGGTCTTCACGGCGATCGAGAAGGGCAAAGTACAGGCATCGAAGCCGGGGTCGTTCCTCGGACTGGGCACGCCGGTGCTGCCGCCGCTGCCGCTGCACGGCGGCGACCGCAACCGCACGAGCCCGTTCGCGTTCACGGGCAACAAGTTCGAGTTCCGTGCGCTCGGCTCGAACTCCTCGCCGGCGTTCCCGAACACGGTGCTGAACACGATCGTGGCGGAATCGGTCGACGAGCTCTCGGACAAGCTGAAGACGGCGCTCAAACGCTCGGGGGCGACACTCGAGAAGGCGGTCACGAGCGTGGTCAAGGAGGCCTGGACGAACAACAAGCAGGTCGTGTTCGACGGCGACGGCTACTCGGAGGAGTGGCACAAAGAGGCTGAGAAGCGCGGCCTGGCGAACCTCAAAACGACGCCCGACGCGCTGCCGTGGCTCATCGAGAAATCGACGGTCGCGACATTCAAGAAATACAAGGTGCTGTCAAAGCGCGAGCTCGAGTCCCGCTACGAGGTGTTCACGGAGCAGTACGTGATGAACCTCAACATCGAGGCGGAGACGGAGGCGATGATGGCGCGCACGATGGTGCTGCCGGCAGCGGTTCGCTATCTCAACGAACTGCGCCTGAGCGGGATGGAGGAGCTCGTCGGCGAGGTCGAACCGCTCGTCAAGGAGCTGCACTTCGCGATCACGAAGCTCGAGGACGCGAACCTCGACGAGAACCACCCGGAGGGTCCGCAGAAGGAGGCGCTGTACATGCGCGACTCGGTGGTCCCCGCGATGGAAGACGTCAGGGACGTGTCGGACCGGCTCGAGAAGCTCGTGGCGGATGACCTGTGGCCGCTGCCGAAGTACTCGGAGATGCTTTTCATCAAGTAGGCGGCGCGGACGTCCGAGAGCGCCGAGTATTTTGATGAGAGAGAGCCCGCTTCGCGGGCTCTCTTGATATCCGGCCTAGCGATCGGTGCGTCGCCGCCCCACGCAACTACCCGTCCAGCTCGGTCGAGCCGCGTAGCTAGCGCCGTCGCAGGCGCGGCGGCGAGTAGGAGGTGCTGCATTCGTAGCCGTAGCGCTCGTACTGGCGCTCGTGGCGGCGCGCGCAGTACTCGCCCCCGTGCAGGCACTTGTGGTTGCCGCCGATCGTCGCCGACCTGTAGCCCGAGCTGCACGAGATGTGCGCGACGGGGCTGGCCGGCGCGACCGCGGGTGCCGCGAGCGCGGCCGTCGCAAGCAGCGCCACAGCGGACGACTTCAGACCCAACTTCATCGACGGATCCTATATGCCCGAATGAGCCGCGTGACTTGGCACATTCACCCGGGTCCGATTGCCCGCAGCGCAGCGGACGACCACAGCCCCTGGTCCTCCTCCCCCAGCCGCCACAGCCCCGCACCCAGCCCATGCGCACGGGCGATCCGCAGCAGCGCGGCGTCGGCGGCGGCGTCCATGCTCCAGACGACGTGCGCGACGCCGGCGGCGTCGGCGTATTCGAAGATGAGCTCGTGCGAGGCGGGGTCGTTGCGCACTTGTGCGTGCTCGGCATGCGCGAGCGCGACGATCCCCGAGTACTGCAGGGCGGTGGCATGGACGCCCCCGGCCCAGTCGAGCCCGTACATCGGCGCGCCGAGCACGAAGCGCGAGGCGTTGGGCAGCGAGGCGAGATAGGTGGCCGTTTCGGAGGCGGCGCCGAGCGGAGCGATGGGGCCGGGCGAGGAGCCTTCCCAGTGCGCTCCCCAGGCGAGCACGAAAACGCTGTCGGCGACAGCTGCGAGCGCGCGGTCGTCATAGAAGCCGGTCGACTTTCGCGGGTTGTCTTCGCTGACGCCGACGACGACGACGGAGAGCTTCTTGTGCAGCGCGTGCAGCCGCGCGGCGAGCGCCGTGACGAAGCTGGTTAGCGCGGCCCGGTCGCTCGCGCCGTCGTTCTCGAGGTCGAGGTTGAGGCCGCGGAAGGAGGAGCTGCGCGCGATCGCGACCAGGCGCGCGAGCGTCGCGGCACGCCGTGCCGGTTCGCTCAGGATCAGGTGCACGGTGGCGCTGTCCTGGCAGTTGAAGCGCGGCATCACGGCGATCCCCTGCGCGCGTGCGTATGCGGTGTCTTCGGCCACGTCGGCGCCGGTGACGCGACCGCTGGGCACGGCGCAGTCGTAATACGTCGGGTAGAGGACACCGATCGAGCGGGCATGGGCGCGCAGGTCGCGCAAGGAGTCGGGCGCGCTGGAGAGCAGGTAGGCCTGCAGCGGGCGCGGAGGCGCAGCTTTGTGCGCAGCCCCGGCAGCACCGGGCGCGGCGGCAGCAGGCGCCGCGCCGGCGCCGGCGCCGAGTACGGCGGCGCACGCGAGCAGCGCAAGCACGGCCGGCGCGATTGCGAGGGGCCGCACCGAGGTCCGGGCCTTCATCAACCGGCGGCGACTTGCGGCAGCGACCACACGCTCTGGTCCTCGCTGCCGAGGTGCCACAGCCCGATTCCGAGCCCGAGCGATTCGGCGAGCTGCATGCGTGCGCCGATCGACTGCTGGTTGGTGAACCACACGTCGTGGTGCACACCGGAGCCGTCAATGTATGAGAAGTGCGGGCTGAGCGCGGTGGCGTCCCATTCGGGCAGCGCCCCGAACACGGTCTGCAGCGCGACGATGTCTTCGTACTCGAGCGGCGTGCCGGGGTTGCCCGGACCGCCGCCGTTGGCCCAGTCGATCCCGTACATCGGCATGCCGAGCACGAACTTGCTCAGGTGGGGCATCGTGGCCGTGTATTCGGCGACGCGCTTGAACCATCCGTATTCGTCGATCGACCCGGGCACGGAAGTCGTCCAGTGGATGCCCCAGTCGAGCACGAACAGATAGTCGGACGGCCCGGAGAGCGCGGCGTCGTCGTACATCGCGGCGCGCCCCGTGGGGACGTTGTAGTACTTGGCGGTGACGACCGTGGAGACCTTGTCGCCCTGGGAGTGGAGCTTTTCGGCGAGCGCCGTGATGAACGCCGTGAACGGCGCGCGCTCGGCGGGCGGCGCCCCCTCGAAGTCGACCTGGATGCCCTGGTATCCATGTTCGCGGCAGAGCGCGGCGAGGGTTTCGATCATCGCGGCTCGGGCGGAGGGCTGGTTGAGAATTTCTTCCTCGTGGCCGACGTTCTGGCAGTTCAGTCGCGGCATCACTTCGATCCGGCGGGCCTCCGACCAGCCGGTCACGAGCGGGTCGTCGTTGCCGCTCACCGAGCCGCCGGCGCCGCAGCCGAAGTAGGTCGGGTAGACGACGCCGATCTGCTGGTAGTGGGCCTCGAGGTCGTGGAAGCTCTGGTCGGTCGAGGCGAGCATGAACGCCTGCGCGGCGCCGGTCGTGGGCGTCGGTTCGGCCGTGTGCACGGTCAGCGCGGGCGTCGGTTCGCTGATCGCGCCGAGCGAGTCCACGGCGACGACGGTGATCGCGTAGTCGGTGCTCGGAGCGAGGTTGCTCAACGTCATCGCCGGTTCGCCGCTCTGGCCGACGGGTTCGCCGTCACGGAACACGCGGTAGCCGACGATGTTGCCGCTGACGGCGGCGCTCGGTGACCAGCTGAGCTGCACCGACTGGCTAGTGACGCCGCTCGCGCTTAGTCCGCCGGGCACGGACGGCGGCGTGTGCGTCGTCACGACCGTCACGTCGGGCGCGGGCGCGCTCAGGTAGCCGGCGGCGTCCTCGGCGCGCACGGTGAACGTGTAGGAGCGCTGCGAGGCGAGCGCGACGGTCGCGCTCTGGCCGTGCACGACGCCGACGGGCGCGCCGTCCTTGTAGAGCACGTAGCCGGCAAGCGAGCCGACGGTCACGCTGCCGGGCTGCCAGGAGAGCGTCGCGGAGGTGTCGGTCACGCGTTCGGCGGCGATCAGCGGCGAGCCGCCGGGCGGCGTGTGCGTGGTGCTCAGGTTGAGCGGGGCGCTGCGCGCGCTCTCGCGTTTGGCCGCGTCGACGGCGCTGACGGAGATCGCGTATGTGTGCGGGTAGCTGAGGTGAGCCAAGCGCATCGAGCTCCCGGGCGTCTGGCCGACGAGCCTGCCATCGCGATAGACGCGATAGCCGATGATCCGCGAGCCGCCGGCTTTGCTCGGCAACCACACGATCGTGGCGCCCAGTTCTGAGACGTCGGCGGCGCTCACGCCGGCGGGCGTGCTCGGACCTGCGCCCCCGCCGCCCGCGCTCACCTGCCCGCCGGCGCCGATCACGAGCGCGCGGCTGGCCGGGCCGAGGTGCCCGCGCGTGTCGACGGCCGAGACGCTCACACGATGGGCGCGCCCGGAGCTGAGCTTCAGCGTGTAGCTGCGCGCATGCGTCTGCCCGACGACGGCTGCGTCGCGCACGACGCGGTAGCCGGCGAGCGGCGCGTCCCCGCGCGCCGCGCTGTGCCAGGAGAGCGTGATCTTGCCGCCGCCGTGGCCGAGGACCCTCACGCCGGCGACCCTCCCGGGCCCGCGGAAGGGCACCTTGCTGCGCACTTTCGACCAGCAGCCGCGACCAGCGCCTACGCCGCCGCGCGCCTGCACGGAGAAGGTCGTCACGCGGCCGGGCGTGACGCGCAGGACGATCGAGCCGCGCGTGGTCTGCCCGACGGTGCGCCCGGAGCGCTGCACGCGGTAGGTGATGCCGGAGCCGGCTCCGGCGGGCGCCTTCCAGCTGAGCCGCGCGCGGGGGCCGCCGATCCGCGTGAGGTGCAGGTCGCGCGGAGTCTGCCCGGCGCACCCCTGCGTCGAAGCCGCCGCCGCGGACGACGGCACGGTCGAGCCGAGGGTCGCGGGCGCGAGCAGCGCCAGCAGTGCGAGCGTGGAGCGGGCGCGCCTCATCGCGTCGGCCCCAGTCGCACGATGCCTTCGCGGCCGACCTGCGGAAACGCGACCCAGCGCCCGTAGATCTTGCCGAGGCTCGCCTCGGCGGCCTGCCGCGGCGCAGGCTTCACGCGCAGACGTGCCGGCTGCAGTTTGCGCTCGAGGCGTACGACGCCGGCCCACGCCTGCAGCGCGAGGTGGCGCGGCGCGTTCAGCTCGCCGGGCCCGAGCAGCGTGACGGGCAGAAGCGAGGCGGGCAGCACGAGCATCGCGAGCACGCGCTTTGGCGTGAGCACGCGCGCGCGGGCGTCGTCGTCGCCCGGCCGGTAGACGGTCGTGGCGGCGTCCATCAGATCGACCCCCCGCCGGTCGCAAGCTGCGCGCCGCCCGGCCTCAGCCCGGCGCCGGGTGCCCCACCGGGCGGCGCGCGCGTCCCCCATTTGGACGTGCGGCAGGTGGCGATTGCGTAGTAGGTCTGCCACAGCATGATCGCGAGGTAGAAGAAGACGAACAGCACCCCGTAGAGCCAGACGAGGCTGTACTCGTCCTGGAAGAGCACGTAGTAGAGCGAGTAGACCATCGCCAGCGAGTAGATCCCGGCGAGGTAGACGAGCGGCAGCGTGCCGCCGTGGATCAGCGGCCCCCAGACGAGTGCGTGCAGGGCAGCGACGGGCGCGATCAGCGGCAGCACGATCGAGAGATAGGTGAAGAAGGCGGCGACGGGGTGCTTGCGCCAGATGAAGCGCGCGACGAGCAGCGACTCGCGCGTCCACGAGCGCTTCCAGCGAGTCTGCTGCTTGAGGAAGCCACGGAAGTCGTCGGGCACGATCGTGTGCGAGACGGCGCGCTTCTCGTAGACGACGCGCCAATCGCGCAGCACGCAGTTGGTCAGCGAGCGGTCGTCGCCGAAGGTCGACTCGATCCCGAGGAAGGTCTGGTTCTCCCACCACTCCATGCGCGGGAGGATCGCCTCGCGGCGGTAGGCCGAGAAGCAGCCGGAGCAGCAGGTGACGGCGTTGAACACCGATTCGGCGGCCTTGACGACGCGGAAGGCGACGAAGTAGCGCACCCCCTGCATCCGCGTGAGCCAGTTGTCGCGCAGGTTGAGCACGTCGGCGTGACCGCAGACGGCCCCCACGCGCGAATCGGCGAAGGGCTGCACGAGCCGGCGCAGGGCATCGGGCGCGACGACGGAGTCGGAGTCGACGAACACGATCACCTCGGCGTCGCTGGCACGGATGCCGGCGGCCATCGCGGCGCGCTTGCCGCGGTTCTCGGGGAAGTCGATCACCTGCACGCGACCGGGGGCGCCATCGGCGACGCGGCGCATCTCGGCGAGCGTGTCGTCGTCGGAGCCGTCGTTGACGGCGATCAGTTGCAGCTTCTGCACCGGGTAGTCGAGCTCGAGCAGCGCGCTCAGCGACTGCCCGATCGCCTCCTCCTCGTTGAAGCCGGGCATCACGATCGCGATGCGCGGCTCTTGACCGGTCTCCTTGCAGGAGCGGTAGAACAGGCTCAGCGCGAAGCGGCTGATGATGTAGCCGGCGACGCAGACGCTGTAGACGCCGAAGAAGACGTTCGAGAACATCAGGTCGATGAAGGCCGCCTTGTAGGCCATCACGGAGACGATCAGGGCGACGAGATAGAGCGCCGCGACGGCCTTCAGCACGCGCAGGAGCATCGCTACGGGACCATCCGGCGACGTCCGCCGGGCGTGCGGTAGGTGCAGTCGAGCACGGCCGGACAGCGCTCGAGCCATCCGTAGTCGTGTTCGGGATGCACGGTGACGACGATCGCCAGCTCGTAGTCCTCGGGGCCGAAGCCGGAGGCATCCACGCGCGGGTCGGGGCAGACGCTGCGCAGCTCATCCTCGCCGAGGCGCATCACGGGCACGAGCGGGTCGTGGTAGTCGACGGCGGCACCTTCCGCGCGCAGGCGCTCGACGATCTCGCGCGCGGGCGCTTCGCGCGCATCGGCCACGCCGGGCTTGTAGGAGGCACCGACGACCAGCACGCGCGCGCCGGCGAGCGACTGACCGGCCTCGACGAGCATCTCGTGCGCGCGGCAGACGATGTGGCGCGGGCGGGCGGCGAGCTTGCGCAGCCCCTGCTCGGCGACCGCCGCCGGGCGCCCGCGACCGCGCAGCGGGTGCACGAGGTAGTAGGGGTCGACGCCGATGCAGTGCCCACCGACGCCGGCCGAGGGGTAGTGGGCCATGAAGCCGTAGGGCTTGCTCGCGGCGCCCTCGGTGACCTCGATCGGGTCGAGGCCGTGGGCGTGGCAGGCTTCGGCGATCTCAAACGCGAGCGCGATGTTGACGGCTCGGAAGGTGTTCTCGTACAGCTTGACCATCTCGGCGGCCTCGGGCGAGGTGACGCGGTGCAGCCGCTCGCAGGTGTGGCGCAGCACGTCGGCGGCGCGACGGAAGCAGCTCTCGCTGACGCCTCCGAGCACGCGCGGCGTGCTGGTCTGCGAGTGCTCGTCGACGCCGGGGTCGATGCGCTCGGGGGCAAATGCGACGAACACGTTCTCCCCGGCATGCAATCCGCGCTCGGCGAGCGGCTGCACGAGCAGCTCACGCGTGCAGCCGACGTACGTGGTCGAGGTGAGCACGATCGTCTGCTCGGGGCGAGCGTGGCGGACGACCGAGGCGCATGCGGCCCGCAGCGCGCGCGGGTCGGGCGTGCGCCACTCGTCGATCGGCGTGGGCACGCAGATCAGCACGAGGTCGGCCGCGTTGAGCGCCTCGCTACGGTCGGTCAGCACGAAGCCGTCGCCTTCGAGGTGCGCGCTGAGGCTTTCGCGCTCGGCGTCGAGCAGCTCGGCCTCGCCGGCACGGATCTGCGCTAGGCGGTCGTGCGAGCTGTCGAGGCCGACGATCCGGCAGCCGGCGTTGCGCAGGGCGATCGCCGTCGGCAACCCGACATAGCCGAGTCCGACGACGGCGACCACGGCGTGCTCGTGGGCGACGGCGCCGGCATCACCCTGCGAAACGGCGGCGCCCGCCCCGAGCGCGTCGGCGGGCGCGACCCCGCCCGGCACGACCTCGATTCCCACTTCGACCCCCGGCTGCTCGACCGTCGAGTCGGCTGCGATGTCTCGCAACATGGCAATTCCCCCTTATTGGATTCGGAAAGTCAGCTTTGTCGGCGCCGCGCCGCAGCCGTCGTGCGGTGGGAAGCCCCTGTCGTTGCGAGCGAGACCTTCGCGGAGTCGAGTTGTCCTCCCGTTCCGCTGCTCGTCGCGGCGCAGTTTGCACAGCGGGCAGGCGTTCCCCAACGCGTTTGGACAGCCGTTCTAGCGACGCGTGCCAAAGGGCCTACAGGGCGTCGTCCGGCCGGGACGACGGCTGCCCGAAAGGGGCAGGTCGACCCCCGCTAGCTGACCTGCCCACATACGTTCTGAACAGCTGAGGAGCATCCGGGCCTGATCCCAGGCTGTGGGTCTGCGAGAACTCACGACTCTGGGAGGACCCGGATGCGGATCCACGGTAGAGCCAAGCTCGGACCGGCGGGACGGTTGGCGCTGTGTCAGGCGATCGAGAGCGGGATGAGCTTCAGAGAGGCGGTGGCCTGCCTGAGCGTCTCGCCGGCGACAGCACATCGCTGGTGGCATCGATATCGCGTCGCTTCTGCGCAGAAGCGACATTCATTGGCGTGGGCGTGTGATCGCTCGAGCCGTCCTCATCGCTCTCCCAGGCTGCTCGATCAAGCCGCTCAGGAGCGGATCTGCGAGGCGCGCCGGCATACTGGCTGGGGGCCGCGCCTGATCGCCGGCGAGACCGGATTCGCGCACTCGACCGTCTGGAAGGTGCTCCACCGTCACGGGCTCTCACGGCGCGCGCACCAACCTCGCGAGCTCGCGTCCCGGTACGAGGCCGTGCCCTGGCGATCTCCTGCACATGGACAGCGCTCGCTATGCGCGCTTTGAGCGCCCTGGGCATCGGGTCACCGGCGATCGCTCACAGCGCAGTCGCAACTGGATGGCCGACGGCACGCGCGTGGGCTATGACTTCGCTCACGCGATCGTCGACGATCACTCGCGGCTGGCCTACGTCGAGCTGCACAGCGACGAGCGTGCCCAGACCGTCACGGCCTTCCTCATCAGAGCGCTCGACTGGTTTGAGGCTCACGGGGTCATCGCCAAGCGCCTGATGAGCGACAACGCTTGGACCTACACAAACAACCGCTCCCTGCGCGAGCTGCTCGCCGCCAGAGAGATCAAGCATCTGCGCACGAAGCCCTACCGCCCACAGGCCAACGGGAAGGTTGAGCGCTTCCACCAGACGATGGCCAGAGAGTGGGCTTACGGGCTCAGCTACCGCTCGCATCGCCACCGCAACGAAGCCCTGCCACACTGGCTCGAGCACTACAACGAGCGCAGACCACATTCAGCGATCGGCGACCGGCCACCGATCAGCCGCGTTCACAACCTGTGTGGGTAGGTCAGCTAGCTAGCATTGCTTGATGGCCCGCGACTACCTCAAAGCGATCTCCGAGCACGTCGTCGTGTACGACGGCGGCATGGGCGCGACGCTCGAGCAATTCGAGCTGACCAACGAGGACTACGGCGGCCTGCAGGGCAAGTGCCACGAGGCGCTCGTGCTCAACCGCCCGGACGTGATCGAGGGCGTGCACACCTCGATGCTCGAGGCCGGCGCGGAAGTACTCGAGACGGACACGTTCCAGGGCTCGCGGATCAAGCTCGAGGAGTGGGGCCTGGCCGACTACACGGTTGAGATCAACACCAAGGCGGCCGAGATCGCGCGCAAGGCGGCCGGCGGGCAGCGCTTCGTGGCAGGCTCGATCGGACCCACGGGGTACCTGCCGGCATCGGAAGACCCCTCGCTCGGGCAGATCCGTTTCTCAGAGCTGGTCGAGGTCTTCTCCGAGCAGGCGGCGGGGCTGATCGACGGTGGCGTGGACCTGATCATCATCGAGACGGCGCAGGACATCCTCGAGGTCAAGGCCGCGGTCTTCGGCGCGCGCGAGGCGTTCAAGAGCACGGGACGCACGCTGCCGATCCACACCTCGGTCTCACTGCTGCCGAACGGCGGCAAGATGCTGCTGGGCACGGACATCTCCTCGGTGTTGACGACGCTCGAGGCGCTGAAGGTCGACGTGATCGGGCTGAACTGCTCGACCGGTCCGGAGGACATGCGCGACGCGATCCGCTTCCTCGGCGAGTTCTGCCCGGTGCCGGTGGCGTGCATCCCCAACGCGGGGCTGCCGCTGCAGGGCCCGGACGGCGAGACGATCTTCCCGGAGCAGCCGGAGCCGCTGGCGGAGGCGCTGAAGGAGTTCGTCGAGCGCTACGGCGTGGGCGTCGTCGGCGGCTGCTGCGGCACGACGCCGGGGCACATCGCGGCGATCGTCGAGCGCGTCTCCGGACGCGAGGTCGCAGCTCGCCCGGCGCCGCGCCCGCCGCAGCTCTCTTCGATGATCGCCTCCACCCCGCTGCAGCAGGAGCCGGCGCCGACGATGGTCGGCGAGCGGGTCAACTCGCAGGGCTCGCGCAAGGCCAAGGAGCTGCTGCTGACCGACGACTACGACGGGCTCGTGCAGATCGCCGAAGACCAGGTGCAAGGCGGCGCGCACGTGCTCGACCTGTGCGTGGCGCTGACCGAGCGCGCGGACGAGGACGAACAGATGCGCCTGCTGGCGAAGAAGGTCTCGTTGACGCAGCCGGCGCCGATCCAGGTGGACTCGACCGAGCCGGAGGTGATCGAGCGTGCGCTCGAGCAGATCCCGGGCCGTGCGATCGTCAACTCGGTCAACCTCGAGGCGGGCCGCGACAAGCTCGACCGCGTCGTGCCGATGGCGCTCGCGCACGGCGCGGCGCTGATCGCGCTGACGATCGACGAGGTCGGGATGGCCAAGACGGCCGAGCGCAAGGTCGAGATCGCCAAGCGAATCCGCGACCTGTGCTGCGAGGAGCACGGCCTGGACCCGCAGCTGTTGATCTTCGACTGCCTCACGTTCACGCTGACGACGGGCGACGAGGAGTGGCGGCCGTCCGCGGTCGAGACGATCGCGGGGATCAAAGCGATCAAGGAGCAGATCCCGCACGTGAAGACCTCACTGGGCGTCTCGAACGTGTCGTTCGGCGTCTCCCCGGGTGCGCGGGCGGTGCTCAACTCGGTCTTCCTGCACCACTGCGTCGACGCGGGGCTGGACCTGGCAATGGTCAACCCGAACCACATCACGCCGTATTCGGAGATCTCGGACAACGAGCGCGAGCTCGCCGACGACCTCGTGTTCAACCGCCGCGAGGACGCGCTCGAGCGCTTCATCGGACACTTCGAGTCCAAGGGCGAGGAGGAGGGCCCGGCGGGCGCGGCCGATCCGACCGAGGGGATGGAGCCGGAGCAGGCGCTCCACTTCCACATCCTGCGCCGGCGCAAGGACGGCGTGGAGGCGCAGATCGACAAGAGCGTCGAGAAGATCGGCGCGGTGCCGACGCTCAACGAGGTGCTACTGCCGGCGATGAAGGAGGTCGGCGACAAGTTCGGCGCGGGCGAACTGATTCTGCCGTTCGTGCTGCAGTCGGCCGAGGTGATGAAGAAGGCGGTCGCGCAGCTGGAGAAATACCTCGACAAGATCGAGGGCTACACGAAGGGCACGGTCGTGCTTGCGACGGTTTTCGGCGACGTGCACGACATCGGCAAGTCGCTGGTCAACACGATCCTGACGAATAACGGCTACACGGTCGTCGACCTCGGTAAGCAGGTGCCGATCCAGACGATCGTCGACGCGGCGCAGGAGCACGAGGCGACGGCGATCGGCCTCTCGGCACTGCTCGTGTCGACCTCCAAGCAGATGCCCGCGTGCATCGAGGAGCTGCACGCGAAGGGCCTCTCCTACCCGGTGCTGATCGGCGGCGCGGCGATCAATCGCGCGTTCAGCTACCGCGCGCTCTACCCGGGCGGCAAGGAATCGGACGAGGTCTACGAGCCAGGCGTGTTCTACTGCAAGGACGCCTTCGAGGGCCTGTCGGTGATGGACCAGCTGGTCGACTCCGAGGCGCGCGGTGCGCTCGTGGAGAAGCTGCTCGCGGGCGCGACCGAGTTCCGCGCCAAGGGCGAGGAGCCCAAGGAGGAGCTGAACTTCGCCGATGACTCGGTGCGCTCGGCGGCGCGCACGGACGTGCCGATCCCGACGCCCCCGTTCTGGGGAGTGCAGGAGATCGAGGTGGACATGGACGAGGTCTACCGCCATCTCGACACGCACGTGCTGTTCAAGCTGCACTGGGGCGGGCGTGGCGTCAAAGGCGAGGCGTGGCAGAAGCTGCTCGACGAGGACTTCCGCCCGCGCCTTGCACGCATGTGGAAGGAAGCAATCGAGCGCCCGGAGGGCGATCGTTCACGTCAAGGCGCCGACGGGACGGAAGCGCGAGCACCCTATTTGCATCCCCGTGCGCTGCTCGGCTTCTTCCCGTGCTACGCGCTGGGCAACGACATCGTCGTGCTCGACCCTGAGGACCGCACGACTGAGCTGACCCGCTTCGTCTGCCCGCGCCAGCCCAAGGGCGATCGCATCTGCCTGGCCGACTTCTTCCGCCCGGCCGTCGACGGCAAGCCGCCGGCGGAGCTCGACGTGATTCCCGTGCAGGCGGTCACCGTCGGCTCGGAGGTCACGGAACTGATGGCCAAGCTCGAGGCCGAAGGTGAATTCGCCGAGCAGCTGTTCGTGCACGGCCTCGGTGTGCAGACGGCCGAGGGACTGGCGGAGTGGCTGCACTGGCGCGTGCGTCAGATGCTCGGCATCGACGAGGCGCAGGGCCGGCGCTACTCGTGGGGCTACCCGGCGGTGCCCGAGCAGGCAGAGCACCTGAAGGTGGAGAGGCTGCTGGCGCTCGAGCAGATCGGGATGAACATCACCGACGGCTATGCACCCGAACCGGAGCAGTCGACGCTCGCGCTGATCGCGCATCACCCGCAGGCGATCTACTTCGGCACGCGCCAGGGCCGCCTGCTGCCGGATGGCTCCCCGGACGACTTGATCCGCGGCTCGGCGCGCGACCCATCGCTATTCGGCGAGATCGACGACGACGACCCGCCTGAGGGCGCCGTCGAAGCCGAGGACGAGCCGGCGCTTACCTAGTTCAGGCAGTTCGCCTCAGCGGTCCGTGGACCAAGCGGGCCAAGGACGCAGGGAGCGTCGCGTGCTGGCCGATCAGTCGATCGCATCTGATCGGCGATCTGCACGCGAGCGACCGAGAACACCGGCCCGCGCCGCGTCCACGGGCTGCTAGTCGTCTTCTCTGGGCGGAGGGCGGAAGAGGATCCGCTTGACCTCGGAGGCGGTGCCACCGCCGAGACGCAAAGCGGTCTGAAAGCCCTGTTCGCCGAGCTCGCCGGCGTCGAGCGCTCGGCGCAGCGCGTTGAGCGTCGGCAGGTCCTCCTCGGAGACCTGGTCGCGCGCGACCTCGAGCAGGATCAGGTGGCGCGGCCGTTTCAGCGCGGCGGCGATGCGCACGAACGGCTCGCGCTCCTCTGGGCCCACACCCTCGGCGACAAGCACGACTGTCTCCCTGTTCTGCAGACGCTTGGAGACAGCGGCCTGCAGCAGCTCCTGCGCGCGCTCCTCGAGCTCCTCCTCGGCGACCTTGCCGCTGAGCAGGCTGCGCACCTTTGGCAACGAGAGCAGGCTGGCGCGGTCCTCGATCAGCCGTGCCGCGAAGCCGTCGCGCTCGGCGGCCGAGGCGGAGACGAGCACGACGAGGCTGCCTGGCGAGTAGCGCAGCCTGTCGGCCGGTTTGAGCACCTTGCAGTGGACCGAGATGTTCGGCGGGCGCTCGGGCGCACCCTCGCGCCGCGGCCGATCCGAGGACCAGCCGGTGCGCTCGTCGGCGCCGATCTTGACGCTGCGCGACGCGGGGCGGCTGGCTGAAGACTGGTCTGCCATACCCCCATCATGCCCTAAGAGCGCCGCCGAGCCCGCCGCACCGGCCGCCGGCCCGTCCGATCTGCGATCAGCGCGAGCTTCTGGCGCCGGTCGAGCGCCTTGATCCTGGCCTCCTCGCGCCTGGCCGCCGAACGATCCTCCATCGCCACCTCGTAGACGAGCTCGACGGGCAGGCGGCTGGCCGTGTAGCGGCTCGCCGTGCCTGCCTTGTGGCGCTGCAGGCGGCGTGCCACGTCCGTGCTCCAGCCGGTGTACAGCGATCCGTCTGCGCAGCGCAGCATGTAGACCCAGGCGTCGCTCACAGCTGATCGATACGGCATGCGCACGCGGATGCCTGCCCGATCGGCGGCGAGGCTCAGCGCCCGGCGACGACCGACGTGGCCTGGCCCTGAGGCAGCGGCCCGAGCCGCACCGGCGCGCCGTGGGTCGTGCGCAGGCGCACCTCGCGCCAGGAAAGCCCCTCGTTGAGTAGTGCCGGAACCCCCATCAACACGGCCGTGGCGAGCTCGATCACCTGCAGCACGATGCCGTAGGCGATCGCGTCGGCAGTAGAGACGTGGTAGGCGCCGGCGAGCACGGCCACGCAGGCGGCCTGGAATACGCCCACGTTGGCGGGCGTGGCGGGAAGGATCGCTGTCACGTTGACCGCGAACAGCACGCCGGCGGCAGCCTCGGGCGCCTCGCTGACGTTGAGCCCGAAGGCGATCAGCAACAGCCAGCACGAGAGCCACTGAAGCGCCCACGCGGTCAGCTGTGCGAGCGTTGCCTTGACCGCCTGGCGCGGGCGGCGGAACAGGCGCATGCCGTCGCGCAGTCGCGCCAGCCCGCGGCGGGCGCCGGCGAGCAGGAGCGTCGCGCTGCGCCCGCGAGAAGGAGAGGGCGTGAGCAGCGGCAGCAGCCGCGTCACCACGAGCGCCACCACGGGAGCGAGCGCGACGAGCAAGAGGCCCCGGTCGTGGCCGTCGAGCACGCGCACGCTCGAGAGCGTCACGCCGCAGAGGATCGCGAGTGCCAGCAGGTTGAGCATCGCTTGCGAGACGATCGTGCCGAGCACGAGCGGAAGCGTCTCTCGTGCCCGCCCGATGCGCCGGGCGACGATCAGCGCGCGCGAGGACTCGCCGAGCCGAGCGGGCAGCGTCGCAGACATGAGCACGCCGATGAACGTGCCCTGCATGGCGTCGCGTCGTCTTGCCCGTCGCCAGGTCGGCGAGGCGGCGAGGATCGCGTGCCAGGAGATCGCGCGCGTGAACATGGCAGCGCACATCAGCGCGAGCGCGGCGAGGATCAAGCCCGGCTTGGAGGCGAGCAGGGAGGCGAGGATGCGCGTGACGCCGACGCGCTGCAGCGCGAGCGCGCCGAGCGCGCCGCCCGCGATCGAGGTCAGCGCCACCCCGGCACGCCGCACGGTGCGGGTGCGGCGCTCGCGACCGACGAGCGGCGGCGGCACAGGAGCAAGCGATGGCAGCCGCTGCGCCGGCACGCGCGGCTGCAGGTCGGCCGGCGCAAAGCCGTGGCGCAGCGCGAATCGGGTCGCTGCCGTGCGCGCTGCGAGCCGACCGGGGTCAGCCAGCGCGATCGCCTGCTCGTAGCAGTCGTGCACTTCGTCGGCCACGTGCGGCCAGGCAAAGCGCTCGGCACGCTCGCGCGCGGCGAGCGCCATCTGGCGCCGGCGCGAGGAGTCGAGCGCCAGGCGGCGCAGCGACTCGGCCAGCGCGAGCGGATCGCCGGCGGGCACGAGCCGGCCGTCGACGCCGTCGCGCACGACGTCGCGGTAGCCGGGGATGTCGGATGCGAGCACGGGCGTGGCCGACGCGAACGCCTCGGTCAGGATCATGCCGAAACTCTCGCCGCCGAGCGAGGGCGCACAGAGCAGATCGGCGCGCGCCAGCTCGGCGAGCTTGCGCTGCTCTGAGACCTTCCCCAGCGGGTGCACGCCGCGCCCGTCGAGCATCATGTGCGAGACCTCCTCGGGGGAGGCTCCGACGAGTGTCAGCGTCGCCGGCACGTGCTCGCGCAGGGCCTCGAAGGCGCGCAGCAGCACGGGCAGCCCCTTGCGCTCGACGGCCGCTCCGATGAACAGGATCTTCAGCTCCGGCATGTCGGCCGCGCCGGGCTCGCCCGCTGGCGCCGGCGCAAGCTCGGAGCCCTGCGGGATGCGCACGCCGTTGGGGACGATCCGGTAGCGCCCGCCATAGAAGCGCCGCGCCGTCCACGCGGCGGCCTCGGAGACGGCGATGCGTACCTGCAGCCGGTTCATCCGCCGGCGGCCACCGAGGCCGACTGCGGCGATGCTGTTGGTCAGCGCGTTCTCGGAGTAGGTATGGAAGGTGCCGACGATCGGCAGCTCACCGGCCGACAGCAGCGCGTCCCATCCGAGCAGGGGTACGACCGGCTCATGGATGTGCAGCACGTCATAGCCACCCTCACGCAGCTCCCTCCGTAGCGCGTAGACGGAGCTCGGCGTGATCGCCATGTTGCTGACGGCGCCGTTCGCCGGAATGCCGACGGTGCGCCCCATCGAGACGAACCCGTCGGGCACGGGATGGCGCTGCGGCCGTGCCCCACGGTGCAGGCGCCGAGTCAATCTGTCGTCGGGATCGTACGGAGCGAGCACGCGCGCCTCGTGCCCCTGCCCGCGAAGCTCGCGCGAGAGCGCTTCGATGTGGCGCGTGACACCACCCGGGTACGTCCAAGAGTACGGCGAGAGCAGCGCTATCCGCACGCGTCCACTCTATCCGCCGGCGGTGTCGTTCGACGCGCGGCACGCGAGCCGGCGGCTGCGATAATCACGAACGTGAGCGCGCGTCACTTCGTCAAGTACACGTTCCTCAAGCTCGACCCGGCCTGGCGCCGCCTCGAGGCCGAGCGGCGCGAGCAGGACAAGCGCGAGTTCATCGCCGCTTGCGAGGACTTCGCCGACGGCCACCTGCTGCAGAGCTTCTCGCTCGTCGGCACTCGTGGCGACGCCGAGCTGATGCTGCTCGCCGAGGCCGAGAACCTCGATCGAATCCACGAGTTTCACGTCGTGCTCGCACAGAGCGGGCTGATGAAGTGGGCGGAGATATCGCACTCGTTCCTCGGCATGCGCAAGAGCTCGGAATACTCCGAAGACGAGCGCACGACGCCACGCGGCTTCCGCGGCAAGTACGTGTTCGTCTACCCGTTCGTCAAGTCGCGCGAGTGGTACGCGCTGCCCGCCGAGGAACGCTGGCGGATCATGCAGGGGCACATCCAGGTCGGGCGCGAATACCCCGGCGTCGACAACCACACGACCTACTCGTTCGGCCTCGACGACCAGGAGTTCGTGGTCGCCTTCGACACCGACGACGTCGGCACGTTCCTCGACCTCGTGCAGCGGCTGCGCACGACCGAGGCCTCGCGCTTCACGGTGCGCGACACGCCAAGCTTCACGTGCCTGGCGATGTCGTTCGAGCGTGCGCTGAACGCGCTGGACGGCGAGCGGATCGCGCTGGCTGGCTCCCTGCGGGGCGCCTGAGCGGTGCCGCCGCGCAAAGCCGCTTCGCCGAAGTCCGCTGCGCGCAGGGCGGCGAAACCTCGGACCGGCAAGGCCGCTGCCGGGAAAGCTCCAGCCCGGCGCAAAGTATCGCTCGCCAAGGCCACCGAGCACCTGCATGCCGCCGACCCGGTCTTGGCCCGCATCATCGACGCGGTCGGCAAGTTGCCAAGCGCGCGTGCCGGTCGGCCGGAGCGCGAAGACCACTACGGCGCGCTCGTGCGCTCGATCGTCGGACAGCAGCTCTCGGTGCTGGCGGCGCGCGCCATCTACGGGCGCCTGATCGAGCGCTTCGGCGGGCGCCCGCCGACGCCGCAGGAGCTGCTGGCGGAGGAACCCGAAGAGCTGCGCGCCGCTGCAGGGCTGTCGCGCGCCAAGGTCGGCTTCCTGCGCTCGCTGGCCGAGCACGTGCTCTCGGGGGAACTCAAGCTCGAGCGTCTGGACCGGCTTCCCGACGAAGAGGTGATCGCCGAGCTCATCGCTGTCAAGGGACTCGGCAAGTGGACCTCGCACATGTTCCTCATGTTCCACCTCGAACGACCCGACGTGCTCGCCGTCGGAGACCTCGGCATCAGGCGCGCGATCGAACGTGCGTACGGCTTGGACGAGCTGCCGACCCCCGCCGAGGTCGAGCGTATCGGCGAACCGTGGCGTCCCTACCGAACGATCGCCTGCCGCTACCTGTGGCGCTCGCTTCAGAACGAGCCCGCCTGAAACGACGAGGGGGCGCCCGCCTTGCGGCGAGCGCCCCGCTCTTACACCCACGGGCGCCATGCAACCGTGCGTAGTTCAGGTCGCGCTTACGCTTCCTTGGCTTTGACCTCTAGTTCTTCCTGATTTTCAGGTTTTTCGATCGGTTCGCCTTTGCCGGAGACCGTTTCCTCGAGCGCCAACAGGCCCAGTTGTTCGGAGGTGTTTTCGGTGACCGATTTGAGCACGAGCGTGTCTTTCGGTCCCCCTTCGAATGATTCGGGCATCTGTTTGCCGCCGGACTGGCTGTACTTGATCGTCGAGTACAGGCTCATCTTGTTGAGGTTGCTGAAGAAGCCAGGCCGTACCACGCCGATCACGGATGGCCCTTCGATCGTCTCGAGATTGAGCACTTCGGGCAGTTTCCCGCACTGGAACGTGAAGATCACGCCTTCGTGTTTCAGATCCCAGCCAACCGTGGCTTTCGGCCCGCCCGTAATCGTCCCGAGTTCGCCTTCAAGTTCGGAGACGCCTTCGATTTCGCCTTCTTTGGCCGGGTTGCTCTGGCACGGCCGGTGGAAGCCTTCTTCGCAACCGCCCAGTGAGACGTTGACCGTCTCGGTTTTGGCGCCCGTGTATTTGCCTTTGAAGATGACGTCCGAGCAGCTGATTTTACGCCCGCCCGTCGTCACCAGTTCAGGACTGGGTTCGTTGGCGACGCCGTAATATTCAGCGTTCGGACCCGGTCCCGGCAGCCATTCGTACTTGCCTTTTTTGGAAGGGTTGTGTTTGACGCAGTTTTTCGTGCTGAAGGCGCCGTGGTAGACCATTTTTTTGCCTTCCTGCACGGGCGTGACTTTCACGCACCTTCCCAGTTCGGGAATTTCCGCCGTCGCCGTCGTCGCGGCCAACCCGCCGATGGAGAGCGCCGCCGCTACAAGGACGCCCACAATCCTCATTCGTTGCATCTACAGCTCCTTTTCCCTCCGGCTTCCGTACAGCCGAGATCTCGGCTGGCTTCCGCTGGGAAGCAAGCGACTCCGGCCCCTTTACTACGTGCCATCCGTGTATACCCGGAGTCCCCCCTCTCAAACCCCTGCCATTGCGCGCGTGTGCACGCCTGCAGTCCGACAGTCGCTACTTCTTCTTCGACTTCTTCGACTTCGACTTCTTCTTCGCACCATACTTCTTGCGCGCTTTCTTTTCACACGTCGAGCGCTTCTTCTTGCTGTGCTTGAACTGCTTGCGGCACGCTTTCAGCGCCTTTTCAAGCTTGGAGACTTTGAATGGCTTGACTGCGCCACAGCCGTCTACCGGGATCTTCGTTTCCTGCTGGATGACCACGCCGTTCTGGCCGGTGATCGTGGTCGGCATCACTAGTTTCGTGCCGCACAGGCTGAAGCGCTTGCTTGGAGCCACATTGGAGGTCAGCGCGGAGTGAGGGCCCTCGGGGAGGGTCGTTTCGAACACGCTCACCGGCGCATCCGGGACGGCGTTGAAGGTCGAGGTCGTGATGCCTTTTTTGATGTCGGTCTGACCGTCGAGGATCAGCGTGATGCCTTCGCCCTGCAGCACGAACTCGACGTCCGGGAAGGCGGCGTTGCCGTGCGAGACCAAATAGGCCGGGCCCGTCAGCGGGCTCTTCAGCACGGGTGTGTGAACCGTGGCCGAGCCGATGTTCGAGCCTTCGTCGCACGATGCCGGGTTGGCCTCGAACGTCGCGTCGGGGCACGCTTTCTGAATCGTCGTCAGGCGCGAGGGCAGTGCGATCGGCAGCACGAGCCGTGTTTTGGCGATGTTGGCCTGTCCGGGGGATGATTCGACGCGGACCGTGAGGCTGGCGCCGTTCAATTTCGAAGCATTGCCCTGCGTCTTTGCGGTCAGCTTGGGAGTGAAGGGCAGCGCGCCGCAGTTCGTCACCGCGATCGGGGTCGACAGCGAGGCGCTGGCGCCCTGCGCACCATGGACGCTGGTCGTGACCGCCGCCGGGGTGCAGTTGGTCGGGTTGAACTCGAAGTTCGGACGATCGACCGTGACGTTGATCTGTTTCAGGTCGACCGGCACGCCTTTGATCATCGTCGGCAGGACTTCACCGCGTGGACCGGGGTCCGTCGTGACCGTCACAGCCGCCGTCGTGCGGTCGACGTTGATTCGTGAGCGCACGTTGATGACGCCGAGGTTGAAGGGCCCGGCGTGTTCGGCGTTGGTCGAGACGAGCAGTCCGAACGGGGCCCCGCCGTAGCCGGTCGTGAGGTAGACCTGGCCCCCCAGCGAGAACGGCGTCGGTCCAAAGCCCGAGCTCGAGGTTGCTTTACCGATCAGGCTGTCGGCGCCACAGCTCCATTCCTGACCGGCAGGTGGTTCGGGGCAAGGGTTGACCGAGGAGATCACCGCCGCCGCGCCCGCAGGCAGGTGCGCTTCGATCCCCGATAGCGCCTGATCTGAGTCGGGGTGCCCGATCGTGAACGAGAACGGCGAGAACGCGCCGGCCTGGGGGTTCAGGAAGGCGGCCTGGAGCGAGCCTCCGAGCGGCTGCGGGTTGCTCGGGCAGGGACCGCCACCTGCGCCGGCCGTGATCGCGATGCTCGCCGAGCCGACGACAGCTGGTTTCGACCATGGCTGGAATGTGGCGTCTGTTTTGTAGTCACCGCACAGTGGAGGCGTCGACTGCGAGGCGCGGCCCCCGCCGAACAGGTTGACCGTCAGGTGTTCGAACGGAACCGGGGGCGTGTTTTCGAAGGTCGAGGTCAGCTGTCCGGTGCTCTGATCGATCGCGATGTTGCCGGCGAGCTTGACCTTGACTCCCGAGACGGGGTCTTCGGCGAACAGGTACAGCACCAGCGGCGAGCCGAATGGATTGGTGTTCTGCGAGGCGAGGTATGCGCCGCCGGTCAGTTCGTTTTCGAGATCTGGAGTCTTGATGCTGACCGTGCCGATCTTCGCCGCGTCCGGGCATTCGATCCCGGCCGGCGTGAAGTGGTTGTTCTGCACCTGCGCGCTTTCGGGCAGGCCGACTTCGAAGCCGTTGAAGCCGATCTGCCCGGCCGAGCAAGTGAGCAGGCCGTTCGCCGCGCCAGGGCTCGCCTGAACGCCGAGCGGCAGCGTCAGCGTCGTCGCCCTGACCGTCGCGTCCGAGGAGCCGCTGGCCGACAGCGTGCCGTCTTGGGGCACGTCGATTTTCAGCGCCATGCCGAACGGGCTGCTCGCGTTGTGGGTGTCCGTTTCGATCCCCAGCGTCGGCGCGAATGCGAGCGATTCGCAGCCCTGCAGCGCCGACGGGAAGGTGTACGTGGCGTTTTCGGCCGGGAGCGTGGAGACTTCGTTGTTGAGTGCGCCGTGCGGCCAAGAGCGGCCCGACACAGTCGTGGCCGGAGCCGATTCGCAGGTCGTCGGCAGCGCGAGGAAGGCTTTGCCGTTTTCTTCGCCCGTGTTCGGGCATTTTTTCCCTGCCGCGCTGGCGTAGTTTTCGTCGCCCACGCATTCCCAGCCGCGCGCGCCGTTATGACTTTTGTCGCTCGGCACGCCCCAGAAGCTGACCTGGGTCGAAAGCACCCCCACCGCCTGCGAGGCGTTACGCACGCTCACTTCGACGGCGTAGTCGCTCCCCGTCCGCACCGCTGTGTTCAGCACGATCGGCACTTTGTCGAGCTCGATCCCGAAGCGGGCCGGTTCGCCTGGCGCCGGTTCGAGGTTCCACACAGGAACGGTTTCGGTCACGACTCCGCCGAAGATGTTCGGTTCGTTGATCGTCACTTTCGCCACGCCTACGGCGCTGTTCGCCGGGCAGAGATTGATCGCACCTTCGGTGATCGTCGCGAAGTTGACGCCCGAGCAGCGCGGCAGCACCGTCACATTGCCGAGCAGGCCCGGAGGCAGGACGAAGTGCAGGTCGCGCACGAGCGCTGGTGCCGACCCTTCGTTGCGTTTCGAGTTCGCGTTGACTTCCAGCGTCTGATTGAGGTCCAGCGTGGTCGTGAGCTGGTAAGTGTGCGACCCCGCCTGGTTGTCGCGCGTCCCGTCTTCGTTTTCCGGCGTCAGTTCGTAGTTCTGCACGCCGAACTGAGTCGGCGCGGCGTTGACGTGCAGCGACTTGCTGAGCGGTGCCGGCGCCGCGATCGGACCCGAAGCATCTTCGCCGCCTTCGACGGAGACGACGTTGGTGAGCGTGCCGGGCGAGCCGCTGACTTTCACGGTCGCCACGATTTCGATGCCTTCGTAAGGGGCGACCCGCTGCGCCGATTCGCATGTGACCACTTGCCCTTCGACTTTGCACGGAAGCGCTTTCGAGGGGTTGCGGGCGTGACCCGGAAACCCGAGAACGCTTTCGATTTCCAGGCCGGCCGGGATCGTGTCGGTCAGCTTGATCGGGTGTTCCGCGCTCGCTTTGGCGTCTTCCCCGCCGAGGTTGGTCACAGAAGCGACCACCGTGCCTTTTTCGCCCGGCGGTAGATTCGTCGGCGCAGCGACCGATGACAGACGCCACCAGCTGCCTGCCGCCTGGGCCCCGGCAGCGCCAGCAAGCGCATACAGCACGACCATCGCGAGCACCGCCGGGAGCACACCGGACCGCTTGGACAATCCTCGCTGGGCGATCCTCACTTCTTAGCCCCCCTATGCGCCGCCTTCCTACCCTTGGGCGCCTTCTTTGCGCCGTATTTCTTGCGTGCGCGCTTCTGGCACGCCACGCGCTGCTTCTTCTTGAGCTTCTTGCAGCTCTTCAGCGCTTTTGCGAGCAGCTGAGCCCGTGTGAGTTTTTTCGCGGCAGGCGTTTTTGCTTTGTTCGAGAGAACGCCGGTGTTCGAAGCGACGTTGCCCGAGGTCACAGCCGATCCCGATGGAAACACCGGCGTGGACGGCGGCGGTGCTTTGCACGTGTCCGGCGTCAGGCAGTTCGTGGTCGTCGTTTCGCTCACGCTCACGCACGGCGATGCGCCCGTGCAAACACGGGCGTCGTAGACGTCGAAGTTGGTGTCACGATCCTGCGGGGTCAGAGGAGCTGCGCTGAGGAAGAACACGTCGTCGCCACTCGAGCTCGCGTCGAGGAACGCCGATTCGTGCGTCGAGGTCCCGGGGGAGATCAGCGCAACGCAGCCTCCGGCGTTGGTGCACGATCCTTCGCCGGGCGACTCGTACTCGTAGACGTCCTCTTTGCCGTTCGTGTCCGTCGGCAGCAGGCCGTCGGCGCTGTCAAAGAACAGCCTGCCCGTGTTCGAGAGGTAGCGCGACTGGTAGCGCGTGGTGGTCGCTTCGGAGGCCGTCCAACCGGGGACGCTGCCGGCCAGCCAGCGCCCGTCCCAGCTCTGCGGGCGATCGACGACAAGGCCCAGCCCTTCGCCCGAGTTTTCCTGGTCGCGCACACCGGCGGGGCGTGCGCCGGTCGGGTTGCAGGAGGCGCAGGCGAGGCTGCCCGATTCGCGGCCGTACAGGAAGACCTCCTCGTCCCGGGCATTGCCGGCGGCGGGGTTGACGTCGCGGTTGTCGTAGCCGGTGATGCTCCTGTTGGACATGAACGCGAGGAAGCGCCCGTTGGGCGAGACCCGTGCCGTCATTTCGCGTAGCGAGCCACCGTTGGCGGCTTCCCAGTCGGGCAGGTCTTCGCCGGAGAGCGTCGCGATGAACGTCGGCGCACCCCAGGTCCCGCTCGTCGTGTCCAGGCGCTCGACATACAGGCTGCAGGTCGCGCCCGGGAGTTTCACTTCACCGCCCGATTTGTTGACGCACCCGCCTTTGCTGGCTTTTTCGCCAAGCGCGTTTGCCGTTTCGCTGAGGATCCCGTTCGCGACGAAATAGACGGTGGCGCCGTCATCGCCCGCTTCTTCGCTCGCGCCGATCATGAAACCGCGCACCGCGGCGCTTTCGCCGGCGTGAGAGTCGATTGTGAGATCCGACAGCTTCCTCGTCGTCAGGTCGTACTCGTACAGGTCCGGCCGGCCTTCGACTTTCGAAGCCGTCGAGTCGGAGGTCAGCCGCTGCTCGTCGGTGAAGAAGATCTTCGTCGTATCCGTGCTCGCCGTCTGGAACACGGGATGTTCGGGACCGGTCAGTTCGGTCGCTTTGATCGGGCTTTCCGGTGCGTCGACCCGCACGGTTTCGCCTTTGACCATGTCGCGCACGTACAGGTGCCCGCCTGCGTTCCAGACAACGCGCGCCCCATCTTCGGAGATCGCATGCCTGACGAGTTTGTTCGAGATGCCGACTTCGGGGAACGAGGCGGGTAGTTCTTCGCTCGAGCCTTCCGCGGGCGGCAGCAGGTTGATCAAGCGCAGCTGGCGCGTCGCCGCCGTCCACTCGTAGAGGTTGCGCCCGTTGGGAGCCGCCACTTCGGTTGTCAGCACGACCGGTGAGGACAGCACCACATGACCGAAGTCGGGGGTCGCCGTGATGAAACGCACGCCCGAGTGTGGCCCGCTGGTAGCCGCGCCGAAGGGTTTGCCGGACGTCACGTTCGACGCGGTCACGATCGGCAGATAGCAACTCGAGGGGGGCGGCCCGCAGCCTTCGTTGTGGCGCACGTAGATCGTTTTTTCGGTCGCTTCGCTCGAGAGCGGCGGGTTGGATTCGGCGGTCAGGCCGAACGGTTCCACCAGCGCCTGGCCGAGGTCCGGCGAGAACTGGAGGTATTCCTGCTGTTCGCCTGGGCCCACGCCCTGCGCGCGCGTCGTGTTGATCGTGATGTCCTGCGAAGTCCATTCGGGACCTTTCGAGCCCGTCACCCGGTTCGCGAGCCCTTGCTGGAAAGCGGGGCTGCGATTCCCTTCGGGTTCGGCCTGATCGGGGCCCGTGGCGATGTAGGTGATCGCGTGGCCGTCGGGGGCCGCCTGAATCACGCCGCCTTCCCTCGAGATCGATTCAAGCCCTGCGCCGTTTTTTTCGGGCGGCGAGACGAGCTCCCAGGCGCGGCCGTCCGGGAGCGAGAACCCGGCTTCGGTGAGCGGCGTCGTGAACGTGCGTTCTTCGACTCCTTCCGCTGCGCCGGCGGCATTGGTTGCGATCACCGTGTAGTGGTAGGTGGTGCCAGCTTCGAGCCCCGCGATCGTCACGCTAGCCGTCTGATCGCTGAAGCCGGCGGCGATGCTGCCGTGCGGGATCGGCGCTTCGCACGTCGGGCTGGAGGCACACGAGGCGGGTGCCACCGTGCTGAACTTGAAGACGTATTCGGTCGTCGAGCCGCGCGGGTCGATCGCCGCCGTCAATTCGGTCGAGTTCGGCGTCGTCTTGGCCGCCGAGAGGCCGGTGACGATTGGCTTGCCAGGCGGTTCCAGCGAGAACACGTCGACCTTGTTGGCGATCGCGTCGGCTACATAGACAACACCTGTTTTGGAGTCGATCGCCACCCCGCTGCCCTTTTCGAGGTTGGCTTCGCCGAAGCGCTGGATCAGCGTCCCGTCAGATTTGTAGGCCGAGACTCGATTGGCTTCGTTGACGTAGATGTTGTCGTTCGTGAGGTCGGCGGTCATCGATGTGATCTCGCCGGCCGCGAAGCCTTCGATCAGCGGTGCCCCGGGGGCGAGTTCGAGTTCGGCTTTTTCCACGCCCGCGAACTTGGCGACGATGCAGGCTTCTTTTTCGCAGGCTTCTTCGCCGGTGGCGCTCCTGCCTTCGGCGTGTTGCGGTTCGACTTCTTCTTCGGCTTCTTCGAAGAGGCCACCTGGTTCGAAGTTCACGAACAGGTTGTCCTGCGAGTCGACCGTGAACCCCGGACGTGGGCCGGAGAGTTCCGCTTCGTTGGTTTCGATTTCTTCTTCGCTGACCCGTTTGTTCGGTTCGCCACCCGTGAAGTTCGTGACCACTTCTTCGCTCCAGTCGACCCAGAGCGTCCCTTGCGTGTCGACGGCGATACCGTCGATCCGCCCCAAGAATTCGGTTTCTTCTTTTTTGGTCACGCGGCGAAGGAACGTGCCGTCTGGACCGAACTTGTCCACGTAGGAATGTTCGAATTCAACGGTCACGACCACGTACACGTCGCCCGACGACGGACTGCCCGTCGAGTTGTCGACGGCGATCCCTTCCGGGAAGTTGAGCTGGCCTTTCGAGACAGCCCCACCGCCGAGGCCCGCGAAGCATGTAGTCGTGCAGACTTCAAACGCAGCACCTTTTTTTTCTTTCGTCGCCTGGCCGACGTCGTATCCCCACGCGCTGATGAAGTTGCCGCTCGAGTCGAAGCGCTCGACGCGGCTGTTGGCGCGATCGACGACATAGACGTCGCCAGTCGATTCGTTCACGGCCACTCCGGCCGGACGGGCGAACTGACCCGACCCTTCGCCGGCACTGCCGAATGACGACGTGAAGACATGGCCGCGTTCGCTGAGCGCGAAGGCCGGAGCGCTCATCGCCAGCAGCGCCGTCAAGGCGCACGCGCACAGCGCGAGGAGAGCACCGAGCCTTGCCCGTGCACCCGTGCCCCAGTGACGATGGTTCCCGCTCATCCCAACCCTCTCCTAATTCTCATCCCTGTTCGGCAGTCTAGTCAGCACCCAACGGTTGTCAAGGACGAACCGTCGCGTCCCGCGAAGCCCAAACGGGCCTTGCGAGAGACCTGTATTAGCTCCAGCAATGCGGCGTATCTGCCGGCGCCGAGGCCTCTCATTAAAGGCGTATGGGGCCTCCGGGGAGACCCCATACGCTTGCTGCTGAACTTCGAGCTCGAGAGAGCCCGTCGGTCAATGCTTACGCTTTGACCATCAGTTCTTCGCCCTTGTTCAGAGCCGATGCTTCCTGACCTGACGGGAAGGGACCAGAGCCATTGATCGTCGACAGGAGTTCGTGGTTCGCTCCGCCTTCGAAGTTTTTGATCTGCTGGAAACCTTCGCCGTTCACGGCGAACGTGTTGGTCGAGCTCTTGCTGAACGTGTTGATGTCGCCCGTCTGGGTCCCGATGACGGAACCGGTCGTGACGATTTCAAGGCCTTCGCAGTTGAATTCGGCCAGCACTGAACCGGTTTCAGCTTTCAGCAGAACGCCGACTTCTTTTTTGGCTTTGTTGATGTAGCCAAGTTCGCCCGCGAGGTTCTTGGTCACGATCGAGCCAGCTTTCGCAGCCGGGCTCGTGCACTTTTTGCCGAGGCTCGTGCAGCTCGTGAACGTGGAGATCACTTTGTTCTCGGTCGTGGGCGTTGCGATGTGACCTTCGTCCTTGAACGATTTGCATTCAAC
Source organism: uncultured Solirubrobacteraceae bacterium (assembly GCA_963714215.1). GTDB lineage: Bacteria > Actinomycetota > Thermoleophilia > Solirubrobacterales > Solirubrobacteraceae > Palsa-744. Next base: position 91,960 of record CAVQNP010000004.1, read on the forward strand.
GATTCCACCGACGGCCGGCGTGTGCAGGGTCGCTTTGCCACCCTTGCCCTTGAACGGTTTGCCTTTGGCGCCGATGCCTTCCTGCAGTTCGTACTTGTTCACTTTGCCGGCAGCTTCCTGTTCCGGCGTGGCCGCAACCGAGCATTTTTTGTCCGTGAATTTGCCCGTGTACGGTTTGGTCGTCAGTTTGTGACATTCGTAGAACGCCGGTTCAGCAGCCGACGCGCTCGCCGAAAGGGCGGCCGTCAGAGCAAACACGGCGACGAGGCAGAGCCCCATCATCTTAAGACGCATCTAGATACTCCTTTTCCCTCTTGTCCGTTGCCGGCACGAGTTCCCGCTGTTGCTGAGTTCCCCAGTGCCAGTCCCTGCCCCTGAGCTGTACCCAGTCAGCGGCCCTCCAATCTCGACCTTGGCAGATGGAAACATCTGCGTCAAGTCAAGTCCAACGGTGTCAGACCATGCGCTTCCCTGCCGGTACCCTCGCCGCATCCGTGTTGGCGGAGCACCCCGCGCTCGTCACCGCGAGGCTGTGCGACGCAAGGCTGAGGCCGTCTATGCCACACCTCGCGCTCACCCAATTCCCTCCCTCAAGACGACCGATCTGTCCGGGGCTCGGACGCACCGGCCCCATGGCGATGCTCGACATCATGTCCCGGGCGAAGCTAGCACAGGGCTTGACGTAATGTCAAGTGTTTAGCAGTTCTGGCCCGGTTTTAGGGGGTCATGGGCAGATAGGAGCCGTCGCGCGGCGCACCGGTCAAGCTGCCGGTGTCGACTCGGACAGCCGGCGCGCGACGACCGTGCGATCGGCCTCCGCGACGATCCGCCAGCCCGGCGTCGCGCCCCGGCGCAGATGGCGCTCGACGACGGCCGTCGGCCCCGGCAGACCACGCCCGGCCGGCCGGCCGGCGCGCGCGTCATGGAAGACCACGCGCCCCCCTGGACGGATGAACGAGCGCCAGCACTCCCAGTCGCGCTCGCAGCCGGTCTCCGAATGATCGCCGTCGATGAACAGGAGGTCGAGCTCCTGCTCCCAGCCGGCAGCGACCTCGTGCGAGAGGGCCACGTGCCAGTGCACTGCGGGAGCTCGCGCGCCGAGCCTGCGTCCGGCGCGGTCGACGAGGCGCCGCGTGGCGCGCTCGCTCGCTCCCCAGCCTCCCGGCAATGCGTCGGGATGGCGTCCGAACGGGTCGATCAGGTGGAGCTCCGCCTGCGGGCCCAGCTCGCGTTGCAGCGCAAGCGCCGAGGAGCCCTCGTAGACACCGATCTCGACCACGCGGCGGGCACCGCGGGCGGCCTCGAGCAGGACGCGTGCATCCTGCTCGGAGTGCATCGTGCGCGGCGGGATCAGCCCAGCCCCAACGGCCAGCGCCCGCAGGCGCACGTCGTCGCGCAGGCGCGCAGGCGCCAGACTGCGCACGAGCTGGGGAACGATCGCCACGCCGGCCAGCCTATGCGCAGGCAGTGACGGGCGCCGGCGCAGGCTTCTCGCCGGTGCGCGCCTGCGCATAGTCGAGCCACAGGCGATAGGCGCTGTAGGTGCGTCGCAGATCGGCGCTCAGCAACCCCACCGGATATGCCGGGTCCTCGCGGAAGCTGTACTGGAAGAGCGCACCGACGCGCGGGTCGGCAGACCAGCGCTCGACCTGCGCGCCGAGCGCCTGGCATCCCGCCGCTTCGGCGGCCTGCCCCGACGGGCGGGCGCTGCCTGGGCGCGGCGCTCCCGCGCCTGTCTCCGTCACCCAGATCTTGGCTTTGGCAGCGCACGAGCCCCGCGCAGCGAGCGCCCGTGCGAGCACTGATACAGGGTCATCCTCAGGTCGAGCTTTACCCCAGGCGGCGTAGGCATGGATCGCCCACACGTCCCCGAGGCACAACACCCGGCCCGGCAGCGCCGCCACGAAACTGCTCAGACTGGTGCGATGGAGCGAGTCGCCGGCGTACGCGGCGAGCTCGCCGAGCAGCAGGTGATGCGTGCCGCCGTCGGTCGCAAGCTCGTCGGCCATCGCTTCGGTGAGCTGCGCGTAGACGGCGGGCGCCCGCGACGGTGCGGCGAGTGCACATTCGGGCCGCTGCGGGCTGAGGAAGACGGGGTTGTTGGGCTCATTCCACGGGCTCCACCAGCTCAGCGCCACGCCCTCCTCCCGGCCGAGCGCGAGCAGGGCACGGATCAGCGACCTGTAGCCGGCCAGCCCGGCTTCGCTGATCGGGCGCGAGAACGGCTGCGTCCCGGCGAGCTCGCACCCGCTCGCCGGAGCCGACGCCCACGGCGGCACGCCGAACACGTCGAGCACCACTTCGAAGCCCTCGCGCCCTTCGGCCCGCGCCGCACCCTGCTGCGTGGCGATCGCAGCCAGCTCCTCGCGGATGCCGGCGTACGGCGCGCACGGCGCGACCGCTCGCGCGCAGCCATCGACCAGTCCGTCGAGGTTCGGCACGCGCCCACGCTGCGGCTGCAGCGCTGCCCAGTCCACGAGCAGGCGGATGTAGCGCGGATGAATCGCCGTGAGCTGCTCCCGTGCGAATTGGAACGCTGTGCCGCCGGACCGCGACGGCGAACCTGGGTTCCAGAGCAGATCGGCGTTGTCCTCGGTCAGCCCAAGAGCCGGTCCGCGACCTTCTGAGGCCTGTAGCGCAGACGTCGTTCGATGCGCCGTCGAGCTGCCGGTCTTGCTGCTCGAACTCCCGCAGCCCACCAAGACAACCGCGGGCAGCAACAGGCCCGCGAGCAATCGCCGCGACTTCAGACCGCCGAGACCTGCTCTTCCTCGGCCACGCGGAACGACGAGCCGCAGCCACAGGCGGCGACCACGTTGGGGTTGGAGACCTTGAACCCCGCGCCCTGCAGGCTCTCCTCGTAGTCGATCACCGATCCCCGCACGAACGGAAGGCTCTCGTTGTCGACCAGGAGCTTCAGCCCGTGATCCTCGAACACGAGATCGTTCTCGCGCTGCTCGTCGAAGGCAAGCTGGTACTGAAAGCCCGAGCAACCGCCGCCGCGGACGCCGACGCGCAGGCCGGCCATGCTCACATCCGCCTCCTGGGCGGAGAGGAACTCGCGCACCTTCTCTGCGCCCTTGTCGCTGATCGTGATCATCGCTTTACTCCTCGTTGCGGCTTCAAGACTTTCCAAAGTATAGCGGCGGCTGGGAGGCCCGCCGCGATCCTCTACGCTAGCCCTGTATGCCCTCAGCGGAGGACCTCAAGCAACGTATCGAGGCCTCGATTCCAGGCGCGCGCGCCGAGGTCGAGGACTACGCCGGTGGCGGCGATCATTTCCGCGCGACCGTGACGGCAGCGGCCTTCGCGGGTCGTAGCCGCATTGAGCAGCACCGCCTCGTCTACGAGATCTTCGGCGCCGAGATCGGTGGTCCGATCCACGCGCTGTCGCTGAAGACGCAGACCCCTCAGCAGAGCAACGCGGACGTGCCCGCCGAGGACGCCTCCGCACCGCAGCCGACAACTACCTGAGCCAGGAGCCCTTCATGTCCAGCACCAACCCCACGAGCGAGCTTCCAATGTCCCCGGGCCAGCCGGCCCCGAGCGCGGGCCCTGCGCCCGCCGGTGAGACCAACCCGATCCGCGACGCGATCTCCGAGGCGATCTCCGAGCACAAGGTGATCCTTTTCATGAAGGGCACCCCCGAGGCGCCGGCGTGCGGCTTCTCGGCGCGCACCGTCGCCGCCCTGCAGGCGCTTGACACGCCGTTTGCGGCCGTCGACATCCTGCCCGACCCGCGCATCCGCCAGGAGCTCTCAGCGATCTCCAACTGGCCGACGATCCCGCAGCTGTTCGTCAACGGCGAGCTGCTCGGCGGCTGCGACATCGTGACCGAGATGTACGAGTCCGGGGAGCTCGCAGAGGCGTTGGTGTAGCGTCCCGCGGCGCATGCCCGCCGTCGCAGTAGCCACAGACAGCACCCATTACCTGCCGCGAGAGCTGGCGGCGCGCGAAGGCATCCACCAGATCAGCCTGTACGTCGGCTGGCAGGGACAGCCCGAACGCGAGCTAGACATGCCGAGCTTCGACGCCTTCTACGAGCGTCTACGTACCGACCCCGAGCTGCCGACGACCTCGCAGCCCTCGATCGGCGACTTCCTCGCCGTGTGGGAGCCGCTGATCGAGCAGGGTCACGATGTCGTCTCGATCCACCTCGCCGGCGGCATCTCGGGCACTTGCGAGGCGGCCAGTCAGGCGCACGCCCTGCTCGGCGAGCGCGGGCTCGGCGAGCGCGTCGAGGTAGTCGATGCCGAAAGCGGCTGCGGCGGGGCGGCCCTGCTCGTGCTCGCCGCGTGCGCTGCGGCACGCGCGGGTGCCGACAAGGACGCCGTTGTCGCGCACGTGCGCGAGACGCGCAAGGCGCTGAAGATCTGGTTCTGCCTGGACACGCTCGAGTACCTGCGACGGGGCGGGCGGATCGGCAAGGCCCAGGCCTGGCTCGGCGGCACGCTGAAGATCAAGCCGATCCTCTCGCTCGAGTACGAAATCACGCCCGTCGAGCGCGTGCGCACGGCCGGTCGCGCATTCGAGCGGATGGTCGACTACGCCAAGGAGCTGCACGAGAACGGCGCCGACGGCTGGGTCGTGCAGCACATCCAGGCGCCCGACCAGGCGCAGCGGCTAATCGATCGCTGCCGCGAGATCTTCGACTCAGAGCCCGTCTTCAGCTCGGAGGTCGGCCCCGTGATCGGCACCTACACGGGCCCCGGCCTGATCGGCGTCGGCGGCGTGCCGCGCTCGTTGTTGAGCTGAGTCGCGGGCTAGCGTTCGCGGCGCCGGCGCTGGCGTCCACGGAGGATTTTCACGCCGAGCGCGAGCCCGACGACGGCCGCGCCCGCGGTCAGCTGCTCGCGGTGGCGCTCCACATGCCCGCGCCAATCGGTGATGTGCGCGACCTCGCCACGCAGGCGGTCTAGCGAGACTGCGAGCTCCATGCGGTTGCTCTCGATCGAGCTGCGGATCTCAGCGGGCGAGCGCTGCACCATCAGCCACCCACCCCCGAACCGCCGCCGACCCCGCTCGGCGTCGACGTGCCGGGCGCTGCTGCCGAGCCGTTGCTGACCGTCTGCTTGATCTTCTGCGCCTCGTCGATCGCCATCGTCGGCATCGGCGGCGAGCCTTTTTTGACGGCTTTGGCCGCGAGCAGGCCGGCGAGCGCTCCGAGCAGGAGCAGGATCACGGCCATCGCGAAGAAGCCCCAGAAGAACGTGTAGTTGTTACCAGGCAGGTAGTAGTAGAGAAGCCACGCGCAGCCGACGAGGGCGAAAATCAGCGCCATCGCCACGAAGATGCCGGCGGCGATGCCGACGACGGCGCCCTTGACCAGCTTGGTCGCCTTCTCGGTGACCTCAACCTTGGCGAGCTCGATCTCCTCGCGTACGAGCACCTGCGCTCGCTCGGACACCTCGGCGATCGCCGCGGCGATGTTGTGTGGCGCCTCCGGGCCCTGCTGGCCCGGTGCCGGCGTCGGCGGTGCGCTCACTCCGGCGGCTCCTCGGCGAACAGCCGTCGGAACGCGACGGCCGCCGCGCGCTGCGCGGCGATGCTCGCGAGCGCTCCGAACGCCGCCAAGAGTCCCGACCACGCCAGCCGCTTGACCATCTCGTTCTCCATCACCGCGGCAGTCTATTGCCCGGGGTGGTCTCATCGGAAACGGCACCCACCTCGAGACCGCCGCAGACGGTCTCCACGACGACCGACTTGGCCCGCTCGAACTCCTCCTCGCCCTGCGGCAGCAGGTCGAATATCCAACCGGTCAGCAGCTGCTCGATCACGCCGTAGAAGGCCATTGCCGCGAAGCGCGCTTCGATCTCGGCCTTGAAGACGCCTTCGTCCTGCGCCTGCTGGACGATCCCGGCGATCAGCTCGTAGGCGTCGCGGATCGTGCCGATGTGCGTGTCGCCGAACGAGTTGGCGGCGCGCGTCACCTCGACGATGATCACCTTCATCAGGTCGGGGTCGTGGCTGTAGCTGTCGATGATGAAGGAGGCGATCGCGCGCAGCTTCTCGCGCACGGGCAGCGGCTCGGCGTCAACCTCGCGGATCAGCTCGAGCATCACCTGCCAGCGCTCGAGGAAGAGCGTATCGAGCACCTCGTCCTTGGAGGCGAAGTAGTGGTAGACGAGCCCGTACGCGACGCCCGCCTCGTCGGCGATGTCGGCGACGCGACAGGCGTGGAAGCCTTGCCGCGCGAACACGCGCACGGCGGCGTCGAGGATCAGTCGGCGCTTGTCCGGCGCGGCCTTCGCGCCACCCTGGCGCGTCGAGGCATCGCTCTGGCCGGAGCTCGTCTGCGGGCTCGGCGTGGTGCCGCCGCCGCTCGCCCTCGCGGCGCTCATGCCCGCACCGCCTGCGGCCAGCGATAGGCCTCCGCGCGCCGGTTGGCAAGCGACGGCAGCTTGGCGCGGATCTCCTGCTGGCGCTCGAGGTCGAGCTCGGCGATCACGTGGCCCTCCCCGTCGGGTGCCTGGGCGAGCACGATGCCCCATGGGTCGACGATCATGGAGCGCCCGCCCGAGCGGTTGCCTCCGGGATGCTCGCCGATCTGGTTGGCCGCGATCACGAACGCCTGGTTCTCGATCGCGCGCGCACGGATCAGCGCCTCCCAGTGGTCTCGCGTCGTCGCCAGCGTGAAGGCCGCCGGCAGTGGGAACGCGCGCGCACCGCGCACGGCGAGGATCCGGAACAGCTCGGGGAAGCGCAGGTCGTAGCAGATTGACATCCCCAGCTCGAGCCCGTCGGCGGTCTCCGAGAGGACGATCTCCTCGCCCGGCTGCTCGAGGTCGGACTCGCGATAGGAGCGCCCGCCGACGTCGACGTCGAACATGTGGATCTTGCGGTAGACGGCCTTCAGCTCGCCGTCCGGGCCGACGTGCACCGAGGTGTTTGCGAGCTTCTCCTGCTCGGGCACACGCTCGACGATCGACCCGGCGATCAGCTCGACGGCGAGCTCGGCGGCGAGCGCCCGCGCCCAGCGCGTCGACGGGCCGTCGAGCGACTCGGCGGCCGCTCGCAACTGCTCATCAGAGCCCATCGCGGTCCACTTCTCGGGGAGTACGATCAACTCTGCGCCGTCAGCGGCTGCCGCGCGCACCAGCCGCTCGGCAGTGGCCAGGTTGGCCGCGCTGTCGGCGGTGGCGTTGAGCTGGACTGCGGCGGCCTTCAACTGAGCCCTCCCTGCGGCCGGCGCGCATACGCACATTCGCTACGCGATCCGTTCCCCAAATAGATTGACTGGTCAGTCAACACCTCAAAGCATAACGCCCGGAACATCCGCGGCGAGCTTCGAGGCGCTTGCCGCCAGCCGTCCGATGGCGCTGCTGCGGGGCGGCCGCCCGCTCAAGCGCTGGCGCTACGTGGGCGTGTTCAGCGAGGAGCTGATGGCTTGTGCGGCGCTCGTGCAGGTCGGTCCGGCGCGGCAGTCCTTCTGGGCGCTCCACCTGCGCGGCGAGGATCGGCTGGACGAGCGCACGCGTCTGCTGCCCCGCCACCGGGAGCTGCAGCTCAGGCACGGACGGCTGCTGCTGCGCGCTCGGGATCTCGAGCTCGACCTCGTGCTGGCGGAAGAACCAGGCGTGCAGGTGCGCTGCCCGAACGCTCGCCAGCATGTGTGGACCCGCAAGCAGGCCGGCGTTGCCGCCTACGGAACGCTGACCGTCGCCGGTCAGGCACCGCGAGTGCTCGACGCGCGTGCCGTGATCGACGACACCGCCGGATATCACTCGCGCCACACCGAGTGGTGGTGGTCGGCGGGCGTCGGCGAGAGCCCCGAGGGCGCCGCGCTCGCGTGGAACCTCGTCAGCGGCGTCAACGACCCGCCGTCGGGCTCGGAGCGGACAGTGTGGGTCGACAGCCGGCCGCACGAGGTTGCGCCGGTGCGCTTCAGCCCCGACCTATGCAGGCTGACCGGCGAGGACGGCAGCGAGCTGCGCTTTCGCGCGGAGGCGGAGCGCAGCCGCAGCGAGAACCTGCTCATCTTCAAGAGCGACTATCGCGCGCCGTTCGGCACTTTCTCGGGGGAGCTGCCCGGTGGGCTCGCGCTCGCGCACGGGCTTGGCGTGATGGAGCACCACCGGGCGCTCTGGTAGTCCGGACGTCAGCCTTTCAGGAGGAGCTTCCCGGGTTTCAGTGTGATCGTGCCGCTCAGCGAGCTCGGGTACGGCCCGCTGCCGTTGAGTGAGCCCAGCGGCACGTCTTCGGGTTCCCCTTCAAAGCTGGTGATCGATTGGAACCCTTCAGGGTCACGCGTGAACACGGCAGTGAACGTCGAACTCGATGTGTTGACGGGCGACAATTCTCCGATCGCCGATCCCGCGATCACCTCTTCGAGGCCTTCGCAGTTGAAGTCCATGATGTCGGCTCCGCCTTCGCCTTTGAGATCGATCCCGACGCGGTGTTCTGCAGCGTCGATGTAACCGAGCGTCCCTTCCAGCGAGTTCGTGACCACCGTGTGTTTCGGCTGCCCCGCGCTCGTGCAGAATTTCGAAATCGTGCTGTAGCATTCCTTCTGCGTGATCACGAGTTTCGTGATCCGCGTCGGGGACGCAAGCGTGCCCGTGGCCGACGCCTTTTTGCATTCGATTTTGCCGGCGCCCGGACCGAACTGCGGTATCAGCGTGTCGACCAGCGTCGACTTGACGTGCAGCGGTCTCGTGCCGATGCCTTCGACCAGTTCGTGGTTGCCTTTCGCGCTTTCTTCAGCGCAAGTGCCACCCTTGAATTTGCCGCCTTTGAGCTTGGCGCATTCGAAGAACGCCGGTTCGGCGGCACTCGCTGCCGACGCTCCCGTTGCCGCCACCAGCAGCGCCACAAGGCAGGCGCCCAGCGTACCCCTAGTCATCCTGTCCCCTTCCCCTCGTCTGACGGTCCGCCCCCACCGCGATCCTCGATAGTCGAACCTTGTGGACAACCTATACGCAGGCGGTTCAGTTGTCCACTCTCCCTGCCCACGGCCGACCCGGCCAGATCGGCGCTCGGCTGCGCGGTCGGGATCGCCGCCCGCGTCGCTAGCTCCGCGCGCGCTGCCGCCGCAGCTCGGCGAGCAGCAGCTTGGAGTGCATCGCGCCGAGCAGCTCGCGCAGCGGTTCGACGCCGGCGGCGACGATCTCCATCGCCCGCTCCACCTCGACCTCGCCGGCGAGCCGCTCCAGCAGCGCCCGCACCTCGGCCTGCACGAGCGGCTCTAGCGCCTCGCGGTAGCGCAACGTGTCGTACACGGTGAAGCCGAGCGCCTCCTCATACCCTCCCGCGCGGAAGCTCGCGATCGCCTCGATGATCTTCACATCGTCCTGGTCATAGCCGCTGCGGTTGGGCGTGAGCACGCCGATCTCGGCGAGCCGGTCGAGCACGTTGCGCGGGATCTCGTAGCGCTCGCGCACGGCCTTGACCGAGACGCGTTTGGAGCTCTCGGCGCTCGCGAGCGCGCGCTCGAGGATGCGGTCCTCGAGCTCGATCAGCGCGTGCACGCGCCCGGGGTCTTCGGCGAGCGTGCTCTTGATCACGCGCAGCGGCATGAAGCGCTTCTCCTGCAGGCGCTTGATCAACTCGATCCGCTCGACGTACTGCGGCGGGTAGTAGGCCATGTTGCGCGACGTGCGGACGATGTCCTCGCCCTCGCCGAGCAGTCCCTCGCGCAGGTAGTAGCGGATCGTCCCGGCACTCACGCCCGAGCGTTCGGCGAGCTCGCTCATCTTCAGCAGCGGCCGCTCGCCGGCAGCGCCGCCGGCCGCTGGGAGCGTCGCGTTCATCCCGGCAGCCCCCTCACGCTCAGACCTGGAAGGACATGTCCTGCTGCTCGCCCGCCGGCCCCGCGACGGCGCCGTCGGCGAGCAGCTCGGCGACCTCCTCGGCGCTGTAGCCGGCGCCGCGCAGCACCTCCTCGGTGTGCTCGCCCAGCGCCGGCCCGGGCAGGCGCGCGTGGTCGCCCGGCGTGCGGCCGAGCTTGACCGGCACGCCGAGCAGCCGCACGACTCGCTCGGCTCCGGGCTGGTCGATCTCGACGACCATCTCGCGCGCGCCGACGAGCTCTGAGTCGAGTGCCTCGTCGAGCTCTAGGACCGGCTCCAGACAGCAGTCGTTCTCGCGCGCGAACGCCTCCCAATGCTCGCGCGTGCGCCCCTTGAAGATCTCCTTCACCTGCTCGTGTGCCGCCGAGCCGGGGCGCTCGAACTGGGCCACGATCAGCTCCTCGCGCCCGACGCCGCGGCAGAAGCCCTGCCAGAACTTCGGCTCGAGCGCACCGAGCGTCACCCAGCCGTCGGCGCACTCGTACGGGCGGTAGCAGATCAGCGAACCCGCGAGCGGCAGCTCGCCGCGGCGCGGGACGCTGCCGTCGGCGAAGTAGGTCGCCGCGACCATCGCCAGCCACGAGAGCGCCCCGTCGGCCATCGAGACGTCCACCAGCTGGCCCTCGCCGGAGCCGGGGGGTCCGAGCCAGGCCCGCCGCCGTCGCGCTCGCGCAGCGCCGCGAGGATGCCGAACGCGGCCATCAGCGCGCCGCCGCCGAGGTCGGCGATCTGCCCGGCCGCCTGCACCGGCTCGCCGCCGCGCTCGCCGGTCAGCCCGAGCAGGCCGATCAGGCCGAGGTAGTTCATGTCGTGTCCGGACGCGTCTCGTTTGGGACCGTCCTGGCCGTAGCCGGAGATCGCGCAGTAGACGATCCCCGGGTTCTCCTCGCGCATCCGCTCGTAGCCGACGCCGAGCCGGTCGAGCACGCCCGGGCGGAAGGACTCGAGCACGACGTCGTATTCGCGCACCAGGCGCAGCAGCGCCTCGCGCCCGCGCTCGTTCTTCAGGTCCAGGCGAATCGAGCGCTTGTTGCGGTTGAGCGAGAGGAACAGGGCCGACTTGGCGCTGTCGTGGGCACCCTCGTAATAGGGCGGCGACCAGCGGATGTAGTCGCCCATCCCCGTGTCCTCGAGCTTCAGCACGTCGGCACCGAAGTCGGCGAGCAGTAGCGAGCAAAAGCCACCCGGCAACAGGCGCGAGAGATCGAGCACCCGGATGCCCTCAAGCGGCAGGCTCATGCGGCGGCGCCTTCGGCGGTTGGTGCGCCCGAGCCCGGCGCGGCGACGTCTGGCGCGTCGGCGCCGCGCTGGGGAATGTCGAGCGCAGCGCGCGCCTCCTGCACGGTTGCCGGACGGCGACCGGCGTCTTCGGTCATCTGCCGCGCCTTGGCGATCAGCTCGCCGTTGGACTTGGCCATCTCGCCGCTCGGCAGGTACAGGTTGTCCTCCAGGCCGACGCGAATCGAGCCGCCGAGCGAGAGCGCCGCCGAGACGAGCATCCACTGGTCGCGCGAGACGCCGATCACGCCCCAGTGCGAGTGCGGCTCGCCGGGAGGATTGACCGGGATGTTCTCGACCATCGCCGCGAGGTTGCGCGCGGTGGGCGGCACGCCGCCGACGACGCCCATCACGCAGTCGACGTGCAGCGGCGTCTTCAGCACGCCCATGTCGATCAACGGCGCGAGGCTGCCGACGTGGCCGAGGTCGAAGCACTCGTGCTCCGGTTTGATCCCGAGCTCGTTCATCGCTTCGAGCAGCTGCACGATCTCCTCGAACGGGTTCTGGAAGACCATGCTGAAGACGAAGCCTTTGCGCGAGCGCGAGTACTTGGCGTAGTTCATCGAGCCCATGTTCAGCGCCGCGACCTCGGGTTTGCAGGCGCGCAGGTATTCGATCCGCTTCTCCAGCGGCACGCCGATCGTGCCGGTCGAGTAGTTGATGATCGCCGCGTCGCCAACTTCGGTCCGGATCGCCTCGGTGATCGCCGCGAAGTCCTCGATCTCATAGCTCGGCGTGCCGTCCGGTTTGCGCGCGTGGATGTGGATCATCGTGCCGCCCTCGTCGACGATCCGCCGCGCCTCGGCGGCGTACTCCTCGGGCGTGTAAGGGATCGCCGGGCACTGCTCGCGGTTGGCGATCGCCCCCGAAATCGAGCAGGTGATCACTACGGGATCGTCGAGGCTCATACCGGAACCACTCCTGACTTCTTGTAGGGACGCTCGATCTTCTTGCCCTCGGCCATCTCCAGCGCGCGGCAGATCGTCGAGCGCGTCTCGCGCGGGTCGATCACGTCGTCGATCATGTCGTTGCCGGCCGCGATGTAGACGTCGATGATCTTGCGGTAGGCCTCGATCAGCTCGGCCTTCTTCGCCTCCGGGTCCTCCGCTTCTTCGACCTGTTTGCGCATCACGATCTCGACGGCACCCTCAGCGCCCATCACGCTGATCTCGGCGCTCGGCCAGGCGACGATCAGGTCGGGCTCGTACGCCCGGCCGTTCATCACGTAGTAGCCCGCGCCGTAGGCCTTGCGCGTGATCACGGTGATCTTCGGCACGGTCGCGTTGGCCACTGCGTAGAGCATCTTCGCGCCGTGGCGGATGATCCCGGCGGCCTCGACCTTCGTGCCCACCATGAAGCCAGGCACGTCCATCAGGAAGACGAGCGGGATGCCGAAGGCGTTGCAGAGGTTGACGAAGCGCGCGGCCTTGTCGGCGGAGTCGTTGTCGAGGATGCCGCCGAGCTGCTTGGGCTGGTTGGCGACGATCCCGGCCGGGCGGCCGCCGAAGCGCGCGAAGCAGGTGATGATCGTCTTCGCCCACTGCGGCTTCATGTCGAAGTAGAAGCCGTCGTCGGCGATCCGGCGGATCACCTCGTACATGTCATACGGCTTGCGATTGGACTCGGGCAGCACGTCGAGCAGCTCCTCGTCGCCGCGCTCGATCGGGTCCTCGCTTGCGCGCAGCGGCGGCTTGGATTCGCAGTTCTCGGGCATGAACGAGAGGTACTGCTTGATCCGCACGATGCACTCCTCGTCGTCGGCGACCTCGAGATCGCCGACGCCGGACTTGCGCGTGTGCACGCGCGAGCCGCCGAGTTCCTCCTGCGTGACGTCCTCGCCGACGGCCGCGCGCACGAGGTGCGGTCCGGCGAGCGCCATCGAGCCGCGGCCCTTGACCATCGGCACGAAGTCGGCCAGTCCCGGGATGTAGGCCGTGCCCGCTGCGCACGGCCCCATCAGCGCGGCAACCTGCGGGATCACGCCGCTCATCACGACCTCCTCGCGGAACAGGTGCCCGGAGCCGGCGAACAGCGAGCCGACAGCCTCCTGGATCCGTGCGCCGGCCGAGTCGAGCAGCCAGATGAAGGGGATCCGCTTGGTCAGCGCCAGCTCGCGCAGGCGCGTGACCTTCAGCTCTCCGGTCATGCCCATCGAGCCGGCCATCACGGTGAAGTCATAGGCGCAGACGGCGACCATCCGCCCTTCGACCTTGCCGTAGCCGGTGATCACGCCGTCGGCCGGCGCGACCTTGCCGTCCATCGCGCGCTGGGCGAAGTGCGGGCGCCCGTGGATGCCGAGCTCGGTGAACGTCCCCTCGTCGATCAGCAGCGCCAGGCGCTCACGCGCGGTCAGCTTCTCGGCGGCGTGCTGGCGGGCGATCTTCTCCTCGCCGCCGCCGAGCTTGATCTGCTCGCGGCGCGCGTGCAAATCCTCGACCAGCGGGCGCAGCAGCGAGCTGCTCGCCTCGCCGGCGCTCGGTGTCGCGGGCGGCTTCTCGGTCGTGCTCATCAGCGTCCTTTCCACTGCGGATCGCGCTTCTCGAAGAACGCGCTGACGCCCTCGACGATGTCCTCGGTCGACATCGCCAGCGTCAGCTGCGCGCGCAGGTAGTCGAGCGCCTCGTCGAGCTGCATGTCGAGCTGGCGGCGCATCGCCTCCTTGCCGAGGCGCATGATCACGGGCGACTTGCCGGCCAGCTTGACCGCCCACTCGCGCACTGCCGTCTCCAGCTCGGCGGCGGGCACGACGCGGTTGACGATGCCGGCGGCGAGCGCCTCCTGCGCGCTCCAGCGCTCGCCGAGCAGCAAGAGCTCGTTGGCCTTCTTGCGCGGCACGTTGCGATAGATCAGCGCCATGATCATGAACGGGAACGTGCCGACGTTGATCTCGGGCGTGCCGAAGCTCGCATCCTCGGAGGCGACGATCAAGTCGCATGCCAAGGCGATTCCGAGCGCTCCGGCGAGCACGTGCCCGCCGGCGGCGACGACCGTCGGCTTGCCGAGCTCGCCGATCAGCTTGAACAGCCCGACGAAGCGCTCGGAGCCGAAGTGACGCTCGACGAGTGACGTGTCGGCGGCGAAACCGCCGAGGTTGGCCCCCGAGGAGAACGTCCGCTCGTGCGAGGAAGCGAGCACGACGCAGCGGGCCGCATCTTCCCCCCGCGCGCGCTCGAACGCGGCGATCAGCCCGCCGAGCATCTCGGCCGACAGCGCGTTGCGCGTGTCGGGCTGGTTCATCGTGATCATGGCCACGCCCTGCTCGTCGAGCGCGTACAGAACTGGTTGCTCGCCGGCCATCGGCGCATCCTAACTCGATCCGTGTCGAGTGGGAAGTGCGCAGCCTTACTACTTACTTTTGCACAGCGCGCTCAGGGCGCGTGCATCACAGCAGCGACGGTTCAGACGGTCCGCTCGCGCCGTTCAGATGGGCGACGAGCCGGCATCTCGATGCCTGTTTGCCGTGCAGGTGCCGGCAGGCCCGCAGCGCACGCTTCAGCTCGCGCGCCGCGTGGCGACGCTCGATCCGCTCCAGCGACGCTTCGTCGATCGTCTGACGGGCGGGAGGCGCGACGACGTGTACGGGAACGTTGATCGCGAGCGTGTCGACCATCACAGCGATCGTCGCCCCTTCGGCGGCGAACGTGATCCGTGCGCGCACGGGCAGGCCGTTCGGCGCAACGAACAATTCGAGCTTCAACGACGGTGGTGGCGCCGGCGGCGCGGGCTTGCTGTTCGGGCCACCGACCGACGGGAGCTGAAACAGCGAGTTCAGGGGATGCGCGGGCTGCTTGGAGTGCGACTGCAGCTGCGCCACGAACGGTGCCGGGTCGAGCGTGGCGTCGAACTCGATCACGCGCTGACCGTCGACCGTGACTGGCCCCGACTCTTCGATCGCGAGCGCGCCGTTCAGCTCTTCGACCAACTTGCTGAACGTCCCCTGCTTGCCGCTCTGATCGTCTTCGAGGATGCCGCCGGGGTCGAGCCCCTTGGCTTCGCCGGCCTTGCGGGCGCTGCGAACCCACGGTCGCCCACCGTCGATGCTCGCCGCCTCCTGCCGGCGGTGATAGGTCGTTTCGCCGATCACCCGCACCTGCTCCGTGGCGAGTCCGAAGAGGCCGCCTGAGACCGTCGCCTGCGGCGGCGAGTCGCTGGCTTCACCGGTGCCCGCGATCAGCAAGACCAGCGGAATACCCTGACCGAGCAGGCCGTTGCCAAACGACAGTTCCTCCTGGAAGTTGAAGCGCGAGGAGTTGGCCTGCAGCCCGGCCATCTGCTGCTCAAGCGCGGCCAGGTCCGGCGGGACGGCCACCGAGGCTTGCGCGACGCACGGCAACAGCCCGGCGAGCGCGATCGAGAGCACGACGACGAGTCGGGTGATTTGCCGGGTCATTCGATCCTTCCTGAAGGTGCGGCTTTCGAGATGGGCAGCGAGCAGGCTACACGCCGTACGTGCGGTCCGCTTGGGACTATTTCGAGATGACGCTCTCGGCGACCGATGTCCGTAAGGTGCTCGACTTCGTCGGCGAGGCGCACGGAGCGGGCGACCTGCAGGAGCTGCGCACGTTTCTGCCAATCGGCCTGAGTGGCCTCGTGCGCACGGACTGGGCCTCCTACAACGAGGTCGGCGTCGACGGCTCGGTGCACGTCGCCGTGAGCGTGCCCGAGGTGCCGGGCGAGTTGGTCGCCGACTGGGTCCGCTACGCCCACCAGAACCCGCTCGCCAACCGCCATGCGCGTACGCGCGACGGGCGCGCGTATCGCTTCTCGGACGTGGCGGCACGCGAGGAGCTCGACGGCCTCGAGCTGTTCCAGGGCTTCTACAAGGCACTCGGCATCCGCCACCAGATCGCATTCACGCTGCCCTCGCCGCCGCAGCTGACGTTCGCGCTTGCGCTCTCGCGCGGCGGGCGCGACTACTCCATACGCGACCGCGACCTGTTGAATCTCACGCGCCCGCACCTGATCCAGGCCTACCGCAACGTGCAGGCGCGCGAGCGGGCGAGCCAGCTGATCGAGGCTCTGCGCCGGGGCATGGACGCCAGCCACGAGGCGATCGCGGTCGTCGACGCCGGGACCGTCTCGTTCGCCTCGCGCGCGGCCGAGAAGCTGCTGCGCGCGCTCGGCTCCCACGACGGCTCGGCGGCACCCAAGCTGCTGCTCGCGCCGGGGCCGACGGGACGGCTGTGGGATCCACTGCTCGTGCCGAGCGCGGATGGCAACGTTGTGATCCGGCGCCTGCCGAGCGGCAGCCGCGATAGCTTCGTCGTCGTGTTCGAGCAGCCGCGCTCGGATCTGAGCGAGATCGCGCTGCGCGGACTCGGGCTGAGCCCGCGCGAGTCGGAGGTGCTGCGCCTGCTCGCGCGTGGACGCACGACGCAATCGATCGCAGCCGCGATGGGCATCAGTCCGCGCACGGTGCACAAGCACACCGAGCGCATCCACGCCAAGCTGGGCACGCATGACCGCGCCCAGGCGATCGCAACGGCGCTGGCAGCCGAGCAGGAAGCAGCTGGCGAGACTGCATAGCGCGCTCGCCGGCTGAGCGTCCCCGCGCGGCTACTTGTGGTGCTTCTTCAGCTTCTTCAGGAGCTTCTTCAGGCGTGCCGCCTCGATCTTTTCGAGCTCGGCGGAGCCGATCGTTTCGGCCGCCGGCGGCGGCGCGGGAACGGTGACGGGGAAGTCGATCGCGAGCACGTCCTCGCTCGCGATCAGGCGGACCTTGCCGATCGAGAGCACGATGTTCATCCGCACGGGCACGCCGTTGGCCGCGATGAACGCTTCGAAGGTGGCTTTCAGCTTGATGTGCTTGCGCCGCAGCCTGGCGACCTGCTTCCTGGAGAGCGCACCTTCGGCGAGCCTGCGCGCGGTCACCGTGCCGGCGAAGCCGACCGCCGCCTGACCGTCGACGGTGCTCGCGCCGAGTGCACGTATGGCCGTGCCCTGCTTGATCAGTTCGGCGTCGCCCTTGTACGGCGTCGGGTTGAGCAGGCTGCCGCCACTGCCGAGGGCCGAACCGCCGAGGCTCGGCTTGGAACCGAACTGCCCGGCTTTGCCTGTGAGGCTTTCCATCACCCACGGACGGCCGCCGTCGATGCGGGCGATCGAGGGGTCGTGCGTGTAGAGCGTGTTGCCGATCTGCAGCAGCGTGACCGTTCTGCCGCCGATCTTCGACGTGGCATTGGCGAACGGTGGCGAGATGCTCTCTTCGCCTGACACTTCCTCGCTCAGACCCTTCAGCGCGGCGAGCTTGCGCGGGAGCTTGCCGCCGATCGTCTCCTTGAGGGTGAGGCGCTGACTGGTGACCGTCAGTTCGCTCATGTGCTGCTCGAGCGCCTGCAGTTCGGCTGGTTGGGCGGGTGGCGGCAGCGCGGCCTGGGCAGAGGCGGCGCCAAGCAGCGTGAGTGCGCTGAGGCAGGCCGCCGAGACGGCGAGCAGCTTCGGCTTCGACCGGCGCGCCGCGAGCGAGCTCGGGCGCACTGCGTTTGAGGATCCATCCCGTTTTTTTCGCATGGCCGACAACTGCCCCTATTCGATTGCTCGAAAACGGGGCGATCGGGTCTGCTTACCCGCCATCGTCGGGAGTGCGCAAGAAGTAGCAAGCGCTACTGTTTACTTTTGCGAGCGGCTGCGTTAGCGTCTGCGATCAGGCGCGGGGACGTCCGACGGCTCGCGTGCGCCGCCCACCGCATCCAAGCACCGATCACAAGGAGACTTCCCGAGATGGCCGCGACCGCCGAGAGCGTGCTGAAGCCGGACTTCCAGGCTCAGCGCAAGCACTTCATCTTCAACGACGAGCACGAACAGCTGCGCGAGTCGATCCGCAACTTCGCGACCAAGGAGCTCGCGCCGCACGCCGAGGAATGGGAGGAGACGACGTTCCCGGACTCGGTCTTCGCGCGGATGGGCGAGCTCGGCTTCCTCGGCCTCGACAAGCCCGAGCAGTACGGCGGGCAGGGCGGCGACTACTACTCGGCGCTCGTGCTCGCCGAGGAGATCACGAACGCCAACTCGGGCGGCCTGGCGATGGGCGTGGCGGTGCACACGGACATGGCGATGCCGCCGATCCTCGCCTTCGGCAGCGAGGAGCAGAAGCAGGAATGGGTCGTGCCGGCGATCAAGGGCGAGAAGATCCTCTGCCTCGGCATCACCGAGCCGGATGCCGGCTCGGATGTCTCGGGCATCAAGACGCGCGCCGTCAAGGACGGCGAGGACTACGTGATCAACGGGTCGAAGACGTACATCACCAACGGCCACCGCGCGGACGTGATCGTGCTCGTGACGAAGACCGACCCGGACGCGGGCTACGACGGCTTCACGCTGTTCCTCGTGCCGATGGACGCGCCCGGCGTGATCCGCGAGAAGAAGCTCGAAGAAGCTCGGCATGCACGCTTCGGACACGGCGCTCTTGGCCTTCCAGGACGTGCGCGTGCCGGCCTCGGCGGTGCTCGGTCAGGTCGGCAAGGGCTTTTACCACATCATGTGGGAGCTCCAGGGCGAGCGCCTGATCGGCGCCGCCGGCATGGTGGCGGGCGCGCAGAAGTGCTTTGAACGCACGCTGCAGTACGCGCACGAGCGCAAGGCGTTCGGCCGCGAAATCGGCAAGTTCCAGGTGATCCGCCACAAGTTCGCCGAGATGGCGACCAAGATCGAGGCGGCGCGGCAGATGACGTACATGACAGCGTGGCGCTTCGCCAACGGCGAGTACCCGGTGCGCGAGATCTCGATGTCCAAGCTCATCGCCTCGCGCGTGCTCTGCGAAGTGGCCGACGAGTGCATCCAGATCCACGGCGGCGCGGGCTACATGAAGGAGTACGGCATCGAGCGCGTCTGGCGCGACGCACGCCTGAACCGGATCGGCGCGGGCACCGACGAGATCATGCTCGACGTGATCGGTCGCTCCTACGGGCTGTAGTCCGATCGCCGAGTGGAACTACCCGACGTAGGAGACCTCGACGCCGATCGTCTCGTAGGCCTCACGCGCGCGACGATCGGCGCTGAGCAGCGTCGCGCCGTGCTCGCGCGCGGTCGCGGCGATCAGCGCGTCGTACAGCGCGCCGCCGCGCAGGCCGGCGTCGACTGCGCGGCGCAGGCAGGTGCGTTGGCCTGCGGCATCGAGCGCGAGCCACGAATCCGGGAAGTCAAGTTCGAGGGCGTCGCGCACGGACACCGGCGTAACGCGAAGCCCTTCGGGCATCCGGCTGAGCACGGAGGTCGTCTCGAATGCGACATGAGAGATCAGCCGGGGCGAGCGGCCGGCCAGCGCCGAAACGCAGCGCTCATGCCCCTCGAAGATGCTTGCGAGCGCCGGGATCAGCACGCTGGAGTCGGGCGCGATCAACGGCGCGAGCGTTCGATCTCTTCGCGCACCATCTCGGTCGTGAGCGTCGGCACGGGCTGGTCGGGAACGATCACCGTGAAGCCGTCGCGCTCCTCCAGATGGGCTTTGATGTACGGCACGGTCAGCTCGAGCGCCCCGTCCCGCTCGGTCAGCTCGAGCTCGGCCGGCCCGTCGATGCCAAGCACATCTCGCATCGGCTTCGGGATCACGATCCGGCCCACACCATCAATGGCAACTCGCATACCATCAGATTACCAATCGGCCTGAATCTGGAGCCATGAGCACTTTCACACCCCCGTTCTCCGACGAGCACGAGCAGCTGAGACAGTCGATCCGCGGCTTCATCGACCGCGAGCTGGCGCCGCACGCGGCGCAGTGGGAGCGAGACGAGTGGTTCCCGGACGAGATCTTTCCCAAGCTCGCCAAGCAGGGGCTGCTCGGGCTGAAGTACCCGACCGAGTACGGCGGCCAGGGCGGCGACTACCTGCACGAGTCGGTGCTGTGCGAGGAGATGGCGCGGATCGGATCGGGCGGGACGGCGGCGGGGCTCGGCGCGCATACGAACATCGCCACACCGCCGATCTGGAAGTTCGGCACAGCCGAGCAGAAGCAGCGCTACCTCGTGCCGGCGATCGCCGGCGAGCGGATCGGAGCGCTGGGTATCACCGAGCCCGGCGCCGGCTCAGACGTGGCCGCGCTCAGCACGCGCGCCGAGCGCGTCGACGGGGGCTGGGTGCTCAACGGCGAGAAGACGTACATCACCAACGGCGTGCGTGCGCACTTCATCGTGACCGCGGTCAAGACGACCAAGGAGGGCGGCCACCACGGCATCTCGTTCCTGATCGTCGACCGCGGCGAGGGCGTCACCTCCTCGAAGCTGCAGAAGCTCGGCTGGCACGCCTCCGACACAGCCACGATCGCCTTCGAGGACGTGTTCGTACCCGAGGAGAACCTGCTCGGCGAGCTCAACGAGGGCTTCAAGCTGATCATGGCCAACTTCCAGTGGGAGCGCCTGGCGATGGCGCTCGGCGCGGTCGGCGCAATGACGCTCGCGTGGGAGCGCACAGCCGAGTTCGCACGCGAGCGCCAGGCCTTCGGCCGCCCGCTCTCAGGCCACCAGACGATCCGCCACAAGCTCGCCGACATGGCCACGTCGGTCTACACGTGCCGCTGCGTCACCTACGACGCGCTGCGCCGCTTCGTCGCCGGCGAGGAGCCGCTGAAGGAGGTCAGCATGGCCAAGCTGCTGACCCAGCGCGCTTGCTACGAGCTGATGGACGAGTGCCTGCAGATCCATGGCGGCGCCGGCTACATGCGCGAGTACTGGGTCGAGCGCGCCGCCCGCGACGCCCGTCTCGGCCCGATCGGCGGCGGCTCAGACGAGATCATGCGCGAGATCCTCGGCCGCGTGCTCGCGCTCTGAGGCGCCTGCAAAAACTCGTCCAAGCGGTGCAAACCGGCTCAGGTGAGTCCTCGGGTAGTCCGATACCGCCTATGTGGCAAGTGGACGCCCTACGCATGACGGCATCCGTCGTCATCTCCTGCACGCTGCCGTCGGCGCTGCGCTGCTCATGCTCTGCGTGTGCTGCTGCGCGATCGCCTCGAGCGCCGCACCGGCCGCCACGCTGAAGGGCAGGCACTCGGCCAGAGGCGCGTCGAGCCACGCGACCTCCCCGCCTGCGCACCGCCGCAGACGCCGCGGCTGCGCCAGGCGCGCCAGCTTCCACAACGTCAGCACGCCGGGCACGAAAGGCGCCAGGCACCACACCCGGCGCGGCGCCAAATGCCGCCGCTCGGGCCATCGCCGTGCCTCGCACCGCCACGCCGGCGTGCGGCACACGGGCGCGGCGCCGGTGCCGCAGAACGGCGTCTGCCCGAACACGCAGTTGCGTCCCTCCGGGCAGGACCTGCCGCTGATCCGCACGGCCACGCTGTGCCTGGTCAACCGCGAACGGCTCGGCCACGGCATGGCTGCGCTCGCGCCCAACGCGCGCCTCCAGGACGCGGCGCAGGGCCACTCGGCGGACATGGCGGCAGGCGACTACTTCGAACACGACGGGCGCCACGGCGACACGCCACTCTCCCGGATGCGCGCGTCGGGCTACATCTTCAGCTCGCGGATCGGCTACGCCGTGGGCGAGAACATCGCCTGGGCGACGCTCGGGCTATCGACGCCGAAGGCGATCGTGGCGAGCTGGATGGCCTCGCCCGGGCACCGCGCCAACATCCTCGACGCGACCTTCCGCGAAACGGGGATCGGCGTCTCGCCGCACCCGCTCGCTTCGCTCGCGCGGGGTCAAGCAGGCGCGATCTACACGCAGGACTTCGGGCGCATCATCGCTCCTTGACGGGGGCGCTCGGATAACCTCCGGCGCACCTCAAAACGACAAGGAGACGGAACGAACATGGGAGTACTCGACGGCAAGTCGGCCATCGTCACGGGCTCGGCGCGCGGGATCGGTCGTGCAACGGCCGAGCTGCTCGTCGCGCAGGGCGCGCAGTGCCTGATCAACGACCTCGACGGAGACATCGCCGAGCAGGCCTCCTCCGAGATCGACGGCGAGACGGCCGTCTACGCAGGCGACCTGACCAAGCCGGGCGCCGCCGACGAGCTCGTGCAGAAGGCGGTCGACTCGTTCGGCAAGATCGACATCATCGTCAACAACGCCGGTTACACGCTCGACGCGCCGATCCACAAGATGTCCGACGAGCACTTCCAGGCGATGCTCGACATCCACACGATCGTGCCCTTCCGCGTGATCCGCGCCGCCGCGCCGCACCTGCGCGAGCCGGCCAAGAAAGAGCGCGAGGAAGGCAAGGAGGTGTTCCGCAAGATCGTCAACATCTCCTCGACGTCGGGCACATTCGGCAACGCCGGCCAGGCCAACTACTCGGCGGGCAAGGCCGGCGTCGTCGGCCTGACCAAAACGGTCGCCAAGGAGTGGGGCCAGTTCAAAGTCAACGTCAACGCCGTCGCCTTCGGTTTCATCGACACGCGCCTGACGCAGGCCAAGGTCGATGACAACGTGATGGAAAAGGACGGCGAGAAGATCCAGCTCGGCATCCCCGAGCAGATGCGCGGGATGGCCTCGATGCTGATCCCGCTCGGCCGCCCGGCCTCACCCGAGGAGGCCGCCGGCGGCGTGTTCTTCCTCTGCTCGCCGTGGTCCAACTACGTGCACGGCCAGACGCTGCACGTGACCGGCGGGCTGTTCGGCGGGATGAGCGGCTGACGCTGCCGAGCGCGGGCGCCGGGCGGACTCAGACGCCCGGCGCCATGCCCCGTAGGTCGAGCTGGCAGCCCGAGAAGTAATCGCCGGCGGGCGAGGCGAGGTAGGCCACGACGCCGGCGATCTGCTCCACTGCCGTGCGCGGCCCGGGGGCGACCGCGACGGGCGTGATGCCGTAGCGAGCCCACTCGATCGAGAGCGTGCGCGCGAGGTTCTCGAGCCCGGCGCGGGTGGCATCTGCGTGCGCCTCGCCTCCACCGCTCGCCTGCGTCGATCCGGTCGGCGTCGGTGGCGCGAGGTAGACGATCCGCCCGCCTGCGTCATCGGGGATGAAGGCGGCATTGGCCACGGCGCGCGTCACCCGCCAGCTCGCCTCGAGCGTGGCGATCAAGGCCTCGGTGGCATCGTCCTGGCCGGCGAACATCCCGCCGGCGTCGACGACGAGCATCCGTATGCCGGCACCGCCGGCCGGCCCGGCAATCAGGGCGGCATCGAGCACGGCGTCATCTGCTTCCGGCTGCTCCGTGCAGATCATCGGCAACTCGTGCACGATCGCGCCGAGCCCGCTACAGGCCGCGCCCGAAGCGGCTGCCGCTGAGCCAGGCGCGATCCTATCCTCCCCGGCGTGGGCCAGCGCGATCGGCACGCCGTCGAGCAGTCCCGGACGCAGCACCTCGGTCAGATCGATCTCGGCCATGCTGCCGCGCACCCTAATGGGCGCGCTCCTTCAGGAGATCGGCGGCGGGCTGTGAGCGGCGGGGACGTCCGCCGCCACACGCTCGCCCGAGACTGCGCGCAGGTCGAAGTACAGCACCGCCGCGGCCAGCGCCGAGATCGGGGCGGTGAGGATGCCGACGATCACGCGGGCCACGATGCCGGCCGCGGTGCCGGCCGAGTCGGCCGCGATCTCGACTCCAGAGCTGACGATGATCACGAGGAAGAACAGCACGAAGATCACGCCGAACACCTGCCAGCCGTTGCCGCGCACGAGCTCGCGACTGCGGGATAGCGCGGCGAACACGCCGCCGGGTCGCTCGAGCACGACGACGGGCGCAGCGACGGACCAGATCGTGATCAGGATCAGGCCGGGAACGATGATCAGGACGAAGCCGATCACGATGCCGATGCCGGCCACGATGCCGACCAGGATCAGCTGTCCGAGCACGGGCGTGGCCGCGCGCAGCAGCTCGCCGGCGCTGTGGTCGCGCCGTCCGTCCTGGATGTCGGACACCAGCTCGACGACCATCCCGGTGAACAGCGTGCCGGCGACCAGGCTGAGCAGCAGCGCGATCAGCGCGAGGCCGGGCGCGGCGGCGACGAGCAGCGCGGAGACGATCCCGGTGATCACGAACACGACAGCGGAGGCAGGCAGCAGCACGGGGTACTGCTCGACGTAGATGTCGAACACCCGGCGGATCACGGCTCCGACGTCGAGGCGATCTGTCATCACGATGCAGCCTACCCGCGGGCTGCGACGGTACCGTCGATGCTGCCGCGTTCGGCGCGCAGCCGCCGCAGGATGCCCTTGCGCCCGTGCGCTTCGAGGCCCGCGTAGAGCTTGCGGATCTCGACGAGGATCTGGTCGGCGACCTGCTGCTGCTGCTCGCGCGTGGGATGCTCGACGGGCTCCCATCGAATCGGCTCGCCGTACTGCACGGTCACGCGCGGGAACTGTAGGCGCTTCCAGTTGCGCACGCGCGAAGAGCCGTAGATCGCGATCGGCACGACGGGCACCCCGGTCTCGAGCGCGAGACGCCCGATCCCGCGCTTGGCCTGCTCGGCGACTTTGCCGGTGCGCGAGCGACCGCCCTCGCAGTACATCGTGATCGCGCCGCCGCGGGCAAGGATCGTCTCGGCGGTGATGAACGTCTCGTCGTCGCGTGCGCCGCGGCGCACGGGGAACACGCCGCCGTGGGTGTAGATGAACTGCATCGGCCGTTTGAACAGCTGCGACTTGGCCATGAAGCGGACCTTGCGGCGGATGAAGCAGCCCATCAGGAAGTGGTCCATGAAGGAGAAGTGGTTGGGCGCGAGCAGCACGGCGCCGTTGCCGGGGACGTTCTCGCTGGAGATCGAGCGCGCGCGCAGGAAGGTGTAGGCGTACAGCGAGGTCAGCACGCGCACCAGCTCGTAGACCCAGTCCGGTTCGCGCGTGCGGGCGCGCTCGTGGAAGCGGTCGAAGTACTCCTTCGGGCGCGGGTCGGAGTAGACCTGC
The DNA here is from genome assembly GCA_963714215.1 of uncultured Solirubrobacteraceae bacterium. Classification (GTDB taxonomy): domain Bacteria; phylum Actinomycetota; class Thermoleophilia; order Solirubrobacterales; family Solirubrobacteraceae; genus Palsa-744. The sequence continues at coordinate 116,809 of CAVQNP010000004.1, forward strand.
TCGCGCATCGGGGCCAGCTCGCTCATCTGAGCGGTTTACCTCCCATGGCCTGCAAGGTTACGCGCGTGCGCGACTCAGCGCATCGGCCCATCCGGCCAGGAGGCCCTCGCGCTCGGCCTCGCGCATGCGCGGCTCATACGTGAGCGGGGCGCCGCCGCCGAGCCCCGCCGGCCCGCGGCGCAGGTCCTCGACTGTCCACAGCCCGGCGCCGACACCGGCGAGGTAGGCGGCGCCGAGCGCGGTCACCTCGGCTAGCTCGCCGAGCACGACTGGCACGCCGAGCACGTCTGCCTGGAACTGCATCAGCCAGCCGTTGGTGCTCGCGCCACCGTCGGCGCGCAGCTCGCGCAGGGGCTCGGGCAGGGCGGGCTCCATCGCACGGAGGGCGTCGACGGTCTGGTAGGCGATCGCCTCGAGCGTGGCGCGGGCGAGGTGCGCGCGGGAGCTGCCACGCGTGAGGCCGACGATCGTGCCGCGCGCGTGGGCGTCCCAGTGCGGCGAGCCGAGGCCGGTCAGGGCGGGTACGAAGTAGACGCCGTCGTTGCCGTGCAGCGAAGCGGCGAGCTGCTCGGTCTGCTCGGCGCGCTCGATGATGCCGAGGCCGTCGCGCAGCCACTGCACGGCGGCGCCGGTGACGAAGATCGAGGCCTCCAGCGCATAGGCACGCGAGGAGCCGATGCCGCAGGCCACGGTCGCGAGCAGGCCGCGCGGCGGCTCGGGCGCGGCGAAGCCGGCATTGACGAGCACGAAGGAGCCCGTGCCGTAGGTGTTCTTGCCCATCCCGGGATCGACGCAGGCGTGGCCGAACAGCGCGGCCTGCTGGTCGCCGGCGACGCCGCTGAGGGGCACGGCGTGACCGTGCAGTGCGCTCGGCCGCGTTTCGCCGAAGGGGCCGGCGCTGGGCAGCACTCGCGGAAGCGCGCGCTCGGGGATGGCGAACAGCTCGAGCAGCTCGGGGTCCCAGCGGCCGGCGGCGATGTCGTAGAGCAGCGTGCGCGAGGCGTTGGTGGCGTCTGTCAGGTGCTCGCCGGTGAGCTTGAAGATCAGCCATGAGTCGACGGTGCCGAACACGGCGCTGCCGCGCTCGGCGCGCTCGCGCAGGCCGTCGACGTGCTCGAGCAGCCACTGCATCTTGGTGGCGGAGAAGTAGGGGTCGAGCACGAGTCCGGTGCGCGCGCGCACGAGCGGCTCGTGACCATCGGCGCGCAGCTGCTCGCAGCGGGCGGCCGTGCGTCGGTCCTGCCAGACGATCGCGTTGTGCAGTGGCTCGCCGCTGTGGGGATCCCACACGCAGACGGTCTCGCGCTGGTTGGTGATGCCAAGCGCGTCGAGATCGCCCGGACGGACGCCGGCGTCCTGCAGCGCGGCGCCGGCGACGGCAGCCGTCACGTCCCAGATCTCGCGCGCGTCGTGCTCGACCCAACCGGGTTGGGGAAAGTGCTGGGTGAACTCGCGGTAGGCCCTGCCGATCGGCTCGGCGCGCTCGTCGAAGACGATGCTCGTGGTGCCGGTCGTACCCTGGTCGATTGCGAGGATCATCGGGCGCGAGCCTACCGGCGCCCCGGTCCCCGCCCCACATACGCGCGCGCGAAGTCGAGTAGTTGGCGGGCGCGATGCGCGAAGCCGGCGGCAGTGCGCCCGGTGGCGCGATGCTCGAGATCGAGCTCGATCTCGATGAGCCGGTGCCCACGTTGAACGGCGTCGATCGTCATGCCGACCTCCATGCCGAAGCCGTGCGCGAAGGGCAGCACGTCGGCGAGCGCGGCAGAGCTCAAAGCGCGCTGTCCTGAGATGGGGGCGACCGTCCGCAGGCCGCAGCGGCGACGAATGGCCCAGCGGGCGAAGCCGAGCGCGAGCCCGAGGCCGCCGCCGACGCGCCGGCTGAAGGCGGCCACGGCGAGGTCTCCCTGCCCGGCGGCGACGGCGTCTGTGAGGGCGACGAGCGCGCCGGCGGAGGCGCCGAGGTCGCCGTCGCAGAGCACGAACACGGCCTCCTGCTCGAGGTGCAGGGCACGCGCGTTGCCGAGCGCCTCACGCGCGGCGAGCGTGACGGCCTCGCCCTTGCCGAGCATCCGCTCGCTGCGCACGACCTGCGCGCCCAACCCGGCGGCGATGCCCGCGGTGCCGTCGGTCGAGCCGTCGTCGGCCAGCAGCAGGCGTGCCTCGGGGAACGCCGAGCCGAGCGCCTGCAACGTGGCGGCGATCCGATCCGCCTCGTTGTAGGCGGCGACGATTATGAAGATTTGACGATCCATCCGATGCGGGCCTCTCGCGCACGGCCCCACGGTGAGCATTGCCGGCCGTCGTGTGCGAAGGCTATTCTCCCGGCGGTCAGCGACGATCGGCGATCTGGACGTCTGGAGGTTCGTGAATGTCTGCAGTGGAGGCGCACATCACCGGCACCGTATGGAAGATCGAGTGCGCGGTGGGCGACCAGATCGAGGAGGGCGACACGGTCGCGATCCTCGAGTCGATGAAGATGGAGATGCCGGTCGAGGCGGAGGACTCGGGCAAGGTCACGGAGATCCTCTGCGAGGAGGGCCAGGCGGTCAACGAGGGCGACACGCTGGTCGTGCTCGAGTAGCTCGCAGACGATGGGCTCGGCCCCCTCGGCGGGCCGCTGCAAAGCGGCACGAGGAGCTAAAGAGCACCCGTATTCCTTCCGATAGTGCGAATGTGCGACTCGCATCGGGCGAGTCCGAGACGAGCATGGAGGGCACATGCGCTTCGGCAGCTTCTCGGGTAGGACTATCGCGATCGCGGCATGGGCGTTGGCCGTGCTCGCACCGTCAAGCGCTCTCGCGACCGACGGGTTCGGCCCGCTGAACGGCCAGAACGGCTGTCTGGTCGCTCCCGACCAGAGCAGCTCCGAGCAGGGCACATCGCGTTGCGGCACCGGCAAGGGGCTGTACGGCGCGAGCGCCGTCGCGGTCTCACCGGACGGGACGAACGTCTATGTCGCGGGCGGCGTGGCCGGTGCCGACGTGGCCAAAAGCTATGGGGCCGTGGCGATCCTCAAGCGGGACCCCGCGTCGGGGTCGATCAGCGAAGTCAACTGCCTCAGCTCGGACGGCACCGACCACCGCGATGGAGCTTCGGGCGCATGCGCCCCCGAACCGTCGCTGCTGGGGGCCGACGGCGTGGCCGTCAGCCCCGACGGCAAGACGGTCTACGTCAGCTCGAGCAGCTCGGCGAGCATCGTCGCATTCTCCCGCGACCCCGCGACCGGTGGCCTCACGCGACTCGGCTGCTTCCAGGGCACGCCGCGTCCCGGCGCGCCTTGCGGCTCGGCGAACCTGTTCTCCAGCACGAGCAGCCCGCTCGTCAGCGCGAACGGCGGCGCGCTGTACGTCGCCGCGCCGCTGTCGGGCGCGGTCTCGGCACTCGACGCCTCCGACCGCCTGCGCACGCCGACGGGGATCGTTTCCGCGCTGCCCGCAGCTCCGTCCGGCGCGAGCGAGAGCTCGACGGCCACGGGCACCGGCAGCTCCGCCTCGGCCGACAGCTCGACGTCGAGCCCCGACACGACCTCGTCCGCGACGCCGGCAAGCCCGACCCCGAGCGTCTCGGCGATCTTCACCGCTTCGATCGTCGGGGACGAACTGCTCAACCCGTGCATTGCGGTGAACGGGCTCGACGGCACCTGCTCGGTGGGCGTCGCGACCGACGGCCTCGGCGAGCTGGCGCTCAGCCCCGACGGCAAGCAGGTATACGGCGCGGCACCGGAAAGCGCGGCGATCGACGTCTTTGCGCCGGCCGCGGGTGGCGGTCTGAGCGAGACGCGCTGCGTGATGCGGAGCGCACCCCACGGCCTCTGCAGCTCCGACCAGTCGCTGAGCAAGCCCGGCGACCTGGCGGTGAGCCCGGACGGCAAGAACGTCTACGCCGCCGACACGCTGGGCGGGTACTCGGGCGACAAGGTCGATGTGCTGTCGCGCGACGCGACGACCGGGGCACTCACCTCGGAGGGTTGCGTTCAGTTCGCGCCGAAGCCCGAACCCAAAGGCGAAGAAGAGGAATCCGGAGAATCAGAAGAAGAAGAAGACGAAGAAGAAGCCAAACCGGCGCCGAAAGGAAAAGCCAAAGGCAAACGCGCTCGCGCCGCGGACGCCGGTGGATGCTCGTCCTCGGCTGCGGGCTTGGCGAACGTCGACGTGGTGGCGGTCAGCGGCGACGGCTCCTCGGTCTACGCGATCGGCGGAGGCTCGGCGGCGATCTTCACGCGCAACCCCGCGACAGGAGCGCTGAACGAGGCCTCGTGCGCGGAAAACGAAGACCCGCGCTGCACGAACGTGCCGACCCTGAAGGGAGTATCGGGGGCAGCGATCAGCCCGGACGGTCACCAAGTCTACGTGGTCTCCCAGGGCAGCGACGCGGTGATGGTGTTCGGTATCGGCGCCGCGGTCACGACCGGCAATGCCGCCGCCTCGCGAACGGGCCTCGCGCACGTCAGCGTCGCCTGCCCCGCCGGGCTCAGGCGCGCCTGCAGCGGCCGGCTGCAGCTCACGCGTGCGGTCGCGCGCGCCGCTCGGCACGGTCGCCGCCATCGCCATGGGTCCCACCGCGTGCATGTGCGCCGCGTGACCGTGGGGCGCTCGGGATCGTTCTCGATCGCTCCCGGCGCGCACGCCAGCGTAGGGGTACGACTCTCGCAGCAGATGCGCCGCCTGCTGGCTCGCCGCCACCGTTTGCGACTGATGGCAGTCGTGCGCGCGAACCCTGCCGCCGGCGGCTCGGGCTACGGGCGTCACGTAACGCTGGCGCTCGCGCGCCGCTAGCCTGTCGCGCGTGTCGCCGAGCGCAACCACCCGCGAGCTGGCAGACGGCAAGCTCCTGATCGACGAGCCGGGCGAGGGGGTCGTGCGGCTGACGATCTCCAACCCGGCCAAGCGCAACGCGCTGGATCACCCGATCCTCGACGCGATCACGGCGACGCTCGCCGAGCTCTCGGCTGAGGACTCGCCGGCGCGCTGCGTCGTGATCACCGGGGCGAACGGGATGTTCTCGGCGGGCTACGACATCGGCGAGATACCTGCCGAGGAGTTCGAAGAGCGCGCAGAGCGACTGGTCGCGCACCCGTTCACCGAAGCGATCGACGCGCTCAAGGCGTTCCCGTACCCGACGCTGGCGATGCTGCCGGGCCACACGATCGGCGGCGGCCTGGAGCTCGCGCTCTCCTGCGACATGCGCGTGGCAGTCGACGGGATCAAGCTCGGCATGCCGCCGGCGAAGCTGGGCCTCGTCTACTCGCACACGGGCCTGCGCCGCTTCATCGACGCGATCGGCGCGGCACGCACGCGCGAGCTGTTCCTGCTCGGTCGCTACATCGACGCGCCGACGGCGCTTCAGTGGGGGCTCGTGAACCGAGTCGCCGTCGGCGAGCAGCTCCAGGCGCTGGCGCTCGAGCTGGCCGCCGAGCTGGCCGGCAACGCGCCGCTCTCCCAGCGGGGCAACAAGCGCGTGATCGCGGCGCTGCTGTCGGCCGAGGCGGAGCTGGCCCCGGACGTCGAGCAGGAGCTGATCGAGCTGCGCCGCGCGTCGTTCGCCTCGCAGGACATGCGCGAGGGAATGCGCGCGTTCGCTGAGAAACGCGCCCCGCGCTGGCTTGGCAAGTAGCGTCCGCAAGGCTCCATAACCTGCGGCGCATGCCGCCTCTGATTACCCGCGAGGAGGCCTTCAGGCTGGGCGAGCTGGAGGACCACGCGCAGATCGAAACCCTGATCGAGCGCGCCTGGCGCGCCCGCGTGGAGCGCTTCGGCGACTCGACGGACATGTGCTCGCTGGTCAACGCCAAGTCGGGCGGCTGCGCGGAGGACTGCGGCTTCTGCGCGCAGTCGCGCTTCGCCGAGGCGGAGACGCCGCTGCACGCGATGATGGAGCCCGAGCAGATCCTCGAACACGCGCGCGCGGCAGAAGCCGCGGGCGCGCACCGCTTCTGCATGGTCACGCAGGGTCAGGGGCTCTCCAAGCGCGACTTCCAGAAGTACCTGCAGGGCGTGCGCCTGGTCTCCGAGCACACGAACCTCAAGCGCTGCGCGTCGATCGGCCACATGAGCGTGGCGCGCGCGCAGGAGCTGAGGGACGCGGGCGTGCAGCGCGTGCACCACAACGTGGAGACGGCCGAGTCCTACTACGACGAGGTCACGAGCACGGTCCGCTACGAGGGCCGCCTGCGTACGATCGACGCGGTGCGCGAGGCGGGCCTGGAGACGTGCGTCGGCGGCATCCTCAACCTCGGCGAGTCGCGCGAGCAGCGCGTGGAGATGGCCTTCGAGCTGGCCGCGATCGACCCGACGAGCGTGCCGATCAACATGCTCAACCCGCGCCCAGGCACGAAGTTCGGCGACCGCGAGTACATGGACCCCTGGGAGGCGGTCAAGTGGATCGCGATCTTCCGCCTGATCCTGCCGGAGGCGCTGTTCCGCCTGTGCGGCGGGCGCGTGGAGAACCTCGGCGAGCTGCAGCGGGTGGCTGTGCAGGCCGGCATCAACGGCGTGATGATGGGCAACTTCCTGACGACGCTCGGCAACGACCCGGAGACGGATCGGGAGATGTTCGAGGAGCTAGGGCTGAACGTCGCGCGCCAGCCGGACAACGCTGCGAATCCCCGCCCGGACAACCGCTCGGGTTGGCTCGACGGCGAGACGCCGGACGTGGTCGAGCAGCTGCTCGGCGGCGATGCCGCGACGGAGACGTCCGTGGACGCCGATCCCGATGCCGGCGAGGAGACGCTGAAGATCCGCCTGTGGGACCCCTCGAGCCAGCTGCGCTTCCGCGCCAAGCGGCTCGTGCCGCCGCGCCCGGACGGCGCCCCGAACCGCTCGCGGGGGGCACGAGAGCCGAGTGAGAACGACGGCGCCAAGGGTCCGCCGAGCACGGTGGCGAGCGGCTGAGCGACGGACGGCAAGGGAGGAGCGGCGCGATGCATGGGGAGATGGGAACGGCAGAGCTCGAAGATCGCCTGGCCGAGCTGGAGCGTCTCGGCCTGAGCCGCCGCCTGCGCTTGGTCTCCGGCCCGCAGGGCCCGACTGTGCTGCTCGACGGCCAGCCGGTGCTGCTGCTCTGCTCGAACAACTACCTCGGCCTGGCCGACCACCCGCAGGTACGCGAGGCGGCGGCCGAGGCGGCGATGCGCTGGGGCGTCGGCGCGGGCGCTTCGCGTTTGATCTCGGGCACGATGACGGTCCACGGACGCCTGGAGGAGCGCCTGGCTGACTTCACGGGGCGCCAGTCTTGCCTGCTGTTCGGCTCGGGTTACCTGGCCAACCTCGGCGTGATCGGAGCACTGGCGGGTCGCGGCGACACGGTCTTCTCGGACGAGCTCAACCACGCTTCGATCGTCGACGGCTGCCGCCTGTCGCGCGCGGAGGTCGTCGTCTACCGCCATCGCGATGTGGAACACCTGCTGTGGAGCATGCGCCACCACGGCGGCCGTCGCGACGCGCAGGGCCGGCGCGTGATCGCGACGGATTCGATCTTCTCGATGGATGGCGACGTGGCGCCGCTGGAGGAGATCGTCGAGCTGGCGCAAGCCTCGAGCGCACGCCTGGTGGTCGACGAGGCGCATGCGATCGGCACGTACGGACCGGACGGGCACGGCGCGCTCGCGGCGGCGGGCCTGGAGGGCGAGGTCGACGCGATCGTGGGCACGCTGGGCAAGTCGCTCGGCTCCTACGGCGCGTTCGTGTGCGGCGATGAGGAGATGACGCGCTACCTGCTGAACACGGCGCGCTCGTTCATCTTCTCGACGGCGCCCTCGCCGCCGGCGGTGGCGGGCGCGTTGGCGGCGCTCGAGCTGCTGGAGCAGCGCCCGCATCGCGTCGAGCGCCTAGCGGCAAACGCGCGGGCGCTGCGCCGCTCGCTCGCGGCGGAGGGCTTTCAGGTGCCGGAGGGCGACATGCACATCGTCCCGCTGATCGTGGGCGAGGAGCGGGACACGATGCGCCTGTGCCAGGCGGCGATCGAGCAGGGCGTATTCGCGCAAGCGATCCGCCCGCCGACTGTGCCGGCGGGCACCTCGCGCCTGCGCCTGGCGGCGATGGCCTCGCACACAGCGAGCGACATGCGCCTGGCGGCAGGGGTGCTGGCGAGCGCAGCGCGCAAGCTCGGCTTGGACCCGAGCGAGCTCGGCTCGCCGCCCGAGCCCGAGCCCGAGGCAGAGCCACAGGAGCTGGCGCTCGAAGCCTGGCAGGGACGCAACATGGCGGCAGCGCGCGGCGGCGAGACCCAGCCCCCGGCTGCCCCGTTCGACGTCGAGGCACCGCGCCCGCGGCGACCACCGGCGCCGGCCCGCACAGACGCCACGGGCGCAGGGGCGCCGTTCGACGGCGAGCGCGAGAGCGCCATCGCGCACGCGGCCTGACGCTTGCAGTAGAAGCCGATGATGCGGGGGCTGTTCGTCACGGGCACAGACACGGGCGTCGGCAAGACGGTGCTGAGCGCGGCGCTGCTGGCGACGATGGCAGGTGAGGGCGAGCCGGTCAGGGCATACAAGCCGGCGGTGACGGGGCTGGCGGAGCCGTCCGCAGACGGAGCGGGCTGGCCGCCGGACCACGAGCTGCTGGCGCAAGCGGCGGGCATGGCAGCGGAGCAGGTCGCGCCGCTGCGCTACGGCCCGGCCACCTCGCCGCTGCTGGCGGCGGAGATCGAGGGCGAGCGCCTGGACCGCGAGATGCTGCTTGCGGCGGGCGCCGAGCTGACGCGGACGGTCGAGCACGAGGCCGCGACGGTAATCGTCGAGGGCGTCGGCGGATTGCTCTCGCCGCTGGCCGAGAACTTCACGGTGTGCGACCTGGCCGCGTCGCTACGGCTGCCGCTGCTGATCGCGGCACGGCCGGGGCTCGGCACGATCAACCACACGCTGCTGACGCTGCAGGCGGCACGCGCGTACGGGTTGGACGTGCGCGCGATCGTGATCACGCCGTGGCCGGAGCAGCCGTCGCGCCTGGAGCAGTCCAACCTGGAGACGATCCGCCGCTTCGGCTTCGTCGAGGTGGACACGCTGGCGCGCGCGGCCGCTCCCAAGCTCGATGAGCTGGCTCGCGTGGGCGGCGCGCTTCCATGGCGACGCTGGCTGGGCGAGCGCCCGAAAGTGCCCGAGCCGGCATCGAGCTTGGCCTAGGAGGTCCGGCGAAACTCGCAAACCCTTCGATGCGCGCGGCTTGGCCCGCTGCGGGATACTGAGCAGGCATGTCGCAGGAGAACGTTGAGATCGTGCTCCGTGGCGTCGCCGCGATGAATCGGGGAGACCCAGAGGCCTTCAATGCGCTGTGTGATGCTCGATTCGAGATGCGCCTCGTGGGTGCCGTCGGCGAGCCCGTGAGCTACCTGGGAGCAGACGGCGTGTTCCAGTTCTTCCGCGACATGGGCGAGAGTTGGGCAGACTGGGGATTTGAGGTCGAACGGGCGCGTGATCTTGATCAACACGTGCTGATCACGGGCAGGCAGCGCGGACGCGGGCGCGTGAGCGGCGTTGAGGTCGACTCTCCGCGAGCCTGTGTTCTTGCGGTTCGCGACGGGGCGGTGACCGAACTTCGCTACTTCACTGAGCCTGCCGAAGCCCTCAAAGCCGTGGGGCTGGAGGAGTAGGCGCGGCGAGTTTCGCTAGTCGCTTCGCTAGACGCTCCTGGGCGCCTCCAGCCGCCGAGCCTGAGCCGCATGAGCGGCAACGGGTCAGGCGGACATCTCGACCGCGAAGACGCTCTCGGGCTCGATCGTGAGCTCGTCGCCGGGGCCGTCGTGCTCGCGCAGATCCGAGCCGTACCTCACTCCGACGCGATCGGCGAAGGCGGAATCAGACACTGGGTTGCCAGGGACACCCGCCTTGCACGCGGTCGTGGGCGGGACTATGGTTGAGCAGATGGCCGTCAGCACGCCCGCCAGCGGCGTTCCGCTCGACATGCGCGACTTCACGGCGCGCTATACAGCCGCCTGGAACGCGTGCGACACGAACGCGATGGCAGAGCTCGTCACCGAGGACGTGGTGTGGGCCGACCCGGCGCTGCCTGCGCCGGCGCGCGGCCTGGCGGAGGTGCAGGAGTTCATGCGCACGAGCTTCCGCGCCTTCCCGGATCTGCACTTCGGCGAACCGGACCCGCCATCGCTGGCGGTCTCGGGAGACGTGGTGTTCTGGTCGTGGTACATGGAGGGCACCCACCGCGGCACGATCGACCCGCCGGGCTTCGCCCCAACCGGCAAGCGCATGCGCGTCGACGGAGTCGATCACTGGACGATGCGCGACGGGCGGATCGCGCTGTATCGCGCGTACTACGACATGAACGACGTCGCCCGCCAGCTTGGCATCGTGCCACCGCCGGGCAGCACGGCCGAGCGCGGAATGGTCGCCCTGCAGCGCCTGCAGGCCCGGCTCGCCCGGCGATGAGCTCAGGCTCGGACGGCGAGCACTACGACGTCGCGATCGTCGGCGCCAGCACGGCCGGGTGCACGGCGGCGCGTCTCTACGCGCAGCGCGGCGCGCGCGTGGCGCTGATCGAGCGCAAGCCCTCACCGGACGCGTACAAGACGGTCTGCACGCACTTCATCCAGTCCAGCGCGACACCGACGATCGAGCGGCTCGGCCTGGCGCCGCTGCTGGACGAGCGGGGCGCCGTACACAACGGGGTCGACGTGTGGACGGCGCCGAGCGGCTGGATCAGCACGAGTCCAGACGCCCCGTACGGCTTCAGCGTGACGCGGCGCACGCTTGACCCGCTGCTGCGCCGGCTGGCCGCCGAGACGCCGGGCGTCGAGCTGATCGCGGGCTGGACCGCGGTGGGCCTGCTCGGCGATGCGCGACCGGCGGGCGTGCGCATCGAAGACCGCTCGCACGCGCGCCGCGAGATCCACGCAAAGCTGGTCGTGGCGGCCGACGGGCGCGACTCGAAGGTCGCGCGCTGGGCAAACGTGCGGGGGCGCGTGAAGCCACACGGGCGCTTCTTCTACTGGGGCTACTGGCGCGGCCTGCGCCCGGCGACGGAGCGCTCGAAGATGTGGCTGATCGACCCCGACGCGGCTTACACGTTCCCCAACGAGGATGGGCTGACGGTCGTGCTCGTGGCGCCCCACCGCGACCGCCTGCCTGATTTCCAGGCCGACCTGCACGGCGCCTACCACAGGCTGCTGGGCTCGCTGCCCGAAGGCCCGGACATGAGCGAGGCGACGCTCGAGGGCAAGCTGCTCGGCAAGCTCGAGCTACCCAACGTTTATCGTCCCGCCGCGCGTCCCGGCGTGGCGTTCGTCGGCGACGCCGCGCTGGCGGGAGACCCGCTGTGGGGCATCGGCTGCGGCTGGGCCTTCCAGAGCGCCGAGTGGCTCGTTCAGGAGACGGCTGGCGCGCTCGACGGCGGCGCGCAGTCACTCGACGAGGCGCTCGAGCGCTACCGCAAGCTGCACCGCAAGCGCCTGCTGCCCCACCACATGATGATCAGCGACATCTCAAGCGGCCGCCCGATCAATCCGCTCGAGCGGCGCCTGTACCGCGCGGCGGCACGCGACAGTGTCGTGCGCCAGGCGTTCGAGCGGATCGGCAGCCGCGAACTGCCGCCGGCGAGCATGCTCAAGCCGGGCCTGATCGCGCGGATCGTGCGCTTCGGCTCGGCGCAGCCGGCCTGAACGCACGCAAGGACTGCAACCTCAGCCGGCGCGCGCGGCGGCAAGCATCGCCTCGCACACGCGCGCGAGGTCCGGCTCGTCGATCACGTACGGCGGCATCGCGTAGATCAGGTCGCGGAACGGCCGCAGCCAGACGCCTTGGGAGATGGCGGCGTCGGTCGCGGCGGCCAGCTCGACGGGATGGTCGAGCTGCACGACGCCGATCGCGCCGAGCACGCGTACGTCGGCCACGCCGGGGAGCTGGCGTGCGGACGCGAGACCCTCGCGCAGACCCCGCTCGATCGCGGGCACCTGCTCGTGCCAGCTCACGCGATCGAGCTCGCCGTCCCCAACGGCCTCCCCCCGGCCCTCGAGCAGATCGAGCGAGGCGAGCGCAACGGCGCAGGCGAGCGGATTGGCCATGAACGTGGGGCCGTGCATCAGCCCCCCACCCTCTCCCGTCGAGATGGCCTCTGCCACGCGCCGCGTGCAGAGCGTCGCGGCGAGCGTCATGTAGCCGCCGGTCAACGCCTTGCCGACGCACATCACGTCGGGCGAGACGCCGGCGTGCTCACACGCGAACAGCGCGCCCGTTCGCCCGAAGCCGGTGGCGATCTCATCGAGCACGAGCAGCAGCCCGTGCTCGTCGCACAGCTCCCGCAACAGCCTCACGCAGGCGGGCGAATGAAAGCGCATGCCGCCCGCCCCCTGCACGACCGGCTCGACAATGATCGCGGCTAGCCCCCCGGCGTGGCGCTCGGCCAGCTCGCGAACGTGCTCGGCCCAGCGCTCGTCCAGCGGCGCGTCGAAGCCGTCTGGCGGGCGCTCGGCGAAGACGTGCTCGGTGAGCACCCCCGTGAACATGCTGTGCATCCCGCCGATCGGATCGCACACGGCCATCGCGCCGAACGTGTCGCCGTGGTAGCCACCCCTGACCGTGAGCAGCCGGGTGCGCTCGGGGTGCCCCTGCGCGCGCTGGAACTGCAGACTCATCTTGATCGCGACCTCGACCGAGACCGATCCCGAGTCGGCGAAGAACACGGCATCTAGCTGCTCCGGCGCGAGCTCCAGCAGCCGTTGCGCCAAGCGCACGGCAGGCTCGTGCGTGAGCCCGCCGAACATCACGTGCGCGATCTGATCGAGCTGGCCCGCGATCGCGCCGTCCAACGCCGGGTGGCGGTAGCCGTGGATCGCACACCACCACGACGACATCCCGTCGATCAGCTCGCGCCCGTCGGCCAGCTGCAGGCGCACGCCTCGGGCCGATGAGACCGGCAACGGCGCGAGCCCGCCGCCGAGCGCGCCGTAGGGATGCCAGACGTGCTCGCGGTCGAACGCGAGCAACGCGTCCTGATCGCTCATCGCCCGTTCATCCAGCCAGCCCCCTAGGACGTTCGCTGGTCAAGCGAGGCAAGGACGCAGGGAGCGAAGTGTGCTGGCCGAAACGGGGATTCGAGCAGAGCGAGTGTCTCCCGGCTTCGGTACACGAGCGACTGAGGACACAGCCTCGCGCCGGCCAGCGGGCGTCCTGGCCGCCTAGTCCTCGTAGGGGACAAACTCGCGCTTACGGGCGCCGCACACGGGACAGAACCACGTGTCAGGGATGTCCTCGAAGGCGGTGCCCGCGGGAATGCCGCCGTCGGGGTCGCCTTCGTCGGGGTCGTAGATGAATCCGCAGGACTCGCAGATCCATCGCTGCAGGGTCTTCGTGTCGGTGCTCATGCGCCAAAGACTATCGGCAGGTAGGGTCAGCGGATGAGCTCGCACGGGGAGAGCGGCCATCAGCGCGGCGACGCGCCCGCAGAGCTGCACGACGCGACGAGCGGTGAGGACTACAACCCCGGCCCCGTAGCCGAGCCGCGCCAGGCCGCGACCGTGATCCTGCTGCGCGGCGAGCACGAGCTGCTCGAGGTGCTGCTCGTGCGGCGCACGCCCAAGGCGCGCTTCATGGGCGGCGTGTGGGTGTTTCCCGGAGGCGCCGTCGACGCCCACGAGGGGGCCGGCGACCAGGCCCATCGCGCGGCCGCGATCCGCGAGCTGCGCGAGGAGGCCGCGATCGAGCTCGAGCAGCCCGATGAGCTCGTCAAGTTCTCACGCTGGATCACGCCGGCGCAGGTGAAGATCCGCTTCGACACGCACTTCTTCCTCGCGCCTCTGCCATCCGGTCAGGAGCCGCAAGTCGACGGCGAGGAGGTGATCGACCTCGGCTGGTTCACGCCCCGGCAAGCGCTCGACGCGCACGGCGAGGGCAAGCTCGAGCTCGTCTTCCCCACGATCAAGCACCTCGAACAGCTCAGCGGCTTCGCTTCCGTGCAGGAGCTGCTCGAGCACGCGCGCGGGCGCGACGTGCAACCGGTCGAGCCCAAGGTGCTGCTCGAAGGCGAGGTCGCGCGCGTGCTGCTCCCCGGCGATCCCGGCTACTGAGTCGCGCTCGGCGGCGCCCCTCCCCGGGCTCTGCCCACGCTCAGCTCTGCTGCTGTGCCGCGATCACGTGCGTGACCGCGTTGATCAGCGCCAGGTGCGTGAACGCCTGCGGGTAGTTGCCGAGGTGCCGTCCGCTCGAGGCCTCGAGCTCCTCGCCGTAGAGCTCGAGCGATGAGGAGTAGGAGAGCAGCCGCTCGCAGAGGTGTTCGGCTTGACGGTCCTCGCCGATCTCCGACAGCGCCGAGACCAGCCAGAAGGAGCAGATCAGGAACGTGCCCTCCTTGCCGCTCAGGCCGTCGTCGGTCTCTTCGGTGCGGTAGCGCATCACAAGCCCGTTTTCCGTGAGCTCGTCGCGAACCGCGCAGACCGTCGCGCGCACGCGCTCGTCGTCGGGCGGCAGGAAGCGCAGCAGCGGTATGAGCAGCGTCGAGGCGTCGAGCGCGTCCGTGTCGTAGTGCTGTCGGAACACGCCGCGCGAGTCGACGCCGTGCTCGAGCAGATCGTCGCGCACTTCGTCGGCGATCCCCTGGAATTCCTTGGCCTGCTCGTCGTGTCCGCGCCGTTCTCCGAGCCGCGCCCCCCGATCAAGCGCGACCCAGCACATCAGCTTCGAGGAGACGTAGTGCTGGGGCTTGCCGCGAGCCTCCCAGATCCCCTGGTCGGGCTGCTTCCACACGTCGGCCGCGCATTTGACCTGGTCGATCAGCACCGGCCACAGCCGCTCCGGGATGTGGTCGCGTTGCTTGGAGTGCAGGTAGACCGAGTCGAGCACCGCGCCGAACACGTCGTTCTGGCGCTGGTTGTAAGCGCCGTTGCCGATCCGCACCGGGACGGCGCCCTCGTAGCCCTTCAGGTGCTCGAGCGTCGACTCCTGGAGATCTTTCTCGCCCCTGACGCCGTACATGATCTGCAGCGAGCCGTCCTCGTTGCGTGGGACTTCGGCGACGTACTCGATGAAGTCGTCGGCCTCCCAGTCGAGCCCGAGCGCGTGCAGCGCCCACAGCGTGAACGACGCGTCGCGCATCCAGCAGAAGCGGTAGTCCCAGTTGCGCTCACCGCCCGGCGTCTCCGGCAGCGACGTCGTCGGTGCGGCCACCAGCGCGCCCGTCGGCATGAACGTCAGCCCCTTGAGCACGAGCGCCGAGCGCTGCAGGTGCTTGCGCCAGGGATGGTCCGGATAGGTGCCTTCGGCCAGCCAGCCGCGCCAGAAGTGACCGGTCCGCTCGAGGATCTGCTCGGCTTCCTCCGCCGTGTGCGGGCCGCCGCGCGACTCCGTCCAGGAGATCGCGCAGAAGCGTTTCTCGCCCTCGGACATCGTGTGGCGCCCATGCGTGCGGTTGCCCTCGATGCCCATGCGGATGTCGCTGAACAGCCTGAACATCGTGCGGCCGTCGGAGGCGTCCATCGCGAGCGCGTCGTGCGCGTCGGGCGGCACGTCTGCGTCGGTCTCCAGCTCGACCTTCTTCCACTCCGCCGGCGTGGCGCCGTAGTCGAGCATCGGCTCGCACACGACCTCGACCTGGACCTGGCCCTGGACGCATTCGATCATGCGTACCAGCAGGTGGTCCGCGTCGAAGTCCGTCGGCGGGCGGGTGTGGCTCGAGCCGTGCTCGTTGTCGTGCCATTCGCCGATCGCCAGCGCGTCGACCACGCGAATCCAACCCTGCGGGGTCATCCACGTCGTCTCGATCATGTTCGTCCCCGGGATGTAGCGGCGCCCGGCCGGTACGTACAGCCCGTAAGGGCCTACACGCCAGCTTCCCGCACCGCGATCGAGCAGCGCGCCGAAGACCGACGGCGAGTCGAAATACGGCAGGCACATCCACTCGATCGAGCCGTCCGAGGCGACCAGCGCCCCCGTGTGGCAGTCCGAGAGGAAGCCGTAGTCGGCGATCGGCGGGAACGGAGAGGCTTTGCCGAAACTCCGCGAGGCGGGTGGGCTCGCGGGCTGTGCCCCAGCCGTCGCGCCGCCGTCGGCCTCGGCGGCGCCGCTGCCGTCAGCCGAGCTCCGCGCACGCCTGGCCGGAGGGGGAACGCGCGGAGACATCTGCCAGAACGGTAGCGGGGTAGGCTGCTCGAAGAAGAACGTGAGCGCAACGCCCTTCAGCCTGCACCCGCCCGACGCACGCCTGTTGCATGGTCGTCGCGCGCTCGTCACCGGCGGGGACTCCGGGATCGGGCAGGGCGTCTGCTTCGAACTGGCCGCCCACGGCGCCGCCGTCGCGGTCAACTACCTCGCCGCGCCCGACGAGGCTGAGCGCATGGTCGCGGAGATCGAGTCCGGCGGCGGCAAGGCGCTCGCAGTGAAGATGGACGTCGCATCCGAGTCCGATGTCCAGCGCGCCTTCGGCGAAGCCAAGAACGCGTTCGGCGGCGTCGACCTGCTCGTCAACAACGCCGGCCTCGAGCAGCAGCACCTGCTGCTCGAGATGCCGCTCGAGGCCTGGCAGAAGGTGCTCGACGTCAACCTCACCGGCTCTTTCCTCTGCGCCCGCGAGGCCGCGCGGATGATGCACGCCGAGGGATCGCCCGGCACGATCCTCAACATCTCGAGCGTCCACGAGCGGATCGCCTGGGAGCGCTTCTCGCACTACTGCGCCTCCAAGGGCGGCATGATGATGTTCACGCAGTCGATCGCCAAGGAGCTCGCGCCCCTCGGCATTCGCGTCGTCAGCGTCGGCCCCGGAGCGATCGACACGCCGATCAACCAGTCCGTGCTCGAAGACCCCGAGGAAAGCGCCAAGGTCGTCGGCGAGATCCCGCTCGGCCGCTGGGGCCACGTCAGCGACGTCGCCCGCGCCGTCGCCTGGCTCTCCAGCGATCAGGCCGGCTATGTCACCGGCGCGACGCTGTTCGTCGACGGCGGCATGACGCTGTATCCCCGCTTCGTCTGAGCGACTTGCGCACGCGTCGCTCGCAGCGGCGACCGATGGTCCGCGCGCCACGTCCGATGCCGAGCCCTCGCGGCCCGGCCGCCCTCACCACTCGTCCGGATCGAAGTTCGGACGCTGCACGCCCCGCGGGAGGATCTGCTCGTCCTCGAGCTTGTCCAGGTGCGCCGCCAGCGTCGCCGTGGCCGCCGGACGCAGCTCCTCCGGAACCTCCGGCCAAACCGCCGCCAGCAGGTCCGAGACCGAGCGCAGGCCTTCGTTGAGCGCGATGATCAAGCGGTTTTCGCGGTCAATGCGGTGGCCGATGTATTCCTCGAGCTTCTCCCGCGCCTGCCACACCACATCGCCGTGGCCCGGGCACAGGACGTTGAAGTCCTCGCGCAGGCGCAGGCCCGTGAGCGCCAGCAGGTAGCCCGACATCGCCCCCGCGTGCGGCGTGATCAGGACGCTGCCGTCGCCCAGCACCGCATCGCCCGTGAAGCAAGCGCCGTCGGCGATGAACGCGTAGTGATCCGGCGAGTGCCCCGGCGTCGGCACCGCCTCGAACGGCCCCACGCGCTTGCCCTCGGTGAGCGTTATGTCGACGTTGCCGCGGGCCGCAGCCAGCGGCGCCGGGTGCACTTCCAAGAGCGTCTCCACCGCTTCCGCATGGTCCTCGTGGTCGTGCGTCAGAACCACCCCGCCGAGCCCGCCGCGCGCCTCGATCGCCGACATCAGCTTGCGCAGGTGCTCGTCGATCAGCGGTCCCGGATCCACGACCCACGCCGGGCGCCTGCCCACCACCCACGTGTTCGTCCCCGACAGCGTCAGCGGGCCTGGGTTGGGGGCGCGCAGGCGCAGGATGTCGTAGTCGCGAAGTAAACCCGCGTCCGTGCGTGCCTCGTCCTTTTCCTCAGTCCGCGGGTCTCCGAGCTCGGAATCCGGCGGAATCGAACCGTTCACAGGCGCGACGTTAGCTGACAGAGCGGGCGCTTGAACTCTCGCCGAGGCGCGCCGTGCGCCGACCATTCCGCCTACTCAAACGTCGTCAAAACGACGTAAAGCGCATGTAGCGCACTGTCTGGCTATTCGAGATTGGCCATCACGTGCTTGACCACCGTGTAGTCCTCCAGCGAGTACACGCTCAGGTCCTTGCCGTAGCCCGACTCCTTGAAGCCGCCGTGGGGCATCTCCGAGACGAGCGGGATGTGGTCGTTGATCCACACGCAGCCGAAGCGCAGCGCGCGCGAGACGCGCAGCGCGCGGCCCACGTCGCGCGTCCACACCGACGAGGCCAGGCCGTAGCGCGTGCTGTTCGCCCAAGCGATCGCCTGCTGCTCGTCGGAGAACTGCTGCACCGTGATCACCGGGCCGAAGATCTCGCGCTGGATCATCTCGTCGTCCTGCTGCAGACCCGCCACCACCGTCGGCTCCAGGTAGAAGCCCGGCCGGTCCGGCTCTTTGCCGCCCGTGACGATCTCCGCGCGCTCCGGGCGGCGCTCGAGGAAGCCCTCCACGCGGTCGCGCTGGCGCTTTGAGTTGACCGGGCCGAGCGTCGTGTCCGCCGCCAGCGTGTCGCCGATCACGAGGCCTTTGGCCTGCTCGGCGAGGCCGCTGACAACGTCGTCGTAGACCTTTGCGCCCGCCAGCACGCGCGTCGCCGCCGTGCAGTCCTGCCCCGCGTTGTAGTAGCCCGTGCCCGCAATCGTCTCAAGCGCGCTCTCGAGGCTGACGTCGTCGAACACGACCACCGGCGCCTTGCCGCCGAGCTCGAGGTGCACGCGCTTGAGCGTGTCCGCCGCCGTGCGCGCCAGGTGCTTGCCCGTGTCGACCGAGCCCGTGAGCGCGAGCATGTCCACGTCAGGGTGGGAGATCAGCGCCTCGCCCGTCGGCTCGCCCGGGCCCGTTACCACGTTGAGCACGCCCTTCGGCAGGATCTCCGCCGTCAGCTCGGCGAGTCGCAGCGTCGTGATCGGCGTCGTCTCGGCCGGCTTCAGCACGACCGTGTTGCCCGCCGCCAGCGCCGGCGCGATTTTCCAGATCGCCATCATCAGCGGGTAGTTCCACGGCGTCACCTGGCCGATCACGCCGACCGCCTCGCGGCGGGTGAAAGAGGTGTAGCCCTCCATGTACTCGCCCGCCGCGCGACCCTCCAGCACGCGCGCCGCTCCGGCGAAGAAACGCAGGTTGTCGACCGCCACCGGGATCTCGTCGCTCTTGACCGCCTCGATCGGCTTGCCCGCGTTGAGCGCCTCCAGCCGCGCGATCTCATCGCCGTGCTCCTCCAGGGCCGCCGCGATCGCCAAGAGCGCTTCCGAGCGCAGCTGCGGCGTCGCCTGCGACCAACCCTCGAACGCGCGCCGTGCCGCGCCGACCGCGCGGTCCACCTCCTGCGCCGAGGAGATCGGCGCGCGCGCAATCTCCTCGCCCGTCGCCGGGTTCAGCACCGGTTCGGTCTCACCCTCCGCGCCGAGGAGCTCGCCGTCGATGAAGTTCTTGAGGGTCTCTACCGTCGTTGCCATCTCGCTGCTCTCCTCGCGTCGATCGGGTCTGGGCTATCGCGTCTTGGTCGGTTCGGAGCGTCCAAGCTACACGCTCACCGCCGGCTCGCCGAGCGCCTCCGCCACGGCCGGATGAGTTATCTCGCCCGCGCGCACGTTGAGCCCCCCCGCAGCGCGTGGTTCGCGTGCAGCGCGCCTTCCACGCCAAGCTCCGCCAGTTCGATCACATACGGCAGCGTCGCGTTCGTCAGCGCATACGTTGAGGTGATCGGCACCGCCCCCGGCATGTTCGTTACGCAGTAGTGGGTGATTTCGTCGACCTCGTACGTCGGCTCCGAGTGCGTCGTCGGGCGCGAGGTCTCAAAGCAACCGCCCTGGTCGATCGAGACGTCGACCAGCACCGCGTGTCGCTTCATCAGCTTCAGCTGCTCGCGCGTGACCACGTGCGGCGCGCGGCCGCCGTGTACGAGCACCGCTCCGATCACGAGGTCCGCCAGCGGCAGCATCTGCTCGATCGCAAGCGTCGAGGAGTAAACCGTCGAGGCACGACCGCCGAACGCCACTTCCAGTTCGCGCAGACGGTCGATCGAGCGGTCGAACACGAACACGTCCGCCTCCATCCCGATCGCGATGAACGCCGCGTTCATGCCCACCACGCCGCCGCCGATCACGAGCACAGTTGCAGCCGCCACGCCCGGCACGCCGCCCAGCAGGATGCCGCGCCCGCCCAACGGCTTCTCCAGCATGAACGCGCCTGCCTGCGTCGCGATCTTGCCCGCCACCTCGCTCATCGGCGCCAGCAGCGGCAGTCGTCCCGCCCCATCCTCGACCGTCTCATAAGCAATGCACGTCGCTCCCGAGCGCTGCAGACCGCGCGCCAGCTCCGGCTCGGCCGCCAGGTGCAAGTAGGTGAACAGCGTCTGCCCCGCGCGCAGCAGCTCGACCTCAGAGGCCTGCGGCTCCTTCACCTTCAACACCAGCTCCGCCTCGGCGAACACCGCCTGCGCATCCGCCACGATGCGCGCGCCCTGCGCCTCGAACTGCTCGTCGTCCATCGCGCTGCCCAGGCCCGCACCGGCCTGCAGGATCAGCTCGTGCCCGCGCGAGGTCAGCTCGCGCACGCCCGCCGGCGTGATCGCCACGCGATACTCGTCCTGCTTGATCTCGCTCGGCACGCCGATCCTCATCGCAGCAGGCTCCGTTTCCTCGTGGTGCCCGACCGCGCCAGCACGCTCGGGTCGTTCGTCTTCATCAAAAAAATCATCATCGCGCAAGCTCCCGGCCGCGCAACGCCAGCCAGAACTCGATGCGATCGCGGGCGCTCGAGAAGTCGCGGCCCGTCAGCTGCTCCACGCGCCGCACGCGGTAGCGCAGCGTGTGGCGGTGGCAGTACAGCGCGCCCGCCGCCTTCTCCCAGTGGCCGTTGTGTTCGATGAACACGTCCAGCGAGCGCAACAGCTCCTCGCCGTAATCGCCCTCGTCCTGCTCCACCGGGCCGAGCACCCCGCGGCAGTAGGACAGCAGTGCGTCGTCGTCCTGCAACGAGAGCAGGAGCTGGAAGGCGCCCAGGTCACGGTACGTCGCCACCTCCGGCGCACTGCCGTTCTGCAAGCGCACGGCCTCAAGCGCACAGCGCGCCTCGTGGAAGCTCAATCGCAGCGAGTGCGCCGCGCCCGCCCGGCTCGCCGCCGCGCGGACCTCACCGAAGCGCGTGCGCAGCTCGCCGCGCAGTTTGCGCGCGAGCTGCTCCGGCTCAACGCCCGCCGCGTCGATCACCGCGCACAACAGGCCCGCGCGGATCGCCACCAGGCTGTGCGTGCGCTCGTGCTCCAGCGCCCGTTCAAGCGGCGCCGCGGCCGCCGTCGGGTCCTCCAGCGCGAACGCCAGCACCGCCACCTGATCGCCGATCCCGAACGGCCGCAGCCGCGCCTGCAGGTCCTCCGGGTAGAGGTGGCCGGTGAGCGCCTCCGCCAGCACGTCGCCCGCCATGTTGCGCTGCAGCATTTCGTAGCGCTCGTTGACCAGCTGCGCGAATGCCCGCTCCGTGATCGCGATGAACGGCAGCTCATACGGAACCTCGAACAACGGGAAGCCGCGCTTGCGCGCCGCCGTCACGAGCGCCGCCGGCAGCCGCTTGTGCCTGAAGCCCGTGCCGAAGCCGAGGCCCGCAATGCGGTGGTCGGCAAGACGCTCGATCAGCTCGCGCTGGCTCTTCGGACCGTTCAGCTGGATCCCCGTCGTCAAGAGCAGCTCGCCGCCGCGCAGCCACGGCGTCGGGTCCTCGAGCTCCGTGCTGTGCACCCAGCGGACGTGCGCATGCGCCGACTCGTGGCCGCTCGCCAGCTCCAGGCCGAGCTCCGCGATCAGGCTCTCGACTGTGAGCTCCATGCCGCCATTCGCTCGCACGCCTCCGTGAGCACCGGCCGCAGCACCGCCAAGATCTCCTCAAACTGCTCCTCGCCCGCGATCAGCGGCGGCGAGAGCTGGATGATCGGGTCGCCTCGGTCGTCCGTGCGGCAGATCAGCCCACGCTTGTAGAGCTCGCCCGAGAGGAAGCCGCGCAGCAGATGCTCCGATTCCTCGTCGTTGAACGTCTGCTTCGTCTGCTTGTCCTTGACCAGCTCGATCGCGTGGAAGTAGCCGGCCCCACGCACGTCGCCGACGATCGGCAGGTCGTACAGGCTCTCGAGCATCGCCCTGAACTTCGGCTCGTTCTCGCGCACGTTGCCGTTGAGGTCCTCGCGCTCCATCAGCTCGATGTTCGCCAACCCCACCGCGCACGCCACCGGGTGGCCGCCGAACGTGAAGCCGTGCACGAACGAGGCCTTGCCGTGCAGGAACGGCTCCGCGATGTGGTCCCCCGCGATCACCGCGCCCAGCGGAGCGTAGGCCGAGCTGATCCCCTTCGCCGTCGTGATCATGTCCGGCTGGTAGCCGAAGCGTTCGCAGCCGAACCAGTAACCCAGCCGTCCCCACGCGCAGATCACCTCGTCTGAGATCAGCAGTACGCCGTGGCGGTCGCAGATCTCGCGCACACGCTGGAAGTAGCCGTCCTGCGGCACGAAGCAGCCGCCGCCGTTCTGCACCGGCTCGAGGATCACCGCAGCCACCGTGTCCGGGCCCTCGAATTCGATCGCTTCCTCGATCGCGTCCGCCGCCCACAGGGGATCGCGGTCCTCGCTCCAGCGGTAGGAGTTCGTGTTCGGCACGTGCGCGCCGCCCGGCGTGAGCGGTTCGAACGGCTCACGCAGCGGCGGCAGGCCCGTCGCCGTCAGCGCGCCCATCGACGTGCCGTGGTAGGCCAGGTTGCGTGAGATCAGCTTGTGGCGCATCTGATCGCCACGCGCACGGTGGTAGGCCTTGGCGAGCTTCCACGCCGACTCCACCGACTCCGAGCCGCCCGAGGTGAAGAACACGCGATTCAGGTTGCCCGGCGCCAGCTGCGCGATCCGCGCCGCCAGCTCGATCGCCGGCGGGTGCGCGTAGCTCCAGTTCGTGTAGAAGCCGAGCTGCTTGGACTGCGCGGCCGCAGCCTCGCCGAGCTCAGCGCGCCCGTGGCCGACGTTGACGCAGTACAGCGCCGACAGGCCGTCCAGGTAGCGCTTGCCGTGCTCGTCGTAGACGTAGCAGCCCTCGCCGCGCACGATCACCGGCACCGAGTGGTGCTCGTCGTAGGAGCCCATCCGCGTGAAGTGCATCCACAGGTTGCGCCGCGCCAGCTGCTGCAGGCGGTCGGGATCTTCCGCGAGCGCCATGCCTGCCGGGCCTGGCGCCCACGGCGTTCCCGTCGACTCGCGCTGCTGGTCCGAGTCGGCCGTAGTCTCGTTCGCGCCGGCCATCTGATCGAGCTCTGCGGAGTCGCTCATTGCATCCACTCCCTGTCAAGGCGCCCATGCGCCCGGCCATCGCCGATAGACACTCAGGACAACCGTACTGCGCGGCGAACCGCCTATCAAGTAAGCCTGCGGTCAAGAGACGAGCAAACCGTTATACGGACCGTACAAACAGCCCGGTCCGCTTTGGGACAAGCGCCCATTGCCCGTGACCGACCGGGGGCATAGGTTTTGTCGCAGTTCGCGCGACCACCCCCAGGAGAGGACGAGATCGATGGCCACCGAGAGCGGCGCCGTACCGACGGGTTCTGGGCAGCAGGGCCATCAGGGGGTCATGGACAAGGGGCTGAAGAAGGGTGCCATCAGCTACATCTCCAACGTCGTCATCGGCGTCGCCTCGACCGCGCCCGCCTACTCGCTCGCCGCCACGCTCGGCTTCATCGTCGCGATCAAGGGCATCGGCCTCCACGCGCCAGCCGTGCTGCTCGTCTCTTTCATCCCGATCCTGCTGATCGCGGTCGCCTACAAATACCTCAACCGCGCCGACCCAGACTCCGGTACGACTTTCGCTTGGACTACACGAGCCTTCGGCCCCAGCGTCGGCTGGGTCAACGGCTGGGCGATCTTCCTCGCCGACATCCTCGTGATGGCCTCGCTGTCGGACATCGCCGCGATCTACACCTTCAAGCTCTTCGGCTTCACCGAACTCGGTGAATCGAAAGCGGCGATCGTGATCGCAGCGATCCTGTGGATCGCGATCATGACGTGGATCTGCTGGCGGGGCATCGAGCTCTCCGCTGCTTTGCAGCGCTGGCTGCTGACTGCCGAGGTCTTCATCCTCGGCCTGTTCGCGATCGTCGCGCTCGTCAAGGTCTACGGCAGCCACCCGACCGGATCGATCGAACCGCAGGCTTCGTGGTTCGATCCCACCCAGATGAACTTCGGCGACCTGCTCGACGGCGTCCTGCTCGGGGTCTTCATCTATTGGGGATGGGATTCCGGCGTCGCCGTCAACGAGGAGTCCGACGACCCCGCCAACGGGCCGGGCAAGGCTGCCGTCATCTCGACCGTGCTGCTCGTCGTCATCTACCTGCTCGTCTCGACCGGGGCGATGGCCTTCCACGGCCCCGGCTTCCTCGAAAAGAACGCCGAAGACGTGCTCAACGCGCTCGGCAAGCCCGTGCTCGGCGGCGTGCTCTACAAGCTGCTGATCATCTCCGTGCTGACCTCCGCGTCCGCCTCGACGCAGACGACGATCCTGCCGACCGCGCGTACAACGCTGTCGATGGCTCACTGGAAAGCCGTGCACAAGGTGCTCGGCAAAGTACACAAAACGTATTTGACCCCCGATGTCTCGACGATCGCCATGGGGGTGCTCTCGATCGCCGTCACCGTGCCGCTGCTGCTCGTCTCCGAAAGCGTGCTGTCCGACTCGATCACCGCGCTCGGCTTCCCCGTCTGCTTCTACTACGGGTTCACCGGCTTCGCGTGCGTCTGGTACTACCGCCGCGAGCTGACCAAGGGCGCGAAGAACTTCTTCATGCTCGGGCTCGTGCCGTTGATCGGCGCCGTGATGCTGTTCGGTGTGTTCATCAAGGCCGTCATCTTCTACGGGCACGCCGAAAACGTCGAATCCTCGCCGGTCGCCGGCATCACGCTGCCGATCTGGTTCGGCATCGGCGGCATGATCGTCGGCATCCTCCTGATGCTCGTCTCGCGGCCCTACTTCAAAGAGTTCTTCAAACGCAAGACCGAAACGGCGCCGCCCGGCATTCTCGATGCGCCGCCATCGCCGGTGTTGCCGGCGCCCGTCGATTTCTGAGCTGCGCCGGGCGCCGCGTTTCGGCAACAACGGGCAGCCGGTCGGGCCGCCGTCGTGTAGCACGTTTTGCGCTACAGTGATCCGATGGCTCGGTCGCTCCACGTACGACTCGACGACAGCTCGGCCGCGGCCCTCGACATCATCAGCAACGATGGCCTGAGCGATTCGGAGGCGGTTCGCACCGCCCTGCGCGAGGCCGCCGCGAGACGCCGGCTTCGCTCTTCCATCGCGGCCGAGGTCGAAACGCTGGTGGCTGACGACGCCGATCGGGCCGAGATGCGAGCCATCCGCGAGCAGTTGGCCGAGCTGGCGCCCGACGCCGTCGACTGACGTGGTGCGTGGCGAGGTCTTTCGCCTGCCCTCTCTGCGGGGCACGCGCGGCCGCGAGCAAGCCGGCGCTCGTTATGCAGTGATCGTCCAGGCCGACGAGCTCCTGGGGCTGAGCACGGTGCTCGTCTCGCCGACCTCCACCAGCGCCCGAGCGGCAAGCTTCCGTCCGGCCATCTCCCTCGCGGGAACCGTCACCCGCGTCTTGGTCGAGCAGACGACGGTCGTCGACCCTCAGCGTCTTGGGCGCACCGCGGGACGGCTGGAGGCGGACGAGCTGCAACGTGTCGATGACGCTCTCGCGCTCCTGCTTGGACTGTAGGCTCGCGCCCCCGAGGAAGCGCGTCGCTAGGACGACGGAGCGTCCACGGCCAGCTCCTGCTGTCCGTGCGGCGAGCCCAGCTCGCCGAGGCGATCGAGGAACGGCTTCGGCGGCAACGCCTCCGGGCCGAGCACGCCGCTGGCGCCCCACACGCCCTCATCGATCAGCTCGAGTGCCACGACCGGGTTGACGGCGGTCTGCCAGACGACGGCCTGACTGCCGTACTCGCGCATCGTCTCCTCGTTGTCGACCACGTGGTACAGGTAGGTCGAACGCGGTCTGCCGTCGACGCCCGTGCCGCGCACCCAGGTGCCCGCGCACGTGCGTCCCGTCATCCGCTCGCCGAGCGTCGCCGGATTGGGCAGCGCGGCGGCCACCACATCGCGCGGCGCAACCTCCACGTCACGCACGCGCACCGGCTCGGTCGAGTCCAGGCCCAGTTTGTGCAGCGTCCGCAGCACGTCGATGAACTCCTCGCCAAGCCCGTACTTGAACGTCACGCGCTCGCAGTCCACCCAGCGCGGGATCAGCACGACCTCCTCGTGCTCGACGTTGACGCACTCGACCTTGCCGATGCCCTCCGGGAAGTCGAACACCTCCGGCTCGGAGAACGGCGCCGTCGTGTAGAAGCCACGCCCGCGCTCCCAGATCAGCGGCGGGTTCAGGCACTCCTCGATCGTCGTCCAGATCGAGAACGTCGGCGCGAAGTCATAGCCCTCGACGACCAGGTCGGCGCCATCGCGCACGCCGACCTCCTCGACGCTCGAGAACAGCTCCTGCGCGGCGTAGGCCGCGAACACGTCCGACAGCCCCGGCTCCACGCCGATGCCGACGAGCGCGAGCAGGCCCGCCTGCTCCCACGCCTCATGCGCCGAGAGCTGGCGCTCACCGAGCAGCTTGCCCGGCTCCTCGTACGGGCGCTGCGGGTGTGGACGCGACAGCGTCATCGCCATGTCCAGATAGGTCACCTTCGCCTCGAAGCAGGCGTCGAAGATCGGCTCGTTGAAGCGCGGATCGCACGCGTTCAGGACGGCGTCCGGGCGCACGCGACCGATCAAGTCGACCACGCTCTGCTTGTCCGACGCGTCGACGCGCTCGGCCGAGAAGCGCCCCGGCTCGCCCAGCGCGGCCACGACTGACTTGACCCGCTCCGGCGAGACGTCCGCGAGCACGACCCGCTCGAACTTCGAGCGCCGCTGCGCGATCGCAGCAAACGCCGCCCCCACGCCCCCCGCACCGACGACGAGAATCTTCATCGAAGCCAGTCTTACGCATATCGACCGGTCCGACTGGCACATCGACCCTAGGCCCTTGCGCCGGAACGTCGCAGACGCGACGAGCGCCCTTGACAGGCGCCGTTGTGTCGCACGCCGCTCCCGTATGCTGCGCCGATCCCTCTTGTCGCGAACACGAGCAGACGATGAGCATCGGGGTTCCCGCCCCCTCGCACACGCCGGCTGAATCGCCCGCGAGCGGAGGCAGCGAACGCGCGCCCGGCGAGCTCAACGGCCGCCCCGGAGACGGCGGCTCCACGGCCTCCGGCGCTCGCCGCTGGGCCCCTTCGCCGCAGCTCACCCGCTCAGAGATCCTGTGGGTGATCCTCGCCGGCGTCGTGCTCGCCGTGATCGTGACCTGGCCGCTCGTGCTGCACCTGCCGAGCCGCATCTCACCCGATCTCGGCGACCCTGTGCGCACCGCCTGGCAGGTCGCCTGGGTGGGCCAGGCGATGCTGCACGAGCCGCTGCACCTGTTCGACTCAAACGCCTTCTACCCCCACCCGCTGAGCCTCGCCTTCTCGGATTCGCTGCTCGGCTACGGGCCGGCCGGCTTCTTCGGCTCAGGCACCGTCGCGGCGCTCGTCCGCTACAACCTGCTCTTCCTCTTCGCCTGGGCCTTCGCGTTCGTCGGCTGCTACCTGCTCGCTCGCGAGCTCGGGCTGCGCAAGCTCGGCGCGGCCGCCGCCGGGGCCGCCTTCGCCTACGCCCCCTACCGCGTGACCGAGGCCGGGCACCTGCACGTGATCTCCTCCGGCGGCATCGCGCTCGCGCTGTTCCTGCTATTGCGCGGCTACCGACGCTCCTCGCGCGGCCTCGTGATCGCCGGCTGGCTCGTCTCGGCCTGGCAGATCTCGCTCGGCTTCACGCTCGGGCTGCAGTTCGCCTACCTGATGGCCGTGCTCGCCGTGCTCGCCGCGATCTACTGGCTGCGCGCAGGACGCCCCTCGCTGCCGCGCGCCCTGATCGCAATCACCCTCATCGGCATCCTCGTCGTCGGCGCCGTGACAGCGTACGAGGCGCGCCCGTACCTGAAGATCTCCCACGACTACCCGACCGCCAAGCGCACGCTACGGGAAGTCAAAACGTACTCCGCCGGTCCTGCCGCATGGCTCTCGGCGTCCTCTGAGAACCGCGTCTGGGGCGGGCTCACCTCGGGCATGCGCGAACACGTCCACTCCAAGAACGAGCAGGTGCTGTTCGGAGGCGGCTTCATCCTGCTGCTCGGGTTGATCGGTCTGGTCGCGCCCTTCTACACGCGCCGATTGCGCATCGGCCTCGCAGTGGGCGCCGTCGTCTGCGCCGTGCTCGCCGTCGGGCTCGGGCTGACCGGCTACGGCTATCCGTATCGCCTGCTGTTCAACTACGCGCCCGGCTGGGACGGAGTGCGCGTACCCGGGCGCGTGTTCACGACCGCGACGCTGTTCCTCGCGCTACTCGCCGGCGCCGGGGCGCAGCTGCTCGCCGGACGGCTCGGCGCGTTCTTCTCGCGCCACGGCGGCCCCCTCGCCGCGCGCATCTCGCTCGCCGGCGCCACCGCAGCCGTCGGCGTCGTGATCGTGATCGGCATCGTAGGCGAAGGCGCCGGCCACATGGCCCACCCGCTCGTGCCGCAGCCCGAGCGGGCCGAGATAGGCCTGCCCGGACCGCGCCTGGACCTGCCTACCGACGGTCCCTACGACCGCATCTGGCAGTACTTCTCGACCGACGGCTTCTACAAGATCCCGATCGGCAACTCGACCTTCGACATACCCGCCGTGGACGACATCCGCGGCGGGGTTCACAAGTTCCCGGACAAGGCCAGCGTCGAGAAGCTCCGCTACTACGGGATCCGGACCGTCGTGCTCCACCTGGCGCCATTCAAGGAACTGCCACCCTCCCACGGCTTCGCGCAGCTCGAGCCGCGGAACCCCGTGGCGGCCGCGGCAAAGCCGATCGCCGGGCTCGGCATCACGCGCAAACGGGTCGGCTCGCTCGTGATCTACGAGATCGGGCCGGGCCCTGCGGCACTGCACGGCAGCGACTGATGAGCGCTCCCGAGACCTCGCCCGCCGGGGAGGCTTCCGCCCGCCCGCAGCCGACCGCTCAGGCCCGCAGCACCCGGCTGCGTTCGTGGGCCTTCGGCAAGCGCTTCGCGCTGCTCGCGATCCTGCTCGTCGGCGTCGCTTACGCGACGTTGATCCAGAGCTTCTCCTGGAATCAGACCTCCCACTACGACCTGATCCGCTCGCTCAACGTCGAACAGACGAACATCGACCAGTTCCAGCAAAACACGGGCGACAAGGTCTTCTACAAGGGGCACTGGTATTCGGCTCGTGCACCCGGCCTCGCGCTGTTCGCACTGCCCTTCTACGACACGCTCAAAGGGCTCGACGCCGAAAAGTGGACGCGCAGCTCCGAAGCGCTGCGCGGAGAAGACGAGATGGTCTACCTGATCGGGCTGTGGGGCAACGTGCTGCCGGGACTCTTGCTGCTGCTGCTCGTGTGGCGCGTGGCCGACCGCTTCGAGCCAGGCTACGGCGCTGCCGCCGCCGTCGCGCTCGGGCTCGGCACGATGGTGCTGCCACTCTCCACGTTGCTCTTCTCGCACGTGTTCAGCGCGTTCCTCGGCTTCGCCGCCTTCGCGCTGATGCTGCGCGAGCGCGACGGGCCGCCGGCGCCCTCGCTGCTGGCACTCGCCGGCCTGGCGATCGGCTACGCCGTTGGCTCGGAGTACCCGCTGTTCTTCGTCGGGGCAGTGCTCGGGCTGTACCTGCTCTCGCGCCGCGACGCGCTGAACGTGCGCGGCGTGCTCACGCGCGCCGGCGCCTACATCGGCGGCGGAATCGTCGGCATCGTGCCGCTGCTGCTCTACAACCACTACGCCTTCCACTCCTGGACGCACCTGGCCTACTCCGACGTGCCGCGCCAGCAGAAAGGCTTCTTCGGCATCGACCTGCCGAGCCTGAAGGTGCTCGCCACGCTGCTGTTCGACTCGCGTGGGCTGTTGACGATCTCGCCGGTGCTGATCATGGGCGCGATCGGCGCCGTGCTGCTCTACCGCCGCGGCAAGCGCGCCGAGGCGGTCACGATCGGCGGCATCTGCCTCTGCTACGTGGGCTACAACTCGGGCTACTACCTGCCCTTCGGCGGCGGCTTCATGGGCCCGCGCTTCCTCACGACGATGCTGCCGTTCCTCGCCGTGCCGCTCGGGATCGCCTTCAAGCGCTTCCCGGGCCCGACGATCGCACTCGCCGCCGTGTCGGTCACGACGACCGTGATCGCCACGATCACGCACCCGCTGATTGGCTACGAGAACGAGGCCGTCGTGTGGACGCGCTACCTGAGCAACCACTTCTTCCAGCCGACGATCGCCAGCTCGTTCGGCGCCGGGCGGGGCTGGGGTGGGATCTGGCCTTTCCTGCTCGCCGCCGGCCTCGGCGTGGCGCTCGCAGGATTCGCCACTGCGCGCATGCGCCTGAGCGCGCGCTCGCTGGCCGCAGGCGGCCTGGCTCTCGCGGCCTGGGGCCTGTTCGCCTGGCTCGCGCCGACGGAACTCGGCATCGACCACCGGGGCCTGCTCAGCATCATCGGCGCGGGCGACCAAACCGCCCTGAACCTGAAGCAGCACGACGGCACGCTCTACCCGCTGGCGAAACTCGCGATCTACGGAGTGATCGCCGGACTGCTCGCACTGCTCGGGGCGCGCCTGTTCCGCAATCGGGCGAGCACTTCACCCGACCCGCCGGAGAGCGGTGTGCGCGGCGGAGACTCGGCCGAGGCGGGAACGCTCGCCTCACCGCCCGCGCGTCCCGCCGTCAGTGGTTACTGATGCGCTTGATGTTGCACTTGGCGCCGTGCAGCTTCTTGCAGACCGTCACGTAGCCCGGACGCGGCACGTGGTGGGCGTCGGTCAGCCCCGCGTCGAAGCGCGTGCTCGCGGTGCCGCCCGTCCAGTCATATATGTACAGGCGCTTGATCCGGGCGTGCGCCGCGGCGACGTTGAACATGTACGCGAGCACCTTCGAGGCGCGCCGCAGCCCTGAGCCGTTCTTGTTCGGGAAGGCGCCGCCGAATTTGACGAGCCCCCCGGTCTCGGTCAGCCACGTCTGACCGCCCAGGGCCTGCACGAGCGTGCGCGTGCGCCAGCTTTCCAGGCGGTTGATGTCCGAGTAGTTGTGCAACCCCCAGATCTTCGGCATCACCGTGCGCAGTTTGCCGACTTCGCGCTTGAATTCAGAGATGTACTGCAGCGTCGGCGAGATGTTGTTCGCGTCGAGCACATCGAGCCCGAGCACCGTGCAGCCCTTGCACACGCGCAGCAGCGCCTGGTAGTAGCGCGCCGCCGCCGAGGCCGACGGGCTCGCGAGCACGCCGCGGATGTTGCCGCGGTTGGCCTCGTCCCAGGACTGGTATTGACGGACCTTCGGGAACAGCTTCACGAACTTCTGCACGTCACGCTGGTAGGTGGCGACGCTCGGCATCTTCGTCGGCGTGTACTCGGAGTGGTAGAAGGCGATCAGGATCTGCTGGTGTTTGGCTTCGGCAGCTTTGATCCACAGCTTCGCTTTGTCGAGCGAGTAGGAGCGCACCGCGGCGTCATAGGGCACGATGTAGCGCGCGATTTTCGTCCTCAGCTGGATCCAGTTGGGGTCGGTGAACATCTCCAGCGACTCGTCGCCGACGCCCGTGAAGTAGGTCGAGGCGGCATGGGCTCGCGGGCCGGCGGCCTTCGCCGGGTTCGCCGCCTTCGCGCTGGCCGCGCCGGCATGGCCGAGCGCGAGCGTCACAAGCACGGCGCAGATCGTGGCGAGCGCCACGAGCGGAAGGGAACGTCGGGGGAGATGAGCGTGGAGATTGGGCATACGCAGGCGGGAACAGGGTCGGGGTGAGAAGGTTGCGCAGTTGCGCCGAACTGCAACGAGTCTTACGCGGCCTTTAGCCCACCACCTGCAATCGGCGCTTCATCTTTACGACGCGTTTACTCCTCGGGCCCGTCGAGCTCGTCATGTGCGTCGACATGAGGGCGCTCGGCGGCCCTTCCGCTGCGCAGCGTCGGGTCGGCGACGATCCGCACGTCCACGCCGGGCAGCTCACGCAGCAGACGCCCGAGCAGCGAGCCGTCGAGCCCGCCGCCGCGCAGCCCGAGGCGGCCGATGCCGCGGCGCGCGCTCGGCGTGCCGATCAGCACATACGTCGCCCCGAGCTCGCGGGCCACGGAGATGGCGACAGCGGCGACGTCCTCACCCTCCTCCACGCGCAGGCGCGCGCCGAGCATCGCCGTGAGGCGGCGCAGTGCCTCCAAGCGCTCGCGGTCCTCGCGGCTCGGCGGATGGCCGGGCGGGCGCACGAGCAAAACGTCGAGCTCCGCATCCAGACGCTGGGCAGAACGCCACGCCCGGCGCACGATCCGCTCGGAGTGCGGCGCCAGCGTCGCCAGCGCAAGCAGCCGCTCGGCGATCGCCTGCGGCTGGGGCTCGGCCGCCATGGCGACGCCCTGCTCGTCGCGGCGCACGACCGGTGTGGGCTCTCGCACGAGGCGCTTTTCCTCGACGTCCTCGGCGACTTGGCGCAGCGCCGTCTCGCGCAGCGCCGAGAGGTTCTCGATCTTGAAGAAGTTGTTCAGCGCCGCCTGCACGCGCTCGGGGCGGTAGACCTTGCCCGCGCGCAGCCGGCCGATCAGCGCCTCCGGCGTGAGGTCGATCAGCACGACCTCATCCGCCGCCGAGAGCACCTCGTCGGGGATCGTCTCGCGCACGCGCGCGCCCGTGAGCTGGTTGACCTGGTCGTTGAGGCTCTCCAGGTGCTGCACGTTGACCGTCGAGTAGACATCGATCCCGGCCTCGAGCACGTCGCGCACGTCCTCGTAGCGCTTCTCGTGCTCGACCCCCGGCGCGTTGGTGTGCGCCAGCTCGTCGATCAGGCACAGCTCGGGCTTGCGCGCGAGCACCGCCGGCAGGTCCATCTCCTGCAGCGTGCGCCCACGGTAGTCCACACGCCGGCGCGGGATCAGCTCGAGTCCGACCGCCTGCGCGAGCGTCTCCTCGCGGCCGTGGGACTCGAGATAACCGATCGCCACGTCGCGGCCGCTGTCGGCTTCGGCCTTGCCCTCCTGCAGCATCCGGTAGGTCTTGCCGACCCCCGGCGCCATGCCGATGAAGACCTTCAGGTGTCCTCGGCCGTCGGGCATGCCGGGATTCTCCCCGACACCGCGCTGCCCGGCTGCGCGCTCACCCCCCGAGGAGGTTGTGCACGATCAGGTCGATCAGCTTGATGCCGATGAACGGAGCGATGATCCCGCCCAGTCCATAGATCAGCAGATTGCGCCGCAGCAGCGCGCTGGCGCCGATCGCGCGGTAGCGCACACCGCGCAGCGACAGCGGGATCAGCAGCGGGATCACGATCGCGTTGAAGATGATCGCCGAGACGATCGCCGAACGGGGCGAGCCGAGATCCATGATGTTGAGCACGTGCAGCGGCCCCTTGCCCCCGGGGGTGACCGCGTATGTCGAGATGAACACGGCCGGCAGGATCGCGAAGTACTTGGCGACGTCGTTGGCGATCGAGAACGTGGTCAGCGCACCACGCGTGATCAAGAGCTGCTTGCCCACCTCGACGATCTCGATCAGCTTCGTCGGATTGGAGTCGAGGTCGACCATGTTGCCCGCCTCACGCGCAGCCTGGGTTCCCGTGTTCATCGCCACGCCGACGTCGGCCTGGGCGAGCGCCGGCGCGTCGTTGGTGCCGTCGCCGGTCATCGCCACGAGCCGACCGTCCTCCTGCTGCTCGCGGATCAGCGCGAGCTTGCGCTCGGGCGTCGCTTCGGCGAGGAAGTCGTCGACGCCCGACTCCTCGGCGATCTTGCCGGCCGTCAGGCGGTTGTCGCCGGTCACCATCACCGTCTTGATGCCCATCGCGCGCAGCTGGTCGAAGCGCGCCTTCATGCCCTCCTTGACCGTGTCCTTCAGGTAGACGACGCCGAGCACCTGGCTGTCGCGCGAGACCGCCAGCGGAGTCCCGCCCTCGTTGCCGATGCGGTCGAGCTGGACCTGCAGCTCGGGGGGCGGGGAGCCGCCTTCGCGCTTGACGAGCTCGATGATCGCGTCACCGGCGCCCTTGCGCAGCTGCTGGCCGTCGTAGTCGACGCCGCTCATGCGCGTCTGCGCCGTGAACGGCACGAACTCGGCATTCATCTGCGACATGTCGTGCTCGCGGATGCCGTACTGCTTGGCCAGCACTACGATCGAGCGGCCCTCGGGCGTCTCGTCGGCGAGCGAGGAGAGCTGCGCGGCTTCCGCCAGGTCGGCCTCGGCCACGCCCGGCATCGGCACGAACTCCGACGCGAGGCGGTTGCCGATCGTGATCGTGCCGGTCTTGTCGAGCAGCAGCACGTCGATGTCGCCCGAGGCCTCGACCGCGCGGCCGGACAGCGCGAGCACGTTGCGCCGCACGAGCCGGTCCATGCCGGCGATCCCGATCGCGCTCAGCAGCGCGCCGATCGTCGTCGGAATCAGCGCGACGAGCAGCGCGATCAGCGTCGTCTCGGAGATCGAGGTGCCCGAGAACAGACCGAACGGGCGCAGCGTCGCGACGACGATCATGAAGATCAGCGTGAGCGCTGCGAGCAAGATGTTGAGCGCGATCTCGTTCGGCGTCTTGCGCCGTGACGCGCCCTCGACCAGCGCGATCATGCGGTCGAGGAAAGACTGGCCAGGCTCCTGGGTGATTTCCACGACGATCTCGTCAGAGGTCACGCGCGTGCCGCCGGTCACCGCGCTGCGGTCGCCACCGGACTCGCGGATCACCGGCGCCGACTCGCCCGTGATCGCCGACTCGTCGACCGTCGCGATGCCCTCGATCACCGTGCCGTCGCCAGGGATCAGCTCGCCCGCCGTGACGACCACCACGTCGCCACGTGCCAGCTCGGATGCGGCCTTCACGGAGCCGTCGCGAAGCTTCGCCACGGTCTCCTTGCGCATCGAGCGAAGCGTGTCCGCTTGGGCGCGTCCGCGACCCTCGGCGAAGGCCTCGGCCATGTTCGCGAAGATGACCGTGAGCCACAGCCAGATGGCGATCGTGAACGTGTACCAAGCCGGCTCGTTGCCGCCGCCC
The DNA here is from genome assembly GCA_963714215.1 of uncultured Solirubrobacteraceae bacterium. Lineage (GTDB taxonomy): Bacteria > Actinomycetota > Thermoleophilia > Solirubrobacterales > Solirubrobacteraceae > Palsa-744. The sequence goes on from CAVQNP010000004.1 coordinate 151,862, forward strand.
AGCGGCTTGCCGCCGAAGGCCTGGATCAGCCAAGTGACGGTCGTGATCACCGAGCCGATCTCGACGACGAACATCACCGGATTGCGGATCTGCACGCGCGGGTCGAGCTTCTTGAAGCTGTCGATCAGCGCGCGTTTGACGATCTCGCGCTGGAACAGTGAGATCGCTTGGCGCTCGTGGGTTGCGGGCATCGGCGTGGACATCAGGCTTTTCCTCCGGTCATGCGGTCAAGCGCCAGGTTGAGCTCGAGCACGTTCACACCCGGTTCGCCGGAGAACCCGAGCCCACGAGAGTCGGTGTACTTCGATACGAGCCCGTCTACGACGCTCAGCGAGAGTCCGCGCTTGGCCGCGATGCGGTGCGCCTGGATGCGAGCGTTTGCAGGTGAGATTTCGGGGTCGAGATTCGAGGCCGAGGTGTTCACCGCGTCGACGGGGATCTGCGCCGTCGTCAAGCTCGGGTCGTAAGGCTTTTCGAGTTCGAGGTAGGCTTTGATGTTTCCGGCGTCTTCAACCTCTGTGACCTTGTCGTTCGGCCCACGGTTGGAGAACGTGCTCGCAGCGGCGTTGTAGGCGCCCCCTTCAGTGGCCGACGGGCGGCTCTGGAAGTAGTTTGGGTCCGGTTCGGTGACGACTTCTTCTTCTTCTTCCTTCGGCTTTCCGTTCTTGTCGAGCACAGGCTTTTCAAAGCTCTGGCCGATGATCTTCGAGCCGACCAGCTTGCCGTTCACGTAGACCTTCTGGCCGTTTGCGTTGCCGGGGAAGGCGACTTGGCTGACGCCGGTGATCACGAGCGGGTAAGCGATCCCGAGCAGGACGGTGAAGACGATGATGCCGATGATTGAGGTGACGATGTCGCGGCGCATGTCAGTACAGGTGTCCGGTCACGCCCTGAACGATCGGGCCGAGTAGCAGGGCAGGGAAGAAGGTGAGTGCGCCGACGAGGATGATCACGCCGATCAAGAGCACGACGAACGTCGTGTTGTCGGTGCGCATCGTGCCGAGGCCGGCCGGGGTGACCCGCTTGCCGACGAGCGCTCCGGCGACGGCCAGCGTGAGCACGATCGGACCGAAGCGCGCAAACAGCATCACCAGGCCACCGAGCAGGTCGGCGAAGGTGACACCGTGAGAGCCGAGATTGCCGGCGTTCGGCTGGATGAAGCCCGTGTAGCCGGCGAAGGCCGAGCCGTTGTTGTTTGCCTGCGAGAGGTACGCATAGAAGCTCTCGGAGAAGCCCTGCGGTCCCTTTCCGAGTTCCGAGATCGACGCGCGGCCGGCGTGACTGGCGGTAGCCAATGCCGTAGCGAAGAGCGCCGCCAGCGGCGTGATCAGGATCGCCAGCCCGGCGAGCTTGATTTCCCTCGCCTCGAGCTTCTTGCCGAGCCACTCCGGCGTGCGCCCCACCATCAGCCCGCCGATGAAGACGGCGAGCAGCACGTACAGCAGGATCGAATAGAGCCCTGTCCCGACGCCGCCGAAGATCGTCTCTGAGGCCGACATGTTCGCGAACGGCACAGCTCCGCCGATGCCGGTGAAGGACTCGATCGCGCTGTTCACCGCGCCGCACGAGGTAACGGTCGTGACCACATCGAACAGGGCAGATCCAGCGATGCCGAAGCGCTGCTCCTTGCCTTCCATGTTGCCGCCGCCCGAGCCCGAGATCGCTTGCGTGTGCAGGCCCGCTGCGTGTTGAGCCGGCGAGCCGTGTGCCTCGGCGATGTAGGCAACGACGACCGCGCCGAGGAACATCACCATCATCGTTGCGTAGATCGCGTAGCCCTGACGACGGTTGCCGGTCATCCGCCCGTAGGTGAACACGAGCGCCGCCGGGATTATCAACACGAGCAGCATCTCGAAGAAGTTGGTGAACGCCGTCGGGTTCTCGAACGGGTGCGCCGAGTTGACGTTGAAGAAGCCGCCGCCGTTGGTGCCGAGCTCCTTGATCGCCTCCTGCGAGGCGACCGGGCCCATTCCGATCGCCTGCGTGGCGCCCGTGAGCGTGTGCGCCGTCAGGTAGGTGGAGAAGTTCTGGATGACGCCTTGGGAGACGAGCACGAGCGCGCCGAGGACCGCGATCGGCAGCAGCACGTATAGGATCGTGCGCACCAGGTCCTGCCAGAAGTTGCCGAGGCTCTTGCCGCTGCGCGAGACGATCCCGCGGATCAACGCCACCGCGACGACGATTCCCACGCCGGCCGAGAGGAAGTTCTGCACGGCAAGTCCGAGCATCTGGCTGAGGTAGCTCATCGTCGTGTCGCCGGCGTAGTACTGCCAGTTGGTGTTCGTCACGAACGAGGAGACCGTGTTGAACGTGACGTTCCACGGCGCCGAGTGGTAGCCGAGCGGGTTCAACCCATGTGGGACGAAGAAGGCGTTTTGGGTGCGCAGGATCAGGTACAACAGCAACCAGCCCGCGAGCGAGAAGATCAACAGGCTTTTGGCGTAGGACTTCCAGTCCTGCCCACGCTCGGGGTCGGCCCGCAGGACCTTGTAGAGCAGCCGCTCCGGACCGGCGAGCAGCGGTGAAAGGAATACTCGGTCCCCGCTGTACACCTTCGCCATGTAGCTGCCGAGCGGGACTGCAAGCGCGCTGAGGATCACGACGAACAGGAAGATCGTCAGCCAGCCGGAGAAGGTCATGCCCCGCGGGGACTCCAGCCCCTCGTCCCGATGGTGACGATCGCCATCCTGGCGCTCGATGCCGGGTCTACGACCCTCATAGTTTCTCTCCGCGGATCAGCGCGTAGAAGAGGTACGCGATGACGATGATCGAGACGACCAGGCCGAAGAAGTCGGCCCCACTCATGTGCGCGATGAACGCGCCTAGAGGCAGTGACACGGTCATATCCGGTCGACCCCCTCGATCATCCACAGCAGAAGCAGGAAGACGGCGAGCCCGATAACTATCGCGAGAGCGTCCATGGCGATCACTATTGACGCTCGAGCGTCACGCTCGCGTGACGATCCCGGCAAGGGGCATAACGATTGTGTGACGAGCGCATCGAGCAACCGTACGCTGGCGGAACATGCGGATTGTCGGTGGCAGTCCGCGCGCGGGGTACGGGAAACGCGCAGACCGCAAACCTTGATTGAAGGTTGGTGCGAGCCAGTGTCAGCCGGCGAAGCGGTAACCGACGCCGGGGTCGGTCACGATGTAGCGTGGCCCCGCCGTTCCCTCGGGCTCGATCTTCGCCCGCAGCCGCGCGATGTGCGTGCGCAGCGGTTGGATGTCGTCGACGTACTCCGGTCCCCACACCTCGACGATCAGCTTGCGGTGGGTCATCAGGCGCCCCCGGTTGCGCAGCAGCACGCGCAGCAGCTCGAACTCGATCGGGGTCAGATGGACGGGCTCGCCGTCGCGCAGCACGACGCGCCCGCCCAGGTCAACCTCGAGGCCTTCGACCACGATCCGCGGTTCCTCACCGGACGGAGCGGCGCGACGCAGCGCGGCCTGCAGGCGCGCGACCAGCTCGCGCGCCCCGAAGGGCTTGGTGATGTAGTCGTCGGCGCCCGCCTCCAGCGCTCGCACCTTCTGCTCCTCCTCGCCGACCGCCGAGAGCACGAGGATCGGCATCTCGCTCCATTCGCGCAGCCTTCGCGTCACCTCGACGCCGTCGCCGTCGGGCAGCACGAGGTCGACGATCGCCGCCTCGGGCGGGTGCACGGCCGCAACGTCGAGCGCCTCGGCCGCCGTTTCGGCGGGCACCGCCTCGAAGCCGGCCTCGCGCAGCACCACCTTCAGCGCGCGAACGATCTGCGACTCGTCGTCGACCACCAGCACGCGCGTCGGTCGCGCCGCTCCCGGCTCAGTCCCGCTGTTCATGCTTTCCCCGCCGCCGCCGAGGCTCCCTTTGATGCCTCCGTGGGCTCGGCATCCGCCTGTGACATGCCCTCATCGCCTGTCACATCCCGTGCGCCCTCGCGCAGCGGCAACTCGAACACAAACGACGCCCCCTGTCCGGGCAACGACTCGACGTGCAGCGAGCCCGCGCTGGCCTCGGTGAAGCCGCGCGCGATCGCCAAGCCGAGACCCGAGCCGCGATGCCCGCTCGCCGCCGTGCCCGCCCGGTAGAACGGCTCGAACACGCGCTCGAGCTGCGCCGGGGGGATGCCCGGTCCGCGATCCACCACGCGCACGATCACGCGCCCTCCGGCTGGCTGCCGGGACTCTCCCGAGCCACGCGCGAGGCCGTGCACGGCGCGCGCACGGACCGATACCGGGTGGCCTCCGGAGTGTCGCCGAGCGTTCTCGAGCACGTTCACGAAAGCGCGCTCCATCTGCACCGGATCGACGCTGACGAGCGGCAGCTCGGGGTCGATTGACAGCGCGAACTCATCGGGGCCCGCGCCGAGCTCGGCGACGGCCGCGCGGATCAGCTCCTCGACCGAGGTCCAGTCGCGGCGCGGCTCGGCTGCGCCCGCTTCCAATCGAGATAGGTCCAGCAGGTTGTCGACGAGCCGCGAGAGGCGCTTGGCCTCCTCGAGGATCACCGCCGCCAGCTCGGTGCGCTCGGCCTGCGACAGCGACGACGAGCCGAGCGCCTCGCCGGCCGCCGAAATCGCCGTCAGCGGCGAGCGAAGGTCGTGCGAGACGGCACGCAGCAGCGCCGTCTTGACCGTGTCGGCGCGGCGCAGGGCCGCCGTCTCGACGACGTCCCCGAGCAGCCCCTCGCGCTCGAGCGCCGCGCTCAGCAGCGCCTCGAGCGCCGGCACCACGCGCTCCTGCAACCGGCGCAGGCTCGCCTCGGTGGTATCAGCGCCGACGAGCAGCGTGCCCAGCCGTCGCGTGCCGTCGCGCAGCGGGAAGGCGACCGTGCGCTCGTCGCCTTCGACGGCGTCCATCTCGATCGCCGCCGAGGAGAGTTCGAGCGCCTGCGCCAGCCGCGCCGCCGCGGTCGGTAGCGCACCGGCAAGATCGTCTCCGCGCAGCAGCAGGCGCGCCATCTCGGCCGCCAGGTCAGCCTCGCGCCGCCGTGCCTCGGCGTCGCGGGCGCGAGCGCGTGTGACCTCGGCCACCGAGCTCGCCAGCCCGGCGACGACGAGGAAGGCAACCAGCGCGACCCAGTTGCTCGACTGTCTGATCGCGAAGTGCCCGACCGGCTCCAGATGGAAGAAGTTCAACGCCGCCGCACTGAGCACTGCCGTCGCGCCGCCGAGCCAGCCGCCCCAGATGACCGAGACGACGAGCACAGCCGGCAGGTAGACGACCGACAGCGAGACGACCGGTGCTACGTGCTTGAGCGGATAGACGACGAGCGTGCACAGCGCCACGAGCAGCGCTGCAACCACCAGGCCAACGCGGCGCGGCGGTGGGTTGGGCGCCAGCAGGAAGCCGAACGACGAGGACATCGCCACTCCAGCCTAATGGCGCCCCGGCGTCCGCGGCACTCGATTGCTGCCCGAGGCCATTCCATAGCCGTACAACGTCTGTCTGCGCACCGGCACAGCGGTCAAGCGCGCGGGTAACGACTCCGAGCCGAATGTAAGAGCCAAGTCGATGAAGATGCCTCACACCACCCGCTTCCGGCCAGGGCTGGTCCCCGGCGCCCTGCGCGCCCGGCTGTGGCTCGTCCCCACTCGGCTGTCGCTCGCCGTGCTCGGCTCGCTTGCGGTCACGGCCCTTCTCACCTCGCCGGCCTCGGCCCACCTGCCGCTGAGCCCAACCGAATACGAAGCCAGCGCGATCTGCGCGCAGCCTGCGCCGGGCTACTCGGGCTGCCTGTCGCTGCGGCTGATCGCCGACGAACCGTCGTCCGTGCCGGGCGTCGAAACGACGCCGCAGACGACCGAATTCACCGAACCGATCCACGGCAGCCTCACGCCGGCAAACCTGATCAGCGCTTACGGCCTCGCCGGCGCGGCGCCGCCGAGCACGCAGACGATCGCGGTCGTCGACGCCTACGACGACGCGACAATCGCCGGCGATCTCGAAGTCTTCTCCAAACAGTTCGGCCTGCCCGCCTGCACCGAAGCCAACGGCTGCTTCCGCAAGATCAACCAGAACGGGAAAGCCGGCCCGCTGCCGGCCTCCAGCGGCGAAAAAGAACGTGGCTGGGCGCAGGAGATCGCGACCGACGTCGAGGTCGCCCATGGCGTCTGCCAGGCCTGCAAGATCTTGCTCGTCGAGGCCAAATCGAACGAAAACAAAGACCTGTACGCGGCTGAGCAGACGGCTGCCACGCTCGGCGCGACCGAGATATCCAACTCCTACGGCGGCCAGGAGGGGAGCGTCGACAGCGCCGCCTTCAACCACCCCGGCATCGTGATCACGGCCTCCTCGGGCGACGACGGATATCTCGACTGGTTCTCCGAAGAACCGGCCGCATACGCGAATTACCCGGCGAGCTCGCCGCACGTGATCGGCGTCGGCGGCACGCGCCTGACGCTGAGCCCAGCCAAGACGTGGGAAAGCGAGACCGTGTGGAATGACGGCGGCGCGAGCGGCGGCTTTCTCGAAGGGGCCGGCGCCAGCGGCGGCGGCTGCAGCGGGCACTTCCTCGCCAACGGCTGGCAGCAGGGCGTGCCCGACTGGGGGTCCGTCGGCTGCGGCAGCGCTCGCGCCGTCACCGACATCTCCGCCGACGGCGACCCGTACAGCGGCGTCGCCATATACGACTCCACCGAAACACCCAGAGGCGAAAAGGGCTGGGCGGCGATCGGTGGCACGAGCGTCGCCTCGCCGATCATCGCTTCGATCTTCGCGCTCGCCGGCGGCGCGCAGGGCGTCGCCTACCCGGCGCAGCTGCTCTACGAAAACCTGCAGCTGGATCCGGCTTCGCTGCACGACGTGACCGTCGGCTCCAACGGCGAATGCCTCAAAAAATTCCACAAAAACAGCGGCCTCTCAGGCTGCACGAGCACCGAAGAGGTACAGAACAGCTGTCCGGGGAAGCTGATCTGCCTCGCTGCCCCCGGCTATGACGGACCGAGCGGCGTGGGCACGCCCAACGGGCTCGCCGCCTTCAAGCCGGCCGTCCCCGGCGGCAGCGGGGGCGAACCGGCCGTGACGCCCGCGCCGGTGACTCCGTCGGGCAGCGAACCACCTCCGACCGGCACGAGCTCGCCCGGTACGAACAGCGGCGGCGGTGTCGAGGCCGTGACCGCTCCGGCCGTCTCCTCGCTCAGCCTCACGCGCAGCGCGCTCGCGGCGCTGCGCAAACGCCCGCGACTGGCCAAGCTCGGCTTCGCCTTCACGCTCAACGTGCCCGCGCGCGTGCGCGTCGCCGTGGCGCGTCGCGTGCGCGTCCATGGCCGCTTGCAGTGGCGCACGATCTCCGCGCCGCTCAGCTTCAGCGCGCGAGGCGGCGCGCAGACCCGACGGCTGAGCGCCCGCACCCCGCTGCCGCGCGGGCGCTACCGGCTGACGCTGGCGCCCGAACACGGCGCCGCCCGCTCGATCGTCTTCCGGATCTCCTAGCTACGCGACTGCACGAGCGCTCCCGGCGCTTGTGAACCCGCAGGGCCCTGGCTAGCTTCACCGATTCATGCCGCGAAGCTCCGCATTCCGTCCCCCGCAACCGCTCAGCCGCGCCAGCCGCCGGCGGCGGCGCCTGCGCGCGTCGATCGTCGTCGTGCTGGCGCTCGCAGCCACGGCGACCGTCGCGCTCGGCTCGGTCGCCGCCGGCTCGACGCCGGGGGCGCTCGAAGGCAAGATCGGCGCGGCGCAGAGCAAGGAAGGTCAGGTCCGCGCGGGGATCAACGCCGACGAGCACCAGATCGCCGGCTTCCAGGGCAACATCGACGACCTCCAGACTCGCCTCTCGGCGCTCGAATCGAGCCTCCAGATCGAGCAGAGCCTGCTCGACAGCATCCGCTCACAGCTGAGCGTCGCGCGCACGCGCCTGGCGGCGCTGCAGGTTCAGCTGACCCACGACCGCCGCGTCCTCGTCGCCCAGCTCGTCGCCTCCTATGAGTCGCCGCCGCCGGACATCGCGACCGTGATCCTCGAGGCGCACGGCTTCGCCGACCTGATCGAGCGCGTTGACGACCTGCGCGCGATCTCGCGTGAGAACGCGGCCGCGACGACTCACGTGATGCAGACACAGAAGGAAGTCACCGCGCAGGCCAAGCACCTGGCCACGCTGGAGAGCACGCACGCCTCGGAGACGCGCGCCGTGCAGGTGCAGCGCGACGAGGTCGACCAGCTGCACCTGGCGCTCGTCAAGCGCCAGCTCGAGTTCGTCCGCGCGCGAGACGCGAAGAGCTCCGAGCTCGAAGAACTGCGCTCGCACAAGCACTCGCTCGAACACGAGCTCGCCCACGTCCAGGAGCGCGAACTCGCCGCCTCCGGCGTGACCTTCTCCGGCCCGATCGGCGAATTCAACGGCACCACCGAAGGCGACTACGGCTTCTTCCAGGCCGCCGGCACCAACTACTCCGTCGGCGAGGAGCCGGCGATCGCCGAGCGCCTGAACACGATGGGCAAGGCGCTGCACCTGCACCTGATCGGCATCTCCGGCTACCGCTCCCCGCAGCACTCCGTCGAGGTCGGCGGCTTCGCCAACGACCCGCACACGCGCGGCGAAGCCTCGGACACACCCGGCGTCGAGGGCGTGCCCGAGGCCACGCTCAATCAGTTCGGGCTGACGCGGCCGTTCCCCGGGGCGGCCGAGGCCGACCACATTCAGCTGGCGGGCAGCGCGTAGCTAGGAAGCAGCGGGCTCGAGCCGCGGCGGGGCGCCGTGCGGCACGAGCACTTCGGGCAACTCGACGCTGCCATCGGCCTGCTGCCCGTTCTCGAGCAGCGCGACGATCGTCCTGCCGACGGCGACGGCGGTGCCGTTGAGCGTGTGCGGCGTCTGCGTGCGCCCCCCGCCCTTGCCGGAGCCCTCGCCGCCGGCCCCGCCGTCGCCGCGCATGCGGATGTTCAGGCGCCGCGCCTGGTAATCGGTCGTGTTGGAGCACGAGGTGAGCTCGCGGTAGCGCTCCTGGCTGGGCAGCCACGCCTCGCAGTCGTACTTCTTGGCCGCTGAATTGCCGAGGTCGTTGACGGCGATGTTGACGACGCGGTAGGGCAAATGCAGCTCGTCGAGGATCTCCTCCTCGATCGCGAGGATCCGCTCGTGCTCGGAGACGGAGTCCTCGGGCGCGACGAAGCTGAACATCTCGACCTTCTCGAACTGGTGCACGCGGAAGATCCCGCGCGTGTCCTTGCCGGCGGCGCCGGCCTCGCGGCGAAAGCAGGGCGAGAAGCCGGCGTAGCGCGCGGGCAGCTGCTCGGCCTGCAGGATCTCGCCGTCGTGCAGCGAGGCGAGTGCGACCTCGGAGGTGCCGACGAGGTACAGCTCGTCCTCGGGCAAGCTGTAGATCTGCTGCTCGGTGTCGGGCAGGAAGCCGGTGCCATAGAGCGCGCGCTCACGCACGAGCACGGGCGGGATGACCGGTTCGAAGCCCTTGCTGCGCAGCTTCGCAAGCACCCAGCCGACGAGCGCGAGCTCGACCATCACGAGCTCACCGCGCAGGTAGGCAAAGCGCGCGCCGGACAGGTTGGCGCCGTGCTCCATGTCGATCATCTGGCCGGCCAGCTCGAGGTGGTCCCTGGGCTGGAAGGAGAGCGCGGGAGGCTCTCCCACCTTGCGCAGCTCCTCGTCCTCGGGGCCGTCGGCGGCTGTCGGGTCGGGCAGGTTGGGCAGGCGCGCGATCAGCTCGTCGAGTCGCTCCTTGGCGCTCGCGGCGTCCTCTCCGTGGCGCTTGACCTGCGCGCTCAGCTCCTGCATCGCCTCGCGCAGCTCGGGCGCCTCCTCGCCGCGCACCTTGGCGGCGCCGAACTCCTGCGAGCGGGCCTTCTGCTCGGCGCGCAGGCTCTCGGCGGAGGTGGTCGCGCCGCGCCACTGCTCGTCGGCCGCGAGCAGCTCCTGCACGAGCGCCCTCAGCGACTCGTCACGCCGCGCGAGCGAATCGGCTACGCCGTCCGGGTCCTCCCTGATGCGCTTGAGGTCGAGCACGCCTCGCCGCCCTGCGGGCGTCCTATTTCGTCGAAAGCTTGATCGGCGTGGCGGGAGCCTTCTGCTTCTGGCTGCCGGAGTACTTGGCCAGGAAGTCAGCGATCGCCTTGGCGTCGTCACCGACGACGATGTTCTCCGGCATGATCGCCCCCGAGAAGCCGCCGTTGCGGATCGCGTACAGCACCTGTTCGGCCTTCTCTTCGCGGATGTTGAAGTTCGGGCCGTTCACCTTGATGCGGTTCTTGATGCTCGTCGCCGAGCCCTGCGCGCCGACGACCGACAGCGTGTGGCAGCCGGAGCAGTGTTCGCGGAACAGCACCGCGCCGCGGTAGTAGGGACTGTCCTTGGCAACGCTCACTCCCTGCGAGCCGCACGCGCTCAGCGCGAGCGCCGCGACGAGCAGGGCCGCGAGCGGGGCGGCGATCTTCGCGCTAAGCCTCATGCGCCGCGGAATATATAGGCCGAAGGCACCGGCAGCCCTCCCCTAGAACCCGTGCGCCGTGCCGCCGGCCCGCAGCGCCAGGAACACGACGACGAGCGCGGACAGTGCCATGATGCCGATCTCGCGGCGGACGATGTCGCGCACGACGCGGCGCTGCTCGTCCTCGGGTAGCGCGCCGACGGCGCTGGCGTCGGCGAGCTCGCGCTGGTCGAGCACCATCTGCGCGGAGGCAAGTCGCAGCTGCTCGGCGAAGAAGGCGACGGCGAGCGGCAGCAGCGCGTACAGGTAGAAGAGGTTGTCGGTGGAGTAGCTGCCGGCGGCGGCGAGCGAGCCGACGGCGAGCGCGAGCACGAGCGCGGCCCCCTGGCCGGCGCGCAGCAGCATCCAGAAAGCGGCGGCTGCGCGCTCGGAGGGATCGCCGTCGTGCCACAGCCAGGCGCCGAGCAGGCCGGCGAGCAGGTCAAGCGCGGCGACGGCGATCGAGCCGGCGACGACGGCCTGCGTCATGCGCTGCCGGCGCCTGTTTCTAGCCGCGATTTCGAGCCGATTGCCACTATGTAACAGAGTGCCACAAGCGGTGATATAACAGCGTCCGGTGCTCCGCAGCTATCTCCCGGCGATCGTTTTCCTGATACTCGGCGGCGCCGTGGGCGGAGCGTTCGCGGCGCTCAATTCCTACATCGGGCCGCGGCGGCCGACGCCGCACAAGCAGGACCCCTACGAGTGCGGCCTGCCGTCGGAGGTCAAACGCGGGATGCGCTTCGGGATCAGCTTCTACCTGATCGCGATGCTGTTCATCCTGTTCGACATCGAGGTCGCCTTCCTCTACCCGATCGCGGTCGAGCTGCGTGCCTTCGGCAGCTTCGCGCTGGCGGAGACGATCGTCTTCATCGTGCTGCTGTTCGTGGCGTTCGTCTACGTCTGGCGTCGCGGGGCGCTCGAGTGGAAGTAAAACGCGAGCCTGCGCTGCGCGTACGCGAGCTGAACGCACACCAGCTCCTGCGCGGCGGCGAGCTGGAGGGCGCGAACCGCCCGGCGCGGCTGGAGGGCGAAGAGCTCGAACAGTACGTCGAAGAGCGCGTGCTGCTGACGACGCTCGACAAAACGGTCGCGTGGGCGCGGTCCAACTCGTTCTTCCCGCTCGGTTTCGGGCTGGCGTGCTGCGCGATGGAGCAGTTCCACGCGGCCGGTCCGCGCATGGACATCGCTCGCTTCGGCTTCGAGGCGTTCCGCGCCTCGCCGCGCCAAGCCGATCTGATCATCCTCGCGGGACGGGTCTCGATCAAGATGGCGCCGATCATCCGCAAGCTGTACGACCAGATGCTCGAGCCCAAGTGGGCGATCTCGATGGGCGCCTGCTGCAGCTCGATGGGCGTGTTCAACAACTACGCGCTGGTGCCGGCGGACAAGTTCATGCCGGTCGACCTGCATGTACCCGGGTGCCCGCCCCGCCCAGAGGCGTTGATGCACGGGATCCTCAAGCTGCGCAAGCTGGTGCAGGACGACCCGGACATGGGCTGGCGCGAGCGCTACGACGCCGTCGGCACGGAGGAGGCTCCGGCGGATGTGTAGTCGCCGCCGGCCGGCGACTCAAGGGCAATTGAATGCCTGACGCGACCGGGCTGGAGCTGCTCGCGCAGGAGCTCGGCGACGCGTCGCTTGAAACGATCTACTTCCGTGAACGGGCGACGCTGCTCGTCGATCCGGCGCAGATTCGCAGCGTCCTGAGCACGCTGCGCGCGAAGGGCTACGCGTTCCTCGCGAGCGTCCACGGCGTCGACCACTACCCCGAGGAGCCGCGCCTGGGCGTCGTCTACGAGCTGCTGGACATGAGCCGGGTGGACCGCGTGACGGTCAAGGTCCGCGTGCCGAGCGACGCCCCGCACGTCGACTCGGTCACGGCGGACTGGCCTACGGCCGACCATCAGGAGCGCGAGGTTTACGACATGTTCGGGGTCGTCTTCGACGGGCACCCGGATCTGCGCAGGATCCTGATGCCGGAGGACTACGAGGGGCACCCGCAGCGGCGCGACTTCCCGATCGGCGGCGAACCGGTGATCTTCACGCGCAACGAGCGCAAATGGCTGGAGGCACGCGAGTGAGCACCGGCGGCGAGCAGCCGGCGCTGTCGGAGTACCGCAGACGCGAGCAGAGCATCACGCTCTCACCGCTGGACGAGTCGATCGAGATCGAGGAGGGCGGCCCGGACACGACGCAGGAGCTGCTGACGCTGAACTTCGGCCCGCACCATCCGGCGACGCACGGCGTGCTGCGCCTGCTCGTGACGCTGCAGGGGGAGATCGTGCGCGACATCAAACCGGTGATCGGCTATGTGCACACGGGGATCGAGAAGACGGCCGAGGACAAGGCCTACTGGAAGGTCATCCCGATCGTCGAGCGGATGGACTACCTCTCCTACTACTTCAACGCGATGGCGTACTGCAGCGCCGTGGAGACGCTGCTCGAGGTGCAGGTGCCGACACGCGGTCAGTACCTGCGCGTGATCCATCTCGAGCTGAACCGGATCGCCTCGCATCTGATCTGGCTCGGCACGAGCGCGCTCGATCTCGGCGCGGTCTCGATCTTCCTGTACTGCCTGCGCGAGCGTGAACTGATCCTCGACCTGTTCGAGATGTCCTCGGGCGCGCGGATGCACACGCGCTACTTCCAGGTGGGCGGCGTGATCGAGGACATCCCGCCCGGGTTCGAGCGCAAGCTGCGCGAGTTCCTGAAGGTGATGCCCGAGCGCGCAGACGAGTACGGCGCGATCCTCAACTCCAACCAGATCGTGCTCGAGCGCCTGCGCGGCACGTGCCCGCTCGACGCGGAGACGCTGCTGTCGCTGGGCGTCACCGGCCCGCTGCTGCGCGCGGCGGGCAATCCGTGGGACCTGCGCAAGGCCGCCCCATACAGCTCATACGGCGACTTCGACTTCAAGATCCCGGTCGGCACGGTCGGCGACAACTACGACCGCTTCGCCGTGCGGCTCGCCGAGATCTACGAGTCGGTGAAGATCGTCACGCAGGCGCTTGACGGCCTGCCCGAGGGACCGCACATCACCGAGGACCGCAAGGTCGCGCTGCCTCCCCGCCACGAGCTGGCCACGTCGATGGAGGCGCTGATCCACCATTTCAAGCTCGTCACGGAGGGATTCCGGGTGCCGCCGGGCGAGGTCTACTACCCGATCGAGTCGCCCCGCGGAGAGCTCGCCTGCTTCGTGCGCTCGGACGGCAGCTCAAAGCCCGCGCGGGTGCACATGCGCGACCCGAGCTTCGTCAACCTCCAGGCGCTCTCGCACATGGCCGAGGGTGCCTACATCGCCGACATGATCGCCACGGTCGCGATGCTCGATCCGATTTTGGGAGGGATAGATAGATGACCCCTGTCCCCCGCCTGGGAAACGCACCACACGCCGACGGCTGGGATCGGCCGGCCGACCTGGAGAAGGATCCGGCGCTGATCCCCGACCCCGCGACGACGGACGTCCCGGCAGAGCTGCGCAAGACGATCGAGGACGCGATGGCGCTCTATCCCGAGCGCCACTCGGCGGCGATCCCGGCGCTGCACGCCGCACAAGAGCTGCACGGCTGGTGCTCGCCGGAGGCGATCGAGCAGGTCGCGTGCGTGATGAGGGTGACGCCTGCCTACCTGGACTCCGTCGCGAGCTTCTACGACATGCTCGAGAACCATCCGGTGGGCAAGCACAGCGTCTACGTGTGCACGAACATCTCGTGCTCGCTGCGTGGCGCCGATGCGCTGCTGGCGAAGATTCAGGAGCAGGCCGGCGAGGACCCCGACTTCAACGTGCGCTCGTTCGAGTGCCTGGGCGCGTGTGACCTGGCGCCGATGGCCTCTGTCGACGGCGTCTACGTCGGCCCGCTGCAGCAGGACGATGTGCCGCAGCTCTTGGAGGATGCGCGGGCCGGGCGGCCGGTGTTGCCGGACAAGCAACTCGCGACGCGCCTGGTGGCCGACCCGAACGCGAACTCGCAGGAGTTCCCGCGCCACGCCCCGGAGGGCGGCACGCGATGAGCGACATGCTGCTGTTCAAGGACATCGACGAGCCTGGGCTGAACACGCTGGCGGTCTACGAAGCCCGCGGCGGCTACGACTCGCTGCGCAAAGCCCTGGAGATGACGCCGGCGCAGGTGCTCGAGCAGCTCGAAGCCTCGGGCCTGCGCGGGCGCGGCGGCGCGGGCTTCCAGATGGGCAAGAAGGTCTCGTTCCTGCCGCAGGGCGGGATGGACAAGTACCTCGTGTGCAACGCCGACGAGTCCGAGCCGGGCACGTTCAAGGACCGCGAATTGATGCAGAAGAGCCCGCACGTGCTGATCGAGGGGGTCGTGATCGCGGCTTACGCGGCGGGCGCGCAGCGCTCGTTCATCTACATCCGCGGCGAGTACGTGCTGCAGGCCGACGTGCTCGACGCGGCGCTGGCCGAAGCGCGCGAGGCGGGCTACGTCGGCGAGGCGATCGTCGGCTCCGATTTCTCGCTCTCGCTGGTCGTGCACCGAGGCGCGGGCGCCTACATCTGCGGCGAGGAGACGGGGCTGCTCGACTCGCTGGAGGGCAAGCGCGGCAACCCGCGCCTGAAGCCCCCGTTCCCGGCCAATCAGGGTCTCTACCAGGGACCGACGCTGATCAACAACGTCGAGACGCTCTCGACGGTGCCGAGCATCATCGCGATGGGCGGCGAGCAGTACGCGAAGATCGGCGTGCAGACCTCGACGGGCACGAAGCTCGTGAGCATCTCGGGCCACGTCCAGCGCCCGGGCAACTACGAGATCGAACTGGGCATCCCCTCGCGAGAGATCATCTACGGCCTCGCCGGGGGTCCACCCGAGGGCAGCGAGATCAAGTGCTGGTTCCCCGGCGGCTCCTCCTCGCCGGTGCTCACGCCAGAAGATCTCGACGTCCCTTACGACTTCGACTCGATGGCGAAAGCCGGCTCGATGCTCGGCTCGGGCGCGATCATCGTCGTCGACGACTCGACGCCGATCGTCGACCTCGCGCTGAAGGTGGCGAAGTTCTATCGCCACGAGTCCTGCGGCAAGTGCACGCCGTGCCGCGAGGGGACGAACTGGACGGTGAAGATGCTCGAGCGGATCGACTCGGGCGAGGCCACGCCGATGGACCTCGACATCATGGCCTCGGTCCAGGATCACATCATCGGCAACTGCCTGTGCGTGCTGGGCGACGCGATGGCGATGCCGATCGGCTCGATGATCGCCAAGTTCCGCCCGGAGTTCGAGGCTCACATCGAGACGGCTCGGGCGCGCGAGGAGCTGGCGTTGGCCGGGGGCGCTGCCTGATGCCCAGGCCCGAGCCCAAGACGATCAGCTTCACGATCGACGGACGCGAGGTGCAGGCGCCGGAAAACGCGATGCTGGTCGACGCGGCCAAGCACGGCGACGTCGAGATACCGGTGTTCTGCTACGAGCCGAAACTCGGCAACCCGGTCGGCGCGTGCCGCATGTGCCTGGTCGAGATCGAGGGCATCGGCAAGCTGCAGACGGGCTGCTCCACGCCGGTCAAGGACGGCATGGTCGTGCACACGCAGACCGAGCGCGTGAAGGAGGCCCAGCGCTCGGTCGTCGAGTTCCTGTTGATCAATCACCCGCTCGACTGCCCGGTCTGCGACAAGGGCGGCGAGTGTCCGTTGCAGGACATCAGCTTCGGCTGGGGCGGCGGCATCTCGCGCTTCATCGAGCCCAAGCGCCACTTCGTGAAGCCGCTGGAGCTCTCGCCGAAGATCGCGATCGACCGTGAGCGCTGCATCCTCTGCTACCGCTGCGTGCGCTTCTCCCAGGAGATCTCCGAGGACTACCAGCTGGTGCTGCTCGAGCGCGGCGCACACTCGTTCGTCTCGACCTTCGACGGCCACCCCTACGTGGCGCCGTTCAGCGGCAACATCATCGAGCTGTGCCCGGTGGGAGCGCTGACCTCGCGCTCCTACCGCTTCCGCGCGCGTCCGTGGGACATCGAGGACGCGGGCACGGTCTGCACGCTCTGCCCGGCGCAGTGCAACGTCAAGCTGACGGTGCGTGACGAGCGCGTCTTGCGCGTGCTCTCGCGCGAGCACTCGGAGGTCGACGACGGCTGGCTGTGCGACCACGGGCGCTTTGCCTACCCGGCGCTGGCGGAGGGCGTTCCGGGGCCGAGCGCCAACGGCAGTGCCCACGGCGTCCACCTAGGCATGCGCGTGAGCCAGCCGCTGCTGCGCGACGGCGGCGAGCTGCGCCCGGTCTCCTGGGAGCGCGCGCTGCAGGAAGCGGGCGTCGCGCTGAAACGCGCCGGTGCGAAGACGGCCGCGATCGCCGGAGCGGGAGTGACCAACGAGGAAGGCCTGCTGCTCGCGCGGATGCTGCGCGAGGGGCTCGGCTCGCCACATGTCGACTCGCGCGTGGCCGGCGCGCTGCCGCTGGAGCTGCTGCAGCAGTTGAGCGATCCGCGCCTGCAGGCGAAGGTCTCAGACCTCGAGTTCGCCCACGCGGTGCTGCTGCTCGACTGCGAGCCGCTGACGGACGCGCCGATCCTCGACCTGCGACTGCGCAAGGGCGTGCGTCGCCACGGGATGCGCCTGGAGCGCTGCTCGGGCGAGGACCTCGACCAGCTGCGTGAGCTGGCCGGGCGCCTGCTCGAGGAGGCTGGCGAGGAGCTCGTGATCGTGTGGGGCGAGCGCTTCGCCGCGGGGCCTGGGGGCGCCGAGCGCGTGCGTGCGCTGCTCGACCTGGCGGGCGAGCTCTCGCTGGCTGACGTCGACGGCGCGGGGCTCTTGGAAATCCCGGCGACGTCGAACGGGCGTGGCCTGCGCGAGGCGGGCGTGCTGCCCAACGCCGCGCCGGGCCTGCGCGAGGCCGCGGCCGACGGCGGACTCGACACGCCCGGCATCGCTGCCGCATCGGCGGGCGGTGAGCTGAACGCGCTCTACCTGCTGCAGGCCGACCCGCTCGACGCGCCGGACGCGTTCGCGGCGAGCGCCGACGCTTCGGCGTGGAGCGCGGCGCTCGAGCGCGCGAGCACGGTCATCGCACACGCGACGCTGCTGACAGCGGGCATCCACGAGCACGCCAATGTGGTCTTCCCGGCCGAGTCCTATGCCGAGAAGGAGGGCACGGTCACGCACCCCGACGGGCGCCTGCAACGGGTACGCCAGGCCGTCGCCCGCGCGGGCTCGACGCGACCGGGCCGGCAGGTGCTCGTCGAGTTGTGCGAGCAGCTCGGCTTCGACGCGCAGGTGCGCGACGAGCACGCGGCCTCCCAGCTTCTGTTCGACGCGGTGCCCTTCTACGGCGGGCTGTCACTCGAGCAGATCGGCGGGCGCGGCGTGCGCTGGCAGGAGCGCGAGGTCGTCGCGGTCGGCGCGGGCGCCGACACGGAGGATGCCGGGCCGGGGATTCAGACGGCGCCTGACGCGGCGGCCCACAGCGGGCCCGATCGCGACACGCACGCGGCCGACACGGAGACCGAAGAAGAGGGCTCGCGAACGGGCGAGCCGCCGTCCTCGGAGGGAGAGAGTCGATGAGCGCGGTTCAGGTGGCCGTGGTCGGCTACTACGAGCCCTGGTGGATCCAGATCATCAAGGCGATCGTGATCTTCGCGGTGGGCCTGCAGCTCGTGCCCGTCGTGCTGCTCGCCGAGCGCAAGCTGCTCGGCCGCTTCCAGAGCCGCTACGGACCCAACCGGGTCGGCCCGTACGGAGCGCTGCAGCCGCTCGCGGACATCCTCAAGCTGCTGACCAAGGAGCAGTTCCGCCCGACCACGTCGATCGGCTTCCTGTTCGCGCTCGCGCCGACGATCTCGATCCTCACGGCGGTCGCCGCGTTCGCGCTGATCCCGTTCGGCAACACGCAGGACATCTTCGGCACGAAAGTCGGGCTGTACGGGCTCGACGTCTCGATCGGGCCGCTGTACCTGTTCGCTTTCGGCGCGATCGCCTTCTACGGGATCATGCTCGGCGGCTGGTCCTCGGGCTCGAAGTACTCGTTCCTCGGCGCGATGCGCGGCGCGGCGCAGCTGATCTCCTACGAGGTCTCCCAGGGCCTGGCCCTGCTCGGCGTGATCTTCTCTGCGCAGACGCTCTCGCTGACCGGCATCGTCACGGCCCAGAAAGGCATGTGGTACATCGTGCCGCAGTTCTTCGGCTTCTTGATCTTCCTCACGGCCAGCTTCGCCGAGACCAACCGCGCCCCGTTCGACCTGACCGAGGCCGACGCGGAGCTGGTCGGCGGCTACAACACGGAGTACGGAGGCGGGCGATTCGCTTCCTATTACTTCGCCGAGTACCTCAACGTGCTCGTCGTCTCGGGCATCGTCACGACGGTCTTTCTCGGGGGCTGGCTGCTGCCGTTCGGCATCCACCCCCCGGGCTTCCTCGACCCGTTCATCGTGCTCTTCAAGATGGGCCTGTTCACGTTCCTGTTCATCTGGGTGCGCGCGACATTGCCGCGCCTTCGCTACGACCAGTTGATGAGCTTCGGCTGGAAGATCCTGCTGCCGCTGGCGACCCTGAACGCGCTGGTCACGGCCGTGCTCGTGGTGGTGACGCACTGATGGCCACGACTCCCCAACAGCCTGCGGACACGGCCAGCCTGAACGTCACGGCGTGGAGCCCCGGCGATGACGTGATCGAGGTCCAGAGGACCCCGCCGCCGGGGGCCGCGCGCAGCATCTGGCGCACCTTCGGCGAGACCGCGCGCGGGCTGATGACGACGTTCGGCCGCTTTCGCGAAACCCCCGTCACGGTGCAGTATCCGGAGCAGAAGACGCCCGTCTTCCCGCGCTTTCGCGGCCGTCACAAGCTGCACCGCTTCGAGGACACTCACCTGGAGAAGTGCGTCGGCTGCTCGCTGTGCGCGGCGGCGTGCCCGGCGGACTGCATCCGCGTGGTCGCCGCCGAGAACACGCCGGAGCATCGCGTCTCCGCGGGCGAGCGCTACGCGGCCGTCTACGAGATCAACCTGTCGCGTTGCATCTTCTGCGGTTACTGCGAGATCGCGTGCCCGTTCGACGCGATCACGATGGGCCACGACTACGAGCTCTCCGACTACGACCGCACCGATTTGATCTTCACCAAGGAGATGCTGCTCGCCGAGCCGCTCGAGCGCACGCCGTTGAGGACCGAGGACGAGTGAGCAGCGTGGTGGGCAGATGAGGATCGAAGATCCGATCACGCCGGACAGGAGGTCCGGCGCCCCCGTCAGAAGCGCCGACGGGATGGAGGCAAGATGAGCTCCATCCTGTTCTTCATCGCCGCGATCGGCGTGATCTCGGGCGCGGTCGGCGTGGTCGTCTTGCGCAACCCCTTCTACAGCGTGCTCGCACTGGTCGGTCACCTGCTTTCGCTGGCTGTGCTGTTCCTGCTGCTGCGCGCGGAGTTCGTGGCGGCGATCCAGGTGGTCATCTATGCGGGCGCCGTGATGGTGCTCTACGTCTTCGTCGTCGCCTACGTCGGCGACCAGACCGAGCCACTCGGCGAGCGCTTGCGCAATCCGGGCGCGGTCGGCTCGCAGTTGCGCCTCGGCGGCGCGATCGTCGCGGGCGCGCTGCTCGTCGAGCTGCTGATCGCGCTGCTCGGCACGGGCCTTCAGGCGATCGACGGCAAGGGCGCCGGCTACAGCCCGGGACCGGAGGCGTTCGGCACGCCCGCGTACATCGGCAAGCTGCTGCTCACGCGCTTCCTGCTCGCGTTCGAGGTCGCGTCCTTCCTGCTGCTGATCGCCGCCGTAGGCGGCGTGGTGCTGGCGCGGCGTCGAGGAGGGCTGGAGGAGGACGACGAGGAGCAGGACGTGCTCACGCCGATGAACCTGCTGCGCCCGCGCTCGACCGGCACGATGGCCGAGGGGATCGGCAAACGATGAGTATTGCCTGGTATCTCGCGGTCTCGGCGATCGTCTTTACGCTCGGCGCGATCGGCGTGATCACGCGCCGCAACCCGCTGGTCGTGCTGCTCTGCCTGGAGCTGATGCTCAACGGCGGCAACCTCGCGCTGATCGCGTTCTCGCGCATGTGGGGCAACGGCGACGGGCAGATCCTCGCGATCGTCGTGATGACGGTCGCGGCCTGCGAGGTGTGCATCGGCCTGGGCATGATCGTCGCGCTGTACCGGCGGCACCTGCCGATCGACGTCGACGAGCTGAGAGAGCTCCAGGGCTAGGCGGGCGATGAGTCAAACGACGTACGGCTGGCTGGTGCTGGCGTTCCCCCTGCTGGGCACGCTGACGATCGGCCTCGGCTACCGCAAGCTCCCCGGGCGCAGCGCGGGCTGGATCGGCACGGGCGCGATCTTCCTCGCGTTCCTCGCCGCGCTGGGCGCCCTGATCGAGATGCAGGGTCTCGATCCCTCGCACCGGCAGGCCGTCTCCTCGCTGTGGAGCTACGCCTCGACGGTCGGTGTCGACGCGCAGATGTCGATTCTGGTGGACCCGCTGTCGGTCTTCATGATCCTCGTCGTCACGGGCGTCTCGACGCTGATTCACCTGTACTCGATCTCCTACATGACCGAAGACCGCGGCTTCGCGCGCTACTTCGCCTACCTCAACTTCTTCGTCTTCTCGATGCTGCTGCTCGTGCTGGCGGGCAACTTCGTGCTGCTGATCGCCGGCTGGGCGTTCGTCGGCGCAGCCTCCTACCTGTTGATCTCCTTCTGGTACCGGCGCAAGACGGCGACGGCGGCGGGGATCAAGGCGTTCGTGATCAACGTGGTCGGCGACGTCGGGCTCGTGCTCGGGACGTACTTCATCTTCAAGCACACGGGCACACTCGACTTGCTGCGCGCGTTCCACGCGACCAGCGGCGGCGCCTTCGGCTCGAGCGGCGACGGCGACCTGACGGCGGGCTGTCTGCTGCTGCTCGTCGGCGCGTTCGCCAAGTCGGCGCAGATCCCGCTGCACACGTGGCTGCCGGACGCAATGGAAGGCCCGACGCCGGTCAGCGCACTGATCCACGCGGCGACGATGGTCACGGCCGGCGTCTACCTGATCGCGCGCATGCACCCGCTGTTCGAACTGGCGCCGGCCGCGGAGGACGTGGGCGCGGTGATCGGCGCGGCGACGCTCTTGATCGCGGGCACGATCGCGATCACGCAGACGGACATCAAGCGCGTGATCGCCTACTCGACGATGTCGCAGATCGGCTACATGATCATGGGCGTCTCCGTGGGCGCCTACGCGGCAGGTCTGTTCCACCTGATGACGCACGCCTTCTTCAAGGCGCTGCTGTTCATGGGCGCGGGCTCGATCATCGGCGCGATGGCGGGCGAGCAGTCGCTGGAGAAGATGGGCGGCTTTCGCAAGGCGATGCCGTTCACCTACGGCTGCTTCATCGTCGGCGGCCTGGCGCTGTCGGGCCTGCCGCCGTTCTCGGGCTTCTTCTCCAAGGACGAGATCCTGCTCGTCACCGGCGAGCGTGGCGGCTGGCACTGGGCGCTCTACGTGGTCGGCTACCTCGGCGCGCTGCTGACGGCGATCTACACGTTCAGGATGATCTTCCGCGCCTTCCACGGCGAGCCGGTGGAGCAGGCGGTGGAGCTCGAAGAAGGCCACCTGCACCACGCCGAGCAGCCGACGAACCCGGCCAACGGTGAAGTCGAGGACACCGACGTCGGCTTCCCGGGTCCGTTCCACACGATCGCCGAGCGCGCGCTGCCGATGCGCGTGGCGATGTTCATCCTCGCGATCGGGGCGTTCGGCGCGGGGCTGGTGCAGATCCCGAAAGTCGACTTCGTGATCGACGACTTCCTCGCCCCGTCGTTCATCGGCTCGCGGCTGTACGAGGTGCACGAACGCAGCGGGCTGCTGGTCTTCGGCATCGTGCTCGGCACGGCGCTCGGCCTGCTCGGCATCGCGATCGCCTACCGCGTGTGGGTGCAGCGCCCCGGCACGTCGACAGTCGTGCGCGAGCGGCTGCGCCCGGCGTATCAGCTGTTCGTCAACAAGTGGTACTTCGACGAGCTGATCGACGCGCTCGTCGTGCGCCCGGCCGCCGCGATCGGCAGCTTCGCCAAGGGCACGTTCGAGCGCGTGTTCGTCGATGAGACGCTGATCGGCGGCACGACGGGCCTCGTGCGGATCGGCTCGGCCGCCGTGCGCGCGGCGCAGAGCGGCTTCGTGCGCTACTACGCAGCGCTGCTCGTGCTCGGCCTCACCGGCGTCGGCTTCTACTTCCTGCTGCAAACGTGATGCCGGAGCCGAGCTGATGCCACCGCTTTCGATCATCCTCTGGCTGCCAGCGGCCGCCGGGCTACTCGGCGCCGTGCTGTCGCTGCTGCTGCGCCGCAGCGGCGTCGCGCACCCGGTCGCGATGCCGGCCGGGCAGACGAGCACGAAGGGCGCTCCGTTCTCGCGCCTGAGCACCTCCGGCGGCCTTGCGCTGCTCGGCTCGCTCGTCACGCTGGGGCTCGCGATCGGCTACATCGCGGACTACTCCCCCGGCTCGGGTCTCACGCACGTGACCGACGTCGTGTGGATCTCCGAGCTGGGCATCCACTACAAGCTCGGCGTCGACGGCCTGAACGTCTTCATGGTCGGGCTCACGGCGCTGCTGTTCGCGGTCGCCGTAGTCGCGGCGAACTTGCGCGAGTGGGAGCGCCCGCGCCTCTTCTACTTCAGCTTCATGCTCGCCGAGTCGGCCGTGCTCGGCGCGCTGCTCGCGCAGGACCTCGCGCTGTTCGTGGCCTTCTTCGACCTGATGCTGATCCCCTTTTATTTCCTGATCGGCGTCTGGGGTCGCGAGCCCGGGCGCGTGAAAGCGACGATCAAGCTCGTGATCTACACGCTCGTAGGCTCGCTGCTGATGCTCGCCGCGGCGGTCGCGACGGGCGTGCTCGCGGCCCAGCACGGCGGCGGGCACATCACGTTCGTGCTGTCCTCGCTCGAACAGCTACCGCTTCCGCGCGGCTCGCAGGAGTGGATCTTCCTGTTCTTCGCAGCGGCCTTCCTCGTGAAGATGCCGGCGTTCCCGCTGCACGGCTGGATGCCGGACGGCTACAAGGCGATGCCGATCGAGGTGCTGATGGTCTTCTCGGGCGTGCTCTCGAAGATCGGCGCCTACGGCTTCCTGAAGATCGTGCTGCCGCTGTTCCCGCAGGCGGCAGCGCACTTCCAGACGCTGATGCTGCTGATCGCGCTCGCCTCGATCCTGTACGGGTCGGTGATCGCCTTCACGCAGACCGACGCGCGGCTGATCGCGGGGTACTCCTCGGTCGCGCAGCTCGGCTTCATCACGCTCGGCATCTTCTCGCTGAACCCCCAGGGCGCCCAGGGCGCGCTGCTGCAGATGGTCAACCACGGCCTCGTCGTGGCGCCGCTCCTGTTCATCGTCGCGCTGCTGGCGCAGCGCGCGGGCGGCTCGGAGGACGTGCGCGAGATGGGCGGGATCGCCTTCCGCGCGCCGGTGCTCGCGACTGTCTTCTTGATCGTCGCGCTCGCCACGCTGGCGATACCAGGCTCGTCGAACTTCGTCGGCGAGTTTCTGATCCTGCTGGGCGTGTTCAAAGCCAAGCTCGTGATCGCGATCATCGCCTTCACGGGCGTCGTGCTGGCGAGCGTGTACGCGCTGCGGCTGTTCATCCGCGCGATGCACAACCGCGTCGGACGTGGCGTGCAGTCGCGCGAGCTGTCGCTCAGCGACGGGGTCGTGCTCGTGCCGGTCGTCGGCGTGATCCTGTTCATGGCGCTGTACCCGCAGCTGGCGCTGCACCGCAGCGAAGGGTCGGTGAAGACGGCCGTGGCAAGCGCGCACGCGGACGCGACCCAGGCCAAGCTCGCCTCCTTCGACTGCAACAGCCCGAACACGTTGGGCTGTGTGACCCTCACGAAGTCGGAAGGCGGCTAGGCGTGAACGTCATCATCGCCACCGCCCACCTGAAAGGCCCGCATGTCGATTTCGCGGCGCTCTCGCCGCTGATCGCGCTGCTCGGCGGCGCGACGATCGTGCTGCTGGTCGGGCTGGCCCGCACCCGCTGGATTCGCGCGCACGTCGTGCCCGCGCTGAGCCTCATCGCGCTCGGCGCGGCGGCGGGGCTGACGATCTGGCAGTGGGACGCGGAGAAGTCGATCGTGTCTGGCGCGTTGCGGATCGATGACTTGTCGCTGATGCTCAACCTGATCCTCGCCGCGGGCGCCGCGATGGCGGTGCTGCTGGCGTGGCGCTCGCACGCGGCGCGCGAAGCGGGGCACGGCGAGTTCTTCGCGCTGCTGTTGACCTCGGTCGGCGGCATGTCGCTGCTGGCAGCGGCGCAGAACACGGTCGCCCTGTTCGTCGGGCTGGAGCTCCTGTCGATCCCCCTCTACGTCCTGTGCGCGAGCGAGCTGCGCCGCGAGCACTCGCTGGAGTCGGGGCTGAAGTACCTGATCGTCGGCGCCGTGGGCTCGGCGACGCTGCTGTACGGGCTGGCGATGATCTACGGCGCGACGGGCGCGACCGACTTCGGCGCGATCGCGAGCGCGCTGTCGAGCGGCAGCCTCGCGACCGACCCGCTCACGCTGACGGGCATCTCGCTGTGCGTGGCCGGGCTCGCGTTCAAGGCGTCGGTCGCCCCCTTCCATCAATGGACCCCCGATGTCTACGAGGGCGCGCCGACGCCGATCACGGCGTTCATGGCGGTCGCGACGAAGGTCGCAGCGCTGGGCGTCTTCCTGCGCTTCTTCGACGTGGCGCTGATCAGCACGCAGAGCACGTGGGGCCCGGCGGTGGCGGTGCTCGCGACGATCACGATCGTCGTCGGCAACGTCGGCGCGCTCGGGCAGTCCTCGCTGAAGCGGATGCTCGCCTACTCCTCGGTGGCGCAGGCCGGCTACATGCTCGCGGGCGTCGTCGTGGCGACGCAGCTCGGGGTGCGCGCGACGGTCTTCTACCTCGCGGTATACCTGTTCATGAACATGGCGGCATTCGCGGTGATCGTCGCGCGCGAGCGGGAAACGGCGCTGGGCGACTCGATCCAGGGCATCGCCGGCCTCGGCCGCGAGCGCCCCTGGCTGGCTGCGCCGATGACCGTCTCGATGCTCGCACTCGCCGGCATCCCGGCGACGGCGGGCTTCACGGGAAAGTTCTACTTGATCGACGCTGCCGTCTCAGGCGGCTACACGTGGCTCGGCGTGGTGATCGTGATCGGATCGATGATCTCGCTCGGCTACTACCTGCCCGTGATCGCGGCGATCTGGATGCGCCCCGCGCCGGAGCCGGGGGCCGACTTCGCGGCGACTCCCCCGCCAGCAGGCGCGCCTGCGCCCGGGGGTACGCCGCTGCCGGCGCTCGCAGGCGGCTCGCCGGAGCTCGACGAGCTGAGCGAGCCCGCCGGCGCCTCCGCCGGGCGCGGCCATCCGGAGGTGCTGTTCGTGGCCCTGCTGGCCGGCGCTGCGACAGTCTTCTTCGGCATCGTGCCGCAGCCCCTCTTCAACCTCGTGCACCACGCCGGCAGCGCGCTGGGCGGGCTGTTCTGAGCCGATGAGCACACCACCGGGCGAGAACTTCGGTGTGCTGCTGGACATCGACGGCGTGCTGTACGTCGGCGACGAGCCGATCGCGGGCGCGCACGAGGCGCTCGCGCAGCTGCGTGAGCAGAGCGCGGGTCTGCGTCTGGTGACGAACACAACCTCGCGCTCGCGGCGTCAGGTCGCAGAGCATCTCGAGCAGCTCGGCTTCGACACCTCGATCGAGGAGATCCTCACGCCGGCGGCGATGGCGGTCCGCCACTGCGAAGAGCGCGGGTACTCCTCGGTGGAGCTGATCGTCAGCGACGGACTGCGCGAGGACCTCGCGTCGCTCGGCAGCGCGCCGGCTAGCGAGCGCGGCGGCGGCAAGCCGGGCACGCCAATCGACGCGGTGATCCTCGGTGACGTCGGCGACCGCTTCGACGCGCAGCTGCTCAACCACGCCTTCCGCCTGATGATGGACGGTGCGGAGCTGATCGCGCTGCAGCACAACCGCTACTGGCGACGCAGCGACGGGATGGCGCTCGACGTCGGCGCCTACGCGGCGGCGCTCGAGTACGCGACGCGCAGCGAGGCGGTCGTCGTCGGCAAGCCCTCGCAGGAGTTCTTCGCGGCGGCGCTGGCCGACATGGAGCTCGAGCAGGCCGTGATGGTCGGCGACGACGTCGAGGCCGACGTGGGCGGTGCGATGGCCGCTGGGCTGGCGGGTGTGCTCGTGCGCACCGGGAAGTTCCGTCAGGACGCGCTGCCGGAAGTCACGCCGACGGCGGTCGCCGACTCGATCGCCGACGTGCCGGAATTGCTTCAGCGCATCCTGCCGCGATAACGAGCGTCCGCGAGCGTCTACAAGCGCGATGTCTGGCCGGAGATCACTGCAGAGTTTATTTCTCATAAGTCCGGGTAGAAAGGTGTTCTAATCAGCCGGGGCGAGCTCAGCGGGGGCTCGGCGGCTAACCACCTACTGCCGAGATTGGAGACGAGCGTGACGAGAAAAATGGACCGGCGGACGTTCATCAAGGGCGCTGCCGCCGCCGGCGGCGGGCTGCTCGTGCCAAGCGCGCTCAAACCA
Organism: uncultured Solirubrobacteraceae bacterium; assembly: GCA_963714215.1. GTDB lineage: Bacteria > Actinomycetota > Thermoleophilia > Solirubrobacterales > Solirubrobacteraceae > Palsa-744. The sequence continues at coordinate 178,747 of CAVQNP010000004.1, forward strand.
ATCGCCACGGCGGCGGCGAAATCCCAGCGGCGGCCGAACATCCTGGTGATCGTCGTCGACCAGCTGCGCACCCCGCAGTGGTTCCCCGCTCAGTCTCAACTCGACGCGCTGCTGCCCAACCTCGCGGGACTGCGCAACCGCTCGACGTCGTTCGAGGGCCATCACGCGGCCGCCAACATGTGCGTCGCCTCGCGCGGCACGATGCTCACCGGGCTCTACGGGCAACAGACGGGCTGCATGCTGACGAACCTCACCGAAAGCAGCACGCTCAGCCACCAGTTCCCGACCTGGGGGACGATGCTGCGCGAACAGGGGTACGACACGAATTGGTACGGCAAGTGGCACCTCGGCCCGAAGCCCGACAAGACTGAAGGGGGTCTCGAGGAATATGGCTTCGACGGCGGCACCCATCCCTCGCCCAACGGCAATCCCGAGCAGGGCAAAGAAAAGGATCCGAAGATCGTCGAACAGTTCCTTGCCTGGCTGGAAGGCGCGGGCAGCGGACCATGGTGCACGACCGTCTCACTCGTGAACCCGCACGACATCAACTGGTGGCCGCGCTTCACGACCAGCGACGAAGTGCTCGAAGCTGCCGACTACCGCTTCGCCACACCACCCCCGAACGTCGAGACGGCGGCACAGCTGAAAGCGAACAAGCCCCGGCTGCAGACTGCGCTGGAGCAAACGATCGCGGTCGCCTGCGGACCGGTGCCGAACGAAGGCGGGGCGCTGGAAGAAACCAGCTGGGAGCAGATGCTGACGATGTACCTGATCTACCAGCAGGAGGTCGACACGCAGATCGGGCGCGTCCTGAGCGCGCTGGAGGCGCGATCGGACCTCGTCGACGACACGATCGTGATCTTCACCGCCGATCACGGCGAGTACTCGGGATCGCACGGGCTCCGCGCGAAGGGCGGCGCTGCCTATGAGGAGGCGCTGAACGTGCCGCTCTACATCTACGACCCACGAGGCAAGCTTTCGAACGGCGCGAGCACCCGCTCGCAGTTGACCTCGACGGTCGACCTCGCCCCGCTGCTGCTGACGATCGCGCATGGCTCTCGCAGCTGGCGAGCGAATCCGATCTACTCGCAGATCGCGTCGCGACACGACATAGCGTCGATCGCGCACAACCCGAACGCGAGAGGTCGCAACTGGATCGCTCACACGACCGACGAGACGACGACCGAGGAGCTGTCATACACATACAGCTTCGCCGACGAAGCACCTCACCACGTCGTCGCGGTGCGCACGCCTACGGCCAAGTACGCCGTCTACGCGCCCTGGAAGAAGGACTCGAACGAACTCGACACGGCTGAAGGCGAACAGGACTTCGAGCTGTACGACTACTCGACAGCCGCCGGCCAGAAGGAGCTCGACAACGTCGCAGGGGCACCTTCACACCTGCGGACGAAGATGGCCAAGCTGCACACCAAGGCGATCGCCGACGAGGTTCGCGCGCCGCTGCCCAGTCGTCTGGCAGGCGCGCAGCAGGAAGGGTACGAAAACTTCTACACGCTGAGCGACGACCACGGGGTCTGACCGAGCTAGACGGCGCGCGCCTGATACAGATCCTGATCCGGTGTCCGCCGCACCTTGGTTCGCTTCGGCACCGAGAAGCCCGCCTCTTTGAAGGCGCCAGCCAACTCCTCGGGGCTCGGCAGATCGGCCCCCGAGGTCAAATGAAAGAACAGCCCTAGCCCCGCGGCCGAGGCCCGCTGGCGCTTCGCGTCGGAGCGGAACATGTCGAGCACAGCGATCGTGCCGCCGGGCTTCATCGCGGCGCAGATCCGCTTCAGCACGGTCGTGACCTGCTCGACGCTCAGGTGGTGGACGATGTCGAACAGCAGCGCGCCGTCGTAGGGCCCGCCGAGGTCGGACTCGAACATGTCGCCGTCGCGGTGCTCGACGCGATCGGACATCCCGGCCTTGGCGATGATCTCGCGCCCGACGCGAGCGCTGCCGGGCAGGTCAAGCACGGTGGCTTTCAGCCCCTCGTGGCGCTTGCACAGCTCGGCGGAGAACCAGCCGTGCGCACCGGCGACGTCGAGCAGTGCGGTCGGTCGCGCCGGCAGCTTGATCGCCTTGGCGACTTCCGCGGCGGACAGGCGCGCGATCTCGTACTGGCCGGTGATGTACATGCGCCAGTACTCCTCGTCCTCGGCGGGCTCGCGGTGGATCTCAAAGCTGCCCCCCTCTCGCACGACCCGCTCGAGGTCGGCGTACCACTCCCAGTAGGTGGTCGTGTGTTCGAGCCACGTGCCGATGTAGGTCTCAGACGCCGGGTCGACCCACTTGCGAGCGCTCTTCGCGACGGAGAACGTATGCCCGTCCTGTGCGAGCACTCCGAGTCCCGCGAGGTTCTCGCACAAGAGCCGCGTCCCGGCAACCTGCAGCTCGAGCTCCTCGGCGACGCGCCCTGCCGTCGCCGGGCCTTCGAGCAGCTTTGCGAACAAGCCGAGCCGCTGCGCGACGCCGACGACGCGCCCGGCGACCATCCCGTACATCGCGTAGGCGCCGGGCAGCGGCGCGAGGTTCAGCGAGAGCGCGATCCGCTCGAGCAGGTCGTCCGGTGCGGCTCTCAGTTTCATGCCGCGAGCACCCTAAGCGCCGGTGCCCTGCGTGGCAAGCCCCGCTACAACCGTCCCGACGCCTCGGCGGCCTCTTCGGCCTGCGTCAGCTGGCGCTCGACGAGGTCGAGGCCGGCGTCCCAGAAGCCGGGGTCGGCGAGATCGATGCCGACGATCTGACCGAGCTCCTCCGGGCTTTTCGAGCCACCGGCGGCGAGCAGCTCGAGATACTGCGGCACGAGCGCCGCCCCCTCCTGCTCATAGCGCTCGTACACCGACAGCGCGAGCAATTGCCCGTAGGCGTAGGCGTAGACGTAGCCGGGCGAGCCGATGAAGTGCGGGATGTAGGACCACCACGAGCGATAGCCGTCGGTCACCTCGACCGAGTCGCCGAGCAGCTCCTGCTGACTCTCGGCCCACAGCTCGCCGAAGCGCTCGACCGACAGCTCGCCCTCCTCGCGGCGCGCCGTGTGCACGAGATCCTCGAAGCGGTTCATCGCGACCTGGCGAAAGACGGTGGCGATCGTGTCCTCGAGGTTCTCGGCGAGCAGCGCCAGGCGCGAGGCGGGCGAGGAGTCCTCGGCGAGCAGCCGCTCGAACACAATCGTCTCGCCGAACACGGACGCCGTCTCGGCGAGCGTCAGCGGCGTGGTCTGGTGGAAGATGCCCTGCCGCGCGGCAAGCGCGAAGTGAACGCCGTGCCCAAGCTCGTGCGCGAGCGTGAGCACGTCGCGGCGCTGAGAGGTGTAGTTGAGCAACACGTAAGGCTTCACCGAGGGGACCGCCGAGGCACAGAAGGCGCCACCGCGCTTGGCCGGGCGCACGGGCGCGTCGATCCGCCGATCGTTGAAGAAAGCGCCCGCGACCTCGCCCAGCTCGGGTGAGAAGGAGGAGTAGCAGTCGAGCACGATCTGGCGCGCCCGCGCGAACGGGAAGCTCGCTTCGTCCTCGGTCACGGACGCCATCCGGTCGTAGTCGGCGAGCCGCTGCAGACCGAGCAGCTTCGCCTTCAGCCGGTACCAGCGGCGCGGGATCTCGTTGCGGGCGCGCACCGCCTCGATCAGCGCCTGCACGGACTCGTCGCTGGCCTCGTTGGCGAGGTTGCGTGCGGCGAGCCAGTGTGGGTAGCGGCGCAGGCGGTCGTCGATGCCCTTGTCCGCGAGCAGCGTGTTGAACAGGAACGCGCGCGTGCGCAGGCCCGGCGCAAGCGCCTCGGTCACGGCCTCTGCGGCCGTCCGTCGTGTCTCGCGATCCGACAGCGCCAGCCGGCTGAGGGCGACGTCGAGCGCGACCGTCTCCTCAGGCAGCTGAACCTCGATCGCCGAGGTCAGCTCCTCAAACAGACGCGTCCACGCGCCCGCACCGGTCAGCGACTTCTCCGAGAGGATCTTCTCCTCGGGTTCGGAGAGCAGGTGCTCGCGGTAGCGGCGCACGTTGCGCAGATGATGACTGCAGAACTCGAGACCGTCGCCCGAGAGCAACTGCTCGGCGCGCTCGTCCTCCAGCGCGGCCCACTCGAGGTCGAAGAACAGCAGCGTCGTCTCGATCGCCGTGCCGCGCTCCTGAGCCAGCTGCAACAGCGCCCCGTTGGCCGGCTCGGCCGTGTCGGTGGCAAAGCGCAGCGCCGCGTAGCCCCCGGCACGCCCGACCAGATCGTGGATCGCGGCGAGCTCCTGCATCGCATCGCGCAGCCCCGATGAGTCGAGCTCGTCGAGCTTGTCCGCGTAGCGCTCGGCGAAGGCCTGTGCGCGCTGCAGCGCCTCTGCCAGCCGCGACTCGACCCCCTCGGCGCCCTCGCCGTCGACGAGCGGCTCGAGATCCCAGGCGGTCGCTTGGAGCTCGGGATCGGTCGACTCGGGGGCGGCTGCAGCCATCGCCTCGCAGCTTAGCCGCGCCGGCGCCGCGAACGGCGGCTACTCGGAGGTGACCGCTTTGAGGAAGTCCAGTCGCGCCGCGCGCCGCGCCGGCAGCTGCGCGGCGATCACGCCGGCGATGGCGGCCACGATGAGCAGCACGACCAGCGTGCCCACCGGAATCGCGATGATATAGCCCGACCCCGACAGCGCGAGCGCTGCGACGAGCACCGCCCCGACCACTCCGATCACGAGCCCTAGCACGCCGCCGATCAGCGACGTGATCACCGACTCGTAGCGGATCATCTGGCGCAGCTGCCGGCGCGAGGTGCCGATCGCGCGCATCATCCCCAGCTCGCGCGTGCGCTCGTAGATCGAGAGGATCAGTGTGTTGACGATGCCGAACAGCGAGACGACCACCGAGAGCGCGAGCAGCACGTAGATCAGCGCCAGCAGCGTGTTGACCTGTTTGGCCTGTTCGTCCTTGAACTGCGTGGCCGTGCGCGAGCGCGCCTGCGGGAACTGACTCGCGAGCAGCCTGTCGATCGCGGGCTGAACGCGCGCGTTGTCGGCCCCGGGGGAATACGCGACGAAGTCGAATGCGTCTTCGCGCAGGCCGAACGCCGAGCGCGCGAGCGGCAGCCCGATCGTCAGGTCCTGCAGAATCCCGAATTCTTCGTCGACGACGCCGATCACCTTCAGCGCGACGTGCTGGTTGGCGGGCGTGAGCACGGAGATCGCCTGCCCGAGCCGCAGATGGTGGGCTTTGGCGTATTTCTTGCTCGCGATCGTGCCGCCGCCCTGCAGGCCGGCGAGCGTCGCATTGGAGCCTTGCTTCCATTCGATCCGGTAGACGCTTCCGAACGTGCTCGCGTCGATCGCCGTGATCGTGGCGTTGCTCGAGGTTCCGCGCATCCGTCCAACGGTGAATGCGATGGGAGTCACGCGGTCCACCCCGGGCACGCGTTCGACGGCTGGGGCCAGCGCGGCCGGAATTCCCTGCTGTTCGCCGCCGCCCTGCGAGTTCTCGACGATCAGGTTGCCCGCGAACGAGCGGCTGATCGTGTGGTCGATCGTCGCCTTAAGGCCATCGGCGAACACAGCTACGAAGGCGACCAGCGCAATCCCCACGGTGAGTGCCGCGGCGGTCACCATCGTGCGGCCGGGCTGGCGCATCGAGTTCTCCTTCGCCAAGCGACCGGTGATCCCGCGCCAAGCCACGAGCGCGCCGATCGCGTTCGCCAGCGCAGGAACCACGCGGTAGCGGGGCGGACGACTGCCGCGTCGCAAGCGCACGACCAGCCGGATCCCGCGCAGGATCACGAGCGCGATGACGATGCCGAGCACGGCACCGTGAACGACGCTCGCGAGGACCACGACGAGGACCACGTAGGCAACGAACCTGCCGATCAGGCCGCGGCGGGTGACGATGCGCGGCGGAATCTCCACTCCCTCGCGCATCGCCGCCAGCGGCGAGACGCGCGTGGCGCGCAGCGCCGGCTGCAGGCCGGCGAGCACCGTGATGACGATGCCGACGAGCAGCGAGACGACGATCGTGCGGGTCTCGAGCACGGTGCCGCTGTCCGGCAGGTCCGCACCGAACGCCTTGAACAGCTGGTCGAGCGCCGGTGCCAGCCCGATCCCGGCGAACAGCCCGAGCACCGCGCCGAAGACCCCGAGAAGCAGGCCTTCGGCGATGACCTCGCGCATGATCTGGCGGCGCGATGCGCCGAGCGTGCGTAGCAGCCCGAACTCGCGCGCACGCTGGGCCACGGTGATCGAGAACGTGTTGAAGATGATGAACGCGCCGACGACGAGTGAGACGTAGGCGAAGATCAAGAGGAAAGTCCGCAGGAAGCTGAGGTTTTCTTCCAGGTCGGAGGTGTTCTTGGCGGCCTGCTGCGTACCCGTGCGCACGTCGACGGTCCGCGGTAGCTCGGCGCGAATGCTCGCGCGCAGCTGCCTCGGAGTCACGCCGGGTGCGGCGGCTACGTCGATCTGATCGAAGCGCCCCGGTTCGCCGACGACGCGCTGCGCCTCAGTCGGAGCAAGCATGGCGGCACCGGCGCCGCCAAAGGATTCACCGCCGCCGAACTTGACGATGCCGACAATCGTGTAGCGCTTGGCCGGCGCGCGCCCGGCAATCAGCATCGCGCCGCCGACCTTCAGGTTCGAGCGTTCGGAGGTCGCCTGGTCGATTGCCACTTCGCCAGGGCCCTGTGGGAAGCGGCCTTCGATCGGCTTGAACGCCTCGAACGGCGCCGGCACCAGCCCGGCGACGAATGCCGGCGCGCCGCCCGTCGTCAGCCGTTTGCGGTGCACGTCGAGGAACGTCGCCGGCGTGAAGATCCCACCGGCGGCCTTGGCGACGCCAGGCGTCGCGCGCACCTTGGCGAGCATCTGCTCGGTGATCGGCGAGGTCTGCGAGCGTGTCTGGTTGCCGAGCGTCTCGGTCGGCGTGACGACGACCGAGTCGCCCTTGGCGGCCGTCTTGAAGATCCCCGCGAAGGACTGGTTGATCGTGTCGGTGAGGATGTAAGTGCCGGCCATCAGCGCCACGCCGAGCGCGATCGCGATGCCGGTCAGCGCGACGCGAAGCTTGCGCTGCAGGAAGCCTCTGAGGATCAGCCGCGCCACTCAGCGGCTCCGCGCGAAAGCACGCTCCCCGCCCGGGCGGGGTGAGTACCCGGCACGCTTGCGCCCGCCAGGCGTCATCCGATCGCCTTCATCAGGTCGAGCGCCTCGTCGGTCGTGACCGACGGGCTGTCGTGCACGATCCGTCCGTCGGCCAGCACGAGCAGGCGGTCGGCGTAGGACGCGGCGTGCGCGTCGTGCGTGACCATCACGACGGTCTGCTCGAACTCGTCGACGGCCTGGCGCAGCAAATCGAGCACATCGCCGGAGGCTTTCGAGTCGAGGTTGCCGGTCGGCTCGTCGGCGAACACGACGGCCGGGCGCGAGACGAGGGCCCGCGCGATCGCCACGCGCTGCTGCTGACCGCCGGAGAGCTCGGCCGGCCGATGCTTGAGGCGATCGCCGATGCCGACGGTCTCGACCAGCCGGTCGAGCCACTCGCGGTCCGGCTGGCGCCCGGCGATCGACAGCGGCAGCAGGATGTTCTCTTCGGCGTTCAGCACTGGGAGCAGGTTGAACGTCTGGAAGATGAAGCCGATCTTGTCGCGCCGCAACTCGGTGAGGTGCTTGTCGTCGAGCCCGCTGAGCTCTACGTCAGCGAGGCGCACGGTGCCCGACGTCGGCCGATCTAGCCCGGCGAGGATGTGCATCAGCGTCGACTTGCCCGAGCCCGACGGGCCCATGATCGCGGCGAAGCGCGAGGCGGGGAAGTCGACGCTGACGTCCGAAAGCGCATCGACTGCAGCTTCACCTTCGCCGTAGCGGCGGCTCAGATCCTGTGCCTGGACGAGCGTCTGGGAGCCATTTTCGGCAAGCGCGGAATTCACGTCTGCGGGCAGGTTACAACCCCGCCCCCGGACGCCATGCATGGGCCTTCCCACGCCTTGACGATCGTTCGGATCGACGGGCTGTGGCGGTCTCGGGGCGGCGGGCACGCGCCTCGTCCGACTCCCCGGCGCCGTCCGGAACAGGGCCTAGCATCCTCGCCCCCATGCACGAGACGACTCCCCAGGTCTTCCTGATCGCACGGCCCTCGATCGACGTCGAGGGGATGCGCGGCTACCTGGCCGATGTCGGCGGCGAGTCGTGGCTGCAGCGCCGCCTGGATGAGGCCGAGGGGGCGCCGAACGGCGGCGAGCTGCTCGTCGAGTTCGGCGGGCGCGCCTGCTACCGCAGCTGGGAGCCCGGGCTGAACCCGAACGTGACCAAGGTGCGCACCGACCAGCGCGAGTACTTCGCCAACATCCTGCGCTCGGCGCACGGGAGCGTGATGGAGCACGCGAACTACTCGTTCGTCATTCGGAACTGCTCGAGAGTCTTTACACACGAGCTCGTGCGCCACCGCGCCGGCTCGGCCTTCAGCCAGGAGAGCCTGCGCTACGTGCGTCTGACCGACATCGGCTTCCGCGTGCCGCCGGCGCTCGAGCCCGTGCGCGAGCAGGTGCTCGCGATCGTCGAGCAGCTCGAGGAGTTCCAGGTCAGCGCGGCCGCCGAGCTGGGGATCGACGATGAGGGAGTCCCCTTCCACGTCAAGAAGGAGGTCACCTCAGCGCTGCGTCGTCTCGCTCCGATTGGCCTGAGCACGGACATCGTCTGGACGGCCAACGCGCGCACGCTGCGCCACGTGATCGAGATGCGCACGGCGCCCGGCGCCGAGGAGGAGCTGCGCACGGTGTTCGACCGGGTCGCGCGGTTGATGCAGGTCGAGGCGCCGGGGCTGTTCCAGGACTTCACCCAGGGCGACGAGGGCTCCTGGGTGCCCGAGCATCACAAGGTCTGAGCGCAGCCGGCGCCCGGCCGCCGCAGACGATCACTGCTACCGGGTTACCGCGACGGTTCCAGCCGTTTCCGAGACGCGATGTGATCCCACGACATCCGGCGAAATGCCAAGAGACAAAGGTTTCAGAAGTGACGGGACGCGGTTATGGTAACCACGGTTTGGGAGGTTCCCTCGATTGCGTAGGGGGGCATGAAGTCCCAGGCTACGGCTCGGTAGCCCATGGCGCCGGGCCGTTACTCGTAATCTCTAAATAGGAGACATCAAAATGAGAATTACTCGGAGTGGTGCAACGCTGTTCGCTGCCCTCGTCGCCCTCGCCATCGGCGCGGTCGCTGCAGCATCGGCATCAGCGGCGGAACTCGAACAGATCCCGGCATCGGGCAAATTCACCGTGAGCGCAGCAGCGGGCGGTACCTTCCAAACCAAATCCGGCAGTTCGATTACGTGTAAAACGGTATCTGGCTCGGGCGAAGTCACCGGTGTGAAAACCGCCACCTCGAAAGTTACTTTCGAAGGCTGCACCTCCTTGGGATTCAAATGCACGGCCGGAAAAACGGCAGGATCGATCGAAACGGAAATCAACGGTGAACTGGTCTGGCTCAGCAAAGCTGGCTTAAAAGCCGGGCAGAAGCTTACGCTGGCGAAAGAACTCTCGGTCACGTGCTCCTTCATCAAAATCACGGTCAAGGGCTCGACGCTTTGCCCGATTGAACCAGTCAACACCAAAACGACGACCCTCAAACTCAGCTGCAAACAGACCGGTGGCAAACAGGAATTCACCGAATACGAAAACGAAAAAGGCGAAAAATTCAAAGCCATCACGGAAAGCAACAAAGGTGGCGGCTTCGAAGAATCCGGGCTCACGAGCGCGGAGTCGCTGAGCTTCACTACCATGGTCGAAGTCAAGGTCGTCTGACGATCGATGAAGCGTTGGGCTCGAGTCCCCTGCCGGCATCTGTCGGCAGAGGACTGGGCCTCCGCATAGCAGCACGGAGGGGACGGCGGGGGAGACGCGTCGCGAATCCGGGCGACTGCCTCGGCGAAGCTGCGGCCCCGACCGAGCCTCGTCGAGCGCAGTTCGCCAGACCTGCTCAGTCCTCCTGCGCCTGCAGCTCCTTGACGCGCTCCTCCAGCTGCTCGGTCACAGCGGGGTCGCGCAGCGTGGTCACATCGCCGAGCGCACGCCCCTCGGCGATGTCGCGCAGCAGCCGGCGCATGATCTTGCCGGAGCGAGTCTTCGGCAGATCGTCGGCCCAGATGATCCGCTTGGGGCGGGCGAACTTGCCGATCCGCTCGGCGACGGTGCCGCGGATCCCCTCGACGGTCTGCTCGTCGCCGCCGAGGTCACCCTGCAGCGTGACGAATGCGACGATCGCCTGGCCGGTGTCATCGTCGTGCTGGCCGATCACTGCGGCCTCGGCGACGTCAGCGTGGGCGACGATCGCCGACTCGACCTCGGCCGTCGACAGCCGGTGTCCGGAGACGTTGACGACGTCGTCGATCCGCCCGATCACCCACAGGTAGCCGTCTGCGTCGCGGCGCGCGGCATCGCCGACGAGATAGGTCTCCCTGCCGAAGCGCTTGAAGTAGGTCTCGACGAAGCGCTCGGGCTCCTTGTACAGGGTGCGCAGCATCGACGGCCACGGCTGCGTCAGCACGAGCAGGCCCTGGCCCTCCTCGATCGGCTCGCCGGTCGACTCGTCGCGCACCTCGGCGAACACGCCCGGGAACGGCTGCGTGGCCGATCCGGGCTTCGTCGCCGTGATTCCCGGCAGCGGCGTGATCATGATCGCGCCGGTCTCGGTCTGCCACCAGGTGTCGACGATCGGGCAGCGTTCTGAGCCGATCACCTTGTGGTACCAGAGCCACGCCTTCGGGTTGATCGGCTCGCCGACCGATCCAAGCAGCCGGAGGCTGCTCAAATCATGTTTGCCCGGCCAGTCCGCGCCCCACTTGATGCACGCGCGAATCGCGGTGGGCGCGCAGTAGAGGATCGTCACGCCGTAGCGCTCGACGATCTCCCACCAGATGTCCTTGGCGGGGTAGTCGGGCGCACCCTCCCACATCACCGAGGTGGCGCCGTTGGCGAGCGGGCCGTAGACGATGTATGAGTGCCCGGTGACCCACCCGACGTCTGCGGCGCACCAGTACACGTCGGACTCTGCGCGCAGATCGAACACGTAGCGATGGGTCGCCGAGACACCCGTGAGATAGCCGCCGGTCGTGTGCAGGATGCCCTTCGGCTTGGCGGTCGAGCCTGAGGTGTAGAGGATGTACAGCGGGTGCTCCGCGTCGAGCGGCTCCGGCGGGCAGGCCGGGTCGGCGGCGGCGCAGATCTCGTCGTAGTAGACGTCGCGACCCTTCGTCATCTCACACGGTGTGCCGGAGCCGCGCACGACGACGATCTTCTCGAGCGTGTCGAGGTCGCCCATCACCTCGTCGACCCGGTCCTTGACGGGCGCCGTCTTGCCCTTGCGCGCGGCGCCATCGACGGTCACGAGCAGCTTGGCCTCGGAGAACTCCATCCGCTCGCGCACGGCCTCGGCAGAGAAGCCGCCGAAGACGACGTTGTGTGGCGCACCGATCCGCGCGCAGGCGAGCATCGCGACGAGCACCTCGGGGATCATCGGCAGGTAGATGCCGACGACGTCACCCTTCTGCACGCCCTGGTCCTTCAGGGCGTTGGCGAAGCGCTCGACATCGGCCAGCAGCTCGGCGTAGGTGATGTCGCGCTCCTGGCCCTCCTCGCCGCGCCAGTGGAAGGCGATGCGATCGCCGCGACCGGCGATCACATGCCGGTCAAGGCAGTTGTAGGACACGTTCAGCGTGCCGCCGGTGAACCACTTGTAGAAGGGCGGGTCGTCGTCGTCGAGCACGCGTGTCCACTTCTGAAACCAGTCGAGCCGCTCAGCCTGCGCCACCCACCAGGCCTGCGGATCGGCGGCGGCCTCCTCGTAGACGGCGGGGTCGTTGAGCAGCGCGTGCTCGCGGAACTCGGCGGGCGGGTCGAACGTTTCGACCTCCAGCAGCTCGGCCAGCTCGGCGTCGAGCGCCTCGCCTCTCTCAGCAGTACCCGGTTCGCTCGACATCGTTCTTGCTCCTCTCACTCCAAGTCACATACGGACTGTCTGATGGCCATTCTCTCACCGGCGCGCCGGGCCTCGGCGCGCCGGTTGAGAACGGGACCTTCTATTGGAGGCGACGAGCCTCGCCGTGACTGCCAGGCGACAGCGGGACGACCGGTGCGACGGTACGACCGAACGTCGAGTTGATGACGGCCGCAAACGACGCGTACCAAGCGGCTGCGGCGGTTGCCAAGCCGACATAGCCGCCCCAGTGCGTGACCGTTTCGTTCGCGCCCGACTCACCGATCGCCAGCAGCACGAAGGTCGCGGTCAGCAGCGCGAACACGAGCAGTACGGCGCCGCTGGTGCGCATCGCGGCGATCGTCATGTAGGCGGTGAAGATCGCCCACGCCCACAGATAGAGGCCCACGGCATGTCCGGCGTTGCCGGCGATGTCCTTTGCGTAGAACGCCTCGAGCGCCCAGAAGGAGATCCAGAAGGCACCGAAGGACGAGAAGGCGACAGCTCCGAAGGTGTTGCCGTTGCGAAACTCCCACATGCCAGCGAGCAGTTGCACGATTCCCCCGTAGGCGAGCGCGAGCCCGAGCACGACGGGCACTCCCTTGCCGTTGACCAGGTTCGAGTTGAACATCGAGAGCACGAACGTCGTCATCGCGAAGGCGGCCAAGCCGAGTGGCCCCGGGTCGGCCGGTTTCCAGCCGCTCGCGGCCCTCTCGTTCAGCGCGGGTTCGTCGCGATGCCGCGTGGGCTCTCCACGCTCTCCACGCTGGATCGTTGCAGCCTCCATCAGAACCTCCTTCCCCGTCGCCCGCGAATCGCGCGGCGGTGCTTGCCATCCGGGTGAGCAACCGGGGGAGCCGCAGTTGCACGCGCTCCAGCGAGTGCTCTTTGGTAGATGTTTTCCCGCTCGGGGAACGGCCTAATCATCTGCGCCGGAAACTGCGGCGGCTGCCGCGGCGTGCCTCGCGCGCAGGCGATCGGCATGCCCCAATGCGAACGGCCTGCGACGGCGCTCGGTTGACTGGGCTCAGCTGCGCGGCCCGCGCGTGCGCTTGCGCGAGGAGCGTCCACCGGAAACGGCCTTGGGCTGGGGAGCCGGTGTGACGTCGCCAGCGCCGGTTGCGAGCGCGGGCTTTCCACCGCCGGCCTGTTCGCGCATCTGCGCGCGCGATGGCCACGGCCGCGCTTCGCCTGACTCCCAGGCCGGCGGCTGCCCGTTGGGCCATTTGCCGATGTAGAGGATGCCCATGGCGACGATCCAGAAGGACGGGACGACCTCGAGCGTGGCGCCGCCGATCGGCAGGAAGATGAGGATCCCGCTGATGATCCCGACGATGCCCATCCAGCGGGTCACCAGGCCCACCCGCATGGCGTTGATCATCGTCACGATCATGGCGACGGCGAGCGACAGGCCGGCGACGAGCGAGAGGTAGTCGACCACGAGGTTGGCGGCGCCCTTGGTCAGCGCGTTGTCGACGGCGTGGTTCGAGAGGTCGTGTCCGGTCGCGAATTTGTGCGTCTCGATCGCGGCGACGATCTGATGGGCCACGCTGATCACGGCGAGTCCGATGCCGCCGCCTAGCACGAGCATGCGCGCGGGGCCCCAGGTCTCGGGGCGGCGGAAGCGAGTGGCCTGCAGCAGCAGCAACAGCACGAGCGTGAGCACGGCGATGGCGATGGCAGCGAGGACGCTGCCGGCGATCAGCGGCCCGGCGTGGTGGCTGATGAATTTGACCTCGGACGCGCGCGGGCTGACGGTCGGGTTGGCGACGCCTTCCAGCGCCGGGGTGAGGCCCTGCAGGAGACCGACGGTCGGCGCACCGTTGAGCGTGGACTGCGTGATGATGCCGCTGAGCAGGTAGAGCACGCCGCCGGCGAAGGCCGGCACGGCCAGCCGCGTTCGCCGCTCGGTCTCCCAGGCGACCTGCTCCTTGATCTCGCTCGAGCTGGGCATGTCGTGGCAGTCTATGATGAGCGCATGGAGAGTGGCGGTCTGGGTGACCTGTTCGGAGATCCGGAGGAGCTGCAGCGGCGGCTCGCGGAGTTCGCCGATCAGATGCAGGGACAGCAGAAGCTGGCGTGGGCGGACAACGCGATCAAGCTCGCCGTGGACATGACAGTCGCAGCGGTCGAGCGGGTCAACCTGCAGGGCAACGCCGAGGCTCAGGCGGAACAGATCCGCACGGTGATGGCGCTCGTCTTCCCCGAGGCGGTCACGCTCGTGCGCGAGGCACGCGCCGGACTGCAGTAGCTCCCTCCTCGCCGTCGCCTCCTCGCTGCTCCGGTCGTTCCCCGCGTTCGGCGGCGCGCTGGTCTTCACGCTCGGCGTCGCGCGAGGCGCGCCCCGCGGAGATCACCTCCTTGAAGGAGCGGAAGCGGAAGATGAACACCACGGCCGCGAGCCCGACGGTGGCTGTGAACGCGGCTATCGCGATCTGCTGGCCGACGGAATAGGCGGCGACGACCGCGGTGGGGGCGTTCTTGGCGAACACCTTGACGAGCAGCGCCTGCTGCACGCCGGCGCCGCCGGGCGTGAAGGGCACAGCGCCGGCCACCTGGTTGACGCCGAACACGAGCAGCACGTTGTTGACGGAGCCGCCGACGCCGAAGGCGTCGAGCAGGAACCAGAAGGCGGCGAAGCGCGAGAGCCATGCGAGCACCTGCAGCGAGGCGACCTCGCGCAGGTAGCGCCGCCGGTCGGTGAGGATCGTGACGCCTTGGCGCACGCGCGCCCAGAAGGCCTTGACGCGCGATGAGAGCACGGCGAAGGCGGTCAGGCCGAGTACGGCGATCGCGGTCAGCAGGAACAGCGTGAAGCGGAAGTGCTGGGCGAAGTAGGAGATTTCGAAGGCGTTCAGCTTGGAGAAGTCGGGCGGCTTGGGGAAGACGCCCTGACTGAAGGCGAAGATCAGGACGAGCACGCCGACGGTGGCGTCGAACACGGACTCGACGAAGAAGGCGGCCGCGACGGTCGGGTAGCTCGAGCCGGGGATCGAGGAGCGCGTGAGGAAGAGCTTGATGATGTCGCCGCCGCGGGCGGGAACGACGTTGTTGAAGCCGACGGCGGCCCAGTACGCGCCCCATACGCGCCGCCACTGGAAGCTGACCGACGGGTAGGCGGCGCGCAGGCTGTGGAAGAAGCCGCGCGAGCGCAGCGTCAGGTTCAGGCCGAAGAACAGCAGCCCGAGCAGCAGCAGGCCCCAGTTGACGGCGGCGAGATCGGAGAAGAACTTGCCGACGGCATCGAAGAACGAGGTGAGCGTGTCACCGATCGAGGCGGAGGCGAGCAGCGAGGGCACGAGTCAAGCGTACGCGGCCCCGGACCCGCCACGTGCGGGCGCGCAGGCCACGCGCCGAGGCCGGCCGGCTCGCGCTGGCCCCGCCGCTGCGGTACAAACTGTCGATGGCGTCTGGCGCAGGCTCTCCAGCAGGGCTGACCGTCGCGGTGACCGGCCCGACCGGCGAGATCGGCAAGGCGGTCGTTGCGGCGCTGGAGCGCTCGCGCGGCGTCGGCCGCGTGCTCGGGATGGCGCGCCGCCCGTTCGACCCGCGGGCGCACGGCTGGAAGAAGGTCTCCTATCGCCAGGGCGACGTGCTCGACCGCGGGGCCGTCGGTCGGCTCGTGAAGGACGCCGACGTGGTGCTGCACCTCGCGTTCATCATCATGGGCGGCGCCGAGGAGAGCCGCAGCGTCAACCTAGACGGCTCGCGCAATGTCTTCCGCGCGGCGGTCGAGGCAGGGGTCGGGCGGCTCGTGTACGCCTCCTCGGTCGCCGCGTACGGCTTCCACTCGGAGAACCCGCAGCCACTCGACGAGGACGTGCCGGCGCGGGGCACAGCGGCGCACTACTACTCGGCGCAGAAGGCCGAGGTCGAGGCACTGCTGCGCGAGACGCTCGCGGGCAGCGCGACGTCGGCGTACGTGTTCCGCCCGTGCATCGTCGCGGGGCCGGACGCACCACTGCTGCTCGACAGCCTCCCGTACACGCAGATCTCAGAGCGCCTCCCGGCACCGGTGCTGCGGCTGCTCGACGGCGTGCCGATCCTCAAGCCGGTGCTGCCCGATCCGGGCGTGCCGTTCCAGCTCGTCCACCACGACGACGTGGCGAGCGCGATGCGCGCGGCGGTGCTCGGGCGCGGCAACAGTGGCATCTACAACCTGGCGGGCCCCGGCGAGATGACAGTGAAGCTGCTCGCGAGCGAGCTCGGCTGGTACTCGATACCGGTGCCCGAGCTGGCGGTGGACGCGGTCGCGGAGCTGGTCGGGCGAATCGGCTTCCTGCCGGCCCAGGCGCAGTGGATCAGCGCCTTCCGCGAGCCGGTGATCATGAGCACGGCGAAGACGCGGCGGGAGCTAGGTTGGCGACCGAAGCACGACGCGCTGAGCACGCTGCGCGAGACGATCGCAGCCGCGCGCCTGGACCCGTTGATCCGCTGACGGCGAAGAGCGCCATCGACCGGAGCGGATTCGGCGCATGGCGCGGCGAAGCGTCGTAGGGTTCCTCACTCGATGAGTGCACGCGTTGACGTTGACGGACCGACGACACGTGGCGTGGCGCTCGTCACCGATACGACGCCGTACCTCCCGCGCAACCTGATCGAGCGCTGGCAGATCCATCAGGTCAGCCTGTACGTGGGCTGGGACGGCGACCTGCGTCGCGAGAGCGAGTACGCCGACCTCGACGCGTTCTACGCCAAGCTGCACGCCTCGCAGCAGCTGCCGACGACCTCGCAGCCGTCAGTGGGCGACTTCCTGGCTGTATACGAGCCGCTGATCGATGCGGGCATGGACGTGCTCTCGATCCACATCGCGGGCGGCCTCTCGGGCACCTGCGAGAGCGCACGCGAAGCGGCGCGACTGATCGCGCAGCAGGGGCACTCCGGGCGCGCGCATGTGATCGACGCACAGACGGGAGCCGGCGGCCTCGGCTGCCTCGTGATCGCGGCGGCGTATGCGCTCGAGCAAGGTACCTCGCTGGAGCAGGCGATCGAGGCGGTCGACACAGCGCGCGCGAGCCTGGATATCTGGTTCTGCCTGGACACGCTCGAGTACCTCCGCCGCGGCGGACGCATCGGCGCGGCGCAGGCTGCGCTCGGGACGGCGTTGAAGGTGAAGCCGATCCTCACGTTCGGGACGGAGATCGCTCCGGTCGGGCGCGTTCGCACGCGACGGCGCGCGTTCGAGCAGATGACGGCCTACCTGGCCGAGCTCCATGACCGCGGCGCGACCGACTGGATCGTGCAGCACGCGCAGGCGCCGCGGGACGCCGAGCGGCTGGTCGCGCAGGGAACTGAGATCTTCGGCACGGAGCCACTCTTCTGCACGCAGGTGGGACCGGTGCTCGGCGCGCACCTCGGCGCGGGGATGCTCGTCGGTGGGATGACACGACCGAGCCTCGCGGCACACCCCTGACCCGCGATCCCCCTGGGCGCGCGTGAACCGACAGGCGACGAGCCCGCCCCGCGTCTGCGCGGGACAGGCTCGTGCCCTGATGCGACGCGGCCGTGCCGCGCTCGCCGGTGCTACTTGACGATCTTGATGATCCGCTCCATGCCGATCAGCGTGTGCGGGCGCCCATCCTGCGTGGGCATGAAGCACGCCTGCACGTACCAGCCGGGCTTGGCGGTGATGACCTCTTGCTGGAAGGCACCCGTCGAGATCGGCCCGGCGAAGCTGACGGGCGGTCCGGCAGCCAGCTTTTCAAGGCCCTTTTCGTGACCGGTGGCAAGCCCCTTCAGCGCCAGCTTGGCGGCCTTCTTGCTCTTCACAGCGAAGCCGATGTCCATGTGCACGAGGTAGCCTTCATTTTCGAAGCGCACGACCTCGCCCACTTTCAGCACGGCCGGCCCGCGGAAGCCGAAGTCGATCGTCTTCTCGGTTGCCTGAGCCGCCGGCAGTGCAGCAGGCGACGGAGACGCCGCAACGGCAAAGCTCGAACGCGGCCACTTGGACGCCTTTTCACCTTCGGCGTTCAGCGCGACGTACTGTCCCGGCGCGAGGATCGTCTGAGCTTCTGTCGGTTTGCCTTTGCCGGCTTCGGCGTCGAACACCAACGAGCCGTACTTGGCGGCGGCGTTGGGGTCGGATGCGAGCTTGTTGGAGTCGAGGAATGCATAGACTTCGGCCAGGCTGACTCCCGGCTTCACGAGGAACAGCACGACCGATGGTTCCTTGCCACCGGTGGCGGTGCTCGCGATGTTGACGGCGCCCGACTGCAGCGCGCCGGAGACGGTGATCGAGGTGGCGTTGACGGTGGCCGTCACCGTCGGCAGAGTGGCCGCCTGTGCAGCGCTTGCACCGATCGCGCCCAGCGCGAGCGCCGTACAGGCGCCTGCGAGAGCGATGATCGGATGGAGCTTTCTCCCGCCCCGAACAGGGCTTGTGGAGCGATGTGACATCTGGTCGATCCTTTCGTTTGACAAGCGGTACGGGCCAGCGTCCGTTACCCCCGGAACTGCTGTGATCGTCGGCTCGGCACTGCCGAGCAAGAACGCTCGTCCGTCCCTTGGACTCCCGGTCCGGCTCAGGTGCCGGAGCCTTCCGCGCGGGCGGGAGTATAAGCAGTGGTGAAGCGTGTGTAAACGCTCGCGTCGCCGTTTGACGCGGTTTGCTCGAGCGAGTGGTTTCGGCGAGGCGATCGTGCGAGCCGCTCAGACCCTTCTCCATCCCGGAGGAGAGCACTCCGTCACGTTCCTCGGTGGTGTGAAACAGCGACACGCCGCACGCGCGGGTCTCGTCGCACCGACGCCGTGGCGCTCCCCGCTGGCGTACTTCCAGCGGCGAGCGACACGGGTTCTGCTGCTGGTCGGTTAGCGCCGTCCGGTCGCGGCGGTCGCTCTGGCGGGAGACCTCCTCGTTCGCGAGGCTGGTTTCCTCGTGCGTGAAGCAGGTTTCGTCGTGCGGGAAGCAGGTTTCGTGCTGCGCGAAGCGGCTTTCCTCGGCTTGGACCTCTGCGAGGCAGGGATCTCGGCTTTGGCGACGGCCTTCGTGAAACGCGGAATCTGCTTCTCCAGGTAAGAGCGCATCCGCTCCTCCTCGCGCAGGATGCCGCGCACCAGGCGCTGTGTGTCTTTGTCGCCGAGCGCCTCGGCAAGCGCGTGGATGCCCGTGTAGGTAGCGATCTCCTCGGACTCGCTCGCGTACTCGGTCTTGACGTTCTTCAGATGCTTCTCCTCCTGCCCAGTGCCCCTGATGGCGTGGATCGGGCCCTGAGCCAGGGCGATCACCTTCTGCGCGCCCCCGAGGACAGCTTGCGCCGCGTCGCCCACGACATCCGGTCCTGGAGGGTCGATCGTCGCGGGAACGCCGCCGAGCGCCTTGATGCGTTTCTTGACATCTCTGCTGTGGCGCTTGGTCTCCGTCAGGTGCTCTTTGAGGCGCTTCCTGTAAGGGGCGTCTGCAGTCATTGCGATGTGCGCCTGCAGCGAGGTCTCGAGCTTCTGCTCCAGGCCGTAGGCCTCGTTCAGGTATTGGGCCAGCTTGGCTGCGGCGGCCGATGGTTCAGCCATTTGATCTCCTTGGTCGTCTCGGCGGCTTCGCCGCCGATGATTTGTCTCCACGCTGGGGCAGGAAGCCCGAAAGCGTGGCGAGCGCCTTGCTCGCGCGCGCGGCCGCGGTGGAGTCGATCCTGCTCTGGGTTACCCACGATCACCGAAGCGCAAGCGGCACGCGATCACGTGAGCGAGCTACGGTCACGTGATCGTCATCCGGCTGCTCGCGATTGGCAGGAGGATCGTGAGCATGGTCACCTCCTCGTGCCTGAAGTGGAGCGCGTTGTTTCATGACGCGCTACCGCTTGTCCTTGCGGCCTGAGAGCGTCTCGACCACCTTGTCGACAGCTTTCTTCGCAGACCCCTTGGCCTGGTCGACGCGTCCCTCGTTCTTGAGGTCTTTGTCCCCGGCCAACGCCCCGGCGGCCTCCTTCGCGCGACCCGTCGCCTTGTCGATGTTCTCGTCAGCCATGGAACCCTCCTGGTTTGAGTGGGGTGACAGGCGCCGGAGCGACGCCTGCTGGTGCGTATGCGACTCGGCCCTCGCATGTCGACCGCCGGGGTCGTTGCTAATCGGCAATGTCGATCGGGTCTTCGCGACCGGCGAGCAACAGTGAGTTCTCGAGCACGGAGCTCAGGTGGGATTCCTGAATCGGCAGCGCCCAATCGGTCAGTTCGGCGACCGCAGCGTTGCCGGCGCGCTCGTTGAGCTTCTTGACGATCGCCCAGTGCCCGACCTCGCCGGCCTCGGCCATCGTCAGGAACTCGAAGCCGTCGAGCGCCTCCTCCTCGTCGGCGAGGTAGGTCTTCATCATCTCCTCGGCCTCCTGCCGCGTCTCTCGACCAGCGTCGATGATCGCCGTCTTCTTGCCGTCGAATGTGCCGGCGACTTCGGTGCAGCGCTGCTCGGTCTCGGCGGCCTCATCGCCCATCTGCTCGAGCACGCCGACCAGATCCTGCTGATCGTCGTCGAGCATGCGCTTGACCTGCTCGCTCGCGGACTTCGCGGCCGCTGCCAAGCCGAGCACCTCGGCCAACTTGCTCTCCAGATTCGTCAGGTCCGCCATAGCTCTCCTTTGTGGGATTCGATCGTTGCGTGCGTCATGCACGCCGAGAGCCCGGTGCCAGGACTGGCGATCAGCGCTCACCCATGTATCTACCCGACCCTCGACGCCGAGCAAACGAGTGAGCGGCGGCTAAGCCTCAGCCAGCGCGGCCAAGACCCGCTCATCGTGCTCGGCGGGCTTCACCTTGCGCAGCACCTCTGCGACCTTGCCCTCGGAGTCGACGATGAACGTGGTGCGCTCGTTGCCGAAGTACTTGCGTCCGTACATCGACTTCTCGACCCACACGCCGAATGCCTCGGCAACGCTGTGGTCCTCGTCGGCGAGCAGCGGAAAGTCGAGCGAGTACTTCTCATGGAACTTCTTCACCCTGGCTACCGGATCGGGTGAGACACCGAGCACGACGGCGCCGGCCTCGGCGTAGTCGGCTTTTCGGTCGCGCACACCGCAGGCCTGCGTCGTGCAGCCGGGCGTGTCGGCCTTCGGATAGAAGTAGACGACGACGCGCTGGCCGCGGAAGTCCTCGAGCCGAACCGGCCGCCCATCCTGGTCGGGAAGCTCGAAGTCGGGGGCTGCGTCACCTGCCGCGATCACAGCTCGATCCTAGCCGTCCCCCGCGTCGAGGCGGCGGGCAATGGCAGCTGGGACGGAACTGCGCACGGGCGCACGTGCAAGGTGGCGAGAGCGCTACGCCGACCCCTCCGCCGTACCATTGCCCTCCGGGTTATAAGGCGCGTCGGCCAAGACCGGCACGTCCTCGTCGGACAGCTCCTCCGAGTCGCGCGGACGAAGCACGAAGATCTCGGCCTGCAGGTCATTGGAAGGGTCGTTGGCGCTCATGAACGAGCGGACCGAGCGGTACATGATCTTCTCGACGGCCGTGCGGAACTCGCTCTCGACGGAATGCTGCATCGCCAATCGCGAGCTCATGACCTCACGCTCGTGACCATGATCGTGCAGCGTCTGCTCGCTGCGCGTGAACCCGCCCTCGAGCACCACCGTCAACAGATCCTCCGAGAGATGGGCGCGCGCCCTGACGGGCCCCTTGCCGTAGAACTGCTTGTGGATGCGCACGATCGCATTCGAGACGTCGGCAAGCATCTGGCCACGCTCGCCGAGGCTTCCATTTCGCCGATCCTCGCCCTTCGGCTCGATCGGGGTTGATGACTCCATCTGCTTACCTCCTCTCGTTCGTAGTACGGCCCTACCGTGCCGACCCTCGCGCATCTCGGCATGAGTGCCAACCCCGGCCTACGAGTGGACCATCAGCGCGTCACGCTTCTGGCCTATAGATCGTCGCACCGTGGCCGTTTGCCTGCGCCGGTCCGACGCTCCTGCGGCGTACGGCCGACGCCACAAGGCGAGACTCGCTCAGACGCATCTGGACGGCCTCGGACGTGGCGAACGATAGCGGATGCGTTAGGCCCAAATGGACGACAGACAGGCGGGGAACGCTCCCGGGAATCTCAGCGCTTGCTTATCGATGAGGCCTTCTGCGCCTCGACCGAGCGCTCGCCCGGCCAGGAGCCGGTGAGCTGGGAGAAGGCATGGCGCGAACCGTGCTCGGTCAATCCCTTCACGACTCGAAACAGCGCGCCTTCCATCGCGAGCGCCAAGGCGAGCGTCCCGATCGCCACGGGTCGCTCCTCGGGCTTCGGCGGCTCGCGCTTGTCGAGCGCGCCCCAAAGACCCCGAAACAGCTTCTTGCCGACCAGCCCCGCGAGCAGCCCCGCGACGATGCTGACCGGCCTGAAGATCAACTTGCTCACACCACTCCCCTACCCGCTCGTCGAAGCCGACCAAACGGGCCTGTCACTCCGGTGGGCGCAGGCGGCGGCGCGCCCCAGCAAAACGGATAGAACGTGGGGTATGGCTACACAAACGCACAGCAGCCTGGGGGCGCTCGCCGACGACGCAACACCCGACGAAGAGCGCCCCCTCAAGGGATACGCCACGCTTACGGCGACCTTCGCGGGCCTTGCGGCGAGCTTCTCGATCTGGGTGCGGCGCTCGGGACGTGAGCTGCCCGAGCGCATCGACGCGCGCGACCTCGCGCTGATCACGGTCGCGACGCACAAGGCCTCGCGCATGCTCGCCAAGGACCGCGTCACGAGCGCCGTGCGCGCGCCGTTCACGCGCCTGCAGGCCGACGGCAGCCGCGGGAAGGTCGAGGAGCGCCCGCGCGGGAGCGGCCTGCGCAGGGCCCTGGGCGAGCTGCTGCTCTGCCCGTTCTGCCTGAGCGTGTGGATCGGCTTCGCATTCGCGGCCGGTCTCGTCGTGGCGCCTCGTCCGACCAGGTGGACAGCCTCGGTGCTGACCACCGTGTTCGGCTCAGACGTGCTGCAAGTGGCCTACAAGCGGCTCGAGGACACCCTCTGAGCAGAAATTTGGGCGCGCGCTCCGCGCCTGCCCCAATGAGGAAGCGCGTCGCACGCGCCCTGCAGCTCAACGATGAGCAAACTCAATACCCATCATTGAGCCGCCACCAGTCCTATAGCCGGATGGGCCTCGGCTAAACAGCCGCATTCCCCGACTTACCGCAGCAGGCGAGAGAGGCGCCGGTCCTTCAGCACGCGCCCATCGGTCTGACAGTGGGGGCAGTAAGCGATCACGTAGTCCTCGAAGTGGACGGCCTTGAGCGTCTGCCCGCAGCGCGAGCAGGGCTCGCCCTCGTGCCGATGCACACGCAGCGGCATCGGCAGCTTGTCGGGGATCGGCAGCTCGACGACCTCCTCGTAGCGTGCGAGCGCGTCGCCGAGCACGGTCACGATCGCCTCGCGCAGACGCGTGCGCTCCTCAGTGTCGAGGTCGGCACCGCGCTTGAACGGCGAGAGCTCGGCGGTCCAGAGGATCTCGTCCACCCACGAGCGCCCGATGCCGGCGATCGTGCGCTGGTCGCGCAGCAGCGAGTGCAGCGGGCGCGGCGTATCGAGCAGCTCGGCCAGTCGATCGCCGTCGGGCGGATCAGGCCACGCTTCAGGCCCGAGCGTCGCGAGCGCCTCATCGGCCTCGAGCTCCTCAGCGCGCAGCAGCTTGACCCACGCGGCCTGCTTTGAGCCGAACTCGCGCAGACGCAGCTCGCGGCCGTCGCGCAGACGCACGAGCAGACGCGACGTGCGGTCGCGCGGGCCGGCGCGCTTCTCATAAAGCTGCAGCCGCCCAGCCGACATCAGGTGCAGCAGCAGCGACAGCTCGCCGTCGGTCTCGACGATCAGGTGCTTGCCGCGCCTGCGCACCCCCGCCACGTGCAACCCGTCGAGCGCCGACAGCGGCGGGTCGAACGTCTTCAGCGCATTGATGCCCGGCGCCTGCGCCGACTCGATCTCGGCACCCTGCAGCGCACGGTCGAGCAGCCGCGCGGTGATCTCGACCTCCGGCAACTCGGGCATCACCCCTCACTCTAGGGAGGAGGGCGAGGCCTGCCGCTCAGCTCAGTGCGCCCCTATGGGCGGACCTTCGTACTTGACCCCGGCCGGGCTCTTCCACTGCACGCGCCAGTGCGCGCCCTTGGTCGAGGAGTGCAGCGTCCAGTAGCCGAGGCTGTTGGTCGAGACGGTCTTCAGCGTCGTGTACTTGCGCGAGCCCTTCTTCTGGATCAGCACGGTGACCTTTGTGGCGGCCGTTGTCGGGCGCACGAGCCCCCACAGCGAGTAGCCGTGGCCGGACTTCGACACGGTCAGCGGCACGGGCCAGCCGAAGTACAGCGGCTTGGGCTTGCCGCTCAGGTACTCGAGGCCCGTCTGAAAGCCGATCGTGCCGCCGGTGACGCTCGAGCCGGGCTTGCCGCCGAGCGGATCGTCGACGAGCAGGTACTGCGAGAACGCCGACACGCGGGCGTTGCTCCATGCGATCTTCTCGGCGATCGCGTCGAATTCGGCCTGCTGGGAGACGGGCACGCCGAGGAACCGGTTGGGCTTGCTCTGCACGCCGAACTCGGTCAGGTAGATCGGCAGGTTGGACGTCGTGCCGTGCGCACGGAAGGCTTTGCTCAGCGCGCTCGACAGGCGCGAGAGCACGCCGATCGTGACGTCGTCCTTTTCGCGCGGTTTGTACAGCGGACCGGCGGCCGTGGTGTAGGCATGGTGGGCATAGCCGGCCGACGTCAGCGGCGTGCACGAGCCCGATTTCCGGTACTTGCTGTTGAGGCACAGCGTTTCGCGCAGGAACAGCAGCGGGGCCACGTCGTGCAGCAGGGCGCGCGATTTTTCGCGCTTGTAGTTGACCCGCTCAAAGCCGGTCGGCGCCGTCTCGCCGAGCAGCACCTTCGGGCTCGACGATGCCGCCGGCTTTGAGCCCGGCGTAGCCGGACTGGTACAGGGCGCGGTAGATGCGCGGCGAAGCGGCTGAGCCGTTCGTGTTCCACTGCGGCTGCAGGAAGGCGGGGTGGTTGGGCTCGTTCCAGATCGAGAACAGCGAGACGGTCGAGCCGAACGGACCGGCCGGACCGTAGTGGCGGGCAACGGCGGTCATGAATTCTTCGAAGTCTTTGGGGTCCGGTTTGGTGACGTAGGGCGCTTTCTTGTTCGACGTGGCCCAACGCGGCACGGGCGAGGTCACGGTCAGCAGCACTTTCCACTGCAGCCGCTGGGCTTCGGCGATCAGCGTGTCGAATTCGCCCCAGGCGTAGTTGCCGGGGTTGGTCATGTCGAACGCCGGCTTGGTCGCGCTCGTCGGGCCTGGCGCGACGGCGTTCCAGTAGAGCTCGATGCGCAGCGCTTTGACGCCGAGCGTCTGCATCTGGGCCAGCGCGTGCGGGCGCGTGCGGGGGCTCAGCAGATCGCTGGAGCCCTCGAAGTAGTTGGCCTGACTATGCGATGCGAGCGCTGGCGCGGCGCTCAGGGCACCCGCGGCTAGTGCGCACGCGAGCGCTGTGGGGAGGAGCTTTCTGATTTGGGGCATGGTGGCTTGAGACACCCGCGAACACGCAAGGTTGCGGTCCGGAAGCGGCGATTGACGTGTAGCTTTCGGTCTGTGAGTACAGCCATCGCACCGGACGACATCGTGCAGACGCCCGCGGAGGCGGAGGGCAATGAGCGCCCACCGCTGCTCGTGCTCGAGCCGCTGGCAACGTTTCTCGATGCCCACGGCATCGGCGAGGGCGAGATCGAGGCCTCGCCGATCGGCGAGGGGCACTCCAATGTCACGTACCTGATCCGCCGCGGCGAGACGGAGGTCGTGCTGCGGCGCCCGCCGCGCCCGCCGCTGCCGCCGAGCGCGCACGACGTGCTGCGCGAGGCGCGCCTCTTGCGGGCGCTCACCGACACGCCGGCCCGCGTGCCGGCCGTGCTTGCGGTGGGCGAGGACGAGCAGACGATCGGCAGCCCGTTCTACGTGATGGAGCGGATCGACGGCGACGTGATCGTGGCGAGCATCCCGGAGGCGCTGGACACCCCGGCCGAGCGCCGGCGCATCAGCGACGAGCTGATCGATGCGCTGGTCGAGATCCACGGCGTCGACTGGCGCGCGGTCGGCCTCGAGGGCTTCGGCAAGCCGACGGGCTACCTCGAGCGCCAGCTGCGCCGCTTCAGGGGCCTGTGGGAGCTGAACAAGACGCGCGAGATCGACGCCGTCGAGCGAGTCGGCGGATGGCTCGAGCAGAACATGCCGGAGTCGGGCCCGGCGACGATCGTGCACGGCGACTTCCGCCTGGGGAACACGATCTTCGCGTCGGGGACTCCGGCGCGCTTGGCGGCGGTGCTCGACTGGGAGATGGCGACGATCGGCGACCCGCTGGCCGACCTCGGCTACCTGTGCATGATGTGGACGGAGCAGGGAGATCCCTCGGGCGGCCTGCGCGAGGCGCTTGCGACGGTCACGCGCCGCGAGGGCTTTCCGACGCGCGAAGAGCTGATCGGCCGCTATGAAGAGCGCACGGGACGCTCGATGAAAGACCTGCGCTGGTACACGACGCTGGCGGTGTGGAAGTCGGTGGTCTTCATGGAGGGCAACTACAAGCGCGCGGTGGCGGGCACAACCGATGACCCCTATCTGAAGACGTTCGGCGAGGGCGTGCTCGAACTGGCAGACCAGGCCGAAGCGATCGCAAATGGCGGCTGAACCGAACGGCGCTGCAGACGGCACGCGCAGCGGCCTGTTGATCGATTGGGGCGGGGTGCTGACGAGCAACCTGTTCCACTCCTTCCGCGAGTTCTGCGAGCGCATGGACATCGACCCGCAGACGCTGCGCGACCGCTTCTCCTCGGACCAGTCGTTTCGCGAGCTCCTGATCGAACTGGAGAAGGGCGTGCTCGAGGAGGGCGCGTTCGAGCAGCAGCTCGCACCGCTCCTGGGGGTCGAGCCGGACGGCTTGATCGACGGCCTGTTCGCCGGCGTGCAGCCGGACGTGGCGATGGTCGAGGCGGTCCGCAGGGCGCGCGCCGGCGGCATACGCACGGCGCTCGTGTCGAACTCGTGGGGCGTTCACCGCTACCCGCACGACCTGTTCGACGAGCTGTTCGACGGCGTCGTCATCTCGGGCGTCGAGGGCACGCGCAAGCCGGCGCGGCGGATGTACGAGCTCGGCGCCGAGCGCGCGGGCGCGGCGCCGGAGGATTGCGTGTTCGTGGACGACCTCCCGTTCAACCTGACGCCGGCGCAGGAGCTCGGGATGGCGACGGTGCACCACTCCAGCGCCGAGCAGTCGATCCCCGAGCTCGAGCGCCTGCTCGGACTCGCGCTGCGCTAGCAACACCTGTCGAGATCCACCGCGAATCTGCTGCAAATCGGGACTATGACCCGAATAAACGGCCATGGGCTGGCTGCTGGCGGATTCGGACCTGGCCGATCTCAGGACGACTGACGCACACGCGGGCGCGCGCTTCGGCACGGAGCTGACGGCGCGCATCCTGGCGACGCTGTTCGCGGCGGGCGCGACGCTCGCGCTGGCGACGGTCGCGCTGCCGCACTCTTCGCGCACGCACGTGCTGGCGGTGCTCGGGATCGTGGCGACGGCCTATGCGGTCTCGGGACTCTTGGCGTGGCGCGCGGCGCACCTGCCGGCGGGCGTGCTGCCGTGGGCGCTGGCCAGCGGCTCCACGCTGATCGGTCTGGTCGCGTACTTCACGGCGCCGAGCCCGAGCCCGCTGATCTTCCTCTACCTGTGGGTCTTCCTCTATTCGGCCTACTTCTTCTCGACGGGCGAGATGATCGCGCAGATCGCCTACGTGGCGGTCGGCTACGCCACGCTCCTGCTGCTGCACCTGTCGGTCGAGCGCTCGACGGCGTGGTGGCTCGTGGGCATGGGGACGATGGGCGTGGCGGCGCTCGTGATCCGCACGATGCGCGCGCGTGTGGAGGCGCTGATTGCGCAGCTGTTTGACGCGGCGCGCACGGACCCCACCACGGGGCTGTCCAACCGGCGCGGCTTTCGCGAGCTGCTCGACCTGGAGCTGGCGCGGGCGCGCCGGCGCGATGGGCGCCTGTCGGTGATCGTCGGCGATCTGGACCGCCTCGAGGAAGTCAACGACCGCTCGGGCCACAACGTGGGCGACCTCGCGCTGCAGCGCGCGGCGCGCCTGCTCGAGCAGGGCAGGCGCGAGGTGGACGCGGTGGCGCGGGTCGGCGGCAAGCAGTTCGCGTTGGTGCTGCCCGACACAGACGCGCACGGCGCATTCGTGATCGGCGAGCGCCTACGCAGCGAGCTGCGCGAGGAGTTCCGCGCCGACGCAGTGCCGATCACGATCAGCTTCGGCGTCGCCGGCTACCCGCGTGGCGGACAGACGGCGGCGGCGCTGCTACGCGCCACCGAGGAGGCACTGCAGGCGGCCAAGTGGAGTGGCGGCGATCGCACGATGCTGCACGACCCGGCGATGCGCGGCTTGCCGGCGGGCGAGGGCGAGGCGCGCGACATCGCCTCCGAACGCTTCCTCGCGGTGATGCTCGACCTGGCCGAGGCGATCGACCTGCGCTTCAGCGGCAGCGCACGCCATTCGGAGACGGTCGGCCGCTACGCCGAGATGATGGCGCGCGAGCTGGGGCTCTCGACACAGCTGACGGCGCGCGTGCGCTTGGCGGGCCTGCTGCACGACATCGGCAAGGTCGGCGTGCCGGACAGCATCCTGCACAAGCCCGGCCGGCTGACGGAGGAGGAGTTCGCCGTGATCCGCCGCCACCCGGAACTCGGCGCGCAGATGCTCAGCCACCCGAGCCTGGAGGATGTGCGCGAGTGGGTCGGCGCCCACCACGAGCAGCCCGACGGCAATGGCTATCCGCGCGGGCTGAAGGGCGAAGAGGTGACGCTGCAGGCGCGCATCATCGCAGTGGCCGACGCATATGAGGCGATGACGAGCGAGCGCTCATACCGCGGCTCGATGGACCATCTGGCGGCGCGCGAAGAGCTCGAACGATGCGCGGGCACGCAGTTCGACCCGCGCGTCGTTCGCGCCCTGTGCACGCTGCTCGAGCGCGAGACCGACCGCGCCGAGCTGGCCTTGGGTCGAAGCTGAGCGTCAGTCGCGCTTGCCGCGGCCGTACAAGAACTTGAACACGCCGGCGAGCAGCTTGGAGTTGCGCGCCTTGTATGGGTACATGTGCGGTTCGCGCTTGAGCGCGAGCTTGGGCGTGACGACGATGGCCTGCTGGGAGGCGTACTTGCGGATACCGCCCGCGCCGTGTCGCGAGCCGAGGCCGGAGTGCTTGGCGCCGCCCATCGGCAGCTCGAGCACGGTGTAGTTGATCATCGCGTCGTTGACGTTGGCGGCACCGGCCTCCAGGCGCCGGGCGATCTGCTCGCCGCGCTCGACGTCGCGCGTGAATACGGAGGAGCCCAGGCCGTAAGGCGAGTCGTTGGCCAGACGCACGGCCTCCTCGGCGTCCTGCACCTTCATGATTGGCAGCGTCGGGCCAAATGTCTCCTCGGTCATGCACTTCATCGTGTGGTCGACGTCGACGAGCACGGTGGGCTCGTAGAAGCGCCCGCCGCCCTGCTTTGCGGCGTGACCGCCGGCGAGCACGCGGGCGCCCTTGTCGACGGCGTCGGTGACGTGGTCTTCGATCGTCTGCAACTGCGGCGGGAAGGTGATCGCGCCGACCTCGACGGAGCCGGGGCCTTCGGGCTTGCCGACGCGCAGCGCGCGCACTTTCTCGGAGACTTTCTCGACGAACTCGTCGTACACGGGCGCCTCGACGTAGGCGCGCTCGATCGAGATGCACGTCTGCCCGGCGTTCTGCATCGAGTAGTAGGTGGCGAAGTTGGCGGCGCGCTCGAGGTCTGCGTCTGAGAGCACGATCATCGGGTCCTTGCCGCCGAGCTCGAGCGACGCTGGGATCAGGCGCTTGGCGGCCTCCTCGGCGACCTTTTTGCCGGTGCGCGTGGAGCCGGTGAACATGATCATGTCGACGTGCTCGACGAGCGCCGCGCCGGTCTCGCCGCGCCCGGTGGCGATCTGCAGCACGTCCTCGGGCAGGCCGCACTCGCGCAGGCCTTCAGCGAGCAAGAGCGATGTCAGCGGCGTGACCTCGGAGGGCTTGAGGATCACGCTGTTGCCGGCCATCAGCGCCGGAATGCAGTCGCCGAAGGAGTTGGTCAGCGGGTAGTTCCAGGGGCCGATCACGCCGATCAGGCCGAGCGGGCGGAAGCGCAGAATCAGCTTCTTGCCCTTGACGAGCAGCTGGCTCGACTTGACGCGCTCGTCTTCGAGGTACTCCTCGGCGTGTTTGGCCCAGAAGCCGAAGGCGTTGCCGGCATAGGAGATCTCGGCGAGCGAAGCGTCCTCGAAGGTCTTGCCGGTCTCGGACATGATCGTCGCGATGATCTGCTCGGCGTTGTCCATCACCCACTTCTGCGCGCGCAGCATCACGCGTGCGCGCCCGTCGAAGCCGTACGCCTCCCAGCTCGGTTGCGCAGCGCGGCCGCGCCTTGCCATCTCGGCGACGGCATCGGCGCCGAGGTCGGGAACGGTGGCGACGATCTCGCCGGTGGCGGGGTTCTCGACCTCGATCTGCGCGACGGCGTGCGCGCCATTCGGGGTGCTTCCGTTGGTTGCACTGCCGTTCTCGCTGGGCAGCTCCTGCTCGACGGTCTGGGCCTGCTCGACGGACGCCATCAGTCTCTCCCCTGTCTGCTCGCTCTTAGTACTGGCTTCGTAGCCAAACAGACTACTCCGACCGGGCGGCCTTCGGGGAGCGGAGGGCGGCTACTCGGAAAGCTCGATCGAGGCGATCCCGATCGGGTCGTTGGGCCGATCGCCGGCGTCGGTCTCGACGCCCTCGAGCTTGTCGACGACGTCCATGCCCTCGCGGACCTGGCCGAACACGGTGTGCTTGCCGTCGAGCCACGGCGCCGCATCGGTCGTGACGATGAAGAACTGCGAGCCGTTCGTGTTGGGACCGGCGTTGGCCATGGCGAGCGCGCCGCGCACGACCTTGTGCTCGTTGAACTCGTCCTCGAAGGTGTAGCCGGGGCCGCCGGTGCCGGTGCCCTGCGGGCAGCCGCCCTGGATCATGAAGTCCTTGATCACGCGGTGGAAGGTGAGGCCGTCGTAGAAGCCGTCGGCGGCGAGCTTGCGGAAGTTCTCGACGGTCTTCGGCGCGTCCTCGTCGAACAGCTCGAAGACGATCGGGCCCTCAGTGGTCTGCATCGTTGCGGTTGACATCTCACTCCTCCCGCGGGACCGGTTCTGCCCCGCGATCGATTTGCATCATCGCCCGCGGGCGATGATGCTCGGTCTACTTCCCTCCGACGAGCTGCAGGCTCAGCTTGCGCCCGCGCAGCTCGCGGCCGTCGAGCGAGTCGATCACGCGCTCTGCCTCGTCAGCGGGCACGGACAGGAAGGAGAAGCGGTCGAGCACGAGCACGTCGCGCACGGCCTCACCGTCGAGACCGGCCGAGGAGGTCACGGCGGAGACGATGTCCGAGACGCGCAGCCCGGCGGCCTTGCCGCCACCGAGCACGAGCTTGACGTAGGGCTCCTGCGCGTCGCGCCGGGAGATGCGCGGCTTGGAGTGCCGGCGCGGGCGCTCCTTGACGGGCGTCGGCGTGGCCTGTGCGCCCTTCTCCCATTTGGCGACGCTCGTGCCGATGTGCCGTTCGATCGCCTCGAGCTCGCGCTTCTGGCGATCCTCGACGAACGTGATCGCGCGCCCGGAACGCCCGACGCGCCCGGTGCGCCCGATCCGGTGCACGTAGGTGTCGGGGGACGTGGGCACGTCGTAGTTGATCACGTGCGTGACGGTCGAGATGTCGAGGCCGCGCGCGGCGACGTCGGTCGCGACGAGGATCGGCACGCGCCCGCCCTTGAAGGCGAGCATCACGCCGTCGCGAGAGCCCTGGGACATGTCGCCGTGCAGCGCTCTGACGTTCATGCCGCGGTCCTTCAGCGTGCGGAACAGCTGGTCGGCGCGGATCTTGGTGCGCACGAACACGATCGCCTGCTCGGGTTTCTCGGCCTGGAGCACCTCGACGAGCTTGTCGGCCTTCGCCCTGGTCTCGACGGGCAGCTGGAACTGGGCGACGGTGTCGATCGTCAGCGTCTCGGCCTCGACCTTGATGATCTCTGGGTCGTACATGTAGCGATCGGCGAGTTTGCGGATCGGCGGCGGCATGGTCGCGCTGAACAGCGCCGTCTGGCGACTGGAGGGCGTCAGCGAGAGGATCTTCTCGACGTCCTCGAGGAAGCCGAGGTCGAGCATCTCATCGGCCTCATCGAGCACGAGGAACCGGCAGTCGTGCAGCACGAGCGAATGGCGCGAGATCAAATCGAGCACGCGCCCGACGGTGCCGACGACGACATGGCCGCCGGCGCGCAGTTGGGCCTGCTGGGTGCGGATCGGGGCGCCACCGAAGACGGCGACGACGTCGATCCCCGTGTGCGCGCCGTAGGTGCGCAGCGCCTGGGTGACCTGGATGCACAGCTCGCGCGTGGGCGTCAGCACGAGCGCCTGCACCTCGGGGTTCTCGGAATCGACGTACTCCATGATCGGTAGGCCGAAGGCGGCGGTCTTGCCGGTGCCGGTCTGCGCCTGGCCGATCACGTCACGGCCGGCCAGCAGCGAGGGGATCGCCTGCTCCTGGATCGGGCTGGGCGACTCGTAGCCCACGTCGGTGAGCGCTTGCAGTGTGGACTCGGACAGACCGAGATCGGCGAAGGAGGTAGCCATCGTCAGCAAGCAAGCAGCTTACGCATAGCGAGGCACCGGCCGGGGTCCGGGCATCGGGCGTGCGCGCCGGAAGTGCGTGAAACGCTCACGCTGTGGGGTCGAGCAGCAGCTTGCCCGTGGTGCGACGCTCGCGCAGGTCGATCTGCGCCTGGGCGGCCTGCGCGAGCGGATAGGTGGCGCCGATCACGGCGCGCAACTCCCCCCGCGCGGCCCGCGCGACCAGGTCTTCGAGGGCTTCGCCGAACATCCCCGGGCGCTCCAGCGTGTGAAACAGGTAGAAGCCGACGACCGAACGCGAGTGGCGCAGCAGCGAGCCGGTACGCACCTCGTTGGGCTCCTGGGAGGCGATCCCGCAGACGACGATCCGCCCGAACGGGGCGAGCGCTTTGTAGGAGGCGTCGAACACGGCCCCGCCGGCCATGTCGAAGACGACGTCGACGGGCCGACCGTCGTTGGCCGCCAGCAGGCGCTCTGTGAGCCCCTCAGCCTCGGCATCGATCGCCACGTCGGCGCCGAGCTCGAGTGCGAGCGTGCGCTTCTCCGAGCTCGAAGCAGTCGCGATCACGCGCCCGGCGCCCAGCGCGCGGCCGAGCTGCACGGCGAGCGAGCCGACGCCGCCTGCGGCCGAATGCACGACGACGCTCTCGCCGGCGGCGACATGGCCGGCCGTGCGGTACAGGTGCCACGCGGTTAGGCCCTGGATGATCAGCGCCAGCGCCGCCCCCTCGTCGAGCTCGTCGGGGATCGGGTAGACGAGCTCGCGCGGCGCGGTCGCATACTCGGCGTAGCCGCCGTCGCCGACGAGCGCCACGACGCGCTCGCCGGTGTCCTCGCGCACCCCGGCGACCTCGCCGCCGGGCACGAGCGGGAGCGTGGCCTTGCGCACGTAGGAGTTGGTTCGCGTGTGCGTGTCGGCGAAGTTCAGCCCGGCGCGGGTGACCCTGATCAACACCTCCTCGGGACCGGGCTCGGGCACGGGGAGCTCGACCAGCCTGAGCACCTCGGGCCCGCCGAACTCGGTCATCTGGATCGCCCGCACGGGCGGTCAGGCTAGCGGAGGAGTTGGGGGTGCTCTAAGGTGCGCGCCCATGTCGATCACGGTGGTGGGCTCGATCGCCTATGACACGGTCAAGACCCCGTTCGGGGAGCGCGAGCGGATGCTCGGCGGCGCGGCGACGCATTTTGCGCTGGCCGCCTCGTTCTTCGAGCAGGTGCGCGTCGTGGGACCCGTCGGCGACGATTTCGGCGAGCGCCAGCTTCAGATCATGGGGACCCGCGGCGTCGACCTCGCCGACGTCGAGCGCGTGGCCGGCGGCAAGACGTTCTTCTGGCACGGCGAGTACGGCTGGGATCTGAACTCGCGCGAGACACTCGACACGCAACTCGGCGTGTTCGAGGGCTTTGCGCCGAAGCTGTCGGAGGGCTCGCGCTCGAGCGAGGTGCTGTTCCTGGCGAACATCCAGCCCGACCTGCAGCGGGAGGTGCGCGCGCAGCTACCTGAGGCGCGCTTCGTCGCGCTGGACTCGATGAACCTGTGGATCGAAATCGCGCGCGACTCGCTCGTCGCGGCGATCGAGGGTGTGGATTGCCTGATCCTCAACGACGCCGAGCTGCGCCAGCTGACAGGCAAGCCGAACCTCGTCGCGGCGGCGCGCGAGATCCTCACATGGGGGCCGAGCGTGATCGTCGCCAAGCAGGGCGAGTACGGCGCGGCGCTCGTCACGACGGAGAGCTTCTTCGCACTGCCGGCCTATCCACTGGAGACCGTGATCGACCCGACCGGCGCCGGCGACACGTTCGCGGGTGGCTTCGTCGGCTACATCGCGGCGAGCCTGGAGGAGGAGCTGTCCGACGAGTTGCTGCGCCGCGCGATGGCCCACGCGACGGTGCTCGCGTCGTTCAACGTCGAGGAGTTCGGTACCGAGCGCCTGCAGCGGCTGACGCGCGAGGAGATCGACGCGCGACTTGGCGAATTGCGGGCAATTACGCAGTTCAGCGGGGTATGATCGAGCGAAGTGACGACTTGGACGTTCATCTGGCTGATGTTCCTCCTGAAGATCCCGATCGTGGCGCTCTTCCTGCTGGTGCGCTGGGCAGTGCGCCAGACGCCGGAGCCGGCCACGGGCGGCGACGGAGGGATCGGCCCGCGCAGCCGGCCGCGACACCCGCATCGCCCGCACTCACGGGGCCCGCGTCCGCGCCGCCGCGGCCCGCACGGCGAGGCCTCGCCGCCCGCGCCGGCGCGCGTGCGCACGCGCGTCTCGCGTACGCGCCTGCCCCAGCGCTGAGCACGTGCGCAAGCAGCGAGCCGCAAACCTCGCCGGTGCCGCCTGCGCCCACCTCCGGGTCGGGCCACGACTTGACTCATAATCGAGACGGAATCCCCCGCATCCGGCCCACCCGTCGATAGGAGAAGCAGATGAGCGCAGAGACCGAGGCTGACGCGAAGGGCCAGGTCGTGGACCCTTCGACGGTAGAGAGCCAGTCCGCACCAGCAGGCGACGGCGACGGCGCAAAGGACACGCTGACGGTCACCGACAACCGCACGGGACGCTCCTATGAGCTGCCGATCACGGACTCGACGGTGCGCGCAAGCGAGCTGCGCCAGATCAAGGTAGACGAGGACGAATTCGGGATGATGTCCTACGACCCAGCCTTCATGAACACGGCGTCGTGTCGCAGCTCGATCACCTACATCGACGGAGACGCGGGGATCCTGCAGCACCGCGGCTACCCGATCGAGCAGCTCTGCGAGCACTCGAGCTACCTCAAGGTCGCCTACCTGCTGATCAACGGCCGCCTGCCGAACAAAGTCGAGCTCGAGGGCTGGGTCGACGAGATCACGATCCACACGTTCGTGCACGAGAACGTCAAGGACTTCATGCAGGGCTTCCGCTACGACGCCAACCCGATGGGCATGCTCGTGGCCTCGGTCGGCGCGCTCTCGACGTTCTACCCCGACGCGAACAAGATCAAAGAGGAGCGCGTGCGCGCAATCCAGATCATCCGCCTGCTGGCGAAGATGCCGACGCTGGCGGCGTTCGCCTTCCGCCACAACATGGGACAGCCTTACGTCTACCCCGACAACGACCTCGAGTACGCCGGCAACTTCCTCGGGATGATGTACAAAATGACCGAGCTCAAGTACGAGCCCGATCCCCGTCTGGCGCGCGCGCTGGACGTGCTCTTCATCCTCCACGCCGACCACGAACAGAACGCCTCGACCAGCGCCGTGCGCTCGGTCGGCTCGACCCAGGTCGACCCCTACTCGGCAGTGGCGGCCGGTGTGGCGGCGCTGTATGGGCCGCTGCACGGCGGCGCCAACGAGGCGGCGCTGCGGATGCTCAAACGGATCGAGACGGTCGAGAACATCCCCGACTTCCTTGAGGGCGTGAAGGCCGGCAACGAGCGTCTGATGGGCTTCGGCCATCGCGTCTACAAGAACTACGACCCGCGCGCGCGGATCATCCGCAAATACCTCGACGACGTGTTCGAGGTGCGCGGCAAGAGCCCGCTGCTCGACGTCGCCTCGGAGCTGGAGAAGCGCGCGCTCGACGACGACTACTTCACCTCGCGCAAGCTCTACCCGAACGTTGACTTCTACTCGGGCCTGATCTACGAGGCGCTCGGTCTGCCGGTGGCGATGTTCCCGGTGATGTTCGCGATCGGACGTACGAGCGGCTGGATCGCGCAGTGGAAGGAGATGGTCGAGGACGACGAGCAGAAGATCGCCCGGCCGCGACAGATCTACACGGGCGAGCGCGACCTCGATTACGTGCCGATCGAGCAGCGCTAGACCTGCGTCTGCCGGCTCCACCGCGCAGGCGTCGCTCAGCGCGCGGTGGAGAGATCCAGACGCCAGTCGTTGCAGCGCATCGAATTGCCCGGCGGGTACTCCAGCTCGCGCGAGCCGAGCAGCGTGAAGCCGAGCTTGCGGCAGATCGCATTCGACGGGGGGTTTTCGACGGCCGGATAGGCGTGCACGAACCGATGCCTCGCTTCGGTGCGGGCCATTGCGAGCGCCTCGCGCGCAGCCGCGACGGCGAATCCGCGCCCCTGAAACGGCGGCGTCACCGACCAGCCGATCTCGTACACCTGCTCGCCGCGCCACTCGCGATCCCAGTAGCCGACCCAGCCGACCCCCTCCCCGCCGGCCGGCTCGACGATCTTGAACTGCCCCGAGCCGGGCTGCTCGTATCGGCGCTGGCGCTCGGCGACCTTCGACGCGCTCTCGGCTCCGCCGAGATGGCTCATCATCGCCTCCTCGCCGACGCAGCGTTCGAGCAGTGGAAGATCCGCTGGGCCCCAGGGCTCGAGGCGAACTGCCGGGTGCGTGGAGCTCTCGCGATGCACGTCGGCCTATCCGAGCCCCGGCGACTACAGCACCAGCGTGGCTCCGTTCACACGCAGCCACTCACGGTCGTCTTCGTAGTCGGGGTACCAGCGCTCGAGCAACCTCCAGAAGCGCGGCGAGTGGTCGAGCACCTGCAGGTGGCAGACCTCGTGCCAGACGACGTAGTCGAGCACGCGCTCGGGCGCAAGCAACAGGCGCCAGTTGAAGCTCATCGAGCCGTTGGCCGCGCACGAGGCCCAGCGCGTCTTCTGCGCGCGGATCGAGAGGTCGCTGTAGGGCGTTCCGGCGAGTGTCGTCGCGTAGTCGAGCCGCGGCGCGATCTCGGCACGCGCGGCGCGGCGGTAGAAGCGCTCGATCGCGGGGCGGGGATCGCCGTCGGGCACGAGCAGCTGGGTGCCGCGACGATGCACGCGGGTGCGCCCCGCCTGCGGCACGAGCTCAAGCGATTCGCCGAGATAAGGCAGCGTGCCGGCGCGCGCAGCCACGCGCGCGAGCGCCTCGCGCGCCTCGTCCAGGCGGCGCTCGATCCACGGGCGCAGCTCGCTGATCGCCGCCGCCGCGGCACGCTCGGGAGCGCGCTCGGGCAGCACGACCTCGACGCCCGCGTGGGCGTGCACGTTCACCCGTACGCGCCGCGCTCGCGAGGAGCGACGCACTGTGTAGGGGATCTCGCCGAGGGTGGTCTCGCTGACGCTCACGGTGCGGAGAGTACGCATCCGACCGGGTGGCAGACTGCTCGCCAGCCCGCTCGCCTGCCGCCCGCCCGGGTCGCGCTCGGCAGCACGTGCATAATCCGCTCGCAATGAGCAAATCGAGGGTCAGGCTTCCCGGCGACGTGCGCGAGCCCTATCAGGTGTATCTCAACGGCGTGCCCCAGCAGCTCGGCAGCGACTTCACGGTGCGCGAAGGCGCACTGGTGTTCGAGCGGGACCTGCGCAAGGACAAGATCAGCGGCTGGCGCTGGCTGCTCGGGGCATGGGGCGTCGGCACCTACCGCCAGAACGACTCGGTCGACGTGCGCTACGAGGCGCCCGACGGCTCGCCGCGCGTGGCCGAGGGGCTCGAGATCGAGGCCGGGTAGATCGCTCGCTCCCACGGGCGCGTCAGCTTCAGCGCGCTGACGATCGCGCGCGTAGCCGGCGAGCGGTTCAGCGTGTAGAAGTGGATCCCCGGCGCGCCCGCCGCCAGCAGCTCCGAGCACTGCAAGGTCGCGTAGGCCACGCCGAAGTCCAGCACCGCCTCGGTGTCCTCTTTGCGGGCGTGCAGCTCCGCGCGCAGGCCCGCTGGGATCTCAGAGCCGCACATCTGTGCCATCCGCTCGACCTGGCCCGCCTTCGTGATCGGCATCACGCCCGGGATGATCGGCACCGTGACGCCGGCCGCCCGCGCTCGTTTGACGAAATCAAAATAGAAATCGTTGTCAAAGAACATCTGCGTGATCAGGAAATCAACGCCCGCCTGCACCTTCTCGGCGAGGTAGCCCAGGTCGGACTCGGCGCTCTCGGCGTGGATGTGCGTCTCCGGGAAGCACGCCGCGCCGATCGCGAACGGGTATTCGCCGCCGATCAGCTCGACCAGCTCGCGTGAGTACTCAAGGCCCCCGTCGGTCTTCGTCCAGCCCTCCTGGCCCTCCGGCGGGTCGCCGCGCAGC
Organism: uncultured Solirubrobacteraceae bacterium; assembly: GCA_963714215.1. Classification (GTDB taxonomy): domain Bacteria; phylum Actinomycetota; class Thermoleophilia; order Solirubrobacterales; family Solirubrobacteraceae; genus Palsa-744. The sequence goes on from CAVQNP010000004.1 coordinate 217,323, forward strand.
GCCAGCACGTTTTCGATGCCTGCCTCCTGCATCTCGCTGAGCGTCTCGCGCAGCTCGCTCACGGTCGCACCGACGCAGGTGAAGTGCGCCATCGCCTCCAGGCCGAACTCGTCCTTGATCCGCTTGACGATCTCGATCGTCTTCTCGCGACTGGAGCCGCCGGCGCCGTAGGTCACCGACACGAACGACGGGTCGAGCGCCTTCAGGTCGCGCAGTGCCGCGTACAGGTTCTGCTCGCCGGCGTCTGACTTCGGAGGGAAGAACTCGAAGGAGAAGACCGGCGTCTCGGAGGCGAGGATCTCGTTGATGCGCATCCGTTGATTATGCAAGCCGGCGGCGCAGAGTGCAGCAGCGCAGCAGCGGCGTCAGGCGGTCCAGCGCTCGGTCTCGCCGGCGATCGGGTGAGCGCGGCCGAGGGCCTGCAGGTGGCGCAGGTAGCTGAGCACCTCCGAGAGCAGCCACTGCGCGTTCTGCGCGGAGAGCCTGTCGCCGTAGACGTGCGGGACGATCTCGAAGGCGCTCAGCGGTTCGTCGCCGAGCGCACCGGCCACGCCGTCCAGGCGCTCGTGCACGAGCTTGCGGTTGCCTTCGATGTGCGCGTGCACGTCGGCGAACGTGCGCCCGTGGCCCGGCAAACAGAGGCGTGCGCCGAGCCGCTCGACGACGTCTAGCGAGTGCAGGAACTCGCCGACGGGGTCCGGCGAGGTGCCGTACTCGAAGTACAGCGAGATCCTGCCGAGCAGATGGTCGCCGGAGATCAGCAGACGCCGCTCGGGCTGGAACAGGCAGACGTGCGAAGGCGCGTGGCCGGGCGTCTCATAGGCCGTCCACGGGCCGAGGTCGGTTTCGACGGTCACGCCCGTGAGCAGCTCGCGGGCCGGCTCGATCACCGCGGCGAAGCCTGTCTCGCCGGTTTTGCGCTCCTCGGCGTAGCGCCGCAGCGGCTCGGCCGGAACCCCGCTCTGGCGCGCGACCTCGAGGCGCCGCGCGAACACGGCCTCGGGGTCCTCGACCATGTTCCTCAGCAGCTCGTGGCTGGGGTGCATCCAGATGTCACAGCCGGCGCGCTCGGCGATGATCGGTGCCTGCCCGCAATGGTCGGAGTGCGCGTGAGTGCAGACGATCAGGCTCGCTTCCTCCAGGCGCAGACCGCACATCTCGAGCGCACGTTCGAGGTTGGCGATCGAATCGGGCTGGTACATGCCGGTGTCGAACAGCACGAAGCCCTCGCCCGACTTCACCGCCCAGGCATTGCAATGCGGCACCCCTGGCCACGGCAGCGGCAGGCGCAGACGGTAGATCCCCGGAAACACTCGCTCGCCCCGGCCCAGCTCGCGTTTCGGATCAGCTCGGGGCGAGGCCTTCGCACGGCTGCCGTTGCTCGCCTCGACCACGCGCCGGAGACTAGACTACGCACCCAGAGCGGGGTCCGCGGCAGACTGCGAGGAGGAGGACGCATGGCTGAGCAGGAGAGCGACGGGGCAGAGGCAGCGACCAAGGTCGAGCAGGCCGCAGCGAACGTACGCCAAGCCCGCAGCCCGCGCAGGCGAATCACGAAGACGAGCCCTGAAGCAGTCACGCGACGCTACTTCGAGGCGATCGGCGCGCGCGACCTCGACACGGCCGTCGCGCTGTGGGCGGAGGGCGGCCGCGACAACGTGCGCGGCCAGGTCGACGTGCTCGCACCCGAGGGCGTACGCGCATTCCTCGGCGAACTGCTCGACGCGGTCCCGGACCTCGACTTCGAGATCGTCTCGACGACGGCGCAGGACACGCGCTGCGCCGCTCAGTGGCGGCTCAGCGGAACCTTTGCCGGCCCTGGCTCGCTGAACGGCATCGAGCCGACCGGCGACCGCTTGACGATCGAGGGCATCGACCTGCTGACGGTCGAGAACGGCCTGATCCAGGGCAACGAGGCCTTCCCCGACTCGATCGCACTGCCACGTCAGATCGGGATGATGCCCGCGCAGGGCTCGAGCGCCGAAAGCCGGCTGGCGGGAGCATTCAACGCGAGGACGCGTCTCGGCTCTCGCCTGGCCGGCGGTGAGGCGCAGCTCGTCGCCGAGGGCGTGTGGGTCGTGCAGGGGCAGCCGGCGCGCTGCAACGTCTACCTGATCGAGGACGACGGCGGCGTGACGCTGTTCGACGCCGGCGCGCGCACGATGACGCGTGCGCTCGCCCGCGCGGGCGCCAAGCTCGGCGGCATCCGCCGGATCGTGCTCGGGCACGGGCACACCGACCACCGCGGCGCAGCGCCCGGACTGGGCGCGCCCGTCTACTGCCACCCGGCCGAGGTGCAGGACGCCGAAGGCAGCGGCGGCTTTCGCTACTGGCCGGAGGGGCTCGCTGGACTGCCCTTCCCACACCGCCAGGTGCAGCGGCTGATGCACCGCTATGCCTGGGACGGCGGCCCCGTGCAGATCGCCGGCACCGTCTCTGAGGGCGACGAGGTCGCGGGCTTCAGCGTGGTCGAGATCCCCGGCCACGCGCCCGGGCAGATCGCGCTGTGGCGTGAGTCCGACCGCCTCGCGCTGAGCAGCGACTGCTTCTACACGCTCGACATCTGGGGCCGCGACTCAGAGCCGCATCTGCCCTTCCCGGTCTACAACTTCGACACCGAGCAGGCGCGCGCGAGCCTGCTCAAGCTCGCCGCGCTGGAGCCGGCCGTCGCGTGGCCCGGTCACGCCAAGGCGGTCACGGGCGACGTGCGCCCCAAGCTCGAACACGCTGCCGCACAGCAGTAACGCTGCGCCTGCGATGAGTCTCGTCGCCTCGCCGGGTCTAAAGCTGCACAAACGCAAAGCAGAGGAGGCACGATGAGAATCGTGATGGTTCGCTATCGCGTGAAGGCCGATCGGGTGCAGGAGAACGAGCGGCTGGTCGGCGACGTATATGAGGAGCTCGCCGAGGTGCAGCCGGACGGCTTCCGCTACGCGACGTTCAAGCTCGACGACGGCACGAGCTTCATGCATCTCGCCGCGCAGGCGGACGGCATCGAGAACCCGCTGCCGAAGCTGGCCGCGTTCGGGCGATTCCAAGCGGACATCGCCGATCGCTGCGAAGAGCCGCCGGTCGTGACGCCGCTCGACGAGGTCGGCTCGTTTCGCCTGCTGCACAGCGAGGGCCGGGTCTGACCGCGCGCCACCTAAGCTGCCTGCGCATGGGCAAGCGCAACCGCGCCAAGGAACGCCTGCGGGCGCCGAGCAGCGACTACGCCGACGCCGAGGGCAACGTGCTGACGTTGCGCGGCTCGCTCACGGCGGCGGCTCGACGCGAGTACGCAGAGACGCTCTCGGGCAGCAATGCTGCACGTGCGGCGAGCACGCAGGAGGACGTTTGGCAGCGCGCCGTCGAGTTGCTGTTCGAGCGCCTCGCCGTGCGCTGGAGCATCGCGGGCGCGCCGATCGAGCGCCAGCGCGAGCTGCTCGCGCGCTTCCGCGTGGCCAGCCCGGCGGAGCGAGCTTGGGTGCGTGACACGCTGCGCGAGCACTGCGCCGAGCACTTCCCCGACGTCGAAGCGCCTTAGCCGAGTAGATCGAGGCGCGGTCCCTGCGCGCTGGCTGCCGATACGAATCGCGCCGTGGCCGGGCTGAGCACGAACTCGTGACTCTCCCCTGCCTCGCCGCGGACCGCGAGACGGCGGCCGTCGTCGCGCACGGCGACGATCGTGCCCTGCTCGAAGCCGCCGCCGAAGTGGGCGATGCGCACGAGCGCACCGACTTTGGGCACTGGGCGCGACGGTCCGAGCATCCTTCGATGCTAGGCGGACCGCACGCTGGACGGTGCACCTGCGCACCGGCATGCGTGCAAGACGCCGCGCTCGGCGGCGTGTGAGCGCAACGCTCGATACCTTGAGTCCGATGCGCCGCACCAAGATCGTCGCCACCATCGGACCGGCCTCGCGCGAGCCGGAGACGCTGCTGCGGATGATCGAGGCGGGGATGGACGTGGCGCGCCTGAACTACTCGCACGGGACGCTCGACGAGCACGCCGAGACGGTCCGGCGCGTGCGCGATGCGGCGGGCCAGGTGGGACGCCCGGTGGCGATCCTGCAGGACCTCCCGGGCCCCAAGCTGCGGATCGGCCCGCTGCGCGAGGACATCGTCGAGCTGAAGCCCGGCGAGCACCTGACGTTCTCGGTCGACGGCGAGGAGGTCGAGGGCGACGCGAGGCGCATGAGCGTCTCCTGGGAGGGGATGGCGGATGCGCTGGAGAAGGACGCCGTGCTGTACCTGGCTGACGGCTCGGTGCGGCTGCGCGTGCTCGAGGCGCGTCCGGCGAGCCACGAGGTCGAGGCGATGATCGAGGTCGGCGGCGCCGTCGCCTCGCGCCAGGGCCTGAACATCCCGGGCGAGGTCGAGTCGCTGCCGGCTGTGCCCGAGGAGGACTTCGAGCTGCTGCGCCACGGCGAGTCGATCGGCGTCGACATGGTCGCGCTCTCCTTCGTGCAGCGCCCCGAGGACGTCGAGTCGGTGCGCGAGCACACGCGACTACCGCTCGTGGCGAAGATGGAGAAGCCCCAGGCGGTGCAGCGCGCGGCCGAGATCCTCAAAGCGGCCGACTGCCTGATGGTCGCGCGCGGCGACCTCGGCATCGAGCTGCCGATCGAGCGCGTGCCGATCGTGCAGAAGCAGCTGCTCGAGCTGGCCGGCTGGATGGCGCGTCCCTCGATCACGGCCACGCAGATGCTCGACTCGATGGTCGTCTCCTCGCGCCCGACGCGCGCCGAGGTGGCCGACGTGGCCAACGCGATCCTCGACGGCACCGATGCCGTGATGCTCTCCCAGGAGACGGCGATCGGCAGCTACCCGGTCGAGGCCGTCGCGATGATGGCCGCCGTCGCCGTGCAGGCCGAGGCGATCGCGCCGTACGAGCGCTGGAACGACTCGCGCGTGCGCCGCACCGAGTCAGACCCGGCCTACACGATCGCGCACAACCTCAGCCTCGCCGCGCGCGAGCTGCGCCTGGACGCACTGATCGTGCCCACGCTCTCGGGCCGCTCGGCGCGCCTGGTCTCGGCGCACCGCCCGACGGTGCCGATCTACGCGCTCTCGCCGGGCAAAGAGACCGTTCGTCGCTGCGCGCTGATGTGGGGCGTGCAGGCCGCTTCGATGCGCCGCCACGAGACGACCGAGGCGCTGATCGCCGACGCCGCGCGGCGCGTCGTCGAGCTGGGCTGGTGCAAGACGGGGCAGCGCGTGGGCATCACCGCGGGGCTGCCCTCAGGGCGACCCGGCACGACGAGCCTCGTGCAGATCCAGGTGCTGTAGAGCCGCCGACCGTCTCGCCGACCCGCCGATCGCAAGTTGAGAGCGTTCGGCGAAGGATCTGTTTGAGATAGACGACCGGGGGTAGTTAGAAGAAGCGGGAGGCTTCGATGCTGGGGTATCTCGTGCGCACATAGCGGAGACGTAGGCGGCGACGGTGAGCGCCGATGGGTCAACCGCGATCCTGAAGATAGGAGCGCGCTATGACCAATGTCCAAACCGCCCCCCGCCGGCGCCAGTCGCGTGTCGACTGCCTGCCATCGGATGAGGCGTCCCTGTTCAGAAGCTGGAAGCTGGACGGCGATCGGTTCGCCCGCGAGTCCCTGATCCGCGAGTACACACCGCTCAGCCGCAGCCTGGCGCGCCGCTACGGGCGCTCCTCGGAGCCGTTCGACGACCTCTTCCAGGTGGCGCAGCTCGGGCTGTTGAAGGCGATCGACCGGTACGACCCGGACAGGGGCTTTCCCTTCAAAGCCTTTGCCGTGCCCACGATCCTCGGCGAGATGCGTCGCTACTTCCGCGACTCGGGCTGGTCCGTGCACGTGCCCCGCGGCGCGCAGGAGCGAGCGCTGCAGGTTCGTGAGGCCCAGCAGCAGCTGAGCGAGGACTGCGGACACGCGCCGAGCGTCTCCCAGCTGTCTCAGTATCTGGAGATCGACGCCGCGGAGGTGCTCGACGGACTGCGGGCGCTCGCCGGCTACGGCACGCTCTCACTCGACGCGCCCCGGCGCGGCGGCGATGAGGACGAAGGCGGCTCATACGCGGAATCGGTCGGCGAGGAGGACCGGCGCTTCGAGCTGATCGAGCTCGGGCTGAGCGTGGGATCGGCGCTCGAGCAGATCACGCCGCGCGAGCGGGAGATCCTGCGGCTGCGCTTCGTCGAGGACCTCACGCAGACGCAGATCGCCGAACGGATCGGCGTCTCGCAGATGCAGGTCTCGCGCATCTTGCGCCGCTGCCTGGATCAGCTACGCGAGCTGACCGAGGCACCAGACGAAGCTTCCGACCTGAACGAGGTCGGCACAATCGTGGGAGGCAGCGAGGACGACTGACGCCTCCCAGGGGCTTTCTCCGCGGGTCGCACAGACAGAGCGCTGCGACCCGCGGACTAGCCCTTGCGCGGCAGCTCGAACCAGACTTTGGTGTCGCCGCGCGACTGCACGCCCCAGCGGTCGGCGACTTTCTCGAGCAGGTAGAGCCCGTAGCCGTCGTGCGTGCGCGCCGGGTCCCGCGGGCGCGGGGTGAAGCCTTCGCCGCCGTCGGTCACGGTTACGCGAATCGTGCGCTCGCCGAAGGAGGCGACCAGCCCGACGGGCGCGTGCGGGTCGCCGGTCGAGTGGCGCACAGCGTTGCTGACAACCTCCGAGACGAGCAGGATCAGCGACTGACAGAGCGAGCCGCCGAGCTCGAGCTCGCGGCAGCACTCGGCGATCTCAGCGCGCGCGAGCGCCGGCGCCTGCACGTCGTGCTCGAGCTCGAGCTCGACACGGAGCGTGCGCGTGCCCCTGCCGGTGGCGAACGTTTTTTCGGATGAGTGCGCGGTCATCTGAGGCTCGGATCCTCGACGAACGGCAGATTCTCCTCGACGCCGCTGACGCGAAAGACCTTCATCACCTGCTCGGCGGGACGGATCAGGCGCAACGTCCAGCCCTCGGCCGCGGCGCGCTGGTCGAGCACGATGAACAGGCGCAGTCCCGAAGAGTCGACAAAGCCGAGCTCGCTCAGGTCGATCGTCAGCATCCTTACCTCTGCTGTCAACGTCGCATTCACCGCAGCCTCCACGCGCGGCACCGTCGCTATGTCGAGCTCTCCCGAAAGCGCCAGTCGCGCAGCATCCTGCTCGCGAACGCTCTCGATCTCAAACGGCGTCTGAGACATCTTCTCCCTACCCGTTTCCTCGAGCGCCAACGCTCGACAGTTGATCGAGTCGCCCCCCGGTGGGCGACTCCCCGCTGAAGCGCATTATCACCACGGCAGTATCGTCAGCCTGCGCGCCGACCTGAAATTCGTCGAGCGCCGTGACCAGGCGCGTACCGATCTCCGCCGGAGCGAGACCGCGTGCCTCGGCCAGCGCGGCCCGTAGACGGTCGGTGCCCCAACGCACGCCCCCCTCGCCGACCGTGTCGGTGACGCCATCGGTGAAGGCCACGAGCGTCTCGCCCGGGTGCAGCTCCACGCGCGTTTCCGGCCAGCGCGTGCGCGCGAGCGCGCCCAGCAGCGTGCCGTGCTCGCCGATCTCTTCCACGCCGCCCTCGCCGACGCGCAGCGGCGGCGGGTGCCCGCCGACGGCGAGCGTCGCGCCGTCGGACGAGATGCGCAGGCACAGGGCGGTGCACAGCGAGACGGTCGGGCGGCGACGCAGCGCAGCGTCGATCCGCGCGAGCACCTGCGCGGGGCGCGGGTCGAATTCGGATGCGGCGCGCGCGGTGTGACGCACGAGCGAGGTCACCGCGGCCGCGCCGACGCCCTTGCCGGTCACGTCGCCGATCACCATCAGCCACTCGCCGTCGAGCTCCCAGAAGTCGTAGAAGTCGCCGCCCACCTCGCTCTCCTGCCCGGCCGGGCGATACAGCGCAGCGAGCTCCCAGCCGTGGATCTCGGGGATGGCCTCTGGCAGCAGGCTCTCCTGCAGCGTGCGCGCGATCGCCGAGCGCTCGCTGTAGAGGCGCGCGCTCTCGACGGCAAGCGCCGCACGCGCGGCGATCTGCTCGGCGAACTCGAGATCGCCGCGATCGAAGCTGCGCCCTGACTCGGCGTCGACCATCGTCAGCGCGCCGATCGTGCGGTCGCGCACGCGAAGCGGCACGATCAGCACGGCGCGCATGCCGACCTCGCGCAGCAGGCTCAGGTGCTCCTCGTCGACGGCCGCCGCGACGAGCAGCTCGTCGGGGATGTCTGTGTAGAGCTGCGATTCGCCCGTGCGCAGCACGCGGCCGAGCCCCTGCTCGTGGTTGAGCCGCTCGGGCTCGTATGCGCGCAGGCGCGCGGCCGTGCGCAGCTTGGCCGGGTCAGAGTGGGCAATCGCAACCGGTTCGCGCCGATCGTCCTCGGTGAACAGGTCAACAGCGCACCAGTCGGCGATCTGCGGCACGGCGAGCCCGGCGACGTTGCGCAGCGTCTGCTGGTAGTCGAGCGAGGAGGCCAGCACGTCGCCGACCTGCGCGAGGAACTCCATCCGCAGCGAAGCACGCTTGGAACGGGTGACGTCCTCGATGATCGTCACGGCGGCCTCGATCTCGCCGGCTGCGTCGCGCACGGCGGTGGCCTTCAAGAGCGTCCACTGCTCGTCGCCGCTCTCGCGGTCCACGGCGCGCAGCAAGAGCGGCTCGGGCTGCTCGCCACGCAGGAGCTTGACCGAGGGCAGGTCGTCCATACGGACCTCGCCGCCGTGCTCGTCGGTCGTCTCGTATGCCGTCATCAACGCGCGCGGGTCGGCCGCGCGCAGCTGCTCGACGGAGTCGAGGCTGAGCCGCGCGAGCGCTGCGCTGTTGGCGTAGATCAGGCGATCGTCGCGGCCTCGGATCGTGACGGCCTCGGCGAGCGAGTCGAGGATCACGGCGAGGCGCTGTTCGCTGCCGGCGAGCGCGCGCTGCAGCTCCTCGACGAGGCGCTCGGCCTGACGATCGCCATCCATCCGGCAATTATCCCGCCAAACCGTCCCGTTAGGCAATATCTCGCCCGCGCCGGGGCTCGACCGGCCGGCGCTCAGCGCGCGCCGACGCCGGAACGCCCGTAGAACTCGGCCTCTTGGCGACCGAGCTCGGTGACGGGCTCATCGCCGTACATCCACTCGCGCGCGATCCGGTGCCAGTTGTTACGAGCGCGAAGCTGCGAGAGCACGGCGAGCGTGAGCATCTCCATGCGCCGGCCGAACAGGTGCTCGGGTCGCATGTCCTGGTGGCGCATCTCGCGGAAGTGGCTCGAGCGCGGGTCGGAGCTCTCGATCATCACGGCCGTGGCGATCTCGGGCGAGAGCTCGACGACCTCGTCGGTCGTGTACCACCAGATCGCGGACCGGATGAAGTCGAGCAGGTGCTCTGGGTCGACGCGCTCGGGGTCGGGCAGGAAGCCCGATTCGGCGAGCAGCCGGTGCAGCGCGATCGCATTGCCCTCGGCAACGGCGCGCTGCGCGGCGAGCTCGAGGTCGACGGGCCCCGCCTCGAGGCGCTTGAACAGGCCGAAGTCGAGAAACGCCACGCGGCCGTCGTCGAGCAGCAGGAAGTTGCCCGGGTGCGGGTCGCCGGAGAACTGCCGGTGGCGGTAGAGGCAGCCGAGGAAGAAGCGGAAGACGATCTCGCCGATGCGGTCGCGCTCGGCCTGCCCGCGCCGCTTGAGCTCCTCGAAGCCGACGCCCTCGACGAACTCCGAGACGAGCACGCGCTCGCGCGAAAGCGAGCTGACGACGGCGGGTACGACGATGAACGGGTGGCCGTCGAAGATGCGCGCGAGCGCGCGCTGGTTCTGCGCCTCGAGCTCGTAGTCGAGCTCCTCGATGATCCGCTCGCGGACCTCCCTCGTGATCGCCTTCACGTCGAGCCCGGGCGTCATCCGCTTGAGCAGGCGCATGATCATGTCCAGGTTCTGCATGTCGGCGCGCACGGCCGTTGCGACACCGGGGTACTGGACCTTGACGGCGACGTCGCGCCCGTCGTGCAGCGTGGCGCGATAGACCTGCCCGATCGAAGCGGCCGCGATCGGCTCCTGATCGAAGGATGCGAAGACGTCGTCGATCGACTCTTCGAGGTCGTCCTCGATCACCTTGCGCATCTGCTTGAAGGAGACGGTCGGCGCCGCGTCGCGCAGCTTGGCCAGCTCGCGCTGGAACTCCTCGCGGTGCTGCTCGGGCACGAGGCCCATGTCGAGGAACGACATCACCTGCCCGAGCTTCATCGCTGCGCCCTTCATCGTGCCGAGCGCGGCGACGATCTGCTTGGCCGTCTCGAGCTGGCGCTTGGCCATCGCTTCCTCGGAGGCCTCCTCGCCGCGCGTGACGTTGGCAGCGCGCGTGCCGAACTGCTTGACGGCCTCTCCGGCGGCGAGCGATGCGACGGTTGCCGTGCGGCGCACGCGCGAGGTCGGGATCTTCTCGCTTTCGCGCGCCATGGTTGCATCCTAGGCGCAGCCGGGCGAAGCGTCCGCCCGGTGCCTGGACGCCGCTAGCCGCCTCGCTGCACTTTCGAGCCGGGCACGATGTCGTCGGCGCCGTCGGGCCAGCGCACCCACGCCTTCGTGCCCCCGTCGTAGTCCTGGCCGAGCAGCACGAGCGTGGCGGGCTCGCCGAGCGCGGTGCACGGCTCGGAGCCCTCCGGATCGAGCCCCCGCCAGACGCGGATGAAGCCGTTGCCTTCCCACTCCTCGGCGACCGTCGTGGCGTCGGAGTGGCCGGGATAGATGACGGTCTGCGGTGGCAGCTCCATCAACGTGCCCATGATCGAGTCGCGCAGGTCCGCGTAGGTGCTGTGCCCTGGCGCTTTGACGCCGCCGACGGAGTTCTTGAACAGCGTGTCGCCGGTGAACACGACTGCCTCGCCGCCGCTGAAGCCTCCGGGCGAGGCGCTGCTGCCCCGGCCGCGGGCGGGGCTTGCGACGCCGCCTTCGCCGACGAGGAAGGAGAGCATCCCGGCGGTGTGGCCGGGCGTGTTCAGCGGGCGCACCTCGAGCGTGCCGAAGCGCAGCGTCTCGCCGGCCTGGATCGGATGCATGTGGGCCGTCGCCGAGCCCGCATCGGCAGCATCGTCAGAGCCCGACTCGGCGAGGATCATGTCGCGCTCGGCCGGGTTGATCAGCACCTCGATCTCGGGCCAGCGCTCGCGCAGCACGCCGACGTCGCAGACGTGATCGAAGTGGTGATGGGTGAGCAGCACGTGGGTCGGCAGCAGGTCGAGGCGGTCGGCGGCCTCGATCAAGGGCATCATCGGGCCGCCGGCGTCGACGAAGAAGGCAGGTCCGCCGTTGCCGTCGGAGACGAGGTAGGTGTTCGAGAGGAACTGCGGGTGCATCGATGTCTCGACGATCATGCGCGGCATCCTACGCCTGCGTGAGCAGACGGGCGAGCCCCTCCAGGTAACGCTCGTCGCCGACCTCGCGGCGCCACTGCAGCACGTCGACCTCGCCGGCGCGCTCGACGATCCGCGCGTGCGCCTGCGGGAGCGTCGGCGCGGTGGTCGCGAGCGCGACGGCGCGCGAGGTGCCCACCGTCCTGTAGGTGTCGCCGGCGACGTGCACGGCAGAGGAGAAGAACACGCTGCAGCCGGCGCGCTCGATCGCCTCGACGTCGAGTGAGAACTCGTACGGCTCGGCCGCCGCGCCGGCAGCGCGTGGCAGCGCGTAGTCGGGCGAGACGAGGTAGAGCACGAGCGAGGCCTCGGAGTTGAGCGGGACATCGGCCGCGGTCAGCTCGCCGGCGCAGATCCGCTCCATCGCGGCCGGCCAGTTGCCCTGGAACAGGCTCATGATGTTCATGCACTCGGGGTCGCCGAAGCGCGCGTTGAACTCGATCACCTGCACGCCGCCGGCGGTGGCGAAGAAGCCGCTGTTCATGACGCCGTTGAAGCGACGCCCTTCGGCGGTCAGCCGAGCGATCACGCGCTCGACGATCGAGCAGGCCTGTTCGTAGTGCGCGTCGGTCATGAACGGCAGGATCGGCCGCTCGGTGCTGAGCGAGCCCATGCCGCCCGTGCCGGGACCCTCGTCGCCGTCGAAGCGGTAGGGATAGTCGTAGGTCGAGGGCGGGAACACGACTGTGTGGCCGTCGCTGATCGCCTGGATCGTGAACTCGGCGCCGACGATCTTCTCCTCGATCAGCACCGAGTCACCGTGCTTGGAGCCGACGAGCAGGCTGCGCGCGTAGTCGCCGGCCTCGGCGTGGCTCGCCAGGTGCGGCCCCATCACCTTGACGCCCTTGCCGCCGGTCAGGCCGGAGGGCTTGACGACGACGGGCAGCGAGCCGAAGGACGCGATCGCCTCGTCGACCTCGTCGGCGGCGTGGACGACGCGCAGCTTGGGCGTTGCCTCGGGCGCGACCTCGCTCAGCAGCGAGCGGGCGAAGGCCTTGTTCCACTCGATCTCGGCGCCGTCGCGCGTGGGCCCGACGGCGCGCGTGCCCTGCGCGAGCAGCGCGTCGACGACGCCCGCCTCGAGCGGTTCGTCGGCTGAGACCATGGCGATGTCGATCGCGTGCTCGCGCGCGAAATCGGCGACGGCCCGAGCGTCGCAGACGTCGCCGAGCTGCACCATGCCGCCGGAGGACTCGGCGTAGCGCACGAGCGATGGATTGAGGTGGCCGGCGAAGGCGTACAGCTCGCTGTGCTCCGCCATGCGGGAGGCGAGGGCGCTCTCTCGCCCGCCGTGACCGACGATCAGGGTTCGCACGCGCGGCGAGTATACGGTCGAGCGCGCAGGCCCGTACGGTCGAGGAGCTCAGCCCCGCGCCTCGACCTCCTCGGCGCCATAGAACGGAAGCTGCTCGAGCAACCCCGTGAGCGCAAAGACCTGCTGCACGGTGTCGGGGCCGCGGATCATGGCGAGCTCACAGCCGCAGCGCTCGCACAGCTTGCTCGCATAGACGATCGCCGCCAGGCCGGTCGAGTCGATGAAGGCGAGCCCGCTCAGGTCGAGCGTGAGCAGCTTGACCCGCCCGGCCGCGAACAGCCGCGCGATCGTCTGCTGAAGGCGATGCGCCGAGTCGATGTCGAGCTCGCCGGCGAGCAGGACGGACACTCGGTCCGCCTCCCTGCGTTCCTCCAGCTCGAGCCCCGTGCGCCGCATCCGTACCTGACCCCTACCCGTTCCCGCGAGGCTCCAGACGGCCTGGACAGCGCCACGGTCCGCGCCATAGACTCAGCGCATGGCGCTGATCCACACCTGCTACCGCATCACCGACATCGACCGCTCGGTGGCCTTCTACGAAGCGCTCGGCTTCCAGGAGGTCGGCCGCCTGCCGATCAAAGACGAGGCGGTCAACGTGTTCATGAACCAGCCCGGCGACGGCGACATGCCGCGCCTGGAGCTGACCTACAACTTCGGCGTCGACTCATACGACGTCGGCACCGGCTACGGGCACATCGCGATCACCTCCGAGGACCTCGACGGAACGCTGGCCAAGCTCGCCGAGCAGGGCATCGAGCCCGAGAGGCCGCCGTACTCCGTGCGCGAGGGCGGCTCGCGGCTGTGCTTCGTGCGCGACCCGGATGACTACCGGATCGAGATCATCGAGCAGACCTAGCGCTACCCTCCCAGAAGCTATGTCGGACACGGGCAAAGTCGCCAAGAACCTCGAGCGCTTCGCGCAGGCGGTGGCGGCGCACGACCGCGAAAACCCGACGCACACGGCGCACGGCATCGGCTTGGCGCACTTCGACATGGAGCGGCTCGGATTCGACGAGGGTGAGGAGATCCTGCCGGGCATCACGATCCACGCCGACAGCGGCGTGACTGGCAACTTCCGCGTGCTCTGCGACGGCGAGCACGACGAGCAGGCGGAGCAGGCCGAGCAGGAGGTCGTCGAGGCCGTCTCCACGCAGTCCGTCGGAGACGCAGTGGCCCCCAGCGCCGCCCCGTTCCCCTTCGAGCGCTAGCTCCGCTTCAGTCGTCTTCTCCTATTAATCGATGAAGACGAATTGCCGCTGCCGGCTGCCCGGTCCGCGCCCGTCGCGAGTTCGAGCGGGCGGCATCGATTTTGGACGCCCGGCCAAGGGCAGGCGGCCGCTCAGGAAGGCAAACTGATCCCTCGTGGCCGCAGAGGAGACCGTCGGGGCGCCCGGCTCCGGGCGCTGTCGTGACTGGACCGGGCACGTGATCGTGTGCGGGCTCAACGACGTCGCCCTGCGCACGGTCGAGCAGCTGCACCTGGCCGGCGCGCGCACGGTCGTGCTCAGCGACGAAGCCGACGAGCGACTCGTGCGGATCGTGCGCGGCTGGGGGATCCCGCACCTGCCGCGCGGCGGGCACCTCTCAGAGCCGCTGTTCGACGCGGGCATCGCCGGTGCCCTGGCCGTCGTCTGCGCCGAGAGCACCGACCTGCGCACGCTCGAGACCGTGCTGCAGATCCGCGACCTGCGCCCCGACGTGCGCGTCGTCGCCGACCTCGACAACCCATCCGTGGCGCACGCCCTGGAGGGCGTGCTCAGCTCCGTCGGCGTGCTCGACGTGGCAGCGCTGTTCGCGCCGGCCGTCGTCGAAACGTGCCTCGGGCGCCGCGCGCGCGAGATCCAGCTCGGCAAAACCGCATTCGTGGCGGCCGAGGTGAGCGCACCGCGCGAGGGCACACTGCGCGAGCTCTACGGAAGCCTCGCCCCGATCGGCGTCGTCGCCGATGCCGAGGCCGAGGAGACCGTGATCGCCTGCCCTGGGCGCGATCAGCCGGTCTCGGCAGGCGATCGCGTGACGCTGCTCGGCACGCGCGCCGAGCTCGACGCGGCCGGCCTCGTGCGCCGCGAGTCGAGCGCCGGCGGCACGGAGGCGGCGGCACGGCTGCGCAGCTTCCTCAAGCGACAGAGCAGCGCCATCGCCGGGATCGTCGATCGTCCGCTGCGCATCGCGCTCTTGCTCGCGCTCGCGCTGCTCGTGTTCTCGACGATCGTGCTGCACTTCGCCTACCACGAGCCGCTCGGGCGCTCCCACCTCAGTCTGCTCGGCGCCGCCTACTTCACCGTCGAGACCGTCGCCACGGTCGGCTTCGGCGACTACTCCTTCGCCGCGCAGCCGAGCGGCATGGTCGTCTTCGGCATCTTCCTGATCGTCGCCGGCGTGACGCTGACGACGACGATGTTCGCGCTGCTCACCAACGCGCTCGTCAGCCGGCGCCTGGCGCAGTCGCTCGGGCACGGGCGGATCCCCGGGATGAGCGGGCACGTCGTGCTCGTCGGCCTCGGCAGCGTCGGCATGAAGGTGCTCGAAGGGCTGCTCGGCGCCGGCGCCGAGGTCGTCGTGATCGAGCGCATGGAGAGCAATCCCAACCTGACAGAGGCGCGCGCGCTGCACGCGCCGATCGTGCTGGGCGACGCCACGCTCACGCGCACGCTCGACGCCGTCAACCTTTCCGAGGCGGCCGCCGTCGCGATCCTCACCTCTGATGACTTGACCAACATCGAGACGGGGCTCGCGATCCGCGACCACCTCGGCGATCGCTGGGCCGACGTGCCGGTCGTGCTGCGCGTGTTCGACCGCCAGCTCGGCCACCGCCTGGAGTCGAGCTTCGGCTTCCGCCACGTGTGGTCGACCTCGGCGATCGCCGCCCCCTGGTTCGTCGGCGCCGCGCTCGGGCTCGACGTGCTGTTCACCTTCTACGTCGGCAACCACCCGTTCCTGCTCGCGCGTCTGTGCGTCAGCGCCGGCGGCGGCCTCGACGGGCTGGCCATGCGTGAGCTGCCCGGCACCGTGCGCGTCGTTGCGATCCGCCGCGCCACGAGCTCAGGCGCGCTCGAGCATCCGCCGCGGCGCGACACCCGCCTGGCGCCCCAAGACGACGCCTACCTCGTCGGCCCATACGCCGAGCTGCTCGAGGTGCTGCGCCACGACCGCGAGGCCGCCGGCGCCGCTTAGCTCCCGCCCGAGCGCTCTCTAGCTCCCGCCCGAACGCTCCTCCACCCGCGCGAGGATCATCGCGACGAGCCGCTCGATCGTCGGGCACCGAAGGCCATGGCGCGCGGCGGCGCGCAGCACCGAGCCGGGGATCGCGTCGACCTCGGGTTCGCGCCCGGCCGCGATGTCGCGCTGCATCGAGCTGCCGAGCGTCTCGTGCGCGCGCTCGAGCTCGTCGATCGCCTTCTGCGGGTTGACGTCCTCAGCGCCCTCTGCCTGCCCGGCCGCGCACGACTCCTCGATCGCGCCGACCAGGTCGGCACGCAGCTCGGATGTCGAGCGGATCTCGCCGAGCAGCTTGTCGTAGGCGCTCGTCGTGCACGCGAGCGCGTTCAGGCGCACGAGCTTCGACCACATCACCTGGGCTTCCGAGCGCTCCGAGATCGGCCACTCTCCGCGTGCCTTGACGCCGGCCTCGCTCAGCACGCGCGCGAGCCCCGCCATGCCCGCGCGAGCCGACTCGTAGCGACTCGCCACTTCGACCAGCAGGAACGGGCTCGTGTGCACGACGACGCCCGGCTCGGGACGGTCTGCCTCGACGCGGATCGTGCCCGCGAGCACCGTCTCCGGCGCGAAGTGCTCGCGCAGCAGCGCGATGTGGTCGAGGCCGTTGAGCAGCGGCAGCACGAGCGGCGGCTCGGTGGCGATGCGCTGCAGCGCCGACTCGAGTCCGGCGGCCTTGGTGGCGACGATCAGCGCGTCGACCGGCTCCTCCAATCGCGCCGTCGTGCGCGGGCGCTCGATGAACTCGCCGAGCGTGACGCTGCCGACGCGCAGACCCTCCTCGGCGATCGTCTGCGCCGTGGACTCGCGGGCGACCACGACCGTCTCCTCGCCGGCGCGCTCGAGCGCCCCCGCGAGCAGCCCGCCGACGCCGCCCGGCCCGAGCACGGCGATCTTCATGCAGCGGCCGGCGCGATGCGCGCACCTGGGTCGATCAGCACACGCGGGTCGACGAGCACGCCGGGGTTCATCACGCCACGGGGGTCGACGGCGGCTTTGGCGCCGGCGAAGGCGAGCGCGAACGGCTCGGGTCGCTGCTGGTCATACCAAGGCCGGTGATCGCGCCCGACGGCGTGGTGATGGGTGATCGTGCCGCCCTCCGCGATGATCGCCTCCGAGACGGCGCGCTTGACGGCGCCCCACTGCTCGACCTCCTCGCCGCGGCGGGCGGGGGCGATCGCCGTGAAGTAAACGGCCGGCCCGTCCGGATAGACGTGCGTGAACCGCGCCGTCACGCGCCCGCCCTCGCCGCACACCTCGGCGAGCGCCTGCTCGCCGGCCGCTTTGACACGCTCGTGGAAGACCGCGAAGCGATCCCACGTGATCGCCGTCTCGAACGTCTCCGCAAGGATGCCGATCGCGACGAGCACATCGCGCACGTAGGGGGCGCCGAGGAAGGCCTCGCGCCAGGAGCTGACGGCATCGCCGCCCCCCGCGGCGCCGCCGCCATTGCCTTCGCGAGTCTCGGGCACGACGCCGCCGTGCTCGGTGCAGATCTCCAGCGCCCGCGCGAGCGCCTCGTCGACCGGATGGTCGGTCGACTCGAAGCCGAGCACGAGCAGCGCGTGGCTGCCGTCCCCGGCCATCGTCATCGCCGCCTCGCGCGCGTCGATCAGGCGACAGTTGGCCGGTTCCAGGCCCGACTGCGAGAGCGCGCGCACGCACTCGGCGCCGGCAGCGAACGCCTCGAAGCGCACGCCCGCCGAGCGCTTGTGCTCGGGGCGCGGCTGTACTCGCACCCAGGCCTCGGTGATCAGGCCAAGCGTCCCCTCCGAGCCGGCGAGCATCCGGTCGGGGCTGGGACCGGCGCCCGAGCCGGGCAGCCGGCGCGACTGCCACACGCCGGCCGGCGTGATCGCGCGGGCCGACTCCACGTAGTCCTCGATGTGCGTGCGGCCGGTGGCGAAGTGCCCGGCGGCGCGCGTGGCGATCCAGCCGCCGAGCGTCGAGTACTCGAACGACTGCGGGAAGTGACGCAGCGTCAGCCCGTGCTCGCCGAGCTGGGACTCGAGCGCCGGACCGGCGGCGCCCGCCTGGATCCGCGCGGCGCGCGAGACGGAGTCGACCTCGAGCACGCGGTCGAGCTCGCGCAGGTCGATCGTGACGGCGCCGTTGAACGTCGAGGGGACCTCAGGCGTGACGCCACCGACGACCGACGTGCCGCCGCCGAAGGGGATCGCGGCGACGCCCTCGGCGGCGCACCACTGCAACAGCCGCTCGACGTCTGACTCCTCGCGCGGGCGCGCGACGAAGTCGGGTGGGTGAGCGAAGCGGCCGCGAAAGCCCTCGACGATGTCCACGTAGGACTTGCCTAGCGCGTGCGAGGCGCGCGCGTGGTCGTCGCTCGCGCAGATCTCGGCCAGCTCGGCCGGTGGGCGCACGCGCGGCTCGCGCAGCTGGGCGCGCTCGAGCGCAACCGGCGCCTCGATCTCGGAGACCGCGAGTCCCAGGTGCCCCGCCGCGAGCGAGGCCGTCTGGCGCATCGCCTCGTCGGTCGGCTGCTGGTCCTCATAGCCCCAGCCCCAGTGCTTGAAGCGACGAACGTTCACGCGCGCGAGTCTATGCTCACGCTTTGATGTCCGCGCAAGAGAACCCCTCCAGCGAAGCCCCCGAAGTCCTTGCCCGCGGCCCGTGGGAGCTCGACCGCATCGAGGCGCACTGGCGCGAGGAGGAGTACGACCCGCCGGCGGCGCACAGCGAGGCGGCCGACGCCGCGATCGAGAGCCTGCGCGAGCGCGGCTCGCCGAGCCACGACGGCGTGGCGGCGCGCCTGGTCGACTTCCGCGCCGACGAGCAGGGGCTGGCGATCGAGCTGCAGCCGCTGCGCTGGGCGCTGCGCCTGGTCGCCGGCGACGCCTCGCACAGCATGGCCGCGCTGTGCGTCACGCGCTCGGCCGACGGGCGCTGGCTGGCGGGACGGCGTGCGCCGTGGGTCGCCTCCTGGGCTGGGCGCTGGGCGCTCGGCGCCGGCGGTGCCGTCGACCTCGGCGAGAGTCCCGCCGACACGCTCGTGCGCGAGCTCGACGAGGAGTGGGCCGTCTCGCCGGAGCGCGTGCGCGGCGAGGCGCTGATCTGCCTGCCCCAGAAGATGATCATGTTCGTCGGCCAGGCGTGGATCGCAGAGGGCGCCGAGGACACGGTGCGACCCGACGCGGAGCACGACGAGTTCGCCTGGTGGCCGGTCGAGATCGACGAGTGGCCGCCGGAGGCCGGCGAGGCGCTGCCGCGCATGGCCCGCTGGCTGACGGAGTGAGCAACCCGCTGACGTTCGAGCGTCTGAAGTGGACGTCGTTCTTCCACTCGTGCGTATATGTAGCGCTGTTGATCTGCGCCTTCGCCGCGGGCAACCCGCAGCCGCTCACGTTCGTGCTCGGCCTCACGCACGGCCTCCTGTGGATCTTCATGTCGCTCGCCTGCCTGACGGCCGCGCGACTGCGGATCGTCTCTCTCCGGCTGGCCGTCGCGGTGACCGTGCTGGGCGGAGTCGGGCCGTTCTTCGGCAGCTTCGAGTTCATCCGTGAGCAACGCAAGCGGGCCGCGCTAGAGTAGGGAATCAATGGCCACAGGCACCACGGCTGAGCAGATAATCGACGTCGTGACCCCTGCCGCCGGCGAGTCGGTCACTGAGGGAACAATCCTCGAATGGCATGTCAAGGTCGGCGACGCGATCAAGGCTGACGCGACGATCGTCGAGATCTCGACCGACAAGGTCGACGTAGAGCTGCCCTCCCCGCGACGGGCGTGGTCACGGAGCTGCTCGTCGAGGAGGGCGACACGGTCACCGTCGGCCAGGTGATTGCGCGGATCGCGGTCGGCGCGAGCGCGGACGCCGCGACGGACGCGAGCGGCGGCGGCAACGGCACGGCCACGACGAGCGTCGGCGAGAACGGCGCGAGCAACGGCGCGAGCACCCACACCGAGGAGCCGGCACCAGCCGCTCCCACTGACACGCAGGCGGCAGCCGATGGTGCCGAGGCGCCCAGCGCGGACTCCGGCGCGGCGAGCGGAACGCTCGTCGACGTGGTGACGCCGGCCGCGGGCGAGTCTGTATCGGAGGGCACGATCCTCGAATGGCGTGCCAACGTCGGCGACTTCATCAAGGAGAACGACACGATCGTGGAGATCTCCACGGACAAGGTCGACGTCGAGCTTCCGGCCCCCGCGAGCGGCACTGTCGCGGAGCTGCTCGTACAGGAGGGCGACACGGTGACGGTCGGCCAGGTGATCGCGCGGATCGCGGCGGGCGAGCAGGCTGGAGCGCCTGCCCCGCAGAACGCCGACGGCGCGGGCGGCGCAGCGCAGGCGACGGCAGCGAGCGCGTCCGCGTCGAACGCGCCGAGCGCCCTGCCGGAGGACCTGAAGGTCTCGCCGGTCGCGGCGCGCGTCGCGCAGGCCGAGGGCGTCGACCTGGCACAGGTCTCGGGCAGCGGCCCGGCCGGCAGGATCGTCAAGTCGGACGTGCTCTCGGCGGCCGGCGGCAACGGCGCCGCGCGCGCGACGGAGAGCGCCGGCGACGGCGCCGCGACGGCTGCGGCGGAGGCCGAGACGAAGCCGATGCGCGGCGGCGCGGCGGCGCTGGCCCGCTACATGGAGCAGTCGCGCAAGATCCCGACAGCGACGAGCTTCCGCACCTTTACGGTGACCATGCTCGACGGCCGGCGCAAGGAGCTGAAGGCAGCCGAGCGCAAGGTCTCCTTCACGCACCTGATCGCCTACGCGATCGCGCGCGCGGCGGACGACATGCCGGTGATGGCCGACCACTTCGAAGAGATCGACGGCAAGCCCAACCGCGTGCACGACGGCCAGGTCAATCTCGGCCTGGCCGTGGACGTGGAGAAGAAGGACGGCTCGCGCACGCTGATGGTGCCGGTGATCCGCGACGCGGGCCGGATGCCGTTCGAGCGCTTCGTCGCGGCTTACGACGGGCTGGTCGAGAAAGCACGCACCAACACGCTTACGGCGGATGACCTGCAGGGCGGCAACCTGACGCTGACGAACCCGGGCGGGATCGGCACGATCGCCTCGGTTCCGCGCCTGATGACGGGCCAGGGCACGATCATCGCGACGGGCTCGATCGCATACCCGCCGGGTCTGGCCAACATCGGCCAGATGATCGGCGCGGAGAAGGTCATGACGATGACCTCGACCTACGACCACCGGATCATCCAGGGCGCCGAGTCGGGGCGCTTTTTGGCGCGGATCGAGGAATACCTGCAGGGCGAGCGCGGCTTCTACGAGGGCGTGTTCGCCTCGCTCGGCGTCGAGCTCGGCCCGCCGCCTCCGCCACCGGCCCCGGCGGCCGCCGCCTCGGCTGCGGCGCAGGCCGACGCGAGTGCCTCGGCGGGCGTGGGCGGCGCGAGCGAAGAGCTGCTGCGCGCGGTGCACGCAGCGAGCACGCTGGTCAGCCGCTACCGCAGCCACGGGCATCTGGCGGCCCGCTTGGACCCGCTGGACTCGGAGCCCGAGGGCGACCCGGGCCTGGACCCGGAGCCGCTCGGCCTGACGCCGGAGATCCAGGCGCGGATCCCGGCGAAGGTGCTGAACATGTACGTGCCCGGGGCGACGCTGGCGGACGCGCTGCCGCACCTGCGCGAGACCTACTGCGGCACGATCGCATATGAGATCGAGCACATCGCCTCCCACCGCCAGCGCGTGTGGCTGCGCGAGCACATCGAGGCCGGCGCGTTCCGCGAGCCGCTGACCAACGACGAAGCGCGCTGGCTGCTGCGCCGGCTGGTCAAGGTGGACGCACTGGAGCGCTTCATGCACAAGGCCTACCTCGGACAGCACCAGTTCTCGATCGAGGGCCTCGACATGACGGTGCCGATGGTCGACGAACTGATCAGGCTGTCGGCGGCGCATGGCGGCAAGGAGGTCGTGATCGGCATGGCCCACCGCGGCCGGCTGAACGTGCTGGCGCACAACCTCGGGCGTCCGTACGACACGATCTTCGCCGAGTTCGAGGGCGCCTCGACGCTCGAGGCGGTCACGACGATCCCCCAGGGCGGCACGGGTGACGTCAAGTACCACCACGGCACGCAGGGCTCCTACGACCTGGGCGACGGCGAGACGATCCGCGTCAACCTCGAGTCCAACCCGAGCCACCTGGAGTACGTCTACCCGGTCGTCGAGGGCGCGACGAGAGCGGCGCAGACGACGCGCCAGGGCTCGCGGGCGCACCAGGACACGGACGCGGCGGTGCCGATCGTGATCCATGGCGACGCCTCGTTCCCGGCCCAGGGCGTCGTCTCGGAGACGCTCAACCTGCAGGCGCTCGACGGCTACAAGGTCGGCGGCACGGTCCACATCATCACGAACAACCAGGTGGGCTTCACGACGGACCCCGACGACGCGCGCTCGACGCGCTGGGCCTCGGACCTGGCGAAGGGCTTCGACGTGCCGATCGTGCACGTCAACGCCGACGACGTGCAGGCGTGCATGAGCGCCGTGCGCCTGGCCTTCGCGTTCCGCCAGGAGTTCGGCCACGACGTGCTGATCGACCTGATCGGCTACCGCCGCTTCGGCCACAACGAGTCTGACGAGCCGGCCTACACGCAGCCGGAGATGTACGCGAAGATCAAGAGCAAGAAGCGCGTCTCCGAACTGTGGGCCGACCGCCTGGTCGCCGAAGGCGTCGTCTCACAGGAGGAGGTCGACGCGCAGGCGCAGGAGGTCTGGGACAAAATGACCCTGCTGCACCAGCGCTTGAAGGCGAAGATCGCGGCGGCGGCAGAGGAGCACGGCGAGCACCCGACGGGCGAGTACGAGCTCGATCGCTCGCCGAGCCCGGAGGTCGAGACGGCGGTCCCGGCCGAGCGCCTGCGCGAGCTCGGCGAGGAGCTCTTGCGGGTACCGGAGGGCTTCACTGTCCACCCGAAGCTCGTCAAACAGCTCGAGCGCCGACGCGAGGCGCTGGGCGAGGAGGGCCACGTCGACTGGGCGCACGCCGAGGCGCTCGCGTTCGGCTCGCTGTTGACCGAAGGCACGCCGATCCGCCTGACCGGCCAGGACACCGAGCGCGGCACGTTCAGCCAGCGCCACATGGTGCTGCACGACGCGAAGACGGGCCAGACGGTTTGCCCGATCCAGAGCCTGCCCGATGCGCTGGCGCCGCTGGAGCTGCACAACAGCCCGCTCTCGGAGCTCGCCTGCATGGGCTTCGAGTACGGCTACAGCCAGGAGGCGCCCGAGACGTTCGTGCTGTGGGAGGCACAGTTCGGCGACTTCGTCAACTCGGCGCAGGTGATCGTCGACCAGTTCATCGTCTCGGGACTGGCCAAGTGGGGGCAGACCTCGCGCCTGACGCTGCTTTTGCCGCACGGCTACGAGGGCTCGGGCCCCGAGCACTCCTCGGCGCGCCTTCAGCGCTTCCTCGCGCTGGCCGCCGAGGGCAACATCCGCGTGGCGAGCCCGACGACGCCGGCCCAGTACTTCCACCTGCTGCGCCGCCAGGCGCGGATCGCCAAGCAGCGCCCGCTCGTCGTGATGACGCCGAAGTCGCTCCTGCGCCTGCCGCAGGCGACGAACACGATCGCCGACATGGCCGAGGGCACGCGCTTTCACCCCGTGCTGGCCGAGCCTGGCGTCGACGACGCGCAGGTCACGCGCCTTCTGCTGTGCACGGGCAAGGTCTACTACGACCTCGTCGGCCACCCCGACCGCGCCTCGCACCCGGGCCTCGCCGTCGCGCGCGTCGAGCTGCTCTACCCCTTCCCGGAAGGCCAGATCCTCGAGCTGATGCGCCAATACCCGAAGCTCGAGGAGGTCGTGTGGGTGCAGGAGGAGCCACGCAACGTCGGCGCCCGCGCGCACATGTTCCCGCGCCTGATGCAGATCATGCCCCAGGACATCCGCTTCGGCTTCATCGGCCGCCCCGAGCGCGCCAGCCCCGGCGAGGGCTACCCGGCGGCGCACATCGCCGAACAGAGCCGCATCATCACGACCGCGATCGACCTCGACAAGCCGATCTCGCAATACCCGCGCAAGGCACCGGGGCAGCGCTGATGTGGGCCCTGTGGAAGCGGTTCCTCGAGATCCGCCGCCAGCGCAAGCGCAAGAAGCAACTCGGGCGCTAGCCAACTACGCTGGGAAGCCCGCCGTCCGAGCCAAACCCAACTGACCCAGTAAGCCTGCCAACGGCTTGGCTTGTGAGCAGACCATTGGCGAAACGAAGGACGTTTTGCACCTCCGTGCTGGTGACCAGAGCGGCAAGATCTTCGGACATTGCCGACGCACTGGAAGGGTCAACTACGAGACGATCCACCAAGTTTGGATCCGTGCGCAGATAATTGGCCAACATAGGCCAGCGCAGACGCAACACGGTCCACAAAGCGAGCGCGTCGGGGTCGACCTCTCGACCCTCGAGTAGCAATGTCGACAGTGCCATGCTGTAGGCGTTGACGAAGCGCTTCATCGAACGTGGATTGCGTGCCAGCAGCGAAGCGAACTTCTCCAATTCGTGCTCTGTGGCCCGCTCCACTGCTGGCTCGCAGAGCTTCTCAACCGCCGCCGCCGCGGCGTGAGTTCGCTCTATCGGACTAGCCCCATTTACCGCGTCAATGATGTCTCGTTGACTCACGCTCTGTTCTACGAGATCGAGCGCGCCCGTGTCCGACCCGCTGGCACTGGCAAGTTCGTCACGTCCGAGTAGACGGCGTAGATAGTCGGTTTGCTGCTCAGCGCCGATGGCTGGTACGTCGACGCTCAATTGAAAGATCTTGTCGAGAAATAGGTAACCGAGCGGACGTCCAGGTTCGCCCACGGCCTCCTCGAAGCCCGCGTGTGTGTGTTCATAGCTCTGACGAATCCAGCGACCGTCTGCAGCTACCACGAAGCACGGGGCTCGCTTGCACGAGTCTCTACCGGCATTGTGACGAACAAGTGTCTGAATCGAATCGAGCAGATCGACGACGTAGCACTCATCGCACCGATCAAGATCATCGACGAAGAAGATAACTGGCTGGGGCGCACACGCAATAAGCCACGCGAAGTGCTCGGCGAGTCCCTCCATCGGATCTCGATGCCATTGCTCGTAACGCCTCGCGCCCATGGCGGAGTCCCACATCAAGAATGCCACTAGGCCGCGCCCAGGTCCCAGAAGCACCGCCGCGGTACCGACGGCGGCTGTCACGAACGCCAGCGTGGCGCGGACCGCTCCGGGGCTTGGCCTCGCGAGTAGATAAACGATGCCACCGATAACTGCCAAGAGAGCAAACGGCGCCGCCCCATGGTCGCGTCGAACGCGAGTTGCGATCTCTCGCACGCGCAGCCATGCCCCAGCACGAGGACCCAAAGATCTGCGCAACTCACGCCGCAAGCTCGTGAGGAGCGCCCACCAGGGAGGCCCAACGCGAGACTGCCGCCACGCGTCGAAGTCGACGATCAGCCAACTGGTTCCGAGCAACTGCCGGAGGAAATGGAGTACCGAGCTCTTGCCGACTCCCCATGGTCCATCGAGATGCAGCAGGAACGACTCATTTGGGCTGGACTCACTCATACGTATAAGTCGCTTTGCGAGCGCTGACGCAAGGTGTTCCCGGCCCAACAGATCTTCTTGCGCATACGCGTCGGCGAGCCACTCAACCCGGTCGGCGGGCGGCTGCGTCTCGTCCGCATGCTCGCTTCGTTCCTGGTCATTGGGCTCGAGATCTTCGCCAGCCTGTTGCAAACGTTCTAGAAAAGACTCAAATGGGAGCCCCGAAGCGTCGTTCAAATAGTCCCTGTAGCTGGCGGCGAAAGCTGGCATCGAAACCGTCTGACCGAGTGCCTGTGCAAGCCCCCGGTAGGCCGTCGAGCCGGGCAGCTCCAGCAACGCGCCAAATACATGTCGTGCCTCCAGCTCCTTCCCACGTTCACCAGCCGGTCGAGCGGCATCTGCCAGTAGCAGCGCCCGTTCGACGTTGGGTGTAACAACCAACGGGCGTTCATCCTTCTTCCACATCGGGGCATAGGGATTGATACGCCAGGTCGGAGAGACGTCTTGGAGAGCCGCAAAGAGGTCGTCGGCGGAAACGCCCGTGAAGCGAAGGAGTTGTTCGGGCTCGCTCTCCCCGTGTGAGGCACGCATGATGCCGATCAGAACAGAGCGCGTCCCCACGTCATCGCCAAACTCAACCGCGTGTGCCCAGCCAAAGGCCTGCTTGAGGCTGTCCGAAAGCATGTTCCACTGCGATGAGTCCACCGCCGCTCACATTACTTCTAATGGATCTAAGAAATCAACATTTTCGATTTGGTCGGCGGCGTGGTCCGAACAACTAGCGTCCTTTCCACACGGGCTCGCGCTTCTCCTTGAACGCGCTGGCCCCCTCCTTGGCGTCCTCGGAGGTCATCACGGGACCGGTGATCTCGCCCTGCTTCTGCCACATCTCGTGGCTGCTCCAGTCGAACTGCTCCTGCAGGATGCGCTTGGAGCCGATCAGCGCGAGCGGGCCGCTCTTGGAGAGCTGCTCGGCGAGCTCGAGTGCCACGTCGACGGCGGTCCCCGGCTCGGCGAGTCGGTTGACGACGCCGAACTCGTGGAAGCGCTCGGCCGGCATCGGGTCGCCGGTCAGCGCGAGCTCCATCACCACGTGGTAGGGCATCCGCCGCGGCAGACGCAGCAACGCACCGCCAGCGGCGATCAGCGAGCGTTTGGCCTCGGGGATTCCCATCCTGGCCCCCTTGGCGGCGACGATCAGGTCGCACGCGAGCGCGACCTCCATGCCGCCGGCGAGCGCGAAGCCCTCGATCGCAGCGATCAGCGGCTTCTGCGAGGCGCGCTGGGCGATGCCGGCGAACCCGCGATCGCCGAACCAGGGCGATTCGCCCTTGACGAAGGCGCCGAGATCCATACCGGCACTGAAGAAGCCGCCCGTGCCCGTGAGCACGCCGACCGACAGGCCGTCGTCGTCGTCGAGCTTGTCGAGCGCACCGGCGACACCCTCGGCGACGGCGCCGTTGACCGCGTTGCGGACCTCGGGACGGTTGATCGTGATCAAGAGGACGTTCCCGCGCTGCTCGGTCAGGACAGCATCGGCGGAGACGGCGGCTTCGGCGCTCATCGGCGGTTGCTCCTTGGTCGAAAAGGACCGGCCAAGCCTATCGGCGAAGCCACGGCCGGGCTATCGGCGAATACACGGTGGACTGCCGCGGCCGGCGCGACTCACCGCCGACCAGCGTCGCCCTCGCGTCAGTCGCTCGGGTGGGTCTGCACGCTGTCGGCCGGAGCCGGCGTAGCGGCCGTCGCGTCGGAGGCGTCCGGGGGCGGTGCGGGCGCAGGCGTCTCCGAGGATGCGTGCGGAGCGGACGTGGCGCTGGCGGCTGGCGGCGGGCTGTGCTCCTCGCCGGCGCCGATGTCGAGCGACTGGCGGAACTCGCGGATGCCCTGGCCGAGCGCGCGGGCGAGCGCGGGCAGGCGCTTTGGCCCGAGCACGACGAGCGCGACGAGCGCGATGAAGAGCAGGTGGACGGGACTCTCGATGCCCATGCCTTCGCAAGGCTAGCGCTACGGCCGATGCGCGCCGTACGCTGCGAGTCGTGGCTGCTCAACCCGCCGCGGCCGGGCGCTCCTACCCGCCGCCGCCTGACAGTGAGGCATTCTGGCCGGCTCAGCTGACGGTGCTGGCGGCGATCGGGATCCAGTTGCTGCTGCCCGAGCGCCTGACGGCCGGTCCGTCATGGCTCGTGGCCTCGCTCGAGGGGGTGCTGCTGGTCGGCTTGTTCGTCGTCACCCCAAACGTGATCGAGGACGAGCACCCGCGGCGACGGCACATCGCGCTCTCGCTGACGGCGTTCGTCAGCGCCGCGAACATCTTCTCGCTCGGCGCGCTGACGCACTACCTGCTGCACCATCACGTCTCCGACGGTCGAGGCCTGATCGTCGCCGGCGTGCTGATCTGGCTGACCAACCTGTTGATCTTCGCGCTGTGGTACTGGGAGATGGACCGCGGCGGCCCCGGCAAACGCGCGACGGGCAACGACGGACAGCCGGACTTCCTCTTCCCGCAGATGACCGACGATCGGATCGAGCCACGCGACTGGCGGCCGAAGTTCGTCGACTACCTGTATGTCTCGCTGACGAACAACACCGCGTTCTCGCCGACCGACACGATGCCGCTGACGCCGATGGCGAAGTGCATCATGGGCGTGCAGTCAGTCGTCTCGCTGCTGACGATCGGCCTGATCGTGTCTCGCGCGGTTAACATCCTCTAGGGGCGACCGGCGCGGGCCGCGAGGCGGCCGCAGCGCGTCGCGGGCGCAGGCCACGCCAGGCGGGAAGGCGAGCTCAGCTGGCCTCGGCCATGCGCGGCTCGATCGCGAGCGCCTGCACGATCAGCTCGCGCACGTCCTCGCCGGCGCCGAGCGCGGTGGCACGGCGCAATGCCTCGAGCGTGCCCTCGCGGTCCATCAGGCGCAGGCGCAGCCGGCCGAGGCGCTCCCACGCGCCCGCGTCTGACGGACCGCGCTGGACGGCGCGCTCGGCAGCCTCCTCGGCGAGATCGACGGCGCCGATGTCCTCGTAGATCCGCGAAGCGAAGCGGTGCGCGGCCGGCCGGGCGCCGTCGACGCGTGCCCAGTCGCGCACCGCGCGGGCGGCCTCCTCGAGCTTGCCGGCCTGCCAGAAGGCGAGCGTCATCAGCCGCAGCACGGCCACGTTGTCGGGCTCGGCGTCGCGCGCGTAGATCAGCCGCTGCGCGGCGAGCTCGTACTCGCCCTCGGCCATCGCGCGCTGGGCGGCGAGCGTGAAGCGTTCGACGCGCTCCTCGGCCGGATCGGGCTTTGAGAAGTCGACGAAGCGCAGGCTGCCGGCCGGCACCGTGCGCACGCCGTGACTGAACTTGACGCGCGCCCACTGCTGCACGTCCTCGCCGCCGTCGGGGTCCTCGGTGAAGTAGATACCGGCGACCGTGCCGACGCCCCACTCCGGGTAGGACAGGCAGCGCGCATAGCGGTGCACGACGGAGTGATCCGGAACGCGACTGGCAAAGGGATCGTGCTTGGCTTTGTCCTCGGCCTGTGCGCGAGCGCGCTGCTCGGCTTCGTAGGCGCGGCGACCTGCCTCCTCGCGCTCGCGCTTGGCGGCAGCGGCGGAGGCGCGCACTGCGGTCTCGGAGACCTTCCCCCCGCGCGAGCCCTCGGCGAGGCGCTCGAGCTGGTCGGCGGCCTCGTTGATCGCCTTCAGGTGGCGCTCGTGCTCGAACTGCCGCCCAGCCGGGGCGATGTCGGGGTGCCAGCGCTTGGCCATGCGCCTGCGAGCGAGCTGCACATCGCGCTTGTCGAAGGGCGCCTCCAGCTCCAGCAGGAGCAGGTGCTGCTCGACATCGAGGACGGTCGTAGGCATGACCCGACAACGTTAGCGACCCCGGCAAGGTCCTATCCTGCCTGCCAATGTCCTCTCAATACATCTTCACGATGCACCGTCTGTCGAAGCTTCATCCGCCGGACAAGACGGTGCTCGACAACATCACGCTGGCCTTCTACCCGGGCGCAAAGATCGGCGTGCTCGGCTACAACGGCGCGGGCAAGTCGACGCTCCTGCGGATCATGGCCGGCGTCGATCAGGAGTACCGCGGCGAGGCCCAGCTGGCCCCCGGGGCGAGCGTCGGGATGCTCGAGCAGGAGCCCCACCTCGACGAGTCCAAGGACGTCAAGGGCAACGTCGAGGACGGCGTTGCCGAGGTCAAGGCGCTGCTCGACCGCTTCAACGAGCTCGCCGCGAACTACTCCGACGAGACAGCCGAGGAGTTCGGCCGCATTCAAGCGAAGATCGAAGCGGCCGACGCATGGAACCTCGACACGCAGCTGGAATACGCGATGGACGCGCTGCGGCTGCCGCCGCCCGACGCCGACGTGAGCACCCTCTCAGGCGGCGAGCGTCGGCGGGTGGCGCTGTGCCGCCTGCTGCTCTCCACACCCGACCTGCTGCTGCTCGACGAGCCCACCAACCACCTCGAC
Organism: uncultured Solirubrobacteraceae bacterium; assembly: GCA_963714215.1. GTDB lineage: Bacteria > Actinomycetota > Thermoleophilia > Solirubrobacterales > Solirubrobacteraceae > Palsa-744. The sequence goes on from CAVQNP010000004.1 coordinate 247,106, forward strand.
GCGGAGTCGGTGGCGTGGCTGGAGCAGCACCTCTCCGAGTACAAGGGCGCGATCGTCGCGGTCACCCACGACCGCTACTTCCTCGACAACGTCGCCGGCTGGATCCTCGAGCTCGATCGCGGCAAGGGGATTCCCTACGAGGGCAACTACTCGGGCTGGCTCGAGCAGAAGCAGGCGCGCATGGCCCAGGAGGAGCGCTCGGAAAAGGGCCGTGAACGCACGATCGCGGCGGAGCTCGAATGGGTGCGCACCAACCCCAAGGGCAAACGGACCAAGTCCAAGGCGCGCCTGGCGCGCTACGAGGAGCTGATCGCCGAGGAGCGCAACGTCAAGCTCGAGGACGTGCAGATCCACATCCCGCCGGGGCCGCGCCTGGGCGAGAAGGTGCTCACCGCGAGCGACGTGCGCAAGGGCTTCGGCGAGAAGCTCCTGATCGAGGACCTCAGCTTCGATTTGCCGCGCGCCGGGATCGTCGGCGTGATCGGCGCCAACGGCGCCGGCAAGACGACGCTGTTTCGCATGATCACCGGCGAGGAGTCGCCCGACAGCGGTGCGATCGAGCTGGGCGACACAGTGCAGTTGGCCTACGTCGACCAGTCGCGCGACGCGCTCGACCCGGCGAAGACCGTGTGGGAGGAGATCTCCGAAGGCTACGAGCACCTCAAAGTGGGCGAGCGCGAGGTCAACTCGCGCCAGTACACGGCCGGGTTCAACTTCAAGGGCTCCAGCCAGCAGGCGAAGATCGGCAACCTCTCCGGCGGCGAGCGCAACCGCGTGCATCTGGCCAAGCTGCTGCGCAGCGGCGGCAACCTGCTGCTGCTGGACGAGCCTACGAACGACCTCGACGTGGACACGCTGCGTGCGCTGGAGAACGCGCTGCTCGAATTCCCCGGCTGCGCGGTGATCATCTCCCACGACCGCTGGTTCCTCGACCGCGTGGCCACACACGTGCTGGCGTTCGAGGGCGACTCTCAGGTGACCTGGTTCGAGGGCAACTTCGAGGCGTATGAGGAGCACCGCCGAGCGCTGCTGGGCGACGCGGCGGACCGCCCGCACCGGATCACCTACAAGCGCCTGGTCCGTGGCTGACCGATCGACGGTCGGCCAGCCGGCGCAGGCGGTCGCGACGCTCGGAACGTTCGACCGCGACACGGCGGTGCGCGAGCGGCGCCGAACCGAGGCCGACGAGCAGCCTGTGCAGGTCGAGTTCGCGGCCGACGTATCGCCCGACTGGCGCGCCGGACGCGGGCCTCACGGGGGCTACATCGCGGCGATGCTGATGCGCGCGCTGATCGAGACGGTGGCCGACCCGGGCCGCGCACCGCGCTCGCTGACGATCCACTACGCGCGCGCGCCGCAGCCAGGGCCGGTCAGCATCGCCGCAAGCATCGAGCGGGCCGGACGCTCGCTGAGCACGCTCTCAGCGCGAATGGAGCAGGACGGCAAGCTGATCACGCTCGCGCTCGCCGCCTTCTCGGTGCCATGGAGCGCCCAGGAGGTACTCGAGCTTCCGATGCCTGACGTGGCGCCGGCTGAGCCGGCGCGACGGGCAGGCGTGCCGCTGTTCGCGGGAGCGCCGCCGTTCACGCGCCACATCGTCGTGCAGGGCCGAACCGGCGCGGTGCCGTTCACCGGCTCAGATGCGCCGATGGAGATCGGCGCTTGGCTGGGGCTGGCCGAGCCGCGCGCGATCGACCCGATCTCGCTCGCGTTCTTCAGCGACGCCCTGTTCTCGCCGCCGTTCATCCGCCTGAGCGATCCGGCGACGACGCCGACGATCGACCTGACCGTGCACTTCCGCACGGCGCTGGCGCCGGCGCGCGTGCACGGCGGCGAGGCCCACGACGGAGACGTTGCCGGCGGACTGCCGCTCGACGAGCTGTGCTTCGCGCGCTTTCGCTCGGGGCTCGTGCAGGACGGCTTCTTCGAGGAGGACGGCGTGATCTGGGCCGCCGACGGCACGGTGCTCGCGCAGTCACGCCAGCTCGGCATCGTCATGTCGCTGGCGTCGTAGCGCCGCTCGGGGCCTCGCTCCCGCGGGCCTCGCCGATCGGTTAGTGTCGACTAATGAGCGATTACACAGCGAAGCGCATCAATGAGATGGAGGCCGGCTTCGGCGGCGGGTTCGTGAAGGTCCGTGCCGAGCTGGGAGTTACGGCGTTCGGCATGCAGATCATCCAGCTGCCGCCGGACTATGCCGACTACCCGGAGCACGATCACTCCGACAGCGCCCAGGAGGAGGTCTTCGCGGTGCTGTCGGGCTCGGGCTGGATGGACGTCGAAGGCGAGCGCGTGGAGCTCGATCCGGAGACGCTCGTGCGCGTCGGCGCCGAGACCAAGCGCAAGGTGTACGCGGGCCCGCAAGGATTGCGGATGCTCGTCACGGGCGGTTGTCCGGGCGAGGCATACAAGGTCTCGCCGACAACCGAATTGGAAGCCGCCTGACGGAGTTCGGCCGCTCGGCTGCCGCTACGCGCCCGTACGGCGCGCGGCTGCGGCCGAGCGGATCGTGACGGCAGCACGAGCGGTGTGTGTGAGGCCCGATGGATCCCGCGCTGCGATCGTCGCAGCGGCTTTCAGTATGTGAACGCGAGCGAGCAGCTTCCGCGCCTTGGCCGATAGGTGCAACGTGACGGTGCGTGTCTGACCGCCGCCAAGGGCGAACGAGCCGCTTGCCAGGGTCAGCACGACGCTCCGCGTCACGGATGACTGCCGCGCTCCGCGCGCACGCGTCGTCGCCTTCAGCGCGACCGTACCGAGGCAGCTCTGCTCCCACGCGGGGCAGCTGACGCGCACTGCCACGGTGCCACTCCTGGACTCGTTGAGCGCCGTGCGGGCGAGCGTCGCCTGTGGGCCGCGCGGCGCAGCGCTTTCGCGCACGCCGGAGACGCCCTGCGAGGCTGCGGGTCCGCTCGCGGTCTGCGACGGCGCCGAGGGCACGGCGGTCGTGCCGCTGCCACTGAACAGCACGTCATGTGGGCCACTCGTGTCTTCGCCCGTGATCAGCCAATCGCCGGTGGCGAGGCCGACTTCGGTGGGAGCGAACGTGACCTGCTCGGTGACGCTTTCGCCGGCCTGGATCGTCGTCCCCTCCTGCAGTGAGCTGGCCGCCGTGAACTCGCCGCCGAGCGGCGGCTTGGACTTGGTGATCGGCACGGCCGTCCCACCGACGTTCGTGACCGTGAAGGACTTGGTCAGCGTCGTGCCCAGGAGCACAGCCCCGAAGTCGGTCGTTTCGGAGGCGATCTGCAGCGTTCCCGGCGCGCCCGCCGTGCCCGAGAGGGCGATCTGGCCTTCGCCCGCACTCGTCTTCAGACCGATCGCGCCGTCGAACACCCCGGCTTCAGTGGGATGGAAGTTGACGACGATCGTGAGCGATTTACCCGGTGGGATCTGCGTTTTGGCTTTCGGCACGCCCACCGCTTCGAACGGTGGCCCCGGCAATTCGACCTGTTCGATCGTCAGCGGTTGCGCGCCGCCGTTGCTGATCGTCGCCGATTCGGAGCGTTCGTGGTCGATCGCCGTCGCTTCGAACGACAGCACCGGTGGCAGCAGCACGAGCTCGGCCTGTTCGGCCTGCCCGGTCCCCGAGAGCGCGAACTGGAATTCCTTGTTGTCGGCGGTCGTTGCCGTGACGGTGCCCCCGATCAGTCCGGACTGCGTCGGTGCGAACGTCACCGGCAGCGAGATCTTCTGCCCCGCGGCGAGTTTGGCCGGCAGCGCGGGCGCTGAGGCGCCGAGTTGGAACTGACTCGAGCTGGAATCGAGTTTGGTCACCGTCAACGCTTCGTTTGCCGTCAGCGTCAGCGGCTTTTCGCTCGTTTTTCCGATCGTCGTCGTCGGAAAGGACAGAGCCGAGCCCGTCAGCGGGGGCGAGACGGGCGCGCCGAACGCGAGCACCTTGCCTTCACGCGTGCCGACGAACAGCTTGCCCGCGCCGACCCCCGGCACGCTGTAGTTAGACGCCGTCCCGATCGGCGCGCTGAAGCGCATGACCGGCTTGCCACTGACCGGCACCGGGTCATAGGCGCGCAGCTGCCCACCGCTGCCGCTGCGATTGGCAGACCAGACGATCCACACGAGCGCGCTGCCCGAGGTCGTGCCGTCGGAGGTGATCACGGGCGCGCCGCTGCCCCAGCCGAATGCATCGGGTGAGCTAGCCGCGAGCGACAGCGACGGTGCACCGGTCCCTGAGACGCCGTACTTGTAGACGTCGAGGTTGCCCCCTCCGCTCATCCCGCTCGAGGTGGGGATGTAGACATAGCCGCCGTCGCCCGGCCAGACTCCCGGGCGCGACCACACGCCGCCCCGCGGTCCGAGGCGCTGGATCACGTTGTCCGAGCCGCCCGGCCCCTGGCTGACACCGCCGAGCGAGTCGCGGTTGAGCAGATACACGTAACCCTGCTTGCCATCGGCCACCGCCAGATGCGGAAGCGCCGCCGTGCCGAAGTATTCCGAGGGCAGGCCGGTCACTCCGCCCGAGGCGAAGTCGGCGTCGCTTTCGTCGAGCGTCGGCCCGTTGAACGGGGCGAAGAAGTCGACCGCTTTCAGCGAGCCGTCGCCCTGCACGCGCAGTCGCACGACCGACTCTCCAAGGTTGGCCGGCGGGGTGTTCCCTGCGGCCGGTTGGCTCGGCGCGCCGCCGTTGCCGGTCGTGAACAGGATCGTGCCGGGCCCGTCGGAGGTCAGGCCCGAGCCCGACTGCCAGATGCCCCCCCCTTCCTTCGTCGTGTTGTCGACGTAGCGAGCGGTCACTTTGCCCGCCGTCGAGACGCCGAAGATCCAGCCCTGCCACGGCTTGACGTCACAGTGGGCGCCGAAGGCCGCATAGACGACGCCGCCCATCAGCAAGAGGCCCGGGCGCTGCAGCTGCGTCGTCGGCGAGAACGTTCGGGCGGGCGCGTTCTGCGCGGACCCTGCCAGTTCAACCGGGAAGCCTGGCTGCTCGGCGCCGCTGGAGACGCTGATCGCGTCCATGAACCACCGCGCCGGGCCGCTCGTGCCCGAGGCATAGGTCTTGTGCGTCATGTAGGCGATGCCCGTCGAGGTGTCGATCACGGGCGTCGAGGTGACGCCGATCGTGGGTGTCAGGTCGGCGCAGCCGACGTCGGCCGGGTTCCACGGCGTGCCCAGGGATTTGGACCATTTCTGTGCACCCGTCGAGGGGTCCAGCCCGTAGACCTGGTTTTTCTCGGTCGCCACGAGCAGCGTGCCGTTCGCCAGCAGCGGCTGGGCGTACACGGAGCCTTCGACGCCGGCCGACCACATCTGCCCGAACGAGCCGCCGCTGACCACCTGAGGAGAGATCGACGAGCTTTCCGGATACCAGCCGGTGCGCAGTTCGTCCCCGCCTCCCGTGACGATCGCGGCGCCCGCCTGAGCGGCGAGCGCGAGCACGAGCACGAGCGACGCGCAGAGCAAAATCAGGACGAGTGCTCTCGCGCCAGGACTCCACAGGCTGCGCCTGAAGCGCATCGGTCTCCGTTCCATCACGCCGGCCTCCAGGTCCGCGCCATCCGAATTTGCGGACGATACCGACCGGCCGGCCGGTATTCCAGTCAGCGCGCGAAGGAGCTGTCTGCCTTCAGCGCGAGCGCGAAGGCGGCGACGAGCTTGGCGGCGTTCTCGACGTCCTCGAGCTGCACGAGCTCGACGGGCGAGTGCATGTAGCGCAGCGGGATCAAGACCAGCCCCGTCGGCACCCCGCCGCGGCTGAGGTGCACAGCGTCCGCGTCGGTGCCCGTCGCACGCCCGGTCGCCTCGATCGTGAAGGGGATCTCCGCGGCCTCGGCCGTGTCGTGCAGCAGCTCGAACACGCCCGGGTTGAGCGTCGATCCACGGCTGATAACGGGGCCCGAGCCGAGCGGGTGCTTGCCCATCTCCTTGACCTCGATGCCCGGGGCGTCGGTGGCGTGCGTGACGTCGAGCACGATCGCCGCGTCGGGCTCGAGCGAGAAGGCGCTCGTGCGCGAACCACCGAACGTCGTCTCCTCCTGCGTGGCCGCCACCGCAGCAAGCTCCCACTCCGAGCCGCCGGCGTCGGCGACGAGCCGCGCCGCCTCGAGCGCTACGTAGGAGCCGATCCGGTTGTCCAGCGCGCGCGATGCGAGCCGTCCCTCGAGCAGCTCCGTCGGCTCGGCGTCGATCACGGCGACGTCGCCGACGCGCACGTGCTTGCGCGCCTGATCGCCGTCGGCCGCGCCGATGTCGATGTGCAGCTCGCGGATCTCGGCGACCTTCTTGCGCTCGTCGCCACGCAGCAGGTGGATCGGCTTCTTGCCGATGACCCCCCTGATCGAGCCGCCCTTGGTCTCGAGCACGACGCGCTGGCCGACGAGGATCTGCGGGTCCCAGCCGCCGACTTCGGTGAACCACAGGTAGCCCTCGTCGTCGATGTGCGTGACGATCAAGCCGATCTCGTCGATGTGCCCCATCACGAGCAGCCGCGGCGGCCGGCGCTTGCCGACGCCCTCCCCGGCGGCGCCCCGCGCGCCCTCGCCCAGGGCACCGTCACCGCCCTTGGCCGCGACCAGCGCGAGCGGTGTGCCGATCGCGTCGGTGCTGACCTCTGCAAACCCGCCCGCCGCCTCGCGCCACACGGCGCTCGGCAGCTGCTCGTAGCCCGACGGACCGGGTGCGAGCAGCAGGTTGCGCAGGATCGGCGGGAGGCCGAGCGGTGAGTCCGCCGGGATCGGTTCTGGAGAGTTGTTCATCGCGCCAACAGCGTTCTGAGGACGTACTGCAGGATGCCGCCGTGTCGAAAATACTCGGCCTCGCGCGGCGTGTCGATGCGCACGCGCGCATCGAACTCGATCGCCTCGGCGCCGTCGCGCTCAGCTCGCACGCGAACCGTCTGCCCACCGCCCACGCCGCCTTCGACGGCGGCGACGGCGTCCGCGATCCCGTCGATCGAGAAGACCTCCTCGCCGCTCAGCCCCTGCGAAGAGGCGCTCTCACCGTCGGGAAACTGCAGCGGCAGCACGCCCATGCCGACGAGGTTCGAGCGGTGGATGCGCTCGAAGCTCTGCGCGATCACCGCGCGCACGCCGAGCAGCTTGGTCCCCTTGGCCGCCCAGTCGCGCGAGGAGCCCGAGCCGTACTCCTTGCCGGCCAGCACGACCAGCTCGACGCCCTCCTCGGCGTAGCGCATCGCGGCGTCGTAGATCGACATCTGCTCGCCCTCGGGAAAGTGGCGCGTGACGCCGCCCTCGGTGCCTGGCGCGAGCTGGTTGCGCAGGCGGATGTTGGCGAACGTGCCGCGCATCATCACCTCGTGGTTGCCGCGCCGCGAGCCGTAGGAGTTGAAGTCGCGCGGCGTGACACCCTGCTCCTGCAGGTAGGCGCCGGCCGGTCCGTCGCGCTTGATCGCACCGGCCGGTGAGATGTGGTCGGTCGTGACGCTGTCGCCGAGCAGCGCGAGCACGCGCGCACCCGTCAGCTCGGAGACCTCGGGCGGCTCGACGGGCATCGCCTCGAAATAGGGCGGCAGGCGCACGTAGGTCGACTGCTCATCCCAGGCAAAGCGCTCGCCCTCGGGCACGTCGAGCCCGTTCCAGCGCTCGTCGCCGGCGAACACCTCGCCGTAGCTCTTGCGGAACATGTCGGCCTGCACCGCCTCGCCGACGGTCTTGGCGATCTCCTGCTCTGAGGGCCAGATGTCGCGCAGGAAGACGTCCTCGCCCTGCTCGTCCTGGCCGAGCGGATCGTGCACGAGGTCGACATCCATCGTGCCGGCGAGCGCGTAGGCGACGCACAGCGGCGGCGAGGCGAGGTAGTTCATCTTCACGTCCGGGTTGATCCGACCCTCGAAGTTGCGATTGCCCGAGAGCACCGAGACGACCGCCAGGTCGGCCTCGGCGACGGCGTCTGAGATCTCTTGGGAGAGCGGGCCAGAGTTGCCGATGCACGTCGTGCAGCCGTAGCCGACGAGGTTGAAGCCGAGCTGCTCCAGCGGCCCCGTCAGCTCCGCGCGATCGAGGTATTCGGTGACGACCTTCGAGCCCGGCGCAAGCGAGGTCTTGACCCACGGCTTGCTCTTCAGGCCACGCGCCAGCGCGTTGCGCGCAAGGATGCCGGCACCGACCATCACGGATGGGTTCGAGGTGTTCGTGCAGCTCGTGATCGCCGCGATCACGACGTGGCCGTGGTCGAGCTCGAACGTCTCGCCGTCGACGGTCACGCTCCTGGCGGTGCCGTTGTGCGGCAGCGCCATGGCCGTGCCGCCCTCGGGCAGCTGCGGCACGGTGACGTTTCCCGGAGGGGACGGCGTGTGGCCGGGCTCGTTGGCAGGTGGGTCAGAGGCCGGGTATGACTCGGCGACGGCCTCGTCCTGGGCATCGGCTTGATCGCCGTCGCTGGGGATGTAGTCGCGCAGCGCCTCCTGGAAGACCACCTGCGAGGAGCTCAATGCGACGCGGTCCTGCGGGCGCTTGGGCCCGGCCAGGCTCGGTTCGACGCTCGAGAGGTCGAGCTCGATCTCATCCGAGAAGGTCGGCTTCTCGGAGGACTCGTCGTGCCACAGGCCCTGCTCCTTGGCGTAGGCCTCGACGAGCGCGATCTGCTCGGGTGAGCGACCCGAGAGCTTCAGGTACGTCAGCGTCTCCGCGTCGATCGGGAAGATCGCACAGGTCGACCCGAACTCGGGCGACATGTTGCCGATCGTCGCGCGGTCGGCCAGCGGCAGGCCGGCGAGGCCGGCGCCGTAGAACTCGACGAACATGCCGACGACGCCGCGCTCGCGCAGCATCTCGGTGACGGTCAGCACGAGGTCGGTCGCAGTCGCTCCCTCGGGCAGCTCGCCGTGCAGGCGGAAACCGAGCACCTGCGGTATCAGCATCGACATCGGCTGGCCGAGCATCGCCGCCTCGGCCTCGATCCCGCCGACGCCCCAGCCGAGCACGCCGAGGCCGTTGACCATCGTCGTGTGCGAGTCCGTGCCGACGAGCGTGTCCGGGTACGCCTGTCCCGTCCGCTCGTTGGGGAAGACCACGCGCGCGAGGTACTCGAGGTTGACCTGGTGCACGATGCCCGTGTCGGGCGGCACGACCGAGAAGTCGTCGAATGCGCCCTGGCCCCAGCGCAGGAACGAGTAGCGCTCCTGATTTCGCTCGAACTCGCGCTCGGCGTTGACGCGGAAGGCGTCGCGCGTGCCGAACGCGTCGACCTGCACCGAGTGGTCGATCACGAGCTCGGCCGGCACGAGTGGGTTGATCTGCGCCGCGTCTCCCCCCATCTCGGCGATCGCGTCGCGCATCGCCGCGAGGTCGACCACGGCGGGCACGCCGGTGAAGTCCTGCATCAGCACGCGCGCCGGCGTGAAGGCGATCTCCTTGCTCGGCTGCGCCTTGGCATCCCACGAGGCGAGCGCTTCGACGTCAGCGGCGTCGACCGAGCCATTGCCCTCGGTGCGCAGCAGGTTCTCCAACAGCACCTTCAGCGAGAAGGGCAGCCGCGCCACGTCGAAGCGCTGCTGCAGGGCATCGAGGCGGAAGATCTCATAGCTGCTGCCACCGGCCTCAAGCTTGTCCTTGGCGCCAAAGCTGTTCTGCGTCATCGCACCCCCCTGGGCGTGGTGGCTCTCTCTGCGGGCATACCCTCAGTCTCGCAGAGTCGCGCGCGCGGACTCGGCGGCGAGAGGCCCGCGACGTCCCTCCCCGAAAGCCCGCCGACGGACTCAGATGGCGGGCTCGGAGGCGCGCGTGACGCGCCCCTTGCCCTCGCGCTTGGAGCGCAGCAAGGCCTGGTCGCAGGCCTCGAGCAGATCGTCGACGCCCATCGGCGCATGCCACTGCGCGACCCCGATCGAGGCCGAGATGCCCGACTCCGAGCCGACAGCGGGCACCGCGTGCATGCGCTCGAAGCGCACGGTTGGCAGCGGCTGCGGCGCTGCGCAGGTCGGCGTTGGGGAGGATCACGACGAACTCGTCGCCGCCGTAGCGGGCCACGCGGTCAAAGGCGCGGAACTCACCCACGAGCGCCTGCACCACCTGGCGCAGCACCGCGTCGCCGGCCTGGTGGCCGTGATCGTCGTTGATCCGCTTGAAGTCGTCGAGGTCGATCAGGATGCAGGACAGCGGGCTGCCCGCGCGCGAGGCACGGTCGATCTCCTCTTCCAGACGCCGCCGCATCGCGCGGTGATTCATGCAGCCCGCGACCGCGTCCGTGCCCGCCTCGGCCCGTGCACGCACGAGCGCGAGTGCGGCGGCCGCCTGGTCGACGAGCGTGCGCGCGAGGTCCACGGCGCGCTCGTCGAAGGCCGGCGAGGAGCGGCGCACGAGCATCACGACGGCCTCCACCTCGCCGCGCTCGACCAGCGGCAGCAGCAGCGCGCAGCTGGCCGGGCCCGTGGCCGTGACGCGCGGAACGTTCTCGGCGAGCTTGCGCTCGTTGGCGATCAGCACGTTGCGGCCCGTGTAGAGCACCCAGCTGATGCCGGGCGGACGCTCGGTGCGCGGCAGCATGTAGCTCAGCCGCCCGTCACCTCCGTACATGTAGACGGTCACGAGCTCGTCGGCCGAATCCTCGTCGGCGAGGTGGTGCACGTGCACCTCCTCGGCCCCCGGCGAGGCCAGCAGCTCGCGTGCGAGCGCGCGATAGACGGCGTCGACGTCGGTCGCCGCGTCGGCGAGCAGCGTCAACCTGCGCACGCCGGCAAGAACAGATTCGACCCCCGGCGACGTTGCGGTATCCGTACCTGTAACAACGTCCATCGAACGGAATCTAGGGCATGGCTCCGCCGGAGACAACCGATGGGCCAGATCTTCGACCGCTTGCAGCGCTCATCTCGCCCGTGCGGCGCGCCATGAGGAGACCGCAAAACACCGGGGGCGGCCACTGGCCGCCCCCGGAAGACTGCGTCGATGCAGGTTCGCCTAGAAGCGCACGGTCACGAACGAGACCGAGCTGCCGGCTCCCTTTGCCTTGGCCACGAAGCCCACGCGCACCTTGACCTTGAACGGACGGCGCCTGCTCTGGCCGCGACGCGAGAGCGGGACCTTGATGGTCGCCTTTTTCTGGGCCTTGGAGAGCTTGCGGAATCTCGTTGCGAGCCCGCCGCCTTTGGCGCTGATGCGGCCCGCCGCGTAGGTCTGCACCGTGATGTACGCCGTGTTGCCGACGACCTTGTGGCCGACTACGCGCACGCCGCACGTGTTCACTTTGATCGTCGTGTTCTGTTTGACGACGGTGCCGTTCTGCCCGGTCATCGTGGTCGGCATGACCAGCGGATTCGCGCACAGGTTCCCGTTCGCCGCCAGCGCGCTGTGCGCTCCGATCGGCAGGTTCACCGTGATGCTCGACACAGGCACGTCCGGGGTCGAGGCGAACGTCGTCGTCGTGATGCCGTTTTTGATGTCCGTGTTCCCGACGAGGATCGCACGGACGCCATCGGCTTCCATCACCAGGTCGAGGTCCGGGAACGCCGCGGCCGCGTGCGAGACGAGGATCGCCGGTCCTTTCAGTTTGCTCGGCAGGGTCGGCGTGTTCGCCCGCGCACCGCCCACGAACGAACCGGGCGGGCATTTGTACGGGTCCGCTTCGAACGTCGCCGCCGGGCAGGCTTTCTGCAGCGTCGTCAGGCGCGACGGAAGGGCCTTCGGCAGCTGGACCTTGACCGACTTGACGTTGGCGTTGCCAGGCACCTCGTTGAGCGTCGTTTCAAGGCTCGCGCCATTCGCTTTCGAGGTCCTCGAGCTGGTAACCGCCTTGAAGGCCGGCTTGAATTTCAACAGGTTGCAGTTGCCGACCTGGAATGGGCTCGACAGTTTCTGCGTCGCTGCGTCCGTCGAGGTCACCGTCGATTCGGTCGCCATCGCAGCGCAGCTGGTCGGGTTCAACAGGAAGCCCTGCTTGTTGATCGCGACCGTCACGCCACGCAGGCGGATCGGGATGCCCTTGACGATCGTCGGCAGATCCGCCGTCGTCGTCACGCGCGCCGTGTAGGGGTCGATCGTGATCCCCGCGCGGGTCGTCACCGGACCGAGGTTGAACGGCCCGGCCACCGCCGGCACGACGATCGACAGGCCGAACGGCGCGCCTTTGTACGGGCCGGTCAGGTAGACCGAGCCGCCGCCGAACGTGAACGGCGTCGGGCCGGAGCCGGAGATCGCCGATGCCGTGCCGATCTTGCTGCTGTCCGGGCACGTGTTCGTCGAGGCCTGCGCCTCGGTGCACTGCGTCGCCTTCGGGATCTGGCCCACGAGGCCCGCCGGCAGCGTCGTCTTGACCTGCGAGATGTACTGGTTGCCCTCCGGACGGGTGAGGCTGAACGTGTAGCTCGTGTTGCCGCCCGCGTTCGCCGTCTGGTTCGCCGTCGTCTGGCTCAGCGCGAAGGGGATCGTCGCCGCGCAGCCCGTCGAGGCGAACGGCGTGGCGATCGTTTTCGCGCCGATTTCGGTGTAGGGCAGGAAGCTGCCTTCAGCCGCGCCCGCCGCACACGTCAGCGGGTTGGCGATCGGCGCGAGCGCTCCACCTTTGAAGTTGAGCGTCGCCGTCGTGAACGGCTGTTCCGGGTTTTCCTGGAAGACCGTCGTCACCTGGCCCGTCGTCTCGTTCGGGAACGTTTCGCCTTTGATCCGTACCGACACGCCGTAGCGGGCCGACTCGGCGTCCAGGTAGATGATGTACGGAGGCCCCGTGATCGTGCCTCCGTCAGGAGGCGTGCCGAGGTAGATGTTGCCCGTCAGCGAGCCGTCGGGCAGCGTCGGCACGTTGAGGCTGACCGTGCCGAGCGCCGAGGAGGCCGGACAGTCGGTGCCCGGGGTCGAGCTGTGGATCCGCGCCTGTGTCGGCGTGCAGGCAGTGAGACCCGCAGCGGCCGAGGGGTTCAACGTCATGCCCGCCGGCAGCTTGACCGAAGCGGTTTTCAGCTGTGAACTGTCGATCGCGGCCGCCGGGTTTCGGGGCACGCCCACCGTTGTGCTGATCCCGTCAGGCTGATCGGAGCCACTTTCGCCCGCCCCGGCGCTGAGACCGAACGTCGGGTCGAACGGGACCAGGCCGCAGCCGTTCAGGCCGATCGGCGTCGTGAACTCGCTTTTGACGACCGCTTTTTCCTCGTCGGTCATTTTCAGCGTCGTCGTGTTGTGGCCCGGGCAGCTCGTCGCGTTGGTGATGAAGTCGCCGCCGCTCGTGCCGAAGAAGACCAGGCGCGAGCGAATCAGCGGAAGCTCGGGCGAGACGTCGATTTCGAAGTAGTCGTGGTAGTCGCCCTGGTTGGTGCCGTTCGGCTGCTGGCCCCATTCGACGTTGCCCTTGATCAGGGTGTGGGCGAAGTACTGCTGTTCCTCGACGAATTTCTGTTCGGCCAGCGAGGGGAAGCCACCGACGCCGGGTACGGCGCCTTCCGCTTCGGCTTTTTCGAAGCCCGCTTTGAGCGCGCCACCTGACAGCGGGATCGGGATTTTCAGCGCCACGCCGAACTCCGACGCGAGGCCCGTTTCGGGCACGAGGTTGTAGACGGTGCCTTCGAGCGGCACATCTTTCGCCGTCGGGCCCGCGTAGACCGTCACTTTGTTGTTGCCGATCTGCGATTCCGCACCGCACGTCGGAGCGGCATAGAAGCCGCTGCCCGGGACCGCTTCTTTGTCGCCGAAAGCTTCGAGCGTGCACTGTTCGACGGCGAACGGGTTCGTCGCGAGCCCGGGCGCGACGTCGGTCCTGAGGTGCGTGACGATCGAGGTCGGGACCTTTTTCGGGTAGGAACCCGGAAGTTTGCTCGGTTCGCCTTCTTCGAAGGTCGCGATCTGGAAGTCGGTCACGCCGAACGGCACGCGGCCGCCGGCCTGCGTGAAGCCTTCTTTTTCGGCTTCTTCGACCGTGACTTTCGCCTTGGGCTCGAAGAACGGGCCGAGCACGTTTTCCTGTCCGCATGTTTCGACCGTGCAGTTGGTCGCAACGAACTTTTCGATCGCCGGGAATTCAGCCCCCATCGCGGCCGGTGCTGAGACGACGAGAAGCGCTCCAACCAGCAGCGCAAGCAACGAAAAGCGGACAGACGACCTCATACCGACCTCCCTAGTCGAGTCAGGGCACTTGCCCCTTATGACTCTTTGATTCCCCAAAAGTTTCGATCCAACGACTGATATTGGACGTATCGGCGTGGAATCCTCTGCGCCTCAAGCTGCCCCACTTTTGTTGGCCGTTTGGGGACGCGTCGTTGCCCATGCGTCCAGCCCCGGGACGCTGTCGAGCGGCGGGCCGGGCGAGCGGGGTCGCCGCAGCGTCTCTGTCGCTCAGCTGCCCGCGTCGGCCAGCGCGTCGGCGTGGCCCTGGCAGTCGAAGAGCGACGTCGACGTGCTGCTGACCGTCGAGCCCGTGCCACTGCTCGTCGCGTCGGTGCCCACTGTCCCGCCGCCCGCATTGGCCGCGCCCGTTGAGAGCGTGACCTTCTTGCAGGCCTGCTCGACCGCCGTGATCGCCGCTTTCGAGCCCGCGCGCGTGTCGCCAGGCAGGCCTCTGAAGCTCTGCGTCCCAGACTGTTCGCCCAGCACCCAGCGGATCGCGCCCGAGCGCACGCGCTGGGCCAGCCACGCCGTTGTGACCGAGCTCTCGCGTCCGGAGAAGCCACCGATCCCCGCGACCTTCGCGCCGCTCGCGATGATCGCCGACGCAGCGCTCGTCTGGCTCGACACCGCGATCGTGCCGCCACCGTGCTGCTTTACGTAGCTAAGCACCTGAGCGCTCAGCTGGCTGCCGCCCATCGGGCCGCCGAAGCCGCCCGCGCGCGCGCCGAAACCCGCACCCGTGCCGAAGCCTTGACGGCGCACAGCGCCGCCGGCAGTGCCCGGTGCCAAGCCGGTGCCCGATCGTGCGCTCTGCGCCTGCGCTGCGGTCGCGCCGACGGACGGTGTACCCGTCGTCGGCGGCCCCGCGCCGTTGCCGAACAGCGGCACACCGCTGGAAGTGCCAGGCGAGCCTTCGCCGCCGCTTGCCGTGCCCGCCGCACCCGGGCCACCGGATGTGCCCAGGCCCGCGGGGGGACCGCCTGCGCCGCGACCGAGTGCGTCCGGCCCGCCGCGGCCGCCGAACATGCCGCCGCCCACCGTCTGCACGTTGGCCGGACCGCCTTCTGGGAAGGTGCTGCTCGTCGCGTGGCCGAGCGTGTCCACCGCCCACACCGACGGTGCCAGCAACAGCGCCCCGATCGCCGCCGTCGCAGCCACCAACCGCGCCCGGCGCGAGCCGAGTGCGACGAGGGCGAGCGCCGCGACCGCGCACACCGCGATCAGCACCGGCGCCAGCCAGCTGAGCTGACCCGGGTACTGATGCAGCACGATCAGCTCGCTCGCCACGCCCGCGAGCACCGCCAGCGCCGCGAAGATCCGCGCGCGGGTGCCGCTTGCGATCAGCTGGGCCGCGCCGGCACCTGCCAGCGCCGCCGCGAACGGCGCCAGCAGCGAGACGTAGTACGGGTGGAAGATGCCGCTCGCCGCGCTGAACAGCACCGCCGTCACGAGAAACGCACCGCCGACTGCCACGAGCCAGCCCGTGCGCGCATCGCGCCGTCGCAGCCGCGTGGCCACCAGCAGACCGAGCGCGCTGAGCAGCGCGAAGCCGAGCAGCCAGCCAGCCTGGCCGCCGAGCGCCGAGTTGAGCAGGCGCAGAGGACCCGGTTCGCCGCCGAACACATTGCCTCCGCCGCCCGGTCCGCCGGCACCGGGGCCGCCCGACTGGCCGTCCACGCGGCCGACGCCGTTGTATTCGAAGATCAGCGAGAGGATGCTGTTGTCGCTCGTGCCCGAGATCCACGGGCGAGCCGACGCAGGCGTGAGCGCCACGAGCAGCGGCCATGCGCCGCCGACGACGAGCATCGCCAGGCCGCCCGCTGCGAGCTGGCGCAGCGCCCTCAGCCGACCGCGCGGGGCGACCAGCAGATAGGCCAAGGCGAGGCCCGGGACGACGGCCAGCGCGACCAGCATCTTCGTCTCGAAGCCCAGACCGACGGACACGCCCGCGAGCACCAGCCAGCGCGTGCGGCCATCCTCCAGCGCGCGCAGCGCGAACCACAGCGCCGCCGCGCAGCACAGCACGAGCAGCGCGTCCGGGTTGTTGTGGCGCGAGATCGCAACCGTGATCGGCGTCAGCACCAGCGCCAGCCCACCGGCGAAGCCCGCCGCACGCCCGAAGCGGCGGCGCACCAGGTCGTACACCAGGCCGACACTCGCCACGCCCATCAGCGCCTGCGGTACGAGCATGCTCAGCGAGCTGTAGCCGAACACGCGCACCGACAGCGACTGGACCCACAGCGCCAGCGGCGGCTTGTCCACCGTCATCACACCGCTCGGGTCGGCCGAGGCGAACAGGAAGTTGTGCCAGCTCAAGCTCATCGAGCGCACCGCCGCGCTGTAGTAGTCGTTGGCCCAGCCGTTTTTGCTCAGCGACCACAGGTAGAGCACGGCCGCCAGCGCGAGCAGCGCCGCCAGCTCGGGGCGAGGCAGGCGCCGGGTGAGCCCACTGAGCCGCTCGCCCAGTCGTTCGGAGTTGCCCGCAAGCGAGGTGGACGGGGGCACAGAGGACGTGGGTGTGGCCGCCGAAGCGCGCTGGAGTGGATAGCTCATGGCGGCAGCATCCAGGCCGCGTGTAGGAGCAATGTGTGAAGCAGCTGAAAGTTGACTAAGCGACGCCAGGCGCCCAAGCCGGCCAGGCCGCGTAACTCGGCAGCCCGCCGTCAGTCGATCAGGCGCCTGCCGAGCTGCCAGATCGCCAGGCGCCACATCAGCACCGCGAACGCCAGCAGCACGCCCGCGTGGCCGAGGTCGCCAACGTGCAGGTTCCCCAGCGAGGCGTCGCGCACGAGCTGAACGCAGTGATAGAGCGGGTTGACCTGCGCCACCTGACGCACGCCGGCCGGCAGCGCCGAGACCGGGAAGAACGTTCCCGCCACGAGGAACATAGGCGTCAGCACCGCGCTCGTGATGTAGTTGAAGTTGTCGATCGTCTTTGCGATCGCCGCCACGAGCACGCCGAAGCCGGCGAAGCCGAAGCCCGTGACGAAGCCGATCGCCGGGACCAGCAGCATCCCCCATTCCGGTGCCAGGCCGAACGCGAGCCCGACGATCAGCGGCGCCAGCCCGTACACGCCCGCGCGCAGCGAGATCCACAGGATCTCGGCCGTGATCAGCTCCTCCACGTCCAGCGGCGTCGCCAGCATCGCGTCGTACGTGCGCTGGAACTGCCAGCGCACGAACGTGTTGAACATGCCCGGGAAGGCCGAGGAGAACAGCACCGCCGTCGCCACCGTCCCCGTCGCGATGTACTCGATCGTCTTGACGTGCCCGATCGTTTTCACCAGCGTGCCGAAGCCCAGCCCGAACGCCAGCAGGTAGATCGTCGGCTGCACGATCGAGCTGAACGTCGTCGCCTTCCAGTAGCGCCCGAAGATCACCACGTCGCGGCTCATCACCGCCGCCAGCGCCGCCGGTTCCAGCCGCCCCACGCGACGAGCGCGCGACTGCGCCCCTTCAGCTTCCGCCTGCACGCTCATCCGAGCAGCCCACCGGTCATCGTTCTGATCATTCGATCTCCTCCCCGGTCAGCGCCACGAACGCGTCCTCCAGATTTGCCGGACGGCGCACGCCCTCGGGCGCCTCCCCGTCGAGCTCCTCCGCGCGCATGATCGCCAGCGCCGGGCCCGATCGTCGGCTCTGCCAGCTCTTGCTCGCCGCCAGCTCGCCCAGCTCCGCGAGCTGCTCCGCCGGGCCGTAGACCTCGATCACCTGCTCGCCCGCGTGCGCGCGCACGAGCTCACTCGGCGTGCCCTGCGCAACGACCTTGCCGTGCGACATCACCGCCACCACGTCCGCCAGGCGCTCGGCCTCCTCGATGTAGTGAGTCGACATCAGCACCGTCACACCCTGCGCCCGCAGGCCGTCGATCAGCGACCACAGCTCCTGGCGCACCTGCGGATCGAGACCCACCGTCGGCTCGTCCAGCAGCACCAGGCGCGGGCGGTGGATCAACCCGCGCGCGACCAGCAGGCGCCTGCGCATACCGCCCGACAGCTCGCGCACGATCGTGTCCGCGCGCGGCACGAGGTTCGCCAGCTCGAGCGCCCGCTGAACCGCTGCCTCGCGCTCCGACGCCGACACGCGGTAGAGGCGCGCGAAGACCGTCAGGATCTGCCGGCACGTCAGCTCCACGTCGAGGTTGTCCAGCTGCGGCACCACCCCCATCTCCATCCGCGCCTGCTTCGATTCGCGCGGCAGCTCGTAGCCCAACACCGCCAGCTCGCCCTCGTCCGCCAGCGCCTGCGCCGTAAGCATGCGCATCGTCGTCGACTTGCCCGCGCCGTTCGGCCCGAGCAGGCCGAAGCACACGCCGCTCGGCACCTGCAGGTCGAGGCCGTCGACCGCCACGATCGCCCCGAAGCGCTTGACCACGCCGCGCAGCGAGATCGCCGCGTCGTGCGCCCGCGGCGCATGCGAAAGCTGCTGGTCGGTCCCCTCGGCCATCGCCGGACACTCTAGGGCCCGTGCCCCAGGCGGCTCGTCAAAGCTCCGCAAAGTGGCTCTGTCGGATGTCCAGTCCCAGGCGCTCGAATCTCCGACGACGGTCCATATTGAGCGCCCCGCCGCTCGGGCAATCTGAGGCAACGCTGTTCGAGCCACGCCCAGCACCCGAGTCACTTCCAGCGACCAAAGCGAGCGCGGAGACGAGACCATGCGAGGAAGAACACCCCAGATCGTCGCCCTCGGTGGCGGCGGCTTCTCGATGGAGCGCGACAGCTCCCTGCTCGACGACTACGTGCTGTCGCTCACCGATGCGCAGCGGCCGCGCGTCTGCTTCCTGCCGACCGCCTCCGGCGATGCCGACCACTACGTCGTGCGCTTCTACAGGCGCTTCGCCGCGAGCTGCGACGCGAGCCACGTCTCGCTGTTCCGCCGCGACCAGGGCACGGGCGGCGTCGAGGACGACCTCGCCAGCCACCTGCTCTCCCAGGACCTGATCTACGTAGGCGGCGGCAACGTCGTCAGCATGCTCGGCGCCTGGCGCGCGCACGGGCTCGATGAGGTGCTGAAGAAAGCCTGGCGCAAGGGCATCGTGCTGTGCGGCCCCTCGGCCGGCTCGCTGTGCTGGTTCGACGAGGCGCTCAGCGCCTTCCACGGCGCGCCACGCGGCGTGCGCGGGCTGGGCCTGTTGCCCTACTCCAACTGCGTCCATTACGACGCCGAGCCCGCGCGTCGCGCTGAGTACCACCGCTTCGTCGGCGACGGCATGCGCCCCGGCTTCGCCGCCGAGGACGGCGTCGCCCTGCACTTCCGCCGCACGCGCCTGCAGGGCGCCGTCAGCTCGCGCGCCGACGGCTGTGCCTACCGCGTCGAGCACACCGGCGACGGCGTCGTCGAGACGCCGCTGGCGGTCACCTATCTCGGCGCCGACGCTGCGCGGGAGACGAGCCCCGAGGCAGAGCAGGCCGCCGCCGCGGAGCTCGCCACGCAGGCAACCGAGCCGGCCAAGTCGCGCCGTCCCCGCAGGCGCAGCGGACGTCGCTCGGCGCCGTCCGCCAAAGCCGAGCTGCTGCCGGTCTCCCCCGAGCCGGTCCCCGCGTGAGCAGTAGGCTCGGGGGATGAGCTCAGCAGTCGGGCCCGCCAAGGTGCCGCTCGCGCAGCGGCAGATCTTTGCGATGGGCGGCGGCGGCTTCACGATGGAGCCGACCAACCCGCTGCTCGATGACTTCGTGCTCTCGCTGACCCCGGCCAAGCAGCCGCGCGTGCTGTTCCTGCCGACCGCCTCCGGCGACACGACCGCGCAGATCAACGCCTTCCAGGCGCGCTTTGCCGATCGCTGGTGCGTGCACGAGCACCTCTCTCTGTTTCGCCTGCGCGACGCCCGACGCCCGCTCGAGCAGATCGTGCTCGAGCAGGACATCATCTACGTCGGCGGCGGCTCGATGCGCAACCTGCTCGCGATCTGGCAGGCGCACGGTCTGGACGAGCTGCTCGTGCGGGCCTGGCGCGCCGGCACCGTGCTCGCCGGCCTCAGCGCCGGCGCGATGTGCTGGTTCCAGGGCGGCGTCACCCGCTCCTCCGGACCACCCGAACCACTGGCCGGGCTCGGCCTGCTCGAAGGCTCGCTCACCGTGCACGCCGACGGCGAGCCCGAGCGGCTGCCCGTCTGGCTCGCCGCCGTGCGCGACGGCACGCTGCCCGGCGGCTGGGCGCTCGACGACGGCGTCGGCCTGCTGTTCGAGGGTCTGCAGATGTCACGCGTCGTCAGCTCGCGCCCCGGCGCCGGCGCGCAGCGTGTCGACCAGGTTGCCGGTGAGCTCGTGCGCAATCGCCTGCAGCCCGAGCTGCTCGGCGACGGTGTGCCGACCGTGCTCGGCGGCGTCGACGAGGCAGTGCAGGAGCTGCGCCGCGTGCACCGCATGCGGCGCGGGATGAGCGAAGGCTGAGGCAAGGACGCTCGCTCCCCGCGCGGCCGCGTCGCGCGGGGCTTTGCGGCTCAGCGGACGACGGTGCCGACGGGGATGCCGCCGTTCTTGATGCCGACGCCGCGGTGCGCGCTGTCCTCGTAGACGGCTACCGATTTGACGTCGAACTCGCGCGTGCCGCTGGTGAAGCCCGTCTGGCAGTGGCATTCCCTCAGGGCGTAGCTGAGGACCAGCGTCGTGCGCGCCGACAGATCCGGCCGGGCCGGCCCGACGTTCGTCGCCCACGGCTGCAGCTGGCCGTCGATCCACACGCTGTACGTGTTGGCCGCCGTGATCTCGAACGTGTACGTGTGGAAGGCCAGCGACGGGTCTTCCGAGAAACCCCATTTGTTGGCCGTCAATTTGGGCGGCGCGAACCAGGCTGTGTACAGCCCGTCCGTGCGCCAGCCCGTCGTGTGCTTTTCGCTCGCGCCGCCGCCCTCGAAGAAGTCGACCTCCGTGTCGTCCCACGGCGGCCCCGCCGTCCACCAGCCCGGGTCGGCCTCGCCCGTGTTCGGCGGCAGCTTGGCGACCGCCTCGAACACCAGCGTCTGGCCTTTGCCCGGCGACCACGTGAAGAAGCGGTAGCCGCGCAGCCCCTGGTTCTGCCCGCGCAGCATCCCGCACACGTAGTGCTTGCCGCCCGGCGACTGCGGCGCGGCGGTGTACGTGCACGTCAGCCGCAGCCCCTGCGCGGTGACCGACGCCGCCTTCGGGTTCATCACCTCCATCTCGTCCTCGTTGAAGCCGTGGCAGTTCGTCGTTCGCGTGCAGTTGTTCGGAAACCAGGTGTTGTCGTGCCCGCGGCCCGAGCCGAGCGGCGCGCCGAAGGCGTCCGCGTAGACGACCGACCAGCCGCCCGCCGGCGTCGGCGGACCCGTCGGCACGCGGCTGACCGTGAGGTTGCGCACCGTGCCCCGCTGCCTGAACGGGGATTTGGTGGGTTCCTTGCCCGGGCCGTTCGAGACCGGATCGCCCGCCGTCGCCGAGGCGCAACCCCACGAGGTAGCCGCGAGCAGACCCAGCACCACGAGCAGCGCGGCGCGCTTGTATGCGCGTTTGGATTCGATCGACCGAGGTTAGCCCGCGTGCACGGGGTGCGCGCCGCTCAGCCGAGCTTCGTTCCCGGCGCGATGCCTTCGTTTTCGACGCCCACGCCGCGGTGGGCTTTGTCCTCGTAGACCGAGACCGATTTGACGTCGAACTCGCGCGTGCCGCTGGTGAAGCCCGTTTTGCACGCGCACGTGCGCAGCGCGTAGCTCAGCACGAGCGTCGTCTTCGCCGCCAGGTCCGGTTTCACAGGCCCGACGTTCGTCGCCCACGACTGCGGCACGCCGTCGATCCAGATGCTGTACCTGTTTTCCGGTTTGACTTCGAACGTGTACGTGTGGAACGCCAGCGACGGGTCCGCCGTGAAGCCCGGTTTGTTCGCCGTCACGTGCGGCGTGGCGAACCACGCTGTGTAGATCGGGTCCGTGCGCCACCCCGTCGTGTGCGAGCGGCTCGCGCCGCCACCCTCGAAGAAGTCGATCTCCGTGTCGTTCCACGGCGGACCGGCCGACCACCATCCGGGGTCGGCCTCGCCGGTGTTCGGCGGCAGCTTCGCCACCGCCTGGAAGACGAGCGTCTGGCCTTTGCCCGGCGACCACGTGAAGAAGCGATAGCCCGCCAAACCCTGGTTCTGCCCGCGCAGCGCGCCACACACGTAGTGCTTGCCGCCCGGTTCCTGCGCCGCCGCCGTGTACGTGCACGTGAGCTTCAAGCCTTCAGCCGTCACGCTCGCCGCGCTCGGGTTGAACACCTCGAGCTCGTCCGAGTTGAAGCCGTGGCAGTTGCTCGTCAGCGTGCAGTTGTTGGCAAACCACGTGTTGTCCTGACCCGGGCCCTTCCCGATCGGCGCCCCGAAGCCGTCCGCGTAGACGACCGACCAGCCGCCCGCCGGCGTCGGCGGACCCGTCGGCGTCGCGCTCACGAGCGCCCCGGGCGGCGCTTCTTCGCCCGGTTCTTCTTCGCCGGGCGCTTCTTCTTCGCCCGGTTCTTCGGGCGCTTCTTCTTCAGGCGGTTCTTCTACGGGCGTTTCTTCTTCCGGCGGTTCTTCCAGGCCGGGCAGCGGGGTTGCTTCGGCCAGCACCGCGGGACCCGGCTTTCCCTGGTAGAGCGAGCGCACGCGAACTTCGTAGGCCACGTGCCTGAGCTTCGCCAGCGTGTACGAGCGCACGCCGCGCGCGAGATCCACATGACCGCCTCCGCCTCCCGCGGCCTGCCGCCAGCGAATGCGAAAGCCGGTCAGCCCGGCCTTGCTCGACACGTCCCACGAGGCCGACAGCGACCCCGCTGCCGGGGTGAGCTGCAAGCTCACCGGCGTCGGGCGCGCCGCGGCCGGTGCAGCGGCCGGCGCAAGCGCGAGCGCGCACGACACGAGCGCGATCAGCCCCGTCAGCAGCGCGCTGCGACGCCGTCTCGGTGAGCTCAGGCGCCGGCGTCTGCGCCGGTCGACCTCGATTTCGCATGCGTGGTCGAAGGCCTCGATGAGGATCCTTTCTTCGTCTCTTAGCCGGCCGTCAGCTCCCGGGCCGAGCCTAAACACCCTTCCTTACTCAAACCAACACTACCCTGCGCGAAGCTCCTCAATCCTCACCATGTCTGCGGGGATTGGTGTCAACAGGCTGTTGCCGCGGCGCAAGCGCCCAGCCGGCGGCTCGGCGATGGCCGTGGGGCCGCGAGAGCCGTGGGTCCGCGACGGCCACCGGTCTGCGGGCGTGACGGCGTTAGCGTCGCGGCGCGCTCGTCAGGAACGTGGCGCTGAGATCCTCGTCGCCGTGCTCGGGCACGGCCTGCTGCATGCGCGCGCTGATCGCCTTCAGCGCGGGCAGATCGAGCCCCGCGCGCTCGGCCGACTCGACGGCGAGCCGCGCGTCCTTGCTGGCCAGCTTCAGCGCGAACGTCGGCTCGAAGTCGCGCTCGATCATCGCCTCGCTCTTCAGACGCAGGTAGGGCATGTCGAGCGGACCGCCGTCGATCGCCTGCAGGAACGCCGAGCCGTCGAGGCCGAGCCCCTCGGCGAGCGCGATCGTCTCGGCGGCGCCCTCGACGACGGCCACGATCCAGGCGTTCGTGACGAGCTTCAAGCGCGTACCGGCGCCGGCCTCATCGCCGACCCACGCCGTGCGCCGGCCGACCGCGTCGAACACCGGCTGCACGCGCTCGCGCAACGACTGCGGGCCGGAGGCCATCACGACCAGCTCGCCTTCCTGCGCGGGCTGCTTGGTGCCGAGCACGGGCGCATCGACGAAGCCGATGCCGTGCTCGCGCGCGAGCTCGGCGCAGCGCGCAGTGCCCTGCTCGCCGATCGTCGAGCACTGGATCCACACGCTGTCCGGCTGCACGCCCGCCAGGGCTCCGTCGCCGCCCTGCATCGTGCCGAGCACGGCGTCCGCGTCGCTCAGCATCGTCACGATCAGCTGCGCCGCTGCCGCCGCCTCGGCGGGCGTGTCGCAGATCAGAGCTCCCTCGCGCGCGAGCGGCTCGGTCTTCGCGCGCGAGCGGTTCCACGCGACGAGCTCGATGCCGGACCGCGCGATGTTGCGCGCCATCCCCGACCCCATCGTCCCGCCCGCGCCCAGCACTGCGACAACGTCGGTCATGCGAGGCTCAGGGGCGTACGAACGTGTTCGGGTCCGGGCCGATCCGCCGACCTGCATCGAGCGCCGCAAGCGACTCGAGCTCCTGCTCGCTCAACTCGAAGTCGAACACGTCGATGTTCTCGCGGATGCGCGATGGCGTGACCGACTTCGGGATCACGACGTTGCCGATCTGCAGGTGCCAGCGGATGATCGCCTGCGCCGGGGTCTTGGCGTGCGCCTGGGCAATCTCGACGATCGCGGGATCCTCGAGCTCGAGTCCCTGCCCGAGCGGGCTGTAGGCCTCGGTCAGGATGCCGAGCCGCTCGTGCTCGCGGCGCAGACCGACCTCTGGAAGTAGGGATGCAGCTCGACCTGGTTGATCGCCGGCGTCACACCGGTCTCGGCGATCACGCGCTCGAGGTGCTCGGGTTCGAAGTTGGACACGCCGATGCAGCGCACGAGCCCTTCCTGCTGCAGCTCGACGAACGCCCTCCACGTCTCCACGTAGAGGTCGTGCGCGGGCACCGGCCAGTGGATCAGATAGAGGTCGAGGTGGCTCAGCTCGAGCCGCTCGAGACTCGCACGACAAGCGCGCTTGGCCTGCTCGTAGCCTTGGTCGTCGTTCCAGCACTTCGTCGTGATGAACAGCTCGTCGCGATCGAGGCCGGAGGCGTGCAGCGCTTCGCCGACGCCCCCCTCGTTGCGGTACGCCGCCGCCGTGTCGATGTGGCGATAGCCCGCCGACAGCGCTTCGGCGACCGCCACCTCGGTCTCCTTCGGCGGAACCTGAAAGACGCCGAAGCCGAGTTGCGGGATCCGCTCGTTCGGCGCGATCGGGACATCGGGGATCTGCTGCGCAGGTGCGCTCATGCTCTCATCACTGCCCACTATGCCCGATGCGAAACGCCGGGGCGGCGCGGCACTGCATATAGTCGCGGCATGGGGGCGGAGCAAAGCGCGGTCAATCGTCAGATCCGTCTGGCCGCGCGGCCGTCGGGCCTGCCCAAGCCGTCTGACTGGAGCCTCGTGCAGGAGCCCATGCCGGCGCCCGGCGAGGGCGAGTTCGTCGTCGAGATCTCGCACATCTCGCTCGACCCCGCGATGCGCGGCTGGATGAACGCCGGCGCCTCCTACATCGAACCCGTCGAAGTCGGCGAGGTGATGCGCGCCGGCTGCATCGGGCGTGTGAGCGCCTCGGCGCATCCGGCGTTCGCCGTCGGCGAGCACGTCTATGGCACATTCGGCGTGCAGGAGCACGCCCTGTCCGACGGCAAGGGCGCAGTCAAGGTCGACCCATCGCTGGCGCCGCTGCCGACGTACCTCGGCGCGCTCGGCATGACCGGGCTGACGGCCTACTTCGGCATGCTCGACGTAGGCAAGGTGAAAGAGGGCGAGACGGTCGTCGTCTCCGGCGCTGCCGGCGCCGTCGGCAGCGTGGCGGGGCAGATCGGCAAGCTCAAGGGCGCGCGCGTGGTCGGCATCGCCGGCGGCGAGCAGAAGTGCAGCTGGCTCATCGAGGAGCTCGGCTTCGAGGCGGCGATCGACTACAAGTCGGAGAACGTGCGCAAGGCGCTGCGCACGCACGCGCCGGAGGGCGTCGACGTGTTCTTCGACAACGTCGGCGGCGAGATCCTCGACGGCGTGCTGACCCGCCTGGCGCGACATGCGCGGATCGTGATCTGCGGCGCCGTCTCGCAGTACAACAGCACCGAGCCCGTGCGCGGGCCGTCGAACTACATGTCGCTGCTCGTGTTCCGCGCGAGCATGACCGGGATGGTCGTGTTCGACTACGCCGCCCGCTACGCCGAGGCGACGGCCGAGCTCGCCCGCTGGATGAGCGAAGGGCTGATCGTCTCGCGCGAGGACGTCGTGCAGGGCGGGGTCGAGGACTTCCACGAGACGTTGCTGAAGCTGTTCGAGGGCGCCAACGTCGGCAAGCTCATGCTGCAGGTCGGCGGCTGAGCGCGCGGCCTCAGCCGCTCGGCAGCATCGTGCGCACGAGCTCGCCCCAGCAGTCCTTCAGATGCGCCTGGGACATGCCGCGCTCGCGGCGCTGGAAGAGCACGAGTTCGCTGACGAGCGTGCCGAGCAGCACGTCGGCGAGGTAGTCGACGTCGCCCTTGTAACCGCTCTCGTCGAGCAGCGCCGTGACATGCGCTCGGTAGGCGGCGTAGACGCTGTGGCGCAGGCGCTCGCCGGGCGCGCCGTTCTCGGCGGCGACGAGCAGGTCGCCCTGGATCTCGATGTGCTCGAGCATGCGCTCGCCGAAGGCGACGAGGCGCTCGCGCGACGGCGCGCCCGGCCCGAGCGGCGCGGGGCCGCGAATGAAGCCCTCCTGCAGACCGCGCTCGCGCTCGTCGAGCAGCGCGCGCATCAGCCCGCAGCGATCGCCGAAGTGGCGGAACAGCGTCCCCTTGCCGACGCCGGCGGCGCGCGCGACCTGGTCCATCGTCACGCATTGGGCGCCGTGCTCGGCGACGAGCGCTTCGGCGGCGGCGAGGATCGTGGCGCGGTTGCGCGCAGCATCGGCCCGCTCGTGCCGGACAGGCTCGAGCATCGGCAACCCCCGTTGCGCGACATTGCCCTCCACCTGGGGAATCCTATCTGGCGTGATTACCGGACTACGGTCCATTTGTGTTAGTATAGCTATATCCGGACCGCAGTCCGCACTATCCGGAGAGCCAGATCGCACCCAAACAGACCTCCGGAACCACCAAACCCCAGAAACCAGAACTTCAAGGAGCCCCAATGTCAGCCACTGCAACGGAGACCCAGACACAGCTTCCAGTCGGCACGTGGAAGCTCGATCCCACCCACTCCTCGGCGAGCTTTGCCGTCAAGCACATGGTCGTCGCGACCTTCCGCGGGCGCTTCGAGAACATCGACGCCACGCTGAGAGTCGGCGAGGACGGCGCCGGCGAGCTGATCGGCACGGTCGACGCCGGCTCGATCGTCGTCAAGGACGAGAACCTGCAGGCCCACCTCGGCTCGCCCGACTTCTTCGACACCGAGCGCTACCCCGAGCTGCGCTTCGCCTCCAAGGAGATTCGGCGCGACGGCGATGAGCTCGTGATCGACGGCGAGCTGACGATCAAGGACCACACGCACGCGGTCGAGGCACGCGGCACGATCACCGACCCGCACGAGACGCTCGGCGGCGCGGTCAAGATCGGCGTGACGCTGGAGACGGTGATCGACCGTACGCAGTTCGGCCTGGAGTGGAACGCGCCGCTGCCGAAGGGCGGCTTCGCCCTGGCCAACGACGTCAAGCTGACCGTCGAGCTCGAGCTCACGCAGGACGGCGAGTAGCACGGCGATGCGCGTCCTGGGCATCACGGGCTCGCTGCGCAGCGACTCGCACAACGGACGCCTGCTGCGGGCGGCGGCTGAGCTGCTGCCGCCCGCGGCAGAGCTCATCGTGTTCGACGGGCTGAAGGCGATCCCGCCGTTCGACGAGGACGACGAGGCGGCGCCCGGCGCGGCCGTGGAGCGCTGGCGCGAGCAGCTCGAGCAGGCCGATGCGCTGCTGTTCGCGACGCCCGAGTACAACCACTCGATCCCGGGCGCGCTGAAGAACGCCGTCGACTGGGCCTCGCGCCCGTTTGCGACAGCGGCGTTGCGCAACAAACCAGCGGCCGTGATCGGCGCGAGCACGGGCATGTTCGGTGCCGTGTGGGCGCAGGCGGAGCTGCGCAAGTCGCTCGCCGCGGCCGGCGCTCGCGTGATCGATCGCGAACTGCCCGTGCCCGACGCGGAGAACGCGTTCGCGCCCGACGGCACGCTGACCGAGCACGATCAGACGCTCGCGCTCGGCGAGATCCTCGCGGAGCTGCTCGACGAGGCGCACAAGCGCTCGCCGTCGCAACTCACGACAGCCGCCTGAGCCACCGCCATCCGCCCGTGGACCGGGCGCCAGTGCCGCGCGATCGCGGGGCATGTGGGGGCCCGGTCGGCGGCGCGCGGGACAATGGGGCCATGGCAACCGAGCAGCAGCTCGTCCCGGTGCGCGTCAGTGACGAGCTCGAACACTGGCTGAAGGGAGATCAGCCAAAGACGCTCGGCAGCCTGATCGACGTGTTCGGCGAGCGCAGCTTCGCGATCGTGTTCGTGCTGCTGATGGCAGTGCCCGCGCTGCCGCTACCCACGGGCGGGGTCACGCACGTGTTCGAGGTGATCACGATGCTGCTCGCGCTCGAGCTGATCGTCGGGCGCCGCACGATCTGGCTGCCAGCGCGCTGGCGGGGCCTGCAGATCGGCGGCGAGAGCAAAGAGAAGTTCATCGATGCGCTGCTGCGGCGGATCAGATCGCTCGAGAAGATCTCGCGTCCGCGCGGGCGCTGGCTGTTCGGCCATCGCCTCAGCGGAAGCCTGTTCGGGCTGGCCACGCTCGGCCTCTCGCTGACGGCGTTCCTCGCGCCGCCCTTCTCGGGCCTGGACACGCTGCCGTCGATCGGCGTGGTCGTGCTGGCGCTCGGCTATCTGATGACCGATATCGCGGTCGCCGCCGCGGGCGCCGTGATCGGCGTGCTCGGCGTTGCCTCGGTGATCTTCCTCGGAAGCATCGCCGTGAAATTCTTCAAGAGCATTTTTTGATTTCTGAATTAATCCGATCATCCGACTTGGTTAATTTGGTTTGTCCGGCGCCCCGTCTGCGACGATGCGTCAGGGATGCGCTTGCTGATATGGGGGATCGTTGGGCTATCTGGGCTCGGGCTGATCGTCCAGCTGATCGGGATTCACGGCTCGACCGACGAGCAGGCCGCGATCAGGCGTGCCGTGCGAGCGCCGTTCCAGGACCTCCGCCGACGCGACGCCCGGGCGCTGTGTGAAGACTTCACGCCGGCCGTCGCGGCCGATCTGACGAGCGTCGGGGGCAGCTGCGCGAGCCGCGTCGGCCAGCTGTTTCAGCTCAGTGCCAGAGACGCCGAATATGTCCCCTCGCAAGGCGTGCTCTCACACGGGCGTATCGAGGTAACGTCGATCCACATGCACGAAGGCCGCGCCACGGCGGACTCCGTCGGTCCCGGCAAGCCGGCGCTCGTGCGCCACTGGCAGCTCACGCTCGTGCACGGGCGCTGGCGCATCGCCACGCCAGCAACGCTTGAGGTGCAGTCCGATTGCGAGCAACATCCGTTCGGCGCCTCGGGCTGTCTCGACGTGCTCTCGATGCGACTCGACCGGGCGCAGTAGACGTCCGCGAGCAGGCCCGCGATGAGCGGCCGGCGCGGTCAGCCCTCGAGGTCTTCCTCGAGGTCTTCCACTTCCGCCGCCAGGTCGGCGACGCTAACTTCGAGTGCGTCCGCGATACGCCTTACAGTGGTCCAGCCAGGACTGTTGAGGCCCCGCTCGATGCGAGACAGAGCCGAAGAGGTGATGCCGGCATCGAACGCAAGCTCTTCTTGCGTCATCTCCCGCTCCTCGCGAAGTCGTTTGAGTTGGGCCGCCAGGAAGGGGTCCGCTGGTTCATGCACATAAGAAACATGGCGGACTGTTGGGGTCAATGTCCAGGGGTTTAAGTCCTAGGCCGTTAGGACAGGTATCCTCCGGCATTGCACAAATCATCCCCACAGATGGTCACGTGCACCGGCCGAGCGAAGCGTTCGCACGAAAGTGCGGCGCCGAGCCGGTCCCGCCAGAGGCCCCCGGGAGCTTGCCCCCCGGGGGCTTCAGGTGAGGCGCGTAGCTAGCGCGGCTCGGCCAGCGGCGCCGGGGCGGTGCCTGTAGCGGTACGCCACAGGCCGAGCGCGATCAGCCTGAGTTCGTGGAACATCGGCCGCGCGAGCAGCGCCAGCGCGAGCACGCCGCCAAGCGCGCCCAGTGCGCCGGCGAGTGCGAGCTCGGGGACGGCCGGCAAACCCGACCACAGGCGCACGGCGCCGGCGGCGAGCGTGACGCCGAGCGCCGCTCCCGTCCCCGGCCACATCGCGCCGAGCGTCACCGCGACTGGGATCCGCAGCACGCGCGAGGCGGCGATCGCCATCAGCGCGACCCAGAAGATCACGTTGCCGCAACGACCCCACGCGACTGCCGTGATGCCGTAGGGGGCGAGCAGGATGATCGTGACCACGAGCACGGGTAGCTGGATGAACGTGAGCCCGACCATCACGCGCTGGCGGCCGAGCGCCTTGAAGGCGTCGCCCAGTGCAAAGCCGGACGCCGAGATGCCCGACATCACGCAGACCGCGGCAAACACCCCCGACGCTCCGCGCCACTTGGCCGAGAACAGGGTTTCGATGATCGGTCCCGCCTGCACGGCGAGCCCCGCGGCAAGCGGCAGCGCGTACAGCGACTGGAAATTGACGAGCCTGCCCGTCGCCGCGCTAAGTCCCTCGCGGTCGAGCACGCGCTTGCGCGAGAGCGCCGGGAAGGCCACGAGCGAGACCTGGTTGGCGATGTTCTCGAGCACGAGCACGGGCAGGCGGAAGGCCACCGTGTAGAGGCCGAGCGCGCGCTGCCCGAGCACCCGCCCGACGACGGCCACGTCGAGCTGCGTCGTCACCTGGGCGAGCAGCGAGAGCAGCGAAGCGCCGAGCCCGTAGGGGAGGATGCTGCGGGCGATCGTGCGATCGAAGCGCAGCGTCGGGCGGAAGTCGGTGCAGATCCACAGCGACGCCGCCCACGCGCCGGTGCCGGCGAGCATGCCCCACACGAGCGCAGAGGCGCCGAAGCCGAGCAGCGCCAAGGTCACGCCGACTCCGGCGCGGGCGAGCGAGTTGACGACCTGCGTGATGATCCGCGTGCGAAAGCCGAGGTCGCGCAGCAAGAGGCCGTCGTGCACCCCGCCGAGACCGGTCAGGAAGATGTCGAGCGCCGCCAGGCGGAACAGCCCGACGTGGCCCGAGGCGTGGAAGAAGCTCGCGATCAGCGGCGCCGCCGCCAGCGCAACGAGCGTGAGCAGCGTCGTCAGCGCGATGTTGATCGTGAAGGCGACGTCGACGCGCTCGGAGTGACCTTCCTCCTGCTCGTAGATCACGGTCTGTCCCATGCCGAGGTCGGTCGTCAGCTCGATCAGGCTGAGCACGGCGGTGACCGCCGCGACGACGCCGAACTGCGACGGCGCGAGCAGGCGCGTGAGCACCAGCAGCGAGACCATCGCAAGGCCCTTGGTCACGAAGAACGTGAAGATCGACCAGGCGATCCCGCGCTTGACCGAGCGGCCGAGCGACGGCGGGGCGGCCGGCCCGTCCGGGGCGGCCGGCCCGTCCGGTGGCAGCTGCGGCGGCTCGCTCATACGGGCTCCTGCACGGCGGTGAACGAACGTCCGCGCCGGAGCGCGTTGACGATCCTCCGTGGCAGCCCGCGGACGACCCGCGAGGCGAGGAGCGCGGCCGGCGCCGGGTCGCCGGGGTCCCAGTAGTCGTAGCCGGATGGGCGCGCAAAGGCGGCGGCGAAGCTCGCGATCGCGACGGCCCTGGACGGCGCGTCGGGATGCTCGGGGTCGCGCAGCGATTCCTTCAGCCAGCCCACGTCGCCCTTGAGATGGCGCATGCGGCGCCCACTGCGGTAGGAGCGCACGGCCTGGATCGGCTCGCCCGCGGCCCACTGGTAGAGCAGCAGGGGGAAGTCGACGCCGGCGCGCACGGCGATCTCGACGGACGCGGAGAGCCGTGAGTTGATCTCCATCAGGAACGGTCGCCCGTCGGCGTCGCGGCGGAACTCGATCTCGGCGTAGCCCTCGAGGTCGAGCTCGCGAATCAACGCTTCGGCGGCCGGGCCGATGTCCTGCGGCACGGGAATGCTCCGGCGCAGCACCGAGCTGCCGCCGAGCACCGGGTACATGCGCTCGGCGCGCTGCGCGAACGTGGCCCACATCTGCCCCTGCGCATACAGCACGCTCACAGCCTCGCGCGCGCCTGGAAGCCACTGCTGCAGCAGCGCGCCGGCGCCGGCGTCGAGCAGGCGCGTCGTCTGCGCGAGTGCCTGCTCATGCGTCCTGGCCAAGCTGGGCGCGGCGCGCCACGCCTCGGGGCCGGCGTCGGCCCACGAGATTGCAGGCTTGACGACGACGGGCAGCCCGATCCGCGCGAGCGCCTCGCTCGCGCCGGCCGGGTCGGTGACGCTCCCGCCGGGCGGCACGGCCAGACCGAGGCGCTCGGCCACGGCGAGCGTCGCGCGCTTGTCGATTGCTTGCGCCAGCGCCCGCTCGGGGGCGAGCCCGAGCGTCGCGACGGCTTCGATCTGGGGGCGATTCGCGCGCAGCGCCTCGATGGAGCCGTCGTGGCTGGTGATCACGACCGGTCGCCCAAGCGCCTCGCACAGCTCGCAGACGCGCTCGACGAATCCGGCGGGATCGTCGGCGACGTCGGGGAGCACCGTGCGCCCGGCGCACCAGCGGGAGGCAAACGTGGGCGCCCCCGCATGCGACTCGGCGACGTGAACTGTCACGCCGGCACGCCCGAGCGACCTGACAGAAACGAGCGACTGACGCAGGTCGGCATCGAGGACCAGCGCCGGCCTGTGGGCTCGGGCAGCGTCAGTCACGGCTTCACCGTATCCCACACCCGCGCGCCCACGGGGTTATAGTCGGCCGCGCTCAGCGGGTAGTCAAGTAAGTGGAACCATCGTGCGAACTCCCTTCGGCCACTTCTCCAAGCGTGCGCTCGTAGCCGGTGGGCTGCGCATCAGCGGCGTGGGCGCGCTGCTGAGGCGACTCGCCCCGTGGCGCGGTGCGCTCGTGCTCTCCTATCACCGCATCGGCGAGGCGTGCAAGCTCGACACGGCACGTTCGCTGGTGAGCGCGACGGCAGAGTCGCTGGATGAACAGCTGCGCTTCCTCACGCGACACTGCGAAGTGATCGACCCTGCCGATCTCGCGCCCGAGCTCCTGTCGCAGCGCGGGCGACGCGTGCTGATCACCTTCGACGACGGCTATCGCGACCTGTACGAGCAGGCCTATCCGGTGCTGCAGGCCAATCGCGTGCGCGCCGCCATGTTCCTCTGCTCGGGCTTCATCGATGGCTTCGCCGACGCCTGGTGGGACGAGGTCGCCTGGATCCTGCGCCACAGCCCGCTGCAGGTATTGCCGGCGGGACCCTGGTCGGCTGAGCCGCTCGCGCTCGACGAGCAGAACATCGAGCACTCGATCTTCGAAGCCACCAGGAGATGCTGGGAACTCTCGCCCCAAGAGACCGCCCGCCTGCTCGAAGGGCTCGCGACGGTCAGCGGTGCAGGAAGGCGACCGACGAGCGACAGCGCGGAGGACTGGATCACCTGGGAGATGGCGCGCGAGCTGAGCGCCGCCGGCCATGAGATCGGCGCACACACGGTCAATCACCTGATCCTCGCCCGCCTGCCGCACCAGCGCCAGCAGGAGGAGATCGCCGGCTCGGCCGATCGCATCGAGGCAGAGCTGGGCGAGCGCCCGCGCTGGTTCGCCTACCCGGTCGGCGTCCCGGGCGTGTTCGACGAGCACAGTCGTGCGGCCGCCGCGAAGGCGGGTATCGAGCTCGCCTTCAGCAACTACGGCGGGCTCGTGACGGAGGACAGCTTCTTCGCACTCGACGTGCAGCGAATGTCTGCTGAGAGGCTGCGCACGCCGGCCTTGTTCGCGGCAACCGTGACGGTGCCTGCGCTGTTCGCGCGCTGACGGAGGGGGAGGGATCGGATCCTCGGCGGTGCCGTGCGGGGCGCCATCCGATCCGACCGATGCGCCATTCCGCAGGTTCGATCTCTGCCGCTCTCCCGCTGGTACGCTCTCCGCACGATTTGTCGACCGCCAGAAGCTGACGGTGGGGATGTCTCACGAATGAGAAAGCCCCGGATGTCGCTGAGCGACCGCGTCATACGACCGAGGTGAAGGGTGAGTGCAGCGGAGGGAGTCTGGGGGGTTGGGGGCGACGCTCAGGCGCTGGAGCGAACCGGACTCCGGCCGAGAGTCGGATCGCGCTCGCTCACGGTCGCGATCTATGTCCTGCTCGGTACGGCGCTCGGGGCATTCGCCCTGGCGTGGTCCGGCCATGCGGTGGGAGGGGTCCGGACAACTCGGGCCGGCGCGCGACGAACGGCGATCGGCGCGAGTGAGCTTTCCCGCCTGCCTGTCGCAGCCCAGGGAGTGATATCGGCCGCTCTCGGCGGTGACAGCTCTGCCTTCCGTGCACGCGCGTCGGCGCATGGATTCCGCGTGTCGAACCCGGCCCAGGGCATGCAGGCGAGCTTCGGCCGCGGTGGCGTGCGGATCCAGGCGGGCAGCCTGCGCGCCCGACTGCGCCTGGCGGCCATCGGATACGGAGACCTGCTCGTGCCAGCCCCCGCCACGGCGCCGACGGCAGCGCGCAACCGCGTCTCCTTCCAGCGCGCCGGGTACACCGAGTGGTACGCGAACGGGCCGCTCGGACTCGAGCAGGGCTTCACGATCGAGCGCCGCCCGCGCGGGAACGCGGCGCAGCCGCTGATGCTCGCGATCGCGGTTTCGGGCAATACCCACGTCTCTCTCGCCCGACATGGCAAAGTCGCATATCTACGACACGACCGGGATCTGCTGCGTTACATGGGCCTGCATGTGAGCGACGCCAGAGGGCGCGCCCTGCGAAGCCGGCTTGGGACGCGAGCGGGCAGGATCCTGCTGGAGGTCGACGCCGCCCGCGCTGCCTACCCACTCCGCGTCGACCCACTGGTGCAGCAAGGCTCGAAGCTCACCGGCACCGCGAAGGTCTGGCGTGGCAACGTCGGGGTGAGCGTGGCGCTCTCCTCCGACGGCGACATGGCGCTGGTCGGCGCCCCTCAGGACGAATACTCGGGCGCCGCGTACGTGTTCACGCGCTCGGGGTCCACCTGGACCGAACAGGCCAAGCTCACGGCAGCGGGGCAGAAAGGCACGTCGATCGGCTTCGGCGCGGCCGTGGCGTTGTCGGCGGACGGCTCCACGGCGCTCGTGGGCGCGCCCGGGTATGGCGCCCGCGCCGGCGCGGCCTGGGCGTTCAAGCGTTCCGGCACGACTTGGTCCGAACAGCAGAAACTCACCGGCGCGGGGGGCGAATCCGAAGGCCAGTTCGGCACCAGCCTCGCGCTCTCCGCCGATGGCAACACGGCCCTGATCGGGAGTCCCGATGAATACAGGGTCATACGCTCCAAGGGCGTCTACGGCGCGGGGGCGGTCTACCCGTTTCTCCGCAAAGGTTCGACCTGGGCGCTGCAGGGCGAACGACTCACGGGAACCGAAGAGGTCTATCCCGAACAGTTCGCGGTCATAAACGGCTCGGCCTTCGGGGACAGCTTGGCCCTGTCCGCCGATGGCAACACCGCGATCATCGGGGGGCCACAGGACAACGAATACCGCGGCGCGGCGTGGAGT
This sequence comes from uncultured Solirubrobacteraceae bacterium, assembly GCA_963714215.1. Classification (GTDB taxonomy): domain Bacteria; phylum Actinomycetota; class Thermoleophilia; order Solirubrobacterales; family Solirubrobacteraceae; genus Palsa-744. The sequence continues at coordinate 282,429 of CAVQNP010000004.1, forward strand.
TTCACCCGCTCCGGGAACAGCTGGACCCAGCAGGGAAAGAAGCTGACCGCCCAGGCGAGCGCGTTCGGCGAAAGCGTGGCTCTGTCGGCCGACGGAAGCACGGCCCTGATCGGGGCGCCGTTCCAGAACGGCTTCGCCGGCGCGGCATGGGTCCTGAACCGGACCGGAGCAGAATGGTCCAAGCAGGCGGAGCTGAAAGGCACCCCGGGTGAATTCGCCTACTTCGGATCGAGTCTGGCCCTGTCCAAAAACGGCAACACTGCGCTGATCGGCTCTCCGACGGAACAGAACTACGTGGGGGCGGCATCGCTGTTCAGCCGCACCGGCGCCGCGTGGGACGGGCAGTGCGAACATCTGACGGCCTCAGGCGAGGTCGGCGAAGGGCGGTTCGGCGCGGGGGTGGCTCTGTCCTCCGATGCAACCACTGCGCTGATCGGAGCGCCGCTCGATCAGGAAGGCAGCGGTGCGGCGTGGGTGCTGGTCGCCACGCCTCCGGGGACCGGCGCGTCGCGGCCCGCCGCAGCGGCCGTCCCGAGTTGCGCCGCGGTAGCGCCCGAACCCACAGTCAACACGCTGGGCGCGTCCGAAATCGCCAAGACCTCCGCCACCGTGAGCGCGACCGTCGATCCAAACGGCGGCGATGTGAACGACTGCCGCTTCGAATACGGCAGAACACTCGGCTACGGCGCGAGTCTCCCGTGCCTCTCGCTCCCGGGGTCGGGCACGGCCCCGGTCGCCGTCTCGGCAACCCTCTCCGGGCTGCTCGCGAACGCGACCTATCACTACCGGATCCTCGCCACCAACGAAGGCGGGACCAGCACCGGCGAAGACCAAACGTTCACGACGCTCCCGGCGGGGACGGGGATCGCGGGCACGGTGACGAGCGCTTCGACCGGCCTTCCGGTTGGAGGCATCGAAGTCTGTGCCTATGAAGCCGCCGGCGAAGGCCTGTTCGGCGAATGCACGGCAACCGAATCGACAGGCCGCTACGCCCTCACTGGGCTTGCGAGCGGTGAGTACGTCGTCGAATTCTCCTCACCCCCGGGCGACCCTTCGGACTACATCAGGCAGTACTACAACGACAGATCGCAGCCGGCGGAAGCAGAACCCGTAGCCGTCGGGGCGGGCAGCGTGACGCTGGGAATCGATGCGCAGCTGAAGGACGGCGGGCGGGTCACGGGCAAGGTCACGAGCGCCACCTCACACTTCGCCGTTGGGGGCGTCCTGGTGTGCGCATTCACTGCCGCAACCGAAATCGAACAGTGCGGGCTGACCGACGGCGCGGGTGAATATGCGATCACCGGGCTGCCGAGCGGGAGTTACCGGATCGGCTTCGACGGAGTGGAAGCCGGTTACGTGATCCAGTACTACGACGACGAGCCGTCGCTCTCAGCGGCCACGCCCGTGGCGGTCACCACCGGCGGCGACACCACGAGCATAAACGCGCAGCTGGCGGACGGCGGACGGATCAACGGCAGGGTCAGGAGCGCAGCCACGGGGGCATCGATCCAGGGGGTCCTCGTCTGCGCCTTCGTATCGGTTGATGAAATCGCGGAATGCGCCATCACCGGTGCGACCGGCGAATACACGATCGCGGGGCTCCCGACGGGGGTCTACGAGGTCGGCTTCAACGGCGGCAAAACGTACGGGATCCAGTACTACAACGGCGCATCGACCTTCGCGGGTGCGTGGCCCGTGTCGATCGTTGCGGGCAGCACAGAGGGCGGTATCGATGCGGCCTTCGGATCGGGTGGCGCGTCTCCGCCTCCACCTCCCCCTCCATCTTCCCCTTCACCCCCACCTGTGTGGACTCCGCCCGCCGGCTTCGGTGCGGCTGCCGGAGTGGGGAGTGCGGGGGCCGCGGGCGGTGTGCTGGGCAGCACCGCCAGCGGCAGCAGCACCACGACCGGCGGTGGCGCGGTTGAGATCGCAGCCCTGCTCCGGCACGCGCTCACGCCTGCGGGCACGACGGCCAGGGTGGCCTCGTTGCTGGCGCGCGGCGGGTACACGGTCACGCTCCGGGCGCTGTCGGCCGGAACGGCCGTGATCGACTGGTATCAGGCGCCGCCGGGCGGCAGGCTCGCGCGGAAGAAGAGAGCACGGCCGGTCCTGGTCGCATCCGGGCAGACGCGGTTCTCGGCGGCCGGGACATCGAAGGTCAAGGTCAGGTTGACCCGTGCAGGGCGTCGGCTGATCAAGAAGGACGATGCGGTGAAGCTGACCGCGAGAGGCGCGTTCACCCCGTCCGGCGGAAAACGCGTCACGGCGATCGAGGAGTTCGTGCTCAAACGGTGAGGCCCAGTGGCGCGTTGCTCGAGGCATCGCCCATGCACGGGGCACGCGCCAGCTCGCCGGCTCCTAGACTTTCTTTCCTACGACTCGAGTTGATATAGGTCCCTGGACTGGAAGCGACTGATGCTCGACTTCTTGGAGGGGTGGCAGAGTGGTTGAATGCGGCGCTCTCGAAAAGCGTTGTGCGTCTGATTGGCGTACCGGGAGTTCGAATCTCCCCCCCTCCGTTTCGAGCCGCCCGGTGTGAGCTCACCCGGGCGGCGTTGGCTCACCGCGGCTGGTATCCCGTGCTTGCTTGCGAGACGGGTGGTTCGCGCCAAACACGCGCCGGTTCAACTGCGGACGGCGGCTCGCCTCAGCTGCGGCGCGAGGCGAAGAAGTCACTGATCAGCTGGCCGCACTCGGGCGCGAGCAGCCCGGAGATCACCTCGGGTCGGTGGTTGAGCCGGACATCTCCGAGCACGTCCAGCACGCTGCCGCAGGCGCCCGCCTTGGGATCGGTTGCGGCGTAGACGACGCGCGGGACGCGCGCGAGCACGATCGCGCCGGCGCACATCGCGCACGGCTCGAGCGTGACGTACAGCGTCGCGTCGAGCACGCGCCAGCTGCCGAGCGCCTGCGCCGCCTCGCGCAGCGCGAGGATCTCGGCGTGCGCCGTCGGGTCCTGGCGCAGCTCGCGCTCGTTGTGCGCCGCGGCCAGCAGCTCGCCGTCGCGCACGACGACCGCGCCGATCGGAACGTCCTCGTGCGCGCGAGCCACCTCGGCCTCGCGCAGCGCAAGGCGCATGAAGTAACTCTCGTCCGGAAAAAGGGGTCGCTCATTCGATCTCGCCGGAGCTCGTGCGACAGTGCTGCCGCCTGCCGGACTCGCCCGCATCATCATTATCCGAGAACGGTCGATGACTCCATGTATGCAACTGCGCCGTACCGACACCACCGCTCGCGGGCGGCGGCTCGCGCTCGCCTGCTGCGCGGCCGTCGCCGTGCTGCCGGTCGCCTCGGCGCGCGCAGGCTCGAGCTCCGTACGCCCCGGGCCGGATTCTCGTCAAGTACGCGACGGCGACGCCGGCGCGTGCCCGCGCGGCCGCAGCGCGCGGGGCAGGCGCCGGCGCCTGGAGCGTGACCGCCCCGCACACGCGCCTGTTGCGGCTCGCCCCCGGCGTCAGCGTAGGCGCCGCGCTGCGCGCGCTGCGCCGACGCCCTGACGTCGCCTGGGCAGTGCCCGACTACCGCGCCCACGCCGCCGGGCTGATCCCCGACGACGTCGGCAACGGCACGCAGCCGGGAGACTGGCAGCAGCTTCAGTGGAACTTCTCCGGCCCGTTCGGCGTGAACGCGCCGCAGGCGTGGTCGAACGTCGCCGCCGACGGCGCGCCAGGCGCCAGAGGGGTGATCGTCGCCGTGCTCGACACGGGTGTCGCGTACGCCACTCACGGGCGCTTCCTGCGCTCGCCCGACTTCTCCCGCTACGGCTTCACGGGCGGCTATGACTTCATCGCGCACAATCGCTTCCCCAACGACCGCAACGGCCACGGCACGTTCGTGGCGGGCACGATCGCCGAGGCCACCGACAACCGCTACGGGCTGACAGGCCTGGCGTTCGCCGCGCGGATCATGCCCGTGCGCGTGCTCGACAGCCAGGGCGAAGGCGAAGCCTCGACGATCGCCGAAGGCGTTCGTTATGCGGTCAAGCACGGCGCGCGTGTGATCAACCTGAGCCTCGAGTTCTCCAGCAACGTGACTGCCGCCGACATACCGGAGCTGCTCGAAGCGCTCCGCTACGCACGTCGTCGCGGCGTGCTCGTCGTCGCGGCGGCCGGCAACGAGGCGCACACGGCCGTCGCCTACCCGGCGCGCGCGCCCAACGTCGTCGCCGTGGGCGCGACGACCGAACACGGCTGCCTGGCCGACTACTCCAACGACGGCTCCGGTCTGACGCTGGTCGCACCTGGCGGCGGCGCCGACGCAAGCCTCGCGGGCGACCCCAACTGCCACCCAGAAAGCCCTCCCGGGCGCGACGTCTTCCAGGTGACGTTCACCGGCACCTCGCCGAGGCGCTTCGGCATGCCGGGCGGCTACGAAGGGACTTCGATGGCCGCGCCGCACGTCTCGGCGACGGCCGCGCTGATCATCGCGAGCGGCGTGATCGGTCGCCATCCGACGCCTGCGCAGATCGTCGCGCAGGCTGCGAGCCACAGCGCGCAAGCTCGGCGGTGGCGGCGACGAAGCGCTGTATGGCGCCGGACTGGTCGACGCCGCCGCCGCCACCGCGCCCGGCGGCCCCGGCGCGGCCACCGGCTGACGTGGCGGCCGAGGAGGCGCCGGAGCGCTGCGATCTGGCCGTCGTCGGCGGCGGGATCGTCGGCCTCGCCGTCGCCCGTGAGCTGGCCCGGCGCCGACCGCGCGCGTCGATCTGCGTGCTCGAGCGCGAGCGCGAGCCGGCGATGCATCAGAGCGGCCACAGCTCGGGGGTGATCCACGCGGGCGATCTACTACCCGCCCGGCTCGTTGAAGGCGCGCCTGTGCTACGAGCGGCGCGCGCCTGCTGTATGAGTACTGCGAAGCGCACGCGATCGCGCATCGACGTTCGGGCAAGCTGGTGCTCGCGACGAGCGCTGCGGAGCTGCCGCGCCTGCGCGAGCTGCAGCGGCGCGGGGCGGCCAACGGCGTGCCCGGCCTGCGCTGGCTCGAGCAATCGCAGATCGCGGAGGTCGAGCCGCACGCGCGCGGCCTCGCCGCGCTGCACTCGCCGAATACGGGCGTCGTCGACTTCCGCGCGGTCGCGCGCGCCTACGCCGCCGATCTGCTCGCCGCCGGCGGCCGGATCGCGTATGGCTGCGAGGTGCGCTCCGTCGAGCACCACGCGCGGACGCTTCGGCTCACGCACGCTCGAGGCGTCACCGAGGCGCTCACGCGATCTTCTGCGCCGGGGCGTGGGCAGACCGCCTCGCCGTCTCGGCCGGCGCCGACGCCGGACCCGCGGATCGTCCCCTTTCGCGGCGCCTACCTGCGGCTGAAGCCGGCGCGCTCCTCGCTCGTGCGCGCCCTGATCTACCCGACGCCCGATCCGGCGTTGCCGTTCCTCGGCGTGCACCTCACACGTCACATCGACGGCGAGGTCTCGCTCGGGCCGACCGCGCTGATCGCGGGCGCGCGCGATGCCTACGACTTGCGCAAGGTACGGCTGCGCGACCTCCGCGAGACGCTGGCGTGGCCAGGCACGTGGCGACTGATGCGCAGCTACTGGCGCGCCGGCGCGGGTGAGCTGCATCGTGCGAGCTCGCGCCAAGCGCTCGTGAGGATGGCGGCCCGCATGCTGCCCGAGCTGAGCAGCGACGACGTCGAGCAGGGCTTCGCCGGAGTGCGAGCCCAGGCGCTCGCGCGCGACGGGCGGCTGATCGACGACTTCGCCTTCTCCTGCGACGAGTGGGCGCTGCACGTGCGCAACGCGCCCTCCCCGGCGGCGACGGCGTCGCTCACGATCGCCGCGCACGTGTGCGACGAGGCCGAGCGGAGCTTCTCGCTCGCGGGCTAGTTCGCGGCGGCGAGGCGCGCAACCGCGTCGGCGACGCCCTCGCGCGCGCTGGCGAAGCGCGGTCGCCAGTCGAGCTCGCGCTTGATCTTCGCGTTCGACGAGCGCGCCGAGCGCACGGCCGCGGCCACGGCGCTCCGCCCGGCCACGAGCCGCGCGAGCGGCGCCGGAACGCGCCGCGGGGGCCCGAGGCCGAGCCGGCTCGCGGTCAGCGCCATGAAGTCATAGAAGGTGATCGGCTCGTCGTCGGCGACGTGGTAGGTCGAGCCTGGAGCGGCGTGCTCGGCGGCCGAGCACGAGTGCCGAGACGACGTCGTCGACGTGCACGACGTCCCACAGGTTCTCGCCCGAGCCGATCACGGCGAAGCGCCCGGGCTGGCGCAGGTGGGCGATCAGCTCGCTCTCATACCAGCCCCCGGGCCCGTAGACGTGCGAGGGGCGGATCACCACCGCGGGCAGTCCGGACTCGAGCACGAGCCGCTCGCCCTCCTGCTTGGAGCGGCCGTAGGGCGTCTGCACCGGCAGCGGCTCCTCCTCGGTCAACAGCGCGCCACGCGCATCGCCGGTCACGACGGTCGAGGCGAACACGAAGCGCGGTCCGGCGGCCGCGCTCGGCGCCGGCGAGCGCCGTACATGCGTCCAGCAGGCGCGACCGTCCCGCGCACGTTGACCTCGCGCAGCTTGCGCTCGCTGCGCTGGGAGGCGATCTCGGCGGCGAGGTGCACGACGCAGTCCGGGCGCTCGCCCAGAACCAGCTCGCGCAGGCGAGCGCCGTCGTCGAGATCGCCCGCAAGCGGGCGCGTCCCGGCGGGCTGCGAGCCCTCGCGACGCACCAGCGCTGCGACGTCGTGCCGCCCGTCGAGCAGCTGCGCGCACAGCGCGCGGCCGATGAAGCCGCTCGCGCCGGTGACGAGGATGCGCAATGGCGTGGCTAGGTCGTGCGGATGATCAGCACCGAGCAGGGCGCGTGGTGGGAGACCTTGTTCGGCACCGAGCCGAGCAGGAAGCGCTTGGCGCCGGTCATGCCCTTGTTGCCGACGATGATCAGGTCGGCCTCCTGCTCCTCGGCGACGTCGAGGATCGCGTCGGCGGGATCGCCCTGACGCGGGTACAGCTCGACCTGCACGCCGGCCGCGCGCGCCACCTCGGCGGCCGCCTCGAGCGTCGCATCGACGTCCTCGCGCGGGTTGATCGCCCACTGCAGATCCTCCGGCGCCTGACGGCGTTCCTCGCTCAGGCGCTGCTGGGAGACCGGCGCGTACGCGCTCACGAGCTCGAGCTTGGCGCCGACGGCCCCGGCCAGGTCGACCGCCTGGCGCACGGCCTGAGTGGCCGTGTCCGAGCCATCCGTCCCCACCACGATCGACTGAACATGCTCCTCCTCCGGCAGTTGACGAGACGAGCAACGCCAGCGAGCGCGGATCATATCCGCGCCCGCGCGCCGTCGCGAGCCGTCGCGCGTGCGGCCTAAGGTCTGGCGGAGCGGTGATCGACCTGCACTGCCACGTGCTCGCGGCATCGACGACGGCCCGCGAGACGATCGAGGGCTCGCTGGCGCTCGCGCGCGTCGCCGCGGAGCGCGGCACGCGCACGATCGTCGCCACGCCGCACGTCAGCTGGCGCTACGGCAACGACTCGGCCGACGATCGCCGCCTGGTCGGCCGAGATCAACGCGCGGCTGGCCGAGGCCGGGCTCGCGCTCGAGGTGCTGGCGGGCGCCGAGGTCGCGATGACACGCGCGCCCGAGCTCTCGCGCGAGGAGCGCTCGGCGCTGACGCTCGGCGGCGGTCCCTGGCTGCTGCTGGAGTGCCCGTTCAGCTCGGTGCTGACCGGGCTCGAGCAGCTCGTGCTGCGAGCTCGGAAGCCGAAGGGCATGGCATCGTGCTCGCGCACCCCGAGCGCTGTCCGGCCTTTCAGCGCGACCCGCAGCTGCTCGAGTCGCTCGTGCGCGAGGGCGTGCTCGCCTCGATCACCGCCGGGTCGCTGGTGCGGCAGCTTCGGCGCGACGGTCAGGCGCTTCGCGCTGGAGCTGGTCGAGGCGGAGCTCGTGCACAACGTCGCCTCCGACGCGCACGACGCGGAGAAGCGCCCGCCGGGCATCGCGCGACGAGCTCGAGCAGGCCGGGCTGGGGGCGCTCGCCGGGTGGCTGACCGAAGAGGTTCCGGCCGCGACTGCTCGCCGGCGAGCGGCAGATCCCCCGTCGCCCGCCGGCGCTCGTGGCGCCGGGCGCGACCGGCGCGCCGAGCCGTGGTGGCGGCGCGGCCCGCTCAGGCGAGCTTCGTGATCGCGATGACCATGCCGATCAGCACGAACACGACGATCGCGACCTGCATCCAGATCCACGTTGGCGACATGCTGCGGCGACAGCGTACTTCGGCACCGCCGGCTCCGGCCTCCGCAGCACCTCCTAAGCTTCTTCTCGTGGCCCACACGACTGCGACAGGCTGCGCTCGCGCTGGCCTGGCGATTCGTCTGCTGCTCGGGGCGCTCGCCGCGCGGCGCCGGGGCAGGCCGGGCAAGCGTGCACGCGCGGCCGTCCCGGGCCCGCTCGGCGGCATCAACATCGCCGGCCTCGGCGCGCGGCTCGACGCCGAGCGAAGCCGATCGACGACGATCGCCGTAGCGCGCAGCGCTGCACGCCAAGGTCGATGCGCGATCGAGCTCGCCTGGGCGGTGCTTCGAGCCGGACGGCCCGGACGCACTCGACGCGCGCGCGCTGGCCTACACTCGACCGCCTGCTCGGGGACGCGTCGGCCACGGCATCGGCGTGATCGCACTGGTCGACGGCACGCCGTGCTGGGCGTCGCTCGGCGCCGGCCGAGCTGCGCGCCGGCTGCGCAACCGGGCGGGCACGAGCGCGGCGAGCAGCTGGCCGCCCACCAACCCCGCCGACTTCGCCGCCTTCGTCGCGCGCGCTGGCCGAACGCTACGGCGACAAGCTCACGGCGCTGGAAGTCTGGAACGAGCCCGACCAGGCCAACGAACGAGTACTTCGCCGGTCCGAACAAGGCCGCGCGCTACGCCGCGCTGCTGCAAGGCCGGCCTACACGGCGATCAAGCAGGTCGACGCCGAACATCAAGGTGCTGGCGGGCTCGCTGGTGGGCTCCAACGGCGTCTTCCTGCGCCTGCTCTACCGGCCGGCATCAAGGGCTACTACGACGGGCTCGCCGTCCACTTCTACACGCTGACGCTGGCCGCGCTGCGCGCGATCCGCGCGGTCCAGCTCGCCAACGGCGACACGCACGCCGCTGTGGCTCGGACGAGTTCGGCTGGAGCAGCTGCTACCCGCAGCAGCAAGATCCAGGAGGAACAGGCCTGCGTGACGCCGGCGGTGCAGGCGCAGAACATCACCAACATCTTCCGCGCGCTCAGCCGACACGCCCTACGTCGCCGCGGCGACGCTGTACGAGCTGCAGGACGGCGGCAGCGACCAGTTCGGCGTGCTCACGCGCAGCGGCGCGCGCAAGCCCTCGTTCGCGGCGCTCGCGAGCGTGCTCGCCTCGCCGCGTGCGCCGCCCGAGCCCGGTGACGCTGTCGCTCTGCGCAACGCGGGGTCGCAGTGCTCGCCAGCGGCTCGGGCCCGGTCGGCGACTACATGCGCCTGGAAGCCTTCCAGGGCGGGCGTGCTGCGCTTCCGCGCGACGTTCACGCTGGACCGCTTCAACCGCTACTCGCTTAGCGCTGCCGAGCGTGCTCGGCACGCGCGGCCTGCGCGTGCGCGTCTACCAGGAGTGGACGGGGCGCGCGCGGCGCCGCCCAGAAGCAGCATCTGAGGCGCGATCACTCGGCGCTGCGCAGCAGCGCGACGAACGTCAGCGCGAGGATCTTCACGTCGAGCCCGAGCGACCAGTTGGCGATGTAGTAGTTGTCCCACTCGACGCGTTCGGCCAGCGAGGTCTGCCCGCGCAGGCCGTGCACCTGCGCCCAGCCGGTGATACCCGACTTGACGCGGTGGCGGTCGCCGTAGCGGACGATGTCCTGTTTGAACAGCTCGACGAACTCGGGGCGCTCGGGGCGCGGTCCGATCAGGCTCATCTCGCCCTTGCAGCACGTTGAACAGCTGCGGCAGCTCGTCGAAGGAGGTGCGACGCAGGAAGCGCCCGACGGGCGTGCGGCGGTCGTCGCCCTCGACGCCGCCCGGCGCGGTGTCGCCGCCGAGCAGGAACTCCAGCGGGCCGGCGTCGTCGTCGTCGGGGTCGACGTGCCCGCCCTGCATGCGCATCGAGCGGAACTTGTAGAGGTCGAAGGCCTTGCCGTCGCGTCCGACGCGGCGCTGGCGGAACAGCACGGGCCCAGCTGAGCTCAGGCGCACGGCCAGCGCCGAGAGCAGGATCACGGGCGAGAGCAGCACGAGGAAGACCAGCGCGAGCACGCGGTCCAGGCCGTGCTTGATCGCGAACTGCAGGCCGCGCGGGTCGACCGTCGTGAAGGACATCAGCGGCAGGCCGCCGACCGTGTCGTAGCCGACGCGGTTGTTGATCGTGTCGAACATGCGCGGCACGACCGAGACCTCGACGCCGAGTTCCTGGCAGCGCTGGATCAGACGGCTGACGCGCTCGTCGGCGACCGAGGAGAAGGCCACGATCAGGTTGCGCACGCCCGTGCGCATGACGGTCTCGTCGAGATCCTCGACCGTGCCGAGCACCGGCAGGTCGCGCCCGCCGACCTCGGCGATCGAGCGCGGGTCCTCGTCGAGGAAGCCGATCGGCGCGAGCCCGTACTCGGGGTGACTCTCCAGCCGCCGCGCGACCTGCGCGCCGACGACGCCGGCGCCCATGATCAGCACCGGCTTGCCGACCAGGCGCTGCGCGCGCGCCCAGCGCTGGGCGAAGGACAGCACGATGCGCCCGATGCCGACGCCGAGCAGCGCGAACAGCCACGACGCGCACGACCTCCGACTGGCGCGGAGCGTGCCCGTTGACGAACACGCCGAGCACCGCGACGGCCATCGCGCCGATCGACACCGCGCTGATCACGGGCACGACGCCGTCGAGCACAGCGCGCGCAGGCGCGTGCGGTAGAGCCCGCGCAGGTAGAACAGCAGCACGACGACACAGCGGGAACGCGAGCAGCGGCGCGCGCAGTCGAGCCGGGGTGTGAACGTGCGCTGCGCACCTGAGCGACCACGACAGCGCGAGGCAGAGGAACACGAAGTCGACGGTCGGGCGCAGCACGCGCCAGCCGGCGCCCTCCAGCGCCCACTGCAGAGCGCCCGCCGAAGGTGCCGCCGCCGAGCGCCCTGCGGCTGCGGCGCCGAGCGCGACAGCTCGCCCTGGAGCGGGAGCGTGGTGGACGTCTGCTGGGTGATCGGTGAGCGCGGCATGGTCAGCGGAAGAGCTGACTGCTTCTGTTACTCGGATCGCGGGCGCCATCCCTTTAGCCACGACGTCGCGCCGAAGACGCGGAATCGTCGAGCCGCCGCGTGAGCAGCCCGAGCGACACGAGGATCACCAGCGCCGAGGACGACGTAGAGGAGATCGTCGGCGGTCAGTCCGAGCACCGTCGCCCTGGCCCCCGGCAGGCACATGTTCGGCTGCCGGGTAGAAGCTCCCCGGGGTGAGCGCCGCCTGGGCCTGAGAACTGCCGCGCGTGCCCGAATGGGTCTTGGCGCGAGCGCCGGGCTTTGCGTTGCCGCCGCTCGTCCCGCCGCCACTGCCGGAGCTGCCCGCACCCGAGGACGCTTTACCTGCACTCTTCGCGGCCTGCCCCGGCGAGGCGCCCGACTGCACTTCCGAGGCGCCCGTCGCGGACGCTTCGCCGCTCGAGCTGCCCTGTCCGGCGGAGCCTCCGCCGGAGCTGCCGCCGCCTCGGTGCCCGTTGACCAGGGCCGAGCCGAGCAGGGCCTGGTTGCCCTCGCCCGGGCCGCCGTAGCCGCTGAGCAGCGAGGAACCCGCCTGCGCCGCTACTGGAAATGCGAGCAGAACAACCGCGGCCGCGGCGCAGCTATGAGAGATGATGCGGTGATTTTTCATGCTTCCTTGCCGTGCGCCTTCGCGTCGGCTGGAGCACCCCTGTCCTCTGCCGTATCCCGCCTGTTGCCTGGGTCCGCCCCGATGCGCCCGTGCCATTTCACCGGGGCCTACCGTCGGCTGAGAGTCGATAAGTAAATTACCGAAGCGGTCAGCCCCTGTCGAGGAAAAAGTTCGAATTTCGCGAGATCTTTCGGGCGGTTTCACGCGAGTTGCCTCGCTTTGAGCAGGATCGAGCTGTTCAGCTGTTCGATGCTGACACTGTGACCGTTCTTTACGTAGAGCAACGTTTCGTGGATCAGTTCGTCGCGCGGACTCAAGCCGAGCTGCTCGCTGCAGCAGCGTGAGCGGCCTCGCGCCGGTGCCCTCTGGCGGAGGCGATCGCGCCGCAACTCGAGCGTCGCGTAGGCGTCGCGCGCGTCGCGCCCCAGCGCCAGGGAGAACTCGCGTTCGGCGCGCGGGAGGTCGCCGAAGCGCAGGGCGATGCTGCCGGCCAGTGAGTACGGTTCGTCAGCTGAGCGGGTTCAGGTCCGGCCGCTTTGTTCAGGTCCTCGTAGGCCAGGCGCGGCGCCGTCGGCCATACGCGCACCGCACTCTGGACGCGCAGCTGGCTGAGCCACGGCAGCAGCAGGCTCGCGATCGCCGCCAGCGTGAGGATCGAGGCGAGCCCGAGCCCGAGTGGCCGCAGCGCCCTTGGGGCGGACCGCGCGTCCGCGGCTTGATCGTCGCCGATGCCTCGCTCGCGAGCGGCACCCGGCGAGGCGTCCGTCGCGCTCGCTCGCGCCGGTGCGCGTGAGCCGAGCGAGCAGGCAAGGCCCAGCAGGGCAAAGGCTGGAGCGCCGAGCCCGGCGAACTCCCAGAACCAGTCGAACGAACCGTGCACGAACCAGTAGGCGAAGCCGGCGAGCGCGGCGCCGGCGAGCGTGGCCGCCAGCGGGTCGGCGGCGGCGGGCCGACCGGCCGAGCGCGCGCGGCCCGCCGCGAGCAGCGCCGCGCCGAGGCCGATCACGGCGAGCAGCGCTCCGAGGATGCCCGTCTGCGAGAGCGTGCGCAGCTCGACGCTGTGCGGGATAGTGCGGCGTCTCGTGCCCGTGACCGTGCAGCGAGGTACTGCTGCTGGAAGTTGTCGGCGCCGATGCCGACGAGCGGATGCGCTGTGAATTCGTCGAGCGCCACGCGATAGAAGTCGTAGCGATCGCTGCCCAGCCCGCTCGTCAGCCGGCTGCCGGAAGCGCGGTCGGCGGCGTAGCCGCCCTTGAACGTGTCCCACGCGTGGCTCGACGCGTTTGACCGGATCGCCCGCGGCGACGAGGCCGCCGGCGAGCGATTGCCACGAGCGTCGCCACCGCGACGGCGCCCACGCCGAGGCGCACTCTGCGCACGGCCTGCGGCGAGAGCTCGGCGCGGCGTTCGAGCAGCGCCGCGGCCCCGACGATCACGGCCACGGCAGCCGCCGCGAGCAGCAGCTCGAGCGTCGCCGTGTGCATCGCCGCCTTCGCGTTCGCCGCCGTGCTTCAAGCGGTCGCCGACGCGCAGCACGGCGGGTGCCGTCAGGCCCACCCCGGCCGCCACCGGCACGAGCACGACGAACGTGCGCAGCCGCCCCGGCAGCAGCGCGAAGACGAGCACGAGCATCAGCGGGGTCGAGTACAGCGAGCCGCGGCTGAGGCTGAGCAGGGCGACGTCCGCGAGCAGCACGGCGCCGCCGGCAAACAGGCCGCGCGCGACCCAGTGGACGCGCTCGCCGGCCGACAGCAGCAGCGCGGGCCAGGCGACCATCGCCCAGGTCGCCGCCGTGGCGTTTTCGTAGCTCGCCGGGATAGCGCAGCCGGCCTTCGCCGAACTGGGCCGCGAAGTTGTGCGCGTGATCGACGTGCAGCAGCGCGAAGACGGCGAGGCCGATCATCGCCAGCGTCCACAGCGCCGAGCAGCAGCGAAGCGCCGATGCCCGCGCTGCGGCCACAGCGCGAACAGCGCGAACACGAGGAAGTAGAGCAGCGTGCGGTTGGCGCCTTCCCACGCGTCGCCCTGGAGCGTGTGCCCAGAGGATCGAGAGGAAGCTGAGCGCGGTGTACAGGAACAGGCAGGCGAGCGCGACCTGCACCGGGCGCGGCACCTCGGCGCAGCCGCCGGCGCGAGCCGAACAGCCCGATCGCGAGCAGGCCGAGCAGGATCAGCCCGCCGGGCGCCCAGTGGGTCAGCGGATAGCCGGCCTGGTCGCCGGCCCAGATCACGAACAGCGCGATCGCGACGAGGCAGGGGATCGTCGAGGGCGTCTCGCGCAGGGCGTCCTTGATCCGGTATATCGGCCCTGCCGTCGAGGACATGCGCGGGGAGGGTATCGGCAGGCTCAGCCGCCAAGACGAGGCCTGCCAGGTCACCGAGCATGGCCGGGTCTGCCCAGGCCTCTACGCTACGCGCGAATGTCAGGCGCCCGCTGGAGCACCCTCCCCGAGCTCGAGGACCGCCGCGAGGAGTGGTCGCGGCTCGCCGCCGAGAGCGAGTTCCCGAGCGTGTTCGCCGACCCCGGCTGGGTGCTGTCCTGGTGGCAGCACTACGGCGCCGGCAAGGAGCCGTGGCTGCTCGTGGTGGAGGACGACTGCCGGCGCGCTGCGCGGCCTCGCGCCGCTCGTCTGCGAGCGCGGCCGGCTCGGGCGCACGCTGTCGTTCATCGCCGCGCGCTGGAACGGGCTCGACGGACTGCTGTGGTCGGCGGGCGCCGAGCTGGAGGTGGCCGAAGCGCTGCTCGACGCGCTCGCCGAGCGCCGCCGCGAGTGGGATCTGTGGCGGATCGGCAGGCTGCCGCTGCAGTCGCAGCTCGCGCGACTGTTGCTCGGCGGCCAAGCGGCGCTGAGCGCCTCTGCTCACGACGTGCGCCTGCAGCCGTACGTCGAGCTGCCCAACGAGATCGCCGCCTTCGAATCGCCGCTACGGCGGCAAGCGCCGCACGGAGTTCCGCCGCCGCTGGCGCCGGCTGCTCGAGGCGGGCGCGCAGGAGCGCCTGATCGAGCAGCCGGAAGAGGCGCGCGAGTACGTCGGCAAGCTGCTCGCGCTGCGCCGCGAGCGGGCGGCCGCGACGGGACAGCCGTACGCGCACATGGACGAGCGCTTCGAGCGCTTCACGGCCGATGCGACGTGCGCATTGCTCCCTGGCCGCGCACGACTGTGGGCCCTGGAGCAAGACGGCCGCCTGCTGACGGCGAAACTGAACTTCGTCGAGGCCTGGCGCGAGCACGGTTTCATCTCCGCCGTCAGCGACGTGCAGATGGACCTCAGCCCGGGCCACGCGCTCGAACGCCATGCGATCCACGCGATGATCACCGAGGGTCGCGGCGAGTTCGACCTCGGGCCGGGTCGCGACGAGTACAAGTACCGCTGGGGCGCGTTCGACCGCGAGCTGGTGCGCATGCTCGTCGCGAGCCCGACCGCGCGCGGCCGTCTGGCGGGCGCACCGGCGGCGCTCGACCTGCGTCTGCGCGACAGCGCCCCCGCGGAGGCGCTGCGGAGCAGGCGCGGGATCGTGCCCGAACGCGCCACCCCCGAGCACCCCGTCCGACGCCCCGACGACCAGCAGCCGAGCGCGCCGAGCGCGGCCAGTTGAGCTGAGCTGGAGCGTACGCTGAGCGATGCGCACGCTGATGTACCACGACATCGCGACGCCCGCCGAGCGCGAGCAGATCGGCTTCCCCGGTCCGCTGGCGGCGCGCTACAAGCTCGACCCGGCCGCGTTCGAGGCGCATCTCGACGCGCTCGCCGCCACCGGCCTCGCGCCGGCGCCACTGCGCTCCAGCGAGGACCAACCGCCGGCCACGTCGATCACGTTCGATGACGGCGGAGCCTCGGCGCCCGCCGCGGCAGCCGCGCTCGAGCGGCGCGGCTGGCGCGGGCAGTTCTTCATCACCACCTCGCGCATCGACACACCGGGCTTCGCCTCCTCGGAGGTGCTGCGCGAGCTCGCACGACGGGGCCACGAGCTCGGCAGCCACTCACACACGCACCCGACCTACATGGGCCGGCTCACGCGCGCCGAGCTCGACGATGAGTGGACGCGCAGTCGCGAGTTGCTCGGCGAGCTGCTCGGCTCACCGCCGCGAACCGCCTCGGTGCCGGGCGGCTTCCTCTCTGAGCAGGTGATCGCCTCGGCCGCGGCGGCCGGCTACGGGCTGCTGTTCACCTCCGAGCCGACCGCGCGCGTCGCCGATCGCGGCCTGATCGTGCGCGGCCGCTACACGATCTGGGCGAGCACGCCAGCCCGCGTCGCGGCCGCCTACGCACGGGGCGAGCGGCTGGCTTGCGGACGGCTGTGGCTCGAGTGGAACGCGAAGAAGCTCGCCAAGACGGCGAGCCCGGCCGTGTACCAACGGCTGCGCCGCGTTCGGGCCCGGGTCTAGCGCACCGCCTGCCGTAAACCCACCGCCTGCTCAACCCACCGCCTTCGTGGCGCACCGCCTGCGCACACGGTTATGCTGCCGCCATCTCGGACGCGATCGTGCTCTGCTACCACGCCGTCTCGCCCACTTGGGAGGCGGACCTCTCGACCACGCCCGAACGCTTCGAGCGCCAGCTCGCGCTGTTGTCCAAGCGAGGCTACCGCGGTCTGACCTTCACCGAGGCGGTGCGCGCGCCGGCGAACGGAAGGATCGTCGCGATCACATTCGATGATGCCTACCGCTCGGTGTTGAAGATCGCCCGGCCGGTCCTCGAGCGCTTCGGCTTCCCCGCGACGGTGTTCGCGCCGACCGACTACATCGGCTCCGAGCAGCCGATGCTCTGGCCCGGGATCGACCAGTGGCACGGCGGCCCGCACGAGCAGGAGCTGATGCCGATGTCGTGGGATGAGCTGCGCACGCTCGCCGCATCGGGCTGGGAGATCGGTTCGCACACGGCCAGCCATCCGCACCTCACCGAGCTCGACGACGAGGCCCTCGGCGCCGAGCTGGCGAGCTCGAAGGCATCGTGCGAGGAGCACCTGCAAGCCCCTTGCCCCTCGCTGGCCTACCCGTACGGCGACGTCGACGCGCGCGTCGTGCAGGCCACTCGGAGTTGCGGATACACGGTCGCGGCGGCGTTGCCGCGGCGGCTCGACGCGCGTGGAGCGCTCGAGGTCCCGCGCATCGGCGTCTACCATGTCGACGACGACCGTCGCTTCCGGATGAAGCTCTCGCCGGTTCTCCGCCGCCTGCGCAGCTCTGCGGCCTGGGATTCCGTCGGCACGCTGCGCTCGCTCGCGGGCCGCGGCTGAGCGCCAGTTGACCTGCGGGGAACGCCGGAGCGCTCCTCTAACATGCTCGCCCGTGACTTATGAGGTGTGCGTGCACCGTCGCGCCAGTGGCTGAGGAGTGCGATGACGAGCACCACCGCCCCGGGACTCGGCGGCCGCACGCTGCGGGGCATGGCCTGGGCCTACGGGTCCTACGTCGGTCTGCGCCTGACGACCGTCGTCACGACGGCGATCCTCGCGCGGCTGCTGACGCCGAAGGACTTCGGCGTCGTCGCGATCGCGATCACGTTCATGACGTTCCTGGAAATGCTCCAGGGACTCGGCGTCGGGCAGGCGATCGTGATCGCACCCGAGGAGGAGCTGGACGACCAGGCCGACACGGCCTTCACCGTGAGCGTGACTTTGGGCGCGGTCCTGGCGGTGGTCGCGGCGGCGCTCGGACCTGTCGCCGCGAGCTTCTTCCATCAGCCGCGACTGACCGCCGTGATGCCCGTGCTCGGCACGACGTTCTTCATCCTCGCGCTGTCATCGACGCACTACGCGATCGCGATGCGCAACATCGACTTTCGCTCGCGCACGATCGCCGAGCTCGCCGACGCCGGCGTGCGGGGCGCGTTCGGCATCGGGCTGGCGCTCTCGGGTGCCGGCATCTGGAGCCTGATCATCGGCTACGTCGCGGGGAACATCGCGCTGACGGTGCTGCTGTGGTGGCTCGTGCCGTGGCGCCCGCGACACCTGCGCAGCGTGCGCCACATCCGCAAGCTGCTCAGCTTCGGCGGCTACGTGACCGGCATCGGCGTGATGGCCGCGTTCCTCGCGCAGTTCGACAACCTCGTGATCGGACGCGTGCTCGGGGTCGTCCAGCTCGGCTTTTACTCGATCGCGACGAGGATCCCTCAGCTGCTGATCCTCAACGTCGCGAACGTCGCGGGGCAGGTGCTCTTCCCGGCGTTTGCGACGCTCGATCACGAGGACCTCAGGCGCGGGATGATCACCTCCTTCCGCTATATCGCAACGGTCGTCTTTCCGATGACGGCCTTCCTGATCGTGCTCGCCGACCCGATCACGACGACGGTCTTCGGCAACCGCTGGCACGGCGCAGTGGCCGCCGCTCAGGTGCTCTGCCTGTGGGCTGTGATGTCGCCGATCAGCATGGTTTGCGGCAACGCGTTCATGTCACGCGGGCGTGCCAACCTGCTGTTCATGCTTGCCGTTCCCCAGGCGATCGCGCTGGTCGTGGGCTCGCTGATCGCGGCGCCCTCGGGGATCGTCGCGGTGTCCTGGGTCCAGGCCGGAATCGCGATCGCCGCCCAGATCGTCACGCTCGCGATCGCCAAGCGGATGTTCGACCTGACCCTGGCCAGCCTGCTGAGCGCGTTCGCGCCGCCGCTCCTGGCCTCGGGCGCGCTCAGCGTCGTGCTGCTGCTGATCGACCGTCAGCTCAGCGGCGCCGGAGCGGAGATCGCCGCCGGCGCGGCCGCCGGCGCCCTGACCTACCTCGCGGTGCTCCACCTGCTCGCGCGCGACCTGCTCCCCGGCATCGTGCGCCTCGTGTCGCCGCGTCGCGCGGCCCGTCCGTCATGACGGTCACTCCGCGCGTGAGCGTCTTGATGCCGGCCTACAACGCGGCCGCGACGGTCGCCGAAGCCGTCGCCAGCGCGCTCGCGCAAACCGTGACCGAGCTGGAGGTGATCGTTGCCGACGACGGCTCGGCCGAGCCGATCGCGCCGGCCCTGGAGGCGATCGACGACGAGCGACTGCGGATCGTGCGCCGGCCGCGCAACGGCGGCGTCTCGGCGGCGCGCAACACGGCGCTCGCGCTGGCGCGCGCGCCGCTCGTGGCGCAGCTCGACGCCGACGACCTCTGGCGAGCGGACCACCTCGAGCACCTGTTGCCGACGTTCGAGGACCCGGGCGTCGGGCTCGCCTACGCGAACGTCGAGATCGCCGGCTACGCCGGCTCGGACCGCTGGATCGCTGCGCGCACGCCCGACGACGGCTTGGCGCGCTGGATCGGCAACAGCGCAGAGCATCCGGTCAACGACCTGAGCCGGCTGTACCGCGCCAATCCGATCCCGGCACCGGGAGTCGTGATGCGAACCGAGGCTGTGCGCGCCGTCGGCGGCTATCCCGAGTGGCTGCGCGTGGGTGAGGAGTACACGCTCTACATCCGGCTCCGTCGCGCGGGCTGGCGCTTTGCCTACGTCGATCGCCGCTCGGCGACCTATCGCTGGCCGGAGCCCGGCAGGGGCGCGACGTTCAACGTCCGGCGCAGCGCACGCCAGGAAGTCAAGCAGTTCATCGTGCTCGCGCTCAGCTCGCCACCGGACCTCGCGCTCTACCACGGGCTGGCACTGCGGCTCGCGCACATGCTCACCACGCACGTGCCCGCGACGGTCTCGATCGCACGCTTCCTGCGCGCGATCGCTCACGCGATCCGCCCGGGCGCCCGCGGGCGATAGCGCGTCCGCTGATCCGGCCGCGCCGAACCCGGCTCTCAGCGCGCGTCGGCGAGGAACTCTGCCAGCCGCGCGGTCGCCGCCTCGAGCGTCCCGCCGCGCGCCCGCTCCAGGCCGGTCTGGACCAACCGATCGCGCAGCGCCGCGTCTCCGGCGATCTGTTCGAGCGCGCTCGCCGCGGCGAGCGCATCGCCCGGCTGCACGAGCAGCGCCGCGCCCTCGGCCGCCGCCGGAACGCCGCCGACGGCTGTCGCGACGGTCGGCAGTCCCGATGCGAACGCCTCGACCAGCACCTGCGGGAAGCCCTCCGTCAGCGATACATGCAGGAACATGTGGCTTGAGCGGTAGAGGTCGAGCAGGCCGCCGTCGATCGGCACGTAGCCGAGCAGCTCGACCACGTCCTGCAGTCCGCCCTCTCTCAGGCGCTCGTCCAGCTGCTCGCGCAGCGGCCCGTCGCCGCAGACGAGCAGCCGCCAGCGCCGCGCGCCTTCGCGCAGCCGCTCGCCGATCTCGGCCAGCAGCAGCGGGTTCTTCTCGGCATCGAGCCGGCCGACGGTGAGCACGGTCAGCTCGCCGGAGTAATCGCGCGCGGCGACGGCCGCGCCGGCCTTGGCGAGGTCGTCTTCGGAGACGAGTGAGACTGCGGTGCTGAGAACATCGCACGCGCCGGCCTCGCGGTACTTGCGCTCGAGCTCGGGGCCGACGACGACGGCGGGATGGCGACGCGCGAGGCGTTGCCAGATCCACTCGAGCGCGTCCGCGCTCCAGTGCATCCAGCGGCGGCCGGGTCGGCGGCTGCGCACGTACACGGGCATGTCCTGGCGCACGCCGAGCACCAGCCGCCGCCTGCGTAGCAGCGTCATCCACGCGAGCAGCACCGAGTGCGGGTAGGGGCCGAGCACCCAGACCGTGTCGACCTCGTCCAAGAGGCGCCAGAAGCGCGCGACCGAGATCAGCAACGAGCGCGCGACCGACCACGGGTGGCCGAGACTCTCGTAGTGCGGCAGGCCGACCAGCTCGGTCTGCTCGTGCAGCGGGTAGTGCGAGCTGCCCGGGTGCGGGTCGAAGCGGCCGACGAGCACGAACCGCTCGAAGTGCGGCCGCAGCGCCTCGAGGAACACAACGAAGGCACGCTGGCCGTAGCGGCGCACGCCGTCGGAGCAGTACTCGTAGTCCGTGTAGACGGCCAGCCGCACCGGCCGGCGCGGCACGCCCTCAGCGTCCACTGCACCTCATCCGCTCACGCGTCTCGTTCGTGCAGCGAGGGTGCATGCACCGGCTCGGTCGAGTCGTGCGTCGGCCGTGGCGAGGAGCGCCCCAGCAGCCGCGCGAGCGCCTCCAGCGGGGGGCCGAACTTGGCCACGCCGGCGAGCGTGCCAAAGCCCCAGCCGAGGTGCATCGCGGGCAGCACGCCGAGCAGCAGCGCGCCCTCGGTGCGCTGCCCCGGGAGCCTCGCCGCATCGGCCGCCGTTGCGCCGACGGCGGCCAGATAGGCGGCCAGCCCCAGCTGTGAGAGGCGTCGCAGCGGCCGCGGCGCGAGCAATGCACCGATCAGCGAGAGCGCCAGCACGGGCGCGATCAGGTGGGAGCGGCGCATGCTCTCCGGGTGGCGGCGGAACGTGCGCGCGCGGTAGTAGCCATAGCGGCAGTACTGGCGCACAAGGCCGGACAGCGAGTCGCGCGGCACGTAGTTGCCGACCATCTCGGGCAGGCAGACCAGCCGCGCGCCGCGACTGAGAAAGCGCGAAGCCATCTCGGAGTCCTGGTTGATCGGCCAGCGCTCGTCCCACCCGTCGACGGCGAGCAGCGTCTCGCGGCGCCACACGCCCCCGAACACTCCGGTGTCGAGCTCGCGCTCCTCGCCCCCGCCTTCGTCCTCGCTCCACTTGCGCGAGCCGCCGCGACCGAGCCAGGAGGCGAGCGCAAGCGCGACCGAACGCGAGACGGGGCCGACCGGCCGCGGGACCGCAGGGCCGCTGACCCACTCGGTGCCACCCCCGCGCAGCCGCTGCACGCCGGCCTCGAGGTAGCGATCGGCGTAGTAGGTATGTGCGTCCATCCGCGCCACGTACTCGCCGCGGGCCTCGCGCAGGCAGACGTTGAGCCCGCTCGCGGTGCGCCGGCGCGGGTTGTCGAACACGCGTATTCGCGGATCGCGCTCGGCCATCTCCTCGAGGATCTCGCGCGTGGCGTCTTCGGAGCCGCCGTCGGCGAACAGCAGCTCGACGGTCCCGTCGAAGCGCTGCGCCTGCATCGCGGCAACGGTCTCGCGGATGTGGCGCTCCTCGTTGAGCACGGGGATCAGCACGCTGATGTCCACGCGGTCCCCTCCGCTGGGCGAAAAGTCCGAAGCCGATGCGGGAGCGGCGCTCACGCTGCCCATTATGGTGTCCGGCGGCGCGGGAACTTCGCGCGGCCCGTCAAGTGGTCGATCCCCGGGCCGGCGCTGCTGCGGTCTGTTCACGCCGAGCGGTCGACGGGGCGGTATCTAGACTGTCGCCGCACTGTGACCGACCCGAGCTCGCCCACGATCGAGCGAAGCTCTGAACTTCGCATCCTGGGCCTGAGCATGGGACAGGGGAACATGTCCAAGGCGACGGCGCAGCTGCTCGAGCTCCTCGGCGAACGCCATTCGCCGGCGGGCACGATCCACCCGCAGCTCACGCCGGCGCTCGATCTGCTCGTCAAGCTGCGTCATTTCAACCGCGATCGCACGACTTGGCGCGCCCGAGCGGGCTTCAACGCGACCAACTTCCTCGCGCTCAGCGGCGCGGTCGAGCGCGAGCTGCGCCGCCGCCGCGGCTCCTTCGATCTGATCTTCCAGGCACAGACGGTGTTCGCTCCCGGCGACCTACGGGCGGGGCGGCCCTTTGTGATCTATACGGACAACATCATGTCGCTGACCGAGCGCTTCTACCCGTCCTGGGCGCCGCTCAGCGGGGCGGGCTTCCGCCGCTGGCGCGAGCTCGAGGCCGGCGTCTGCCGCGCCGCCGCCCACGTCTTCCCCTGGAGCGACTTCGTCCGTGACGCGATGATCGCCGACTACGGGCTCGACCCGAGTCGCGTGAGCAGCGTTGGCGCCGGCGCGAACCTGCTGCTGCCGAGCCTCGAGTCGCGTCGCTGGGATTCGGCGCAGGCGCTGTTCGTCGGCAGGGACTTCGCCCGCAAGGGAGGGCGCGAGCTGCTCGCCGCCTGGCCCCGCGTACGAGCGCGCCTGCCCCACGCGAGCCTCACCGTGGTCGGGCCGCCAGTGCCTCCGTCTGGGGCCGATCTGACCGGAGTGAACTGGCTCGGGCCCGTGGAGAGCCGAGCCGAGCTAACCCGCCTGTACGAAGGCGCGAGCGTGTTCGTGATGCCCTCCCTGTTCGAGCCCTGGGGACATGTCTTCCAGGAGGCGATGGGCTGCGGGCTGCCGTGCATCGGGGCAGCCCATTGCGCGATGCCGGAGATCATCGCCGAGCAGCAGACCGGCCTACTGGTGGCGCCGGGCGAGGTCGAGCCGCTCGCCGAGGCACTCGAGCGGCTGCTCGGCGATCCGTCGCTGGCCGAGGAGTACGGCCGGCGCGCGCACGCCTCGATGCTCTCGGGCAACCGCTGGAGCGACGTCTCGGAGCGGATCGCGCCGGGACTGCAGTCGGCGATCGAGCAACCGGTCCCGCAACCCGCCTCGAGCAGGCGCGGCGTGCCGACACGAGTCTGGCCAGGCGGCCGAGCCCGCCTGCAGGCGCCCGCGTGATCGGCGAGCGCGACGCACCGGCGCAGGCGCAGCTACGCGTCCTCGCGCTGATCGACCACCTCGCGCTCGGCGGCGCGGAGATGCTGCTCAGCCAGTTCGCGGTGGCGGCGCCGCTCGCAGGGATCGCGCTGCAGGTGGCCTACTTCGAACCGCTCGACGGCAACCCGGCGGCCGATGCCCTGCGGGCCGTCGGCGTCGAGCCGACCCACCTCGACATCCCGGGCCGCCCCAGCCGCCGGCACGTGCAGGTCGTGCGCCGGCACATCGAGGCCGTCGGCCCGGCCGTCGTGCACACGCACCTCGGCGCGGCCGATCTGATCGGTGGGATCGCGGCGCGCAGGCTCGGCGTCCCAGCGGTCTCGACGCTCCACGAAATCGTGCAGCGTCGCGAGGGCATGCAGCGCGCCAAGAGCGCCGTGTTCACGCTCGGCCGACGCCTCTGCGACACCCGCGTGATCGCCGTCTCGGAAAGCGCCCGCGAGGCCTACATGCCGTTCAGCTGGGGCATGGGTGACCGTGTCGTGAAGATCCTCAACGGGGTCGACGTCGCCGTCGAGCCCGGCAGCGGGGCGGCCGTTCGCCGGGAGCTCGGCATCGCGCCCGAGGAGATGGTCGTCGCGATGATCTCGGCGCTGCGCACCGAAAAGGCGCACGAGGTGGCGATCGAGGCGGTGGCCCGCCTGCGCGAGCGCTTCCCGCGGCTGCGGCTGCTGATCGTCGGCAGCGGCCCGCTCGCCGACGAGCTGGCGCTGCAGGCGGCGCCGCACGGAGACGCCGTGCTGCTGACCGGGCGGCGCAACGACGTGATGTCGGTGCTCGACGCCTCAGACGTGTGCCTACATCCGTCACGCCGCGAGGCCTTCCCGACCACGCTGATCGAGGCGCTTGCGGCATCCGTGCCGGTGCTGGCGACACGCGTCGGCGGCATTCCCGAGATCGTCGAAGACGGCAGGACGGGAGTGCTCGTGGCTGCGCCGCCGACGGTCGACGACGTGGCCGGCGCGCTCGGGGCGCTGCTTGCCGATCGCCCGCGCCGCGAAACGCTCGCGCGGGCGGGCCGTGAGGCCTACCTGGACCGCTTCACCGCGCGACCCTGGGTGGAGCGGACACGCGCCCTGTACGACACGGTGATCGCCGAGTCGACGGCGCCTCGATGGCGTCGCCGGCTCGCGCAGCGCTAGCGCTTCTCGCAGGGCAAAGGTCCACCGAACAATCGTCCACCGCCGGCGGGCCTTCTCACCGCGCCACGGCGCTGGGCCGATGCCAGCGTGCCAGCCGCCACGCACTCGCTCGAGCCCACCAAGAGCGACACCGGACCCAAGGAGACAAGTGTTGTCAAGCCCCACCCAGACCCGCCCGGCCGTCCACGTCGTCCTCTGCTCGGCGCTGGCAGCCCTGCTCGCGATCGCCATCTCGCTGCTCACGACGCAGCCTGTGCAGGCGCGGTCGGCCGCCCACGGCGCACATGCCCGGCAGGCCTCGCGTACGGCACAGCAGCACTCGCGTCACGCCCGGCGGCACTCCCGCCGCAAGCGTCACCACGCCACGCGCCCCTCGCATGGGCACCCGGGCCACCCGCACGGCACCGGCGCCGGATCAGGGCCCCCGTCCGCTCCGGCGGGCGGCGCCCCCGGCAACACCGGCACCGGCACGGGCTCCGGCCCGGTCCCCGAGGAAGCTGCCGGCGGCGCAGCCGGCACGAACTCGGCGCCGAGGCCTTCCGTCTCGTGTGACCTGTTCGCCGCGCCGGACGGCTCTGACAGCCGCGGCAACGGCAGCGTGACGTCTCCGTACCAGAGCGTCGCCAAGCTCGACGGCGCGCTGGAAGCGGGCGAGACGGGCTGCCTGCGCGGCGGCACGTACGGCAGCACGAGCACTCACCACAACCTGAACAACAGCGGCACACCGAGCGGGCAGATCACGCTCACGGCATACCCGGGCGAAGCGGTCACGGTCGTCGGTTGGGTCGACATCGAGGCTTCGTACACGACGCTCGCGGGCCTGAACATCGATGGCTCGAACACGTTCTACAAAAAGACCGCCGGTGCAGTGTGTCCGACCCCGACGGTCGTCTCGGAGTCGCTCGACATCGCCGGCACGGGCGACGTGTTCGAACGCAACAACTACTACGAGTCGGTCCCCGGCCTGCGCGGCAACGGGATCGGCGTGGGCTTCTGGGGCAACACCGACAACACGACGATCCGCTTCAACCGCATCCATGACGTCGGCCAGTGCACGCAGCACGACCACCTGATCTACCTGGCCTCGGGCAACAACGTGCAGATCTACGACAACTGGCTGTACAACGACCACAACGGCTTCGGCGTGACCGTCTACCCGCACCCGACGAACGCGCGGATCTTCTCCAACGTGATCGACAACGCGGGCAGCGGCCTCAACTTCGGCGACATGGGAGGCGCCCCGAACAGCGGCAACCAAGCGTGGCACAACGTCGCCACGAACTCCTTCCGCGTGCCCGGCGACGCGGGCCACCCGCTTGCGGCGGCGCTCGTGATGTCGCCCGAACTCGGCGCCGCCAGCACCGGCAACGCGGCGTTCGAAAACGACTCCTTCGAAAACCCCGACGGGATCAGCGCGGTCAACCACGTGAGCGCGGCGCGACTGTCGCTGACGGGGAACATCTCCGCCGACCCTCGCTACCTCGATGCCGCCGCGGAGGACTTCGACGTCGCCTCGGGCAGCCCGGTCGCCTCCTGGGGGCTGTGGAACGGCAACTGAGCACGCGCTCCGGGTTCGACCGCGGGGGCCGAGGATCGGCCGCCAAGCGGCGAACGACCGCCGTGTCAATCGCTACCCTTGCCTCGGATGGCTGCAGACTCAAGCCCCGTGATGCCTGTCGGCACTGAGGCGCCGGAACAGGCGCTCGGTCCCTATCTCCGCGCCATCCGACGCCGGTGGATGCTGCTGGTCGCGGTCATGCTGCTGACGTTCGCCGTCGCCGCCGTCACCACGTTGCGCGGCTCGCCGACCTACGAAGCGAGCTCGAAGGTGCTCGTGGCGCCGGTCCAGCAGGGCGAATCGAGCCTCGCCAACACCGGCGTCGTCGTCGAAGCGGGCGAACCCGTCCGCACGGTGCAGACGGCTGCGGCCCTGCTCGACTCGCTGCCGGCCGCCCAGGCGGTCGCGGCCCGGCTCGGCGCAGGTTGGACCGCGGGAAGGGTGCAGTCGCTGGTCAGCGTCTCGCCGCTCGGCGAGAGCGACGTGCTCAAGGTCACGGCGCAGTCCGACAGTGCGGTCGGCGCCGCGCGGCTGGCAAACGCCTTCGCGAGCGCCGCCGTCGCATACCGGGCGAGCCTCGTGCAGCACAACATCCAAGCGCAGGTGAGCGAGCTGAACGCGCGGCTGCAGCAGGCCTCGGGTGCGACCGGCGGCGTGGCCAACGGCGCGCTCGCGCAGGAACTCGCGGCCCGCATCGCTTCGCTGCGCTCGGCGCAGGCCAACGGCGGGGACCCAAGCCTGTCCGTCACCGAATCGGCGACGCCACCGGGTGCGCCGACCGGCGCCCCCCATTGGCTGATCCTGCTGCTCTCGCTGATCGGCGGCTTCGCGATCGGCAGCGTCGCCGCGCTCGCGGCCGAATTCTTCGACCGGCGCGTGCGCGACCTCGACGACGTCGCCGAGCTGTTCCCGGTGCCGGTGCTCGCGGCGGTGCCCAACGTGGAGACGAGAGGACGCCGCCGGGCGCTGCGCCCGGACGACTTCCCGCCGTTCGCCTTCGAGCAGTTGCGCATGCTGCGCGTACAGCTCGCCTACCGCGAGCACTCGCGCTCGATCATGGTCACCAGCGCCGGCGCCGGCGACGGCAAGACGACGCTCGCCACGGCCCTCGCGGCGGCCTTCGCCGAGACCGGCGAGGAGGTGATCCTGATGGATCTCGATCTGCGCAAACCAGCGGTCGGCACGCTGTTGGGCATCAGCCAGCCGCGTCCGGTCAACATCGTCGAGGCGACGCTCGAGGAGCTGCTCGTGCCCGTGCCGGATCTCCCGGGCGTTCGCGTGATGCCGGCCCCGCGGGGCGGCGCGGCGCTGCTGTCGATGCAGCTCGCCCGCCTGCCGAAGCTGCTCGAGGAAGCCAAGGCGATGGCGGGACACGTGATCGTCGACGCCGCGCCTGTTGGCGTGGCCAGCGAGTCGCTGCAGATCGCGCAGCTCTGCGATCAGTTGATCCTCGTCGCGCGCCCGCGGCACACCGACCGGCAGCTGCTGACGATCTCACGCGACATGCTCGCGCGGGCGGGCGCGCCGCTCGTCGGCGTCGTGGTCGTCGCCGAGAGCACCTCCACGCCCGACGACATGCACGCCTACGGCTATGCGTATGGCTACGTGGCACCGGAGGACGACGGTCCCGACGAGGACATCGTCGCGAAGAAGCCCACACGCGCGCGCCACCTCGTTCGCGAGTAGCGCATGAGCAGCTTTCCCGGCGTGCTCGCGGGTGGCAGGCGGCGAGCGCCGCGCTTGCTGCCGAGCATCCACCCGGCGCTGATCGCGATCGTCGCGCTGCTGCTCGCGCTGATCACCGGCCGCTACCTCGCCAACGGGCACGTCAGCGTCGGCCTCGCGGTCGTGCTGGCGGTTTGCTACGCGCCGCTCGTCCTGCTCGATTTGACGGTCGCGCTGGCCGTCTACGTCGCGCTGCTGTTCATCCAGGACACGGCGGCGCTCAGCGTCGGGCCGAACAGCGTCGGCGTGCTCGTGTTCCTCGGCTGGATCGGCACGTTCATCACGCGCTCGGCGCGGCCAGCGGTGCTGCGCGAACAGTCGCGTCTGATCCAGCTGCTCGGCCTGTTCGCGCTGTGGCTGGCGTTGTCGACGATCTGGTCCACCGACGCCGGCGCGACGACCGAAGCGCTGCAGTCGTGGCTGATCGCCGTGCTCGCGTTCATCCTCACCGTGACGACCCTGCGTGGTCCACGAGACGTCACCGTGATCGGCATCGCGTTCATCCTCGGAGCCGTCGTATCGGTGCTCTTCGGCATCGGCAACGGAGGCCTGACGGCCGGGGCGTCAGCGGAAGGAGCGCAAGCGACCCTCGACGGGCGCTTCACGGGAGGCGGCGGCGACCCCAACGTACAGGCCGCCGGATACCTGATCGCGATGTTCCTCTGCGCTGGGTTCTGGTCGCTCGCGCAGCAGCGCCGCCACCGCGTGGCGCTGCTCGTCGCGTTCGTGATCGTCACGACCGGCTTCTTCGCGACGCAGTCGCGCGGCGGTCTGATCGCGCTCGCGGTCGCCACGGTCGCGGGCCTGGCCGTGCTGCCGCGCCAGCGCAAACGCCTGCTCGGGCTGACCGCGGCGGCCGGGGTCGGGCTGGCGATCATCTCTGTGGTCAATCCAGGGGCGATCGAACGCATGACCGACTTCGGCGGCGGCACGAGCGGGCGCAACGACCTGTGGAAAGTTGCGTGGACGATCTTCTCCCAGCACCACTGGGTCGGCATCGGCCTGAACAACTTCGAAGCGGTGGAGCCGCACTACGCGCTCAGCTCGGGCACGCTCGAGCGCGTCGAACTGGTCGCGGAAGTTCCGCACCTGGTCCACAACCTCTACCTGCAGCTGCTGACCGAGACGGGTGTAGTCGGCTTCGCGCTGTTCCTGCTGGTGATCGGCGGCTGCCTGCGCGCCGCGTGGCTGGCGTCCAGGCGCTTCGATCGGCTGGGCCAGCGCGGCTATGCCGACCTCGCGCGCGCGGCGCTGATGGCCGAGATCGCGATGCTCGCGGCGCAGTTCTTCATCTCCGACGGGTTCGATTGGAGGCTGTGGATCCTGCTCGGCCTGGGACCGGTGCTGCTCTCGATCGCCCGCCGCACGCCGATGCCGGCCAGCGCTGCGGGCGCGCTCTCCTCGAGACCCGTGCGGCACTCGCGCAAGCGCGGGCGGCGCGTCGCTCAGGCGCGGGCCTTCTCGGCCAGCAGCTTCAGGTAGAGCTCTTCCAGACGGCGCACAAACGCGTCGACCGTGAACTCCTCGGCGCGGCGCACACGGGCGCGCTCGCCCATCGCGCGCGCGGCGGCGGGGTCGTCCAGCAGCGCTCCGATCGCGCCCGCCAGCGCCGCGGGATCGCGGCGCGGAACGAGCAGCCCGTGCACGCCGGACTCGATCAGGTCGGGTACGCCGCCGACGTCGGTCGCGGCGATCGGCAGACCGGCGGCCATGTACTCCATCACCGCCAGCGGGCTCCCCTCGAAGTCGGAGGAGCTGACGGCGACGTCGAGGCTCGCGAGCAGGTCGGGCACGTCGCCGCGATGTCCGAGGAAGCTGACGACGTCGTCCAGGCCGAGCTCGCGCGAGAGCGCTTCGAGCTCGGCCTGCTCGAAGCCGTCGCCGGCGATCAGCACGCGCAGCTGCGGGCGCTGCTCGCGCAGCAGCACGGTGGCGCGCAGCAGCACGGAGATCGCCTTCTGCGGTCGCAGCACGCCGACGGCCCCAACGACCGGTGCATCGGGCGCAATGCCGAGCTCCGCACGCACGTCCTTGCCGGCAGCCGGCGGCGGGTCGAGGATCCCGTGCGGGATCACCATCGTGCGGCTCGGGTCAATCCCCTCGACCTCGGTCATTCGTCCACGGTCGGCCTGTGAGACGGCGATGAAGCGATCGGCCCCGCGCGCGATCAGCTCACGGTCGAGGAAGCGACGCAGCGGCTGCCCTTCGTAGGACCACGTGTGCTCGTGCGCGAGCACGACGGGCACGCGGGCGAGCGTGCCGACGAGCGAGCCCCATACGTTGGAGCCGAACTTGTGCGCGTGCAGCACGTCCGTTCGCTCGGCTCGCAGGAAGCGCCCGAGCTTCACCCAGGGCGCGATCTCGGCCTTTTTGCTGTGTCCCAGCGGCAGAAATCGGGCATTTGACTGCTCGACGAGCTCCAGTGCCCGTCGCGCCGGATCGCCGCCGATGCCCTCACTCGGCGGTGGCCAGCGACTCACGCTCAGCGTCGAGTCGAAGCGCTCGGGATCGAGCCGCGTGGCGGCCAGCAGAGCGAGCCGCTCGGCGCCGCCACTCATGCTCAGGATGTCGATCAGCGTGACCACGCGCACGCGCCGCGCGGGCGATCCGAGAGGGGCGGACCCGTTCATTCGCAGCCCATCGTATGCAACCGAGGCAGCGGCTAACGTGTGAACGGTGAACACCAACCTGTCCGGACCTCCAGCCTCCCAGCGCGAACGCGCGAAGCTTCTTCTCGAGCGTCGCGAGCTTCTCGCTGCCGGCCGGACCGAACCTCACGAAGGCCGGTCTCGGCGGCTACTACATAGACATGCGCGTGAAGGCGAAAGCGCCGGTCTGGCCGATCCCGGGAGCGCCCCCGCCGGAGCAGTGGCTGTTCGTGGCGCTCACGCAGTGGGCTCTGGGCAGCTACGAGCGCTACCTCGCGGGCGACGGCGAGGAATGGCTGGCCTCCGCAATCGCCTGCGCCGAGGACGTGATGGCGCTGCAGCAGACCGAGGGCAAGCTCGCCGGCGGCTGGCTTCACCCGGTGGCCTTCCCGCACACGTTCGCGCTGCCCGAGCCGTGGCTCTCGGCGATGGCACAGGGCGAGGGCGCGAGCCTGCTGGTTCGCCTGTACGCGGAGACCGGTGACGAGCACTTTGCCGAAGCTGCGCGCCGGGCGCTGCTGCCGCTCGACCTCGACAGCGCCGAAGGCGGCGTGCGTGCACGGTTGCACGGCGGCGCCTACCCCGAGGAGTACCCGACGAGCCCGCCGTCGTTCGTGCTCAACGGCGGAATATTTGCGATGTGGGGCCTGCACGACGTCGGCGTCGGCCTCGACGATGCCGACCGGCGCCTGGACTTCGAGCAGGCTGTCGACACGCTGGCCGCCAACCTGCACCGCTGGGACCTCGGTTACTGGTCGCGCTACGACCTCTATCCGCATCCGGTGCCGAACGTGGCGAGCTCCTTCTACCACGACCTGCACACGACGCAGTTGCGGATGATGCACCGGCTCTCGCCGCGCCCGGAGCTGACGGAGACGGCCGAGCGATGGGCGGGATACACGCGCTCACGGACCAACCAGGCGCGGGCGTTCGCCGGCAAGGCGCTGTTCAGGATGCTCGTCCCGCGCAACCGCCTGCTCGCCAAGCGGCTGCCCTGGTCGCCGTTCAAGCGCAGCGGCTAGCGGCGCGGGCGATCCGCGAGCTGGAGAGCGCAGCGCGAGCCGAGATGGCGCCCGACGGGCAAATCAGCAGCGCCGAGCTGGCCCGCTTCTACGACGACGCGTACAGCAGCGACGCGGCCGGCGCGGCGCGCAACTCGCGCTGGCGTGCGCTCGGGGCGCTCGGCAAGGCCGACCACGTAATTGCACTGTGCGGGCGTGCCGGCATCGACCCGCGGCGCACGCTGGAGGTCGGCTGCGGCGACGGCGCGCTCTTGTGCGAGCTGCACGCGCGTGACTTCGGCGGCGAGCTCGCTGGCGTCGAGATCACCGAGGCGGCCGTGCAGATCGCCGCCCAGCGCAGCGAGATCGCGTCGGTCGCGCTGTACGACGGCAGCCGGCTGAAGGAGCCCGACGGCGCATATGAGCTGGGCATCCTCTCGCACGTGCTCGAGCACGTGCCCGACACGGCAGCGCTGCTCGGCGAGGTCGCGCGAGTGTGCGGCTCGGTGGTCGTCGAGGTGCCGCTCGAGGCGAACGTCTCGGCGCGCCGCGCGGGCAAGCGCGAGCACGCCGAGGAGGTCGGCCACCTGCAGCGCCTGGACCGCGACGCGGCGCGCGCGATCGCGACAAGCGCCGGGCTGTCGATCGCGGCGGAGCTCGAGGACCCGCTACCGCTCGTGGTGCACCGTTTCTTCGCCGACAGCACGACGGCGCGTGCGCGCGCAACGGTCAAGTGGGCGCTGAGGACGACGCTTCACCATCTGGCACCGCCGCTGGCGCGCAGGCTGTTCACGGTGCACTACGCCTACGTGTGTGTGCCCGCGGGCGAGCCACGCCGCGCGGAGTAGCGGGGCCGCAGCTACCGGTCGGCCGGGCGCGTGGCGGCCTCGAACAGCAGCGAGAGCACAGTGCCCATCAGCTCATCAGGGACGGCGGCCGGGTCGGCCAGGCGCTGGCGGGCGATCCCGTCGGCGAGCGCGTCGACGGCGATCGCGAGCTGCTCGGCGGGGAGCGCCAGCTCGAGCTCGAACTCGCGCACGCCGTCTTCGATCAGCCTCGTCAACAGGCGGCGCACCTGGGCGAAGCGCTCGGCGACCTTCGGACGCACGGCGGGCTCGCGCACGCCGTAAGCCCAGAACTCCATGAACAACAGGAGCAGCTCGGGCTCGCGCTCGATCATCATCATCCAGCGCCGCGCGCCGCCGGTGGCGCGCTCGGAGACCGACGGACGCTCAGCCACGGCCGCTGAGATCTCGCGAGCATGCTCCTCGATCTCGCGCTCCATCAGCACGAGGAAGAGGTCCTCCTTGCCGTCGAAGTTCGAGTACAGCGCGCCCGTGGAGAAGCCCGCGCGGGTGGCGATCTCCTCGACGGAGGCGCCGTGGAAGCCGCTCTCGGCGAACGAGCTGCGGGCGGCGGCGAGCAACCGCTCGCGCGTATTGGCCTTGCTCTGCTCGCGCGTCAACCGCCCGCTCGCGGGTGGCGACGCCGGCGCTCCAGGCTCGTTCGGAGCCCGGGTGTCGGTGCCGGCAGGCGCTGTCCTCATCGCCACATACTACTTGACAGAGCGATCGCTATTTCGATAGCGTCCATTATCGATTCTATTAATTTGATGACAAACCCCTGACAGGAGCCCTCTTCAATGGCAAGCGCCACCCCCACATCGACGGCAGCGGCCAGCGCGGACGGCAACATTCTCAGCCTGCCGACCGACGCGATCAGCTACTCCGACCTGTACGCGCGCTGGGAGCGCGGCAACTGGAAGGCCACCGAGCTCGACTTCTCCGAGGATGCCAGGCAGTGGCGTGAGGACTTCACCGAGTTCGAGCGCACGGCGGCGATGTGGAACTACTGCCTGTTCTTCTGGGGCGAGGACGCAGTAGCGGACAACCTTTCCCCCTATATCGACGCGGCGCCGCTGGAGGAGCAGAAGTACTTCCTCACGACCCAGCAGGTCGACGAGGCTCGCCACGCGGTGTTCTTCAAGCGCTTCATGCAGGAGGTCTGCGAAGTCGGCGACGGCTCGATGGCGAGCGGCCTGAACGCGATCAAGCCCCAGCTCACGCCGGGCTTCCGCAAGATCTTCGACCGGCTCGACACGATGGCAGACGAACTGCGCAAGGATCACTCGCCGGCGAAGCTCGCGGCGGCCGTGACGCTCTACCACATCGTGATCGAGGCGTCGCTGGCCCAGCCCGGCCAGCACTTCATCTGCAGCTATCTGGAGGAACGCGACCAGCTGCCCGCCTTCCGCGAGGGGATGGAGAACATCGCGACCGACGAGCAGCGCCACATCGGCTTCGGCGTGAAGCTGCTGTCGGACCTCAAGCGCGAAGACCCCGTGCGCGTGCCCAAGGCCGTCGCCGGCATCCTGCACGAGGTAACGCGCTACACCTCGCAGGTGCTGATGCCGCCGGGCTGGGACGAGCGTTACGTGACGGTCTTCAACTCGACGCTCGACGAGGTCGGCGTCGAGGGTCTGACTTCGATGACGACCAAGCTGCGCTCAGCCGGCATGCCGCTGGAGAGCCTGCCCGGGCCGAAACTGCTGCCAGGGGCTCTCGCCGGTGGAGATCTCCCAGCGTGGGCGCGCGCTTGCCAAGGCCGGCGTGATCGGCGTGCGCCAGGGCCCCTCCACGCGCGACCCCGAGACGCTCGAGCTGCTGTTCGACACGATCCGCCGCCAGGTCAACCCCGAGCACGGCCTGTCGCGCCCGACGACCTTCCAGTGGGAGTTCACCGATCCCGACGTGCCGACGTGGCACCTGATCGTCAACAACGGCTCGAGCACGGTCGCCCAGGGGGAGGCGCCGAAGCCCGACGTGCGCCTGCAGCTCGCCTACCAGGACTGGATCGACCTCGTCGGCGAGCGCGTCGACCCGCTGCGGCTGATCGCCCGCGGGCGGCTTCGGCCGAGGGGCAACCCACTCGCACTGCGCAAGCTGGCCAAGGTCTTCCCCCGCGCCTGAGCTTAGTCCGCCGCCGGGCGTTCTAGGCACGCTCGACAACACGCCGCGGGAATCGATTCGATCGCGAGCGTCTCTGACCGCGCCGTCGGCATTCCCCTGGAAAGAGCCCGTTTTATTCAACTGCTGCGCGGAGCGACGGCGAGCATCGTTGAACCCCCTCGGGGCCACTGGTAGACCGGATGCGCGGGGGCCGCTCGGCTCCAGCACACCTCATCCAAAGGGAGGCGGTCCCATGGGCAAGCGACTTCTCACGCTCGCGATCGGCGTCGGTCTGGTTGCACTCGCACTGGCATCGCCGACGATGGCCTCGACTGCGTACGTGCAGTCGGCGTCCGGCTCGACCTCGGGCACGAGCCTCGGCGTCAGCTACTCGGCCAACGTGGCCGCCGGCGACCTGCTCGTCGGCCAGTTCCGCGCCAACGGCACGACAAAAGTCTCGGACTCGGTCAATGGCTCGTGGACGCAGGCCGTCTCGACGAGCAGCGAAGGCGTGACCCATTCGATCTGGTACTTCCAGAGCGCGGCGGCCGGCAAAACGACGGTCACCGTCTCGGGCGCCACGAGCGGCTCGCTGCGCGCCGTGCTCGGCGAGTACTCGGGCGTCGCGACGAGCGGGGCGCTCGATCAGACCTCGTGCAACCAGGGCACGGGGACGAGCGTCACGACGGGCGCCACGGCGTCGGTCAGCACTGGCGATCTGCTGTACGCGGGCGTCGGCCTGTTCGAACACCCGCGGACGATCACGGCGGGCTCGAGCAACGGCATCGGCGCGACGCTGCGCACGCAGTTCAGCGGCGAATTCGGGACGAGCGGCGAGGAGGACGTGACCTCGACCGCCTCCGGCGCACAGAACGCGAGCTTCAAACTGAACGAAGGAGCGGCAAGTGGCTGGGCGGCGTGTGCCGCCGCGTTCCACACGCAAAGTGAAGAAGCGCCGGCGCCCGGCTGCAACCTCTACGCTAACGCGTCGACCGGCAGCGACAGCAACTCGGGGACCAAAGAAAAACCGTACAAGACGCTGAAAAAGCTGGTCACGTCGGTGCCGGCCGGACAGGTCGGCTGTCTGCAGTCGGGACAGACGTTCGCCAACGAATCGGACGCGTCGGGCAACGGCGAACTCGTCCTCTCAAGCAGCAAAGGCGAAGCGGGCAAACCGATCACGATCACCTCGACGAGCGCGACCGAACCGGCGACGATCGCCCACCCGGTCTCGCTCGAGAACGGTGCCAACTACTACACGTTCACGCACCTCAAGTTCAAATGGGCGGACCCGACCCCGCACGGGTGCTGGAACGCGGAAGGCAACGGCGTGCCCGGGAAAATCATCCACGAACCGCTGAACGGGACCTGCGACGCAGGCGAAGCGAACTCCGAAGACCACGTGCAGCTGGCGATCTCCGGGAAAAACGACAACTTCACCTACGACGACATCAACGGCGAACACTCCCAAATCTGCATCAACATCGTGGAATTCCCGAAAGAACCGGCCGACGGCACGCACATCGAAAACGACCGGATCCACGGCTGCGGGCCGCCCGTCATCAAAGTCTCCGAAGGCGGCTTCTCCAGCGTCAACGAAGAACCGGGCTGGCACGACCACGGGATCTACGACTACGGCAAGAACGGCGTGTTCAAGAACAACTACATCTACGAAAGCTCCCGCAACGGCGTCCTGTTCTACCCGAGCGGCAAAGGCTCGGTCGCTGAACACAACGTGATCGACGGCAACGGCAACGGGATCACGTTCGGCTCGAACACCAACGACACGGCCAAGTGGAACCTGATCACGAACTCCAAGAGCCCGCGCAAAGACGACTCGTTCGGGATCACGTCGTTCCACTCCGGCGAAGGCAACGCGGCCGAACACAACGACGTCTTCGGCAACGAAGGATTCTCCGGCTCGGGGCCCAACATCGAAACCGAAAAAGTGACGCTCGTGGAAAACATCGAAGAAGACCCGAAATACGCGAATGCGGCGGCGCACGAATACGAAACGCCGCTGGCCACGCTCGGGTACGGACCGACCTCGCCGCCGACGAAATACTGAGATGGAGCACGGCAGCCGAGCGGTAGGCGCCTCGCCCAGGCGCGCCTACCCGCTCGGGCCGGCTCAACCGGGCGCGAACTCCCGTTCGGCGGCGGAGGTGGAGGTGCCTGCGGTCGATGCTCTGGATGCAGACGCCGACGCGCGCGCCTGGGTCGCGGTGGCGGGTGCAGGTGCGCTGTAGACGGATGAGGCGCTCTGCGCCGCGGCACGCGCTGGCTGCCTGCCTGTCGGCGAAGCTGCGAGTGGTTGCCCGCCTGAGGGCGTGACGCCGGCGGCGGTGCGCCCCGGCCGCTCCGGGCCAAACTCGCGACTTGCACCGGCCACCGCGGACACCTTGGCGGTGCTCGCGCTCCTCATCGGCTGTGGCGTGCTTGCGGTCGTCCCCCAGGCACCCGCCCGCACAGCCGCGAGTCCGCTCGCGGGAGCAGGCGCGCTTCGATGCAGTCCGGCGCCTGCCCGCGAGCGGCCGTGAGGGTGGCCGTCACCGCGGCGCGGCGACCCTTCGAGGGCCGCGCATCCCGCACCAACGCCGAGTGCGAGCAGGCAGCCGGCTGCCAGCTTCGCCCCCATCCCTCCCGCCAGCCACCAGCCACCGCCGGCGGCACCCGCGCCGGCGGCACCGGAGGCCGAGATCGTTCCCGCACCCATGCTCGAGCCCAGCTGTACGCTCGTGACGCCTGCACTCCCGCCCGCACCGGCACCGCCACCGGCAGAGCCAGACCAGGCCAGCGCGCTCGCGCCGCCTCCGGCGCCGGCCGCAAGGACCGTATGGAGCAGCGCCGGCACGGGCGGCAAGGCAGCGGCGAGCCCGCGCAGCGAAAGGACGTACGCGCGACATGCAGGGCAAGCGTCGCTGTGACTCAGCGCGAGCCGGTAGCGATCTCCCTGCGGGTCGAGGATGCCGAAGGCAAGCCCGCGCATCAGTGAACCCTGCTCCTCGCACCATTCGCCGCCGGCGATCGCCTGCACGAGCGCGCCGACCTTGGCGGCGACGCCGCGTAAGCCTTTGCCGGCGCCCTCCATCAGCTTGCGCATGCGCGACTCGCTGACGCCCATCTGCGCGGCCGCCTCCAGACGTGAGAGGCCCTGCAGGTAACACAGCGCTGCAGCCTGGCGCTCGCGCTCGCTCAGCCGCGAGCGCAGCCCCTCGAGCAGGGCACGCAGCCTCGCGCGATCGTCGAGCTCGTCGACGAGGTCGCGCTCACAGGCCGCCGCCGCCGCCACGACGCCGGGACCTTGGCCGTCTAGTAGTGGGACAGGCACGGCTCCCCGGCGCGCACGGTGCTCGTCGAGCGCACGGCGATGGGTCACGACGGCGAGCCACCCGGCTGGGTTGACGATCTGCTGCCCCTCAAGCACGGCGGCGTGGAGGCCGTGCCAGGCCACGGCATAGGCCGCCTCGAGGTCGCTGCGGTCGAGCGAGGCACCGGCACCCAGAAGGCGCGCCTGGACGGTTCCGATCACCCGCCCGCGCAGCGCCTCGAATTCGTCGCGCAGCAGACGATCGGCGCGGTATCGACGCAGGAGAAGCGGACTCATAGCTCGAAGACTACGGATGGCCCGAAATACGACGAGGCCGAATCCGTCGGACAAATAGTTTACGCTCTGTCAACGCCACTGCACGACAAATGGAGGGGAACCGATCCATGGGGAAGACTCGCCACTGGCTGCTGCTCGCGCTCGGATCACTCGCAACCGTCACCTGCTCATGGGCGCCCGCCGCGGCTGGCGCGACGCTCGTCGAGAACAATGCAGTGCCGACCGTCGAACAGCACTGGAACGCGGCCTCGTTCTCGAGCCTGCTCGAATCGGGCGGATCGCCCGAATTCGGTCGATGCATAAAAACGACGGGCGGCAAATACGAAGACGCCGGCTGCACGACGACGGGCAGCGGCAAAAACTACGAATGGCACCCCGCCTTCGGCGGCTCGATGCCGCTTGAAAAAACGGGCTTCTCCAACGCGATCAAAGAAGGCACCGTTGCCGAACTCGAAACGGTCGGCAAAAACCTCGTCACTTGCACGGGCGAGAGCGCGAGCGGCAAATACACTGGCAACAAGAAGGTCGGCAGCGTGGTCGTGACCTTCACGAATTGCAGCTCTTTTGGCATGTCGTGCAAAAGCGAAGGCGCGGCCACCGGGACCGTTGTCACCTACACGCTGGAAGGCGTGCTCGGCGTGGAAGAACTCGGGGCCGAAGCGAGCCTGAACAAGATCGGCGAGGACCTCTTCCCCGTTGGTCACTCCGGCCCGATCGGCGAATTCAAATGCGGCGGCGTGCAGATGACGATCGCGGGATCGATCATCTCGCCGGTCACTGCCAACGCGATGAAACTGACGGCCACGGTCAAATCAAAAGCCGTCAAAGGCAAACAACGGCCGGAAAACTTCGTCGAAGAACCGCCGGAAGTGCTGATGACGACAATCGAAAGCGGCACTCCGGAACAGGCCGGCGAGACGCTTGCGGTAACCCAAACGAACGAAGAAAAGGTCAAGATCAACTCGGTGTTGTAACGCCGTTAGCCGCGCGCCGGGCCAAGCCGCCCGGCGCGCCGGCGACGTGCAGATGAGCTTCTGAAGCTCGCCGCGGAGCGCCGGCGTGAAGCGCAGCCCCCGGGCTCACGCACCGGCCACCGGCGTCTCCGATTGCATCGGATCGCGCCGCTCAGCCGCGGCCGGCGGCTATCTTCACGCCATCCCCACGCCCGCCACAGCCCCGCCTCCAGCACCCCCGCCCACGGCCGAGATCCTCGGCATCCCGCTGGTGATCTCCGACTACGAGCACGTGCTCGACTGGATGGAGGCGATGATCGCCGCCGACGCGCGCGGCTACCTGACGGCGGCGGCCGTGAACCTCGTGATGTCCGCCCAGGAGCAGCCCGAGACGCTCGCTGCCGTGCTCGACGCGACGCTGGCAGTACCCGACGGGATGCCGCTCGTGTGGGCGCTGCACGCGCTTGGCCATCCGCAGGCCACGCGCGTCTACGGTCCCGACTTGATGGCACATTTCTGCGCACGAGCCGCACGTAAGGGAATCCCGATCTACCTGTACGGCGGGCGCCACGACGACGACGCGCGCGAGCTGCTTGCCAGGCGCCTGCGCGAGCGCTTCCCGGGCCTGGCGATCGCCGGTTCCTCCTCGCCCCCGTTCCGGGTGCTGACGGCGTCCGAGAACGAGCGCGAGATCGAGCTGATCAACGACTCCGGCGCCGCCGTCGTATGGGTCGGCACGGGGCAGCCGCGCCAGGAGCTCTGGATGCACGATATGCGCCCGTTGCTGCGCCCGCCGCTGCTTGTCGGCGTCGGCGCGGCCTTCGACTTCCATGCCGGCCTCGTCTCGCAAGCGCCGCCGTGGATGCAGCGCAACGGCCTGGAGTGGTCCTATCGCCTCTCGCGCGAGCCGCGGCGGCTGTGGCGGCGCTACGCCCGCTACAACCCGCGCTTCGTGGCAGGCTTCGCCGCCCAGTATTTGCGCCACCGACGCCGGCTGCGCGCGTGAGCCGCGTGCTGATCACCGGTGGCGCCGGGCTGCTAGGCGCCGCAGTCGCCAGGCGCCTGCTGGCCGATCCGGCCTACGACGTGCGCATCTCCGACGAGCGCCCGGCACCGCAGTGGATGCGCGAAGGGTGCGAGATGCACCGCGGCGACCTGCGCGTGCCGGCGCAAGCCAGCGCCGCGACCAAGCGCTGCTCGCACGTCGTGCACCTCGCCCGCTTTCAGCATCATGCGCACCAATCCGCTCCGAGCGACGGTGGCGACCGCGAGACGGCGGCGAGCAACGGCTCCTCCCCGGAGTCGGAGTCGGGCAACAGCGCCGGCGGCGCCCGAGGCGCCGCCAACGGTGTCCTGGCAGACGGCGGCGCCGGCTCGCCCAACACGCTGCTCGAATACGAAGGCGCGCTGCAGAGCGCCGTGATTCGCGCCGCGATCGAGCGCGGCGTCGAACGGTTCCTCTATGTCTCCTCGCCGCTCGTGTTCGAGCGCGCCGAGCTGTTCCCGACGCCAGAGGAGCATCTCGAGGAGTGCCGCGCGCCACGCTCGGCCGCCGGCTTTGCGCGGCTGAGCGGCGAGCGCCGCTGCGCCGCCGCGCAGCAGGAGCACGGTCTGCAGTACGTGATCTGCCGACCCTTCGGCGCGTACGGCCCGGTGGCTGCCTCAGTCGCCTCGAGCGCCTCGGCCGCCGAGCCGGAGACAGCGGCCGAACGTGCGCTCGCCGGCCCGGCACACGATCTGAGCGAGCTGATCGAGCGCGCCGGCGCGGGCGAACGGCCGTTATCGATCTTCGGCTCAGGCGAGCAGACGCTCACGCCGACGCATGTGGACGACCTCGCCGAGGGGATCGTGGCGGCGCTGTCCTCGCCGGCGGCGGTCAACGAGGATTTCAACTTGGCTGCTGCTCGCGAGCTGTCGCTCGCAGAGATCGCGCAGATCGCCTGGCAGGCCGGGGCCGGCGACAAGGGAGCAACCGGGAGCCGCAGCGCCGCGGCGCCGACGCTGAAGCCCCTGCCGGCGCGCGAGATCGACCTCCCGCGCAGCTGCCCGTCGGCAGTAAAGGCTCGTGAGCTGCTCGGCTGGAAGGCGCGCATCGACGCCACTACGGGCATCGCCGCGCTCGCTGCGGGGGCACGAGAGCGCGCCGCGCGCCGCATCGCGGCGCCGACCGCCGGGGACTGAGCTTGGTCCCGGCGAGCGGCGGCAATATCGGCGGGCGCTCTATAGGCTGACGCCGATGACCGGCAAGCCTTCAGCGCTCGTCACCGGGATCACCGGCCAAGACGGCTCCTACCTGGCGGAACTGCTGCTCGAGAAGGGGTACGACGTGCACGGCATGGTTCGCCGCGCCTCGACCGAGAAGTTCGACCGCATCGAGCAGATCCGCGACCGCATCACGCTGCACCAGGGCGACCTGCTCGACCAGCGCTCGCTCGTCGACGCCCTGCGCGCTTCCAAACCATCGGAGATCTACAACCTCGCCGCGATGTCGTTCGTCGCCGTGTCGTGGATCCAGCCCACACTGACCGCCGAGTTCACCGGCGTCGGCGTCACGCGCATGCTCGAGGCAATGCGCGAAGTGTGTCCTGAGGCGCGCTTTTACCAGGCCTCCTCGAGCGAGATGTTCGGCAAGGTGCTCGAGGTCCCGCAGACCGAGACCACGCCGTTCTACCCGCGCTCGCCCTACGGCGTGGCGAAGGTCTACGGCCACTTCATCACGGTCAACTACCGCGAGTCCTACAACCTGCATGCGACGTCGGGGATCCTTTTCAACCACGAGAGTCCACGCCGGGGGCTGGAGTTCGTCACGCGCAAGATCACGTGGCACGCCGCGGCGATCAAGCACGGCCTGATGAAGGAGGTCCGCCTCGGCAACCTCGACGCCGAACGCGACTGGGGTTACGCCAAGGACTACGTCGAGGCGATGTGGCTGATGCTGCAGCAGGACAAACCCGAGGACTACGTGATCGCCACGGGCAAATCGCACTCGGTGCGCGAATGCTGCGAAGTCGCGTTCGACGAGGCCGGACTCGGCGACTTCGAGCAGTACGTCACGATCGACTCCTCGTTCGTGCGCCCGGCCGAGGTCGACCACCTGATCGGCTCGCCGGCTAAGGCCGAACGTGACCTCGGCTGGAAGCCGGCCACGTCGTTCGACGAGCTGATCCGCCTGATGACGCGGGCGGACCTCGAGCTGCTCAAGCCGCGCTGAGCACGATGGCGGCCTGAGCGATGGCGGTACCGCTGTTCGACACAGCTGCGACGCTCGCCCCGCTGCGCGATCAGCTGCGCGCCGCGATCGACGGCGTGCTCGACTCCGAACGCTTCATCCTCGGGCCGCAGGTGGCGAGCTTCGAGCAGGAGCTGGCGGCGTACTGTGGGGCGGCACACGGCGTGGGCGTCGCCAACGGCACCGATGCGATCACGATCGCCTTGCGGGCGATGGGCGTCGGGCCGGGCGACGAGGTGGTCGTCCCATCGTTCACGTTCTACGCGTCGGCCGAGGCGATCCCACCGACCGGCGCGAGCCCGGTGTTCTGCGACATCGACCCGGAAACGTACTGCGTCACGGCCGAGACGGTGCATGCGGCGCTCACTCCACGCACGAAGGCGGTCGTCGTCGTGCACCTGTTCGGCAACGTGGCGCCGGTCGCCGAGATCGAGGCGCTCGGCGTGCCCGTGCTCGAGGATGCTGCACAGGCGCTCGGCTCAGAGTCCGCAGCGGGCCGCCCCGGCGCGCTCGGCCGCGCGGCGACGTTCTCCTTCTTTCCCTCGAAGAACCTCGGCTGCTTCGGCGACGGCGGCATGATCGTCACCTCCGACGAGCAGATCGCCGATCAGGCACGGATCCTGCGTTTCCACGGCTCACGCGACAAGGTCGACTACGAGCAGCTCGGCTACAACTCGCGACTGGACGAGCTGCAGGCGGCGGTAATGCGTGTGCAGTTGCCGCATCTGGATGCCTGGGCCGAGGGCAGACGCGAAGCCGGGCGCCATTACGCAGCGGCCGGCCTCGGCGAGCTCGTCGACCTGCCCGTACCCGTCGCCGGCTGCGAGCCTGCGTGGCACCTGTACGTCATCGGCCACGCTGAGCCGCAGCAGTTGGAAGCCGCGCTCGCCGCAGCAGGGGTCGGGTGCAAGGCGTATTACCGGACCCCCGTGCATCGACAGGCGCCGATGAGGCCTTGGGCGGACGGGCTGGAGCTGCCCGGGACCGAGCACGCCGCGGCGCGGCACTTGGCGATTCCGATGAGCCCGGTGCTTTCACGCGAGCAGGCGGATGAGGTGACCGCGGCCGTGCGCGGTGCCGCTTAGAGCCAGTTCTCGAGCAGGTCTGCCTCGGGCACGTCGCGCACAACGCGCGCAGGAGAGCCCATCACGACAGCCCGGGCGTGGACGTCGTGGGTGACGAGGGCGGCCGCTGCGACGAAGGCCTCCTCGCCGATCTGCACGCCGGGGGTGAGCACGGCACCGCCGCCGATGCGGCAGGCGCGCTTGAGCGTGGCGCCGCGCAGCTGCTGATCGCGTGCGTGACGACCCATGGCGTCGTCGTTGGTCGTTACGACGCCGGGGCCGACGAACACGTCGTCCTCAATCGTGCTGTAGGCGGTCAGGTAGACATTGGTCTGCACGCGCACCCGAGCGCCGACGGTGACATCGTTGTCGACGGCGCTGCCGCGACCAATCACCGAGCCGGGCCCGATCGAGGAGCGCTCGCGCACGAACGACTGATCGCCGAGGATTGCGTCCTCGCCGATACTGGCGCCGGCGAGCACGACGGCACCACAGCAAACGGTGACCCGCTCGGCAAGCTTCAGCGCACCGGCCTCGCCGTGCGCGCCGGAACGCTTGGCCAGGCGCGGGCGCTTGCCGAGCACGG
This sequence comes from uncultured Solirubrobacteraceae bacterium, assembly GCA_963714215.1. Classification (GTDB taxonomy): domain Bacteria; phylum Actinomycetota; class Thermoleophilia; order Solirubrobacterales; family Solirubrobacteraceae; genus Palsa-744. The sequence goes on from CAVQNP010000004.1 coordinate 326,140, forward strand.
CGTTGTCCTCGATCGTGCAACCGTCGCCGATCACGGTGCCGGCGTGCACGACCACATTCGCGCCGAAGGCGACGTCGGCGCCGATCTGCACGTCCTCGCCGAGCAACAGCCCCGGCGCGCGGTCGTCGGGGCTCAGCACGTCACAGGAGGATCACATCGGAGGAGGCTGCGAGCGAGCGCGTCACGCCGCGCAGGTCGACGACCAGACGCGAGCGCTGCGCAAGCTGCTCGTAGTCGATCCCGGGGTGCGCGGTGACGATCAGCGTCAGGTCGGCGTCGCCGATCGCCTCATCGAGCGGCCTGCTGGCGAGGCCGAACTCGGCGAGGTGGGCGACGTGCGGGTCGTGGTAGCAGACGTCGGCGCCCAGCTTGCGCAGCAGCTCGATGATCTTCAATGCGGGCGACTCGCGGATGTCACCGACGCCGGGCTTGTAGCTGACGCCGAGCACGGCGACGCGCGCGCCTTTGACCGACATGCCGACATCGTTGAGTGAACGCTGCGCCTTGGCGACGCAGTGGTAGGGCATCTGCTGGTTGACCTTGCCGGCGAGCTCGATGAACTCCGTGGCCATGTCGAACTCGCGCGCGCGCCAGCTCAGGTAGAAGGGGTCAACAGGCAAGCAGTGTCCGCCCATGCCGGGGCCCGGCTCGAAACGCATGAAGCCGTAGGGCTTGGTCGAGGCGGCTTCGACGACCTCCCAGATGTCGATCCCCATGCGGTCGGTCAGCATCGCGAGCTCATTGACGAGCGCGATGTTGACGGAGCGGAAGATGTTCTCGAGCAGCTTGGTCAGCTCGGCCGCCTCGGGGCTGGACACGCGTACGAGGCTTTCGCAGACCAGCCCGTAGAGATCTTCGGCGCGCTGCAGGCAGGCCTCGGTCAGACCACCGAGTACCTTCGGCGTGTTGCGCAGTGTGAAGTCGGTTCGTCCGGGGTCGACCCGCTCGGGCGAGAAGGCGAGATGAAAGTCGCGCCCGGCGGCGAGACCGGACTCCTCGAGCAGCGGAGCGACGCGCTCGCGCGTCGTGCCGGGGTAGGTCGTGGACTCGAGCACGACGAGCTGATCGGCCTGCAGCACCTCGGCAAGACCGCGTGTGGAGTCGATCAGCGGTCCAAGGTCGGGCTCGCGGTTGCGCGTGAGCGGCGTGGGCACGCAGATGATCACGGCGTCGGCCTTGGCCAGGCGTGCGTAGCGCGTGGTCGCGTGGATGCGGTCCTTCAGCTCGTCGAGCAGCTCGGAGGGGATGTCCTCGATGTAGGAGTCGCCTGCCTCGATCGCCTCGATCTTGCGCGAATCGACGTCGACGGCGATCACGTCGCAGCCCTCTTTGGCAAAGGCAACGGCCAGCGGCAGACCGACGTAGCCGAGCCCGATGATGCCAACGGTCTTCACTCGGGGGCAGTGTAGGGGTTCGCTCTCACTGAATCCGGATCGGCCCAAGCGCCCCAGGCCTTTAGCTGGGGACGCCTTCAAGCTCGCGCAAATCGGCCCGCACCATGCGCTCGACGAGCTGCTCGAAGGATAGCTCGTGTCTCCAGCCGAGGCGCTCGCGGGCCTTGCCAGGGTCGCCGACGCTGGGCGTGGGCTCGGGGTGGCGCACGCGTGCCCGATTGACGCGCAGGTAGCGCTCGGCGTCAAGATCGACGCAGGCGAAGGCCGCGCGCGCGAACTCGGCGACGGTGTGCGGCACGCCGCTCGCGAGCACGTAGTCGCCGGGGTGCTGCTGCTGGAGCATCAGCCAGGCGCCGCGCACGATGTCGCCGGCAAAGGACCAGTCGCGTACTGCATCGAGGGCGCCTAGTTCGAGCTCGTCCTGGCGCCCCAGCGAGATGGCAGCGGCAGCGCGCGTGATCCGCCTCGTGACGAAGCGCTCGGGCCGGCGCTCGGACTCATGGTTGTAGGTGATCGCAGAGCTGGCGTGCAGGCCGTCGTGCTCGCGCAGGCGGCCGAGCAGTTGGTGCGCAGCGAGCTTGGCCACCGCGTAGGGAGAACATGGGCGGCAGCGCGTGTCCTCGTTCTGTGGGCTCTCGCCGGCGTCACCGAAGATCTCGCTCAAGGAGGCGATCAGCACGCGCGCGGGCAGCTCGAGCTCGCGCACGGTGCTCAGCAGCGTCGCGGCCGAGCCGGCAATCGCGGCGATCGTCTCGGCAGGCCGTTCCCAGGAGGCGGGCACGAACGAAGGCGCGGCCAGGTGGTAGATCTCGTCCGCTTCGGCGCGCCCGATGGCGTACGCGAATGCGGCCGGATCGAGCACGTCCCCCACGAGCAGCTCGACCTTTCCACGCAGGTGCTCAGCCGAGCCGAGCGCCCGCTCGGCGGGCTCGCCGCGAACGAGCCCGATCACGCGGTAGCCCTTCTCCAGCAGTAGCTCGGCCAGGAAAGAGCCGTCCTGCCCGGTCAGCCCGGTGATCAGCGCGCTGGGGTCTTGCGGCACGGCCGGAGCTTACGCGCTGCCGTCGCTCAGGCGCCGTCGTACAGCTCGGCAAGCGCACTCGCGACGACCTCCGGCGCGCACACGGCACGCGCCCGCTGACGCCCTCGCTCCCCGGCGGCGCGATCGCCGGCGAGCTTTTCAATCGCTCGGCCCAACTCGACGGCATCTCCCGGCGAGACGAGCCCTTCGTCCTCGACAAGCTCCTGCAGCGCGCCGACGCGGCTGGCGGCGACGGGCAGGCCGGCGGCCATCGCCTCGGCCGCTGCGAGGCCGAACGTCTCGCCCGAGCGCGAGGGCACAAGCGCGATCGACGCCCGCGCGCGCAACTCGGCGAGCTCGGCGTCGTCGACGTGTCCGGCGAAGCGCACAGTGGCACCGGCCACGCCACGGGCGCCGGCGGCGCGTGCTTCGAGCGCACCGCGCTCGGGACCGTCGCCGGCGACGACGAGCGTGATGCCGGCGGCACGGCATGCGTCGATCGCGACGTCGACCCCCTTCTCGGGCGCCAGGCGCGAGACGACGAGCGCGTAGGAGGGCAGCTCGGAAGCGGCTGCAGTGAGGGGCGGCACGAGCGCGCCGAGGGCGCGGACAGGCGGCGCGAGCACGTGCACGCGCTCCCAGTCGAGCGGCGCACCGAGCTCGCGCAGGCGCTCGCGTGCGAACACGCTCGGCACGACGATGGCGTCAGCCTGCGCCACCATGCGCCCCTGCCACAGTGCGAGCGAGGCGGCGTAGGCGGCTGCCTCGGGACGGCTGCCGCGGCAGTTCAGGCGCACGCCGGGCAGCGTGTTGGTGGCGTGACAGCGTGTGCACTGCTCACCGCGGGTGAAGCAGACGCCGATCGCACAAACGAGCCGGTACTGGTGAAGGTGCAGCACGACCCTCGCACCGGCGGCGCGCGCGGCGGCGAGTGCGCGCCAGCCGAAGGCGGGCTGCAGGTTGTGCGCGTGCACGACGCGAGCACCGTGCACGCGCACGGCGCTTTGGACCTCGTCGGGGTCGAGCCCGCCGCGCAGCAGGCCGAGCGCGGCTCGGCCGCGGCCGAGCTCCTCAGAGGAGCGCGCGAGCAGCTCGACGGGCTCGCCGAGGCGCTCTTGCACGAGCCACAGCAGGTCGTCGACGACGCGCTCCTCGCCGCCGGTCGTGCGGTAGCGGTTGTGCAGGAAGAGAACCACCTGCGCTGGAGCCTAGTGCGGGCGCCCAGCCACGAGCCGCGCACAACTGCGGAAACCGCTGCAAACCTAGACTGTCCGGACCGATGAGCCGATCGTCCAGCCAAGACACGCCGTCCGCCTCGATCGTGATCCCCACGAGGGCGCGCTTGGCGTACCTCAAGGTGGCGCTCTCCTCGATCGCGCCACAGGTAGCCGCGGCGGGCGCGGAGTTGCTGGTGGTGGACGACGACGCGGGGGTCTCTGCAGCGGTCCGCGAGCTGAGCGAACGCCACGGCGCGCGGTATCAGCCGCACGCAGCTCGGCGCGGCCTGAACGTGGCGCGCAACACGGGCGTGCGCACCACGTCGGGTGAGCTGGTGGTGTTCGTCGACGACGACGTCCGTGCGCTCGACGGCTGGCTCGAGGCGCTGCTGCGTGCGGCGCGCGAGCACCCGGAGGTCGACGTCTTCACGGGCCCCGTCAGGGCGCGCCTGGAAGGACGAGCGCCGCATTCGTGCGGCCGCGAGCGCCCGCCGATCACGACGCTCGAGCTCGGCCCCGAGGACACTCCGACCCGCTACGCGTGGGGCGCGAACATGGCAATCAGGCGCAGCGCGTTGGAGCGCATCGGGCCATTCGAGGAGTCACTGGAGCACGGTGGCGATGAGCAGGAGTGGCAGGATCGTTTGATGTCCGCCTCCGGCGGAGATGACAGCCGGGGGGCGCTGTACGTCGCCGCCGCCGCTGTTGAGCACCGCCGCACCGGTCGCGATGCTCGCCTGCGCGCGCTGTCGCAAGCGGCGTATGTGCGCGGCCGCGCGGCACGGCGCTTCGACGCATGGCGCGAGCAGGCACCGCCTACCTCGCGCGAGCTCTCGACGCTCGTGGGCAGCACGGGCCACGTCGTGCGCTACCGCTGCCCGGCCGGACTGACGATGGTCGCGCACAGCGCCGGGCGGCTGCGTGAAGCACTTCGCGAACGGGCGCAACCGGCGCGAAGCACGCGTGGCGGCTCGGCAAACGGTGCCGGCGCGTCGCGGGCGGCGGGTGGCGAGGACTTCCTCTCGGGCGCGAGCGGCACGGTCGGCGGGCTCGACGCGCGGCTGCGCGGGGCCCGCGACGCATTGATCGACGCGCGCGAGCTCGTGAGTGGGCAACGACTGCGACTGTCGCTGGCTGCCAGGCGCGAGCCGCCTCGCCGCCGTGTGCTCGTGTTGGGAATCGAGCGACCGGTGCACCGCGAGCTGGCGACACGCGCACAGGCGGAGCTACGCCGCTCGCGCCACGAGGTCGAGCTTGACTTCGCCGCGCCCGGCACGCGCGGCAAGTTCGAGAACCTCAACCGACTGCTGGCAGAACATCCGCCACAGGGACACGACTGGCTGCTGATCATCGACGATGACGTCGAGCTGCCGCACGGCTTCCTCGACCGCTTCCTGTTCCTCTGCGAGCGCTTCTCGCTGGCGCTGGCGCAGCCGGCGCACCGGCTGCGCTCGCATGCGGCGTGGCCGCAGACACGACGACATCCGGGCAGCGTGACGCGCGAGACGCACTTCGTCGAGATCGGACCGGTGACAGCGTTCTCGAGCGAGACGTTCGCGACGCTGCTGCCGTTTCCACAGCTGCGCATGGGCTGGGGCATGGATGCGCACTGGGCGGCACTCGCCGGCGAGCACGGCTGGCGCTGCGGCGTGGTCGATGCGGTGGCGATCGGCCACCGCGCGGCCCCGGCGGCGGACGCGTACTCACGCGAGGCGGCACTGGCGGAGGCGCGCGAGTTCCTCGCCGAGCGCCCCTACGTGAAGGCGGCCGAAGCCAAGCGAACGGTGACGACGCACAGGCGCTGGTGAGCACTGTGCGCGTGCTCGTGATCGCCGAGTTCTACCCCAGCCGGCGCGATCCGGTGCTCGGTGTGTGGGCGCACCGCCAGGCGCTGGCGGCGCGTGACGCTGGCGCCGAGGTGCGCGTGATCGTGCTGCACCGCGTGGTGCCCCCGCGCGCGGCGCTCGCAGCCGGCCCGGGCGCGGCGGCGAGCGCACTCGCCGGCCTGGCACGCGAGCCGCGCGCGCAGGTGCGCGACGGGCTGCCGGTCTCCTACGTGCCCTACGTCTCCCCCGACCGCCGGCGGGCGTACGCGAAATGGGGCGCGTGGGCTGCGCCGTCGCTGGGGATCGCGATGGCGCGCCTGCACCGCTCGTTCCCGTTCGACCTGGTGCACGCGCACAACGCCGTCCCGGCGGGCGACGCGGTGCGCCGCGTGCGCGCATTGCGTGCGACACACGCTCCGCTGATCGTCTCGGTGCACGGTGGCGACGTGCTGTACACGGCCGGACGCGTGCCCGACGGCGAGCGCGCCGTACACGACGCGCTGGCGGAGGCGCGCCTGGTGCTGGCCAACAGCGAGGGCATCGCCGAGCTCTCGCGCGCGCACGGCGCACGCGAGACGCGTGTGGTGCATCTCGGCACGGACGTGCCGGGGGCGGCACGTCCGCCGCGACGCACCGGGGCGCCGCAGATGCTCGTCACGGTGGGGCATCTGATCGCGCGCAAGCGCCACGCGGACGTGCTGCGCGCGCTCGCCGTGCTCACCCCTCGCCACCCGACGCTGCGCTACGCGATCGTCGGCGCCGGGCCCGAGCGAGGAGCCCTCGAGGCGCTGGCGGCACGCCTGGAGGTAGCCGAGCGGGTCGACTTCCACGGGCAGCTCCCACACGAGCAGGCGGTCGAGCTCGCGCGCACGTGCACTCTGTTCGTGATGCCCTCGACGGAGGAGGCCTTCGGCGTGGCTTACGTCGAGGCGATGGCAGGCGGCGTACCGGCGATCGGCTGCCGCGGCGAGCCCGGGCCCGAGGAGATCGCGGCGGCCGGCGACGGCCTGGTGCTCGTGCCACCGGGCGACATCGAGCGCCTGACGCAGCGGATCGACGAGCTGCTGTCGGACCCGCACAGGCTGCACGAGGTGCGCCAGCGCGCCCGCGCCACGGTGACGGCGAACTTCACGTGGGAGCGCTGCGGGCGCCAGACGATCGACGCCTACGAGCAGGCACTGCGGTGACGCGAGCCTCGATCCAATCGTCCGCGGCGAAGCCTGTCCTGTTCGTCACGGGCAACGCCCCGGCCTACCGCGTGGGTGCACTGGCCCGCCTGCACGAGCGCGAGGGGATCGAGCTTGCGCTGTTCGGCGGGCGCTCCGAGCACGGTGGTCCTGGGTTTGAGGGGGAGATGCCCTTCCCCCACCGTCACGTCAAGCCACACGCGCTGCACGCGCTGGCGGCCTCGGGCGACTACCGCGCGATCGTCTGCCCGACGGGCGGGCGCCTGGCGCCGCTGGCCACGTGGCGCGGCGCGCGGCGCGCGCGTACGGCGCTGATCGTGTGGGCCTCGCTGTGGGCGCATCCGCGCAGCGTGGGGCATACCTTCACCTACCTGCCGCTGCGCCGCCTGTACGGTTCAGCGGACGCCGTCGTCACGTACGGCCCGCACGTGAGCGCCTACGTGCAGGCGCGCGGGGCGCGCAATGTGCATGTCGCGCCGCAGGCGGTCGACAACGACTTCTGGAGCTCACCCGAAGTCGAGCCTCCCCGCGAGCGGTCGTGGCCGAGTACGGCAGCTGCTCGCTTCCTGTTCGTCGGGCGCCCGCAGCCCGAGAAGGGCCTCGCGGTGCTCGCCGACGCGTGGCGCGCAGCGGAGCTCCCGCCGGAGCGGGCGGCGCTGGTGCTGGCGGGGATCGACCCAAGCCTCAGCGCGATTGCACCCGACGGACCGCGCCGCCATGGCGATGCAAGCATGGTCGGCCTCGGCGCCGTGGACCCCGTCGAGCTGCGCAATGTCTATGCAGCCAGCGACGTGCTCGTGATGCCGTCGATCGCGACGCGGACGTTTCGCGAGCCGTGGGGCCTGGTAATCAACGAGGCGATGAACCGCGGCCTGCCTGTGATCGTCAGCGATGCCGTGGGCGCGGCGGCGGGTGGACTGGTGCGCGACGAGCTCAACGGCTTGGTCGTCGAGGCGGGCGACAGCGATGCACTGGCGCACGCGATCGTGCGCCTAACCGACGACCCCCGGTTGCGCGCCCGTCTCGGGGCGCAGGGAGCACGCGACGTGCGCACTTATTCCTACGACGCATGGGCCGGGGGCTTCTCGGCTGCGCTTGCGAGCCTCAACCTCTCCCGGGGGCGTTGGTAGCGTTGCGTCGCTCACGTATGCGAATCGTGTCCGCACTGGCGCTCGCGCTGTCGCTGCTCGTCTTGCTCGCCACCGCGGCGAGCGCGGACACCGGCGCGAAGATCATCGAACGTTGCACGCACGGCCAGAGCCTCGGCGGCTTCAGCCAGAAGGACTATCGGCGGGCGCTGCAGGAGCTCCCGACGGAAGTCGAAGAGTATTCGGACTGCGCCAACCTGATCCGCCGCGCCCAGCTCGCAGCGCTCAACGGCGGTGGCGGTGGCGGCAGTGGCCCGAGCACGCCGGCCACGCCGCTCACGCCGTCCGAGCAGAGCGCTGTCGCACGCGCACCGAAGTCGGGGGGGAATCGCTCACCGTCGGCAACCAGCGGGTCAGCCCGGGCGTGATCCACGCGAACGTCTCTTCGGCGCTCAGCTCGCTGCCGGACCCGCTGCTGGCAATGCTCGCCTTCCTGCTCGCCTGCGCCGCGGCGCTGGGCGGGCGGGCGATCCTCAACGGTGTTCGTGCCCACCGCTCCGACTGAACCCGAGACCGCGGTGATCGAGCCCAGCCCGGCCCCGGGGGTCACGCCGACGGCGGGTGCGACGTCCCGTGCGGCGCCGGCGCACCTGCGCTCGAGCGCAGGTGGCGCTCGGCCGGGCCGCACGCGCGGCGGCTGGCAGTCGATGCTGAGCACCCGCGCGCAGGCGTGGTGGCCGACGGTGCTGATCGCGGGTGTCCTCTGCTTCGTCGCGTTCATGGCGGGAGGCGGGCTGAACCTCAGCGACATGACCACGGTGGAGATCGTCCTCAGCATCGGCTCGGGGCTGATCGTCGCCGCGGTGGCCGTGTTCGGGCCGGCGCGCGAGCGCGCCTACGGCGGATGGGCGGTCGCGCTGCTGCTCGCCTTCGCGGCGCTGACAGCGCTGTCGGTCGTGTGGTCGGTGCAGCCGGACGACAGCTTCAAGGACGCGGGGCGGATGCTCGCCTACTGCGGTGTGTTCGCCGCCGCAGTGGCGCTCGCGCGCGCGGTCCCGGCGCACTGGCCCGCCGTGCTCGGCGCCATCGTGCTGGCGGCGAGCGCCGTATGCCTCTACGCGCTGTTGACGAAGGTGTTCCCGGCCTCGCTCGACGCGGGCGACGTCTATGCCCGTCTGCGCGCCCCCTACAGCTACTGGAACGCGATCGGGCTGACGGCGGCGATGGGCGCGATCGGCTGCATGTGGCTCGGCGCGCGGCGCACGGGGCACGCGCTGCTCAGCGCGCTGGCCTACCCGGCGATGGGCCTGATGCTGCTGACGCTGATGCTGGCCTACTCACGTGGCGCGCTTGTCGCGCTCGCGCTCGGGCTGGCGCTGTGGTTCTGCATCGTGCCACTGCGCCTGCGCGGCGCGGTGATCTTGATCTCCGGCGCCGTGTGCGCGGGCGGTGTGGTGGCGTGGGACTTCTCCAGGCACGCGCTGAACAGCGACAACGTCGCGCTCGCGCAGCGCACGAGCGCGGGACATCAGCTGGGCGTGCTGATCGTGGCGATGCTCGTGCTGCTGAGCACGATCGGGCTGGCTTTCGGCTTCTGGACGGGCCGCAACGCCCCGTCGATCGTCAGCCGCCGCCGCGTGGGCACGATCTTGCTCAGCCTGCTCGCGGTCGTCGTGCTCGCCTGCGCGGGCGCGCTGGCGGCGAGCCACCGCGGCTTCACGGGCACGATCTCGCACACGCTTCACTCGGTCACCGACCCACATGCGCCGGTCCCATCCAACGGCCCGGGCCGCCTGACGGCGGTTGGCAGCGTACGCGCGCGCTATTGGAACGAGGCGCTGAAGGTGTGGCAGGCGCACCCCGTGCTGGGCGCGGGGGCGGAAGGCTACGCGACCGCACGCCTGCGCTATCGCACAGAGACGCTCGACGTGCGCCACGCGCACGGCTACATCGTGCAGACGCTCAGCGATCTCGGCCTGCTCGGGCTCGGCCTGACGCTCGCGCTGCTGCTCGTGTGGATGGCAGCGGCGGGACGCTCGACGCACCCGTTCAACCGCCGCTGGAGCAGCTGGAAGACGCTGCGCGACTGGATCGGTCGCGCCGGCGGCACGCCGGGCTGGCAACGGCTGACGAGCGCCGACGGCCGAGCGGCGCCTTACACCCCAGAGCGCGTTGCGATGCTGAGCATGCTCTGCCTGGTCGTCGTGTTCGGCATACACTCGATCGCGGACTGGACGTGGTACGTCCCGGGCAACGCCTGCGTGGCGCTCTTGTGCGCGGGCTGGCTTGCTGGACGCGGGCCACTAGGCGCGGCCGCTCCGCGCAGTGCGCCGGCCGGCTCGCCCCGCGCGATCGAGCCGGGCGCGGGCAAAGCCTCGAGCGCGGCGCTGGGTGTGCCGGACGTGGCAGCGCCCGGCGTGCCAAGTGGATCGCTCGGCACCGATACGTGGCTGCCTGGGCTCGACGAGCTGCGCGCGCGCCTCTCCCCGCGCGCGCTCGGACCGGTGCGGATCACCCTGGCCCTCGCAGCGATCGTCGGCGCGCTGCTGGCCGCGTGGGTGCAGTGGCAGCCGCAGCGCTCGGCGACGGCCTCTCAGCAGGCGCTGACCGAGCTCGCGAGCAACCCGCGCGCGGCGCTCTCCACGGCGCAGACGGCCGTCTCGCGCGACCCCCTCTCGGCACAGGCGCTGTTCACGCTGTCGGCCGTGCAGCAGGCGACGGGCAAGCCGGCGCTGGCACGGGCGACGCTGCAGCGTGCGGTGCGCCTGCAACCGTCCAACCCGCAAACGTGGCTGACGCTGGGACAGTACGACCTGGCAAAGAACCCGCGCGCGGCCGAGCACGAGCTGTCGGCCGCGATCTATCTGAACCCGGAGTCGGTCGCGCCGGAAGCGATCGCACAGGGCAATCCGGAAGCGATCGCGATCCAGAACGACTACGTCCAGGCACTGCGCGCGGCGAGCAAACCGCCGGTCGCGGGCAGGCCCTAGAAGCGCGAGCGCACAGCGCTCGCCAGCAGCGCGCGCCGTGCGCCGGGAATGCCACCGGCTTCGCTCACCTCAACCTGCTCGAAGCCGAAGTCCTCGAGCAGGCGCGCAAGCGTGCGACGCGTGTAGAAGCGCAGGTGATCGGCGCGCGGATCGAAGTGGCGCTCGAAGCGCGCCGGAGAGAGCGCGAGGCCCAGGCGCGTGAGCGGGCCATGCGCGGGCGTGCTCAGGATCAGGCCCCCGCCGGAGCGCAGCGCGCGCCGCAGCTCGGACAGCCAGCGCGCGGTGTCGGCGACGTGCTCGATCGTCTCGCCCGACCAGGCCGCGTCGAAGCTCGCATCGGCAAGCGGCCACTCGCCGCCGGGCTCGACGCGAAGCAGCTCGAGCTCGGCGTGGCGCGAGCGCGCACGACGCAACGGCTCCTCGGCCACGTCGACACCGAGCACCTGATAGCCGGCGTCGGCGATCGCAGCAGTCATCTGTCCTTCGCCGCAGCCGACGTCGAGCACGCGCAGCGGCGCGGAGGGCGAGCTTCGGTCGAGCAATCGAGCGCGCCGCTCGGCAGTGCGCCCCAGCCGCTCGAGCAGGAAGGCGCGGCGCAGCTCAAGGTCGGGCGGCTGCGCGCCCTCGGGCACGGATTCCCACAGCTCCTCGTAGTAGCCGCCACGCAAGTTGGCCGTCATCTCTGCACAAAGCTACGCGATGCGATTATCTTGGCTGCGTGCTTGGGAGGCGCGAGACATGAGGTCATTCGGCTGAGATGAACGTCGCGTTCGACAGCCGGCCGGTCAGGGATGCTCACGGTGTCGGGCGCTACACGCGCTGCCTGCTCGATGCGCTGCGCGAGACGGCGCAGGCGGACGTGGAGATCGTTGAGACGCCGCGCCCCGGGCGGGCCGACGTGTTCCACTCGCCGTGGATGAACGGCGCGCTGCTGCACAGCCCGTGTCCGATGGTCGTCACGTTGCACGACCTGACGGCGCTGAAGCGCCGAAGCGAGCTGCTGCGGACTGGTGTGCGTCCGCGGCTGAGGCAGCTCGCCGTGCAGCGCGCGGTACGCGTGATCGTGCCAACGGAGGCGCTCGCACAGGACGCGCTCACACAGCTTGGCGTCGAGCGCGAGCAGATCGACGTGATCCACGAGGCGCCGGCGGCCTGCATGTACCCGCGCCCACAGAAGGAGATCGCGGAGGTGCGCAAGCGCTTCGCGCTGCCCGAGCGCTACCTGCTGTGGGTCGGCGGCCTGCAGCATCCGGACCCCGCCAAACACGTGACCAAGCTGGCGGCCACGCCGCGTGAGATGCCACTCGTGCTGGTCGGCTCGACCAGCCCATGGGCGCACGAGCTGGGAAACGTGATCCTCACGGGCCAGGTCTCCGACGATCATCTGGCGGCGCTCTACTCGGGCGCGCACGCGCTCGTGGTCACCTCGCAGGACGAGGGCTTCGGCCTGCCCGCGGTCGAGGCGCTCGCATGTGGCGCACCGGTCGTCGCGTGTGAGGTGCCGGCGCTGCGCGAGGTGCTCGACGGACGCGTTACGTTCGTTGCCCAAGGCGACCTGCCCGCGCTGATCGGTGCAGCCGAAGCCGCGACGCGCCCGGCCCCGCAGCCACCGCCGTGGACGTGGCAGGACGCGGCCCGCGCCACCTGGCAGGTGTACGAGCGGGCCCGCACCCAGGCCGGACAGCCGCGCGCGGTCGGCCGCCTGGTGCACCGCCGCCCGGCCGCTGCGGTCGAGCCTCAGTAGGCGCCGCGCCGCGAGATCACGGCGGGGATCGTCTTCAAGAGGATCGTCAGGTCGAGCGCGAGCGACCAGTGCTCGAGGTAGATGAAGTCGAGGTGCACGAGGTCGTCGAAGTCGAGTTCGGAGCGCCCGGAGACCTGCCACAGCCCGGTGATGCCGGGTAGCACGAGGTAGCGCTTGCGGTGCCAGTCCTCGAGCATGTCGTAGTCGCGCTGGGGCAGCGGGCGCGGACCGACGAGCGACATCTCGCCGCGGAGCACGTTGATCAGCTGCGGCAGCTCGTCGAGCGAAAAGCGCCGCAGCTGGCTGCCGATCGCCGTCAGGCGCGGGTCGTCGCGAATCTTGAACAGCGCGCCGGTGGCCTCGTTGAGCTCTTCGAGGTCTGACTGGCGCTCCTCGGCGTCGGTGTGCATCGTGCGGAACTTCAAGCAGGGAAACGGCCGCTGCCCGATGCCGACGCGCGTCGAGCGATACAGCACTGGCCCACGTGAGGAGAGTCGCACGGCGATCGTGATCGCGAGCAGCAGCGGGCTGAGCAGCAGCAGCAGCAGCGTGGCGCCGACAAGGTCGAAGGTCCGCTTCAGCGCGAAGTCGACGCCCTCGAACACGGGCGGGCCGAGCTCGAACAGCGGCACCGACTGCCCGGGGACAAACTCAGCGCGGTGGATCAGGATCTCCATCGTCGAGGGAGCGAGGCGCACCCGCACGCCACGGCGGCTGCACTGGTCGACCAGTTCCAGAGCATCGGCTTGCGGGAAGTCGGGGTCGGCGATGATTACCTCGTCGACGCGTTCTGAGGAGAGCACGGCTTCGAGGTCGTCGAGGCGCCCGAGCGCGCGTAGCCCGTTCTCGGGGAGCGCGCTGGGGGCGAGGAAGCCGACGACCTCGATCGGCGAGTGCGGCGCGTCGGAGAGCGCGTGCGCTACATCGCCGATGTGTTTGCCGCGGCCTACGAGCACGGCCCGGCGGCGATAGCCGGCGGCGCGCAGGATCACGCCGGTCAGCCACTCGTATCCGGCGCGCAGTGAGGAGACGTACAGCAGCGCGAAGGCGAGCGAGCCGTAGAACAGGTAGTAGCTGGAGAAGTGTTCGCCCGAGACGACGGCGAACAGCAGCGCGACGAAGGCGACCTGGAACAGCGATCCGACGATCCGCGAGAGGCCGGGGCGCAGGGCGCGCGAGGAATACAGACCGGAGCGGGCGAACAGCAGCGCGGTCAGCAGGTAGGCGAACGGCAGGATCCGTTCGGTTTCATGCAGCGCCGGGTGGAACTGCACGCTGTCGAACACGAGCGCCTTGAGGATCAGCGCGGTGAAGATCGCGAGCGCGACGGCGACGAAGTCGAGTGCGAGCAGCGAGAGGACGCGCGCCAGGCGCCGCGCCGTCGACATGCGCAGCAGCAGCGAGAGGGCAGGCGGGCGCTTACGGCGCATGTCGCGATCGGTCGTCTGCTTGCGCGCCGTGGTCTCGGAGAGCACGGTTCTGGGCACGGGCGGCCGCCCGGTAGTCGCAGCTCCGCGGCCAAGCGCCTGTCCGCTCGCGGGCGCGGGCGTCGAGGGCTTGCGCTGAGTCGGTGGAGCGGCCGTTCGGCTGGAACGAGGTCCCATCGCACTGCTCACAACGCTTCAGACTCGCAGATGTAGCGGTCGAGTGACGGCTCGACGCCGCTTGGGCGAGGCGCTTGCAACGGTCGTTGCGAGCGGCGGGAGGACTGCTCTGGGCGCGTTTTGCCCGCGCCGACGGCGGTGATCAGCCCTGTCCGCCGATCAGCAGCTCGACGCCGGACTGCTCGATCGTGCGCTGCAGGCCTTCGCGCAGCGACACCTCCGGGGACCAGCCGAGCAGCTCTTCAGCGAGCGCAATGTTCGGCTTGCGCTGCTTGGGGTCGTCCTCGGGAAGCGCCTCGTAGATCAGCTCGGAGGTCGAGCCTGTGAGCTCTTTCACGATCTCGGCCAGTTCGAGCAGGGTGAACTCATCGGGGTTGCCGATGTTCACCGGGTCGTGGTAGCCGGACTCGGCGAGCGCGATGATCCCGCGGATCAGATCGTCGACGTAGGTGAACGAGCGCGTCTGACTGCCGTCGCCGAACACCGTGATCGGCCTGTTCGCGAGCGCCTGACGCAGGAACGTGGGAATCGCGCGCCCATCGTGCGGGCGCATGCGACTGCCGTAGGTGTTGAAGATGCGCACGATCGCCGTGTCGACGCCCTGCTGGCGGTGGTAGGCCATCGTCAGCGCCTCGGCGTAGCGCTTGGCCTCGTCGTAGACCCCGCGCGGCCCGATCGGGTTGACGTGCCCCCAGTAGGTCTCCGCCTGCGGATGCTCCTTCGGGTCGCCGTACACCTCGCTTGTCGAGGCGATCAAGAAGCGTGCGCGCTTGGCCTTGGCCAGGCCGAGCGTGTGATGCGTGCCGTAGGAGCCGACCTTGAGCGTATGCAGCGGCAGGCGCAGGTAGTCGATCGGCGACGCCGGTGAGGCCAGGTGGTAGACGAAGTCGATCGGCTCATCGATGAAGTACGGCTCGATGATGTCCACGCCCACGTGCATGAACCGCTCCGGGTCGCGGATGTGCGCGATGTTCGCCAGCGAGCCCGTCTCGAAGTTGTCCACGCAGATCACCCTGTTGCCGCGCGCGATCAGCTCGTCGCACAGATGCGAACCGAGGAATCCGGCGCCGCCGGTTACGAGGCAGGTGGACATTGCGCCGGAGAATACTCGTGTCAACCCGTTCGGCGTGAAAGGCGGCTGTCGCGCCCTCGCGCCCGCCGCGGCGCCGGCGGTCCTTATCATCTGCATCATGGCCTCGACGGAAGAGCACACCGAAGAGCACCTCACGGTCGCGCCGATCGTCGGCCCGGACGATCCACGCCGGTTCACGGACTCGGGCATCGAGGTCTCCGAGCTGTACACCGAGGACGACCTGCCGGCCGAGCTCGACCTGGGCGAGCCGGGCGAGTTCCCGTACACGCGCGGCGTGCACCGCGAGATGTACCGCAAGCAGACGTGGACGATGCGCCAGTACGCCGGCTACGCCTCCGCGAAGGAGTCCAACGAGCGCTACCGCTACCTGCTCTCGAAGGGCTCGACGGGCCTGTCGATGGCCTTCGACCTGCCGACCCAGCTGGGTCTGGACTCAGATAACCCGCGCTGCCTCGGCGAGGTCGGGCGCACGGGGGTGGCGATCGACACGATCGACGATATGCGCACGGCGTTCGACGACATCCCGCTCGAGCAGGTCTCGACGTCGATGACGATCAACGCGCCGGCGGCATGCCTCTTGCTGCTGTATGAGCTGGTCGGTGAGGAGCAGGGGGTGCCGAGCGAGAAGCTGCGCGGCACCACGCAGAACGACGTGCTCAAGGAGTACATCGCGCGCGGCAACTACATCTACCCGCCGAAGCCGACGATGCGCCTGACAACCGACCTGTTCCAGTACTGCCACGAAAACGTGCCGAGATGGAACACGATCTCGATCTCGGGATACCACTTCCGCGAGAAGGGCTGCTCGGCCGTGCAGGAGGTCGCGTTCACGCTCTCTTCGGGGATCGCCTACGTGCAGGCGGCGATCGACGCAGGCCTGTCGGTCGACGAGTTCGCGCCGCGCCTGGCGTTCTTCTTCAACGGCCACAACAATGTCTTCCAGGAGGTCGCCAAGTTCCGCGCGGCCAGGCGCATGTGGGCGCACATCATGAAAGACCGCTTCGGCGCGAGCAACCCGAAGGCGACGATGCTGCGCTTCCACACGCAGACGGGCGGCGTCACGCTGACCGCGCAGCAGCCGGAGAACAACATCGTGCGCGTGGCGCTGCAGGGCTTTGCGGCGGTCTGCGGCGGCACGCAGTCGCTGCACACCAACGGCTTCGACGAGGCGCTCGCGCTGCCGACCGAGCGCGCGGCGAAAATCGCGCTGCGCACGCAGCAGATCCTGGCGCACGAGTCCGGCGCAGCTGACAGCGTGGACCCGTTCGCGGGCTCCTACCTCGTCGAGTCGCTGACCGACGAGATCGAAGCGCGTGCAAACGAGCTGATCGCGAAGGTCGACGCGCTCGGAGGATCGGTAAACGCGATCGAGTTCATCACGGGCGAGATCGACGAGTCGGCGTGGGGCTATCAGGAGCGCTACCGCATCGGTCAGGACATCGTGGTGGGCGTCAACAAGTACGAGGAAGAGGGCATCGAGGTGCCCGACCTGCTGCGCGTGGACCCCCAGTCCGAGCGCGAACAGCTCGATCGGTTGGCGAAGTTCAAGGCCGAGCGCGACCAGTCGCTGATCGCGCAGCGCCTGGAGGAGCTGCGCGAGGTGGCGCGCGGCGAGGCGAACCTGCTGCCGGCGATCCGCCAGGCGCTGAAGGACCGCTGCTCGATCGGCGAGGTATGCGCGGCGATGCAGGACGTCTTCGGCAAGTACGCGCCGACGTTCTGAGCGCGCGACAGCGACACCTACAGGCACATGCCCACCGCCTTCGGCGGGTAGCAGCATCAGTGTGATCGGATCCCCATGAGCTCCTCCGCGGGCAGCGGCCCCACCGAGCACAGCTATGGAGAGGGCGCGCCGTACACGCTGGGCGTCGAGGAGGAGCTGTTCCTCGTGGACCCGATTGCGGGCGAGCAGATCAACGCATCGGCCGCGGTGCTCGAGCGACTCGGCGAGACCGACGGCACAGTCGAACGTGAGCTCCATGCCTCGCAGGTCGAGCTGATCACGTCGGTCTGCGAGCACGTCGGCGAGGCGGCGAGCGCGCTGGCAGAGATGCGCCGCGCGGTGACGGCGACGGGCGCGGGCCTGCTCGGCGCCGGCACTCATCCGACGGCGGAGGAGGGCGAGGCGGAGATCACCGACAAGAAGCGCTACGAGCGCATCCGCGAGCTGCTCGGGGACGCCGTGGCGACGGCCGTCAGCGGCCTGCACATCCACGTCGGCATGCCCGACCCGGAAACGGCGATCCGCTCGTTCAACGGCCTGCGCCGTCGTCTGCCGCTGCTGCAGGCGCTCGGCGCCAACTCGCCCTTCAGGCACGGTCGCGATACGGGCCTGGCGTCGGCGCGCGAGGTGACCGTCAGGGGCTGGCCGCGCTCGGGCGTGCCGCGCGCGATGCGCGACTTCGAGGACTTCGTCTCGGCCACGAGCGTGCTCGTGCGCGCGGCCGACGTCGCCGACTACACGTGGTTCTGGTGGAAGCTGCGCCCGCACCCGCGCCTCGGCACGGTCGAGATCCGCGCACTGGACACGCAGACGTCGGTCGTGGACACGGCAGCGCTGGTTGCGCTCGCCCACTGTCTCGCGCGGGACGCGGCACTCGGCGAGAGCAACGAGCCCGACCCGCCGGCTGAGGTGCTCAAGGAGGGCATCTTTCGCGCCGCACGGTACGGCGTGCACGCGCGCCTGCCCGACGCAGACGGCACGCTGCGCACGGTCGGAGAGCTGCTCGGCGAGGCGCTCGGCGCCGCACGCGAGCACGCCCAGGACCTCGGCTGCGCCGCCGAGCTCGAGAGCGTCGGCGAGCTCTACCGCCGTGGCGGCGGGGCGGGCAGGCAGCGGGAGATCTACGAGGTCTCCGGCATGAGCGCGCTGCTTCGCCGGCTTACGCAGCTGAGCGGCGAGGGCGATGACGCTCACGCCGCGCGGGCCATCTCCCCCATTGAATAGGCTGCCCACGTGCTTGTCGCAGTCACGTTCTACACGTTCGCGCTGGCGGTGCACATCGCCGCGATCGTGATCGCGTTCGGCGTCACATTCGCCTATCCGGTGATGTACGCGGTGGGCATTCGCTCCGAGCCGCGCTCGATGCCGGGAGTGCACCGCATCCAGGACAGCGTCGGCAAGTTCGTGATCTCGCCGTTCCTGGGCTTGGCGCTGCTCGCCGGGATCTACCTGGCGAGCAAGCTGCATACGTGGAGCGGCTTCTATGTGCAGTGGGGCCTCGGCGTGATTCTGCTCCTCGGCGCGCTCGGCGGCGCCTACTTCGCGCCGCGCGAGCGGCGGCTCGCCGAGCTGGCCGAGCGCGACGTCACCGCGGGCGACGCAACCGCTGGCGGGTTTGCCTTCAGCGCCGAGTACAAAGCGCTTCGCAAGCAGGTGTTCTCGGTGAACCTCGCAGCGAACGTGCTCGTGCTGCTGACGATCTACTTCATGACGGCGCAGACCGGGGCATAGCCCCTTGCCGACCGCCGTCACGTTCTACGACGTCGTCCTGGCCGTGCACATCATGGCCGTCGTCGTCGCGTTCGGCGTTACGTTCGCCTACCCGATCATCTTCTCCGTCGGCGCCCGCAGCGATCCGCGCAGCCTGCCGGTCCTCCACCGGATCTCCTACACGGTCGAACGGCTGCTGGTCAATCCAGGCCTGCTGCTCGTGCTGATCGCGGGCATCTACCTCGCGAGCAAGGGCCACCACTGGAGCGAGTTCTTCGTGCAATGGGGTCTCGCGGCGGTGGTCGTGATCGGCGCGGTGGTCGGCGTCGTGATGATCCCCGCATCCAAACGCGCACAGGAGCTCGCCGAACGCGACATCGCCGCGAGCGGGGAGGGCACGATCGAGATGAGCGCGGAGTACCAAGCGGTCGTTCGCCGCCTCTCGACCGTCGGCTCGCTGCTCAGCCTGCTCGTGCTGGTCACGATCCTCTTCATGGCAATAAAGCCATAGACCACCTGGTTGCGCGGGATCGGCGCCGCGATACCCTGACGAGGCATGAGCGAGGGCTATCGAGTCGCGGTCGTCGGGGCCACCGGGCAGGTCGGCACGTTGATGCTGCAGCTGCTGCGCGAGCGCGAGTTCCCGGCGCGGGAGATCGTCCCGTTCGCCTCCGAGCGCTCGGTCGGGCGAGAGCTGGAGGGCGGCCTGGTCGTGCAGGGTCTCAGCGAGAACGCGATCCAGGGAGTCGACCTTGCGATCTTCTCGGCGGGCGGCTCGACCTCGGGCGAGTGGGCGCCGCGCTTCGCCGAGGCTGGGGCGGTGGTCGTCGACAACTCCTCGCGCTGGCGCATGAGCGAGGACGTTCCGCTGGTCGTCGCCGAGGTCAATCCAGACGCGCTGGAGACACATCGCGGCATCATCGCGAACCCCAACTGCTCGACAATGCAGATGGTCGTGGCGCTGAAGCCGCTGCACGACGAGGCGGGCATCGAGCGCCTCGTGATCAGCACCTATCAGGCGGTCTCGGGCACGGGCAAGCGCGCCGTGGATGAGCTGCTCGACCAGTCGCACGCGCTCCTGCACGAGAGCGCGATCTCCCCGCCTGAGTCTTACGCGCACCAGATCGCGTTCAACGCCCTCCCCCACGCGGGCAGCTTCGCCCCGGGCGACGACCACACCGACGAGGAGCGCAAGCTGATCAACGAGACCCGCAAGATCCTCGCCGATCCGCAGATCGCGATCTCGGCGACGTGCGTGCGTGTGCCGGTCGTCAACGGCCATTCGGAGGCGGTCAACGTGCAGACCCGTCGCGAGCTCTCGCCCGAGCGCGCACGCGAGTTGCTGGAAGCCGCGCCCGGCGTGACCGTGCTCGACGACCCGGACGCGGCGCTCTATCCGCTGGCGATCGACGCGGCAGGCAAGGACGACGTGTTCGTCGGGCGCATCCGCCGCGACCCGGGGCACGAGCGCGCGCTCGACCTGTGGATCGTCGCCGACAACCTGCGCAAGGGCGCCGCGACCAACGCCGTGCAGATCGCGGAGCTGCTCAACCGCCGCGGGCTGCTCGGCACGCGCGCCGGCGCACAGGTCTCGGCATAGCGAACTCCGACGCCGGTCAGCGAACTCCGACGCCGGTCAGCGGACTTCGGCGCGCGGGGCGTGCCGGTCGATGTGCTCGAGCAGCGCGCCGCCGCGGCGCGGAAGCTGCACGACGGAGAGCCCACCGAGCACGGAGTGCTCGCCCCCCGCGGGGATCTCGCCGATGTCGTCGCCGAGCGTGGCCAGTTCGTCGCGCACGGCGAGGAAGGCCGTCACGACGCGTGGGTCGAATTGACTGCCCGCCCCGTCGCCGATCTCGGCGATCGCCCGCTCCACGGTCCACGCCGGCTTGTACGGACGATCGTGGGTCAACGCGTCGAACACGTCTGCCACAGCGACGATCCGCCCGACGAGCGGGATCGCTTCCCCGGCGAGCCCCTTGGGATAGCCGCCTCCGTCCCAGCGCTCGTGATGCGTGGCGGCGATCACCGCCGCCATCTGCAATACGGGTGAGCTTCCGCTCGAGAGCAGGCGGGCGCCGAGCTCGGCGTGCGTCTTCATCACGTCGAACTCCTGCTCGGTCAGCCTGCCCGGCTTGAGCAGGATCGAATCGGGAATCGCGAGCTTGCCGACGTCGTGCAGCGGCGCGGCCTGTCGCAGCAGCGTGACCTGGCCCGCGGGCAGACCCAGGCCAAGCGCAAGGCGGGCGGCGACATGGCCGACGCGCTCGGTGTGCTGGTAGGTCTCGTCGTCGCGGTACTCGGCGGCGATCGCCAGCTGGCGCAGGGTCTCGGCGCGCGCCTCGTCGAGCTCGCGGGTGCGCTCGGCGATCATCAGTTCGAGCAAGCGCGCGTTGTCGGCTAGCTGATGCTCGGCTTCGTGCTGCGCGGTCACGTCGCGTGCGACGGCATGCACGACGCCGTCGGTGCCCGCCGCCGAGGCGCTCCACTCGAGCCAGCGATAGCCGCCGTCGGCGGCAAGGAAGCGGTTGCGAAAGCCGACCGCCTCGCCGCCGGCCGCGAGGCGGCGCATCTGCACGACCGTCGTCTCCCGGTCCTCAGGATGGACGAAGTCGAGGAAGCGCTGGGCGTAGATCGCCTCGGGTGTGTGGCCAAGCGTCCGCTGCCATGCCGGGTTGACCCGTGTGAGGCGGCCGTGGAGGCTGCCCGTCGCGAGCAGGTCGAGCGAGGCGTCGTAGTAGCGCAGGATGCCCGCTTCGAGCCTGCGCCGATGTTCGACGAACGTGCCCATCAGGATCGCAACGACGAACAGCGTCGTGGCGCGCACGACGTAGCCGGTCGTGAGCAGATGCACGCCCACGATCACGCGGCCCCAGAGCAGGACCAACAGCAGCGCGAGCAGCGACCCGGCGAGCGCGCCGCGCAGACCGAAGCGCAGCGCGAGCACGCCGATCGGCACGATGAAGAGGGCGCCCTCGGCGTCGCCGACGTTCGGATCGCTCACGCGCAGCGCGAAGACGAGCGCGAACAGCACGAGCGCGATGCCCAAGGTGGCGCGCGCGCCCAAGGTCGGCCAACGGCGGACCTCGGCCAGCTGTGGCAGGTGGAGTGCGGCGCGCATGTACCCATCTATCGTCCGATATTCCGCAAAGCGCGACCATTTGACCGATCTTCGCCCTCGGCGGTGGAAAAGTTGCGTGGACAGATGTCCTAGGCGTGAATGCGTATACCTGCGCACGGGAGGCTTCTTGCGCTCGGCGCCCCATGCCGCCCAGCAGAAGGACTCGCGCGCGATCGCTCGAAATGGAGCGTCGATGATCTCCTCGGAGGTGCAGCGCACCCTTGTCAAGTCTCCGCCGGAGCTTTGGGCGGAGATCAGCGATCCAGAGGCCCTCGCCCGCCATCTCGGCGAGTTCGGCGAGATCCGCATCACCCGCGTGCAGCCCGAGCAGAAGGTCGAATGGGAGGCCCCCGAGGCCAGCGGCAGCATCGTGATCAAGCCCTCCGGCTGGGGCACGAAGGTCAAGCTGACCGTGATGCGCGAGCTGAGCGAGGCCGAGACCGGTGCCGAGCCAGACGAGGCTTCCGAGCCCGGCGAAGGACTCGCGATCGAGCAGGCGCAGGAGCCGAGCGGCGCCGGAGAGCTTGAGATCGAGGCCGAGATCGACCCGCACGATGAGCTTGAAACCGCTGCTGAAGACGAGAGCCTCGCCGAGGAAAGCGTCGTCGAGGATGAGATCGAGCAGGCCGACCCTGCATCCCAGTTGCTCGTGGAGCACGACGGTGGGCACGACTCGCTGCCCGCGCCCGCCGACGAAGGCGACCGCCCGCCCGAGCGGGAACCTGAGCCGGCGTCCGAACGGCGGCTTGGCTTCTTCGCGCGCCTGTTCGGACGCAGGGGTGCGACACGCAGGGCGACAGGCGAGCTCCTTGACCCGAGGGAGATCGCCGATGACCCCTCAGACGAGCCTCTCGCCTCGGACGAGGCAGGCGGGTCAGGCGAGGTGCCGATCCTTGTCGAGGACGCCGCGATCGACGCTGAAGCAGAGCTCGACGCGGAGCTGGAGCTCGACGCAGAGGTGCCGCCGCCCACCCCTGCGACGATCAACGGGGCCACGCAGGCGGCGACGGAAGTCGGCGACGCGGTCGACCGCCTGCAGCTGGCCGGCGCAGTCGCGCAGGATCACTCGCCAGCCGACGCCCAGGCAGACATCGCGGCGGAGCTCGAACAGGCCGAAGAGGCCGCCACGGAGCAGGTCACGGCGGTGCTGACCGGGGTGCTCGACAGGCTGGGCGCTGCGCACCACAGGCCGTTCTCGCGCGCCTGACGCCGATCTCTCGCAAGTGAGCCGAGTGACCGGCGAAGCTCGCCGCGGAACCGGCGGCGACGGCTCGGCGGATAAGATCCTCCGCCGATGTCAAGCAGCTCACACGATCGACAGGCGGACGCCGCCCTGCTGGCAGCCTCACGCAGCGGCCACCGCAAGGAGCCGCGCCAGAAGGCGCCGGAGACCTACGAGGAGAAGCTCGCCCAGCTGCATGAGCTGCGTGAAGCGGCGCTGCACTCGGCACCGGAGGCCGAGGAGAAGCAGCACGCGCGCGGCAAGTACACGGCGCGCGAGCGCGTTGAGAAGCTGCTTGACCCGGGCTCATTCCAGGAGCTCGACACGTTCGTGCGCCACCGCACGTACGACTTCGACATGCAGAAGAACCGGCCGTGGGGCGACGCGGTGGTGACCGGGCACGGCACGATCGACGGCCGCACGGTGTGCGTGTTCAGCCAGGACTTCACCGTGTTCGGCGGCTCGCTCGGCGAGGTGATGGGCGAAAAGATGTGCAAGATCATGGATCTGGCGGCGAAGATCGGCTGCCCCGTGATCGGCATCAACGACTCCGGCGGGGCGCGCATCCAGGAGGGCGTCGTCTCGCTGGGCGCCTACGGCGACGTGTTCGTGCGCAACGTGAAGTGCTCGGGAGTGATCCCGCAGATCAGCCTGATCATGGGCCCGTGCGCGGGCGGCGCGGTCTACTCGCCGGCGATCACCGACTTCATCTTCATGGTCAAGGAGACCTCGCACATGTTCATCACGGGCCCCGACGTGATCAAGACGGTCACGGGTGAGGAGGTCGGCTTCGAGGAGCTGGGCGGGGCGATGTCGCACAACACGAAGTCGGGCGTCGCCCACTTCGCCTCCGAGGACGAGGATGCCTGCTTGGAGGACTGCCGCTACCTGATCGGCTTCCTGCCGCAGAACAACCTGCAGACGGCGCCGCGCGTGCAGCCGACCGACGACCCCCAGCGGATGGACCCGGAGCTCGACACGGCCGTTCCTGACAACCCGAACAAGCCCTACGACATGCGCAACGTCGTCAAGCTGATCGTCGACGACGACGAGTTCTTCGAGGTGCACGAGCACCACGCGAAGAACATCATCTGCGGCTTCTCGCGCCTGGACGGCTTCGCAATCGGGATCGTGGGCAACCAGCCGGCACAGCTGGCGGGCGTGCTCGACATCGACGCCTCGGCGAAGGCGGCGCGCTTCGTACGCACGTGCGACGCCTTCAACATCCCGATCCTCACGTTCGTCGACGTCCCCGGCTTCCTCCCGGGCACGAGCCAGGAGTGGGGGGGCATCATCCGCCACGGCGCGAAGCTGCTGTACGCGTTCACCGAGGCGACGGTGCCGAAGCTGACGGTGATCACGCGCAAGGCCTACGGCGGCGCCTACGACGTGATGGCCTCAAAGCACATGCTCGCGGACTTCAACTTCGCCTGGCCTACCTCGGAGGTCGCGGTGATGGGCCCGGAGGGCGCCGTCAACATCATCTACCGGCGCGACATCGCCGGCAGCCCGACGCCCCAGGAGCGACGCGAAAAGCTGATGGCCGACTACAAGGCGCGCTTCGCCAACCCCTATACGGCGGCCGAGCGCGGCTACATCGATGACGTGATCGTGCCGCACGAGACGCGCCCGAAGCTGATCACGGCGCTGCACACGCTGCAGAGCAAGCGCGAACCGGGCCCCAAGCGCAAGCACGGCAACATCCCGCTGTAGCGGACCGCTCTGGACTAAATATCGTCCACATGGACGCTAAAGTGTCCGCTAATGGATGTCTCGCATCCCTACAAGGCAGTCTGCCCAAGTCTCGACGGCGAGGTGTTGAACGTGCTTGCCGGCACGACGCGGGGACTGACGGGACGGGAGGTGGCACTCCTCACGGGCAGGAGTTCGCATAGCGGCGTTCTTGCCGTGCTGAACCGCCTCACCGAGCACGGCCTCGTGACCCGCGTCGAGCTAAACCGCGCATTCCTGTTCTCGGCGAACCGAGACCATCTCGCATGGCCCGCGGTCGAGGCTCTCGTCGGAATACGGAATGTGCTGCTCGATGACATCAGGCAAGAGGTCGACGCTTGGCAGGTCGCACCTGTCCACCTTTCGTTGTTCGGCTCGTCGGCGCGCGGTAACGGAGATGCGACGAGCGACATCGATCTGTTCGTGGTCCGTCCCCGAGCGGTAGATGGCGAGGACGCTCGCTGGCGGGAGCAACTGGACACGCTCGAACGCAAGATCTACCGATGGACCGGAAACCAAGCTGACATCCAGGAGGCTTCCGAGCAGGGGATCGAGCAACTCGTCGCGGAGGACCGCCCGATCGTCGTCGCGCTTCGAGCCGATTCAATCGTGCTCGCTGGGGCGCCGACTGCCGCGCTATTCGGAGAGGTATGAGTCCTCGCAGCTCACTACGAACGCAGCCCTGCTCGGCGGCCGATGCGGGCAGCCGCCTGCGCAATGCACTCAAGTTCGTAGAGGTCGCCGAGCTGGTCGCCGGGGAAGGCACCGATCTCGAGTACTCGAGTCAGGCCGCTGCGCTGGCCGTTCTCGCCGGAATTGCGGCGTCCGACGCCGCTTGCTGCAAGGCCTTGGGGCGCCGTGCGCGCGGACAGGATCATCGCGCCGCAGTCGACCTGGTCGAGACGATCAAGCCGAAGGGCGAGCAGGCGGCGAAGTCACTCGGCCGGCTGCTGAATCTCAAGGACCAGGCGCACTACGGTCTGTTCGACGTGGGCGGCCGGGACCTGAAGACGGCCTTGCGTCCGGCGAACGACCTAGTCGCGTTCGCCAAGGCTATCCTGCAGCGTTGACCGCCGAGGGCACGGTCGCCGTGCATCAGGGGGATGGCACTACCGTCGCCGCCCGGCCCGTTCCCCAAGCAGCAGCCACCAAGGGTACGTCGCGAACAGCAGCGCCGAGACGGCATGCGCGCGAGGCCCGGCGCGCCGGTGGTCGAAGCGGAAGACGCCCGAGTTGAGCATCCAGTCGCGCCCGCTCTCAGCGCGGCAGGCGCGCCAGATCGGCCGCGTCCAGGGACGGTCGAGGTACAGCGAGATGCTCGTCGCCAGGAAGGCGCCGGCAGTCGCTGTGTGCACGGCGCGCGCAGCCGGCGTTCGCTCGGGCATCAGGCGGCCATAGGCCCTACCGGTCGCATACAGCCAGGGTGGGTCGATCAGGAAGGACATCGGCTTCTCCTCTTCAGGCGAGGGTGGGAGTGGTCGCGATCTCGGCGTCCGGCGCTTGCGCCGGCGGCTCGCGCGGCACGGGACGGCCGAGCATGTGAAAGGCAAGGCGCGTGGCGAGCGCCATGATCGTCAGCTGCGGATTGACGCCAAGCGCGCTGGGCACGACCGAGCCGTCGGCGATGCGCAGGCCGCGCAGCCCGTGCACGGCGAGCTCACCGTCTGTCACGCCGTGCGTCGGACGTGCGTCGGCGCGCGCCGTGCCGAGCGGGTGGAAGGCCATCAGGCGCAGATCGCGCGCCCGCGCCGCGCTTGGCACGACACCGGGGGGCAGCGGCAGGTAGACCTCGCTCGCGCCGGCCGCCCGGAACAGCTGCTCGATTCGCGCAAGCCCGACGCGGATGCGCGCGAGATCGACGTCGTCGAGGCTGTAGCGGATCAGGGGACGCTCGCCGAGCGACTGGACCCTCCCGCGTGAGGAGTCGCTGACCATCAGCCCGAGCTGCGCCAGCCGGGGATAGGAAGCCATCGCGCGCGCATGCTGCTCGCCGCGCAGCGGCAGCGACATCGCGGCGTATGCGGGAGGCCCTGCGACGGTCTCCAGCATCACGCCATCGGCAGCGAACTCGTCGACGTAGAAGCTCTGCGGAACCCCCCGGGCCATGTCAACCTGCTCGTCCATCAGCGCGAACGCGGCGGTGGCTGGGTGGAGGCTGAGGTTGCGTCCGCGCTGCCCCGAGGCGTCGGGGATCCGGTTGCGAGCGAGCAACAGCGGCGTGTGGATGGCACCGCAGGCGAGGACCACCTCGGTGGCGCGCACCTCGAGTCGACTGCCGTCACCCAGGCGCGCGACCACGCCTCGCACACGTGTGCCGTCGCACAGCAGCTCGCGCACGTCGGCGTCGGTCACGATCCGCGCACCTGCTCGCTCGGCGCGAGGCATGTAGGTGATGCCGGTGTGCTGCTTGGCCGAGGTCGGACAGCCGAACACGCAGACGCCCGAGCCCACGCAACCGCGAGCGTTCCGTCGCAGATAGCCGTGCGACCAGCCGAGCCGCTCGGCTCCACGCCGCGCCACGGCGGCATTGCGCCCGGCCAGCTCGGGCGTCACCTCGCTGACCGACAGCGAGCGCTCGACGCGCTCGAAGCAGGCGTCCATCGCCGCCTCGTCCAGCTGCAGGCCGTACTCGCTATGCCAGTGCTCGAGCACGTGCGGCGGCGTGCGAAAGCAGGTCCCTGAGTTGACGAGCGTCGTGCCCCCGACCCCCCTGCCCAGCGGCAGCAGGATCGGTGGCGAGCCGATCGTCGTCATCTGTCCAGCGTCGCGATAGAGCCGCGCGAGCATCTCCGGCGGGCGCGCCGTGAAGTGGTCGGGATCGTGCCTTGCACCCTGCTCGAGCACGATCACGCTCGCGCCGCCCTCGGCCAGCTCGGCGGCCGCGACGGCACCGCCGGCCCCGGCGCCGACGATGCAGAAGTCGACGTCGATCGCTCGCCTCACGGCCGTCCCTCGGCGCGGCGCAGGCGACGGCCGCGCGCGGCGACTGCTTCGGCGTCCCACCCGAGCGACGCCGCGACGGCCGGGTCGTCGTAGCGACCGAGGGCGAGCGTCGCGCCGGCGGCCTCCTCGGCCAGCGGCATGCGCTTCGAGCAGCATCGCGCCGCGCGGTCGACTCGCCAGCGCGAGCAGCAGCCGCAGGCCGGGACGCTGCGGCCAGGGAGCGGCAGCGAGGAAGCTGTCCAGCCCGTCGCTCATCCGGCCATCGCGGCCGACTGGATCGAGGCCAGCCGCCAGATGACGGCAGCGGCGAGGTCTCCGTCACCTGCCTCGACGGCGCGCGCCGCCTGGAGGTAAAGCGGCGCGAGCTCCTGCGCATCGGAGACGAGCCCGGCGAAAGCCTCCATGCGCGGCAGGTAGAGCTCGCGCACCGAGTTCATCGTGAGCTGGAAGACGAGGTTGCGGGCAGCCTCGACCAGGGCCGCCATGAACGCCCAATCGGCGAGCAGGGCCGCCTCGCCGTCGGCGGCGCCGGCGACGGCCTGCGCAAGCTCGAGCAGGCCGGCTGCCTGCTCGTCGCTGCGCCGGCTCGCGGCGAGACGCGCCGACTCGACGAGCAGCAGCCGCCGGGCCTCGAACAGGTCGTCGAGCAGCGGCTCGCCGGCGCCGTGCTGGAGCGCCAACGCCTCGAGCCCGCCGGAGCGCCGCCAGTCGAGCACGCGCGTGGCGCTGCCGTGGCGAACCTCGAGCAGCCGCAACTGCTCCAGACGCCCGAGCGCCTCACGGACTGACGCCATGTTCACGCCCAGGTCGGCAGCGAGCGCACGCTGGGAGGGAAGCCGATCGCCGGGGCGGTAGCGCCCGCCCATGATCGCCTCGCGGAGCTGGTCGAAAACATCGTCGGGAACCGAGCGATGCGAGATCGGATCGAGCATCGCCTAAGTGTACCGGTGTTCCGAACAGTTAGGCGACGGCTGAAGCAACCCCTCCCCGGAGCCTCCCTTTTCCAGAACCCACTGGCTGCGCTCTCGCTGCGCGCGTGCGTCAGAATGCGGCCATGCCCGCGCGCGCGCCCAAGCTGAAGCTCATCGCCGCCTCGGCCTCGCTGGAGGAGGCGGCGGCTGTGGTGGCCGCACTGGAGCGCTTCATGCGCGCTACGGCGCCCGTCCCGGCACAGGCCCCGGAGCCGGCGGACCCGTGGCGGCGCATGGCTATCCTCGAAGGCGTCGAGCGCGAGGCACAGGGGGATCTGGGCGATCCGTGGGTGAGGGTCTGAACGACCGTCCGCCGGGTCGAGCGGCCCTCCTGAATAAATACCTAAAAGCCGCTAGGCTTTAGCCTCAATGCTCGTCGCAGGGCCAACGTCGAACGCACCCCGGGCCAGCACCCGGATCAGGAGGTATTCGTAGATGGAGCCAGTTTCCGTACCTGCCCAGCGCGGCACGCTGGAGGATCCAGAGGTGCTCCAGAACGTGCCCGGGCACGTGATCCCGATCCTGCAGCGGGAGTACGACGACTTCAATACCGAGGCCAAGAAATTCCTCGACGGCCAGACCGAGGAAGACGTGTTCATCAAGTTCCGCCTCAAGCAGGG
This sequence comes from uncultured Solirubrobacteraceae bacterium, assembly GCA_963714215.1. Taxonomy (GTDB): domain Bacteria; phylum Actinomycetota; class Thermoleophilia; order Solirubrobacterales; family Solirubrobacteraceae; genus Palsa-744. The sequence goes on from CAVQNP010000004.1 coordinate 355,345, forward strand.
CGTCTACGGCCAGCGCCAGCCCGACGTGCAGATGATCCGCGTGAAGCTTCCGTTCGGCGGCATCACGCCGGAGCAGATGGAGTCCTTCGCAGACGTCGTCGAGAAGTACGTGCCGCTGAACAAGGGGCACATCACGACGCGCCAGAACATCCAGATGCACCACATCCCGCTGCCTGAAGTCGAGAAGGCGATCCGCGAGCTCGGCGAGACGGGGCTGTCCAGCCGCGAGGGCTGCGGCAACACGGTGCGCAACGTCACGGGCGACCCTTGGGCGGGCGTGGCCAAGGACGAGCTGTTCGACATGACCCCGTACGCCGGGGCATACGTGCGCTACTTCGTGCGCCACCCGACGACCCAGGCGATGCCGCGCAAGATCAAGACGGCGTTCGACGGCTCACCGCGCGACCGCGCGATCTCGGGCATCCACGACATCGCCTTCCGCGCCCGCGTGAAGGAGATCGACGGCCGCGAGGTGCGCGGTGCGGAGATGCTGGTCGGCGGCGGCACGTCGATCATGCCGCGCAAGGCGCCGGCGCTTTACGACTTCGTCGAGTTCGACAACGGCGAGTACCTGAAGATCGCCGAGGCGGTCTTCCGCATCTTCGACCGCCAGGAGTGGCTGCGCGTGAACCGCGCCCGCGCGCGGATCAAGGTGTTCGTCGACAAGTACGGAATCGATGAGCTGCGCAACCAGGTCGAGGAGGAGTGCAAGGGCGACTGGGTCGCAGAACGCGACTTCTCGATCGAGCACCGGCTGTTCGTCGATGACGAGCGCGAGAGCGCGCCGGCAGCGCCGCAGAGTTATGGCAGCCCGAACGGCGACGTGTCGGAGTTCGAGCGCTTCCGCGCGGCCAACGTGCGCGAGCAGAAGCAGCAGGGCTTCGTGACGGTGGAGGTGAAGATCACCCGTGGCGACCTCTCGCCTGAGCAGTTCCGCGGCCTGGCGCAGATCATGCGCGACTTCGCGGGCGGCTATGCCCGCAGCACGGTGCAGCAGAACCTGGTGCTGCGCTGGGTACGCGAGGAGTGCGTGTACGACGTGTGGCGGGCGCTGTCGGCGCTCGGGCTCGGCGACGCCGGCTCGCGCGAAATCAACGACGTCGTCTCCTGCCCGGGAACGGACTCGTGCAAGCTCGGCATCACCAGCTCGATGGGCCTCAACGAAGCCGTGCAGGAGCGCATCGAAGCGATGAACATCACCGACGAGCTGACGCGCAAGCTGAACATCAAGATCAGCGGCTGCCCCAACGGCTGCGGCCAGCACCACGTCGCGAGCATCGGCTTCACGGGCGCATCGATCAAAGTCGGCGAGCACACGATCCCTGCCTACATCCCGCTCGTGGGCGGCGTCTTCGAAGGCGGCGAGGTCGAGTTCGGCACGCGCCTGAAGTTGCGCCTGCCCTCCAAGCGTGTGCCCGAGGCGATCGAACGCTGGATCAAGCGCTACGAGGCCGACCGCGAGGACGGCGAGGAGTGGAACGAGTACCTGGCGCGGATCGGCACGGGCGAGATGGAGGCGCAGGTCAAGGATCTCTCGATGCCCGTCGACTTCGGGTTGGAGACGATGAATACGTTCATCGACTGGAAGCGCGACGTGCCCTTCGAAGTGATTCGCGGCGAGGGCGAGTGCGCTGTATAGAGCGCGTGAGCAGATTCAGGATGAGACACGAGCAAGAGGATCGATCAGATGGCTCCAGTAGATAGCCGAATGGCACAGGCACCCAGCACCCCCTTCGACCCGGCGCCCAGCCTCACGCACACGTTGCGCGAGGCGGCTCGTCACGGCGAGAAGGCCGTCCTGCTGTGCTCCTTCCAGAAGGAGGAGTCGGTGCTGCTCGACGAGCTGCTGCGCCTGGATCAGGGCACGGGCCGGGCGGTCCGCATCCTGACGATCGACACGGGCGTGCTGTTCGAGGAGACGATGCAGACGTGGCGCGCCTTCGAGCAGCGCTTCGGCGTGGAGATCGAGGTGTTCGACGCGAGCAGCGGCGGCGAGCCGTGGAGCGGTCCCGAGCACTGCTGCTCGGTTGCGAAGGTGGCGGCGCTCGAGCGCTCGCTGTCGGGAGCGGAGGGCTGGATCACGGGCATCCGCCGCGAGCAGGGTCCGACGCGCGCGGCGACGGAGTTGATCGAACGCGACCAGGTGCGCGGGCTGTGGAAGTACAACCCGCTTGCGCACTGGACGGACAAGGACCTATGGCGACGCATCCACGAGCGCGACCTGCCGTACAACCCGCTGCACGACCAGGGCTATGAGTCGATCGGCTGCGCGCCTTGCACGCAGCCGGGTAGTGGCCGCGAGGGCCGCTGGGCGGGCACCGAAAAGACCGAGTGTGGTCTGCACGTCGAAGTGATCGACCCGAGCTGAGATGGCCGTAGCGACGCGCCCACAGTTGAGCCATCTGCGGGCGCTGGAGTCGGAGGCGATCCACGTGATGCGCGAGGTGGCCGCCGAATTCGAGCGCCCGGTGCTGCTGTTCAGCGGCGGCAAGGACTCGATCGTGCTGCTGCGCCTGGCCGAGAAGGCGTTTCGCCCGGCGCCGTTCCCGTTCCCGCTGATGCACGTCGACACGGGCCACAACTTCCCGGAGGTGATCGAGTTCCGCGATCGCCGCGTGGCTGAGCTCGGCGAGCGGCTGATCGTGGCGAGCGTGCAGGAGTCGATCGACAAGGGCCGGGCGGTCGAGGAGAAGGGCCCGCGCGCGTCGCGCAACCAGCTGCAGACGGTGACGCTGCTCGACGCGATCGCCGAGCACGGCTTCGACGCGGCGTTCGGCGGCGCGCGGCGCGACGAGGAGCGCGCACGGGCGAAGGAGCGCGTGTTCTCCTTCCGCGACGACTTCGGCCAGTGGGACCCGAAGAACCAGCGCCCGGAGCTGTGGAACCTCTACAACGGCCGCGTCAAGAAGGGCGAGAACGTGCGCGTCTTCCCGATCTCCAACTGGACGGAGCTCGACGTGTGGGAGTACATCGACTCCGAGGGCCTCGAGGTCCCGTCGATCTACTTCTCGCACGAGCGTGAGGTGTTCAAGCGCGACGGGATGCTGTACGCCTGGCGCGAGGGCACGGAACTGATCGAGGGTGAGGAGATCCTCTCGGAGACCGTCCGCTACCGCACGGTCGGCGACATGAGCTGCACGGGCGGCGTGCTGTCGAAGGCGAGCTCGCTCGAGCAGGTCGTACTCGAGATCGCCGCGACGCGGATCACCGAGCGCGGCGAGACGCGTGCCGACGACAGGGTCTCGGAGGCGGCCATGGAGGACCGCAAGAAGGCCGGATATTTTTGATGGGCGCGCTCCGCGCGCTGATATTGCCGCGTAGCTGCGTGGAGACTGCGCGATGACGCTGGACCTGCTGCGCTTCACCACGGCGGGCGCTGTGGACGACGGCAAGAGCACGCTGATCGGCCGTCTGCTGTTCGACTCAAAGCAGGTCTTCGAAGACCAGCTCGAGCACGTGGCGGCGGCGAGCGAGCGACGCGGCGGGGCTGGCGCGCTCGACCTCGCGCTGCTGACGGACGGGCTGAAGGCAGAGCGCGAGCAGGGGATCACGATCGACGTGGCCTACCGCTACTTCGCGACGCCCAAGCGCCGCTTCATCATCGCCGACTGCCCGGGTCACCAGCAGTACACGCGCAACATGGTCACGGGCGCCTCGACGGCGGACCTGGCGGTCGTGCTCGTGGACGCCCGCCGCGGCGTGACCGAGCAGTCCAAGCGCCACGCCTTCATCAGCGCGCTGCTCGGCATCCCGCGGACGGTCGTGGCGATCAACAAGATGGACCTCGTCGAGCACTCCCAAGAGCGCTTCGACGAGCTGGCGGCCGAGTTCGCGGCGTTCGCAGACGGCCTTGACTCGGTCACGGGAAGGCGCCCGCCGGAGGCCTCCTACATCCCGATCTCGGCGCTCAACGGCGACAACGTCGTCGAGCGCTCGCCGCAGATGCCGTGGTATCAGGGACCGGCCCTGCTCGACCTGCTCGAGCAGGTCGACGTGGCCTACGACCACCCCTTCGACCGCCCGGCCCGCTTCCCCGTGCAGTGGGTGATCCGCCCGGGTGCGGGCATCACAGGCGTCAACCGCGAGGCGCCGGCGGGAGCTGGCGCGGCGGACCCGGACTACCGCGGATACGCCGGACAGCTCGCCAGCGGTGCGTTGCGGCGCGGCGACGAGGTGACCGTGCTGCCGGGCGGCGGACGCACGCGGATCGCGGCGATCGACACCTACGACGGCGAGCTCGAGGAGGCGATGGCGCCGATGTCGCTGACGCTGCGCCTGGAGGACGAGCTCGATGTCTCGCGTGGCGAGATGATCTGCCGCCCGGAGGAGGCTGCGACGGTCGGGCGCGAGCTCGAGGCGGACGTGTGCTGGATGACCGACCGGCCGCTGCGTTCGGGCGGGCGCTACGTGCTCAAGCAGACCTCGCGCATGGCCACGGCGATCGTCGATCGGATCGAGGACGTGGTCGACGTGCACACGCTCAAGCGCACCCAGCCGGCGGAGGAGCTCGCGCTGAACGACATCGGCCGTGTGCACCTGCGCACGAGCGTGCCGCTGGCGTTCGATCCGTACACGAGCAACCGCCGCACGGGCAGCTTCATCCTGATCGACCAGGACTCAAACGAGACGGTCGGCGCCGGGCTGATAGCAGCAGCTTCGGCCTAGCGCGTAGATCCCACCGGCCGATACGGCTTTGGGCCGCGACTCAGGCGGCCTTACGGCGCTTGCCGTCGCCGGGGACCGCTCCGACGGGCGCGAGCGGACGCGACGGGTCGCCGGCGCGATCGAGCAGACGGCCGACGAGCTTGATCTGAGCCTGCGTGGCGCTGCGCTCGTCGCCGAGCAGGCCCGAGGCGAGCATCAGCCCCAGCGAGCGGACCAGCGGGCGGGCGAGCGGCACGAGATGCACGATCGGGGTGCGCCGGACGCCGAGCTCGTCGCTCGCGGCTTCTCCCAGCCAGCGGCGCACGAGCGCCTCGATCATCGGCGCAAGCGCGAGCCTGGCGGCGGCGACGCCCCAGCTGGGCAGCAGCCCCTCCAGCGGCAGCCCGTATCGCGTGAGCGCGCGCATCAGCGCCGGGCCATCGTCGTTGGGCCCAAGGTCGAACGTGGCCAGCGTCTCGATCAGCCGCTCGGCCTCGCGCCAGTTCGCGGGCAGCAGCGCGGGTGGGACGCCCATCACATACCCGACCCAGCGCCACAGCGCCGTGCGCGACTGTAGATCGGCGGCTGTCGTGCCGGCGCCGACGTCGGTCAGGGCTCGCTGCGGGACGATCGCAAAGCCGCCGATCGCCGTCGCCATCATCGCGCTGGAGCTGATCGGCACGCCCCAGGCCTCGGCGTCCCACTCCCCGCTGTCCAGCAGGTGACGGCGTACGAGCGCGTGCACGAGCCGCACCCTCAGGCTGCTGCGCCAGCCCTCGCCGCCCGGCGCCATCGCTCCGGGCGTCGTCACGGCGAGCACCCAGCGCGCGGTCTCGCCGAGGCGACGAGAGGCCATCCGCTCAAGCCGCCCCGTCGCGGCGAGCGGACGCGACAGGTCGCCGTACTGATAGCCGAACGCGAGCGAGCCGTAGATCAGCGACGGGGCCAGCGCAGGCAGGCCGACGCGCCAGAAGCTCGTCGCGCCGGCGTCAACCAGGTCGAGGTCGAGCCACGACGGCGCTCGCGAGGCGTGCTCCAACAGCGCACGCAGCTCGCACGGGGCGTCAGCAACCGCGTCGATGCCGTGCTCGAGCGCACGCTCGAACATTCCCCAGCCCACTCCGCCCGGCAGTTCGCGGAAGCGGCTGACGAGCGCGTCTGCGTGCGGATCGCCGCGATGCCGTCCCGCCGCCAGCCGGCCGCACAGCTCTCGCTCGTCGAGCGCGGCGATGCCCAGAGCCTCCCCCGCGAGCCCGTGGTCCGCGCTTCGTGATCCATCTGCGATCGATCCAGACACGACTGTTTCCTGATCATACCTGAAGAGGAAACAGACGTTTCCGTATTGGTCGGCGGCGATCGATGGACACGACGCCGCCGGCCCGCTCCCGTTGCCGGGCCTGTGAGAATGGCCGCATGAGCAGCGAGCGCACCTATGCCGGACGCTCCGCACAGGAACGAAGAGACACTCGGCGCCGCGCGCTGCTCGACGCGGGGCTCGAGCTGATCGGCACCCAGGGATGGACGCAGACGAGCGTGCGCGGCGTCTACCAGCTCGCGGGGGTCAGCCCGCGCTTCTTCTACGAGAGCTTCGCCGATCTCGACGCGCTGGCCGTGGCGGTCTACGACGAGATCGTCAGCGAGGCCACGGCGGACATGGTCGCCGCCGTGTCGAGCGCCGGCGCGGATCGCCACGCTCAGGCCGAGGCCGCGATGCGCGCGGTCGTGGATGCCCTCACCGAGGATCCCCGGCGCGCGCGCGTGGTGTTCGTCGAGGCGCTCGGCAGCGAGGCGCTCGCGCGGCGGCGAAGGCGGACGCTGCGCGAGCTTTCGGGCTTGATCGAGGCGCTCGGCGAGGCCAGCTACGTCGTGCTGCCGCCCGACCCGCTGACCAAGGTGACCTCGGCGCTGCTCGCGGGCGGCATCGTCGAGCTGCTCGTCGCGTGGATCGACGGCAGCATCGAGGTGAGCGAGGAGCAACTGGTCAGCGACGCTGCTGCACTCGTTGTCGGACTGGGCGACGCTGCCGCGGCGATCGGCGCGGCGCGCATGCGCTCGCGAGGCTAATCGCGCCCTGGCTCGCCGCCAAGCTCGATCAGGGCCTGGCCCAGCCGACAACGGTCAAACCAGCAAGACGAGGCCTCCGAGTTGGAGACGCGGTGCCTCGAGTGGCAAGCGCACCTGCGCATCAGCGCCTAGCACCAAAGCTCACCCATGCAAGCAGCACCTGCGGGGTCTTTGAGCAGAGGGAACGACAAGCGACACGCACGCCGGTGCAATCGGATCCGCCGAACGACAAGCGCGTTTGACACGTATCTAGGTCTCAGCTATCACGACCGCCACTGTTATTCCGAAATTCGGGGGTCGACGGATGATCGCACGCGGGACCGACACGTCACCGCAGCTGAGGCTGCCCTCATCGAGGCCATGGGTCATCGACGAGTGCCCCGGCGCGCCCGCGTCGATAGAGGGCAAACCTATATCGGTTCAAGTCGCAACGGCCCGCTTGGTTCGTGATCCCCGCGAGAGCAGACAATGCACCGTGCGAAGATCGTCGTAATCTTTGCGGGGCTCGCGATCACAGGAGTAACCCTGGGAGTCGTGTTGTCGGAGTCACCGCCGAGAGTCCTCGCGACGAGCTCCCCCTCTACCCAGGTAGTCGCCATCTCCGATGTCGGCTACCTCGCTGCATGTCAGGCAAATGAAACGCTGCCGCGAGGCACTACAGCGATCCGAATGTCACTTGCGGCATTTATTGGTCCAGCAGTAAAAATCACAGTCTCGTCGGACGGTCAGAAGATCGCAGCCGGAGGGCACGAATCCGGGTGGAGTGGTCAACGCGTGACAGTACCTGTCAGGACAGCTTCACACACGATCCCAGCCGTGACAGTCTGCTTTACGACGGTCCCGCTTCACGACGAATTGATCGCGTATGGAATACGTACCGGGAAAACGGACGCGGCACACACGAGCAGCGGCGCGGCTATTCCCGGCCGGGTGAGCATCGAATATCTGGGAGCAGGCCGCACCTCCTGGCTTTCGCTGATCACAGTGGTAGCACGACACATGGGACTAGGTCGAGGCTGGAGCGGCACGTGGGTCGCCCTCTTGGTGGCGATGCTGACGCTTGCAGCCAGTGCCCTTGCGTACGCGCTCCTCCTCCGAGACTCCAATGAGTAAGCGCACATCGAAATCACCAGCGCAGAGGTCCGTGGCTCAACCACGCACGAGCGTCGGCTCAAGGCAATTCAGGCGACGCCAGCAGTCAGCTGAAGCAAAGAGTGAGCGTAGGCAGACGGTTGAGGCTCGCATGAAGGTGCCGCAATTTCCAGATCCTTGGAAGCTTGTTCGGCGGATACCGGCAGCGGCTTGGATCTGCGCACTCGTCGCCTGCTTGAACGCTGTGAGCTGGTCGTTCATCACCCCGCCCTTCCAGGTGCCGGACGAACCAGACCACTTTGCATACGTCAAGCAACTCGCCGAAACCGGGAGCAGACCAACACGGGGGAAGGAAAACGAATACACCACGGAAGAGATTGCTGCGCTTCAGTTTCTGCACTACATACAGATCCGCCAGAACCCCAGCAAGCAGGCGATCTTTTCGCACGCTGAACAACGGCACTTCGATGAAGCCTCTAAGGCGTTTGACCGGTCCTCTGAAAAGGGAAGTCCGAATGCTGGATCCGCAGCTTCGGAGCCGCCGCTTTACTACGGGCTGGAGTCGATCCCTTACGCCCTCGGCTTAAGTGGCACACTGCTCGACCGAGTTCAGTTGATGCGCCTGCTCTCCGCGATGATGGCAGGGATCACCGCACTCTTCGTGTTCCTGTTCGTTCGTGAGGTGCTACCCGGGATTCGCTGGGCTTGGTCGGTTGGGGCACTTGGCGTTGCGCTCTCGCCTCTACTCGGATTCATGTCCGGGGCGATCAATCCGGACTCGCTGCTGTTCGCGGCCTCCGCGGCGCTGTTCTATTGCATAGCTCGCGGCTTTCGGCGTGGGCTAACGACAGGCGCGGCGGTTGGCACCGGCCTAGCAATCGCCGTCGGCTTCTCGACCAAGCTCAGCTTTATCGGGATCGGAGCAGCGGCGCTAATTGCGCTCGGCGTCCTCGCTGAGCGTGGTGTTCGGAAAGAAGGAATCGATGCGCTCCGCGCGCCGGCGATCGCCGCCGTGATCGGCTGCATCCCGATCCTCGTCTTTTTCATCTTCAGCTCAGGCACCAGCCGGTCCGCGATCTTCAATCAGATCACGACAGCTCTTGACGCGCCGCTCAAGGAGGCGAACTTCATCTGGCAGCTGTACCTCCCTCGCCTGCCGGGAACGGTTAACGACTTCGTAGGCCTGTCCACGACGCGCCAGCTCTGGTTCGATGGATATATCGCACGGTTCGGCTGGCTCGATACCTACTTCCCAGGTTGGGTCTATACCGCGGCACTCGTCGTCGCGGGAGTGGTCGCGGTCTTTTTCGTCCGCGGGCTTCTCGCGGGACGCGCGGCACTGCGCGGTCGCGCGTCCGAGATTGCCGTATATGTGCTGATGACACTCGGCACGCTGCTGGTCGTCGGTGGCAGCGCGTACGGTCAACAGAGCGCCCAGGTCGGGTGGGCGCAGGCCCGGTACCTATTGCCGATGCTGCCGCTCCTCGGGGCTGTGTTCGCGTTGTCTGCGCGCGGCGCGGGCCGCCGCTGGGGGCCATCTGCCGGGGCGCTGATTGTCATTCTGGCCGTTGCCCACAATCTCTTCAGTCAGCTCCAGGTCATCGCCCGCTACTACGGCTAAGCGGGGCGCGAAGCATCCTCCCAAGTGCGCCGCGAGAATGCCGGCGAAGAATCGCGTCGCTCTCCGAGGCTCGGCCCATGCCACCACCGGACCTTGCTCCACAGTCGAGGCATCCAGTGAGGGACCGGTCGACAAGTCGCGCCCGCTAAGCTTCCGCCGCCGATGTTCAGCAAGGTCTTGATTGCCAACCGCGGGGAGATCGCCGTCCGCATCGCGCGTGCCCTGCAGGAGATGGGGATCGCGAGCGTCGCGGTCTACTCCGAGCTCGACCGCGACGCGCCGCACGTCAAGCGTGCCGACGAGGCGTACAACCTCGGCGAGGGCCCGGCCTCGGAGAACTACCTGAGCGTCGAGAAGATCCTCGACGTGGCAAAGCGCGCCGGCGCCGAGGCGGTCCATCCCGGATACGGCTTCCTCGCCGAGAACGCGCCCTTTGCGCAGGCCTGCGAGGACGCCGGCGTCGTCTTCATCGGCCCGCCGGCGAGCGCGATTGAGGCGATGGGCTCGAAGACACGCGCGCGCGAGCTGATGCAGGCGGCCGGCGTGCCGATCGTGCCCGGCACGACCGAGCCCGTCGCGACGGTCGCCGATGCGCTGCGCATCGCCAAGGAGGAGATCGGCTTCCCGGTCGCCGTAAAGGCGGCCGGCGGCGGCGGCGGCAAGGGCTTTCGCGTGGCGCTGTCAGAGGACGAGCTCGAGGGCGCCTTCGAGGGCTCCAGCCGCGAAGGCGAGAAGTTCTTCTCCGACGGAACGGTCTACCTCGAGCGCTACCTGCACGACCCGCGCCACGTCGAGGTGCAGATCCTCGCCGACCGCCACGGCAACGTGATCCATCTCGGTGAGCGCGACTGCTCGATCCAGCGCCGCCACCAGAAGGTGATCGAGGAGTCACCGGCGCCCGAATGGGTCGTCGACTCGCAGATCCGCGAACGGATCGGCGAGATCGGCGTGAACGCTGCCAAGGCCGTCGACTACGTCGGCGCCGGCACGATCGAGGGTCTGTTCTCGACCCACCAGGGCGAGCAGGGCGAGCCCGAATACTTCTTCCTCGAGATGAACACGCGCGTGCAGGTCGAGCACTGCGTGACCGAGATGACGACGGGCATCGACATCGTCAAGGAGGGGATCCGCGCGGCGGCGGGTGAGGAACTCTCATACGCACAGGCCGACGTCGAGCTGCGCGGGCACGCGATCGAGTGCCGCATCAACGCCGAGGACGCCTCGAAGAACTTCGCCCCGGCGCCGGGCAGGATCGGCCGCTATCTGGAGCCGAGCGGCCCCGGCGTGCGCGTCGACTCAGGCGTCGAGGAAGGCGGCGAAGTCTCGCCGATGTACGACCCGATGGTGGCCAAGCTGATCGTCTGGGACGCCGATCGCGAGCAGGCCACGGCTCGCATGCTGCGCGCGCTCGGCGAATACGAGATCGAGGGCTTGAAGACGCTGATCCCGTTCCACCAGGCGCTGCTCGCCACGGAGGAGTGGAAACGCGGAAGCACGTGCAAAGAGCTGCTGGAGGACAAGAAGTGGCTGAAGACGCTCGCCTTCGAGAAGGTGCCCCCATCCGAGGGCGAGGAGGAGGAGAAGGTCGAGCAGACCTACTCCGTCGAGGTCTCCGGCAAGCGCTTCGACGTGCGCGTCGTAGGACCGCCGTTCGCCGGCGGCGGCGGCGTCGCCGGCAACGGCGCAGCGCCCGGCGCGAAGGCGCCGAAACGCTCCGAGCGGAAGTCCTCGGGTGGTGGCGGCGGCGCCGACGTGCTGCCCTCGCCGCTACAGGGCAACATGTGGAAGGTGCTAGTCAAGCAGGGGGACACCGTCGAGGAGGGCCAGTTGCTCTGCATCATCGAGGCGATGAAGATGGAGAACGAGATCACCGCCCACAAGGCGGGCACGATCGCCGAGCTGCCGATCGCCGAGGGCGAGCCGATCCAGGCGGGCGCGCCGATCGCGACGATCACGAGCGCGAATTAGACGACCTGAGCTTGTTAGTCACTCCGAACAGCTAAGACGAACGAGGTGCCTCGCGGCGAATGCGGCGGCCGCAAGGCGTGGTCATCGGGATTGCACAGCGAGCCGCTTCGAGCGCGTTCTGCATCGCCCGTTGACTGGCAAGGTCGCGCGCGGGGTTGCCGGCTACTGTCACCCCCTCGCCGACGGCCGTCGTGACGACGGCGCCGATACCGACAAGCGCATCAGCTCCCACGGACACCCCCTCCCGCAGCGATGCACAGGGGGCGATCCACGCCCGCGCCCCGACCAACGAGCTGCCACCCAGCATCGCGTGTGCGACGATCGCGGCGTCTGCCCCGATACGCGTGTTGTGAGCCACGTGAACGAGATTGTCGATGCGCGCGCGCGGACCGATCCAGGTGTCCCCGAGCGTACCGCGATCGATCGAGACGTTGGATCCGATCTCGACATCGTCTTCGATCACGACACTTCCCAGGTGAGGAAAGCGCTGTAGAACGCCCGCTGAATCCCGCTCGAATCCATAGCCGTCAGTGCCAACCACCGTGCCGGAGTTGATCGTCACACGCGCGCCTATCCGCACTCCCTCATATACGTGCACGCCGGCATGCAACACGGACCCACGGCCGATCTCCACACCCTCGGCAATCGTACAGAGTGGCCCGATCGTGACCGCGTCGCCGACAATTGCCCCCGGCGCAAGCACGGCACTCTCGTGGATACCGCACTCGGAGGGGGCTGGCGCAAAGAATCGACGAAGAACCTGGATGAAGTCCAGGCGCGCGTGCTCGCTGCGCACCACTATCCCCGATAGCGCGCCTTCTGGAGTCTGCTCGAGCACGGCCGCGTCGACGATGAGTAGGCTCGCCTCGCTGGCACGCAGCCGCTCCACCGCGCACGCCACTCTGGCCGTGCAAAAGCTCAGATCGCCTGTAGCGGCGCAATCGAGCGACGCAGCACCACTGACGCCACCGGTAACGTCTCGGCCGCCGGTGGGGTCCGGGCGAGCACCGAGGGCATCGAGGATCTCGCGAATCTGTACCACTAGCGTGGTCCCGTCGGCACAACGCGCCCGCGTTCGCGTTCGTCATGGCGCGCTGGAGCTGGATGTTCGCTCCATCCGGGGATCACGACCTCGGTGACATACGAACCGTGCTGACGCACAACATTCGCCAGCAGCGTCTTGCGCGCGAACTCTTCGCGTCCGGTGCAAGCCTCCCCCAGCCACAGCTCCGGGTGCGTGTTCAGCAACAGCCGCCGCGGTGCGCCGGCGCCAAAGCAGAGCAGCAACGTCTCGTCCCGCCAGGCTCGACAACTGTCGCTGACATACACGACGCCCTCCGCATAGCGCGGGTCGTGCGGGTGTACGTAGGGACTGCCTTCTCGGAAAATGTCCTCACGCCCTTCCCACGGATTGTGCATGCAAATCGATTGGATATCAGAGCCAACGAGAGCACTCAGCGACGCGGCCTCTTCTCCCAAGTGCTCCCATGCAGTCTGCTCGTCCCATGGATAGGTTTGGAGGTCATAATGTAGACCGATCCGGTGGCCTTTCGAGACAAGTTTCACGAGAATGTCTCTGTTCTCGGGATAGGCTGGGTTGAAGTGAAGCGTGAGTGGGATGTAGAAGGTCGAGGCGACGCCCAATCCGCTCTCGACCTCGGCAATCCGCTCGATGCCTGTTATGTGCAAATCGACGTCATGACGCAGGAACACAAGGCTCCCGAGATGAGCTTGTGGCATCTCCTCCACAGGAAGCAGCGAATAGCCTCCCTCGAGCAGGCGACTCAGTAGCCGCTCATAGTCATCGAGACAGAAGTTGGGCATCGCAATGTCCATGCAGCAATGGTGGCAGAACCTCCCACTGTGGGGCAAATAGGATAGGCCCAGGCGGGGCAACAGCCGGCACGAAGGCGTCGCACAGGACCGGACCATCAGGTGAGAGACAATTCACCAAATGTGCTGCTGCATCGCACACCGCCCGATGAGCGCTCTGTCCTGTGAGCGCCGTGCACTTGCGCTGCTTTACTCTCCGGCTGGGCTATGTACACAAGGCGCCGGCATCAGTGCAGGGGTTCGATTCAGCCATACTCCAACCATGAACAGCGAGCTCCTAAACATCCTCGTTGCTCCGGTTGGCGGCGAGCCACTCAGATTGGCAGCGAGCCAGTCTGGTGGCCTGCTCGACGCACTAGTCGCAACGGATGGCTCTCGCTTTCCAATACTGGACGGCGTGCCGCGCATGGTTCCCGAGGGACGTTCGTCGGTCACAATCGACGGCGGTGCGACTCAGCGAAGCTTCGGTGCCAAGTGGGCGCAATACAGCGAAGCAGACCAGGATCGGCTCGAGGAGATGCAAGTTCGGTGGTTCGATCAGCGCTTCGGCTTCCTCGACGAGGAAGACTTCAAGCGCTTTCTCGCCGACAAGCGCCGCATTCTCGACGCAGGAACAGGGCCTGGGCTCTGCGCGGCACGATGCGCACGGCTCAGCGAAGCACACGTCATCGGAATGGATCTCAGCGACAGCGTTTGCTCAGCGCGACGCCGCTACGCGGCACTCGAGAATCTCGACTACATCCAGGGCGACATTCTGAACCCACCCTTTGCCCCTAGGACCTTCGACTTCGTGATCGCCGATCAAGTGCTGCATCACACGCCTGATTGTGCGGGCGCATTCCGCTCAATGGCCGATCTCGTGGCGCCCGGTGGAGAGTTCGCTGTCTATGTCTACCGCGAGAAGGCGCTCGTTCGCGAGCTGGTCGACGACCATGTGCGCGCCCTGACGTCGAGGCTATCCGCCGAGGATTGCCTCGTACTCAGCGAACGGATCACCGAATTCGGACGTGCTCTCTCCGCCCTGGACGCGAAGGTCGAGCTCAAGCGCGGCATACCTCTGCTCGGCATCGAGGCGGGCGTTCACGACGTTCAGCGACTGATCTACTGGACGATGTTGAAGTGCTACTGGAACGAAGACCTCGGATGGCACCAGAGCGTCATGATCAACTACGACTGGTACAGCCCTGTCTACGCATCGCGCCATACCGAAGCGGAGGTCCTTGACTGGTGCCAAGACGCTGGTCTTGATGTCGTGCGGCTCGACGTCATCGACAGTGGCATCAGCGTGCGAACCAAACGCCCTCGCTGAACGCGCCGAGGGCGCGTCAAGGATGCGCGCCACGCAAGAACGTCTGACACCAGTGCTCAAAACTCAGGAGCGACCAGAGCAGCAGACGTCGATTCTGGCGACCTGCGAAATGATCCTCCACCAGTTTTCGGACGCCTCCCGGTTGAAAAAACTCGTAAATCGCCGCATCGCGCGAGAGCAGCACGCTACGCGTATAGTCGATGCTCTCGCCCCGAAACCAGCTTGCATCTGGCCCGGAAAACCCCTGCTTGATCTGGTTGACGACATCCTCCGATACGTATCTCCGCATAACCTGGCGCAACAGAAGCTTCCCGTCGCGAGTTTGCCTAAAGTAGCGTTCCGTCTTCGGGCCCGGCTCATTCTCATTGAGACCGACGACCGCGCCGAGGTCATGTAGCTTCAGGCGCAGCGGCAGCTTCTGAGCGAACTCGACGAGGTCGTTGTCCATAAATGGCACGCGGTTCTCGAGTCCGTGGGCCATGCTCAGCTTGTCTTCGACGACAAAGAGTCCGTGCAAGAACGTACGTGCCTCGAGATAGAGCGAGTGATTGACGTACTCCTCCGGTGTTTGCGGTGCTGCCTTATCGGGGAGCATCGAGCGAAACATCTCGGTGGTATCGACATCTTTGACCTCGCCCCACACGTGCGGGGAGAAGAAGCGTGAGCGAAGCTCGTCAGGCACGAGTCGGCTCCAGAAGCGATAATACTTCTCGACGTATTCGTCCATCCCCACATTGACTGCGGCGTGGTAGTACCTCCACGGATATCCGGCAAACAACTCATCGCCGCCCGAGCCCGTCAGTGCCACTTTGACAAAACGACTGGCAAGCCGCGCTACGTAGTAGTTCGGGTAGCACTGGCCGACGCGTAGATCCTCCAGATGCCAGATCAGCGATGGCAGGCAACGCATCATGTCACCAGCCTTGAGCACGGCCTCGTAGTGCTCTGTTTGACAATGGTACGAGATCGCCTCTGCCTTGACCCGCTCGTCCACGCCCATCTCCAAGCCGGCGCGTGAGGTCATATCGAACCCGATAGTAAATGTATTGATGTGCGGGCGTGCCTGGGTTGCGATTGCGGTGATGCTGCCCGAGTCAATGCCGCCGGACAGGTAGGCGCCAACCGGTACGTCGGCGATCAGCTGGCGATCGACCGCTTGGCGGAAAAGTCGATCAAGCTCCTCGCGATACTCCTGGTCGGAGACATTTCCTCCATCCTCGGCGAAGTCGAAGTCCCAGTAGCGCTCGGGACGGACCGGCTCTCGCCTCTCGCGCAAGGTGATCCGGTGTCCGGGTGCCAGCATCTTGACCCCCGCAAACAGAGTTCCGTCGCTGAAGATGTTCTGGAACGTAAAGTACTCGAGCAAATGCGGCAGGCTGACCGCTGAAGCGAGCCGATCATGCTCGAGGAGTGCCTTGATCTCCGAGGCGAACAGCACGACAGAGCCTGCCTCGGCGTAATATAGCGGCTTGATTCCGTAGCGATCGCGGGCGAGAAACAGCTCACGCGTGCGCCTGTTCCAGATCGCGAGTGCGAACATGCCATTGAAGCCCTCGACGCAGGCCGGGCCCCACTCGGCATAGGCGTTGAGTGCGACCTCTGTGTCTGTCTTGTTGCGAAAGCGACGGCCGAGCCGTTCCAGCTCGCCCCGCAGCTCACGATAGTTGTACAGCTCACCGTTGTACGTGATGACATAGTCACCAGTCGCGTCGAACATCGGCTGATCGCTCTCTGGCCTCGGATCGATTATGGCCAGTCGACGATTGGCGAGACCCACCGAGCCATCGGCATAATGACCCTCACCGTCAGGTCCTCGATGGGCGATGACCTCGCCCATGCGCCGCAGCAGCTCCACTGGAATTGGCGCGCCGGTTCGGTCCAATGCTCCAGCTATGCCACACATCGGCGCCCGGTCGTGTCTAGCGGCAGTCCTTGCTGTCGGTGAATAGCGGATCCATCGCGACTTCCCAAACTGATCGGCGCGTCGCAGCCTGCGCTCAGCGATACACAGAGGATCGGATCGGACTTGATTGCCGAAGGTGGTGGCATTTCGATGTCTAGAATGCTACTGCAATGAGGGATCGCTTTTACGAACTTGGCAAGCATATGCTGGTGTACGGGATTGGGGGCGCGGCGCTTCAAGGCATCAGTCTCATCACGCTTCCGATCTATGCACGCATTTTCAGTCCGGATCAATATGGCGTGTTGGAGGTAGCGAGCATCGGGTTCGCGGCCCTGCTTCTAATGGTGGACTCAGGTATGAGCTCTGCCGCGCTACGCAGCTACTACGACTACAGCGACGACCAGGTCCGCGAGCGACGTTCTGCGCTCAGCACTGCCCTAATCGTCATGCTCGGACTTGGCCTGGCGATCGCCGCTCTGATGTTCACCTTTGACGCTCAGATTTCACAAGCGCTTTTTGATACACCACACCGGGCGGATCTTGTTCGCATTGTCGGTGCGACTGTTCCCATCGCCACCCTGGGTGGTTATCTCCGCGAAGTCATGCGTTTGCGCTTTCAGGCTTGGCGCTACGTGACATCGACGCTCTTGGGCGCTGTCGGCACCGTCGTTGGCGGGATCCTGGCTGTGACAGTCTTCGATGCTGGCATATCCGGGGCATTGCTGGGGATACTGATCGGCTACGGCGTTGCAGCGCTCTACGGACTTGTATTCGCTGGCCGCGACGTAGTCGGACGATTCTCACGACCCGAGCTGGGACGTATGCTGCGTTACGGTGCCCCACTTGTACCTGCGGCGTTTGCGATGTGGGGCCTGTCGTTCCTCGACAGGGTCATGCTGTCGAAGCTCGGCGGTTTCGACCAGACAGGCCAATATGCCATTGGCAGCCGATACGCGATGGTGTTGACGTTTTGCTTCGGAACGTTCATGACAGCGTACGTCCCGTTCATGTTTTCGTTGTGGGGGGAAGACAGAGAAGCTGAGCTACACGTGCGAGGCCGAGTGCTCACCTATGCCGTCCTCATGCTGGTCACGGTCGGCCTGATGCTCTCGTTGTTCGCGCGCGAGCTGACGAGCGTTATCGCACCACAGTTCAATCGGGCCTATCTCGTCGTGGGCATGCTCTCTACAGGAATCGTCCTCTACGGCGTGGCCATGATTGCTTCGTCGGGCATCGCGCTGGTCCGCAAGACAAGGTATTTCGTGCCGTACACGCTGGCAGCGACAGCGCTGAACCTCGGCCTCAACTTCGTGCTGATCCCGACGTGGGGCATGCTGGGAGCGGCTACATCCACGACCGCAGCGTACGGCCTGCTCGCTGCTCTCTATTACCGTAAGGGCCAGCAGACATATCGCACTCCATATTTGGGAAGGCGAGCGCTCACCTCGATTCTCGTTGGTTGCCCATTGATGGCGCTCGGAGCCCTACCGATAGAGCCGGAGGCCCTCGCCCTAACCGTAAAGCTCTTGGCCATGACGACCTTTGCCTTGACAGTATGGCGTCGGCGAGTGATCGACGGAGAAGAGGTGCGCGCGCTATTTGATTTGATTCGTCGCGTGCGCCTCGGGCGCGCCACGGCTGCGTCGGAGCCATGACGCCCTGCTGTTCATTGCACCTCGTTGGCCACTACACGGACGTAGCGTTGCCCAGGCTCAGGGATCGTGCTGTCGATAACTCGCAGCCCAGCTGCACCAATCAAACGATCTATCAGTCCGCGGGTCGGATGAAACAGATGGAACGCGTCGGCCGCTCCAAGCGGTATCGGATACATCGGCGCTGCAGCACCGATCGGTCGCAGATGCGCATTGAGTCCATGGATGAACTCACGCATGTGTCCGCGCCGTAGAAGCCGGAATCCGTTCCTCACGCTCGCGGCTTTGGTCTGAGGCTGGGATACCTCGCCTGTGAGTATCTCGATCGTTCCGCCGGCGACTAGCACTCGGGCGGCCTCTCGTAGGGCACCGGCGGGGTCCAGCAGATGGTCCAGTGAAGTCACGAACAGGACGTGATCGAACGACTTGTCGGAGAACGGCAGGTACTCTCCAATCCCCATGACAAAATCGAATTCCCGATTCCGCTCGCCACGCAGCGGGTCGATTCCGACGAAGCGCTCGGTTCTGGCATAGCTTGGGCGCACTTGGGGACCACAACCGACATCGAGAACGACGCCGTCCTGTTCACTGTACTCAGCGAACCTAGCGATGTCCGGGCGATCACCTACCGACAGGTTGGAGGCTGGCTCGGTGCGATAAGCATTCGCACCGTTATCTTGCAGTTGCTCCCACGACGACCACTGCTCCTCGATCGAGCTATCAGGCGAGGGGCGTGGCGTAAGATCCGGAATCCCGTCTTGATAGGGGTAGCGGCGTCGACAGTGACTGCAGCTCAGCGCGTCAGTACCGCGCAACGAGCCTCGGCAGACAGGGCACACGATCAGGGCCTCGATCGCCATCTCAGCTTGCTCCAGCTCCGACGGGGGGAAACGCGACGAGCCCGGACAGGATCTCTCGGGCCACAGTTCGCGGGTCATGACGAAGCTCTACAAATGAGCGCGACGCCCGCCCGATCGCAAGCCTGGCATCACGATCAGCCACGAGTTCCCGCAGCCGCGACGCAAGCGTCTGGGGTGTCGCCCGAACGATTGGAAGCTCGCGGCCAAACGGATTATCGCCGGGCCGCGCATCACGTATGTGGCAGATCACTGGCTTGGCAAGCGCCATCGCCTCGACCGCGAAGCCTCCATACCAACCGACCATAAGCTGATCTATCACCACGTCGGCTGAGCGAAGACGTCGTATGACCTCGTCGTGCGTGACCGACTCGACCAAGTCCAACCGCACTTTCACACCTTCGGAAGTCAGCTGACCAACTGCCTCAATCACGTGACGGGTGCCCTTACCGACCCGACTCGTCGGCGCATGGACGACGACCACCTCCTCCTGCTCCTCCTGCGGTGCCTGCGCTGAGGAAGGGACCAGCTCGCGTGGATTTACGCTGGCATAGGGGATGAACTGTGACCCCGGCAACCACTGCCGCAGATCAGGATTGAGATAAAAGCTGCGATCTGCGTAGCGTAGAAAGCGCGCCGCATTTGCGGCCCGGTATATGCCGTCACCGGGGCATCCGCTGTCTTGACAGCTACAGCTCGTCCAGGGGCGAACGTCGCAACCCTGGAAGGTGACCAGGATCGTCTTGCCTGCGAGCTTGATCAGAGGAAGCTCGTTGAGGACGCGGCCCGATACCCTTAGAGCCAAGAAGCTTTGGCCGAAGTTAAAGTGAATGATGTCGTAGTCGCGCAGGGCTCGCCGTAGCAGCGCGACACGCTTTGCCACCCGCTGCCAGATCAGTCTGCCCTGGACGTCGCACCGTATGTCCGCGCCATATCCAAAGGGACCGGCGACTACGACAGCTACATCACTGTGAAGCCCCAGCTCCCGCTCTGCTCGCGACAGTCCAAAGGCATTGTTGCCGACGTCTGTGGGCGCATGCAGTATGCGCGGAGCCCTGTCAACCACTGTCAACGGCCGTTCGCCTTGCGCGACACCCCCAACACGCCCGCGTCCACGTGCTCGCAGCTCAAGCGACATGCTTCAGCTCAGCTCGCACCGTGCGACTCAGGCCCTCACGAAAGCCGATACCAGGCGCTCCGAGGCTCGCCTGAAGCGCGTCCGTGGCCGCGACGAAGTTCGCCTGTGCGCCGCCCACCTTGAAGCGGGGAGCGCGACCCAGGAGTTCGCCTGCCTGCTCAGCGACCTCCCGCACCGAGACGACATCGGGGCCTGCCACGTTCAGCGTCTGAGGCGTTTCGCAGTCGAGCGTCGCGATCACTGCTGAAGCGGCATCGTCGACGTATGTGGGATTGACGCGAATCCCGTCCGGGCCGGCCAGGGCGACCTCCCGTCCATCTCTAACAGCACTTACGAGATTGGGTATGAACATGTTCTGCTGACCGGGCCCATAGATGAAGAACATGCGCAACACATGGCCTCTTAGATCTCGGCGATACTGTTCGACAGCGAGCTCCCCGGCGAGCTTGGAGGCTCCGTAGAAGCTGCCCGGCTGCGGTGTGTCGCTCTCCTGAAGCGGTGCGGCGCCCGATCGATATACAGCGCCCGAGGAGACGTAGGCAAAGGTGCTTCCTCCGGCGTTTCGACAGTAGTCGAGCAGACGCACGGTGGCGGCGGCATTGACCTCAAAGATGTCGACAGCACCGTCCGGGAATTCCCGAAAGCGGCGCGATTGCGCCGCGTGTATGACGGCGTCTATGTGTCTAGGCAGTTGCGTCGAAAGCGGCGCGGTCAGGTCCTGGGCAATCCATCTCACGCCATCCGCCGGGGCGGGGTTGCCGCCGGGTCGATACAGCGCGATCACATCTCTGTCCACTGCCAGCCGCGGTAGCAACGACGTACCGAGAAAGCCTGTAGCGCCGGTGACAAGTACAGCGCTCACGTCCCAGGCTCGACCGTCTGAGATCTACGCATCTCATCGAGCACGCCTGCAAGACCTTCCCGTAGCGTGATGCCGGCACTGAAGCCGAGTAGCTCCCGGGCCTTTGTCATCGCTCCCACCCGGGGAGGCGCCCATGACGCAGCGTTATCGTAAATGGGCTCGGCACTGACGCCCAGCAGTTCGCCGGCGAGCGCCACGACACCATTGAGCGACGTACTCGTACCATGTCCTACGTTGAAGTCCTCGCGATCGACCTCTGCTTCAAGGGCCAGCAGGTTCGCCCGCGCGCAATCTTCGATATGGATGAAGTCAAACTCCTGACTACCGTCTCCGGTCAGTCGCGGACGCTGGTTCGCCAAGAGACTGCGCGCAATCGCGGGCACCACTCCAGCGCTCTGCCCGGGTCCGTAGACGTTCATATACCGGAGAATCGCGAAGCTGTATCCGTACGAAGCTGCCAGACCTCGCAGGAGCATCTCGGCCGCAGCCTTGGTCGCCGGGTAGACGCTCGCCGGTCGCAGGGGATGACTCTCTGGAATCGGCACGATCGGCGTCGGGCCATACGCCGAGGAGGCGGAGGAGTACACCACGCGCTTTACGCCTTGCTCGCCCGCCATGCGAAACACGTTGAAGGACCCACGAACGTTAACTTCGAACGCTGCGTCATGCTCGGAGTTGGCAGCTGTAAGCGGCAGAACAGCGAGATGGATGACATAGTCAACCCCTTCGCAAGCCTTTCTCACGGCGACCTCATCCATGATGTCTGTCAAATCGATTTCACAATCCAAGCCCTCGAGCTGGGGTGAGGGTGCTGAATCGAGCACATGCACTCTCGCCCCGCGCGCCAACAAGGCACGAACCGTTGGGGCACCTACGAATCCTCCTCCGCCTGTTACGAGCACTCGCGCGTCATCCAGTGTCATCGCGCATTCGCCTTCGGACGGTGAGCGGTGGATCCAGCCAAGCGTCGACTTGCCTCCGGGGCCGCCAGCCGCTGCGCTATCGCCGCCTCAACAAGCTCAGCAACCTGCTCGGCCGGACGCGGATAGATGTATCGACTGAGCCCACGTGGCGCGTATGCGTCGGCGATCGATCCATCCACAACCTGTTCCAGGGCCTTCACGATTCCATTGACGTCGCTGGGATGGACCGTGATCCCGGTACCCGTCTCGCCGATGATCCGAGCTGCCTCGTTTCGGCTGGCCAGCCCGAGGATCGGTCGTCCGGCCGCGAGGTACTCAAACAGCTTGCCGGATGCGTGTGATACGTGGCTTGGGGAGGTGAGCAGCAAGAGTGCGTCTGCTTTTCGCTGGAGCGCCAGCGCCGTGTTTCTGCTCAGCTCACCTACGTGCTCGACCGGCACCCCATGGCCTTTCTCGCTCAGCAGAAGCCGATCGTCCCGGCTCAGCGTGCCCGCCAAGACAACACGTAGGCGCGCTACGACCGTGTGCCGCGTAGCCGCCAAGCGCTGCAAGGCCTCGAACAGTGGCCTTGGATCCCGGCCCAGCCCCCTCGGCGCGCTTAGCCCGCCCGTATGCACCAGGTTCACCCGCGTCTGGTCCAGCAAGGCATCAGCCTCCTTGGCATGTGTTCCTGACGAGGTAAGACTCAGCGTCGGATTCCAACCGTTAGGGACATAAGCCGCGCGCGCCGCCAGGCGTGTTTTCGCATCAACGGCAATCGGCCGGGTGACGCCGATGACTCGCTCCGCCGTGCAAAGCGCTCGGCGCTCAAGCGACGCGTTTAGACGCTCCTGCATGGCCGTGGGCCATGACTCGCGCATGGACTCATAGAGCCATCCGTCGCGCAGATCGGCAATCCAAGCGGGACGAGAACGAAGCAGCAGGGGCAGCAGATGCGTGGAGTGAGGGGGCCCAGTGGTAATCAAGCAGTCGACGCGATCTTCAGACACCAGTCGGCGAACGCGTGCAAACGCAGCGACCCCCCACGTGAGCAGACACTCGTCGGGCACGATTACATTGCCGAACCAGCTCGGAGCCGGCTTTGTAACAGATCCCGGCGTACCCTTCTGCCCTATCGGCCCGCGACGCAGCAGCTTGCGCATGTGATCGTTGGCGCTCAGGTCGAAGGTGCGAAGCACTCCTGACTCACCTGCGACAGAGGGGCCGCCGATGCTGGAGGTCACCACCGTGACGACGTGCCCGAGACGCGTAAGCCACTCTGTCATGGCCTCCCAACGAGCGCTGCCGATCGATCGGTTGGGTGGAAAGTAGTAGGTGACAATTAGAATCCTCCGAGCCGACATAAGCTCACCCTGCTCGTCCTGCCACGAGAGGTCTGGCTATCGACCTGAGCCATAGCTCGACACTGACAACCCGCCAGAGCGCATGCACGTCGGACCAGGCGCCCGCGGCTAGATCACGCTCGAATGCAGCGACCTCGTAGCGTCCGCTTGCTCGCAAGCTCGGGTCAAGGACGATCTCCGCCAGGCGCGCGCGGGCCACGGGCATGTTGAGCCATGTCTGCTCCGGCGTCTCGTAGCCGACCTTCTCCCGCCGGTCGAGGACCCGATCCGGAACAAGACCACGGAGGGCAGCCCGCAACGCGCACTTGGTCACGCCGTCGCCGACCACTGAGCTCGCAGGCAGCGAGAAAGCAAACTCGGCGATACGGTGGTCGAGGAACGGCATGCGAACCTCGATGGAGTGGGCCATGCTGTCGCGATCTGCATATCGGCAAAGGTTGGGCAAGCTGGTGCTGAATGCCTGCCTGTGCAGCTCGCGGCGCAGCGGCGATCCATCCTCGCTCCAGTTGACTGGCATCGGGGCGGACTCGGCCGAATCTTGGGCGAGCGTACGCGCCACATACGGAGAGGCGCGAGCCAGGCGATGGCGGCGGACCAGCGCTCGCGGCACGCGTTCCGATGCATACGCCATCGCAAGGTCCTTTGCGATGGCCGGATCCCTGACAAACGCCCTAAGCGCCGCGTGGGCACCGGCTGCACGCAGGGCGAGTCCACCGCTGCCCAGATATCCGCCAAAGAGCTCGTCGGCTCCCTGCCCATCGAGCAGCACGGTCACCCCTGCCTCGCGCGCGGCGCGCATCACCCTCCACTGCGCGTAGATGCTCGTGCTCAGAAACGGCTCCTCTTGATCGCGTACGAGGGTCTGCAAATCGCTGAGCAGCTCGTCCACTCGAGGAAGCACGGCGTGATGCTCTGTCACACCCGCTGCCAGCGCCACCTCCTCGGCGAAGGACCACTCGTCGCGCGCGAACCCCGGGAAGGTGGCCGTGAAGGCGTGGCGCGATTGCCCGCCGGCAAGACCCCGGCAGATACCAACGATCGCCGAGGAGTCGATCCCTCCACTCAGCGAAGTGCCTACTGGTACGTCGCTGCGCAGGCGCAGCCGGACCGACTCAGACAGCAACTCTCGCAGCCGTTCGCCCATGGCGGCCGGGTCGGTGGGCACCGAGACCGCTTGCGGAATCCAGTAGCGGCGGTGCAACAGCCGTCCCTGCTCCCATCGGACCAGATGTGCCGGCGGCAGACGAGACACGTCGTCGAAAAATGTCTTCGGCAGCACAGGTAGTGCCTCGAGCGCCAGAAAATCATCAATCGCACGCTCGGCCGGAATGCCAACCGCCGGGTCGGCCGCCATGATCGCCCGCACATCCGACGCGAACAGCAGACGATCATCGGTCAGGCAGTAGAAGAGCGGCTTCTCGGCAAATCGATCGACAGCCAATGTCAGTCGTCTCTGATCCTCGTCCCAGATGCCGAAGGCGAACATTCCGTCGAACCGGTCGAGCGCTCCCTCACGCCACTGCGCCCACGCGTGCAGGAGCACCTCAGCGTCGCCTTCGGTCTTGAAACGATGCCCGAGCGACAGCAGCTCCTCGCGAAGCTCGGCGTAGTTGTAGATCTCACCATTGAATACAAGATGCAGACAACCGAGGTGAAGCGGCTGATTGGAGCGCTCGTGCAGGTCGATAATCGCCAGTCGGCGAAATCCCAAGCCCACGTCAAGATCACACCACATACCTTCGCCGTCGGGACCGCGGTGCGCCATCGCATCTGTCATACGCCTGAGTGCAAGTCGATCCGGGGCGCCCGTACCAGCCATTCCTGCGATTCCACACATGCGGCACAGACTAACGCAGATCCTGGGATTTCCGGGCGGATCAAATAGGTCACGCCGGGATGTAACGCCTTCGTTCGCGACCCGCCTCGTCAGCGCATGGTGGTGAACCGACAGATTGTTCGGCGCGCCCTGACCGCTGTCGCTCCCGAGACGCTTCCCATTCCACGCATGACGTCTCTGACTCATACTAAAGCCGACATCGTGTTTAGTGTTTCTGACCTTTTTGCTGCATCCAGGCACTAGCGATGATTCCGACTGCCCGGCCAGTTGTATTCGCTCCGGACAGCTCCTACGATGCACCGATGATCGCCTCCTCGGCCGTTAGCGACCGCTGTCAGCGTCTTTTGCTCTCGGCTCGATGAGCAAGGTCACACATATCGGCGTTGCCGGACTCGGCTACTGGGGGCCAAATCTCGCGCGCAACTTCCATGCTCTGCCCGGAGCGGAGCTCGTTTGGTGTTGTGATCCTTCCGAGGTTGCACGCAGGCGTACCGCCGCGATGCTTCCCGGCGTGAGGATGACGGGCCGTTTCGAGGACCTTCTAGAAGACGAGCGGCTCGACGCGATAGTCCTCGCCACTCCTGTCCCGAGCCACGCGGAGTTGGCCGTACGCACGCTGGAGGCAGGTAAGCACTGTTTTGTGGAGAAGCCACTTGCGCAGGCGGTGCTGGATGCCCGCCGCGCTGTAGCGGCAGCCGAGCGAGCGGATCGACTACTGATGGTCGGTCACCTACTCGAGTACCACCCCGGCCTCGAAAAGCTCAAGAAGTTGGCTGACTCGGGCGAGCTCGGGGATATACGCTGCATCTACGGCAACCGCCTGAATCTAGGTAAGTTGCGAGCGGACGAGAACGCGTTGTGGAGCCTCGGCGCCCATGACGTCTCCGTCATGCTCTATATGCTCGACGAAACGCCTGATGAGGTCTTCGCTAGAGGAGAGTGCTATCTAAGGCCCGGCGTGGAGGACGTTGTCTTTTGCTTCCTGCGCTTTCCCTCAGGGGTCGCCGCGCATCTGCACTTGTCCTGGCTGGACCCACGCAAGGAGCGTCGCTTTACAATCGTTGGCTCGGAGCGCATGGCGACGTTCGATGACACGGCGATCGATCGAAAGCTGACGATCTATGACAAGGGCTTCGACGAAGACTCCAAGTCCTACGGCGAGTACATCAGTCGCAGCGGTGGTGTGTTCTCCCCGCAGATATCGAATGTCGAGCCACTCCGTCTTGAGTGTGAACACTTCCTCCGGGCGATTCACAGCGGAGAACCGCCACGCTCCGATGGTCACAGCGGTCTGCGAGTGGTGACAGT
The DNA here is from genome assembly GCA_963714215.1 of uncultured Solirubrobacteraceae bacterium. Taxonomy (GTDB): domain Bacteria; phylum Actinomycetota; class Thermoleophilia; order Solirubrobacterales; family Solirubrobacteraceae; genus Palsa-744. The sequence continues at coordinate 381,699 of CAVQNP010000004.1, forward strand.
ACTCGAGCGCCTTCAGCAAGAACTCGACTGCTCTCGTCGAACTGACTCGGCTCGATCTCCGCAGCGCACGCGACAGGCATTCACACGGGCGGTCGACCAAGAGGGCGCGAGGACTGGCGTCCTCGCTGACGAGCTACAACGATTTGTTGGTTCCTAGCTAAAGCGGCGAGCGAGCGTTCGCTGGTTCGTCAACTAGACAGAGGCACCCAGCGTGAGAAGACCACTCACGGCTCTGGGCTGCTCAGTATCGAAAATTCCTCCGTCAATCAACTAGGCTCGGCGCGGTCGACCTTCAAGCTGGCGATGTTCTGTTCGTGCAACTTACGCTGGGCCGGGCTGCCACGCCTACCCGGCAACTTCGCATCAGAGCCTCCATAGGCAAGCGCTCGGAGGTAGAGAAGATCCTCCTCGAGCACCACGAGCGCTGTTTCGCGGTCGAGGATGGGCCCGTGACCGGGTACGACGTATTCTGCCTCTTCGGCGTACACCCGCAGGCGCTCCAATGTTGCCATGTAAGCGTCGACGGAGTTGCCGTAAAGCGTAGGTATCTCTACCGTCGAGAGATAGTCACCTGCTACCAGCACAAGTGTCCACGGAATCCAGACAGCCATACCGTCCGCGGTGTGCCCCTCAGTTGGGTGCAACTCTAGCTCGTGGCCTCCTATTTCGCAGCGCCCGGGCACCGGAAGCGCCTGAATCGCGCCCAGCTTGAGAGGCTGAGAGCGCACGATCATCAGACTTTCGTCGAATGCCCGCAGCTCACGTTGGGCGGCGCCAGGATGGGCAGCAAGCCGTTCGACGGTGCTCTCTGCGCAGCCGATCGGAATGCCTGGGAACGCGAGCGGGCCAAGCAAATGGTCCCAGTCGCCGTGCGTGGCCAGGAGCGCACTCGGGGCGGGAAACCTTGCCTGCTCGACGATCGCCTGAATGGCGTCCAGCTCATCGGGGAGCACAGGTGAGTCAATCACGAACGTCTCGCCGAACTGCTCCGCAGGGGGGCTGGGTTGCGGAGCACCGTCACCGGTGGCCCCCCGGACGATTACGCAGTTGACGCGGAGCAGGGCGCTAGTCACGACCAGAACGTCAGGGTGCAGGGCGAGCGCCCGCACCTGCTCAGGAGACGCCGAGCAGCTTGGCGGCCTCTTTGAGACTGGTCACTTCGGCCGTCGGCTTCTTCTGCGAGGACTCGAGCGTCTCCTTACTGCGGTTGACCCAGATCACGGGTACACGCGCTTTGACGCAAGGGGCGACATCGTGGTAGTGACTCGAGGCTACGTGGACCCAGCCGCGCTTGCCGCCGACGCGCCTGGCGCACTCGGTGAAGTGGGCCGGTTCGGGCTTGTACGAGCGCACCTGCTGCGCCGTGACGACGAGGTCGAAGTCGGTCGGAATATGGCGCCGCGTCTGTCCAAGCAGCTTGTCGTCGATGTTTGACAACAGGCCCAGTTTGTATTTCTTAGCGAGCTTCTGCAGCTGGATGTTGGTCTCCTTGAACGGTTTCCAGCGCTCAACCGAATCGGGCAGGAAGCCCGAGCGCGAGGGCTCCAGCGGCCACTCCAGCCGTTTGGCGATCTCGATCGCCGTGCGCCTGAGCACCTCGGCGTAGAGCTCGTAGGAGCCACCCTCGATTTCGCGCGAGATCTCGTGGAACAGGGCGATCAGCTCCGCGCGGTCGAGCTCGAAGCCGTCGCGGGCGGCCTCCTTTGCAAAGGCTTCGTAGATGCCCGTCTCCCAGTCGATCAGGGTTCCGTAGACATCGAATGTGACGAACGTGACGTTCTTTGGTATTGGCATCGGGCGGGCATTATGCCGCGCTTGGCCTCCCGAGCGCGGTGCGCCCCATTTCGTTAGAGTCCCGCGCCGCAATGGATCTGTTGGAGTACCAAGGCAAGCAGCTGTTCGCCCGGCACGGATTGAAGGTCTCATCGGGCAGAGCCGTGACCTCTGTCGACGACGCCGTCGTGGCCGCCGACGAGGTCGGCTACCCGATTGTCGTCAAGGCACAGGTGCTGATCGGCGGTCGCGGCAAGGCCGGGGGCGTAAAGCTCGCCGCCAACGAATCCGAGGCCCGCGAACACGCCGGCAACATCCTCGGGATGGACATCAAGGGACACATCGTCCGTACGCTGTGGATCGAGCACGCCTCTGATATCGCCACCGAGTACTACGCCTCCGTGCTGCTCGACCGCTCGGCCAAGCAGCCGCTTGTGATGTTCAGCACCGAGGGCGGCGTCGACATCGAAGAGGTCGCCGAGCAGACGCCCGAGAAGCTGATCCGCCATCACGTAGACGCGCTGCAGGGGCTCTCTCACGAGGAGGCCGCGCAGATCGCGCGTGAAGGCGGCGCCGACGCAGACGTGATCAACGGCGTCGCCGACGCGCTCGTCGCGCTGTACGAGGTCTGGCTGCAGGAGGACGCCACGCTCGCCGAGATCAACCCGCTGATCGTCACGCCGGGCACCGACGGCGAAGCCGTTGGTCGCGAAGTCAAGGCGCTCGACTCGAAGGTCTCGCTCGACGGCAACGCGCTCTACCGCCACCCCGAGAACCAGGGACTCTCCGACAAAGAGAACGAAGACCCGCTCGAACGGCGCGCCAAGGAAGAGGGCGTGCAGTTCGTCAAGCTCGACGGCGACATCGGCATCCTCGGCAACGGCGCCGGGCTCGTGATGTCCACCCTCGACGTCGTCTCCCAAGCCGGCGGCTCACCCGCCAACTTCCTCGACGCCGGCGGCGGTTCCAACGCCGAAACGATCAAGCAGGCCGTCGACCTGATCCTCGCCAACGACAAGGTCAAGGCCGTGCTTGTCAACATCTTCGCCGGGATCACGCGCTGCGACCTCGTCGCCGAAGGGCTGATCGCCGCCTTCGAGGAGATCAAGCCCTCCGTGCCCTTCGTCGTGCGTCTCGACGGCACCAACGACGTCGAGGGGCGCCGCCTGCTGACAGAGGCCGGGCTGCCGGGCGTACACGCCGCCACGACCATGAACGAGGCCGCCGAGATGGTCGTCGCACTGGCCGCCGGGCGCAACGGCGTAGGGACCGTCGCCTGATGTCGGTCCTCGTCGACGAGAACACGCGCCTGTGCGTCGCCGGCATCACCGGTCGCGAGGGCACCTTCCACACGCTCAACAACCGCAACTACGGCACCAACGTCGTCGGCGGCGTCACGCCGGGCAAGGGCGGCCAGGACGTCGAGGGCATCCCCGTGTTCGACAGCTGGGCCGACGCCGTCTCCGAGGTGCGTCCGAACACGGCGATGATCTTCGTGCCCCCGCGCTTCGCCGCCGACGCGATCCTCGAGGCCGCCTCCGCCGGCGTCGAGCTGATCATCGCGATCACCGAGGGCATCCCCGCGCACGACGAGCTGCGCGCCTACAACATCCTCAAGCGCGACCACCCTGGCACGCGCTTGGTCGGCCCCAACTGCCCCGGCATCCTCTCGCCCGGCAAGGCCAATGTCGGGATCATCCCGGCCTCTTTCTTCGAGCAGGGCAACGTCGGCGTCGTCTCGCGCTCGGGCACGCTGACCTACCAGATCGGCAACGAGATCGCGCGCGCCGGCTTCGGCTGCAGCACGATCGTCGGCATCGGCGGCGACCCCGTGCCCGGCTCCTCCTTCGTCGACATCCTCGACCTGTTCGAGGCCGACGAGCAGACCGAGCTCGTCGTGCTCTCCGGCGAGATCGGCGGCTCGGCCGAGGAAGAGGCCGCCGAGCACATCGCCGAGCACATCTCAAAGCCCGTCGTCGCCTACATCGCCGGCTTCACCGCGCCCGCCGGCAAGCAGATGGGTCACGCCGGCGCGATCGTGTCCGGCTCGGCCGGCACCGCCGCCGCCAAGGCGCAGGCGTTCGAAGCCAAGGGCGTGCGCGTCGGGCGCACCCCGACCGAAGCTGCAGCGATCGCCGTCGAGGTGCTCGGCGGCGCTTCCGTCGGCGCCTGACGCTCGGCTCGCCCGCCTCACTGGACACGGCCCGCACGCTCGGAAGCCCGGTCGCTGCCGAGTTGTAAAAGAAACATATGGTTCGGATCATTGATATAGGGTAGGTTCGCGCGTACGGTTGCCTGATGGAGGTAGATGTTGGTACGTGGCGGCGGATCACACGTGTCCGACCCGGGAAGACTTTCTCACTGCCGCAGCTTGCCGGGCCCGCATGGGGTGCGATCGCAGTCACGACACTCTTCGTCGCCATCACCTGCTGGTGGCTGACACAGGACAGCAGGGTCCCGATCTTCGACGCGGGGCTGCATCTCAGCCTCGCGCAGTCCGTCTATCACGAAATCGGCGCCGGCCACCTGAGCAGGGCGCTGACCCTGACGATCCCGTACCCGCCCTTTGCGTATCTCATCGGCGCGCTCGGGATCGCCTTCGGCGGCGCCAGCGTCGCTTCGCCGATCGTCATGGAGAACGTCGTGTTTGTGCCGCTGCTCGCGCTCGGTTGCTACCAGCTCGGTCGTCGAGCTTTTGGAGCGTCCGCCGGTCTGCTGGCGGTGATCTTCGCGCTCGGATCTCCTCTGATCATCGCCCAGTTCCACGTGTTCATGATCGATGCCCCGGAGACCGCGATGGTTGCCGTGTCGGTTTGGGCGATCGTCGCCACTGAAGGTTTTTCGCGACTCGGAATCTCGGCCCTCGCGGGGCTCGTCGTCGGTGTCGGAGCGCTGACGAAGGAGCCGTTCGTCTTCTTCGTGGCAGGCGTCATCGCGGTCACGCTCGTACGCGGCGGATGGCAGGCGTGGCGCGGACTCTTGCTGTTCGCCGTCGTCGCAGGGACGATCGCCCTTCCCTGGTATCTCCAAGAGTATTCGCATGTGCAGCAACTGGGAACGGGAGCGATCAACGCGGCGAACCATTCAGAGGTGCTCGGAGACATCGCGCCGGCACGGCTGTCGATCGACAACCTCACGTGGTACATGTGGAACTTCATCACCTTCCAGCTGTGGGTCCCCCTCTTCCTGTTCATGGCCGTGGGGACGACGTGGAGCATCGTCGGGTTTGCACGCCGGCGCCCGATCAGCAAGCTCACCCCAGAGCTGCTGGTCGGCGCGTTCGTGGCTTGGTTCGCCATAACGGAGACATTCACGCACGACACGCGCTACAGCATGCCCTTGCTCGTCTACTTCGTGGTACTCGGAAGCGGTTGGATCGTGCGACTTCGACCGCCTTGGCGCATCGTTGCATCGAGCGCCCTCGTGATCGTCGCAACGGCGAATACGCTTGGGATCAGCTTCGGAGTCGGCGGAACGCTGCAGGCCTCGCTTCCGGGCGCAAACTTAACCGGGCGGCAGCGGCCGGGCTACCTGGAATTTTACTCAAACAGTGGGTTCCTGCTTGGGGTGGGACACGCGAGCGCCAGCGACGTGTTGCCAATGCTGCGAGCGCTGCGACACCATGGAGTGCGTCTGATCGTCCTGCTCCCTCAGTCCCTGGGCGAAGCAGACTTCTCAGCGGCCGGAGTCGAGGCGCTCGCGCAGATGGCCGGCCTCAAATCTGCGGTCGAAGAAACAGTCGTGAACCTGACTCGACGAGATGCCGTCCTCGCTCACGGGCAGGTCAACGCAGGGGAAGCACCGCCTTGCGTGAAGCTGGGCGACGGGACGGGCGTATGGATACGCTTGGGGAACCCCGTCGCACGGGGCGTCCGCGACTATTGCCCGTCTCGCCGTCCGCCCTACTACGGTCCCTGAAACGCCTGCGAAGGCCAGAGCCGGGAGACGCAGTCCCGACGATCGCAGCTACGCTTGGCGCTCGTGGACAAGGAGATAGCGGACACGCTTGGAGAGTTGGAGCGAAAGCTGCGCGAGCTCGAGCGCGTGCTCAGCGGGATCGGGCGCGAGGCCGGAGCGGAGACGCCGCATCGCCCGGCGCACCCGTTGCTTCCGTGCCACCGGCACCCGCGCCGGTCGCGAGCCCACCTTTGCGAGAGGGCGAGAGCCGCATCATCGATGAGGCGGTCGAGCAACCCGGCGGCGACTACCCTCCCTCGCCGCTCGCGCCCGCTCCTGGGTCTCCGTCCGCCGCGTCCGCACAGAGCGTCGCGCCCTCCACGCGTCCCCCAGCACCCGCACCGCAGGGCCGCAGGCCGCCGCCGGCAGGCGAGCGCTCGCCGAGCGCCGCCGAGCTGCTGCGCTTCCGCGACCGGCTGGAGCGGACGGCGCGCGAGCTGACCCACGACTACGACGAGCTGCTCGGACGCATAACCTACGCGGCCGTGCCCACGCAGACCGGACCCGCCATCTCCTTTGCCCGGGGTGCGCCGTCGCTCGACATCGTCGACGTGCCGGGCCTGCGCGACGCCGCCGTGCGCGCGTTCGAGAGCGACCCGGGCGGCACGACGGCCTACGGCACGTCGATCGGCTACCCGCGCCTGCGCGCCTGGATCGCCGACCGCCACGGCGTCGAGCCCGAGCGCGTGCTCGTCACCAACGGCTCGATGCAGGCCGACGCCTTCCTCTTCGAGAGCCTCGTGCGTCCCGGCGACGACGTCGTCGTCGAGCGCCCCTCCTACGACCGCACGCTGCTGTCGCTGCGCGAACGCGGCGCCACGCTGCACCCGATCGAGCTGCAGCACGACGGGATCGACACCAACGCGCTCGCGCACCTGCTCGCCACCGGCCAGGCGCGGCCGAAGCTCGCGCACATCATCCCCAACTTCCAGAACCCCGCCGGCTACACGCTGTCGCTGACCAAGCGCGAGGCGCTGCTCGGGCTCGCCGCCCAGCACGACTTCCTCGTGTTCGAGGACGACCCCTACGTGGCACTGCGCTTCAGCGGCGAGTCGCTGCCGACGATGCTCTCGATGGACCCAGAGCGCGTCGTCTACGCCTCCTCCTTCTCCAAGACCGTCTGCCCCGGCGTGCGCGTCGGCTACCTCGTCGGCCCGACCGACTTGATCGCCAAGATCGCCAAGCTCGCGACCAACACGTACATCTCGCCGAGCATGGTCGCCCAGTCGATCGTGTACGAGTTCTGCGCCTCAGGCGCGATCGAGCGCTCGATCGAGACCGTCCGCACGGCGCTTGCCAAGCGCGCCCTGACGCTCGCCGAAGCGCTGCGCCGCGAGCTGCCCGAGGCCGAGTTCGTCCAGCCCGACGGCGGCTACTTCATGTGGGTCACGCTGCCGGGAGGCACCGACGTCGCCCGCCTCTTCAGCGCCGCAGCCGAGCTCGGCGTCGCCTTCGTCAAGGGCACCGACTTTCTGCTCGAGGGCGGCGAGAACACACTGCGCCTTGCCTACTCCGGCGTGAACGAGCAGGAAATCGACGAGGGCGTCACGCGGTTGGCGGCTGCGTATCGGTCGCTGTAGAACGCGGCGCTTGAGTCAGCGGCCGTAGCGCTGGCCTAGCACCAGCTGATCCGGCAGCGCCGTGCGCTGCGGCGGCGAGGGGTCGGCGACCACCGAGACTGTCTCGGCGACGCTGGGGGTGACGATGCAGCGGCTGCCGTCGGCGGCCTCAACGACGACCTGCTCCTCGTCGCGCTCGACGAGCTTGCCCTCCAGGCCCGGCTCCAGGCCCGACTCCTTCAGATAGTGCAGCAGGTCCTCGGCCTCGTTCTCGAAGCGCAGGATGCGCACCTTGGCGCCGAGCTCGACGTCGCCCAGCGGCACGCCGGCCAGGCGCGCGCCGGCGACGATCGGGTGCCCGTGCGGGCAGGTCTTGGCGTCGCCGATCGCGGCGAGCATGCGTTCCTCGAGCACCGGCGACATCGCGTGCTCCAGGCGCTCGGCCTCCTCGTGCACCTCGTCCCAGGGCACGCCCAGCACGTCGGTCAGGAAGCGCTCGATCAGACGGTGGCGACGCACGATCTGCTCGGCGTGCTCGACGCCCGAGTCGGTGAAGGCGATCGTGCGGTCCTTGTCGCGCGTGATGTAGCCGTCGCGCTCCAGGCGGCCGACCATCTCGTGCACGGTGGGCGGCGAGAGCTGCATCGCTCGCGCGACGTTGGCGCCGGTCATCGGCAGACCCGCCTCGTGCAGCCAGAAGAGGATCTGCAGGTACTCCTCCTCGGCGACAGTCGCTGTGTCGCTGCTCATCATTTGATCCTAAACCACCGCCGGTGGCCGCCGCTCACGAGGAGAGCTGATCGAACGTGCAGGCGCTCGGGTCCTTGTCCTCGCGCCAGCGGCGCAGCTTCGAACCGTGGCGGATGCGCCCGGCCGAGACATGGTCGAAGTCGATCTCGACGACCAGCTCGGGGCGCAGGCCGACCCACTCGAGGTCCTTGCCTGCGCTCCAGCGGCTCGGATCGGCCGAGCCGCGCTCGCCCGACTCGTACTCGGCGAAGAACCCAACCAGGCGTTTCTTCTCCTTCGCCGAGAGGCCCGAGCAATGGCCGACGACGCGCAGCCGCGGCTCGCCCTGCTCGTCCTTGTCATCCTCGTCGTACAGCCCCAGGATCAGCGCGCCGACCGTCCCCGCTTCCTTGCCGGGGCGCCAGCCGACGATCACCGCGTCGAGCGTGCGCACGCGCTTGACCTTGAACATGCCCTTGCGCTCGCCCGGCAGGTACGGCGCCGAGCGCTGCTTGGCGATCGCCCCCTCGGCATCCCTCAGCCACTGCTGCGCCTGCTGCGGGGTGTCGACCGTCTGCATCAGCTCGACCGGCGCCACCGCGAACGGCTTGCCGGCGAGCAGCTTCTCCAGCGCCGTGCGGCGCTCTGAGAACGGCGCTTGCAGCAGCACCTCGTCCTCGCGATCTAGCAGGTCAAAGGCGACATACACAGCCGGCGTCTCCCCCGCCAGGCGCTCGATCCGCGAGGCCGCCGGGTGGATCCGCTGGCCGAGCGCATCGAAGTCCTCGCGCCCCTGCTCGTCGCGCACGACGATCTCGCCGTCGAGCACGTAGCGCCCCGCCGGCAGCGTCCCCGGCAGCGCGAGCTCGGGGAAGTAGCGCCCCAGTTCCTTGCCGTTGCGCGACTGCAGGTAGATCTCCTCGCCGTCGACGAACGCCAGGCAGCGAAAGCCGTCGAGCTTGACCTCATACACGTAGTCCTCGCCCTCCGGCAGCTCCTTGCGCGAGAGCGCCAGCGCGGGCTTGATCGGCGGCTTCAGCGGCAGGCTCGTGCGCTCTCCTTGCTCTCTTTGCGCGCGCGGCTCGGCTGCACGCGCTTGGGCTCGCCTTTCTGCTTGGCGAAGTGCGGCGGCCACGGCGCGTCGCCGAGTCCTTCGGCCTCGTCGCGCGCCGCCAGCTCGAGCAGCGAGGCCAGGCCGCCCGCGTGCTCGTCCATGTCGGCAGCCGGGTCGCCGCGCTGCTTCAGCCGGGCCGGGACCGTCTCGAGCGTCAGCTGATCGGGCTCGACATCGGGCACCTCGTCCCAGTCGAGCGGGCACGACACGCGCGCGTCGGGCACCGCGCGCACCGAGTACGCCGAGGCGATCGTGCGGTCGCGCGCGTTCTGGTTGTAGTCGATGAACACGCCCTCGCGTTCCTCCTTCCACCAGCGGCTCGTCGCACGCCCTGGCATGCGGCGCTCGACCTCGCGCGCCAGCGCCAGCGCGGCCGTGCGCACCTGCAGGAAGTCGTGCTCCGGACGCAGGCGCACGTAGATGTGAATGCCGCGCGAGCCCGACGTCTTGGGGAAGCCGCGCAGCCCGTGCTCGTCGAGCACGTCGCGCACGCACAGCGCGACCTCGCGCACCTCCGCGAACGGCACGTCCGGCTGCGGGTCGAGGTCGACGCGCAGCTCGTCCGGGTGCTCGAGGTCCGAGCGGCGCACCGCCCAAGGGTTCCAGTCGATCACGCCCAGGTTCACGCCCCACACCAGATGCGCCGCGTCGTTCGGCACGAGCTCGCGCGCGTGTCGGCCGCTTGGGAACGTGACCACGGCCGTCTGCAACCACTCCGGCGCGCCGTCGGGCACGCGCTTCTGGAAGAACGGCTTGCCTTCCACGCCGTCGACCCAGCGCTTCATCACCGTCGGGCGGTCGCGCAGGCCGCGCACGACCGCCTCTGCGCACTCGACGTAGTAGTTGACGAGGTCGAGCTTGGTCAGGCCGCGCTGCGGGAAGAACGGCTTCTGCGGGTTGCTGACGCGCACCTCCCGGCCGCAGAGGTCGATCACGACGGGCTCAGCCTTCTCAGCGGCCATTGCTGGAAGGATGCCCGATCGTGATCTCGCGAACGCTCCTGATCGCCGCGCGGCCTTTCCGCGGGCGCCTCGACGCCGAGCGCGTGGCCGGCGCGATCGCCGAGGGGCTGCGTGATGGTGGCTGGGAGGTCGACCTGCTGCCGCTCGACGGCGAGACCGAGAGCGCCGCCATCGCGCTCGTGCGCTCACCCGAGTTCGATGCGCGGATGCGCGCCGCGCGTGCCGTCGTCATCGCCGAGGCGCATCTCGACGAGCGCACGCTCGCCGGCACCGTCGCCTTCGAGATCGCTACCCGCGCGCGCCAGGGCGGCGTACCCGCGTACGCCGTCACCGGCGAGGACCGACTTGACTCCTTCGACGCGCGCATACTCGACCTTCAGACGACCTTGCAGGCTCGGACTCATCGGTCGCTGGTGAACGCCGGGTGCAAGCTCGCTGAGCTCGTCTGAGCCGCCCCGCTCAGACCTGACACCCCGGGCACCAGTACGTCGTGCGGTTGTCGTTGCCCTGACCATGGCTGCGAATCGGCGTGCCGCAGCGCTCGCACGGCAGCCCGGCGCGCTTGTAGACCGCGCGCGGGCGCTCGCTGAAGCCGTCGACCTCGGCCGAGCGGCTCATCCGCTCGTGCGCAAACTCGGCGATCGCGAGCGCTTCCTCGTCGCCGACGCGCCCGAGCGGGCGCCACGGATTGACGGCCGCCGCGAAGCATGACTCGGACTTCCACACGTTGCCGATCCCCGCCAGCACGCGCTGGTCGAGCAGCGCGTCACCAATCGCGCGTGCTGGGTCCTGGGCGCGCAGGCGCGCCAGGAACTCCTCGGCGTCGAAGCGCTCACCGATCACGTCCGGTCCGAGCGCCGCCAGTCGCCGATCAAAGCGCGTGCGGCTCTCGCGCATCAGCTCGAGCACGGGCCCGTCGAACTGCACCACGTCACATCCCTGCGAGCTCAGCACGAGCCACGCGCGATGCGGCCCGCGCTTCCAGCGCGCGCCGTCGCCGTGGACTCCCCAGGAGCCGGTCATGCGCAGGTGCGAGTGCAGCGTCAAGTCGCCCTCGAAGCGCAGGAACAGGTGCTTGCCGTGCGCGTCGACCGAGCGCACCGCGCGGCCCGCCAGGCGCTCCGGCCAGCCGTCCGCCGAGTGCCGGCGCTGCGGAGTGCGGATCTGCTCGGGCACCCGATCGAGCAGCACAGCGCGGATGCGCCGCGCCGCGTGGTGGATCGTGTCGCCCTCAGGCATGCCCCCAAGATGGCAGAGCGCCGCCGGCGCTCCGGCCTACAGCGGTCGGACCCAGCGTTGCGGCGAACCGACGCTAGCGGGCTTCGGCCAGCGCCGCCGGCAGCGCGCCGGCCACCTCGTAGACGAGCCGCGTGGTAGCCGCGACCGTGTCGTAGTCGAGGTTCGCCGGGATGTCGCTTGGCAGGTGGTAGTTGGCCGGGCTCATCCAGTCCGTGATCGAGACGAGCGTCGCCGTCGGGTAGCCCGCGCGACTGGGGATCACGCTGTCCGTCGAGGCGCGCGCCCGGAAGCCGCGCAGCAGCGGCGTGTCGAGCCGCTCGGCGTGGATCGCGAACAGCTCGCGCAGCCACGGCGCCGTGTAGTGCTCCATCCGCACGGGGCCCTCCGCCTCGAGCAGCACGAGGTGCGGCGAGCCGACCGTGTCGAGGTTGACGAACGCCGTGCGCGCCGGGTCGAGCTCGTCGCCGTGGCTTGCCACGAACGCACGGATGCCGTCCTGCAGCGTCTCCTCGGCGCCGCACGAGACGAGCAGCACACGCAGGCCCGGCACCGGCTGCTCGCGCAGCAGCTCGGCGAGGCCGACAAGCCCGGCCACGCCCGAGAGGTTGTCGTTCGCCCCCGGCACCGTCTCGCTGCGCCAGATGTCGGCCACGAGCAGCGTGCCCAGCAAGCCCATCGCGAGCCCGCCCCGCGCGAGCTTGCGCCGGCCCGATAGTGCGGCGAGCAGGCTCGACAGCGGCCCCGAAAGCCCGAACCACCACTGCGGCAGCGGCGTCTTGAAGCGGGCGAGCACCGACGGCGCGCGTTCGTGCAGGCGCCGCTGCAGCGTCTGGTCGAACAGCATCCCCGTCTGCGGCGCGTCGTGGTGGGCGATCACCACGAGCGTGGTCGCCGCGTCCGGGTCGCCGGCACGCGCGATCACGTTGACCGTCGTCTTGCGCCGGCGCACGAGGCGGCGCAGCACGCGCGGTCCGTTGTGCGCCTCGTCGACGATCCCCGCGAAGGTCGCCAGCGCGAGCAGACCGCCAAGCGCGCGCCGGCCCGACAGCACGAGCGCCGCGCCGGCCACGCCGAGCACGCCAAGCCCCGTCGCCGTCGGCGGGAACGTGCCCCACGACGGCTCGTCCTCGAGCTCCACCTCGACGCCGTCGACTGCGGCAAGGCGCTCCGCGACCCAGTGCGCCGCTTCGCGCTCGCCCTGCGAGCACGGCGTGCGCTCGAGCGGCGCCAGCGTCTCCACGACCTCGCGCTGCAGCGCCACGAGCGCCGCCGCGTCCAGCCGCGCCCCGACCTGGCGCTCATGCGCGTGCGGCTCAGCATTCACAGGAAGCACACCCCCTCGCCCCGGTAGGTGAGCAGCTCATCGACTATCCGGTCCCCTTCGAGCAGGTGCATCGTCGCGAAACGCTCGCACAACTCCCCAGCCTTGGCATGGCGCAAATAGACACGATCTCCAAGCTCAAGCCGATCGGCAACTTCACCGAGCAGCGGCGTCTGCACCTCGCCCGCCCCCTCCTCACGATCGAGGCTCAGCCCGGCCGGCAGGTACGGGTGTGGCAGGCGCGCCCCGTCGCCCGAGCCCGAGGCGAGGTAGCCGCCGCCGAGCGCCGTCACGATACCCGGGCCGGGGCGGCGCACGATGGGCAGCGCGAACAGCGCCGCCGGCGCCGGCGAGAAAGCGCGATAGGCGTCGAACAGGCCCGGCGCATACAGGCCCGACCCGGCCGTCAGCTCACTCACGGCGCGCTCGCGCGAGGTGCGCTCGAGGCTGCCCGTGCCGCCACCGTTGACGAGTTGTAGCGGCGGCTCACCGGCACTTGCGAGCACACCCCGCACCGCCTCCACGACCTGCGCCCGGCGCGCAGCCAGCTCGCGCGCGGAGAGCGCCTGCATCGCTCTGATCGCCCGCGCGCGCAGCGGCCTGCCCGGCGGGGTGTCTCCGACACCGGCGATCTGCGCCTCGTACATCATCACCCCGACTAGCTGCGCGCACTCGCTCGCGACGACAGTCGCCGCCAGCTCGGCCGCCTGCTGCGGCGTGTGCGCCGGCGAGCGCTTGACCCCCACGCGCACCCTGCCGCCGAGCGCGTGCCAGCCCGCGTCGATGTCCAGGCAGACGCGCACGCGCCCGCCGCCGACCCCGTTCGCGGCGCGCTCGATCAGCGGAAGCTGCTCGGCGCTGTCGACCATCACCGCGATCGACTCCGCATCCTGCCCGGAACGTTCGGCCAGCTCGCGCAGGGCCGTGCCGTCGGCCGTCGGGTAAGCCACGACGATGTCCCGCGCGCCGTGCTCGGCCAGCCACAGCGCCTCTCCCAGCGTGTAGGCAAGCGTGCCGCGGAAGCCCTCGCCCGCGAGCACGCGCTCCTGCAGCCCGCGGCAGCGCAGCGACTTGCTCGCCAGGCGGATTGGCTTGCCGCCGGCGCGGCGCACGAGGTCGCGCGCGTTGGCGTTCATCGCGTCGAGATCGATCAGCGCGAACGGCGCCTGCAGGTCCGCCGTGGCGCGCTCGAGGCGCTCGTAGGCCTGGGCGGGCGTTAGCGGCCGGGCTGGCGGAGCCGGTGTCGCGGCGCCTGCGCGCATTGCAGTGCCTGCCCTCGGGACCCCTGTCGTGCTCATGCGCTCACCGGCCCAAGCACGCGGTCGGTCCAGGCGTTCGTGAACACACCGGCCGGGTCCAAACGCGCGCGCGCAGCCTGGAAGCGGTCCCAGTCCGGGTAGCGCCCGCGCAGCGTCGCGGCCGTCTGGAAGTGGCGCTTGCCCCAGTGCGGGCGCCCGTCGAGCTCCGCCATGATCGCCTCGACGCGCTCGAAGTAGTCACGCCACTGCATGCCCTCGAACATGTGCACCGCCACGTAGCCCGTCTCGCGGCCGGCGGCCGTCGAGAGGAAGGCGTCGTCGCCCGCCGCCGTGCGTACCTCGATCGGAAACGGCACGGCCAGCCCGCGCGTCTCGATCATCTCCATCACGCGCCGCACCGCCTCGGGCGTACGCTCGCGCGGCAGCGCGTACTCCATCTCGGTGAAGCGCACCAGGCGCGGGCTGGCGAAGATCGAGGCCGAGCATTCAACGCGCTCGCTGCGACCCGCCAGGCGCGTGACGAGCCGGTTGATCTGCGGGATCGCCCCCGGCAGACGGCGCGCGGCGCGGCAGAACAGACCGAATGCGTGGTTGGTCAGCAGCACGTCGTTGGCATACGCCGAGACCCGCCCGCGCGGGTGCGGCGGATCGTCGGTGCGGTTGTTCGTGCGCGTCAGCGCCACGTCGGCGTAGGGGAACACGAAGAACTCAAAGTGATCGTTACCCAGCGCCAGCGCCTCGAAGCGCTCAAGCGTCTGCGCCAGCGGCGCCGGCTCGTCGATCCCGCGCAACGTGAACGTCGGCACGCAGCGCAGCGTGACCTCGGCGACGACGCCCAGTGCCCCCAACCCCACGCGCGCCGCCCGGAAAACATCGGGCTCGCGCTCGGCGTCGCACTCGAGCGTCGAGCCGTCGGCGAGCGCGAGCCTCAATGCAGCGACCTGCGAGGAGATGTTGCGCAGCCGCGCCCCCGTGCCGTGCGTGGCCGTCGAGATTGCCCCGGCGATGCTCTGCACGTCGATGTCGCCGAGGTTCTCCATCGCCAGGCCGTGCGCGTCGAGCTGCTTGCTGAGCGCGTTGATCGTGATGCCGGCCTGCACGCGCACGAGCCCGCTGGCGGTGTCGACGTCGAGCACGTCGCTCATTCCTTCGAGCGAGAGCAGCGTGTCCTCGCTGCACGCGATCTCGCTGAACGAGTGCCCCGCGCCGACGGCGCGTACGCGCGAGCCGCGCGAGCCGGCCCGCGCAAGCGCCGCCGAGAGTTCCTCATTCGAGCGCGGGCGCTCGCGGGTGGCGGGCGTACAGCGCTGGTCGCCCGTCCAGTTGCGCCACTGCGTGGCGCGCTCGTGTCGATCGCTAGGCTCGCTCATCAGATGATCGAGCCCGAGCCTACTCCGAGCGCTGCCGCTCGCGGGCCGCGCGCTCGCTCGCTCCCCTCCCCCGGCGCCCGCCGCGCGACGGTCATCGGCGCCGGCTCGTTCGGCACTGCGCTGGCCGTGCTGCTCGTGCGCGCCGGGCTGCGCACGACGCTGCAGACACGCAGCGCCGAGCAGGCCACGACGCTCGATTCGGAGCGCCGCAACGAGGCCTACCTGCCCGGCGTCGAGCTGCCCGCCGGCCTGCGCATCGAGCCCGCCTCGGCCGGCGTCGAGCGCGCCGACTACGTGTTCCTGGCCGTGCCCTCGCGCGGCCTCGGCGAGGTGATCGCCACGCTCGGTGCCGCCGGGCTCGGGCGCCGCGCGGCCGTCGTGTCGGTCGCCAAGGGCCTCGTGCCACCCGAGGGCACGCCGCCGACGGTCGTGCTCAGCGCCACGTTCGGCCCCGAGCGCATCGCCTGCGTCGGCGGGCCGGCGCACGCGCAGGAGATGGTCCACTCGGGCGCCGGGCTCGTCGCAGCCTCCAGCGACGAGGAGCTCGCGCACGCGCTCGCCCAGGTCTTCACGCGCGCAGGCGTCGTCTGCGAGCAGTCCAACGATCCCGTCGGCGTCGAGCTGGCCGGGGCCGCCAAGAACGCCGCCGCGCTCGCCGCCGGGGCAACCGAGGCACAGGGCCTGAACGCGGCCGGCGCCGCCGCCGGGCACATCTTCGCCGAGGTCTGGCGCTATGCCGAGGGGCTCGGCGCGCGGCCGGAGTCGATGATCGGGTTGGCCGGCGCAGGTGATCTCGTCGCCACAGCGCTTGCCCGCGAGAGCCGCAACCGCCGCGCCGGCGAGCTGCTCGCCGCGGGCGTGCCCGCCGCCGAGATCCCGGCGCGCGTCGGGCAGGCCGTCGAGGCGCTCGAGTCCGTCCCGCTGCTCGCCCGCGCGCTCGAGCGCGCCGGCGTAGGCGCCCCCGTCACGGGCGCGCTTGGCCGCCTGATCGCCGGCGAGCTGCCGCTGGATGAGTGGGTCGCGCTCGTGCGCGCCACCGTGCCCCCTCCCGCCCGCTGGCGACGGCGCCCGCAGCCCGGCTTCTGGCGAAGGCTGTGGCAGCGAATCAGCCCTGCATGAGTGTGCTCACGACCGCTTCGTAGACGCCCGCGCCATGGCTTGACTCGGCGATACGCACGTTCTCGTGACATGCCACGTCCGCGCGCAGCGAGGGGTCGCGCTCGACCGCGTTGGCGACCATCCAGAACACGCCCACGTGCTCCGCGCAGGCGAGGTCCTCTCGCGAGTCGCCCGCGCCGAAGACCTCCTCGCGCGCGTAGCCACGCGCCTGGCGGTGAAACGCCACCGCCGCCGCCTTTGACGCGCTCTTCGGCACCAGGTGGTAGCCGCGTACGTGGTCCAGATCCGCCAGCGCCGCCGAGCGGCGGTTGACGACTCCGTTGTCGACCAAGCGTAGGTTCTCGTGACCGCGCTCAGCCAGCAGCGCGTCCGCCTCCAGCGAATCGATCAGCCCGCGGAAAAGGTGGGAGACCTCACGATCGACGTGCCACGGCTCGTGGTACTCCAGGCGCCCCGCGTAGTGCTCGAGCAGCATCGCCGGCGCGCCCGAGTCCTCGATCTGCTGCGAGATGGTCAACTCGCCCGGCATCATGTCCCCCGTCAGCCAGTGCTCCTCGCCTTCGAGCACCACGCACGCGCCCGCCTCGTAGATGAATGACGACTGGCCGAGCAGGCGCGCGTCCTCGAGCACCTGCGCACGGCGGCGCCCTGACATCAGCACGACCTCGACATCTGCCCGCAGGCACGCCTGCACGGCGCGTACGCCGTCGAGCGTCACCGCGCCCTCGCCATCGTGCAGCAGCGACGCGCCGCGTCCGAGCAGCGTGCCGTCCAGATCGACGTAGAGAGCGCGCATCGTCATCGCCGCGCCTCGGCCAGGCTCGCAAGCGGCGGGCGCTCAAGCGGCGCGTGGCCGAGCGCATCCGCCGGTGGCTGCAAGGTCGCGCGCCCATCCCGCTGTGCGCGGCTCAGAGCCGTCGCCAGCACCGTCAACGCCATCGGCTGCAGCGCCGACAGCGGCTGGTGGTGGTTGCGGTGCTCGTCGAGGTCGACCTGCGCGATCCCCTCCACGCCCAGCTCGCGCCACGCGTCGATCAGCATCGCCGTCTCCACGCCGTAGCCCGTCGCGAACGGCAGTCGCTGCAGCAGATCCATGCGCGCCGCCACCTCGCCCGCGAGCGGCTGGCGGATCTCGGCCAGCTCCGGGTACAGCAATGCCAGCGCGGGGCGTGCCATCAGGCTATTGACGCGCCCGCCGCCCTCGCCCGCCGCCACCTCGGCCGGGCTCGCCCCGGCCAGCGGACGCCGGTAGAAGGCCTTGACGAACGACACGTCCGGCTCGCACACGAGCGGTCCCAGCATGCCCGTGGCGAAGTGCGCCGAGAAGCCCTCCGTGTCGGCGTCGAGGAAGCACACGAGCTCCGTGTCCAGGCGCGAGAGCGCTCGCCACATCGCATCGCCCTTGCCCTGCACCGCGCCAAACGACGGCAGCAGCTCAGCCTCCTGCCAGACCTCCGCGTCCGCCCGCTCGGCGACCTGCGCCGTGCCGTCCGGCGAGGCCGCGTCGACGACGACGATGCGGTCGATCGCCCCCTCCTGTCGCAGCTCGGCGAGGACCGTCACGATCTCGCCGACGGTCGCCGCGCATTCGCGCGCCGGCAGGCACACCGACACGCCAAGGCCGCGCTGTGCACGCTCCGCTGCGATCCGCTCTGCCGAGAATGCAGAGTGGTGGAACGCGCGCGCTGGCATCGCCTCTACTATCGCAAGCCATGGCCAAAGACCGCCAGTCCGCGCCGTGGAGCGGCCTGCTCGAAGACGGACGCGCCGACGGACGCCTCGTGCGCGAGGCCCGCGAAGGGCCCGGTAGGGCCACGCTCGTCGACGCCCCCGCCGCACTTCACCCCGACGTGCTCGCCGCGCTGCAGCGCATGGGCGTGGGTCAGCTCTACTCCCACCAGGCCGAGGCGCTGATCGCGGCCACCGAGGGGCCGACGATCGTCACGACCGGCACCGCCTCGGGCAAGTCGATGTGCTTCAACCTGCCCACGCTGCACATCCTCTGCGAACAGGCGCGCGCACGGGCGCTCTACCTCTATCCGACCAAGGCGCTCGCGCAGGACCAGGCGCGCGCGCTGAACGGCTTCGGGCTGACCAAGCGCGTGCGCCCGGCGATCTACGACGGCGACACGCCGCGCGAGGCTCGCGCCGAGATCCGCAAGAAGGCCAACGTCGTGCTGACAAACCCCGACATGCTGCACGTCGGCATCCTCCCCAACCATGGCGCCTGGGCCGACCTGTTCGCCAACCTCGCCGTCGTCGTGATCGACGAGGCCCACGTCTACCGCGGCGTGTTCGGCTCGCACGTCGGCGGCGTGCTGCGCCGGCTGCGCCGGATCGCCGCCGCCTACGGCACGGACCCCGTCTTCCTGATGACCTCGGCCACGATCGCCAACCCGCTCGAACTGGCCGAGCGGTTGACCGGGCTGGAGGAGGTGCGCCTGATCGACGGCGACGGCTCGCCCGCGCCGTCGCGGCAGATCGCCGTGTGGAACCCGCCGCTGACCGACCAAGCGCTCGGCGCGCGCCGCTCGGCGATCGGCGAGGCCGCCGAGCTGCTCGCGCGGCTCGTGCGCGAGGGCGCGCGCACGATCTGCTTCATCAAGTCGCGCAAGGGCGTCGAGCTGCTCTCGCGCCTGGTCAAAGAAGACCTGCAGGACTCGCATCCCGAGCTGGCCGCGCTCGTCGTGCCCTACCGCGCCGGCTACACCCCCCAGCAGCGGCGCGAGCTCGAGGGCCGGCTGATGCGCGGCGAGCTGCGCGCCGTGATCACGACCGACGCGCTCGAGCTCGGCATCGACATTGGCGCGCTCGACGCCGCGCTCGTCGTCACCTTCCCCGGGACCGTCGCCTCGCTGAAGCAGATGTGGGGCCGCGCCGGACGCTCCACGATCGAGCGCCGCGGCGACGGGCTGGCCGTGTTCCTCGCCGGCGAGGACGCGCTCGACCAGTTCTTCTGCCGCCACCCCGACGAGTTCCTCGACCGCCCCGTCGAGGCCGCGATCCTCGACCACGAGAGCCCGCTGATCTATCGCGCCCACCTGCTCTGCGCCGCGCACGAGGGCCCGCTCTCCTATGACGACGGCGAGTTCCTCGGCCCCCGCTGGGAGGCCCACGCCGAGGTGCTCGTGGCCTCCGGCGAGCTGCGCAAGCGCCCGGCGCCCGCCACGGCGCAGCTGGGCGAGGCGACGTCGGGCACCTACGTCCCGCGCAGTCCCGGCGGCTATCCGGCCGCCGCGGTCTCGCTGCGCTCGGCCTCGCCCGAGCGCTACGACATCGTCGACGTCTCCTCCGGCGAGCTGCTCGGCTCGACCGAGGCCGCGCGCGCCCACTCGACCGTGCACGAGGGGGCCGTCTACCTGCACCTCGGGCGCTCCTACGAGGTGCGCGAGCTCGACCTCGACCGCCGGCGGGCGCTCGTGGCGCCGTTCGACGGCGACTGGTACACGCAGCCCAAGCGCGCCACGGACACCGACATCATCCGCCTGCTCGACCGGCGCGAGGTGCTCGGCGTGACGCTCTCCTTCGGGCACGTCAGCGTGACCGACACTGTGCTCGCCTACCAGCGCAAGGGCGTCTCGGACCACGCCTTCCGCGAGCTGCACGCGCTCGACCTGCCGCCCGTCAGCTTCGACACGCAGGCGCTGTGGTTCGAGCTGCCCGGCGCCGGCTCGCCGCTCGACGCCGCCGCCGCGCTCGCCGGCGTCGAAGTGGACTCGGGGACCAGCCGCGGAATCGACGTCGGCGAGGTGCCGGTCGCGCCCGACTGGCAAATCCCGCTCGACCTGCTGCTCGGCGCGCTGCACGCGACCGAGCACGCGCAGATCGCCGTGCTGCCGCTGATCGCGATGTGCGACCGCTGGGACATCGGGGGGCTCTCGACCAACTTCCACCCGCAGACCGGCGTGCCGACGATCTTCATCTACGACGGACATCCGGGCGGCATCGGCATCGCCCGCACCGCCTTCCAGCGCTTCGAGGAGCTGTGCCGCGACGCGCACGCGCTGATTGCCGAGTGTCCCTGCGCGGACGGCTGCCCGTCGTGCGTGCAGTCGCCCAAGTGCGGCAACCTCAACGAGCCGCTCTCAAAGGCCGGCGCGCGCACGCTGCTCGAGCGTATGCTCACCGTCGGCGGCGAGGAAGTGGAGCGAGAGCGGATCACCGCACGGCGCTCCGAACGCAACGACTCGTTGTTGAAGGCATAGCAATGCCCTCTCGACTGAAGGAGGCGGCGCTCGCCGCCCTGATCGCCTGCGTCGCTTTCGCCGCCACGGCGGCCTCGGCGCAGGCTCCGCCCGGCGAATCGCAGCTCGGCGAAGGCCCCGGCGAGCGCACGGCGCTGACGCGCTGGACGCTCGCGCTCGACCCCGGCGACCACGGCCTCTCGCGCGGCTGGCAGCGCGGCGGCTTTGCCGGTCGCAGCGTGAGCGTGCCCAACGACGTCGACCCGATCCACGTCAAAGGCCGCGCCGGGCAGCGCAACTACTCGGGCTCGGTGGCGTGGTATCGCACGAGCGTGACCGCGCCCGTCGCAGGCATCTACGCCTTTTCCTTCGCCTCTGCCAACTTCAAGGCAACCGCTTTCCTCGACGGCCGCGCGATCGTCGCCCACCGCGGCTCCTACCTGCCCTTCGAAGCCCGCGCCACGCTCGCCGCCGGGACGCACGCGCTGGTCGTGCGAATCGACTGGCGCAATCCCGGCGCGCAGAGCAAGCTGGGCTTTCACCGCACGTGGTTCAACTGGGGCGGGCTCAACGGTCAGGTGACGATGCGCCCGATCGGTGAAAGCGAGCTCTCCGATCCGAGCATCGAAACCTCGCTCGAGCCCCCTGCGCGCAATCCGCCGCTCGCGGTCGTCAAAGTCGGCGTGCGCGTGCGCAACAACGGCCCGACCCGGCGGATCGCGCCGCAGGGCGCGCTGATCGACGGCACGCAGAGCATCCCGATTCAGTTCGGAGGCGAAACCGTGGCGCAAGGTCAGACGGTCGAGATGTTCGCCGACGTCAACGTGCCCGGCCCGGCGCTGTGGTCGCCAAGCCACCCCAACCTGTACACACTGCAGTTGACGGTCGCTGAGCCGGGATCGACGGCACCGGAGAGCAGCTATTCCGCGCGCGTCGGCCTGCGCCGGCTCGAATGGAACGGCGGAGCGCTGTTGCTCAACGGCCGGCGACTGCGCCTGCACGGCGCCTCGATTCAGGAGGACGCCAGAGGCCACGGCGACGCGCTCACGCCCGGCGATCAGGCCACGCTCGTGTCCGAGCTGCAGGCGATCGGAGCGAACACGGTGCGCTCGCAGCATCCGCTCGACCCGGCGCTGCTCGAACGGCTCGACGCGGCCGGCATCCTCGTGTGGCAGGGCATCGGGCCGGTCGAAGGCGCGAGCAACTGGTACTCCTCGACGCCCTCGCTGTTGCGAGAAGCCGAGCAGCAGGCGCGTACGGCCGCGCTCGCGGCGCAGCTGCACCCGTCGATCATCGCCTGGAACCTGGTCGATGAGGTTGCCAGGAACGGGCACGACGCGGCCGAGGTCAGCTACGTGCAGACGCTCACCCGCTGGCTGCACGAAAACGACCCCGGTCGGATGGTCGCCGTCGACGTGTGGGGCGATCACCCGCCCGTGCACGCCGGCGCGCTTTACCGCGGCGTCGACGCCGTCGCCGAGACGGACTACACCGGCTGGTACGACAACCCGCAGGACTCGGCCGTGCGCCAGGAAGCGTCGATGCGTGCGCGCCTGCGCGCGCAGGAGCGCACGTTCGCAGGCAAGGTGCTGATCGTCAGCGAGTTCGGCGCCGAATCGAACACGCTGAACCGGCCCGGCTCGCCCGGCAGCTACGACTTCCAATCGAGCCTGCTCGCCCGCCACATCCGCGTATACGCGGCCGATCCGAAGCTCACGGGGATGCTCGTGTGGGATCTGCGCGACTACCCGCTCGTGCCGCAGTTCTACGGCGGCTCGATCGTCTTCAAGCTGCCATCGCTGAAGCTGATCGAAGGGATCAATCAGAAGGGCCTGTTCACCTACGGCGAGACCGCCAAGCCCGCCGCCGGCGTCGTCGCCCGCCTGTTCAAGAGGCTGCCGAAGGACTGACGCCGCTTCGCGGTCAGCGGGCGCGGTGCAGGCGCAGCGCGTCCACCGCGAGCTCGCCGCCGGCAACGTGCTCGATCTCGAGCTCGGCGCCGTCCAACGCGGTGCCGTCGGTCAGCAACGAGAAGGCGAAGTCGAGGCCCTCGGGCGCGACGTGGCGTTCACGCCCCACGCGCAGCTCGATTGCCGTGACCGTGCGCCCGCGCGCATAGCGCGTAGCGACGTCGACGATCGCCTGAGCGAGCGAGAGCTCGCGGATCAGCCCACGCGCGCGAGCGCTGCGGCCGACCGCGTCCACACCGCCGCGACCAGCGACTCCTCTCCGACCACTCGGCTGCACGCTGCGATCACCGCGCACATCTCCACCCTTTCTCCGCGGTTCCTAGATTCGGTTTACCCGAACGACTTCGTGTCTAACACGCGCCCTTGGATGTCAACCTGGGGACCGACTAGCGCGGGACGAGCACGTGCACGCGCACCGAGCCGCCCGATGCAGGCGCCGTGAACGAGGTCGCTTCGTAGTCCACGCCGTGAAAGCTCAGCGCTCCCGAGTCGGGGAGCTTGGCCGGCGTGTCGTGCGAACTGCCGGCCAGCGTGTGCGAGCCCGAGCGCACGTAGAGAAGCGCATGCGTCATCGTGTGCACGAGTTTGATGTAGGCGGGGTACGCCGCCTGGGAGAGCGTGAAGCGCCGTGAGATGCGCTGCGCGACGAGGCCGAACTCGGCGGCCTTGATCTGGTCGCAGGTCTTCGCCGCCAGGCCGCCCGGCACGGGCAACAGCAGCGAAATGCGCAGGCGCCCGCTCGGGTAGGCCTCCGCTTTGAACGAGTACGCCTCGTAGTTGGTGCCGCGGTACGCCACGGGCCCATGGTCGGGAATCGTGTCGGGTCCGGGACTGACCAGGCCTTCGAGCGGCACGTTGCCGGCGTCGGTGCGCAGCACCAGCGGCGCACCGACGAAGCGCGTCTCGAGCTTGACGTAGCCGAGGTCGTCCTGGACGGAAAACACGAAGTGGCCGATCTCCTTGCCGTGTGAGCGCAGCCTGCCGCTGACGGGCGCGAGGATGTACGGGCCGCCGTCGTCCGCGAGCAGCACCGATCCGCGGCTGACCCGCAGTCGCACGATGTGCGTGTGCGAGTACACGAGCGTGTGCACGGCCGCCTTGATCGCCGTGGCGTTTCCACTCGCCAGCGCGCTCAGAAGCGGGCCGTCGCTTTCGATCTGGTGTTTGTCGCTGAGCACCTCCGAGCTCTTGACCTCCGAGGCGTAGATGCGCTCGGCCACCGTACCCGCGCTTGTCGCGAGCACCTCCGCTGCGCCCGCGCCGCAGGGCGTCGCGGGTTGTCCGCCGGCAGCGGTCGGAGCAGGTGGCACGGGCGACACGGGCGCGGCGCCGAACGAAACCGACGGCAGCGCGGCGAGTGCGAGTGCGACGGACGCTGCGGCGATCGTGCCGGTTGCGTGGGACTCGCTCATCGAGCCGGCAGCCGCCTCAGCCGCGGTTCCCCTGCGCGATCTTGCGCAGGTCGATCGTCTCGTCGTACAGCTTCGCATCTACGCCCTCCTCGAGCGCCACCTCACGCAACGGGCGCCCGGATGCAGTCGCCTTCTGCACGATCACGGTGCCCTTGTCGTAGCCGATCGCACCGTTGAGCGCCGTGGCGACGGCGAGCGTCGCTTCGGCAGAGGCCTTCGCGCCGGCCTTGTTGGCTTCAATGCCATCGACGCACTTCTCGGCGAACACCCTCGATGTCGCTGAGAGCAGGCGCAGCGACTGCAGAAGGTTGCGCGCGATCAATGGGATGCGCACGTTGAGCTCGAACTGACCCTGCATGCCACCGACGGTGATTGCAGTGTCGTTGCCGATCACCTGCGCCGAGACCTGCAGCACGACCTCGGGGATCACCGGATTGACCTTGCCGGGCATGATCGAGGAGCCCTTCTGCAGCTCCGGCAACAGGATCTCGCCGATACCCGCACGCGGGCCGGAGCCCATCAGCGCAAGATCGCCGGCGATCTTGGTCAATGAGACGGCGATCACCTTCAGCGCACCGGACAACTCGACGAGCGCGTCGCGGTTGGCCTGCGCCTCGAACGGGTCGAGCGGCGCGGCAATCTGCTTCAGCCCGGACTCCTTCTTCAGCCGCGCCCGGACCTTCTCGGCGAACCTGGCGTGCGTGTTCAGGCCGGTGCCCGTGGCGGTGCCGCCGAGCGGGATCTGCCCGACGTGCACGAGCGCCGCCTGCACGCGCTCCTGGCCGAGCGCGATCTGCGCCGCGTAGCCGCCGAACTCGTGCCCGAGCGTCACGGGCACGGCGTCCATCAGATGCGTACGGCCCGACTTGACGACGTTCTGGAAGCTTTTCGCCTTTTTCGCGAACGAGCGCTCGAGCTGTTTCAGCGCCGGCAGCAGCTCATTCTGCGCCACGTCGAGTGCCGCCAGATGCACGGCCGAGGGAAACACGTCGTTGGACGACTGTCCCATGTTCACGTGGTCGTTGGCGTGCGCACCGTCACCGGCGAGCCTCGCGATCACCTCGTTGGCGTTCGTGTTCGTCGAGGTGCCCGAGCCGGTCTGGAAAACGTCGATCGGGAACTGGCCGTCGTGCTTGCCGTCGGCGATCTCGCGCGCCGCTTTCTCGATTTTCGCGGCCGTGCGCTTGGGCAGCAGACCGAGCTCGCCGTTGACGGCCGCCGCGGCGCCCTTCAGGCGAGCCAGCCAGCGCACGACCTGGACCGGCACGCGCTCGCCCGAGATCGGGAAGTTCTCGACGGCCTTCGACGTCTCGCCGCCCCACAACTGCTTTTCCGCCATGCGATCTCCTTGCATCGCGCCCGGTCAACGCGGGGCGCTTTCCCAAGGCCGGCCCGGCGGGCCGGCCCCCGTAACGTGTCGTGGCGGGCGGAGCGTATCCGGTCTAGCGCGGAGCGGAGCCCGACACGACCCTAAGAGCCCGGATGGCGGTCACACACGGTTACCCGCAGAAGGCCGACAGCTCCCGCGCCAACCCAACAGGATCGTCGTAGGCCATCAGGAAGCCTGTGCTCTCGAGCACCCGCAACTGCCCGTTGGGCAGCAGCGCGAGTGCCTCTTCGGCAATCGCCAGCGGGTACATGGGGTCGCTGTCGGCCCACAGCAGCAGCACTGGCATCTGCAGGCGGGGGTAGAGGTCGAGCAGGTGGCGCTGCTCGCCACGGGGCCAGGCGCGGGCGCACTTGGCCCAAGAGCGCGCAAGGTTGGAGTTGCCGGGCACGTCGGCGAAGGCGTGACGCACAAGATCGGCGGCGGCGGGGTTGCCACGCGCAGACAGGCGCAGCCCGCGCCGCGGCGTGAATACGGCACGCGCGCCGTGCGAGAGCAGCCGATCGAAGCCCGGCACGGCAGCTGCCCGCGCGCTCACGCGCCAGGCGGCGCGCAGGCCGGAGTGCCCCGGCCGGGCGTGCATGCGGTTGTTCAGCAGCACCAGCCGCGCCGGGCGCACGCTGCCGGTGCGCACCGCGTGCAGCAGCACCTCGGCGCCCGCGTCGTGCCCCGCGATCAACGGTCGCGGGCCGAGCACCTCGCGTGAGAAGCCACCAAGCACCTCGGCGAACCAGTCGAGCGTGTAGGGATGGCGGGGGTGATCCTCGGAGTCGCCGTGCAGCGGCAGGTCGGGAAGCACGACGCGGAAGCGATCGGCGAGGGAGCCGACGGCCGGCTCCCACTCCATGTGCGAGAGCAGGCCCGAGTGCAGCAGCGCAAGCGGTGGACCGGCGCCCAACTCGCGGTAGGCGATGCGCGTGCCGTCGGGGTGGTGATAGAGACGTAGCCGCAAAGCTTCATCGTAGGCTCGATCGAGCTTGACAGCGCCCGTCATGCCGCCCCACCGGGACGACGTACCGCGACGTCGCGATGAGCACCATGAGTGATTCTGGGCGCGTCATCGAGGGCCCATCGGCCGCATATATTCCAAGCAGTGGACAGTCGCACGATCTTGATCAGGCTCGTGAGATCCGGCGTGCTTCCGGATCCCGACTACGTTTTCAACCATGTCGTCAATCGGATCCCGTTGGCGGGAGCGCGCATGCGCCTGTATGCCGCGCTTGGCGTTCAGTTCGACGAGGTTTCGAGCGCGCACATCTCACTTGGCGTCGACATGTGGCTCGGCGGGCGACTGGCGATGGGCGCTCGCAGCACGATCGGGCAACGTTGCTACATCGACGCGCGGGGGGGCATCAGGATCGACTCTGATGTCAGCATCGCCCGCGAAGTCGCCTTGCTCACGGCTACGCACGTGCCGGACGACCATAACTTTGCCGGCCGAGCACAACCCGTACACCTGCACCGACGATGCTGGATCGGATTGCGCGCGCTCGTGATGCCGGGGGTAAGCATTGGCGAGGGAGCAATCGTCGGTGCCGGCGCGGTCGTCACGACCGATGTCGAGCCGTACACGATCGTCGCCGGAATCCCGGCGAAGGTCCTGCGCAAGCGGGACGAGCCGATGTCTTACGAACTCGACTGGCGTCCAAGTTGGTACTAGCCGGGCTACCGGCCGTCGAATAGTGCCGGCGACGGGCCGGTACGGAGCGATGCCCGCTCGTCGCGTACTCAAACGCCGGATGCGTAGGACCTGGCCTGGCGCAGAACGCGGCGTAGAGGCTTGTGGTCCAGCGTCGTGAAGACGCGCCCGCGCACCGCGTCTCGTCTCCGCGGCAGCTTAGGCGCGCCTCGGTCGAACGCATCGCGAAAGTCCCCAAGCAGCGTGCGGGCAACGTATCCCCAGGTCCGCTGCTCGGCGTATTGATCGGTCAGCGTCTCACGCATGGCCAGCTCAAGCTCCTCCGGGGTGTGGAGCTTGCGAAGGTTCTTAGTGCGCTCGGGAAGGTCGCGAAACCACTCCGTGTCGTTGACGAATACCGGCCGCCTTGTGCCGATCGCCAGCGGAGCCCCAGCGCTTCCCCCGGAACGAGGGTCGTCGTCGTACCAGAGCACGATCGCGTCAGAGTCGCGCAGCCACGCGAACAGCTCCTCACTCTCCAACCAGCGATCTTCGCCGAAGCTGTGCTCAAAGCACCAGCCGTTGCGCTCGCAGACATCGGCGATGATGTCGAGCCGCGATCGGCCCAGGCCGAAGGTCTTGACGACCGGTTGACGCAGGTCGATTCCCTGGGGGATCAAGCGGCGCTTGCCCACCCCGACGTCGTCTCTGTGCGCATACAGCAGGTCCACCAGCTCGTGCGGGAACGCGAGCGCGCCGCCCTTGTCGTGGTAGGTCAGGGCAGTGACTCCGGAAAATCGGCGCAAGAGCTCGATAAGGCGACCGCGGTCGTAGAAGAGATTGCTGTATTGGACGTGCAGCACGTCCAAATCCATGCCCAATATCCGCTCGACGTCGAGCTCGTACTTGTGCTCGGGGTGCCAGATCTGGACGTCAAATGCCGGCTCGACCCAGTCCTCGTCGGGCGCTACGGCCCGCTCGCCGAAGTTCCGTGAGCTCAATACAGTCACATCGACATCGCCCACCCTGCGCAAGGCGTCGACGAGGTGACGTGAGTACTCTGCGATTCCACAGCGGGTGTTCCACGTGCTGAGAATCCCGATGCGCATGGGTGCGGCCACGGCTAGCTCACTACTAGGGACCTGTCACGCGAGACGATCCGGACCTCCGGCATGGGAACTATGAACTGGCCGCCGCGATCGAGAAACTCGTGCTCGCGATCGAGAAACTCGTCCATAAAATGCCACGGAAGCGCGAGATAGTAATCAGGTTCCAGCTCGCGTGAGCGCTCCTCGCTGATGATCGGTATCCCCGTGCCGATCGTTTCTGATCCATGCTTGTCGGGGTTGCGATCGGCGGCATACGGGACCAAAGAGCTGTCAATGCCGGCATACTGAAGAATCGTGTTGCCCTTCGTCGATGCGCCGTAAATGTGAATCGTCTTGCCGTCTTCGACCAAGTTGCGGCAGACCGAGGCAAGATCCTCGCGGACTCCCTCAGCAGCGGCCGCAAAGCGCTCGTACGGCTCCGGCGCATCCAGTGCCATCTCAAACTCTCGCACACGGAGTTGCTGTAGGCGCTCGGCATCTTCTTCTGTTGTCGAAAAGTTTCCCGAACGACGAATAAATAGCCGTATCGAACCGCCATTTATCGGATTCAATTCGCTACGAACGACGCCGAGCCCGGCCTCGCTGAGCACGCGCTCGATAACGGCGAGCGAGTAGTACTCGAGATGCTCGTGGACGATGGCGTCGAACTGGTTCATGGCCAGCATCGTCGGCAAATAGTGAAGCTCCATGACCCACACCCCATCGTCAGCGAGCGCTCGCGCCACCTCCTCAACGAATGCACATGGGCGCTCGAGGTCGTAGAACATCGCGATACTCGTGATGATCCGAGCCTTCCGGTCGACCCTCCGCTGGCGCAAGTGGTCGTAAGAGTAGAAGTCACGCACGACCTCGTATCCCTTGTCAACTGCGTAACGAGCGACGTCTGACGGGTCGAAGCCCAAATAGCTCAGGTTCGAGGCGCGGTAGCCGTCGAGCAGGGTGCCATCGTTGCAGCCGATGTCGATCACCAAATCACCAGGTCGTAGCTCAGCCATTGCTTCGGCGTGGGCCGCGATTTCGTGCAGGTTCGCAGTCATCGTCCGATTGACGCCGCTGCGATACCAGTACGAGCGGTAGAGAATCGCGCCTGGGACAGTGTGACGCAGCTGCACAAGACCGCACCCATTCTCGTTGCGAGTCGTGTCGCACCTCACAAGTTCAAGCGGAACGCGCCGGGAGACAGGTTGCTCGCCGCCCGGCTCGGCGAAGGCGCCTGCGATGTACTGATCGCCAAGCGAAAGCACGGGCACCAGCTCCGATGACCCGCAGATCCTGCAGGTGGTCCGCGTTATGAGGCTGGTGCGTGGCAGCAACATGGCAAGGACGCTACATCGCTCAAGGGGTCAGCAAAGAACGTTGCGCCACGGAGCGACTCATTGGGCACTGATGGTGGCGCACCGACGGTCTGCGAACCGCGGCAATTACGGCAAAGTCGGCTTGTTCGGCCCGGCTGTGCGATCCAGTTCATGTCGCTGGAAACCGCTTGGTTCGTCTCCGACTCCGTCGCTCAGTGGCCGAAAGATAGACACACGACGAATGTCGCGGGGTGCTGAATTACCGTGCTCCGACAGGCGACCAGCGCTCGGCTGAGCGCTGGTTGCCTGTCGTATTAGTCTGGGATTCGTGTCCTATGCGATCGATGTCGTAATCGTTGCCTACAACCGATACGAGCTAACCAGGAGCTGCCTCGAGCATCTGTCTGTGCAGACAATCGGTCACCGTGTGATTGTCGTTGACAACGGCTCGACCGACGACACGCCGGCGCGTATCCGAGTCGAGTGGCCGGAAGTGCATCTCGTCCGACTGGATGACAGTCGCGGCTTCCCCGCTGCATGTAACCATGGCGTCGCCGCCGGTACCGGCGAGCTCGTGGTGATCTTGAACAACGATGTTGATTGCCACGAAGACTTTCTCGAGCGACTAGTCGAACCTTTTCAGGACTCGCGTGTTGGCTCGGTTGCTTCCTTGATGCTGCAGCCGGACGGCGAGATGATCGACGGGATGGGACTTACGGCCGACGCAATTCTGTCTGGCTTTCCTCGACTGCAAGGGCTTCAATCGAATCGTGCACACGACGTAGAGCCGGTATTGCTGGGAGCGGGCGGATCGGCTGGCGGATACCGGCGGGCGGCCTGGGAGCAGATTGGAGGTCTCGACGAGCGCATCACTGCCTACATGGAGGACTTCGACTTGGCGCTCCGGCTGCGCCTGGCTGGATGGACGTGCGTGGCCGAACCAGCCGCCGTCGGTGTGCACCTCGGCTCTGCCACTGCCGGCTACCGCTCAAAGTGGCAGCGACGTCAGGCAGGCTTTGGACGCGGTTATGTAATCCGGCGCTATGGACTGCTGCGCCGATCGGCAGTCTTCCGCACGCTGGCGACGGAGATCATTGTTGTCTTTGGGGATCTCCTTGTCTCGCACGACCTTCAAGCACTCACAGGTCGGCTGGCAGGATGGCGCGCAGGGCGCTCCGTCTCAAGACTCCCACCTCCTCCCCGGGAGTGCCTGGACGAGAACATCGGCTTCTGGGACTCGCTCGCGATGCGCCGCGGCGTTTACGCTCAGCGCGCCGCATGAAACCGGGGCGGCACCGCGCCGGCCGTGAAACGGGACGGCCGAGCCTCCGCACGAGGTTCGTGTTGCCGCCGCTGCCGGACGACACACCGGACGACGAGCCTCCAAATGTCATCCACCTGGCCCGCGCAGCGAACGGCCTCGCCCCGCTGCGCGCTTTCGCCGACGCGCTGCGCCGACATCCTTTTGGGACCGACTGCCGACTCGTGCTCGCGCTAAAGGGCTTTTGCTCGTCCGACGAGGCGAGGCCGTACCTCGCCGAGCTGGCCGACTTCAATCCGGAGGCCCTGTTCTTTTCGGACGCAGGCCTGGATCTTGGTGTCTACCTGGCGGCTGCCGCACGGCTGCGCCGCTCGCGCTATTGCCTGTTGAACTCCTTCAGCGTGCCGCTCGTCGATGGCTGGCTGGCAAAGCTCGACACGGCGCTCAGTCGGCCGGGCGTCGGGTTGGTCGGTGCGACTGGCTCTTGGACAAGCAACCGCTCCTGGATTGCCTACTCGCTCGGACTCCCCAGCGCCTACGACGGGCTCCTGCCACCGCCAAGTGTCGTCAGACGCCAGATGCGTGGGCTTATGACGGCGCAACCGTCCGCCACGCGCTCCGCTCGACTGGAAGCAGTTCGAGCACGAGCGCTGGCGCTACGTCTCTTGATCGAGCAGGAGCGATTCCCGGCACCTTCACTCCGAACGAACGCGTTCATGGTCTCGCATGAGACCCTCCGGCTGCTGCGACTTCGACCTATCAGGACCAAGGCAGACTGCCTCGCGCTGGAGAGCGGCCGAAACGGCATCACACGGCAGGTCCAACGACTTGGCTTACGCACACTCGTCGTCGACCGCGCAGGGGACGTTTTCAATCACCGGCAGTGGGATCGTAGCTTCACATTTTGGCAGGGAGCGCAACAGGGTCTACTCGTCGCCGACAACCGCACTCTGCTGTACGAGAACGGAGATCCGGCCTTGCGGCGTGTGCTTTCGAGCCTCACATGGGGCGCGCATGCGGAGTCGAACGCCACACGCGAAGGAGAGGAGAAGCTCGCGACGCAGAAGCGGCTTCAGCCTCGAAGCGGTGTCGATCGATGACCGCCACCGGCTGAAAGCCCGCGCACTGTACGCGCCACGACGGATCATCCTGGGTCGCTTCTAAACCAGCTTGGGATGTCCTCGAGCGGAGGTCAGACCACACAAGGACGGGCATGGGACGTGCCCGAGGCGCCTGTAGGATCGCAGCGATTACCGCAATAGCGCTCATCGGCGACGCGTTCCCCGCGGCACGCGCCCGGCCATGCCAGCCGGTTTCCGGCTCGACGTGACGGCACGTGCAAGGCGGACCGGCGCATCGTGCTTGGCGGTGCTCATGACCGCTGCGCTCTGCATCGGTTGCGGAACGGCGAGCCCAGGGAAGATCTCGTTGGCTCCGGGATCGACCATTAAGCCCTCGCACGGCTCGCGCGTGATCGTCGTGCTGCTCGAGAACGAGGAGCAGAGCGCGGTGCTCGGCAGCGCAGCCGCGCCCTACTTCAACGGCCTCGCGCGGCGCTACGGAACGATGACGCAGAGCTACGCGATCGGGCACCCCTCGCTACCCAACTACCTCGCCCTGACAAGCGGCTCGACGCAGAGGATCGAATCGGACTGCACCGAATGCCGCGTCTCGGCGCGCAACATCGTCGATCAGCTCGAAGCGGCGCGGATCTCGTGGAAGGCATACCTCGAGGATCTGCCCTCGCCGTGCTTCCTCGGCGCCGCGCACGATGGCTATGCGAAGAAGCACAACCCGTTCGCCTACTACGCCGACATCGTCGGCTCGCCCGGACGCTGCTCGCACCTCGTCGGCTTCGAGCAGCTGCGCCACGACCTGCGCACGGGCAGCATGCCGACGTACGTGTGGATCACGCCGAACCTGTGCGACGACGGACACGACTGCGACGTGGCGGCGAGCGATCGGTTCCTCGCGCGGACCGTCCCGGCGCTGCTGCGCGAGCTCGGCCCCCACGGCCTGCTCGTGCTGACCTACGACGAGGGCAGCACCGATCGTGGCTGCTGCGGCGGCGCGGCGGGTGGGCGGATTGCGACGGTCGTGGCCGGGCCCGACGTGCGCCGCGGCGCACGCGTGGCAAGCGCGATCGACCACTACGGCGTGCTCGGCAGCATCGAGCGCATGCTGGGCCTGCCGCCGCTTGCCGGCGCGGCCGATCCGCGCAGCGGCAGCCTCGCGGGCCTGTTCGTGCGCACGCCGCGCGTGCGCTGAGACTCCTCGCGCCCGCCGGCGCAGCCGATCGGCCGGGTACGCACACCTAGAATGGCGGCCCATGCCGGGGGACGACCGCCATCCGCTGATACCGCGCCGCGAGGTCGACCCTCGCCGCGAGTTGCCCGAGCTCGAGCTCGAGGTGCTCGAGCGCTGGCGCGAGCGCGACGTGTTCGCCGAATCGCTGCGCATCCGCGCGGGCGCAGAGCGCTGGAACTTCTACGAGGGTCCGCCCACGGCAAACGGCCCGCCGGGCGCCCACCACGTGCTCTCACGCGTGTTCAAGGACATCTACCCGCGCTTTCAGACGATGCGCGGCCACCTCGTCGAGCGCAAGGGCGGCTGGGACTGCCACGGCCTGCCCGTGGAGATCGCCGTCGAACAGGAACTGGGCATCAAATCGAAGGCAGAAGTCGAGGAGTACGGGATCGGCGAGTTCAACGCGCGCTGCCGCGAGTCGGTGTTCACCTACCTGCAGGAGTGGAACCGGCTGACCGAGCGGATCGGCTTCTGGATCGATCTCGACGACGCCTATCGGACGCTCGACGAGGGCTATATCGAGTCGGTCTGGTGGGCGCTTGCGCAGATCGAGGAGCGCGAGCTGCTGTATGAGGGGCACAAGGTCAGCCCCTACTGCCCGCGCTGCGAGACGACGCTGTCCTCACACGAGGTCGCACAGGGCTACAAGGACGTCGTCGACCCGAGCGTCTATCTGAAGCTGCCGGTGGCGGACGATCGCGGTGCGCCGAGCGACGACCGCCTGCTCGTCTGGACGACCACCCCGTGGACGCTGCCCGGCAACGTCGCGGTGGCGGTCTCTCCGCGTGCGATGTATGCCCGGGTGAAGGATGGAGAGGACTTCGTCATATTGGTCGCCGATCGGGTTGGGCCGGTGCTGGGCGAACAGGCCGAGGTGGTCGAGCGCCTCAGCGGCGAGGAGCTGGTCGCTCGCTACGGCGGCTACGAGGGACCGATCTTTGCGGCGAGCGATCGCGAGCCGGGCACGCTGCCGATCCTCGCCGACGACTTCGTCACGACCGAGGACGGCACGGGCATCGTGCACCTGGCGCCGGCGTTCGGGGAGGACGACTACCGCGTGGCGGCCGCCGCGGGCATCTTCCGCGGCGATGAACCGCGCACGCTGTACAACCCGGTGAAGCCCGACGGAACCTACGATGAGCGCCCACGCAGCCGCGACGGCGAGTCCTACTCGGACCGCTTCGTCAAGGACACGACGCTGACCAAAGAGCTGATCGAGGACCTCGACGCACGCGGCCTGCTGCTGAAGGTCGAAGACTACGAGCACTCCTACCCCCACTGCTGGCGCTGCGGCACGCCGCTCTTGTACTACGCAAAACCGTCTTGGTACATCGCCACGACGAAGCTGCGCGACGAGCTGTTGGCGGCGAACGAGACGGTCGACTGGCACCCGCCGCATGTCAAGCACGGGCGCTTCGGCGACTGGCTCGGCAACAACGTCGACTGGGCGCTCTCACGCGAGCGCTACTGGGGCACGCCGCTGCCGGTGTGGCGCTGCGAGCAGGGCCACGTGCACGTGGTCGGCTCCTTCGAGGAGCTCATCGAGCGCTCAGGCCAGCGCCTCACCGACCACCACCGCCCATTCGTCGACGAGGTCGAGTTCGCCTGCCCGCACGAAGACGCCGACGGTGAACTGGACTGCAGACGCCCGATGCGGCGCGTACCTGAGGTGATCGACGTGTGGTTCGACTCCGGCGCGATGCCGTTCGCGCAGCACCACTTCCCGTTCGAGAATGCCGAGCGCTTCGAGCTCGCCTACCCGGCGGACTTCATCTGCGAGGCGCAGGATCAGACGCGCGGCTGGTTCTACTCACTGCTGGCCGTCGCGACGCTGCTCGCAGAGGACCCCCCGTATCGCAACGTCGTCTGCCTCGGGCTGATCCTCGACGAGGAGGGGCAGAAGATGTCGAAGTCCAAAGGCAACACGGTCGAGCCGTGGCAGGTGCTCGACACCTACGGCGCAGATGCCTTCCGCTGGTACTTCTTCACCTCCAAGCAGCCGTGGGACGGCTATCGCTTCTCGGCGCAGACGATCGGCGAGGGCGTGCGGCTGTTCCTCAAGCAGCTCTGGAGCACGTACTTCTTCTACACGCTTTATGCGCACGCGAGCGCAGATCAGCTGGGCGCGGCCGGAATGACGGAGGAGCCGACCGACGAGCTGGACCGCTGGGCGCTGTCGCGCACGGCAGGAACGGCCGAGCTCGTCGCCGAGCGGCTGGAGGCCTACGACGCCACCACGGCCGGCCGGGCGATCGCGGATCTCGTGGAGGACATCTCGAACTGGTACGTGCGGCGCTCCAGGCGCCGCTTCTGGGACGGCGACCCGGCCGCGTTCGCGACGCTGCGCGCTTGCCTGGTGACGGTCTCGAAGCTGCTCGCACCGTTCTGTCCCTTCATCGCCGATGAGATCTACGACAACCTCGACGGGACGATGCAGAGCGTGCACCTCTGCGACTTCCCCAGGATCGGCGATCGCGCCGTGGGCGCGCGCCTTGGGCGCGACGAGGAGCTCGAGCGGGCGATGGCGCTGGCGCGCGAGACGGTGCGGCTCGGGCTCGGCGCGCGCGGCAAGGCCAAGATCAAGGTGCGCCAACCACTCGGCGAGGCCGTCGTCGTCGCCGCCGGACGCGAGCGCGAGGCGATCGAACGGCTGTCCGAGGTGATCCGCGAGGAGCTGAACATCAAGCGCGTGCGCTTCGTCGCGGCCGCCGAGGAGCTGGGCAGCTACGAGGTCAAGGCAAACTACCGCAAGCTCGGCCCGATCTTCGGCAAATCGATGCCGCTCGCAGCCGAGGCGATCGCGGCGCTCGACCCGGCGCGCGTGGCCGGCGCCTTTCGCGAGGACGGCGAGGGCTCAGGCGAGGCTGTCGGCATCGCGGTCGATGGACGCGAGCACACGCTGTCGGCGGACGAGGTGATCCTGACGATGCGCGCACCCGAGGGCTACAGCGTGGAGCGCGAGGGCGCGCACGCCGTCGCGCTCGACCTGGCAATCGATGAGGAGCTGCGCGAGGAGGGCCGCGCGCGC
This sequence comes from uncultured Solirubrobacteraceae bacterium, assembly GCA_963714215.1. GTDB lineage: Bacteria > Actinomycetota > Thermoleophilia > Solirubrobacterales > Solirubrobacteraceae > Palsa-744. Next base: position 417,672 of record CAVQNP010000004.1, read on the forward strand.
GAGATCGTGCACGCCGTGCAGAGCGCGCGCAAGTCGGCCGGTCTCGAGGTCGAGGACCGCATCGAACTGGCGCTCGACGGCGCTCCTGCCCTGCTGGGCGCAGTGCAGACCCACCGCGACTACGTAACCGGCGAGACGCTTGCCGTCGAGCTGAGCCTGGCAGACGGCGCGATCGTGCCGTCCGCTGAGTGGGGCTACTCGGATCGGCTGCAGATCGAAGGGCTCGATCTGACGATCAGCCTGCGCAAGGCCTGAGCTTCATTTGGAGAGGCGCTCGTAGAGGGCCTGCTCCTGTTCATGACGGCGCCGCAGGCGCTCCTTGAAATCCTTGTCGCGACGGCGCTCCTCGATGTGCGCGTCGATCGCGGTGCGCACGACCTCGGTGACGGTCCGGTCGTCTGCGCGCGCGACGAGATCGAGTGTGGCCGCCTGCTCGTCGGTGAGTCGCAAAGTCATCGTCCTGGGCATCGGAACCTCTCAGCGAGAACTCGACATGTCCATCGCGGCAACGAATCATAGGCGGATGGAGTTTAGGTGTCAAGGTCGTTTATCGCTCGATATCAACTCACCAGTCAGTAATAACTATTCAGTTCTGAATATTGCTACCATGCCACCATAGTGATTTGATTGCACGGTGCGCCGCATCGAGATCGGAGACTTCCTCTTGATCGCCGAACTGCACTGCGGCATCGCGGCGCAGCGGCTCGCGCGCATCCCGCACGTCATCAACCTCGCCGAGGCCTGCTTGGCGGCGCCGTTCGCGGGGTTCGGCAACTATCAGGTCTTCCCGGCGGTGCATGAAAAGGCCGCCGTGTACTGCTCGCGGATCGCCACCTACCAGCCACTGCCGGATGGAAACAAGCGCACGGCTTACGACGTCATGCGCGAGTTTCTCGACCGCAACGGTGTGCCATTCAGCCACACGGCCGGCGGGCTGGACGGCACTGCCCAGACGATCGAGGACCTCGCCGCTAATGCAGTCGACGAGCGAGAGTTCATCGCCTGGGTGCTCGCACGCACCGGCCGCTAGGCCAGCGCGGCGAGACCTCACCTACGCTCAGGCGACGCCGAGCGCCGGCTCCAGCTCCTGCTCGAGCTTCTTCTTCGGGTAGGCCCCGATCACGGTCTTCACGGGCTGACCGCCCTTGAAGAGGATCATCGTCGGGATCGAGAGGACCTGGAAGGCGGCGGCCGTCTGCTGGTTCTCGTCCGTGTTGAGCTTGACGATGCGCAGGTCGGGGCGCTCCTCGGCGATCTCTTCGAGCACGGGAGCCACGACACGGCACGGCCCGCACCAGGGAGCCCAGAAGTCGACCAGCACCGGCTTGTCCGACTCGAGCACCTCCGCCTGGAAGTTGTTGTCGGTCACTTCGGTCAACGTGCCTGCCATGGATCTCCCTTTCTCGATCGCTTTCCCATCACTATACAAAGTATAGGGAGGGTCGCCGGGCGTGTTTCGGGCTAGCGAACGGTCACTATCCAGCCGCCGGATGCGCGCACGATCGGCGGATGGATATGCGTGAGAGTCGTGAACAGATGGGGCGAGACGTAGACCTCGACGAAGGCCGCTACGACGAGGATCGGCACGGCGAAGGCGACGGTGACGAAGGTGGCCGCGAGCAGTTGCTCCCACTCGCCGCGCCGGCTGGCGATGATCCACGCAGCGAGCGGCAGGAACAGCGCGATCAGCTCCGGCAGGGCATGCGGCAGCACGCCGAGCAGCAGCAGACCGGGCGAGACGCGCAGGAAGGCAGCGACGCCGCCGAGCGTATGACCGAGCAGGTAAGCCTGCGCGCTCAGCGAGAACGTGGTCGCCGCGACGACGAACGCGATCGCCAGGCGGCCGCCGTGCTCGTGCACCCAGCGCGAAACGCCGCGTGCGCCCCTCCGCCTGCATCGGCAGCGAGCTGCCCGCGATGAAGCCCGCCACGCAGGCCATCGCGTGCAGCGCAAGCACGAGCATGTTGCGCGCGATGACGCCGACGACGTCGTCGATGCCGCCCACCGCGAACGGCGGGCGCAGCGCGACGACCTGTTCGTGCCCGCCGTTCGAGGACGCGATCACCAGACCGCCGCGAGCAGCCCACCGCGGCGAGCGCCGCGCCGGCGAACCAGCGGCCGAGCACCGGCCCGGGTGCCGGTACCACGCCGCAGCGTCTCGCGCGTGTGGCGGACGCCATGCGTGAACGCGTAGGCCGACGCATCCATCGCTTCAGCATCGGCCGGCGCGGCGGACGCGCTGCGGCGCCTCACTCGGCGCGACCGCCGGCGCACGCGGATCGCGGCCGGCTCAGCGCGGCTATCGGAAGCGCAGCCGGGGCACGAGCCACATCGCCTCTGCCGCGATCCGCCACGACATCTTGCTCTGTCCCTGCTGGCGGTCGCGGAAGACGATCGGCACCTCGACGACGCGGAAACCCGCTCGCACGGCGCGGTAGGTCAGCTCTACCTGGAAGGCGTAGCCCTGAGAGCGCACGCTGTCGAAGTGGATCGCTTCGAGCACCTCGCGGCGAAAGCACTTGAAGCCGCCTGTCAGATCGCGCACCTGCAGCCCGAGCACCCAGCGCGAGTACGTCGAGCCGCCCTCGCTGACGAAGCGCCGCAGCCAGCCCCAGTCGCTGACGCCGCCGCCGTCGACGTAGCGCGAGCCGAGCGCCAGATCGGCGCTTGCGGCGAGTCGCGGTCTACCGCCGCGAGCAGCCGCCCGAGGTCGGTCGGGTCGTGGGAGAAGTCGGAGTCCATCTCCATCACGTAGCCCGCGCCGCGGTCGAGCGCCGAGCGAAAGCCCGCCAGGTAGGCCGGGCCGATGCCGTTCTTCTCGGCGCGGTGCAGCACCTGGACCCGGTCGTGCTCGGTCGGCCAGACGATCTGCGATCTCGCCGGTGCCGTCGGGCGAGCCGTCGTCGACGACGAGGATACGGAAGGCGCCGCCGAGCGAGCCGTCGGCGGTCGCCGCGGCGAGCACCTCGCCGGCGGCGCGCACGATCGCCTCGATGTTCTCCGCCTCGTTGTAGGTCGGAAGTATCAGCCACGGCTCGCCGGACATCGAGTCGGCGTACCCTAACGGGCGTGCCCGCAGCGGAACTGTCGAACGGCGCGATCGCCGACGCGCTGGAAGAGCTCGGCGACCTGTACGAGCTCGACGGCGCGATCGTCCACCGCGTGCTGGCCTACCGCACGGCGGCCAAGAGCGTGCGCGAGTCCTCCGTCTCGGTCGCCGCCCTGGCGCGCCAGGGCCGCGCCATCGAGCTGCCGGGGATCGGCGCCACGCTGCAGGAGAAGATCCAGGCGCTGCTCGACGAAGGCGACATCCCCGCCGCACAGAAGCTGCGCGCGAAGTTCCCGGCAGGTCTCGTCGCCGTCACGCGCCTGCCCGGTCTCGGTGCCAAGCGCGCGCGGCTGCTGCATTCACGAGCTCGGCGTCGACTCGCTTCAGAAGCTGCGTGAGGTGGCGCTGGCCCAGCGCATCCGCACCGTGCGCGGGCTCGGACCGAAGCTCGAGGAACGAGTACTGGCGGCGCTCGAGCAGGGCGCCGGCGAGCGCACCGAGCCGCGACTCCTGCTGCCGCAGGCGATCGAGCTCGGCGAGCAGCTCGCGGCCGGACTGAGCGAGCTCGGCGGCGGAGACACGCACGTCGCAGATCGCCGGCTCCGCGCGGCGCTGGGCCGACAGCGTCAAGGACGTCGATCTGATCGCGGTCACCGACCGCCCGACGACGCTCGCCAAGAGCCTCGGCAGAGCTCGAGCTGATCGGCAACGTCGGCTCCGCCGGCAAGGCCGGCGCACGCGGGCGCACCCACTCGGGCATCAGCGTCGACCTGCGCATCGCCAAGCCCGCGCAGCTGGGCAACCTGCTGCAGCACTTCACCGGCTCCGGCAGGCACAACGCGGCGCTGCGCGAAGCCGCCGTGCGACGCGGCCTGCACGTGTCCGAGTACGGGCTGCTCGACGACGCGATCGGGCGCACGCGAACTTGCGCGACCGAGCAGGAGGTCTACGAGCTGCTCGGCCTCGCCTACATCGAGCCCGAGCTGCGCGAAGATCGTGGCGAGCTGGAGGCAGCGCGCAAGGAGTTCGAGGGCGGCGAGAACCCGAACGAGCGTGCTCTGCGCAGCTGCTCGAGCTGGACGACATCCGCGGCGACCTGCACAGCCACACGGTCGCCTCCGACGGGCACAACTCGATCGAGGAGATGGCGCGCGCAGCGCGCGAGCGCGGCTACGAGTACCTCGCGATCACCGACCACTCGGCGACGCACGGCTTCGGCAACGACGTCTCGCCCGATCAGCTGCGCCGTCAGATCGAGCTCGTGCACGAGGCCAACGAGCGCATCGAGGGAATCGAGCTGCTCGCGGGCAGCGAGGTCAACATCCTGCCCGACGGCTCGCTCGACTACGACAGACGAGCTGCTCGGCCGAGCTCGACTGGATCATTGCCAGCGCGCACACGTCATTCGGCATGGACGAGCACGCGATGACCGAGCGGATCGTCGCCGCGATCGAGCATCCGCTGGTCGACGCCATCGGCCACCCGACCGGCCGCAAGATCGAGCAGCGCGCGCCGTACGCGCTCGACCTCGACGCCGTGTTCGCGGCCGCCGCCCGCACGGGGACGATGCTTGGAGATCAACGCCAACCCCGACCGTCGCGACCTCTCCGACGTCAACGCGCGCGCCGCCGTGCGCGCCGGCGTGACGCTGTTGATCGACTCCGACGCGCATCGCGTACGCACGCTGCAGAACATGCGCTGGGGAGTCGCCACGGCGCGGCGCGCTTGGCTGAGCGCGGACGACGTGGCCAACACGCGTTCGTGGGGCGAGTTCCAGCGGCTACGCAAGCAGTCGCGGCAGTAGCTGCTCGGCGACCACCCGGTCGACCGACGCCCGGCTGAACGGCGCGAGCGCCGCCAGCGCGCGCTCGGCGTAGTCGGGCAACGGGTCGTCAAGTGCTGCGCGCAGCGCGGAGGTGGGATCGTCACCGACGAGCCGCCGGTCGAGTTCGCGCGCGAGCGGCAGCGCCGCATAAGGCCCAGGCGCCTCGGTGGTGACGAGCTGGCAGCCGTCGGCCAGCGCCTCGAGCTGGGCGAGGCCGTAGTCCTCGCGGCGTGGTGCGCAGACGAACACACGCGCGCGGCGCAGCAGCGCGCGGAACTCCTCGGGCACGAGCGAGCCAATCACGCGCACGCCCTGCTCCTCGGGCGAAAGCAGCCCGGCGCTGTGGAGCCGCTCAGCCGAGACGCCCGCCACGAGCAGCTCCTCGCCGGCTGCCGCGGGGCGATCGCCACGCAGCTCGCGCCAGGCCGTGAGCACGCGGTCGAGCCCCTTCTTGGACGGGTTGGCCGCGTAGGTGATCGCCGCGATGTCGCGCACCGCCGCGGGGGGTCCCGACGGCTCAACGGGGACCGGCAGGACGAGCGTGCGCTCGGCCTTCGGCGAGGCCGCCGGGCAGCTCCCGCACGGCGCCCTCGCTCCACGGCAGCAGCAGCGGCGCCTGACGCAGGCGGCGGCGCTCCAGCGGACGCTGCCAGAGCCCGTGGCGCCCTGGCCGGTTGCCCGCAGCCGTGGCGTCGAAGCGGATCGCGCCTGGGCGCTGCCACAACAGCGCCGCCGTGGTCGTCGAGTAGATGATCGAGCGAGCCGGGGCGAACTCCTGCTGCTCGATGATGCTGGCCGCCGCCTCGCGTGCGGCACGCGCCCACACGAGATCGGTCAGCATCATCGTCGGCAGCGGCTCCTGCGGGTGGGGCCGGGCGATCGCCACGCGCGCCCCGGCCCGCTCCAGCGAGTCATGCAGCTCATCGTCGGCTCTGCGCAGGCCCTCGGTCGAACCGAGCGATACGAGCAGCACGTCCGTCGCGTGCGCCCTGCGCATCTCAGGTGACGGCGCCGTTCGTGCGTTCCGGACGCAGCGCCTTGAAGCCGGGCGTGCGCTCCAGCGCCATCGGCCGTACGGGCGAGGTGCGCTGCACGTAGAAGAACGCGCCGTCGCGCTCCTCGATCGCCGCCACCGCCGCGTCCTGGCGGCGCCAGGCGAGCGCCCAGATGATCGCGAAGCCCGCCGCGATGCCCGGGATCTGCGGAGCGAGGAAGGCGAGGCCGCCGGCGATCAGCGTGAACAGCAACAGCGGCCACAGCCGGTTGACGAGGATCGCGCTGGGATGATTCTCGGGTAGCGCCGTGCTCGCCTTGGCACTCGCCAGCAGGCGCGCGATCGGCGGGTTCGTCTCGGCGCGCCTGCCCAGCCGCAGACCGATCAGCGTCGCTACGATCCACCAGCCCACGGCGATCGGCAGCAGGGCTTTTTCCGAGTTGGCGCCGGCGGCAAGAACGGTGACGAGAGCGAGCGCCGTCGCCGCTCCGGCGCTGAGCATCACGGTGCTCCTGAGAAAGTCGACGAAGCGCACCCTGCTACTACAGCAGCGCCTCGAGCAGTTCGCGCACCCCGTGCGTGCCCGCAAGCGTCAGGTCCGCCTTGCGCGCCAGCTCGGGAGGGGCTTCGTCGGAGTCGACCGCCACGCACAGCGCCGACTGCAGCTGCCCAGACTCGACCAGCTCGCGCAGCCCGCGGAAGGCGTCGAGATCGGTCGCGTCGTCGCCCACGTACAGCGCCGTTTTGGCCGGCGAGCCGCGCAGCAGCGTCGCAACGCCGATGCCCTTGTCGAGCGCCACCGGCGGACGGACCTCGAGCACCTTGCGCCCCCAGTGCACGACGAACCCCTCTCGTTCGGCCTCGGCTGCGATCTCGCGCACGGCGGTCTCGGCGGCCTGCTCATCGGGCGCGCCACGCCAGTGGAAGGCCGCGATCGCTTCCTTGTCCTCGCCACGCACGCGCAACCGCTGGTGCTCGGCGGTCAGCGCGCGTGCCGCGAATGCTCGGACTCGCGCCGTCCAGGCAGCCAGCTCAGGGTCGACCTCCGGGCGCGTGGCGCCCGGACGCAGCAGCTCCCCCCCGTGGTTGCCGACATACGCGAGCGTCCCGATCGCCACGATCTGGCGCGCCGTCGCCGCGCGCCGTCCGCTCACGCAGCCGGCCACGCGGTAGCGCTTGGCGATCTCGATCAGCAGCGTGCGTGTGGCCTCGGGCACGTGCGCGTCGGCGGCGTGACGCACGATCGGCGCAAGCGTGCCGTCGATGTCGAGCAGGATCGCAGCGTGGTCGGGGTCTGAGCGGAGCGGCTCGAGCGCCTCCACAAGCGTCGCAGCGGGGGACACGGGGTCTAGTATGCCGCGCATCGTGGCTGACCAGTCAGCTCGCAAGCGTGTTTGCTGAGAGCGCCTCAGAGCGTTCGCCCAACCGCACGCTCAAGCTGGTCACGATCGGCACCGCGGCCGGTCTCTTCAGCGGCCTGTTCGGCGTCGGCGGCGGCAGCGTGATCGTGCCGCTGCTCGTCCTCTGGCTCGGCTACCAGGAGCGCGCGGCAACCGCGACCTCGCTCGCCGCGATCGTCTTCATCGCCGGCTTCGCCGCCGCCACACAGGGCCTGTACGGCAACGTGCACGTGCTCGACGCGGTGCTCGTCGGCGTGCCCGCAGTCGGCGGCGTGCTGCTGGGCACGTGGCTGCAGCAGCGCGTGCACAACCGGGCGCTCTCGCTGATGTTCGCGGCCGTGCTCGTGGCCAGCGCCGTGGAGCTCGTACTGCGATGACCGGCGCGATCGCGATCGGCCTGGCGGGCGGCGTGATCGCCGGCCTGCTCGGCGTCGGCGGAGGAGTGTTGTTCGTGCCCGGCCTCGTGATCTTCCTCGGCCTCAACCAGCACCAGGCCGAGGCGACCTCACTGCTTGCGATCGTTCCCGTGGCGCTCGTCGGCACCTACACGCAGGACCGCTACGGCAACGTGCGCCGCTCCGATGCCGTGCTGCTCGGCCTGCTCTCGCTGGCAGGCGCAGCCGGCGGGGTCGCGCTCGCAAACGCCCTCTCCGGCAACGTGCTGCGTGACTCCTTCGCCGTGCTGCTGTTGATCGTTGCCGCGCAGTTCGTGCGCCGTGCCCTGCGCCCCGACTCCTAGCGGGCCGCAACTGTCCAGTCGCCGGGTGGCACCGCCCAGCCGATCGTCTAAGCTAGGAAAAGCGAATGGGCCTAGACAACCCTCTGCACATCGCATTTCTCGTCGTGATCCTGCTCTTGGTCTTCGGCGCCAAGCGCCTGCCGGAGATCGGCCGCTCGCTGGGTAGCGGCATGCGCGAGTTCAAGCAGTCCGTCACCGGGGAGGCCTCCTCGCACGAGACGCCCACGCACAGCGCGCTGCCGCCTGCCGAGCAGCAACAGCCACAGCCTGCGCAGACGGCCCCCGTCGGCCAGCCCGCGGCGGCCCCCGCGGCACCGCCGCCGCCAACGCCCGTCGAGCACAAGTAGGCGACGGCGCCGACCACGGCGCCTTGCCTCAGCGCTTGTGCAGGATCGGGCCGCTGCTGACGGCCTCGAAGGCCGAGCCCGGCACCGTCTTCAGCTGGTCCAGGTCTTCGTCGCTCCAGCGCCTGTCAGGGGCGCCGGTGATGTACCACGAGGATCCGTTGTCGGCCACGATCAAGCCATAGCGCTTCAGCGCCCGCAGGATCACGAGCGCTTGGCCGCGGTAGCCCGACAGGTTGAAGCCGGACTTCAGCCGCAGGCGCAGACCCATCGGCGGCAGGTTCGGGTCGGTGTTCGAGGAGGCCAGGTGGGTGGCCGGGTGGATGTAGCCGGCTTGCGTGCGCGGCACGGTCACGCGCAGCGCGTGGTCGATGCGCCCCGCGTGGACCTCCGGATAGCGCGCGAGCAGCGGGAAGATCGGTAGGCCGGCGGCGTCGGCTGAGGTCCACCCTTCTGGCCGCAGGGCGTTGCTGCGCAGGTTGAAGACCGCGCCCGAGCCGGCTTCCCAGCCGCCGCCCAGACGACGCGCCGCGTACAGCTCATACAGCTCGCAGCTGCCCTCCTGCAGCGCCAGCACATGGCGGTCGCCTTCAACGCCCGCGCCCTCGACGGGAGCGCCGGGCGGGATCGGATAGGGGCCCGGATCAGATTCGGCGCCGTATTCGCTGAAGTGGATCGGCACCTTCGCTTGGTTGCGCTTGACGACCACATAGGGGATGCCGTAACCCGGATTCGTGCCGAAGTCAGCGTGCAGGTGCAGGCTCGGGCCGATCGATTCGATGTACGCCGCCGAGCGTGGGTCAACCGGCGCGCGTGAGATGTCCCGGTTGATGGCGTTGCTCGCCGGCAGGATCGGGCAGCCGTACTCGCGCACACCTGTCGTGCGGCCCGCGCTGCGCGCGAATGACCCCGGGACTGCGACCGCGAGCGCGGCGGCTCCGAGCAACGAGGCGAAGATCAGCGCTCCTGCCCTCGGCATGGGTCCTCTCACGCGGTAGACGTTATGCGACCGCTCAGCCGACGCACGAACGCGTGGACGATCCGACGATCGCCGGACGATCGACTCCCGGCCGAGCGCCGGAGCGAGCTCGGGCGTGCTGCCGCTAGCGCCTGCGGCCGTGCCGTTCGGAGGGGAACTTCAGGATCGGACCGGTGTTGACCGCCTCGAACGCCGAGCCCGGCACGCTATCGAGCTGCTTGAGGTCACTGTCGCTCCAACCGGGGTCGTGCGTGCCGCCGATGTTCCAAGAGCCGCCTTCGTCGGCGACGATCAGCCCGTAGCGCTTCAGCCCACGCAGCACGATCAATGCCTGGCCGTGATAGCCGGCGAGGCTGAAGCTCGCCTTCAGGCGCAGGCGCAGCCCCATTGGCGGCAGGCTCGGATCGTCGCTGCTGGAGGAGTAGTGCGTCGCCGGGTGGATGAAGCCGCGCTGGGTTCGCCAGACGGTCACGCGCAACGCGTGTGTGATCGCTCCGGCGCGCGCTTCCGGATAGCGTGCGAGCAACGGGAAGATCGGCAGGCCTGCAGCGTCGGCCGAGGTCCAGCCGTCCGGACGCAGCTTGTTGCTGCGCATGTTGAAGACCGCGCCCGAGCCGGCTTCCCAGCCGCCGGCCGTGCGGCGCGCTTTGTAGAGCTCGTACAGCTTGCACGTGCCCGTCTGCAGCACGAGCACGTGGTTGTCGCCGGGCTCGATGTTTGTCGGCGTGTATTCGCCCTGGATCGGCGCGCTCAACGGAATCGGATACGGACCCGGGTCGGACGCGCCCGGTGAAAGGTAGAACTTCACCGGCAGCTTCGGCTGATGCGGCCCGACGATCGCGAACGGCATCCCGTAGTGAAAGGCCGGCGAGGCCAGGATGTGCAGATGGCCGTTCGCGCCGATCGAGTTGATGTACGTCGCCGAGTTCGGGTTCAGCGGCGCGTGGGAGATGTCCTGGTTGAGCGAGTTGTTGGCCGGGTACATCGGACAGCCCGCTTCCTGGTCCGCGCGCGCCGTGTGCGCGCGCGGACTGCGCGCGCCTGAACCGTGTACGCCCGAGCTCGTTCCTCCGGCCGCCTGTGCGACGCCGAAGGCGAGCGCAGAGAGCAGCAGCACGCCGAGGAGCGCGAGCGCGGCGCGAGAGGGCCTGGATCCATCCAGCGAGCGTCTCACCGAGAGCAACGCTACGCGATCTGGCGGATCAACGCTTCAGCGTGACCCGCGTGCTTTTGCTCCTGCCGCCGCCCGTCGTGAAGCGGACGTTCGCCCAAACCTTGACCTGCTTGTGCGCCTTGACCAGCTTGCGCCCGACCGCGTTGAGCTTGACCTTGACCTTGCCCGTCGCGCCCGCCTTCAGCGAGAAAGTGCCCGTGCCGTAGCTGACGAGCTTCGGCTTCTTCGCCTTCTTCTTGCTCGCCAAGCTAGCCGTGCCCCCCGGCTGGGCGTTCTGCAGGCTGAGCACGCCTGAGCAGTTGACCACCAGACACTGAATCGGGAGCGTCGCCGTGCCGTTCTTGACCGGGATCGTCAGCTTGGGGAAGGCGATTGAGGGAAGCGGCGCCGGCATGGGAGCAGGATTGGGCGTGGGTGCAGCTCCCGGCGTCGGGGCACCACCACCGCCGCCGCCACCGCCACCGCCACCGGTGTCGAGATCGGCGCTGATCAGGACCTGTGCGCCGAACCCCTCCGTCGCGGCAGTCAAGGGGTTCGGGCTCGGCGCTGGCGGCGAGCCTTCCGAGGGGGCCGGGTAGTAGCCGGCGTAGCCGCTCTGGTTGTCGCCGAATGCCGGGATCGGCACGTTCGGTGCGAGCACCGAGAGGGCGAGGAAGTCCCCCGCTGCTGACGTCGAGAAGTCGTCTGGGCCGGGAGTCGGTTCCTCCGTCACCGGCAGGCTCGTCGCGACGGTCGTGACCGTGTTGGCCTGCGGCGTGAAGATCGGCCCGTAGCGCTCGACGAAGCAGCAGGCGAAGTAGGGATGTCCGGGATCGCCGGCTTTGTTCTGGTAGAGCGAGCGCATGATCACCGGCTGCATCGGACCGGTCACGGCGCCTACCCGCACGTGGACGGCCGTGATCGTGCCGCTTGCCGGCGCGTAGGAGGAGGGCCCCGGCGCGCCCGAGTAGTACATGCACGACGGACTGCCCATCGGGGCGCTGAAATAGGGAAAGATGCCTTCCCCGCATGTCGTGGGGTTGTTGGGCGGGTTGTTGAGGTCCGCCCCGAACGTCGCCGCGGACGCGGGCATCGGAAAGCAGGCGATCAACGCCAGCACGCCAGCCAGCACGGCAAATCGCTGCCCCCCGGTCAGCCGCATTCGACAATCGTAAGCGGTGGCTCGGCGAGGTCAAGCGTCGCTGCGTATGCCTACGTACTCAGCTCGGTGTCGAGCCAGGCGTGCCGGCGGCTGCGTCCTCGAGCACGCTCGGACGGGACTCCTCGAGCAGACCGGCGCCGCAGTGCCAGCAGAACGAGGCTCCACGGCTGTGCACGGCGCCGCAAGAGCGGCACTGACCGTGCACGCCTGCCTCGGCGCCCGACAGCAGACGCTGCACCTCGGCCAGCTGGGCGTCCGCCTGCTGCAGCTCGGCCGCTCGCCGCGCGAGCACGTCGAGCCGGTAATGGTCGCGGATCGCCATCTCATACGTCAGGCCGCCGAGGTCCCACGTCAGCTCGGACACGCGCTCGGCCAGCTCGTAGCGTCGGCGGCGCAGCTCGGCCATCGACCCGTCGAGCGCCGTGCCTGCGCCCGGGAGGCCGCCCACGGGCACGATCGCCGCCGCCGGCGCCCGCACAGCGGGGATCTGCTGCGTCTCGGCCTCCGAGATCGGCGATCTCGCTGACTTGCCCTCGTGCGAGCTCATCCGAGGCGACCCGCTCAGCCCGTTTCGATCGGCTGCGCGCCGAGTTCGTTGATTTCTTTCTGGTGCTGCGCGCCGCTCGAGTTGGTCAGTTTTTTGATCTTCGCCGGCGCCACTTTTTTCGGTGCCGGTGGCGGTGCTTTTTCGGCCTTCGTTTCCTTTGCTTCGGCCTTCTTCGCTTCGGCTTCTTCCTTGGCCGTCGCCTTCGTCGCCGTTTCGGTTGTTTCCCCGGCGGCCGGAGTCGTCGTCGCTGCTGCGGCAGGCGCGGCCGCAAGACCCGACAGGCCCTTGACTTCGACGACCTGCTTGGCTGGCGTCGTGTTGCCCTGGCTCGCCCAGTGACCGACCAACAGGCCCGCGATCAGGCACAGCGCGAGCACCGCGAGCAGGCTCAGCAGCCCCGAGTTGCGCCGCAGCCAACCGTTGGCGCCCCGCCCCTCGCCCAGCGGCACGTAGCCCGTCGGGGTCATCTCGAGCGTCGGCTGGGCGATGCCCGAGCCCGGCTCGCTCTGCAGCACGTCGAGGAAAGCCAAGCGCACCGGCGAGGCCGGCTGACCGCAGGAGAGGCAGTAGCGCTGGTCGGCGACCAGCGCCGCGCCGCAGTGCGCGCACGTCGCCCCTGTCTGCTCGGACGGTACGGGGACAAGGCTCACCTCGGACACCTCCTCACGACGCCGTCGGTACGGCCGTCAGTTCGATCTTTGCTTTGGCCGCGTCGCCGATCAGCGGGATCTGGAAGCGGGACGACGCGCCGCGTCGTCCCGCGAGCCTGGGCACGAGCGCGCGGCCTGCAGCCACGACCTTGCCGGCGCGCAACGCAACCGCGTACACCGACACGTCGCGCTGAGAGCGCCCGTCGCGATTGACGAGCTCACCATTGAGCGTGCTCGCGCCCGCGCTCACTGCCACGTGCGTCGTCTTCGCCTGCAGCGTCGCCGTGGCGTGGCGCGAGGCCGTCTTCGCTGCCGCCCCCACACGCACGTGCACGCCCGTGCTCGGCTGGACGATCAGCATCTGGTCATCGACCCACCAGCCGCTCGCGTGCGCCGGCAACAGCCCCATGTGCTGAAGCCGAGGGTCCGTGCCGCCAGGCTGGTTGGTGTACAGCAGCTTGCCCTCCTTGCCCTTCACCTCGACCAGCAGCGGCAGGTTCGCCTGCGGGTGCGTCGAGGAGGAGCTCAGCCGCAGCGCCACAGCGTTGCGCCCACCGCCCTTCAGCAGCGTCACCTGAGACACGCGCACGCTGGGGTTGCCCGCGCCGATCTTCAGCGCGCCCGGTTCGTGTTCGCGCGCGACCTGAGCCTCGCGTTCGATCTTCGCGCTTTCGCTCTCCGTGCTCTCGCAGGCAGCCAGCGTCACGGTCAGGGCTCCGCAGCCGACCACGACGAGCGCCCGCTTCAGGACTCCCGGCCGCATGGCCAGGAGCCGCTGTAGGGAAAGCTCATCCGAAGGCTCCCCGCACGTAGTCGCGCGTGCGCGTCGCGCGCGGTTCGTCGAACACCTGCGCCGTCGAGCCGTACTCGACGAGATCGCCCAGGTACATGAACGCGACCTTGTCCGCCACGCGGTGGGCCTGCGCGAGGTTGTGCGTGACCACCACCACCGCCAGGTCGCGGCGCAGCTCGCCGATCAGCTTCTCGATCGTCGCCGTCGAGATCGGATCCAGCGCGCTGCACGGCTCGTCCATCAGCAGCACCTCCGGGCGCGGCGCGATCGCCCGCGCGATGCACAGCCGCTGCTGCTGACCGCCCGATAGCCGCAGCGCCGGACGGTCGAGGTCATCGCCGACCTCCTTGTACAGCCCAGCACGCTTGAGCGCTTCGATGACCTGCGGTTCCAGCTCGCGCCGGCGCGGCTTCTTGCGCGACTGTTCGCGCAGCGCGAAGGCCACGTTGTCGAAGATCGACATCGGGAACGGGTTGGGCTGCTGGAAGACCATCGCCACGCGCGAGCGCAACCTCGTGTCCGCCATCCCGTGGATGTCCTCGCCGTCGAGCAGCACCTTGCCGGCGCGCGACGCGCTCGGCGTCAGCTCTGTCAGCCGGTTGAGCGTGCGCAGGAGCGTCGTCTTGCCGCATCCCGACGGCCCGATCAGCGCAAGCACCTCGCCCTGGTGGATCGACAGCGAGACCGACTTGACCGCCTTTTTTGCGCCGTAGCCGATGCTCACGTCCTCCAGACGCAGGCGCTCGGGGCCTGAGGAGTGCGCCGCGCGCACCGCCTCGCGCTCCTGCGGCGGGAGCACCGGCAGCGGCGCGCGGTCGACCACGATCGTGCGCACCGGCGGGACCGTCGGCTCGACCGGCTCCGGGGCCGGTGCGATCGAGGCTGCCTCCGCCGACGGCTCGCCGGGCGCCGGGGCGCCAGGCGCTCGCAGCGGCTCGGCACCAGCGGAGCGGGCCGCGGCCTGCTCCGCCGAGGCGAGGCGAGGCTCGCTTCGGCGTGGGTCGTCGCTGCCGCTCATCCGCTTCTCAGCGCGCTCGAGCAGCATCTCGTCGGGGGTCATGAAGCACCTTCCCCACCGAAGTTGTCCAACACAATCTCCATAGAATCGCTCAGGTTAGCGGGGTTTACAGAAGTTGTAAAGCGCCTGCCGCGACGCTCAGACGACTGCGCCGGCAACCGTCATCCCCGTCGCGTCCGCCGTCGATCGGCCGATCCGCTCGACGATCAGGTTGAGCACGAGCACGAAGATCAGCAGCACGAACGCCGCCGCGTAGGCCTTCTGCGGCGCCGCCCCTTCGCCGGCCGGGGAGTTGTTGTAGACGTAGCTAGTCAGGGTCGAGCCCGTCCCGCGCAGCACGCTCAGACCGGGTACCGAGCCCTGCGGGTCGATCCGCAGCGAGTCCCCCAGCAGCAGCACGATGATCGCCGTGTCGCCGATGATCCGGCTGATGCCCAGCGTCACGCCCGTGGCGATGTTCGAGCGCACGCTCGGCAAGAGCACCCGGCGGATCGTCGCGATCCGCGTCTTGCCGAGCGCGAACGCCGCCTCGCGCATGTGCGCAGGGACCGCCTGCAAGCCGTCGCGCGTGGCCGTGAACATCGGCGGCAGCGCGATCAGCGACATCATCGCGCCGGCCGCGAAGTAGGACTTGCCGAAGACACCCCCTCCCGCCGCCTTGAACGAGAACGGCGCGAGGATGCCCAGCTGGAAGATAGACAGACCGAACAGCGCGATCACGATGTCGGGCGTTCCCGCGACCATCTCGATCGCCGACTCGACCATCCGCGCGAGCCACGTCGGGCGGCCGTACTCGGCGATCCAGATCGCGCCGCCCACCGCCAGCGGCACCGCCAGCACGATGCCGATCAGCGTGAGGATCCCCGTGCCGATCAGCGCGTCGCGGAAGCCGCCCGAGCCGCTCTGGCTCGTGCTGATCGACGGGCGCTGAGCGAGCAGCTGCGGGCGCAGATACTCGATCCCGCGATAGGCCATGTAGCCGACGATCGCCGCCGCGATCAGGCACAGGCCGATCCCCGCGAACCAGGCGAAGCCGAGTGCCAGCCGATCGATCCAGCGCCATTCGAGCGGCGAGGAGCGCTTGCCGCCTCCGCTCTGCATCGGCGGCCCTGCGGGCAGCGTCGGGCGCCACTCGCCGACCGCGCTCATCCGCGCACCTGGTACTTGCGGAGGGGCAGCTTGATCAGGTAGCCCGCGACCGACAGCACGAACGCGCTGAACAGCAGCAGCAGCGCCCAGGCGTACAGCGCCGAGCCGAGCGCCGGCGCGCCGAGCCCTTCGTGGTAGTCGACGATGCCCGACGCGAGCGTGCGCAGCGGCTCGAAGAAGAACACCAGGCCGTCGATTGGCTTCGGCGAGAAGGCCTTCGAGCCAGAGACCATCGAGATCATGATCGCCTCGCCCAGCGCGCGCGCAGTCGCGAGCACGGCCGCCGCCACGATCGCCGGCCGCGCCGCGCGCAGCGTCACCGCGAGCATCGCCCGCAGCGGGTTCACGCCGAGCGCGATCGCCCCCTCGCGCCACGAGTTCGGCACCGACACGAGCGCCTCGCAGATCAGCGCCACCATGATCGGCGTGATCATCACCGTCAGGATCAAGACCGTCACCGACAGCCCCGCGCCCGTCAGCTCGACCACGTTCTGCACCGATTCCCGCTGCCCCGTCGAGATCAGGTCGTTGCCGACGAACGGCACCAGCACGAGGATGCCGATCAGGCCGTAGATCACCGACGGCACCGAAGCCAGCAGGCGGATCACCGGGATCGCCACGCGCCTCAGCCGCGCCGAGGCGAGCTCGACGATGAAGATCGAGGAGAACACGGCGATCCCCAGCGCGAGCACGACCGCCACGGCGGTGCTCAGCAGCGTGCCGTAGATCAGCGTCCACGCGCGCAGGTGGTAAGCCGACGGCGGCGGGTGCTGCGTCGTGTTCTGCATGTCCGCCAGCTGCCGGCCCAAGTCGCCGCCCGAGCCAAGCCAGGAGAGACCGTTGTGTTCGAAGATCGGCCACGCGTTGATGCCCACGAACACGACCATCGCCACAACCAGCGCGCACACCATGAGCGACACCGCGCCGAGGGTACGCTCGGCGCGGATGTCAGGCCATGGTCGTCTGAGGCGTTCCGGCACTGGCTCTCTGTTTCCTCAGGCCCCCGGCACGCCGCTCAGATCGACAGCCACTGCGTGTTGATGATCTTCGCGGCCGGCGCCGAGCGCTCGATCCAGCCGATGAAGGCCGAGGAGGCGCCCGTCGCCTTGCCTTTGGTGACCTCGTAGAAGCGCGCCGTGCCGGCGTAGGTGCCCGCTTTCACGTTCGCGTGGTTGCAAGCGACGCCGTTGTAGCCGACCGCGTTGACCGTGCCTTTGTCCGACTGGTAGTTGGACACGAAGCCGATCGAGTTCGGGTCGCTTTCGACCTTCGCGCGCATCAGACCCTCAGACGGTTCTTCCGCGGCTTTCGTCGAGACTTTTTTGCCTTCCAGGAACAGCGTCTGGAAGTTCGTCAGCACGCCCGCCACCGAGGTACGGCTGATCACGTCGATCGGGCCGCTCGCCGTCGCACCGGGCACGGCGCTCCAGGCGACCGTTTTACCCGTGAAGATCGAGACGACCTGCGAGCTTGACAAGTTCGCCAGCGGGTTCGACTTGCTCGTGATCACGCAGATGCCGTACTTGGCGATCGGATAGAAGACCAGCCCCGGCGGGTCCGCCGCGACCGGGTCGCGCGAGACATCGCCGATCGACACGCGGCCTGCAGCGACGTCGTTGACGCCGATCTGCGCGCCGCCCTGAGTGATTTTGAACTTCACTTTTTTCGGGTGCGTCTTTATGTACTTCTGCGCGAGCAGCGAGACCAACGGGTAGGAAGCCGTGGCGCCGCTGATCGTGATCGTGGAGAGGGCAGAGGCAGCCGCGGGCGCCGCGACCCCCACGACGCCAGCCACCGCGAAGGCGAGGGAGAGACGGCGGATTTGATTCATTGGGGAGTTGCTCCGTTTCTGGTGTCTTGACAAATATTTGACAGCGACAGGGGGCGAACATATCATAATCCCGATAGATTCGATCCAGATAAGCTAGTTTGTCCGCAACGTGTCGGGGATAGCCGGGTTAACCGAGCGAGCCCCATCGAGTTGCGCGCCTTTCACAAAACATGGACAACTCCGCCGAACAGCCTCAGCCCCAGACGGCTGCCGCCGATCCGAGCGCACCACGCGTGGGCGCCGGGGCGGCGCCTGCCACCGGCACCGAGCCCGCCGCAAGCGCGGGCGGCGCACCGCCCGCGCGCACGCGGGTGCCGTCGCGTCGGGCGAGCATCGTGCTCGCCGTCGCCATGCTCACGATCGGCGTCGCCGCCGGCGCCGCCATCGGCCCCGCCCCCGCGACGTCCCTCGCCGGTGATGGAAACATCGTCCAGAAGCTGCCCGCGCTGATCGCCGCCGTCGCCGCGCGCGGGCATTCGGCTACGCCCGCACAGCCTGCCACCACGAGCACCAAGCCACCGCCGATCGCGCCGCAGGCCACACCGGCCGCCAGCTCCACTCCCGCGGCCGCGACGAGCGCTCCGGCGCAGGAAGCTACCCAGCCATCTTCTGAATCGCATAAAAAATCCTCCAGCACGCAGGGCAAAACTCCGAGCGGCGGCGCATCCAACCTGCCCCCGATCACGAGCGTCTGGCTGATCGAGCTCTCCGGCAGCTCCTTCAACGAAGCCATCGCCAACCCGACCGCCGCTCCCTACACAACCGGTGAAGCGATTCCCAAGGGAACGTTTCTCACGAGCTGGACCGCGCTCAGTGCCAGCGCCTTCGCCGCCGACGCCGCGCTTGCCGAACACCGCGCCACCGTCGGCGGCACGCCTCCCGTGCTGCACACGATCCTCCAGCCGGCCTGTCCCGAAGGCCCAGCCGCGGCCGCCTGCCTGCCTGGAACGCCCGCCGGGATCGCCCTTGCCGACGCCTTCCTGAAGAGCACGATCGCCTCGATCACCCAGAGCACGACGTACTCAGAACACGGGCTGATCGTGGTCACCTATGCCACCGTCGCCGACCCGGCCACAGCCGAACTGCCGGCCGGCTCGGCCACCTCCACGCTCGTCTCGCAGCCGCCCGCCGGGGTGCTGCTGTTCTCTCTCTTCGCCAAGGCCGGTGCCAAGCCGGCCACGGCGTTTGACCCGACTTCACCAAAGCAGAGCCTCGAAAAGCTTCTGCACTGACACACAAGCGATCCACGTCCCACGACAACGAACGGAGACCCTGTTGCACGCATCACCAACCGCCCACCGAAAGGCCACGCTCTGGCTGGCCGCGATCGTGGGCGTGCTTGCCCTGTCGCTCGCCAGTCCCGCAATGAGCCAGGCCGAAGAATCCAATCCCAACAACTACAACTGCCTCGGCAGCCTCGGCGCGGGAACGCCCGAAGCGGGAAGTGAAGAACAGCAGGTTCAGTACACCTTCTACTGCAACGGCCCGATCACCGGTTTTCAGGTGCAGTCGCAGATTCCCGTGACAGGCGTCTCCAGTCCGCCCGAAGTCACCAACCTAGAAAAAAAACTGGTCTCTGACACATTCTCGTGCTCGGGCGAACTCCCCGGCTGGGCCGCCAACTGCGTCGGCTCGACCGTCGCCGGCTATGAGACCGTGACCGGACAGTTCGCGATCGGTACCAAGCTGTGCGCCGAGCCACGTGTCGACGCCCTGCTCACCGTCGTCTACGCCTACCTCGAAAAAGGCAAAGTCACTCAGGCGATCTCCGGTCCCTACGACCTCGGGCGGCCCAAAGGCTGCAAGCCCGACTTCTACTCCAAATACAACCGCTTCAACCCTGCGCCGCTGCCTTCCAAGAAGGCCGCCAAGAAGGGCAAGAGCGTCAAGAAGAAGGTCAAGAAGCCCAGCAAGACCAAGTCCACCGGCGGGAAGTGAGCGCCGGCCGAACGTAGTCGAGCGTAGATCGAGCCAGGCGGCGCCGCGTCGAGCAGCGGCGCCGCCATAGGCTTGCCCGGTGAAGCCGATCCGGGAGTTCTATGCCCGACGCGCAGCGTCGGCGCTCGCGCCGGTCGCCCTGTGCGCCCTCGCCCTCGCCCTCACGCTCGGCGCATGCGGCTCCTCGAATAAGAGCTCCTCGACTCCCAGTTCCACCGCCACCGGCTCGGCGCAGACGAGCACCACCGGCAAGGCGCCCGTCGTCCAGGCCGGCAACCTGCGCGGCTGCGCCGGCGCCGTTGCCGCCACCATCGGTCAGGTCGGCGCGCGGATCTACGGCTCGGCATCCTCCGGCACCGTCGTCGGGCAGGCCGTCCAGCGCGTGCGCGGCTCCTCCGCGCTCGCCGCCGCCGTTTCCTCCGGCAACGCCGCCGCCACCGAACGTGCGCTGCGCCGACTGCTCGCCGGGCAGATCGTGCGCATCCAGGTGCTCGTGCACGGCCACCAACTCGCAAGCGCCGGCTCCGCCCCCGCGATCGCCCCCGTGCACGGTTCGATCCCCGGCACCGACGCCACCTTCGTCCTCTCCACGCAGGCCGCAGACAGCTACCTGCACGTCACGCGCCAGGTCACCGGCGCCGAGGTCGCACTGCTCTCCGGTTCGAGCGCGTCCGGCTCCTCCTCGCGCGTGCTCGCCGCGACGCTCTCCGGCCTGCCCGCACGGCAAGTCCCCAGCCACGGCAGGCTCGACTTCCACGGCAAGCGCTACGAGGTCTCCTCGCTCGTCGGCTCCACCTATCCCTCCGGGAGCTTGCGGATCGCGCTGCTCGTTCCCAGCAGCGCGATCCGCTGCCCGAGCGCCGCCGCACAGATCCCCGTGCAGACACTCGGCCAGGTCGGCGAACGGATCTATCAGGAGGAGGCCGGCAGCCCCTACGTACGCGCCACCCTGCGCCACATCGAAGCCGACCCGTCCTTCCGCCAGGCTGTCGCCGCGCGTGACAGGAAGGCGATCCGCGACGCCATCGTCGGCCTGTTCGGCGCGCACATCCACGTCGTGCGCGTGCGCGCCTACGCTGTCGAACCCGGTGGCACCCAGCGCTTCCTCTACGACCTCGGCGGCCCCTACGTGCTCGCCCCCGTCCACGGCACCGTGCGCAGCGCCGGCAAGCCGGTCGGGCGCTTCTCCTTCGCCATCCAGGACGACGCCGGCTATCTGCGGCTCGCGCGCCTGTTCACCGGCGCCGAGGTGCTGATGCGCGTCGGCTCAAAGCAGGTCGCCGGCTCGCTCGCACCTGGCCCCGCGAGTGTGCCCGACCATGGGGCCGTGAGCTACGGGGGCAAGACCTACGAGGCCTACTCGTTCACGGGCGAAGCGTTCCCCTCTGGACCACTGCGCATCTCGCTGCTGATTCCCCAGGACTAGTTGCAGCATCGCCCGCGCGGCAGCGCAGTCCCGCGAAAACGCGCTGGCTTAGACCGGGCCGGGCCGGCTACAGCAGGCTGTTGGTCATGCGCTCAACCTCGGCGATCGAGGTCAGCCCCTCGCGCACCTTGTCCATGCCGTCGTCGCGCAGGCGGCGCATCCCTTCGCGCACCGCCACAGTCACCATCACGTCCACCGACGCCCGCTCGAGGATCAGCGCGCGGATGTGCTCGGAGACGCTCATCACCTCATACACGCCCAGGCGACCGCGGTAGCCCGAGCCGCCGCAACGCGAGCAGCCGACCGCCTCGAACGGCTCCGCCCCGGCGAGCCCATGTTCGGCTAGCACGCTGTCGGCCACTTTCAACGGCTTCTTGCAGTGCTTGCAGAGCAGGCGCACGAGCCGTTGCGCGACGATGCAGTCGACCGCCGAGGAGACCAGGAACGGCTCGATCCCCATGTCGATCAGACGGCCCAGACCGCTCGGCGCGTCGCGCGTGTGCAGCGTGCTCAGCACGAGGTGGCCCGTCAACGCAGCCTCGATCGCGATGTGCGCCGTCTCGCGGTCGCGGATCTCACCGACCATGATCACGTCCGGGTCCGCGCGCAGCATCGAGCGCAGTCCGACATCGAACGTCACGCCCGCCTTCGGCGCGATCTGCATCTGCTTGATGCCCGCGATCCGCTGCTCGACCGGGTCCTCGATCGTGAGGATGCTGCGTTCGCCGTCGTTCAGCTCGTGCAGCGCCGCGTACAGCGTCGTCGACTTGCCCGACCCCGTCGGACCTGTCACGAGCACCGCACCGTTTGGCTTCTTGATCGCCGATTTGAACTGCTCGAGCGCCTGCTGCGGCATGCCCAGAGAATCCAGGCCCTGTATCACCCCGCTCTTGTCGAGGATGCGCAGCACGACGCCCTCGCCGTAGACCAGCGGCAAAGTGACCACGCGGATGTCCACGCGGCGGCCGTCGACCGTCAGCGCGAAGCGTCCGTCCTGCGGCAAGCGCTTCTCGGAGATGTCGAGGTCAGCCATGATCTTGATGCGCGAGACCACACCCATCGCCATCTTGCGCTTGACCGTCGCCGCCGGCGCGAGCACGCCGTCTACGCGGAACAGCACGCGCGTGTCGCCTTCTTCCGGGTTGACGTGGATGTCTGAGGCGCCCTGCTGCACCGCCTGCGCCACGATCGAGTGCACGAGCTTGATGATCGGCGCGTCGCGGTCGGCCTCGTCGACCTGCAGATCCTGCTCTTCGTCGGCGTCGACGTCCTCCTCGACGATGTCCTCGATCGAGTCGTCCATCCGCGCCAGGCGCGAGAGCAGCAGGTTGAGGTCCTCGACAGAAGCCGCCACCGGCTTCACGCGGCGGCCCGTCATCATCGCCACGTCGTCGATCGTCAGCACGTTCGTCGGGTCCGCCATCGCCAGCAGCAGCGTGCCGTCCTCGCCAAAGCCGATCGGCACCGACTGGTAGCGCTTGCTCGCTTCCGAATTGAGCAGGTTGGCCGCGCCCATGTCGAGGTCATAGACGGCCAGGTCGACGTAGTCCAGGCCGAAGCGCTCCGCCACTACGCGCGCCAACTGATCGTGGCGCAGCACGCCCTGCTCGACCAGCACGAGGCCCGTCGGGCGACCCTGGCTGCGCGCCGTCTCCACCGCCTCGTCGACCGTCTCGCGATCGGCGAAGCCGAGGTCGACGACCACTTCGCCGATCATCCGCGTCGAGCGCCCCGTGCGTCGCGGCGGGTAAAGACCCGTGCCGGGGCCTTTCGGCTCGGGCTCGGGCGTCGTCTCCGGACCGCCCGGCTGCGCAACCGGCGGATCGCTGGTTGGATTGGTCTCCGTCGCCTCGGCCGGGCGTGCAGCAGTCGGCTCGGCCGTCGGCGTGCCGACGTCGCTCATAGCTACTACATCGGCAGCAGCAGTGCCGGCCTTGACCCCGGTCCGGCTCCGGGGAAAACCCTTAGGAAACGGGCCTCAAAGGCCCTGCTCGAAGGCGCCCTTGACCTGCGCGTCAACCGCGTTCAGCCGGTACAGAGCAAGCGCCTCGGCCGAGGCGAAGCGCGCTCCGCCCGCGCTGTCCGGGCCGTGGTGCATGAGCACGCAGTGCTCCAGCGCCAGGCGCCGCTCGCCCACCAGCGAGTCCGGGATGTGGCGCGCCAGCGTGCGCAGGCCCAGCTCGACGTGGCCGAGCATGCGTCCTTCCGCGCTGCGCGCGATCTCCGCGCCGTAGGTGAACTCGCGCGTCTTGCCCACGTCGTGCACGAGCGCCGCGCTCAGCAGCAGGTCTCGATCAAGCCGCGGGTGCAGCGCGCACAGCTCGTGCGCCAGCGTCGCCACCCCCACCGTGTGCTCGAGCAGACCACCGAGATATGCGTGGTGGGCACCGGCCCGCTGTCCTGGAACCGAGCACGGCGCGCGGCGCAGCTCCGCGCGCAGCTCACCGTCGGCGAGCATGTTCGCCAGCAGCAGCTTCAGCGGCGCTTCGTAGACCTCGCCCGCGAGGTGCTCGAGGAACCCTTCGAGCTCGTCCAAGTCGCGATATGCCGTCGGCAGGAACCCCGCCGGGTCGGCCTGGCCCTCCTCGGCGCGCACGATCGAGGAGATGTTGACCTGCAGCTTCTCGCGGTAGCGCTCGGCGCGCCCGCGCACGTGGACAAGCTCGCCGCGCTCAAAGCGCCCCGCGAGCAGATCGGCGTCGTTGAACACGCGCGCCAGGATCGTGCCCGTCGAGTCGCCCAGCTCCACGTTCAGGTACGGCGTGCCCGCACGCGAGATCTGACGTTCCTTGCGCGTGCACGCGAACACGCCGTCGAGCTCGTCCTGGTCGCGCAGCGTTGCGATCGTCTGCCCGCCGTCGCGCACGGAAGCGTCGGCGGCGGGATCGCGGCGGCCGTGCCCGCCGCGGGTGTCGGCGGCGTTCTCATGCGACGGTGTGCTCGTGGCGGAGGCCATCGTTTCATGATGTACGGTGGTTCGGATGCAGCCGCTGATCTGGGATCGCCGTCCCGACGGCCTTCGCGCCCCCGCGATGGTGTGCGCCTTTCAGGGCTGGAACGACGCCGGCGACGCCGCCTCCAGCGCCGTCTCCTTCCTCGCCTCCTCGCTGCAGGCGCGGCGCTTCGCACGGATCGACTCCGAGGAGTTCTACGACTTCCAGTCCAACCGCCCAAGCGTGCAGTTCAACGACGAGAACGAGCGCGAGATCGTGTGGCCGGCCGTCGAAGTGCTCGAGGCAACGGCGCCGCGCGCGCCACGTGACCTCGTACTCGTGCAGGGCGTCGAGCCCTCGCTGCGCTGGCGCTCCTTCACGCGTCACATCGTCGACCTCGCCGAAGCGCTCGGCGTGCAGGTCGTCGTCTCGCTCGGCGCGCTGCTCGGCGACGTGCCGCACACGCGCCCCGTGTCGATGTCAGGCCACGCCACCGATCCGGCGCTGATGGAGCGCCTCGGCATGCAGGGCTCGACATATGAGGGACCCACCGGCATCGTCGGCGTGCTGCACGCCGCCTGCGCCCAGGCCGGGCTGCCCTCGGCGAGCCTGTGGGCAGGCGTGCCGCACTATGTGGCCGCCGCCGCCAATCCCAAGGCCGCGCTCGCGCTCGTGCGCCGCGTCGAAGGCCTGATCGGCGTCTCCGTCGACGTCTCCGAGCTCGAGTCCGCCGCCGCCGATTACGAGCGTCAGGTCGGGCTCGCCGTGCAGAGCGACCCCGACATCCAGGCATTCGTCGAACGGCTCGAGCAGGCTGTCGAAGGCGACGAGGACGTCGCGCCCGAGGACGTCCCCTCAGGCGATGCCATCGCGCGGGAATTCCAGCGCTTCTTGCGTCAGCGCGGGCGCGAGGCGTAGAGCCTGCGCCGCAGGAGGCGCCGTTACTTCTCGGCCACCGGGCAGACGATCCGGTAATCGCAGATCGAGCACGCCGCGTGCGACGGCGTCGGCTCGAACTCCTGCCCGAGGATCCCCTCGCCGACCTCCATCACGAGCTGCTCGACCGAGGCCTCGTCCTGCGCGCCGCGCGGCACCGGCACCTTCAGGTCGTCGAGCACGTAGTAGTAAGCCTGGCGCGAGGAGCCAAGGCCCCAGTCCTCGCGCGCCGCAAGCGCATAGAGCGAGAGCTGCACATCGTCCTTCAGCTGCTCCGCGCTCTTCGGACGCGACGTCTTGTAGTCGATCAACTCGTACTGCTCCCCTGCGCCGCCCTCGCTGCCGTCAGTCTCCCCCGAGTCGCCTGCCTGGCCGCTGCGGATCCGATCGACGCGGTCGACGCGCCCGCGCAGGTGATGCGGTCCGAGCCGGAAGGAGAAGCTGCGCTCAAACCAGACCGGTTCGGAGTCCTGCCCGCGCAGGCGCTCGTAGTAGCGGTCGAGCGCGCTGCGCGCCTTCGCCAGCAGCTCGCCCTCGTACTCGCTCTCGCCGAAGCCCGCGCGGCGCCAGCCCGTGTCGAGCAGCTCGTGCATCTGCGCGAGCGTCTGAGCACCGTCGCAGTGGAAGCGCTCGAGCACCTGGTGCACGACGATGCCGAAGCGTTGTTGCGGGGTCTGTTCGGTCGGAATCCGCAGGACGCGCGCGAACTTGTAGCGCAGCGGGCAGCTGCGGTAGGTCTCGATGTCCGACGCCGACAGTGCGAGGCCGACGCCCTTGCGTGGCAGGAACGGGTCGAGCGAGTGCTCTTCGCGCCCGCCCACCTGCGAGCGAGCCGTCAGCGCCTCGTCCAGCGGCGAGGTCTGCAGAATCTCACGCTGCACCGGCGTGGTGGCCGCGAGCAGCCGGGCATTGACGTCGGCCAGGGCCTCCCCCAGCTCCTGCCCGGCGGGGCGCTGCAGGAGCGCCGCCAGCTTGATCAGCTCCAGGTAGCGCACGACGCCGTGGGAGATGTCCAGTTCGGTGTCCAGGCGCAGCTCACCGAGGTGCCCGCCGATCCGCCCGACGCTCTCGAGCACCTCCTCGCGCAACCGCTGGTAGCTCTCCTGCAGGTGCTCCTCGTCTGGGCTCGCCGTCTCGGCGGCGGCTGCGTCCTCTGCCGCCGCATCGGCGTCGAGAGCCGGTGCCGCTCGACCGTGCGGCTCCGGCTCCGGCTCGGGCTGGGCTGAGCCGCTGCGCGAGCGTGGCACGACCGTCGCCAGATGCCGCGCCAGCTCGCGCGGCGTCGCGTCCGGATCGCCGCGCACGAACTCGACCGTGAGCTCGCGCAGCCCACTCAGGCTCGCATCGCGGGCGGCCGCTTCGGCCGGCGTGAGCAGTGCCCGCCCGCGCGTCCCGAGCAGCTCGATCAGCTCGGCGATGAAGGCGTCCGGGGCAAGCGCGTCCAGGCCACTCGCCGCGCTGCGGTGCACCGCGACGAAGCGCTCGATCCGTTCGCGCGCCTCCGGCGGCACCTGCGGCGACTCGCTCGCTGCCGTCAGGCCCGCGACGAGGTCGAGCTTGCGTCGCCTGGCGACTTGGATCACGCGCGCCAGGTGCGTCTGGCGCAACTCGATCGGCGGGCGCGAGAGCGCGCGTACGACGGCGGCGGCGTCCTGCGGATCGACCAGCAGGCGCACCCAGGCGAGCACGTCGCGCACCTCAGCTCGGCGCAGGAAGCTCGCCGCGCCGGGATCGGCTGCGGGCTCTGGCGCGGTTCGCGAGACGGACACCATCCAAGGATACGAGTGCCCGGGGTTGCGGGCCAGAGCCGGCCGGGGTGCACGAGCCGCCAGGCCGCAATGCGCGCAGGGCGAGACGGCTTGCGAGACAGCCCGGACAAACTTAGGGGCGGCTGAGACGGCGGGGCTACGCTCTGTTGGTGGACCCGATCGATTGGCGTGCAGCGCAGCGGATCGGCGAGCGCCTCGCCGGCTCGCCGCCGCACGGAGGCGTACGCGCCTCCTCGGTGCAACCGCGCGCATACGACTTCGCGCGACGCGTGAGCGACTACAGCGGTCTGCAAACGCCGAGCGAGCTGCCGCCGATCGAGGCCGTCGACCGCTCGGCATGGATCGCCGCCAATCTGAACACGATGCGCCCGCTGCTGGGCGGCCTCAGCGAGCGCCTCGGCGATGGGACGGGCCCGCTGGCCGGCCCGTTGCGCTCGGCCTCGGGCTTCCTGCTGGGAGCGCAGGTCGGCGCACTGACCGGCGTACTCTCCCAGCGCGTGCTCGGCCAGTACGACCTGGCGCTGCTCGACGAGACAACCACGCCACGCCTCTTGCTGCTCGCGCCGAACCTCGCGATCGCCGCACGCAACCTGTCGGTCGACCGCGACGAGCTCGTGCTGTGGGTGACGATCCACGAGATCACGCATGCCGTTCAGTTCACCGGCGCGCCGTGGCTGCGCGGGCACATCGGCAGCATGTTGCAGGAGCTGATCGACGGCCTGCAGGTCTCGCTGGGCGACAAGCCCGAGACCAACGGCGATGGCGCGGGCTGGCGCGAGCGGATCAAGTTGCCCGACCCCGCGGAGCTGCGCGAGTTCGCCGAGCGCGCGCGCAGCGGCGAGCTCTTGCGGCTCACGCTCGGCGAGGACCGCTGGGCGCTGGTCGAGCGGATGCAGGCCGCGATGTCGCTGATCGAGGGTCACGCCGAGCACACGATGGACGCGATCGGCGCCGAGGTGCTGCCCTCGCTGCCGCGCCTGCGCGCCGCGATGACGCGCCGACGCGAGTCGCGCGGGCTTCCGTGGCGCGTGCTCGAGCGCCTGCTCGGGTTGGAGATGAAGATGCGCCAGTACGAGGTCGGCCGGCGTTTCTGCGACGCCGTCGTCGAGCAGGGTGGCCGGGAGGCGCTCGCGCGCGTGTGGAGCGGGCCCGAGCAGTTGCCGAGCGGCGATGAGCTCGAGCATCCGGCGCGCTGGCTTGAGCGGACAGCCGCCGCACACGGCAGCTCTATCGCGTAGCCGAGCAGCGGCACCCTGCCCCAAAACGGCCCCCCTCGACACCCCAACACGACCCGAACATCGCTGCCGCGAAGAAGTCTTTTGGGCGCCCATACAGCGCTGTTCCCCAGCCTTTCCGGGGCCGAACGCATGTTCCTCCTGTTACAAGCTCGGCCGCGATAACACCCGGTCAACACAGGGTCTTTGGCCCGTGGTACGATTTCGTTGTAACAAAGTTCCAAGGACGGGTTACAAACAGGTGTTCGATTCCAGCAGATTGGGTATCGAGACCGAACAAACCCGTACCTCCTCGCAAGGCGAGGAAGAAGAGGAGACCCGCTCCAGATGGCCACCACCACCGCAACTTCCCCCCGCAGCACCAAAGCGGGCGCAAAAACGGCGAAAGCGAAAAAACCCGCTCGCAAAGCTGCGCGCCGCACGACGACGCAGTCGAAAGCGACGACCGCGAAGGCCGCGCGCACGCGCGCCATCCACCAGTCCGAGTCGGCCGCCAAGCAGGCCCAGACGGCCACGCGTGAGACGGTCGGCGTGTTCGGCGACTACGCCGAGCGTGCACTGCTGATCCCCGTCGGCGTCGCCCTCACGGCACGCGACAAAGTCGTCTCGGGCGTCAACGACACGATCTCGAGCTACTCGTCGACGAGCAAGGCCCAGGCTCAGCTGCGTCGCTTCGAGCGCCGCGGCGCCACGGCGCGCAACCGCCTCGAGCGCGAGGTGCGTAAAGCGCGCGTCCGCGTCGAGCGCGAACTGCGCCAGCGTCGCCGTGAGATCGAGAAAACGGTCTCCGAGCTCGAAGGCCGTCGCGACTCGGTCGCCAAGAGCGGCAGCGACCTGGCCAACCGCGTCCAGGAGCGCGTGCTCAGCCTGGTCTAGACGACCAACCAGCTTCCCCCGACCCGGCCTGGAGAGACCGGGGACGTCGCCGAAGCAGGCGACGGTCGGGACAGTCTGTCGGCCTCATATCCCGCCGGCAGTAGTAGCACCCTCTCCTCCCTCGACTCGCGGGGCGGTCCCCATCGCCCCGCGAGTCATTTAACGACCCAGCTCGGGAGCGGCTGGCTGGGCACGGCCGGGAGGCGCCCGGTTCTCGTCACCTACCTTGGCTCGTGAACAGCCGGCCTGGATGGCCGGCCCCGTGACGGTCGTGGCGGCCGGAGCGTTCACAAGTTCAAGCGAGGAGCGTAGGCCGGCTCGACCTAGAAGGCCGGATGCCGTTTACGGTCCGTGCTCCGGCCCAGGCGCGCGCGTTTGGCACAATGGCCAGCGAATGCCATCCCGCGACGAAATCCTCAAGGCCCTAGAGGTCGTAATCGACCCCGAGCTCCACCGCTCGATCGTGGAGCTCGACATGGTCCGATCGATCGACGCGAGCCCGAACGGCGTGGTCGACGTGACGGTGTCTCTGACGACACCGGGTTGCCCGATCAAGGGCCACTTCCAGACGGCCGTGGCGGAGGCTGTCACGGCGTTGGATGGCGTGACGCACACGAACGTGTACTTCGACGTGCTCACGGACACGCAGAAGCAGGCGCTGCAGCAGAAGCTCGGCCGCGGCGGCTTGCCGGAAGGCTCGCTGGCGCAGGTGCAGAACGTGATCTGCATCGGCTCAGGCAAGGGCGGCGTGGGCAAGTCGACGCTGACGGCCAACCTGGCGGCGGCGCTGGCGGGCGAAGGCAAGCGGGTGGGCATCCTCGACGCGGACGTATGGGGCTATTCGATCCCACGCATGTACGGCCTCGGCGCGACGCGCCCGCCCGTCTCGGCGGAGCGCAAGATCGTGCCGCTGGAAGCGCACGGCGTGAAGGTCATGTCGATCGGCTTCTTCGTCGAGGAGGACGCGGCGGTCGTGTGGCGCGGACCGATGCTGCACAAGGCGCTGACCCAGTTCCTGCAGGACGTGGACTGGGGCGCGCTGGACTACCTGCTGGTCGACCTGCCGCCGGGCACGGGTGACGTGTCGATGACGCTCGCCCAGCTCTTGCCGCAGGCACGCTTCTTGATCGTCACGACGCCGCAGGCGACGGCGCAGAAGGTCGCGCGCCGCTCGGCGCACATGGCCGACAAGGTCAACCTCGAGATTGCGGGCGTGGTTGAGAACATGTCGGGCTTCACGACCCCCTCAGGCGAGCGCTTCCCGATCTTCGGCGAGGGCGGCGGCGATGAGCTGGCGACCGAGCTGGACGTGCCACTGCTCGGCCGCGTGCCACTGACGATGCCGCTGCGCGAGCAGGCCGACGGCGGCGTGCCGCTGGTCATCGAGGACCAGAATGACCCCGCGGCCCAGGCAATCCGCCAGGTCGCGCGCGGCGTGATCGCGATGACGCCGTCAGCGCCGGTCAGCCTGCCGGTGCTTCCTCTCGTGCAGGTTGGCGGAGCGCCCGCCAACGGCGCGACCCCGGGCGTCGCAGAAGACGCGCCGTCCCCCGCCGAGGAGCGAAAACCGGCGGGCATGTCGCTGCCGATGGCTTAGTCGGCGGTCGCAGGACCCCTGCGGGAACCGGTCGAAAGACCTGGAATACCCGTGTAGAGATCTCGCGTTACCGCTTGACAAGCGAAACCGCTTTGAGAGGATCGTTTGACATGTCCGCATCCGGACACCATGAGGGGGAGAGGGAAATAGCTTTGGGCGAGGCCGACGAGGTCGAGAACGGTGCCGTCGCAAACGGCGCTGTCGCGCTCGACGAGCGCCAGGAAATCGACGAGCGTCGCAAGAAGATGGAGCGGCTGCGCGCGGAAGGGGTCGACCCCTACCCGGCCGTCACGCTGTGGGGCAGGCGTACGCGGATCAGCGAGATCCTGCAGGCGCACGATCCGAGCTCGCTTGAGCAGGGCGCGCACCCGGACATGCGTTACCTCGTCGCCGGACGGCTGATCTCACGCCGCGGGCACGGCAAGACGGCGTTCCTCGATCTGCGCGACCTGTCAGGGTCGATCCAGGTCGTCGTGCGCGTCGACTCGCTCGGACAGGAGGTCTACGACCGAATCCTGAACCTCGACATCGGCGACATCGTCTCGGTCGAGGGCTGCGTCTACGTGACCCAACGCGGCCAGCTCGCGCTGGAGGCGATGCAGTGCACGCTGCTGACGAAGACGCTGCGCCCGCCGCCGGACAAGCACCACGGGCTCGGCGACACGGGCACGCGCTACCGCTACCGCGAGCTCGACCTGATCGCCAACCAGGAGACCCGCGACCTGTTCATCACGCGCAACAAGATCGTGCTGGCGATCCGCGAATGGCTGGCCGAGCGTCACTTCGTGGAGATCGAAACGCCGGCCCTTCAGTCCTTGGCGGGCGGCGCAGGGTCGCGGCCGTTCACGACTCACCACAACGCGCTTGACCGCGACCTGTACCTGCGCATCTCGGTGGAGCTTTTCCTCAACCGCTGCATCGTCGGCGGCATGGAGAACGTCTACGACATGGGCAAGGTGTTCCGCAATGAGGGCATCTCGCACAAGCACTCGCCGGAGTTCACGATCATCGAGTTCATGTGCGCCTACTCGGACTACAACGACGTGGCGACGGTGACCGAAGAAATGTTCCGCGACGTCGCGCAGAAGGCACTCGGGCGGACGGTGATCAAGCGCAACGGCGAAGAGATCGACCTCGCCAAGCCGTGGAAGCGGATCACGATGCGCGAGCTGATACTTCGAGCGCTTCGGCCTGGACTTCATGGAGTCCACGCGCGAGCAGCTCGCCGAGGTGCTCGACGAGCCGATGGACCCGGACGCGACGTGGGCCGAGGTCGTGGCCGACATCTACTCCGAGAAAATCGAGTCGACGCTCAACCAGCCGACGCACGTGTTCGACTTCCCACTCGAGCCGTTCCCGATCACCAAGCGCCACGCCGTGCACCCAGAGCTGGCCGAGCACTTCGACGCCGTGATCGGCGGCATCGAGATGGTCTCGGGCGACACTGAGCTGAACGACCCGGTCGACCAGTGGCAGCGCTTCGTCGATCAGCGCAAGCGGCGGATGATCGACGACGAGGACGTGCCTCATCCGAACGACGAGGAGTATGCGCGTGCGATCGAGTACGGCTACTCGCCGACGGCCGGCGGCGGCATGGGCGTGGACCGCCTGATCATGATCCTCACCGAACGCGAGACGCTGCGAGAGGTGATCCCCTTCCCGATCGTCAGGGAGCTGAAATGAGCTCAAACGGAGTGCACGCCAACGGGAACTCCGCGAGCGGCGGCGCGCGGCAGGGCAAGCTCGACCTCGACCCCGGCGTGATCACCTCCTGCCGCGAGGCGGCGAGCCAGATCGCGGCGCAAGTCTCACAGGAGATCGCCGGCAAGACGACGGTCTCGGTGGAGCGCACGATCACGCGCCTGCTCGGCGTCGACGGTGCCAACGAACTGGACGCGCCGCTGCCGAACGTGCTCGTCGACCACGTGCGCGACCGTGGCGAGCTGGGTAAGGGCATCGCATACTGGCTGGGCAACGCGCTCCTCGCCGACCCGCAGGCGACACCGCGGTCGATCGCCGAGCAAGTCGACATGGGTGGCCTCGAGCTGTGCGCGCTGCCTCGCGCTGCCGACGAGGCGATCCGCGAGCGGATCGCGCGCGAGTGCGACCTGCGCGTGGGCGAGATCGCCGAGCGCATGCGCGAGCGCCGTGAGAGTCGCAAGCGCCTCGGCGAGCACCCGCCGCCGTTGCGTTACGTGCTGACGGCGACGGGCAACGTCTACGAGGACGTCGTGCACGGACTGGCCGTGGCGCAGGCCGGCGGGGACATAGTCGCCGTGATCCGCTCGACGGCGCAGAGCCTGCTCGACTACGTCCCGTTCGGCCCCACGACAGAGGGCTACGGCGGCACGTTCGCCACGCAGGCGAACTTCCGCATCATGCGCGAGGCGCTCGACGAGTGGGCTGAGAAGAACGGCCGCTACGTGCGCCTGTCGAGCTTCTGCTCGGGGCTGTGTATGCCAGAGATCGCCGCGATGGGCGCGATCGAGGGCTTCGACAACATGGTCAACGACGCGCTCTACGGAATCCTCTACCGCGACATCAACCCCGTGCGCGGGCTGATCGATCAGCGCATCTCGCGCATGATCAACGGCTATTTCGGGGTCGTCATCAACACGGGCGAGGACAACTACCTGCGCACGGCCGACGCGATCGAGGCCGCGCCATCGGTGACTGCCTCGCAGTTCATCAACCGCCAGCTCGCGATCGACTCGGGCGTGCCCGACCCCCAGATCGCGCTCGGCGACGCCTATGAGATCGACAACCCGGTTCCCAACAGTCTGCTGTATGAGTGGGCGCAGGCGCAGCTCACGCGCGAGCTGTTCCCGGAGTGCCCGGTGAAGTACATGCCGCCAACGCGTCACATGGATGGCAACCTGTACCGCACCCACGCAACAGATTCGCTATTCAATCTGGTGACGATCGCCACCGGCCAGGGCATTCAGACGATCGGGGTCCCAACCGAGGGAATCTTCACTCCACACGTGCACGACCGTGTGATCGGCATGGAAAACGTCAACTACGTGTTCACGGCGGCGCGCGATCTCGGCGAGGAGATCGAGTTCAAGTCCGGCGGGATCATCCAGACGCGCGCGCAGGAGGTGCTCGCCGGAGCGCATGCCCTGCTCGAGCGGATCGCCGAGCATGGGCTGTTCTCGGCGCTGGGCGAGGGCGTGTTCGGCGACGTGCCGCGCGCGATCGACGAGGGCCGCGGCACGGAGGGGATTGTCAACGTGTCCGAGGACTACTTCAACCCGGCCACCGAGCTGATGCGCGGAGCGTCGAGCCTTGCCTGAGCCGGCCGGCACCAACGGCGTCCCCGAGGGGAGTGGCGCCGCACGCGCGCCAGGCGCACCCGCGCGCGTGGACCTCGCGCGCGTAAAGCCCTATGCCGACCACCTCGGCGACGGCATCGTCCAGTTCAGCTTCACGCTGCCCGTGCCCTACGGCCTGGCAGCACGCAAGGCGGCACAGGAATGGGCAGCGAAGATGGGCTTCGAGCACCCCGAGGTCGTGCACTACCAGGAGCTGACCGACGGCTACACGTACTTCGTCATGTTCGGCGAGTCCAACCAGACGGTCGACTACGCCTCGCTCTCGCATGAGGGCTTCGAGATCGAGTACATGAGCGAGGGGGAGATCGAAGAGTTCGCCAGCCACCAGATCGGCCGGCCGATCGTCGTGGTGGGGGCAGCGACGGGCACGGACACACACAGCGTCGGGATCGACGCGATGCTCAACCTGAAGGGCTTCCACGGTCATCACGGCCTTGAGGGCTACAAGGCCTTCCAGACCCACAACCTCGGCAGCCAGGTGCCCAACAGCGTGCTCGTCTCGCGCGCGATCGACCTCGACGCCGACGCGATCCTCGTCTCGCAGACGGTGACGCAGCAGAACCTGCACATCGCCAACCTGACCGAGCTCGTCGAGATCGTCGAAGCCGAGGGTCGGCGCAAGCAGATGATCCTCACGTGTGGTGGGCCGCGCGTGTCCAACGAGCTGGCCAAGGAGCTCGGCTTCGACGCGGGCTTCTCCAAGGGCACCTACCCGCACCACGTGGCGAGCTTCATCGTGCGTGAGCTCGCCGCGCGCAATGGCAGTGGCCACGGCGCAGGCGTGGCCGACGGACCGGGCGCGAGCGCCGCCGCGGATGGCTAGCGCGCCGACGCTCGAGCACGCCGATGACTAGCAGCGAGGCGGCTCCGCTGCACGAGCTCGTCGCGGGCACGCGTATGCTGGCGCTCGTCGGGCTGGCCAAGAACACGGGTAAGACCGAGACGCTGGCAGCGCTGTTGCGCGAGCATGCCAAGGCGGGGCGCCCGATCGGCGTGACCTCGATCGGGCGCGACGGCGAGGAGCACGACGTGATCGACGCGCGCATCGAGAAGCCACGCGTACAGCTGCAGGCGGGCGACCTCGTGGCGACCACCGGCGCGCTGCTGCGCGCCAGCGGCGTCGCGCACGAGCGCCTCTCGCGGACCGGCGTGCGCACCCCGCTCGGCGAGGTCGTGCTCGCGCGCATGTCAAAGCCCGGCTCGGTCGAAGTCGCCGGTCCGAGCGCGGCGGCAGAGCTGCGCTCGGTCGGCGAGGAGATGCTCCTGCTGGGCGCCGAGCAGGCGCTGCTCGACGGCGCCATCGACAGGCGCGCGGCATCTTCGCCCGCCGTGGCCGACGGCCTAGTGATGGCGACCGGCGCGATCCTCGGCGAAGACATCGAAGACGTCGTGCGCGCCACGAGCGACGCCGTCGACCTGGTCAGGTTGTCGGCCGCCGCTGAGGAAGACGAGGGCAGCGCCGGCCAGGTCGGCGAGCGCGAGCACCTGTCGCTCGGGCGCCGGCTGGTGCTCAACGCCGAGCCTGCCGAGATCGCGACGCTGCTGCG
Source organism: uncultured Solirubrobacteraceae bacterium (assembly GCA_963714215.1). GTDB lineage: Bacteria > Actinomycetota > Thermoleophilia > Solirubrobacterales > Solirubrobacteraceae > Palsa-744. The sequence continues at coordinate 452,897 of CAVQNP010000004.1, forward strand.
CGAGCATCCGCGGGCGAGCACGCTGACGGTCGACGGCGCGCTCAGCGAGCGTTTTCTTCGAGGGGCTCTTGGCCGCGCGCAGCGAGCGCGCCGGGCGCGAGCTGCGCATCGTCGCCGCCGACCCGACGAAGGTCTTCCTCTCGCGCCGCGGCACGCGCTGGTACGCGCGTCAGGGCATCCAGATCGAGGTGCGCCGGACGATCGCGCTGAAGGCGATCACGGTCAACCCGGTGGCGCCGCAGTCACATCGCTTCGACTCGCGCCAGCTGCGCGAGCTGATCGCGGCGGCCATCCCGGACGTTCCCGTGCTCGACGTCCTCGACGAGGACTACTTGGCGTTGCTGAAGTAGTCGGCGTTGATCTGCGTGTACTTCTGCCACTCGTCGGGCAGCTGGTCCTCCGCGAAGCACGCGTCCACCGGGCAGGCCTCGACGCAGGCGTCGCAGTCGATGCACTCCTCGGGGTCGATGTAGAGCATCTCGGCCGCGTCGTATCCGGGCTCGTCGGGCGTCGGGTGGATGCAGTCGACGGGGCACACCTCGACACAGGAGTTGTCCTTGGTGCCGATGCACGGCTCGGCGATCACGTAGGCCATTCGCTTCTTTCCTGGTTGGTTTGCGGTTGTCCGGCAGGAGTGGGGTCCGGCCGAGCGGCCTATTTTACGTATGGCACCGGCCCGGCCGAGGCTCATCGTAGATGATTGCTCGATCAATCATTGGTGACGAGCACCCCGCCTGCCCGCGATCGCATCGGGCGGGTACGGCACGACTGCCGGGGTGGCGATAATCAAGCGATGTCCATCGACCCTCGCCTGCCGGAGCACTGATGCTGCTGCTCACCGGCGCAACCGGCCTGGTCGGCTCGGCGCTGCTGCGTCGTCTCGTCTCCGAAGGCGAGCAGGTGCGCTGTCTCGTGCGCGACCCGCGGCGCCTCGGCGCGCAGCGCGTGCGCGTGCAGATCGCGCTCGGCGACCTGACCGACCCGCCGTCGTTTCGCAACGCGATGCGCGGCGTGCGCACGGTCGTCCACCTGGCCGCCTCGATCCGCGACCAGCCGCAGGGGTCGATCGAGGAGCTCAACGGGATCGCGACCTGGCGCATGGTGCAGGCGGCCGAGCGCGCCGGCGTCGAGCGCTTCGTGTTCTTCTCGGCGCTCGATGCCTCCACGCACCACCGCGCCCGCTTCTTCCGGGCCAAGGCGCTCGCCGAGCAGGCCGTCGACGAGGCCGGCCTCGAGTCGATCGTGTTCGCCCCCTCGATCGTCTACGCGCCCGGCGATCCGTGGCTGACGCTGCTCGAACGCCTTGCGCTGCTGCCGGTGGTGCCCGTCTCGGGCCGCGGGCGCGCTCTGTACCAGCCGATCTGGGCGGAGGACGTGGCAGATTGCGTGATCGCGGTGCTGCGGGGGCGAGACCAGCAGGCAGCCAGCGGCAACGGCCTCACCGGTGCCAATGGCGAGCGTCGCGCCGGCGCAGAGCGGCGGCTGCGCGCGCGATACGAGCTGGCCGGACCGGAGACGCTCAGCCACACGGAGCTCGTGCGCATCGTGCTGCGCTCGCTGAACCGCAGGCGCCCGCTCGTTCACGTACCGACCCCCGTCGTCTCGCGCGCGCTGCGCCTGCTCGAGCGCGTCTCGGGGCCGAACGCGTTCGCCACGTGGGACGAGGCCGAGCTGATGGAGGTGCCGATGGTCTCCACGCGGGGCACGGCCGACGTCGAGGAGCTCGGCGTGACGCCGGCGCGAATGCCGGCCGTGCTGGGCATCGGCTAACGCGGGCGCCAGCCGCTTGCCCGACCGGCGTCTGCGCGAGCCTGCAAATCGTCCCCACGAGATGGCCCCGGCATGTCGACGGCAATCTTGGTCAGCCACCGACAGACCGCGATGCTAGGGACACCTGAGAGATTCGACAAGGAACGTTTCTGTAGTCGAAAACATCCCGCCCATAAATTCGGGTGCTCGGAATTCGTGCATGACTGTCAGGCTAGCGGGGCGGCGCAGCCCCGCCGACGACCTGGCTAAGCAGCCGCCACGGCGCGGTCGAGCGGCGGGCGCCGCTGCGCCCAAGGCTGCGCGGCTTCCAGCTGCGCAGCAAGCGAGAGGAGCTGAGCCTCGCCGGCGGGCCGCCCGACGAGCTGCACCGCGAGCGGCAGGCCGTCGCTGCCCTCATACAGCGGCACCGAGATACCGGGCTGGCCGCTCGCATTGAAGATCGGCGTGAACGGCGTGAACAGCCCTGAACGCGTGAACGTCGCCATCGGGTCGGGCGCGCCCGTGTCGAGCGTGCCGAGCGGCAGCGGCCGTTCGGCGAGCGCCGGTGTCAACAGCGCGTCGTATGGCTGCAGGAAGGAGACGAGCCGACGCGCGAACGACTGCAGCGCGACCTCTGCGCCCATGTAGTCGACCGCGCCGAGTTTCTGCACCATCGAGAAGATCGCCCAGCTCATCGCCTCCATGTCATCGGCTGTCGGCTCGCGCCCCGCCACGCGCCCGGAGTAGGCGATCGACAGCGCGATGTGGCTGGAGAAGACGACGCCGAACAGCTCGCGCACGGCGTCGTCGCGCCAGGGCACCTCGACCTCCTCGACCTCGTGCCCGAGCGAGCGCAGCAGCTCGGCCGCGTCGGCGACGGCGCGGGCGGCCAGCGGGTCGACCTGAGCCTCCGGAATCGGCGGGACCGAGGTCGTGGCGATCCGCAACCTGCCGGGCTCAGCACCGGCAGACACAGCGAATGGCTCATCCGGCGGGGGCGCCCAGGTCGCATCGCCTGGCTCATAACCGGCGAGCACGTCGAGGATCGACGCCGTGTCAGCCACCGATCGCGTGAGCACTCCGTCGATGCCCAGCGAGGAGTCGCCGAGCTCGGGTGCCGGCGAGATCCGACCGCGCGCGGGCTTCAGCCCGACGAGCCCGCAGCAAGCCGCCGGGATGCGAATCGAGCCGCCGCCGTCGTTGCCGTGCGCGACGGGTACGAGGCCGGCGGCGACCGCGGCGGCAGCGCCGCCGGAGGAGCCGCCCGGGGTGCGCCCGAGATCCCACGGATTGCGTGTAGGACCAAAGATGTGCGCCTCGCTGACCGGCAGGATCCCGTACTCGGGAAGCGTCGTCGTGCCGACGATCACGAACCCGGCATCGCGCAGGCGCCGGGTGATGTTGTGGTCATACGGCGCCACGTGCTCGGCCATCAGCGGGCAGCCGTAGGTGAGCCGCAGGCCCTTGACGGGCCGGTTGTTCTTGATCGCGATCGGCACCCCCGCAAACGGTCGCTCGTCCCCGGTCGGGACCGCGTCCGCTGCCGCAAGCGCCCCCTCGGCGTCGACCTGCACGAACGCGTTGAGCGCCGGGTTGAGCTCCTCGATGCGCTCGAAGCGAGGTCTGCACGAGCTCGCGCGAGGAGATCTCGCCTGAGCGGACCATCGCGGCGAGCTCACTCGCGCCTCGGAACATCAGATCGCTGTCGGTCACGGCTCCTCCTGCTCGGCTGCTCGCCGGGCTGTGCGCTCGGCCTGCTCTCGCGTGGCAGCGTACTTGCACGCGCAATAGTGCGACGATATGTCCCTGCCCACAAGGCAGCTCACCCCGTCAAGCATCAAGCTCAGAAAGCGAGTGCCATGAGCGCGGTCACAGCACCAGAGGTCCAGTCGGGCCTCGAAGGAGTCGTCGCCTTTGCGACCGAGATAGCCGAGCCCGACAAAGAGGGTGGCGCGCTGCGCTACCGCGGCGTCGACATCGAAGACCTCGTCGGCCAGGTCCCCTACGAGCAGGTCTGGGGGTTGCTCGTCGACGGGCGCTTCAAGCCGGGCTTGCCGCCGGCCGAACCGCACGCGCTGACGGTCCGCTCGGGCGACCACCGCGTCGACGTGCAGTCGGCGCTCGCGATGCTCGCCCCCGAGTGGGGCTTCGGGCAGCTGATTGACATCACCGACGAGGAGGCCCGCGATAACCTCGCGCGCGCCTCGGTGATGGCGCTCTCGTTCGTCGCGCAGTCGGCGCGCGAAGCGGGGCAGCCGCCGGTGCCGCAGTCGGAGATCGACCAGGGCAGCACGATCCCCGAGCGCTTCCTGATCCGCTGGCGCGGAGAGGCCAACCCCGACCACGTCAAGGCGATCGACGCCTACTGGGTATCGGCGGCCGAGCACGGGATGAACGCGTCGACGTTCACCGCCCGCGTGGTCGCCTCCACGGGAGCAGACGTGGCAGCTGCATTGTCGGCGGCCGTCGGTGCACTGTCTGGCCCACTCCACGGCGGCGCGCCCTCGCGCGTGCTGAAGATGCTCGAGGAAGTCGAAGCGAGCGGCAACGCCGAGAAGTGGGTGTCCGACGCGCTCGATCGCGGCGAGCGACTGATGGGCTTCGGCCACCGCATCTACCGTGCCGAAGACCCGCGCGCGCGGGTTCTGCGCCGGACCGCAAGCGAACTCGGCTCGCCGCGCTTTCAGGCGGCAGAAGCGCTCGAGAAGGCCGCGCTCGCCGAGCTGCACGCACGGCGGCCCGACCGCGTGCTCGCGACCAACGTCGAGTTCTGGTCAGCCGTGATTCTCGACCTGGCCGAAGTCCCGCCGGACCTGTTCACGCCGATGTTCACGTGCGCGCGCGTGGCCGGCTGGTCGGCCCACATCCTCGAGCAGAAGCGCGAGGCCAAGCTGATCAGACCAACCGCGAAGTACGTCGGTGAGGGTCCGCGCGCGGTCGAGGCCGTCGAATAAAGATCGCGTAATCGTCGGTTTACTTCGTCCTCGCGCGGGTAAGCTGATGGCGATGCTCGTGCTGCTGATTCTCGCGCTCGTGTGGCTCGCCGGTCTCACCCTGTTCGTGGCATTGCGCGTACGTGCCACGAGGACGCCTCCCGTCGCTCGCTTACGCGCGCGGCGCCCGTCCGGTCGCCACCGTGTCGCAGCAGCCCCCATGACATCGGCCGCGAGTCGTCGCTGGAGCGTTTCGCGCGCGCTGGACCGCCAGGCCTCGCGCTAGGGCGCCGCGCGTCGACCTCCGCGCCGCGAGCGCGGTGCTGCGCATGGCCGGCCCGCGCTGCCGGCACCGCTCTCAGAGCGCGAGCGCGCGATCGACGATCGCACCGGCGTCGACGCCGCGTGGGAGATCGCCGAAGGCGAGCCCGCGCGCGCCCAGTCGAGCGGCGCAGAACGCATCGGCGACGGCGGCGGGAGCGTGACGCAGCAGCAGGCTGGCCTGCAGCGCGAGCGCCATGTCCTCGACGAGGCGCCGCGCGCCCCATTCGGCGTCCGGGCGATCTTCGCCGGCCAGCGCCGCCAACCCCTGCCGCGTCGCAGCAAGGTGGGCGTCAAAGCGTGCGTCGGACCCGGCGGCGAGCTCACACTCGGTGAGGAAGGCGCCGGCCGCAGCCGGCTCGCGCCCCAGCGCGCGCAGGACGTCGAGCGCGATCACGTTGCCCGAGCCCTCCCATACGGTGCCAATCTGGATGTCTCGATAGAACTGCGCCATCGGCGCCTCCTCGACATAGCCGTTGCCGCCGAGGCACTCGAGCGCCTCGGCGGCCAGCGGCGCGCCGCGCTTGCAAACCCAGTACTTCATCACCGCGAGGGCGAGCCGGCGGAAGGCCGACTCGTCCGGCAGCTCGGAGTCGAAGGCCCGCGCGATACGCATCGTCGAGACCGTCGCCGCCTCGGACTCCAGCGCGAGGTCGGCCAGCACGTTGCGCATCGCCGGCTGCGCAGCGAGCAGCGCGCCGAAGGCCGAGCGGTGGCGCGCGTGCCAGATCGCCTCGGTGGCGACGCGGCGCATCATCCCGGTGACCCCCGTCAGCGTGTCCAGGCGCGTCCAGATCAGCTGCTCGACCATCACCGCCGTGCCGCGACCCTCCTCGCCGAGCATGCGCGCCGGGAGGTGGTCGTACTCGACCTCCGAGGAGGCCAGGCAGCGTCCGCCCAGCTTGTCCTTCAGGCGCTGGATGCGAAAGCCCTCGTGAGGGCGCTCGGCGACGAAGCACGTGATCCCCGCCTCGGTGTGCGCGAGCGTGAAGAACACGTCGAACACGGGATGTGTGCAGAACCACTTGTGCCCGATCAGCTCAAACCAGCCGTCGCCGGCCGGCTCCGCCACGGTCGAGTTCGCGCGCAGGTCCGAGCCGCCCTGCTTCTCGGTCATCACCATCCCCGCCTGCGCGAAGGAGTCGTAGTCGGGCAGCGTCAGCCTGCGCTCCCACTGTTGCGCGAGCGTCGCGTCCTGGCGCATCGTCGGCACGGCCGCGTAGTTGATCGACATCGGACAGCACGGCCCTGTGTCGAGCTGGTTGAAGAGGTGGAACATGCCCGTGCGCACGACGTGCGCGCCCGCGCGTGGATCGCGCCACGGCAGCGAGTTGACCTCGCGCTCGACGCCGAGCCGCAGCATCCAGTGCATCGAAGGGTCGTAGTCGATCTCATCGACGCGGTGCCCGTAGCGGTCGTGCGTGCGCAGGATCGGGATGTTGCGCTGGGCGCGCTTAGCGTGCGCGAGCGCCTCGCCGGAGGCGACGACGTTGCCAAAGTCGCGCACGCGGTCGACGCCCCACTCGCCGCCTTCGCGAATCAGCGCCTCATACAGCGCGAGGTCAGCCGCGAGCGGATCGTAGTCGGCAAGCGGCGGCGGCTGGTTGACAACCTCGTGCGTGACGGTGCGGCGGTTGCTGATCGTCGACATCTCGCCTCCCCTGGGCTCGTACTCAGCGCTGCAAACGGACCTTAGCGCGGCCCGCAGGCTAGGTGGGCGTGAGCATGTGGGCGCTCGCGAGCACGGCTGCGGCCGGGTCGCGATCGAACTCCTCCTCGACCGGCGCCGATTCCCCGCAGAACAGCCAAGGATTGTGCCGAGCGATGACATGCCCGCGGAAGCGCTTCTGCCGGCCATAGACGACCCAGGTGGTGTCGACTGCACCGTAGACCTCGGCCACCCGCAGCTCGTCGGGGTGTTCGCGCGCGTAGTGCAGGTGGGTGAGGCCCGCGTCATAGCGGCCCGCGAGCAGATGTCTGCCGACGACCGGCTTCGACGGCTCGTCGATGATCGTCTGGAAGCGGTCGAGATCGAGGTAGCCGCGCGTGGCGGAGACGATGCCGAGGCTCTGCGGTCGACCGACGTCGGTGCGCACGAGCAGCGAGAGCTCCTTGGTCGGGTAGAGGAAGGTGTCGATCACGAACACCTCCTGGTGGTAGCGCTCGGTTACGAGGTGGACCTGCACATGCGCGCTGCACTGGACGAGAAATGTGTTCGGCTCGTCGCGCACGCGCTCGATCGCGCCGAGCAGATCTTCGACAAGCACCAGCTCGAAGTCCTCGATGCCTTGAAACTCAAGGTAGTGCAGCAGCGCGTTCTCGTGACAGGTGCCCTTCGGGCCGAGCGTGATGAACGTCGGATGCGCCATCGAGGAGCGCGGGTGCCGCCGCATCAGCTCACGCGCGTGCCGTCGCGCCGGGGCCCGCCGATCCGCGTCCCCGCAAGCCGCGACCCGCTCCGGCGCGGATGTGCAGGCCCGGGCTCAGGCGCCGTCGGAGCTGCGGGCACCGGCAAGCGCTCCTCCTCGGGCGTGCCCATCAGCTCGTCCTCCATGCGGCACGTCGCGTTGATCAACAGGTCGAACAGCTCGGCCGTGAAGTCCGGCGGCAAGTCGGCCTGCGCGCCGCGCTCGAGATAGCGCGAGCGCACCTGTGCAACGCGCTCAGGCTGCATCATCGGGATCTCGTGCTCGCTCTTGTAGTGCGCGACTTCGCGGCACACCTCGAAGCGCTCGCCGAGCAGCCCCGCGATCAGCTCGTCCAGCACGTCCAGTCGCCTGCGGAATGGTTCGAGGCCGGCGCTCACAGCAGCATCTGCCTCATCCGCGGGCCGAGCGGCGAGAAGCCGTTGGCCAGGTAGAAGGCCTCGGTTGCGGGCAGGCCCGCGAAGCGCTCCGAGGGCAGCCCGACCTCGACACGCACGATCTCGCGTTCGAGGGCCAAGTCGAACAGCGCCAGCAGCAGCTCCCGGCCGATCGCTTCGCCGCGGTGATCGGGCGAGACCCACAGATCCTGGATCAGCGCGTAGCGCCCGGGCACGTGAATCGCCGTCTGCCAGCTCGCGCTGAGCACGCCGGTTATCTGCTTGCCATCGACTGCCAGCAGCACCGCGCCGGCCGTGGGATCTTCGAGCACCGAACGGGCCGCGCGCTCGAGCGCGGCCAGGGGCGGTGCGTCGCCGCTCAGCTCGATCAGCAGCTCGCGCACGGCCGCCGCGACGGCTGCGGCGTCCCGCGCCTGGGCCAGGCGAATGCCGACACGGGTGCTCCGCTCTGTCGAGAGCGAGCCGTCCATCGCGCTCAGGCCGCCCTCGCCATCGCCTGTCGCGGCTCGAGCTCGACCCGCCACGCCTCGGGCGAGGAGCTGCCGGTCACGGCCTGCGCGATCGCCGACATCGGCGCGCGCGCCTTGAGCAGGATCTCGTCGAACTCCTCCTCGGCGTCGGACTGGATCACGATCGCGCCGCCCGCCCCGATCGTCGTCTCGCCGGGGCGCATCACGACCGTGCGGATCACGATCGAGAGATCGACGCTGCCGTCGAGCCCGAAGTAGCCGATCGCGCCCGAGTAGACGCCACGGGCCTCACGCTCGATTTCGTCGATGATCCCCATCGTGCGCAGCTTCGGCGCTCCGGTCATCGAACCACCTGGGAAGCAGGCGCGGACGCATTCGACGGGCGTGCGCGCGCGCTCGAGCACACCGGTGATCGTCGAGATCAGCTGGTGCACCGTCGCGTACGGCTCGACGACCATGAACTGCGGCACGCGCACGCTGTCGAGGACGCAGACGCGGCCGAGGTCGTTGCGCAGCAGGTCGACGATCATCAGGTGCTCGGCGAACGTCTTTTCGTCGCTCAGCAGCCAGTTGCGTTGCGCCTCGTCCTGCACCGGGTCCTCGCCGCGCGAGGCAGTCCCCTTGATCGGTCGTGCCTGGACGCGGCGCTCGCGGTCGACCGAGAGGAAGCGCTCGGGCGAGGAGCTGACGATCGCCAACTCGCCGAGCTTCAGGTAGGCGGCGAACGGAGCCGGGTTGCGCCTGCGCAGGATGCGGTAGAGCTCGAACGGGTCGGGGCTCGCGTCGGTGTGGATCTGGTCGGTAAGGCATACCTCGTAGGACTCGCCCGCGCTGAGCACAGATTTGCAGCGGACGATGTCGGCGATGTACTGGCTGCGCCCGCGGCCGCAGCGGAACACGACGGGCTCGACCGGGTCGGCCGGCTCGCTCGCCGGTGGTGCATCGGGGAGCCTCGGAGGCTCGCTCGCGGCGGCGCCACGCTCGGCTTCGGTGTGCGCGGCGGCGAGCACGTCGCGCACGGCCGACTCGGCTCCCGCGAGCCACCGCTCGGCATCCTCGCCGTCACGTTCGGAGGCCGCGAGCAGGTGCGTGAGGCCGGTCGTGTGGTCGATCGCGACGACGCGGTTGGCGAGCATCATCACGGCGTCCGGCACATCCGAGCCGTGCTCGACCGGCGAGCCGCAGTCGGCCTTGCACTCGTAGCCGAGGTAGCCGACGAAGCCGCCCACGAGCCCCTCGGGGACACCTTCGGGCAGCTTCAGGCGGCGCTGCTGCAGCTGACGGTCGAGGATCTCGAAGACCGATCCGTGCTCGATGCGCGTCCCCTCGGCCCCGTGCAGCGTGACCGTCCCGTGCGCGACGTCGTATTCGAGCAGCTCACGCTCGACGCCGGCCGAGGTCCCCATGAACGAGCGACGGGCGAGCGTCGTCGGAGCGTCGGCGCTGTCGAGCCAGAAGGCGTGCTCGGCCTCGCCGAACAGGCGCTCGAACAGCACCTCCGCGACCGGCTCGCCGGCGAGCGTGCGCGAGTGGAGCCTCAGCTCGCGGACGGGTGCCGCGCCCTCGGCCAGGCTCTGCTGCGGCGCTGGCGCGGGCGGTGATCCCTGCGCGAGCGTCGAGCGCTCGCGTGCACGACGCAGCGGCGCCGGCATGTTCGTGCGCCTGCCGCGCAGCGCGCGGTGGCGGCGCGCCATCTCATAGAAGTTCTCGAACAACTTGTGCCCGTGCTCGGTCGCGATCGACTCGGGATGGAACTGCACGCCCCACATCGGGCGACTGGTGTGTTCGATGCCCATCACGACGCCGTCGTCGGTCCACGCCGTGACGCGTCCCTCGCCGAGCGCTCCGCTGACGGCGAGCGAGTGGTAGCGCACGACTGAGAAGTCCTGGGGGATGCCCGCGAACAGCCCCTCGCCCTCGTGCTTGACGCCGCTCAGGCGGCCGTGCATGACCATCGGTGCGCTCGAGACCTTGCCCTCGAGCACGTATCCGAGGCCTTGATGGCCAAGGCACACGCCGAGCACGGGCGTCTGGGAGAAGCGCAGGATGTCCGCGCACACGCCGAAGTCGTGCCAGCGATCGGGTCGCCCCGGGCCGGGCGAGATCACGATCGCGTCGAAGTCCCAGCGCGAGAGGGCACGCCAGGAGACGAAGTCATTGTGCACCACGATCGGCTCCTCGCCGGACACCGCGGCGAGGAGGTGGAAGACGTTGTACGTGTAGGAGTCGTAGTTGTCGATCAGCAGCGTGCTCATGGGGCCGTCTCCAGTCCGAGCCCCCGCGCGCTGCGGTCGAGCAGCGTGTGCACAACGCGCTCGACCGGTTCTGAGCGGTCGCGCTCGAGGTACCAGATCGCGAGGTGCTTGAGGTAGTTGGCGAGCGGGCGCACGTCCAGCCGCTCGACCGCTTGCCGCAGGTGCCGGCGGTAGAGCTCCGACTGGATCACAGCGAATCGGTAGTCGGGGTCCTCGCTCGGCGTCCGCTCGCCGGGACCGCTCGCGCTGTGCATCGCCCGAGCGCGGACGAGCTCCCAACCGAGGCTCTCCTCCTCGGACAGCAGCCGGCCGGGGTCGAAGTCCATGTCGGGCGCGACCGGATGCGGCAAAAACCAGCCGAGCGCGAGCTGCGGTGCAATCCGTTCGGGGAACGGGTGCGAGGCGCGTATTGCGCGCCGGCCCGGATCGGCGTCGATCTGCTCGTCAATCCACTCGGTGAGCTCGTCGATCAGGAGCGCACCGGCGCTCGAAGTCAGCGCGCGCTTCTGGCTGAAGACCATCCCGTGGAAGATGCTGCGGCTTGGATGGAAGCCGCCGTTGAGCTCTGGGCGCAGCTCGTGCGCCAGCTTGCGGATGCTCGTCACGTGCGCGACCCACTCCGAGCCGGTCACCTGCATCGAAGTCATATCCTCCAGTTCGGGGGCCGTCATCGCGTAGGTGAGCGAGCGCATGTGCTGCGTGGAGAGCCCGTCGGCGCGCACGAGCGCGAGCTCCTCGAGCTCCTCGAAGCCGGTCGAGTAGACGACCACGCCGTCCTCGCGGCGGTGCAGAGTGCCGCTGCGCAGCCCCGTCTCCGTGAGCTCGACCGTCTCGGCGAGGTAGTCGGACTCGAAGAACACGCGGTCGAAGGCGATGCCGAGCCGCGCGAGCGTCTTGCGCTGCCCGGCGATCACCCAGGCGCGCGTCTTGTACCAGAGCTCGACGGCCTCGCGATCGCCGCTGAGGACGCGTTTGATCAGCGTGTCGGCGGCGTCGTTCTGGACCTGGACCTCACGCGAGAGCGAGTCCTCGGCCTGCTCCTGCTCGGTCGTCTGCATGAGCCCGCCGGCAGAGACGTAGTCGGCGTAGCATTCGCCGACGAAGTGGTCTGACTTCTCGCCGTCGGCGAAGCCCTGAACGTGGCGCCCGCTCTGCACGACGCCCGCCATCGCCTCACCCATCGCCCGGCCCATGTCGGAGATGCGACTGCGCCGCTCGACCTTCGCACCGGCCTGCGCGAGCGCCGACGAGAGCGCGTTGCCGATCGCGAGGTTGCGCAGGTGCCCTACGTGCAGCGCCTTCGTCGCGTTGGCGTCCCAGAACTGCACGGACACGCGCCTGCCGTCGGCGATGTCAGAGAGATGCGTCTCGGCGCTGCCGCCCGCCTCCAGCGCCGCGCCCGTCAGCTCGATCCAGCCGTCGGCGAGCACGACCTTCACGACCCCTCGATCGCGCGTCAGCGAGCGCACCCACGGCTCCTGCTCGAGCCGTGCGAGCACGCGCAGCGACTCGGCGTCCTCCTGCCAGCGCGGCGCGCGCGGGAACAGCTGCAGGTCAAAGTCCGGGTTGGGTCGGCGCGGCGCGCGCGCCGCCCACGGCGAGACCCCGTCCTCCCGCGTCTCGGCACCCTCGAAGTAGTCGAATAGGTTCGTGGTCATCGGCTGGTGTATGTGACTGCAAACGGCATGCACCAGCCGGGGCTCGAACCCGGATCACCGATGTTTAAGACCGGCCCTTTCACCGATTAAGGTACTGGTGCTCGTGACGCCTCACTCCGCTGGCGGCTCCCCGTTGACGGTTATCGCTGCGGCTGAGCGGCCACCATATTTTTCAGGCCCCGACAGTCAAGGGACGCGCCGGACCGGTCCCGACCCGATCCGCTGGACGGGACGAAAAAACGCCCAGCAGCAAGGGATTCCGAGCCGGCGATGCACGCCGTCGGTGCGCAAAAGAGAGAGACAGGTTCGGCCATTTGACGGTCGGAAACAGCAGCGGTCAGCGCGTGTGAACGCCTACATCGCCGCACTTGCGCCCGCGTGAACCGGGGGCCCGGCGGCGCCGTTAACGACGGAAGGCCCGGCTGTGCGGCCGGGCCTTCCCACCTGTGCCCGTGACGCCGGGCAGCGTGGTCCTGCTGCTTACATCATCCCTGACATGTCGGGCATGCCACCGCCGGCCGGAGCGCCTTCCTTCTCCGGCAGCTCGGCGACGATCGCCTCGGTCGTGAGGATGTTCTTGGCGATCGAGGCCGCGTTCTGCAGAGCAGAGCGCGTCACCATCGCCGGGTCGATCACGCCTTCGGCGACGAGGTCGACGATCTCGTTCGTCGAGGCGTTCAGGCCGAAGCCTTTCTTGGCCTTGCGCACATCGTTGACGACAACCGAGCCCTCGAGGCCCGCGTTCTCGGCGAGCTGACGGAGCGGCTCCTCCAGCGCGCGGAGCACGATGCGTGCACCCGTGCGCTCGTCGTCTGAGCCGTCGACCGATGCACCGTTGTCGCTGATGCTGACGGCCGATGAGGCCTGCAGCAGTGCGACGCCGCCGCCCGGCACGATGCCCTCCTCGAGCGCCGCGCGAGTCGCCTGCAGCGCGTCCTCGACGCGGTGCTTCTTCTCCTTCATCTCCGTCTCGGTGGCCGCGCCGACCTTCACCACGGCGACGCCGCCGGAGAGCTTTGCCAAGCGCTCCTGCAGCTTCTCGCGGTCGAAGTCCGAGTCGGTGTTCTCGATTTCGGCTTTGATCTGGTTGATGCGGCCCTTGATCGCAGTCGCGTCACCTGCGCCGTCGACGATCGTCGTCGTGTCCTTGCCGACGACGACCCGACGGGCACGGCCGAGCTGGGAGAGCTGGGTGTTCTCCAGCTTCAGGCCCATCTCCTCGGTGATCACCTCGCCGCTCGTGAGGATCGCGATGTCCTCGAGCATCCGCTTGCGGCGGTCGCCGAAGCCGGGCGCCTTCACGGCCACGCCGGTAAACGTCCCGCGCAGCTTGTTGACGACGAGTGTCGCCAGCGACTCGCCCTCGACGTCCTCGGCGATGATCAGGATCGGCTTACCCGACTGGATCACCTGCTCGAGCACCGGCAGCACGTCACGGACCGAGCCGATCTTGGAGTTGGCGATCAGGATGTAGGGGTCCTCCAGCGTCGCCTCCATGCGGTCCTGGTCGGTGACCATGTAGGGCGAGATGTAGCCCTTGTCGAACTGCATGCCCTCGGTGAACTCGAGGTCCATGCCGAACGTCTGGCCCTCCTCGACGTTGACCACGCCGTCCTTGCCGACCTTCTCGATCGCGTCGGCGATTACGTCACCGATCTCCTCGTCGCCGGCCGAGATCGTCGCCACGCGGGCGATTTGGTCCTTGCCGGAGACCTCCTTGGACTGCGAGGCGATGTTCTTGACGACCTCCTCGACGGCCTTCTCGATCCCGCGCTTGAGCGCGAGCGGATTGGCACCGGCCGCGACGTTCTTCAGACCCTGGCGAACGATCGCCTGGGCGAGCACCGTCGCCGTCGTCGTGCCGTCGCCGGCGACGTCGTTGGTCGCCGTGGCGACCTCGCGCACGAGCTGTGCGCCCTGGTTCTGAAAGACGTCCTCGACCTCGATCTCACGAGCGATCGTGACGCCGTCGTTGGTGATCGTGGGGGCGCCGAACTTCTTGTCGAGCACGACGTAGCGACCCTTCGGGCCGAGCGTGACCTTGACTGCGTTGGCGACGGCGTCCACGCCCGCCTCGAGCGCGGCGCGAGCCTCGCTGTTGTACTTGATCTCCTTGCTTGCCATCTAAGTCTCCTTATGCCTCGACGAGGGCGAGGACGTCGGACTCGCGCAACACGAGCAGGTCCTCCCCGTCGATCTTGATCTCGGTCCCGCCGTACTTGCTGTAGAGGACCTCGTCGCCCTTCTTCACGTCCAGCGGGATGCGCTTGCCGTCATCGTCGAGGCGACCGTCGCCGGCGGCGATGACCTCGCCCTTCTGTGGCTTCTCCTTGGCAGTGTCGGGGAGGACGAGACCGCTCGCGGTCGTCAGCTCCTCCTCGATTGCCCGCACGATCAGACGATCGCCCAGGGGCTTCAGCTTCATATTCGCTACCTCCATCTAGAGAGTGCTTCGGGCGCTTTGCCGTAGTTTCCGGCCCTCTGTGCCGGTGACCCAGCGCCTCTGGCACTCTCGGGCGAGAGTGCCAACGGTCCCCTCAATATATAAGGCCGTCTCGCATACATCAAGGCGATTTGGCAGTTTCGGCGTCGACTGCCAAAGCGCAGCCGCAGCGACCCGTCAGCCGCTCTCACCGCACAGGTTGCGCGCGAACACAGCGTTTCCGGCCGATTCGTAGCCTTCGCCGCTGAAGTCGGAGAGGACATCGGAGTCGCCGATCATCACGAGCGAGCCGCTGCCGATCGCCTGCGCACCGATGAACGGCGCGTCTTCGGTTTCGGTACGCGCGACCACCTCGGCCGGCGGGGAGATCGACAGGCTCGCCGTGGCGGCGTACTCGAGCGAGCCGACACCGTTGGCAAAAGGCGACGGACCGAGATCGGTCGCCAAGTGGAATTCGGAGTCGAGCGTGTCGGCTTCGAAGGCCATCGACGCTCCCAGCGAGGCGGCCAAGGAGGAGAGGTTCTGATCGGCGGATTCGTCGTATTCGTTGTACTCGCCGATCGCGACGAGGACTCCTCCTCGCTGCATATAGGCGAGCAGCTGCGCGACCTGTTCTGGGTTGAACTCTTCCGAATTCAGCTGTAGCAACACGCACGCGTCAGGCGACAGGTCGGACGGCAACGTCGTTGCGGCTTCGACCTGCCTGCCGGTCGCTTGGGCGAGCTCTGAATACGAGTCGTTGCCGTTGTCGTCGGGGCTTGAGTCGTTGCCTTCGTAGACGAGCACCGACCCTCCGCGAGGCGTCGGGGGTTCGCTCGGCTGTTTCGGCGTCGTTTCGGTGCTCCCGCTGCCGCCTCCCTGGCTCGAGCTCGGGCAGTGATAGACGGGGACTTCCGGATTGATCGGCGTGAACGACGGGTGGAAGGCCCACAGGTCGAGGCCCACGCCTGCCGAGCCGCCGATGTCGATCTCACAGGACTGAGAGCTCAAGCCCTTCGCGATCACGTTCAGCGAGTCCGACACGTGCCCGTTGATGTCGGCGAGCCCCAGTCCCACTTGCACCTGCGGGCCGATCGAGACGCGACCGCCGGCGATCTTGATCGAGCCGGACGCGCTCGGTGCCACTCGCAAGATCGGCGTGCCGTACGCGCCGTGGAGCTCGACACCGCCGGTGATCGACAGCTTCGCATCGGTGTGGACTTCGGTCGCACCGTCGAGCGCGAACGAGACGCCAAGGTTCACGCTGCCCTCGACGGGCACGGGCACGCCGGCAATCGGAATGAACGTCTGCGCCTTCGGTCCGTCGACGGTCAGGTCACAGTGCACGCCCGATGGAATCGTTGCGTCGAATCCGGCATCGCCCGTCATGGTCACGCTCAGTTCTCCGTAGACCAAACCGAGGAACCCCTTGTGCAGTGTCGTGTTCAGCGACGGGCGCACCGTGCCGTGCGGCGAGAGCGCCCAGCCCACCGGCGGCGCACCGCACGAGCCCTCGAGCTTGTCCTTGATCAGCTCGTCGCTGAACGCAAGGTCGACATCGGTGAGCGCGTTTGCGGCGTGTGCGCCGGCAGCCGTTGCCGGCGGCGGACCAAAGTTGAGCGGGACACTCGTTTCGACGTCGATCGACGCGAACGCTTCGGCAAGCGTTGCGGGCTTCAGCGAGAGCACCGTGCGGCCGTGTTCGGACTTGACCGCCGTGACACTGTCGAACAGCCCGGCCGGCAATGCCGTCGACGGCGCCTGCGCCACGATCGAGCCGACGCCGAGCGAGCTGCCCCCCGGCACGGTGATCGCAGATGGGTCCGTCGGTACGCCGGCGACCGACAGGGGACTGCTCCTCAGCACACGCGTCTTCGCGTTGCGAATCGAGCCGTAGTTGACGATCACCATGCTCTTCGCCCCGACCCTGACGCTGGAGCTGGCAGAGCCGGCGGTTGGATACGCCGCCCCACCGCCCGGAACGCCGGGCGTGTGGCGCGGGATCGAGACCCGCGCGATCCTGAGCCGGTAGCGCCCCGGTCGCAGCCGCTTCAGCACCTTCGAGTGCCGCACCTGCATGTGAAAGCCTCGCGGGCCGGTCAACAGCACACGGGCGCCGACCCCATGCGGCAAGCCCACGACGTTGAGCTCGAGCGTGCCCGTACGCGCTCGCGATGCCTGGACCTGCGGCCCGTCGTTCACGCCGATCGGGCTGCGCAGAGCGGAGCCCGAAACGGGGCGCTGCACGGATCGGGCAGCGCTGGCTTGAGCTGCAGCCGCCGCCGGCAGCAGCAGCATCAGGCAGGCGAGGGCGAGTGGACGTGCCTGCCGGCGTGCGTGATGGCGAACGGCACGGCCGGCAGCGATGATGCTCGATGTCCCCCGACTCGATGCGCGCTTCATTCAGCACTTCCCCGATTCGCCAGGCGGCGATAGTACAGGAAACGGAGATAGTACGAATAGTTGGCACACTCGCCCGGTCTGGTGAGTGCGGGTGCCTGCGCGCTAGTTCTGAGCGCCGCCGAAGCCCTTCATCGCCGCCGTCATCCCGCTCGGGTTCTCGAGGATCTGAGAGAAGCGCACGACGGTCACCGTGTCCTGCGTGGAGACCTCGCGGCCGTAGATCTGTTCGAGGAAGTTGATCAGCTCGTCGTGACGGCGGAACTCGGGGTTGTCGTGCTTGATGTCGCGCGGCGAGAGATCGGCCAGCTTCATCACCTCGACCTGGTCGATCACGGCCTCGAAGATCCGCTCGCGCGGGGAGTGCTGGTAGCCGATCGTGACCAGCACGAGCTGGTTCTTGCGGTACTTGCCGGACTTGTCGCCGAGGCGGATCGTCGCCGTCTTGCGGCCCCGCTTGAGCTCGTCGGCAAAGATCGTCGAGTAGAAGTTGAGCACTTGCACGGAGCGCAAGGCTATCGGGCTTTGCTCTCGGCCTCCAAGTACTGGGTAGCCTTTGCCACCATCTCGCGCTCCGCCGCGTGGCTCAGCTCGCGTTGGGCGTCGGCCAGCGAGATCCACCACGCCTTCTCGACCTCGTCGTCGTGATCAGCTGTGTCGCCTTCGACGTACTTGAAGAGATAGAACGAGACCGACTTGGGGATCGTCTGCCCGTCCCGCCGGTACCAGTAGCGCGTCTCGCCCAGCTCCGTCACCGGCTCAGCCACGATGCCGGTCTCCTCGCGCACCTCGCGCGTGGCGGCCTGCAGCGCGTTCTCGCCCGGATCTATGTGCCCCTTGGGCAGCGCCACCACCTTCGAGCCATCCGAGGCGCGGCGAGTGGGCACGATCACGACGACCTCATCGCCGCGCACGACCACGCCGCCGGCAGAGCGCTCGCGCGCGGCCGTCCTGCCACCGCCCCGTTTGCCCGAGGCTGCCTTGCCGGAGGCGGCCCTGCCGGAGCCGCCCTTTCCCGAACCGGCTTTCTCAGAGCCACCCTCGCCGGGGCCGCCCTGCCCGCCCCGGCCGCCCTCCCCGCCCTTGCCGCGCTTCCCGCGTGGCTTCTTAGAAGACATACTGCTTGAGCGCGTCGGGGTCGTGCACGGTGAGGCGTCCCCTACCCTGCGAGATCACGCCGGCGCGCTCGAGCACGGCGAGGAAACGGCTGGCCGACTCGCGCGAGGAGCCTGCCAGCTGGGCCAGGTCTGCCTGGGTGGCAGTGACGAGCACGTCCCCGTGCTTGCCGTCGCTCAGCTCCTGCTCGACCAGTTGTGAAAGCACGACCGCCACTCGACTCTGCACGGTCGAGAAGGACTGGCGCTGCAGGCGTTCGTTGGTCTCCCGCAGCCGCCGGCCGAGCGCGATTGCCAGGCGCGCCGAGATCTCGGCGTGTTCGGACATCAGCCGGCGCATGTCCGGTCCAAGCACGGCGACGACGGCCGTCTGCTCGATCGCTTCGATCGTCGCCGAGCGCCGCTCGTCCTCGAACAGCGCCAACTCGCCGAAGATGTCGCCGGGGCCGAACGTCGCGAGCGTCAGCGTGCGGCCGTCGCGGTGGGTGCGGATCGCGCGTGCCCTGCCGTGGCGCACGACGTAGCACGTGTCGCTGGCGTCGCCCTCGCGGAACACGACCTCACCGGGCTCGAATTCGCGGGGCACGGCGAACTGCGCGATCCGCTCGAGGTCGTCCTTGACCAGAGTCGAGAACACCGGAACGTTTCCGAGAAGCTCCACCACCTCCTCTGATCGCATCCCAGCCATCCGGCAGGCATATCACACGACATGCGCACGGCGGCGTGGGCGATGCGCCAACCGGCTCATGGGTCATAAATCGTCCGCAACTGCGGGGCGTACGAAGGTATCTTCAGTACATGGAGCGGGTATCGAAAAGCGGACATTCGCGTTCTCGTGCCGCGCTCGCACCGTCGCTCGCCTGCGCGCTGCTGATCGGTGTGCTCCTCGGCTCGACGCCGACGAGCTCCGCCGCGGCGGCCAAGAGCGGTAAGCGAGCCCGGCGCGCCGTAGATACGAGCGCGCTGCTGCGCTCGCGGCTGCTGTGGTCGACGATCGACATCTGCAACGCCCCAGACCAGCCGAACACGGTCGGCATCCGCGGCTCGATGCCGGGCGACCACCAGGCGCACGACACGATGTACATGCGCTTTCGCCTGCAGTACATGAACGCGGCGACGAAGGCGTGGACCGACCTAAGCAAGGCGTCGGCCAGCTACGCGGCGGTCGGCTCGGGCGCGTCAGCGCGCCAGGCCGGGCGCAGCTTCCAGCTCAACCCGGTGGCCGGACAGCCGGCGTTCACGTTGCGCGGCGTCGTCAACTTCGAGTGGCGCCGCGGCTCGACCGTGCTCGCCCAGGCGGCGCGCGCCACGAGCGCCGGCCGTGACAGCCTCGCCGGCTCGGACCCCGCCGGCTTCTCCGCGGCCAGCTGCCTGATCGGCTGAACATCTAAAGACGCCTGTCAGCGGCCGTCTTTGAACAGCCGCGGGTCATTCGTGATGATCCCGTCGACGCCGAGCTCAGTCAGCCTGGCGATGCGCGCGCTGTCGTCGACGGTCCACACGTAGAGCTCGCCGCCAGCCTCGTGCACGGCGCGCACGAGCGCCCGCGTGACCACGCGCCAGTGCGCCATGATCGCGTCGTAGCGGCCCTCGCGCAGCCCCGTCCGGGCGCGCGCGGGGAGCATCGCGCGGTAGCCCGTGAGGATCGCCAGTGCCGGGATCGCCGTGAGCATGTCGGTCGTGTAGTCGCGGCGCACGCGCGGCACCGACAGGCCGAGACGCAGCGCCGGCTCCTGCGCACGGATGCGCGCGAGCACCTGCGGGTAGGTGCAGCTGAGCAGGCTGCGCTCGATCAGGCCGAACTTGCGCAGCGCGTCAATCACGCGGCGCTCGTAGCCGGGGATCTTCACATCGATGTCGAAGTCGAGCGCGGCGAAGCGCTCACCGACGAGGTGCTCGAGCGCCTGCTCGAAGCGCAGCGGCTCGCGCGCACGGGCATCCTCGTAGTCGTGTGCGACGAGCAGCTCGCCGCTGCCGTCGGTGCGCTCGGGGAGCACGTCCAGCTCGATCATGTCGACGCCGTGGTGCAGCGCCGCGTCGAAGCTCGCCAGCGTGTTGCCGGGCTCGATCAGGTCCGCCCCCTTGTGGCCCACGCGGCGCGGGCCAGAGCCGCGGCGCGAGGTGCGCGAAGTCGGTGCCGAGGTGGGCTCGCTCATCGCGCCCACCTTTGCAGATGACCGACGCTCAGTAGTCGCTCGGCAGCGGCTTGCGCGTCGCCTCGATCGTCTCCATCGCCGGCTTGGCGCCGATGTATGGGGCGAGCACGAGGAACGTGAGCTGATCGACCAGGTAGGGCAGTTGGCGCACGCGATCGTGCGCCGAGTAGGCCGAGACGATGCCCCAGATGGCGCCCGTGATCGCTTCGCGCGCCACCAGCGGGCCACGCCGTGCCTCTGGACCGAGCTCGTCGAGCAGCTTCGTGAAGTCTTCGATCGAGCGCGTCATGCGGCCGATCATGCCCGGGCCGACGTCGAAGATCTCGATGAATGCGAGGCGGCTGAGCGCCTCGTGGCTGGCGAAGTACTCGACCAGCGCGCCGACCGCGAGGTGTACCGCCTCCGGCCAGCTCGAGGCCGGCTCGATCGAGCGCTTGACCGCTTCCATCGCTTCGGCGACGAACTCGTCGAGCACCGCCAGGAAGCACGCCTCCTTGTCGACGAACAGCTTGTGGAAGCCCTCCGTCGAGATGCCCGCGAACTGCGCGATCTGCGGGTCGCTCAGCTCCGAGTAGCGCTCGTCGAGGGTGAGGTGGACGAGCGCGCCGAGCGCACGCGAGCGGCGGTCGTCGCTGGCCAGGAAGACCGCCGGCTGCGGCTCGATGAGGTTGGGCTGGACGAGGCCCGAGACGTTCAGGCGCCTGGCCACAGGCGAGCGATAGGACTCGATCCAGTCGAGCAGTTCGTCGGCCAGCGTGTACAGCTCTTTTTCGCGGTGCTCGTACATCCGCGTGAAGGCGACGTGTCGGACGCCGCTGACGATCGCGCGAACGGTCAGCGGCGAGAGCTCTTCGCCGTTGGGGTCCGCCTGGAAGGCCATCGCCACGACGCGCTCGAACGTGGTCGAGGCCAGCGTCATCCGCTCGCGTGCCTTCGGCCCGATGCCGAGCGAGTCGACGAGCACCAGACGCGGCCCCTTCGGCTGGTCGGCGACGTCGTCGAGCAGCGCCTTGCAGGCGATGTGCAGGCGGTTGGCCCAGCCACGCTCGCGCGTCCAAGCGTCGAGCACGAGCTTGCGCGCCCGTGCGACGACGATGTCATACGTCGCCAGGAAACACGCTTCCTTGTTGGCGAACTGCTCGTAGAAGGCTCGGCGGGAGACTCCTGCCAGGGCGATCACGTGGGCAACGGTGGTCTGCGGATAGCCGCGCTCGTGGACCGCCTCGATCATGCCGCCGTACATGCGCGCCCGCTGGTTGCGAGCTACGTCGTCACGCGACATCCCATTTGGACCGTGAGGAAGCCTCCGGTATATGGGCGTCGGCCCCCTGTGTGTTCCACTCATCCCCACGATTCGAGATAATAGATCATGTTCCCCAGAAACGCAAGCCTACTTTGAGCTGTCCTGCCATTCTTTATACCGGAATACATTGAGCCCTTCCAGCAATGTCTCTTGCCGCCAAGCGCCGTACCGACAGGCCGAACAGGGTGCATTTGAGCGGTATGCGACTTATCCCGAGGCGTGTCTCCAAGCGGACCGTCGAAGCCGCGGAGGACGCCGCCCGGCGGCGTCCTCAGGCGCTCAGTGTCAACCGTCTCGGCCCCGAGTGGAAGCCGAGCTCGAGCAGCGTGACGGCCAGCGCCGATCCGGTAGCCGCAGCGCCGTCGATCCGCTCGAGCGCGAGCTTGGGCACGCGCCCTGCGCGCACCGCCTCGGCGAGCGCGTGCAAGCCGTGCTCGAGTGCCTCGCCGTCGCCCCCCGCGGCGTTCGGGACGGGCAGGGTCGCCGCCACCCCCGTCGAGGCGTCGCCTGCGAACGTCAGCAGGCTGCGCCCGCCGCGCTCGACGTACAGCACGGGCTCGTCTGCGACGAGCACCACGTACGCACCTGCCACACGCGACGGTCGGCGTTCCTGAATGTCACGCTTTGGCCACGGCAGCGCTGCGCCGTAGGGCTGCGCGGGGTCGGCGGCGGCAAGTACGACAGTGCGCGGGCGCTCGCCCGAGGGACGCGAGCCCGTCGTGGCTCCCGGGGAGCGCAGCGCAGGCGCCGGCGCGAGGTCTGCTGCGGTTGTCGAGCGGGCGGCGCGGAGGCGCTCGACGGCACCGGGCAGCGCGAACTGCGCGCCGCCCATGCCCTCGACGAAGTACCCGCGGCGGCAGACGCCGAGCGTCTCGAGGTTGCAGAGCGTGTCGTAGAGCGTCGCGAAGCCGCCCTTGATCCCCTCGGCGAGCACCTGCTCGCGCGTGAGGATGCCGTAGCGCTCGAGCAGCAGCTCGGCCAGCACACGGCGGCGCTCGGGGCCGGGAGCGCCGGCGGCGAAGATCGGCTCGGTCAGGCCCCAGCGGCCCTGGACCTGCGACTGCGCGCCGGTACGGCGAGAGCCGAATCGACGGACCGATGTACGACGCTCGGGACGCGCCCGGGCGAGTGCGAGCCGCGGCGCCCGCAGCGGCGCCCACGCGTCGTTGGTCGCCTCGCCGGCCCAGACGAGATCCCACAGCGTCTCGCGCAGCGCCTCGGCGGCCAACCCGAGCTCGGCGAGCAGGTCGCTGAAGAAGCACGGGCTCTGCGCCAGGCGCGCGCGCAGCAGCTCGTGCTCGGGAGAATCGATCGCCTTCGCGGCGCTCGCCTTCGATGCAACGGAGCCGGCGCCCCGTCGCTCGGCGCTCGCAGGCGGGCCGATCAGCGGCGCATCCTCGCGGAGGTACAGCGCGACACGACCGGAGCGGTGCAGCGGCCCGGCGCCGACCCACACGAGCTCGCCGCTGGCGCACAACTGGTCGAGCCACGACGGCGAGTAGGCGCCTGTGCGGCGCGGCAGCACGTCGCGCTCCCAGATCTCGGCAGGCAGCGCGAGTCCCTGCAACGGCACGAGCACCTCGCGCAGCCGGTCGATCCCGGCGCCGGCGCTTGGGTGGCGATCGATCCCCTGCCAAGCGGGCAGGAAGGCGGCGAGCGCCTGCTGCTCGGCCGGCTCGATCTCCTTGCGCAGCGCGGCCAGCGAGGCGCGGCGCAGGCGCCGCAGCACCTCGACGTCGCACCACTCGCGACCTGTACCGCCGGGGCGCAGCTCGCCACGCACGACGTTGCCGTCGCGCTCGAGCTCGCGCAGCACAGCGGCGGCATCGACGCCGTAGCGCTCGCGCAGCTCCTCACTCGTGAACGGACCGTGTGTGCGGGCGTAACGCGCGACGAGCACGCGCAGCGCGTCGGGCACGTCGGCGAGGAACGCCTCGGGCAGGCCACCGGGTGGCGCGGCGGACAGGGCGTCACGGTACAGCCCGGCCTCGTCGGCTGCCACCCAGCGCTGCTCGCCGCCGATGCGCAGACGGATGGCGCGGCGTTCGCGCTGCAGCTCGGCCAGCAGCGGCTCGGGATCGATCCCCTCGAACACGCGCGCGGCGACCTCGTGGTCATTCAGGTCGCCGACGTGGCGCAGCACGTCGTGCAGGCCGTCGCGGCCGGTGGCTCGGGTGATCTCGGAGCGATGCTGCAGATCATCCTCTACACGCGCGAGCGCGTCGGGGTCGAGCAGCTCGCGCAACTCCTCCTGGCCGAGCAGCTCGCGCAGCAGGTCGCGGTCGAGCGACAGCGCGGCAGCGCGGCGCTCGGCGCTCGGCGCGTCGCCCTCGTACATGTACGTTGCGACGTAGTCGAACAGCAGCGAGGAGGCAAACGGCGAAGCCGTCGGCGTCTCGACCTCGACGAGCGATATCTCGCGCGAATGCAGTGAGCGCAAGATGCCTTCGAGGCCGGGCACGTCGAGCACGTCGCGCAGGCACTCGCGGTAGGTCTCGAGCACGATCGGGAAGTCGGCGTAGCGGCGCGCCACCTCGAGCAGGTTCTGCGCCTTCAGCCGCTGCTGCCACAAAGGCGTGCGTTTGCCGGGATAGGCGCGCGGGATCAACAGCGCACGCGCCGCGTTCTCGCGAAAGCGCGCGCCGAACAGCGCCGAGCCGCCGAGCTCGGCCGTGATCTGCGCCTCGACCTCATCGGGCTCGAGCATGATCAGCTCGGCCGCCGATGGCAGCGCCTCGGCGTCGTCGGCATCGAGGTCGGGTAGGTGCAGCACGATTCCATCGTCGGAGGAGATCGCGTCGGCCTCGATGCCGATCCGCTCGCGGATGCGGGCGGCGATGGCGAGGCCCCAGGCCGAGTGCACGCGACCGCCGAACGGCGAGAGCACGCACAGGCGCCAGTCGCCGATCTCGTCGCGAAAGCGCTCGAGCACGATCGTGCGCTCGCTGGGCAGCACGCGCGTGGCATCCTGCTGCTCGCGCAGGTAGGCGAGCAGGTTGCGGGCGGCGCGCTCGTCGAGCTCGTAGTCCTTCTGCAGGGTCTCGGGCTGCTGCTCGACGGCCCAGCGGGAGAAGGCGCCGATCGCCTCGCCGAGCTCCTTGGGACGCCCGACGGAATCGCCCTTCCAGAAGGGCACCGCTCCGGGGGCGCCGGGGGCGGGCGTGACGATCACGCGGTCGCGCCCGATTTCCTCGATCCGCCAGGTCGAGGCGCCGAGCAGGAAGGCCTGGCCGGGGCGCGCCTCGTAGACCATCTCCTCGTCGAGCTCGCCGACGCGCCGTCCGTCGGGCAGCGTCACCGAATAAAGCCCGCGATCGGGGATCGTGCCGGCGTTGGCGATCGCCAGCTGGCGCGATCCCTTGCGCGGGCGGATCGTGCCGCCGACGCGATCCCACACGATCCGCGCACGCAGCTCGCCGAAGTCCTTTGACGGGTAGCGCCCGTCGAGCATGTCGAGCACGTTCTCGAGCAGCTCGATCGACAGATCCGCATATGGATAGCTGCTCGTGACGAGTGCGTGCAAGTCCTGCACGGAGATGCCTTCGTCGTCCTGATTTCCATTTATGCCCGCTTTCGCGGGATCGCCCGCCACGGCGATGGCGACGATCTGCTGGGCGAGCACATCGAGCGCGTTGCGCGGGACGACGGTGGGCTCGATCAGTCCTTCGTGCATGCGCCTGGCGACGACGGCACACTCGAGCAAATCGCCCCTGAACTTGGGGAAGATGCGCCCGCGGCTGACGTCGCCGACGTTGTGCCCGGCGCGGCCGATGCGTTGCAGCCCGCGCGCGACGGACTTGGGCGACTCGATCTGCAGCACGAGATCGACTGCGCCCATGTCGATGCCGAGCTCGAGCGAGCTCGTGGCGACGAGGCACGGCAGCTCGCCCGCCTTCAGGAGCTCCTCGACCTTGGTGCGCTCCTCGCGTGCCAGCGAGCCGTGATGTGCGCGCGCGATTTCGAGCGGCACGACTGGTCCGTCGTCCTTCTTCTCATCATCGTCTTTGGCCTGTTCGAGCTCGAGCTCCTTGGCGGCGAGCTCGTTCAGGCGCAATGCCACCCGCTCGGCGGAGCGGCGGTTGTTGACGAACACGATCGTCGAGTTGTGCGCTTTGACCTGTGCCAGCAGCTCGGGGTAGATCGCCGGCCAGATCGAGTTCCGCGTCGACTCGCCTCCGGCGACGGGGTCGAGTGGGTCGTGCGAAGGGTCGCTCGGCGGCGTCGGGCCGCCCGGTTCGCTCATCGACTCGACGGGCACCTCGATGCGCAGGTCGAGCTGCTTTCTGTGCCCGGCGTCGAGGATCGCCACCTCACGGCGCGGACCGACGAGGAAGCGGCCGATCTCCTCGAGCGGGTTCTGCGTGGCGCTGAGGCCGATGCGCTGCAGCTCACGCCCGCTGCCGCGGCTCATGCGCTCACCGCCTGCGGGCTCGGTGTGCGCGCGCGCGTGCGCCTCCAGGCGCTCGAGCGTCAGCGCCAGATGAGAGCCGCGCTTGGTCGCCGCGACGGCGTGGATCTCATCGACGATCACTGCCTCGACGTCGTCCAGCATCGAGCGCGCCTGCGAGGTGAGGATCAGGTACAGCGACTCGGGCGTCGTGATCAGGATGTCCGGCGGGTTGCGCGCCATCGCGGCGCGCTCCTTCTGCGGCGTGTCGCCCGTGCGGATCGCGACCGTGACCTGCTCGGCGCCGATCCCGCGCAGCGGCGTGCGCAGGTTGCGCTCGATGTCGTACGCCAGCGCCTTCAGCGGGCTGACGTAGACCACGCGCGTGCCCTGCTTCTCCCCCCTCGGCTCAGCGCTCAGCCGGTCGAGCGCCCAGAGGAAGGCGGCCAGCGTCTTGCCCGAGCCGGTCGGCGCAGACAGCAGCACGTTCTGCCCGGCCGCGATCGCCGGCCACGCCTTTTCCTGCGCCGGCGTCGGTCCCTCGAAGGCCTTCTCGAACCACTCGCGGGCGGGCGGGCTGAAGCTTGAAAGTGGCACCCGTCGAGGCTAGCGCGCGAGGCGTCGTCGCTTCACTGCCGCGAGCGCATCTCCCCGGTGGCCACCTTCACGTAGGAAAATCCATGAACAGCCATCGCGCGGCCACGCCACGAAACCCGTGACGGACGCGCATCGACGCCAGTGACACGGATCTCCTCACCTTCCCTCACCGCCCGCCTCGTCGAGCGCACGCTCGAGCTGGTCGACATCGCCTCCGAGTCCGGCGCAGAGAGAGACATCGCCGAGCATGTCGTGGCTGAGCTGCGGGAGGGTGGCGTGCCGGTGCGCGACGCCGGCGACACATGCGTGCTGGCCGGCGCCACGAGCCGCGGCGAGCGCCCCTTCGTGCTGCTTGCCGGCCATCTCGACACGGTTCCGGCACAGGAGAACTGGCCTGGTCACCTCGATGAGCAGGGCATCGTGGGGCTTGGCGCGAGCGACATGAAGGGCGGCGTCGCCGTGATGCTCGAGCTCGCGCTGGCGCAGGCGCCGAGCCCGTTCGATGTCGGCTACGTGCTGTTCGGGCGCGAGGAGCTGCCGTCGTCGCAGTCGGCGCTCACCCCGCTGCTCGACCGCGAACAGGGCCTGTGCGAAGCCGACCTCGCGATCGTGCTCGAAGCCGACGGCCAACGTCGTCCAGGCCGGCTGCCTCGGCAACATCGACGCGACGTGGACCTTCCATGGCCGTGCCGGGCACTCGGCGCGGCCATGGCTCGCCGACAACGCGATCGATCGAGCGCTGGCCGGGATCGGCGAGCTACACGCGCGCGGGCCCGAGCGCGAGACGATCGAAGGCCTCGAGTTCGCGCAGGTCGCAACCGCGACCATGCTGCACGCCGGGGTCGCCCGCAACGTGATCCCGGGCATGTGCACGGCCAACGTCAACTTCCGCTACTCGCCACGACTCGTCGGCGAGCAGGCCGAGCTCGAGCTGCGGCGTCGCTGCGAGGCGCACGGCGAGCTCGAGCTCCTGTCCAACTCCGAAGGGGCGTTGCCGCCGCGCGCCAACCCGCTGTTCGCGCGGCTGGTGGCGGCAAGCGGTGTCGCGCCCGAAGCGAAGCAGGCGTGGACTCCGGTCGCCGAATTCGCCGCGGCCGGCATCGAGGCTGTCAACCTCGGCCCCGGCGACCCCGCGCTGGCCCATCGCCGCGACGAGCACGTCTCGGCCGAGGCGCTCACGCGCGCTTACGAGATCCTCGGATCGTTCCTGTGCGACTGAACCCGCACGTCGAGCACGCCCCCGGCTACCCCTTTCTTCGCCTGGCCGAAGCGCGGCGAGCGGCGCAGGCTCGCGGGATCGACGTGGTCGACCTGAGCATGGGTCAGCCGACCGACCCCGCGCCGCTCCTCGTGCGCGACGCGCTGGCCGACGCCGTCGCGACGAGCCCGCTGTGCGACTACCCCTCAGCCGAAGGCGTGCCCGAGCTGCGCACCGCGATCGCCGGCTGGATCGAGCGGCGCTTCGGCGCCGGGCTCGACCCCGACCGCGAGGTGCTGCCAACGCTCGGTGCAAAGGAGCCGATCGCTCTGCTCGCGCGGCTGTTCGCCCGCGACGGAGACACGATCGCCGTGACCTCGCCGTCCTACCCCGTGCCCGAGCGCAGCGCCCGCGCGGCCGGCCTGACGCTCGCCGTGCAGACGCTGACGGCGGCTGGCGGATGGCTGCCCGACCCTGGGCAGATCGAGTGGCGACGCGTCGCGATCGTGTGGGTCGTCACGCCGCACAACCCGACCGGGGCGTGCGCGCCGCTCGAGCTGCTCGAGGATCTCGCCGAGCGCTGCCGCAGCCGCGGCGCGATCCTGGCAGTCGACGAGACCTACTCCGAGTTCTGGTTCGCCGGCGAGCCGCCCGCGTCGGCGCTGCAGCTGCACGATCGCAGCGGCGTCGTCGTGTTCAACTCCCTCTCCAAGCGCTCCGGGCTGGCCGGCTTGCGCTCGGGCTTCGTCGCAGGCGACGCCGAGATCGTCGGGCGCATCCGCCGCCACCGCAGCGACATCGGCACGACTCCACAGGCGTTCGTGCAGCGCGCCTCGATCGCCGCTTGGGAGGACGAGTCGCACGTCGCGCAGGCGCGCGAACGCTACGCACACAAGCGCGAGCTGCTCGCCGCCGCCGCCGTACGGGCGGGTTTCGTCGACGCCGGTGGGCCGGCCGGGATCTTCCTCTGGCTCGGCGTGCCGGGCGGCAATGATGAGCGCACCTACGAGCTGCTGCTCGAGCGCTCGCTGCTGGTCGTGCCAGGCTCCTACCTCGGGACCGGCGGCGAGGGCTACCTGCGTGTCGCCTTGACAGGACCGCCCGAGCGCACCGAGCGCGCCGCCGAGCTGCTGCTCGACGGCGCCGACGCACTGGCGGACGTACCTACTGCCTGAGCGTCGGCGACTGCTCGGCGGCTACAGCGCCGCGCCGTGGTCGCGCACGAGCTCGTTCAGCTTGACCTTGTCGTGGCGCTCGCCCTCGTCGAGGCGCTTGACGACGAGCACGCACGGCAGGCCGAACTCGCCGCCCGGGAAAGAACGTGTCCGGCTGGCGCCGATCGCCACGCTCCACGGCGGGATGTGTCCTCGGGAGATCTCCTCGCCGCTGTCGGCGTCGATCACGGGGATCGTCGGCGAGAGGATCACGCCGGCGCCGACGACGGCGCCTTCACCGACGCGGGCTCCTTCGATCAGCATGCAGCGACTGCCGATGAAGGCATCGTGCTCGACTACCACCGGGCTCGCCTGCAGCGGCTCGAGCACGCCGCCCACGCCGACGCCGCCGGAGAGGTGCACGCGGTCACCGATCTGCGCGCACGAGCCGACGGTGGCCCACGTGTCGACGAGCGTGTCGTGGCCGACGTAGGCGCCGACGTTGACGAAGCTCGGCATCAGGATCGAGCCAGAGGCGAGATGCGAGCCGAAGCGCGCGTATGCACCCGGCACGACGCGCACGTTGGGACTGCTCCGCTTCGGCGGCAGCCTGTCGGCGAACAGCATCGGTCCGGCCTCGGTGTACTCCATCGGGCAGACGCGGAACAGCAGCACGATCGCGCGCTTGAGCCACTCGTGCACCTGCACCTCGCCGTCGTCGCCGAGCTCCGCGACACGCACACGGCCGCAGTCGAGCAGGTCGATCACGCTCAGCACGGTCGCCTGCACGCGGGCGTCGCGGTCGTCGAGCTCCGCGCGACGCTCCCACAGGCAGTCGATCTGCTCGCGCAGCGACTCCAAGCCGCCGAAGTCCGCGATGCTCGCGAGCGTCGCCATGCTCAGCTCGCCTGCGCCGTCGCCCCGGCGGCGATCGGCTGCTCGATGGGCGCCATCGGCGACGTGCCTGCGCCGGGCTCGCGCTCGCCTGGCACGAGCACGTCGGGCTCGAACTGCAGCGTGGCGAAGTAGTCGCGCCGCACCTCCTCGGCGCGGCGGATCAGCTCAACGCTGCCGTCGGCGCGTAGCAAGAGCTCCTGCGGGCGCAGGCGACCGTTGTAGTTGAAGCCCATCGCGAAGCTGTGCGCGCCGGTGTCGTGGATCAGCAGCAGGTCGCCCACGTGCAGCTCCGGCAGCTCGCGCTGGATCGCGAACTTGTCGTTGTTCTCGCACAGCGAGCCGACCACGTCGATCGTCTGCTTCGGCCGCGTGCCGTCGTCGCCGTTCAGCGTCAGGTGGTGGTAGGCGTCGGCGTAGAAGGCCTGACGCATCAGCGCGGCGATGCCCGCGTCGACGCCGGCGTACTCGC
Organism: uncultured Solirubrobacteraceae bacterium; assembly: GCA_963714215.1. Lineage (GTDB taxonomy): Bacteria > Actinomycetota > Thermoleophilia > Solirubrobacterales > Solirubrobacteraceae > Palsa-744. The sequence goes on from CAVQNP010000004.1 coordinate 483,205, forward strand.
GCCACTTGCTCATGCGGTTGATCACACGCGTGACGAGCGCACCGTGCGGCCCCGTGATGTAGCGGCCGGACTCGAGGAACAGCTTCGGGCTGCGCCCGGTCCGCTCGCGGTGGGCATGCAGCAGCTCGCCCGCGCCCTGCCCGAACGCGTGCACGTCGAGCGACGGATCGCCGGGCCGATACGGAATTCCCAGGCCGCCGCCGGCGTTGATGAACTCGAGCTCGATCCCGAGCTCGCGTTGCAGGCCGTCCTCGAGCGCCAAGAGCATCGCGACGGTCGCGAGCAGCGGCTGCACGGTGAGCACGTTGGAGGCGATCATCGCGTGCAGCCCGAAGCGTTCTGCCCCGAGCTCTCGCACCTGCTCGAAGGCCGGCGCTAGCTGGTCGCGGCGCAAGCCGAACTTGGCCTCCACGGGCGAGCCGATCAGTTTGTCGCCAAGGCGCTCCGGCCCGGGGTTGAAGCGGAACGAGCAAAGCGCCGGGACGCCGGGCAGCTTGTCGATCAGCGTGACGTCGTCGATGTTGATGATCGCCCCGAGCGACAGGGCCGCCGCGAACTCCTCGCGCGTCGTGTTGTTGGAGGTGAAGAAGATCTCCTCACCGCGTGCGTAGCTGTCGGCTGCCAGCTCGAGCTCGGCGATCGAGCTGCACTCCATACCCAGACCGTGCCCGCGCAGCATGCGCGTGATCGTCAGGTTCGGCAGCGCCTTGACGGCGTAGTACTCGTGGAAGGGCAAGCCGCTGAACGCCGCCGCCAGGCGATCGGCGCTCGCGAGGATCCCCGCTTCGTCATAGATGTGGAAGGGCGTGCCGAAGTGCTCGGCGATCTCCTCGAGCATCGGCTGCAGACGCCGCGTGAAGTCCTCGCTCATCGGCATCGCTGCGCCCTCACGCTCCTCGGCACCCACCGCTCCCTACGCCGTGCGATGCGCCGTGATGATCGCGCGGCTGCGCGGCCCGCTCAGCGGCCGGCGATAGACGATCGTGGCCGTCGAGACGCGCTTGAAGCCCGCCCGCTTCAGTTCTCCCGCGATCCAGCCCTCCGAGAGCCAGTAGAAGCCGGGCACGTTCGCCGACTGCTGCACCGGCTCGTCCGTTTTCGGCGCGTCGTTGGAGATCACGACGGTCCCGCCCCCGGGCTTCAGCCAGCTGTGAAACAGGCTCAGGGCCCGGTGCGCGCCGTCATTGCCGTCGTGCAGGTGGCCGAGCAGGCCGTCGGCGTAGACGACATCCCAGTACTCGGGCTGCGCATCCCACTCGTACAGGTTCTGGCAGATCGCCGGAACGCCCGCGCGGCGCGCCAGCTCGACGGCCTCCTCGAGCGCGTCGACGGCGAGCACGGGATAGCCTTCGCGCCCGAGCACGCGCTCGACGAAGGCGTTGCCCGAGCCGAGGCTGAGCAGCAGGTTTTTGCGGTCGCGGTCGAGCGCGTTGCGCAGGTGCTCGAGGATCCACCAGCGATACGTCGGCGAGCAGATCGACGGCGTCGTCGAGTCGCCCCTGGCGATCCCGTGCTCCCATTCCTCGAAGATGCTCATCTCCTCGCTGCCGGTGAGGTAGAAGGAGCGCAGGTCGTTCTCCAGCGCGTTGGGATCCGCCATCGAGGTCTCGTGGCGAACCGTCGTGCCGAGCGTGGCCATCAGCCATTCACCTCCTGCTGTCGTACTAGGCCGAGTGCGCTGAGGCCACTGGAGAGCAGCGAGCGCATGATGCGACCGACCGCCGGGTCGGTCTCCGTGTCCAGATACCACCTGCCGATCCGCACGAGGAAGCGCACGAGGCGCAGCACGTCGAGACCCTTGACGGCGCGGTCGACGAGCGGCAACAGCTGCGACTGCGCGACCAGCGAGCGGTAGTGCTCGTCGTCGGCCAGCGGCAGCGGCCCGCCGTCGTTGTGCGGGTCCCACGCCTTCATCCAGGCGCGCGCGAACGTCCATCCGGCGTTGTCCTCGTCGAGCACGCGCTCCGGCGTGATCGTGAGCGACTCGTGCAATGGATGGTCGAGGCACATGCCGATCAGCACCATCGCCGCGAGGTCCTGCGCGGCGCAGCCGGCGCGCTCCTCGATCGCAAGCGCTTGCAGCCCCTCGTGCTCGAGCAGCATGTCCAGCAGGTCATCGATCAACAGCGTGCTCTCCCCGCCCGGGCCGATGTCCTGCTCGGTGACGACCTCGGCGTGCAGCACCGCCGTCGGGTAGACCTTCCCGCTCGGCGCCAGGCCGCGCAGGATCTCGTCGAGGTTGTCGCGCCTTTCCTCGCTCGTCAGGCGGATCAGCGTGACGTCGGTCATCTCGGTCATCAGCGAGCGCCAGATCGTCAGCGCACGCAGGTCCTTCGTCGGCTGACCGTCGACACCGATCAGCGGCAGGTGCACTGGAGTGCGGCCGTCGGTCTCGAACACGAGCGGACCTTGGAGGGTTCCCCCGATCACGCCCTGGGCCAGCGCGAGCCGCACGAGCGGCTCGATCCGCGGTACGTACTGGGAGTCGAAGATCGTGCGCTCGAAGCGCACGCCGAGACGGGCGAGCGTCTCGTTCTGGCCGCTGACCGCCCAGTCTCGCACCGCATGCCACAGCTCGCGCGTCGGCGCGTCGCCGGCGGCGAGCAATGCCAGCAGTAAATCGACGAGCCCGTCATCGCGCTGCTCGCCCTGCACCTGGTGTGCGTACAGTCGCCCGACGAAGCGGTCGCTCTTTTCGCCAGCCGCCGCCGGGTCAGACTCGTCGGCGAAGCGCAGATAGCCGGCCATCGCGTCGCCCATGTCGCGCCCGGCGTCGGCGATCTGCGTCTGGCGCGCGACGTGCGCACCGGCTGTTTCGAGCGTGCTCGCCAGCGCATGTCCGAGCGCGATGTTGCGCAGGTAGCCGGCGTGCAGCGCCGTCGTCGGCGTCGGGTCGCAGAAGTCGACGACGTACGGTGCCCCCTTCAGCAGCTCGCGCGTGGCAGGCAGCGCTCGCCGGCCCGCTCCCCGCGCGCCGACGTCCGTGACTCGCGGGTTCTCGAGCTGGGTCGAGGGCGCCTCGAAGAGCAGGTCGGGCGGGGCGTCGAGGTGTGCGATGTCGATGGCCATGACGGTGCGGCGAGGCTAATCAGGGGGGTCGAGAAGTCAACCGTCGCGACGAGGTGAATCGCGCCTCGCTCGTCGAACGACAGGCAAAACGGCCAAAACTCGGGCGATTGCTTCGGTGTGTGATTCGGAAACAGATCGAGAGGATCGTCTCCGACAGTGAAAGAGAGACATTTCCATCGCTCGCGCGGGCGCGTGGACTGGCGTTTCGTGCCGCTTACACGCAGTTGCCGAGGCGCCGAACTTCACTGGTTAGGCTCGCCGCTCAATGGAGTCGAAGCTCGATTTGGACCACGGCTTGGTCGAGGCGTGCCGCGACGCGGCGCGTGGCATCGCCGATCGCCTCGCCGCGGAAACGGCTGACCGCACGACGCTGTCGGTCGAGCGCTCGATCGCGCGCTTCCTCGGCGTCGACGGGATCACCGAGCTCGACGTGCCGCTGCCGAACGTGCTCGTCGAGCACGTTCACGACGCCGGCGCGCTCGGGCGCGGAGTCGCCTTCTGGCTCGGCAACGCGATGGTCCAGACCGGCAACGACGCGCAACTCGTCGCCGAGGCGGTCGGCGCCGGTGCGCTTGACCTGCTCGAGCTGCCGCTCGCCGAGGAGGAGACGATCCGGCGGCTGATCGACGGCGAGTGCGCGCGTCGCATGGGCGCAGTGCGCCGGCGGATGGACGAACGCCGCGAGCAGCGCGAGCGGCTCAGCGGCCCGCCACCGCTGCGCTACGTGCTGAGCGCGACGGGCAACGTCTACGACGACGTCGTGCACGCACTGGCCGTCGCGGAAACCGGCGGCGACGTCGTCTCGATGACGCGCTCGACTGCGCAGAGCCTGCTCGAACACGTGCCCTATGGCCCGACGACGGAGGGTTTCGGCGGCACATTCGCCACGCAGGAGAACTTCCGCATCCTGCGCCAAGCGCTGGACGAGTGGTGCGAGCAGCACGGACGCTACATCCGCTTGTCGAGCTTCTGCTCGGGGCTGTGCATGACCGAGTTCGCGACGCTCGGCGCGATGGAGGGCCTCGACAACATGGTCAACGACGCGCTCTACGGGATCCTCTACCGCGACATCAACCCAGTGCGAACGATGATCGACCAGCGCGTCTCGCGCACGATCGCGGGCTACTTCGGGATCGTCATCAACACGGGCGAGGACAACTACCTGCGCACCGCCGACGCGCTGGAGGCGGCGCCCTCGGTCACGGCTTCGCAGTTCATCAACCACCAGCTCGCGCGCGCCTCGGGCATGCCCGACGAGCAGATCGCTCTGGGCGATGCCTTCGAGATCGACCCGCCGACGAAGAACGGGCTGCTGTACGAGTGGGCCCAGGCGCAGCTCACGCGCGAGCTGTTCCCGGACTGTCCGATCAAGTACATGCCGCCGACGCGGCACATGGACGGCAACCTGTTCCGCACGCACGCCGCCGACACGCTGTTCAACCTGATCACGATCGCGACGGGGCAGGGAATCCAGACGGCGGGCGTGCCGACGGAGGGGGTCTTCACGCCCCACCTGCACGATCGCGTGGTCGGCCTGGAGTGCGTCGATTACGTCTTCAACTACGCGCACGACCTCGGCGAGGAGATCCAGTTCAAGCCGGGCGGGATCATCACCACGCGCGCACAGGACGTGCTGCGCGACGCCCACGAGCTGCTCGAGCGGATCGCCGCCGTGGGCATGTTCGGCGCGATCGAAGACGGCACGTTCGGCGACGTGCGCCGGCGCGTCGACGAGGGGCGGGGCATCGACGGAATCGTGGCGACCGACGAGCACTACTACAACCCGGTGCTCGAGCTGCTGGGGGGAGTGCGCGTTGCCTAGCCACACCCCGCCCGTTGACCTCACCCGGGTGAAGCCCTACGGCGACCATCTCGGCGACGGCATCGTCCAGCTCAGCTTCACGCTGCCCGTGCCGCACGGCCCGGCCGCCCGCAAGGCCGCGCTCGAGCTGGCGGCGAAGCTCGGGTTGGACCGCCCAGAGGTGGTTCACCACCAGCGCCTGCTCGACGGCTACACCCACTTCCTGCTGTACGGCCACGTCTCACAGACAGTCGACTACACCGCGCAGCAGACCGGCGAGCTCGATGTCGAGTACATGAGCGAAGACGAGATCGACGCTTATGCAGCCGCGCACATCGGTCGACCGATCGTCGTCGTCGGCGCGTGCACTGGCTCGGACACGCACAGCGTCGGAATCGACGCGATGCTCGACCTGAAGGGGTTCCACGGCAACCGCGGCCTGGAAGGCTACCGCGCGTTCGACGCCCACAACATGGGCAGCCAGGTGCCAAACGGCGTACTCGTGGCCAAGGCGATCGAGCTCGACGCCGATGCGATCCTCGTCTCGCAGACGGTGACCCAGCAGGACCTGCACATCCACAACCTGACTGAGCTCGTCGAGATGGTCGAAGCCGAGGGCAGGCGCGAGCGCACGATCCTCGCCTGCGGTGGCTCGCGCGTGACGGGCGAGTTGGCGAAGGAGCTCGGCTTCGACGCGGGCTTCTCTCGCGGCACCTACCCGGTCCACCTGGCGAGCTTCCTCGTGCGCGAGGTCGCGGCGCGGGCCGAGCGCGAGCACGCGCCCCGGCACGGGATCTCCGAAAACGGCGTCGCCGGCAGCGGGGTGCTCGGATGAGCCTGCAGGAGGCAGGCAGCGCCGAGGGCGCCCCGTCGGCTCTGTCGGCCGAGACCGCAGCGGAGGCCGTCGGCGCCGACGAGCGCCGACAGAAGATGGAGCGCCTGCGCAGCGAGGGCGTCGAGCCCTATCCGCACCTGCGCACCGATGTCCCGCGCACGTGGATCGCCGACCTGCTCGCGGCGCACGACCCGGCCGACATGAAAGCCGGTCCGCACCCGGGCTTGCGCTACCGCGTGTGCGGCAGGCTGATCGCCAGGCGCGGGCACGCCAAGACGACCTTCTTCGACATCCGCGATCAGTCGGGCTCGATGCAGGTCGTCGCACGCCTGGACTCGCTCGGCGAGGCCGCCTACGAGCACGTCACAGGGCTCGACATCGGCGACATCGTCAGCGTCGAGGGCGACGTGTACGTCACGCAGCGGGGGCAGCTCGCGCTCGGCGTGAGCGACTGCACGTTGCTGGCAAAGGCGCTGCGCCCGCCCCCGGACCGCCACCACGGGATGGAGGACGTCGGCTCGCGCTACCGCTACCGCGAGCTCGACCTGCTCGCCAACGCCTCGACGCGCGAGATGTTCTTCAAACGCACGAAGGCGATCGAGGCGATCCACGCGGTGCTGCGCGAGAAAGGCTTCACGCAGGTCGAGTCGCCGATGCTGCAGACGCTCGCGGGCGGTGCATCCTCACGGCCGTTCACGACGCATCACAATGCGCTCGACGTCGACCTGCACCTGCGCATCTCGGTCGAGCTGTACATGAACCGCTGCGTCGTCGGCGGACTGGAGAACGTCTACGACCTCGGCCGCGCGTTTCGCAACGAGGGCATCTCCCATCGGCACTCGCCCGAATTCACGATTCTCGAGTGCATGCAGACCTACGCCGATTACATGGACATCGCCGTGTGGTGCGAAGAGGTGACCGAGCAGGTCGCGCTGCGCACGCTCGGCACGACGAAGGTCGAGCAGCACGACGGGACGGTGATCGAGCTCGCCAAACCGTGGGCGCGGATCACGCTGCGCGATGCGATCAAACAGGCCGTCGGAATCGACTACCTCGACGCCACGCGCGAGCAGCTCTTGACGCAGCTCGACGACGATGTCGACCCTCAGAAGAGCTGGGCCAAGCTCGTGGAAGACGTGTACAGCAAGCACGTCGAGCCCTTCCTGATCCAGCCGACGCACGTGTTCGACTTCCCGCTCGACCTGTTCCCGATCTGCAAGCGCCACCGCGACGACCCGCGACTGGGAGAGCACTTCGACACGGTGATCCGTGGCATGGAGGTCCTCTCGGGCGACACCGAGCTCAACGACCCGATCGACCAGTGGGATCGCTTCGTCAAACAGCGCAGTGACCGCCCGGGCGACGACGGCGACCAGCCTCAGCCCCACGACGAGGGCTATGTGCGCGCGCTGGAATACGGCATGGCGCCGACCTCGGGGGGCGGGATCGGCGTCGACCGGCTGCTGATGATCCTCTGCGGCGCCGAGTCGATCCGCGAGGTCGTGCCCTTCCCGACCCTGCGCGAGCTCCGCTGAGCGCCGCCACGGGCTCGCCAGGCGGCGGGCCGACCGTCGCGGCCAGCTCGCCAGCATGGCTGCAGCGTTCTGAGCGAGGCCCGAATTTCCACATGAGTCAAAAACACATCTTGTTAGAAACACAAGCTGAAAACTGACTTCTAGAAATCCGATTACCGGAATTATTGACTCTCGGCCCCTTTTCCTGGGCTTGATTCTGTAGCCTGGTCTGTTCTTTTCGCCGCCACTGGTGGGCGCTCTACTAGGACTACGCTCCTAGTCATGGAGCGCGGATCTTCTGCAAAGCTCCAAGTACGGGGGCATCGACAATGGACACCGCTCGCCAGGGCCCTGACGGCCACGGGCGATCGCTGGACGCTGCTGATCGTGCTCGCCCTGTCGCACGAGACGCTGCGCCTCAGCGTGCTTCGAGCCAGGCTGCCCGGCGTCAGCTCGGGCGTGCTCGATCACCACCTTGGCCAGATGACCGCGCTCGGGCTGCTCTCCCGCCAGCGCTACCGCGAAATGCCGCCGCGCGTCGAAGTCACGCTGACGGAGGCTGGAAGCGAGCTGCTGCCGATCGCTGCCGCACTTGCGCGATGGGGCATGCGTCATGAGTGGCCACCACCTCCCGGCAGCGTGTACGTACGCGCCGATGCGGTGCTGCGCCAACTGCCCGCACTGCTCGAAGAAGAGGAGCTGCCGAATGGCACCGTCGAGGCGGTCGTCGGCGACGGAGAGGAGCGCACCGCGCACTGGTTCGAGATTACGGGGGGACGCTTGCGGGCCGCGAGCTCCCCTGCCGACAAGGCGACTACGCAGATCGAAGGCGACGATCGGGCATGGATCGCGGCGCTCGGTCCCGATCGCGATTACACCAGGCTGAACTTAGCCGGGCGCCGGCAGCTCGCTCGGCGGGTGCTCGATTCGCTGCCGCGCACCGTTGCGTTTGAGCATGACGGGGCCCTCGACGGCGAGCCGCGTCACGCATCCGCTGCGGACGACGGCGCGTTCGACGGCATGCTGCCGGAAGGCGGCGCGGGCCGTTACGGGGACGCGCCGCACGACGGCGAGATGACCACCGCACCGACAGGGTCCGAAGACGAGGTGGCGACCCACGAACCGGACCAAGCCACAACGGCCGACGAAGGAGGCGGTTCGGAGCAGGACCGCGGAGGCGATTAGGGCCGGACCCGCGCCCGCGAGCGGCGATGTGGTCAGGACTGAGCACGGCCGACAGATTCCCCCAATGGGAAGCGATCTACTGGACGGTCCGCGATCTACTGGAGTGGTGCAGCTGAGAGAGTCCGGATACTGGGCCTTCACGGACACCGCGGCCGGGCGAAAGCTGCGGCGCCCGCGGAGACCCGGTATCGAGGGGGTGACACCTCGATCTCTTTCTCGAGCGCCGTCGGAGAGGGGTAACGGCACCCAAGCTCTTGCCCCCTTTGTCGCGTGGCCAATGAAACTTGGGCCAAAATGTTTCTGACCTCAACAGGTTCCACAAACCACGCTACTTCCATATATCGGTTTTAGCCAGATGCGTTTCCGACTTCGCGTCTGCCTCTTGCGCGACTCGGCGCGCTTTGGCAGACGCCAGGCGCAACGAGTTCGCCGCCCCACGTCCATAGACTCTCGCGCCGATGCCCGAGCAAGCTGGTGCCACCGCCGTGAGCGCATCCTTCGAGCGCGCGACCGATGGCGGCGTGCTGCCGGCGCAGCGCCTGCGCGAGGCGATCGAGCAGGAGTGGATCGTGGCCGGCGCATGGCGGATCCCGAAGGAGTCGGTGCAGCCGGCGAGCGTCGACCTGCGCCTCGGCGAGCGGGCTTGGGCGCTGCGCTGCAGCTTCCTCCCGGACAGCGACTCGACGGTCGAGCAGAAGGTCGAGGATCTCGCCTTCGAACAGATCGACCTTCGCGACGGCGCCACGCTCGAGCGCGACCGTCCCTACCTGGTCCCGTTGATCGAGGAGCTGCGCCTGCCCGAGCACGTTCGGGCCAAGACCAACCCGAAGAGCTCGACCGGACGGCTCGACGTGTTCACGCGCGTGCTCACCGACCGCAGCCACCGCTTCGACGAGATCGCGGCGGGCTACCACGGAAAGCTCTACCTCAAGGTCGTCCCGCGCACTTTCGCGATCCGCGTGCAGACAGGGCTCGCGCTCAATCAGGTGCGCCTCGCCGACGGCGACGGACGTCTCAACGACGGCGAGCTGCTAGCGCTGCACAAGCAGCTGCCGCTGCTGTTCCGCGACGAGCAACCGCTCGCGCAATCTTCGCTTTCGCTCGGCGACGGCCTGTTTCTCAGCCTCGACGCGTCGGGCGGGACCGACAACACGGTCGGCTACCGCGCCAAGAAGAACAGCCTGCCGATTGATCTGACGAAGGTTGGTGCGCTGCGCTGGCAGGACTACTGGGAGCCCGTCCACCCTGAGGCCAAGCAGCGGATCGTGCTCGAGCCGGAGGTCTTCTACCTGCTGCTCTCGGCCGAGGGCGTTCGCATCCCGCCCTCATACGCCGCCGAGATGCTCGCTTACGACCCGACCGCCGGCGAGCTGCGCACGCACTACGCGGGCTTCTTCGATCCCGGGTTCGGCTACTCACGCGCCGGCGAGCCCGGCGGCAGCCGAGCCGCGCTCGAGGTCCGCGCACGCGACGTCTCGTTCATGGTCGAGCACGGTCAACCGGTCTGCAAGCTCGCGTTCGAACGGATGACCGAAGAGCCGGATGTGCTCTACGGCACCGACGTCGGCTCCAATTATCAGGGGCAGCAGACCATGCTGAGCAAGCATTTCCTGGGCCGCCCAGACGACGTTTGAGCCTAAGGCTCAAACTGTTGCATTTGTTCGCATTGTCGTAATCGAGAAGGGCATTTGCGTTCTCGTACGAAATAAGCGACCATTGTCCGCTCTATCATCCCTTGGAACCAAACTGTTTATGATCGTCTAGCGCCGCTTCCCCTTAGCGGCGCCTGACGGACCGAGGGATTTTTCCAGGACGAGGAAGAGCCCCCTAGCCCCCATCAACGGACAGGGACAAGTACACATGCCCAGAACAAGTTCAAAAGCTCCAAAAGCATCTTCGACCTCGCAAGAGCCGGCGTGGTCGATCCCGAGCCTGCGTGAGCCCCGTTACTCCCAATCCCTCGAGCGCGGCCTCGCGATCCTCAGCTGCTTCACGCCCAAGCGGCCAGTGCTGGGCATCGCGGACATTGCAGACGAGTTGGGAATGAGTCGCTCGACGACGCACCGCTATGTGATCACGCTGCTCGCGCTCGGGTACCTCGAGCAGGGCGCCTCGCGCAAGTATCGCCTCGGCCTGCGCGTCACCGACCTCGGCATGTCCGCGCTCAACTCCACCGGGCTGCGCGAGCACGCCCAGCCCTACCTGGAAGAGCTTCGCCAGCGCACCTCCTACACGGTCAGCCTCGCCGTGCTCGACGGTCCCGAGATCCTCTACGTCGACCGCGCGCGCAGCTTCCGCCGCGGTCAGGGTCAGGCTGGTCTCGACGTGCGCACCGGATCGCGCCTTCCGGCCTACTGCACGGCGATGGGCAAGCTGCTGCTGGCCAACCTCCCTGAGTCCGACCAGCGCGAGCTGCTCGCTCAGATGAAGCTGACCAAGCAGGGGCCGAACACGATCACCTCCAAGAAAGCGCTTCGCGACGAGCTCGAGGAGGTACTCGACGCGAACTTCGCCGTCGATGACGAAGAGCTCGCCAAGGACCTCTACTCGATCGCGGCCCCCGTGCGCAACGAGGGTCGCCAGGTCGTCGCCGCCGTCGACATCGCGGTGCCCAGCTCGATGATCACGATCGGCGAGCTGGTCGACGCGCTCGGTCCACACCTTGTCTCGACCGCCGACCGCATTTCCGCGCGGCTCGGCTTCCGCCGCGACGACGAGCAGGGCTAGCTGTCCTACCCACACAGGTTGTGAACGCGGCTGATCGGTGGCCGGTCGCCGATCGCTGAATGTGGTCTGCGCTCGTTGTAGTGCTCGAGCCAGTGTGGCAGGGCTTCGTTGCGGTGGCGATGCGCGCGGTAGCTGAGCCCGTAAGCCCACTCTCTGGCCATCGTCTGGTGGAAGCGCTCGATTCTCCTATGTCAAGAGATTCATCGCGGGAGCTTGCTCGGCCCAGGCGTGTAGGCGGCGGTAGAGCACGTTGGCGAGATGGCGCTTGAGGGCTCTGCGGGCTTCTCGTGGCGTCTTTCCTTCGAGGATCTTTCGGGCAAGGTAAGCCTTGGCGTCGGGATGGTGGCGTTGCTGAACGATTGCGATGCGGTAGAGCGCCGCGTTCAGTTGTCGGTTGCCGCCGCGATGCAGGCGGTGTCGGTTGGCTGTTTTCCCGGAGCCACACGGGATCGGGGCGGCGCCACAGAAGCGGGCGAATGCGCTCGCGTTGCGAAAGCGGCGGACGTCTCCGGCTTGGGCAATGATCGTGGCAGCGAGGTTCGAGCCGGCGCCCTGGAGGTCGGCGAGCGGGTTCTCGTGCTCGATCAGCAGCTCGGCGATCTCGCGGTCGAGATTAGCGATGCGGGCGTTGAGATCCGCGATGTCCCTCGCAAGCTCGCGAATGCAGCGGGCTGCAGTGCGTGCAGCGAGGCTCGAGCCGAGCTGCACGCGTTTGAGCTTGGCCAGCTCGCGTTGACGGTCACAGCGGATGACTCCGGACTCGGCAACAGGGTCGTGCTGGGTCCAGTCAGAGCGCAGCCGCTGAATCGCCTGGGTGCGGTCACGAACAAAGCGCCGACGCTGAAGCTCGAGCATCCCCAGGGCTCGCACGAGCTCGGGCTCCTCAGCTGGGCCGAGATCCTCTCGCTTGGTGCGCACGACGTGAGCGATCGAGAGCGCGTCGCCGGGGTCGGTCTTGCCCGGCCCGCGCCGGTGTCGCTCGCGGTGGGTGCGCCACGCCGGGACCTGGAGCACCTCAAAGCCTGCGCCGGCGAGAGCGCTGACCAGGCAGCGGCCATAGCTTCCAGGGCTCTCGACGCCGATCACCGCCCCTGCTGCTCCGTGCTCCACGAGCCAGTCGATCAGGCACCGGTAGCCCTTCGGCGTGTTCGTGACGATCAACGTCGCGATCTCGCCACCGCGGTCATCGATCAGCGCGGCGGCATGGTTGTGCTTGTGAACGTCGATTCCGAGGATCAAGTTAGCCTCCTATCTGCTGGGTAGAGTCGAGGCCGGGCCGGCGAGCGACGCTTCTGTGTCGATGCAGCCACATTGACGCGAGTCTCCTATCAAGTCAGCTTCGCCGGCCCGCCCGCAACCGCTGGTCGACGAATCGAGCGCAGGCCATGGCAGCGTTGCTCGGGAGAGCTGCCCCGATCCGGGGCAGCTCTCACCCACCACCCGGCAAGCCTTTTGCCTGAGTCAGACCAGCAGTTGCAGGGAGCCTCACCGCCCAAGCGGACGGCACGCTCAAGCTAAGACACAAACCTTCCCGTTGGTCTGTGGGCGGTAGGGCTTCGTGCGCAGATGCTTGATCTCTCTGGCGGCGAGCAGCTCGCGCAGGGAGCGGTTGTTTGTGTAGGTCCAAGCGTTGTCGCTCATCAGGCGCCTGGTGATGACCCCGTGAGCCTCAAACCAGTCGAGCGCTCTGGTGAGGAAGGCCGTGACGGTCTGGGCGCGCTCGTCGCTGTGAAGCTCGACGTAGGCCAGCCGTGAGTGATCGTCGACGATCGCGTGAGCGAAGTCATAGCCCACGCGCGTGCCGTCGGCCATCCAGTTGCGACTGCGCTGTGAGCGATCGCCGGTGACCCGATGCCCAGGGCGCTCAAAGCGCGCATAGCGAGCGCTGTCCATGTGCAGGAGATCGCCAGGGCACGGCCTCGTACCGGGACGCGAGCTCGCGAGGTTGGTGCGCGCGCCGTGAGAGCCCGTGACGGTGGAGCACCTTCCAGACGATCGAGTGCGCGAATCCGGTCTCGCCGGCGATCAGGCGCGGCCCCCAGCCAGTATGCCGGCGCGCCTGACAGATCCGCTCCTGAGCGGCTTGATCGAGCAGCCTGGGAGAGCGATGAGGACGGCTCGAGCGATCACACGCCCACGCCAATGAATGTCGCTTCTGCGCAGAAGCGACGCGATATCGATGCCACCAGCGATGTGCTGTCGCCGGCGAGACGCTCAGGCAGGCCACCGCCTCTCTGAAGCTCATCCCGCTCTCGATCGCCTGACACAGCGCCAACCGTCCCGCCGGTCCGAGCTTGGCTCTACCGTGGATCCGCATCCGGGTCCTCCCAGAGTCGTGAGTTCTCGCAGACCCACAGCCTGGGATCAGGCCCGGATGCTCCTCAGCTGTTCAGAACGTATGTGGGTAGGACAGCTAGCTAGGCGCCGACGCGGGCAGGCGGTGCCGAGGAGGGGCCGCCGCCCGCGCCCGTCGCGTACTCTCTGCGACCGGATGTCGCTGCCCATGTTCCGTTCCGCGCTCCCCCGGGCGCTCTCGCCGAAGCGCGCGCTCACGCTGCCGTGCGTCGCGCTGCTCTCCCTCGGTCTCTCGGCCTGCGCCAAGAGCGTTTCCACGTCCGGCCTGAAGGGCGAAGCCAAGGCCGCCGCCGAAACGATCAAGAACCTGCAGACCGACGTCACGGCGGGCGACGAGAAGAAGATCTGCCAGAACGACCTGGCCAAGCCGCTCGTGACCAAGCTCGACGCGACCGGCGGCAGCTGCCAAGAGGCGATCAAGGGCCAGCTGACCGAGGTCGACTCCTTCGAAGTGACAGTCGAAGCGATGCAGGTCTCCGGCACCACCGCCACGGCGCACGTCAAGAGCATCTACTCCGGCAAGACCCGCAAAGGCACCCTCTCGCTCGTCAAGGAAGGCGACAAGTGGAAGGTCGCCTCGCTTGGCTGATGCTCTGCTCGGCCGCCGCTGCGATCAGCTGATGCCGTCGATCAGCTGACCCGGCGAGCTCAGGCCAAGGCCCTTCGCGAGGATCACGATCGTCTCCAAGCGCGGCGAACGCTTGCTGCGCTCGAGCAGGCTGATCTCGGTGCGATGCAGATCGCACTGGTCCGCAAGCGCCTCCTGAGAGAGGCCCGAGCTGTCACGTGCACGGCGCAAATTCGCGGCGAATTGCTCACGTGGAGTTGGCATAGGCTGCACTCTCACGTATGACGGACAAAGCCTCAACAGACAAAACGTCGCGTCGCTCTTTCCGCGCCGGTTCTGCGCCCTGTGCTTGCCGCGGCGACGCCCTCGCCACCTCCGACGGTCACTGCAGCTAGGCGAGCGAACGCCCGTACTGGCGCTCGTAGTAGGCGCGGTAGTCACCCGAGCGGATCGGCTCCCACCACCACGCGTTGTCGCGATACCACGCGACCGTCTGCTCGAGCCCCTCGGCGAAGCGCACCTGTGGGGTCCAGCCGAGCTTGCGCACCTTCTCCGAGGACAGCGAGTAGCGGCGATCGTGGCCGGGACGGTCCGCGACGTACTCGATCTGCGACTCGCTCGCGCCCGTGGCAGCGATGATTCGTCTGACGACGTCGATGTTCGCCTCCTCGTCCGGCCCACCGGCGTTGTAGACCTCACCCGGTCCGCCGCGCTCTAGCACCTGCCCGATCGCTCGTGAGAAGTCCGTCGAGTGAATCCAATTGCGCACCTGCATGCCGTCGCCGTATACCGGCAGCGCGTCTCCGTGCAGCGCGTTGAGGATCATCAGCGGGATCAGCTTCTCGGGGTACTGGTACGGGCCGTAGTTGTTCGAGCCACGGCAGATCACGGCCTGCAGCTCGTAGGTGTGGAAGTAGCCCAGCACAAGCAGGTCCGCCCCCGTCTTCGTCGCCGAGTAGGGCGAGGACGGTCGCAGCGGCGACTCCTCTGTGAACGAGCCCTGCTCGATCGAGCCGTATACCTCGTCGGTGGAGACCTGCACGTAGCGAAGGTCGCGAGCGCGCGCCGCCTCGAGCAGCACGTACGTGCCGAGCGCGTGCGTCTTGACGAACGCGTCGGGCTCGGCGATCGAGCGGTCGACGTGGGTCTCGGCCGCGAAGTTGACGATCGCCTCAGGCGCCCCCATGTCGATCGCCTTCGCCACGGCCGTCGGATCCTCGATCGCGCCTTGCTCGAAGCGAAACGAGGGATGCTCGGCGAAGTCGTGGAAGTTCTCCTCCCGCCCCGCGTAGGTCAGCTTGTCGAGCACCGTCACCTCATCCCCATGCTCCAGCAGGCGCTGGCGCACGAACGTCGAGCCGATGAAGCCGGCACCACCGCACACGAGCAGTTTCACGACCTCATCATCCCAGCCCTCGCAGCGAGATACCCCGCCAGCCCGTCGCGCCAGTCGGGCATCGGCAGCACATCCTCGCGCTCGGACGCCAGCGCCGACCATGCCGGGCGCGGCGCAGGGCGGGCCATCTGCTCGCTGCTCGCCGGCTCCGCGCGGCAGTCGACCTCCGCTTGACGAAAGATCTCCTGGGCAAAGCCGTTCCACGAGACCTCGCCGGCTCCCGTCATATGCACGAGCCCGCGGACCTCGCGCTCGAGCAGACCGAGGATCGCCGGCGCCAGATGGCCAGACCACGTCGGCGAGCCGATCTGGTCGGTTACGACCTGGACCGCGTCGCGCTCACTCGCCAGACGCAACATCGTCTCGACGAAGTTCTTGCCGTCGACGCCATACAACCACGCCGTACGCACGACCGTGTGCTGCGACGAGGCTGCCAGCACCTCACGCTCGCCTTCGAGCTTGGTCGAGCCGTAGACAGAGCGTGGCCCCGTCCGGTCGGACTCAACGTAAGGGCGCTCACGGCCGTTGGCATCCAGCGGTGCGGTGCCGTCGAACACGTAGTCGGTGGATACATGCAGCATCGGCACGCCGATCCGCGCAGCGCTCCGCGCGAGGATGCCAGCGCCGTCGGCGTTGACCGCATGCGCCTGCTCGCGCTTTGACTCGGCGCCGTCCACGTCGGTCCACGCGGCGCAGTTGACGATCGCGTCCAGCCCGCCCGGCTCGGCCCTGAGCCGCTCGAGCAAAGTGTCAACGGCCGGCGGGTCGGTGATGTCGATCTCCGGCAGGTCGACCGGCACAAGCTCGTGGCCGCCGCGCTCGCCCGCGCGCAGCACGTCGTGGCCGAGCATGCCGAGCGCACCTGTTACGAGAATCCTCATGACCGCGCCGCCGGCGGGCCCGGATGGCCCGCCTCCGTAACTTGTCGTGGCGGGCGGAGCGGCTTCCTGCACGCATGAAGCGGAGCACGACACGACCTGGGAGGCTGGACGCCGATCACAGGATCGAGATGTCAGAGTTGTCGCCGACCATGAAGCGGTACGCACGCGGCTGGCGCTCGCCGCGGCGGACCGTCACGTTGCGGCCCAGCAGCGATGACTCCATGCGGCCGTCCAGGTCCGATACGACGCAGCCCGCCAGCAGGATCGAGTGCTCGACCTCCGAGCTCGTCACCTCACAGCGCTCGCCGATCGCCGTGTACGGACCCACGTAGCAGTCCGTCAGGCGCGCATCCGCGCCGATTATCGCCGGGCCGCGCACCGTCGTGCGCTCCAGGTGTGCACCAGCCTCGATCACCACGCGCCCGTCCACACGGGAGTCGACCAGCTCGCCATCGATCCGCTCTGTCAGGTTGTCAAGGATCAGGCGATTGGCCTCGAGCATGTCCTCGAGCCTGCCCGTGTCCTTCCACCACCCGCGCACGATGTGTGGCTCCACGCGCAGGCCGCTGTCGACCAAATGCTGGATCGCGTCCGTGATCTCCAGCTCGCCGCGCGGTGAGGGCTCGATCGCACGCGCCGCCTCGTGCACCTGGGCCGTGAACATGTACACGCCCACGAGTGCCAAGTCGGTCGCCGGCTCGGACGGCTTCTCCACCAGACGTACGACCCGGCCCGTCTCACCCGCCGCAGAGGGCTCGAGCTCCGCTACGCCGTAGTTCTCAGGATCCGGCACGGGCGTCAGCAGAATCAGTGCATCCGGTCCGTGCTCGCGGAAGGCCGCCACCAGATCGCGGATGCCGCCCTGAAGCAGGTTGTCGCCGAGGTACATCACGAACGGGCTGTCGCCGAGGAACGGCTCGGCCGTCAGCACCGCGTGAGCCAAGCCGAGCGGCTCGTCCTGCAGGATGTAGGTGATCCGCACGCCGAAGCGCTCACCGTCGCCCGCCGTCCGTTCGATCTCCGGCCCCGTCTCGGGCGCGACGATGATGCCGATCTCCTCGATGCCCGCCTCGGCCATCGCCTCGATGCCGTAGAACAGCACCGGCTTGTTCGCGACCGGCACGAGCTGCTTTGCGCTCGTGTGCGTGATCGGGCGCAGGCGCGTGCCCTTGCCCCCCGAGAGGATCAGTCCCTTCAGCGGCTGCATTCGCGCAGCAGCCTAACGGGGTGCGCCCTCGCCAAGCGCAGCTGCGGGCGAAAGTACGGTGCGGGCACCAGCCGTGCACCCGGCCGAGAAGCTCAGTAGACGCCGCCCAGCTTGCGGTGATCCCAGCTCGTGCGACGCCGCTCGACGAACTCCAGGCCGACGCGTTTGCCCGCCTGCGCCGCGACCACGTCGCGCGCCTCCGACGGCAGCTCCTGCAGCGGCGGCTGGTCGCGACCGACCGCGTTGCGCATCATGATCTCCGCGCCCAGTCGCACGACGTCCGCGACTTCGCGGTGGACCACCGCATCGCACTCGAGCATCACACCGCGAAGCTGCGCGTAGTCCTCGCCCGCCTCCACCTGCAGCGTCACCCGCGGATCGCGTTCGATGTTGCGTACCTTCTGCGAGGCCGCATACGTCCACGACCAGATGCGCGGGCCGGGTTCACCCGCCGAGTGTCCGCGCAGCACGTACCACAGCGGCATCAGATGCGGCCACCCGCGCGGACCGACTGTGGCGCACGTCACCGTGCGCTCTTCCGCCAGGAAGTTCGCGACCTCGGCGGCCGTCATCTTGATCTGCTCGCGCCGATTCATGTACGCCCCTTACCCCCACTGCGCGACCTTTTATGCGGGTTGCAGCTTCTTTCTGCTCGCCGGGCGACGTCGCGCCGGCTTGGCCTGCGCCTCCGTCAGACGCAGGGTCGCCTCGCGCACCGCCTTGCGCGCGTCCGCCGGCTCGAGCACGGCGGCGTCGCCAGCTTCTCTGAGGATCTCGCGCACCAGCCAGTCCGCGCCAGCGAAGCTCAGCTCGACCACCACCGCACCGTCGCTGCGCTCCTCGACCACGCGACGTGCCTCGCGTGCCCAGCGCGCCCGCTCCGGCGCCACCCACACGCGGGCCGTGCGCGACGCCTCCACCTCGCCCGTGCGCAGCCAGCCGTCGACCTCCGCCGCCGGATCGACCTCTGCTCGCGGCTCGAACGTCTGATCGGTGACCGTCACCTGCTTGATCCGGTCCAAGCGAAAGTGGCGCATGCCGTCCCGCTGTGGATCGAACGAGGCCACATACCAGCCCTCGCGTCCGTTCGTCAGCGCATACGGCTCGACCGTGCGCTTGACCAGATCGTCCTCGTTCTCCTTGAAGTACTCGAGCTCGACCAGCTTGTTGGCGACGATCGCCTCCGAGATCTCGCGTGCCAGCAGCGCATCGTCGCCACCCGCGCTCGCCACCTGCAAGCCCTGCTCCATCGGGTCCTCGCCCAGCGCCGCCACGATCTTCTCGCGCGCGCTCGCCAGCGATCCCTCCGGGATGTGCTCGCCGATCAAGTCGATCGCCGCCACCAGCGCCTTCGCCTCGACCGGAAGCAGGCGCGCGGGACGGTCGAAGTTGTCGCTGTACGGCTCCGGGTCGACCTCGATCTCGCCCGCCTGCTCGTCGATCTCGGCGTAGAGCACGTATGAGCCGCCACCGAAGTTGACGACGTTGAGCACGTTGACGTCCTCGATCAACTCCTCCTCGCTGAGCTGCAAGCGCTCGCACACCTCGACGATCTTCACGCGCTCGCCGGCCCGCCCAGCGCGGATCAGGATGCTCGCCAACGTCACCAGTCGCGCGAATCGCTCCGGGCGAATCGCTGCCTCTGGGCGTCCCGGGCCGTCCTCGTTCTCATCCGCCGCCCCACGCCGACTCGCCGCGCGCCCGCGCGGCGGCACCGCGGCGTCGGCCGCAGTCGCCTTCGCCTCAGACCCCGGCAGCGTGCGGCCATGGCGCTCCTTCAGCAGTTTCAGGCGCCGCGTCAGCTCCTTGCTCAGCTCCGGCGGTCCCTGCAGCGTCGCGTTCGCGCCCAGCCCGAGCACCCATGAGATCACCCCACGCGGGTTCGTGTAGCTCGTGAGAAAGAGCTTGTCGCCCTTCGCCGCTCCCGGGACGCCCGCCGCCTCGCGGATCTCACCGTAGCGGCCGAAGTGGCGCTCGACCTGCCAAGCGATGCGCTCCGAAATCAGCACCTCTGCCACGCCCTGCTCCTCGCCGAGCTGCCAGTCCGCGCGGTTGGCGTAGGCACGCGGGTCGAAGTCTGCCGGGCGGCGGAAGTCGTGCTCGGCCTTCGTCGCGTAGGAGACCTTGCCGCGGATCCGCGTCAGGCGGAACACGCGAATCGCTTTGCGCTCGTGCGAGTAGCCCAGCAGGTAGAACTGCCCGCCCTGGAACAGCAGGTGGTAGGGGTCCACGCGGCGCGGGCCCACCTCGTCGCGCTCCATCGTGTAGTACTCGAACAGAATCGTCTTGTTGCGGAAGATCGCCGTCTCAACCTTCGCCAAGCGCGCCGAGAGCTCATGGCCGCCCGCAGACGCCGTGATGCCGAGCGCGACCGAGCGCTGCTCCGGTGCGCGCAGCGGGCTCGGGCGGCCCCACGTGATCTGCTGCAGGGCGAGGCGCAGCGGCTCGGCGTAGGCGAATTCGCCGTCAAGCAGGCTCAGCGACGTCTGCAGCGCCGCCAGCTCCTTGTCCGTGAATGCGATCGGCGGCAGATGGAAGTTCTCCGGGCGCAGCGAGTAGTTCTCCTGCTCCGCAGCGCCGTCCGCCGGGCGCTCGACCGTCAGCTGGATGCGCAGCGATTCCAGCTCCGAGCGGTCCGCGTAGAAGCGACGCGCGAAGGCGTCTTCGTTCATGCCGCTGTAGCCCTCGACGTCGCGACGGATCTCCAGAGCCGTGACCGGCCGGCGCTCGGCCATCAGGTAGGAGATCAGCGACAGCTGGCGGATCAGCTTCTCGGTGTCCTTTGCCATGAAGCAAGCACCATAGAAGTTGGCGGGGAGACGGCTCCAGCGCGAACGCTCCGCCGAGCCGCTATTTGCGGACTTTCGGCCTCAGGCAGCTTCGCGCGCCGGCTCGTCCGTCAGCGCGATCTGCACACCGACTTCAGCAGCCGGGGCCGAGTGCTCAGCCGGCCCGGGCTGCAGCGGCGTCTGCTCGGGGGTCGGCTCGCCACGCCCTGGACGCTCGGCGCCGGTGCCTACCGCTTCTGCCGCCATACGTTCCCCGAAGAAAGCACTGCCACCGATCGCGCGATCGAAGCTCGACCAGCACGCTCCCGGCGCCAGCTCCTTCTCGATCCGGTCGAAGCTGCCCAGGCGCCCGCCGAGGTTGTCAATCATGTGCACCAGCGTCGCCTCGCGCGTGCACGGGAGCACCGGGCTGCCGTGCTCGAGCGAGCCGTGGTGGGAGAGGATGATGTGGCACACCGCCTGGGAGAGCTCCGACGGAAAGCCGTCGATGTCCTCGATCGCGCGGCGGATGCGGTAATAGCCGAGCGCGATCTCGCCCTGCAGCTTGCCAGCGTCCGTCAGGTCGATGTTCTGCGGGTCCTCCGTGTAGGCCTCGAGCTTGCCGATGTCGTGCAGCAGGGCTCCCGTGATCGCCACGTCGCGGTCGATCCCCGGGAACGTCGCGCTGATTGCGCTGACCGCCTGCGCCACGCCCAGGCAATGCTCGAGCAGGCCATGGCGGTAGGCCTGGTGGTAGTACTTCGCCGCCGGCGCCTCCCTGTATCCGGGCCACAGCTCCGAGTCCTCACCGAACACGCCCTCGAGCAGCACGCGCAGGTGCGGCTCCTGGACCGTGCCGATCAGCTCGCGTACCTCGCGCTCCATCTGCTCCACGCCACGAAGCGGTCCATCGATCAAATCATCGAGAGAAAAGGTCTCCGGATCGGCCGCTTCCAATCCGTGCAGGTTGATCTGGGGGCCGAAGCGCGGATGGACGTTGAAGCGCCCGCGCACGTGTACCGGCGTTCCCGCTCTCGCAAGCTGCTCGACCTCCGCCAGCTCCTCCCAGATCATGCACGCAAGCGCACCCGTGCGGTCGCCCAGCTGCAGGCGCAGGTAGTCGCCGCCGTCGCGACGCTGGCGACGCTCGGCCTGGCGCACGAGCAGGACCTGGTCGATCTCGATGCCGTCTGTGAGCTCGTTGACGAGCATGCTCTGAAGGTAGATGGGGGTGCGGACGCGACAGACGATCGCCCGAGGCCTGCTAGAAGGTCAGCGCGTCGATGTCGCCTCCCTTCCTGCTCTCCGTGCTCGACCAGTCGCCCATCGCCGAGGGCTCCAGCGGCGCGCAGGCGCTGCGCAACACGATCGACCTCGCCCAGCTCTGCGACGAGCTCGGCTACCACCGCTACTGGGTCGCCGAGCATCACGGCGGACCGATGCTCGCCGGGCCCAGCCCGGAGGCCCTGATCGGACCGATCGCCAGCGCCACCTCACGCATCCGCGTCGGCTCAGGCGGCGTGATGCTCCCGCACTACAGCCCGTTCAAGGTCGCCGAGACCTTCAGCCTGCTCGCCGGGCTGTTCGGAGGGCGGATCGATCTCGGCATCGGCCGCGCCGCCGGCACCGACCCGATGACGACCTTCGCGCTGCAGCGCGACCGCCGCCGGGCCGCCGCCGACGACTTCCCTCAGCAGCTCGCCGAGCTGCTCGCGTATCTCAACGATCAGATGCCCGCCGACCACCCCTTTGCGCGCCTCGCAAAGACGCTACCCGGGCGCCCCGAGACGCCCGAGCCTTGGCTGCTCGGCTCCTCCCAGCAAAGCGCCATCTGGGCTGCCGAGCTCGGCCTGCCATATGCCTTCGCCGACTTCATCAACTCCGGCGGCGTCGAGATCGCCGCGCTCTACCGCGAACGCTTTGCCGAACACGAGCACGCCGACGGCCTGAAACCGCAGAGCGCCGTCGCCGTGTGGACGATCTGCGCCGAGACCGACGAGCAGGCGCAGCGGCTGGCCAGCAGCGGGCGGATGGCCTTCACGCTGCTTCGGCGCGGAGAACTGATCGCCGTGCCGCCGGCCGAGACGGCGCTCGAGTTCATCGCCCGCGAGGAGCGAGCCCGTGCAGAGGCAGGCAACGTCCCCGCTTCGGGCCAGCAGCGCGCCCAGCGACGCACCGTCGTCGGCTCACCCGACACCGTGCGCAGCGAGCTCGAGGACGTCGCCGCCAAATACGGCGCCGGCGAGGTGATCGCCGTCAACATCCTCTACGACCACCAGGCGCGGCGGCGCTCCTACGAGCTGCTCGCCCAGGCGTTCCAGGACTGACCAAGAAGCGCCGTACCGGACGGGGCGCGCGTGTCGGATGAGCGCATATACGACAGCAGGGCTCAAGTTCGAGCCCTGCGCTGACGACCAATCGCGCGTGGCATCCCGCATGTTGAAACTTCGCTGGCCTGCTCGATGCAGCATCTGCAGCTGCCCGCTCAGCGCCGGAACGCGCGCATCGTGGGACACCGACGCGCGCCTCGTGACCTGCACGCGCTGTCTCGAGCAAGTGCCTGAAGACGCATCCCGCCCTGTCTCAGGGCCCATCCCGGCCACGCTCGATCGAGGCCTGCCTGGGGCAAGTGCCGGGCGCGAGTACCGCCGTCGCAGGGGCAACCGCGAAGCCCGTGTGCGCCGGCGCCACCCGCACATCGGCGGCCTGCTCCTGGCCCTCGGCGCCTCGCCGCAGCACGAGCGAGCCTTCGAGCAGGGAAGGCTCGGCGAGGAGACCGTCGCCCGCGCGCTCGAGCGTCGCCTCGCCGGCGGCCCCGCCGCGCTCCTGCACGACCGCCGGATGCCCGGCGGCTACGGCAACATCGACCATCTCGCCGTCGCGCCGCGCGGCGTCTACGTGATCGACGCCAAGGCGATCAAGGGCAGGGTGCGGGTGCGACCCGGCAGGCCCGGAACCTCCAGGCTGCAGGTCAACGGGCGGACCCGCAACAAGCTCGTTCTCGGCCTCGCCCGCCAGGTCACAGCGGTCCGGACCGAGCTCGACGCCCACGGACACAGCGATGTCCCGCTCACCGGGGTGCTCTGCTTCACCGAGGCCGACTTCCCGCTGTTCGGCCGCATGCAGATCGACGGCTACCTGCTGCGCCACCGTCGCGCGCTCGCCAAGGAACTCAACGCCTCCGGCCCTTTGACCGCGCAAGCGATCGACTCGCTCGTGTGCAGCCTCAGCGAGCGATTTCCGCCCGCTTAGCGCCTAACTCCCCGCCCAGCCGCGATCACGCGGTTGACGTACTTCTCCAGCGGACCGCGTCTGCTGCCGCGCGTGATCAGGTGCAGGATCGTCAAGCCGATCAAGATCAGCGGGATCAGCAGGAGCAGCATCAGGTCGGCGTCGGGGATGCCCACGCCGAGCAGCCGTCCGCTCGAGCTCGGACCCTTCGGAGCAGCGGCGCCAGACGACGGCGCCGTTTCGTAACGGACACCCAAGACACCCGAGCCGGCGCTCGGACCGTTTCCAGCTCCACCGATGCCACGAGCGATGAACGAGCCCACGCCGGCGACGATCTGCACCATCCGACTGCAGCCGCCCGTGCTTGCAGCGGACCTCAGCTCGCGCAGCGCACGACGTTCGAGGTGCGTGACGCGTGAGGGGGCGATCTGCAGGCGCGCGGCTGCGGCCTTCGGGTCGAGTGGATCGAGTGGACCGAGGCCCGTCCTCAATTCGAGCAGTCGCCGGTGCGTGCTCGGCAGATCGGCGAGACAGCCCTCGAACCGGGCAACGGTGGCTTTGAGCACGCGCTCCCGTCGCGCGATGCGTGCTCGCACCCGTGCGCCACGAGCGCCATTTGTCCCTTCGATCGATGGAAGCCGCCCGTAGCCCGGGCCGAGCGTTTCGAACGTGCCCGCCGGTGCCGAGCCGCGGCCGACGCCGCTCGAGCCTGCTGCGAGAGCGGCCGCTTGCGTGCCGGCGGAGGACGTCCCGACTTTGGGTGAGCCTGCTGCCTGGGCCGGGGGCGGAGCTTTCGCCGAGCCGCCCGAACGCACGGTCACGGTCGGCGACGATGTGCTCACGGTCGGCGTCGTCACCGAGCCGACCGGAGCTTTCGCCGTCACGGTGGGCGTTTTTGTCGAGCCGACCGACGGCGTGCTCGCTTTCACGGTCACCGTCGGGGCTTTCGCTGACGGCGCCGGGGCTTTCACCGGCGGCGCAGGAGTCGTCACTTTGACCGTCGGAGCTTTCGCGGGAACGGGTGGGACTTTCACCGACACCGTCGGCGTCGTCACCGTCGCTGCCGGTCTTTTCGTCGAGGCCGACGGGGTCCTCACCGAGATGCTCGGCACGCTGACGGTGCCAACCGGTGTCTTGACCGGGACGCTAGGCGTGCTCACACTCACCGAGGGCAGGCTCAGCGAGGAAGCCGTTGGAACCTGCGCTAGCGCCACCATCAGCGCCGAGGCGAGAGAGACTGAAAGGGCCTTCTTGCGTGACTTCATCAGGCGAGCCATCCATAACTCCTAGAACATTCGTCTACTCGGACTTAGATGCTCTTTACCCGAAAGGGAAACCGCCAACCCGTGTGGCCGAAGTTCGCCACGCGTAGGCCGCCATCGTCGAATCCTTCGACCGGCGGCCCGATCCGATCGCAGCGCGAGGGGGCAGCTACTTAGGTAGTACGGCGTGAATATCTACGGCTCGAGCCGATGCGGCCCGCGGTACAGGAACGTCACCTCGCGCACGTTCTCCTGGCCGAGCATCTGCATCAAGAGGCGTGTCAGGCCGAAGCCGAAGCCGCCGTGCGGGGGCGCGCCGAAGCGGAAGAAGTCGAGGTAGTAGCTGATCGCCTCGGTGTCGACCTTCTTCTCCTCGGCCTGCGCCAGCAGCTTGTCGTGGCGGTGCTCGCGCTGCGCTCCGGTCGTCAGCTCGATGCCGCGCCAGAGCAGGTCGAAGCTCTTCGTCACAGTCGGCCGGTCCTCGTAGCGCATGTGGTAGAAGGGCCGCACCGACGTCGGGTAGTCGGTCACGAATGCGAACTCGTGGCCGTGGCGCTCCTTCACGAGCGCCGACAGCGCCCGCTCGCTCGGCGGGTCCAGGTCGTGCCCCGCCGGCGGCGCTTCGTGGCCGCTCTCGCGCAGCAGATCCTTGGCGTCCTCCAGCGTGATCCGCGGGAACGGCAGCTCCGGCACGACGAGCGCCGTGTCGAACGTCTGCGCGATCTGCTCGCCGTGCACGTCCTTGACGACCGCGAGCGTATGTGCGAGCCATTGCTCCTGAAAGGACATCACGTCCTCATGCGAGTCGATCCAGGAGATCTCCGTGTCGACGCTCGTGAACTCCGTGTCGTGGCGCGAGGTGAACGACGGGTTGGCGCGGAACACCGGACCGATCTCGAAGACCTTGCCGAACCCGGCCGCCATCGCCATCTGCTTGTAGAACTGCGGCGACTGCGCAAGCGTCGCCATGCGATCGAAGTACTCGAGTTTGAACAGCTCGGCGCCTGACTCAGTCGCTGCGCCCGTCAGCTTCGGCGAGTGCAGCTCGATGAATTTTTCTTTCGCCCAGAACTCGCGCATCGCGCGCTCGGTCGTCGTCTGCACTTCGAAGATCAGCTTGCGGTCTGGACGGCGCAGGTCGATGTAGCGCCAGTCGATCCGCTTGTCGAGCGCCGAGTCCGGCGCGATCGGCACCTCCGGCTCCGCCAGCGAGTCGACCTCAAGCGCTTCGAGCTTCAGCTCGAGCCCACCGAGATTCACGCGCTCGTCGGCCTTCACCGTACCCACGATCGTCACCGCCGACTCTGGCGTGAGCGCCGAGACCTGCTCGTTCAGCTCGCTCGGCTCCTCGCTCTTGGGCAGCACGACCTGCGCCATGCCCGTTTCATCGCGCAGCACGATGAACTGCACGCGCTTCTGATCGCGCAGGGCGTTGACCCAGCCGCGCACCCTGACGCGCTCGTCGAGCTTCTGCGGCAGCTCCGCTGTCAGCGTGCGTTCCACGACGCCGGACCCTATCCAACCACGCCCGCCGAGCCACGTCGCAAAGCGACCGGAGCGCAGCTCGAGCCGTCATATCGTGCGTGTACGCGGGTAGAGGTCGGGTGACGCGAAGTACGTCAACACACGAAAGGCTGGGCGAAAGATGAACAGGCGCAAACTGGCGGACCTCGAGGTGTCCGCGATCGGACTTGGCTGCATGGGCATGTCGGCCTTCTACGGCAGTACCGACGAAGACGAGGGGATCGCCACGATCCAGCGTGCGCGCGAGCTCGGCATCAACTTCATCGACACCGCGCAGCTGTACGGGCCGCTGACCAACGAGGAACTCGTCGGTCGCGCGATCGAGGGACGCCGCCACGACTACGTGATCGCAACCAAGTTCGCGCGGCGCATGGACGACGCGACGCCGGGGGACATGTCGAGCACCGGCCCGCTCGACGGCTCGGCCGAGCATGTCCGCACGTCGGTCGAGGGATCGCTGAAGCGACTCAAAACGGACCACATCGATCTCTACTACCAGCACCGCGTCGACCCGAATGTCGAGATCGAGGAGACCGTCGGCGCGATGGCCGAGCTGGTGGGGCAGGGCAAGATCCTCCACATCGGACTCTCCGAGGCCGCGCCCGAGACGATCCGGCGCGCCCACGCGGTGCACCCGATCACGGCCGTGCAAACGGAGTACTCGATGTGGACGCGCGACCCGGAGGCCGAGGTGCTGCCGACCTGCCGCGAGCTCGGTATTGGCTTCGTCCCCTACTCGCCGCTGGGACGCGGCTTTCTCTCCGGCCGCTTCACAAAGCCCGAGGATCTCGACGAGGGCGACTTCCGTCGCAAAGGCCCGCGCTTCACCGGCGAGAACCTCGAGGCGAACCTGAAGCTCGCCGCCAAGGTCAAGGAGATCGCCGAGGAGATGCAGATCACGCCGGCACAGCTCGCGATCGCATGGGTGCTCGCCCAGGGCGATGACCTCGTGCCGATTCCCGGGACCAAGCGCAGGAGCTACCTCGAAGAGAATGCCGCCGCTGTCGAGGTCGAGCTGAGCGACGAGGACCTCTCGCGGATCGAAGCCGAGCTGCCCGCCGTCTCGGGCGCGCGCTACGACGAGGCCGGAATGGCTTCGGTCAACCTCTGAGACACGCGGCGCACCGCAGGCCGTCCGACACCCGCCGGGCGGCGCGGGGCGTCAGCTGCCCTCGAGCATCCCGCGCATCATCCGCAGCATCGCCGAGACCACGCTCGCACGCGGGACGTCGTCGTGCTCGAGCCACCACAGCGCGAGGCCCGTCAGCGAGCTGCGGATCACCTCGCCGAGCGGCTCCAGCTCGGCCTCGGGCAGCGGTGGACCGAACTCACGCAGCATCGCCACATCGGCCGCGCGCTGGCGGCGGCGCAGCTCGTGCTGCAGGTCCCTGAGATCGGCATCGCCGGTGATGTCCTGGAACAGCACGCGCGAGCTGTACGGGTGCTCGGCGACGTGCGCGAACCAGGCATCGATCATCGCCTCCAGCCGCTGCTGCACGGTCCCCTCCGTCTCGAGGAACGTGCCGAGGGGCGCCGCTGCGAGCTCGTCTCGCCGCCGCTCGAGCAGTCTCATGCACAGGTCCTGCTTGGAGTCGAAGTGCCGGTAGAGCATCGGCTTGCTCACTCCCGCCGCCGCGCAGATGTCCTCGACCGTCGTCGTCTCGTATCCCCGCTCAGCGAACAGCCGCGCCGCGGCCTGCTCGATCAGCGCGCGGCGCTCGGCCGCGGGCAGCCTACGGCCAGCGGGCCTCGCCGCCGGCCCTTTCGCCTCCGCCTCCGTCGCGGCTATGTCTCCGCGCGTAGTTACCATGTGGTATACTAAAGAGTAACATGTACTTCGGATCCCCTCCCGGCGCATGATCGCCTCGTTCCATCTAGCCGAAGTGGGCAAACTGGCGGGGCTTCGCCTGCTGGGCCGGGCAACGCCCTCCGACCTCACCCCAGGCCTGCGCTATGCCGCTCTCACCGCCGCCTCCCCGCTCGACGCAAACCGGCTTCCCAGGCCTGACCCAGGGCGCGTCGCGCTGATCGCGGCATGGGACGACGACGATGCGATCGACCGCTTTCTCGGCGCCCACCCGCTTGCGCAGGCGCTGCGCGGCGGCTGGCACACGCGGCTGGCGCCGACGCACATCTTCGGCGCCTTCCCCCCGCTGGACGGGCTCGTCGCCGACGCGCCGCCGGCGATGGATGACCAGGAGCCGGCGGCGGCCCTGACGATCGGCCGGCTGCGGCTTTCGCAGGCGCCGCGCTTTTTGAAGGCGAGCGCCGGCGCCGAACGCCTGGCCGTGCGCGACCAGTCGATGCTGCGCGGGACCGGCCTGGCACGCCCGCCCGGGCTCGTCGCGACCTTTTCGCTGTGGCGGACGACGTGCGAGATGCGCGCGTACGCCGGCGGTCGTTCAGGGGGCGAGCACCGCGACGCAGTCAAGGATCACGCCAAACGCCCGTTCCATCACGTCTCTGCGTTCATCCGCTTCAGGCCCTACGGCGCCGAGGGCGAGTGGGATGGCGAGAACCCGCTGGCCGAGGCCCCGCCCGCCCCGGCTCCGCTCGCCTGAACAGCGTGCGGAGCCACGGCGCGGGGGGTCAGCCGTTCGAGCCGGTCCGACTCACGAAGGGCAGCGGAAGAACCACTTGCGCGGGTCGCTCGGCGGCGGCTTCTTGGCGCCGGTGTACGTCAGCGTGAGCTTCGCGTAGACCGTCGTCCCCCCTTTGCATTTTTTCGAGCCTGTCGCCTTGACGGTCGCGGGGTAGCTCACGTTCTTGCCTTCCGAGCAGTTCGGTTCGCAGGTGTTCGTCACGAATGTTCCGTTGCCCTGTGCCGTGGAGCCGCCGAAGCTCGACCAGGTCAGCCCTTTCAGGACGGTATTTCCGTCGCCGCAGGTGAGCGTCAGCAGCTTCGGTCGGGAGGCCGCCTTGTTGCAGTTCGTGATCTTCAGGGGCGATGCCGCCGAGGCGGACATCGCGAAGGCGGCGATCGCGATCGCCGCGGCGAGCAGTGCGCTCGCTGAGAGGTGGTGGTGCTTGCGAGTTGTCATGCGCGGATATTCCACGCGCCGGCGCTGCATCCCTGCGCCGGCACCGTTACAGGCACGCCGCAAAGGCACGCCGCACGGGCAAGCCGCCGGCTCCCCTACGAGCCCTCCGGCTCCTCGACCAGCTCGACCTCGACTGCGAACTCCTCGGAATCGGCCGTCGCGACGGTCTCGATCGATCCGGCCGCACGCAGGTCCTCGACGCCGAGTGCCAGCGCAGCGAGCCGCGTGGGGTTGTCGTGCACGACCACGCGCGCGACCGGCGCGCGCATCGGACGCCGCGCCTCGGACTTGGCCTTGCGCACTTCCTTGAGCACGTCGGCGGCGACGCCGAGTGCCTCGTCCTCGAGCGGCGCGGCGTCCGGCTGGACGGAGCCGAGCGCCTCGAGCAGCTCCTCGGCGCCGGGCCAGCTCGCGCGGTGCACCGACCCCGGCTGCCACCACGACCAGACCTCCTCGGCGACGAACGGCAAAAACGGCGCGAGCAGGCGCTGGAAGACCGACAGCGAGCGGCGCAGCGCGCGGCTGACCGAGGCCGCCCCTTCGCGCGCCGCCTGCGAGGAGCCGGCGTCGTAGCGACGGCCCTTGACGAGCTCCAGGTAGTAGTCGCAGTACCACCAGAAGAACACCTCCACGCGCTCGAGCGCGCGCGCGTAGTCGAACTCCTCGAAGCTGCTCGTCGCGTCGGCCACGACCGCCGCGAGACGGGCGATCATCGCGCGATCGAGCGGGTTCGTCAGCGCATCCCCCTCGCCCGGCAAGTCGGCGAGCGCGAACTTCGACGCGTTCAAGAGCTTCACGGCCAGGCGCCGGCCGACCTTCATCTGCTGCGGGTCGAACGCCGTGTCGGTGCCCGGCCTGCCGCTCGCTGCCCAGTAGCGGACGGCGTCGGCGCCGTACTCCTCGAGCAGGTGCATCGGCGTGACCACGTTGCCCTTGGACTTCGACATCTTCTTGCGGTCGGGGTCGAGCACCCAGCCGGAGATCGCGGCGTTCGCCCACGGCAGCGCGTCGTAATCGAGCTGCGAGCGCAGGATCGTCGAGAACAGCCAGGTCCTGATGATGTCGTGGGCCTGCGGGCGCACGTCCATCGGGAAGACACTCTGGAACAGCTCGACGTCCTCGCCCGCGTGCCCCGCAATCTGCGGCGTCAAGGAGGAGGTGGCCCACGTGTCCATCACGTCGGGGTCGCCGACGAAGCCCCCCGGCACACCCCGCTGCTCGGGCGTGTAGCCGTCGGGCACATCGGTCGAGGGATCGACCGGCAGCTGCTCGCTCGCTCGCCGCGATCGGCTGGCCGTAGACGACGGCGCCATGCTCGTCGAGCGGGTACCAGACGGGGAACGGAACGCCGAAGAAGCGCTGGCGGCTGACGCACCAGTCGCCGGTCAGGCCGTTGACCCAGTCCTCGTAGCGGGCGCGCATGTACGGCGGGTGCCAGCGCAGCTCACGGCCGCGCGCGATCAGCTGCTCGGTGTGCGCCATCGTGCGCACGAACCACTGCCGGCTCGTGATGATCTCGACCGGCCGCTCGCCCTTCTCGAAGAACTTCACCGCGCGCATGACCTGCGTCGGCTCGCCGACCATGTCTCCGTCCTGTTCGAGCAGCTCGACGATCCGCTTGCGCGCCTGGTTCACTGTCCTGCCCAGCAGCTGCTCGTACTCGCGCTGCGCGCGCTCGACGTCCTCGGACTCCCACCCCTCGGTGCCCCAGGGGACCTCCGCCAAGCGCCCGTCGGAGCCGAGCACCGAGCGCACGGGCAGGCCGAGCTCGCGCCACCAGACGACGTCGGTCAGGTCGCCGAACGTGCACACCATCACCAGGCCGGTGCCCTTCTCGGGATCCACGAGCGGATGAGTCAGCACGGGAACGCGCGTGCCGAACAGCGGCGTCAGCACCTCCTTCCCCACGATCTCGCGCTGGCGCTCGTCGTCGGGGTGCGCCAGCAGCGCCACGCATGCCGGGATCAACTCGGGCCGCGTGGTCTCGATCAGCGCATCGCCCCCATCGCCTCGCTCGCCGCCGTCCGCGCCGGCCAAGCGGAAGCGCACGCGGTGCATCGCCCCGGGGCGCTCGCGGTCCTCGAGCTCGGCCTGGGCCACGGCGGTCTGGAAGTCCACGTCCCACAGTGTCGGCGCCTCAAGCTGGTAGGCCTCCTCGCGCGCGAGCAGCCCGAGGAAGGCGCGCTGGGAGATGCGCTGGGCGCGCGCGCCGATCGTCGTGTAGGTCATCGACCAGTCGACCGACAGCCCGAGCCCGCGCCACAGCTCCTCGAAGGCGCGCTCGTCGGTCTCGGTCAGACGCAGGCACAGCTCGACGAAGTTCGGGCGCGAGATCGACACCGGCTCCTTCTCGGAGGGCGCGCTCGGTGGCTCGAAGTCGGGGTCGTAGGCGACCGACGGATCGCAGCGCACGCCGAAGTGGTTCTGCACGCGACGCTCGGTGGGCAGGCCGTTGTCGTCCCAGCCCATCGGGTAGAAGACGGCCTTGCCGCGCATCCGCTGGTAGCGAGCGACGGCGTCGGTGTGCGTGTAGGAGAAGACGTGCCCGACGTGCAACGAGCCGCTCACCGTCGGCGGCGGCGTGTCGATCGAGAAGACGCGCTCGCGCGGCAGGCCACGCTCGAAGCTGTAGCAACCCTCGCGCTCCCACGCCTCGCTCCACTTCTGCTCGAGGCCGTCGAGCGTCGGGCGCTCGGGAACCTGCGCCGGTCGTGCGGCGAGCGTCGCTGCGTCTGTCAGCTGATCGGGCGGCAAGCGTTGATCGTATCCGCCCGTCGCCAGCCGGTGGAAGCGGGTCGCGCGCCGCTGCAGGCGCCGCGACTAGGCGGCGAGCGGAAGCTCGAGCACGACATTGCCCGCGCTGCACAGCGCCGCGCGCGAGCGCTCGGCGCGCTGGCTGTTGTGCGACGGGCAATAGACGCCGCGCACCTCGCCGTCGGCCATGCCGTAGGCCATCCACACGCCGCCGCCGGAGATGAAGTGGAAGAAGCGCGCTTCGCGGTCGCCGCTGGCGTCGAGCTCGCGCTGCCACGCCTGCGCGACGACGTCACGGCCTATGCGCGAGCGGCACGAGCAGCCTTCGACCGATCCGCTCCACACGCAGCGCAGAGGCAACTCCGTGACCATCGCCCCGATTCGGGCGTCGCCGAGCTCACGCTTGATCGTCGATCCATCCGCCTGCAGAACATCCATCGCGTGGCCTCCCAGCCTTTCTGCCCCAAGGGGGCGACATCCTGTCGTCCTTTGCGTTCCGATCGGGCAATCCATGTCGTACCTTTCGGACGACAGCGGGTTTTCCGTGCGGGTGGACGAGATTTCTGGACGCGTGTCCTAAATACGCCGGAGGGCGAGGGGAAAAGAGGCCCCGTGCAGGACATTTTCCTGGTCAGTACCGACCGCCCCCATCGTCTGTGACGCGCGGCTCCTCGCTCTCTAAGGAGATTCTCATCAAAGTCGCCGCGCTCGCCCGCGCAACAGCCCGCGCGCAGGTATAGAGTCGTCGTGAGGCCGGGAGACCCGTGGGGGGTGGGCCCGGATTGGGTGAGCGGAGGATCGGGTCGTGAGCCTGCTGGCGAAGAAGATCGTTGGGGTCGGCGCCGCGGTGATCGTGGCGGGGGTCCTGATCGGCTTGTACGTCGCGACATGGGCGACGAGCTTCCCGCGGACGGTGGCGGCGGCGAGCAGCAGCACGAACGCCGCAGTGACGACCAACCTGACGCTGCAGACAGTCGCCGCGGTGGGGCCGAAATACAGCCCGGCGAACCCCGACTGGGTCTCCTACCTGGTGCAGAGCAAGGGCAAGTGGATCCACACGACCGACTTCAAGGTCCCGGCGAACTCGCTCGTGCACATAACCGTGCTGCAGTACGACGGCGACAGCGGCCTGCGCAACCCGTTTCTCTCCCAAGTCCAGGGGACGGTCGGCGCGACGATGACGGTCGACGGCAAGACGCTCGGCTCGATCGACCCTGAAGAAGCGTCGCACACGTTCGCGGTGCCGGAACTGGGCATCCTCGTGCCCCTGCCCGGGGTCGAGGACGAAGCGAAGAACCAGTGCGAATTCGCGCCGTGCACGATGGGCGAGGCGCACCGCACGATCAGCTTCACGATCCGCACGGGTAAGAAGGGCCGCTACCACTGGCAGTGCTTCGTGCCGTGCGCGGCGGGCTTCCTCACCGGCGGCGGCGGGCCGATGCAGACGCTCGGCTACATGGACGGCTTCCTGGACGTCGTCTAGCCGATGGCCGAGCCCAACCACTGGCGCCGCTTCGCGACTCTGTGGATCGTCGCGTCGGTCATAGCGACACCGCTCGTCGTGCTCCTGATCGGTCCGATCATGCCGCCGGGCTCGGGCACGGTGGAGGCCCAGGGCCACCGCACCGACCACACGGTGCTGCTCGGCGCGGCGACGCCGGTGCTGCTGCTCGTCGTGCTGTACCTGATCTACGCGATCGTCGCCTTCCGCCAACCGAAGGGCGGCGCACTCGAAGGCCCCGCGATCCGCGGCAACGCGCGCGTGCAGACGACGTGGCTGATCGTGACCTCGATCCTCGTGCTCGTGCTCGCCGGCTACGGCACGATCCGCCTCGAGGAAAATGGCGCCGGCTCAGGCGGCGGGCCCTCGCCGCTGGTCGTACCGAAAGGCAAGAAGCTGCAGGTTCAGGTGATCGCCCAGCAGTGGGAGTTCACCTACCGCTGGCCGGAATACGGCGGCGTCGAGACTCCGCACCTCGAGCTGCCGGTCGGGCAGGAGGTCGAAATGCACGTGACCTCGCTCGACGTGATCCACTCCTTCTGGGCCTATCAGCTCGGCGTCAAGGCAGACGCCAACCCCGACGTCGACAACGTCGCGTTCGTCAAACCGACGAAGGAACTCACCTTCGAAGTGCGCTGCTCGGAGCTGTGCGGGATCTGGCACGGCCAGATGTTCGACCACGGCCACGTCGTCAGCCAAGCGGCGTTCGACACGTGGATCGCAGAACAGCAGACCAAGTACGCGGCGGCGACGAAGTCGCTGCCGCCGTACCGACACACCTACCTCCCCGAACCAACGAGGCGCGCCGAATGAGCACGACGATCGAGTCCGCATCGCACCCAGCCCCCGTCAGGCGCCCGCTGTGGCGGCGGCTGATCGGCTTCAACCTGCTGGGCGCAGTCCTGCTCGGCGTCGGCGGCTACTACCTCGGGTGGTTCATCGGCCATCAGGTCTCGACGACCAAAAGCTTCGAATTCATCTCGGCGACCGACCAGAACGACGTCGCGCTGCTACTCGCCTACCTGTTCGGCGTCGTCGGCTTCTTGATCGGGCTCGGCTTCGCCAACTACCCGGTCTCACGGCTGCTCGGCCGACCGGCGTCGCTGCGCGAGAAGGAGGACGAGGGGATTGGGCGCTACTTCGGCCTGTGCACCGACCACAAGGTCGTCGGCATCCAGTACCTCGTCGGCATCGGCCTGTTCTTCTTCATCGCCGGGCTCAACGCGATGCTGATCCGCACTGAGTTGCTGCACGACGTCCCGACGACCGTCGCGCCGAACCAGTACCTCTCGCTCGTCGGCATGCACGGGGCGATGATGATGGGCGTGATGACCTCGGGCGTGCTCGGCCCGTTCGCCAACTACTTCGTGCCGATCATGATCGGCGCCCGGCGGATGGCGTTCCCGCGGATCGAGGCGCTGACGTTCTGGCTGCTGATGGCAGCCGGCTTCATCCTCACCTCGACGATCTTCTTCGGCGGCTTCCCGACCGGCTGGACGGGCTACGAGCCGCTCAACGACCAGGCGGTGATGGGGATGGACTCCTACATCGTCTTCTTCGCGCTCGTCGGCCTGTCGATGACGCTGCTCGGCCTGAACATGATCGCCACGATCATCACGATGCGTGCGCCCGGGCTGACGTGGTCGCGGCTGCCGATCTTCGTCTGGTCGGTGCTCGCCACCTCGGTGCTGATGGTGCTCTCGGCGCCGATGCTGATCGCGACGCTCGCGATGGCGGCACTCGACCGCACGATCAACACGTCCTTCTTCGTGCCCGGCGCCGGCGGCAGTCCATACCTGTTCGAGAACCTGTTCTGGTTCTTCGGCCACCCCGAGGTCTACATCCTTGCGCTGCCCGGCTTCGGCATCGTGCTCGAGCTCTTGCCGGTGTTCACGCGAAAGCCACTGTGGGGCTATCGCCTGGCCGTGTCGGGCATGCTCGGCGTCGCTCTGCTCAGCTTCTTCGTCTGGCAGCACCACCTGTTCGTCAGCGGGATCAACGCCGACCTGCGCCCGTTCTACATGCTCTCCACGGAGATCATCTCGGTGCCGACGGGCTTCATCTTCCTCTGCGTGATGGGCACGTTGTGGAGGGCGCGAAGTACGTTCAGCGTGCCGATGCTGTTCTGCCTCGGCTGGACGTTCAACTTCCTCATCGGAGGCCTCTCCGGCGTGTTCCTCTCAGACGTGCCGAGCGACACCGACACGCACGGCAGCTTCTTCGTGATGGCCCACTTCCACTACACGATCATGGGCGGGCTGATCTTCACGTTCTTCGCCGCGATCTACTACTGGGTGCCGAAGATGACCGGCCTGCGCTTCAACGAGCGCCTGGCCAAATGGCACTTCTGGCTGATGTTCGTCGCGTTCAACTCGACCTTCATGCCGCTGTTCGTGCTCGGCATGGAGGGCATGCCCAGGCGCGTCTCGAGCTACGCGCCGAACCTGCACGGGCTCAACGTCTACGTCTCGATCTCGGCCTTCGTGCTCGGCTTCTCGATGCTGATCTTCCTCGCCAACGCGGTCTGGTCGCTGATCATCGTGCGCCTGCCCGCCGCCGCCAACCCGTGGCGCTCGAAGTCGCTCGAGTGGCAGGTGCCGACGCCGGTGCCGGTCAACAACTTCGAGCAGATCCCGGTGATCGACTCCGATCCCTATGACTACGGCACGCCGCTCGCCGTGGGCGGCGCCGGCGCCGCGACGGCCGGAGCGTGAGCATGGAGTCCTCGCACGAACAGCGCCCGCTCGGGCTGATGGTCCCGCCGGTCGCGCCCGGCGTGGAGATTCCGCCCGAGCCGCCCGACGTCGGCGCGCGCGCGCTGTTCGTCGCCGGGCGCCTGCTCGCCGGCGCGAGCACGTTCTTCTTCCTCGCCTTCCTGTTCGCGTACTTCTACCTGCGCTCGCTCAACCAGAACCACCAGTGGCACCTGAGCCGCGTCAAAGCCGATCAGGGGCTCGGCGTGGCGATCGTCGTGTGCGTCTTGCTCAGCGCCGCGCTGGCGATCGTCGCGGGCCGCCAGATGAAGGCGCAGTCGCGCAGCTGGCTCGGGCCGGCGAGCGCCGCGCTCGTGCTCGGGCTGGCCGCGGTGGCGCTGCAGTGCGTCGAGTACACCGTGCAGCACTTCGGGCCGACCGACGGCGGCTACGCGAGCGTGTTCTGCGCGTGGACCGCCTTCTACGCGATCGCCGTGTTGGCGACGATGTACTGGCTGGAGACGCAGGTGGCGACCGAGCTGCGCGCCCGGCGGGTGCCGGGGCACATGCTCGACGAGGAGACGGGCGGCGACATCAAGGACCCCGACCGGCTGATCGCCCCGGCACTCGACGCGTGCGTCTTCTACTGGTCCTACCTGGCCGCGCTCGGCGCGGTCGCCTACGTCGTCCTGTACCTGCTCTGATGCGCGCTGCGACTGCAGTCGCGCCCGGATTCTGGGATTGGTCGCTGGACCCACCGCTCGTGCTCGTGCTCGTCACGGCCGCGCTGTATGCGATCGGCGACCGGCGGACCGTCACGCCGGCGCGCGCGAAGGCCGCTCGGCGGCTTCAGCGCGCATGCTTCTACGGCGGTCTGGCCGTGCTCGTGATCGCGCTGGCCTCGCCGATCGACGCGCTCTCGGAGCAGCTCTTCTGGGTGCACATGATCCAGCACGTGCTGCTGCTCGTCGTGGCGGCGCCGCTGATCGTGCTGGCGCAGCCGTGGAACCGCCTGTGGCGCGGACTGTCGCTCGATCTGCGACGCCCGCTCGCGCGCGGTCTGGCCCAAGGCGAGCGCACGCGCTGGCTGCGCAGCGTCAGCCGAGCGCTCGGCTCACCGGTGGCGGGGTTCGTGGCGTTCAGCGTCGTGCTGCTCGCGTGGCACGTGCCCGCGCTGTTCGACGCGGCGCTTCGCTCCACGACGCTGCACGCACTGGAGCACACGCTGTTCCTCGCCACCGCCTTGATGTTCTGGAAGCACGCGATCGACTCGCCGCCGCTGCACGCACCGCTCACCTCTGTGCAGCGCGTCGCCTACCTCGTCGGCGCGATGGTCGTCAGCTGGGTGCTCGCTGTCGTGCTCGCGCTCGCCCCCGACCCGCTCTACGCGCACTACGCGCACGAGGCCGCCCGCCCGGGCGGCATCTCGGCGCTGACCGATCAGCAGATCGCGGCCGGGGTAATGTGGGTCCCAGGGTCGATCACGTTCGTGATCGTGATCTTCGTCTACGTCCATCGCTGGCTCGCTCCGCCCGCCAACCAGCCCTCAACGGGGGCCGTCAGGCTCGCGGGCGATCACTAAGGAGGACTCAATGTCGAGCACCATCCCGCTAGCCGCCCACTTCCTGACCGGCTCGATCCTCACGCTGGCACTGCCGCTGGGCGTGCTGATCGTAGTCGCCGTGTGGTACGCGCTGATGCTGCGCAGCGGCGCCGGCGAACGCTGAGCGTCGCACGGCGCCGCCGTAGGCAGCGGTCAGTCGAGCGCCGGCGAGAGGCGGCGCGGAGCGTGCTCCTCGCGCCTGCGCGCCTCGGCCTGGTGGCGCAGCGGGCGACGTAGGTGCCACGCGTTGCCGGTGATGCCGGGGAGATGCGGGGTCAGCTTGCCGGCGCGACTCATGACGAACGCGAGCAGTCCGAGCAGCGCGACGTCGAGTACCACGTTGGCGATGATTATGAGGGTGAGTGTCGTCATGTTCATGAGTGTTCCCTGCGGACATCAGACGAAACTGAGGATCGCGTGAGAATCCGCTAAGAGTCCACCGGCCGTCGCTCGTGGCAAACGTTGCGATCGAGCGCGTTCTTCGTCCCGCCCGAGTCCCCGCCAGGCCGGCTATCGCGGTAGGATCGCTTGACAATTCGGGGGGTTGGCCACGGTCGGAGACTGTGGGTCGTGCCAGAGGGGTGGGGTCAGGGGCAAGGGAGCCGTATCGCCTTGGCAGCACTCAACCGGGTCGGCCGGGCCAGCGCCTTCCAGGTCGAGTAGAGGGGATGACTAGATGTCATCGAGAGGTCGAAATCAGGCCCGCTCGCGGTGGACCGGTCGGAGGCTGCGCAGCGTCGCGGCCGCATTGCTCGCGCTGATCGCCTTGGGCGCGATGGCAAGCACCGCGTGGGCAGGCAAGAACGTCAACATCGTCAGCCAGGGTGAACCGCCCGAAAAAATCCCTGCGAACACGCACTACTACAAAACGATCCAGGAAGCCGTCAACGCGTCGCCGAAGAACGGCTGGGTGCTCGTCGAAGCGGGCGTATACGACGAAGAAGTCAAGATCACGAATGCGCAGCGGGGGCTGCACCTGCGCGGTATGGACCGCAACAGCGTGGTCGTCGACGGCCAGCACAAAGTGACGCCGGAAGGCGCCAACGGAATCGAAGCGATCAAAGCGAGCAACATCTGGATCGAAAACCTCACCGTGCGCAATTTCGACCGCGCCAGTCGGGGCGGCGAGAACGGCAACGAGATCTGGTGGAACGGTGGCGATGAGACGGGTAAAATCGGCGCGCGCAAGTGGTATGGCAACTACCTGACGACCTACGACGACGGGCTGCTCGGTGGCTACGGGCTGTTCGCCTCGAACTCGGTCATCGGTGCGCTCGAAAACTCCTACGCGTCGGGCTTCAACGACTCGGGTCTGTACATCGGCGCGTGTCGCGACTGCCAGGCGCGCGTGTTCAACGTGACGGCCGAAAACAACGCGCTCGGCTACTCGGGGTCCAACTCGGGCGGGCGTCTCTTGTTCGAAAACTCGACGTTCAACAACAACGCGATCGGCTTCGTGCCGAACTCGGAAAACCCGAGCGACCCACCGCCGCCGCAGGACGGAGCGTGCAACGCGGGTAAAAACCGCAAGGCCACGCCGACGTTCCCGACGACGGAAATCGAACGCTGCACGATCATCCGCAACAGCCGCTTCGAAAACAACAACCACATCAACACGCCGGGCAACAACGCGACGACGGCCGGCGGTTGGGGCATCGGCGTCGAGCTGCCCGGCACGTACGCCGACCTGTTCGAAAAAAACACGATCGCCGGCAACGTCAACGTAGGGCTGATGGGCTTCGAGTATCCGAACCCGTTCCCGCCGACGCCGGAAACGATCAACTTCGCGCTGTCGGGCAACCGGATCAGCAACAACACGTTCTCCGGCAACGGCACGAACGAACGGGGCTACTCCGGCGATCTGACGCTGCAGGGCGGCCTCTTCACGCAGTCGGTAAACAACTGCGTGTCGGGCAACTCGTTCGCCGCAGCAACGCACCCGGCGAGCATCGAAACGACGTGGGGCTGCCAGAACAGCACCACGCCGAATCCCGAAAACGGCTTCGGCGCAGTCGAATACCTGCTGTTGCTGCAGGCCGAGTCGGAAGCGCGCACGGAAACACCACAGCCGGCACCGCCGCCGCAGCCGACGATGCCGAACCCCTGCCAGGGCGTGCCCTACAACCCGCTCTGCCAGTGATCACAGTGGCGCTCGGCTAGCGCCCCCGCGAAGTGAGCGAGACGCCGCCGCCCGGGATCGCCCGGGTGGCGGCGCTCGTCCCGCTGCCGGCGACTCGTTCCGAGACGCCAGCGCGAGCGCACTACGCTGGGCGCCATGCCTGGGGAGGCGAGAAGAATCATCCGTACGCTCGAGGAGCTCGACGCGACGTGGCTGCAGGCCGCGCTCGGCACGGGTCCGATCGAGGCGTTCTCAACCGAGCCGATCGGCACGGGCCAGATGAGCGAGAGCCACCGCGTGTCGCTCGCCTACGCCGACGCCGGAGCCG
The DNA here is from genome assembly GCA_963714215.1 of uncultured Solirubrobacteraceae bacterium. GTDB lineage: Bacteria > Actinomycetota > Thermoleophilia > Solirubrobacterales > Solirubrobacteraceae > Palsa-744. The sequence goes on from CAVQNP010000004.1 coordinate 523,567, forward strand.
ACGGGGAGGATGGCCGCAGGCCCGGCACCGGGCCAGGCCCGGCGACGATCGTGCTGAAGCTCGCCGCGCAGGACACGGCCAGCCGAGCGACCGGCGTGGGGCTCGGCATCTACGCGCGCGAGGTGCGCTTCTACGACGAGCTCGCGCCGCGCATCGGCGGCCCTCTGCCGCATTGCTCGCTGGCCCTGTTCGACGAGTCCGAGGGCTGGTTCACGCTGCTGCTCGAGGATGCCGTCGGCGCGCAGCCGGGCGATCAAGTCGCGGGCTGCAATGTGGCGCAGGCGCGCCTTGCGATGCGCGCGCTGGCGCGCCTGCACGCGCCGGTGCTCGGCGACGCGGCGCTCGCGGGCAGCGATTGGCTGAACCGCCCGAGCCCGGTCAACCAGGCACTCGTCGCCCAGCTCCTGCCGGGCTTCCTCGAGCGCTACGGCGAGCGCGTGGCGCCCGAGCACGCGGCGCTGAGCGAACGCTTCGTCGAGCGCCTGGACGCGTGGCTGGCCGACCGGCGCGGCCCGCAGGGGCTCGTGCACGGCGACTTCCGCCTGGACAACCTGCTGTTCGGGGAGCCGAGCTCGGCCCGGCCGCTGACGGTCGTCGACTGGCAGACGGTCGGCTGGGGCGGCGCGATGACCGACGCCGCCTACTTCCTCGGCGGCAGCCTGCTGCCGGAGGAGCGCGGCCTGCACGAGCGGGAGCTACTGGCCGAGTATCACGAGGCACTGCTCGCGCAGGGGGCTCAGGGGCTCTCGTGGGAGACGTGCTGGGAGGAGTACCGCCGGCACACGTTTGCGGGCGTGCTGATGGCGATCCTCGCTCCGATGCTCGTCGAGCGGACCGAGCGCGGCGATGACATGTTCATGGCGATGCTGGCCCGTCACGCCAGGCACGTGCTCGAGCTCGAGGCCGAGCAGCTCTTGCCGGATGCGCACAGCGCGCCGGCGGCGCCGCTGCGCCCCGAGCACCGAGACGAGGCTCGCCATGAGCCTGGTCCGGAGCCGCTGTGGAACGAGAGCTGGTACTTCGACGCGATCGCCCCCGACGGGAGCGTGGGCGCGTGGGTGCGCGTAGGGCTCTATCCGAACCTCGGCGTCTGCTGGTACACGGCGCTCGTCTGCGGCCCCGATCGCGCGACGGTCGCGGCGATCGACTTCGCCGCGCCGCTGCCGCTTGGCGACGAGCTCTCGTTGGACACCGAGGCTCTGCACGCAGAGCACCGCTGCGCGCAGGAGCTCGAGCGCTTCGGGGTCACGCTGGAGGCCCTCGCCGAGGCCCACGACGATCCGTCGGCCATCTTGCGCGGCGAGTCGGGGCGCAACGAGCGGCTCGCGCTCGACCTCTCGTGGGAGACCTCCGGCGACCCCTACGCCTACCGGCTGACGACGCGCTATGAGATCCCGTGCACGGTGTCCGGAACGATCCGCATCGGCAAGGAGCAGCTCGAGCTCGACGGGGCCGTCGGCCAGCGCGACCACTCGTGGGGCACGCGCGACTGGTGGTCGATGGACTGGGTATGGAGCGCTGCGCACCTCGACGACGGCACGCACCTGCATGCGGTCGAGCTGCGCCTCCCGGGCATGCCGACGCTCGGCGCCGGCTACGCCCAGCAGCCCGGTTCGCCGCTGATCGAGCTGACCGGCGTGACGGCGGATGAGACGGTACGAACGGACTGCCTGATCGACGACGCACGGCTGCTGCTGGACCCGGTGGGCCTAGACGTCGAGCTGCGCCCGCTCGCGCACGCGCCGCTTCGGCTCGTCGCCGAGGACGGGCGGGTGTCGCACTTCGCGCGGTCGATGTGCGGGGTGCGGCTGGCCGACGGGCGCACGGGGCTCGCGTGGGTTGAGTGGAATTTGAATCAGCCTGAGCGGTGAGCCGGCGTCGATCGGGCGGCCTGGAGCGGGGACCGAGCACCTGTAAACGGCATCCTGCCTCTTAGTCGAGCCGAGCTCCGCTTCTTGATTGAACTTGTGCTCCGCTCGCCACGACCGATACAGGGACGGCCATCCGGGCCGTCTACGCTTCGGCCCAAGCCGGTGCCGTTCCGGCGGGTTAGTCGTTGGCCGTAAGCGCGCCGAGCAGGTCGGCGAAGCGCTCGCGTGACTCGGCGCGGCGGGTGGGGAGGTGTTCGCTGGGGACTTCGTCGGGCGGCGGGGAGTAGCCGTGCAGGATGCGGCGGGCGACGGTCTGGCGGTGCACCTCGTCGGGGCCGTCGTAGATGCGGGCGGCGCGGGCGAAGCGGTACATCTGCTCGAGCGGCAGGTCGGTCGAGTAGCCGAGCGAGCCGTGCGTCTGCAGGGCTCGGTCGACGACGTCGTGCAGCACCTTGGCGCCGTAGAACTTGATCAGCGCGATGTCGACCATCGCGGCGCGGGCGCCCTGCGTGTCCATCACCCAGGCGGCGTGCAGCGTCATCAGCCGCGCCGCCTGCATCTCGGCAGCGCTGTCGGCGATCCAGTTTTGCACGGTCTGCTTCTCGGACAGCAGCGAGCCGTGCGCCTGGCGGTAGGTGGCGCGCTCGCACATCATGTCGAAGGCGCGGCGCGCGACGCCGAGCCAGCGCATGCAGTGATGGATGCGCCCCGGCCCGAGTCGCTGCTGCGCGAGCATGAAGCCGTCGCCGACGCCGCCGAGCAGCGCGTCGGCCGCCAGACGGACATTCTCGTAGAGGATTTCCGAATGGCCGCCATAGGCGCCGAACGACTCCCATGGATGCTCCATCGTGGGCACGTCGCGCACGACCTCGACGCCGGGCGTGTCGACGGGGACGATGAACATCGACGCGCGCTGGGAGCCACGGGCCTCGGGGTCGGTCACGGCCATCACGATCAGGAAGTCCGCGATTGAGCCGTTCGAGGAGAACCACTTCTTGCCGTCGATCACCCACTGCTCGCCATCGCGCACGGCGCGCGTCTGCAGCTGCGTCGGATCAGATCCGGGCGTGTGCGGCTCGGTCATGCTGAACGCGCTGCGCAGGTCGCCTGCGAGCAGTGGGTGCAGCCAGCGGTCCTTCTGCTCGGGCGTACCGGCCATCGCGAGGATCTCCAGTTGCCCGAGTCGGGCGCGGCGTTGCCGAAGGCGAGCGGCGCGATCGGCGAGGTGCCGAGAATCTCGTGCATCAGCCCGAGGCGCACCTGGCCCATGCCCTGCCCGCCGAGCTCGGGCGGCAGGTGGGCGGCCCACAGCCCGCGCGCCTTGACCTGCTCCTGCAGCGGCGCGATCGCCTCGCGCAGGCCGTCGAGGCCGAGCTCGTGCCAGATCGCCTCGAGCGGCCAGATCTCACGCCGCACGAGCTCGCCCATCCAGTCGAGCTGCTCCTGGAAATCGGGATCGGTGGAGAAGTCCCAGCTCATGGGCGGCGTCCTTTCGGTCAGGCAACTGATGGCTCTTGGCCCCAGAGCCTACGCCCTGCCCGCGCCCGCGCGCAGCGGGGTTGGAGACACCGCCGGTGCGTCGGCTCAAATATGACCGATGCAGCGCACGCAAGCTGACCGTTGGGCGTCGTGACCAGAGCCAGGCCACGACGCCCCCCGGCACATACGCCCGCGCCAGGGAGGGAGCGGCGTCGAGCGCTGATTCAAGGTGACCGGACGAGGGAGGTCACTCTCGAAATCCCAACATCGCACAGGCGCACGAGCCTGTCAAGGCCTAAGTAGGCTACTGTTTACATATCAAATGATCGATTTACTTGATTCGAATCAATCGACGAGGGCGTACTGATGGCGGCCGAGCCGACCCCGTCTCGGCAGCCGGACGCTGCGCCTGCCAAGTCCGAGCGCGGACGCCGGGCGCTCAAGGCGGTGCCCGACGCTCCGGCACCCGACACCGGCGGCGATGCGCGCCGGCGCCAGCGCCGGCCCAAACCCACGGGCACAGTGGCGCGCGAGCAGTCACGCCAGCGCCAGCGCCTGCGACTGGCGCTGGCTATGATCGAGTGCATCTCCAGGGACGGCTACGGCTCCACGCGCGTGGCCGACGTGATCGCGCAGGCAGGCGTCTCGCGCAAGACCTTCTATGAGCACTTCGCCAACAAGGAGGATTGCCTGCTGGCCACGTTCGATCTGATCGCCGATGAGGCGATGAGACGCGTCGAAGTCGCCTATCGCGACGCCGAGGGCTGGCCGGGGCGCGTGGAATCGGCGATCGGCGCACTGTTCGAGGCGGCCCTCGCCAACCCCGGCGCGCTGCGCCTGAGCCTGATCGAGATCGCGTCCGTCGGGCCGGTCGGAATCGAGCGCCGCGAGCGCTCGATCGAGCGCTTCGAGAACGTGATCCGCGACGGGCTCAAGCTGGCGCCAGGTGGGGGCGCCGTCTCGGATGTGGCGCTGAAGGCGGTCGTGGGCGGGCTCAACCGTGTGCTCTACCGGCGGGTCGCGCGGATGGACGATGGGGAACTGCGAGCGCTCGTCCCGGACCTGGCGAAATGGGCGACCTCCTATTACCCGACGCCGGCGCCGCTGCTGGACGAGCCGCTTCCCCTCTCCAACGGCCGGCGCGCCGCGATCAGGGTGCAAGGTGGCCGCGCGCCGGGCACGCTCGCGCCCCATTCGCTGATCGGTGGGCGCCGCGGACTGCCACGCGGTGACCAGAACGTGTCGAAGAGCTTCGTCGTGCAGAACCAGCGCGCGAGGATCCTCGACGCCGTCACCAACCTGACCGCGCGCGACGGCTACGCGGCGCTCAAGGTCGAAGGGATCGCAGAGCAGGCGGCGGTCTCGCTGGTGGCCTTCTACGAGCACTTCATCGACAAGGAGGACGCATTCCTGGTCGCCTACGAGGTCGGACACGGCAAGGCCCTGGCGGCGGTCGAACGCGCCTACGTGGCCGAGAGCGACTGGCGGCTGGCCGTGCGCGCCGGGATCGACGCGCTGTTCGGCTTCTTAGCGAGCGAGCCGTCGTTTGCGCACATCGGGCTGATCGACGCATTGATCGCGACCCCGCATACGGCGGAGCGCTCGAACGAGGGCGTGAGCGCATTCGCGCAAATGCTCGTGCCCGGGCTCGAGCAGACGCGCGGCTACACACCGGCGGCGGTCACGGTCGAGGCGATCGCGGGCGGGATCTTCGACCTCTGCCTGCACTACGCGCTGGCCGGCAAAATCCGCGAGCTGCCCGAGCTGGTCCCGTCGGCCACATACGTCGCGCTTGCCCCGTTCCTCGGCGGCGAGGAGGCGGCGCGCTTCGCCACAGCGCACACACGCACACGTCCCGCTCCGACGAGCGGCGGCGCCTAAGCCTTCGGGCTCATCAGCGCGACGGGCACTGCGAGCCCTGCCGAGCGCCTGACGGTGGCGATCCGCCGCCCCGGCTGCACCGCGTCGCGCGCCTCGCCGGCGTGCTCGCCGAGCGCGGCGACGGTGCGGTCGAGGTCGGGGGCAACGAACGCGAGGCCCCAAAGCCGCGCCGGCCGCTCGGCGCCGCCGTCGCGCGCAGCGACGTGCTCCGGTTCCTGCACGACCTCGAGGATCTCTTCCCCGAGACGGAAGAACGCCTGGCGCGGCGCGCCGGCCGGGGTCGGCTGCTCGCGGATCCGCCGCAGGTCCAAGCCGGCGCCGCTCAGCGCCTGCACGCTGCGGTCCAGGGCAGGCGTCATCGCCACGATGTGGTCGATCGCGACGATCCCGTTGGGATGCTCGGCCGGGGCACCATCGGTCTCGGCCCCCTCGGCGAGCGCCGTGGGCAAGCCGTCCAGCTCGGTCGAGGCGATCCCGTGCAGCGACCAGCCGACGATGCCCCGTCCAGCGCCCTCGCCGGCGAGCCGCAGCCGCACGGAGCCGAGCTGCACCGTGTCGCCGTCGACGGCGAAGCCGAGCGCTGACCACCGCTCGGGCTCATCGGCAAGCACGAGCTCAGCGATGCTCACGCCGCTCATCCGCGCCACCTGCAGCCGCCGAGCCTCATCGCGTGCAGCATGACAGCCCGACGGCGGCCCGGCAGGCAAAGCACCCGGCGTCCGCGCGCTGTCAGCGCTCGATCACGAGCTTGGTCCAATCGCGCTCGAGCAGCGCCTCGGCGGCATCGCTCCAGCCGACGGTGCGCGTGGTCACGCGCTCGGGCTGCAGCTCGCCGGAGGCGGCGAGCGCGAGCACGTGCGGCATCGCCGCTCGCGCGTGCGCGCGCCCGGTCTTGAAGGTGATGCACTTGGTGTACATCTCGAGCAGCGGCAGCGCGGGCTGCTCGCCGAAGTAGATGGCGGTGCTCGTGCACATGCCGTCGGGCGCGGTCGAGCGCAGGGCGAGCGCGAGACCGTCGGGCTCGGCGCAAGCATCGACGGTCACCGGGAACGGACCGAGCCGCTGCGGCGCGTCGGCCAGCGCGAGCGTTTCTGCACCGAGCGACTCGGCGGTGGCGCGCCTGGCGATGTCATCGTCGACGTAGGTCACGGACGCGGCGCCGAGCGCGAGCGCGAGCGCAGCGGCATACAGGCCGATCGAGCCGGAGCTGGCGCCGCCGAGCACGAGCACTGGCGCGCCGGGCTCCTCGGCGAGCGCCGGCGCGACGGCGCGCCAGGCGTCAGAGATGTTGTCCGATGCGCTCGCCACGGCGGCCGGGGCGAGGCCGTCGGGCAGTGGCACGAGCATGTGCTCGGCGTAGGGCACGAGCACTGAGTCCGCGAGGAAGCCGCCCCAGCGCGCGACGGCAGGGCCGAAACCGTAGGTGGACATGAAGTCGACGCTCGCGCAGTTGCCGGTGCGCCCGCGCAGGCACGGCGCGCACTCACCGCAGGAGATCTGGAAGGGGACGCTGACAAGCTGCCCGGGCGCGAGCGAGCCAGCGGCGTCGCCGGCGTCGATCACCTCGGCGACGCACTCGTGGCCGATCGGGAAAGGCCCGGGGAACGGCGATTCGCCCGCCATGATCAGCGCGTCGAGGTCGCACGTGGCGACGGCCAGCGGGCGCACGAGCGCGGCGAGGTCAGACTCGAGACGAGGCTCGTCGGCTTCACGCCACTCGAGCCGGTCGGGTTCTGTGTAGGTGAGCTGCTGCATCGGCGCCGCCTCCTGTTGATAGAGCGATCGCTCTATTCTCCACGATCGCGTCGCAGGGTGCGGCCAGGGCCTCACACGCCGGGCCGCAGCCGCGCGCCGCGCCGACGGTCTCAGCGCTACGGTTGCCCCGATGTGGGCCCAGGGCGAGATACGACTGGACCCACGCCCGCGCGGCTTCCACCTGATCACGCGCGAGGTGCTGGCGGCGCTGCCGCGCCTGGCGGAAGTCGAGGTGGGCCTGCTGCACCTGTTGATCCGCCACACCTCGGCGTCGCTGACGCTCAACGAGAACGCGAGCCCGGAAGTGCGGGCGGACTTCGAATCGTTCTTCAACGCCGCCGTGCCGGAGGATGCGGCGTACTGGACGCACACGCTGGAGGGCTCCGACGACATGCCGGCGCACATCAAGTCATCGCTGCTCGGCCCGTCGCTGACGATCCCGGTGGCGGGCGGGCGCCTGGCGCTCGGCACATGGCAGGGGATCTACCTGTGCGAGCACCGCGACCACGGCGGCCCGCGCTCGGTCGTGGCGACGCTGTGGGGAGAGAGCTAGCGAGGGCTGCCTCAGCGAGCCGCGCGCCACACGCAACTCCTTATTAGGTAGATTCCACTTAATAGGACGATATCTACTGCGGCCCAGCGTCCCGGCTCGGCCCGGAACCTACCGGCACGGAGGTGCGTGATGGGACTGTTCGAAAAAGCTCCACGGGCCACGAGAGCCAGTTCGGGCACGGATCCCGTCCCCGGCACGAAGGTCGGCGAAGTCCATCTGTTTCCGAAGCTTCCTTACGAGAGCTTCCCATTCCAAATTGCGGCCGGGCCCGACGGCAGCATGTGGTTCACGGAGTTCGAAGGCGACCGAATCGGTCGGATCACCACCTCGGGAACGGTTACTGAGTTTGCAGTGCCGACGGCCGGTGGCGGCCCGTATGGGATCACAGCGGGCCCGGACGGCAACATCTGGTTCACGGAGAGCAAGGGCAACAACATCGGGCGGATCACCCCGACGGGCGCGATCACCGAGTTCCCGCTCCCGACGCCGGATGGCGAACCGGTCGGGATCACGGCGGCCCCCGATGGCAACCTGTGGTTCACGGAGAGCGGAGGGAACAAGATCGGACGAATCACGCCGACGGGAGAGATCACCGAGTTCCCGCTGCCCACCGCCGAAAGCGCTCCGGGCGGCATCACGGTCGGGCCCGACGGCAACGTGTGGTTCACGGAGTTCAGCCGCATCGGGCGGATCACCCTGCTGGGCGACTTCGTCGGGAACGATGGGCGGCCGGAGATCAGCGCGCGCATCCTCCCAACCCACACGGTCTCGGAGTTCTCGATCGAGACGATCAACAGCGAGCCGAGTGCAATCACGGCAGGCCCCGACGGCAACCTCTGGTTCACGGAGTCGGGCGCTGGGCAGATCGGGCGGATCACCCCGACGGGCGCGATTACCGAGTTTGCGGAAGGGATCTTCCGCAATGAGCTGGGGAGCTCTCCGAGCGCAATCACAACCGGCGATGACGGGAACGTCTGGTTCACCGACGGACTCACGGGTCGGATCGGCCGGATTACCCCAACTGGCACGGTCACCGAGTTCCTGGTCGATCAGGAATACAGCGAACCGGCGGGGATCGCGGCAAACGGCGACACGGTCTGGTTCACCGAGCGCAACGCGAACAGGATCGGCTGGATCCGAGCACGCAACCGCGTCGTAACGGGCCCGAATCGCCCGACTGGCCCCCTGCGCAACGCGACGATGTAAGCGGAGCGCTATCCGCTCACACGTGATGAGGGCCGGGCTTCGGCCGCACCTTCCCCCCGGGGAACGCCAGCCGAATGATCGTCCGGTGCACGGTCCCGAGTTGCTTGCTGAGCGGCCCGGTGTTGTAAGGCAGCCCGTAGCGGGCGCACACGTCGCGCACGCGCGGAGCAACCTCGGCGTAGCGACTGGAGGGCATGTCGGGGAACAGGTGGTGCTCGACCTGGAAGCTGAGGTTGCCGCTGAGGAAGTGGAAGGGCGCGTGGCCGTCGATGTTGGCGGCGCCGAGCAGCTGGCGCACGTACCAGCCGCCGCGCGACTCATCGGCGACCTCGTCCTCGGAGAAGGTGTAGGTCTGGTCGGGGAAGTGACCGCAGAAGATGATCGAGTAGGCCCACACGTTGCGCACGATGTTCGAGGTGAAGTTGGCCTTCAACGTGGACTTGAACGCGCTGCGCGCGGCGCCGGCGCGATCGGCGCGACCCGCCTTACGCCCGCGCCCCCCCTTCGCTCCTGCCAGAGCAGCGCCCGCGGCAGCCGACAGCGCGGGAAAGGCAACGTAGTCCTTGACGATCTGCCGCTGCGCCTTCAGACCGATCGCCTTCAGCTCCTCGCGCGCCTGGCGCTTTGACTTCTCGCCGGAGCGGATCGCGTCGAAGTTCAAGTCGTGCAATGCCACGCCCCACTCGAAGAAGCCCATCAGCAGCAGGTTGTAGAGCGGCTGAAACAGATAGACGGGGTGCCATTTCTGGTGCGGGTCGATGCGCATGATCTCGTAGCCGAGGTCGCGATCCTTGCCGCGGATGTTGGTGAACGTGTGGTGCTCGTAATTGTGTGAGTGACGCCACGCGTCAGCAGGCGAGGCGGTGTCCCAGTCCCAGTTCTGCGAGTTGATGTCGGGATCGTTCATCCAGTCCCACTGCCCGTGCATCACGTTGTGGCCGATCTCCATGTTCTCGAGGATCTTGGCCAGCGAGAGCGCGGTCGTGCCGAGCAGCCACAGCTCGCGGCGGCGCGAGCCGAGCAGCAGCAGGCGCGAGGCAAGCACGAGCTGGCGGTGCAGGCGGATCGTGTTGCGGATGTAACGCGCGTCGCCCTCGCCCAACTCGGCGAACACGTCGTCGTGGATCGCGTCGAACTCGCGGCCGAGCTGCTCGAGCTGCTCTGCGCTGAGGCGCGTGAGCGGACTCTCGGCGCCGTCCGCGTCGATGTGAGAAGGCGGATGCTCGGTCGTCTGCGGAGGCTCGAGGGTGGCTGACATTTTGTGTCCTTTATTTCTATGAATTAATAAATTGATGAAAACGACTGCTGCGGAGTTGCCTGCTCACAGCTCGATCTCGATCGGGCCCTCGGGCGCGTTGACACACGTGCGCAAGACCTCACCGGGCTGCCCGTGAACGCGACCCGTGCGCAAGTCACGCACCTGGCCCGAGCGCAGCTTGCCGACGCAGCTATGGCAGATGCCCATGCGACAGCCGAACGGCATCTCCGCGCCTGCCTGCTCGCCGGCGATCAGGATCGGCTGCTCGCCATCGCTCACCGCGTCGACCTCGCTACGGCACAGGCGGATCGTGCCGCCGCAGCCGCGCTCGCCGTCGCCGACGCGCGTGTCGGGCTGGAAGTGCTCGGTGTGCAGCCGCTCGGCCACGCCCTGCTCGCGCCAGCGCTCGCCGAGCGTCTGCAGCAGCCCGGCCGGGCCGCACAGAAACGCCTCGCGCTCGCGCCAGTCGGGGCAGATCGCTTGCAGGTCGTGCGGCGTAAGGCGCCCGTGCGTACCGGTCAGGCGCAGGTGCAGGCGATAGCCGCCGTGCTCGAGTCGCAACCGCGCCAGCTCGCGGGCGAAGATCACGCCATCGCGCGTGCGCGAGCAGTGCACGTGCACGACGTCGCGCAGCTCGCCGGCGCGCTCGAGGCCGCGCAGCATGCTCGCGATCGGCGTGATGCCACTGCCGGCGCTGATGAACAGGAGCCGCTCGGGCGTCGGCTCGGGCAGCACGAAGGTGCCTTCGACGCCACCGAGGCGGACGATCGTGCCGCGCCTCACGCGTGCGTTGAGAAACGGCGAGACCTTGCCGCTCTCGACAAGCTTCGGCGTGATCGAGATCAGCCCGTCCGGGCGGCCCGGCTCGGAGGTCAGCGAGTAGGCGCGCCAGTGGTGCACGCCGTCGACGGAGATGCCGAGCCGCACGTACTGCCCCGGCCGGTGCCCCGGCCACTCCCACCCGGGCTTGATCAGCACGGTGACCGCATCGGCGGTCTCGCGCTTGACGCGCACGATCCGCCCGCGCAGCTCGCGCGTGGACCACAGCGGGTTGACGAGGTCGAGGTAGTCGTCGGGCAGCAGCGGCGACGTGAACGAGCTGACCAGCCGTAGGGCGCGCCTGCGCCCGGGGGAGACGAGCGGCGTGGCTCCGCGTTCAGCCATCGAAGCGGTCCGGGCGGGCAGGCCAGGAGACGACCCGAGAGGGGCGCGAGGGCGGGTGTACGGCGGAGGGCGAGATCATGACGTGATCCAATGTTACCTCGAATGAGGTTACATCAAACATGGTACCGTTGTGTGAGGGATGACACAGGCGACCGCGAAGAACAAACCTGCCGCGCCAGGCCCTCCGTCCGCCGGCGCAAGCGGCGCGGCGGCAGATCTGACGATCGAGCAGCTTGCGGCCGAGGTGGGCATGTCGGTGCGCAACATCCGCAACCACCACACGCGCGGGCTGCTGCCGCCGCCGGAGGTGCGCGCGCGCGTGGGCTACTACAGCGCCGAGCACGTGGCGCGGCTGCGCCTGATCCTCGACCTGCAGGCCGATGGCTTCAACCTCGCAGCGATCGAGCGGTTGCTGAGCGGCTCCGACGGGCTGGCCGCACGCTTGCTCGGCTTGCGCCGGGCCGTGACGACGCCGTTCGAGGCGGAGCAGCCGGAAGTGATCACGGCCGATGAACTGGTCAAACGCTTCGGCGAGCTGAGCGAGAAGGACGCCGAACGTGTGCGCAAGCTGAAGCTGCTCGTGCCGCTCGGCGATGGGCGCTTCGAAGCACCCAGCCCAGCACTGCTGCGCGCGGCCGAGCAGGTCATATCGCTCGGCATCCCGCTGCACGCGGCGCTCTCGCTGAGCGATCGCGTGAGCCGCGACGCGGACTCGATCGCGCGCGCCTTCACCAGGCTGTTCCTGCGCGAGCTGTGGGAGCCGTTTGATCAGGCAGGCCAGCCCGAGGAGGGCTGGGACGAGCTGATCGAGAGCGTCGACGCGCTGCGTCCGCTCGCCTCAGAGGCGCTGCTGGCGCTGTTCAAGCTGCGCATGACGACCCAGCTCGAAGAGGCCTTCGGCAAGGTCATCGAGCACCAGGCCAAGCGCAAGTAGCCAAGAGAGCCCGGCGAGGGCGTGCTCGGATCGACTGCGCGGGCCGGTTCATCCCCCTACCGACCGCCCTGACGCGCAGCCTTCCGAACACGACACCCCTCGTCCGGTCTGGCTCAGCGAGATGACTCTGGGAAACATCTCGAGTGCCGATGTCGTCCGGTAGGCTCCTTCATGGGATGAGCGGGGTCATTGGCTCCCAGCCACGAACTTCGACCTCCGACGTTGTGCCAACCCTACAAGTGGTCGGCAAGCGCGCGGCGAGCGTCGACGCTGACGTGCAGCGCCGGCTCGAGCGCATCGCGGACATGCTCGTCGCGCGGCGGCGCGCGCTGGCGAGCGAGATCGTCGCGCAGGCCAAGCGCGAGATCCCCGAGTACGTGTCCCCGCCGGGGGAGGCGCTCGAGCACATCGCCGGTCACATCGACCTGCTCGCGGCGATCATCCGCGGACGGCGCGTCGTCGGGGCCGACTACGACTTCATCGCGCCCCACGCCGCCAGGTGGGCGCGCGACGGCGTGCCGCTGTCGGCCTTCCTGCACGCCTTCCGCGTGGGTATCCGCGTGCTGTGGGACTCGGTCGTGGCCGACACCGGCGAGGACGTGCAGGCGCGCGCGGCTGCGCTGTCGGCGGCGCGTCCGTTCCTGGAGTCGCTCAACGCTTCGAGCACGCACGCGGCAAGCGCCTACCTCGAGGCACAGCAGGCGCTCGCCGCCGAGGGCGCGGGCGCGCGGCGCGACCTGCTCGAGCAGCTGCTCTCCGGACGCCCGCTGAGCGGCTCGCGCATGCGCTCGCTGGCGGCCGAAGCGGACCTGCACGAGGACACGCGTTGCGTGGTCGTGCTCGCAAGCGATGCCGGCGCGCTCGACCAGGACGCAGCGCGCGCGGCCGCCGGCGAGCTCGTGCAGGCCGCGTCGAGCGCGATCAGGCCGCTGAGCGTGGCGCGCCACGACGAGCTCGTGATCGTGCGCGCGCTACGCCCCGGCGAGCTGGGCGTCCTCTCGCGCAGGCTGCGCGCGGCGCAGGAGACCCTCGCAGCGCGCGGAATCGCGGTGCGTGTCGGCGTGAGCACCGAGCACGACGGGCTCGCGCGCGTCCCGCTCGCCTACACCGAGGCACGACGTGCTGCGGAGGGCGCCGGAGCGCACGGCGGCGTGGTCTCGCTGTCGGAGCTGAGCCCGGCCGACTACCTCGCCTCGCACGCCGATGAAGTGGCGGCACGGCTCGTGCCGGAGGCCGTGCGCAGCTTCATCGCCGAGGACATCGAGCGCGACGGCGTGCTCGTCGACACTGTGCTGGCTTATGCCGACGCCGACATGAACCTCGCGCGTGCGGCGCAGCGCCTGCACATCCACGTCAACACCGCGCGCTACCGCCTGAGCCGGATTGCCGAGCGGACGGGCTGCGAGCCGCGCAGCCTCGCCGACATGCTCGACCTCGTGCTCGCGATCAAGATGCTCGCCGGCCCGCGCCCTGCGTCGGGCTGAACCGCCTGTTCGCCGCTGACATAGCCGGTCATATGCTCGTCTAAGTGCGCCGCGACGGCGAACGCAAGGGACTCAGGCGGCCGATAGGGCTCCCAGATTGCCCATGAATCGAGCACAACTGATCCGAGAGCTGGTGCTCGACTCGCAATACGTGATCGACGAGCACATGGTCGCGGGCGCGATCCTTGCTCGCGCGAGCGCGCGAGGCCTGGTCGGCGCCGTGGCGTTCCGCAACGACCCGCCCGCGCCGAGTCCGGTGCGCTCGTTCAGGCCCAGCTCCAGCGTCCGCTCCTTCCGCCCGTGCGCGTTTGCCGGTTTTGAGCGCCGTCGCATGGCCGCGCATCTGGGGCTGATGTGATGCCGGTGCCGACGCTGCAGGTCTCGGTTCCGATCGGCCACGAGCTGCTCGGGCAGTGCATCAAACAGGGCCAGGCGCTCGTCCAGCGCGCGAGCCTCGTCGGCGACTTCAGCGACTACGAGAGCTGGAAGTCGGCGCGCAAGCAGTGGCTCGATCCGACCGTGCAGGCGCTCCAGCACATGTACGCCGGCCCGCGCGAGGCGCGCGAGTTCCTCGACGCCGCCACCTGCCCCGAGAACTCCAAGCGCTGGCAGGAGCAGTACGGAGCCGACTTGAAGTGCGTCGAGGAGGCGATCGACCTGCTCACGGTGCTGCAGGGCGAGCTGGCCTTCGCCGGCGCACAGGCCGCCGAGGAGCAGGCGGCCCGCGCAGCGACCGGCGCAGCGGAGCTGACAGCCGGCGATCCGCAGCCGAACGGCGTGCCTGAGCAGCCCGCGCACGAGCACGCCGCGTCTGGTGTCGAGGCAACAGGCGTCCCCACCGAGGTCGCCGAGCCCGAGCCGGTCAAGCGGGAGTCGACCGAGCCTCAGCTGACTGAGCCCGAGCAGACCGAGCCCGAGCAGACCGAGCCCGAGCCAATCGAGCGGCGACCCGCCCCCGCCTCCGCCCCGGGGCCCCCAGGCACGCAGGATGCGCCGCGCCGAGAGACATTTGCCGAGCCGCCACGGAACGACGCCGAAGCGGACGGCCAGGGAGTCGGCGCGGAGCTGGCGCCGGCGCAGCACGTCGGCTCGCAGCTGGCGCATCACGCCAACGGCGCGACGCCCGCCGAGCGCGATCCGGCCGGGGCGGCGGCGCCGGCGCGCACGCGACAGGTACTGCTCGCGCATGGGCGCGACGAGCGATGGCGGCAAGCCGTCGAGCACCTGCTCGAACAGGCCGGCGAGCACGAGATCAGGATCATCAACCAGCGCTCGGGCGAGCACGGCCGACTGGCCGATGCGCTCGACGACGAGCACGCACCGGCTTCACGCTACGCCGTCGTGCTGCTCACGGCCGACGACGTGGGCGGCCCGCGCCTGGAGTCCGACACGGAGCCGTTCTTCTCCACACGCGCGCAACAGGAGGTCGTCTTCCAGATGGGCTTCCTCGTCGCTGCGCTCAGCCCGGGCCGCGTGTGCGTGCTCTACGAGGATGGCGTCGAACTGCCGTACGACCTCGAGGGCGTCTCGCATGTCCGCCTCGACCTCGCCGGCACGTGGCAGCCGAAGCTCTTGCTGCACCTGCGCCGCGCGGGCTTCGACTACGACATGAACAAGCTCGTCCAGGTCTGAGCGCCGAGCGCAGGCCGCACACCGGAGCCTTGAATCGGCGCCGCCTGGACAGCGCCCTACGCTTGACAGATAATGAACGGTGATGCGCCGCTGGCGTTCGATCTTCTCCCACGGGCGGGCGCCCGCCGGGCTCGACCGGAGTTGAGCTGACTTGCAGGTCCATTTCTGCGGCGTGCGTGGTTCGCTGCCCGCGGCCGGCAAGGACTACGTCCGCTACGGCGGGCACACGTCGTGCCTCGCGCTCGCCCACGACGGGGCGAGCGCGCCGACGCTGTTCCTCGACGCCGGCACGGGGCTGCTGCAGGCGCTCCCGCTGCTGAACGGCGCGCCCTACGCCGGCGCGCTGTTGCTCACGCACCTGCACTGGGACCACGTCGTGGGGCTGCCGTTCTTCTCGGCGGCCGAGCGCGAGGGCATGCGCGTCGACGTGCTGCTGCCCGAGCAGGAAGACGGCGCCGACGCGGCGTCGGCACTGGGCGGCTTGATGTCGCCGCCGTACTTCCCGATCGGCCCGCTGCAGATGTGCGGCGAGTGGACGTTCTCGACGCTGCCCGAGGGCGAGTTGGAGGTCGAGGGCTTCAGCGTGCTCGCGCGCGCGATCCCGCACAAGGGCGGGCGCACATACGGCTACCGCGTGAGTGCGGGGGGCAAGACGATCGCGTACATGCCCGACCACAACCCGACGGCGCTCGGCCCTGGCGAGGACGGCCTGGGCGAGTACCACCCGGCCGCGCTCGAGCTCGCGCGCGACGCGGACCTGCTCGTGCACGACGCGCAGCTGCTGCCCGAGGAGCTGCCGGCAGAAGCCCACTTCGGACATGCGGCGGCGGACTACGCGGTGGCGCTCGCCGAGCGCGCCGGCGCGGGCTCGGTGGCGCTGTTTCACCATCGCCTCGACCGCACCGACGGCGAACTGGACAAGCTCGCCGCGCGGCTCGGCGGACGCTCCTCGGCGGTCAGCGTCGCCACCGAGGGCGTCGTAATGCACCTCTAGCCGGTGCTATTCGCCGGCGGGGCGCGGCGCGGTCGGATCCGCACCCTCGCCGCCGGGCACCTCGCGCGCGAGGTACTCCTCAATCGCCGAAGCGTCCTCGCCCGAGCGCTCGGCGACGCGCAGCAGACCGCCCATCGTCGCGACCTCCTCGACCTGCTCCTTGATGAACCACTGCATGAACTGCTCGGAGGAGTAGTCGCCGGCGTCGCGTGCGGTCGCGGCGAGCGCGTTGATCTGCTCGGTGACACGCTGCTCCTGCGCGAGCGCGAGCGCGATCGGCTCGGCCACGCCGGCGAAGCGCGAGTGGGGCGCGGCCACGCCCGGGGTGGTCACCTCGGCGCCGGTGTCGAGCAGGAACTGCACCATCATCATCGCGTGCCCGCGCTCCTCCAGCGCCTGGCGGTAGAAGAAGCGCGCGAGCTGCGGCAGCGCCTCGGCGTCGTAGTAGACGGCGCACGCCACATACTGCTGGTGGGCGGCGAACTCGTTGGCGATCTGCTCGTTGAGCTTCTGCGCGAAGGCGGGGGCCGGAGGCATGCGCGCAAGCCTATCGAGCCGGCCCGGGGCCGCTCACTCGACGACGTAGCGCACGGGCACCTCACGCTCGGTGCGCTTCGGCGGGCGCTTGTACTTGCGCCGCTGGCGCGGCGGCAGCTTGACGCGCGTGCCCGGCTGCACGTGCTCGTAGGGGACGACCGACAGCAGGTGGCTGATCAGGTTCAGCCGCGCCGTGCGCTTGTCGTCAGCCTCGACCACGTGCCACGGGCTCAGCTCGGTGTCGGTGCGCGCGAACATGCGGTCCTTGGCCTCGGCGTAGTCGACCCAGCGAGCGCGCGCCTGCACGTCGGTGGGGCTGAACTTCCAGCGCTTGCGCGGGTCGGACAGCCGTTTCTTGAAGCGCCGCTCCTGCTCCTCGTCGGAGACCGACAGCCAGTACTTGACGAGCATGATCCCTTCGTTCTGCAGCGCCTGCTCGAAGGACGGGCAGAAGCGCAGGAACTCCTCGTACTGCTCTCGGGTGCAGTAGCCCATCACGTGCTCGACGCCGGCGCGGTTGTACCAGCTGCGATCGAACAGCACGATCTCGCCGGCGGCCGGCAGATAGGAGACGTAGCGTTGGAAGTACCACTGCGTGCGCTCGCGCTCGCTCGGCGTCGGCACGGCGGCGATGCGGCATGTACGCGGGTTCAGGTAGGTCGTGATGCGCTTGATCACGCCACCCTTGCCGGCCGTGTCGCGGCCCTCGAACAGCACGACCAGGCGCCGTCCCTCGGCGACGATCCACTCCTGCATGAAGACGAGCTCGGTCTGCAGCCGCAGGAGCTCCTTCTCGTACTGCTTCTCGCTGAGGTGCTGCGGATCGGCCATCGCGTGATGATCCCAGCTCGCTGTCGCGCTCGCCTGCGGGCGAGGCCTTAGGCTCACCGCAGCGTGAGCTTCGGAGACCTCCTCGTGATCGTGCTCGCCGGCCTCGGTGGCCCGCTGCTCGCGCTCACGCCGCGTCTGTTCGTGCCGCTGGCGATCGGCGAGCTGGCGGCGGGCGCGCTGGTCGGCAGGACGGGCTTCGGCGCGGTTCATCCGTCGGGCCCGATCACCGCCTTCCTCGCGAGTGTCGGCTTCGCGATGCTGATGCTGACCGTCGGCATGCACCTGCCGTTGCGCGAGCGGCGGCTGCTGGACTCGCTG
This sequence comes from uncultured Solirubrobacteraceae bacterium, assembly GCA_963714215.1. Classification (GTDB taxonomy): domain Bacteria; phylum Actinomycetota; class Thermoleophilia; order Solirubrobacterales; family Solirubrobacteraceae; genus Palsa-744. The sequence continues at coordinate 541,464 of CAVQNP010000004.1, forward strand.
CGCCGCGGCGCGCTGCTGGCGGCGATCGTCGGCGTGCTCACCGTGCCGGCCGGGATCGCGGCGGCGGCGCTCGCCGGCACCGCGCACGCGGCCATCTATGCGGTCGTGCTCGCATCGGGCTCGGCAGCCGTGCTGCTGCCGGCGTTCGAGGAGGCCCGCGCGGGCGGGCGCGACGTGCTCGCCGTGATCGCCTGGGTGACGATCGCCGACGTCGTGACGATCGTCTCGGTGCCGATCGTGCTGCAGCCCAGCCGCGCCGGGCATGCGCTGCTCGGCGCCGCGCTCGTCGCGCTCGTCGCGGCGGGCCTGTTCGGCTGCGCGCGGGCGCTGGCGGGGCGATCGTGGGTCGATCGAGTGCGCGCGCTGTCGAAGTCGCGACGCTGGGCGCTCGACCTGCGCCTCTCCCTGCTCGTCCTGTTCCTGCTCGCATGGCTCGCCGAAAAGAGCGGCACGAGCGTGCTCGTCGCGGGCTTCGGTGCGGGCGTCGCGGTGGCGCTGCTCGGCGGCCCCAAACGGCTCTCGACGCAGATCCGCGGTGTCGCCGACGGCTTCTTCATACCGCTGTACTTCGTCACGCTCGGCGCGCAGCTCGATCTCGACGGGCTCGTCCGCCACCCAGCGATGATCGCGCTGGCCGGCGCGCTGGTCGTGCTGAACGTCGCGGTGCACCTGGCGGCGGCCGCGCTCGTGCGGGTCAGGCCGGGTGCGGGGCTGGCGGCCTGCGCACAGCTCGGCGTACCGGCGGCGACGGCCTCGCTCGGGCTCGCCGAGGGCATCCTCTCGCCGGAAGTGGCGACGGCGATCGTCGCCGCCGCCTTCGTCAGCCTCGGCGTGTGCACGCTCGGCGTCGAGCTGCTGCTGGGCGGCGAAGCGCAGCCGGCGCGTACGCTTCGCGCGTGAGCGCAGACGATCAGCCGGGCACGGGGACGACCGGGCTCACGCTCGACGAGGAGCTACTGCTGTGGCTCGGCGACGAGACGCCGGCCATGCGCGCGGCCGACGCGATGCGCGTGCGCGAGATCGCCGCCGAGTTCGCGCACGGCTTCGACGCGCTCGCGCACGTCGCGCCCGCCGTCAGCGTGTTCGGCTCGGCCAGGACGCCACGCGAACACCCCGACTATGCGCTCGTGCGCGGCGTCGCCGCCGCACTCGGCCAGGCCGGCTACGGCATCATCACGGGCGGGGGTCCCGGCCTGATGGAGGCAGCCAACCGCGGGGCGCGCGACGCGGGGGCGACCTCGGTCGGCTGCAACATCGAGCTGCCGCGCGAGCAGCGGCTGAACGAGTACGTCGACATCGGCCTGACCTTCGGCCACTTCTTCGCGCGCAAGGTGATGTTCGTGCGCTACGCCTGCGCGTTCGTGATCGCCCCCGGCGGCTTCGGCACGCTCGACGAGTGCTTCGAGGCGCTCACGCTGATCCAGACGGGCACGATCAGCCACTTCCCGGTGATCCTGATCGGCGGCGAGGAGTGGGACGGGCTGCTCGACTGGCTGCGCGCGCGGGCGCTCGCCGACGGCCGCGTCAGCGAGAGTGACATGGCGCTGCTGCACCGGACCGACGACGCGCGGGAGATCTGCGCCCTCGTCGACCACGCGTCCCTGCGCCAGCGCGAGCAGGCCGAGCGCGTGACGCGACGCAGCGCCTAGGTGCTCGTGCGCGGGTGCAGCGCGACGGCCGGCTCTTCGCTCTCGACGGCGCGTGCCGGCACGCCAGCAGCGGCGTAAGCGTCGAGCGCATCAAGCGTCTCGGCCTTCAACAGCGCCTGCGCGAGGCTCTCGAGCTGCTCGCGGTGCTCAGAGAGCATGCTGGTGACCTGTTCGTGGGCGCCGTCGACGAGCCTGCGCACCTCCTCGTCGAGCAGCCGCTGCGTCTCCTCGGAGGTCCCACTCGCACCCGGCAGCAGCGGGCCCTGATCCTCGGCCGGCAGCACGGCGATCGGCCCGACGGCCTCGCTCATCCCCCAGCGCCCGACCATCTGCCGCGCGATCGCCGTGAGCTGCTGGATGTCGGACTCGGCGCCGGAGGTGATCGAGCCGTACACGACCTCCTCGGCGACGCGACCGCCGAGCGCCACGCGGATCTTTGTTTCGAGATCCTCGCGCGAGTAGGACACGCGGTCGGCGTCGGGCGTCGACAGCGTCACGCCCAGCGCCATGCCGCGCGGGATGATCGAGATCTTGCGCACCGGGTCGGCACCCGGCGTGAGCATGCCTACGAGCGCGTGGCCGGACTCGTGATAGGCGGTGCGCTCGCGGTCGGCCGGGGACAGCAGGATGCCGCGCGGCGAGCCGAGCATGATCTTCTCGAGCGAGTCAGTGAAGTCGTTCATCTCGACCTTCTCGTGGCCGCGCCGCGCGGCGAGCAGCGCGGCCTCGTTGGCGAGGTTGGCGAGGTCGGCGCCGACCATCCCCGGGGTACTCGCCGCGACGGCGTCGAGATCGACGCTCTCGGCGAGCGGGATCGAACGCGTGTGGACTTCGAGGATTTCCTTGCGGCCCTTGCGGTCAGGCGCCTGCACGGCGACACGGCGGTCGAAGCGGCCGGGACGCAGCAGCGCGGAGTCGAGCACGTCAGGACGGTTGGTCGCGGCGAGCACGACGACCGCCTCGGAGCTTTCGAAACCGTCCATTTCGGTGAGGATCTGGTCGAGCGTCTGCTCGCGCTCGTCGTTGGCGCCGGTGACCGACACCGAGCCCTGGCGCGAGCGCCCGATCGCGTCGAGCTCGTCGATGAACACGATCGCCGGCTCGGCCTCCTTGGCCTTGGCGAACAGGTCGCGCACGCGCGAGGCGCCGACGCCGACGATCGCCTCGATGAACTCAGAGGCGGAGATCGAGAAGAACGCGGCGTGCGCCTCGCCGGCGACCGCCCGCGCGAGCAGCGTCTTGCCCGTCCCAGGCGCACCCGAGAGCAGTACGCCGTGTGGCATGCGCCCGCCGAGGCGCCCGTACTTGTCCGGACTGCGCAGGAAGTCGACGATCTCAGACAGCTCGGCCTTGGCCTCGTCGATCCCAGCGACGTCGTCGAACGTCACGCGGATCTTCTCGGGGTCGACCTGGCGCGCCTGCGATTTGCCGAAGTTGCCGAGCGCACCCATCGCGCCGCCGGCTTTGGCGGCGCGGCGCGCGAGCAGCACGAACAGGCCGACGATCAGCAGCGTCGGGCCGAAGCCGAGCAGCAGCTCGGCGAGCACCGATTTGCTTTCGGTCGTCGGCTTGGCATTGATCTCGACGTTCTTTTCTTTGAGCAGCTTGGTCAGCTGTTCGTCGTTCCAAAAGGTCGGGATCTCGGTGGCGAACTGCTTCGTCGGCGTGGCCTTCTTGTCGCTCGGCGGGTAGCGCAGCTTCGCCTTGAACGTACCCTGGATCGTGTCGCCCTTGGTCGAGATCGATTTGACCTCGCCACCTTGGACCTGCGTGAGGAAGTAGGGGTTGAACGGCACCGTCACGCGCTGTTCGCCGGTTTTCGGCTGGAACAGCAGCAGCGTCAGCCAGTTGATCGCCACGAGCACGAGCACGAACCAGAGGAACGTCGGGCGGCGGTGGACGGGCGGGCCGCTCGGCGCCTGCTCGGGCATGCCCCGTCCGTCGGGCGCCGGCGAGACCTGCCAGCCGCGCTTGTCGCGCGGCATCGGCGGGTGAGCGTCGCTGCGACTCGATTCCTGCGGTGCGGCCTGCTGGTTGTCCTGTGATTGCTCGTCTGCCACCAAGTCCATCCTACGCGCGCCGCGCCGCTGCTCAGCGCGCAGCCGGGCGCGCGCTGCTCACAGTGGCCAGAACGGCTGCAGCTGCGCGACGGCCAGGCGCGTCTCGGGCAGCTCGGCCGAGACGCCCGGCGGCGGGCGATCGTCGCCGAGCGCGAGCATCGTCTCGCGCACCGACTGCGCGAGCGAGACCGGTTCGTAGCCGCCCTCGAGCACGACGGCGAGCGGCACGCCGCGCGCCGTCGCGAGGTCGCGCACGTGGCGTGCGAGCTCGCCGAACGAGCTCGGTCTCGAGCAGGCATTCGGCGAGCGGGTCGGCGCGGTGCGCGTCGAAGCCGGCCGAGACGAGCACGAGGTCGGGCGCGAAGGCACGCGCGGCCGGGATCACGACGTGCTCGAGCAGCGACAGCCACAGCTCCTCGCCCGAGCCGGGCGGGACGGGCAGGTTGAGCGTGTAGCCCTCGCCCGCGCCCGAGCCGACGTCGCGAAGCGGTCCGCTGCCGGGATACAAGGGCGACTGGTGGATGCTTGCGAACAGCACGTCGGCACGGGTGCGGAACGCCTCGGCGGTGCCGTTGCCGTGGTGCACGTCCCAGTCGAGGATGAACACGCGCTCTGCGCCGAGCTCGGCGATCGCCAGCTCGGCGGCGACGGCGACGTTGTTGAACAGGCAGAAGCCCATCGCGCGGTCCGGTTCGGCGTGATGGCCAGACGGGCGCAGCGCCGAAAAGCCAAAGCTCGCTTCGCCGGCCAGCAGCGCGGTGGCCAGCGCACAGGCGCCGCCCGCCGCGTGCAGCGCCGCCCAGTAGGAGGGCTCGCCGACGACCGTGTCCGGATCGATCGCGCCGCCCCCCGAAGCCGCGAGCTGCTCGATCGCGCCGATCAGCCGCTTGCTGTGGACGAGCCCAAGCGTCGTCTCGCTCGCTGCCGGCGCCGTGCGCCGCTCCCAGCCGAGCCAGTCCTCGGCGGCGAGCAGCCGCTCGAGCGCGAACATGCGCTCGGGCGTATCCGGGTGGTGCGGCATCAGCACGCGCGGGTCGTGCTCGAGCGAGGAAGGGTGTGAGAAGTAGAGGCCCGTGCTCCGGTCGCTCGCCATCGCCGGAGTTTGTCACCGCCCGCGCGGCGGCGCGGACCGGCTCGTCTTACAGCGCGAGCTGCAGCGGTGCTTCGAGCAGGGCCTTGACCTCGGCCAGGAACAGCGCGGCGTCGGCGCCGTAGAGGATGCGGTGGTCGCAGCTCAGCGTCAGCGTCATCAGCCGCCGCTCGACGATCTCACCGTCCACGCGCGCGAGCGTCTCGCGGATCGCGCCGACGCCGAGGATCGCTGCCTGTGGCGGGTTGATCACGGGCACGATCTGCGTCATCCCGTACATGCCGAGGTTGGACACCGTGAAAGTGCCGCCGGAGAGCTCCGGCGGCGTGACCTGGCCGAGCCTGACGCGCTCGGCCAGACGTCGCGTCTCGCGCGCGATCTGCCCGAGCGCCTTCTTGTCGGCGTCCTGCACGACGGGTACGACGAGCGCGTCCTCGGCGGCCACGGCGACGCCGACGTTGACGCGATCGTGCAGCTCGAAGCCACCGTCGAGGTAAGAGCCGTTCGCGCGCTGATGGCCGCGCAGCGCGAGCGCACAGGCCTTCACGACGAGGTCGTTGAGCGACGGCGCCTCGCCTTCGAGGATCCCCTTCAGCTCGGCGCGGAAGGCGATGGCGGCGTCCATCGCCGCCTCCGCCTGCACCTGGAACTCGGGGATCGTCGCCTTCGCCTCGGCCATTCTGCGCGCGATCAGCCGCTGCATGCGCGTCGGCTCGACGCGCCGCGTGGCGCCCTTCGCAGTCTCACCGTCGCGTCCGCCGGCGGTCGGCCCGGCCTGCGCGGTGCGCTCGGCGCCCGCGGCAGCGCGCGGCGCGGCGGCGATCGGCTCGCGCACGGGCGCAGCGATCCCGGCGGCACTGAGCACGTCGGCTCGCAGCACCCGCCCGCGCGGACCGCTGCCGGCGACGCCGCCAAGCTCGATCTGGTGTACGCGCGCCGCGCGCCGCGCGAGCGGCGTGGCGAGGACCGTCGCGCCGTCTTGCTCTTGCTCCTGGGTGCGCTGGACCGGGGGCGACGCACCGGCGGACGGCACGGACCCGTTCGAGTGCGCCGGCTCCACGGCCGGGGCCGGCTCGGGCGTCGAGCCCGAAGAGTCCGGGACGGTCGGCGGCAAGTCGGCTACGCCGACGCCGAGCCGCGCGATGGCCACGCCGACGGCGACGCTCTCGCCCTCGGCCACGAGGATCTGCAGCACGCCGTCGCGATCGGACTCGTAGGTCATGCTGGCCTTGTCGGTCTCGATCTCGACTAGCTCCTGCCCGCGCGCGACATGCTCGCCGTCGGCGATCAGCCAGCGCAGGATCGTGCCCTCCTCCATCGAGTCGGACAACCGCGGCATCGCGATCTCCTCGGCGGCCGTGGTATTGGCGGGGGCGTCGCTCATCGCGTTCTCAGCCGATCAAGTCGAGTGCGGCGCCGGCGATCTCCTCGGCGTCGATGCCGAAGTGGCGGTAGAGGTCCTGCACGTCGCCGGACTGCCCGAAGTCCTGCACGCCGAGGCAGGCGATCGGCGTGTCGTTGACGGCGCCGAGGAACGAGAGCGTGTGCGGGTGGCCGTCGAGCACTGTCACGAGCGGCGCGGCGCGCTCATGCGGGAACAGCTCGGCTAGTACGGCGTCATCGCCCTCGGCCAAGCCCTGGCGCACTTGGAGCGCGCGGAAGACGAGGTCGGCGGAGGTCAGGCAGATGACGTCGACGGAGATGCCCGACCCCCCCAGCTCATCGGCGGCGGCGAGCGCCTCGGGCACGATCGCACCCATCGCGACGAGCGTGACGGCGGGCGCGCCGCCGCCGGTCTCGCGCAGCCGGTAGCCGCCGCGCAGCACCTGCGCGCGCCGTAGCTCGCGCGCGGCGCCGTCCTCGGGCACGCGCGCGAGCGCCTGCTCGATCGGCCGCGTGGAGAGGCGCAGGTAGGAGGAGCTGCCGCCGTCGCGCCCGAGCTCCGACAGCGCATGCAAGAGCGTCCACTCGAGGTCCTGGCCGAAGGCGGGCTCCCAGGCGGTGCAGCGCGGCTGCTCGATGCCGACGGACGGCGTGATGATCGACTGATGCGCGCCGCCCTCGGGGGCGAGCGTGACGCCGGCGGGGGTGCCGACGAGGATCGACTGCCCGCCGGCGTACATGCCGAACGACCACGGCTCCAGCGCGCGGTTGACGAACGGGTCGTAGAGGGTGCCGATCGGCAAGAGCGCAGTGCCGTCGCGCGACCACGTGGCGCCGAGCTCGCCGAGCAGGCCGACGAGGTTGCCCTCGGCGATGCCGAGCTCGATGTGCTGGCCGTGCTCTGACTCGCGCCAGCGCACGAGCGTGTCGGAGTCATCGGCGAACCAGTCGATCCGCTCGCCCATGTTCCACACTCCGACGCGGTTGATCCAGCCGCCGAGGTTGGTCGAGGAGGCAACGTCGGGGCTGAGCGAGACGACGTGCGCGGCGGTCTCGGGGGCGGCGTGGGCGAGGTCCATGAAGAAGCGCCCGAAGCCCTGCTGTGTGGATTCGGCGCCGGCGTGCGAGCGGCCGAGGTCGGCCGGCACGGGCGGCGGCCCGCTCAGGCGCACGGTCTCGCGCGTCAGCCGCTCGGCGGTCTCGGCGCACATCCGCTGCTCGGGCGAGCCGTCGGCGAAGCGTGCCCACGGGTGCTCGGCGTCGGCGCCGAGCTCGCCGGCCAGCTCGTGCCACTGCGCGTCCGACAGCAGCGCTGAGTGGTTGCCGGGGTGGCCCTCGGTGGGCAGGCTCCAGGCCTTGATCGTGTAGGCGAAGATCACGGTCGGGCTGTCTTTGCGCTCGTCGGCGAGGCGGAAGGCGTCGAGCAGGTCGGCGAGGTCGTGGCCGCCGAGGTCGCGCACGGCGGCGCCGAGCTCCTCGTCGGGGAGGTCCTTGAGCAGCCGCTCCAGCTCGCGGCGGCCGCGCCCTGAGCCGGGCAGGCGCTCGCGCAGCTCGGCGGCTCCCAAGCGCAAGAGCCGCTGATACTCCTCGTTGGGCATCTGATCGATCCGCGCGCGCAGCGCCTCGCCGCCGCGGCGGGCGAACAGCTCGCGCAGTCGGCGGCCGTACTTGACGGTGATCGTCTGCCAGCCGGCGGCCTCGAACATCGCACCGACGCGCCCGGCGGCGATGTCGGGGACGACGCGGTCGAGCGACTGGCGGTTGAGGTCGACGATCCACAGCACCTCGCCGAGCCGCGCGACCATCGGGTCGACGAGCGCCTCCCAGATGGCACCCTCGTCGAGCTCGGCGTCGCCGACGAGCGCGACGTGGCGCCCGCCCTGGGGCACCTCGAAGTGCCCGGCGACGTAGCGGTGGGCGAGCGCGCTCCAGATCGTCGCCGTGGCGCCGATCCCGACGGAGCCGGTCGAGAAGTCGACGGGGTCGGGGTCCTTGGCGCGGCTGGGGTAGCTCTGCAGCCCGCCGAACTCGCGCAGCCTCGTCAGATAGGACTCGTCGAGCGTGCCGAGCAGGTAGTTGATCGCGTGCAGCACGGGCGCGGCGTGCGGCTTGACCGAGACGCGGTCGGGCGCGCGCAGGTGCTCGAAGTACAGCGCGCACATGATCGAGACGATCGACGCCGACGAGGCCTGGTGACCGCCGACCTTCACGCCCGAGTCGGTCTCGCGCACCTTGTTGGCGTGGTGCACCATGCTCATCGCCAGCCACAGCACGCGGCGCTGTACAGCGTCGAGCACCTCGAGCTCGCCAGGCTGTGCCGGCTCGGCCGGCCCTGGCTCGCTCGCCAGCACGGGGGCGCCCCTTGGCATTGCCTGCATTGTCAGGCGTTTACCCTTGCGGCTCACTGAAATCCTCGTCAGATGCAATCTAGACGCAGGATTTCTCTTTATTTTTATAAAAATAGATAAGATTCTTGCGTGGCTGAGAAAGCGCCCGAGCTCGACGAGACCGACCTGGAGATCATCGAGCTGCTGCGCCAGGACGCGCGTCGCACGCTCGCCGACGTGGCCGAGCGGGTGTCGCTGTCGGCGCCCGCCGTCAAGCGCCGCGTCGATCGGCTCGAGCGCGAGCGGGTGATCACGGGCTACACGGTGCAGGTCGACCACGCCCTGCTCGGCCGCCCGCTCCAGGCCTTCACCGAGCTGCGCTTCGCTGGCAACCTGCCCGTCGATCAGATCGCCGGGATCGCCGCCGGCATACCCGAGGTGCAGACGATCTTCACGACCGCCGGCGACCCCGACGCGCTCGCCTGGATCCGCGTGCGCGACGTCGACGACCTCAAGCGCGTGATCGACCTGCTGCGGCGCTCCGGGCGCGTGACCGGGACGAAGACGCTGATGGTGCTCGGGACTTCGTAGCGCTCAGAACACGACCGTGGTCTCCCCCGCGCGCAGCACGCGGTCTTCGCAGTGCCACTGCACGGCGCGCGCGAGCACGGCGCGCTCGATGTCGGTGCCGAGGCGCATCAGCGCGGGCACGTCGTCGCGGTGCGAGACGCGCACCGTGTCCTGCTCGATGATCGGGCCCTCGTCGAGACCCTCCGTGACGTAGTGCGCCGTCGCACCGATCAACTTGACGCCGCGCTCCTTGGCCTGCACATAGGGAGCCGCGCCGGCGAAGGCCGGCAGGAAGGAGTGATGGATGTTGATCAGCGGCACCGGCACGCCGTCGACGCTCAGCCGCTGCAGGAAGTTAGGACTGAGGACCTGCATGTAGCGCGCGAGGATCACGAGGTCGACGCGCTCTGCCAACAGCAGCTTGAGCAGACGCTGCTCGGCCTCGACCTTGCGCTCGGGCTCAACCGGTAGGTGCGCGTAGGGCAGGCCGAAGGACTCGACGTCGCCGCGCAGGTCGGCATGGTTGGAGGCGACGAGCCGCACGTCCATCTGCAGCTGCCCGCGCCGCCGACGCCACAGCAGGTCGAGCAGGCAATGGTCCTGGCGCGAGACGAGGATCGCCACGCGCTTGGGCTTGCTCGCGTCCCACATGCGCCACTGCATCGCCAGCGGCTCGCCCACCTCGAGCGCGAAGCGCGACTCCAGCTCGGTCCGTTGCTCGGGCGTCAGCGCGAGGTCGAACTCCATGCGCATGAAGAACGTACCGCCGCGCGGATCGGTCGTGTGCTGGTCGGAGTGCACGATGTTCGCCCCCGCGTTCGTGAGGAAACGCGACGTCGCTGCGACGATGCCCGGCTGGTCGGGACAGGCGATCGTCAGGCGCGTGATCGGCGGAGCTGGCGAGGGTGGCGGCGACATCTCACATCAGTATCGGGCAAGCTCGCGAGAACTCCGCTTCCCCCTTCGCGCGCAGCAGAGGCATAACCTCACGGCCATGAACGGAGACGCGAGCGAGCAGGTGGCGATCGTCGGCGCCGGGCTGATGGGCGCGCAGATCGGCTGCGAGTACGCACTCGCCGGTTGCGCCGTGCACTGGATCGTGCGCGACCGCACGCGCGCCGAGCAGCGCGTCGAGCAGGCGCTTGCGCTTGCGCTCGAACACCAGCTCGCCGACGAGGCAACTGTCGCTCGCGCGCGTGCGTCGATGCGCTGGGGGGAGCCCGAGGCCGGCGACAAGGAGCAGCTCGGCCTGCTCGTCGAGTCGCTGCCAGAGGAGCTCGCGTTGAAGGCAAACGTGCTCGGCCCGCTCGCTGCGCGCCACCCCGACGCGATCGTCGCCACCAACACCTCCTCGATCTCGATCGGCGCGCTCGGCGAGGCAGCCGGTGTGCCCGAGCGGATCGTCGGCACGCACTACTGGAACCCGCCGCTGTTGATGCCGCTGGTGGAGGTCGTCGCCGGCGAGCGCACCCCGCCCGCCCTGCGCGAACGCGTCGAGGCGTTGCTGCGCACGATCGGCAAGCGGCCGGTCGTGCTCGAGCGCGAGGTCGACGGCCTCTTGTGGAACCGGTTGCAGCTGGCCGTGCTGCGCGAGTCGCTGTGGCTCGTCGAACAGGGCGTGGCCACGCCCGAGACGATCGACGAGGTGATGCGCGACGGGCTCGCTCGGCGTTGGCGACTAACCGGGCCGTTCGAGACGGTCGGCCTCGGTGGCGCGGCCACGTTCGACGCGATCGCCGCCAACCTCTTCCCGGCGCTGTCCGACGCGAAGAGCGCCGGCGGCTTCGCGCCGCACGTGCCGAGCGATCCGGCGCAACTGATCACGCTGCGCGAGCGCCGCGACGCGGCGCTCGCTGCCGAGCTGCGCGCCGAACGCGAGGCCGGAGCAGGCGGTCACGGTGCCGAGTCCCGCCCAGCAGGTTCCGTGTAGGCTATATCGACTGATCGATATGCAGAGCGGGTAAGGAGATACAGATGGCTCGCGACCCCCGACACGACATCCTCTTCGAGCCTGTATCGATCGGGCCGAAGACGCTGCGCAACCGCTTCTACCAGAGTCCGCACTGCACGAGCTTCGGCGCCGAGGTGCCCGGAGCCCAGGCGCACATCCGCGGGATGAAGGCCGAGGGCGGGTGGGCGGCCGTCAACACCGAGTTCTGCTCGGTGCATCCCTCCAGCGACGCGCGCCCGGTCGTATCGGCGCGGCTGTGGGACGACGAGGACGCGCACAACCTCAAAGCGATGGTCGAGCTCGCGCACGAGCACGACTCGCTCGCCGGCGTCGAGCTGTGGCACGGCGGCTACGTCTCGGGCAACCAGGAGTCGCGCCTGCCGGCGCCGTCGGCGAGCCAGGTCTCAGACGAGGCGCTGGCTTCCGCCGCTTGCTACGAGCTGGACAAGAAGGGGATCCGCGAGATCCAGGGCTACTACGTCGCCGCCGCCAAGCGCGCGCGCGGCGTCGGCTTCGACATCGTCAACGTGCACGGCTCCGAGGGCGGCGCGATCACCGGCCACTTCCTGATGGGCAAGCTCAACAAGCGCACCGACGAGTACGGCGGAACGCTCGAGAACCGCGCGCGCTTCTGGATCGAGACGATCGAGCAGGTGAGCGAGGCCGTCGGCGAGGACTGCGCGATCACGGCGCGCCTTTGCATCGACACGCTCAACGACAGCCCGCTGGGCATCCGCGCCGGCGAGGAGGCCTTCCAGTTCATCCAGCTCGCCGACCACCTCGTCGACTTCTGGGATCTGCAGGTCGGCGGCTGGAGCTCGATGGACTGGCCCGAGAAGAATGTCGTCGCCTCGCGCGTGGGCGGCGAATTCAACTACCGCTCCTACTACGAGGCGGTGCGCGGAGCGACGCAGAAGCCGATCGCCGCCGTCGGGCGCTTCACCAACCCCGACACGATGGCCGATGCCGTCCGCTCGGGAACGATCGACATCATCGCCGCAGCGCGACCGTCGATCGCCGACCCGTTCATCCCGAAGAAGATCGAAGAGGGTCGCTACGAGGACATCCGCGAGTGCATCGGCTGCAACATCTGCGCGTCGCGCTTCTGGCGCACGCTGCCGATCGTCTGCACGCAGAACGCGACGCTCGGCGAGGAGTTCCGCCGCGGCTGGCACCCCGAGCGCTTCACCAGGGCCGAGAACGCCGAGAAGACCGTGCTCGTGCTCGGCGCCGGACCCGCCGGGATGGAGTGCGCGATGGTGCTCGGCAAGCGCGGCATGAGCGCCGTGCACCTCGTCGACGAGCGGGAGACGATCGGCGGCAGCATGCGCGAAATCAGCGCCTACCCGAACCTCGGCGAGTGGGCGCGCGTGATCAACTACCGCCAGATCCAGCTGGAGAAGCTGAAGAACGTCGAGCTGATCTCGAAGACTCGCCTCGACGCCGAGGCGATCTTCGAGTACGGCGCCGAGATCGTCGTCGTTGCGACCGGCGCGCGCTGGCGCGCCGACGGCCTCAACGGGACCACGCAGCAGACGATCCCCGGGGCCGAGCTCGACGGCTCCTACACGCCCGAGCAGGTCTCTGCCGCGAAGGGCGCGGTCGACGGCGAGCACGTGCTCGTGTACGACACCGACGGCTACTACACCGCCGTCGGCGTCGCCGAGCTGCTGCTGAACGCCGGCAAGCGCGTCACGGTCGTGACACCCCTGGCCAACCTCGCGCCGTTCATGTCCTTCACCGGCGAGTTCGGGCCGGTCAACGTGAGCCTGCGCGAGCGCGGCGCCGAGATCGTCTTGCAGCACCAGCTCGCGCAGATCGCGCCCGGCGCGATGCGCGGCACGAGCGTGTGGGGAGGCGAGGCGAGGTGGGACGCCGACGCGGCCGTGCTCGTGACCCAGCGCGAATCGATCGACGGCGTCTACCGGGAGCTGGCCGCCGATCCGGCGCGCCTGGAGGCGGAGGGGATCGAGGCCGTCTACCGGATCGGCGACTGCGTCGCTCCGCGGCTGCCGGCCGACAGCATCTTCGAAGGGCACCGGCTCGCGCGCGAGATCGACTCGCCGGACCCGGCCGTCGCGCTGCCGTTCATCCGCGAGCTGCCCGACGTATTCCGCGAGGCGTCGTTCGCCGCCGAGGTCGGCAGCTAGCGCGCCGCGACACGAAAACCAAGCACGAGCCGAGGAGATACATGCACCAGGTGGCCACACAGATCACGAAGTACTCCGTCGTCGACGCGCCCGTCGAGCCGGCGCCGATCCCGGCCGAGGACATCGTCTCGGGCGAGCCCGAGTCGACGATGGCGATCCTCTGGCGCACCGACGACGGCAAGCTCTACAACGGCGTCTGGCACTGCACTCCGGGCGTGTTCATGCTCTCGAGCCCCGGCGAGACGATCACGCTGATCGAGGGCGACGTGACGATCACGCCCGAGGGCGGCGAGCCGGTCACGGTGCGCGCCGGCGAGATCGCCTACATCCCCGAGGGCACGCGCGCCAAGTGGGAGGTGCGCGAGACCGTGCGCAAGGGCTTTCACTCCTACGACTCGACCGGCTCGCTGCTCGGGCCGGCGTGACGCCGCGCCCGCTCCGATGAAGATCCTCGTCCCCGTCAAGCAGGTCGCAAGCCTCGACGAGGACTTCGCGCTGGGCGATGACGGCTCTGTCGCGGCCGACGAGCTCGAGTGGCAGCTGAACGAGTGGGACGGCTTCTCGCTCGAGGCCGCGCTGCAGCTGAACGAGGGCGAGGACCGCGAGGTGGTCGTCGTGACCGTCGGCGACGAGCAGGCCGAGGAGGGGTTGCTCGCCTGCATGGCCAAGGGCGCCGACCGCGCGATCCGCGTGTGGGACGAGTCGCTGCAGGGAGCCGACGCGCTCGCCGTGGCGGGCGTGCTCGCCGCCGTCGCCCGCGCCGAGCAGCCCGAGCTGATCCTCTGCGGCGTTCAGTCCTCGGACGCCGCAGGCGCGGCGACCGGCATCGCGCTCGCCGGACTGCTCGATCTCGCCCACGTCGCCGTCGTGACCGAGATCGAGCGCGACGGCGAGCGGTTGACCGTGCAGCGCGAGCTTCGAGGGCGGCACCATCGAGCTGCTGCGGATCTCGCTGCCGTGTCTGCTGACCGTGCAGACCGGGATCAACGAGCCACGCTACGCCACGCTGCGCGCAATCAAGCAAGCGCGTGCCAAGCCGCTGACCGTCTCCGGACTGGACGAGCTCGGGCTCGACCCGGCCGCCGTGGCGGCGAGCGCCGGCTTCGCGCACGGTCCGCCTGCGCGGGCACGAGCAGGGAACGAGCGCGACGCTGCTGCAGGGACCGCCTTCCGATGTCGCCGCGCGGATCGCCGAGATCGTCAAGGAGGCGATGAGCGCATGAGCGGGATCGTGGTTGTGGCAGAGACGCGTCGTGGAGAGCTGCGCCCGGTCACGCTCGAGCTGATCGGCGCCGCGCGCGCCCTCTCCGAGCAGGGCGCCGGGCCGGTGACCGTGGCGCTGATCGGCTCCGCTGCCGAGGTGCACGCCACGGCCGTCAGCCTCGCCGGCGTGCAGGACGTGCTCGTCGTGCACGCCCCACAACCGCAGTTCGAGGCGCACGTGACGCAGGCTGCCGTGCAGGCGCTGATCGAGCAGCGCCGCCCGGCGCTCGTGCTCGCCGGGCACACGATCGACTCGCTCGGCTTCGCCCCTGCGCTTGCAGCGCGCGGATCGCATGGTTTCGCCAGCGACGTGACAGAGGTCTCCTGGGGCGAGCACGGCGCGCTCGCACGCCGTGGCGCCTATGGCGAGAAGCTGATCGCCGAGCTCGACTTCCCCGGCAAGCAGACCGTCGTGCTGCTGTTGCGCGCAGGCGCTTTCGCGCCGGCAGACGCGACCGAGCCAGGCGAGGCGAGCGTCGAGCGCGTCGAGCTCGAGCTCGGCGCGGCGGCTCGCACGGAGCACGTCGAGCTGCGCGACCCGCCGGCCGGCGACGTCGACATCACCAAGGCCGACTTCCTGCTCTCGATCGGCCGCGGCGTCGAGGACGAGGAGCGGATCGCCGAGCTCGAGGCACTCGCCGCGCGGATGGGTGCCACGCTAAGCGCCTCGCGCCCGCTCGTCGACGCCGGCTGGATCGCGAGCGCGCGACAGGTCGGCCAGTCGGGGCGAACGGTGACGCCGAAGGTCTACCTCGCGCTCGGCATCTCCGGCGCCGTGCAACATCTGGCCGGCATGTCCAAGGCGCAGACGATCATCGCCGTCAACTCCGATCCGTGATCGTCGGGCTCTCCCACGACATCGCCCAACCGATCTTCGGCGCCGGCTTCTACGACGGCGACTTCTACCTGGCCTGCAAGGCCGTGCTCAACGCGCTCGGCACGGCGCTCGTCGCGGGGCTGCTGGCGATGATGGTGCGCCGCGCGATCCTGCGCCCGGCCAAGCTCGACTACGCGCGCCCCGATCGCCCGCCGGAGCAGTACGAGCGCCAGGCGCACAGCTACCGTGTCGGCGATTGGGTGTTCGTCTGCACGCTCCTGACGATCGCGATCACGGGCTACGTGCTCGAGGGCGTGCGGATCGCGATGGAACACCCGGGCTACGATGGCTTCCAGTTCGGCGGCTGGCTCTTCGCGCAGGCGTTCGCCGGCGCCGGGCACGCGACTCTAACGGCGTGGCGTCACGGGCTGTGGTGGTTTCACGGCCTGCTCGCGATCGCCTTCGTCTCCTCGATCCCGTTCACCAAGGCCGCAC
This sequence comes from uncultured Solirubrobacteraceae bacterium, assembly GCA_963714215.1. Lineage (GTDB taxonomy): Bacteria > Actinomycetota > Thermoleophilia > Solirubrobacterales > Solirubrobacteraceae > Palsa-744. The sequence goes on from CAVQNP010000004.1 coordinate 557,219, forward strand.
ACATGCTGAGCAGCTACGCCAGCTTGATCCTGCGCGACCCGCTCGCCGGCAAGCGCCTGCGCCAGATTGAGCCGGAGCTCGCGCTCGAGCCGGCCGGCTACGGCACGCTCGCCGACTTCTCTTTGACGCACCTGCTGCAGCTCGACGCGTGCACCAAGTGCGGGCGCTGCCACGAGGTCTGCCCGGCGCGCGCGACCGGCCGGCCGCTCTCCCCGCGCGACCTGATCCTCGAGCTGCGCGAGCAGGCGCGTGCGGCGACGCTTACCGACGTCGGCGGCGTGCTCGGCCAGCTCGCCGGAGGCTCGACGGCTGTGGCCGAGCACCCGGTGCTCGGTGAGCAGGGCGTGCACGCAGACTCGGTGTGGTCGTGCATGCAGTGCAATGCCTGCGTGGAGATCTGCCCGGTCGGCATCGAGCAGGCGCCGATCATCAACCAGCTGCGCCGCCGACTGCTCGAGGACGGCGAGCTCGACGGCGGTCTGCAGGGCACGCTGCAGACGATCCACAAGTCGGGCAACTCGTTCGGCCAGAATCGCCGCAGCCGCGGCAAGTGGACCGCAGAGCTCGACTTCGAGGTCAAGGATGCACGCAAGGAGCCCGTCGAGGTGCTGTGGTTCGTCGGTGACTACGCCTCCTTTGACCCGCGCTCGCAGCGCGTCACGCGCGCGCTCGCGCGCGTCTTCCACGAGGCGGACCTCGACTTCGGCATCCTCTACGAGGGCGAGCAAAACGCCGGCAACGACGTGCGCCGCGCCGGCGAGGAGGGCCTGTTCGAGATGCTCGCCGAGGCCAACGTCGAACTGCTTGAGGGCTGCGAGTTCGAGCGCATCGTGACCAGCGATCCGCACTCGCTGAACACGCTCGTCAACGAGTACCCGCAGTACGGCGGGAAGTGGCCGGTGCTGCACCACACCGAGCTCTTGCTCGAGTTGTGCGAGCAGGGGCGCCTGCAGCCGGGCGCGCCGCTCGGCTATCGCGTGACCTACCACGACCCCTGCTACCTCGGCCGCCACAACGGCCGCTACGACGCCCCGCGCCGACTGCTTCGAGCTGATCGGCTGCGAGCTCGTCGAGATGCCGCGTAATCGCGATAACTCGTTCTGCTGCGGCGCCGGTGGCGGGCAGATCTGGATCTCCGAGCAGGGCGGCTCAGAACGGCCATCGGAGAACCGCATCCGCGAGGCGCTGCAGCTCGAGGACGTGGACAGGTTCATCGTGTCGTGCCCGAAGGACGTCACGATGTACGAGGATGCGATCAAGACGACCGGCAGCGGTGAGCGGCTGCGGTTGCACGAGCTGACCGAGCTGCTTGACGAGGCGCTCGTGCGCGAGGCGATCGGGGCGCGAGGCGCCGCCTAGGAGGGAGCTGACGATGGACTTCACCGAGCCGGCCGAGGTTGCTCCGATCCGCGAGGCCGTGCGCGCACTGTGCGAGCGCTTCGGCGACGCCTACTGGCGTTCGCTCGAGCCCGACGGCTACCCGAGCGAGTTCGTCGCCGCGCTGACGCAGGACGGCTGGCTGGCCGCGCTGATCCCCGAGCAATACGGCGGCTCGGGCCTGCCGCTCGCCACAGCCAGCGCGATCCTCGAGCAGATCTGCGCGTGCGGCGCCAACGCCGGCGCGTGCCACGCGCAGATGTACACGATGGGCACGCTGCTGCGCCACGGCTCTGAGGAGCAGAAGGCGGCCTACCTGCCGCGGATCGCCTCCGGCGAGCTGCGCCTGCAGGCGTTCGCCGTGACCGAGCCCGACGCCGGCTCGGACACGACGCAGATCAAGACGCGCGCCGAGCGCACGGCCGACGGCGGCTATCGCGTCAACGGCCAGAAGATCTGGGCCTCGCGCGCGGAGCATTCCGACCTGATGGTGCTGCTCGCGCGCACGACGCCCCTGTCCGAGGTGCCCAAGCGCACGGCCGGTCTCTCGGTGTTCCTGCTCGACATGAGAGACCGTGGATCTTCTCTTCAAATCAATCCCATAAAGACGATGATCAACCACTCCACGACGGAGGTCTTCTTCGAGGACCTCGAGCTGGGAGCGGACGCCTTGATCGGCGAGGAGGGCGGGGGCTTCCGCTACATCCTCGACGGCATGAACGCCGAGCGCATCCTGATCGCCTCCGAGTGCATCGGCGACTGTCGCTTCTTCCTCGACCGCGCCGTCGCCTACGCGAATGAGCGCAACGTGTTCGGCCGGCCGATCGGCGCCAACCAGGGGGTGCAGTTCCCGCTCGCCCGCGCGCACATGTCGATGAGCGCCGCCGACCTCGTGCGCCGCAAGGCCGCCTGGCTGTATGACGAAGGGCGGCCCGCCGGCGCCGAGGCGAACATGGCCAAGTTCCTCGCCTCCGAAGCGTCGTGGGAGGCCGCCAACGCCGCGCTCGACTGCTTCGGCGGGTTCGGCTTCGCGCAGGAGTACGACATCGAGCGCAAGTTCCGCGAGACGCGCCTGTACCGCACTGCGCCCGTCAACAACAACCTCGTGCAGGCCTTCGTCGGCCAGCACGTGCTCGGCCTGCCACGCTCCTACTGACTAGGCGTCTGAGCGCTGCGGGTATTCGTGAACGGAGACCAGCCTGACCGGCCCCTTCAGCACGCGGTAGGTGTGCGGGCGATCGGCGCGGAAGCTGATCAGGTCGCCCTGGTTGAGCGTCTCGGTGAACGAGTCCGTGCTGATCTCGACCTTGCCCGCAGCGATCGTGATGTGCTCGAACAGCCCCGCCACGTGCGCTTCGGCGTGGCGCACGGCGCCTTCGTCGAGCACAAGCGTGTAGATCTCGATCAGCGCGCCGCCCGTGCGCGTGAGCATGTGCCGCACGACCAGCCCCTCCTCCAGGCCGGCATCTTCGATCGCGATCACCGAACCGTCGTCCTCGCGCACGACCGACACGTCGTCGGCCGGCGGCTCGTCGTGGAACAGGCTCGTGAACGGGACGCCGAGCGCAGCCGCGAGCGCCCACACCGTGTCGATCGACGGGTTGCCCTGCCCGCGCTCGATCAGCGACACGGTCGACTTGGCCACGCCGGCCTGCTCGGCCAGGGCCGAGAGCGTCATCTCCCGCGTCGTCCTCCAGCGACGAAGATTTCTAGCGATCGGCTGAACAGCACCCGGCACCGCGGTAGTTGTATCGCAAGCGCGCATGGACGAATCGGCCAATTTACTCGTATGGTTCTTTTATCGGTCTGGAGGACGGCATATCGAACAGGGTAGTAATCTAAGGACGTGATGGACCTCACGCTCAAGCCCGACGCGCGAGCCCAGCTGGAGGAGGTCTACCGCGCCCGCACGCCGCGCTCCGCCGAGGCCATGGCCCGCGCCCGACGCTACATGGTGCGCGGCCTGACCCGCGGCTGGGGCTACCACCGCCCGTATCCGCTCGTCGGCAAGCGCGGCGAGGGGGCCTACCTGATCGACCTCGACGACAACCGCTACATCGATCTGGCCAACAACGGGCTCAGCCTGATCCACGGCCACGCCTTCCCGCCTGTCGTCGAGGCGCTGCGCGCCGCCGCCGGTCGCGGCTCCGGCTGGCTTGTCCCCTCCGAGGAGCAGATCGAGTTCGCGCAGATGCTTTGTGAGCGGATCGAAGCCTTCGAGCGCGTGCGCTTCACCAACTCCGGCACCGAGTCCGGCATGCTCGCGATGAAAGTCGCGCGAGCCTTCACCGGGCGCCCGGCCGTGCTCAAGTCGATCGACGGGTTCCACGGCTCCTTCGACGATCTCGAGGTCGGGCTGTACGACCGTCCCGAGGAGCCCGGGCGCGTGTACCTCGCGCCGTTCGGCGACGCCGAGGCGTTCGAGCGCAAGCTGGAGGTGCACGGCGAGCAGATCGCCGCCGTCGTGCTCGAGCCGCTCCTGTTCAGCGGTCTCGTCACGACCGCCCCACCCGGCTTCCTGCGTCGCGTGCAGCTCGCCGCGCAGCGCGCCGGCGCGCTGTTCGTGCTCGATGACTGTCTGATGCTGCGACTCGCCTATGGCGGCTCCGCCGAGCTCTACGGCCTGACACCGGACCTGACCTTCCTCGGCAAGTTCATCGGCGGCGGACTGCCGATGGGTGTCGCCGGCGGCCGGGCCGAGGTGATGGACGTGCTCGATCCGCACCGCGAGCAGCCGCTTTACCACGGCGGCTCCTTCAACGGAAACCTGCTCTCGAGCGTCACCGGGCGCGTCAGCCTCGAGCACCTCACCGCCGAGACGATCGCCGCGATGAACCAGCGCACCACCTGGCTCCGCGCCGAGCTCGAACAGGGTGCCGCCGAGCTCGGCCTGCCGCTCACGACAGTCGGCGAAGGCTCCGTGCTCGGCGTCTACGTGACCGACTCGCTCGCGCGCCACTCCGGCCACTTCATGGCCGGCGAAGGAACGCAGCTGCTGCACCTCGCCGCGCTCACGCACGGGGTCTTCATGGGCCCAGGCGGCGAGATCGCGCTCTCGAGCGTCGTTGCCGGCGATGCGCTAGAGCAGGCGCGCGCCGGGCTGCTCGCCGGGCTGCGCGATGTTGCCCGGCTGACCGACCAGGACTAGAACAGACCAACGACCACAATCGAGCATCACCTGCACGCGAAAAGGGAGAGGAAATGGACAAGCAACGCGTTGACAGCCCCTACGGAACGAGCTTCTGCGAGTCGATCAGCTTCGACGGACCCGGGCGCTGGATCTACATCTCCGGGCAGATCGGTGCGCTCGACGACGGCACGATGGTCAACGACACCTTCGCCGCCGAGGCCGACCAGTGCTTCGCACGCGTGCGCCAAGCCGTCGAGAAGGCCGGCGCGCGGATGGAGGACGTCGTCAAGATCACCGGCTTCGTCACCGGCACCGAGTTCTACCCCGACTACGACGTCGCCCGCGGCAAGGCCTTCGCCGGCTTCCCCCCGAGCAGCGCCACCGTCGAGGTCGCCGGGCTCGTCGCCGACGCGCGCGTCGAGATCGAAGCGATCGCGTTCGTGCCCGCGAGCTGAGCTCTCGTTCGCTGGTCCGCCCACATCTCGTGGCTGTTCGCCGAGCTGCCCTACCTCGAGCGGGTCGGGGCGGCTCGGGCCGCTGGCTTCGACACGATCGAAAGCGCTTGGCTGGGGGATGAGAACGATCTGGCTGGCTTGACCGCGGCCGTTGCCGAGCAGCGACGCGCCGATCCCGACTTCGCGGTCGCGCTGCTCAACTGCCCGGCCGGCGACACGGCCTCCGGCGAGCGCGGGTTCGTCAACGACGAGACGCGGTGTGAGGAGGCCGAGGCCGGCTTCGCCGAAGCCGTCGAGCTCGCTGTGGCAGTCGGTGCGCCCAACCTCAACCTGCTCGTCGGCCGCGCGCTGCCGGGCGTGCCCGAGGCGCACCAGCGAGCGGCAATCGTCTCGGCGCTTCGGTCTTTCGCGCCCGTGGCGGGCGAGCGCGGGCTGCGCATCCTGCTGGAGCCCGTCAACGCGATCGAGAACCCCGGCTTCCTCGCGCCCACGCCCGACGCCGCCGTCAAGCTGATCGAAGCGGCCGGGCCCGAGCACGCCGACCAGCTCGGCCTGCTGCTCGACATCTACCACGTGGCCCGCGCCGGCGATAACCCCGCTCGGGCAATCGAGCGCCATCACGACTTGATCGGACACGTGCAGATCTCCGACCATCCCGGCCGCGGCGCGCCTGGGAGCGGTGAGCTACCCATCTGGGAGCTGCTCGAGCAGCTGCGCGCGTCCGGTTACGACGGGGCAGTCGGATTGGAGTACGAGGCGGGCGGAGACACTGAGCCTTCACTCGGGTTCATGCGCGAGCCACGCGCTCGGGCGCTGTTCGACTGAGCTCAGACCGCCCCGACCACAGCGGTCTCGCGAGCCAGATCGGCAAGCGCGCTCTCCAGCCCGGCGCCGGCCTCCTCGATCTCCTCGTCGCCGAAGGCGGTGCAGATGCCGAACTCGCCGCCGGTCCCGTAGTAGACGCCGTGGTTGACGGCGGCAAGGTGCAGCAGGTGCGTGGCCTTCCAGTCGATCTCGCCGTCGGGCCGGTCGAGCACGTAGAGGCCGAAGGCGGAGCCGACGCCCTGCGTGCGGATCGGCACGCCGAGCTCGCGTGCGGCCTGCTCGAGACCGGCTCGCAGCTGTTCGGCCTGGGCGTCGATGCGCCCGATCTCGACGGCGGTCAAGTCGCGCACGGCGATCTGACCGGCAACGGAGCCGAGCAGGTTGCCGTTGAAGGAGCCGCCGTGGTAGAGCGAGCCGCCGTCGGCGAGGTCGAACGGAGCCATCAGCTCCCTGGTGGCGGTGATCGCACCGACGGGCAGGCCGCCGCCGACCCACTTGCCGAGGCAGGTGATGTCAGGCTCGGCGACACCGAAGCGCTCGGTCGAGCCACCCTCGGCCAGGCGCGACATGAGGCAGTCGTCGAGGATGTAGAGCACGCCTTCGCGACGCGCCAGCTCGCGCAGCTCGGAGAGGAAGCCGTCGGGCGGCGGCGTGACGACGCCCGTGTACTGGACGGGCTCGACGATGATCGCGGCGACCTCGCCAGCGTTGCGCTGCAGCGCCGCGGCGTAGCTGTCGATCTCGCCGAACGTCGCCAGCGCGACCCGCCCGGGGTCCTCGTCCTGCCCCTGCAGCCCGACCTCGAGATCGTCGTAGGAGCCGTGGTAGGCCTCCCACGCCTTGATCACGACCGGGCGTCCGCTGACGTAGCGGGCGAGTTTGACGGCGAGCATCGTCGCCTCGGTGCCGGTGTTGGTGAAGCGCACCTGCTCGGCGCCGGGGATGCGCGCGCACAACAGCTCGGCGAACTCGACCTGCGCGTCGGAGGCGCCCGGCCAGGCTGTCCCGCGTGAGAGCGCCTCGCGCAGCGCCGCGTCGATCGGGCGGTAGGCGTGTCCGTGCATCAGGCTGAGCCCGTTGCTGAACATGTCGAGGTAGCGGTTGCCGTCAACGTCGAACACGCTGGCGCCACTGCCGCGCTCGAACACGACGGGGTACGGGGCGAACCACGCGAGCGTGCGCGTGATTCCGGAGGGCATCGAGGAGCCGGCGCGCTCCATCAGCGCCGCCGAGCGCTCGGTGCGCGCAAGATAGGCCTGCTCGATTGCCGTCAGCTTGCCCTCGGACACATCGACCTCGCTCTATTTGGTGGACCGGGCCATCGCTCCCTTGACGGCCGGCAGGTGGGTTGTCAGTTTGTCAGCCGAAGTTTTTGCATATCGACTGATTGGTTTACAAGCATAACGGCGTGCCGGGCGGGTTGCAAGGCTCGCGTACGCACAAGTGCGAATCAGCTCCCGCCGGCCGCTTCACGCCGTTTGCGCAGATCCGCGCGCAGGGCCTCGGTGGCGGGCAGGTCAAGTGCGAAGCCAGGCTCTCCCCCAGGACCAGACGCTCCCCCCTGCTCGCCGCCCTCGGCGAGCACGACGCCGTACACATCGCGTGCCGCGCTCGGCGTGACCCAGCGCTCGAGCACGTCTGTCAGAACGGCCTCGGGCTCGCGCGCCAGCGGATCGCCGTAGCCGCCGCCGCCGGCCTCGACGCCACGGATCCACTCGCCCGGTGCAAGCAGCGAGTCGCCGATCGCCTCGACCTGCTTCTCAGAGCCGTCGGCTGCGATCTCGTGCGCGGAGGCGGCCGTGCCGGGTAGCCCGCCGCGCACACCCTTGGCCGGGTGGCGCGCGTAGTCGGCCATGTAGAAGACGCGCAGCGGCGTCGAGCGGGGGCCGTAGATCACCTCCGAGGCCGGACCGCCGCGCAGGCGTCCGGCGCCGCCGGAGTCGGCGAGCAGCCGCAGCGAGCGGAACTGCAGCGGGTAGGTGCGCTCGAGCATCTCGACGCTGTCGATGTAGATCGTCTTCGAGCAGTCGGGCATCGCGTAGGTGATCCAGCCGTCGCAGTGCGGCGAAGCGGGGCCGCCGTTGTTGCCGATCACGAACTCCGAGACGTACGGCTCGCCAGGATTGGACCCCCACCCGTCCGGATAGGTGCCGGAGAAGACGGCGAAGCCGACGCCCATCGCGCCTGCCCCCTCGGCCAGGCCCTCGCCTTCGCCGAGCTGGCAGAAGGCGCTCTGCGCGGCGTTGATGATGCGGTTGAGCACGTTGGTCGTCGAGACCGAGGCCGAGTAGGGCTCGACCAGACCGCCCGCGATCGAGCCCTCGCGCAGCAGCACCTCGACGCGGCGAAAGGAGCCGGCGTTGCGCGGCACGTCCTCCTGCAGGCAGTTGAGCAGCGCGATCGTGCAGCCGCCGCGCGCGCAGTACTCGGACACGTTCAAGCCGAACGGGATGCAGTCGGGGTTCTCGCGCAGGTCGAACACCACGCGACCCTGCTCGGGCTCGACGTCGACGGTCACGTTGACCTCGACGCCATCGGGCAATCCCGGGATCGGGTCATGCTTGCCGCTGGCGTGCAGGCGCTGGGCGGGCAGCTTGCGGATCGCCTGGTCCATCACGCGCTCGGAGTAGTCGAGCCACTCCCTGACGAACGCCTTGATCGTCTCCACGCCGTAGCGCGCGACGACCTGCTTGACACGCCGCTCGCCGATCCGCGCCGAGCCGACGGCGGCGAGGAAGTCGCCGTACCAGACGTCGGGCACGCGAATCCGCCGGCGGCACATGCGGATGATGTCGTCGATGTCCTGAAAGTCCTGCTGCACCTTCACGCACGGGAACACGAGCCCGCCCTCGGCGTACACGTCCTCGACGTAGGTCACATACGTCGAGGGTTCGGCGTTGCCGCAGTCGGCCTGGTGCGCCTTGGCGGAGGCCGTGAACAGGTGCTCGCCGTCGACGAACACGGGCACGAGGATCGTGTGGTCGGCGGTGTGCGTGTTGCCGAGGATCGGGTCGTTGTGCAGGTAGGCGTCGCCCTCGCGCAGGTCCGGGTGCAGCTCGCGCATCGAGCGCGTCTGCAGCCCGGCGCCGAGCACGTGCACCTGCAGCCCCTCGGCGGCCGCGAACAGCTCGTCCTCGGCGGTGATGATCGAGCACGAGAAGTCGCGTGCCATGTTGATGATCGACGAGCGCCCGGTGCGGAACAGCGTGTTGGTCATCTCGCGCACGATCGCTTCGAAGCGATGTGCGAGCACGGCCATCAGCGTCGGATCGAGCTCGCGCGCGGCGGGGTCAGGCATCGCTCAGCTCCAGTCGGTAGTTGCCCAGCTCGCTGACGTGCGCGCTCCAGCCGGGGTAGACGACGATCGTGGTCTCCGGCTCGATGATCAGCGCGGGGCCCGCGACGTCCTCACCCGCAGCAAGTTTCGCCCCCTCGTGCACCGGCAGCTCGACCTCGCCCGTCTCCGGGAAGTAGGCCACGCGCGCGGACGCCTCGCCTGCGGCGTCCTGGCGGTCGCCGGCCAGCGGCGGCTTCACGGTCTCGGCGATCACGCGCCCCTTCCACTGGCTCAGCTCGATCTTCTGGCCGGGCTCGCGCACGGCGAAGATCCGCTCGTGCGCGTCGTGGAAGCTCTCGATCAGCCGCGCGAGCGCGGCCTCGTCCTCGATCCCGTCGCCGTCGAGCGGGATCGACAGGTCCCACACCTGGTAGGCGTAGCGAGCCTCGACGAAGTAGCGCCGCTGCACGGCTCCGGCGAGCCCTGCCGGCAGCTCGCACTCGAACGCGGCCATCCGCTCACGCAGACCGTCGAGCGTCGCGCGCACGCCGTCGTAGTCGAAGTCGAGCGTGTTGGTCACGTGCGGGGCGGTCATCTCGCGCACGATGTCCGAGTGCTGGCCGCCGAACGCGGAGAGCACGCCGGCGGCGCGCGGCACGAGCACTTCGCGGCAGCCGAGCTCGCGCGCGATCGCGAGGATCGTCAGGCCGGCCGCGCCGCCGCCGGCGACGAGCGTGGAGTCGCGCGGGTCGACGCCCTCGTTGACCGTCAGCTCACCGATCGCGGCGATCATCCGCTCGTTGGCGATCGCCAGCACGGCGTGCGCTGCCTCGCGCGTCTGCACCCCGAGCGCCGCTGACAGCTCGCCGAGTGCGGCCTCGGCAGCGGCCGAGTCGAGCCTCATCTTGCCGCCGAGGAAGCGGTCGGGATCGATGTAGCCGAGCACGAGCGCGGCGTCGGTGACGGTCGGGCGCGTGCCGCCGAGCCCGTAGCAGGCAGGACCTGGATCGGCGCGTGCGCTCTCGGGGCCGACGCGCAATAGACCGCCGGGGTCGACCCACGCGATCGAGCCGCCGCCGGCGCCGATCGAGCGCACGTCGACCGAGGAGAGGCCGGTCAGGTGCCCGGCGAACGGCTCGCCGAGCCACGTCTCGCTGGTGAACACGAGGTCGCCGGCGCGCACGAGCGAGACATCGAAGCTGGTGCCGCCGGTGTCGCACACGATCACGTCGCCCGAGCCGGTCTCGGCCCCGGCGACGGTGCGCGCGGCGACGGGCGCGAGCGAGGGCCCGGAGCGCACCGACCACAGCGGGCTCTCGATCAGCTCGCCCATCGGCACGACGCCGCCGGCGGAGCTCGCGGCGAGCAGCTCGCCGGAGAAGCCCTCCTGCTGCAAGCCACTTGCGATCTCGGGCAGGTGGCGCTGCATCAGCGGCTTCAGCGAGGCGTCGATCGCGGTACCCGACGCGCGGCGGTACTCGCGCACGATCGGGTTGATCTGGTGCGAGAGCGAGTAGGGCACCCCGGGCAGCTCCTGCGCGATCAGCTCGCCGAGCGCGAGCTCGTGCGCGGGGTTGGCGGTCGACCACAGCAGGCACACGGACACGGCCTGCGCGTCCAGTTCACGCGCGCGGGCGAGCTGCGCGCGGGCGGAGCGCTCTTCGAGCGGCACGAGCACGTTGCCGTCGGCGTCGATCCGCTCTGCGATCTCGAGCGTCAGCCGGCGCGGCACGTAGGGCTCGGGGAAGGGGCGACTGTAGTCGTAGGGACGCAGCGAGCCGCCCTCGCGGCGCACGAGGATGTCGGGGAAGCCCTCGGTGCAGAGGAAGGCGGTGCGCGCGGTGGTGCCCTCGAGGATCGCGTTGGTCGCCTGCGTGGTGGAGAAGATGAACAGAGAGGCGCGCCCGAGCAGCTCGCCGAGCGGTTCGGAGAGCTCCTCGGCTGCGCGCTGCAGCGCGGCGCGCAGCCCGTCGAACAGGCGCGCGGGCTGCGTCAGCGCCTTGGCGATCGTCATCTCGCCGCCCTCGTCGCTGACGACGACGTCGGTGAAGGTCCCGCCGATGTCGCAGGTGATCCGTGCCGCGGGCTTGCTCAACGTGTGGATCCGGTGGGCAGCACGTAGGGGGCGAGGCGGTCGGCGATCTCCTGCGAGCGTGCTTCGACGTCGAGCGCCTCCGGCGGCGCGGCGGCCTGCGCGGCCAGCTCGGCGCGGCGCGCCTCGGTGGCGGCCAGGTCTGCCTCACCGTCGCGCAAGATCACGCCGTAGACCTCGGCGGCCTGCTCGGCGCTGACCCAGCCGTCGGCGACGTCGCGCACGACGCGCCCCAGCGCTCGCTCCCACGGCGGTCCGTAGCCGGCGCCGGCGGCGGAGGTGGCGAGCACGGTCTCGCCGGGCGCGAGCACCTGCTCGCCCCAGCCGGGCAGCGGCTCGACGGCGCCGTCGGTGCGGCGCAGGAACTGGCGTGCGGGCGCGCCGGGGTAGCCGCCGCGGGCACCGATCGCGGCGTGCACGTAGCCGTCGGTCGACCACATCGCCTCGATCTCGGTGTCGGCGGGGCCGTACTCGACGTAGCATGCGGGCGCGCCGCGGAAGCGCCCGGGGCCGCCGCTGTCGGCGACGATCTGATCGGCCCACACGACGATCGGGTAGAGCAGCTCGTCGACCTCGGTCGAGTCGCGCATCATCAGCCCGCCGTCGCCGACCTCGCCGGAGACAAGCCAGCCGTCGCCGCGCGCGTGCCCGGCGCCGCAGGTCAGGCCGAGGATCATCAGGTTGACGAACGGCGAGTCCTCGTGGCGCGGGTCCTTGCCGGAGATGTCGGCGACGGAGGCCGTCAGCGTCCCCGTCTCGGCCATGCCGAAGCCGTCGGCGAGCTCGGCGATCGCGCGCTGCGTGGCGTTGGCGACGCGGTCGGCGATGCCGGTCGTGGCGGTCGAGCAGCTGGCGGGATGGACGGGGATGCCGGCGACGCAGTTCTCGCGGATCAGCACGTCGAGGCGGCGGAAGCTGCCGGCGTTCTGCGGCACGGTGATCGGCAGGCTGTTGAACACGCCGATCATCGCGGCCGTGCGGCTGGTGGCCTCGGTCAGGTTGATGCCGCAGGGCATGCAGTCGGGGTTCTCTCGCAGGTCGACCTCGACGCGCGCGTCCTGCGGGTCGACGGTCACGGTCACCTTCACGGGCACGCCGTCCTCGGCGCCCGGGACGGGCATCGGGTCGTGCTTGTTGTGCGCCACGCTGCGCCCGGCCGGCATCCGGCGGATCGCGCCGGCCATCATCTCCTCGCTGTAGTCGAACCAGGCGGCGGTGTAGGCGTGCAGCGCCTCCCAACCGAGCTTCTCGCCGAGCGCGTGCAGCTCGCGCTCGCCGATCCGCGCGGCGCCGACCATGCCGATGTAGTCGGCGTACCAGACGTCGGGCACGCGCAGGCGCGTGCGGCACATCTCGATGATGTCGGGGATGTCCTCGTACTCGCGCTGGACCTTCACGCCGGGGAAGATCAGCGCGCCCTCGTTGTAGACGTCGCGCGCACTGGCCCACAGCGTCGTCGGCATCGAGTTGCCGATGTCGGCCATGTGCGCCTTGACGACGGCCGTGAAGTGGTGCTCGCCGTCGGCGAGCACGGGTACGAGGATGCAGTGGTCGCCGGCGTGGGAGTTGCCGTGGTAGGGGGAGTTGTGCAGGAAGGCATCGCCGGCGTGCAGCTCGGGGTGCAGGCGCGCGAGCGAGGCGGACACGAGGTCGGGACCGGCCATCACGTGGATCGGCAGGCTCTCGGCGGTCGCGAGCATCTCGTGATCGCGCGTGACGACGCAGCAGGAGAAGTCGCGTGCGGTGTTGAGCACCGACGAGCGAGCGGTGCGGAACAGCGTGTTGGTCATGCGCCGCACGATCCCCTGGATGCGGCTGGTGATGACGGCGAGCGCGACGGGGTCGAAGCGCTCGCCGACCGCAGCTGAGCCATCGGCGACCCCGGGTGTCGCGGAGCTAGCGCTAGCTGTTGACGGTGTCGACATCGCGGTCCACCTCCCGATCGTTGGACGGCTGCGTGAGCGTGACGATCAGTCCCGTGCCGGGACGCCGCTCGGCGAGGGCGCCGGGCTCGAGCACGACGGTGGTCAGCGGCGATTCGACGATGGCGGGGCCGTGGAGCTCCTGACCGGGGGCGAGCACATCGAGTGAGAGCACACGGGCGCGGCTGTGTCCGTGGCCGGAGAAGTAGGCGTCGCGCTCTGAGTCGAGGGCCTGGGGGGCACTCGTCAGGCGGCCCTCGGAGCGGCTCTGCAGCGGGCACACGACGCGGGCTCGCAGGGCGACGACTTCGACGGCGGAGTGCTCGTCGCGCACGGCGAAGATCTCCTCGTGCAGCCGGCGGAAGTCCTCGAGCAGCATCCGCTCGCCGGTTCCATCCCCACCCCCCGGACCGAAGTGCTCGGCACGCAGCGGCACGTCGATCTGCCAGACTTGGCGCGCGAGGCGCGCCTCGGCGGTCAGCTCGATCTGGTGATTCTCTGCGCCGACCTCGCGGGCGAACGAGCGGCAGCGCTCACGCAGCCCGTCGAGCACGCCGTCGACAAGCGCGGCGTCGAAGGCAACGCTGGAGGTGAAGCAGGCGGCCGAGAATTCGGCGGATAGGTCGGCCATCAGCGCACCGACGGCGCTGAGCACGGCGCCGGTCTCGGGGATCACGAGCGCGCGGCAGCCGAGGCGGCGCATGATCGCGCCGCTGTTCAGACCGGCGGCGCCACCGCCGCCGATCAGCACGGCGCCGCGCGGGTCGACGCCGGCATCGACGGTGATCTCGGTGATCGCCTGCACCATGTGCTCGGTCGCGAGCGCGAGGATCGCGGAGGCGGCCTCCTCGACGTCGAGGCCGAGCGGGCACGCGACGTCCCGATCGATCGCCGCGCGCGCTCGTCCCTCGTCCAGTTTCATCGCGCCGCCGAGGAAGCGCTCGGGATCGAGATACCCGAGCGTGAGGCAGGCGTCGGTCACGGTCGGCAGCTCGCCGCCGCGACCGTAGGCGGCGGGGCCGGGATTGGCGCCGGCGCTCTGCGGGCCGACGTGCAGCAGGCCGCCGTCGTCGATCCAGGCGATCGAGCCGCCACCGGCGCCGATGCTCTTGACGTCGACGGCGGGGAAGCCGGTGATGTGGCCGGTCAGCGGCTCGCCGAGCCAGGTCTCGCGCGTCATCGGGATGCGCCCACCGCGCACGACGGAGACGTCGTAGCTGGTGCCGCCGGTATCGGCGACGATCGCGTCACCGCCCGCGGCGGAGTCATCCTCGGAGGAGGCCGCGGCTACAGCGGCGAAGAAGCGTCCGGCGACGGGCGCCATGGCGGGCCCGGAGTTGATCGAGGTGATCGGCACCTTGGCGGCCTCGCGCGCGTGCATCAGCCCGCCGCTGGTGGAGATCACGAGCAGCTCGCCGGCGAAGCCGGCACCGCGCAGCTGGAGCTCGAGGTTGTCGAGGTAGGCGCTCATCAGCGGCTTCAGCGAGGCGTCGATCGCGGTGGAGGAGCCGCGGCGATACTCGCGCAGGGTCGGGTTGAGCGCGTGCGAGAGCGTGTAGGGGACGCCGGGCAGGTGCTGCGCCAGCAGCTCGCCGAGGCGCAGCTCGTGGGCGGGATTGACGATCGACCACAACAGGCACACGGCGACGGCCTCTATCTCGAGCTCGCGCAGACGCGCGATCGTCTCGATCGCGGCCTCCTCGTCGAGCTCACGCAGCACGCGCCCCTGGGCGTCGACGCGCTCGGAGACCTCGAAGGTCAGCGAGCGGGGGATGTAGGCGTCGGTGTACTCGACGCTCCAGTCAAACGCGCGGCTGCGTCCGCCTTCGCGCAAGAGCAGCATGTCGCGGTGCCCGAGCGTCGCGAGCAACGCGGTCCTGGCGGTGTTGCCGGTCAGCACGGCGTTGGTCGCGCGCGTGGTGCCGTGGATCAGCATCTTGATCTCGGCGAGCAGCTCGGCGCGCTCCATGCCGAGCCCGCGGGCGGCCAGCTCGAGCACTTCGAGGATGCCGCGGATCGGGTTCTCGGGGGTCGTCGAGCACTTGAAGATCCGCACCTCATTCTCGTGCTCGAGGGCGAGATCAGTGAAGGTGCCTCCAGTGTCGATTGCGCAGCGCATCCCCCACCTCGGTTCGGGTCATGACCGACGGATTCAGCCGGGACTATAGGCTATATTATTTTTATATCGATTGATCGGTTTAGTAATGGCTCGCACCGTCGGCAGAGAACGTTCGAGCATCCGGGCCGCCGCGCTGCGGCTGCCGTTCAGTTCTCGGGTACGAAGGCGACGGCGTCGATCTCGATGTGCGCACCGACGAGCAGACCGGCGACCTGGACGGTCGCGCTGGCGGGCAGTTTGTCGCCGAAACGCTGCTCGCGCACGGCGGCATAGTCGCCGTATTCGTCGAGATTGGTGATGAAGGCGTTGATCTTGACAATCTGCGAGAAGTCGGCGCCGGCCTGCTCTAGCACGCGCTCGATGTTGTCGAAGGTGGCGGCCGCCTCGGCGCCCATCCCCCCGTCGACCACCTTGCCGTCGGCGCCGAAGCCGACGTTGCCGGAGACGTAGATCGTGCGCCCTGCGCCTGAGGTCGTGACCGCGTCGGCGAAGCCCGCGGCGGGATTTGTGGTCAGACGCTCGATGCTCATTTCTGGCTTCCTTTGCTCGCCCGGCGTTTTTGCAAATCGATCACTCGATATGCGACTATATGCACGTGCGGAGGCGTTCGCAAGCGAGTTGAAAGAAGCGAATAAGACGCCTTGCTCAGCAGATAGGATCAAAGTGCCGCGGGCTGTCGCCGACTGGTGCGGACCAGTTCGACTCGGGTCCGGCGAGGGCGAACCTGGCAGGGAACCGACGAGAAGGGGACGCTTTGCCAAAGCTCGGGATGGGGCCGATACGACGAGAGCAGATCTGCCGCGCCGCAGCGACGGTGATCTCGCGCGAGGGTTTCGCGGGCACGACGATGCGGATGGTCGCCGAGGAGGCGGGAGTGAGCACGGGGATGCTCAACCACTACTTCGCCAACCGCCAGGATCTGCTCCAGCAGGCGCTCGTGTTCGTCTCCGAGCGAGCGCAGGCGCGCATGCGCGCGGCGATCGCGGACGTGCCGCCGGGCCGGCAGCGGCTCGCGGCCCTGCTGGACAGCGCCCTGGAAGAGGGCCAGGAGGTCGACGAGACGTGGCGCGTGTGGATCAACGCCTACGGCGAGGCGGTGCGCCTGGCGGGCCTGCGCCATACGATCGAGTCGCGGCTGATCTCGTGGTACGAGCTGCTCGACAAAGCGCTCGAGGGGCTCGTGCCGCCGGAGGAGAACGGTGCGATCCCGTGGGCGTGGCGCCTGGACGCGATCCTCAACGGGCTGACGCTGCAGGCGCTGACCTCGGAGGCGGCGCTCGACAGCGAGCGCATCCGCGACGAGGTGATCCGCACGCTGCTCGGCGAGGAGCCGACGGCGAGCGGGGTACCGGCAGGCGCGAAGGCCTCGGCGAGCTGAGCGGCTCGCCTCCACCGAAGACCACCGCGATCGGCCCTCAGGCGGCGGGCAAATGTCAGAGACAAGCTCGCCCGAGTTGGCGCGCATCGTGCGGCACTGGTACGGTTTATCCGTCCATGCTCCGAAATATCGAACGGCGGGGATCGGGGCGAGAGCAGTCGACAGAAGCGGTGCGGAGCGGTGGCGGGCATGCGGCTGGCAGCTGATACAGGCGGCACGTTCACGGACCTGGTGGTCGAAGCGGGCGAGGACGTACGGCTGTACAAGGCCTCGACGACGCCGCACGAACCGGCCGACGGGATCCTCGACGCGATCTCCCTGGCCGCGGCCGACGCGGGCCGCGAGCTGGCCGACTTCCTCGGCTCGGTGGAGCTGTTCATCCACGGCACGACGCGTGCGATCAACGCGATCCTGACGGAGACGACGGCGCGCACGGCGCTGCTCTGCACGCGCGGGCATCCGGACATGCTGCTGCTGCGCGAGGGCGGCCGCACGGAACCGTTCAACTGGAGCTACGGCTACCCCGATCCATACATCCCGCGCGCGCTGACGTATGAGATCGCAGAGCGGATCGGCAGCCAGGGCGAGATCGTGCAGCCGCTCGAGGAGGCCGCGGCGGTGGCGAGCATCGAGCGACTGGCGGCGGACGGTGTCGAGTCGGTGGCCGTTTGCCTGCTGTGGTCGATCGCCAACCCGGCGCACGAGCTGCATTTGGGCGAGCTGCTGTCGGAGCACCTGCCGGGCGTGCCGTACACGCTCTCGCACGCGCTGAACCCGACCCTGCGCGAGTACCGCCGCGCCTCCTCGACGGCGATCGACGCGTCGCTGAAGCCGCTGATGACGAAGTACCTGGACAACCTCGAGGGACGCCTGCGCGAGGAGGGCTTCGGCGGGCGCCTGTTGATGGTGACCTCGAGCGGCGGCGTGGTCGACGCAGCGGACATGGGCGCGGCGCCGATTCACTCGATCAACTCGGGGCCGGCGATGGCGCCGATCGCGGGACGTCACTACGCGGCCCTCGACGGCTCCAGCGAGAACGCGGTTGTCGCCGACACGGGAGGCACGAGCTACGACGTGACGCTGGTGCGCCGCGGGCGCATCCCGGTGACGCGCGAGACATGGCTGGGCCTCGAGTACGAGGGGCACATCACGGGCTTCCCGGCGGTCGACGTGCGCAGCGTCGGCGCGGGCGGCGGCTCGATCGCGTGGATCGACGCGGGCGGCCTGCTGCACGTGGGGCCGCAGAGCGCGGGCGCCGCACCGGGACCTGTCTGCTACGGGCGCGGCGGCACGCAGCCGACGGTCACGGACGCGTGCGTGGTGCTCGGCTACATCGACCCGGACTACTTCCTTGGCGGCGAGATGGCACTCGACGCGGCTGGCTCTGCAAGCGCTATCAGCGAGCAGATCGCGGGGCCGCTCGGTCTCGACGTCAACGAGGCGGCGGCGGCGATCATGGCTGTGGCGACCGAGCGCATGGTGCAGGCGATCGAGGAGATCACGGTCAACCAGGGCGTGGACCCGCGCAGCGCGGTGCTCGTCGGCGGCGGCGGCGCGGCAGGGCTGAACGCGGTCGCGATCGCACGCCGGCTGGGCTCGCGGCGCGTGGTGATCCCGCAGGCGGGCGCCGTGCTGAGTGCGCGCGGCGCGCTGATGTCGGACCTGACGAGCGAGTACGCGGCGGCGCTGTTCACGGGCTCAGACGTCTTCGACCACGACGGCGCGCAGGCCGTGCTCGACGGACTGCGCGAGCGCTGCGAGCAGTTCGCCGAGCGCAACGGCGCAGCGCAGGAGGCGCAGATCGAGTTCGTCGCCGAGGCGCGCTACCGCCATCAGGTGTGGCAGCTCGACGTGCGCCTGCGCGAGGGACGGCTGGCCTCGGCGCAGGACGTCGCGTTCCTGGTGGAGGACTTCCACTCGATCCACGAGGAGGTCTACGCGGTGCGCGACGAGCGCGCGGTGGTCGAGGTGGTCAACCTGCGCGCGCGCGTGAACTGCCCGCTGCAGGGCGGCGTCGAGGATTCGGTGGCGTTCGCGCAGGGACATTCGAGCTCGGGCATGCGCAGCGTCTACTTCAGCGGCATCGGCGCCGTCAACGCGGCGATCCTGCGGCTGGAGGCGATGACGCCGGGAGCGCAGTTCGCCGGACCGGCGATCGTCGAGTCGTCGTTTACGACGATCGTGCTGAACCCGGGAGCGACCGCGCAACGCACGGCGAGCGGCAGCCTGGCGATCGCGCCGGGCGTGCTCGAGCCGGCGAGCCCGACCGAGCAGCGCACGAAGGCGGTGAGCTGATGGGGCAGGACGGAGCGCCGCGTGACGTGGTGACGCTGGCGGTGATGACGAACCGCATGGAAGGCGCAGTGCGCAAGATGACCAACACGCTGTTCCGTACGGCGCGCTCGACGGTGCTGAACACGGCGCGGGACTTCTCGTGCTGCATCGTCACGGCCAACCACGAGATGCTGGTGATGGCCGAGTCGCTGCCGATCCACGTGATCTCCGGGCCGGACACGATCAGCCGCTGGCTGAAGCACTTTCACCCGAACCCGCGCCGCGGCGACGCGTTCATCCACAACTCGCCCTACCACGGCAACTCGCATGCGGGCGATCACTGCATCGTCGTTCCGGTGATCGACGAGCAGGGCCGCCACCGCGCTACGGCCGTGGTGAAGGCGCACATGGCGGACATCGGCAACTCCGAACCGACGACGCTGATGGCGACGGCGCGCGACGTGTACGAGGAGGGCGCACTGATCTTCCCGTGCGTGAAGATCCAGGAGGACTACGCCGACGTGGGGGACGTGGTGCGCATGTGCATGTCGCGGATCCGCGTGCCCGAGGACTGGTACGGCGACTACATCGGCATGATCGGCGCGGCGCGCGTGGGCGAGCGCGAGCTGCTCAAGGTCGGTGAGGAAGTCGGCTGGGCCGCGTTCGACGACTACGTGGCTGACTGGCTGGACTACAGCGAGGAGCGCATGCGCGCGACGATCCGCGAGCTGCCGGCGGGCAGCCGCACGGGTTACGACATCCACGACGCCGTGCCGTTGCGCGGCGTGGAGAACGGCGTCCCGCTGGAGGTGACGGTCTCGGTCGACCCGCAGACGGCGGAGATCGAGATCGACCTGCGCAACAACCCGGACTGCCTGCCGTGCGGGCTGAACCTGACCGAATCGACGGCAGTCACGTCGTCGTTGATCGGCGTGTTCAACAGCATCGAGGACCGCGTGCCGCGCAACACGGGCAGCGGACGGGCGGTGAAGGTGCTGCTGCGCGAGAACTGCTGCGTGGGCATCCCGGTGCACCCGGCGAGCTGCTCGATGGCGACGTCGGGCATCGCCGAGCGCCTGGCCGGGATCGTCCAGCGCGTGATGGCGGAGTTCAAGGACGGCCTCGGCATGGCCTCGACGGGTCCTGAGTGCCCTCCGGCGGTGGCGGGGCTGTCGGGGCGCGACCCACGTCACGGCGATGCGCCGTTCGTGGACATGATGATCCTCGGCAACTCGGGCGGCGCGGGGCACCCGCACGGCGACGGCTGGATGACAAACGGCGAGACGAGCGACGGCGGCTCGATGATGCGCGACTCCACGGAGGTGCTCGAGCTGCTGCGCCCGATCCGCGTGTGGGCCGACCGGATCGTGCCCGACACGGAGGGCGCCGGACGCTTCCGCGGGGCGCCTTCGCTGTACATCGAGTACGGCCCGGTCGACACGGAGCTCGAAGTGCTCTACGCGGCCGACGGCACCGTCAACCCGGCGCTCGGCGTGCGCGGCGGCCAGTCGGGCGCGCTGTGCCGGCCGGCCATGCGCAAGTCCGACGGAGAGGTCGTCGAGCTCGAGGCGTGGGCGCGCGTGGTGCTCGAGCCAGGCGAGACGATCATCTCGATCTCATCGGGTGGCGGTGGTTACGGGCCGCCGCACGAGCGCGGCGTGGAGCGCGTGCTGCACGATGTGAACGACGGGTGGGTCAGCGTGGAGCGGGCGCGCGAGGTTTACGGCGTCGTCGTCGGCGAGGGCGGGACGCTCGACGAGGAGGCGACGCGCGCGCGGCGGGCAGAGCTGGCGGCGTCGGCGCAGGAGAGTCCGGCGGCGGGCAGCGAGGCGGCAGCGGCCGCGCGCGCGGTGCATGGCCGCGAGGGCGATCGCGTCGTCGCGCTGACCGAGCCGGGGACGCGGCTGTGGCCCAGTGCCCCTCGCTCGGCTTGAACGGCGCGCGCTCGACCTCCTCGCTATGCGCGCTTGACCTCCTGCACCAGCCACCCGTTGCCGTCGGGGTCGCTGAAGCTGACGAACGAGTTGTAGTCGCGGCGCTCGGGATCGTGCCCGGGCTGCTGCCCGCGCTCGTCGAAGTGGAACACCTCGCTCGTCTCCACACCGCGCCCGACGAGCTCGGCACGCGCGGCGTCGATGTCGGGCACGATCAGGTGCAGGCCAAGCAGGCTGCCGGCGCGCTCGGGCTGCTTCATCACGGCGATCGCGCAGGCCGACCCGGGCGGTGTCATCTGCACGACGCGGAAGTCCTCGCCCGCGCGGTGATCGACGAGCAGATCGAAGCCGGCCTGCTCAAGGTAGAACGCCTTCGTGCGGTCGACGTCCGAGGCGGGCACGACGATCAATTCGAGCTTCCAGTCCATCTTGCGGTCTCCGTTCTGAAGTGGTCTCATCCCTAACGACGAAACTGCCGCGACGATCTCATCGCCGGGCGCCGCGGTCACGGAGCGGGCGGCCTGGAGTCGGCGACCGGGGTGCCGCCTTCTCCCTGCCCGGGCGTGACAGCCGCCGCGCCGGCGCAGGGCTGCTGCCAGGTCACCTCGAACAGCCCGCACAGGTCGCCGGCCTGGTAGTTCGTGAACCTGTAGTTGCCGCTGTCCATGATCTCGTTTTCGGGATCCGGCGCGGGCGGCGGCAGCGGATGACCAAGGCCGAGGGCATGTCCGATCTCGTGCAGGAGCACGGTCAGCGCTTCTGGCGCCTGCCACGTTTTCTGCGAGTCGAGCTCCACGCTGCCCTCGATCGAGAACGGCCCAGCGCCAACCGTGGGGCCGCCGATGCCGGCGATCCCCGGCGCCTGCGGCCCGAAGCCGATCGCCAGCGTCACGCCGGACGGATTGCTCGACGTCGCCCCGGGCGGCGCGACGAAGTCGAGTGAGCGTTCGAAGGAGATACCGGTGGCTGCCGACGCCTGCGCGAGCGCTTGCGAGATGAGCGCTTCCCAGCTCGTTCCGGCCGTGGTGAGCGGCGGCTCGCCATACGTGTCGATCGCCCAGGCCTCGACACGGCACGGGTTCCATCCGTGGCCGACCTGCGGTGTCGAGAGCAGGACGAAGTTGGGGTCATAAGCAGGTGGGGCGGGGCGGTGTGCGCCGCAGCTCGACTGCAGGTACTGCGCAACCGTGCGGACAGGGGCGGGAAGCTTCAGCTTGAGGCAGTTGGCGGCGGCCCGGGTGCGCGCGCAGATACGAGCCGTGACGACCTGGCCTGCCAGCGACGTCGTCGCGGTGAAGGTGACCGCTCGCGAGAGCCGGCGCCCACGTGCATCGAGCCATTCGAAGGACAGGTGCAGCGGCCGCAGCGCCGACCACCGGCCCCCTTCGATGGCGTACCTGTTGCCGACGAGCACCGGTGAGATCGGAGTACCGGCCACCAGCGAGATCAGGTGCGGCCTCGCCCTCAGCTTCGGACACTCGCGTTGCGCCACGCCGGACCCCCGGCGACATTCAGACTGCGACGTTCGAGCCGCGTGGGCACGAAGCGCTGTGGTTCTCGTGCTCGCTTGTGCCACAGCGGGCAGGAGGCACATCGCAAGCAGCCCAAACGCGAGACAGATGCGCACCAGCCGCCGAAAGATTCGCTGCACGGAACGCCTACGCGGCGCTCGGCGGCGTAGGCGATGCAAGCGGTCGCTCGGCGGGTGAGCCGTTCGCGACCGCAACCGCCATCTCGCCCGGAAAATGACAAGCCGCCCAGTGCCGCGTCGCATGCTCGACCAGCGGCGGGCGCTCCCCCTTGCAGATGTCCCGCCCGCGCCCCACGGGGCAGCGCGGCTCGAACGGGCACCCCTTCGGGCGGTCCACGACGGAGCTGATTTCGCCGATCGGCTGCGCGCGCTTGGCGCGGCGGCTGCGCCCGCCGGCCTGCGGCACGGGCACGGCCGAGAGCAGCGAGACCGAGTAGGGGTGGAGCGGTTTGCGGAACAGCACCTCGCGGTCGGTGAGCTCCATCACCTGGCCGAGGTAGAGCACGGCGACGCGGTCGCAGAAGTACTCGGCCACGGCGAGGTCGTGTGAGATGAACACATAGGTCAACCCGAGCTGCGTCTGCAGGCGGCGCAGCAGGTTGAGCACCTGTGCCTGCACCGAGACGTCGAGCGCGGAGATCGGCTCGTCGAGGATCACCACGTCAGGGCGCAGCACGAAGGCGCGCGCGATGCCGATGCGCTGACGCTGACCGCCGGAGAAGGCGTGCGGGCGACGTTCGGCCTGCTCGGCTGTAAGGCCTACGTCGGCGAGCATCTTCGAGCACCGCCGCACGGCGCTCGTCGCGGTCGCCGATCTCGTGCACGAGCAGCGGCTCTTCGACGAGCGCCCCCGCCGTCATGCGGGGGTCGAGCGAGGCAAAAGGGTCCTGGAAGACGAACTGCATCCGCCGGCGCATCGCGCGCAGCTCGTCGCGGTCGAGCTCGGCGAGGTCTTGGCCCTCGAACAGCACCCGTCCGCCGGTCGGCTCGAGCAGGCGCAAGAGGCAGCGCGCGAGCGTCGACTTGCCGCAGCCCGACTCGCCGACGAGGCCGAAGCTCTCACCGCGGCGCACGGCCAGCGAGATGTCGTCGAGCACCGTAACCGGAACCTTGCGTCCGAAGCGCTCCTCGCTGCGGATCTCGAACGCCTTCGACAGCCCGTCGGCCTCGAGCACGGGCACGTTCTGCTCGTCGGCGACGCCTGTGCCGGCGTCGACGCTCGCCGTCGCGCTCGGACCGGCGCTGGCGTCGTGCGCGCTCACACCTTCACCTCGTTGATGCGCTGCTCGGCGAAATGGCACTCGACGCTCGCCGTGCCCGCCCGACCCTCTACGGTGTGCGGCTGCGGCGCCTGGCGCTGGCACTCGGGGATGTCGTGCCCTACGGGGCAGCGCGGCTGAAAGGAGCAGCCGACCGGCAGCTGCGCCAGGTCCGGCGGGAAGCCCGTGATCGCCGGCAGCGGACCCTGGGCGAGCCGCTCGGGGTTCGGCACGCACTTCAAGAGCGCCTCGCTGTAGGGATGGGTCGGGCTTTCGAAGATGTGATCGACGCCAGAGGTCTCGACGAAGCGGCCGGCGTACATCACGGCGATCGAGTCGCAGAAGTCCGACACGATCCCGAGGTTGTGCGTGATCAGGATCACGGCCGTGCGGTGCTGCTCGACGAGGCGGTCCAGCAGCGCGAGCACCTGCGACTGCGTCGTCACGTCGAGCGCCGTCGTCGGCTCATCGGCGATCAGCACGCTCGGATTGTTGGCGATCGCCATCGCGATCGCCACGCGCTGGCGCATACCGCCCGAGTACTGGTGCGGGTAGTCGTCCAAACGCCGGTCGGCCTGCGGGATGTCGACTTCTCCGAGCAGCTCGGCCGCACGCTTGCGCGCCGCCGCACGGCGCAGGTCGGGATTGTGCGCCGCGATCGCCTCGATCACCTGCGAGCCGATCGTCTTGACCGGGTCCAGGGCGCTCATCGGGTCCTGCAGCACGAGCGCGATGTCCTTACCCCTGACCGCGCCCAGCTGGCGGTCGGACAGTTTTGAGATGTCGCGCCCGCCGAGGTGGATCTCACCACCGAGTACACGACCCGGAGGCTCGATCAAGCCGAGGATCGAGAGCGCGAGCGCCGACTTGCCCGAGCCCGACTCGCCGACGACGCCGAGCCGTTCTGTCGGGCGCATGTCGAAGCTGACGTCGCGCACCGCGTGCACCGTGCGCTGCCCATCCTCGAACACCGTGCTGAGGTTGCGCACCGACAGCGCCGGCTCGTCCACTGCCACTGCGCCCGCCCCGCCGGCCGGACCGCCGCTCCTCTCCACGTCGCCGCCGCTCATGCCGTCGCCACCGCGGGGATGCGCACGCGCGGATCGATCACCGCGTAGAGCAGGTCGACGATCAGGTTGACGAGCACGAACATGACCGCGCTGAGCAGGATGAACGTCTGCACGATCGCGTAGTCCTGCTTGACGATCGCGTCGAACACGAGCGAGCCGATCCCGGGCCAGTTGAAGACCCGTTCGATCAGCACGCTGCCGGCGAGGAATTCGCCGAGCACGAGCCCGCCGGCGGTCAGCGTCGGCAGGAACGCGTTGGGCAGCGCGTGGCGGCGGAAGGCGGTCCAGCGACGCAGGCCCTTGCCGCGCGCGACGGTGATGAACGGCTCGCGCGAGACCTCGAGCAGGTTCGCGCGCAGCAGCCTGACGATGAACGAGAACGAGGACAGGCCGAGCGCCACACCCGGCAGGATCAGGTGTTCGATCGACGACCAGAACGTGCCGAATTTCCCGGCGATCAGCGCGTCGAGCGTGTACATGTGCGTGACCGCCGGGGGCGGGTTGGCCTGCAGCCCCAGCCGCCCCTCCGGTCCCGGCAGGACGTGGAAGGAGCGGAAGAACACGATCAGCAGGATCAACGCGATGAAGAACGGCGGCGTGCCGAAGCCGAGGTAGGCGACGCCGCGCAGGATGCGGTCGGCGATCGGGCGGCGGCGATAGGTGACGAGCAGCGCGGCCACGACGGCGCAGATCATCGTTATGCCGAACGAGAACAGCGCCAGCTCGATCGTCGCGCCGAGCCGTTCGCCGATCAGTGCGCTGACCGACTTGCCATCGGCGTATGAGTAGCCCCAATTGCCCTCGAAGAAGTGGGAGATGTAGAGCCAGTACTGCGTGAAGATCGGCTTGTCCAATCCGATCTCGCGGTGCACCGAGGCGACCGCCTGGGGCGTGGCGAGCGGGCCGACGATCAGCCGCGCCGGGTTGCCCGGCAATGCGCGCATGATGATGAACGCGAGGATCGTCGCGCCGATGATCGCGCCGAACGAGCCGAGCACCCTTTTGGCGATGACGACGCCCATCGCCTACAGCCTCGCGTACTCGCCGCGCGGGTCGAGCAGGTCGCGCATGCGGTCCGAGAGCATGCTGGCGGCCGTCACCGTGATCAGCAGCCCGACACCGGGGAAGATGCTGATCCACCACTGTCCGGTCAGCGAGTAGGAGAGCCCTTCGGTGATCATCGCCCCCCACTCCGGCGTCGGCACCTGCGCGCCGAGGCCGACGAAGCTGAGCGAGGCCAGGCCGAGCACGGCGTAGCCGAACGCGGCGGCCATCTGGATGAAAAGCACCGGCAGCATGTGCGGAATCACGTGCCGGCGGATCACACGTGAGCGCGTCATGCCGATCGCATACGACGCTTCGATGAACGGCAGCGAGCGGATCCGCAGCGCCTCGCTGCGCAACAGACGCGCGTACCACGGCACCGACACGAGCGCGACGCCGATCGCCGCCGTGTTCAGGCCGATGCCGAGCCCGACCGTGACGGCCATCGCGAGAATCAGCGGCGGGAACGCGAGGATCGCATCCATCGCGCGCATCGCGACGCCGTCTGAGACGCCGCCGACGGTGCCTGCGAGCAGTCCGATCAGCCCGCCGATCAGCGCCCCGGCGACGGTCACGATGCTCGCCACGAGCAGCGAGATGCGCGCTCCGTCGGCGAAGCGCGCGAACACGTCGCGCCCGAGCTGGTCGGTGCCCATCGGGTGCGTCGTCGAGGGGCTCTTCAGCGAGTTGATCAGATCCTGCGTGTCGGGTCCGTACTTCCACAGGATCGGGGCGAAGATCGCGAACAGCACGAGCAGCACGAGCACGCCGAGCGGGAACGCTATGCGCCGGTCGGAGAGGATCGCGCGCGAGGCGCGCCGCGCGCGCTCGGAGACGCTCGCACCGGAGGGCGTGGGCTCCCCCTGCGGACGCAGCGCAGGCGCGTCCTTCCCACCAAGAATCAGCGGCCCGGAGCTCATGCGCTAGGTCCGTCCTCCCGTTCGATCTGCAAGTCCCCTGTTCGGTATATTACCGGCGGAGCAGCGCGGTTCACCGTCTGCGACCGGAGCAAGAGGAGTCGGCTGTGATTCGTCACGCAATGCAAGACTGGCCTTCGTCATGAGCGATCCGGCGATGCTCACATGTGCGGTGGCTGGTGGCATCGTCACCGGCAACCCTAACCAGCCCGCGACGCGCGATCAGGTGATCGAGCAGGCGGTCGGCGCCGCACGAGCCGGCGCGAGCATCGTGCACATCCACGCGCGCACGGCCGACGGTGAGATGACGCAGGCACCAGAGGACTATCTCGCGATCAAGCAAGCCGTGCGCGAACAGGCCGACGACGTGGTGCTCAACTTCACCACGGGCGGCAAGCTCGGCTCCGCCTCCGAGGAGCGTCGCCGATCGCTGCAGGCCGATCCAGAGGTCGCCTCGCTCAACTGCGGCAGCATCAACTTCGGTCCCGACGACGTCGTCTTCTTGAACCCCAAGTCGCTGATCGAGGAGCTCGCCGAGGAGATGGCCGACCGCGGCATCGTGCCCGAGTACGAGTGCTTCGACATGGGCATGGCCGTTACCGCGGCACGGCTGGCGACGACGGCGCGCGGCGCCCCCGGCTTCCTGCACATGGTGCTCGGCGTGATCGGCGGCGCGCCGCCGAGCGTCGAGTCGATCCAGCTGTTCGCACGGCTGGTGCCCGAGGGGCTGCCGTGGATGGTCACCGCGATCGGGCGCCACAACTTCCCGATGATGGCCGTCACGCTCGCGCTCGGCGGGCACATCCGCACGGGCCTCGAGGACGTCGTGTACACGGCTCCCGGCGAGTACGCCAAGTCCAACGCCCAGCTGGTCACACGCGCGAGGACCCTTTGCGAGGCGGTCGGCAGAC
Source organism: uncultured Solirubrobacteraceae bacterium (assembly GCA_963714215.1). GTDB lineage: Bacteria > Actinomycetota > Thermoleophilia > Solirubrobacterales > Solirubrobacteraceae > Palsa-744. Next base: position 584,734 of record CAVQNP010000004.1, read on the forward strand.
CGGTCGCCACGCCGGCGCAGGCGCGGGAGATCCTCGGGATCGAGTGATGAGCGGCGTGGCGATCGACTCCCGGACGACGCGTCGGCGAGCGATCTGCCCCCGTGCAAGACGCCGGAAGACCCGAGGCCAAAGGGCCGAAGCGGTCGAAAAGATGACATATCGATCAGTCGGTTTGGAACGTAGTCCTCTCTCTGGACATTGTCAAGCGACCAGCGGCCAAGGGCTTTCGACAGGTGTCGAAGCACCCCGCGGACGAGTTGGAGCGGGAGTCCTTGACGCTGCCGCGCACGCGAGATAGGTTGCATATCGACTGATCGTCATCAAACAACTCATCGCGCCTCGGCTGTCGAGATTGGGGGTGGACAGTGCGCGGCGCGCTTCGAGCTCAGCTCGAGGAGCAAACGAGCGTTGCCCGGGAACACGGCGGTCGAGTAAGTTCGGCCAGACGGAAAACCAGCGACGGAGGCGTCCCCCCGATGAACCGCACTAGCGATGGAGGCCGGATGACCCGCACTACCGACGGAGGCACGATGAAATCCACCAGAAGGCCCCTCGCGCGAGCAAGGCGCCTCGCCCTCGCCGCGACGGCGGCGCTCGCCGCCGTGCTCCTGCTCGCCGCGTGCGGCTCGAGCTCCAGCTCGAGCTCATCGAGCTCCGGCTCATCGAGCTCCGGCGGGCTCAGCAAAGCGGCGAGCAACCCGAACGCGACGCTGATCGTCAACAACGCGGTGCCGATCGCGACGCTCGACCCCAACTTCACCACCAACGACCAGGACCCGGGCTTCGACGGGGCGATGTACTCGACGCTCACGCAGGTCGACCACGAACCGGGCAAAGTCGAAGGCACCGAGCAGCAGAACCTCGGCGTCAGCGCGGTCAAACCGTATCTCGCGCAGTCCTACGCCTTCAGCGACGGCAACAAGACGCTCACGTTCCACCTGCGCCCGGGGCTGAAGTTCCCCAGCGGCGATCCCGTCGACGCGAAAGCCGTCGTCTGGTCGCTGAACCGCGTGATCAAGGCCGGCGTCGGCGGCTACTCGGTGCTCGAGGAAACCGACTACACCCCCCCGCTGATCACCTCGATCTCCGAACAGGGTCCGCTCACGGTGGTCATCAAATACAAGCGTCCCGCACCGAACCAGCTGCAGGTGCTCTCGACGCCGACAGCCGGCGCGATCTACGACCCGAAGCTGGTCGAAGAACACGGTGGCCAGGCGAAGGAAAAGCCCAACGAATGGCTCGCCAGCCATTCCGCCGGCTACGGCCCGTACCTGCTCAAGAGCTACCAGCCGAATCACCAGATGGTGCTCGAAGCGAACCCGAACTTCTTCGAAGCACCAAAGACGAAGAAGATCATCCTGAACATGATCCCCGACAACGAAACGCTCCTGCTCGACGCGCAGTCGGGCTCGGCGGACATCACGTTGGGGCTCACCAACCAGGCGGCACACAGCCTCGTCGGCAACAACTGCTGCATCGTCGGCTCGTTCAAGTCGCGCCAGGCGGAGACGCTGAACTTCCCGCAGAACGCGCGCAAGCCATGGCTCAACGACAAAGACCCGTTCTTCAAGAACCAGGACTTCCGTCAAGCACTGACCTACGCGTTCCCGTATGAAGCGGTCCTGCAGAAGGTCGCCTACGGCTACGGCAAGCTGTACTTCGGCGAGTGGATGCCGTCGTACTCGTGGTATGACCCGAAGGTCGGCGCGCCACGCGAAACGAACATCGATAAGGCGAAAGAACTGCTGGCGAAGTCTGGCATCAAGACGCCCGTCAGCTTCACCATCTACGTCGGTCAGGGCGACAACATCGGCAAGGAAATCGCGACGGCCGCGGCGGGCGCCTGGCAGCCGCTCGGCGTCAACGCGAAGGTCCAGGTCGTCTCCCCGTCGGCCTTCCTGGAAGTCGTCTACACCAACCACGACGGCGCGACGGTGTTCCTCGACGGTCCTCAGGTCGTGGCCCCCGATTACCACTGGGCCTATGACCTGCAGTGCCCGCCGAACAATCAGTTCAACGACACCAACACCTGCGTTCCCGCGGCGGACAAGATCATGAAAGAAATCCCGTACGTGACGCAGGAACCGAAGCGTCAGGAAATGCTCAACAAGGCCGACGAACTGTACATCGAAAACTCGCCGCGAGTCTGGGCTTACGACACCGAATTGGTGGCCGTGCTCGGCAAGAACGTGACGAGCTACTTCTCCTCGGACCTGCCCGACATGCGCTTCTGGGCCAAGGGCTAGAAGCGACTCCGCCAACCACGCCGCCAGCCGGCGCCCGGACTGCTCCTCTGGTCCGGGCGCCGGCGACGGCGCGTTCTGATTGCCGTCGTGCAGAGCTAGGCGACGACGGCGACGAAGCGCCAGTCGAGCACCGGCCTGCCGCCGTCCTCGCCCGCTCCGTCATCGACCTCGCCGACTCCCTCGGCACCCTCGCCTCCGTCCCCTCCCTCGCCGATCGCGATCACGCGCGAGCGCAGGTGGGCGAGCGCGCCGCCGCCCGCGAGCGGCTCGCAGCGTTCCAGCTCGAGCTCGCTGTAGAGCGTGTCGCCCTCATGCACCGGCGCGAGGTGCTCGCAGGAGTGCCAGCCGGCGATCGTCGCGATCTCGGGCCGCAGCCGCGAGGCCTGCGCGGCGGCCACGCCGATCGTGTGCCCGCCGTAGACGAGCCGCCGTCCTTCGCGGTGGGCGTGGCGATCGTGGTGAACGGCTGCGACGTTGAGGCTCAGTCGTGCGAGCTCCGGCGCGGCGCTGACCACGTCGCCGCGCTCGACGGTCCAGCGAGTTCCGGGCGCCAGCCCGGTCAGCCGCTCGCGCTCGCCTCCGCGCGCGGCGACAAATGCGTCCAGGCGCCAGCTCGAAGTCGCCTCGCGCAGCGCTGCCGCGTCAAGCTCCTGCGGGATCTCGTCGAAGGAGTCCTCGCGCTCCGTGCGCGCCGCCGGGTCGCGCAGCGGCAGCATCGCGCAGCGCCAGAAGTCGAGCACCGCTCGCCCCGACTGGTCGCTCGTGCGCACGCGCAGTGCCGCGAGGCCGCTCGCCGGACGTCCCGGCCGCAGCGTCGTCTGGCGCAGCGCGACGACCTCGGTGCTCGTCGAGAGCGTGTCGCCGATCACGGGCATCCGCTGCAACAGGAGGCCGCGGTAGAAGAGGTTGGCAATCACGCGCCCGGTCAGCAACGTCGACTGCCCGATCGCGACGTCCCAGACGAGCGCCGGGTGCGCGAGCGTGTTCGAAGCGCCGAGCACGTCCCGCGCCAGCGTCGCGTCGAGTGCCAGCGCGAGGCGGTCCCCGACGATCGCCTGGTGCACGGCCGCCATGCCGTCTGTCAGCGTCACCGCGGGCGCGCCGCGCTCGACATGACCGACGGTCAGATCCTCGAAGTACGGGGGCATCGGCTGCTCGGGCTACTCAGCTGCCCGTGACGGACAGCCCCTCCGCCACGGCCGCCTCCGCCGATGCCGACCCAGGCGCACGCCTGCCCGACAGCGCGGCGCACCCGGCCAAGAGCATCCCGGCCATCACGACATAGGTGACGCGCTGCCCGGCGACCTCGGCGAGCGCGCCGCCGCCTGCCGAGCCCACGATATTCCCGGGCGGCCAGGTCAGGTCCATCATCGCGACGACCATCAGTTGCCCCAGCCCGGCCGCGGCGCACGCATCGGACAGCATCACCATCACCGGCGCCCACAGCACGCCGATCAGGATCAGCGCCAGCGCAATCAGCGCGGCCGTGCCGAAGCGCGTCTGCATCCACGGCAGCGCGACGATCACGGGGGCACACGCGAGCAGCCCGATCCGCACCGGCCGCAGCGGGCCCTGGCGATCGGACCAGCGACCGTAGAACGGGCGGATCGCGATGCCGAGGACCGCCGACGCCGCGAACGTCAGCGCGATCTCTCCCGAGCCGCCGCCCAGGCGGTGCTGCTGCAGCGGCGCGAGCACGCTGATCGCGGCGAGCATGATCGCCGGCAGCAGCGTGATCCACATGACCTTGCGCACGTTCGCATCCGCCAGCGCGGCGCCCAGGCCGAGGCGCTTCTGCACCGGCGCCGGCGGCCCGGAGAAGCGCGTCGTGATCAGCGCCAGCACGGCACACAGCGCAGCGATCGCCGCGAACGTCGCGCCGCGTCCGGCGGCTGCCGCGACGCCGCCTGCGGCCGGACCGGCGATGGCACCTGCCTCGCTGACGCCGAAGGCGAAGCCGAGCAGTTCGCCGCGGCGATCCTGCGGCGCCACCTCGAGCAGCCACAGCATCGCCGAGGTCCAGCACGCAGCGCCCGCGAGGCCCTGCGCGAAACGCGCCGCCAGCAGCGCGTCGTAGCCGTGCGCCACTCCGAACAGGAGGCTCATCGCCGCGAACGTCGCCAGGCTGGCGAGCGCCGTAGTGCGCACGCCGAGGCGCACGACGATCATCAGCGCCGGGATCGCGCCCACCGCGCAACCGACCGCGTACATCGCCACGAGCACCCCGGCCTGCGATGTCGACAGACCCAGATCGTGCTTCAACTCCGGCAGCAGCGGCGAGAGCACGGTGAAGAACACCAGCTCGAGGAACATCAGCGCGGTCGTCAGAGCGAGCAGTCGGCGCACGCTCCGATCCTAGCCGCGCCGCCGTTTGGCCGCACAGCCAATTTGTTTCCCGCCATCGGCGCCTCGGAGGCGCCTGCTTCAGCCCGCGCGCTCGGCGGATGCCAGTCCGCGCCGCGCCCACGCGGCCGTGATCAGCGCCCCGCCGGCGAGCAGCCCGAAGGCGAGCGCGACCTTGACGGGCGAGCCGGCGAGCAGCCCGCGCGCGGCCTCGAGCGCGGCGGTGGCCGGGTTGATCCGCGCGACGGCGTGGATCCAGCCACTGAGCAGGTTCAGCGGCACGTACACGGGCGCGAGGAACAGCACGACGAACACGGGCATCTGGATCAGCGCACCGGCCTGTTCGGTGCGCAGGAACATCGCCACGCCGCACGCCCACAGGGCGGCGACGAGGTTCATGCCGACGCCGAGCCCGATGATGCCGACGAGTTCGCCGCCGTTGCCGACGACGTCCATCCCGGCGAGCAGCGCGGCGACGGTGATCACGGTCGCCGTGAGCAGCCAGCGCACGAGCGCGCCGACGGCGTAGCCGGCGATGATGCCGCTGCGCCGCGGCGCCGTCAGCAGCAGGCGCCGGGCGAAGCCCGAGTCGAAGTCGCGCGCGATCGCAAAGCCCGTGAAGACGCCGCCGAAGGCGGCCGACTGCAGGAACACGAAGGCGAACTGGAAGGCCGTGTAGCCGGGGGCGTAGTGGAAGTTGGGGACTTCGGCGACCTTCGACAGGCCGCCGGCGAAGGCTGCGAGGAAGAACAGCGGGAAGATCAGCGACGGCAAGAGGATCGCCGGGTTGGCGAGCATGTTGTGCACCGAGCGCCAGGCGACGCCGCGGGCGACGTAGACGAAGCGCCTCACGTGCGCACCAGCCTGTTCTTCATCGCCGCGCCGGCGAAGCCGAGCGTGATCACGCTCAGCGCGAGCGCGAAGCCGAAGCCGAGCGCGAGCGCCTGGCCGTCCCAGCCGGTGATGATCAGGCTGCGGATGCCCTCGATCAGATACGAGACCGGGTTGTACGTCGCGACCTCGTTGAACCACTCGGTCTTGATCAGGTTGCGCGGCAGGCTCGAGGAGCTGAGGAAGACGGTCACGAACAGCAGGGGGAAGAAGCCCTGCACCGCTTCGCCCGTGCCGAAGCGCAGAGCGAGCAGCGAGCCGAGCCCCGCGAAGCCGAAGGCGATCAGGATCGACAGCGCCAGCAACACGAGCGCGCCGCCGAAGCCGCTGGCGATGCCGACGCCGCTGGCGATGCCGACGAACAGGTAGACGAGCGACTGCACGCAGGCCACGACGACCGCCCCGCCGAGCTGTCCGGCGAGCAGCGCCGAGCCGCGCAGCGGCGTCAGCGCGAGGCGGTCGAAGAAGCCCGACTGGATGTCGCGGGCGAGATCTGTTCCAGCCGTGATAGCGACGAACAGCGCGCCCTGCAGGAACGGCACGGCGAGCGCGAAGTCACGGTAGCTGACGTCGGGGAAGCCCGGGATCTTGCGCGCCGCGCTCAGCGCCGAGCCGTTGATCGCGAACAGGATCAGCGGGAACAGCAGCGGGAACACGAGCAGCGCGCGCTGGCGGAACGTGCGCACGACCGAGCGCCGCGCGATCGCGCCGACCTGTTCGAACAGGCTCGGCGAGCGCAGCGCGGGCGTCGCCGCGAGCGAGCCGCCGCCCGCACCGGCAAGTGCGGGCTGCCCGCTAGTGCTGCTCATCCTCTTCCTCGCCGGCGCCCTCGAGCTTGCGCCCGGTCTTGGCGATGAAGACGTCGTCGAGCGAGGGCTGGTGCAGCTGCAGCGAGGCGACCTTCAGCTGCGCCTGGTCGAGCACGCGCACGATCTCGGCGAGCTGGGACTCGCCGCCGGGGAGCTGCACGGTGACGGCGCCATTGCCGTTGCGCACGAGCGTGCCGAAGTCCGCGAGGCGCTCGGCGAGCGTGTCGCCGATCGTCGGGTCGGCGGGGACGACCTCGACGGTCGGGCTGCCGATCTCCCCCTTCAGCTGCATCGGCGTGCCCTCGGCGACGATGTGGCCGTGGTCGATGATGCCGACGCGGTCGGCCAGCGCGTCGGCCTCCTCGAGGTACTGGGTCGTGAGGAAGACGGTCATGCCCTCCTCGCGCGCCAGGCGCGAGACCTCCTCCCACAGGGCGCTGCGGCTCTGCAGGTCGAGGCCGGTCGTGGGCTCGTCGAGGAACAGGATGCGCGGGCTGTGCACGAGCGCGAGCGCGAGGTCCAGGCGCCGCTTCATCCCGCCTGAGTAGCCGCCGACGCGGCGGTCGGCCGCTTCGGTCAGCCCGACGCGCTCGAGCAGTTCCTGACCGCGCTGCTCGCGCTGGGACTTCGGCATCCCCTGAAGCGTCGCCTGCAGCTTCAGGTGCTCGCGCCCGGTGAGGATCGCGTCGAGCGCTGCCTCCTGCAGCGCGGCGCCGATCGACGCGCGCACGTGCGCGCCGTCCTTGACGATGTCATAGCCGCCCACGCGCGCGCAGCCGCTCGTCGGCGGCAAGAGCGTCGTCAGCATCAGCACGGTCGTCGACTTGCCCGCGCCGTTGGGCCCGAGGAAGCCGTAGATTTCGCCGGGCTGCACGGCCAGGTCGATGCCGTCGACCGCACGCGGGCCCTTCTTGAAGTCGCGTACGAGCTGCTCGACCTCGATCGCAGGCCCGCTCATCCGCCCACCTCCCCCCGCGCGGTGCGCGGCGGCAGCGACGGCTCGACGCGCAACAAGCGCGCCGGCAACTTCGGCAGCCACCAGTTCCAGCGCCCGAACAGCGACACGACGGCCGGCACGAGCAGCGCACGGATCACGGTCGCGTCGAGCAGGATCCCCGCGGCGAGGCCGGTCGCGAGCACTTTGACTTCCGTTTCGGGACCGGAGGCGAGCGAGACGAACGCGAGGAACAGGATCAGCGCGGCGCTCGTCACGAGCCGCCCGGTGCGTCCGATCCCGCGCACGACGGCCGTGTCGGTCGAGCCGGTCGCGTCGTACTCCTCGCGCATGCGCGCGAGGATGAACACCTCGTAGTCCATCGACAAGCCGAACAGGAAGGCGAACACCATCAGCGGGATCCACGCCGTGATCGACCCCGTGGCGGAGATGCCCCAGATCACGTGCGAGCCATGGCCGCTCTGCCACACGAGGTTCAACACGCCCCATGCGGCGCCGACGCTGATCACGTTGAGCACGACCGCCTTCAGCGGCAGCAGCAGCGAGCGGAAGGCGCGGGCGAGCAGGATGAACGTGATCAGCGCGATCAGCGCGATCATCAGCGGGAAGTTGCCGTAGACGGCTTCGATGAAGTCGTGGTTCTGGGCGGACAAACCACCCAGCCGCACATCGGGACCGTCAGCACGCACGGATGCGCGCACCGCGTCGAGCGTGTCGCGGCCGCTCGCAGTCGAGTTGTCGGGGACCGCCAGGGCATCGACAACGGCCGCCCCGTCATGCCGCCACGTCGGGAGCGCCGGCGCGACGGCGCCGTGGATGTTCGGGATCGCGGCCAGTTTGCGGGCGACCGCCTCGGGCGAGTTCCTGCCTTCGACGAGCACCTCGTTCGGCAGCAGCGCGCCCGAGCCGATGCCGGCTCGCTCGAGCGCCACGAGACCCTGCTTGGCGTCGCCCTGCTTGGCGACCGTGTTGGGGTTGGCCAGGCCGAGCTGGAGGTTCGACGCGGCGAACACGAGCGCCGCGAGCACGAGCGCGGCCGTGACCGCCGCGATCCAGCGCCTGCGCACGATCACGGTCGCCCACGAGGTCCAAGCGCGGCTCGCCTTGTCGTCGTCGCGCACGTGCGGCCAGTCGAGTTTCGGGCCGAGCTTAGAGAGCACGACGGGCAGCAGCGTGACGGCGACGAGGACGCTGATCAGCGGGATCAGCATGCCGCCGTAGCCGACCGAGCGCAGGAACGGCAGCGGCAGCGCGACGAGTGCGAGCAGGCCGATCGCGACGGTCGTGCCGCTGAAGATGACCGCTCGCCCAGCGGTCTCCATCGCGCGCTGGATGGCCGCCTCGCCGCTCAGGCCGTGGGCGCGCTCCTCGCGCCAGCGCACGACGACGAGCAGCGCGTAGTCGATCGACACGCCGAGCCCGATCAGAGCGATCAGGAACTGCACGATCGGCGAGACTTCTGTCACCGTCGTCAGACCCCAGACGACGAGGAAGGTGGTCATGATCGAGACGATCGCCATCATCAGCGGCACGAGCGCGAGGAACGAGCCGAACACGAAGGCGAGCACGAGCAGCGCGCCGAAGCCGCCGAGCAGCGCCTCGAGCAGCACGCCCGGACCGCTGTCGCCACCGCTCTGCACCGACAGCGCGTCGTAGCCGGTCACGCGCACGGGCGCGCCGCCGACCGACGCTCCCTTCAGCGCCGCCGTCAGGTGCCGGGCCGCGTCGGGGTTGTTGCCGAACGATTCTTTGGGGTCGGGCGGCGGGTAGGCGAGCATGAACGTCGTGCGTCGGTCCTTGGAGACGAACGTGTCGCTGCCCGTCGCGGCGTAGCCGGCGATGCGCCCGCCTGGCATGACCTTCGCGACGCGCGCTTCAAGCGCGGCCAATTCCTGCTTCACGCCGGGCGAGCCGACGGTCTTGCCGGCGGTGAGCGTGACGACCGGGAGCAGCGGCGAGGTGTTCCCGCCGGTGCCATGGAAGTCGCGCGCGATCTGCTCGTTGGTCACCCAGCCTTCCTTGCCGGGAACCGAGAATTTCTGTTTGAGCGCTTTCGTGGCCGAGCCGGCGGAGCCCACTCCGACGAGCGTCAACACGACCCAGAAGGCGACGACGATGCGCTTATGTACCAGGACCCAGCGTGTCAACGATGCCATACGTTGCCTCCTTCGGTCGCTTTGCTGCCACCCCTCAGACGGGGCGCCGGGACGAAACTCATCGCCGGCGGGGCGTCATCGGTGACGCCGTCGTGCGGGCGGAGCGACGCGGGCGCGTCGCGAGACCCCTCCCGCTGCTCGTTCGTATCAGAATAATTTTTATCACAAATAATATGGATCGCGTAGAATGCTCTCATGTGGGACGGAGGGCCGATACCGGGCGAGCTCGGCAAGTTTCCCGGCTACCTGATGGCGCGGCTCGGCGAGGCCTCGCGCCGGCGCTTTCACAAGGCGCTCGAGCCTGAGGGCCTGCACCCGCGCCACTTCGGCGTGATGACGATGCTCGCTGCGCATCCGGGGATGAGCCAGCATCAGCTGCACGAGAAGACGGCGATCGATCCGAGCTCGATGGTCGCCGTGATCGACGAGCTCGAAGCGCGCGGCCTGGCCGAACGACGCCCGGACCCGGCCGACCGCCGCGCGCGTCAGGTCTTCCTCACCGAGCAGGGCGAGCAGGCGCTGCAGCGGATCCGCGGGCTCGCGGCCGGGCTGCAGCGCGAGTTCTTCGGCGCGCTCACCGCCGAGGAGCGAAAGACGCTGCACGCGCTGCTGCGCAAGCTCGCCGGGCTGACCGATTGAGCCGAGCGTCGCGAGCGCGAGGCGGCGCTGCGGCGAGACGCGGACTAGAGCTCGAGGAGCCCGGTGACACATGTCACCGCGGCGCCGCCGACCCAGATCGTGCCGTCGTCCTCACGGCTGACGTGCACGCGCCCGCTGCGGCCGAGCACGGTTCCCTGACTGACCACGTAGGGCGACCGCGCGCGACCGCTGCGCAACAGCCACGGCGCGATCGCGGCGTTGAGGCTGCCCGTGACGGGGTCCTCGACGGTCGTGCCGTCCTTGGGGAAGAACGCCCTCACCTCGAAGGCCTGCGGCGAACCGGGCGGATATGGCCCGACGACGCCTAGGTCGAGGTCGACGAAGCCCGGGCGCATCGCGAGCACGGCCTCGGCGTCCTCGAGCATCACGGCCACCCAGCCGGGGCCGTTGTCGGCCCACTCGGCCTCGACGATCGCCGCGCGCTCGATCCGCAGCACCTCGGCGATGTGCTCGAGCAGCGGCTCGTCGCGCACCGCTCCTTCGCGCAGCAGCGGCGGGGCGGCGAAGGCGATCCGCTCGGGCTGCACGCGCAGACGCACGAGCCCGGCCCCGCACTCCTGCACCACGTCGCGCGGCTGCTCGTGTGACTGCTCCGACTGCTGGCGAAGCCAGGCGTGGCACGTGCCGAGCGTCGGGTGCCCGGCGAACGGCAGCTCCTGCACGGGCGTGAAGATCCTCACGCGGTAGTCGGCCTCGGGCTCGGTCGCTGCCAGCACGAAGGTCGTCTCAGAGAGGTTGGTCCACGCCGCGAAACTCTGCATCTGCTCGGTCGAGAGCCCCTCGCCGTCGAGCACGACGGCGACCGGGTTGCCCGTGTAGGGGGTGTCGCCGAAGACATCGACCACGGTGTACGCGCGCATCGTCTGAGGATAGGCTGGCGCGATGGAGCACGTGAGCATCGACGAGCACGACGAGGGCATCCTCGTGCTCGCGATCGATCGCCCGCCGGCCAACGCGATGGACCTGGGGCTTTTGCGCGAGATCGTCGCGGCCGTGGCGCGGGTGGCAGGCGAAGGGCCGCGCGCGCTCGTGCTCGCCGGGCGGCCGGGGTGCTTCTCGGCGGGCGCCGACCTGAAGGCGGTTCCCGGGTACGGACCGGCCGAGCAGCGCGAGATGGTGACCCTGATCAACGCGATGGCGCTCGGCGGCTACGAGCTGCAGTTCCCCGTCGTCGGCGCGATCACGGGCCACGCGATCGCCGGCGGGATGGTGCTCGCGCTGTGCGCCGACATCCGCGTCGCCTCGGCGGCCGGGCGCTACGGACTGACGGAGGTGCAGGTCGGCGTGCCCTATCCGCAGGCCGCGATCGGCGTCGTGCGCGCCGAGCTCTCGCCGCAGGCCGCCCGCCTGCTCGCGCTCGGCAGCGAGCTCACGGACGCGCGCGAATGCGAGCGCCTGGGCGCGTTCGACGAGGTGCTCGACGGCGAGGACGTGCTGTCGCGCTCGCTGCACCTCGCCGAGCGCCTGGCCAAGCTGCCGCCGGAGGTCTACGCGCGCACCAAGCGCGACCTGCGCGGCCCGGCGCTCGCGCAGATGCGCGCGGCCGTCGAGGACGACCCGCTGCTCGCCGCCTGGGTGCAGTGACGCTGCGGCCGACCGTCGCTCGCCGGCGCCGTCGTGCGCGCGGCTAAGCGTCGCGGCGCGTGAGCACGACGACCGGGATCTGGCGGTCGGTGTTCTTCTGGTAGTCGTCGTACGCGGGCCAGACCTCGATCATCGACGACCACAGCCGTGAGCGCTCCTCGCCCTCAGCGGTGCTGGCCGTCACGGGGATCGTCTCGCCCTTGACCTGGATGCTCGCCTTCGGATCTGCCAGCAGGTTCTCGTACCAGCTCGGGTGCTCCGGCGCACCGCCCTTGGAGGCGACGATCACCCAGCGCTCGCCGTCGGTGCGGTGGATCAGCGGCGTCGTGCGCTCCTCGCCCGAGCTGCGACCGCGCGTCGTGAGCAAGAGGATCGTCGTGCCGCGCCACCGGTAGCCGCGCTCGCCGTCGGTCTCGCGATAGACGCGGACGTGCTCGGCGCCGAACAGCTCGTCGTCGGACTCGGCCATTGGCGCGAGTCTAGCGCGGCCGCGGCGCGGCTTCGGAGTGCGTGGCCGCGGGCGTTGCGTACGCTTGCCGACTCTCTGCTTAGGGTCACCTAATTAGGTTGCCCTAATACGTGTTATGGTCCGCGCCGTTCATTCCCGAGCACGGAGATCGGATTTGATTCCCACCTATGTGATCGGCCTGCGCGAGGGCCTCGAGGCGGCGTTGATCGTGAGCATCGTCGCGGCCTTCCTGCGCCGCCAGGGACAGCGCGAGGCGCTGCGCTACGTGTGGGGCGGCGTCGCGATCGCAGTCATCCTGTGCACGGCGGCCGGCGTGGCGCTGCAGCTGCTCGACGAACAGCTTCCCCAGCGCGGGCAGGAGCAGCTCGAGACCGTGATCGGCGTGTGCGCGGTGGCGATCGTCACGTTCATGATCGTGTGGATGCGCCGCCACGCGGCGGGGTTGCGTGGCGAGATCGAGCGCAGCGCGGCCGCGGCGCTGGCGACCGGGTCTGTCGTCGGCCTCGTCGCGATGGCGTTCTTCGCCGTCCTGCGCGAGGGCTTCGAGACGGCCGTGTTCCTGCTGGCGGCCTTCCAGGAGTCGAGCAGCACGCTGAGCGCAGGCTTGGGGGCGCTGCTCGGCATCCTCACGGCGGTCGTGATCGGTGCGGCGCTGTACCGCGGCGGGATCCGCATCAACCTCGCGCGCTTCTTCCGAGTGACGGCCGTGTTCCTCGTGCTGATCGCCGCCGGGCTGCTCGCCACGGCCATGCACACGGCACACGAGGGCGGCTGGGTCAACAGCCTGCAGGGACAGGCGCTCGACCTGAGCTGGCTCGTCGTGCCGGGCACGGTCACCTCCTCGCTGCTGAGCGGAATGCTCGGCCTGCAGCCGCGCCCGACCGGGGGCGAGGTGCTCGTCTACCTGATTTACGCCGTTCCGATGCTGCTGTTCGTGCTGTGGCCGCAGCGGCTCAATTTCAAGCAAGGGAGAGCGTAGACAGCATGATCAGAAGATCGATCGCGATCGCGGCCGCAACGGTCGCGACATGCGGGCTGAGCGCCTGCGGCAAGTCGACGAGCAGCAAGGGCTCCAAGCAGATCGCAGTCACGTTGACGGACTCCGGCTGCACGCCGCAGCAGATCAGCGTCGCCTCCGGCCCGGTCACGTTCAACGTGACCAACGGCGGCACCTCGAAGGTCTCGGAGATGGAGCTGAAGAGGAGCGACGGCGTGATCCTCGGCGAGTCCGAGAACGTCGTCGAAGGCATCAAAGGCTCCTTCTCGCTGAACCTGGACCCGGGCAAGTACGTGGTCAGCTGCCCGACCGGTGAGGCCGAAGACCAGGGCACGCTGCTCGCCTCGGGCACGGCGAAGGCGAAGCCCAAAGGCACCTCGGCGGCGCTGCTCGAACAGGCGACCAATGGCTATAAGGGCTATGTCGAGGCCGAGGTCGCGCTGCTGAGGGCCGGCGTCGCGCGCTTCGCCGCCACGCTTGAAGACGGCGAAGTCGCGTGTGCCAAGGAGCTGTTCGGCCCGGTGCGTGCGCATTACGAGACGATCGAGCCCGTCGCCGAGAGCTTCGGCGACCTCGATCCGGAGATCGACGCGCGCGTCAACGACGTCGAAAAGCCCAGCGAATGGTCGGGCTTCCATCGCATCGAGAAGACCCTGTGGCAAGAGAACACGACCCGCGGCACCGAGCGCTACGCGCGCAAGCTGAGGCGCGACGTGGACACGCTGGCGCAGAAGGTGCGCACGCTGCAGCTGCAGCCGGCGCAGCTGGCCAACGGCGCGGTCGAGCTGATGAACGAGGTCGCCAACTCGAAGATCACGGGCGAGGAGGACCGCTACTCGCACACCGACCTGTCCGACTTCCAGGGCAACCTCGCCGGCTCGCGCAAGGCCTTCGAGCTGCTGATCCCGGCGCTGCGCCAGACCGGCCACGCCAAGCTCGTCGCCGAGATCGAGCAGCGCTTCGCGGCGGTGCAGAGCGGCCTGGACGCCTACCGGCGACAGACTCCGCTCGGCTTCGCCTCCTATGGTGAGCTGACCGAGCAGGACCGCAAGCGCTTCGCGCGCGAGGTCGGAACCCTGAACGAACCGCTCGCGACCGTCGCGGCGAAGGTCAGCGGGAGCTAGCGACGTGATCGGCGACGCACTGGGCACGCCGGGAGCGCTCGCGGCAGCGTCGGTCGGCAAGGACACGGTCGTCGTCAACGCGGCGATCATCATCTTCCGCGAGGGGCTCGAGGCAGTGCTGATCCTGGCGGCGATCACGGCGTCGTTCGTCGGCGAGCGCCGCCGGCTGCGCCGCCCGGTGCTGCTCGGCGCGCTGCTCGGTCTCGCCGCGACGGCCGTCACCTACGCCCTCGCGCAGGCGCTGCTCGGCGCACTCGGCGACGGCGGGCTCCGCCTGCAGGCGATCACGGGACTGGTGGCGATCGCCGTTCTGCTGCTCGTGACCAACTGGTTCTTCCACCGCGTGTATTGGAGCGAGTGGCTCGGCCGCTTCCATCGGCGGCGGCGGGCACTGGAGCGGATCGACCGCCTCGGCTTCCTCTCCGGCCAGCTCGCCGGGCTGGTGCTGCTCGGGCTGACGAGCGTCTACCGCGAGGGCTTCGAGACGGTCCTGTTCCTGCAGAACCTGCAGGCGAGCGCGGGTGGCGAGGCGACGGCGCTCGGCGTCGCGATCGGGCTCGGCGCGACGCTCGCGGTCGGCTTCGTCACGTTCAAGCTCGAGCGCAAGCTGCCCTACCGCAAGATGCTGATCGCCACGGGCGTGCTGATCGGGCTCGTGCTGGGCGTGATGGTCGGCACGACGGTGCACACGCTGCAGGGGCTCGGCTGGCTGCCGCGCAGCCCGACGGGCTTCGAGCTGCCGCTGTGGTGCAACCAGTGGCTCGGGCTGTACGCGACCTGGCAGGGCATCGCCGCGCAGCTGCTGGCGCTGCTCGTCGTGTACGGCTCCTACGCGCTGGCGCGCGCGCTGCAGGCCCGTCGCTACAAGCGCGCGCCGCGCGAGCTGGCCACGCCGGCTCGCGGCTGAACCTTGCGCCGGCCGGGTGTCCGCGTCGCGCGCGCGACGCGCGGGGTGCTCAACAGCTCAGTGATCTGCTGGGCCTGCAGCGGGCGGTGCAGGTAGAAGCCCTGCGCCAGCTCGCAACCGAGGTCGCGCACGAGCTTCAGCTGGGTCTTCGTCTCGACGCCCTCGGCGATCACCTCGATCGACAGCGCCTGGGCCATCCGCACGATCGCCGTCGTGATAGCGGTCGAGCGCTTGCTCGCGCCGAGCGCGTCGACGAACGAGCGGTCGACCTTCAACCCGTCGATCGGCAGGCGCCCAAGGTAGGCGAGCGACGAGTAGCCGGTGCCGAAGTCGTCGAGCGCGAAGCGCACACCGTGCCGCGCGATCAGGTCGATCGTCTCGCGCACGCGCTCGGGCTCGTCGAGCAGCACGGACTCGGTGATCTCCAGGCACAGACTCGACGGCTCGATGCCGGAGCCGGCCAGCGCGTGCAGCACAGTCTGCTCGAGCTCGCGCTGGGCGAACTGCCGGGCGGAGAGGTTGACGGCGATCCCCAGTGGCGGCGTGGCCGGGCGCTGTGAGTGCCACAGCGCGGCCTGGGCGCAAGCCGTGTCGAGCACCCAGCGCCCGATCGACTCGATCAACCCGCTCTCCTCGGCGACCGGGATGAACTCGCCCGGCGCGAGCAGCCCGCGCGCGGGATGCTGCCAGCGCAGCAGCGCCTCGACGGCGACCGGCGAGCCGTCCTTCAGCGAGACGATCGGCTGGTAGACGACGCGCAGCTCCTCGCGCTCGAGCGCGCGGCGCAGGTCGTTCTCGACCGACAACCGCTTGACGGTGCGCGCGCGCATGGCCCCGTCGAACACCTCGAAGCGCGCGCGGCCGCGAGCCTTGGCCTGGTACATCGCGGCGTCGGCGTCGCGGATCAGCGCCGGCGGCTGCTGCTCGTCCTCGCCGCCGGCCAGGGCGATGCCGAGGCTCGCCTTGGCGAAGTGCTCGCCGGCGGCGAGCTCGAAGGGCACCTCGAAGGCGGCGACGAGCCGCTCGGCGATCCGCGCGGCGGCGTGCTCGTCGGGCACCTCCTCGAGCAGCACGACGAACTCATCGCCGCCGAGCCGCCCGATCGTGTCGCCGGGACGCAGCGCATCGGTCAGGCGCGGGGCGACCTTGCGCAGCAGTTCGTCGCCTGCGCTGTGGCCGAGGCTGTCGTTGACGAGCTTGAAGTTGTCGATGTCGAGCAGCGCCACGGCGATATGCGCACCCGGCCGTTGCAGCGCATGCCCGAGGCGGTCGAGGAACAGCACGCGATTGGGCAGGTCGGTCAGCGGGTCGTGCAGCGCCTGGTAGCGGATGTGGTCTTCGGTGCCGCGCTGCTGGATCGCGTCGGCGAGAATGTTGGCCATCGCCTGCACGAAGTCGGCGTCGGCGGCCGCCCAGCCGGCCTCGGCGGGAGTCGCCAGCCACAGGACCCCCCAGCTGCCCTCGCGGCTGTCGATCTGGCGCGCGATCCCGCCGGGGAGCTGCTCGAGCCGCAGCGCGGAGTGCTCGGGCGCCGGCGGCAGACCGAGCCCGGCGCGCAGGCTGAGCGTCGCGCCGTCGGGCGAGCGCTCGAGCACGGCGCCCTTCTCGACGCCGAGGATACGCGCTGCCTCGCCGAGCGCGTGGTGCATCAGCTGAGCGACCTCGGCGCCCTCCAGCGCGCGCTCTCCCAACCTCGCCACGGCGGCCTGCTGTGCCGCGCGGCGCTCCAGCTCGCGCTCGGCGAGCTTGCGGTCGGTGATGTCCAGCATCACGCCGTGCCAGCGCGTGCGTCCCTGCTCGTCGGTGAGCAGCACGGCTTCGTCGCGCACCCACACGATCCGCCCGTCGCGGTGGAGCATCCTGTATTCATCGGCCGTGCCCGGCTCCTCAAGCGCCTCCTCGCGCGTGAACACGAGCTCGCGATCCTCGGGGTGCACCTGGCGCGCCCACAGGCGCCCGTCGCTCAGCCACTCCTCGGGCGAGAAGCCGAGGATCGCCTCGGCGCCCTTGCTGATGTAGTGCCAGCGGCCGTCGATGCCCGTATCGGCGACGTACACGATCGCGGGCAGCAGCTCGACCAGTGCGCGTGCACCCGGCTCGGGCGGAAGCTTGCGAGCGAGATCGTCCGTCAGGCGATCGCCTGACGGAGCGTCTTGGGGATGCGCTGCCATGTCTGCGTTCGTATCGGCAGATGCGCCCGCTGGTGTGAGTTTCTACTGAGTCGAATCGCGAGCGGCGAGTCAGTTCGTGCTGGTCTTCGACTTGCCGCTGGGCGTCTTGGGCGCGAGGCAGCTTTTCGACTTCTGCCCCTTCTTGGTGGCGCCGCAGCCGAGCCCGCCTTCGCCTTTGTCGACCTCGCTGAGGAGGAACTTGCTCGGGTTGTGCTGGTAGCCGCCCGGCGGCCCGTAGCCGATCACGACACTGTCGTCTTTGTGCAGCACGAGCGCCGCCGGATTGCTCAGCGGCTTGCCGTTGAGGTAGAAGTGCAGGCGGTTGCCGCCGTAGCCCTTCAAGCCTCCGACCTGTGCCGGGCCGAGCTTAACTCCCCACACCGAGAAGAAGTCTCCGAGGGTATAGGGGTAGGGGCGCGGCGCCTCCATGTGGATGATCCCCGAGCCATCGTGCGTGTGCATGCTCGACTCGATCCCCTTCGCGGAGTCGATGCCGATGTCGGCCGGCAGCGGCCTGAGCAGGCCGTTGACGTAGATCCGCAGCAGCGCATGGATGTGGAACTTTTCCGAGCCGCCGGCGGGAATCCCGATCAGCTTCAGGCGCTGCGTGAGATGAGCGTATTCCGGTCGCCACGGCGGCTGGCCCAGCCCTGAGGCCGGCTGGCTGACCCGCAGCCCGGGGCCCGTGATGCTGAGGCCCGGGGGCGCGGACGTCGTGGGCGTCGTACTGGCGCTCGAGCCGCATCCGACGAGGAGGCAGGCCAGCGACACGGCTAGCACGGCGAACGCGGCGCATGCGCGGTTTCGTGTCGTCTTGGGGGCGGCCATCGGGATGTAGCGTATTAGCCGGCCACCAGAGCGCGTCGCATGTCTCCGGCTCGGTCGGCCCGACCGCAGTCGTGCGAAATGGGACAGATTCCGATTTGGTTCCGGCCCGCGCTCTCGGGCTTCGGCTGCTCCGCGCGGCGTTTGTGCACGTGCCAGGCGCTTTGTGTACCAGAACGCGCGTGGCTACTCAGTGATCGCCGCCGTGCCTGAGCCGCTGGGGGCGGGCGTGCCGGTCGCTTGGAGCTGCGCCTCGCAGTACCCGCAGTCTGTGGCGAACAGGATCGGAGACACAGCCTGCTTCAGGCTGAGCAAGTTCTGGAGCGGCTGCTTCAAGACTTCGCGCGCTTCCCAGGACGCTTTGATCTCGGGGATGCGATCGCTGTCCCGCACGTCTTCCACGATTCGCTGCAATGCCGCTTCGTGGGCGGCCGCTTGTTCTTTGATCGTGTCTATGGACGCATCCGGGAGCTGAGCGATCTTCAGGTCCATCCCGGTGCCCGAGGCCGTGAACACGCTCCAGAAGGGGCCTCCCTCGCGGAAGTCGTCTCGCACCACTCTGAGCACGATGCGGTAGTTGCGCTGGGCGATGACGAAGCGGGCGATGATCTCGGCGACGTTCTTCTGGTCGTAGCCCTCGGGCATGTCTGCGGCCTTGACCACCCGCTCTACCTGCTTGCGAGCGGCGATGGGCGCGGCCTCGGCGCGCGCGACGGCAGCGTCCCACTCTTTGAGTCTCGGCGCCAGGTCATGGAAGTGGGCGGCGAGCGCTTGCGCGTCCTGGCTCGCGGCGTCGGGGAAGGCCCCGTAACCGGTCGCGCTGTTCTGCGAGACGGACCGGGCTATGCGAGAGAGCCCGCCATGCAGGTTCTCTTCGTGGATTCGCCCGACGGCGGGGCGCAGGGAAGGAACACGAGGCGCGCGCGTGATCAGCGGCGCCGCGGGCGTGGGATCCTCGAGCGCGGGCGGCGTCCTCGTTTCCATGTGTCGCTCCTTTGAGGGTGGCTCGCGTCGTAGGCGGCGAAAAAGCCGCTTGCGCTTCAGCCCTAGGTACTCGCGCCTGATGAGGCGGTTCATCTCGTCGTTTCCGGTCCGCCGGGCGGACCGCTCGCGTCGCAGCCGCAGAACCTCCGCCACGAGCCACGCCAGCCCAGACATGGCGAGCACCGCGTACAGGAGCGGTAAGACCGCGCCGCCCGATGGCTTCGTGTGCTTAACCGTCCAGAACAGCCCCAACGTGGCGATCGTGAGGATGAATATCGCGCCTGCTGCCCGCTGCAAGTACTGCATGCAGAACAGGGTACGTTGCGCTGAGGACTATTTGCCTCGTGGGCCCACGTGTTCGCGGCACCGCTTGACCTCCGCTTGGGCGCGCGCGAGCAGGTTCGACCAGCCGCCGTGTTCAGTCAGAGTCGGAATGGCAGCTCGTTCGCGTAGACCCTCAGCCGACAGCGCCCCAGCCGTCGCTCCGTTTCGCCTAGATCCTTATCGCTTTATCAAGGATGGCCCAATGCGTCCATTAGCATGCGCATCGTCTCCCGAGCGGCGTCATCTGTGCTCCGCTGGTAGAACTCCTCGGTTCGCCGTACCTCCGCAAATGCTTTACACCATACGTCGGCAATGTTCGGAATTGCGGCCTTCAAGGATTCCCGATCCCGGCTGAATCCCGGGTACAGCTCGCCGAGGGTGTCAAGGTCCGGAGCATCGGGCATTCAGGCTCCAGCCCTAGGCTGCTTTAACCCTCATCTGCCTGCCCTTGCTGATTTAGTCGCGCCTGCTCCTGCGCGATCTGGGCTTTGGCCTCCTTCACGAACTCTCCGATGGCCTCGCGCGCCTCCGTGATCGTAGTCAAACGTTTGCGCTGAAATCGTGTCGTCCAGTCAGCCACGATTAGTCCAATGACCGCCGGGACGAAGACATATCCAAGGAGAGACAGTGCAAACGTAAGTCCCCGATAATGACCAAATGGAGACTTTGTCGCCGTGAGTACTTCCCAGGCGTTCTGAAAACCAATCGCGAAAGCACCAGCAGCAAAAACGACGGCCGTCACCACTGCGACGACCGCGAAAACGTAGAGCGGAACGCGAGCGATCCTGGCGCCAGTCCAGAAGCTGGACATCTATGAAGCGGTAGCTCTTGCTCCAGCAGTCTGCCGCGCGATCGCGTTGTCGACGGCAACTTGGGCACGACGAACGTCCTCGGGGCGAATCGTCTCGGCGTCCGGCCGGACATCGGCTGCGATGACCTCGGCAGCGGCCTGAGCTTGGCGCTTGTTCAGCTCCGGACGGACCATCTGGACAATCGCGACAGCGGCTTGTGTAAGTCCAGTGGACGGACTCATGGCTTCCTGGCGCTGTTCCGTATAATCACATTTGCATTTTAGCAGAGAACTGCCAATACGCGCGGACCACGCGTACTCCTACGCGGACACAGACTTTAGCGGCGACGCACCGCCTACCACTGCCTCGTCGCGATGTCACCCATGATCGGCTCGCGTTGGGCCACCCTCGGCAGCGGCATCGGTGGGTTCGGTATCGCTTCTGCGACTTGGCGAAGGATGGCTGCGACCTCGGGGGGCGTAAGGCGGATGATGTTCTCGGCGTTTGGCTCCTTCGCGAACGGCTCCACCTCGCGGAGGACCGCATCGTTTGGCGCCTTCTGCTTCGCCTGCTCTATCAGCGCGTTCGCAACCCTGCCGAGCTCCCAGCCGACCTGCCTGCCGTCAATCTTTTCTACGTCATCGGCGAGCTTACCGATGCGCTTCGCGAGTTCGTTGATCAAGAGGCACCCTTTCTCGTTGCGTCTCCCCGATCAGTGTAGGTCGCCACGCCTACGCTACGGGCTGAACCATGCGAGAAAGTGGGAGTTTGCGCTCGCAACGCCCGATCCCCGTGACCTCGTAGACACCAGCCACGAACACGGAGTCAGTACGCCAGCCGTTGGACGCTACATCGTCGTACTCAATCCGCAGCGCAAAATTCGGTGTGCCGGACCAGTTGTGGACCTGGATCAGCAACGGCGTGTCACTGTGGGGGCCAATTCCAGCTGAGCGCGCTGAGACTTGCGGGCCGCTAGACCCGACGGAAGGTCCACCGGAATCGTCCAGAAGACGAGCCCAAGCCTCTACGTTCAGCGCGGGACCTGGCCCGACGTTCTCAACATGCACGAGCAACTTGCCGTCCCGTAGAACCTGCGGCCTCTTCTCGTATTTGCCGTCAGCGCCCAGATCCACAAACGCTTTAGAAAGGACCGGCACAATGAGCGGACGGTGCGCTTCTTCCACCTCGCTTCGCGAAAGCTTAATCTCCTCCTGACCTTGGCTGAGTGCTTTCCCGGTGAGCTTCACCATCCGCACCGTCGCTCCAGCTAGGAGCAGCGTAACCACGGCCAAACCAGCCGTCGCATACGCAGTCAGTTCAAGTGCGCCTGTACTAGACAACGCGAGCATGACCATGAACTCTAGGTCGTGCCGACTGAGCCAGCCCTGCTCGCGCTCGCCATGGCTATCGCATCACGCCGTACCGCTTCCCAGCCTCCGTCTTCTTGGATGGTCGCCGAGCGCAGGCGTGCTCCCACGGGTTGCCTCGCGGCCCAATCCGCATAGCCGCGCTCCGGTTGATCGTGTGCCCGTCGGGAGTTGGCGAGGTAGCAGGCGACGGCCTCGGGGCAGCTCGCGCGTGCCCCGCCCAAGCCTCTCACCAGTAGTACCCGCCGCTCAGGGAATCACCCCTGGGCGGCTTCATGCTTTCAGCGACTCACGGCCGCGCTCGAGCCCGCGCGACCGTCCGAGACGATCCGCCAAGCGGGAACGGCTGCTGACAACCGCCGAAGGCCACGCAGGACCCCAATCGGACTCCGTAGCGTGACCTGTCCAAATGGCGAGACCCGGATTCGAACCGGGGACACCACGATTTTCAGTCGAGGGGCGAGCGCCCCGACCCGCCATACGAGAGTTAGTAAGGCCGGTGTTTGCTGGGATTTCGCGCTCTTCCGGTGATAGCGACCCTCGCGCGGCCTGCCGAGATACCGGCAAATGCCCGAAGATGCCGGGGAGGTTGGGCCGACGAGTGGGGTTCGTCGGCCCAAACTCAACCCCGCGTCGGGCGGACGACAAGAGGCGGACTCGAACCGCCGACATCTCAATTTCATTTTGGCTGGCCTTTGTCAGTGACTTGGGCATGAAGAAGGGGCGCCGCGGTCAGGCAAAGACCACGACGCCCCTGGCCAGAGTCCGATCACGATCTGGGGGATGCGTGGATCGGTAGCTCCGTCCCTCAGACGCCGCCAGAGTGGACGGCAGCGACCAAGAGTTCGGGCGTCAGGGACGAGAGCTGAGCGGCTTACTTGATGTGCATCCCCGAGATCGCGCGCGAGATCACGAGCTGCTGGATCTCGGCGGTGCCCTCGAAGATGTCGTAGATCTTCGCGTCGCGGTGCCAGCGCTCGACCGGGAACTCGCGCGTGTAGCCGTTGCCACCGAGGATCTGGATCGCGCGCTCGGTCACCCACACGGCGACCTCGCCGGCCTTCAGCTTTGACATCGAGCCCTCGGCGTTCTCGAACGGCACCTGGTTGCGTCCCATCCACGAGGCGCGCCAGACGAGCAGGCGGGCGGCGTCGAGCTCGAGCTTCATCCGCGCGAGCGTGAACGCGATCGACTGGTTCTCGATGATCTTGCGAGAGAACTGCTCGCGCTCCTTGGCGTAGTCCAGAGCGTACTCGTACGCGGCGCGGGCGATGCCGAGTGCCTGCGCGCCGACCGTCGGTCGGGAGGCCTCGAAGGTCTGCATCGCGGCCTGGGACTGGGCTTTCTTACCCTCGCGCACGCGCGCGATGCGCTCGTCGAGCTTCTCCTTGCCGCCGAGCACGTAGCCCACCGGGATACGGCAGTCATCGAGGAACACGTCGGCCGTGTGCGAGGCCCTGAGCCCGTGCTTTGAGACCTTCGTGCCCTGGGAGATGCCCTTGGCTTCTGACATCGGCACGACGAACGCGGCGTGCCCGCGCGAGCCGAGCTCGCGATCGACCGAGGCGATCACGACGTGGACGTCGGAGATGCCGCCGTTGGTCGCCCACGCCTTCTGGCCGTTGAGCACCCACTCGCCGGCGGCCTCGTCGAACTTGGCGCTCGTGCGCACGCCCGAGACGTCCGAGCCGGCGTTCGGCTCAGACGCACAGAAGGCGGCGAGCTTGATGTCATCGACCGTGCCGAAGCAGCGTGGGATCCATTCGCCGATCTGCTCGCCCGATCCCTGGCCGAAGATCGCAGCAACAGCGAGTGAGGTGCCCATGATCGACATGCCGATGCCGGCGTCGCCCCAGAACAGCTCCTCGTTGACGAGCGGCAGGCCGAGCCCGGTCGGGTCGGCAAAGAACTGGGCGATCCCTTCAAAGCCGTACAGGCCGATCTTCGCGGCCTCCTGGATGATCGGCCACGGCGTCTCCTCGCGCTCGTCCCACTCGTGGGCAGCCGGGCGCATCACGTCGGCGGCGAACCCGTGGACCCAGTCGCGAATGTCCTTCTGGTCTTGGCTGAGCGCGAGTGAGAAGGTGACCTCTTGGCCGGCCGCGCCGACAATCGCCTCGACGGCGGCCTCGGCTGCCTCGCCGTTGGCGGGCGCTGGAGTGGTGGGTGAAGGTCCTACTGTCACTGACATCCAAGGCTCCTTTGATTGCTGGCCGACCCGAGCTTCGCCCCCCCCTCGCGCCCGAACATCCACTCGACCTGTATGCCTCTGGGCGTGAGCCGCCAAGCGTTGTGCGCGTTGCTGGGGCGACCTGCCTCTGTGTTCTCGATCAGCCCGAGACTGGACAAGCGAGCGAGCAGCTTCGAGATCTGGCCCTGGTCGGTGATTCCTGCGCGTTGGCTGACCTCGATATTGCTGAGATCGGCCTGTGCCGCGATCGTCGTCAGGACTCTCATCGTGCGGTAGGTCAGGCGGATATTGAGCCCCTTCAGGGGCTGTCGAACACCGCCCCTGGGGACGCACGCGACGGCCTGGGGCGCTGGACGCTTCATCTCGTCCGCGGCGGCGCCAGCACCTAGGTAGGGCAGGACAATAACCGCCATCAGGGGGTTGAGGAGCTCTACGAGCGCCTGTCTCTGGCCCAGCAGCAAGCGCCTATGCAGGACAGCGAACGCGCCACCGATCGCCGCCTCGGCTGCGAGAGGCGATGTGGCTGGGAGCGCACTCGGTTCCTCACGGCCCTCGTCGAGGACCGCCGTGAGCGTGTCCAGAATCTCCTTGCGATAGACGAGCGTCGCGCGGGGCGCGCAGACGGCCGTCTGGACACACAACTCCGCCAGCTCAGGCTGCTCATCGAACAACTCGAGCAGGGTGAGGAGGGCGGCTCGTACACGATCAACCCACCTATCCCGTGCGTCATATGCAGCGCCAACACGCGCCGTCGCGTGCGCGACGGCCTCCTCCAGCACAGCGGCGAGGCAGTCGTCGCGAGTCCTGAAGACCCGGTAGAACGATTGCCTGGAGACGCGGGCGCGCCCGATAATGCCCGAGACGGTTATCGACTCTAGGCCCCGTTCGCACGCGAGCACTGCGGTGGCCCAAACGATACGCAGCCGGTGGGCCTCGTTGATGTATTCGCTGGCGGTTGCGGGTTCGACGCCCGCGTCGCGCGATGCGTCCGCGCTACGCCCGTCGACCTGGAACGGGGGCATCAACGCCGGTCCCGCGGCGGCAGCGATCGACGAGGTGCGTGCCGTAGGGAGCGAGGGCTCCTCCCTGTAGTGATCCCCTGATCCGGACATCCAATGACGACCTCTTCGCGGTTGAACTGGAGGGCACCCCTTGACGGAGCCACGAATTGACTTGCCGGGCCTCCTGGGCTCCATATAAACGCTAGTGTAGATGATACTTTCTTCGAACGAATGCGTCCAACATACTCCTTTTACATAGGGCGTTCGTAGAGCGGCTGAGCATCGAGACGGTCCCCCTTGGTAAACGTAGACCTATGTAGTAGTCCGATCCGCACTGTGCCCGCCACGTCGTTGGGTGCCGGTCTCGCGTGACGAGGACCTGCGCAGGGGAGATGCCGTGCTAAGAACTCCAGTTTTGCCATTTACTTAGATCCTCCCTGCAGTCCCTCACTCAATCTCGAAGCCCGCTGTAATAGACGTTTATGCGGACAAATCAATCGAGATCGATCGTGATATAATCTCTAGCACCATCGTTTATACTGTCTTTCTCGGACGAAGTTTGGGGCTTGCTCGAGCCTGCCGTGGCCTCCCTGCGGCGCGCTCGAAGAACCCCCGGCCTCCCCTCTAGGTCGGGCCCTGTCGAAAAGCGCCGCGGCTTTCCGCATCCGAAGCCGCGGCGCTTTTCCGTGCTAACTGACGACTGGCGTGCTTCTGCACGGTTCGCAACCGCTCTCGGACAGGTCCGGCGGCTTCTCCGAGACAAATGCGATTCCTAGCCGGTGCGATTCTCCAGCGCATCGCGCGCGCTTCGCACCCATGAAAGGTTTGCCTCGCTCGTCAGGCGACGCTCCTCCGCGAGCAGGTGAGCGATACAGCCCGAGTCCGCAGCGCTGCCGTCGAGCTCGACGTCTGGGCCTTGCTGCTCGCGCCACGCCTGCTCGTAGCGGTCGAGAATCTGGCCGGCGTCGGGGCGCCGCTTGAGGGCCGCCAGCTGCAGGATGAGCAGCCGCTGGCGCCGTCGCCACTCGTGCACCTCCTGGATCAACCACGCCTCGAATTGCCTCAGGCCCTCCTCGGTCGCTCGGTAGCGCGGCTTCGGCTGACGCGCCTCGCGGCTGCCCGCCAACTCTTCGATCAGCGCCCGGCTGCTCAGCGCGTCGAGCGCCGAGTAGACGTGCGAGGTGCTGAAGAGCGAGAGCACGCCCTGGTATGTGCGTTCGAAGCGCTTAGCCAGCTCGTATGCGTAGCTGGGACGTTCGATCACGAGGGCGAGCAGTGCCCAGTTGATCGGCGACTTCATCGCCGCCGGCCTCCGAGACCCTATCCCGCGGCCCTCTTCCGAGTCCGGGGCCGGCACCTGGCATGGCAGCAACGAGCTGCGGGCGATCCCCCGCCGACGAGGCGAGAAGTAAAAGCAGGGTAATCGTTTACGAAGGGGATACGCATTCCTCGGCGCTTGTTGCTCTCTGGCACTTGCATCCAAATCTCGCGGCAACGACTATATAGCGATAGCCACTTTGACGACCCACATCACCTATCTAGCGGCGCCGCAGCAAGTCAAACCCAGTACATATGTTTACTATTGCCTAGCTGACCGCCCCCGAGGACCAAGTGCGCCCCACAGCAGCGGACTGCTCAGCCTCCGGCGAGCGCACGGCGGCGATCCGAACCCAGCTGCGTCTCGATGAACCGGTTGGTGTCCTCGGGTCCGAGGAACGGCGCCAGGGAGATGAAGGCACCATGTGGGATCAGGGCACCCAGCTCATGGACGCTGTCGGCCCGCGTGTAGCGGTAGCTCAGCTCGAAGATCGTTGTCGCGATCGCGTCCAGCGCGAGCGCTGTCGGAGGAGCCTGGAGCTCTCGGTACTGGTAGCCCTCCTGCAGGAATAGCGTGAACGCACCGACGAGCTCCTCGACCCGGGGGAGGCTTACGGGATCGCCCGCGTAGCTCTCGATGAACGACGTGCGCGCAAGCGTCGGATTCTGCTCGAGATGCCGGCTGAACGCCCGCTCCGCGGCCCAGATGCGAGACGGCCAATCGTCTTGCGCGAAGAATGCTCCGGCGGTGACGCCCATGAGGGCACGGAAGTGATGCTCGTGCAGCGCCGCAAACGCCTCCTGCTTGTCGGCGAACGACCGATAGAACGCGCGCGGAGAGAGCTCGGCCTGCCGTGAAATGTCGGCGATCGTGGTCGCGGCGTACCCGCGCTGCTCTGCGAGCTGCGCCACGGCGGCGACGATCCGAGCGCGGGTATGCGCGGCGAGGCCCGCTCGAGAGGTGTCCGGGCACTCGGAGCGTTGAAGCTCCGGTTGGTGCAGCGTCGACGTGGGCGCTGGCGACGCCGGGAGCGGAACCAGGCGAAGCGTGCGCCAGCGGTGCATGGCGAGCGGTTGCCGATAGCTGCCGAGCCAGTCGATCAGCTCGTCGGCGAGACCGGGTGGGATTTGTCCTGACTGGCGCAAGCGAGCCGCGAGCAGCCTGCAGACACCGCCGACGAGCATCCGGGCAGAGACGTCCGGGGCTGCTGCGCAGGGGTCGAGCGAGTCGTAGGCCGTTTCGATCGACTGCGCAATCTGATCGACTGCGTGATCGCGCGCGTCGAGCGCCGCCCGGCCGGCCGCCATCGCCTCGCCGAACACCACCCTCGCCGTCGCGGGCTGCGAGCTCGCGAAGGAGACAAGCGACGCCACGGCGAGCTGGGCGCCACGCTCGGGTTCGGCCAGGACCGCGCGGCGGATGTCGGCGAGCAGTTGCTCGTGGGCGAGTTTCAGCGCGGCGAGCAGGCACTCCTCCTTGCCGGCGAAGCATTCGTAGAGGCTTCGACGTGAAACCCCCGCCCGCGCGATCAGCGCGGCGGTCGTCGTGGCGGCATATCCATCGCGGGCGGTCACCTCGATGATCGCGGCGAGCAGCCGCTCGCGCTCGCCGCTCGCGCACTCAGCCGTCGCCGCCGCGCTCGAGCCACGCACGCGCGCGGCTGTGGCCCTCCTGGCTCGCCGGCTTGCCGTGGGCCGTCTGGGATCGTCAGTCATCGCGCATCGTGCACCCTCCCCGGGCGCCCCACGACTGCGCAGCCGCGCGGGAGCCCCTCGCCACGACGCCAAGCATCCTCGCGCGCGCGCCTACTGCCAAGTCAAGGGATAGAACGTTCTACGGCTTGACCGTTCGGGCAGGTGCTGTTTACAACGGCAGCCCGCGCTCGCGGCTGCGAGCTACTCGGCGGCGAGCATCTCGTCGATCAGCGCATCGGCCCGCTCGGGTCCCACGAACGGCGCGAGCGATAGGAAGCTGAGGTGCGGCACGAGCCCAGAAAGCCGCAGATCCTCGCTCGCGCGGGTTTGGCCATAGACGACCTCGAAGATCGTCGTGATGATCGCCTCGAGCACAACGCGCGACGGCGGGGCGCTCGGTTTCGCGTACTGGAAGCCTTCCTGGAGGAAGATCGTGAAGGCGACGTGACTGTCCTCGACGCGCTGCACCGCCCCTGAGCCGACGGCGTGGGCCTCGACGAAGCCGACGTGCGCGATCGTGGGATTGCTCTCGAGGAACTGCGTGAGCGCACGGGCGGCCTCCCAGGTGCGCTCGGGCCAGCTCGCGCCTGCGAAGAAAGCGCCTGCGGTCACCGCCATCAGATCCTGGAAGCCGAGCTCGTGCACAGCCATGAAGGCCTCCTGCTTGTCGGCGAACATCACGTAGAAGGCGCCCATGTCGACGCCCGCCAGCTTGCAGATGTCGGCGACTGTCGTCGCGGTGTAGCCCTTTCGCTCGGCCAGCAGCGCGGCGGCGAACAGGACACGCCGCCGGTGGTTGTCGGCCACTTCCTCGGCAGACATGCGGGGACGTCCGGGAGGCAGCGGCGGCGGGGCCCGCAGCGGCGCGTCGGGCAGGAACAGCGAGGGGGCCAGAGGAGCCGATGGCTCCAGCGAGCGCCAGCGATGCTCTGCAAGCGGCCGAGCGTATGCCGAGAGCCAGCTGAGCAGGTCCTCCAGCAGGCTCGACACGTTCGGATCGCCGCGCCGCGTGCGGACCGCGAGCAGCCGGTAGACCCCGCCGACCAACATGCGCGTCGAGAAGTCCGGCACCGCGTCGACGGGCTCGAGCTCGGCATAGCGCTGCTCGACTAGCTGCTCGATCTCGCCGATCGAGCGGTCGCGCGCGTCGAGCGCCGCCACGCCGCCGGCGAGCGACTCGTTCATCAGAAAGCGCGCCATCGCGGGCTCTGCCCCGGCGAAGTCGATCAGCGCCCGGACGCTCGCGCGCAGAGCGAGCGCCGGAGGCTCCTCCTGCACTCGCTCGCGCAGGCCGACCATCAGCCGCTCGTGAACCTCGGCGATCGTTGCGAGGAAGCACGTGTCCCTGTCGGCGAAGTACTCGTAGAACGTCGGCCGCGAGACGCCGGCCTCGTCGATCACGGCGGAGACTGTCGCCCCGGCGTAGCCGGCGCGGTTGGCGGCGGCGATCATGCCCGTGATGATGCGATCGCGCTGCGTGCTCCTACGCCCCTTTGGGAGCGCTGTCTTCGTGGGCTTCGGATGTACGGAACGCCGGGCCATCGCCGGCTAGACCCTAACCCAGGCGCCGTCGGCTCACTTGCGCTTCTTGCTCTCGCCCTTCGATCCGTATCTCGCGTGGGCCTGCTTTGCACAGGCGACACGCTTGCTCCCGTTCATCCGCTTGCAGGCCCCGAGCGCGGCGGCCAGCTTCTGCGCTCTCGTCAGCGGCCCCTTCGCGCAGCCAGTCGCCCTCACCGCCACACTCTGGCGGCTCACGGCGCCGTTCTGGCCGACGAATTCGCTTGGCATCGCGAGCTTCTGACCACAGAAGCTGCCGTGGGCCTTCGACGGGAGGTTGGCGGCGAGCGCGGAGAACTTGCCCTGCGGCAGCGTCAGCTCGAACGTGTCGAAGGGGACGTCGGGAACAGTCTTGAAGGCAATGCTCGTGATGCCGGCCTTGGAGATGAACGTTGCGCCGACAAGGTCGACCGTCACGCCATAGCCCTGCAGAACGAGCACGAGGCTGGGGAAGGCTTCGCCGCCGCGGGAGACGAAGATCGCGGGCCCGGCGAGGGGCACGGGCAGCACCGGTGTATGGAGGACGGCGTGGCCGATGAACGAGGCCGGTGGGCAGCCCGCCGGGTTTGCTTCGAACTGCCGGCTCGTACACGCCCTTTGAAGCGTCTTGAACCTCGACGGTAGCTGCTTGGGCAGCGCGACTTTGACCTTCGCGACGTTGGCGAACGTGCCCTGCGGCGCGCCCGGATACGAGACCTTGACGGTCAGTCTCGCCCCATTGGCAATACTCGTCTTGCTCGAGGTGGAGACGGCGAGCTTAGGGGCGAACTTCAGCGTCGCGCAGTTGATCGCCTGGAAGTGGTCCGAGACCGGCCAGGCTGCTGCTTCGGCGCTCCTGATCGTGCCGCCCAGGCTCAGCGGTTTGCAGTTTGTGGGGTTGAACGTGAAGCGGGGACGGTTGAGCAGAATGTTGAGCTTCTTGATCTGCAGGGGGATCCCGTCGATCATGCGCGGGACCGCGTGCGAGCCCGAGGTGTCGGTGGCGATCGTGAGCTGGGCCGTGCGGGGGCCTACTTCGACCCTGGCCCTGACGACGAAGCAGTCGCAGACCGGCTGCGCGCCGGGGTTGGCGGTGTCGTGCTCGAGGTCGAACGGCCCGACCTTCGTCGGGCTGACGATCGACAGGCCAAACGGCGCGCCGGCGTATTTTTCGGTCAGGTACACGCGGCCGCCCGGCACGACTACGGGGCTGCTGCCGACCCCCGCCGTGACTGTGGTTTCGCCGATCTGGCTGTCGGCCGTGCAGGTGCCTTCGTTGGCCTGGGCTTCGGGGCACGGCCTGAAGCCCGCGAGCAGCCCCCCGAGGCCCGGCGGCAGGCTCAGCTGAAACGACCCCAGCGGCTGGGTGCCGTCCTCGCGGCTGACCGTCGCCGAGAGCGGGCTGAACGCGCCGGCTTGGTTGCCGGTCGTTCCCGCGGCTAGCGACGGTCCGAACGGGAGCACGCCGCCCGCGGGGCAAGGACCGCCCCCGGCACCCGTCGCGATCTGGAAGCTCGTGGCCTGCGGCCTCGGGGCTTCCGGTTCGGAGTAGGGATACAGCTCGGCTCGGGTCGTGTAGGCGCCGCACGCCGGAGGCGTCGCGAAAGCGCTGCGCTGGCCCTGGCGGAAGCTCAGATGCAAGTGACTGAGCGGGAGCTGGGGCAGGCCGTCGAAGACGGCCGTCAGCCGCCCTGTCGCCAGGCCCTGTTCGAGCTTGCCGGCGAGTCTGACCAGCACCCCTGTCTCGGGGCTCTTCAAGACCACGTACACGGCGAGCAGCGAGCCGAACGGGTTCTCGTTCTGGCGCGCGATGTAGACGTTGCCCGTGAGCGCTCCTTCGAGCAACGGCGAGCTCATTTCGGCTTCACCCACCTCCGACTCGGGCGGACACCCCGTGCCCGACCGAGAATCGATCGTCTCCGAGCGGTACTGCGCTTGCGAGCAGGCACCGAGCCCGGCCGCGAGCGACGGGTTCACGGCGACGCCTTCCGGCAGCGCTACGACGACCTGCTTGGTTTGCGACTGGGCCGTTCCGGTCGGCGCGAGCAGGCCTTCGTCGTTGACGTCGAGGTCGACGTTCAGCCCCGTCGGCGAGCTCGCCGCTTCGCTCGTCGGCAAAGCAGCGATCGTGGGC
This sequence comes from uncultured Solirubrobacteraceae bacterium, assembly GCA_963714215.1. Classification (GTDB taxonomy): domain Bacteria; phylum Actinomycetota; class Thermoleophilia; order Solirubrobacterales; family Solirubrobacteraceae; genus Palsa-744. Next base: position 616,214 of record CAVQNP010000004.1, read on the forward strand.
GCGAAGCTCAGCTGGGCGCAGCCGTTCAGGCCCGGCATCGGTAGGCCCGTCGGGAACGCGAGCGTGTTGCCGGGCTGAGCCCAGGAGTCGACTAACACGCTCGACGCAGGCGGCGGCGAGCAGGACGTCGGCAACGTCAGGAAGGCCGATGGCTGGATCTCCGGGGACGGCGCGCACGGAAAGCCCGTGGTTTCACCACGGGCTCGCTGCAGGCATCCCCAGCCGCGCACTTCGTCGTGGCGCGGATCGGCCGGCGTGCCCCAGAGCGTAATGGTGCTCGCGATCAAGCCGGCCGCCTCGGGCGTGTTCAGCGAGCTCAGCGTCAAGCCGTAGTCTTCGCTCGCGCCGCCGCGCAGCGACGCGTCGAGGATCAGCGGCAGCCTGGCCAGGGGAACGTAGATGCCGAAGCGTGCCGGCTCGCCGGCGCCCGGTTCCAAGTCGAACACGGGCTCGGTGATCGTCGCGATGCCCTTCAGGTTTTCAGGTTCATTGATGGTCACCGATGCCACGCCGACGGCGGTGCGATCGGCGCACGCGTCGCCGACCCCCAGGCCACCTTCGACGAACGTGAAGAACTGGCTGAGCGTGCAACGAGGCAACCCCCGCGGGTTGCCGAGCAAGCCGGTGGGCAACCTGATGTTCACGTCCTTCGTGAGCGCGACGGGATCGGCCTCGGGGCGTTCGGTGAGCGGCCGCCCATCTGCCTGCTGGTTGAGCGCCACCGTCGTGGTCAGCTGAAACGGGTGAGAGCCGGCCTGAGTGGCGGGTTGCCCAGCTTCTTCTTCGACGAGCATCTCGTAGTCCTCGACCCCGAATGCGGAGCCGAGACCCACTGCGAGCGGTCGGCTGGTGGCCGTGGGCGGCGCCCCGCCACCGGAGATGCTGATCCCAGCGGCTTCCGCGGAGGACGCCGTGGCTGCGGCGAGCACGTCGATGCGAACTTCAAGCTGTCCGTAAGGCGCGACCTTGCCCGTGTACGTGCAGGTCAGCGATTCACGCGCGCACGGAATCGCGACGCGTTCGCTTGCTGTGCCCAAGGCAGGCGCCGTCGCCGAGATGCCGACCGCCGTCATGGCAGGCGGCAGCGTGGCGGCGATCTGGATCGGATCGGGCGCGCCTTCGATCCCGGCGACCCCGACGTTCTCCGCAGTCAAGACGATCTGCCCGTCCGCGCGGCCGGGCGAGATCACCATGTCGCTCGCCTCATGCGTGCCGCCCGCCAGCGTCCCCGAGTGCGGCTGGATCGGGGCGATCGGCTGATCCGCGAGCTCCCCGGCGAACGTGATCGCCCACGAGTGAAACGACGCTGTGTCGCCGGCTCCTTCGGCTACTTGCACGTTGCCCGTGCCGTAGAGGCCTTCGAGACCGCTTTGCACGGTCGCGGCGCTCGCGTCGAAGGCGAGTTCGACGTGCGCGTTGACGCTTTCCCCTCGTTCAAGCGAGAACTGCCCGCTGGTCGCACTGACGCTCGCTTGCTGAACCGCGTCGGTGGCAGTCCCGGGGTCCAGGGCCGCCGGGCGGGCGCCCATGCCGAGGGTCCACCAGCCAGACGCCGCGCGGGCTGGCGCAGCGCTGATTCCGGCGAGCACGAAGCAGAACGCGACCAGGCAAAGCGTGCGGCCGGCCCTGCGCCCGAGTGCGCCTTCATCCCGTGAAGAGCGGTGTTTCGTGGGCTTCACGCCTTCCGCCATAGCCGCTAGACACTAGCCTAGGCGCGTTGTGGGCCGAGCTACTACTGCCTCGGAGCGAACCTCCGGACATCCCAGAGGTTCGCTCCGTCCTTCTCCCCGACTAAGACATCGCGCTCACGCGGTCCCAAGCGCTCCACGATGGCGTGCCAGTCACTAGCCCACCGAAGACCGGATGTCCTAGGTGAACCTTGGTTCGACAGTCCCTTCAGATAGTTTCAGGGTAGTGTTGAAGCTCCAACCAAGCGAGCGAAAGGTGACGCTCGGCCAGTTCGTTTCGAATGAAGTGCTCACTTCTTTAGCCGGGAGCACTTCGGTGTTGTAGTACCAGCTGGGGATCTGTTTTCCACCGGCCTGGGTAAATCCGAGTTCAAGCGTACTGGTGGGTTTGTTTTTCGCAGCGTAGCAGGTCGAGATAACGACACCCTTGACTTCGAAGTTCCCGTTACATTTGAAGTTTGCGATGTCTACTCCGCTTGTCGGTTTGAAAACAATGCCAAAATGATTGAGATTAGACAAATACTCGGTGTTGGCTTCAAGTGGTCGCGTGACTATTTCGCCTGTGCTCGCGCCTTCGCTGGTGCACCAAACGCCGGCTGCCTTGCAGCCCGTGAAGCGCATCACCGCAGTCAGTTTATTCACTGCCGTGATTTCCCCTTCGATCGATCCGTCGGTCGGAATACATTTGAAGCTGCTGCTCCCTGGTACTTCCCATAGGGCCCCTGGGATGGTGCCTGAGTATTTAATGGGGAAAGAGCTGCTCCGTAGTTCTGGGTATTCCGCCGACGCCACCGCCGACGCACACGCGCTCACCGCCAAGAGCGCAACGAGCGCAACCAGTAGTACCTTGAATCTGGACATAAATGCCTCCTTGTCTGTTCGCCGCCGGGGAGCCTGGGACCGCAGGGTCCGTGGCAGCCCCAACGTCGATGGTTGAGGAACAACGTCCGAAGATGACCACGGAACCGGGACGGCCGCTGAACAGTCGTGGTGCCGAAGCGGGGCTATCAAGGCAGGAGTGCCTTCGGGGCGCACGGGGCAGGCGTGTAGCGCCAGCGCGCGACAAACGCAGCGCTGGGCTATCGGCAGTTTGAAAATGCGCCGCGTGGCAAAGGCGCGACTATATGCGCTGTGCACGTTGGAGCAACGCTTGCCTGCATGGATCTGAAGCATCGAAATTCCTAGGCGGCAGAAACGCAGCTTTGGCGCCCGAGCTGACTCGCTACGAACCGCCCCGCCGCCTCGGCGCCGATGAACGGTGTCAACGCGACGTAGACCGCGAGCGGCTGCATCCGGCGCATGTGCCGACTCGGGCCGGCGCGAGTCGCCTGGAAGCCGCCCTCGAAGATCGCAAAAGCAGTGCACTGAACGAAGACATCCGGCGGCGGCCCGACGCGCTGGTTCTTGAAGCCGTCGTCCAAGAAGAAGGTGAAGGCCAGCTGCGTCTCTCGTAGTCGCGTATGCAAGTCAGCGCCGAGCGCGTAGCATTCGACGAAGCCCAAGTGCGCAAAGGCGGGCTCGGCGGCGAAGAACCCGGTGAAGGCTTGCGCGCTGTCCCATACTCGCTGCGGCCAGCCGGCCGAACCGAAGAACGGGGGCACGACGGCCTTGATCGTCTGTGCGAAGGCGAACTCGTAGGACTCGAGGAATGCGGCCTTCCTGCCGGAGAAGTGGTCGTAGAAGGACCGGCGTGAGACACCCGCCGTGGCGACGATGTCTGCAACGGTCGCCGCCCTGTAGCCCTTGTTGAGGATCACGACAGCGGTGGCCCGCAGAAGGCGCTCGCGGGGAGATGAAGTCCGCGCGACGGGGAGCGCTGGGCAGTCTTCCTGGACATCCGGGACTATGGTCGGCAGCGGGAAGGCGGCCCAAGACGCCCTCCCGGGACTCGCGAACGCGCGCACCCAGTCGGCGAGTTCTTTGCCGGTCGTTGGCGTCAGCGGGCCATCGGTCAGCTGCATCGAGATGAACCTGAGAACGCCGCCGAGCAGAACGCGAAGCGGCAGATCCACCTGCTGCGAACGGTGCCGTTTGGCGGCAATGGCCTCTTCGACGCCGGCGAGCAGCACGTCTCGCTCGCGCCGGGCCGCCGAGCCGCCTGCGAGCCCCTCGCGCGAAAGCAGTAGTGCCACATCCGGCCTGTCGATCGCGAGATCGACGAGGACTTCGAGCGCCGCCAACTCGGGCTGCTCGCGCTCGGACGAGCACGTGACCGCCTGCACCAACCGAAGCGCGTGCCAGCGGTAGGCGCTCGAAGAAGCAATCCTCGACGCTCGAGAAGTACTGGTAGAAGGTGGCGCGGCTAACGTCGGCGACGGCGAGCACGCCCTCGACGGTGACGTCCGGGTAGCCGACGCGAGCGCACAGCTCGGTCACCGCGCCGAGCAGGCGCTGCTCGGCGTGAGGCGGCCGCGCTGCTGCGCTGCGGGCCGCCGGCTTCACGGTGCCCGCACGACCGGTGTCGAGCACGGGAAGGACTCCGATCGCCGGAACATCCAGAGCCTCCCCCCGCCGCCGGCCGTTGCGTGCCCGGCTAGTGCTTGGCCTTGCGCCGCTGCCTGCTCTTGACGGGCCCATATCGCTTCCGTGCCAGTTGCCGGCAGGCCGCGCGCTTGTGCGGGCCCTTCTTCTTGCAGGCCCGCAACGCGGCGGTGAGCTTCTGTGCGCGCGTCAGGGCTTTGACCCTCGGACAGCCCGTCAGCGCGACCTTCGTGCGTCTGCCTGATGACGGCGCCGTTCTGGCCGGTGATTTCCGTCGGCATCGCCAGGGACGCCTTGCAAAGGCTGAAGTGTTCCTTTTCGGGCACGTTCGCAGTGAGCGCGGAGTGCGGGCCGGCCGGCAGCATTGTTTCAAAGCTCGTAAACGGCGCGTCGGGGGCGGATTCGAAGCGCGAGTAGGTGATGCCCTTTTTGATGTCGGTCTTGCCGTCGAGAACTAGCGTGACGCCTTCGCCCTGGAGCACGAACTCGACATCGGGGAACGCTGCGCTGCCGTGCGAGACGAGGTAGGCCGGGCCGCTCGAGGGGGCTCGCAAGCAGCGGCGTGTGGATCGTCGCCATGCCGATCACCGAGCCTTCCGGGCAGGTCGCGGGATTAGCGTTGAACGTTGCTTCGACGCATGCTTTCTGGATCGTTGTGAGGCGTGAGGGCAGCGCCTTGGGCAAGCGTGAGGTCGACCTTGGCGATGTTCGCCTGGCCCAGGCCGGCCGAGGTGACGTTCACGGTGAAGGCGTGCCGTTGGCTTTGCTGGCTTTCCCGGCGGCTGAGGCGGTGAGCTGCGGTTTGAACGGCAGGGTCTGCGCAGCTGCCGACCTGAAAGCGGCTGTTCAACGGCGCCGGCTGCCCCTGCGTGGAGAGCTCCTGGCCGTTGACCGTCATCGGCGTGCAGTTGGTCGGGTTCAGTGTGAACCCGGGACGGTCGACGTCACGGCGATCGAGCGGATGTCCAAGCGGGATGCCCTGCAGGATCGTCGGGAGCGGTCTGAGCGGGTCGTCACCTGCGCCGTGCTCGGATCGATGTAGAGGCCCAGCGCGGACCACGACGACGCCGAGGTCGAAGGGACCCGCGATCGCCGGGGTGATGAACACCGCGCTGAACGGCGCGCCCTTGTAGGGGCCGGCGAGATAGGCGTTGCCGGTGACATAGAAGGGGTCGGGGCCCGCGCCGGCGCCGACGGTGACGCTCCCGATCCTCGAGTGCGGCGGGCAGGACGGGCTGGCGGCCTCGAGCGCTCCTTCGCCGATCTTGCTGCGTGCCTGGGCGAGCGGCGATCTGGGCGTCGGAGCAGCGCGCGATCCCCGCCAGCCTGCCGGTGGCGCCAGGCGGCAGCGTGACGGCGACTGAGCCGAAGTTCTGGGAGCCGTCGCCCCTGCTTCAGGTGGACGACCAGCGGGCTGAACGCGCCCGCCGCGGGGTTCGCCGTCCCGGCTTCGAAGGAGGGGCTGTTGGGCTCTTCGGCGAGGCTCTGCGAGCAGGCGCCGGCGACGGTGAAGCTCGAGGTCCTTTCGAGCATGGTTTCGGGGCTCGCCCACGGCGAGAGCTCGGCGCGCGTGGTGTGCGTGCCGCAAAGAGCGGGGCTCACGAGCGGGCTGCGCGGGCCCTGGGCGAACTCGAGCACGAAGCGGCTGAACGGCACCTGCGGGTTCTCGTCGAAGGTCGCCACCAGCTGGCCGGTCTGCCGGTTGGGTTCGACCTTGCCGGCGAGCCGCACGAGCACGCCGCTCTTGGGGTCCTTGACCACGATGTAGAGCGCGAGCAGCGTGTGGAAGGGGTTCTGGCTCTGCTCGGCCACGTAGACCGAGCCCGTCAGCTTTTCGCTCAGCAGCGGCGTCTGCACTTCGACTTCGCCGATCTTCGCGCTGCTCGGACAACCGGTCCCGGGTGCGGAGTCGATCGTCTCAGATTCGTACTGAGCTTCGCTGCAGGCGCCGAGCCCGGCGGCGAAGGAGGGGTTCGCCGTCATTTCCTCCGGAAGCGTCACGACCACCTTCTTCACCTGCGATTCCGCGCGCCCGCCCGCTGAGACGAGCCCTTCGTCGTGTGCGGAGAGGGTGAAGGCGAATCCCGTCGGCGAGGACGCTTCGCTCGAGCTCGGCGCCGCCGCGATCGCGGGTTCGAACCTGAGCGCGCCACAGCCGACCGTGGCGGGCAGCGCAGGCTGCGGCGCGAGCGCGCTGAACGCGCCGGGGTCAGACCACGGGTCGAGTTCCACGAGCGCCTGCAGCGGACCGGTGCACGAGGTCGGCAGCGTCAGGAACGGCTTTGCTGCGCGCCCTTCACTCGCCGCACAGGGAAAGCCGCTGCCCCCACGCGCGAGAAAGAGGCATCCCCAGCCGCGGGCGTCGTTGTGGCTCGGGTCCGCCGGGGTGCCCCAGATCGTGATCGTGGTGTTCAGCAGACCGGCCGCCTCGGGGGCGTTGATCGAGCTGACGCTCACCCCATAGCTCCCGTCGGGGCGTCTTTCCAGCGCGGTGTCCAGCAGCACCGGCACTTTGGCGGGCGCGACGTAGAAGCCGAGGCGCGCGGGCTCGCCCACGGTGGGGGGGAGATTGAACACGGGCACCGGGAGCGTCAGGGCGCCTTTGAGCGTGAAGGGTTCATCGACGGTGACCGAGGCGACACCGATCGCGGCGCTCGCCGGGCATTCGTCGCCGATCCCCAGTCCGACTTCGATGAAGGTGAGGAACTGCGTCATCGGGCAGACCGGGGCCGCCGTCGGGTTCCCCAGCAGCCCCGGCGGCAGCTTCACGTGCACGTCCTTGGTGAGCGCCACCGGTCCGACTTGCGCGTTGCCGCGCGAGGCCAGCGCGCCGATGTCGACCCCCTGGTTGACCGTGAGCGTCGTCGTCAGCTGAAACGGGTGCTCGCCACCCAGGGCCGCGGCAGCTCCGCCCTCTTCTTCGGGGTCGATTTCAAAGCTTTCCCCGCCGAACGCGGGCGGCCCGTCGGCGAGCGCCACCACATGAGAGCTCTCGGCCGCCGCCGCGCCGCCGCCGCTCACGCTCGCGGTAGCTGTTTCGCCCGTGCCGGCGCCGGCGTTGACGAGGTCGATCCGCAGTTCGATCGCGTCGTAGGGCGCCAGCACGCCTTCGAAGGTGCAGCTCAGCGAGACGACCGAACAGGGGATCGGGATCCGTGAGGTGCCACCGCCCGGCTGCGGGGCGGTCGCGGAGATGCCGACCGCGTGAAAGCCGGCGGGGAGGGCGGCGCTCACGTCGACCGGCGCGCTCGCGCCGTCGACCGGAGCGTCGCCGAGGTTCTCCGCGAGCACGACGAGCTGCCCGTCCGGGCGGCCTTCGACGCGCCGGTGCGTCAGTGGTTTCAGGCTGTGCCCGCCTTTCAGCGTCGTCACCGCGACGGAAGGCGGTTCGACCGGCTGGTCGGCGAGCGGCCCAGCGAAGGTGAGCACGTACGGTTTGTCGCCTTCTTTGTCACCGATGCCGCCGCTCACTTGAACGGCGCCGGCGCCGTAAAGGACTTCGAGCGCGCCCTGCAGCGCGGGGGCGCTCACGTCGAAGGGGAGTTCCGCGGTGGTTTTGCCGCCGAGTTCCGGCCGTTCCAGCACGAACCCGCCGCCGGTGGCGCTCACCACGAGTTCCTGCACCTCGCTCCTCGCCTCCCCTGAGGTGAAGCCGACGGGGCGCTGCTCGATCCCGAGGTGCCACCACGGCACGGCGGCCGATGCCGTGGCGGTCGTGCAGCCGAGCGCCAGCGCAGCCGCCGCCACGATCAGCAGGAGCAGAGTACGCAGCGGGCGAGGGCGGCTCATCACGGGGTCCTCCGGGCTCGCTTGGCGTGCCCCACCGCGGCGCGATAGGCCTTGTGCGCCTGTGCTTCGCAGGTTCGGCGTGCCTTGTGCGCGCGCTTTCGCCGGCATGCCTTCAGCGCGCGCGTGAGGCGCTGGGCAGGGGTCAGCTTCGGTCTCGGTTTCGGCGGCGGCGCCGCCAGCGGCGTCAGGTTCCCGAGCCCCGAGACGAGCATCGAGGCGATCGCCGGTTCAGCCGGCGCCACGAGCCGGGGCTGACAGGCTTCCCCGCTGCACGGCTCGCTCGCGGCGGGCGGCGGCGGCGGACATGGATCGGCGGCCTGGCAGACGTGCGCGTCATAGACGTCCACCGCTTCGTCGGCGTCGGCGCGCGAGAGCGGGGAGCCGGTCAAGAAGAACACGTCGTCGCCCGATTGCGAGGCGTCGAGGAACGCTGATTCGTTCGGCGAGGTGCCCGAGGAGATGAGGCTCACGCAGCCGCCCGCGAGAGGGGCGTATGACGGATTCGTGGATGCGCACCCGCCGACGCCCGCCGGCTCGAACTCGTAGACGTCGTAGGCCGAGTTGGTGTCCGCCGTGGCGAGATCGTCGCGGCTGTTGAAGAACAGGCGCCCGGAGTCAGAGAGGTAGCGCGGCTGATGCTGGGGGAAGCCGCTTTGGTAGGAGGTCCAGCCGGGCACGTTCGCGGCGATCCAGGTGGTCGGCGGCCAGATGAGATCGCCCCCGCTCGGCGTCGGTTTCTCACCGTATTCCGCTCCGCTGGGGCGCTGCCCGCTCGGGTTGCAGGACACGCAGGCGAGCTTGCCGGCGCCCGCGTCATAGAGGTAGACCTCCTCGTCGGGCTGGCCGCTCTGCGCGTCGGTGTTTTCATAGCCCGTCAGCGAGCGCTCGGACATGAACTCGAGCCACTGGCCGCTCGGGGACACGCGCGAGGTCTGTCGGCTGATTTCGGCCCTCCAGTCCGCCTCGTCTTCCCCCGAGAGCGCGGCCACGAACTTGATCGTCCCTTCGTGCCACTCGTACAGGTTGCACTCGGCGTTCGGCTTGAAACCTGTGGTGTTGTCACAGCCACCGAGCTCGGCGCCGGCCGCGTGTGCTTCTTCGGTGAGCAGGTCGGCGACGAAGTAGACATACGCACCGTCGGCTGAGCTGCCGAGCAGCGCTCCCTGCACGGCCGCGCCCGGCGCCAGGTCCGACAGTTCGCACTTCGGCGCAGGCGCTTCGACGATCACGCAGCGGTACAGGTCCGGCCGATTCAGAGCGGGGCTGGCCGCTTTGAGCAGTTTCTGTTCATCGGTGAAGTACACGACCTTCCCGTCCGCGCTGGCCGCCTGGAATTCGGGCTGTGTTTCATCTGGCTGCAGGCCCGCGCCAGCGCCCGGCGCGTCGAGCTGGACGGTCTTTTCACTCGCGAGGTTGCGCTGGTATAGGTGGCGGTTGAACGTCCAGGTGACGCGCGTCCCGTCGCCGCTCACGGCGCCCGCGGTGGTTGCGGATTTGCTGCGGCTGACACGACCCAGTTTCGGCGCATTGCCGCTTTCGCTGAACGCCGCGGGCGCGTTGTTCACCAGCCTGCTGATCAGCGTCACGCGCCCTTCGCTCCACTCGTAAAGGCCGCCGTGATCGCCGCTCGTCGTCGTGAGGCCGACCGCCGGCGATTCGAGGATCACGTGCTTGGCGTCGGGTGAGGCGCCCACGAACTGCACGCCGCAGTCGTGGCTCTTGCCGTTCGTGCACGGTTCCAGCGAGGTGGCATCGATTCCGAATTTGGTCCCGGCCGGGACGTTCGCGTGGCTTTCGATCGCGGCAGGGCATTCCGTTCCCGGCGGCGGGCAGCCGATCAAAAGCGGCTGATAGCCTTCGTCGGCCCCTGTGCCACGCAGCAGCGGCGTGTCTTCGCTGGCCTCTTCAGAGACGCTCGGGTCAAACACGCCAAGCGGCTGGGCGATTCCCTTCGAGAGATCTTCTGAGAAGAACCGGTACTCTTCACCGACGCCGACGCTCACACCTGGCGCAAGTTCGTGCGGCAGCGAGAGGTCTTGAGAGACCCAGCCGCCGGCCGTGCGCTCTGAGAGGATCTGCTCGGTGATCGAGTATCCCTGCGGCGATTCTTCGGTCGGACGCGTTCCTATGTAGGTGATGCCGCCTCCTGCCTGTGCGGCTTGCACGATTCCCGCGTCGCCAATCCCTTCGAACAGGCCACCCTGCTTTTCCACGGGGGAGACCAGTTCCCATTGGCGCCCGTCGGGCAGCGTCGCTTCTCCCGTCGGGCGGGTGCTGAGGGCTTTCGCCACCGACGCACCAGAGCCGCCGCTGTTGCTGCCGAGGACGCGGAACTCGTAGGGCGTTCCGGGCGTGAGCCCTTCGACCGGTTGCGCCACGCTCACCGGCGCTTCGCCGGAGCCAAGCGACCCGTCGGGGACCGGCGCTGAGCTCGCGCCCGCGAAGGGCGCCCGGCCGGCTTCGAGGTTGGCCTGGTATGCGCTCGCCGGCAGGTACTCGAAGTGGAAGCTCGAGGCCGCTCCCTCGGGGTTGAGGATCGCGTGCAGCGTCGCCGAATCGGTGCTGACCCCCGTCATGTAGGCGGCGTCGATTTCGACGGGGGGAGTCGTTTCGAACGTCGTTTGTTCGGGGGCTTCTTCGGCGGTCTGCAAGTTCCCCTTGGCGTTGTGGCCCACCAGACGGAAGTGGTAGGTGGTTTCGCTCTTGAGGCCTTCGGCCTCGAAGCTGATCGGCGTGTCGGCGAAGCCCGCCGGCAGTTTCTGTGGCGGCGAGACCGACGCGTGGTCGAATTCGTGGCCTTTGGCTTCGGCTTTGAAGGTCGCGTCCTCGACGTACTGGAACTGGTATTCGGTTTCGGCGCCCTCGGCGTTCAGGATCGCGGTGAGCTTGGCGCGCGTTCCTCGCACACCTTCGGCGCTCAGGCCCCGCTGCAGCGGGCCGGGGGCGGGGACGGTGAGGGCTGATACGGCGCTTCTGAATTGTGATGCAGTATCGGCGATGTAGACGGTGCCGGTCGTATCGTCGAAGGCAAGCACGTTGCCGGCTTCTCTCTTTGTCCGGTTCGGAAGCTGGCTGACGCTGCCGGCCCCGAACACCTCTTCCTCTTCGCCGCTGGTCGCGTTGAACTGGATCACTTGGTCAGCGTCGATTTCGTGCGTCCCTTCATCCAGCACGTACAGCCCTTCCGCGCCCCCGAGGGTCAGCCCGTGGGGATCTCCAGGCGGCCCGTCGACCGAGAAGAGCTGCGTGCCCCCGCCGTCGATCTTGTTGATCGCTTCTTCGGCGACGCCGAGGAAGAAGAAGTCCCCGAGCGTGTCGAGACCGAGGGACGAGATGCCGGCGGCGCCGGGCAACGCCAGTTCTTCGATGAAGACGCCTGCGGCTGTGAACTTCTCGAGTCGATTGTCGTCGCCGATCCATACGTTCCCGGATCCGTCAATAGCAATCGGCAGCGACATTGCGAATTGTTTGTTATCGCCTTCGTCGCCGAAGCCACCCGGTTTCGTGCTGTTTTTTTCACCCGCACCGCATTCGTCGCCTTCTTTGAGGAATGTCGCCGAGCACACGTCGCCGGGATGCACCGGGCCTTTGTCCACGCCCGCTCCGAACATGGTGACGAAGGCGCCGGCTTCGGTGAACTCCTCGACGCGGTTCTGGAGCGAATCGCCCACATACACGTGATGGGTGGAACTGTCGACCGCGATCCCTCCACGTTCCACGAAACCTGGCTCTTCGTCGATCGGTGGCGCGGCACTCCCGTTGCCACAAGTCGTTTCCGACGTGCACACCTCGAGCTTGGGGGCCCCGTCGAGGACGCCGAAGCCGAACGCACGCACGAATTCTCCGGCCCGCGTGAACTCGTCGACGCGGAAGTTGTTCCCGTCCACCACGTATACGACGCCTGTGCTCTGGTCGACAGCGACGCCGACTGGATAGTCCACCTGCCCTGCTGCGGACCCACCGGACGCGAGCACACGAGCATTCGCCGGGCCAGCCGCGGCAAGCACAGCCGCAGACGCGCACACCAGCAGCAGCGCGAGACGCACGCGCATCGAGCCGCGTGCCCGGCCCGGGAGAGGTATTGAAGTGAGTTTGCTCATGCCTCTCCCGGGTCCGCGGCCGACTATTCGGCGTTGTGGAGGACCCACTCGCCCCTGGCCGAAGCGCCTTCTTCGAGCCCGACGCCCTGCAGATCGGCGCCGGTCCTGCCCGCGCCTGCTTCTCCTGTTTCTATGCTCGCAAGCGCAAAGTTGCTTTTCGTGGCGTTGATCGCGCCGGCGATGTAGACGCAGAGGTTGCCTGGTTCGGCTGTCGGTTCTTCGCTGCTTCCACCATCACAGCCGCTTTCCGGCGCTCCTTTTTGACCTTCTTCGATCACGTGCACCTGCGCTTCGCCCAGCGGCGCCGCCAATGGGATCGTGAAGGAGATCGGGATGTGCACCTGACCGAACCCGGGCGTTTCAGAAAGCTTGTTGAGACCCCAGACTCCGGTCTCCTCAGCACCGCTCGGCAGCGTGTTGTCGGGCACCCACGGCTGGCCTTGCGGTCCTTCTTTGCCTGGAGCACCGGGTGCTCCGTTTTCGCCTTTGGCGCCCGGGGCGCCGTTTTCGCCTTTGGCGCCGGCGGCGCCTGCGTTGCCCGCCGGGCCGGCCGGGCCCGCGGGACCGGCCGGGCCGGCCGGGCCGGCCAGACCTCTTGCGCCGGCCGCACCCTTCAGCGACTTCAGCACCTTCGGGCTGATCTGCTTGGTCGAGGTGATCAGGTACTTGCCCGCGGCGTAGGCGCCGCCGGTCATCGCGAAGACCAGCGCGAGGCTGGCGATCACCGTTGCGGGGGTCATGCGTCTGCGTATTGCTGAGAGCATCGGGTTATCTCTCCTCCTGGGAGTAGGACGTGCCGGCGCTCGGCGCTACGCACGCGCGTTTTTGGTGGTGTCTTGGGAAGCGGCACCTGCGCCGCCAAGAGGGTTGGGCGCCGCGGCTTCGGGGATCTGGGCCGCGGCGCCCGTGGAGAGTGGGCGCGGGAGGTTGTGCGCCTGGCTCCCTCGAGCCGCGCCCGGACTGGGGAGGCTCTAGACTCAGAAGCTCGCGGCGCCCCGTTTGCACGGGTGCGCGCAGCTGAAGATGACCTGTCGAGACGAACCGCTCCTGCATGAGATCCTCTCCCTCACTCTCCTGCTGCCAAAGCGTCAACCCCCGGGGTGGCGGCGCGTGACGCTCCACGGACTGTAGATAAACGCTGATATCCAAGCTAAGGATGACGCTGACGCTTGTCAAGCCGGAACCGTTTTCCCCATATGACAGCCCTCCTCTAACCACACGATCACCCTTATCTAGCGGCGTCGAAACGCGGGCGCAGGAAAAACGAGTCCCGCTCCCCTCCACAGGTACATACTCTTCCAGGGCGAGCGCGTTTAGATAAGTCAAGAGGTAGAAAGGTCAAGCGGCCTGACCAGCCGAAGGCGCTCAACGATGCACGACCGGACCGGTCAGAGCGAACGTCTCGCGGCGGATCCGCTCGTGCGCGCCGGAACCGGTCACCAGGGTGAGCGTGTAGCGCCCTGGGCGTAGGCGGCGAAGCGGTTCGAGCCGCATGCGCAGGAGTCCATGCGGACCGCCGTGCGCGGCGCCCACCCCATACACCGCACCATGGCGGGAGAGCGTCGCTCGTGCGCTGGACCCGGCCACTTTGAGCGTGACCGGACCTGGAAGCTGCTTGGTCGTGCATTTGCGCCCTTTCACGCCGTGCTGCCCGACGATCCGGCATGTCACGAGCTCGACCGTGCCGGGCGTCCCGGCCGGCCCCCGCGGGCCTGCCGGTCCTTGGGCGCCTGGGGTCCCCTGGATACCCGCCGGTCCGGGCGCACCGGCCGCGCCCGGTTCGCCTGGGGCGCCCGCCGCGCCCGGTTGGCCGGAGCTCCCCCCCGGGCCTGCAGAGCCCTGCGGACCGACCCCGCCTGCCGGTCCTTCCTTGCCAGCCGGCCCTTCTTTGCCCGCCGGCCCTTCCTTGAGGAAGATCCCCGCAACTTCGAGATCTTTCGAAACTTCGACTTCGCAGCTCGTCGGGCTCTTGACCTTGCAGCCGATCCAGCCCGCGAACTGGTAGCCGCTCGCCGGGCTCTCTTCGAGCAGGACGTGGGTGCCTTCGTCGAAGTCGGCCACGCATTCGAGTTGTGCGAGCGCGCACGTGAAGCCGGGCGGCGTGGCTGTTTTCACGACGCCTTCGCCGAACTTGACGAGCGCGAGCGCGTGCTGGTGGGAGACGGCGAACTTGGCCCCGATGGTGACGTCGTGGCTCGGCATCGTGAATTCGCAGCTCGTCGTCTTCGACCCCGCACAGGGCCCTTTGGTCCATTCTTCGAGCGCCGAGCCCGATTCGGCTTGCGCCTCGAGCTTGACCGTGGTCGATGACGCGACTTCTTCTTCGCACAGACCAGCTGCTGAGCCTTCCCTGCAGGCAACCGTCCCGGCTTGGGAGACAACTTCCCCGCCACCGGCGACCTGCGCCTGCAACTTGAACTCGGCGGGCGCCGGCGCGGTGAACTTGGCGCGCACTTCCTTGGGGGCGCTCATCAGGACTTCGCACTTGCCTTCGGGTTCGCTGGTGCAGCCTGTCCACCCGTCGAAGGAGCCACCTTCCGCGTGCTCTTCGAGCAGGATCGTGTCGCCGATCGGGACAGGATGGACGCATTCGCCGCCGCAGTCGATTCCCGCCGGCGTCGAGGTGACACGGCCTTCTGCTGCGCCCGTGCCTTCCTTGGCGACCGTGAGCAGTGGTTCGGCGTCGAACTGCACCGTCACGATCTTCGCCGCCGTGACCTGAACGGTGCATTTCTCTTCGCCGGGGCCGCTGACGCTTTCACATCCGGTCCAGCCGCCGACTTTGCCTTCGCTTGGCGCGGCGCTCAGCGTGACGGCCTGGTTGCGGGAGAAGACTGCTTCGCAGGTCAGACCGCAGTCCAGGCCGGCCGGTTCGCTTGTCACGGTCCCGGTCCCTGTGCCGATCTCCCTGAGCGCGAGCGTGTTTTCGAGCAGGTAGGTCGCGTCGAGGCTGCTGTCGGCCGTGAGTGTGAAGGTGCAGTTGCCGCTGCCCGCACACGCCGAGGCGGCCCCCGTGCCGGTGCTCCAGCCGGCGAACGCCGAGCTCGTTTCAGGGGTGCCCGCCAGCGTGATCTGTGTCCCTTCCGGGTATTCGCTCGCGCATTCTTCGAACGCGCCGTTGACTTCGCAGGTCAGCTTGCCTGCGCCGTTCCCGTCTGAGGTGATCGTCAGTTTGTGCTCTGCGGGTGCCGTAGCGAGCGGTCCGAAGGCATAGACGCTGCCTCGTTCGTGCACGTGATCGCCCGAGGCCACGTAGACGTCCCCGTCGTTGGGGCTGGATGCGCCGTTGTCGACGGCGACGTCCGACGGGTTGAGGCTCTCGAAGCGCAGCGAGCTGCCAAATTCCTGAGGCAGTTTCGAGACGTACGTGCCGGCGGCGCTGAACTCGTTGACGACGCTTGTCGTGTGCTCCTGATTCGGCTTCGACGACATCACGTAGAAGTCGCCGTTCGACTGGTCGACGGCGAGGTCGAACAGGTTTTCAGCCGAGGCCGCGGTGAAGCTCGTCTTGGCGAGGATTTTGGTGCCGGTCGGGTCGAGGACGTAGGCGGCCGCATGGGCTCTGTCGATGACGTACACGTCACCGCTCGCGCCGTACACGTCGACGCCCCAGTACGCCGGCGAGGAGACGACCGCTTCCCCGATCGTCGCGGAGATCAGTTCCCCTTTCGGGGTGTACGAGGTGATGTGTTTGGCCTCCGCTACATAGAGATCCTGGTTGGCCGGATCGATCGCCACCGCGCGCGCTTCGCCCGAGTTCGGCACGATCACGCCTTCGGTGCCGGCCGTTTTGTCGGGGGCGTATGTCGTCGCTGCCGTCGGGGGAAAGGCCGAGGGCTTGTACTTCGTGACGCTGCGGTTGTAGATCTGGACGTAGACGTCGCCGCTCGAGTCGACTGCCAAGCTGGAGGGTCCGAAGGCTTTCGGCGCGTTGACGGCGAATTCCGTGATCGCGCTGCCCGTCGGCGAGTACACGGCGACTTTGTCCAGAAGGTATTCCGAGACGTATGTGTCGCCGTGCGAGTCGACGACGACGCCCGAAGTCGAGGCGCCTCCCGAGAAGACGTCGATCAAGGACTGCGAGGGAAGATACGGGTGTTCTTCGGCTGCCAGCGCGGGACTCGCCGAGGCAAATACCGCGACGATCGCGCACAGCGAGATCAGGCCGGTCAAGTTCAAGTTGCGGGCGTTCATCGGTTCCGGGTCCTCTCCTCGGGCAATGGTCGGGCGATCGGACATCCTCGATGCCCTCGTTGTGCGAGGCACAAGCGGGCTTTGCCTCCTCCAGGCTGGCCGGGCGCTGTCACGCGACACACCAAGCGCAAGACACGAACCCGAAGGCTCACGTCCTGCGCTTGGTCGGCTTGCGTGCCGTCCGCGTGTCGTTCTTACTTGATGACGATTTCCTTCTTCGGGCCGATGGCCTCAGTCGTTTCAAGTCCGAACTGAAGGCCTTCCGAGCTCGCCCCTTGGGTGACTTCGGCTTCGGGGGCCGACCAAGTCGTGGTTTCCCCTCCGTCGACATACCCTGTGAGGGTCTGCGCGCCGGTCGTTTTGTTCACGGTCCAGACGCCCGTTTCACCCTTCGTCGTCGGGGCCACTTCACCGACGATGACGGGGAACCCTGTCACGCTTTCGAACGTGGCACCGCCGCACGAGTAGGTCGGGGCGAAGAACACCAGCGAAAGGCCCAGATGACCGGATGCCGGCGCCGTTGCTTCATGCAGGGCAGCGAAGTACGGAACCGCGATGCTGCCCGTGCAACTGACGGCTTTTGCTTTGGTGACCAGGTTCGAGGCCTTGCACTTTTCGAAGGTGATCGTTCCTTCGATAGACGAGGGTTCTGAGATCGTGGCGTTGTTTATGTCCTTGGTGCAGACAACGGTCCAAACGATGCCGCCGCCCGGTTTGGAGTAGTAGAACGTACTGGCTTTGCTCTTGCCTTCGACGGAGATCGGCAGTTTGGCCGCTTCGGTTGCGTATTTTCCTTCGTCTTTGCCGTTCACTTCCGTGCACGTCTTGTCGTTGTAGCCGCCTTCGTATTTTTTCGTTTTGGCATTTTTGACGGCCTTGACACAGGCCATGTATTGCGGTTCTGCCGCCGAGGCGCTGGCCGCCGCGATCGCCGTGATCGCGAACACCGCGACGAGGCAGACCCCGACCATCCTGAGATGTCTCACGTTTCATCCACTCCTTTTCTCTTGTTAGCGCGAGCGCGCTACAACGCCATCCTTGGAGGAGCTGAGGCGCGGCTCGTTGGTAAGCGCGCAGCCGTGGGGGCGGTCAGCCCCGCGCGGATGCACGGTCGTCGTCGGGGCGAGCAGCACAAGCGCTCGCTTTGACACACGGTTGGGACTCGGCGGAGCGAGGGGGCGCAGCCCAGACGACCGACGCTTCGCCTGCACGTCGGACGAGCCGTGGAAAGAGCTCCGCACGGGAGACAGCGCGCGGTGCCGCGATGGCGCCCGCGCCGAGGGTGTTGCGACGATCCGTGTGTTTGTCCCCATCCCCCTGCCTTTCCCCATCCCCTCGCCTTTGTTCGGCTCCGGGACGCCAAGCTGCGACGCTGCCGTCGATGGCCGCGTCCGCAGCCTTCTTGGCATTGATAAACGCCGTTATAGAGGTTATACGTCGTCGCCCTCAGATGTCAAGGGTGAGGCAGATACAGCTCAGCTGCCCCTTTCAGGACGGACGCTCTAACAATGAGAGCTTGGGAAAAACGGTAGCCTAGGCGTTGTAGGGTGGTCGACTAAGCCCTGAGGGACTGCTCGCCGCGAGGGCAGTACTAGGTGTGCAGAAAGCCCCGCCGCGAAGCGTATGAGCGGTGCGGGAAGCAAGGCGCGGGAGGGCGCCGGCGCGGTAGCGAGAGCCGTCCGGGCTCGATCCGGATGGCTCCTGGACGAGCGCTCGAATTCATGCCAGGATGATTCTCGGGCAGGCTCCGCCTGGTAAGTCATGGCGTAGAACGTTGCATGCCTTGACTGCCACGATGAGCTGCGTGTCTCAACGGGCCAGGAGGCGAAGACCCCCGCCAGTTCGGCAGTTTGGCGCGTGGCCTGGAATCCGAACGCGCCGGGGACCGAGTCTGGGGCACCACGGAGCTATCGCTTTACTGCCAGGGCTTCGGTTACGCTTTCCGATCATGGGAGCAGTAGGGGTGAGGGAAGTGGGAGCGACACCGATGCATTCCCCCGTGAACTGGGCGCTGCTCGGCTTGGTGATCGAGCGCCCCAGCTATGCGTATGAGCTGGCCCATCGTTTCGAGCGCACCTACGAGGGCGCGCTATCGCTCAGTAGCGTCTCGCACGTCTACACGGCGCTGACGACGCTCAAGAGCAGGGCGTTGATCGAGGAGGTCCCCGGAACGCGGACCGGGCGTCAGCCCAAGCCGCGCTATCGAGCGACCGCCAAGGGGCTTGCCGACTATCGCGGCTGGCTGCTCGGTCAGCTCTCGGAGGACCGTCGCCGCCAGCGACTTTTCGTGCTGCAGCTGGCGGCGCTGGCCCGTGAGCCGCAAGCGGCACTCGATCTCGTCGCGGATTACGAGCGGGCTTGCCTGCAGGAGGCCGCCGGCACAACGCTGGGCGGTGAGGATGGCGCCGCGCCCGAAGGAACCTCGGCGCTCGTCGCGCGGCTGATCGCCGAGGAGCATCGCCTGGCCGTGGGGGCCAAGCTCGCGTGGGTGCAGTATGCGCGCCGCGAGCTGAGCGCCCTGGCAAACGCCCAAGCATCGCGGCGATGAGCCTGCTCGAGCTGAAGGCAGTCAGCAAGCGCTACGACGACGGCCCGCGTGAACGCGTCGTGCTGCGCGAGGTCTCGCTCGAGCTCGAGGCCGGCGAGCTGGTCGTCGTCTGGGGTCTGCGGCGCTCCGGTCGCTCGACGCTGTTGCGCATCGCGTGCGGGATCGAGGCGCCCGACAGCGGCACGGTGTACTTCGACGGGCTCGGTCTGGCCAAGTCCGGCGAAGGCGTTCTGGGCACCGGCATCGGCTATTGCCAGAAGACGTTTCGCTCGAACGAAGGACGGACCGTGCTCGACGAGGCGATGGTGAGCCTGCTCGCGCGCGGTGTCCCGCCGGCGGCAGCGCGAATGCGCGCGCGTGCGGCGCTGGAGCGCACCGGCGCCGAGCACTGTGTCGATCTGCGGCTCGGTGAGCTCGATCGCGCCGAAACCATACGCGTCGCGCTGGCCCGGACGCTCGCCCTGCGCCCGCGGATGCTGGCGATCGACGAGCCGGTGAACGGCGTCGAGCTGATGGAGCGCGACAGCATCCTCTCGCTGCTGCGCTCGCTGGCCGACGAGGGCACAACCGTGTTCGCGAGCACCGGCGAGTCGACCGGCCTGTCGAGCGCCGACCGTGCGCTCTCACTGGGCGAAGGCCAGCTACGCAGCGGCCCCGTACCGGGGCTGGCGCCGGTGGTCGCGTTGAGGCGTGCGACCGCGTCTCAGGCCCGCGGGTGAGCGACGCCTCGATCCCGCGCACGACGGATTAGTCCGATGGGAATGCTGGAGCTCGACGGTGTGGTCAAGCACTACCGCGACAGCGGCGAGCAGGTGCGCGCGGTAGACGGCGTTAGCCTGGTGGCCGAGGCCGGTGAGATGATCGCTGTCCACGGACCCAGCGGTTCGGGCAAGACGACGCTGCTGCTCCTGATCGCTGCCTTGCTCCCGCCCGACCGTGGCGTGATCCGCTACAAGGGACGTGAGCTACGCGCGCTCTCCGCAGCCGAGCAGTCGGACTATCTCCTGCGCGACGTCGGCTTCATCTACCAGAGCTCCCGCCTGATGCCGCATGTCTCGATGCTCGAGAACGCCTCGGTCAAGCTGCTCCTCGGTGGCGCCGGGATGCGCGAGGCGCAGGCTCGCGTGGTGCCCTGGCTCGAGCGCCTCGGCCTCGGAGAGCGTCTCGAGCACACGCCGGAGGGGTTGTCGGGGGGCGAGCGTCAGCGCGTAGCGATCGCTCGAGCGCTTGCCGGCGATCCGCAACTGATCCTCGCCGATGAGCCAACCGGGAATCTCGACAGTCGGCGCAGCGCAGAAGTCGTCGAGCTGTTGAAGGCGATCGCTCGCGAGCGCGGGGCGTGCGTGCTGCTCGTAACCCACGACACCGATGCGGCCGCGATCGCCGACCGGCGCTACACGCTGCGAGACGGGCAGCTGGTCGATGGCCGCCTCGACGGCGCGGGACCCGGTGCGCCCGCCGCGCTGCGCGCCCGTTCCACAGAGTGATGCGGCCATACGCCCTGCTGTACTTCTATCGGCGGCGACTGCGCGTGCACGCTATGCAGGAGCTGCTGGCGGGCATCGGCATCGCGATCGCCGTGGCCCTGGTCTTCGCCTCGCTCGTCGCCGAGGGGAGTATCGCGGGCTCGGCCAGGGAAGTGGTCCATGCGGTGGTCGGCCCGGCGCAGCTGCAGCTGCGCCGGGCCGACGGCGGCGGCTTCGACGAGCGCCTGCTCGCGAAGGTCGAACGCCTTCCGCACGTCAAGCAGGCTGCGCCGCTGCTGGAGCAGACCGCGACGATCCGCACACGCGACGGCCGCCACGTCTCGGTCGACGTAGCGGGCACGGTGACGAGCCTTGCGGTGCTCGACGGCCTCGCGCACACGCTCCCGCTCGCCGCCCTCTCGCCTGGCGCGATCGGCATCAGCAAGGCCAGCGCGGATGCCCTGGGAACGAGCAGCTCTGACGTATACGTTGGCGAGCGGGTGTCGCTGCAGATGCGCGGCCTCGCCAACCCGCTGAACGTGTCGGCGATCCTCGGAGGTGAAGCAGTCGGGGCGCTCTCGCGCGCGCAGGTGGCCGTAATGCCGCTCGCGCGGATGCAGCAGCTGGCGGGCCTGCGGGGACAGATCACGCGCATTCTCGTGCAGAGTGAACCGGGAGCGCGATCGACCGTCCGCTCGGAGCTCGAGCGGATCGCCGGCGGGCGCTTGGAGGTCGCGGCAACAGGCGAGGACGTCGCCTCGCTGCAGCAGGCCCTGCGCCCGAGCGATCAGGCGAGTCAGCTGTTCGCGGCGATCGGTGCGCTGCTGGGCTTCCTGCTCGCGTTCAACGCGATGTTGCTGACGGTGCCCGAGCGACGCCAGGCGATCGCCGATCTGCGCATCGCCGGCGCACGGCGCACGGCGATCGTGCAGATGGTGCTGTTCCAGGCGCTCTGCCTCGGCGTGGCGGCGTCGCTCGCGGGCCTGCTCGCCGGCTACCTGCTCTCTACAGGAGTCTTCCACCAATCCTCGGCTACCTCGCCGGGGCCTTCACGCTGGGTGGGGGCACCGTCATCGGTGCGAAGCCGCTCTTGCTCGCCGGCGGGGGCGGCGTGCTGGTCACCTGCCTGGCCTCGGCGATCGTGCTGCTCGATCTGAGCCGCGGACGGGCGCGCGACGCCGTGTACGTGGAAGGGGGCGCGCCCGGGAACGTGATCGGAGCGGGCACACAACGGCGCCTGTTCGCGGCGGCGATTGCCTTGCTCGCGCTCGCCACCGGGCTGTTTGCGGCCACGCCGTCGGCTGCCCTCATCGCCACCGCCGTGCTTGCGATAGCGACCGTGCTCGCCGTACCGCTGGTGCTCGCCGGCGTCTTGCGGGCACTCGGCGCGTTCGCCGAGCGCAACCAACGACTCACGACGCTGCCGGTGGCGCTTGCGTCGCTGCGAGGCACGACGCTGCGCTCGCTCGCACTCGCCGCGACCGGGGCCGTCGCCCTGTTCGGCAGCGTGGCGTTGGGAGGCTCGCGCGAGAACCTCCTGCGAGGAATCGGCGGCTTCGCACACAGCTACGTGGCCGACGCGCAGATCTGGGTCTCGAGCCCCAACGACAACGACCAGGCGACCAGTGCCTTCGTGCGGGATGATGACGCGGCACGCATCGCGCGCGTTCCGGGGGTCGCGAGCGTGCGCAGCTTCCAGGGAGGCTTTCTCCAGTTGAACCGACGCCGCGTGTGGGTGATCGCCCGTCCGCCCGGCGGCAGTCGCGAGGTGCTGAGGAGCCAGATCGTCGAAGGACGGGAGCCGGTCGCGAGCCGCCGTCTCGGCGAAGGCGGCTGGATCGTAGTCTCCCAGCAGATCGTCAGGGAACATCACCTGACCCTCGGCGGGACACTGGCGCTGCCGACCCCGACGGGCACCAGACGCTTCAGGATCGCCGCGAGCACGACCAATCTCGCGTGGCCCCCGGGGGTGATCTTCATGGCAACGGCCGACTACAGTCGATCCTGGAACACGGCCGCGCCCACTGCGCTCGGAATCGATCTGCGCCCCGGGGCGGACCCGCTGGTGGCGCGCGGCGCGATCCAGCGCGCGTTGGGGCCGACGAGCGGCTTGCAGGTCTCGCTGGCAAGCGCTCGCGAGCGGAGAATCAACGACCTGACGAGCGAAGGACTCGGCCAGCTCGGCGAGATATCGACGCTGCTGCTGCTCGGCGCGATCGCGGCGATGGCTGCGGCGCTCGGATCGAGCATCTGGCAGCGGCGCTCGTGGCTGGCCGGGCTTCGGCTGTCGGGCGCCAAGCCCCGGCGCCTGCGACGGATCTTGCTGACCGAAGCCGTGTTGATGCTCGGCGCCGGATGCGTGACGGGCGCGGTGGCTGGGATCTACGGGCAGATCGTGATCGACGCCTACCTGAAGCAGGTCACGGGCTTCCCGCTCGCGCGTAGCCTGACGGGCCTTCGCCCGCTCGAGATACTGGCGCTCGTCGTCGGCCTTGCGCTCGCGCTCGTGGCAGTCCCCGGCTGGTTCGCCTCGCGCGTCGCGCCTTCGCTCGCGCTGGAGGAGGAATAGATCGCCATGCGGGCAGGCCGGGCGAGACCATCTCGATCGAATCGAGCAACATGAGTCGAGCAAGCGCACCCGGACCAGCCGGGGCGCCCACCGCGACGGCCCGCCACGTGGCGATCATCGCCGACGGCAACGGACGCTGGGCACACCGGCGCGGGCTGCCCGTCGACGCGGGACACGAGGCCGCGGCCGACACGCTGAAGGCGCGCCTGGCCGATGCCGCGCGGCTCGGCATCGAGCAGCTGACGGTCTATGCGTTCTCGACCGAGAACTGGTCGCGTCCGGTCACCGAGATCGACGGGCTGATGGAGATGTTCTGCAGGCGGATCGCGATCGAGGCGCCCGGCCTGCACGAGGAAGGAGTGAGGATGCGCTTCGTCGGCCAGCGTGCCGGGCTTCCCGCGCCGCTGCTCGAGCAGATGGAGCAGGCACAGGCCCTGACCGATGCCAACCGGCGGCTGACGCTGTTCATCGCGTTCAACTACGGAGGTCGTGCAGAGATCGTGCAGGCGGCGAAGCGCTTCAACGGCGGCGGCGAGGCGGAGTTCGCACGCTGCCTCTATGCCCCCGAGATGCACGAGCCCGAAGTGATCATCCGCACCGGCGCAGAGCGGCGACTCTCGAACTTCCTGCTGTGGCAGGCCGCCTACGCCGAGCTCGTGTTCCGCGACGAGCTGTGGCCGGACTTCACCGGGGAGGCGCTAGAGGAGTGCCTGGCGGAGTTCGGCGATCGCCGGCGGCGGTTCGGCGGACGCTGAGGGCAGGCCGGCCGCAAATGCCTGCGCGCGCCGGGGTAGCTCTTCGGGCAGTTGGAGCGAATACGCTGGCGCGCATGGCCGGAGCCCTATCGGATCGGCGCCTTGCGCTCCGCGCCGGTCTCGCTCTGGCGGCCGCCAACGCGCGCTATTGGACAGGCGTGTGGCCACACGTGCGGGCAGAGCTCAGGCGCTGGGAGTCGCGTGCGCGCCTGATCGAGGACGACGAGCTGCGTGCGCTGGCACTGGAGAAGCTGCACACCGAGGCGTTCAACGCGGAGGTCGCGGCGACGCTCGCGACGGTCGCGCCGCGAGCGCGGCGCAAGCAAGTCGTCGCGGCGGTCGTGGCGCTCGAGCTGCTGTTCGACTATCTCGACGGTCTGACCGAGATTCCCTCCCGCGAGCCGCTGCGAGATGCGAGCAGTCTGTTCGAAGCCTTCACCGACGCGCTCGATCCGGCTGTGGGCGCGGGCGCTCACGACTACTATCGTCACCGCGCCGAAGGCGCGGATGGCGGCTATCTCGAGGATCTGTCGAGCGCCGTGAGAGCCGCCGTCGCTGCGCTCCCGGCTGCGGGCGCGATCGAGGATGCCGCAGGGCGAAGCGCCGCTCTTTGCGCGCAGGCGCAGATCCACATTCATGCCGCGCCGGGTCTCGGTGAAGCGCAACTGCAGGCCTGGGCCGAGCGCGAGGCCGAAGGCACAGGGCTCGGCTGGCGCGAGCTCGCCGCCGGCGCGGCATCCTCGGTACTCGCCGTACATGCCCTGATCGCGGCAGCCGCCGATCCGCGTACGACGCGCGGGCAGGCAGCCGAGATCGAGGCGACCTACCTCTCGATCTGCGTCTTGATCACGGTGCTCGACAGCGTCGTCGACCACGACGAGGACTTGCGCGCGGGCGCACCAGGGTTCGTTCGCCTCTACGAGGATCGGGATGCGCTCGCGGCGACGCTCGCGGCAATTGGCACGCGGGCGATCGCGCAGGCTGCGCGGCTTCGCCACGGCGCGCACCACGTGATGACGCTCGCCGGCGTCGTCGCCTACTACACCTCCGCGCCGACGGCACGAGGCGAGGTGGCCCAGCCGATCTCGCTGCGCTTGCGGCACGAGCTGGCGCCGCTCATCTACCCTACGCTCGCCGTCATGCGTGCGTGGCGTAGCGCCAAGCGCATACGCCGCTGGTGGACCCACCGCGGGCGCGCTGGAACAGACGGATAAGATCGTGAGCTCGCACCGCACCTTCACGGTCGTGCGGGAGTTCAGTGAGGAGAGCATCGGATGAGCACATGCGCCTGAGAGCGACGGTTTGGCGAGGGTTCGGGCGGGCTCGCAACTGCGGAGCCCTGCACGTGCCGGCTACGGTCCTGCTTCCCACGCTCGCCGTGGTGGCGCTGATCGGCACGTGCGGGCTGGCCTCTGCGACTGATGGCCCGCTCGCACGCTCGGCCCGCGTGCTGAGCGTGCACGACGAGGCGCGCCTGCGCTACATCAGCAGCTCCGGATCTCTGCTGACCGACGAAGGGCAGGCGTCGGGGACATTGCCAGGGAAGGTTCGGCTGCGCTTCACCTACGACGGGAGCCCCACCGTGAGCGCGCAGCTGACGATCTCCGGCCCCGGCTGGTCGATGCGCGCACGAGCCCAGGGAAAGTTGAGCAACCCGACGAGCCCGACGCCGAGCTTTCGCGGTGTGCTGACGATCGGCAATGGCAGCGGGCGCTACGCGCACGCACGCGGGAGCGGCGAACTGTTCGGCGTCTTCAATCGGCGCAACTATGGGCTCACTGTTCAGGCCATCGGCAAGCTCAAGTATTAGGGGGTTGCTCGCGCACGCTCGACGATGCAGGTCACGCATGCGAGCTACCGGCATGCTGCGGTCGATCGTCCTTGCTTCGACGCTCGCGTCGTGCGCTTGTGCTCCAGGCGCGGCGCTCGCAGTCACGAAGGCAACGATGACGGCGACGCTTAGCCCCGAGCGACTTGGCGCCCCGACGACGATTTCCACTGGATTTCAGATCTCCTCGGGTGGGTTGCATCCGCCCGTCCTGACAGCTGTCAAGCTCTCCTATCCGCACAACCTCGGGTTCGCGACGAGCGGACTGGGGCTCGCGGCATGCGAGCCCGGGGTCCTGGAAGAAATTGGCCCGGACGTCTGCCCGGCCAACTCACGCATGGGGCGCGGGAGCGCGCTGGTCGGGATCCCGCTCGGTGGCTTCCTCCATGTCGAGCATGTCCAGTTGGCCATGTTCGCCGCGCCTTCGGCCAGCACCCTGAAGATGCTCGTGTCCGGCGTCGGCTCGTATCCCGTCTCGGCGCTCGTGGTGCTCTCGGCCGAACTCCTGCCAGGGGGCCTGAGCATCAGGATCCCGCCGATCCCGACGCTCCCCGAAGGCCCATACGTGTCGCTCCTCCAAATGCATCTGGAGCTGGGGGGACGACTGACGTATTACGAACGGGTCGGGGGTCGGACGATCGCCTACCACCCTCCCGGGATCGCGCTGCCGCGAACCTGTCCGCGCGGCGGTTTCCGGTTCGCCGCGACGTTCGCGTTCCTCGGTGGCAGGAGCGCCACCGCGCGCACGCGGGTCGCCTGCCCGCGGCCTTGACCCAGCGGCCCACAAGTCGACGCACGGAGCTTCCAGGCGTCTGAGGCGCCGCCGCGGCGGGAGTCCGCGTCACTTTGGATGCCGTTGCAGTGTGCGCGCTCTCGCCCCGACAGCACGAGCGCATGTCATCTACAGGCTTGCCACGCGCCGCTTGGGCGCGTGGCAAGCTACAGGCAATTGCGACGACTACTGAGCGATGCTCGGGCTGCTGCCGGAGCGCATGACCTTTTCGGTCGTGACGAGACCCGTCAGCGGAGAGTACGTCTCGAGCCAATCGTTTTTGGTCGCGTGGAAGGCGACTTCCCAGACTGCGGTAATTCCGCTGCGCTCGGTGATGCTTGGGCTCGTGCTGGGCGAGATCCCGCCGCCGAGGTCGGTGCCTTGGCCGTTTTGTTGGTAGATCCAGAGGTGATGGCTTCCGGCACCCTGGAAGGCAACGACCCAGCCGCCCGCTCCGTTTTCTGTGATGTCCGGGCTCGTACCGTTTTCGACCCCAAGCGGGGTTTCGCGACCGACGCCTTCACACGAGCAGTAGGTCCAGAGGCGTCCGGTGTTGGCGACGAACGCCACCTCGTAGGTGCCGTTTCCGATTTCGGCGATGGCCGGGCTCGTGCCTTGGGCCATGCCGAGATGCGTGTCCACTCCCGATTGGGTTTTGTAGTTCCAGACGATGAGGTCGGTGGTAGATGCCGCCTGGAACGCCACCCAGCCACTCGGCATGACGCGACTTGGGCTGGTGCCTGGCCACAGGCCCTGCCCCTGGTATTTGTGGCTGACCCAGAGGCTCCCGGTATTTGCCTGAAATGCGAATTGACTACCCGTGCTCGGACTCGTGCCTGGCGCGATCCCGAGGTTTTCAGAGTGAGGCCCGACGCTGGGCTGACTCGTCCAGACATTGCCGCCGGAAGCCCAGGCGAAGTTCCACGAAAATGACCCCGCGCTGAAGTAGCCTTCGGCGCTGGGGTTCGTGTTCGGATCGACGTGTTCCCCGATGAGGTTTTCGAAGAACGCGCCTTTTTCTTCGGTCGTCATTTTTGGCATGTAGATGTTTACGTTGTTGTTCCGCCCGACCCACGCGATCTCACTCGGATTACCGAGAAACGAGGCGTCCGCCTGCGCCGCCCCGAACGCAATGAGCAGTGCTGTGAACGCTCCGACAACGCCGATGAGGCCTCGCCGGCGCCGAGCAGATGGTCTCGCCTGAAGTGACATCTGTCGATCATCTCCTTTTGTTTGCATGCACGACGCGGCGCAGGGCCGCGTAGAGCCTTACTGGCCTATGCCGCCCGAGAGCCCACGCTGTCTCGATCGAGTCGACCACGGGTGCGGCCTTGCGCCGAACAGTGGTGGTGCTGCGCGAGAGTGGCGAACCGGGGGGCAGCCATTGCTTCATTCTCGGGGCTGAGCGGGCTCGGCCGTAACTTCAAGCCTTAGAACGTTCAAGACGGTAGAATCGTTCAAGGTGGTCGTGCGGAGCACCTGGGTCGGACTCGCAATCCTCATCGGCGAGCCGGCGCGGCCGGAACCGAGGACGATCGTTGCGCGAGCGACGCTCGTCTGGGATGCTCAACGCAGCGGCTTGTGGAATGCGATCTGGATGGCCGCGGCGCCCGGCGCCAGGGTCTGTGCCTCGATCGCCTCTTCCCGCGGCGTGAGTGAGAACAGCCGCAGCCAGACCGCGGTCGCTTCGCCGGTCTGGTTGATCGTCACGAAGGCTCCGAGGTCGGTCGCTCCAGGCGGAGTGCTGATCGCCTGGGCCCAGTGAGTGCGCGGTTCGGTGCCGAGCGTGTAGTCGATGCTGCCGCCGCGCGTCCACGCGGCCACGAACTCCCCAGCGGCGTCCGCCGCGAGCGACGCTACGCGTCAGAGACCTCGTCTGGAAAGAGAATCCCCTGAAACCAGGGATCGTCATCTCGAGCGGATACCGCCGCTCGCTGATCCTCATCGGCATAGCTCGCCGCGGCACGGCCCGAATACGCATCAAGAACAAGCGGCTACGGCCGGCAGCCAGCGTTCCCGTCGTCGAAGGGTTCTTCGCCGTCGAGATACCCCCACACGCGGGGCCCTTCGCCCTGTTCGAACTCTCGAAGAGGGGCGCGGTGGTCGGCGAGGTCAACCTGCGCCAATGACTCGGCACGAATCCACTCGGCGGTGACGCCGCGAGATGCTGTCCCGGACCGCGGCCCGCTATCGAGTCCGCAACGAGGGAGGAGCTTGCCTCTATCTGCCCCGACTTCGACGTGACGATCGCCTTCGAACGGCCAGACGCCGAGGAGTGGCGTGGCGTGCGGCCGCTCGTCGGGCCGGGCGATATGGCGAGACCCGGATTCGAACCGGGGACACCACGATTTTCAGTCTAGATGCGGTGCCGCCAAAAACTCGCCTATTTGCAGGGCCTTTACGATACCGCGAGCCCCGGACATGCCGTTTGTTTCCTGCGGATTCCTGGGGGTTTGGGCCGGGAGGGGGGCATCCCCGGCCCAAACCCTGACCGGCCCTGATCTGCGGATGGCGAGACTGGGACTCGAACCCAGGACACCGCAATTTTCAGTCGCGTGCTCTACCAGCTGAGCTATCTCGCCGCGACCCCCGATCCTACCGCCCGACGGCCCCACGGCGGCGACTGGTCGGCCTGCTCGAGCGCGAGGGGCGCCTGCGGCTCGGGTCCAGTTCCCATTGCAGGTGGCGCCGCTCGTAGAGGCGCCACCGGCCAAATGATCGCGGGGGCTAACTGTCGCGCGACGCGGCGATCATCCAGCGACCGGGCAACGCGGGCGACTCCACGATTCTGCCCTCGCCGGCGAGCACAAGAATGCGCGCCTCAACACGAGCCTCGGGCTCGTTAAACGAGGCCGCCAAATCCGTCGGACTCTGTGTTGCGTCGTGAAGCTCGTTGCGCTCGGTCTGCTCCCGGCGGTTGCGAAGTCGGCTCAGGATCAGCTCGTCCAATTCCTCGTCGGTCACGGCGGCGAAGCCTAGCTGGCCCGCCCCTAAAGCCTCCCCGCATAATGGCCCTGTGGCCCGCTTCGACGATCCGAACATGACCCCCGAGGTTCGCGCTCAGTGGCAGCTCGCGCTCGCAGACGCAGAACTAACCGATGGCGAGGACGCAATCCTCCACGTCTTTGACGGCCTGCTCGCGCCCGGCGTGGGCGCGAGCGCCGTCGAGCCAGGAGCGACCGCGTGGGAAGTCGAAGGTCGCCGTTTCCATTTCATTCCTGAGCAGCAGGAGCGCTCGCTTGCGAACCGTGGCATCTACGAGGTTCTGACGTATGCCGGGTATGCCGAGCGCGCCCAGCTCGCGGTGCTCCGTCACGAGCTGGAGCACGTCCGCCAGTACCGCCAGTCGTCGTTTCTGTTGCGGGCCTCGACCGCGATCAAAGGCGGGCTCGAAGACCACCTGGGCAATGTGCCGGTGCTCCTCGGATCGCTATACATCGCGCTCCCGACTGAGCGTGCTGCCGACCAGGCAGGCCGGCGCCTCGCCGTCTCGGTCCTCGGCCCGCCACCCGCTCACGAGCGAGGCACCGGCCATGACGTCCTTCTCTTCGGCGCTGACGACGGCCCGCCCGACTCGGAGATCGCCCGCCGCATGGTCACCAACCTGATGCTGCTGCCAGTTTGGACCGGCGAGTCAGCCGTGACGCGGTTCGAACTTCCGATCACGGAGTGGAATCGGGCCGTGCTGGGCCTCGCCGAGCTGCTGTGCCCAGGCGAGGCAGAAGCGTTCGTCGCGGCGGTCGAGGCCGACGGGTCGTTCGAAGCGGCCCGGCAACTACTGATCGGCGCCATGCGCGCCGTCGCCCCCTCCGACCCACCCGAGCAAGTTCGTGCCTCGATCCGCGAAGCGGTACTCGCAGCGGAGGCCGCCGGTATGGCCGCTGCGGTTGGCGTCTAGCCAGTCAGGCCAAGGACTTCGGTGAGGCGACGGACCTGATCGCGCTTGGCGCCTACGGTGGCGCAGAGCCGATCCAGCTCGGGTGCTTGACCCTGAAGGACACCGAGCGGGTTGATCGACAGGGCCGAGGGGCCGGTCTCGCGCGAGCGGGCGATGCTTTCCTGCAGCCGTTGCATCTTTTCGATGATCCAGCCAGCCTGCTCGTCGAGCCGTTTCAGGTCGTTCTCATATTCGCGGTTCGCGTCGTGAAGGAGTCCGGCCAGGCGGTCGGGGTCCAGGTTGATCGCCGCCGCTAGCTCTGCGTGGTTCATGCCTTGTGCTGCCGCTGTTGCTGTCGCCATCTTGCGCTCCTTCGCTCGGGGGGTCGTGCTCATCGGGACACACGTCTAGCTCGACTCGTCGGAGAAAGTCAAGTTGAGGATCAAGCGGCGAAAGCCAGCCGCGTTCAGTCCGTGGGAGGCTTGCCGCCGGTCTTCCGAGGACCGCCGAGAAGAATGGACTTGACTTCCGCCGTGATCGAGCTAGACGTGTGTCCCGATGAGCAACGAACCTCTCAACCGAAACGGAGCCGCGATGCAAACCGCAACGCCGACCGACACCCGCACGAGCGAACAGGGCACGACCTTCCGGCCCGAGCAAATCCGTAGCTTCATCCTCGACGCGCTTCAGCACGACACGGCGGCCGACGCGACCAACGAGCTGCTCTTCGAGCACGTTGTCGGCGGCAAGTACCACCCTTCGGTCGTCGCCGAAAGCCTGCGGCCGATCATCAACGAGGTGCTTGGGGCCGCGACCTTCGACGATTGGACCGCCGTCGCCGAGGAGCTGACTACGCAGGCACGCGCCGAGTTGGGCGAGGACGCGCAATGACCGCCGCTACGAGACACGCTCCGCCTGTAATCCACCGTCGCGCCGTCGAGGTCACGGTTACGAGTTCAGTCGCGGCCGAGCTGATCGCGCGCGGTGGCATCAAGCCGCGGAACCCTCTTTGTTGGGAGTGCCGCGACGGCCGCTTGACTGACGATCCGCGCTTCGCGCTGAGGGAAGCGCTCGTCAGCATCGCCGAGCAGGATTCACATGACGAGGCGAGTGGCGAGATTCCTGCGGCGCCGAGGATCTACGGCGACGTGACGGTATCGCTGAGCAGCACCGTCGCTGTCGAGCTGATCGCCCAGGCCGGCATCGTGCCGGGCTCCGCCGGCTGCTGGCGGCTTCCTGACGGGTCGCAGACGACTGACCCGCGCACGGCGCTCACTGACGCGCTGGTCGCAATCGCTGAGCGCGAGTCCGACCCGGAGCCAGCGGCTCCGACGATCGGCGGCGACGTGACGATCACGGTGGCCCCGAGTGTCGCTGCCGCACTGCTGGAGTACGCCGGGCTTGAGCGCAGCGACGACGGAACGGGCTGGCGTACCCGCGACGGCCGCGAAAGCAGCGACGTATCTGTGGCGCTGACGGATGCCCTGGTTGCGATCGCCGAGGATGACCTCGCCGCCGAATTCATCGAGCGGGAGAAGGACGACGACGCGCGATGATCGACTGGAGCGCCCCCGCGCTACGGCACATGACGACCAAGCCGCGAATCCGCCATTGCGAGCGGATGATGAGGACGGCCACCTCCGTCCGCGAGCGAGAAACCTATCGCGCTGAAATCAGACGACTACGCGGAGAAAGCGAGCTGCCGCGCCGCGATGATGACTCAGACAACACGAACGGCTGGGGGCCGCTCGCGCAGCCGTCGTAGCCCGTCGGGCCTTTCCAACAACGGCCGCAGGCCCAGGGGCCGTTCCTGCCCGACCTCAGATCTCTAGGAAGTCGAGGGCGACCGTGGTCGTCTGCACTCCTTGACAGACCCGAATCTCGCCTAGTCGCGCATCTTCTTCCGCTGACCGGAAGTGGCGCCGCGAGAACTCCACAAAGGCCGTGTCCCCCACGGTGACAGTGACGAGCCAATCCCCGACGACAAGGCTCCGATCGTCCTCAACACTGTCGATCGTTCCGACGGCCGTGATCGGATAGACCTGCGGCCAGACCCTTCCAATGTCCGTCGAGATGAGCACGTCGCGACCGACGCTGTCCGCGAGTGTTGAGGCAAGTTCGCCGAAGGTCAGGGCGCGGCGGCGCTGGATGCAGACCTCGAAGCAGCGGCGGATTCGGACTCGGCTTCGTGAGGGTAGCTGCGAACCCCGAGAGGTCTTCTGCGCGACGGATCGCCGCGAGTTCCTGTTTGCGGGCCTGTCGGCCGCGCGCTCGCAGTAGTCGCAGCCGGTGACGGTTTACCAGCTCCTGGCCGGCGGCGGTCGGATGCCAGCGGGCGGGCGACGGGCCGTGGGCGACGACGTTCCCCGTCGCCTGAAGGAACCGCAGGCGCGCGGCGACTCGCATTGATGGTCCGAGATCGCCAGCGCGTGCCCCCGGCTGGGCTGCAACGGCGAGGAGGATCGGATCGGGCTCGACGTAAGCGCTTAGCATCAGAGTCCGCCCAAGCTCAGCCGGAGCGTTCATTGATCGTTCGCCCGCTCGGAATCTCGTTGTTGCGGAGATCGGCGACCCAGGCTTCGATCCGCTGGCGCCCCTCGCGCTCTGACGAGGGAAGCGTTCCGAGGTCGGGCAGGAGGACGGCTACTTCACCAACGGTGAGCGCCAGCGTCTTTCCGGGCTCCGCCCAATCCCTCACGCGCACGGAGCCCGGCATGCTGTCGGGGATCGTCCGGCCGCATTGAATGTCGCCAGCGCGCATGTGCTCGATCCAGTCCTCCACATGGTGGAGCGCCTCCTCTACGTCATCGGGCAGTGAGCCCATGCCGGTGAGCATGAGCGCTATCTCATCGACGGTCAGCACGATCATCTTTGTTTGCCCCTTTCCCTACAGGCCCATACGCGGGTCGAGTCGAGCGGCCTCGGCATGACGGCCTTGGTAGAAAAGCTGTCGAGCGCGGTGTCGGCGGTCTGTCCGGTTGTCGCGGGCTTCGAGGTCGCCGCGCGACACGGGATGCTCGAGCCAGCGCGAGAGGGTGAGCGCGCCGCCGTGCCGTAGCCGTACTTCGCCGTCGGTCGATTCGTAGTGACCGACCTCGACGCAGCCGCTGGGCAACCGGATCAGTTGGCCGTGGCGAGCGGCCTGCGCGCAGCGCTCGCCGAATCGCTCGCGGGCGTTGGCGAGCACGAGGGCTGAGCCACGGCCGTGTCCGAGGATCGCGGCGCCTCGCGGGATCGTGTCTGTCGGCTCCTTGGGTACGAGGACGGGGTAGAGCATGAGGCTCCTAGCTCGCGGTCGCTCTCGGCGCCAGCGTCGAGAGTACGGCGTCGGTTCTCGCGGCGATCTCCTCGGCAAGCTCAGCCGGGTCCGGTGCGGTGAGCTGCCACGCGAGCGCGGCGACCCGCAACCATGCGCCGTTCAGAGCGCGGACGACCTCGCCCCCAGGAGCGCTGTCGTCTGCAAGCACGGCGACCGCTTCGGCCAGGAGGCGATTCTGCTCGGCGACGCGGTGCCCGAGCGTCGCGGTGAACTCGGCGAGGGTACGGTAGGAGCGCGGGTCCTTGGGGCAAAGCAGATCGTCAAGCTCGTCGGGCCGGAGCAGCGCTCGCATCGCGCGGGGATGCGCCAGCGCGAGC
Source organism: uncultured Solirubrobacteraceae bacterium (assembly GCA_963714215.1). Lineage (GTDB taxonomy): Bacteria > Actinomycetota > Thermoleophilia > Solirubrobacterales > Solirubrobacteraceae > Palsa-744. The sequence goes on from CAVQNP010000004.1 coordinate 649,917, forward strand.
CGGGCGTACTCCTGCGCGGTGGCTCTGATCTGCTCGGCGGGCGTGCCCGGCTCAGCGAAGCTGAGTTCAGCCCACAGGGCGGGGAGCCGGGTCGCGGCGCGCGCGTCGACTGCCCATTCCAGGCCCGACGTCCTGCCGAATTGCGCGAACACCGTCTCTTTCGCGAGGTTCGTTCGGCTGGCGAGCTGTCGGAGGGTGATGCGCCCGCCTGGGTTTTCCTCGCGCAATTCTTCGAGGGCGTCGATGAACAGGCCCGCTGTCTCGCGTCGTGCTCGCGCGTGTGGGCCGTTGGGCTGGTAGCGCCTAGTGGTGCGGCGCGGTCGCGTGACGGCCGGCAGCGGCTTGGATGCCGTGCCGCTGCGCTCGGCTTCGAGGTTCTCACGCGCGTCCGCGACGAGGTCGTCGCCGACGCGCTGCCAGTCGGCGCAGGTCGAGGCGTCGATGATCTCGGTGACGGCGAGGCGCAGCGCCTCGCCAAGCTCCGCTGGGGGTTGGCCGTCGGCGCCGAGCGCATCGAAGAGGTACTCGGCCACGAAGTCAGCGACGGCGTCGTGACGTAGACAGGTCCTAATGAAGTCTTGGATGACCGCGACGGGTATCTCAGAACCCCAATAGCTCCTGCGAGTGTCAGTCCTCAGCATCGCTGCCTCCTTGGCTAGCGCGATCTTCGCGGAGCGCGGCTTCCATCGCCTCGGGCAGATCCTCGTAGATCGTGTCGTCAGGCGCGACGAACGTGAACGGCGCCCACGGCCCGTACTCGCCGTCGCCGACGCGCTTCGCCGCGTAGGTGATCGTCCAGTGCTGTTGCTCAAGGAACTCGATGCAGGAGGCGACGTGCCCGGTCGTGACCTTTCCGCTCATGGCGCCTCCCAGCGCTGCACGAGGATGCCGTCGATAGGCACGTCCTGCTCCAGCGCCGTGACGCTGAGCGCGCGCTCGATAGCCCGCGCGGAAAGGGTAGGCCCGTCGTATCCGCCGCTGGTCGTTACTGCGAGGTAGAAGTGCTCTGTCGTCGGTGGCCCGGTAGGGCGGCGGCGAGCCGTTTCGGCCACGGGAGCGGTTGGCTCGCGCGCCGCCCTACAAGTTGCTCGATCCACTTTCACCGCCCCATTTCACCAATGCGTCAGCGGGACGCCGTGCTCTCCCGCGATGGCCTCGGCGTCGCGGTGAGACTTCCAGCCGAGATCGTCGGCTTGGTCGGGCCGGTAGGCGAATGGAATCCCTGCGGCGGCAGCGGCCTCGGCGTCCTCGCCCTCCGCTTGGATCACGACGACGGGACCGAACGGCCCGTGCTCGTCGCAGCCCTCGTCCTTGAAGGTGACCACCACGGTGCTCATCGGCGGCACTCCGGCGGTATGTTCGGCACGCCCCAGCCGCGCGCGGGATCGAGCTGCGCCGGCAGCACTGTCAGGAAGATTCGCCGAGCGAGCGGCGAGCGGTAGTAGTGGTGGCGTAGAGCCCAAAGCCAGTGCCCGGCAAGCCACACCAGCGCGCCGAAGAGCGTGCCGAGGGCCGTGTGCGCCGATCCGGTCGAAGCGGTGGCGAGCAGCCCGCCGATCGCGACGAAGCCGCCAGTCAGGCGCAGCATCGCGCCCCCAAGGTGCCACACGATGAGCGCCGCGAGGACCGCGCACGCGGCAAGGCTCAGCAATGCCGTCACGGCGTCGTTCCTTGAGCGGCGGCGTCGCGCAGCGCCTCCTGCTCGTCGGCGTAATCATCGCCGTGGTTCAGGCAATCGAGCAGCCACCGATAGTTGCTGTCGGAGGCGATGCCGTCGCGGATTACGTTTCCGGTGCCGTCTTCCTTGATGCGCCAGACCTCGTTGCCGGCCTCGTCGCGGTAAAGCTCCCCGACGAAAAGCTCGGCCGGCTTGTCGCTGTCGGTGCTGGTGGCGGTCGTCATTTTCAGGGCTCCTTTGATCGGCTGGCTATCGGTTGGTGAACACACGTCTAGCTCGACCGGCGGGAAAGAGCAAGTCCACCGTGGGACCTCGCGCGAACGGGGCAGGCAAGCCCTTCGCGCACGGCGATGCGAGCCCTAGCGGCACCAGGGGCGGGGCCGTCACCAGGGAGCTGCGCCTGCAGGTGATCGGATAGCGCCGAGTACTCCTCGGGGTGCCCGATCAGCTCGCGCGTCTCGAAGCTCGTCGCGTTGGCAGTCGAAGCTGCGAGGCCGAGGCCGCTGATCAGAAGGTTGAACTGGCCGGGATCGAGCGTGACGACTACCTCGCTCATGCGATGCACCCGTCGATGAACTCGGCGTCGGCGATCGCGTTGGCGATGATCTCGTCCCTGCTGAGGCCGGTGGCGCGGACGAGTTTGCCGATGATCCTTCTGGCGCGGCGGTACATCGAGGGCATCAGCATCTCGCGGGTGTAGATCTCTGCGAGCTCCTCGCGGAGCAGGCCCGGATCGACCGGGGCGCAGAAGGGGCAGGTTGATGGCATTTCGGTGACTCCTTTCCGCTCGCCGAGACCCGCGTCTTGCGGGGTAGCGGGCGGTTCGGTTTTGGGCTGCGTAGACACGTTTAGCTCGACCTGGCGGAGGAAGTCAAGTCCAGCCGCGAAGCTTCTCCGCTGGGCCGCCAGACCTTTCTCCGAACGGGCGGGAGAGCTTTCTAAAGAGTTCGTCAGAGGACTTGACTTCCTCCGCCGGGTCGAGGTACCACGTCCACCGTCCAAAGCCCAGGAAGGGCTCTAATAAAGGAGAAATCCGATGACGAGCAATGTCAAGAACGACTCGAAACCGTCGCACGACGAGACGGTGACGAACGCTGTAAAGGAGTACCCCGGCGCCACGATCGAGGGCGTCGCTCAGCAGGCCGGTATCGCCCGGTCGACGGCTGGCAAGGTGCTCGGGCGGCTCGCCGAGGCTGGCGTGTTCACCCGTCACGAGGGCGGGCGCGACGGCCGCAAGCGGCTGCCCGACCGCTTCACGCTCAAGGACGTGGAGCTGCCGGCTGCATACGCCAAGCACGTCGGCGACGACGAGCGCACCGAGCCGGCGGCGAAGCCCGCGAGCGGTAAACCCAGCAACGGGAAACCCGCCGCGTCGGGCAGCGGCAAGCCGTCGTCGGGGAAGGCGTCGGGGTCCAGCAAGGCGCCGGGGTCGGACAAGCCGGAGCGGCTGAAGGCGGGCGGCCTCGAGCCGTTGGTGCTCGCCTACCTCAAGGAGCACAAGGGCGACGCGCCGCACGGCCCGAGCCAGGTCGCGAAAGCGCTCGGCCGGTCCTCGGGCGCGGTCGGCAACTGCCTCGCGCGGCTGACCAAGGAGAAGAAAGCGAAGCAGGTCAGCGACAAGCCGCTGCGGTACGACCTCGCAGCGTGAGCCGCCACGCGACCCCCTTCTCGCCTCGGCGCCATCGCCGGGGCGAGAGGGGGGTCGCCGTGGTTGGCGGATACCGGCTGCTTTAGCCGAGCGCTGTTACTCGCACGTCGGTCAGGCAGCAGGGGTCGATGACGATCTCCTGCTCGCCGCGCCCGCCGAAGTACGCGAGCGCCTGATCCCTTCGGATGGTCGTGCTTGCCAGATAGCTCGTGCCGACGCCGAACCTGCGCGCGGCGAACCACTCAGCCTTTCGGCGACTGACCGACCAGCTCGGCGAGCGTTGCCCGCCCCCGTGGGTGAAGCCGCGATGGATCGTGACCTCCTCGTCGAGTGCGTTCAGCACGGCGCGATCTTGCTCGTCCATGAGCCAGTCGGCGCGGGCAGCCCGGTCGGCGGTGAGGGCTTGCAGCCAAAGCTCCTGGTTCTGGAAGAGGCTCTCGGTGTCGAGCCAGATCGAGCCGAGCAGTTGCCAGTATTCGCTGTCGCTTAGCTGCTGCGCGAAGGTGAAGAATGCGAGCAGCCGGTAGGGCCTCTCGTACAGCCACACGGCCTTTGACCAGCGTCGCTCCTGTTCGGCTCGGCGGAGCGCCGCCTTCTTGCCGAGGTACATCTCGTTCGCGAACGCTGCGAGCGACGGCAGGTACGGGACCATGAACACCAGCGGCGCCTTGAGGATTGGGCCAAGTGCCTCGTGCTCGCTGAGGTGCGGCACCAGCTCGGCGTGTAGACCCTCGGAAGGGTCTCGCCACTCAGCCGCAGCATTGAGGTTTCGGGCTGTGACGTTGACGGCCACGCGCATGGTTTACCTCTATGGACACGAAGTCGCAAGCCCGCCATAGCGACGGTGAGCGGTGGCCTGCGGTTTGCGGCCCGTTCGCTACGTGGCCGGCGGAAGCCGGGTTGCTTATTAGTTCGACCGGATCGGCGTCGAGGCGGGCAGCGATCCTCTCGACGCTCCTGAGCGTGAGGTTGTGCTGGCCCCGCTCCACCCCGCCGAGGTAGGTGCGGTGAACCCCGAGGACGGTGTCGGCGAACGCTTCTTGGCTGAGCCCTCGCTGCTGTCGCTGGGCTCTTACGCCTAGCCCGAACGCTCGGCTCAGTGACGTCGCTGGAGTCCTTCCTTGAACAGCCGTCGCAACTGCGTGTTCAGCTCGATCGGAGTGATTCCGAGCATGAACCTGATGCTCCCGTGCGGCGTGTTTTCTTCGTACATTTCGCGAATCGCGGGACGCAGGTGATCCCAGGCTTTTGTGCCGCGTCGCCCGGTCGGACCCTGGACTTCGCCTACGCGCGCGCCGAGGCGATCGTCCTCGACAAGCTCCGCGACGTGACTTTCAACGTCCGGCGCCGGGATGTCCAAGAAGGTCGCTATCTCGGGGTTGCTCATGCCCATCATTCGGCGGGCGAAGATGAGGATGTGGGTCTCTCGCGGAGTCCATGCATGCTCTCGGCGAGGGGGCGCCAACCGCTTGCGGCGGGGACTCGCGGGCCGACTGCGGGTCGGGCGAGTCGTGGTGCGCCGAGTGGTAGCGACGCCGCTCAAAGACCTCACACCCCGATGAGGTTGATGTCCCACAGCCTTGCGAGTGCGGTGGATGGTTTGAGGACCGCGTCGTCGCGTTCGACGAGAACGCCTGCCTCCACGAGCGCGGCTACGGCCAGGTCGATCTCTACTGGCGGGATGTCCGTGTCGCGACGCAGGAGCGCTCGGGTCAGCCCGCGTGGCCTGCCGAGCGATGCGATCGTGACAACGGCCTGCGGTGTCGGTCCTGGGCTCACGCGGCCTCCGACGGCGGCGAGGCTGATGGGTCCGGTGCTGCAGGGGGCGTGGCGGGTGGCGCGGGCGGGGCCGGCACATACGCTTTGATCGGCTTCAGTTGGAGGATGGTGTGCTCGCCCGGTTTGATCCGGTTCGCGACTCGCTCTCTGAAGCGGAGGCTGAGGCGCAGCCTGAATTCCTGGCTAGCCCTCGCGTCCTCCGGTACGACGCTGGCTTCGCAGAGGATGTAGGCGCTGCTTGGCTCCCCGCTGGCGGAGCAGCGCGCGACCTTCACTTCGGGTTTCGCGTCGATCGCGGTCAGGATTGGGTCACTGACTGCGACCCTGGAGACAGCGGATTCGTGGCCGGTGAAGGAGCGCAGCACGGCTCGCGTGGGCGTGCCGTCTGCGCTCTGCGCTTCGACGAGTAGGAAGGTGCCGAGCCCGAGGTGCTTCAGGTCTTGCGACGGCGCTGCTCTGACGCCGCTCAGGTTCCACTCCACCTCGTTATCTGGCGGCATGGTCGCGGCCTCCTGTTGCCTGTTGGTGCTTGTCTGTGCGCGGCGCGCGGCGTGGGTAGTAGGGGCGTTTTGGTGGTTTTGGCGCTTTTGGCAGAGGCAAGTCTCCGAGCAGCGTGCCGATCGACACGTCGAGCGCGACGCAGAGCCTCAGCAGCGCGTAGAGCGACGGGTCTGTGTGCGTTTTTTTGATTCCGCGCAGCCGGTCGATGGTGAGTTCGGCTTTGCCCGCGAGTTGCTGTTCGGTCAGGCCGCGTTCCTTGCGGAGCCGGTCAACGATCTCGCCGAGGTGCGCAGAGATGCTCTGCTGCTCGGCGTCCCACTCCGACCTGGGGGGTTTAGGCGACGGGTTCGACACGGCTCGTTTGTCGGTCGGTGAGGAACGGTTCGATTGCCTGCAGCGACTCGGCGGCCTCTTTCAGTCCGGCCTCCTCCATGAAGTCGTCTTCTTTACGCGCAACGAGGGCGTCGCGGTAGTCGGTTAGGCACTCGACAACGAGTTCTTCGCTCGACCGCCCGCGGACCTTGACCGTGATTAGCGGGTCGCCTGGCAGGCCGATCGTCTTTTGCAGGTCGTAGCGGACGAGCACGGCGGCCGTCAGCTCGTGGTAAGCGGCACGCTTGCCGGGACCGTCCGGTCCTTCCTTTTTCTCGCATTCTGCCTCCAGGTCCGAGGTGAGCGTTCCGAGGTCCTCGATCGCGATTCCGGCGGCGCCGAGCAGCGCCTCCCGCACATGCACAAGAACCTCGGGCGGGATCGACATGGCCTTGGTGCTCATGCGCTCGCCGGCTCGTTCGCGGCCAGGAATGCACCGACGGCACGTTGCGCGTCTGCCTGTTCGGCGGGATCGTCCCCGGCGCTCCGGTCCACGGCTCTGCGCTGTCGGGGCGGGTCTTGCGCTCTGAGGATCTCGAAGGTGCTGAGGTCCATCCGTTCGTGCTTGCGGCGCTTCAGGCAGCGAATCGCGAGGTCGATCTGCCTGGCGCCCCGGATCGTCACCGCACCGTCGGGCAGCGGGTCATCGGGCCACCCGATCGTGTCGTGAAGGTCGGCTCGCGCCTGCAGTTCTTCGGCGATTTCCCGGTAGCGCGCGGCGCGGAGCCCTGGCATGTTGGACGAGATCGCCTCGGCGGCCGTGTCCTGCGAGGCGAGCAGCTCGTCGACGAGCGCTGTACGAAGCTCGGCGACGATGACCGGCTCCACCACGACGGTCGGCGACTGCTGAGGATTGCCGAGGTACGCGGACAGCTCGCCCGCGCCGGCTTCGAGCCTTGGGCGGCATTTGCGCAGTTCGGCCGAGGACGCGATCGAGCGGTGGGCCGCGATGCTGAGCGCCGCGACGACCTGCCCGTCGTGGCCGACTACCGGCACAGCGATTTCGGTTACGTCACGCCAAAGCTCGTCGATGTTCGCCGCGAAGCCTTGGTCGAGCGCGGCGACGAGCTCGCGGCCGAGTGCTTGCCGGTTGGCGATCGTCGCCGGCCGGTGCTTCGCGAGACGTCCGCTGCCGAGCTGGCGGGATCGCCGAGCGACCGGCAGCGCGGCGAGCAGCACCTTGCCGAGAGCCGTGCAGTGAGCCGGGAGCTGCGAGCCGACGCGGACTTCGGGCAGCAGATCCTCGCCGTTGGGAGCGGCGGCGCACTCGGCGATCAACACCGTGGGGCCTGCGAGCGTGCCGACGCTGACTCTGTGCCCGGTCGCCGCAGCGATCGCCCACAGAATCGGGCGGGCATGAATCGGCATCGGCGTCGCGCTGATCGTGCTCCGGCCGAGGTCGAGCACGCGGAGCCCAAGCCGGTATTTCGCTGCCCGTGACCCTTCTGGCGTCCTGTCGCGCACGAGGTATCCCGCGCGCTCTAGGGTGAGTACGAATCGGTGCGCGGTCGTCCGGGCGAGGTGAGCTGCGTTCGCGATTTCTAGGATGTCGAGCACCGGCCGCTCGGGCGTGAAGCACGACAGGATTTCCAGGCCCCGCCCGAGCGTCAGGGAGTAGTCGCCCTTCGCCTCGGCTTCCTCCTCGACCGTTGCTTGTGTCACCGGGAGCCTTCCTTCAGGCGCCCGCAAGCGACGAGTTCGACGGTGCCGTCCGCGTTAGCCCACCACACGATGCGCGGCGTCCCTGACGAGTCGCTGCGAGTGAGGCTGCACCACCACGCCTTCGCGCCATCGGCCTTTGACATCTGCGGCTGCTCGGGTGACGGGCGCAGCTTTCCGCGGTGTAGCCCGAATGCCTTTACGGGGAATCGGCACAGCGCGAGCGCGCAGACGCGCGCGATCTCGTCCAATGGCACGTCGGGGATGCCTCGGTGCAGATCGGCAATGAAGCGCGGCGCCACGGTGTAGGAGCGCAGCCGGTAGCTATCGCGCTCCTCGGCGGGGACAACGCTCGTCCACTGTTCGGCGATCAGCTCGCGCAGCTCGCTGTCCATCAGATCGGGCTTGCGCTTCCCGACCCGCAGGCCACGCGGGCGTACTAGGGCGAGCAGCGCTTCGTAGCGGCGACGGAGAATCCTGGTCTCTCGCCTGCGCGCGGCGTTAGCCCTCGCCAGCGCGTGCTCGAGCGCGACGACGCGATCCTCGGCGGACAGCTCCGGCGGCCAGGCGACGCTCGGGGTGAACAGCCGCCCAAGCCACACGAGCATCTCTGCGCCGTACTCGCCGGTCTCGTCGAAAAGCAGCGGGTGCGCGAAGGGATCGTCGATGACGCCTGGCCGGTAGACGCGCAGTGCGCCCCCGAACACTTGGAGCTTCGGCGGCAGCAGTTCTTGCAGGTGGGTCGCCAGGAGGCTCTTCAGGTGAACGATGGGGACGTTCGGGCCGACGATTTCGCGCACGATCATCGGCGGCACCGAAGGCATGACCTCGTTGCGGCGGGCGGTCAGCGCGACGATCCAGAAGTCGCGCTTTCGGTGCATGATCGAGTCGGCGAGCTTCTCGACGTCCTCGGGCGTCTCCGGCACCGTGATGTTCGCGCGCGCCAGCTCCGCCCAATCCATCGGCTCCCAACGCGAACGAGGCGGCAGCGCGTCGGCGATCGCGGAGGCGACGAGCACTTAGCTCCCCTGGGCTCTGAGCCAGGCGAGCGCGTCCACCGGACACTCGCCGGGGACGCCCACGTTCAGGATCACGACCTCGGCGTCGCGGGGGACGATGAGCAGCGAGCGAGCGTAGAAGTGGTCGTCTAGGCCGGTGCTGAACGTCCGCAGGTGAAGAGCTGCCGCGAGGGTCAGCTCGGGATCGCTCAGCAGGAGGTGGCGGGTGCGCGCCTTCTCGGCGTAGTGAGCTTGCCGCTCATGCGCCTGGGTGCTGATCCCGAGCACGCGGCAGCCGAGCGAGCGGAACGCCAGATCGTAGGAGGCGAACGAGAGGTGCTGAGAGAGGTCGTGCGCTTCGCTTCGCAGACCGTCTTCGGGGGACACCCCGGTCCCTGGAAAGAAGTACAGAACTAGCGTCTCGCCGTCGCTGCCCCTCGGGGCGACCTCGGCGCCGTTGCTCGCGAGCAACGGCACGTCCAGGCAGGACAGCCATCCTGCCGGCCGGGAGCCCGCGTCAAGGGAGGTCGCGCCGGTCACGAGCACCCCGGCTCGCGCCGGCTTAGAGGGCCGCTACAGCAGCCTGGTGCGGCGGTTGGATTCGGTCGTCCCATGCGAACGCGGACCATTGTTCTGCATGTCGGGACCGATGTTCGGCCTGTTTTTGCGGAACTGTGCGCACGCAATAGAAACGTTGCGTTCGCACGAAAAGCGTTGCTAAAGCAACAGATTTCGTGCGAACGCAATTTGTCTTACCCAAAAAAAATGCCCGTGGGTTTCTGACTCTTGCGGCGCTTGAGGACGATGCGCCCGCCTTCGCCTGGAACAAGGATCGCGCTTCGCCACCTCGGCGGCTCAAGTCCCGCGCTCACCGGCAGCACACGGTGCTCGGTCAAGACCTCGCGAAGCACGGTCTTGACCTCGAGCAGCGCGAAGTGCCGGCCGAGGCAATGCTTGCGCCCACCGCCCCACGGCAGCCAGGTCCGTGGCTGCTGGGCTTCGTCGATGAATCGCTCGGGCCGGAACTCGAACGGCCAGCGAAAGAGATCCGGATTGTGGTGCATCAGGTAGGTGCAGCCCGCTAGATGCGCGGGCGGCCGGTATGTCCAGCCGCCCGTCTCAAACGGCTCGATGACCTCCCGCGGGATCACGAACAGGAACACCGGCCGGCGGCGCATCGTCTCGCTGACGGTCGCCGCGAGGTACTCCTCCCCGTCCCCGTGGTCGATCTCCGAAAGCAGCCGGTCTTGCGCGAGGCTGTTGTGGGCGAGAAGCTGAAACGCCCACGCCAGCTCGCCCGTCGTTGTCTCGTGGCCGGCGAGGATCATCGACATGAGGTTGTCGCGGATTTCCTCATCGCTCATCGGAGCGCCGTCGGAGCGGGTCGCGTCGAGCAGGAGGTCGAGGAGCTGCTCGGGGCCTGAGCCTCGATCTCCTCGGCGGCGCCCCATGAGGTCGTAGAGCATCCGGTCGACGGCCGCGCGCTGTGTCACGAACTCGCGCCACGCTGGCCGCCAGCCTGGAAGGAACCGTAGGTGGGGCTCCTGCAGCAGGAAGCTCGCGCTGATGTTGAGCGTCCCGAGGAGCGCCGAGTGGAGCGCGTCGAGCTGCCCGTCTCCGAAGATCGCGCTCAGCACCACCCGCAGGGTGAGCGACCGGATACGGGGATGCACGGCGACCGTCGTGTTCGAGGGCCACTCGGCGACCTCTCGCTCGACGATCGTGCGCAGCATCGCTGTGTGGTCGCGCACGGCTTTTTGGTGAAACGCCGGCGTGATCGCCCGGCGGCTGACGATGTGCTCGTCTTCCTCGAGCAGCATGAACGAGCGCTCGCCGATCAGCGGCCGGAGGATCGCTGAGCCGGCGCCGGGGTGAAGGACGGCCGGGTCGGCGGAGAGAACTGCGCGTATGTCCTCCGGGTCTGAGAGGAACACCAGCGGAGGCATGTAGAGCGGATAGACGGAGAAGCGGTCGCCGAACCGGCGGTGGGCCTCCTCGAAGTAGCTGTAGGCAAACCAGCGGCAGCCGGCGGTCTGCAGCATCGCCGGGAGGTTGCCGCTCGGTGGCAGTTCACCTTTGAGGCGAATGTTGAGCGACGAGGTTTTTGTGAACAGCATCGTGTGTCTCCTTTGTTTGGGTTAGGTGGAACGCACGGCGTAGGCGGTTCGCCACAGCCGCAAGATCGGGAGGAGCAGCCGCGTCAGCGATCCGCCGCTGGCAGCTAGCGCCTTGGTCTCCTCACGCATCGCGGGGGCACGCGCGCTGTCCTTGGACAGGTAGAGCGCGGTCATGGCCGCTGCGATGACTAGGTGTTTCTCGCCGCCCTCTAGGCGGGCTGCGTCGGTCAGGCAGCGTCGGAGCAGCCAGCCGATGCGGGCGCTCGCCGCCTCCCGCGAGGGGTAGTGCGAGACGTAGATGTGGTCGCCCGACGCGGCGTCCTCGACTTGATCGACGAGGCTGTCGAGCATCGTGGCGGCGACCGAGATCCACGGCAGGTAGGTGGCGTGCGTGCGCTCGATCTGCCGGGTGCTGCACTCCGGCTGCGTGGCGAGCGCGAGAAGCGCGAAGATCGTCAGGCCGGCGGAGCAGGCGCCGCTCAGCTCGAACCAGTGCGCGCCCTGTGCGCCGGCCGGGAACTCGTCTTTCGCCCAGGCTCTCAGGGCGGCGTCGCGGCGCTCGGGGTCGGGCTCGTGATTGAGGGCGAGTACCTGAGCCCGGCGGGCCTCGCGGAGAACCAGCTCGCGGACTTGCTCGTATCCCGGCAGCCGCTGGCAGTTCTCGCGGCACACCTCGACGAGCGCGTCGAGGTAGCCGCCGTCCTCGCACCACGGGTGGTGGGCGTAGTAGTCAGCTCGCGGGCGGCCGGGATCGAGCGCGTCGATGAGCGCGAGGTGAAGCTGTCGGCCGTTGATCTCGGTCGGGCAGCGCTCGTGGACGCTGTCGAGGTAGTCCCAGGTCAGCTGGTAGGCGACGAGCAGCCGGAGCAACGCCACGTTGCGCTCGCACGGCAGGATCGTGAACAGCGCCGCGCCGTCGGTCTGCCCGCGCTTGCGCGTCAGCGCGTCAAGCGCGTCCTCGCGGATCGCCGCTGACGGGATGCTCTCCGCGAGAGAGCGCCAGCCCTGTACCTCTCGCGCGACGGCCGGTAGGCCCCAAACAAGCTCTCGGCAGGCCCCTGACAACAGGGCGCACACTTGTCTGAGCGTGAGGGGTGCTGGGTTTGAAGTGTCGCCTGCGGAACCCCCGTGCGTATCAGTACGCGGGGCTGATAGACCTGGCCCGCACACTGGCGGCGAAGTAGCCAGGCACAGCGAGGACCGCCACGGCGACCGGGCTGACCAGCGCGAAGCCGGTTATCGCGGCTACACCTTCGATGTTGAACACGATCGGGAAACCCGTTACGACCGCGAGGAAGTGGCTGCCGAGAAGCTGGGCATAGAGGCCCCAAATCGCGCCGAAGAGACTGCCGGAGGCCAGCAGCACCGCGCTCTCATAGACGAGCGATCCCCATAGCACCCTCGGAGAGACGCCGTTGCTGCGAGCGAACGCGATCCGCTCGCGGCGCTGCCCGAGCATCGAGAGCATCGCGGCGACCAGCGCGAGGATCGCCGAGACGATGACGAGGTGGCGGATCTGTGTCAGCCTCGCCAAGCCCTGCGCCGCCAGCGCGTAATGCCGCTGGGTGCGCTGGCCTGCCGTTTCGACGGTGAGGCCCGGCTCGTCTCGAAGGAGCGCTGCGACCCTCGCGCGAACGTCCGTGGGGTTCGCGCCCGGCGCCGCTTGAATCTCATACGCGCTCGGGTTGGTGTCTTCCCAGCCGTTGCCGTATTCGGAGGCGCTGAGGATGACGGCGCCCGGCGGCCATCCGAGGTTCGTGGTGATCCCGGCGAGCCGGACGGTCAGTGGCCGGGGCGAGGGCAGCAGGAACGACTCACCGACGCGAAGATGATGTTCGTCGGCGAGCGCTTGGGAGACGAGCGCCCAGCCGCCTTCTCGTAGCCTCGCGGCGGCTTGCCGGACGTTGCCGGCGACGAGTTGGCTTGCAGGCGCGAGGTGTGGGGAGGCGGCGTCAGGGGCGATCACCCAAAGCCGTCGCTCACCCCAATCGAGGAAGCTGCCTCGGTAGGTGCCGACGCTCGCCACACCGGGAACCCTCGACAACTCGGCGGTGTCGAGCGGCTGGAAGCTGACCGTGCTCAGCAGGCTCGCGCTGCCGCGAGGGGTTATCCAAACGTCGGCGTTCGAGTCGAGGTTTCGTGCTGAGGAATCGAGGCCGTGCTGAAGGTTCGTAGCGACCCCTTGGAACTCGACGACGCCGAGGACGGCGACGGCGGCGATAGCCGCGATCGCCAGGGACCGCACTCGCATCTGCGGGGCGTTCAGCTCGTCGAGCGCTCCGTCGGCGGAGGGTCCGCCGACGAAGCGAAGCGCGAAGTCAAACGCGCGCAGCGCGAGGTCGAACAGCAGCGGCAGCCAAGCGACGAGCGCCAAGATCAGCGTTGCGTTTCCAAGGACCGCGGCGCCCGTGTCCGCGATCAGGATTACGGTCGTCAGGGCGAGGCTGACGGCACCGAGTGCGAACAGCCGTATCCGGGCCTTGCGGGTGATTATCCACTGGTACGGCGCGCGAAGACGGCGGCCGAGGATGTGCCACACCGGCCAGAGGACCCCGGCGAGCGCCGCGAGGATTCCCGCTCCAGCGGCAATCAGGCCGCTTCGCAGCGTCACGATCCTGGCGTTCCCGACGGGGAACGCGAACGCGAGGTAGCCGGGCTGGGTGTCAAAGAAGAGCTGCGAGAGAGCGTCGCCGACGAGCAGCCCGAGGATTGACGCCGGGACGCCGATGAGCAGAGCATCGGCGAACAGCACCTGCAGGATCGCCTTGAGGTCCCCGCCGTCTTCTCGCAGGTCGGCGATCATCTTCCGCCGGGCTGGGATCGTCACGAGCATCGCGTTCAGCGCGAACATGAAACCGACGAGCGCGGAGATCCCGCTGAACAGCAGCTCGGACTCGCTCTCCGGCTTGACGGCGGCGCCGAACAGCGCCTTGTCGAAGTCGGCCGGGTGCAGCGCGACGTGCGCTCGCCGCGCGAGCGCACGCAGGGCAGTGAGCGTCCTCGCCCGCTCAGCTGGCCGGTAATAAATGAAGATCCGGGTAAGGCGCGGGCCGCTGTGGCTGACCCTCTGCGCATAGGAGATCGAGGTGAGCGCGACCGGGCTGTGCAGCAGCGACCCGAGATCGGCATGGGTGAGCGTCGCGCCCACCAAGGTCGTGACGACTTGGCCGCTGATCTGCAGCTTCGCGGTGACGCCCGCGCGGATTTCGTTGACGAGCGGTCCGGGGAGCGCGATCGCCTTCGCTCTGTTGAGCACCTTCTTTGAGAACTGCCGAAGGATCGGAGCGGTCGCGCCGAGGGAGGACGGTTCGACGCCGATCAAGTCAACTGACCGTTCGCCGGAGCGTCCGATCACGGTCGCCTGCTCCTCGATCACGGGGAGCGTCTTGGTCACGCCGGGTGCTCGGCGGACTTCCGCGAGCAGCGTCTGCGGGAACCCTTCGGGTCCGGGCGAGTCGAGCTGGAGCTGCGCGGCGCCGACGAGCTGCGTGGTGTTGAGCTGGGCGGCGGAGTGCGTGAGGGTCGTGCTCGCGATCTGCGAGCCGAACAGCAGCGCGACGCCGACGGAGATGCCGAATGCGGCGAACCCGAGTTGCAGCATCGCCGAGCGGGATCGGACGTGCCCGCCGAGGATCATGGGGACGTTGCGGACCTTCACCGACGGTCTCCTGCCTGTGCGAGCTCGGCTTCGCTGTCGATCTCGCTGCCGTCGAGAAGCTGGCCGTCCTTGAGGCGCAGCACCTTGTCGGCGAACCGGGCTGCTTGCGGGTCATGCGTGGCAAGCAGGAGAGCGACTTTGCGCTCGTGGCACAGCTCGCGCAGCAGGCCGAGCACAAGGCGCGTGTTGTCGGTGTCGAGGCTGCCGGTCGGCTCGTCGGCGAGCACGAGCCGCGGGCCGGTCGAGAGCGCTAGGGCGATCACGACGCGCTGGCGCTCGCCCATTGACAGCTCCTCGACCCGGTGACGTAGGCGATCGCCGAGACCGAGCCGGGCAAGCAGCGGCGCGACAACCTTCTCGGCGTTCTCGCGGTCCGACAGCCGCAGCCGGACCGACGCTGCTCGGATCGCGCGTGCTCCTTCCTGCAGCACGGCTGGCGGGCCGATGATCCCGAGGGTATGCAGGCGGTAACGGTCGGCCTCTTTGCGGGTCATCTTCGCCACGTCGCGCCCATCGACCGTGATCGTGCCGCTGGTCGGCTTGATCGTCAGGCCGACGATGAGCTTCAGCAGGGTCGTCTTGCCGGAGCCGCTTGGGCCGTAGAGCGCGACGAATTCGCCCGGTTGCACCCGAAGGTCTATGCCGTCGAGCGCTGGCACGGTGACCTGCCCGGACTTGTGGCGCATCGTTAGGTCGGTGATCTCAAGCACCTAACCGCAACCTCTGCTTTGCTCATCGGCTGGTTTGTGGAGTTGGACGACGGGGGCGGTGGGCGCTTCGGGCCGTGGGCCGGAGGCATGCACGAGTTCGGCGCGCTCGTTGATCTGGCAGACGCGGTGAGCGAGCACGACCGCCGTCTCGTAGTAGCCGGCGCTGAGCAGCACCCCGCAGCGGCCGTCGGACTCTTCGAGCAGCGTGTGCAGGATGTCCGAGAGCGTTTCGGTGTCCCTCGGGTCGTGAGCGTCGAGCAAGTCGTCGAAGATGACGAGCTGCGGGCTGCCCGCGAACCCTCGCGCGAGCCCGACAAGCGCCCGCTGATAATGCGACAGGTCGCCCCAGCAGCGGCCGAGGCAGTCGCTCGCTCCGACGCGCTCGAGCGCGGCCCCGGCGATCCTCTGCACGTCGCGGCGGCGGCTGCCACGAACCGCGAGCGGCCCGCCGACGTATTTGCCGACCTCATACTCCTGATGCGGGCCGTCGCGAGTAACCAAAACCATGTCGTGCCCGAGCACCGGATCGGTAGTTCGCGCTCGCCGCGCCGCCCACCACTCACGAAAACTCCGCCTGCGCTGCACCCGCACGCGCCGGCCCGCGAGCGTGACCATGCCCTCGTCGGGCTCCTCAAGCCCAGCCACGATCTGCAACAGCGTGGACTTTCCGCCAAGGCGCCGGCCGATCACCGCGACCACTTCGCCGGACGCCACCTCCAGCGAAGCACCCCTCAAAACCTCAAGATAACCGCCCTGCGAATAACTCTTGCTGATGCCCGTGATCGAGAGCAGCCCACTCATCCATCACCCCGTCTGCGCTGAACCTTCGTTGTATTTCCTGAACCTCTCTTGGATCGCCTTCAACTCCCCGAGTAGCGCGTTCAGGCGATCCTTCATCGCGTTCCCCAGCTTGGCTAGATCCTTCGCTTTCGCGATGTTGAGTTCGAGGTGCCAGTCGGGCGGCTGATGGCGCCTGCGTCGTTCTCGTCTGCGGCGCTGTTCTTCCTGCAGTTCTTCGTGCGCTATGTCCGCCCCGGCGCCGTAGGCGATCGCGTGCTCCTCCACCATCAAGATCACGGCCGGCAGTTCCTCGTACTCGAAGAACTCCAGCTTGCATTGCAGGACGTCACGGACCGTCGGGGGAAGTTCGCTTTGGCGCAGCCACGCGAGGAAGTACGCCTCGCCGGCAGCCGTGACCCGGAAGCGATCGAGCGTCGGCTTCTCGCCCTTCTCAACCAGTTCGACGAGGCCCGCCCTAGTGAGTCCGGGGATACATTTGCTCGCCGAGCCGCGCGTGAAGCTCGCCGCGGCGAACTTGTTTTTCAGGCGTCTGTCGAGCCCTTGGATCGAGTCCGGTTTCTGGCGTAGAAGTCCGATGCAGATAACGGGTGTGCTGGTATCTCCGAGAGCTAGGGCGGCCATGCCGGGATCGTAGGCGAACTGCTCACTAGCCGGAATGCTCCTGGCATATTGGACACCTGTAGACATTGCCGCAGAAGTCTGCCAAGAGCGCCCGTGTTGCGCGGCTGTTTGTCTGAGTTTTGGGGAGAACGCCGCAACTGTGCTGGAAACTAGGTTTCGCGCGGCGTTTCTGACTTAGGCGCCTTGGCTGTCGGCTGGTTTGTGGAGTTGGACGACGGGGGCGGTGGGCGCTTCGGGCCGTGGGCCGGAGGCATGCACGAGTTCGGCGCGCTCGTTGATCTGGCAGACGCGGTGAGCGAGCACGACCGCCGTCTCGTAGTAGCCGGCGCTGAGCAGCACCCCGCAGCGGCCGTCGGACTCTTCGAGCAGCGTGTGCAGGATGTCCGAGAGCGTTTCGGTGTCCCTCGGGTCGTGAGCGTCGAGCAAGTCGTCGAAGATGACGAGCTGCGGGCTGCCCGCGAACCCTCGCGCGAGCCCGACAAGCGCCCGCTGATAATGCGACAGGTCGCCCCAGCAGCGGCCGAGGCAGTCGCTCGCTCCGACGCGCTCGAGCGCGGCCCCGGCGATCCTCTGCACGTCGCGGCGGCGGCTGCCACGAACCGCGAGCGGCCCGCCGACGTATTTGCCGACCTCATACTCCTGATGCGGGCCGTCGCGAGTAACCAAAACCATGTCGTGCCCGAGCACCGGATCGGTAGTTCGCGCTCGCCGCGCCGCCCACCACTCACGAAAACTCCGCCTGCGCTGCACCCGCACGCGCCGGCCCGCGAGCGTGACCATGCCCTCGTCGGGCTCCTCAAGCCCAGCCACGATCTGCAACAGCGTGGACTTTCCGCCAAGGCGCCGGCCGATCACCGCGACCACTTCGCCGGACGCCACCTCCAGCGAAGCACCCCTCAAAACCTCAAGATAGGAGCCTTGCAAGTACCCCTTCGAGATTGCCTGCACCTGCAGCACCGGCCCGCTTGACACTAGCCCTCCAGGGCGTCGTTTTCTGCCAGCGTAGCCCGAGAGGAACGTTTGCGGCGCTCGATCTAACCGCGTGGGCGCCCGCGCGAAGGCGGGCGCCCACCCCAGCGCTCAATCGCTGGGGATCGTGGCTGCGGCGCACCCCCTCGTCAAGCCAGCTTTCGGTGCGGGCGCCGGATGGCGCCGTGGTTCGGGAGGGTGCTTACGCGGTCGCCGACGCCTTGGCGATCGGATGCCAGCCCTTGCCGTCCTTCTTGACCTTTTTTTCGTTCGCCAGTCCTGGCAGTACCCGGTACAGGTAGTTCTGCTTGATCCCCATTTTCGCGGCAAGCTCGGGAATCGTGATCCCAGGGTTCTCGGTGACGAACTTCAGGGCCTCGGCGGCGCGGCTGCCGCTGCCTTTGCGCCGGCCGGGTGCTTTACGGGCGGCTTTCGCTTTGCGTCCCGGTTTGGCGGCTTTGGTCGCAGCGGGTCTCGGTGAACCTGAGCCGCGAGGTCTGCCGGGGCCGCGTTTGCGTGGCGCGGTGCTGGAGGCGACGCCGAGGAGATCAGCAAGTGATTTCTCGGCGGCCTCCAGTAGTCGGTACTCCTCGACGTGTCGGCTTGAGCTGCTCCAGCCGGTCGGTGATCTCTTTGCGCTTGTCGGCGAGGAAATCGGTCACTGGCACCTCCGGGTCGCAGGATGACGGGTTCACGTTCTACACGATGCCCCGCAGCTCGGCAGTCCCCTCGACAAGCAATCTGGCACGCGCCGCTCGGACGCCCGCCGGAGGATTCAGCGGGGCGGGCGCCCGAGACGGCCGTGTTTTAGGAACGCCCGCCTTGGGGGTAGAGCAGGCGCCGGAACAAAGAACCTAACCGCGCTTGGGCGGACAGTTCATGCTTGTCCCTGACCTTTATCCGACGACGGCGGCTAGGTTGACAGCTCGAAGTTGCTCGGGCTCGCAAGACCTCCCCCTTCGCTGGTGCCCAGCCGCCACGGGAGGCACGCTTCGTGCGGCCCGACCTCGTCGCCGAGATCGAGTTCCGCGAGTGGACGAACGCGGGCGCGCTTCGCCATCCCTCCTACAAGGGACTGCGTGAGGACAAGGACGCCAGGGAGGTCGCGCGAGAGGCCAGCTAGTCAAAAGTTGGCGCCGCCGCAACAAAGCATCCAGAGGATTTCGCTTCGGGACTGAGATCGCGGCGTCGCGCGGCTTCACCCGGCCGGTGGGGGCTTGACGGCGGTGCAACCATACGAACACACGTTCGATGATTGCTGTTGGTGCGACTCATATCCCTTACCCCCTCCTAGACCGGGCTCTGAACACCGGGAATCTCACCTACCTGCGCCGCCACTACAGGCAGATCGACTGGTCGCTTCTGAGCCGGATCAGACTGCTCGAGCTGGTCGCGGAGAAGGAGCCGGCGGCGGTCGAAAGCGAGGCAGTGGCCTTCATCCGGCAGTGGTCAGCCGAAGTGCCAGGCACCTGCGTTGAGGACTACGACACGATCCTCGGCGCGGTGAGAGCGGTCCGCCACGCGCCTGAGCGCGCCGTCGGCGAGCTGACGTCGTTGTGCTCGATGCGAGGCATCTACTGATGATCGTGTGCGTCAAGCTCCCGCGCTTCGCCTTGACGGTCGCTGCCGGCGACCCGCAACGGCTCGTTGCCGAACCGCTCGCGATCGCTCAAGCCGACGATCCCCACCACGTCGGCGAAGTCTCCGGGCCAGCGCAGCTCGCCGGAGTCCAAGCAGGAATGAAGCTCGGCGAGGCCCTCGCAAGATGCCCGACGCTCGTGCTGGTCACGGAGGACCCGGTCGGTGTCGCGACCGCTTGGGAGCAAGCGCTCCGCGCCGTCGAAGGTATCGGCGCCCAGGTCGAGCCCGCGAGCGCAGGGCTCGCGTACTTCGACGCTTCGGGGCTGCTGCGCCTTCACCGAGACCTGCCCGGTGTGATCCGCGCGACCGGCCAAGCACTCGACCGCCGGCCGAGGATCGGCGCGGGAGGCACACGATTCTGCGCGCTCGCCGCAGCGCAGCAGGCACGCTCCCGCCGCGCGCACACCGTCGATGCGCGCGACGCCCGCCTGTATCTCGCGCAGCAGCCCGTGAGCCTGCTCTCCCACCGCGAGCAGACCGCGCCGCTCGTGCCTCTGCTTGAACGGTTCGGAATCGACACGCTCGGCAAACTCGCCCGGCTAGGTGCGAGCGCCGTCGCCGATCGCTTCGGCGAGCCCGGCACCCTCGCCCGCAAGCTCGCGCTCGGCCACGACACGCCGCTGACACCTCGCACGGTGCAGGAGCGGCTGGAGGAGTCGATGCGCCTCGGCGACAGCAACTCCGCGGAAGCGCTCGCACGAACGCTCGGGGTGCTCATCGACCGGCTGCTCGCCCGCCCTGACCGCAGGGGCCGCACGATCCGCGGCGTGATGCTCTCCGCCCAGCTGGTCGAGCGCGGCACATGGTGCGAGTCGATCGTGTTCCGCCAAGCCCTAGCCGACAGGACCCGGATGCGCCTCGCGCTGCTGCCCAAGCTCGCGCTCCTTCCAGCACCAGCCGAGACGTTGACGCTGACCGTGCTGGCGCTCGGCCCTGCCGGCGGCAACCAAACCTCGCTGCTCGACGGAGAGCAGACGGCCCGCCGCGAACGGGTGCAAAACGCCGTCAAGCAGGCGCGGCAAATCGCGGGGCCTGACGCCGTGCAGCGCCTCATCGCGATCGACCCCCGCTCCCGCTTGCTCGAGCGCCGCTACGACTACACGACCTTTCGATGACCGCCAGCCGACGGACCCCGCCGCACACACCAAAGCCCGTGCAAGTGCAAGCCGTCGGCGGCATCCCGAAGACCGTCGACGGCAGCCGCGTCGAGACGGTCCGCAACGACTGGCTGATCGAGGACAGGTGGTGGACGAGAGAGCCGCTTCGCCGCCGCTATTGGGAAGTGCTCACCGGCTCCGGCCGGTGCATGGTGATCTTCCAAGACCTCGAAAAGCACAGGTGGCACAGGCAGGCCGGGTAGATGTCCGGCACCCGGTCATACGCTGAGCTTCACTGCCACTCCGCATACTCGTTCGGGCACGGCGCATCCCAGCCGCAGGAGCTTCTCGAACGTGCAGCCGATCTCGGCTACCAGGCGCTCGCGCTGACTGATCACGATTCGGTCAGCGGCGCGATGGAGTTCGCGATGGCCGCCCGCGACGGTCCGGTCCGGGCGATCCTCGGCAGCGAGATCACCGTGACCGGCCAGGCCGGCGAGCCCGACCGGCACTTGACGCTGCTCGTGCGCGATAGCCGAGGCTGGCGGCATCTGTGCCGGCTGCTCACGCTCGCCCACGAGCACACGCGCGACTCGACCGACCGGCGCGCGGGCCAACCCTCGGTCCAGCTGGAAGCGGTGCTCGAGCACGCCGAGGGCTTGGTGTGCCTGACGGGCTGCGCCGATCACGGCGTCGAGGACCAGGCGACCGCCCGGCGGCTGCTCGACGCCTTCGGCCCCGACGCGCTGCGCGTCGAGCTGCAGCGCACCTATGCCCGCGAGGACAAGGCACGCAACCGTGCCCGCGAGCAGCTCGCCCGCCGGCTCGGGGTGCCGGCGATCGCGACCGGCGGCGTTCACGCGCACACACAGATGCGGACGCTGCTCCAAGACGCGCTGCTCGCCGTCAAGCACGGCATGACGCTCGACGAGAGCGAGGTCGAGCGCCGCCCGAATCACACGCACGTCCTCGCCAGCCCGGAGGGGATGGCCGCGAGGTTCGCCGACTACCCCGAGGCGGTCGCCGAGACGGTCAGGCTCGCCGACACGCTCCGGTTCAAGCTGACCGGGGATCTCGGCTACCGCTACCCAGGCGCCGACTCGACCGAGGCGATCCGCGAGCTCGCCGAGGTCTGCCGCGCAGAGTTCGACGGGCGCTACCCGCCCGGCCACCCGCTGCTCTCCGAGGCGACCGGCCGGTTGGAGGAGGAGCTTCGGATCATCGAGTCGCTTGGGCTCGCCGGATTCTTTCTGCTGCACCACGAGCTGCTCGAGCTGGCCCGCCAGGTCGCCGCCGAGGTGCGCGGTGCCGGCGGCGATTCGCCGAGAGCGTTGCTGCCGCCGGGTCGCGGCCGTGGCTCGTCGGTGTCGTCGATCGTCTGCTACCTGACCGGCCTTTCGCACATCGACCCGGTGGCGAACAAGCTGCTGCTCGGCCGGTTCCTGCACGAAGAGATCGAGGCGCTGCCCGACATCGACATCGACTTCCCCCGCGATATTCGCGCCGAGCTGATCCCGAGGGTCGTCGAGCGCTGGGGGCACGATCGCGCCGCACTGGTCGCGACGTTCCCGACCTACCGCGCGAGAGGCGCGATCCGCGACTTGGGGAAGGCCCTCGGTCTGCCGCCGGGTGAGATCGAGCGGGTAGCGAAGGGCTCTGAGGGCTGGGGCGGGCACGGCGTCGTCGCCGATGACATAAAGACCTCGCTCGGCGCTGAGCGGCTCGACGACGGCAGTCGCTGGGCGTGGCTCGCCAGGCTCGCCGACGAGGCATACGGACTCCCCAGGTATCTCGGGCAGCACCCCGGCGGGATGGTGCTCTCCACACGGCCGTTGATCGACTGCTGCCCGATCGTGCCCGCCTCGATGGAGCGCCGGCAGATGGTCGCCTGGGACAAGGACTCCTGCTCGGATAGCGGGTTCTTGAAGATCGACCTCCTCGGCCTCGGGATGCTCAGCGCGGTCGAGCGATGCGTCGAGCTGATCGCCACTCACCGCCACGAGCAGGTGGACCTCTCGCGCATCCCGTTCGACGACCCCGAGACGTTCGAGGCGATCCGGGCGGCGGACGTCGTCGGTGTCTTTCAGATCGAGAGCCGCGCGCAGATGCAGTCGCTGTGGCGCACCCAGCCAAAGACACTCGACGACCTCACGATCCAGGTCGCGCTCGTGCGGCCCGGCCCGATCCAGGGCGGCGCGGTGAACCCCTACATAAAACGCCGGCAAGCACTCGCGAAGGACCCGGACTTCGAGATCCCGTTCCTGCACCCGTCGCTTGAGGAGCCGCTGCGCGAGACGCTGGGCACGATCATCTTTCAAGACCAAGTGATCGAGGTCGCCCGCGCGTTCTGCGGCTTCAGCTCTGGGGAGGCCGAGAGCCTGCGCCGTGCCATGTCACGCAAGCGCTCACAGGCCGCGATCGACAGCCACCGCGAGCGGTTCATGGAGGGCGCCCGGCGCACGCACCCCGACGCTTCCGAGGAGGTGATCGAGCAGGTGTGGGAGACCACGCGCGGGTTCGCTGGCTTCGGGTTCCCCAAGGCTCACGGCGCCGCGTTCGGACTGCTCGCCTTCCAATCAACGTGGCTGCGCGTCCACTACCTCCCCGAGTTCGTGTGCGCGCTGCTGAACGAGCAGCCGATGGGCTTCTACACGCCCAGCTCTCTGATCCATGAGGCCAAACGCAAGAACGTCGAGGTTCTGCCGGTAGACGTGAATCGAAGCCAGGCGGAATGCACGCTCACCGCCGACGGGCAGATTCAGCTTGGCCTCTCCTACATCAAGGGCCTCGCCGACGAGGACGCCCACCGCCTCCTCGCCGCACGACAGACGGGCAGGTTTCGTGACTTCGGCGACCTCGCGGCCCGCTCGGGCCTGAGCCGCGCGGCGCTTGAACGCCTCGCGTGGGCTGACGCCTGCAACTCGCTCGACGCAGCAGGGCGCCGGCCGACGCTTTGGCAGGCCGGGCTCGTCACCCCAGCGCAGACGATCCCCGGCGGCAAGCAGCTCGCGCTCGACTTGCCGCTGCCCGAGACTCCGACGCTGCCGGCGCTCTCTGAATGGGAGAACGTGATCGCCGGCTTCGAAACGACCGGCGTATCCGTCGCGCAGCATCCCGTCGGGTTGCTGCGCCAAACGCTGAACCGGCTGAGGGCCAGGTCAATCGCCGACCTCGCCGAGCTGGCGCACGGCAGCAAGGTCATCGTCGGCGGGCTCGTCATCGCCCGACAGCGCCCGCCGACCGCGCACGGCATCACCTTCTTGCTGCTGGAGGACGAGCACGCCATGTTGAACGTGATCGTGCCGGGGAAGCTGTACGAGCCGAACCGGCTGACGATCCGCCGCGAGCCGCTGGTCATCGTCACCGGCACCCTGGAGCGCCACCCCGACGGCGGCGGCGCGACCAACCTCCTCGCCGGCAGCATCAAGCGGCTCACGCACACAGCAGGCGAGCCCGCCGCGATACGGCAACTGCGCCCGGCCGCCCCAGCTCCCGCTGAGGACGAGGAAAACTTCCGAGTCGTCGCGCCGCCAGCGATGCACTTCGCGCAGGGCCGACGCCGATAGGCGCCGAACCCGGACGCCGGGAGCGCCTGTCTAGGAGTCGCGGTGCGCGTCGACAGCCTTCCCCGCGACGTAGATCTCCCCGTACAGAGCCTGTGACGCAGCGACGGCGGCGGGCACGTCGATCACGAACGGCCCCTCTCGTAGCTGCTCTGTCGTCGGGTCATACCCGCCGCCCCAATACAGCGCCGCTGCTTCTGAGAGGCCCATGCCCTGCTCCTTGATGGCTTTGCGCTGCAGCTTGCCCTTCCCGCGTGCGTACTCATCGAAGTGCTCGAGCATGTTGCGAGCGGCGATCGCTCCCTCGGTCGCCTGGTCGAAGACAGCGATGGCTTGGTCGAGGCGGTCGCGGTGAACCTCGCCGACGCCGAGGCGCTCTAGCTCTCCGGCCTGCAGCCCCGCACAGAGCCGCAGGAGACGTAGCTGCCCGAAGATCTGCCGCGCGTAGAGTTGCTGCTCGGGACCGAACTCGCGCGCCTTCGACACGAACAAGACGAGCGAGTGGATCACGAAATACGATTGCGAGACGGCGATCGCATACGGGTTGTCCGCCGGTGACCAGTCGTCGTTCGCGTCTGTCATACGTTGAAGGATCGCGCGATCGGCGGTTACGGTGCAACCCGTGCCTTCGCCCGCGGGTTGGGACTTCAAAAGCATCCTTCGGGTAATGCTCGACGCCGAAGGGCCGAGCCTGATCGATCGTCCCCGTCTCTGCCTGGACTCAGGGGTCAGCGAAGCCACGGCCGCCTCGGCAATCGAGGTGCTCGAACACCATCGCGTCATCGACTCGCACACCGATCAGCGAACTGGCTCAATCCACTACTTCCTCACCGAGCAAGGCACGGCGTTCGCGCAGGCGGCTATGCAGGGCGCCTCCCGGAGCGACGGCAACCCGTGGCAAGGGACGGCCGGAGGCAGTCTCTAGCCGCGTCGGCGCGGAAAGCCAACTGCGACGCCGAGGGCGGCAGGCACGGGTCAGTTCACTTTTGGCGGCGGGCGCTGCGTCGGTTGCGTTTGCTGGCTCGACCGGCGGCGCGATCGTGGGGCGCTGCCTGAAGGCGGCGGAAAGCCCTGCGACGAGGTGGGTAGGGTCGAGGCACCGCGCGTCCGCGCGGAGATCAGGACGTCGCCAGCGACGCGGGAAATGCCGACCTGCCGTTCAATCGTCTCCAGCGCCATCATGTGCGTGTGGACTTCAACGATCCGCTGCGCGATGACGGGCCTGAGCCAATGCCCGAAGAGGAATACCGGGAGGCAGCGACGACGCGCTTTCGGGAAGTGCTCGACGGCGCCACGAGCGAGAAAGATATGCAGACGGTGTTCGAGGAACACCCGTGCCTAATGCCTGGCGCGTTCATGGCGCTTGCGGGACACGGCGCGTACATGAAGGCACTGGTAACGCAACCCGAGCTGCAGGGGATCGGTGACAGACAGCCGGATTTCATGTGGCTCACGCGCGACAGCGGGACAATCAGCCCGGTGCTGATCGAGATTGAGCGGCCCGACAAGAAGTGGGTCACAACCGGAAAGAACCCGCAGCCCACTGCGGCGCTTACACAAGCGCTAAATCAATTCCGGCAATGGCGTGAGTGGATGGCTCAACCAGCAAATCACCTCACGTTCCTCGACCAGTACGGGATACCCGCGAATTGGCGGCAGCGGCGCTTCGTCCCGTTCTATCTCTTGATCTACGGCCGGCGGGACGAGAATCGAGACGAGATTGCGAGGGTGAGAGCCGAGCATAAGCGCCCAGACCAAGACCTCCTCACCTTTGACCACATCGCGCCCGACACGCGCCAAACCGGATACATCTCAGTTAGGCGTGTGGGAACCGGCCGCTTTCGCGCACTGCACATGCCCGCGTCCGCGCATCTCGACCCAAGCGATCCAGACTCGTGGTCTAAGGTCGAAGGCCGCGCAGAGATGGTCGACAGGAACCCCTGGATCTCCGCTGAGCGCAAGCGCTTCCTCATCGACGATCGAATCCCGCAGTGGGACGACTGGGCAGAGCACTACTACGAGCGCCAGCGCGCAGGACGCCAAGCCCGCCAGGCGGAGCGCGAAGCGCAACGCGCGGAGTAGCAGCGAACCGGCGCAGTCCACTACTTCCTCACTGAGTAAGGCACGGCGCGCGCGCAGGCCGCTATGCAAGGTGCTCGCCGCAGTGACGGCAGCCGTGGCGAGGGACGGCCGGAGGCAGTCTCTAGCCGCGTCGGCGCGGAAGCCAACTGCGACGCGGAGCGGCAGGCTCGGTCAGTTCACTTTCGACCGCGGGCTTCGTCGGTGGACTTGCTGGCTCGACCGGCAGCTCGATCGTGCGGCGATGCTGCGGGGCTGGCAGCCCGGTCACGAGCGTCGCAGCATCGACGGACAGCGCGTCGGCGAAGATCAGTACCGTCGACAGCGAAGGGAGGTGCTTTCCACGCTCAACCGCGCCGACCTCTGTTCGATGCACGCGAGCCCTGGCAGCGAGCCGTTCTTGAGAGAGCCCGGTCGCCTCGCGGGCAGCGCGAACTTTCGCGCCGAATTCCCTCGCGATCGCAAGGTTCTCTGCCTTCCATTCAGGGCTACCGGAACTCGGCACTGCCCGCGACCCTACGGTCGTCGCCACCAATCGTCTACAGCAGAGCGAGTGGCATATGCCGGACCGCCACTCAGCCATCATCCTCCGGCGCGCGGTTGCCGTGGGTTGCCTAACGCTCGTTAGTTGTGGAGGCCCACAACTTTGAGGGTGGTTGCGTCGGGTTCTCTGCGCCACGCTCAGCGCGCGTGAGTCTTCGGCGCTGCTTGGTCCGAAGTATCGTCGCGCGATGCGCAACCGCCTACTTGTCGTGGTCGGACTGGCAGGGCTCGTCGCCGTAGTCCGCCGTCGGAAGCGTCCGAGCCGATCGGCGCCTGCCACGCAGCCGGATTCAGCCTCGACCGCACCACTTGTATCCGCACGGTTTGGGAAGCGGCACGGCGTCTACGCTCTCCTCCTTGTCGCTCTTTTGGTCGCCTCGATCATCGCTGCCGCCCTGCTGTTGACTGTCCGGTCTCCGCCCGAAGGTGAATCACAGCGTGTAGGCATCGGGTTCGCCGTCACCGGGCGCCCGACCTTTGAGAAATACGGGATCTACACCTTCGGCGAGGCTCTCGCGCATCAGCGGAACCGAGAGCCCGAACCGCGAGCCAGCCAGACCACCAGCGTCGCGGTCGACGCCGCCGGCTGCTCAAACCCGGTCGCAGTTACGGTCACGGTCCAACTCGATCCACGATGGCTCCGGGCTGCTCGCGCTACCGCTATGCATGAACGGTTGGTGTTCCATACGAGCTACGAACCGGGCCGCCACACGATCACCGTTCCGCATCCAAACGTGTCGGGCACCTTCGCCCTAGAGGTGACCGAACACGCCACACACGTCTCCGCCGCGCTCATCGAACCAGCCCACCTCCCAATCATCACGAGCCACGAATACCAAACGGGGAGCGGGACCAACGCCACCGTCATAACTGGACGGCTTCCTCCCGAGGCGCTGCGACACGTCTCGCCCAACGATGACTTTCAAAGCGGAGTGTTGAGCATCTCTTTCCTCGCGCCTTGGCTGTCGCCGCGCGGATACCAAAGCTGCTTCCTGCGGCTGCCTTCTCTCTTGGGCAACTACGTGTTCACACAGCCGTTCGTCTCCGAAGACCTCGATAGCACCTCGGACCGGCCGCTCGGCCCGACCGAAGGTCGAACCGAACTCACAGCCGCCGGTTCCGAAGTCGACCTTTCAGCCACGAATCCGGCGCCCAACAGTTCCGGCCGTAGCCGCCTGTGGACCTGTAGCAGCCAGATCCCCAGGAGCCCCCAACGATATGGCCCGGATTGCCACGCGACCGTCGTTCTCACGCGCCCGAACGAGTCAGCACATCTTCAACTGCTGACAGTTCTGCTCGCGGCGATCCTTTCGGGAGCGGTGCTCGCCATAGGGTCGCTCTTGCGTCGATACTTTCTCGGGCTCTAGCCGCCCCAGGCCACAAGAGGACCGGAGCGGGCGAGCCTGACGTGAGCGAAACCACGCCAAGTTCTAGCCTTTTAGATACAAGTTCGATTGTTTGGGCTACAAGTTCCGCCGTTTCGGATACAAGGCCGTTGACAGTGTTTGCGGTGAATGGTTCACTCGCGTCCTGGTCGAGAACGCCGTATTGATGTGACTTTTTCTCCATCTGGCTTTCTCGTCCTGCCTACAGAGGTCAACGAAGGAATCGAGGAGTCAGCTTGTCATCGCAGCTCACAACGCGCGACGGGGTCCGCGCACCATTTCACTTCCTAGCGGACGCAGCCCGCCGGCTGCGGCTTCGACATAGCTCGCTCCACCTCGAACGGGCCTGTTCGAGCGTCATCCCGCCAACCTCTCCGGTGGTGGCGCTCGCAGAGGCTCGGTTTGAGCCCACTCGCACCGCGCCTCCCCAGGCGCTGAGGCCGTCGCCCTACGGCCCGGCGCCTGTGGAGGCGCAGCGTGAGCACGGGCGGCTCTCGACTCGCGCGAAGCTCAGTCTTCACGGGTGTCGCTCTCGAAGCACCCTCCGGGCGGCACTCGTGGAGACAAGCCCCCGGACGTCATCGTCCTATCACGTCCGGTCACGCGGGCGTCACAGCCTGCTGGTCCGGCTGTGGCGCCCGCCACTTTCACTAAAAAGCGTAGTAGTCATCTTGGAGACTGTGACGCTCGGGTTGATTGCGTTGCCGGCTACCGCGAGCGCGGCCCGTCAGCAGATTTACGAATCGGCGTCGTTCACCTCGCCGGCCGCCTTCGAAAACCCGACGGGCGTGGCTGTGAATCAGGCGACGGGGAACGTGTATGTCGCCGACAGCGCGACCAATGAAGTCCGCATCTTCGGTGCCGAAGGCGGCACGCCAGCCGGCGGCGTCCCGACGCACATCGCCGGCCTTGAATTCGGCGCGAGTGAACCCGAGGCCGTGGCGGTCGATGACTCATGCTTCGCTCACCACCTCAGCGGTTCGGCGTGCGAAGCGTTCGACCCGTCCAACGGAGTCGTGTACGTCGCCGAGTCGCACGGCGGAGGCGTCGCAAAGTTCAACCTCAACGCAGGCCAGTATGAACAGGTCGGCAAGCTCGTGCCGCCCGGCAACGCGGAACCGAACGGCGTCGCTGTGGACACGGAAGGCGACGTCTACGTCGCCAATTTTCACGCTGGGGCGGTCAGCGAGTTTAACCCCGCCGGCACCGAAGTCGGCACGATAGAACAGACCACGATCGCGAACCCCGGCTACATCGCGGTCGGCGCCCCCGGCATCGTGTACGTCGGCGACTACCACGGCGGCGTCGCGAAGATAGAAGTCGGCGGCGGGGGGACCGTACTGTCGCAAGCCACGCTCGATCCCGCCGGCAAGGCAGTAGCGACGGATGCTGCCGGCGACGTGTTCGTGGACGATGGATCGCACATCGACGAGTACGCCCCCGCGGGCAGCCTCGCGGAAGAATTCGCGGAAGGCCAGTTCCAGGAATCACTCGGCGTCGCCATCGAGGGCGAAGACGTATATGTGTCAAACGGAAGCGCGAGGAACCTTCTCGCGTTCGGCGCGCCCGTTGTACTCGGGCCGCCGCCGATCGCCACGACCGGAAGCGCCACCGAGGAGACAGGCAGCGCCGCGACGGTCAACGGGACGGTGAACCCCGAAGGCACGGCGACGAAGTCCTGGTTCGAATACGGCACCAGCGAAAACTACGGCAGCCAAACCCCACACGAACCCGCGGGCGAAGGCACAACCGCCACTACCGTTCATGCCGCGCTCGCGCAGCTGGAGCCCGACACCGAATACCACTACCGCCTGCAAGCTGCGAACAGCCTCGGCCAGAAGGCCGCCGGCAGCGACGAGACGTTCACGACCACGGGCTTGCTGCCGGCGATCAGCGAAGAGGCGGTCAGCGAAGTCACCTCGAAAGCCGCGACGCTCGCCGCCACGATTAACCCCGAGAACCAGCCGACCACGTATCGCTTCGAATACGCCACCAACGAAGCGCTCACGGGGGCAACCACGGCGGGCGAAGCGACCGTCCCAGCCGCCTATGGAGAACAGCGCGCCGGCCCCGCGGAAGTCACCGGCCTCCAGGCGAACACGACCTACTACTACAGGCTCGTTGCGACCAACGGCACGACCGACGGCAACGGCACGAGCTACGGCCCCGTCGAGTCATTCCTCACCGCGCCGCTGCCGCCCACCGTGACGCGCGGAGAAGCCACCGACGTGACCGCGACGAGCGCCCGTGTCTCAGGCGTGCTCGACGGAATGGGCGCCGAGACGCACTACTTCTTCGACTACGGGCTCACCGCGAGCTACGGCTCGAGCATCCCCGAAAACGCACCTTCGCAGGCCGAAAGTGCCGGGATCGTCTCGACCGACACCAACGAGACGGTGGAACTCGGCGGGCTCACACCGAACACCACCTACCACTTCCAGCTCGTCGTCTTCAACGCCGCGTCGTGCTCCAGGTTCCTCCCCGGCTTCCCGATCAATTGCCAGCCGCCCGAAGACATTGCATACGGGCACGACCGCGAATTCACCACACTTCCGCTCGCGCCGGGCGTCACCACCGACCCCGCCACCAGCGTCACCTCGACGGGCGCACAGCTCACCGGGCGCGTGGTGCCTCAAGGCGCTACGACCAGCTACCGCTTCGAATACGGGACCAGCAGCAGCTACGGACAGGGCGCCCCGGCGAGCGAAGGCGCCGTCGCCCCCGTCAGCGAAGCGGAAGAGGTCACGGCCACCCTCGAGGATCTGCAGCCGAACACCAACTACCACTTCCGGCTCATCGCGATGAACCACGGCGGCACCACTCCCGGCACCGACGAGACGTTCACCACCAACGAGACGGGCGAACCGACCTCGATGGTGCCGGCCGGCTACGCACTCACCGGCACCGGCCCGGCCGCCGGCCCGGCCGCCGCGTATCCGAGCGTCGGCGCGCTCTCCCCGATCCCGCGCACACCAGCGGCACGCGCCGCCCCGGCGCCCACCCGCTCGCAGGCGCTCGCCAAGGCGCTGAAGGCGTGCCGGAAAGACAAGAAGCCCAAGAGCCGCCGCGCCTGCGAAAAGCAAGCACGCAAGCGATCCGCCAAGACCAAGAAGGGAGGCGCCCGATGATCCGCCTACCAGCTCCCGGCTACCGCGCCGGAACTCTCGCGCTCGCCGCGGCGCTTGCGGCGATGGTGCCCGCCTCTGCTCGCGCGGCCGTCACGATCGAGGCGTTCAGCGCCGGATCGGCGAATACCGCCGCCGGAGCGCACGCCGACGCGACGACCTCGTTCTCGTTCAAGACCATTTACGGCAGCCAGCAGCCCACGCCTCTCGGCGGCGACGCCAACGACGTGATCGTCAAGCTCCCGCCCGGCGTGGTCGGCGACCTCCAAAACGTGCCGCGCTGCCCGCGAGCGCTATTCGACCTCAGCGCCATCCAGGCCCTCGGCGGTGGCTGCCCAGCCAACACACAGGTCGGGCTCGCCACGGTCAACATTGGGATCGAGATTCTCGGCGGCGTGAGCGAACAGCAGCTCGGTGTCTTCAAC
Source organism: uncultured Solirubrobacteraceae bacterium (assembly GCA_963714215.1). GTDB lineage: Bacteria > Actinomycetota > Thermoleophilia > Solirubrobacterales > Solirubrobacteraceae > Palsa-744. The sequence continues at coordinate 681,286 of CAVQNP010000004.1, forward strand.
ATCCAGCCCGGCCCGAACGAACCGGCGATGCTCGGCGTCGAGGGCACCGTGAGCGCCGTCGGCGTAGTCCAGCCGATCCTCATCGAAGCGAGCGGCGCCGACAACTACACCGTCACCGCGACCGCTCAGGAAATCCACGAGACGCCGCTGCTCGCGAAGCTCCTCGGCTCCACCGTGACGCTATGGGGCGTGCCCGGCGCGCACGAGCGCGCAGACGGCTCATCGAACTGGGGGCCAGCGCAGCCGACACTCCACAACACGATCGCCGCTGAACCGCCCGCGGCGTGGAAGCCGCTGATGGAGAACCCGACGAGCTGCGCCAGCACGCCGTTGACGACGCTCAGCGTCAACACCTACCAGGAACCCGAAGCCTTCACGACCGCGACCGCGGCGAGCCCGATCCCGACCGACTGCGCAGCGGTGCCGTTCGCACCCACGATCAAGGCCGAACCCGACACCTCGCAGGCGGGCGCCCCGGCGGGCTTTGACTTCGAACTCACGGTCCCGCAGACCGACGATCCGAGCGAGCCGGGCACCGCCGAGCTCGAAAAGGCCGTCGTCACGCTCCCGGCCGGCATGACCGTCTCCCCGTCGGCCGCCTCGACGTTGCTGGAAGCCTGCACCGATCAGCAGTTCGCCGCCGGGACCAACGAAGCCGCGGACTGCCCGGCCGCGTCGGTGATCGGCGAAGACGAAGTCGAATCGCCGCTTGTCCTCGCGGGGCCGCTGAAGGGCAAGGTGTACCTCGGGCAGCCGCTCAGCACTAACCCGACCTCCGGGCAGATGTTCCGCGTCTTCCAAGAGCTACGTGGCTATGGCCTCGACGTCAAGGTCGCCGGCACCGTCATCGCGAACCCCGAAACGGGGCAGCTCACCGCGACCTTTGCTGGCCTTCCCGAGCTGCCATTCCAGACCTTCAGGCTCCACTTCCGCGGCGGCCCCAACGCCGTGCTCGTCAACCCGCCCACCTGCGGCGCCAACACGATCACGACCCAGCTGTACCCCTACAGCAACCCGGCAACGCCGGCCACGCCCGCGTCGATGTTCACGACCAGCTACGACGGCAAGGGCGCCGCGTGCCCGACGACGCTCGCGTTCGCGCCCACCGCGTCGATCGCGAGCACCAACCCCCAGGCCGGCGCGCTCGCGCCGATCACCGTTACCTTCGCTCGAGCTGACGAGACTCAGCCGCTCGGGCAGATCACTGCGACGCTGCCGGCCGGGCTACTCGGCTACGTCTCCAAGGTCGCGCTCTGCGAAGCCAGCCAGGCGCTCGCCGGCACCTGCCCGCCAGAAAGCCGCATCGGCACGGTTGCCGCGGCCAGCGGCGCTGGCCCCGACCCGCTCACCGTCCAAGGGTCGGTGTACCTCGCACGAGGCTCGAACGGCTACCCATTCATGCTCTCCGTCGTTGTGCCCGCCATCGCTGGCCCCTACGACCTCGGCGACGTCGTCGTGCCCGTCTGGCTGCAGGTAAACAGCAACGCCAGCCTCACCGCCGTCTCTGGCCCACTCCCGTCGATCCTCGACGGCATCCCGCTCGACATTCGTTCGGTCACGATGACCGTCGACCGGCCAGGCATCGTCGTCAACCCCACGAGCTGCGCGCCGCTCGCGCTCACGGGCTCGGCGAGGTCAGTCGCTGGCGGGCTCGCCGACCTGGCTGCCCCGTTCCAGGCCACCGGCTGCGCAGCCCTGCCATTCAAGCCAACGTTCGAAGCCGACACAGAAGGCAGCGGCTCGCCCCGCAACAACGGCGCCTCTCTCACCGTGCGCGTCGCCCAGCAACCCGGCGAAGCGAACATCAAGGAAGCCAAGGTCGCGCTGCCGAAGGCGCTCCCCGCCCGCCTCCACACGCTGCAGCACGCCTGTACCGCAGCGCAATTCGAAGCCGACCCCGCCGGCTGCCCACGCGAAGCGATCGTCGGCACGGCCGAGGCGATCACGCCTCTGCTCGATGCGCCGCTCGCCGGCCCCGCGATCCTCGTGAGCCACGGCGGCGCCGCCTTCCCCGACCTGGAGCTTGTCCTGCAAGCCGAAGGCGTCACGATCTTGCTCGACGGCAACACGAACATCTCCAAGGGGATCACCACCTCCGACTTCAAGACGGTGCCCGACGCGCCGATCAGCGCGTTCGAGCTAACGCTCCCCGAGAGTCCGTACTCGGCGCTCGCCGCCACCGGCTCGCTCTGCTCTCAGCGGCTGGAAATGCCTACAACTCTCGTAAGCCAACGCGGCGTCACTACGAAGCGGACAACCTTGATTGGCGTGACCGGCTGCAAGCCAGCTAAACCTGCCGTCACGATCACAAAGGCCAAGCTCCTCGGTGCCCGCCTTGTCGTCACCGTTCATGCCTCCTCGGCCGGAACCCTGAGTCTGAGCGCGCCCGGCGCCACCCGTGCTCGCCGAGCTGAACATGCCGGGAGCTACCAGCTCGCGCTCCGCGTCGGCGCGCGCGCCTCGGGCCACCACACGATCACGGTGCGCGCCCGCTTCACAGCGGGCAAGCAATCCGCCACCACCACGAAGACCCTCAAGGTCTAGGAGGACCCCATGCTCCCACGCCACTTCACCTTTAACGGAAAGAGTATTAGTGCAATTGCCGCCTTCAGCGCGGCGTTGGTCTTCATGGTGCCGGCCAGCGCGGGGGCGGCCGAATGCCCCAACGAACAGCTACGCGAGGAAAGCCTCGTCAACCCGGTCACGGGCCAGCCGTACTCGATGCAGTTGCCCGACTGCCGCGCATACGAGCTGGTGTCACCGCCGGATACAGGAGGAATGCCGGCGGTACTTGAAGGACACCCGTCGGTTCCCCATGAAGTACTCGTCACGGCCGGCGGGTCGGTCTTCTGGCAGGCCCAAGCCAAGCCTCCAGGTACGGGCGCAATGCCGGATGGCGGCTATCTCGACGTCTTCCGCAGCCAAAGGGGCAACCTCGGCTGGACGACGACGGACTTGCTCCCGCATACCCAAGCTGGGAACAAGACGCTTCTCGCGGCGTCGGCGAATGGCGCCGCTGTCCTGATCGAAACGACCCTGACCCTCACCCCGGAAGACCTTGACGATCCCACTGGCAACGTCACGACTGGTAACGACCTCTACGTGCTCCGCGAGGGCGACGCGCCCGAACTTGTAACGCACGGCGAAGTTCCGAATCGCCCTATCGGTGAAATCCGCGTTGCCGCCGACGAGACGGAGAACCGCGAACTTTCTGCGGTTGGGTTCGAAACGGACGACTCTCTTGCGGCGCCGTTGCACCCCGGAGGACTCACACCGGGCTGTTACGTCTGGTCCGATTCGGAAGAACACTTGGCGCGGCTTACTAATCCCGTGAGTGCCGAACCTGAACACCACCGGAACTGCAGGTACTTGGGGGTTGCGGCGGACGGGCGGGCGGTTATCGAAGACACAAGCGGGGACGGAGCCGTGGGCCTCATTTTCGCGACCGATCCCGCCCCAAACTCTGGGTTTCCCTCCGAAGGCGGAACGCGGCAGCTATCTGGCGCAACCCCCGGTGCCGCGACCTTTGACGCGCTGTCACCCAACGACGAGGTCGTCTATCTCGCAACGCCAGACAAGCTCCTTACGAGCGCCGACGGCGATCACGGCAGCGACATTTACGGCGTTGACCTACAGGCTCCGGGCCTGAGCAGTGGGAGTCCCCCGACAGCGCCCGCCGTCACCTGCGAGTCTTGCCAGTCCGATGGCAGCGCAAACAGCGCCGACGCCGTCTACGTGGGCCAGAGCTCCGATGGCTCCCACCTTTACTTCACGATTGAAGGCACGCTGTACCAGCATGACTCCGCCGGGACGCAGGAACTCGCATCCGCGGCGGACCAGCTCAATCTCGGCGACATGGTGAGTTCTGAAAATGGCACGTTCGTTGTAGCGCAGACCACGGTCCCGCTCTCCACGGAAGATGTCGACGGCACGTCGGACCTTTATGAGCTCTCGGCCGGTGCCGCACCGCGGCTTCTGACGAGGGGGATTGCGGTCGCCAACTACAAGCCGGTCGCTGTCTCGAATGCCGGGCAGCCGGCTGTCTTCGAAACGACCCCCGAAGGTGCCGGGCCGAGCGTGGTAAGTGATTGGTCGCCCTCGGGCGGTGGTCAGCTCTCGCCGGTGGGGGCCACGACTTCATATAGCGTCCTGAGCACGAGCGGGCCGCAGCTCGAAGACGTCTTTTTCGCCGCACACGAATCGCTAGTGATACAAGACGCAAACGGAGGCACGGTGGATATATACGACGCCCGCGAGGACGGCGGGTACCCAGCCATAGCGCAGGCGCGCGGCGGAAACCAGACCCCTGATCCGATAGCGAGCCCGGTCACATCGTATGCCCAAAGCCTCCCGCATCAGTCGCCGCTGATCCCTGCATTGTCGCCTGGGTCCGTGGCGGCTCCGGTGGTGCGACGCAGAAAACCGCACACGGACTCGTGCGACGCCAAAGCCAAGAGGAAGCGTACAGCCAAGAAGCGCAGGGCGGCGATGAAGAAGTGCGGCAAGGTGAAAACCCGAAACAAGTAAAGGGAGCTGTATGAAGTGCGAGATTGAAATTGAGGAGGAGGTCGACGGCCCTCGCGCCGGGTGGTATGTACCAAACTGCACGGTCCACGATTGGAGCGGCGAGCCGCGTCCCACGGAGGAGGAAGCCGGCCTCGACATCGAGGCGCACGAACAGGCCCACCAAGACCAGTAAGCGGCTACGGGAGCGCGCCAAGACGAGCCCTGCCCGATCTATGCGGCAGAGCTCGTCTCTACAACTCACCTGGGGGCTCCGCGCGGACGCCAGGCGGTCCGCCCACTCTAGGACGTCACCCTATTCGAGCGTTATCGCGTCGTGTTTCAATTCGGTGGCGGTGACGCTGTAGTAGTTGTTCTGAGCGCTGACCACACAGGCCACGCCTTTGAGCTGTTCGACCCTCGCTCCCACCGAACTGCCCCGCGTCTCGTAAAGCGCGTCGAACTTAGTTTCCGCACTCGCTGGTGGTTCAGTAAGTTCGATGCAAGGCGCTTTTTCGGCGGCTCCGTTGATCCATTTACACCACAGAGTCCCCTGAATGACAGTGCCCGGCCCAATGTTGAAGCCGACGTCTTCCAACTTACACAGGCGTGAGGCTTCGCCGCCCTTCCGCACGTCGACTTTGCAGATCGCTTCTTCGCCGCAAACCACGCCGGTCCACGGTCGGTCCCATGTGTCCGAGTAGGTAGGCACGGGTTCTTTGGCGATCGCGCCCTGCTGGAAGTCGACGAACTCCACGCCGAGGCTCACCGGGCTTGTGGGAGACGTCTTGTCTGACAACAGTGTCACGCCAAGGACGACGTCCGCCCATTCTAGAGCCACGCCGCCCAGGGTGATGCTCAGGTTCTTACCGGATACGGTTGTGCATTTTTCACATGCCTCGAATAGAAGATTCGCCCCGAGTCCGACGCTCCGGCCCAAGCCGCCCCCAACCGGGACTTCCGCCCCGTTCGAGCCGGGGCTTCCGTACACGGCGAGCAGCGCGGCTTTCGCGGTAGTGTCTTCTAGCTTTGACGCCGACGCCGACGCGGCGCTAACGCCTACTGACAGCAAAAGGCACGCTCCAATAACGCGCATACGCTGAATCATCGCCGCTCCCTTTGTCCGCCACGTAGGCGACGCCCTTGCCGGTGATTCCTGTCGCTATCAAAAGGGCTGCCCGTGGGAGGCCGCGCGGCGCCCGCGCGGCCTCCTACTTGGGTTGTTCCGCCTCCCCGCTACGACTCGGCGCCGCGCCTATTCGAGCGTTATCACGTCGTGTTTCAGTTCAGTCGCATTGACTGTGTAGTAGTTGTTCTGTGCGCTAACGAGGCACGCAGTGCCTTTGACTTTTTCTGCTTTGCCGCCTACCACGGCGCCTTGGGTCTCGTAAAGAGTGTCGAACTTGGTTTCTTCGTTGAGGGGTGGTTCGGTGAGTTCGATGCAGGGCGCTTTTTCGGCGGTGCCGTTGACCCATTTGCACCACACGGTGCCTTGCACAACGGTTCCTGGGCCGACATTGAAGCTCACGTTTTCGAACTTGCAGAGGTGGGCTCCGGCGCCTCCACCACGCGGATCGACTTTACAGGTGGCTTCTTTGCCGCAAAGCTCACCGACCCACGGGCGATCCCAGGTGTCGGTGAAGGTCGCCGCGGGTTCTTTGTTCGCCGTGCTCTGCTGGAAGTCGACGAACGTCAGACCGAAGCTGACCGGGCTAGTTGCCGGCGTTTTGTTGGATAGCAGCGTTCCGCCGAGAAACGTATCCCCGGCTTCGAGCGCCACACCGCCGACGGTCACGCTCAGGTTTTTACCGACTACGGTCGTGCATTTTTCACATGCCTGGAAGAGAAGGTTCGCGCCGAAACCGAAGTTCCGACCGAGCCCGCCGCCGACGGGGACTTCTGCCCCATTGGAGCCGGGATTCCCGTAAACGGCTACCAGCGCCGCTTTGGCCGTCGTGTCTTCCAACGTCGAAGCGCTTGCTTGGGCAACCGAGAACGCGCTGACGATCGCGACCGCCAGGCAGGCTGCGAATAGGTGTAGGTGTCTTCTCATGTCTGCTCCTTCGCTGTATTTTGAGCCGCGAGACGTGCGTCTTCTCATGGAGTCACGCTTCGCGGATTCTCTGATCCTGCCAGTCGCGATCCGTAAACCAGGGTCGCGAAAGCTCGTCCGATGTCCGGTCCCGCTCATTGGGCGCGGTACTCCTGACAGTCTTTGACAACGTAGCCGGCGTCACAGTGCGTCGCTGGCTCCCACCTAGCTGTGATCGTGCGGTTGAACCCTGCGACCTGCTGCTGTTCAGTCAGCCCCTTGTGCTGCGCGATGTAGCGTCGCTCCAGCCGTTCTGAGAGCAGCCGCGTCTCGATCGCGTACTCGAGATCGGGGACGGTCTGATGCGAGGCTCTAACGATGCGCGAGTACGCAGCCGACCCCTCGCGCTTGCGTTCTTCGGCGAGCCTCCTCGTAACGTCGCTCGACGTAACGGAGACATGCTCAGCGGCGGCCTGTTGTCGGAGCCAGTGCCCGGTGATCAGGAAGCTAAGGATTCGGCTTTGGATAGAGGCATATGTCTTGCTGCAGCGGGTTTTGAGCTGCGCGGCCGTCGCGCGTGGCGAGCTGGCGTGAAGCTCAGTGGCGCACTCGCTGAATCCCGGCGGCGTGTAGATCAGCGCCTTCGGCAGCGGCCCCGTCGGCTTCGGCATTTCGACTGTGGCTGCGCCGATCGCCATCCAGTGTTCGTAGGTGGCCTTCGTGATCGGCACAGTGCCCACCCGGACTACGACTGCGGTCTCGGGCGGGTCTGGCGCCGCGGAAGCCGTATTTGCCGCGGTCGTCGCGTGCTTGGAGCCGCCGCACGCGGCGAGCGCCGTGGTCAGAAAGACCACGAGCAACACCGAACCAGTACGGCGCCAGCCGACGACCGGCGGCCTTAGCCAACCTTTCGACAACACCCCTAAACTCCTTGTTGCTGTATTTGGCCTCGGGGCGCGCGTCTTCTAAAGGAGTCGCGCTCCGGGGCTGATTCGTTCCCTCACCTCCCGATGCTCGGCGGGCGAGGGTTTGTGCCCTATTCGGGAGCCGGTCGCGGACTCAGGGTCTGCGGGGCCGGGCCTACCGTTAGTTGTCTATCGCTCAATCACTCGCTCCCATCTGCTGCTTCCGCCACGGTTCCCGAGAGGCGGGGTTCCTGTACTCCGCGACCGGGACCGAAGTCGTGTTTAGCACACTTTGAGGTGGCCGTGTTGGGGGTTTTAGGTACTGTCGCCGACCGGGCCAAAGAGGTGACTTCACGTCCTCGCTCTCGGGTTTCGGATTCTTTCGGTAGGTGTCGTTAGTCCCATTTGCAGGACGGCATCGGAGTCACCCCATGAGTGCAGTTGTCCAGGCGAAAGATTTAGGAACGCTTTAGGTGATGTGCGGCGATCCGGGCTCGGAATCAGCCGAGCAGCGCCGTGCTAAGCAGGGCAGGATTGCGCCGAGGAGCGCGACCTCGCCGGTCAGCCGGATCGCGTTCCAGCGGTGCATCAGGAGCGCGTCGCACCAGCTCAGCGGCCCGCCGCTGCAGGCTGCGTCGGGGGCGCTCGCGGGCGGCTCGAAGAGCGGTCTGAGGCTGCGGTGCTCGACGAGGAGATGGACGGTCGCATTCTCGCCGTCCCCTACGCTGAGGCGGACGAGGCCCCGAAGGTCGGCGGCGAGATTGACCGCTGGCGCGTACATCTCGAGCACCCTGGCGACGTTGGCTGCCGGCGGGGGCTCCTTCGGGCGCGCGAACTCCCAAGCCCAACGTGCCGCGGCGATCGACACGAGCATCAGGTCCCGCGCGCTCGCCGTGAGGCTGTAGGTCGCGCGCGCGTCGCCGGGGTGGCGCTCGATGATCGCGTCCGTGACGAGGTGCCCGAGGCGTTGCCGAAGCGGCGAGCGGGTCAAGTCGACGTCGCCGATGATGGACGCGGCTGACCGTGGGCCGGCGGCGAGGGCGAGCAGGATTTCCCTGGTGTGCTGGTCGCCGATCATGCGCAGCGCGATCAGTCCGTCGCCGTTCTCGGTCGTCCAGCTCCTTTCCCAGCGCTCGGCGGCGGCTGTGACGCCGAGGATCATTCGGCCTGGCGGGGTGAGAGAGTATTCGGCGGCCGGCGGTAGGCCGCTGTGCCGCTCGTGGCGGGCGAGGCCGCGTCTGCGCAGTTCGGTGAGTCGCCGTGCGATCGCGGAGTGCGGTACGTCGGGGAGCCGCTTTTCAAGCTCGGCGGGTCGGCGCGGCCCGTCCATGAGCGCGCGGAGGATGGGCACGATGTACGGCTCGACGAGGAGTTCGAGGGTGGCGTGCCCGACGTGCTGCGATCGCTTCATCGCTTCGCTGTTGCCCCCTTTCCCGGTGCTCCGGTTCCTCTGCTTAGCGGTGGGCGTGTATCTCCTGCAGTGCGCGGTCGGCGCCGAGAAGGGGCGCGAGGATGAGGTATGCGGCGGTGTCGGAGTAGGACGGTGCTCTGCCGGCGGCGCCCTGCCATACGGCGTGGTGGGCCAGTTGCCATACGGCTCCGACGATGGCTTCGGTGATGAGCGGCGAGGGCGCGAGGGCGTTGGGCACGTCGCTTGCGAGGAGGTCGCCGAAGAGTTGCACCAGCTCGCGGCGGCCATCTGCGGCGGCTGGGCCTGCCGCGAAGACCTCCACGAACGCGACTCGCTCGAACGTCCGATCGTTGGCGATCCGCCAGAGCAGCGAGTGCAGCCCGGCGAGGACGCGCTGGGGCCAGGAGCCGTCGTGCTGTTCGGCGACGGTCTTGGTTTCCTCGGCGACTTCGCGCGCGAGCTCGTGAACCCCTGCCTGGAAGCACGCGAGCGGGCCTCCGGGGAAGTGCTGATCGAACGTGTCTCGCGGCAGGCGGGTGCGCCGGGCGATCGCGTCCGGCGTGAGGCGCGGGTAGGAGCTTTCCACGACGATCTCGACGGCGGCGCGAGCCAGGGTGTTCCGCTCGGCCTCGATCGGCGCGGGCTCGAGCATCGGCGTGCTCGGTGGCGGCTTGAAGGTCAGTTGCCCTCCCGCGTCCGAGTGGTAGCTGAGGCTCCAGGCCAGCAGCTCGTCGCCCATGCCGGGGAGCGAGTCGGCGCGACCGTCGAGCAGTGCCTGGCGTACCACGCGGGCTACGCCGCCGACGATGCCCTTTGCGACGAGCGAGGGAAGTTTGATTTGCTCGGGCGAGGCCGCGAACGCTCCGGCCATCATCATCTCGAACTCGCCTGCTGCGAGTTCGACGAGTTCGACCGCCTTTGCGCCCGCGCCGTTGGACTCGATTAGCGCTGCGCGTGCGGCGTCGGGCTCGTTGCGCACCTCGTCCACGAACGCCGAGAACGCTGCTCGGAGCTGCCCTTTCCAGTCGCCTCCGCGCAAGTAGGCGGATCGCGTGGCCGTGACGGAACCGCTGACGGCGGTGTCGAGCCCCCAAAGGAAGCAGTCTTCCTTGTTCGCGAAGCCGAGGATCTCCTTGATCGTGGCCCGCGAGACGTGCGCTCGCGCGGCGATCTCCGCGAGGCTCGTGCCGGCATAGCCGCGCTCGGCGATTAGAGAGACCAGCGACCGAAAGAGGCGCTCTTGCTGGTCTGCCTTTACGGCATATGGACTCAGGCCGTGCTTGCCGCCTCGCAGGCGTTGGTATTGGCCCTGTGCAGGCCCGGCCCCCGATGCACCAGTCATCCTGGTTACTAGAGGACCGAGCGCACGGAATGTGACCGAGATTCCTCGTCTCGGCTCAGTCAGCCCCCTCTTACTAGACGAGCGGAGAGGCGACTTGTGACGGGCGAAAACGCCTGGCCGAATCCCAAGCATGACCCGCCCGACGGTCAGGGTCACAAATACGTCGTGAGGTCCTCTAGTCAGTGAAAAGGCCGTAGAAGGGGAGCTGCGGGCTCAGCCCGCACTTCGGCCTTGCGCGGCCGAAAACCGGGATCTGAAGGGAGACGCACCGATGAAAAGATCACTTCGTGCCCGAGTGACACTCCTGGCCGCGTCGATCCTCAGCGCCGCGGCGCTGACGATGACCACGGCATCAGCAGCATCAGCTTTCAGCGAACCGTATGGCAACGTCGAAGTAGGGAATGGCGGGTTCATCCAGTCCGGCGGGGCTCACACGTTCGCCTGGAATGACGGCGGCGGGACGCACGGCGGCACCCTCGCTTGCCAGCTCTTCCAGAAAGAAGGCTCGGTGAACGAAGTTGAACACGGCAATGGCGGGTGTTCTGTGACCTACTTCGGCGGCCAGTTCGTTTGGGCTCGGGTCTACAACCAGTCCGGGTCGGGCGAGCGGCTCGTCGGCGAAGCCGGCACCTGAGAGGCCGCGAGGGAACGCAACCGACCATTCCGATTTTGAGGGAGGAGACCATGAGCTTTCGACGACTGAGATTCCTACTCGTGGGTGTGCTCGTCGCGGTAGCGGTAGCGGCGGTCTGCGCGTTCGCGATCGCGTTGGGCGACTCGGGAAGCCCGGCCGAACAGATCGAAGCGCACCAAGGACCCGATGCTTTCCTGCAGGCGCACGGCGTGAGCGCTTCCGAAGCGCAGCCGGCGTTCACGCTCCAGAACGGCCAGACGGTCAGCACGATCGACACGGCACACACCCGATGCCTGCTTCATGGGATCGGTAAGGCGGTCACGGGCAACTGCTTCTCCGAGCCCGAAGTCGCCGCGGGCGACGCCGTCACCGTGGCGGATGAATGCGGCACGAGCGGAAACAACCGAATGGAGATCACGGGGCTCGCGCCGAACGGCACCGCCGGGGTGCGACTTTCGCGCAGCGACGGCGCCACCGAGGCCGCCGCGATCACGGACGGTGCATTCAAGTTCGAGGGCACCAACCCGGCAGCCGGGGCTCCGTATCCGACCAGCGTGGAATGGATCGGCTCAGACGGCGGCTCGACTGGAACGGCGAACCTGCCCGTGAGCGCAGGGAAGTTCTGCTTGCCGACGAGCGACTAGCCCGGCGTGCGAGGGGCGCTGACGAGGACGTGCCGCCAAGGCTGGGCGGCACGCTCTCGTCAGTGGCGGGCTGGCTGGCTGTCGATCAGCAACTGCTCGAACGCTCCACTCGGGCTCCCGAGGACGGGGTTCGATGCGTGTACGGGCCGGCGCGGGATTACTGACGCCTTCGGGGGAGCTTCAACCGTCACGGGCGAGCCGTAAGCCGTGAAGTCGAGGACGGTGAGGATGCTCACGCTCTTGGAGGCGAATTCTTGCCTGACACGAACGGGCCTATGGAGCTTGTCGAGCCAGACGATGATCGTCGCGCCAACATTTCGATAGCTCGTCGGGCGCCCCCGGCCGGCGCCCGAGGCACGAAGGAACGCTGCGAGGTTCGTGTGCAGCACCCATCCGGTGGTCGGCACTCCGTTGATCTTCTCGTGGTCGTACTGCGAGACAGGCGAGCGCGTCGTCGCGAGCCCATCGAGCAGCGCAGGTGGTGCGGTGAATTGGCTCGCTTCCGGCGCCGACGCGAACCGGCCGGCGGGTTCGGGCGCGACCGGGAGCGACTCCCATCGTGCCGTCGTAAGCGGCTGGCCGTGCCTCGTGTGGCCGACGTATAGCCGATCGCCGAGGCGTCGCTGTAGCTGAGCACCACCGGCCGTCCCGAGGTTGAGTGTCGTGCTGTAGTCGCGGTTGGCGAAGTCGATCGCGCCTTCCTCGGTGTAGTGCTGCAACTGGTGGGAGTCGAGGGATATGGAGATTTCCGATGTGAACTGGACCGAGCGTGAGCGTGCGGCGGCTTCCGGTGCGCGGTTGACGATCGACTCGGCTATCGCTGGGCCGCTGTCGTTCGGCGAGAAGACCAGGACGACGATCGCAACTGCGATCGCCGCCGCCCCGCCCAGGCTGAGGCCGATCAATCGACGGCGTGGGCGCTTGGAGCGGCGCGGCTCGGCGGCGCGCACCGTCGCGTGGACTTCCTCGCCGAGTTGTCGCAGCGGTCGCGGCAGGCGTGTCGGCGGCTCGGGGCTCACGTTTGCCTCATTGCCTGGATGTCCTTCGAATGCGGATCTCGCCGGAGCGCGTCGAGCCCGCGTGAGGCTCGCTTTCTCGCGGTCACGCTGGTGACACCCAACCTCGCCGCGATCTCCTCGAACGGCAGCGGCTTCTCGCAGAAGCGCATCCGAAGCACCTGTTGCTGCTCGGACGGTAGGTCGCCGAGTGCGGCGACTAGGTGCTGGTGGGTGGCGAGGACTGATCTCGAGCATCTCGACCTCCATAAGATCCTCTTCGGTAGCGACCGGCCGTTCCCAGCCGACTCGCTCACGCGCGGCGGCATCTACCCGTTTGACGCGATGAAACTCGCTTTCGCAGGAATAGGCGATCGTCCATATCCATGCTCTCGCCTCGCCGTCGCTTGCACCGCGGAAGTCATCGCGCTTGTACCACGCGGTCGCGAAGGTGTCGGCGGCCAGGTCGAGTGCGGTCTGCTCGTCCTTTACTTCTCGCAGGAAGTACGCGAACACGGTGGCGGCCATCTCGTCGTAGATGTCGTCGAAGTTATGAGGGAACTGCCGCGGGCGGGCGAGCGCCCCTAGCCGCCTCACGAGGCTTCTGCGTGGCACGCCGTCGCCTCGCCCGTTGAGGCCCCTGATTTGGCGAGTGAGCGGGCCGACCATTCCAGTCCAGACGATACCTCGACCCCAACGCTCGGACGCGAACCAACGCTCGGAATCCAAAGCGGGTCCGGCCGGACCGTGGCCGGGGCCGGCGAGCCGCGTCGCGCACCGCCGATTGACATGCCCGAACCTCTGCGGTCGGAAGCCTTCAACTTGACGGCCACGACGCCTCGGCCTACGGTCCTTGCCGCGCTCGCGGAACTCGCAACCGGGAGGAGTGGTGAGATTGGCAAAGCGCCCAAGGGACGACCAAGCCGGTGCGCGAACCCCTAGCCGCTGGCTGTTCGCCATCACGGGCTGGGCAGCGGCAGCAATCCTCGTCGCGGCCGTCGTGGCGTTCGCCACGGATTCCTCGACGGCGCCAGCCGGTGACGTGCAGCTCCACGGAGTGGTCGCGGGCGGGCCAGTCCCTGTGGTATCCGGCGTCGCTCGCGAAGGGCAGACATTGACGGCCGCTCCGAGCGGCTTCGCTCGCCGGCAGGCGGCTGTCCTGACGAAGTGGGTGCGCTGCGATCCGACGGGCGATGCCTGCCGTGCGATCCCGCAGGCGAAGTCCCTTTCCTATCGGCCAAGCGCCGCTGACGTTGGCTCGAAGATCCGCTTCGAAGACGTCGGTTGGACAGCGCTCGGGTACGGGAGGCCCGTGGCATCTGCCCTTACACCGACCGTCACGCGATCAAGCTCCCCCGTCGCCGCTGTGGTGCCGGCGCCCGAGGGTCGAGAAGCCTCATCGGAGGAAACGGCGACCTTCGGCGAAGCGATCGCTGCCTGGAAGCTCCGCGAACGGCTCGGCGCATCGCTCCTTCGTCAGCTCCCCTTGCGCGGTGCTGACGGTTTGCGGCTGCGATTGCTTCGCGACGGTGACACCACGGTAAGGGTCATGGTGCTGACGGGCGGGTGGCTCTCCCTGCGCTACTCGGTCCCGCCAGGCGAATACGAATCGAAGCCGGGGCCGCTCATCCTGACGGGCGGGGCGACCTACGCGCGGGCAGGCGTTCAGCGCGTCAGGCTCGCGCTCACGCCAGCGGGGCGGCGAATCCTCGAGCACCGCCGTCTGGAATACGTCGGGTCGGCGAAGTTCAAGATGAAGGGCCACCTCGGCTACTCGACCGAAGCCACGGACTGAGCGCCCCAGCCTCGTCCAGCCCAACGTGAACGACGGGCAGTGTCGCCGTCGCGCGAGCACGACCTGCATACAGCTCGGGGATTGCGCCAGGCGGAAGTTGGCCGCCCCACACCGCAATCAGCGGGCCGTCGTCGTGGCGGGCGGATAGTTTCGCGACCCGAGCGAGCGCGAGAACCAGCAGCAACAACGAGAGCACCGGCACGCTGCAGACCAGCGCGAGCACTTCAATCTCACCCATCGCCACCAAAGTCTAAGGCTAGGCTGAGTCCCGAGGGCTCGAACCGACGCGACGGGCGATCCTGCCATTCGCTAGGGTCCTCTCGCCTCCGTCGCCTGGCGGGGGGCAGGGATATGGCCGGGTGGCAGACCCGGCGCTCCCGCCGGGCGACTTCTAAGCGCCCTCTTCGGAGGCGCGGATCTCGTGTATCCAGCCCTGGATGATGGCCTCTCTGGCTTCTATGTCGCGTTCGACTTCTTTCTGGCGCTCCGCCGGTTTGCCTGGCAGGGCTTCGCGCTTGCGTTTGATCTCGACCTCCTCGGCCGAGATTTTCGCCTCAAACTCCTGCCGTTCCTCGGGCGATAGCGACACACCGAGAAGTGTAAGGGCGCCTGCGATGCTCTAGGCCCCGGCGGCTAGTCCCAGGTGCGCGCGCCGACTCATGGCGGGGTAGCGCTCGGTGCGGGAGATCGTGCAGACTCGGTCGCGGCCCTCTCGCTTGGCGCGGTACATCTCGGCGTCGGCCTCGGCGAGCACTTGGTCGAAGTCGAACGGCTGCCCTGCGGTGGATGCGCTCACGCCGAAGCTCATCGTGACCGTCCAGCCTTCGCCGACTCGGTTTGATCTGATCGCCGACCTGAGCGTGTCTGCGATGCCGCGCGCTTCGTCGAGATTGGCTCCGGGGAGCAGGACCACGAACTCCTCGCCGCCGTAGCGGTAGACGAGGTCGAACGCGCGGAGCTGCTTTCGGAGGCGCCGCCCGACGTCCGCGAGGGCTCGGTCGCCGGCCCCGTGCCCGCCGACGTCGTTGATCTCCTTGAAGTGGTCGATGTCGCCCATGACGATCGCGACCGGCT
The DNA here is from genome assembly GCA_963714215.1 of uncultured Solirubrobacteraceae bacterium. Lineage (GTDB taxonomy): Bacteria > Actinomycetota > Thermoleophilia > Solirubrobacterales > Solirubrobacteraceae > Palsa-744. Next base: position 696,621 of record CAVQNP010000004.1, read on the forward strand.
CGCCTGTGACCTGGGCCTGCTGCATCAGTTCGTCGGCGCGATGGAGTAGCGCTTTGCGGTTCAGCAGGCCGGTCAACTCGTCGATGACGCACTCGCCGCGGTGCTCTATGTCAGAGCGCATGATCGGAGTCGAGAGCAGCGCCCACGCAATCACGAGGAGCACGGGAAGCACGAGGATCGGCGGCTCGCGGTAGACCGCGCTTGGGTCGGTAGCGAGAAGCACTCCGGCCATCGAGAGGATCACGACCACGACGCCGAGGGCGATCCCGCGACCGGAGAATCGAGCGTTGAGCGTCATCACGGGTATCGCCAGCAGCGAGACGGCGACCTCGCGCAGCGAGCCCGAGAGGGCGACGCTCACGGCGATTACAGCCTCGACGAGCACCCAGGTGCAGAAGAAAAGCACCTCGGGATGCTTGACCCGCTCGACTAGCTGCTCGGCGATCCAGTAGACCCCGATGGCGACCGCCATCGGCGCGAGCGTCCACCAGCCCGCCCAATGAGCGCAGGCGATCAGACCAAGGCCGAGGATTGCGAAGGTTCGGTGGCGCACGGGCCGTAGCCGAGCCTCCATGTCCAGCAGCCGCTCCCGGTCGACTGTCGTGCCGAATAGCCACTCCCTCGCGTTCATACTGTCGGGTCGGCGCATCGCACACGCTGCATTACTCGGGCCGCGCGGTGTTCGAGAAACGCTGGACGCAATCCGGCTAGTGAGAAGTTCGCCCGCGCTCTTCTGGACGCCTTTTGCAGCCCTAGTTGCACGACGCGATCCGGGCGCCAGTTCGCCAACTCGGGCGCTAGTGTGCGGCCCACTGTGCGGGCTGACGCGCCCCCCGGCAAGGTAGCTGTACGGGAGCGCGCCATCCCTCGCGGGTGCGCGACGGCCGGGACGGGATATTCGAAGAAAACCGCGACCAGACGTGGACTTTCGATACGCCTATTGAGTAGCTGAACCCGTCAACGTCGTCGCTTGAGGACCCGGTGCGCAATCACTGGGTCCTCGCTAGTTTCGGCAGCACTTGATGCCACCTTGAGCGGCGCCGACCAAGCCCCACACAGGCGCTGCCGAGAAGCACCATTCGTCTTTCCCGCGCGTGCCGGGCTTACGGAACAAGTCCACTCTGCCGAAAGATGCGCAGAACAGGGGACTTGATTTCGTATGCGCTTGAACAGCCGCCGCTCCGCGCCGGAGGGGTCGTCCGTGGACGCTCCGACGCCGCTCGAGCAAATTCGTTGTCGCTCGGAGGACCCAGCCTGCATTCAAGGGTATATGGGACCTTCTGGCACGACCGTCGCCCTGCCCCGCTTTGGGGAGCTGCCGCTGATTCGACGCGGCCACCCGCGCTGGCTCGTCAGGGCGCCAGGCCGACGCGGCGCGCTATCGCCCGAGGAGGTCGCACGGGCGCTGACCGCACGCCGAGCCGAGCTGCGCGCCGGGGTCCATCGCCGCCGCGACGCGCGATTCCTGCCCCCGCACGCGCGGGATGAGGTTCTCGACGAAGCGATCGCCGTGGTCGCGACCTCTGCTCGGCCGATCGAGGACGAGCAGCACCTGGAGGGCGCGTTCTGGCGAACCGTCAAGCTGCTCGTCGCCGAGCGCCGCGCCGGCCGCCACGAGCTGCATGTCGGATCTCAACGCCGCGTCGACTTCGACCCCGTCGAGCGCGAGCTCGCCGACCACAACGAGCCGTTCGACTTCGCCGACGCGCGAGATCGTCACTCCCGCGCAAACGACCTCATCGCCCAGCTGGACCCGCTTCGAGCGCCGGGTCTTCTCCGTCATGGCGGTGTACGGCATCGGCGCGAAGGCTGCGGCGAAGGCGCTGTCGGAACCGCTGAACAGCGTCCTTGCGGCAGCCCGCGGTGCCGAGCGCAAGCTCGATCAGGTCGCGGCGATCGCCGCCGCCGGGCGAATGTGCGAGTACCGGCTTGCCGCGATCCGCGAGCATGCCGCCGGCAGCGCGGGCGAGCCCGCAGAGCGCGTCGCTAGGGCGCATCTCGCAGCGTGCGGCTCGTGCAGGGGCGAGTACGTGCGTCTTGTGCGCGAAATGGACGGCCGCGAGTTCAGGCGGTCCGCGAGCGCCGCTTTCCTCCCGGCGCCAGGGATGTTCCTCGGAGCACACGGTCTCCATCGCTGGATCGAGCGCGTCACCGCGCTCATCCCCAACGGCCGAGCACCAGGCGCAGCCCTCAGCGCAGAGCGCGCGGGAGTGCTGCTTGGAGGCGGCGCGGGCGCAAAGGTTGCGGCGGGCGCCGTCACGGCGGCTCTGATCGTCACCGGGGCCGGCGCGAGCGCAATTCATAGCCTCGCGGGCGCCAGCCATCCTGCGCACCGGCGAGCCGCGCGCGCCGCCAGGCACACACGGACAGTCAGCTCGACTCGGCTTACGCTCTCCCAGGACGCAGCGAGCCGAGCCGGAGAATCGAGTCACCGACGCGCGAGCGGCGCCTCGGCTGGCAAGCGGGCGCGGGCCGCTCGAGCTTAAGCCACCAGGTCGTGGCCTCGGATTTCTCGCGGTCGGCGCTAGCCCGGCGAGCGCCAGCTCGCCGACAGCTTCAGCAGCGTCAGTCGCTGCCACCTCGTCGTCCTCACAATCGCCGGCCGGGGCATCGGCTCCGCCCACCGGGGGCGCCACCAACCTTGGGTATCTCGGGCGATGACACCACGCGGAGGAAAGGACTCCAACCGATGAGCAACACCGTCAGCCACAACCGAAGTCTGAAAACGCTGGTCGCCGTCCTCGGCGTGCTCCTCGCGATCGCCGCGAGCGCCGGGGCGAGCCCCGCTAGCGCCACGATCGCGGGTACAGGAAAGTGGATTCAACGGACCTGCAAATACAACGGCGAATTTCTCGGCACCGAAGGCTGGGAAGGCATCGACAACAACGGCGACACAGACGTGCCTCGCGAGTTCTGCGAAGGCGGCGGCGGATTCGCGGTCTTCGCCGCCCCGGTTAGCGGCGATGACCCATATGCGGGCGAGGTCTGGACCTACAAGCCGCCGCACGGCTCGACCATCGCGGGCGGAACGGTCACGGCGTCGCTGACGGCGCGCAACGGCCTCGCCGCCGTCGAAGCGCAAGTCAACTTCAAAGCCGTGCCGCTGCTCGTCTGCGAATACAAAAGCTGCGAACACAAAGAAGCCAAAGTGACACTTCCCTCCGGCGCCAGCCAGGTATCGCTCCTCGCGCTCTGCTTGCCAGTCGAAGAAACCGGCCGGTGCCACAGTCCAGGCACGAGCTTGGAAACCTTCAACCCGTTCTCCGCCGAAGGAGAAATCACCGCGCCGGAAATCACGCTCTCCGCCAGTGCCGTGCCGAAAGGCTCCGGGTTCACCGGCACGCTGCTGCGCGAAAGCGTGAGCGGCACGGGCACGCTGGACTTCACCGCGACCGACGGTGGCCCAGGCGTCTACCAAGTGCGCGTCAACATCGACGGGCACCAAGTGCTCGCCGAAACGCCGAACACCAACAACGGGAAATGCGCGGCGGCCGGCACCTCCGGTGGTATCCGGGTCTTCGACTACGCGCAGCCCTGCCCAACCGAAACAGCCGTCCGCTCAGAAGTACCGACGGCCAGCGTCGCCGACGGCAGCCACACCCTCGAAGTCGAAGTCGAAGATGCCGCCGGCAACGTGTCGAGCGTCTACACGGGCACCGTGACGACACTCAATCACGCGATCGCGACGACCACGGCGATCGACACCGCGAGCGCTCCGCCAGAACGAGGCCCCTGCGACGGCACTCCCTGCGAGGAGACGGGCAAGCTCACCGCCACGAGCGGCGAGCCCAAGACGGTCGCCCCGGCGTTCAAGCACTCGGCGCTCACACTCACGGGCCGGCTCACGGGACCGACTGGCGCCCCGATCAAAGGCGCCCAGGTGAAGCTCCTGCAGCAAATCTCCGGAACCGCCGCGAGCAGCCAAATCGCCTCGGCAACCACGACCGCGAACGGCTCCTGGTCAATCAAAGCGCCAGCAGGCCCCTCGCGGCTCTTGGAGGTCGCGTACTTCTCACACCAGCTCGACACGGTGCCGGCAGCCACGCTCACCTTCCACGAGCAGATCAAGGCGGTGGTTTCACTCAACGCGCCTCGCCACGTCCGCAACCAGCAGGCGTTCTACTTCAAGGGCTCGTTGGCCGGCGGCTACATTCCGGCGGGCGGCGAGTCCGTGCAGATGGAGCTGAAGTGGGACGGCCGCTGGCGCACGATCGAAGTGCTCCCCACAAACACACGCGGGAAGTGGAGTTACAAGTACGTGTTCACCGCCGAACCGGGGACCTACAGATTCCGGGCGCTCGCGCTCACCAACGGCGCGTATCCATTCCTGCCGACCAAGAGCCGCGAAGTGGCGATCAAAGTTCGCCGCTGACTTTTTCGCGAACCGAACCGCTCCGCGCGAGATCCCCAAACAAGGAGGAAGGAAGCCATGAACGGCACCGTTGCCCGCGTCCGGGCGCTACTCGTGATCGTCTGCGCGCTTCTCGGCGCGGCCGTGCTCGCGCCAGGCGCGACGCTCGCAGACTCGATGGCGCTGTCGGTGAATCCGGCGCCGGTCGCTGACCTTGCCAGCCAGATCGGTTACACGGCCTCAAGCGAAGAAGGAGCGCTCGCGGTCATCGCAGCGAACAACCCCGGAGTGCCCTGCGCCGCGGCTCCGGCCGCCGACCAGGGACAAACGCTCACGCCGCCTCACCTCTTCGAAGGCGGCGCCACAGGCCCGTTCTCCGGCGCGGTCAACTGGACGCCCCCCACCTCTGGCGAATACACGCTGTGTGGCTGGCTCGAGCAGCCAGCCGGGCTCATCGAAACCGACGGCGGGCCGGTGACCGCTGAGACCACGCTGCCGATCGTCGTTCGCGCCCCGCGAATCACGCTCAAGCTCGCGTTCCCGCGCACCCCGCAACCGCTTCACGGCTTCACCTTGGACCTCACCGCGAGCAGCGAAGCAGCGCGCGAAGTCGTCGTCGAGGGGATGCCCCTCACTCGGCGAGGCTGCCCGGTCAACTACGCCGCCGAAGAACACGCCCGGCTGTTCGACAGGTCGATCCTCGGAGGCCCGTGGAAGCTCGCGGCCAACGTGGAAGCGCTCCGCGCGGGCTCGTATCTCTTCTGCGCTTGGGCCGACCAAGCCGAAGACGGCGGCCTTTATCCCGAAGCCACCGCGTCGATCGTGCTGCACCTCGGCCAGCCAGTGCCCAGCAAGCGCCGCAGACCTGTCGCGAGGTCGGCGACTCGCGCGGAGTTCGGCGCCATCGACCGGCTGCTTGCCCCGACCGAGAGAACGCTTCACGTCGCGCTTCGTTGGGCGCGCGTCAGCGGCCGAGGGCCTTTCGCGCTGGCGTATCTCCGAGGCGCCCGCCAGGTAAGCGCAGTCGTGCTGCGCGGAACCGGCAGTAGCTGGCGCAGCCTGGCGGCGATCTCCGACGAGGGCTTGCGTTGTGGCCTGGTGCCCCCTGCGATCGTCGCCGAACTCGGCCTGGAGCGCTACAACGAGGGGCCGCACCCGTGCAGCCCGTAAGCGGGCCAGGGCTCGCGCGCCTTCGGTGTCAACCGGCTGCACGCTCGCGCCACCATTCGGGTGGAAGGCCGCCAGCGCGCAGCCAGAGGTAGTAGTCGGACTGCCTTGACTTAAGGACGGCGAAGCCGTGCCGTGTGAGAAGGCGTGCCATCGCCGTGTCATCGTTGCGATCGACGCTCCAGATCGGCGGCATCGTGTCACCTCGCTGGTGCTGAGCTTGGCGGAAGACGTCTTCCATCTGCGAATCGCTAACCGCCGTGCCGTCGGTCATACGCATCCCCCGATAACCCTCGCGAACGCCGATAGCCGGCATGTAAATCTCGTCACCCTTGGCCGGGTACGCGCCCGCGAGCGGGAGGTCGTGTCGGAGCGCCGCCGCCCCGACGAGAGCCCCGCTCGCAATCTCGCGGGCCACTCGCACCGTCGTCCCGCCCCGCGGCTTAAGCTCGCTGATAGCGCGGAACACTTCTGCGGACTCAGCCTCCCAGGCGGAGGAGCCGAAGCTGATACTGGATAGCTCGTTGAAGTCGGTCAGAGTTGCGAACGCGACCGTGCCTCCGACAATGGTCAACTCGGGCACAAGGACGTGAACGCGCGGAGGGATGGTGCGCCGAAATAGGTGCAGCAGACGGTCGTAGGGGATCAGTTCGCAGTTCATCGGCAGCAACTCGCGCTCGTGCAGATCCGGGTGTTTAGCCAGCTCGTCGCTAAGCCCGGCGATTATGAAGAGGTGCCCTCGGCTGCCGAGGAGCACGAGGTGCCCTTCGTTGACAACCGGAGGGCGATCCAGTTCCTTTGCATATGCGGCGACCTGATCCACCGCAGTCCTCGCGCTCTCGCTTAGCGAGATGAGGCCCTTCCGTCGCTCCACGATGAGTTTCGTGGAGGCCCGCTTGATCTCCACAACCCCGTAAACACCGAGCGGGTTCTTGCCGGCAGGGAACAGCACGAAGTCAGGCTCACTCCGCCCCCGCCTTCCGAGTGGGACTACCTCGGTCGGTTCGTGTCTCAGCCTTAGAGTGCGCGAGAAGAGAAACGGATGCTCGCTGAAGAGACGCTGGAACTCTGCCTCCTTCGCGTTTCGCTCGATCAGCTCGTCAAGCAACGCCGCCGAGTCGATCATCTCTTGTCGTGTCGGCCCTGGTTCCTCCACGCGAGAAGCCTACCCCGGCGTGCTTCATCGCTCGGCGAGCAAACTCGTTGTTCCCTGGGCGCCGCAGCCTGCATTCATAGGTATGGACGCTCTACCACCCGACGACTTCCTCGACCCGGTCCAAGCGCCTGAGCCGCTCTCTTCCGACGCGACGGAGGACCCGTCGCCCGCGCCTCTCCGTTTCGACCGAGCCCTACCCTTCGCCGCGCTCATCAGGCGCGGACGGCGGGTAGGGCTCGCCATGCTCGTGCTCGCGCTCTTCGCCGCCGTACACCTGGCCGGCTGCGACCAGCACAGCGCCCTGCCGGCGCCGAAGGCTCACCACGCGCTCGAGCACCGCCATCGCCGGCACGCGCGACGAACTCACCGACCCTCTCACTTCGCGCGGTCTGCGGTGTCCAACTCACCCCGGAATGTCGAAAGGCTGCCCAATAGGACGGCGCCTCGTCCCACTAATTCACCGCCGGTCGGTAGCGACCGTCCCACATCCGCGAGACCAGTCGGAGTTAAGCCACAGGAACAGTTCGAGTACCTCGGGCGATAGGGCAACGAGGTAGAGGCTGGGGGTGAGCTTGGGGGTTCACCGGGGGTCTCTCGACGGCAGCGCGGCTACGTGCGCTCGCCGTGGAGGACGCACGGTCCTCGCGGGTTCGCTTTCCCGTCAATCCTAGCAAGGAGGTGAGGAGCGATGAGTCCAAAGCTGTCGGAGCCTTTTCTTCACCTTGTAGCGCGCCGGCTCCAAGCGGTAGCTGAGCCCAACCGCATACGAATCCTGAAAATGCTCGAGGACGGCGAAGCGAACGTCCAAGACCTCACCGACGAGCTGATGACAACCCATCAGAACGTGTCCCGGCACCTCGCCGTGCTCCATCAATGCGGCATGGTCAGCCGCCGAAAGGACGGGAGAACCGTGTGGTACTCCCTCGCTGACTTCACAGCGCTCCGACTGGTGGAGCAGGCGGCGCAGAGTGCCGCCGGGCAAATCGAGGAGCTGGCGTCGATCGCCGGCCTGGACGGCTAGGCCCGATCTAGCTGACTAAACACGGCGTTACGCGCCCACATAGCCGCGCTCTTTAGCCCCGCGTAGCGGGGCCGATTACCCCTGCACGGATTCACTCGCGGAACCCGCAATTAATGAATTACATGAACACGGGAAAACGTAAGAGTTAATTCGTAGTAAGTAGCACAGTCGCTCCGTACCTTCGCCCTATGACTGCTTTTCGTAGGACGACTGGACAAGAAAGTGACCCGAGAATCGGCCGGTCATCGGCCGATGGTTTGACTCGGCTCGCACGCATTGTCGGGCGGCTGCTCCTTTGGGGTTGCGTGCTTCTGCTGTTGGTTCGCGGCGCGCTCTCCATGCTCAGCACCGACTCCCGCGTGGTCACGACTACACGCGGCGTGACGGTGACTGTGACCCAGCCCGCTCACTCCGAAACCTCGCAAGCACGGAGGAAGTGAGCGGCATGTCACCTAAGAGCCGAATCTGGCTGTTGTCACTGCTGGCGATTTGCGCGTTGATGGCGTTCCCGACGGCGGCTCTCGCTGCGACCGGGAACAACGTCGGGCAGAACGTCGCGAACCTGCTGAAAGGCTACGCGACCGAGCTGTACGGCGGGATCGTCGGCGTCGTAAGCCTGATGTTTCTCGTAAATCGCCGGTACACCGAGCTGGCGGTCTTTCTGTTCGCGGCGATTGTGGTCGCGTGGATGGTGTTCGCCTCGGCGGACATTGCCACGGCCTCTGAAGCCATCGGCAAACAGATCTTCGGTTGAGAAGCGGAGCTGCTTGCCATGAGTGACTCCGCACACCCGATCCGCTCCTACCAGCGGATATTCAAGCCCGACCGGCGCGTCTACGCGATCGACGGGCGCCGGCTCCCGGTCCCCGGCGGCGTGCCGCTTGAGTGGCTCGGCTGGGCGTTCGGCTCGCTGGTCGTGGTGCTGGTTCTAAGTCAGCGCTCGGTCCTCTTCGCCGTCGTCACCGCGGCGGTCGTGGGGCTGCTCGGCGCAAGCTCCCACGGCTGGCCGGGTGCGGTCCTCGGGGCGGTCGCTGGCGTCGCCGCAGCGATGCTGGCTGGCGTTGTACTCGACTGGCTCGATTGGCCGCTTCGGCTGCTGATCGCGCCAGGCATGATTGCGACGCTCGCCGGGCAGGCCGCCCCTGACGGTCGCCCAGCGCACCGCTATCTCACCTCCTGGGCGGCGCTTCGGATGCGCTCGGCTCGGCGCTCGCTCGACGGCGCCGTCGGAGCCGAGGACGAGGCCCATGCTTGGGCGCCCAGGGTGTGGGTCGCACCGGATCAGCACTCCCCGGTACTTCACCACGGCAAGGTGCGCGGCCCGGCACGCCTCGTGTTCGCGCACCCCGTCGTGGCGATCCCCGGCAGGCGGAGGCTGATCGTTCGCCGCGCTGACGGGCATCGCCTACGCACAGGCGAGCGGATGGCAGAAGTCATCGAGCTTGACGAGGGCCAGGTCGCGGAGGTCAGGCCATGACGACCTTCTCCCTGCGCTACGCGCACGGCAACTTGCTGCTCGGCCGCAGCGGCGACAGCGCCGCGCTGTACCGGCTGGCGATGACCTCATACCCGTACCTGCCGACTGGCGGGAAGTGGGGGCTCCAGCGACGCCTGCAGCGGCTGGCGCACACAATCGGCACGGACTTCTCGTTGTGGCGAGTCAGCCGAGCGTACCCGGCGGATGAGTACGTCGAGCACACCGCCGAGCTGCTCGATGACCGCCACCAAGACCCCGCCGTATGGCAAGCGTTCTTGGAGGGCCACCAGGCCAGGCTGCGCGACCTCGGCTCCCACATACCCGAGTGCTACCTGGCGGTATCGCTCGCCGGGAAGGGGCCGACCGGCGTCGGCTCAGGCTTGGTCCGAAGCGTCGACAGGGTCCGCCGTCGGGTCGAGGAGGTCGCCGGCATCGGCGAGGCGTCGCCGATCACCGGCGGCGAGCTCTCAGAACTCCAGACAAGAGAGCAGCGCGCCTTCGAGCGGCTGAACGGCGTCATCGCCTCGCGCCGCGCGAGGACCCTGGAGCTTCAGTGGCTGCTGCGCCGCTCGGTGTGCCGCGGCATCGGCGAGCCCGTCCTTGACAGGCACTGGTCCCCGGATGCGCTGATCGTCTCAGCGCCCGGCGGCGGCGTCGCGTTCGAGCCCCTCTCGAAGCGACCTTCGCCAGTGCGCGCAGGCCGCGATCACCGAGCGCGAGCAATCGCTGATCGTAGAGAGCGAGCACGGCACCTCCCACCAGGCGCTGCTGTGCGTCGGGGCGCTGGCCGAAGCACCCGAGTTCCCCGGCTGGACCGCCGAGGTGCTGTTCGCGCCGTTGGAGTCGCTGCCGTGGCCGGTCGACGCGGTCGCGCATTGCCGTTGGCTGGGAAACCGGCAAGCGCTCACCCAGGTCCGCAAGCGGATCGCCGACGTCGAGCACGCCTACCACGAGCAGGTCCACGGCGCCGCTCACGGACCGAGCGTCCTTGCCGGCGTCGACAGGGTCCTCGCGCGCGAGTACGAGGCACAGCTTCAGGCAGGCGGGCACCCCCCGATGCTCTACGGCGAGCTAGGTCTCGCCGTAGGCGCACCGACCGAGGAGGAGCTAGAGCGAAGGGTCGCCGCGCTCAAAGAGCAATACGGCGACCTCGCGCTGCACCGCCCCGTTGGCCTTCAGTACCAGCTCTGGCTGGAGCATCTTCCGCGAGCGGACGGGTGGGTCTGATGCGCGACTACACCCAGCAGCTCACGGTCGAGCAGTTCGGGGCGATGGTCCCGACGGCGAGCAGGATCGTCGGCTCCCAGCGCGGCCCATATCTCGGGTACACCCCGGTCGGCGCACCTCTGCCGGTCAGGTTCGATCCGACGCAGGCACCACGCGAAGATCGCGCCTCGGCGGTCCTGCTGATTGGCACGCTCGGGTCGGGCAAGACGGTCGCCTCGCAGCTCATCGAGTACGGCGCCGAGCGCCGAGGCAGCTTGGTCGTGGACTTCGATCCGAAGCCCGATCACGGCCTCGATCGGCTCCCCGAGCTGGCCGACCGTTTGCAGGTGCTCGAGCTGTCGGGTGCGGAGGCTCAGCAAGGCCGTCTTGATCCGCTTCGGATCGGGCTTGAGGACATCCGCGAGGAGCTGGCCTGCAGCTACCTGCTGGAGCTTTTGCCGGGCAGCCCGGCGCAGTGGGAGAACGCCGTCTCGCTCGCGGTGAAGGACACCGTCCGCGAGGGCTCGCAAAGCCTCCTGCGCGTCGTGGAGCACCTCGTCGCCTCCGATCGTGCGGGTGCGCGGGAGGCTGGGGAGGCGCTTGAGGTAATCCGTGACTTCGGGCTAGCGAGGCTCGGGTTCGGTGACGGCGCCGGCAGCGACGTGCAGGCCGCGATGCCGGTCACGACGATCCGTATGCCTGGCCTCTCGCTGCCTGAACCGACAGCGGCGAGAGATAGTTACACGCGCGCGGAGCGCATCTCGGTCGCGACGTTGAGCTTGGTCGCGGCCTACGCGCTTCAGCTCATCTCCAAGGACCGCTCGCGGCACAAGATCGTCGGACTGGACGAGATCTGGTTCCTGCTCGCCTCGCCGCAGGGACGGCAGATCATTCACCGCCTGGTCAGGCTCGGGCGCGCGTACAACGCGACGCTGTTGCTCGGCACTCACAGGATCGCCGACCTCGGCGACCTCGCGGACTTGATCGGTGTCGTGTTCGTGTTCGGGCAGGACTCAGATGCCGGCGCGTCGGCGGCTCTGCGGTTCATCGGCCTTGACCCGACGCCGGACTTGATCGGCAAGGTCCGCGAATTCAGGGCTGGGCATTGCCTGATGCGTGATCTGCACGGCCGCGTAGGGGAGGTGCAGATCGACCTCGTCTATCCGCACCTACTCCAAGCGCTCGGAACTACACCCCAGCAGCCCGGAAGGAGCGCAGCATGAAGACCCTGGTCCTCCGTCCGGCGAGGTGGGCTGGGCGTCATCGCCGCAGCTTGATCGTCCTCTTCTTCGTCGCGTTCTTGACGCTGCTCGGCGCGCATCCCTCAGCGCACGCCGCTGACGTGTTCAACAACATCGACCCGGCGCCGCAGCTCCCGCCCGGCGGCTGGGTCGGCCGTTACCCGGTCGGTAGCTACCAGCTCGACCAGTATTTCCCCGCGATCAGCGTCGGCTTCACCAGCGGCGTCGATGCCTCCGGGGTCGCGCCGATGATCGCCTACTTCGGCGCGGAGGTTCTGTGGGAAATCACCTCATTCCTGGCAAACGGGGTGATTCTCCTTTTCGGGCTCGCGTTCAACCTCGATTTGGTCAACGGGTCCTCGGCCGGATCGGGCGCGCTGGCGCCTGTCTCGCAGGCGATTCACAACCTCTACGAGAGCACCTTCGGGACGCCTTGGCTGATCGCGGCGATAACGCTCGTCGGCTGTTGGGCGATGTGGAAGGCGCTCATTCAGCGCCGCTACACAGAGACCGCCGGAGCGCTCGCTGTCTCGGCGCTGTTCTTCGTCCTCGCGATCGGGATAGTCACACAGCCCGAAAAGACGATCGCCCCGGCTAGCAAGCTGTCGAATCAGATCTCGACGGCGCTGCTGTCCCTCGGCAGCGAAGGCAGCGTCGGCAACGAATCGCAAGCCAAGACGGCAACGAGCAACCAGCTCTTTGAACTGCTCGTCCTGAACCCCTGGACGGTCCTTGAGTTCGGCGGGATCGAGCACTGCGCGACCGTCAGCCACGGCAAGGCGCAATCGGTCGCAGTCAGACCACTCAGCTCAAACCCGACGACCGATACGCAGCTCGCCTCGCAGCTTGAACACGGCACCGAAGTCAAAGCCAACGGCAAGACGTGCATCAACGACCGCGACAAGTACGCCACCCATTTCCTCCAGTTCCCTCCGGGTTCGCACCGCCGCGGCGCCGAGCACGAAGCGCTCGAACACGGCGATAGCGAAGACCTCCCCGCCTCCGATCCGGGCAAGACGGACGGCACCTACCCGCTAGGCCCGGCCGACGAGCCCGCCGCTGAAGCGATGGGCAAGGGCGGCCAGTACCAGCGGCTGCTTCTCGCCATCGTGATCTTGCTCGGCGAGATCGGCGCCTATCTGCTGCTCGGCGCGCTCGCGGTCGGGGTGATCCTCGCGCAGATCCTGCTGCTGACGCTCTTGGCGTTCGCGCCGGTCGCGCTGTTGATTGGCATTTTCCCCGGCCGCGGGCACGAGTTCTTCCGCAAGTGGCTTTCCAAGCTCGCCGGCTATCTGGCGCGGAAGGTCATCTACAGCCTGATCCTCGCGATTGTCCTCGCCGTCTGCTCCGCCCTGGATGACGCGACCTCGAACCTCGGGTGGCTGCTCGCGTTCGCGCTTCAGGCCGCGTTCCTCTGGACCGTCTTCCTGCAACGCAACCGACTGACGAGCGACCTACTCGCCGGCACCGTCGGCCCACACGCAGCGAACGACGGCACCAACCGGCTCGCGAACCTGTACTACGCAAGCCGCCTGGCGCGGATGACTCCGCACCTGAGCATCCCGCGCATCGGCGGAAAGCTGCCGGACCTAGCCGCCCATGACGCTTCGCAACCTGGCGGCTCGCCGGGCGGCGAAGCGCCACCTGAAGGCGAAGGTCCGAGCGGCGCTGCGCCGCCACCGCCGACTGGAGCACCCTCCGGCGGAGGCCCAACCAGCGACGAGCAATTCGGGGACGACGAGGCACCGACAACGGCGCCGCGGCCGAACGAAACGCCGACGCACGGGCCAGGCGCCCCGAGCCCGAGCCAGGGCTCCGCGCCCGAGCAGCCAGCGCCAGGAGAGCAGCAGGAGCCAGGCTCGCCGGACTCGCCCCTCGCCGATGGTCAGGCACCGATCCTCGACGGTTCGCCAGCGGCATCGACCGCGACTCGTGCTGGCGCTCAGCCTCCCGAGGACGAGCTTCCGCAAGGCGAACCCGGCATCCCCAGTTCGCCGGGTGCGACCACGACGAGTGCGAGCGCCCCGACCCGAGATAGCGCCCCCGAGGCGCAAGCCGAAACCGGGAGGGCGCCTGTAGCTGCTGCGGGCTCGACGAGCATGCCGACCGGCGCAGCATCGCCACCGCCAACAGCGCCGCCAACTCCAACAACACCTCCGGTCGCTGTCGAGCCTCCACAGCCCGCTCCCGCAGCGAGCCCAGCGCCAGGCATTCCTCCACGCCGTTCCAGCGGCGATGACCTCGGCGACAGCCAGCCGTCGCCCCAAAGCCCTCAGCCCGCCGCCGCGGCTCGTCCACCTCACGACCAGCCGCCGTCGGCTTCAACCGCCCCCGCGATCGGTGCCGAGGAGCCCGTCTCGCTGTTGCTCAAAGCGCGATACGGCACCGGCGCGGCTGACCACGCAACCCAGGAGGACGAACCCTAATGAGCTGGCGCATCGAAACCGCAAACCCCTTCGCCCTCCTGAGCGAGCTTCCCGACCGTTGGGCGCAGACGTGCTTTCTGCGCCCGCCGAGGGACCTTCCGACGCCGTGCCTGATCGCGATTCTCGACAGGGTCCACCGCGTCCTTCGCGATGACGGCACGCTCTGGCTTTCACTGCCGGGACGTGGCAGCCAACCCCAGGCCCTCCAGTTGCTCGAGGACGCCGGATGGCATCGCCAAGACCGCGTCCTGCGCGGCAGCGGCTTCTCGCTGATCGTCGGGAACTCCACCGTCGCGCTGTTCACCAAGCAGCAGAAGTTCCATTTCAACACGCGACTCCCGCTGCATCGAGGCGCAGGCGGCTGCCCTTCGCAGCGTCGTCGCGGGCTCTCGGCTCGGCGGCTGCAACGCAGGGCGTGGTGTGTACCCGCTCCCGGCGGCGAGGCGCAATCGGCGCAGGTCATTGACTGGTGCGTTCGCGCCAGCACCTCGCCTCGCGCGTGCGGGATCTGCGGCACGCCTTGGCGAAGGCTTCCCGGCGCAGCAGATCACGCCGGGCGGTGGAGGCCCGCCTGCTCGCACATCAACGACCGGGGGCGCTGTCTCGTCCTCGATCCCTTCTGCCGCGGCTCCGCCGATGTTGGACTTGCCTCTGTACGAGCTGGCCGGAGCTACCTCGGCTCGACGCACGACAGCGGGACCGCTCTGCGCGCGCGATGGCTCCTTCAGGACATCGAGCCCGAGGCACGGCGATGAACGCGGCAGCCTGGATTCGCCGGCAGCTCGACAGGCCGATCGGCGAGCGCGAGCGGCGCGCAGCGTTCACCGCGATCTCGGTCGTGCTGATCGCCGCCTGTCTCCTGCTCGCGATGACCAGCACGGGCGTGCCCGCCAGCCAACAGGGCCGCGAACCACAATCGGCGACGAGCGCCGTCGGTACGGTGACGCACTCGGCGCCGCCTGCGGAGGCGTTGCGCGCGGCGCGAAGGTTCCTCGACGGCTACCTGGCGTTCGCTTACGGGCACGGCCCAGCCAGTGCCGTGAAGGACACGACCAGGAGCTTCGCCGCTGCGCTCAGCGGCAGAGCGCGAATGGTGCCTCCGGCTCTGCGCAGGCTTCACCCGAGGCTAGTCGCGCTTCGCGCCACCACCTCCACGGGCTCATCGATCGTCGTCACCGGGCTCGTCAAGGACGGCGAAGTCGTCGCCTACCCGATCAGGGTCCAGCTCTCGAAGCTCGGCGGGCGTTACCTCGTCGGCGGATTGGCCGGTCGCTGATGCGCCGCGCTGCCTTGATGTGGCTCATTGCCGGGTTCTCCACGGCGGGGATCGCGCTGCTTCTGGCGTTCGCTGTCGCTGTCGCCGTGTTGGGCGCGAGCCTCAATGGCTGCTCGCCAGAATCAGCACCGGCACCCAGCGTTGCAGGCCCAGCGCCGTCGGCCTACGCGCTGCAAAGCATCCCGCCCGAACGCCTCTCGCTATACGAGCGAGCCGGGCAGCGGTTTGACATCGACTGGAGCTTCTTGGCTTCGATCGGTGCGCAGGAGTGCGGCAACGGAGAGTGCGCTGGCACAAACGAAGCCGGGTGCGCGGGGCCGATGCAGATCGCCTACGTGCGCGGCAGCGAATGCAGCCCAGGCTCCGGGCCGACGCTGTGGGAGACCTATGGGGTCAACGCCGATCCCGGCCATCCGCTGTCGATCAACGACCCAGCGGACGCGATCTTCACCGCCGCGAGGATCTTGCGCCAAGACAAGGGCGCCCCGCCGACGGGCGGCACCTTCGCCGAATACCACGAAGCTGCCTGCCACTACTACGGCTCCTGCGGCGACTCGACCGTGGCGTATGCCGAAGAGGTCATGGCCCGAGCCGTTCAGTACGGCTTCACCGGGTCGGGTGCGCCGAAGGCGACGAGCCCGCCGCTCGCCGAACCAGTCAGCGGCGGTTGTGAAGTCACCTCGGGGCCTCCGACGCCGGCTAGCAGCTCAAGGATCGTCAAGATCGCCGAAAGCCAGCTCGGGCAGGGCGAGCAGCCAGCGGGCAGCAACTGCACGATTTTCGGTCCGTGCGAGGAGTGGTGTTCGCTGTTCGCGAGCTGGGTGTGGAAGCGCTCGGGCGTTCCGCTTCCTGGGTCGACCGCGAGCTACGGCTACTCCGGGGCGCTGTACAGCTGGGTCAAGGAACACGGCGGCAGAGTCCTGCCGCCAACAGCTAGACCTGCGCCCGGCGACACCGTTTTCTTCGGGACAGGCCCGACCGAAAGCGTGCATGTCGCGATCGTGCAGCGCGTCTACAGCGACGGGCGAATCACCACGATCGACGGCAACGACGATCACAACGAAGTCGGGATAGCCGGCCCGTTCCTCCCGAGCGAAGCGGTCGTCCAGGGCCAGCACATCTACGGATACGCGCAGCCCCCGAGCGCCGAAAGGCACGGGCGATAGCGCGATGGGAAAGCGCAAAGACAACCAGGCCGAGGGATCGGCTGACAGGAAGGTGAGCGGCATGTCCACACCGTCGAGCAAGGCGGCGAGCAGCCGCGCACGCTGCGCTACTCCAAAGCGCACTCAGCAACCTACCCCCCCCCCCCCCCCCGAGCCGGGGTGGAAAGCGAGCGCGAGGCGATGACGCCGACGCTCGCAAACGTGCTCGTCGCGCAGCGACTCGTGCCCGGCGTCAGCCGGGAACGATCATCGACCTGTTCCACGGTGCTGGCGGCTGGACAGAGGGCCTTCGGATGCTCGGCCTGAACGCTCTCGGGATCGAGCTTGACGAGTGGGCGTGCGCGACCTCTGCCGCCGCCGGGCATGAGGTTCTGCAAGCCGACCTCGCAGCGCTCGACCCTTGCCAGTTCTCTCCTGTTTGGGGGATGGTCGGCTCGCCGCCGTGCCAGGCATACAGCCCTGCCGGGAAGGGCCTCGGCCGC
Organism: uncultured Solirubrobacteraceae bacterium; assembly: GCA_963714215.1. GTDB lineage: Bacteria > Actinomycetota > Thermoleophilia > Solirubrobacterales > Solirubrobacteraceae > Palsa-744. The sequence continues at coordinate 713,590 of CAVQNP010000004.1, forward strand.
GAGGACAAGCCGCTGGTCATCGCGTGCGCGCACGAGCTGGCCGCGGGTCACGACAGCCGCGCCGAGCGCCTCGCGGAGTGCGCCGATCCGAGGTCGCTGCTCACCGTCGAGCCGCTGAGATATGCGCTCGCGCTGAAGCCCCGCTGGATCGCGCTCGAGCAAGTCCCGCCCGTCCTTGAGCTGTGGACGATCTTCGCCGGGCTGCTCGCCGTTCACGGCTATCACACCGCCGCCGGGATTCTCTCGGCCGAGCGCTACGGGGTGCCGCAGACCCGCAAACGGGCGTTCCTGATCGCCTCGCTCGACGGGCCAGTCGAGCTGCCCGAGGCGACGCATCGCTCCTATCAGCCGCGGCGCAAAGACACGCCGGAGGAGGAGCTTGGCCTTCTGCCGTGGGTGAGCATGGCCGAGGCGCTCGGCTGGAGCACCGCCGATCAGGTCGGGTTCCCCAGGCGCAACGACACGCCGAGCAACCAGCCCGCGAAGGGCGACACCGGGACCTATCGAAAGCGCGACCGCAGGCCAGGGTCTAACCCGGCGCCGACGCTGACCGCGAGAACGCGGAGTTGGACGCGGCAGCCCTGTGTCGAGATTCGTCGTAGCGGCGAGAGGATCAACGAGGGGTTCGATCCGACGCAGGCTCCGGCGCAGGCGGTCACGAGCAGAGTCAACCGCTGGCAAGCGCACGACGTCGAGCCCTGGACCGCGCAGCGGCCAGCGCCGACGATCGTCACCACTCGGCGCTCCAGGGATGGCGCGCTCGTCGGTCGCCAGCTTCCGCCCGGTGAGGGTGTCGAGCGAGGCGGCTGGGCGTTTCGCAACGGCACGCACGCGCACGCCTCCGTTCGCGCGAGCGGGCAGCCAGCGCCGACCGTTCACTTCGGACACCACGCGAACAAGGTCGAGTGGATTCCGTGCGCGTATGAGACTCGCCAGCGCGGCGCGCAGCCACGGCCCGTCGAGCAGCCAGCGCCGACGATGCTCGCCGCGGGGCTCGCGAAGGGCACCCCGGTGTGGGCCGGAAGGCGCCCGGCGACGACCGTCGCGTGCGATCGGAGGGTTCATCCTCCAGGGCACAAGCACAACGCGAGCGATCCTCCCGGCCGCTACCAGCAGCGCCGTGGCGTCAACGCGGTCAGAGTCACCGTCGAGCAAGCAGCGATCCTCCAAGGGTTCCCCGCTGACTATCCGTGGCAGGGCGCTCGCACCAGGCAGTTCACTCAGGTCGGCAACGCGGTCCCGCCGCCGCTCGCGCACCGTGTCGCCGAGCAGGCGATCCTCCCGAGCGGTAGCCCGTCGAGGTCGCGTGGTTCGAAGAGGACTCGCTCGTGACCGTCGAGATCCTCACCGTCACCGCCGTCGAGCTGGAGGACCCGGACGCGCTGATCGCTCGCGCTGTCGCCGAGCATCAGCCGGTCGCGAGCTGGTGCTTGTTCAGCGGAGGGCACGACTCGACGGTCCTCGCGCACCGATGCCGCGAGCATTACGACGGCCTCGCGTTCATCGACACCGGGACGGCTGTGCCCGGCGTGCTGGACTTCGTTCGCGAGTACGCCGACTGGATCGGCAAGCCTCTGCGCGTCCTCAGTGCGGGCGACGCCTACCGGATCATGGTCCTCGGCGACGAGGTGTGGTGGTCGCGATTTCATGCCGCGCAGAAGCTGAAGCCGGGTCTGTCGATCGAAGCGTTCATCGCTCGCGATACCCGCCGGCATGGTCGCGCGTCGGGCGGCGAGCTCGGTCAGGTGCCTCACGGGTTCCCAGGCCCTGGTGCTCACGGCCGTGCGTACAACCGGCTGAAGGAACGTCAGATCATGGCGTTGCTCAGGGAGAGCAAGGCCGGGCATTCTCGATCCTCGCGGGTGCTGTTCCTTTCGGGCATCCGAAGGGCTGAGTCGCGGCGCCGATCAAAGCGAGAGGCGATCAACAGGCTGCCTGGGAAGTCGGCGGTGTTCGCCGCGCCGCTGATCGACTGGACCGGCGGGGACATGCTCGCCTACCGGCGCAAGCATCAGATACCCGAGTCGGCGGCCTCGGCTCTGCTGCATCGAAGCGGCGAGTGCCAGTGCGGCGCGTTTGCGAACGCCGAGGAGGAGCGCGCGATGCTCAAGGCGCTCTACCCAGGCTTCTTCGCCGGCATCGAGCAACTCGAGCGCGAAGCGCACGAGGCCGGTGTGCGCTGGTGTCGCTGGGGCGGCTACGACGTTCACGGCAACCGGGCTGGCGATGCGAGCCGGGAGAAGCCGGGCTTGCTGTGCGAATCGTGCGAGGCGCGTCAGCACTCGCCAGCGCCAAGCTCTCGGCGGCGATCGGCGGCACCTGGGCGCGGTTGTCGGGGGGCGCGGCGATGAGCGGCCGGGTCCGTTTGAGGTTCCGTCTAAGGGACCGTTTGAGGTGCCGTCAGTGGGACCGTCTGCGGTTCCCTGCGCTCTGTGCGCCGTTGGGTGCTTTCCCCTGCACTCTCGCGGGTTTTTGCGGCGCGCGCACGGGCGACATCTCTATGTCCGCTGGTGAATCCCCGTCGCTCGCCCGCTGACCGGAGACGCTCCTGGGCTCTGCCCCGTGGTGCCTGGCTGCGCGCTGCGGTTGCCGTTGGCTGCTCCGCCGTTGCCTGACTCCTCCGCGGTGCGCTCGCTCTCTTGCCGTCTGGTGACTTGGCCGTTGCCGTGGATGGTGTCCTCCGCGCATCGTGTCGTCGCTAGCCGTCGTCGCTGCTTCGCTGCGCTGGCGCGGTTGGTCAGGCCAGCTGCCTTCCCGGTGCTGCGGTGCGCTGTTGTTCGAGGTTGCACCGGGCAGCCGTCGCTACCGCGTCGGCTGCCCGGTAGATGGTGCAACGGCCCGCGCGCGGCGCGGCGGCGGTCGGGCGGTGCCCGGTGAGCGGGAAGGGCTCACAGGACCCCAGGCCGCTGATAGCGGTCGTCGTCGGGCTGATCGTGGCCTCGTTGATCGGGGGCGCTGGCGGCTCGCACGTCGCCTTCGTGGAGCGCGCCGAAAGCGTCCTGCCGGTCGTGTTGATCGCCGGCCTGGTGCTCGGCTCGGTTGCGCTGACATGGCGGGTGATCGCGACGAGGAGGGCGCTGGCTTCTCGGACTCGGCTGGTGGTGCTCGCGCCCGATTCGTTCGATCCGTCGCTCGATGCGGTGCTTCGATGCGCGGCGCAGCTCTCGCGCGTGCGGAGGCTCGTCGGCGGCTGGCTTGATCCGCGGGCGCGAGCGGTCCGGGTGCTGCTCGACTGCGACGAGCAGGGGCGGATGCGCTACTCGCTGAGCGTGCCCGAGCGGGCGCTCCCGGCGGTCCGTGCGGCGGTCGGCGTGTTCGATCGTGTGCAGCTTCAGGTCATCGAGGCGAACCCGGAGCCCATCGGCGAGGGGGAGCGTGGTGTTGAGGTTGTGCGGGCTGAGCTTCGTCTCGCTCGCCCGAGCAGCGAACCGCTCGCGCACCTCCCGCTGACACCTGACCCTTTGCAGAGCTTCGCGAGGGTCCTCTCGCGGCTTGATCCGGCGCACCACGAGCAGGCAGAAGTCGCTGTCGATCTGTTGCCGACGACCGCAGCGACGCGGAGGCGCCTTCGCCGAAGGCTGCTGAAGGAGGCTCTGCGCCTGGGCGGCCAATCGAGCGATCCGAGCGGGGGCGGTGGATGGCTCGATTTCGACTCCGGTCCGCGAGGGCGTCGCCGCCCGGCGGAAATGGTCGAGCAGCGCGCCGAGCGTGAGGAGATCGCGGCGAAGCTCGTGCAGGCCGAGCCGCTGTTCCGGCTGCAGGTTCTGATCCGCTGCGCATCCCCGGAGCGCGGCCGGGCGATCGCCTGTTTGCAAGGGCTGCTCGGGTGCTTCGACGGGTTCGCTGGCGCTAACTCGCTGCGCGTCGTCGGCGTCAGGTTCCTCGGCCTCGCGTTCGCGGGATCTGACCTCCCTGGCCGACGTGGCTGGTTCGATCGCCGGATACGCACGGGGCTGTTTCGCCCTGGTCGTCGTGACTACGTGACCGCGCGGGAGATGGCCGGTCTGCTGAAGCCGCCGACGGTGAAGTGCGCGGCACCTGAAGTTCTCAGGCTCGGCCCGGCGGTGTATCCGGCGCCGAGGACGCTCCCGACGTTCAACGGGCAGGCTGGTCTTGTCCCGCTCGGGAAGGTCGAGGACGAGTCCGGGGAGCGCACGATCGGGCTGCGTGTCGAGGACTCGTTCTTCACCTACACAGCGGGACGGAGCCGATGGGGGAAGACCGAGCTTGCGCTGACGCAGTTCCTGCACCTCGTCCGCAGCGGTCACGGCGGGCTGTTCCTCGATCCGCACCAGGACGCCGTGCAGCGGGTCAAGAGTTGTCTGACCGAGGAAGGGCTCGCCGAGCGAGTCATCGAGCTTGACCTCGTCGGTCCGCGCAGCCGCCAGGGGCAGCCGGGATGGAACCTGTTTGCCGCCAGGGGCCTTGATCCCGACGCCGCCGAGCGCAGGGTCGAGGCGATCGTTGACAGCTTCGCCTCCGCCTTGCAGTGGTCAGAGCGCAACAACCGTGCGCTCACGCTGACGACGCAGGCGACGGCCGCGTTGATCGAGCTGGCCGGCGTGCTGCCCGAGGGGCTTCAGCCGACGATCTTCCAGATACCGTCGATCCTGGGGAACCCGGACTGGCTCGCTGCCGCGTTGCCGCACCTCTCTCCGGCGCGGCGCCAGTTCTTTACCGAGCGGTTCCCGAGGCTGTCCGAAGAGGCGATAACGCCGGTCACGAACCTGATCGATCGGCTGCGCTCATCCACGTCGCTCGCTGCTCTGCTCGGCGCTCAATCCTCCAGCTACGACATAGGCAGGGCGATGAACGAACGGCGGATCGTTCTGGCCTGCCCTGGTGCCGGCGGAGCGAAGGACAAGCTCGTCGCGAACCTGCTCGTCTACGACCTTCTGCACGGCGCGAAGGGCCGCGCGTCGATGGCGCCCGAGCATCGCCTTCCTTTCTATGTCTTTCTCGATGAGGTCCAGACCTACGACGGCGCTGCCGGAGGGAACCTCGCGGCCTTGTTGGAGCAGACCGCGAAGTACGGCATCCGAGCCACGCTGCTCAATCAGAACCCGGAGCGGCTGACGAGCGACACGCTGAACGCGCTGACGACGAACCGAAGCCACCTCATCACGACGGCGCTGAACGCTCACGCTGCCGCGCTGATCGCGAGGGAGTGGGGTGGCGATCCGCCAGCCCAGGCGATCACCGGGCTGCCGCGCTGGACGTTCATCGCGCAGGTCACGCACGAGGGCAAGCAGACCCGGCCGTTCATGTTCTCCGGCCGCTCGGTCGAGGAGCAGCTCGCTGACGCCTTCAGGCCAGACGCTCTAGTTGACGTCCAGGCCACGATCGACAAGGCGTCAGGGCGCACCCCGGCCGCTGAGACGGTCGCCGATCTCGACACGCTCGATGAGCGGATCAAGCAGCACCTCGAAGGGCAATCGGGTAGTGGCGGTGGTGCTCGCCTCGATCCCGAGGCGCCGTGGACGGTGCCAGCGCCGAGCGAGCCAGGTCCGCCGCGGGCGAGCTTGATCGTTCGCGGTCGCGGCGAGCACTCGACCTCGCCTCGTCGGCTTCGGCGTCTCAGAGGTGGGCACGCGGCACCTCGCGTTTGGGTTCCCGCTGGAGGACGGCCATGACCGCGCCTCGCCCGTTGCCTCCAGTCGCCGGCTCGATGCTCGCCGGCATCTATGAGCATCGGCTGCTGAGCACGACGCAGCTTCATGCGCTCTACACGCCGGCCGCGCAGGCAAGGTGGGCGAGGCAAGTCCTGGTGCTGCTCGAGCGGCGCGGCTTCGTTGATCGCATTCGCAGCCCCAGGCGGCTATCGCTGTGGTTCCTCACCGATGCCGGAGCCGATGCCGTGGAGGCCGGTGGTTCTCGTGTCGAGTTGCGCCGTCGAGTCACGAGCCGCGAGCAGGCCGAAGGGCCTTTGAAGAAGCACACGATCGCCGTCAATCAGGTCGGCGTCGAGTTCGTCCGGGCGGCGAGGGAGCGAGGCGACGAGTGCGGCGCTGGCTCGTGGCGCAACGAGGTCGCGCACCCGATCAGCCAGGCGCGAGGACGCAGGCCCGCCGAGCTGGTCATCGCCGACGCGCTGCTCACCTACCTACAGACCTCAAGCGACGGAGCGCTCGCGCTGCACCAGCGGTTCGTTGAGCTTGACCGGGGCACTCGAACCACGGAGCAGCTCGCCGGGAAGATCACCCGGTACGCAAGGTTGCGCTACTACGCTCCGCCGGGCTCGGGCGAGAGCACGCCAGAGCCACTGTGGCGCAGCTACTACCGCGCGTGGCCGCACCTGCTGATCGTTCTCGCCGACCAATCGCGCGAGGCGATGCGCCAGCGCGTGAGGCGCACCCTCGCGTTGCAGGCGTCGGACCCAGCCGGTCGCGTAGGCCAGGTTCCCGTGTCGTTCGTCGCGCTCGATGACCTCGCAGCGCGCGGCCCGTTCGCGCCCATCTTCCTCAGCACCCAGGAACCCGAGCAGCGCGTCGACTGGCTCGGCCAACCACCACGATCCGAGGAGGACCAGACCGATGGCTTGCATTAGCCGACGTGGCGCTGATCGCGCCGCGCGTAGCCCTCCGGCTGCCCGCTGAAGCACCTCCCCTCACCGCGCCCGCCGAGCGGGCGCCAGAGCCTCGTCTGTCACCGAGGACGTCCTCGTTTCCAGCCCGACCCCAAAAGGGGGACTTCAATGACCCGCCGCGCCTCATGCACCCGACATTCGACATGGAAAGTCACGCACGCCGACTGCTTCGGCGCACTTCAGAAGCTCGACGCCGACACCGTTGACGCGATCATCACCGACCCGCCCTACGGCATCGGGGTCGTCGGGATGGAGTGGGATCGCCCGGCGCGCGTAGACGCTTCGGCAGCGTCCAAGAGAAGGCGGCGCCCGCCGACCGAGGACCCGCTCGACCGCTTCCAGCAGTTCTCGCGCGAGTGGAGCCGCGCCTGCATGCTCGGCCTGAAGCCGGGCGGGCACCTCGCTGCGTTCGCCGCGCCGAGGACCGCTCACCGACTGACGTGCGGCCTGGAAGAAGCGGGCTTCGAAATCCGCGACGTTCTCATGTGGCTCCAGGGCCAGGGCTACCCCGCCACGCGCGTTCTGCCCGACGGGCAGGGCACCGGCCTGAAGCCGGCTTGGGAGCCGATCGTCCTCGCGCGCAAGCCCGTGGAAGGCACGCTCGATCAGACGCTCGCCGAGCACGGGACTGGCGCGCTGAACATCGACGCCTGCCGAATCGAGCTGGGCCAGGAGGACGCCGCGAAGGAGGGGCGCGCGAATGGCCGGCGGATCACCGCGAGCCCGCAAGGCCGTTGGCCCGCAAACCTCGTTCTCTCGCACGGCGAGGGCTGCACCGAGGAGGAGTGCGAAGCGGACTGCCCGATCGAGCTGCTCGGCGTTCGCCACCGCTTCTTCTACGCGGCCAAGGCATCGCGGCGCGAGCGCGACGCTGGCTGCGAGAACCTGCCGCGCAAGGTCGTGCAGACCTTCAAGATCGGTGCCCGCAACGAGCAGCTCTGCGACGAGAACCCGGTCGCGAACATCCATCCCACGGTCAAGCCGATCGAGCTGATGCGCTGGCTCGTCAGGCTGCTCACGCCGCGGGGTGGCCTCGTGCTCGACCCATTCACCGGCAGCGGCTCGACCGGCGCTGCAGCGGTGCTCGAGGGTGCGCGCTTCCACGGCATCGAGCGTGAAGCCGAGTATCTGCCGATTGCCCGTGCCCGCATCGAGCACTGGTCACGCTCTCGGCGGGGATGCGCTCCGGCCGCTGCTCGCACGAGACGGAAAGTCAGGGCATGACCCTTGACCCCGACGACATAGAGTCGATCGCGGCTCGTCTCGCTGAGCTGCTGCGCCAGCAGATGCCCACGGGCTCGCGGCTCGCTGACGCCGCAGAGGTCGCGCGGGAGCTGGGTGTCGATCGAGATTGGGTGTACTCCCACGCCGAGGAGCTGGGCGCAACTCGCCTCGGCGGCGATCGCGGCAGGCTGCGGTTCGACCTCGTGCGGATACGCCGAGACCTTGCATGTCCCGCAGGCGCCAAAAGCCGCCCAGCGAGCGCCCGACGGCCGCGCCGCCAGCCCCCGAGCAGGCGGCGCGGCGGGGTTGAGCTGATCCCCTATACAGAGGTACGATCTACAGGACAAATAGGTGGCCGGGGCAGGCGCTCGAACGCCCCCCCGGCCTGACCGGGAGGTTGAGTCCCGATGGACCGATACGTTAGATCCTCAGCGCGGGAGCGTGCGTAATGGCACGCCCCGCGACAGGCAGAGTCGAACCCGAAAAGCTGACTGACGGGACGTTTGCGTTCCGCTTGCGCTTCCGGGCCTACGGCAAACGCGAGAACGTCACGCTGCACGAACGCCGCGACTGCGACTGCGGCTGCAAGGGCGGGTGGACCGAGCGGACCGCTGAGATTGAGCTGGGCAACGTGCTCGCTCGAATCCAGGCCGGGGTTTGGGAGCGCCCCAAACCGAAGCCGGTCATCGAGAAGACGTTTACCGAGGTCCCGACCTTCCACGAGTTCAGCTCCTACTGGCTCAAAGCCAAGCTCGAAGGTCTGATCGGCAAGAAGCCGATCAAGCAAGGCACGCACGACGGCTACCTGTCGCTGCTGCGCCAGCACCTGCTGCCGTTCTTCGGCCGCTACCGACTCGACGAAATCGACGACGACCTCTGCGCCGCGTTCAGGAAGCACAAGATCCAAGAGGCCCACGAGTTGAAAGAAGCACTCGACGCCGGAGCGGATCTCCGAGGCGAGCGCAACCGCAAGATCACGCCGCTCGGCCCAGCCTCGATTCAAGGACTGATCACCCTGCTCGCCGAGATACTCCAAGAGGCAACTGAAGACAAATGGATACCGGCGAACCCAGCAAAGGGCAAACGGCTGAAGCTGCACGTACCGAAGCCCAAGCGCACCTTCCTAGAGATGGACGAGCTGGCCGTGATCGAAGACGCCGCCGCCGAGCAAGACCCCAACCTCGAACGGTTCGCCATAGCCGCCCAGGCAGCGCCAGCCGGATCGACAGCCGGAGCCGTAGCGCTGCGGCTATCCGAAGGCAAGCGTCAAAAACTCATCGCGACGGAACTCGGGCTATGCCCCGGCACGATCCACTTTCACGTCCGCAACCTCGGCGCCGTGCGCGTCGGCATCTACGTCGGCCGCAAGGCGCTCGTCTGCACGCTCGGCCGATCAGGCGTGCGCAACAGCGAGTCCTCCGGCATCCAGATCGGGAACCTGCGCCTCCACGATCTACACAACGCCCGCGTCGACATAACGGACTCCAAGACCGAAACCGGAATCAGGGAAGTGGAGCTGAGCCCATACCTCGCCGAAGTGCTCACCGAGCACATCGACCGCCTCGACAAAGCCGGCTTCGACACCGGGCCGACGGCACCGCTGTTCCCCAACGAACGCGGCAACCGCATGAGCCGCAAGCGCGTCGGAGTCATCGTCCACGAGGCCGCCGCGCTAGCCACCGAGAAGATGCGCGAAAGAGGGCTGCCGCCGCTCGCGCACATCACGCCGCACAGTCTCCGCCGCACGTACATCACGATCGCGCTACTCGCCAACAACTACGACATCAAGTGGGTCATGGATCAGGTCGGGCACGCCGACTCGAAGATGACGATGGACGTCTACAACCAGCTACAGCAGCGCGCCAAGCGCGAGCACGGCGCATCCTTCGACCGGCTCATCCGCGACGCCAGGGTCGCCCTGTACGGCGACGACACGCCGGTCACGCGCGATGCCGCGCCGGTCGAGCCCGACGCCACGTCAGCCGAGCCGGGGGTTTGGGCCGGGGATTGGGCCGGGGCGCGGAAAACGGCCCCAAAGACGCCCGCACGACGCCGACCTGGACACCAGCAAAAACCGCGTATTAGCAGGAACAAAGCCCGACGGGGAAGCTGCAACCTTGAAGGCCGGGGACCAAGGTTTTCAGTCGTGTGCTCTACCAACTGAGCTATCTCGCCGCTGATCGATCGTCGCGTCGCGCGACGCCTCGGCGCCGCCCCACGCTGGGGATCGTGCGCCCCGATCCTATCGGCTCCTAAGCCCCGTGTTCCCAAGCTTCGAGGTACGGCAGCGGGTCGATCGAGTGGCCGCCTTTGACCTGCCAGCCGCCGACCCACATCTCGAAGTGCAGGTGCGGAGCGGTGGCGTCGCCGGTCTGCCCGGCCTGGCAGATCGGCGAGCCCGGCGAGACGGCCTGCCCGGCGCTGACGGCGAGCGTCCCGGCCTTGCAGTGGGCGAACATCAGGTCGAAGCCGATCGCTGAGTGCTCGACGGCGTAGTAGCCGGCGCCGGAGGCCTGGTAGGCGGTCCAGGTGATCGTCCCGGCGAGCGGCGCGACGTCGGGCGTCCCTTCGGCCGTGAGGATGTCCTGGCCTTCGTGGATATGGCCGCTGCGCGGCGCGCCGTAGCGGTTTTCGGCGTCGCCGAAGCTGTGCGCGCCGGCCACGGGAAAGGCGGCTCCGTCGACGACGGTCTGCGCGGGCGTGGGCACGCCGGGTTCGAGCACGGGCGCGGCCGGCGTAGGAACGGCGGCCGGAGGCGGCGCGGGAGCCGCGACGGTCAAGGTCGCCACGCCCGAGCTGTGCGCCGTGCGCGTCAGGCTGTTGGCGCGATGGTCGTGCGCGCTCACGCTCACGTGGTAGCTGCCGGGCGGGAGCGTCGCGTCGCGCGGCCAGGCCACGCTGAGCGTGCGGCCGGTGTGCACCCAGCCCATCCGCACGACGATCGCCTGTTTGCGCGTGGTCAGGTTGTTGACGGCGACGGTCGCGTTGACAGTGCCCACGTGAGGCTCGTCGATCCGCAGCGTCACGCGCGGCGGGCGGCCGGGCACGGACGTGCTCGGCACGCTCAGCCGCGAGACGACGGGATGCTGCACGGAGGTGCTGCTCGCCAGGCCGTACTCGCTGCCGCCGGACAGCGGCGCTGAAGGCGACTGCGCGCCACCCGGTGAGCTGGCTGCATGGGCGGACGCGGCGAGCAGCAGCGGCGCGAGACCGGCGACGAGCGGTGCCGTCAGGATGCGGGAAATCCTCATGCGCTTAATCTCGACGGGCCCGCGCACAGCAAAAGCGCGTCCGTCAGGAACTGCACATTCGGCTATTCCTGCTTCTGCAAGTCCTCTGTCATCGCGGCGTACGTGCGCGCCAGCCCCTCGGCGATCGGCACCTCCGGGCGCCAGCCGAGCTCGCGTTCGGCCAGTGAGATGTCAAGCCGGCTGTGCTGCAGCTCACCCGGACGCAGGTCGGCCAGCTCGGGCTCCAGCGAGCCCGGGTTCTCGAAGGCGCCAGGCGCCTTGGAGCCTTCAGCCGCCTTCTGCAGCTCGCGCCAAACCGTCGCGACGTCGGTCTCGACGGAGGTCGCGATGTTGTACGTGCCCGACCTGCCCGACGCGGCCAGCAGCGCTTTGACGACGTCACCTACGTACACGTAGTCACGCGTTGGCTTGCCGTGGCCGAAGAGCTTGGGCGCCCTGCCGCTGTACAGGTGGTCGGAGAAGATCGCGACGACGCCGGCCTCGCCGTGCGGGTTCTGCCGCGGGCCGTAGACGTTGCCCAGGCGGCACACGGCGTGCGGGATGCCGGACGACAGCGACCAGGTCTTCACGTAGGCCTCGCCCGCCCACTTGGAGGCGCCGTAGGGGGAGAGCGGCGCCGGGATCCGATCCTCGGCGGTCGGCATCGGCGCGTCGTCGCCGTACAGCGCGCCGCCGGTCGAGGTGAACACGACGGGGGCGCCGTGGCGTCCGGCGACCTCGACGACGTTGAGCGTCCCCTGCACGTTGACCTCGCAGTCGCGCCGTGGGTTCGCCACGGAGGCGACGACGCTCGCCTGCGCGGCGAGGTGGAAGATCGCGCTCGGCTTGACCTCCTCGGCCAGCGCGGCGAGTCCGTCGAGGTCGACGACGTCGAGCTCGCGCAGCTCGGCCTCCTTGGCCACGCGCCGGCGGTCGCCGGCGGAGAGGTCGTCGACGACGGTCACGGCACAGCCCTCGCCGAGCAGCGCGTCGACGACGTGCGAACCGATGAATCCGGCTCCGCCGGTGACGATCGCGCGCTCCACGGCGCGTAATCTACAGCGACGCTGCTTGCGGACGCTGGGAGAGCTGTTCCTCGACCGCTTCGACAGCCTCGTCGATGCGCTCGAGCACGCGCATGCCGTTGCGCGAGGCCGGCAGGCCCCCGCCGACGGCGGCGCCGCCGAGCACGATTGGGATGCCCGGGTGAGCGGCGTGCAGCTGCTCGACCGCGGCGGAGATCGCCTCGGAGTCCTCGCCGTCGGTCGCGCCGAGCAGGATCACGGCGGGCGACTGGCTCGCAACGGTGGACTGCAGGCGCTCGATCGAGAGGTCGGTGTCGAACACGGTCTCATAGCCGGCAGCGGCGATCTGATCGTGCATCATCTGCAGCTCGAGCGCGTGCTCGTCGCCCTCCATGCCGGCCAGCAGCACGCGCTCGCGCGTGGGCTCGGTGTTGCCGATCATGTAGCGGTAGAGCGTCGCCAGCACGCGGCGGGTGATGCCCTTTGCCAGACGTTCGCGGTCTGAGTCGATGTCGCCGGCGCCATGCAGCTCGCGGATCCGCGCCAGCGCCGGCGCGATCACCTCGCCGTGCAGCGTCGTCGCAGGTATGCCGTCCTCGATCGCCTGCGCGATCGCCCCCTCGGCGGTCTCGGCGTCGCCGCGCTCGAGCGCGGTGCCGTAGATCTCGAGCGTGCTCTCGGCCAGCTCCGTCGGATCGGTGCGCTGCTTCTCGCGTGCATCCGGGCCCGAGCTCTCGAGCACTTCCATGAACGCGTCGAGCAGCACGGGGTCGAAGTGGCGGCCGCGCTGTTCGCGCATCATCTTCACGGCCTCCTCGACGGCGAAGGCCTTGCGGTAGACGCGGTCGCTCGTGAGCGCGTCGAACACGTCGGCGATCGCGACGATGCGGCCCTCGATCGGGATCGCCTCGCCACTCAGTCCGCGCGGGTAGCCCGTGCCGTCCCACTTCTCCTGGTGGCTCAGCGCGATGATCGTGGCCATCTCGAGGATCGAGGAGGAGGAGCCGCGCAGCAGCCGGTGCCCCTCCTCTGCGTGCGTCTCGACGATCGCGCGCTCCTCGGGCGTCAGCGGTCCGGGCTTCAGCAGGATCGCGTCGGGGATCGCGACCTTGCCCACGTCGTGCAGCGGCGCGGCGTGGCTGAGCTGCTCGCAGAACTCCGGATCCATGCCGATCTGCTCGGCCAGCAACGTCGAGAGCCGACCGATGCGCTCGATGTGCGCACCGGTGTCCTCGTCGCGGAACTCGACGGCCATAGAGAGACGGCGGACGGTCTCGGTCTGCGCGATCTCGAGCTCTGACAGGGCGCGCCTGAGCTCATGCGAGCGACCGTGGATCTCCTCCTCGAGTGCTGTGCGCCGGCTCTCGCCGAAGCGCCAGCCGAGCACGATCGCCGAAAGGGCGAGCACGGCCAGGCAGATGATTCGCACGGCCGAGGAGTCGGTGAGCACGGCACCCACGACAGCGGCCACGGCGACGAGCGCGAGCGGCGCCCAGACGAGCCCGCCTCCGCTGCGCTGCGGCCCGTCGTCGGGCAGCATTCGCCCACTCCCCGGGTCTGCGGTCTGGCGCCCCACGCGATCGAGCTTACCCCGCGGCCCCCCGGACAAACCAGCGTCACGGCGACCGCGGCGCCGGCTGGGCTTGCCCGTCTCAGGCGCCCCGTCGAGGCGAGCGGATGACGTCCCACGCTGGGCGGGCCGTCGGAAACTGACTTGGGTAACTCCGCTCACGGGGGTGCATCGGCCAATCGGAAACAGTCACAAGCTGTGCAATCACGCGGTCGGCCGCGCTCGCGGCGCGCTTGAAACGCGTCCGGGCGGGTGGACGAATGGTCTAGTCCGGAGCGCCGAGTGATCGGGGCTACTGCCCGGCGTGCTGCAGCTGTGCGACGTCGATCGCGTTCGCCGGCGCGGCAAGCGTCACGGAGCTGTTCCAGCGGTCGAAGGAGATCTTGCCGCCGGCGGAGCCGTTCTTGACGATCTGCACCGGGTAGGGCTGCCCGGTTGCGGCGATGTACAGCGTGCCGCCCTTGCTCTTGTCGGTGATGCCGACAACCTTCTGCCCGGCGATCGTCGAGGTACCGATCTTGGTCAGCGAGGTGCCGTGGTTTTCGAGCGTCTGGTCGACCAGCTGGCGCAGGTCGGTGAGCTGGCTGAGCGAGGCGAAGTCGGAGTTGCTCGCGGGCGCCTTCAGCCACTTGCCCTGCAAGAGCTGCGCGGCCGCGGTGCCACCGATCTTCTTGTAGAACGCCGGGCTGCCTTTGATGTAGACGGTCTTGCCGACCTGGATCAGTTCGAAGGACAGCCCGCTCTCAGACAGCTGGCCGCGACCGCCTTTGCCGGCGAGCAGGTTCATGTCGAGCGTGATCGGCGAGCCGTCTGAGACGATCGAGCCCGAGACGTGCACCGTCTTGGCTGCGTCGGAGGCGACTTTCGTGGCGGCGAGGATGTCGGCCGGCGATTTGTCGGCGACGCCGTTGCTCGAAGAGGACGACGAGGAGGAGGACGAACCCCCACCGCAGCCGGCGAGCACGGCGATCAGCAGCGCCAGCGCCGCGAACGCGCTCAGCCCGCGGATGGAGAGTCGGAGACGCATCGAGGTCGGCACTCTACATATACGGCCGGTCGGGGGACGATCGACCGAGCGGCTCACGCGGTCGGCCGCGTGAGCCGCTCGAGCAGCAGCACGAACGAGGCGTAGGGCGCGCTGGTCGTCTGCTGCAGCGCGATCTCGCACGTGCGGTTGCTGCACAGGTGCTCCTGGCAGGGCTCGCCGGCCAACTCGGCGGCGAGATCGCGCGTCCCGGACGCGGGCAGCTCGGGGTGCAGGAGGCCGCGGTCGCCGGCCATGCCGCAGCAGCTGGTCGCGGCGGGCACGAGCACGCGCTCGGCCATCGCGCCGGCGAGCGCCTCAAGCTTGCCGGCGAGGCCGAGTTGCGAGACTGCGCACGTCGGATGCACGGCAGCGCTTGCCACCTTGCTCGTCACGTGCAGGCGGGCGAGCAGCCGGTCGTGGCACCAGGCGATCGAGTCGAGCACCTCGATCTGCGCGAAGCGCTCACGCTCGGCTTCTCCCAGGCGCGGCGCGAGCTCGTCGATCAGGCCCTGCGCGCACGAGCTCGCGTCGATCACGACGGGCAGCTTGCCGCCGTCGCTCCAGCGCCACAGCGCGGCGGTCGTCTTTGCGGCCATGTGGTCCTGCCCGCGGCGGTAGCCCTTCGAGCTCCATGGCGTGGCGCAGCAGTGTCCGGCGGCGTCGGGTGGGATCCACACGGGCTGTCCGGCGCGTGCAGATACCTCGACGAGCGCGCGCGGCAGCGATGGTTCGCTGCGTGCGCCATCGGCGGGACCGCCGAAGATGCGGTTGATGCAGGCGGGCAGGTAGACGGCGGTGGCGCCTTCGCGCAAGGTGCTCGGCAGCTCTGCGGGGGCAGGGGCGGGCAGCCGCGCGGGAAGCGTCGGCACGAGCTCGGCGCTGACCCGCCGGCGCAGCAGCTCTCCCAGCTTTGCGGCGGTGCGCTCGCCGAGCGCCGAGGAGGCAAGGCGGGCTCCCGACAGACCGGCGCGGGCGGCGCGCTCGACGGTGGCGTAACGCTTGGCCAGCGCGAGCGCCACAGATTCCTCCCGCGGCGTGCGCTCGCGGCGGCGGAACTCCTTCACGAGCGCACCGGTGTCGATCGCCACGGGGCAGACCTGCTTGCAACTGCCGTCGGCGGCGCAGGTCTGCAGCGCGTCGTACTCGTAGTCGGCGAGCAGCGCCTCGTACACCGGCGAGCCCTCCTCTTGGCGCGCCATCTCGCGGCGGATCACGATCCGCTGGCGCGGCGTCGTCGTCACGTTGCGGCTCGGGCAGACGGGCTCGCAGAAGCCGCACTCGACGCAATGGGCGGCACTCTCCTCGATCGGCGGTTGGCTCTTCAGATTTTTAAGATGAATATGAGGATCGCGATTGAGCACCACGCCGGGATTGAGCACTCCGTGCGGATCGGCGAGCTGCTTGATCTGCCACATCATCTCGGTCGCCTTCGGGCCCCACTCGCGCTCGACGTAGGGGGCCATGTTCACGCCGGTGCCGTGCTCGGCCTTCAACGAGCCGTCGTACTTGTCGACGATCAGCTCGACGAGCTCGCCCATGAACGCCTCGTAGCGCTCGAGGTCCTCGGGCTTTGAGAAGTCGGGCGTCAGCTGGAAGTGCAGGTTGCCAGCGGAGGCGTGGCCGGCAACGCCGACGAGGAAGCCGTGCTTGCCGAGCAGCGCCTGCAGGTCGCGCGCGCACTCGGCGATCCGCTCGGGGCGCACGCAGACGTCCTCGATGATCAGCGCCGTGCCGGGCAGGCGCAGCCGCCCGACGAGCCCGAACAGGCCCTCGCGCACGCGCCAGGCCAGCTCGATCTCCTCATCGCCGCGGTCGAAGTGCACGGGCAGGATCGGCGCGTGCCCGTCGAGCACGCGCACGGCAGCGGCCTCGCCGGCGGCGAGCTCGGCCGCCTCGGCGCCGCCGAACTCGACGATCAGCGCGGCCGACGCGGGCGGCAGCTCGCGCCAGTGCTCGGGGCAGCCGTCGAGGTTCCAGGCGGCTGCGATCAGCGCGGGGGCGACCATCAGCTCGGTCGCGCGCGCACCGGCGGCGACGAGCGCGGGAACCGCGGCCGCGGCGTCGTCGATGTTCGCGAAGTGCACCCAGGCGAGCGTCGTGCGGGCAGGCTCGGGGCGCGTACGCAGCACGGCCTCGGCGATGAACGCGAGCGTTCCCTCGGAGCCGACGACGAGCCGGCGGAAGATCTCAAGCGGCGTCTCGCCGTCGAGCAGCGCGCACAGGCGGTAGCCGGTGACGTTCTTGATCTCGTACTTGCGCCGCACGCGCTCGGCGAGCGCCTCGTCGGCGAGCAGCTCGGCGCGCAGTTCCAGCAGCCCTTGCGCGAGCTCGGGCTCGGCGGCCGCAAAGCTCTGCTCGGCGTCGGGCGCGGCGGTGTCGATCACGGTGCCCGAGGCGAGCACGAGCGTGAGCGACTCGACGGTCGAGTAGGAGTCCCACTGCACGCCGCAGCGCATCCCGCCGGAGTTGTTGGCGATCACGCCGCCGATCGTGGCGATGTCTTTGCTCGCCGGATCGGGGCCGAGCTTGTAGCCGTGGCGCGCGAGCAGCCGGTTGGCGAGGCCGAGCAGCGTGCCCGGCCCGAGCCTCGCACGCGCCCCGCCGTCCTCGATCCGCACGCGCGAGAACCAGCGGCGCACGTCGATCATGATCCCGTCGGTCTGCGCCTGGCCGTTGAGGCTCGTACCACCGCCGCGGAAGTTCACCGGGAGGCCGTGCTCGCGGGCGAAGGCGATCGTCTTGCCGACGTCATCGGCGTCGTGCGCCATCACGACGGCAGCGGGCAGCACGCGGTAGGGGCTCGCGTCGGAGGCGTATGCGACGAGGTCGATCGCGCGGTGCAGCACTCGTTCGGGGCCGAGCAACGCACCTAGCCCCTCGCGCAGCGTCGGCGGCGTGCCGGCGGCGAGCGAGTCGGGCGCGCGGTCGGGGAAGGCGGGACCGGGCGGACGGCCGATGCGCCGCGTGTCGGGGGTCAGCAGCGGCGCGGTCGCCGTCAAGCGAGCGCCATCCCGGGAGCCACGTCGATCTGCACGAGCCGCGGACCGTCGCTTGAAAGCGCGTCGCCGAGCGCACCGTGCAGCTCGTCGAGTCCGCCGACGCTGACGCCGGGCACGCCGTAGCTCTGCGCGGTCGCGGCGACGTCGAGCGCCGGCAGGTCGAGGCCGGGCGCGCCGACGATGCTCTCGAGCGAGCCGAACCACTTGAGGATCGAGTACTCGTGGTTGCGCAAGATCAGGAACTTGACGGGGATCGAGTAGGCGGCGGCCGTCCAGAAGGCGGTGATGGCGTACTGGGCAGAGCCCTCGCCGAGCACGCAGACGACCTGACGCTCGGGCTCGGCGAGCTGCACGCCGAGCGCCGCGGCAAGGCCGAAGCCAAGCCCACCGCCGGCGCTGAAGTAGTAGGAACCTGGTCGCGACAGGCGCAGCTGGTTGCGCAGCGCGGCGGTGCTCGATGGCGACTCGAGCACGACGATCCCGTCCTCGGGGAACAGCTCGGCGAGCACCTTGTGGACTTCGCCGCCGGAGGGCTGCTCGCCGGGCGGGAACGGCTCTAGCTCGACGCGCGGGGGGGGCGGCTCGCGCTCGGCGGCCGGCTCGCTCAGCTCGTCGGCGAGCGAGCGCAGCGTCAGCCCGACGTCGGCGACGATCGCCTCGCCCATCGGTGCGCGCGCGGCCTCGTCGCCGTCGCTCGTGATCGCGACGAGCTGGGCGCCGGCGGGGAGGAAGTCGCCGGGGATGTTCGGGTAGTACGGGAACACGGAGGAGCCGACGACGAGCACGAGGTCATAGCCCTCGAGCGCCTGCGCAACGGGCCCGACGGCCGGCGGCAGCATTCCCTGGAAGGCGGGGTGATTCTCGGGGAAGCCGATCCGCCCGCCGCCGGTCGGCGGCGAGGCCCACACGGGCAGGCGCTGTGCCTCGGCCAGCTCGATCGCGGCCTCCCAGCCGCCCTCGGAGGCGTCGATGTCGGGGCCGGCGACGAGCACGGGGCGAGTGGCGGCGCGCAGCCGTGCAGCGAGGGCGGCGATCTGGGCCGGGTCGGGTTGGGCGCGGGCACCGACGGTTCGCGCGATCTGCGTCACGTAGTCGACGGGCTCGATCTCGCGCTGCCAGTCGTCCATCGGGATCGACACGAAGGCCGGGCCTCTCGGCGGCAGCGAGGCATGGTGGATCGCCTGCGCCAGCGCAAAGGGGACGTCGGCGGCGCGCGGCGGCTCGTGGCTGTACTTGACGTAGGGCTTGGGCACCTCGACGGCGTCGCGGTTGGTCAGGTTGGCCTGCATCGTGATCAGCGAGCGGACCTGCTGGCCGGCCGTCACGAGCAGCGGAGCCTTGTTGGCGCGCGCGTTGAAGATCGCACCGACGCCGTTGCCGACGCCGGGCGCGGTATGCAGGTTGACGTGGGTCACGTTGGCGCTCGCCTGCGCGAAGCCATCGGCCATCCCCACAGCGACGGCCTCCTGCAAGCCGAGCACGTAGCGGAAGTCCTCGGGGAACGGTCCGAGCATCGGCAGCTCGGTCGAGCCGGGGTTGCCGAAGATCGTTGTCATCCCGTGCTTGCGGAACAGCTCGAACGACGCGTCGCGCACAGTGGTCATCGCTGCGGTCTCCCCACGGCCATCGCGCGCAAGGCTACACGCGTTGCGCAGACGACGAACGGCGCGCCACGTGGCGCGCCGTTCGCATCGAGCCTGCTCGACCGCACCTGTCCTGCCGGCGCGGTCGAGCCATCGAGGAGGGAAGCGGGCGCATCGCTGCCCGCTTCCCTCCCTTCTCCCCCTAGCCGCGGCGGGCCTGCGTTTTCGCTTTGCCGCCGACCGTGTTCGGTGCGTCCACGACGGTGCCCGAGTTACCGGTCACCGTCAGGTTCTTGGCAATCGTGTTTCCAGTGACCGTCACGCCACCGGAGTTGCCGGTGACCTTGACGGTGCCTTTGAACGAGTTGCCGATCACCGTGACGCCTCCGGTGTTGCCCGTGAGCACGGCACCGCCGGAGCTCGTGTTGCCCGAGCATCCTTCGCCGTCACCGATCGTGACCCCACCGGTGCTGCCGGTGGCTTTGATCGCCCCGACTTTCGCGCCGCAGATGCGCAGCACGCTGGCTCCGGTGGCTTTGATGCCTCTGGTCGAGGCACCCTCGACGTCGAGCGAGCCGCCGGACTGAACTTCGATCGCGTTGGCTTTCGCGGTCGAGGTCAGCCTCACGGCTTCGCCCGATTTGACCACGAGCTTGCCTTTGACCTTGCCGGTGATCACCGTGGTGGAGACCACCTGGGTGGTGCAGGAGCCGGAGTTTGAGTGACCGACGTTGTCGGTTGCCGATGCTTCGACCGTCTGCGGACCTTCTTCGCTCGTGTCGATCGGAACCGTGCCGCTCGGGTCACTTGCAAGGCCCGACTGCCCGTCGGAGGCCGTGATGCTCGCGCTTGCGCTCGAGCCGACCGGCGTCGTTGCGGGGCAGCTGACTTCGACCGTCGGAGCGGATGCGTCGACCTGCACGCCCAACGTGCCCGGTGCCGAGACGTTGCCGACGTTGTCGGCCACCGTGCCGCTCGCCGTGTGCGAGCCGTCGGTGTTGAACGTCTGCGGAGCCGACAGCGTCGAGAGGTCCACTCCGCTGCCTTCGCTGCCGTCCGAGAGCAGCGGGTCGCCGTTGGCGGTGAAGGAGACGGTGACCGTGTCCTTGTACCAACCGCCACCGCCCGCGTAGTCGGGCGCCCTGTCGGCGCTCGCAATCGGCGGGTTCGGGCCGCTCTTGTCGACCTTCACCGCTTCGGAGGCCGCCGAGGGTTCACTTGGCGAGCTCGCGTTACTCTCGGTCACGCGGTAGGTCCACGTTCCTTCTGCCTCGGGGTTAGGAGAGCCGAACGTGTATTCCGTCCCGCTGATGCCGCTCGCGACCGTGCTCCAACCGCCGAGCGCGTTCTGGTGCTGCAGCGTGTACGTCGGGCTCTGGGCCGCCTGCGACGCTTCCCACGCGAGCGTGAACTGCCCGTTCGCGTTGGGGTTCGAGCCGCTCGTCTGTTTCGGCGCGCCTGGGGCGGCCGGAACCACGTTGAGCGCCAGCGTGTAACCGCTGGGCAGGTACTTCGTCAACGGCGCCGTCACGAGCCCTTCGGCGCTGCCCGGCGCGTCCACGGTCGGCACCCTGACTTCCAGGTTGCGAACCTGCACCGAGTGCGGCGAGGACGACGTGCGGGCGTACGTCGAGTCGGCCGTCAGCAGCTCGAGCTTGACGACGTGACCCGAGGCGACGTTCCAGGCGTTCGGGTGCAGCTGGAACTCCTGCTGGGTGAAGCCGCCGCCCGGGTTGAGCGGACGCAGCATCGCGCGCCCGATCAACTGCTCGGTTTTCGCGGTGGGGTTTTCGTCGTACAGACGCGCGATCACCTGATCGTTCGCGCCGGGCGTCGAGTATTCCGCGATCACCGAAGTGGAGCCCGCGACGGTGTACCCGCTGGCGGGTGCCGCAGGCAGCCTGTACTCGGCAGCCGACGCGTTGTCGGCGTTGGAGGACGTCGTGCAGATCGTGCCCGACGTGAACGCGTTCGAAGACGCGGCCGCCGGTGAGACGATCGTCTTTTCCGCGCTTTCGCTCGCGCGGATCTCACCGGGTGCGAGGCTCGCCCAGTTGGGCGCGTCGTACTCGGTGCCCGAGCCACCCGCGGTCTGCGGGCAGAAGCCCGTGATCACGCTGACACCACCCTGCGCTTCAGACGGTTCTGAGCCTTCGCCTTTGACGAAGTATTTGAACCATTTGTTCTGAGCGTTGGTTAGCTTGCCCACGTCCCCGGTCGAGGGCGTGCTGGCCGAGCGCGGGTTGTGGCCGAGGTCGAGATCGAAGATCTTGATCGGCTGGTTCGGGTAGGCCGCACGGACCTTGTTGTAGTAGCGGACCGTTTCGTCTGCCGGGAACAGGTCGTCGTTGAAGCCGTTCTCCATGATCGACGGTGCCGGCGCCTCGTTCAGAGGCGTGTAGTAGGGGCTGTGGAACGGCAGATATTCTTCCTGCTGAACCGCCAGCGGTTCGCCGTCGTAGGGGCCGCCTTTGATGTTGAAGTTGTGCCAGGCGGTGAGGTTCGCTTCGGGGTCGCCTTCGGGACCGTAGTAACCGATCAGCGCGCCCGCTGTGTACAGCGAGGCGTTCCAGTTGTTCTTTTCGATCCCGTAGCGGTACTCGTTGTTGACGCCGCGATAGGGGTCGTTGGTCACGTAGTCCTTGCTGCTGCCGTTCGGCGACAGCGCCGTGGCGATGTCCGTCCACGGGTATTCGGGAGCGGTCGCGGCGATCTTCATCGGTTTGCCGCCGGGGCTTTCCCAGGGCACGAGTTCGCCGTTGAGCAGTTCGACGCGGTCCTTCAGCGAGCCGAGCTGCAGCGACATGCCGCCGCCGTAGCTGCCGCCGGTGGCGCCGATCTGCTGCCCGTTGATCAGGCCTTCGTCGGCCAGTTTGCCGAGCAGGGTCTGCACGTCGCGGACCTCATACTTGCGGCTCATCAGGTGGATGTAGCCTTTTTCACAAGGCGCCGCCTTGACCGTGTTGGCCGGTTTGGAGGGCGTCCCACAGGAGGAGCCCCAGCCGCGGTCGGAGATGCTGAACACGGCGAAGCCCTGGTTGACCCAGCGCTGGACCTGCGAGCTGGAGGGGGTCACCTTCGAGCCGCCCCAGCCGTGGTAGATGCCGACCACCGGATAGTTGTTGTCCGAGCCCGATTCGACCGGGAACGCCATCGCAACGTCGATCGGCGTGCCGTCGAAACTCGGCGTCGTCGTGTTGGAGCTTGCGCCGCACCAGCGCTGGCCGGCGGTAGCGCCGGACGGCTGGGTCGCGCAGCTGATGCTGCCGAAGATCTGCGTAATCGTCGCGTTCGCCGCCGCGGGCACCATCAGCCCCGCGAGCACGCACGCCAAGACAAGCAGCTTGAGCCGCTTGGTCATCGTTTCCCTCCCCTTTTGCATCCTGCCTTGAATGAGTCCCTCGTCCTCGGCCGACTCGTCCTTCGGCCAAAGTTCGTGTACGCCAACGTACCCTTGAATGTACGTCGTCGTACATCCTATAATAAACACCGTGGACTCTGTCAAGATCAGCGACGAACTCCTGATTCCGGCAGGGCGCCACACGCTCCTTCCGGACGAGGTCTCGGCACGCCAGCGCGAGCGTCTGCTGCGCGCGATGGGGCGTTGCGTCAGCGAACAGGGCTACGCGGAGACGACGATCGCCGACGTCGTGCGCTACGCGCGCACGTCGCGCTCGGTCTTCTACAAGCACTTCGCCGACAAGGAAGAGTGCTTCCTGGAGACCTACAGGCAGATGACCGACGTGCGCATCGAGGCCTCGCTGACCGCCGCCGCGGCGGTCTCGGAGTGGGACGCCAAGCTCGACGTCGGCATCGCCGCGTACATGCGCTGGATGGCCGAGCACCCCGAGGTGGCGATCACGACCGTCGTCGAGGTGCACTGCGCCGGGCGCCGGGCGCAGGAGGCGCGCAGCCGCGCCATCTCCGACTGGATGCGGACGATCAAAGGCGTCACCGTGCTCGCCGCCCATGCCGGCCACGAGGTCGAAGTTCACGAGACGGCCTGCCTCGCGATCATCCTCACCGCCGAGTCCTACGTTTACGAGTACGCGCGCAAACGGCGGCTGGATGAGGTCGTCGAGAAGACGGCCTCCGTGCAGGCGCTCGCGCGGGCGCTGTTCGGGCGGGGGACTGCGCCCGGCTAAGCCCGGAACGGCGTAGCTGCGGCCCGGTACCGTTTTGGCTTAAGCTGGGACGAATCCGGTCCTTCAGCAAGTTCCCTT
The DNA here is from genome assembly GCA_963714215.1 of uncultured Solirubrobacteraceae bacterium. Classification (GTDB taxonomy): domain Bacteria; phylum Actinomycetota; class Thermoleophilia; order Solirubrobacterales; family Solirubrobacteraceae; genus Palsa-744. The sequence continues at coordinate 737,057 of CAVQNP010000004.1, forward strand.
AGGCTGACCGTTCAGCCTTGCCGTCCTGCGGCTTTGAGTCCGCCTGAGTCCACACGTACCTTCTGAGATCATCTGGACGATAGGCCGATCTTGGTTGTGAGCATGGGCTTTCTTGACGCTGTCGGCGAAAATCTCCTGTCTGACATCATCTGGCTGGCGCTCGGATCAGCCGTAGTCGTGGGCCTGTTCAGGGTCGCAACCAGACCGATCCTGATCATGACCCTGCGTTACCCTCGCTCAAAGATCCGGTTCTCCACCTCAGCCCTTCTACGGGTTAAGTCGGGATCCGGCTTCGTTCTCACGATAACCCCGCAACGCGGTGAAAGTCCCCCGTACTGGGGACCGCTGGGAGGCGTCGTAAAGTGCCGGCATCACGCACTCGACAAGATCCACCTTCTCGACGTTCAGCCTGACTGGCTCCCGGACGACTCTCATGACATGGACCACGATTTGCGGGTCAGGATGCGCGGCTACAGGTTTTTGCGCTTCATGTATTGGTACTGGCGCGGCAAGGAACGCGAGTCGCCGACCGAGGCGGTTGCGCGAGAGCTGAAGGAGGAGTTAGGAGAGCTCGGACTGGAGTCGCTTGTCGCGGAAGTCGATTCGCTCGAGTACAGCGTTTGCCCCGTCAAGAGCACGTTCTACCGAGAGGGTGAGCTTTTTCATTTCCGCCTCTTTTACGTGATCGACGCAACCGGCCCAAGTGCTTCACGATTTGAGCAGCAGCTCTTGGAGAACCTGGCCCCAGGAAAGCTCGCACTCATCTCGGAAGCGGCGATCAAACTTGGTAGAGACCATGGAACGTCCGTCGGCGGCCATTCAGCCTTTCTCATCCCGGGTGAGAAATACGTTCATCGCTCGCCGTCCTACCAGTGAAAGCCGTAGGTTTGAGAACCGGTCCAATCCGAGATCATGCCCGAGCCTCGCCCGTTTCTATCCGGGCTAAGTCGCGAGCGCCACGTACTTCGTCTCGAGGTACTCGGAGATCCCCTCGAACCCCCCCTCGCGCCCGAACCCGGACTGCTTGACCCCCCCGAAGGGGGCGGCGGGATTCGACACGACACCCTGGTTGAGCCCGACCATCCCGGTCTCGATCGCCTCGCAGACTCCGAAGGCGCGGTCGAGGTCGCGCGTGTAGACATAGGCGACGAGGCCGTACTCGGTGCGGTTGGCGGCCTCGATCGCCTGCTCGTCTGAGGAGAACGTGGCGATCGGGGCGACGGGACCGAAGATCTCCTCGGCGAGCAGGCGCGCGTCGTCGGGCACCCCGGCGAGCACGGTGGGCGCGTAGAAGTAGCCGCGCTCGCCGACGGGCTGGCCGCCGAGCAGCAAGCGCGCGCCGCGCTCGGAGGCGTCATCGACGAGCTCGGCGACCTTGTCGCGCTGGTCGGCGTCGATCAGCGGTCCGACGTCGGTGCCGGGGTCGGTGCCGGGCCCGACCCTCAGCGCACCCATTCGCTCGGCCATGCGCTTGGCGAACTCCTCGGCGAGGGACTCGTGCACGTGGAAGCGGTTGGCGGCGGTGCAGGCCTCGCCGACGTTGCGCATCTTGGCGAGCATGGCTCCCTCCACTGCGGCGTCGAGGTCGGCGTCCTCGAACACGAGGAAGGGGGCGTTGCCGCCGAGCTCCATCGAGACGCGCAGGATCTGCTCGGCGGACTGTTCGATCAGCTTGCGACCGACCTCGGTCGAGCCGGTGAAGGACAGCTTGCGCGTGCGCGGGTCCTTCAGCAGCGGTTCGATCACCTCGCCGGAGCGCTTGGCGGTGATCACGTTGAGCACGCCGCCGGGCAGCCCGGCGTCCTGCAGGATCTGCGCGAGCGCGAGCATCGACAGCGGCGTCTGCTGGGCGGGCTTGACGACCATCGTGCAGCCGGCGGCGATCGCTGGGGCGATCTTGCGCGTGCCCATCGCGGTGGGGAAGTTCCAGGGCGTCACGAACACGCACAGCCCGACGGGCTGGCGCATCGTCAGGATGCGCCCCTTGCCGGTCGTGTTGACCATGTAGCGGCCGTGTATGCGCACGGCCTCCTCGGAGAACCAGCGGAAGAACTCGGCGGCGTAGGAGATCTCGGCACGCGACTCGGCCAGCGACTTGCCCATCTCGAGCGTCATCAGCAGCGCGAGCTCGTCGGTCCGCTCGACGATCGCGTCGAAGGCGCGGCGCAGGATCTCGCCGCGCTCGCGCGGCGGGTGCACGGCCCATTCGCCCCGCGCGTCAGCGGCCGCGGCGAGCGCGGCCTTGGCGTCCTCGGCCTGCCCGTCGGCGACCTCGACGAGCGACTCGCCGGTGGCGGGGTCCTCGACGGCAAGCGTGCCGCCGCCGCTCGCCTCGCGCCACTCACCGCCGATGAACAGCTGCGTCGGGACGGCCTCGAGCACCGCCGCCCGGTCGCTCGCCGCTGAGTTGCTTGCGCTCATCGGCAGTCGCCTTCCCGCGCGCACGGCGCAGCAAACCTTGCAGGAAATGGACGAATAGCCCTCGGCGGGAGGCGGCACTCAGGCGCTGCTCGGCTCGCTCCGATCGAAGGTGTGTCGGCGGTCGCGTGCTCCAATCCCCAAGCGGCCGGCGAGGAGGGAACGAACGGGGCACGGATGCTCGCCATGGATTCAACCTACCACCGCACCCGCCGCCGCTTGGCGCTGCTCGTCGCGACGCTCGCGACGCTGCTGGCCTGCGTCGCGACGGCTGGAGCTGCGAGCTCGCTTGCGGCGCCGAGTACGGCCACGCTGGTCATCTCAGGCGGCGGCTACGGGCACGGCGTGGGCATGAGCCAGGAGGGCGCGCTCGGCTGCGCAGAACACGGCTTCAGCTACACGGCGATCCTCGCCCACTACTACACGGGCACGTCGATCGGCACGGCTCCGGCGCACACGCAGGTGCGCGTGATGATGGGCGGCAAGGTGCACAAGGTGGCGCTCGAGACCTACGTGCGCGGGGTCGTCTCGGCCGAGGTCTCCGCGAGCTGGCCGCTGGCGGCGCTCGAGGCGCAAGCCGTGGCCAGCCGCACGTACGCGCTGACGGCGCACGCGGGCGGCTCGAAGTTCGACGTCTATGCGGACACGCGCTCGCAGGTCTACCGCGGCGTGGCCGCGCAGACGCCGCAGACCGACGCGGCTGTCGCCGCCACGACGGGCCAGATCGTCACCTACGCCGGGCGCCCGGCGATCACGTACTTCTTCGCCAGCTCGGGCGGACGCACGGAGAACGTCGAGAACGCGTTCCCGGGAAGCGAACCGCAGCCGTGGCTGCGCGGCGTGGTCGACCAGTACGAGCGCGGGGACCAGCACACGTGGAAGACCGCGCTCAGCTTCGCCTCGGCGGCGGCCAAGCTGCGCGGCTTCGTGCACGGCAGCTTCAAGGGCATCGAAGTGCTCAAGCGCGGCTACTCGCCGCGCATCTTCTCGGCCTACGTGCTCGGCTCTGCCGGGCGCACCGCGATCAGCGGCAACGAACTGGCGGCGCGTCTCGGGCTGTACAGCACGTGGGCGTACTTCAGCACGCGCGAAGGGCAGGCCACCAAGCCCGAGCCCGATCGCAGCGGCTACTCGCCGCTGGCCGCACCGGCCCCCGCCGCGGCACCGGGCGAAGCCGCCGCGAGCCAGAACGGCGGCGCGCCCTCGGGCCCACCGGCCGAAGCGGCTTCGACGGCGGGCGCCTCGCACGCCTCAGCGTCGGCGGCGCCTGCGCCGACAGACGTGAGCGGCGGCACCGCCGCGCCGGCCTGAGCAGCGCCGACGCCGTCCCGATCGCCCCCAGTCGAGCAGCGCACGCGGAATCGTCGATGTTTTTTCTTTGCCGCCGACGCTTATTTCTGGCCAGGTCGGGGCAAACATCATCAAGGAACGTCGATGCTCGACAAATCTCAGCAACCCTCAGCGTCGCACCCGCTCACGCCGGGGCGCGTCCAGGGGCGCAGTTGCAAGCCGAAGGCGACTCGGGCGCTGACGAAGGCAATCGGGACGCTAGCCGTCCTGGCAGCGTCGATCGCGGTCCTTTTGCCTGCCGCCTCGGCGAGCGCTGCTGGTCCCGTCGCGGGCTTGCTGGGGGTGGTCACGAAAGCGGCGACGCCGGCCGTCGCCCAAGCCGTTCCCGCGGTGCAGGAGATCGCCCCGTCCCCGGCCGCCGCTCGGCAGGCGGGCGACGTCGCTCCGGGGACGGCACCGGTCGAACAGACCGTGGCTGGCGCCACGAGCTCGGGCTCGACCGGAAGCGATCAGGCGGGCGCGAGCTCGCACCACGGGCAAGCCGAGGGCGGCGCACCGGCCGATCAACCTGAAAGCGCCCCCACGCACCGAGGCCAAGGCTCACGCGAGTCGAGCGCAACGCCGTCGCGCAGCGCAGGCAGTGTCGGCGCTACCGCGACATCTGCGCCCGGGCGCCCATCCGCTTCGATCGGGCACCTGATCACGGCTGCCGCAGCGCCGGCGGCGAAGCACGCAACGACCAACGGGCTCCACCCGCTGGTCAAGCACCCGGCCCGCCCGGGCGAGCACAGACTGCCCTCGACACAGGCGCCGGCCGCCGCGGTGGCCGGGGTACTGGCGCAAACGGTGCACCGGCTGACGCTGGCACCGGCCATGCTCGGCGAAGCGTCGCGGGCGCTCGGCGAGACAGCGGCGCGGCTCGCGGGCTCGACCCCGCTGGCGATCGCGCCGCTGCTGGCACCGCTCGCGCCGCTGCCGACGCTGCCCTCGCTGCCGGCGCTCCCGCTACTGCCGGAGCTGCCGATCTCGCTCACTCCGCAGGCGCCGCCGCTACCGGCACAGCCCACAGGGTTGTGGCCGCCGCTCGCAACGATGCAAGCGACAGGCATCGAACGCTCGGCGCCGGTGCCACAGCAGGGCGTAGTGCCTGTCTCAAACGTCGGATGGCCGGGCGCGGCAGCGAAGACGAGCGCTCCGGGCCCGGCCGCCGCCGCGCCACAGCGGCAGACGTCGACGGGCAGTACCCCCGTCCGCACACAGGCGGTCCAAGCCCTCGCACCGACTATGTCGGGCATGACCGCCACGGCGCGCTACCCGTACGCAAGCGCGACCGCCTCGGGCGCAGCCGCGCCGCTGGCGGCGCGCCCGGCGCATGCCCCGGCACCGTCGCCGGGCGGCTCCTCGCCGGCGACGGGCGCGATCGCGGGCACGTCGATCCCGATCTTCCTCACGCTGGCGGGAATGCTCCTGCTGGCGGCTCCGCGCGTGCGCCGCGTGCTGCGACTGCTCGGCGAGTCGTGGTGCCTGTCGCCGCTGACCCTGATTCCCGAGCGCCCCGGCTAGCTCACCAGAGCGGCTGAACGGAGTCCGGTCGACCGATCGGACTCGAGGGCGCGGCGCGGTGGATCGCGCGTGCGCGAATCGGAGGAAAGCTCGAAAGGAGCTGGGAGATGAAGGGCCACACTCTGGTGCTGGCCGGTGAACTGGATCGCGTCTCAGCACCGGTCCTCGAAACGGAGATAGAACGACTGTGCGAGCAGGGCGTGGTGGCGCTCACGCTCGACCTGCGCACGTTGAGCGAGATCGACTCGGTGGGCGTGGCGGTGATCGTCCACCGCTGCGGCTGGTGCGCGCGTCGCGGCTGCCGTATGAGCCTGGTGGCCGATGCGGGGCCCGTGCAGCGCGCATTCGCGAGGCTGGGCGCGAGCGCGCGGGTCGAGTTCGTACAGGCCCCTGCGGCGGAGATCGAGCTTCCGATCGCCACGGAGGCGGAGCAGCCGGAACGGGAGCGTGTACGGGCAGGCCGAGCGCAGCTCGTTCGCCCGAATGCGTTTGCGCCGCCCGGACGGGCGGCGATCGCGGCAGCGACCGGCTACGGCGGCGAGGAGGCGCGCTCGGCATCGCTGCTGCGCGTGTCCGGACGCTGGGCGAGGACGAGGAGGCCACGGCGTGGGCGCGGTCGACGGTGATCGCTGGTTAGGCTGCGCCGATGGCCGCCACCGCACCGCTGCTCGCCGCCGACGTGCCGTGGCTGCTGTACCGCTCTTACTTCGCCCTGCCCAAATCGATCACCGACGGCGCGGGCCATCCGATGAACGCGCTGCTCGGCACGGTCAATGCGCTTTTGAACGTTTTGGATGGGCGCCTTTCGGCGCAGGGACCGCGTTGCGTGGTTGCCTGCATGGGCGCGGAGGAGGCGGAGTACCGCGTGGCGCTCTACCCGGGCTACCACGCGCATCGCGATCCGATGCCGGCGGAGCTTCGCTGGCAGTGGGAGCGTGCTCCGCAGCTGCTGCAGAGTCTCAGCTGGACGTATTCGACGAGCGAGACGCTGGAGGCGGACGACGTGATGTTCTCCTACGCGCTGGCCGAGCAGGCCGCGGGTGGGCGGGCGCTGTTGATGAGCGGCGATCGCGACATGTACGGGGCCGTCAGCGAGCGCGTGTCGGTGCTCGAGCTGCTCAAGGGCGGCAAGTCGGCCGAGCTGGGTCCGGCGGAGGTGCGCGAGCGCTATGGAATCGAGCCGGAGCAGGTGCCGGACCTGATCGCGCTGCGCGGCGACCCGTCGGACGGGCTGCCGGGGGCACCGGGCGTCGGCGCGAAGGGAGCGGCGGAGCTGCTGCGGGAGTACGGCACGCTCGAGCAGGTGCTCGCGGCGGCGCATGCCTTGGAGAACCGCGTGGCGCGCGAGCCGGGTCCGCTGCGCCCGCGCATCGCGGCTGCGCTGCGCGAGAACGAGCAGCTGCTGCTCGACTTCAAGCAGATCGCGACGTTGCAGCGGATCGAGCTCGAGCGCCCGCCGGACGCCGGCACGGACTTCGCCGGCGGCGGGGCCTGCGCGCAGGAGATGGGCATGCGCCGCTTGGCCGAGCGCCTGGAGAAGCTCGCTACGGCGTGAACTTGACGGAGATCACGTCACCGTCGAGCATCTTGTAGTCGCGCCCCTCCAGCCGCAGCGTGCCGCGCTCGCGCGCTCCGGCATAACCGCCCGCGTCGACGAGCTCGCGCCAGCCGATCACCTCGGCGCGTACGAAGCCCTTCTGGATGTCGGTGTGGATCTCGCCGGCGGCGTGCCACGCGGTGAACCCGTCGCGCAGGTGCCACGACTGCGCCGGCTTGGCCTCACCGGCGGTGAAGAAGGCGATCAGGCGCAGCAGCGCGAAGGCCTCGCGCACGACGAGCTGCACGGGTGGGAGAGCACTCGATCCACTGACGCCGAGCTCGGCGCGCATGGCGGCGGCATCGTCGTCCTCGAGCTCGGCCAGCTCGGACTCGATCCGTGAGGACACGGCGACGGCGCGCGCTCCCTGCGAGGCGGCGTGCGCGGCGATCTCGGCAGGCACCTCCTCGGAGCCCTCGTCCACGTTGGCCACGAACAGCACGGGCTTGGCCGTCAGCGAGCCGAGGTCGCGCGCCGCATTGGGCGCATCGGCGGGCACGTCGACGCCACGCGCCGGGCGTCCGGCCTGAAGCTCGCCGACGATGAGCTTCAGCCAGGCCTCCTCGGCGACGAGGGAGCGCTCGCCGCTGCGCGCCTGCCTGGTCAGGCGCTCCAGGCGCCGCTCGGCCTGCTCGAGGTCGGCGAGCACGAGCTCGGTCTCGATCGTCTCGATGTCACGCAGTGCATCGACGCTGCCCTCGGGGTGCACGACGTTCTCATCGCCGTGGGCGCGCACGACGTGCACGATTGCGTCGGTCTCGCGGATGTTGGCGAGGAAGCGGTTGCCAAGACCCTCGCCCTCGTGTGCGCCGGCCACGAGTCCGGCGATGTCGTGGAAGTCGATCGTGTCCCACACGATCTCCGAGGCGCCGACGGTCTGCGCCACCTGCTCGAGGCGCTCGTCGCGCACGGGCACGACGGCGACGTTCGGCTGGATCGTCGTGAACGGGTAGTTGGCCGCCTCGGCGCCGGCTTTGGTGAGTGCGTTGAACAGCGATGACTTGCCGGCGTTGGGCATGCCGACGATGCCGATGCGCGTGCTCACGAGGTTCCCCCGGCGGCAGGCGTCGGTCGTAGCGGTCCGTGCCCGTTGGAGCTCGCAGCGATCGCCCCGGAGCCGTTGAGCGAAGCACCGGTCGGAGCCGCGCCGGATCCGCGCGCGACGGCGACGGCCGTGCCGAGCAGCGCGCCGGCGAGCACGTCGGATGGGTAGTGCACGCCGAGATACAGGCGCGATACGGCAAGTCCGGTGGCGAGCGCGTACAGCGGCGGCGCGGGCAGCCCGAGCCGCGCGTAGGCGAGCGCGCCGGCGAACGACGTCGAGGCGTGCGCACTGGGAAAGCTGAGACGCGAAGGCGTGCTCGTAAGCGGCGGCAAGCCCTTCAGCTCAGGCCGGCGCCGGCGCACGGCCAGCTTGAGCGCCGTGTTCAGTCCATACGTCGCGGCGACGGTTGCCGTCGCCCTCCCCCAGCGCTCCCGCCGGGACGTATCGATCGCCCCCCCGAGCATGCCGATCGCCAGCCACACCCCCGCGTGCTCCCCAAGCCGCGAGAATGCCGCAACGGCCCGCTCGCGCTCAGGCGTGTGCCCCCAGGTGCGAGCCACGCGCAGGACGCGCTCGTCAACAGGCACCGCTACGCACCGAAGCCGACGCGCAAATCGCTGCTCTCCGAGCGCACGTAGACGACCTGCCCGAGATCGAGCCGCACCGGGCCCTCGTCTGTCTCGAGCTCGTGCCAGCCGACCTCGCCGAGCACCTTGTGCAGCGCCTTCAGCTTGTCGTCGCTGACGCGCAGCGAGAGCACCTGCCCGCCCTGGAAGCCGATGCTGATCTGCTGCTTGCCCGTAGCCATCAGTGCGCCTCCGCGGGTTGCACGATCTCGGTCAGCACGCCGGCCGTCGAGCGCGGGTGCATGAAGGCCACGCGCGAGCCGCGGATGCCCGTCCGCGGCTGCTCGTCGATCAGCCGCAGGCCGGCCTCTTTGAGCGAGTCGAGCGTCGAGTCGATGTCCTCGACCTGGTAGGCCACGTGGTGTAGCCCCGGGCCGTTCTTGGCGAGGAACTTGCCAACCGGCGTGTCGGGGCCGAGCGGCGCGAGCAGCTCGACGTGATTCTCGCCGACGTCCAGCAGCACGGCCTCCACGCCCTGCTCCTCGACTACCTCGCGGTGAGCCAGCTCCAGCTGGAAGCTGTCGCGATAGAGCTCCAGCGCCTCGTCGAGCTGCTCGACGGCGACGCCGACGTGGTCGATCCGGGTGAACACGCCCCGCAGTCTATTCGGGTGCGAGCCGGTTCGCCGCGACTGCTCGTGCGGCGTGGGGGCTGCTCACTTGCCGCCGGCCACGTCGGCCGCGCTGGCGGCGGCCACGACGCGCAGCCCGACCCCCGGCGCGCGCTCCATCCGCGGCGTGCCGTCCATGATCCGATCGATCGAGTCGCGTTCGAGCACCTCGCGCTCGAGCAGCTCGTGCGCGAGCGCGTCGAGCTGGCGGCGGTGGGCGATGATCAGCCGCTGCGCCGCGCGGCGCGCCTCCTCGATCAGGTCCTGGCGCTCCTCGTCACGGATCCGCAGCGTCGTCTCCGACAGCTGCACGTCGCCGTCCGGCGAGCGCCCGAGGCCGGCCGTGCCCATCGCGAAGTCGTGCACCATCTGGTGGGAGATCGCCGCCACCCGCTTGAGGTCGTCCGAAGCTCCGGTCGTGATCGCGCCGAACACGACCTGCTCGGCCACGCGCCCGCCGAGCAGCACGGTCATGTAGTCGAGCAGCTCCTCGCGCGTCTTCAGGTAGCGGTCCTCGGCCGGCAGGTTGAGCGTGTAGCCGAGCGCCTGGCCGCGCGGCACGATCGAGATGCGGTGCACGCGATCGACCGACGGCAGCAGCTCGCCGCACAACGCGTGCCCGGCCTCGTGGAACGCAACCACCCGCTTCTCGTGGTCGTTGAGCACACGGCGCGACTGCACCCCCGCGATCACGCGCTCGATCGCCGAGTCGAAGTCGCGCATGTTCAGCTTGGGGGCACGGCGGCGGGTGGCGAAGATCGCCGCCTCGTTGCAGATGTTCGCGAGGTCGGCCCCCGTCAGGCCACTCGTCTGCTGCGCGATCAGCTCGAGGTCGACGCCTTCCATCGGCTTGTCGCGCGTGTGCACGGCGAGCACGCCTTCGCGGCCGCGCACATCCGGCGGCACGACGAACACCTGGCGGTCGAAGCGGCCCGGGCGCAGCAGCGCCGGGTCGAGCTTCTCGAGCAGGTTCGAAGCCGCGATCACGACCACGCGGCCGCTCGAGGAGAAGCCGTCCATCTCCACCAGCAGCTGGTTCAGCGTCTGGTCCTTCTCCCCGAGATGTCGGCTCCGCGTCGCCCCCCGACCGCGTCGAGCTCGTCGATGAAGATGATCGCCGGTTCGTGCTTGCGTGCGATCGCGAACAGCCGGCGGATGCGCGCCGCGCCGAGGCCCGCGAACATCTCGACGAACGAGGCCGCCGACTGCGCGAAGAACTGGGCGCCCGATTCGTGCGCCACGGCCTTGGCCAGCAGCGTCTTGCCCGTGCCCGGCGGCCCGTGCAGCAGCACCCCCTTGGGCACCTTCGCTCCGCGTGCGTGGAACGGCTTGGGGTCGCGCAGGAACTCGACGATCTCCTCGAGCTCGGCCTTGGCCTCGTCGACGCCCGCGATGTCGGCGAACGAGACCGACTGGTCCGAGGCCGGCTTGATCTGCTGCGGCTTGACCCTCGGCATCACCTTCAGCGTGCGCCACATCACGTACAGCAGCGCCGAGAAGAACAGGATCATCAGGACCGGCGACCAGTTGTACGCCTGCGTCTGGATTTCCTGCACGATCGAGGTGTGCGGCGCCGCGACGGCCGCCGTCGTGCCCGGCGCGCGATACGCCGCCGACGGAATCAGCTGATGCGTCGTGCTCTGATAGTGCGTCAGCGCTGATTCGAGATGCCGCGGCGGCGAGTCGATTACAGCGCGTACCCCGGCTTCAAGCCGGGCGATCGCTGCTGCGACTCCTTCCACCATCCTTGGCATTCGTCAAGTATGACTAATCAAATATCCGATTGCGAGGGTTACAGCGCTATGCCGTGGGATATTTAGGGTGAAACCTACGCAAGGCTGCGCAGACCTACGCAGAGTTTCACCAAAGGTCGCTCAGCGGTTCTCTAGCCGAGCGTTCGGCGGGCCAGATCGGTGAAGAAATCCGTGGCGAAGTGCAGGTCGCGCACGTCGATCCGCTCGTCCGCCCCGTGCACGAGCGGCGAGGCTTCGAGCATCGACTGGTGACGCTGCGGGAAGAAGCCGTACGCCACGCACTCCGGGAACGCCTCGCGAAAGTGGCGCGAGTCGGTGAAGCCCGGCAGGATCACCGGGACGACCGTCGCGCCGGCATCGCGCTCGGCGATCCATCTCTTAATGATCTGCATCAAATCGGAGTCCATCGGCGACCGGTTGCCGACGACCTGCTCGGTGAACTCGATCGCGAAGCCATCCTCGCCGAGAACTTCCGCGATGCCGCGCATGACCGCCTCCTCGCCGAGACCCGGCGGCACGCGGCAGTCGACCTTCAGCTCCGCCCGGCTCGGGATCACGTTGATCTTCTCCGACGCAGAGATGCGCGTCGGCGTGAACGTCACGCCGAGCATCGGCTCGAACATCGTCGCCAGCATCGGCTCGGCCGCGCGCAGTCGCTCGATCGAGCCGCCCGCGTCATCCGGGTCCTCGCCGACCCCGCGCAGGAACGCTGTCGGCTCCTCCGTCAGCGCGTACGCCGGCTGGCCCGCCGCCAGGCGCTGCAGCACAGGCGCCATCTTCAGCAGCGCGTTCTCTCCCATCCCCGGCATCGACGCGTGCCCGGCCACGCCGTCTGTCGTCACCTTGAAGCGAAAGACGCCCTTCTCGGCGCAGCACACGCCGTAGAAGCGCCTGCCGCCGTATTCGAAGAACTCCCCTCCGCCCTCGTTGACGAGCAGGTCGCAGCGCACCTTCTCCGGGTGCGTCTTTGTGATCCATTCCGCTCCCAGCGACCCGCCCGTCTCCTCGTCGACGACCGCCGCGATCAGCAGCTCACCGCGCGCCGGGCGCCAGCCCGAGCGAGCCAGCGACGCCGCCGCCGCGATCTCCGCGGCCACCTGGGACTTCATGTCGAGCGCGCCGCGACCCCAGAGGAAGCCGTCGATCACCTCCCCCGACCACGGGTCGTGCGTCCACTCATCCGCGTTCGCCAGCACCGTGTCGACGTGGCCCAGGTAGCAGAGCGTCGGGCCGTCGCCCACGGGCTCGCCCGCCGGCGGCGCGCCGTCCGCACGCAGCCGCGCGATCAGGTTCGGGCGCCCCGGCTCAGCGCCGAGCAGCTCACACTGAAAGCCCGCCTCGCGCAGGTGCTCGGCGAGGTACTCCTGCGCCGGACGCTCGTTGCCCGGCGGGTTGACCGTGTCGAATCCGATCAGGCGCGAGAGCAGCTGCTCTGCCTCCTTCGCTGCCGGCGTCGCGCTCATCGCGCCGCTGCGGGAAGACTCGCGCTCATCGCACAGATCGTACGCCGATCTCCGCCACCTCCTCGCGGCTCAGCGGGAAGTGGCAGGCCGCTTCGGTCCCTGTGCCCTTGTCCTCCAGCGGCGGGTCCTCTTGCGAGCACAGCTCCTGCGCCTTCGGACAGCGGGTGTGGAAACGGCACGCTTTCGGTGGGTTCGCCGGGCTCGGCACGTCGCCCGTCAGCAGGTGGCGATCGTCGGCGCGCAGCGTCGGGTCGGCGATCGGCACGGCCGACAGCAGCGCGCCCGTGTAGGGGTGGCGCGGGTAGTCGTACAGCGCGTCGCCCGGGCCGATCTCGACGATTCGCCCCAGATACATGACCGCCACGCGGTCGCACATGTGCCGCACGACCGACAGGTCGTGCGCGATGAACACGAGCGTCAGGCCGAGCTCGCGCTGCATCTCGCGCAGCAGGTTCAGCACCTGCGCCTGGATCGACACGTCCAGCGCCGAGACCGGCTCGTCGGCGATCAGCAGCTTCGGCTTCAGCGCCAGCGCCCGCGCCACGCCGATCCGCTGGCGCTGGCCGCCCGAGAACTCGTGCGGGTAGCGGTTGTAGTGCTCCGGGCTAAGACCGACCGTCTCCAGCAGCTCCTGCACGGCGCGCTTGCGCTCGGCCTTGTCCTTCAGCAGACCGTGGATCGCGAACGGCTGGGCAATCGTCGCGCCGACCGTTTTGCGCGGGTTCAGCGACGAGTACGGATCCTGGAAGATCATCTGCATCTCGCGGCGGGTCGCCTTCAGCGCCGAGCCCTTCAGCTTCGTGATGTCCTGACCATCGAAGCGGATTTCCCCCGCCGTGGGGTCGAGCAGGCGCATGATCAGGCGCGCCGTCGTGCTCTTGCCGCAGCCCGTCTCGCCGACGATCCCGAGCGTCTCGCCGCGCATCACGTCGAAGCTGACCCCGTCGACCGCCTGCACGGCGCCGACTTTGCGCTGGAGCAGGATCCCGCGCGTCAGCGGGAAGTGCTTGACGAGCCCGCGCACCTGCACGAGCGGCTCCGCGCCCGACTGTTGCGGCGCTGCCTGCGGGCTCTGCTCGATCGCCCTCACAGTCCCACCTCTGGAGTCGGGCCGACCGTGCCGCCCGTGGTGCCCGCCGCGCCCGCGGCGACTCGCTCAGACTGCTCCGGCGGCGGTGGAAGGCCGAGCGCCTCACGCGCCTGCTCGGGAGTGGCGCCCTGCCGCAGCTCCGCCCACAGCCGTCTGCGCAGCTCTGACTCGAGCAGGCACGCGACGTGATGGTCCGTCTCGCCCGCGACCGGCTGCAGCTGCGGATCGATCCGGGCGTGGTCCGGCTGCGCATAGGGGCAGCGCGGGTGGAAGTGGCACCCCGACGGGCGTCTGATCAGGCTCGGCGGGGTCCCCAGGATCGGTGTGAGCGCTTCGTCGCGCCCACCTTTCAGGCGCGGGATCGACTTCAACAGGCCCCACGTGTACGGGTGCTCGGGGCCCGCGAACATCAGCTCCGCCGAGGCCGTCTCGACGATCCTCCCCGCGTACATCACGGCGATCTCGTTCGCCATCTCCGCGACCACGCCGAGGTCGTGCGTGATGATCAGGATCGCCATGCCCAGCTCGCGCTGCAGCCGTTCGAGCAGCGCGAGGATCTGCGCCTGCACGGTCACGTCGAGTGCCGTCGTCGGCTCGTCCGCGATCAGCAGCTTCGGCTCGTTGGCGAGCGCCATCGCGATCATCGCGCGCTGGCGCATGCCGCCCGAGAACTCGTGCGGGTAGTGGTCCACGCGCTTTGCCGGGTCCGGGATGCCGACCAGCCCGAGCAGCTCGATCGCGCGCGCCCGCGCCGCCGCCTTGGACACGTCCTGGTGCGCGCGCACCGCCTCGATCAGCTGTGAGCCGACCTTGAAGAACGGGTGCAGCGAGGACAGCGGGTCCTGGAAGACCATCGCGATCTCGTTGCCCCTGATCGCACGCAGCTCACCGTCGGACAGCGCCACGAGGTCGTTGCCCTCGAACAGGATCCGCCCCGACACGCGCGCGCCCTGGTTGCGCGTCAGCCCGAGCGTCGTCAGCGAGGACACCGTCTTGCCCGAGCCCGACTCGCCCACGATCCCGAGCGTCTGCCCACGCGCGATCTCATAAGAGATCCCGTCGACCGCGTGCACGACGCCGTCTTCCGTAGGGAACTCGACGTGCAGGTCCTCGACGCGCAGCAGCGGCTCCTGCGCGCTCACGAGTACCTCACCCTCGGATCGAGGAACGCGTAGGCGATGTCCACGACGATGTTGGCGATGATGATGAACAGCGCCGCCAGCAGGACCGTGCCCTCGACGATCGGGAAGTCCGCGTGGGTGATCGCGATGTAGTTGAGCCGGCCGATCCCCGGAATGTTGAAGACCGTTTCCACGAGCACCGAGCTGCCCAGCAGCACGCCGATGTCGAGCCCGAGGATCGTGACGATCGGGTTGATCGCCGAACGCAGCCCATGGCGCAGCACCACGCGGCGCTCCGAGAGGCCCTTCGCGCGCGCCGTGCGGATGTAATCCTCGCCCATCGTCTCGATCAGGCTGCCGCGAATCAGCCGCGCATAGATCGCCGCCGTGCCCGCCGCGACCACCAGCCACGGAAGGATCAGCGACTCGAACCATTTGACCGGATCGCTCGTCAGCCCGACATAGCTGCCCGCGCCGGGGAAGATGCGCACCTGCCCGATGTCCGACGCGAACAGGTACAGCACGATCAGGCCGAGCCAGTATTCGGGCGCTGAGACGAGTACGAGCGCGGTGCCCATGCTCGCGCGATCAAGGCGCGAGCCGGCGCGCCTGGCCGACACGATCCCCACGCCGACGCCCGTCACGACCCACACGATGGCTCCGCCGATGACCAGCGACAGCGTCGCCGACACGCGGTTGAAGATCAGTTCCTTGACCGGCGCGCCGCTGTAGTAGCTGAAGCCGAGGTTGAAGTGCAGGAAGAGGTCCTTCAGGTACAGCCAGAACTGAGCCGGCAACGATTTGTCGAGCCCGTAGGTGTGGCGAATCTCGGCGATGATCTTCGGGCTCTGCAGGCGGCCCGCCCTGAGCTTCGCCGGGTCGGCCGTGGGCAGCACGCGGAACATCACGAACAGCAGCGCCACGACGATGACCAGCAGCACCAGGCCCCACAGCAGCCTGCGGATGATGTAGCGGGTCATCGGTCCTCGTTTGGCATTGCCCGGACTCCAGTTCTGTACGGCGGGTCGATCAGCGCTTGCTCGAACGTCGATGCGCAGCTGCACCGGAGGGGCGGGCTGACCCGCCCCTCCGGTCGCTGTGCGCCGTTTACTTCAGCGATGTGAACGAGAGGTCCCAGGTGCCCGTGTTCCAGAGCTGCCCGACCCCTGCCACGTCTTTGGACTCGATGTTCGGCTGCTTGCCCCATTCGTAGGGGACGACGACCGCTTCTTCGACCAGTTCGCGGTCGATCTTCGCCCACGCTTCGCCGCGAGCCTTTTCGCCGACGACCTTCGACGCCGCTTCCATCGCAGCGTTGATCTTCGCGTGGTCGACCAGGCCCCAGTTGGAGTTGGTGCCGTTCTTGACGATCAGGTTGCCGTTGAACGGCACGTCCAGCACGGCCTGCGGGTCACCGAAGTCGGCCACCCAGCCGACGTTCGGGCAGACGTCGATCTTTTCCGAGACGACGCCGCAGTACTTCGAGTACATGACCGTGTGCTCGACCAGGTTCAGCTTCGTTTTGAAGCCGAGGTTCTTCAGCGTCTGGTTCGCGGCTTCCGCGACGTTGTTGGCCGGAGGCGAGGAGTCGCCGACGACCTGCAGCGTTTCCGAGCCCGTGTATTTGCCGCTCGGGTAGCCGGCCAGCTTCATGTACTTTTCGGCCACCGCCATGTCGCCTTGCGGGTGTTCGTTGTAGTCCACCTTCGGACCCGGGTAGCCGCCGGCTTCTTCGAAGCCCGGGATACCGGTCCAGAGGTAGTGGGTCTGGATGTCCGTGACCAGTTTCCCGCCGCGGAGCTTGTCGAGCGCTTCGCGGTCTGTCGCCGCCCAGTAGGCCTTGCGCAGGTTGACGTTCTTGAAGGGCCCGTAGCTGTTGTTGATCGCGATGTAGCGCGAGCCCGACCCCGGCGAAATCTGCAACTGGCTCTTGTGCTGCTGGAAGGCCAGCTTGAGAATCGGCGAGGCCGGCGTGTCGGTCTGCACCATGTGGCTGCCTTCGAGCACCTGCCGTCCGATCACCTCAGGGTCGCCGCCGATCGAGACGTTGATCTGGTCGAGGTAGGCCGGACGGTAGTCCGTGCTCGCGTTCCAGTTCGGGTTGCGTACGAGCGTCGCCGATTTGCCGGGCTGGTAGCCGGTGCCGAGGATCTTGCCCGAGGCGTCGGCCTTCAGCATGTACGGACCCGTCGCGACCATGTAGTTGACGTATTCGCTCGGTTTCTTGGCGTCGAACTTCTTCGCGTACTCTTCCGGCACGGGCGCCGTGTAGGGCAGCACCATCGAGGCGACCACGATCCCCGCCTGCGGTTCGGTCAGTTTGATCTGCAGCGTGTACTTGCCGGTCGCTTTGATGCCCGGCACCGGCCCGCCTTTGCCCGTCTTCATCCCTTCGATCGAGCTCAGATAGCCTTCGTAGTAGGGGTTCGCGACGTTCGGGTTGGCGACCCGGTCGAGCGCGTAGACCTCGTCGGCGGCCGTAACTTCGCGGTTGACCGGCGGGCCGAAGTGAACGCCCTTGCGGATGTCGATCGTGATCAGCTTGTTGCCGTCGGAGATTTTCGCCTCGCCTTCGGCCATGTCCGGCGTGGCCACCGAGAACGTGTTCGGCTTGTAGCTGTAGAGCGAACGCTGCGTCGCGTTGGTGATGTCGTAGTCGAGCGAGAAGTAGGACTGCCCCGGGTCGAGGTGTTCGTAGTCCTCGTTCTGCTCGACGTTCAACGTGCCGCCCTTTTTGCCGCCCGTCAGCGACTCCGTCATCGGCGTCTGCACGCCGGCGGGGACCGAGCCGTTGGAGCTCGTGCTGCTGCTCGAGCGAGCTGCTGCTCGAGCCGCATGCGGCGAGCGCGAGCACCAACACCGCGGTCACCCCCGCCGCCACAATCGTTCTTAGCGACCGCATACGGACGCCTCCTTTTGTTGTTGTTCGCGGCACCGGCGAATCACCGGGCCGTTCGTGGGTTGAGCGCGTCGCGCAGACCGTCGCCCAGCAAGTTGAATGCGAGCACGGTCAACAGCAGCGCGACGCCCGGAAAGGTCATGTACCACCAGGCCGTGTTAAAGATCGGCGTGGCCGCCGCGATCATCTGGCCCCAGCTCGCCGTCGGCGGGCGCACGCCAACTCCGAGGAACGACAGCGATGCCTCGAGCAGGATGTTCAAGGGGATCAGCAGCGTCGCGTAGACGATCACAGGGGCGACCAGGTTCGGCAGGATCTCGCGGAACATGATCCTTGCGTCCGAGGCGCCCAGCGCCCGTGCGGCGTCGACGAACTCGCGCTCGCGCAGCGACAGCACGAGGCCGCGCACGATGCGGAAGATGTATGTCCAGTTGACCAGCGCGATCAGGAAGATGATCACGCTCGTCCCCGGCGAGATCGCGCCGCCGATGCAGCCGCGCACGGCGCAGGCGGCGCCGATCCCCAGGCCCAGCAGCAGCACGGGGATCGACAGCACGACGTCGACGGTGCGCGACAGCAGCGTGTCAACCCAGCCGCGGTAGTAGCCCGCGACGAGGCCGAACGAGACGCCGATCACCGTGGCGATCGAGGTGCCGACGATGCCCACCTCCAGCGAGACGCGCGTGCCATAGATGACGCGCGACATCACGTCGTGGCCGAGCTGGTCGACGCCGAATGGGTGGGCGCCGCTCGGTCCCAGCGGGCTGCCGAATTCGTCGGTCAGGTTGAGGTTCTGCACATACGGCCCCGGCAGACCGAGGATTTTCACGATCAGCGGCGCCGCGAGCGCGACGATCACGAGGAAGACGACGAACCCGAGTGAGACCAGCGCGACGCGATCCTTGCGCAAGCGTCGCCAGAACAGCTGCAGCGGCGAGCGCGCAGCGATCTCCTCGGTGGCCTCGACCACATCGAAGCCGCCTCCCGTGCCAGGGAAGATTTCGGCGGCGCCTGCGCCCATCAGCGACCGCTCCCATTTTCACGCAGCACTGGGCTCCAGATAAACATCGGACGTACAGGTTCGACACCCACGCCTGGCCAACCTCCTGCTGCAATCGCATACACACGTGTCCAATCGCCCGGCTTTCCCTGTCCGGCCGGCGCCAACGCCCACTCCAGTCGCCCGTCGCGGCACGCCGCCTTCCCCCTTTCCCACTTTGACCTGTTGTTATTCGGGATCGCCCCGGCGCGCGCGATACTCAGGCGATGGAGGACACCCTGTTCGACGATCCGAGCAGCGACGCCGGGCGCCCGCTGGCGGTGCGAATGCGCCCGCGCGCGCTGGCGGAGTTCGTCGGCCAGACGCACCTGCTCGCCGAGGGCTCGGCACTGCGCACGGCGATCGAGCAGGGCCGGCCGCACTCGATGGTGCTCTACGGCCCGCCCGGCTCGGGCAAGACGACGCTCGCGCGGATGGTCGCCGAGCACTCGCAGGCGGCCTTCGAGGAGCTGAGCGCCGTGCAGGCAGGCCGCGCCGAGGTGCGCGCCGTGATCGAGCGCGCCGAGCACCGTCGCTCGTTGGCCCCCGGCGATGTCGCGAGCGGGCGCACGGTGCTGTTCCTCGACGAGATCCACCGCTTCAACAAGGCCCAGCAGGACGCGCTGCTGCCGGCCGTCGAGGAGGGCCTCTTGACGCTGATCGGGGCCACCACCGAGAACCCCGCCTTCGAGGTCAACGGTGCGTTGCTCTCGCGCGTGCGTGTGTATGCGCTTCAGGCGCTCAGCGCCGACGAGGTCGCCACGCTGCTGCATCGCGCGGCCGAGCCGAACGTGGACGAGGACGCGATCGAGTTCCTCGCCGCGCGCAGCGAAGGCGACGCACGCACGGCGCTCAACGCGCTCGAGTTGGCTGTGGAGACGGTCGCCGAGGCCGCTGCCCAGGGCGGCGAGTCGGGCGCCGCCGGGGGTGCGCGGGTCACGCTGGCGCGCGTCGAGGACGCGCTGCAGCGGCGCGCCGTGCTCTACGACAAAGGGGGCGATCGCCACTACGACTATGCCTCGGCCTGGATCAAGGCGACGCGCGGCTCGGACCCCGACGCCTCGCTGTACTACCTCGCCGTGATGCTCGAGGGCGGCGAGGACCCGCGCTTCATCGTGCGGCGGATGGTGATCCTCGCCTCCGAGGACATCGGCAACGCCGACCCGCAGGCGCTGTCCGTGGCAACGGCGGCTGCGGCCGCCGTCGAGCACGTCGGGCTGCCCGAGGCGACGTACGCGCTGGCGCAGGCCGCAATCTACCTCGCGCTCGCACCGAAGTCGAACGCGGCGGGGAGGGCGCTCGCCGCGGCGCGCAGCCACGTACGCGAGCACGGCGCGCAGGCCGCGCCGGCCTGGCTCCGCTCGGGACCCCGGCCGGGTATGGACAAGCAGGACTACGACAACCCTCACAACCACCCTGGCCACCTATCCTCGCAGCCGCTGCTGCCCGATGGCGTCCAGGGCAGACACTTCTACGAGCCCGACGAGGCCGAGGCCGAGCTCGCGCGGCGGCTGCGTGAGATTCGCACGGCGCGCGGGATCGAGCAGCCATAATCGGCCGATGAGCGCAACCGTCGGCGAAACCGGCAGCGAGCTTCTTCTGCAGGCGCGCGACCCGGCCACGGGTGCGCCGCTCGGCAGCGTGACCGCGACGGCCGCGGTGAGCATCCCCGCGCTGGCTGCCGACGTGGCCAAGGTGCAGCCGCTGTGGGCGCTGTTGCGCGTGCAGGACCGCGCGCGCTACATGCGCCGCATGGCGCAGGCCGTGATCGACGACTTCGACGAGCTCGCGCGAGATCTCTCGCGCGAGCAGGGGCGCCCGGCGCCCGAGATCGCCGCGCTCGAGCTGCTGCCCGCGATCGACGCGCTGATCTGGATCGCCGATGACGGCGCCGAGGTGCTCGGCGGGCGGCGCGTCGGCATCAGCCGCGGGATGGCGATCGCCAAGCGCGCCCGCGTCGCTTATGAGCCGTTCGGCGTCGTCGGCGTGATCGGAGCCGGCTCGGCGCCGTTCGCGCAGCCGCTCGGCCAGATCGCCGGCGCGCTGCTCGCCGGCAACGGCGTCGCCTTCAAGCCCGCCGCACGCGCCGCGCTCGCCGGCGAGCGAATCGGGCGCGTGCTTGCGCGCGCCGGGCTGCCCGAGGGGCTCGTGCGGATCGCCCACGGTGGTGCCGACGTCGGCATCGCGCTGGCCAAATCGCCGGTCGAGAAGATCCTCTTCACCGGCTCTCCGGCCGTCGGGCGCGTGGTCGCCGGCGAGGGCGTCGCGCGCGAGAAGGAGGTGACCGTCGAGCTGGGCGGCAAGGACGCGATGCTCGTGCTCGCCGACGCGCGCCTGCCGCAGGCGATCGCCGGGGCGCTGTGGGCCGGCTGCGCCGGTGCCGGGCAGGCGCGCGGGGCGGTCGAGCGCGTGTACGTCGCGCGCGAGCCGCACGAGCGCTTCGTCGAGGGCCTCGTCGCCGCCGCACGAGCGCTGCGCGTGGGCGATCCGGCGGACCCCGGCATCGACGTCGGCCCGCTTGCCTCGCCGCGTCGACTCGCGCACGTGCAGGCGCTTGTGCAGGACGCCATCGCGCAGGGCGCCGAGCTGCACTGCGGCGGCCCCGTCAGCCCGGCCGGATGCGAGGCAGGCTCCTTCTACTCGCCCGCCGTGATCACGGGCGTGACGCACGAGATGGCGCTGATGCGCGAACCGCTCGAGGGGCCCGTGCTGGCCGTGATGGCGATCGACTCCGTCGCCGAGGGGATCGCGCTGGCCAACGACAGCGACTACGCGCTGGGCGCGTCGGTGTGGAGCGCCGACCGCTACCAGGCGCTGCGCATCGCACGCGAGCTGCACGCGGGGATGGTCTGGTGCAACGACCACCTGCCCGCCCCCGCCGTCTCGCGCGGTCCCTGGGGAGCCGCCGCCGGAGGCGGGCTCGGGCGCACGCTCGGCGAGGCCGGGCTTCGCGCGTGCGCGCAGGAGAAGCTGATCACGTGGGATCCGCCTGCCGCCCGCGGCCTGTGGTGGGGGCCCTATGACGAGCTGACCACGCACGCCGCGCGCGCCGTCGCGAAGATGCGCTCCGGGCGCGAAGCCGATCGTGAGCACGCCTGGCGCAACGGCGCGCTAGCGCTCGGGCGGATCGGCGCGCGCGCGTTCGGGCGCGGGCTGCCGCGCTGAGCGGGCGCCGGCCGTAGCGTCGAGCGGGCGCCCGCGGCCGGTTCCGCCAGTCGGGCTCCACTACCCTTCTAGGTATGCCCGCCCAGGCCTATGCAGGGAAGGAGTGCGTCTGCCAGCTGCGCAAGGGGATCTGCGACCAGAGCTGCGTGCAGGGGATGCTCGATACCCCCTTCTACATCGCCTGCCTGAAGCTCAGCGGGCGGCGCTGCGTGGTCGTCGGCGGGGGAGAGATCGGGCTCGAGAAGGTCGAGGGGCTGCTCGCGTGCGACGGCGAGGTGACGCTGATCGCGCCCGAGGCCGAGCAGGCGCTGCAGGACTACGCGCGCGAGGGATCGATCCGCTGGGAGCAGCGCTCCTACGCCGGCATCGGCGACCTCGAGGGCGTCTTTATGGCGATCGCCGCGACGAACGACACCGACGTGAACATCGCCGTGTACGACGACGCCGAGCGCCGCGCGATGCTCGTCAACGTCGTCGACGTGCCGCCGCTGTGCAACTTCATCCTGCCCGCGATCGTGCGCACCGGGCCGCTCGCGATCGCGATCTCCACGGCCGGCGCCTCGCCGGCGCTGGCCAAGCGCATGAAGCGCGAGATCGAAGGCCAGTTCGGCGAGCCCTACGCGCGGCTGGCCGTGCTGCTCAACGAGGTGCGCGGGTGGGCCAAGGGCACGCTGCCCACCTATCAGGACCGCAAGGAGTTCTTCGAGGGGATCGTGGGCGGCGAGCCCGACCCGATCGGGCTGCTGCGTAGCGACGACGGCCCGGGAGGCGCGGGCGAGCGGGCTGTGCGCAAGCTGATCGCGCGTGCGCAGGAGGAGCGATCCCCTCAGGTGTCGAGAGCCTGAACGTGACTGCGATCGAGGTCGAGGGCCTCGCGCGGCATTACGGCGAACGCGAAGCGCTGAGCGGCGTGTCGCTGTCGCTGCAGAGCGGCCAGACGCTGGTCGTGTTCGGCCCCAACGGCGCCGGCAAGACGACGCTGCTGCGAATCCTCGCAACGCTGCTGCGCCCGCACGCCGGCGATGTCGCCGTGCTCGGCTCGCGGCTGCCCGACGAGGCCTGGGCGGTGCGCGGGCGGATCGGCCTGCTCGGACACGAGCCGCTGCTGTACCGCGAGCTGACCGCGCGCGAGAACCTGCACTTCCACGCGCGTTTGCACGATGTGGCGGACCGGCGGGTGGAGGACTTGCTGGGCGCCGTGCAGATGAGCGACCGCGCCGACGAGCCCCTGCGCACGCTCTCGCGCGGGATGGTCCAGCGCGTGGCAGTCGCGCGCGCGGTGCTGCACGACCCCGAGCTGCTGCTGCTCGACGAGCCGCGCTTCGAACCTCGACCCCGCCGCGGTCGAGCTGGTCGATCCGCTGATCGGATCCGCCTCTGGGCGCACACGCGTGATCTGCAGCCACGACCCCGGCGGCGGGCTGGCCGAGGCCGACGTCGTACTCGGGCTGCGCGGCGGCGAGCAGGCGCTGCTGTCAGACGCGCGCGAGGTGGACCCCGAGCAGATTGCAGGGCTGTACCGATGAGCACCGTCATCCCTGACGCAGAGCGAACGGCGACAGGCGAGACGCCGGGGGCGGGACCCGGGCAAGACGCAGAGGGTCGCAGCGCGCGACCGGCGCGCACGCTGTCGGTCGTGCGCGCGCTGCTGCGCAAGGAGCTGCTCGTCGAGCTGCGCACGCTGGAGTCCGTCCCGGGTATGTCGCTGTTCGCCGTGACCACGTTCGTCGTGTTCCACTTCGCGCTCAACCGCAACTCGGTCGACGGCGACCTGGCGGCGGGGATCCTGTGGGTGACGCTGCTGTTCGCCGCGATGCTCGGCGTCAACCGCCTGTTCGTCGCCGATGCCGACCAGGGCGGCTTCGACGGCTTCCTGCTCGCGCCGGTCGACCGCAGCGCGATGCTGTTTGCCAAGGCGCTCGCGCTGCTCGCCTACCTCGTCGTGCTCGAGCTCGTCGCGGTGCCGGCCTTCGGCCTGTTGCTGCTCTCGCCCTCGCTCGGGCACGCGCTGCCCGAGCTGATCGGCGTGCTCGCGCTCGCCGACGTCGGTATCGCGGCAATCGGCACGCTCGTGGCGGCGCTCGCCGTTCGCACGCGCGCGCGCGATCTGCTCGGGCCGCTGCTGGCGCTGCCGCTGCTCGTGCCGATCGTGATCGGGGGCGCCCGGGCCAGCTCGCCGCTGCTGGCACTGGGCCATGCCATGGGCCCGTCCGGGCGTTGGCTGTTGACGCTCGGGCTCTATGATCTGGTGTTCGGGCTGATCGCCTACGCCCTGTTCGACTATCTGCTTGAGGACTGAGGATGAAATGCTCGTGCCGGCGTCCGGCCGGCGTCTTTTACGACGACCACCGCCCTCCGGGCGGGTGGTAACGATGTACGGCAAAGGTTTGCGCGCTCTGAGCATCTCCACGGTCGCCGTGATGGCGGTCGCGCTCGGGCTCGTCTTCTTCTGGGTGCCGCTCGAAGCCGACCAGGGCTTCCTGCAGAAGATCTTCTACGTGCACGTGCCGCTGGCGATCGTCTCGCTGTGCGGCTTCGTCGTCGGTGGCATCTTCGCGATCCAGCACCTGCGCACGCGCGAGCAGAAGTGGGACTTCCGCTCCTACGTCGCGATCCACATGAGCCTGATCTTCGGCGTCGCCACGCTGATCACGGGCTCGATCTGGGCGAAGGGCTCGTGGGGGCACTGGTGGGAGTGGGACGAGCCGACGCTCGTCTCCTTCCTGATCGTGTTCCTGCTGTACGCGACCTACCAGCCGCTGCGCTTCGCGATCGAGGATCCCGAGCGCCAGTCGCGCTACGCGTCGGTGTTCGCCGTCACCGCGGGCGCGTTCGTCCCGCTCAACTTCATCGCCGTGCGTGCCTCGACGCAATTCCTGCACCCGCGCGTGCTCGGCGCGACCTCAAACCTGCCCTGGCAGATGTCGCTGACGTTCGTCGTCTCGCTCGTGGGCATGGCGCTGCTGTTCACGACGCTGTGCAAATACGAGCTCACGGTCAAGCACACGCGCGCACAGCTGCGCGCGCTGCGGCGCCTGGCCGAGCGGCGCGCGGGAGTGCCGATGAGCACCGCACCGCCGCCACGCGGGCGCAGCGCCGCGCCGAGCCTGCACGCCACCGCGATGACCGCGCGCTCGCCGAGCACACGCCCGCCGGAGCGACTCGGCTGATGCCGGCACTGCTCGCCGAGCTGCCCGCGCTGCCGCTGCACGAGGCCGGCAAGTACGTCGCCGGCGCATACGTCGTGCTGTTCGCGCTCGTGCTCGTCTACGTCGCGATCATGGCGGTCCGCCAGAGCCGGCTCGAGCGCGACCTCGGCGAGCTGCTGCGGCGCGAGCAGGACGGCTCCGCCGAGCAGGGCGCCCCCTCGCAGGCCGGCTCGACGGCCACGGGCGGCACGCAGCCGGACTCACAACAGCGGGAGTCGACGCTCGCATGAGCGGCGAGCTGCTCGCGCTCGGCATCTCGCACAAGACCGCGCCCGTGGCGCTGCGCGAGCGCCTGGCGTTCACTGAGCCCGAGGCGATCGAGTTCGAGCGCGAGGCGACGACGACGCCGGAGGTGCGCGAGGCGGTCGTGATCTCGACGTGCAACCGCACCGAGGTGTACCTCGTCGTCGGCGACCCCGTGCGCGCCGAGTCCGACGTGCTCGGCCTGCTCGCGGGGCGCGCCTCGATCCGACCGACCGAGCTCTCCGACGCGATCTACTCGCCGCGCAACTGCGACGCGGCGCGCCAGCTGTACCGCGTCACGGCCGGCCTCGAGTCGATGATCGTCGGCGAGGCCGAGATCCAGGGCCAGGTCAAGCGCGCCTATGACGCGGCGATGAGCGCGGGCTGCACGGGGCCGCTGTCGAACCGGCTGTTCGCAGCAGCGTTGACGGCGGGCAAGCGCGTGCGCACGGAGACCGAGATCGGCGCGGCACGCGTGAGCATCCCCTCCGTGGCCGTCGACCTCGCGCTGAGCGTGCTCGGCAGCCTCGAGCACCGTCACGTCGTGGTGCTCGGCGCCGGCGAGACGAGCGAGTTGACGGCGCGGGCGTTGAACGAGCAGGGCGCGGGCACGATCTTCGTCGCCAACCGCCACGCCGACCGCGCACTCAGCCTGGCGCAGCGCTTCGGCGGCAGCGTCGTCGGGCTGGACGATCTGCCCGAGCAGCTGCTGGCGGCCGACATCGCGCTCTGCTCGACCTCCTCGCCGCATCCGATCGTCGGCCGCGACGAGCTGGAGATCGTGATGCGCGAGCGCGACGGGCGCCCGCTGCTGTTGATCGACATCGCTGTGCCGCGCGACGTCGAGGCGGCGTGTGCGGAACTCGAGGGCGTCAGCCTCTACGACATCGACGACCTGCAGGCCGTCGTGGCGCGCAACATCTCCACGCGCGAGGGCGAGCTCCCCCGCGCCGAGGAGATCGTCGAGGAGGAGATCCACCGCTTCGCCCGCTGGCTCGGCCAGCTCGAGACGCTGCCGACGGTTAGCGCCCTGCGCGAGCACGGCAACGACCTCGTCGAGCAGGTGCTCGCCGAGAACTCCGGTCGCTGGGAGTCGGCCTCCCCGCGCGATCTGGCGCGGATCGAGGCGGTCGCGCGCGCCGTGATGAGCCGCCTGCTGCACGAGCCGACGATCCGCCTGCGCAGCCTCTCCGAGGAGCGCGGGCACGCGAGCCTCGAGCTCGTGCGCGAGCTGTTCGGCCTGCGCGAGGACGAGTCCTCCCCGCAGCAGCCGCCGAACGAGCTCGCCGAGGTACACGACCTGCCGGCGCGTGCCCCAGAGGCTGTGCCCAAGCGGGCACGCCGCCGCCGCGAGGGCTGATGCGCCTCGGCACCCGTGGCAGCGCGCTGGCGCTGGCACAGGCGGAGCTCGTCGCGCAACTGCTGCAAGCGCGCGCGGGGACAGCCGGCTCGGCCGGCACCGTCGAGATCGTCCCGATCGTGACGCGCGGCGACCGCGAGTCGGCGGGGATCGACGACACGGCGGCCGCGCTCGCCGGCGAGGGCCAGCCGGGCGAGCCGCCGCCGGGCGAGGACAAGTCGCGCTGGGTCTCAGAGCTCGAGCGCGCGCTCTGCAGCGGCGAGATCGACGCGGCCGTGCACTCGGCCAAGGACGTTCCGGGTGAGCTGGCCGAGGGGCTCGTGCTGGCCGCCGCCCCGCCGCGGGCGGCAGCCGAGGACGTGCTGTGCGGCGCGAGCGACCTGCACGCGCTGGCGGCTGACGCCCGCGTCGGCACGAGCAGCGTGCGCCGCGTCGCGCAGCTGCGCGCAGCGCGCGACGAGCTCGAGCCGGTGGCGATGCACGGAAACGTCGACACGCGCCTGCGCAAGCTCGCCGACGGCGAGTTCGACGCGATCGTGCTCGCCCGCGCCGGCTTGCAGCGGCTGGGGCGCGAGCGGGCGGTCGACGCCGTGCTCGACCCGGCGCGCTTCGTGCCGGCCCCGGGGCAGGGCACGCTCGCGCTGCAGGCACGCGCTGAGGACGAGCCCACGCGCGCGGCGCTCGCGCAGATCGGCGATCTGAGCGCGCTCGCTTGCCTGCTGGCCGAGCGCGCACTGGCCCACGAGCTCGGCGCCGGCTGCGACACGCCGCTCGGGGCGCACGCGACGCTCGACGGCGAGCGGCTGCACCTGCGTGCCTGGGTGGGGCTGCCCGACGGCTCGGTCTGGGCGAGCGACGAGCTCGACGGAGCGCTCGGCGCGCCCGAGGAGCTCGGCCGCGCCGTCGCGGCACGCCTGAACTCGGCCGGCGCCGGGGAGATCCTGCAGGCCTCGCAGCTGTGGGGAGCCGCGCAGACGCAGGGGGCTTCCGGTGGCTGAGGACGCCGGTGGGCGCGTATACCTGGTTGGCGCCGGGCCGGGCGACCCGGGCCTGCTCACGGCGCGCGCGCTCGAGCTGATCGCGACGGCCGACACGATCCTCTACGACCGGCTGATCGGCGCCGCGGCGCTCGAGGGAGCACGCTCCGAGGCGGAGCTGCTGTACGTGGGCAAGGAGGGTGGCGGCGCGTCGGTGCCGCAGGAGCAGACCGAGGCGCTGATGATCGAGCGGGCGCAGGCCGGGCACACGGTCGTGCGCTTGAAGGGCGGCGACCCGTTCGTGTTCGGGCGCGGCGGCGAGGAGGCGCTCGCGCTGCGCGCCGCCGGGATCCCGTTCGAGGTGGTGCCCGGCGTGACGGCCGGCGTGGCTGCACTCGCATACGCGGGAATCCCGGTCACGCACCGCGGCCTCGCACGCGCGTGCGCGTTCGTGACGGGGCGCACGGGCGATGAGAGCGAGCTCGACTGGCCGGCGCTGGCAACGTTCCCGGGCACGCTCGTCTTCTACATGGGCGTCGGGCGCCTGGCGCAGATCTCAGCGGCGCTGATCGAGGCGGGCCGCGAGCCGGACGAGCCGGCTGCGGTGATCGAGGCGGGGACGCTGCCGACGCAGCGCACGGTGCGCGGCACGCTGCAGACGATCGCCGCGCAGGTGCTCGACGAGCAGGTCGGCTCTCCGTCGATCACCGTCGTCGGCGCGGTCGCCGAGCTGGCCGACCAGTTGGCGTGGATCGCGGCACGGCCGCTGGCCGGGCTGACGGTGGCCGTCACACGCGCACGCGCGCAGGCGAGCGGCCTCGCGGACAGCCTGCGCGAGCTCGGCGCGGAGGTCGTGCAGGCGCCGGCGATCCGGATCGAGCCGATCCCGGGGCCGCCGCTGGACCCGGCCGGCTATGACCTGATCTGCTTGACGAGCCAGAACGCGGTGGGCGCGCTGTTCGAGCGGCTCGCCGCGGGTGGGCGCGACGCGCGGTCGCTGGCGGGTGCGCGGATCGCCTCGATTGGCCCGGGCACGGATCGCGAGCTGCGCGCGCACGGGATCGCGGCCGACGTGACCGCCGAGCGCTCGCTCGGCGAGGGCTTGGTCGAGGCGCTCGCCGGCGTGCCTGTGGCGCGCGCGCTGATCGCACGGGCGCGCGGCGGGCGCGAGGTGCTCCCCGAGGCGCTGCGCGCGCGCGGAGCGGAGGTGGACGTGCTCGACCTGTACGAGTCGATCGCCGAGCCGCTCGCTGCCGAGACGGTGGCAGCAGTAGAGGCAGCCGACTACGTGACGTTCACCTCGTCCTCGACCGTCCGCAATCTGCTCGGCGCGATCGGCGAGCTCTCGCCGGGCACGCGCGTCGTCTCGATCGGCCCGATCACGAGCGAGACGCTGCGCGAGCACGGCGTGGCGGTTGACGTGGAGGCGAGCGAGCACGACGTCGGCGGCATCCTTGCGGCGCTCGTCGCCGACGCTGCTGAGCGCCCGGCGCGATGAGCGGGCAGGACACGCCGGGCGGCGAGGAGCAAGTCCTCGGCCGGCCGCGCATCCACCTGCGCCGCACGGACTCGACGAACGACCGCGCGCGCGAGCTCGCGCTGGCGGGCGCGCCGCACGGGACGCTCGTGACGGCCACCGAGCAGACGGCGGGTCGCGGGCGTCAGGGCCGGCGCTGGTCGGCGCCGGCGGGAAGCGCGCTGTTGATGTCGCTGCTGCTGCGTGAGCCCCCGCCGCTGTTGCCGCTGATCGCGGCGCTGGCGGTCGCCGACACGGCCGGCGAGGGCGCTCAGATCAAGTGGCCGAACGACATCGTGTTCGTGCGTGAGCAGGATGTCGAGGCGGGCGCGCTGGCGAAGGTCGCGGGGATCCTCGCCGAAGGCCGGCCGCAGGAAGGCTGGGCGGTGCTGGGTATTGGCCTGAATGTGGCCGTGCGTCTCGAGGACCTGCCGGCAGAGCTGCACGGCACGGCGGCGACGCTCGGGCGCGAGCCGCGTGAGCTCGAGCCGACGCTGCAGGAGCTGCTCGCCGCGCTGCAGCGTCGGTTGGGCGAACGGACCGAGCAGACGCTCGATGCGTGGCGCGCACGCGACGCGCTGCGCGGGCGCACGATCGCGTGGAGCGGAGGAGAGGGACGCGCCGAGGGCGTCGACGGCGCCGGGCGGCTGATCGTGGAGCTGGCGGGCGGCGGGCGCACGGCGCTCGACGCCGGCGAGGTTCACCTGCGGGGAGTCGGCGGGAGCTAGCTCGTCTCGCTCGCGGCCGAGTCGCGTTCGGCAGCGTGGGCGCCGTTGGTGGAGCCGTTGGAGGTCCCGTCGTCGGGACGGGAGCCGCGTTTCTGGGGCGATGGCTTGGCGCCTGCGCCTCGCCGGTTGGCAGCGGCGGCGACGTTGGCCTTGCCGTTGGCGGAGCCGTTGCCTTGACCGCCGCCGCCCTGGCCTCCCTTGCGCCTGCGACGCGAGTTGCGCGCGCGGCGCTTGGGGAAGTTGCGCAGCAGCTCGCGGGCGAGCGCGGGCGGCTTGCGGGCCATCCGCGTACGCGCCCCGCGCAGCGCCTCCTCGGCCTCGGGTGTGTGGGCGAGCGCGGCGGCGAGTAGCGCTGCGGCGAGCCGGCGGTCCTGCTTGCGCGCGGCGTGGATCAACCGTCGCGCGTTGCGCGCGTGGGCGCCGCCGGCGGAGTTGACGAGCAGGCCTAGCAGGCGCTTGGTCTCGGGCCAGCGCTGCACGGCGTACTCCTCGTGCACGTCGCGCGTGTACTCGGCCAGGCGCCAGATCCAGGCGGTGGCCTGGTCGCGGCGGCCGATGCGCCGCTCGACGAGCGCGCGCAGCATGATCTTGGTCGCCTCGCGGCGCTCGTCGCGCGGCCAGCCGCCGATGATGTCGATCGCGGTGTCGAACGCGTCGGGATCACGCAGCGCGGGAATGTCGGCCAGCGCGCGCAGGCGCAGCTGCGGGTTCTTGTTGCGCTGCACGGCGGTGATTAGGAAGCGGCTCTTGAGCTCGCCGGTGCGGTCGAAGTGCAGCATCGCGCGCGCCCGGCGCCAGCCGTTGGGGGCGACGCGCGCGCCGGCGAGCGCGGCCCACACGTGCTGCTCGCCGTAGTCGAGGTGCTCGACGGCGATCCGCCACAGCTCGCGCTCGAAGACGGCGAACCGCCGCTCCTCCTCGGCGCACACGGGCAGCACGCGGCGCTCGACGCGCATCCGCCGCCCGCGCCCGCGCCTGACGGGGCCGACGACGATCGCGCCGCCGCGGTAGACGTCGCGGTCGAGCAGCGAGTGCAGCGTGACGACGGGGTCGTCGTGCTTGGTGGCGGGGTGCACGAAGTCGACGACGAGGCCTGCCTCCTTGCCGGGGTGCCGGCGCGTGACGCGGCCGACGCGCTGCTGGTAGATGCGCTTTGAGGCGGTCGGGGCGAGGTGCACGCAGACGGTCGCGCGCGGGCTGTTCCAGCCCTCGGCGAGCAGCTGCGCGTTGATCAGCACGTCGATGTCGCCGCGCTCGTAGCGCGCGAGGATCTCGGCGAGCTCGCGCTTGGGCGTCTCGCCGGACACGCCCTGGGCCTTGATCCCCTCGGCGCGGAAGGCTTCGGCGAGGTTGTAGGCGTGGCGCACGCCGGCCGCGTAGACGACGCCCGGGACGCCGTTGAAGCGCGTCTTGTAGAGGTTGGCGACGGCCAGGTTGAACGGCTGCTGGTCGAGCAGTTTGGCGAGCTCGTCCTGGTCGAACTCGGTGTCGACCTCGCCGCGGCGCAGCGGCACCTTGGCGATCGTGCGCACGCCGACGCCGGGGGATATGCGCACGCAGCGCAGCGGCGCGATCACGCCGCGGCGGGCGGCCTGGGCGAGGTCGAAGCGCGAGGTCTGCGTCGGGAACAGGTCGGTGACGTGGCGGGCGATCAGCGCGCCGGTGGCGGTCATGCCGATGAAGATCGGCCCGGTCCACTCGCGGATCGCGCCGCTCGTCTTCTCGCCGAGCGCGGTGTGCGCCTCGTCGCAGATCACGATCGTGTAGGCGCTCGAGATCTTGCCTGCGTTGCGCACGAACCACTGGTAGGTCTCGACCGTTACGGGGCCTTTGGAGGAGTCTTCGCCCTTCAGCAGGGGTTTCGAGATGCGCTTGGAGTAGCCGCGATCGCGCAGCTCTCCGTTGAACTGGTCGACGAGGTTGCGCCTGTGCGTGAGGATCAGCACGCCGCCGGTCGTCGAGGCCTCGACGAAACCGAGCGCGGCCACCGTCTTGCCGGCGCCGGTGGCATGCTCGAACCAGAAGCGCTTGGCTGCGTTGGGGTCCTCGGGCTGGTCGGCGAGCGACTCCTCTTCCTCCTCGCCCTCCTCGACCCAGTCGCGCGGCTCCTCGTCGGCCTCGCTCTCGCTCTCGGTCTCCTCCTCGACGTCGTCCTCGTCGTCATCGTCGGCCAGCTCGTCGTCTTCCTCGTCCTCGTCCTCGTCGTCCTCGTCGGGCGCCGCCCGTTGCACGGGGCCGAGCTCGTCGTCCTCCTCGTCGTCCTCGTCCTCGTCGTCTATCTCCTCGTCCTCGTCGGCCTCGTCGTCCTCCTCGCCAGAGGCGCCGGCGTCGCGCGATCCCTGCGTCCCGTCGCCCGCGGCGGGGGGATCGTCGGGACCGAAGATCTCGGCCGAGGCGAGCAGCTCGGGCGAAGCGGATGCGGCGGCGCGCCCGTTTCCGTTGCTCGCGGCCTGGGCGGCGGCGAGCAGCGCAGCGAGCGTGCCGGAGAGCGCGTCGACCTGGTGTGCGGAGAGGACGGTTCCATCGGCGAGCTTGGGCTCGTCGTCGGAGAGCACGCGCTCGAGCCCGAGCATCAGCGAGAACTCGCGGCGCCAGGCGGTGGACGGGTGTTTGGGCTTGGGACTGGCGGCCAGCTCGGCGAGCGCCTCGTCGAGCGCGCGCCTGCGCGGGGAGCCGGGGGCGAGCGCAACGGCTGCGTCCTCGCCGTCGTGCAGGAAGCGCTCGCGCACGAACTTCTCCGCTCGCGAGATTTCGGCGGAACTTGGAATGGGCGCGGCCGCGAGGGCCACTGAGGTGGGCTCGGCCATTGAGAGGCTCTGGACTTCGAGAACGGAGCCGGCGCAGAAAGTGGCTTCGACGCGGCTCGAAAAACTGGCGTCGGCTGACGCCTTCTGCCGGATGCCTTGCGCTACCCGGCTTCTTGGTGCATCAGAAGATATAGCACGTCGCGGAACGCATGAGGCGCGTCGCGCAGACGCCCGCGTGGCAGGGTGGCAGGCACGGCGATCTGCCACCCTTACGCGCGATGACGCCGAGGCGCTTGTGGATCGGGGCAGCGACGCTGGCCCTCGTGGCGCTGCTCGTCGTGGGGCTCGTCCAACTGTCCGGATCGTCGCCGGCGCCGGTGGCGCGCTCGAAACTGACGCTGGCGCAGATGCGCGCGCGCCTGGCCGGCTCGCCGGCGCCGCTGGCGGCGCTGCACGTGCAGGCGAGCGAGCTCCTGCCGGGCGGTCTGCCGGCGCTGCGCGCGCGGCTGAGGGCATTGCGCGGCCGTCCTGTCGTGGTCAACAAGTGGGCGTCGTGGTGCGTGCCGTGCCGGGCCGAGTTCGGCGCGTTCCAGCGAGCGTCGGTCGCGCTGGGGCGCCAAGTGGCGTTCATCGGGATCGACTCGGGCGACACGAGCCACGGCGCGGCGCAGGCGTTCCTGCGCAGCTTCCCGGTGAGCTACCCGAGCTACTACGACCACAGCGGCGCGGCGGGCAGCGCGATCACGGACTCGACGTTCACGCCGGTGACGGTGTTCCTCAACGCCGAGGGCGGCCGGTACATCCGCCAGGGCCCGTACCCGAGCCAGGCCAAGCTGGAAGCGGACGTCAGGCGCTACGCGCTGGGAGCGGCGCATGCCTGAGATCCGCATCGACCCGCTCAGCGGGCACAGGACGATCGTCGCGGGCGAGCGCTCGCGACGCCCGGGTGGCGCGCCGACGCTGACGGAGGCGGAGCGGGCGCCGGAGCCGATCGACCCCGAGCGCGACCCGTTTGCAGAGGGCCACGAGGACCGCACGCCGCCGGAGCTGCACGCGGTCAGACCGAACGGCGGTGTTCCCGACTCGCCGGGCTGGACGGTGCGGGTGGTGCCGAACCTGTATCCGGCATTGGCCCCGGCCGAGGACGGCGCGGCGCAGGTCGGGCAGGCGCAGGATGCGGCTTCGCACGGCCCGAGGAGCGTGGGCAGCGCGAGCGCAGAGCCGCGCGAGGGCGCGCGCAGCGCAGCCCTGACGGAGCTGTTCACGTCGCTGCCGGCGACGGGCGCGCACGAGGTGATCGTCAACGGCCCGCAGCCGGTGCTCTCGCTGGCGGAGCTGCCTGTCGAGCAGGTGGCGGCGGCGATGGACGTGTGGCGCGAGCGGATGCGCTTCCACGAGGAGTGCGCGTACGTGCAGCTGATCGTCAACGAGCGCCGTCAGGCAGGGGCGTCGCTGCCGCACACGCACTCGCAGCTGTACGGGCTGGACTTCGTACCGGCGGCGGTCGCGCGCGAGCGCGAGCGCGCCAGTGCGTATGCGACTCGCACGATGGGCCAAAGCCTGCTGGGCGACGTCGTGGCCGAGGAGGTGCGCCTGCGCGAGCGAGTGATCGCGATCGACGAGGAGGCGGTGCTGATGGCACCGTACGCGTCGCGCCTGCCGTTCCAGCTGATGCTCGCCCCCCGGCGTCCGGTGCCGCGCTTCGAGCAGGACGGGCCGACGGGCGCGGCGCTGCTGCACGACGGCCTGCGGCGCCTCTCGCGCCACCTCGGCGCGAGCCCGCCACTGAACATGTGGGTGCGCACGGCTCCGCGCGGCGCGGAGCACTTCTGCTGGCGAATCGACGTGCTGCCGCGGCTGACGCACCTTGCGGGACTCGAGCTCTCAACGGACGTGAACCTCAACATCGTCGCCCCCGAGCACGCGGCGGCGCTGTTGCGCGACGCTTGAAGCTAGTCTCTGCGGCGTGCCACCGGAGGAGCGCTTCGTCCCACGCTTCGCGGCTGAGCCGCCGCAGGAGGAGCTGCCCTACGGCCGCTGGGCGGGGCGCCTGGAACAAGAGCTGCTCGCCGCGTTCGCGCAGATCGACTCGGGCGAGGAGCAGCTGGGCCAGCCGGGCGAGATCGTCTGGTACCCGGACCGCACGTGGCACGGGCGCACGTACGTGCCGGCGACGGCGCCGACGAGCGAGGGGTACGAGCTGTTCGGCTACGTCCGCTACCTGGCCGCGGAGCAGGGCGGGGAGCCGAGTGACTTTTTCTCTTTTGTTGATTTCACGGAAGAGACAGCTGAGCGCAATCCGGACTGGCAGATGGATCTGTGCGACGAGGTGATCGGCTCGTGGCGCGGAGAGTCGGGCGCGGTGGCGGCGATGACGCTCGTGTGGGGGCACCCGCTGGTCTCGGGCGGACGTATCGCGACGGCGGAGCTGGCGGGGCTGGCTGTCGATCAGTGCGAGCTTCGCAGCGAGCGCTTCACGCTGATCGCACCCGACGACTACCGCCACGACCTGCTCGAGATCAAGCTGTTCGGCGTCAGCGGCAAGCAGCTGGCGGGCGAGTCGCTGTATGCGTCAGACGACGATGCCGGCGAGGACGACGCGGAGGCCGGCTAAGGGCTATTTGCTGCTGGTCCCGCCGGCGTGCTTGCAGGCGGAGAGCGCGCGTTCCTTCGCTTCGCCGGCGGGCAGCGGCGAAGCGTTGACGAGTTCGCGGCAGGCTTCCTCGGCTGCCTTGCGCTTCGCTTCGACGTCGCCGCTGGCGGCCTTCTCGCAGATCGTTTCGAGCCGGTCCTTCGTGCTCTGCTGAAGGTGGGGCAGCGATTGGACGCCGCGCTTGCACGAGGCGACGGCGCTCGCGGCGCCGGCCGGGTTGGACGAGGTGCTCGTGGGTGTCGAAGCGGTCGATCCGGTCTGGCTCGAGGAGGTCGAAGCGGTCGAGGGCGTCGAGCTCGTCGCGGCGTTCGAACCGGAGGAGCCGCTGGATGAGCTCGAGCTGCCGCAGCCGGCGAGCAGCGCAGCTGCGACGAGCAGGAACAGCAGTGAGGCGTTCAGCCGGCGGGCCATCGCGCGGATCCTATTCTTTGGATTCGTTCTTTGCGCGGCGCTTGAAGGAGGCGGCTTCCCTGGCTTCTTCCTTGGCCAGCTGTTCGCGCGCGGCTTTTTCGCCGGCCGATTCGCCGCCGGAGGATTCCTTCTTCTGCTTGCTCGGCTTCTTCGTGTGGGTTTTGGCCTTGTGCGTGGCCGTGTGGTGTTTCTTCTGGTGCGTGTGAGTCTTCTTGCTGGAGCGCCGTTCGGCGGCCTGTCGAGCGACCTGCGCTTCGAGCCGCTTGCGCGCGGCGGCCACTTCGGCTTCTTCGTGCTGGACGGCGATGGCTTCTCTGGCACGCAGCTTGGCGCGCGCCTTTTCTTCGGCGGCTTCGGCGTTTTCAGAGACGGCCTCTTCGCGCGCTTCGGCGGCGCCGCCTCCACCACCCTTGCCGCTGGACCCTCCGCCGCAGCCTGCGAGCACTGCCACCGGCACGAGCACGAGCGCAAGCACGAGCAGCGCGCGCAGCGGTCGAAGCCGCCTGCGGCTGTCCTCTGAGATCTGTCTGAGCAACTGCCCCATCGTCATCCCGTTTCACTCGGCGCCGCCTACTGCGGCGCGGTCTGCGTCGTCGCAGCGTGTTCGGCTTCGGTTTTCTTGCGTTCAGCTTCCTGCTTCTGCTGGGCTTCGGACTTCTTGGCTTCTTCGCGTTCTTTGGCTTCTTTGGCGAGCTTTGCCTTGGCGGCTGCTTCGCGCTGCTTCAACTTGGCTTCAGCTTCGGCTTCGTGCTTCTTGGCTTCCTTTTCGGCCTTTTCGACGCGCTTCTTGGCCTTGGCGAGCGCCGCCTTTTCGGTCTGCTTGGCCTCTTCTTCGGCCGCTTCTTCGCGGCGCTTGGCTTCGAGCTCGGAGAGCAGTTCGCGGTTTTTTTCGGTTTCTGCCGCTTCTTCGCGTCTTTCGCTGGCCGCTTCTTCGTTGCCTTCGGCCGCGCCGCCGCCCGCTCCGGCCGGCTGGCTCGACCCCGTCTGAGAGCTGCCGCAGCCGCCGAGCGCCGCCGCGATGCCGAGCGCCAAGAGCAGCGCCAGCGGCATGCGCACCACCGCGCGGCTCAGCTTCGACATTCTCGTGAAGCTAGCAGTTGACCCTCCGCCGCTCAACAGTCAGCCGACGTCAGATCCACCTGCAAACACGCGCAAAACCGGCAGCGAGAACGGCTACTGGGAGGCGGCGACGCGGCCGCCCTCGGCCCGATCGGCTCCGGCACCGGACTCGAACACCGTCTGCGGGTCGACGCGCGGGTCGATCGCCGCGATCGGCGCACGCGCCTTCAGCAGCGTCTCCTGGTACTCCTCCTCGGCGTCGGACTGCATCACGATCGCGCCGCCGACGCCGAGGCGTCGCGCTGTCGCCCTCGACGCACGATCGTGCGGATCACGATGTTCAGATCGCAGCCGCCGCTCAGCCCGAGGTAGCCGATCGCGCCGGAGTAGACGCCGCGCGCCTCGCCCTCGAGCTCGTCGATGATCTCCATCGTGCGCTTCTTCGGCGCGCCGGTCATCGAACCGCCGGGGAAGCACGCGCGGATGCAGTCGGGCGGCTCGACGTCCTCGCGCAAGCAGGCCGCGCACGGTCGAGACGAGCTGGTGCACGGTCTCGTAGGTCTCGATGTGCATCAGGTTGGGCACGTGCACGGTGCCGACCTCGCAGACGACGCCGAGGTCGTTGCGCAGCAGGTCGGCGATCATCAGGTTCTCGGCGCGGCTCTTCTCGTCGAGGCGCAGCTCCTCGGCCAGGCGCACGTCTTCGGCGGGCGTCTTGCCGCGCGGGCAGGTGCCCTTGATCGGCTTGGCCTCGACCCAGCGGTCGCGCCCGACGCTGAGGAAGCGCTCGGGCGAGGAGCTGAGAACCGCGCTGTCGCCGAAGCGCAGGTAGGCGGAGAACGGCGCCGGGTTGACGCGGCGCAGCGTGCGGTAGAGCGCCAGCGGCTCGGCGCTCGACCTCGGCGGTGATCTTGTTGGTCAGGCAGATCTCGTAGCGTCTCGCCTTCGATCAGCCGCTGCTTGCACGTGGCGATGTCCTGCAGGTACTGCTCGTGCGAGCGGCTGAGCTGCGAACGGGACCGGCTGCGTCCGAGCCGGCGCCGTCCCACTCGGGCGCCTTGATCGGCGCGCAGCGAGGCCAGCCGCAGGCTGGTCTCGGCGATCCAGCGATCGGCCTGCTCGGCGCTGCCAGGCTCGGCGACGCAGAGCACGTACGTGCACTGCTCGAAATGGTCGAAGGCGATCAGCCGGTCGGCGAACACGAAGGCCGCGTCGGGCATCGAGCGAGCGAGTGCGCGGCGTTGCCTTCGCAGTCGGCCTTCAGCTCGTAGCCGAAGTAGCCGACGAAGCCGCAGTTGAAGTCGAACGGGAGGTCGTGGGAGAGGTAGCGCAGCGCGGCGCATCTCGCGGCTGAGGTAGTCGAAGATCGACTCCTCGAGCACCTCGTCTCGCCGTCGGCGCGCTCGATCGCGCAGCTCGCCGCTGTTGACGTCGTAGTGGATCGTCGCCGACGAGCGGCCCGTCGGCGGCGCCCATGAA
This sequence comes from uncultured Solirubrobacteraceae bacterium, assembly GCA_963714215.1. Classification (GTDB taxonomy): domain Bacteria; phylum Actinomycetota; class Thermoleophilia; order Solirubrobacterales; family Solirubrobacteraceae; genus Palsa-744. The sequence goes on from CAVQNP010000004.1 coordinate 775,119, forward strand.
GGAGAAGCGGGCGCGCTCGTCGACCTTGCTGCTGTCGAGCCAGAACGCGGTCTCGCTGTCGCCGTAGAGGTTGACGAAGGCCCGTTCGGTGTCGTAGAGCGTGTCCAGCCGCTTGACCTTGAGCACGAGCTTCGCGCGGCTTGCGACGAGCGCTCGCGGCTCTGCTCGCGCGCAGGCACCGCGGTCGCCGCCGCGCTGGTGGGCGCCCCGTTGGCGCTCGCCGCGAACTCGCGCGTCAGGTCGCGGAAGTTGGCGAGCAGCTGGCGGCCGTAGTCGGTGCAGATCGACTCGGGGTGGAACTGCACGCCCCACTGCGGGCGCGTGCGGTGCGCGACGGCCATCAGCGACGCCGTCGCTCGTCCAGGCGATCGCTTCGAGCTCCTCGGGCAGCGGCTGCTCGACGCACAGCGAGTGGTAGCGGACGGCCTGGAACTCGCGCGGGATGCCCGGCGAACAGCGGCGAGTCCTCGTGCAGCACGGCGCTGATGCCGCCCGTGCATCACCTCGGGCGCGGGGAGCGACCTTGCCGCCGTGGACCCAGCTGAGGCCCTGGTGGCCGAGGCAGACGCCGAGCAGCGGCACCTTGGCCTCGCGGATCGCCTCGGCGCAGACGCCGAAGTCGCCCTCGTGTTCGGGGCTGCCCGGGCCGGGCGAGATGACGACGTTGTCGAACTCCAGCTGCGCGAGCTCGGCCCAGTCGGCGTCGTCGTTGCGCACGACAATCGGCTCGTCGCCGTTGGCCTCCGCGAGCAGCTGGAAGAGGTTGTAGGTGAACGAGTCGTAGTTGTCGATCAGCAGCGTCTTCAAACCAGGTACTTCCTGAGGATCTTGCCCAGCGGGCTCGTGGGGATCTCGTCGCGGAATTCGACCGTGCGCGGCACCTTGTAGTTGGCCAGCCGCTCGCGGCAGAAGGCGATCAGCTCGGCCTCGTCGCAGTCCTCCGTTGGGCACGACGACGGCCTTGACCAGTTCCTCGCCCGCGACCTCGCCGGCGACGCCGACGACGATCGCCTCGGCGACCGCCGGGTGGGCGGCGAGCACGTCCTGCACCTCGATCGGGTCGACCTTGTAGCCGCCGATCTCGATCAAGAGCTTCTTGCGGCCCTCGAGGTAGAGCTGGCCCGTCCTCGTCGAGGCGCCCGAGGTCGCCGGTGAAGTAGCGGCCGTCGCGGAAGGCCTGCATGCTGGCCTCGTCGGCATCGGCATAGCCGCTGCTCGCGGCCGGGCTTGCGACCGTGACCTCGCCGATCTCGCCGCCTGGGAGCGCGGCGCCGTCGTCGTCGACGATCTCGATCTTCACGCCCTCGACGGCCCCGCCGACGGACTCGAACGTGGCGACCGGATCGTCGCTCATGTTGGCCGCGATCATGCCCGTCTCGGTGCTGCCGTAGAGCTGGCGCACGAGCACGCCGAAGCGCTCGCCGAAGGCCTCGAAGTCTGGCTCGCGGCAGCGCCGTGCCGGCCGAGAAGCAGAGCCGCAGCGAGGAGAGGTCGGCGCCGGCCGGCGCTTCGGCCATCAGGCGGAAGTTGAAGGGGACGCCGGGGAAGATCGTGGCGCGCTCGCGCTCGATCAGCTCGAGCGCGCGGCGGCGGCTGCAGCAGGAACGGGTGCGGATCCTCGAGGATCACGATCGTCGCTCCGGAGGCAGCCGAGCCGAACAGGCACGCGCCCATGCCCCACGTGTGGAACAGCGGCACGGCGCTGAAGATCCGGTCCTCGTGGGTGATGCCGAGCGACTTGTACATTCCAGCCTCGGCGGTGCACTGGCCGTGCGTGCGCGGCACGCGCTTGGGCCTACCGGTCGAGCCGGAGGAGAACTGGTAGACGAAGGTCTCGCCGGGGTCGCGCGCGGGCAGGCGCTCGGCGCTGCCCTCTTCGAGCAGGGCGTCCAGCGTGTCGGCCTGGCCGTGCGCGCTGGAGGTGCTGATCACGCGCACGTCGCCCGGCAGGCCGGCGGCGATCCGCTCGCACACGCCGGTCGCGCGTTCGTCGCTGATCACGGCCGCCACGCCGGCGCCGCGGAAGTTGAACTCCAGCTCGGCCTGCTTGAAGGCCGGGTTGACGGGCACGACGATCGCGCCGAGCGCAGTGATCGCGTGGAAGCTGGTGACGAACCAGGGGTCGTCGCGCAGCACCAGCCCGACGGCGTCGCCGGGGCCGATCCCACGCTGGGCCAGGCCGCTGGCCAGGCGCTCGATGCGCTCGACGAGGTCGGCGTAGGCGATGCGTTCGTCGCCGTAGACAAGCGCCGTGTGATCGGGTCGCTCGTCGGCCTGCTCGTAGAGGAGCTCCATCAACATGGCTTACACCTGCTTGCGCTCGACGAATGCGGCGATGCTGTCGATCGAGCGGAAGTTCTCGGCGTCGATGTCGTCGTCCTCGACCTTGATCGCGTACTTGCTCTTCGAGGAAGGCGATCAGTTCGGTGATCCCGAGCGAGTCGATCACGCCGTCGGCGAGCATGTCGCTGTCGTGGACGATCGCGTCGATGCCGCGGCCGGCCGCGATGTCATTGACGATGAATTGTTCGACCTCGACGGCAATGCTCACAACGGGACAGCTCCGGCATCAAGAGGGTTCGCGAGTGGTGCGTCCGATCATCAGGATCCTCCTTCGGCGCACGCTCCACATCGGCACATATCCACGTGTACTGTAGATCCATCGGGCCGGTCTGTTGGATGGCTCGACGGCTCCCCACAGTCGCTTGTAGCCGCGATCGTGCAAAGAGCGCTCGATCTTGAAGAGAACGTCGGCTGCGACGCCGCCGCCGCGGTGCTCCTCGAGCAGGAAGAAATCGGAGCCGTAGACGTCGCCGGGGCCGAGCTCGATGCCGAGTCCGAGCTTGCGCAGATCCGGGTACACGACCTTCACGTCGCGGTCGACCCACCAGTAGTAGCCGACAACCTGATCGCCGTCGCAAGCAACAAATCCGTGGAAGCCCTGCTTGACGTAGCGCGCAAAGCGGCGGTCGATCCGCGAGCGCCCGCGCTTGCGATTCAGCTCCGAGAGCCCTGGGAGATGGCGCGCCTCGAGGTCCTCGACGCGTAAGTCGCCGATCTGGAAGGGCTCGGCGATCGCGTCGAGGTCCTTCACGATCACGATCAGCCGCAGCTCGGAGTAGAAAGGACGGAGCAGTCGGCGGCCGACCGCCAGGGCCGTCTGGCGTGCGCCGTGCTCGCGCAGATAGCGGCGAAACGTCGATAGCACGGCCCGCACAATGCCACAATGCGCTGGTGCCCGGTTTGCTCTGGCCCGACCAAGCGATTGGGGTCTTCGAGACGATGCTGGTGCTCGACGGTTCACCGATCGAGCTCGATCCTCACCTGAGGCGACTGAGCGCGAGCGTACGCGAGCTGTTCGGCGCCGAGCTGCCGCCGGGCACGCGCGAGCTGGTGCAGGAACGGGCGGCACCACTGCAGGTCGGCCGCTTGCGCCTGACCGTGGCCCCGCGCGACGACGGCTCGCTCGGCACAGCGGCGATCACTGCCAAGGTGGACCCAGAAGACCTGTTCCCCTCATGGGAGCGCGCGATGGCGCTGCGCCCGTTCGTCATCCCGGGCGGCCTGGGCGAGCACAAGTGGGCCGATCGCGACGGGCTGGCGTGGACGGAAGCCAGCGAAGCCAAGGGCGCCCTGCCGCTCGTGCTCGACAGCGGCGAGGAGGTGCTCGAGGCCTCGCGCGCCAACGTGTTCGCGGTTGAGGACGGTGTGCTCGTGACCCCGGCCGCCGACGGGCGCATCCTTCCGGGCGTGGCCCGCGCCCGAGCGATCGAGACAGCTCGCGCGCTCGGGCTCGAGGTGCGCGAGGAGCGGCTCGACGTAGAGCGGATGATCGGCGCCGGCGAGGCATTCCTGACCGGGTCGGTGCGCGGCATCGAGCCGGTCAGCGCGGTCGGCGAGACCCCGCTCGGGCCTCCCGGCGAGCTGCTCGCCGAGCTGACGTCGGAGATGAGGCGAAGCTGGATGGGCACGGGCACCTCCGCATCGGCGCGAGCGCGCTGAGGATCTTCGCGGGCGGCGCGAGGCACTCGCGACGGCGCGATGCCCCCGCCAGGAGTCGAACCTGGATCTACCGCTTAGGAGGCGGTCGTCTTATCCATTGGACTACGAGGGCGCACGACGCCGGCTGATGCTTGCGCTCGAAGGCTACCCGGCCTCCGCTGCGAGCTGCGCGAGCGCTTCGCCGTCGAGGCGCAGCGAGGTCCACTCGTCCATCAGGCGTGCACCGATGCCACGGTAGAAGCCGAGCGCGAGCTCGTTCCAGTCGAGTGCGGCCCACTCCAAGCGTCCGCCCGCATCGGGCACGCATGCGGCGACTGCCGCCAGCAGTGCGCGCCCAACCCCGGCGCCACGCTGCTCGGGGAGCACGAACAGGTCCTCGAGCCAGATCCCACGCGTGGCCATGAAGCTCGAGAAGGTCGGGAAGAACAGCGCGTAGCCGGCCGGCTGGGAGCCGCGTTCGGCGATCAGCGCCTGTGCGGCCGGACGCTCGCCGAACAGGGCGTAGACGAGCTGCTGCTCGGTCGCGTGCAGCTCGTCGCGCAGGTGCTCGTAATCGGCCAGCGCGCCGAACAGCTCCAGCAGCAGGCCCGCGTCCTGCGCCGTCGCCGGCCTGACCGTCGTCTGCTCGGCAGTCGTGGCGGGCGCCATCAGCCGACCGCCGGGTCGGGGCGATCGGGGCGCTCCGGGTAGACGTCGTCGATCGTGCTCAGCGCCAGGTAGGGAGCGCCGGCGGCGCGCTCGATCGCAGCGCCGGCGCCGGCCAGCCGGTCGAGCACGCTGACCACGCCGCAGATCTGAAGCTCGGCGTCGTGCAGCGCCTCGATCGCGGCGAGCGTCGAGCCGCCGGTCGTGACCACGTCCTCGACAACCACGCAGCGGTCGCTGCCATCGAGCAGCGGTCCCTCGATGCGCCGCTGCAGACCGTGTGACTTGGCCTCCTTGCGCACGAAGAAGGCCTTCGCGCGCGCGCCGCCGGCGAGCGCCGCGCATGCGACGGGGTCGGCGCCCATCGTCATCCCGCCGACCGCCGTGCCCTGCCACTCGGCGACCTGCGCCGCGAGCAGCGAGGCAAGCGCGGCGAAACCGGCGGGGCGCAGGATCGCGCGCTTGGCATCGACGTAGTACTGCGCCTTGGCTCCGCTGGTCAGCGTCACCTCGCCGATCACCAGCGCGTGCTCGCGCAGCTCGGCGACGAGGCGCTCGCGGGCCGTCCCTTCGCTGCTGGGATATTCGGCCAGGGCGCTCACGAGCGAGACTAATCTAGCGCTGCCCGGCGGCCGATAGCTGCAATGTGCCCTCTGCGATAGCCAGTTTCCTGCGCCTGGCGTCGATCGTGCTGTGCCTGATCGTCGGCGTCTCCTTCGCCCTGTTCGCGATCAGCCAGACCTCGAACGCCTCCGCGCACCAGCAGCGCGAGCTGAACGGCGAAATCCCGCCTCCACAAGAAGGCGAAACGGCCGCCGAAGCAGCCGCGGCAGCAAAGAAGACGAGCACGAACGGGCAGGCGAGCAAGGGTTCGCCGCGACACGTGATCGACGAAGTCGCCGAAGCCGTCACCTCGCCCTTCTCGGGGCTCACGAACAGCTCCAGCAGCGAATGGTTCAAGCGCGGGGTGCTGCTGGCGCTCACGCTGGCGATCTACGGATTCGGCCTGAGCTTCATCGCGCGGGCGATCCGCGTGCGGCTGTAGGCAGGCGCTCAGAGGCGCCAGGAGCGCGTCGGGCGCTAAGGCCCGGCGTTCCCTTTGACCTTGTGGCTGCCGCCGCCGCTCTCGTTGTAGACGTCCACCGGCGTGCCGTACTGCACCCAGCTGTAGATCGCCGAGGCGTTGGGGATCGGCACGCGCAGGCAGCCGTGGCTGGCCGCGTATGTCGGCACTTCGTGATAGCCGTGGATCGCGTAGCCGCGGATGAAGTAGCTCGAGTCGACCATGCCCTCGGAGTTCGTGCCCGGCGTGCGGTTGTACACGCGGAAGCGCCCGATCACGGTCGGCGTCGAGGGCTTGCCCGAGCTCATCGTGTACAGCGCGTGGACACGCCCGCCCGGTTCGATCTCGGCCAGCACCTGGCGCGTCAAATCGCCCTCGACGTGCCGGCCGTCGTGGGGGTAGCGCACGTGGAAGGTACCGGCACCCTCCTGCAGCTTCTCGAACACGGTCAGGTTCGTGCTCGGCACTCGCGCGAGGGCGGTCATCTTGCGGTAGGCGATCACGGCGCGGCCGGTCGCTTCGTCGAAGGAGCCGTTGAGCGGCACGACGAAGTGCATCGCGTTCAGCTCGGACTGCAGCAGACGCACCGACGGTCCGCGATCGCCGCTGTGGAGATCGGGCGAGGCGAAGCGCACGTCTTCCGAGCGTCCCGCAAACGCGGCCTGCTGAGGCGTGGCGTAGTGAACTGCGGCGACCTTCACGAGGCCTTCGCTCGAGCTCGCGTAGCCGACGTGGAACTGGCCGGTGCCGTTGCCCAGCGGCAGCACGCTGACCGTTTTCACGTCGACCTTGCTCCCGTCCTTGTAGAAGCTCACCTTGACCTTCTGTTCGGCCACGTAGGGGAACACGAGACCGCGCACGACCATGCGCGAACCGGCGACGACGAACGGCGGCTTGCCGAAGGCGTGCTGGATCACGAGCTGGATCTTCCCTGCCACGGGCGCCGGGGGTGACGTCGGCGCGGGGGTGGTGCTCGGCGGTTCCGGGGCCGGAGCCGTCGCGGTGGGGGTCGTCGCGGCGGCGGCGAGCGACGGCACGGCCAGGACGGCAGCGAGCGCCGTGAAGATCAGAGCGAAGCGGAGTGTCCTCATCGGCCGGATCCTATCCGCCGGCAGCGACGGTCCGCGCGGGCCGGATTGCGCACTACGCGCGTGTGCGCACGCCGCGAGCGCGTCCCGTTCATCCAGCCGGCGCCGGAACGCGCGCAGTGATACCGGCTCGCGTCAGCGCGAGTGCGATCAACCAGAGCGCAAGCAGCGAGGAGGCCATCAGGACGGGGATCTGCCAACCCCAGTTCTCCAGGCTGCCGAAGGCCAGCGAGTTGTTCACGCAGTGCGCGGCGATACAGGGATAGAGCGAGCCGGTCGCGCGGTAGAGCAGGCACAGCCCGAAGCCGAGCACGGCGAGCGGCACGAGATCGAGCGCAGGCGCCGATCCGGCGTGGACCGCGCCGAACAGGACCCCCGTGACCACGGCGGCGGGCCACACGCCGCGCCAGTTGCGCAGCGCGGTGAAGACGAAGCCACGGAACAGGAACTCCTCGCAGATCGGCGCGATGACGCACGTCAGCGCGGCGCTCAGCAGCAGCAGCAGGGCGCCTTTGTTGGTGCCGAGCTTTTCCAGCAGATCCTCTTCTTCGGTCTGGAAGATGGCGGTCCAGATCAGGCTGAACAGCAGGAAGCCGGCCAGCGTCAGGAAGGCCAGCCTGACGGCGCGCCACAAGCGCGTGGGGCGCAGGCCGAACATCGCGGCGGCCACCGCGCGCCCACCGATCTGGGCGAAGAAGATCGCGACGGCGACGAAGCCGACGTCCTGCACGGCCGTGTCGGCGATCACGAGGCCAGGCGGCAGGTGTTTGGCGTTGATGTCGACACCGAACGCGGCAGCCGGGATGTCGACGATCAGCGAGCCGACGGTCGCGACAACGAGTCCGGCGATCAGCGCCAGCGGCGCGTACCACGGCGACCAATCGGCAACGGAGGACGGCCGCCGGCCGCGCCCGGCGCCGGGGCTCGCCGGCGGTTGGTCCTCGGCGAGCAGCGGCGGCGTGCCTTGGGAGGCGTCCACTAGGCCACCCAGTGCCAGGTCGCGAACTGCGCGAGGAAGAACGCGAGCAACAGGCCCGAGCAGGCGAGCGCCGGGCGCTGCAGGCGCGGGCGTTCGCCGAGCCACTGCGCGAACCAGATGTTCAGCGGGAACAGCACGAGCAGGAAGCGCGGCAGCGACATCAGTGGCTGGGCCGTCACCGGATAGGACAGCGGCAGCGCGAGCGCCGCGATCACGTAGGCGCCGTATGCCGCGGGCAGCCTGCGCAGCACACCGGCCGTCGCCACGAGCGCCGCTAGGAGGAACACGAGCAGCAGCAGGTTGTGCTCGGCGGCGACGAACGGGCTTTCCCCGCCGGTCGCGAAGTAGGCGTGTGCCTGCTGCATCGAGAGCAGCTGCCGGGCGCCCTCGAACGCGGCCTGCAGCCCGTCCCACACGCCGAGATAGGGACCGGCGAAGTGCCGCCCCCATACGTCCTGTGCGTGAAACGGGGCAAGCGCGTCGCCACCGGCGAGGCCGAGGTAGGCCATGTACAGCAGCAGGCCGACCGGGGCGAGCGCCAGCCACAGCATGTCCTTGCGCACGCGGTAGCGCGGGGCGAGGCCGCGGGCGAGCGGGTGGTCGGGGCGGCGATCCTCGCGCGGCCCGTACAGGTAGAGGAGCAGCGCGGGCAGCAGCAGCACGATGCCGGTGCTGCGCGTAGCGCCGGCCAGCGCCGCGAGCACGCCGACCAGCGCGAAGCGACCGCGCCGCGCCGCGTAGAACAGGCCGACGGACAGCGCCAGGTAGAGCGCCTCCGAGTAGACGGCCGAGAGGAAGAACGCCATCGGCGCGAATGCCGTGACCATCACCGCCAGGCGCGCGACGTCGCCGTCGCGCGATCCAGCCGAGGCAGCCTGAGACGCACCCGAGCGCCGCCGGGCGAGCGTCGTCAGCTCGAGCGTCGTCAGGCGGTGGATCCCGTACAGCGCGAGCGAGAGCGCGAGCAGCGAGATCAGCACGCCGGCGGCGATCAGCGGCATGCCCAGCCAGCCGAGGCCCTTCAGCCCGAGCGGGTAGAGCGGGAAGAAGGCGTCACGCGAGGACGTGAACGCGCCGAGGTCGGGACGGTAGCCGTAGTGCGCGATCACGAGGTACCACGAGGCATCCCAGCGCGCCGCCGGCGCCGCCAGGAGATCACCAAGCCAACCGAAGCCACGCGTAAAGCCGGGTGGGTTGAAGGCGTGGCGCACGGGGCCGAAGCCGTAGGTGAGCAGCGTCACGACGCCGACCGCCCAGATCAGCAGCCGCGAGCTCCACAGCGCGCGCCAGCTGTCGCGTACGGCCATCAGGCGCGCTGGCCCGAGCGAGCTCGCCGCCGAGTCCAGCCTGTCAGGAAGCCGAGCGAATCTGCGCGCACGCGAGCGCGGCGCGGATGAGCGACCTGTGCGAGAGCGAGCGTCGTCGGGCCCGCCGGGCCGGCCGGGCAGCTCGCGGGCGGGGTCGGCGATCGCGAGCTCGGCTGTGTCTGAGGTCATGGCGATGGCTCCGCCCGGCGGGACAGGGCGGTGCAACTGGCAGGAAATCACAATCGGGCGGGTAATCTCGAAGGTCGGAGCATGTCTCGACAGGCACGACAGCGCCGGCGCAGGCACAACCGCGCGGGCCCAACGCGGTTTCTGCTGATCGGCGGCATCGTCGCCGTGACGGCGCTGATCATCGGCGTCGTGGCTGCCGTCGCGTACGTCCTGAACGTCGCCCAAGAGGCGCCCGCGATCGGCTCGCTGCACCCGATCATCGGCGGCGGCTCCTCGCAGGTCTACGCCGCCGACGGCACGCGTCTCGGCTTCATCCAGGCCGACGAGCTGCGCACGCCGATCACGTGGAGCCAGATCCCGGCGAACTTGCGCAACGCGACGGTCGCGATCGAGGATCAGCGCTTCTACAAGAACAACGGGATCGACCTGACCGGCATCTTCCGCGCGGCCGTCAAGGACATCACGCACGGCAAGGCGCTGCAGGGCGGCTCGACGATCACGATGCAACTGATCCGCAACCTCTATCTCGGTGGCGACCAGCACACGCTCAAGCAGAAGATCATTGAGGCCAAGCTCGCGATCGACTACGAGAAGAAACACGACAAGCGCTCGATCCTCACGAGCTACCTCAACAGCGTCCCCTACGGCACACTCGGCGGGCAGACGGCACTCGGCGTGCAGGCGGCCTCGCGGATCTTCTTCGACAAGCCCGCGGCACAGCTCAACCTGCAGCAGTCGGCGCTGCTGGCCGGCCTGCCCCAGGCGCCGTCGCAGTACAACCCGTTCCGTGACGCCGCAGAAGCCAAGCGCAGGCGCAACGAGGTCCTCTCGAAGATGGCCGAACTGCACTACGTCAGCGCGGCGCAGGCCGACGCGGCCAAGGCGTCGCCGCTGGAAGTCAAGCGCGGCTACTTCTACTCGGAGCGCAAGGAGGACTTCTTCTTCGAATACGTGCGCCAGAAGCTCGTCGAACGCTACGGCGCGCAGACAGTTGCGCAGGGCGGCTTGAAGGTGCACACGACAATCGACCTGCACATGCAGAGCGAGGCACGCAAGGCGATCGCCGAAGTGCTCAACGAGCCCGAAGACCCGGCGGCGGCGATCGTCACGATCGACCCGGCCAACGGCAACATCGAGGCGATGGCCGAGTCCCAGAGCTACGAGCAGTCGCAGTACAACCTGGCGGCGCAGGGACATCGCCAGCCGGGCTCGACGTTCAAGGCGATCGTGCTCGCCGATGCGCTCTCGCGCGGGGTGGACCCGAACAGCACCTACTACGACTCGCACACGCTCTCGCCGGGCTGGCTGCCGGGCTATCCCACCTACGAAGTGAAAACGTTCGGTGGCGAGCAGAACGGCTCGATCGATCTCGTGCAGGCGACGCTCAAATCGGATAACACGGTCTATGCGCAGCTGGCGGCCGACCTCGGCGAGTCGACGGTCACCGAAATGGCGCGCAAGATGGGCGTGGTCAGCCCGCTCAAGAGCTATGCCGCGGAGGCACTCGGCGGTCTGACGCTCGGCGTGACGCCGCTGGAGATGGCCAACGTCTACGCGACGCTTGCCGACGGCGGCTACCGCAACACGCCGATCGCGATCACCAAGGTGGTCTTTCCCGACGGCCACGTCGACAACAACTGGGGCAAGCCACACCGGGTGAAAGTGCTCAGCGAAGGCGTGACCGCCGAGGAGACGCAGATCCTCAAAGAGAACGTCGAAAGCGGCACGGCCGGACGCTCGGCGATCACCTGCCCGACCGCGGCCAAGACGGGTACGACGAGCGAACTTGTCGACGCCTGGCTCGACGGATATACACCGAACTACGCGACGGCCGTGTGGATGGGCTATCCGACCAAACGCGTCTCGATGACAGATGTGCACGGCGAGCCACAGCAGGGTGGATACCTGCCGGCGGAAATCTGGCACGCCTACATGTCCCAAGTCGTCGAAGGCAAGACCTGCAAGCAGTTCCAGCCGGCCAAGGAATCGCTCTCCTACCAGCCCTTCTACGGCAAATACGCGACGACCGGCCAATCGCGATCCTCCTCTGAAGAAGAAGGCGAAGAACCGAGCAAACACAAAACGAGCGCGCCGAAATCGCACGCGCCGGGCAAAGGCGGAACGGGCGGGCCGAGCCCCTCGCCGCCGGCGCACGAAGAACCGTCGGTCGGCGGCACCGGCGGGTCCTCGCCCGGGCGCTAGCGCCGCCAAGCCGGACTTTTCATCCCCGCGCTGGTAGTTTGGACCGCAGTAACGTCCAGATTGACGGGTGCACGCAGGCGCGCGGCACCCAGATGGGGGATTCCCGGAAGTGGCAAAGGAGGACAAGGTCGAATTCGAGGGCGAGGTCATCGAGGCCCTGCCGAACGCAATGTTCCGCGTCAAGCTCGACAACGACCACGTAGTGCTCGGACACGTCGCTGGAAAGATGCGCCGCTTCCGCATCCGCATCCTGCCCGGCGATCGCGTGCGCTGCGAGCTTTCCCCGTACGACCTGGACCGCGCGCGAATCGTGTACCGCCACCGCTGAGCGCCGCGATCGCCGAGCGCGCTCTGATCGAAGCGATCGAGGCCGAGCTCAGCACCGGGCTCGGGCAGGCGGGGGCTGTCGTGCGCGGCCCAGGCGACGACGCCGCCGTCGTGCGCGCGCGCCCCTTCGCGGTCGTCTCGCTCGACACGATGGTCGACGGGACGCACTTCCGGACAGGCCCCGGCGGGGCGAGCACCGCCGAGGTCGGCCATCGCGCGCTGGCCGCGGCGCTGTCGGATCTGGCCGCGATGGGAGCCGAGGCGGGCGAGGCGTATCTCGCCCTCGGGCTGCCGCACGGGATCGGCGAGCAGGATGCGCTCGTGCTCGTGCGCGCCGCGGCGGCGCTCGCGCGGGAGACGGGCACGCAGATTGCCGGCGGCGACGTCGTCACGGCACCGGCGCTGAGCGTCTCGGTGACTGTCGTCGGATGGGCCGAGCGCGAGGGGGAGCTCGTCGGGCGAGATGGCGCGCACGAGGGCGATCTCGTCGGCGTGACCGGCACGCTGGGCGCCGCGGCTGCGGCGCTCGCGCTGCGCGATGCGCCAGAGGCGGTGCGCGAGTCGGCCGGTCGCGCAGGCGCGGCAGTGCTCACCCGCGCGAGCGAGCCGTGGCCGCGACTGAGGGAGGGCCGCGCGATCGCCACGGCGGGCGCGAGCGCGATGATCGACCTCTCCGACGGGCTCGCGACCGACGCCGCGCACATCGCCGGCGCGAGCGGCGCCTGCGTGCGCGTGCGGCTCGCGGAGTTGCCGCTGGCCGACGGCGTCGTCGAGGTCTGCGCTCTGCCGGCGATCGGCTTGGACGCACAGGAGCTGGCGGCGACGGGCGGCGAAGACTACGAGCTGTGCTTCTGCATTGCGCCCGAGCGGCGCGAGTCGGTCGAGTCAGCCCTCGCGCGGGCCGGTGGCGTAGGTGTCACGTGGGTCGGCGAGGTGCTCGCCGGGGACCCCGGGATCTCGCTAATCGCCGGGGATGGACGTGAGGTGCGGCTGCACGGGTTCGAGCACGCCTGGCAGTGACGGGCGGGGCACGGCCGGGGCTTGCTTGGCCGAGGCCGGCTGTTCGAGCTGATCGCCGGTCAGTGCTTCAGGCGCGCCCGGCGGGCGCTGCGCGAGCGGCACGCGCCCCTCGCCGACCGGCACGGTGCGCACGAGGCGCGCATAGATCAGGAGCCTTTTGGCCGCGCTGAACAGAGGCGTGCATGCGGACAGCACCAATCGCGAGTAGCCGACGTTGGCGACGGCTGCGTTGACGTCGGTGGGCGCGACCACCTTTTTTGAGATCACCTTGTAGGTGAAGTGCGCGTAGGGCATACGCAGCGCGATCGTGTTGCCCCGTCGCAGCAAGTCGACGTGGCGAAACGGCGCGAGGTAGGTCGTGCGGTGCCCGGCGATCGCCGTTGTGCCGGCCATACCGGGGAAGACGGTTTCCGAGTAGATCCCCGGTCCGCTCTCCAGGTCGGAGGTGTCGGTGCCCTTGACGACGACGAAGCTCGCGCCGATCCGCGGGATCTCGATCCTCCCGACCGGGCTGCCGTCCTTGGCGTGGCCCTCGAGCCGGCCGGCCAGGTAGGCGACGCGGTGGCGCACGTCGCCGAGATCGACGAGCTGGCGCTTTTCTTCGGCCGTGGGCGCGGCGTGTTCGACCTTGGCCAGAGCACCGCTCAGGTGGTCCTGGCGCAGTTGCGCATAGAGCGCCGAGAACGGCTCCTGCCACAGCAGCGTGACGCCTGCGTCGGCGAGCGCGACCACGCCGGCGAGGATCAGCAGCGCTGCGAGCGCTCGCAGCGCACGCTGCGAGCGGCGCGAGCGGCGCGTTGAGGAGAAGCGCGGGCCGCTCCGCGAGACTGGTGTCAGTGGGATCTCAGGCATTCTGGGCCCAGTTATGGAGACCTATCGTCGCAGAGCCGACTCGGTGCCACCGAGGGAACCGGGCCCTGCGTAGGACATAGGTCCGCGAATCGTGATCTCATCGTGGGGCTCATCCCCGGCTCCGGCGAGCGGCGGTCCGCTGGTCAAGGACAGCATGACCGTCGCGGCGGCGCACCCGAAGCCGACGCTCCAGAGCAGCGCGGCGAGTAGGCCGATGTGCCCGCCCGCGAGCAGCAGCACGCCCATCCAGGCGACGCGTCCGGGGCCAAGCCCGAGGTGGTCGGCGTAGAAGGACATCAACAGCACGAGTGGGATCACTCCGACGAGCACCAGACCGAGCGCCGCCGCCGGGCGGGGACGCAGCTCAGGCGAGACGATCAACAGCCAAGCGTGCATGGCCGGGAGCAGCAGCAGCGCGGCGATCGGGTCGGCCAGCCATACGATCACGCCGAGCGCCAGCATCACGAGCAGCGTGCCCACGCCGGCCGCATCGGACTCCGGCCTGGCGCGAACGCCGAGACGACGCAAGGTCATCGGCCACAGAAGCCAGGCGAGCCCGAGCACGAGCAGCACGGCGAACACGGACGCTGCGGCGGAAGCGTCGAACGACAGGGCCCTCGGTGGAATCGGCGAGGACGGAGCGGCACTGACGATGCCGAGCGCGCCGAGCAACACGGCGAACAGCGCGGCGAGCGCGAACGGCGCGGCGCACATCAGCGTCCACAGCGACCATCGGGCGACCGCGAGCCGGCGGCGGCGGGCGCGAGCGAGCCCGTCGGCGGCGAGGATCAGCGGAGGCAGCAGCAGCGTGCCGATGAGGAGACGAAGCGCCCAGGCAGGAATCGTCTTGCGCTGCACGAGCAGACCGCCCTGCATGGCCTGCGGAACGTCGTCGCCGGTGTCGAGTGCGTCGACCGCGCTGAGCACGGCACGGCCGAATCCCTGCATGCTCGCGGCGCTGACTCGGTCAGATGCCGACGGCCCGCTTTCGCCACTGACCTGCACGAGCACCGAGGGAATGCCGGCGGCGTTCAGCGGGCCCTGTTCGCCGACGGTCAACGGGAAGGCGAGGTTGGCGAGCTGACCGAAGCCGCTGGGCGAGCCGGGATCGGCGCCTGCCTCTCTGGTGATCGCGTCCTGAACGGTGCGCTGCAGCTTCACGGGCGCGGAGCCGGAGGCATCGGAGTAGGGCACGACGAACGGCTTGCGCCGCGCCGCGCCGGCGAGGTCGCCGATTGCGATCGCCGCGTCGAACGGTCCCGCGTGGGCGTCGGCGAAGTCGACGGCGCCAGCGTCGCCGCCGCTGCCACCGCTGGTCGAGACGAGCACGATCGTGCGCTGCGTCTCGCGCGCGGCGAACACGCGTGCGAGCTCGAGCAGGGCGGCGGTACCGGAGAGCTCGGCGCGCGCGCCGACGCCTGCGGCGTCACGGTGAGCGAGGATCACGATCGGCTTCTGCGCGGTCGAGCCGGGGCGCTGCGCGATCACGGACTCCAGTTCCTGCTCACCGTCGATCGTCTGCGCCTGAAAGCGCCGGGTGTGCACCGTGAAGCCGCCACCGGCGGTGCCGCCGAGCGCGCGCAGGGTCTGCACGATGTGCCCGGCGAGCGCCTGATCGCCCGCGCTACCCGGCCGACGATGCGGGAACTCGCCGGCGAGGTTGTTCAGTTCGGCGAAGGCGCGCTGGCCTTCGAAGGCGTCTGGGGCCAGCGATGAGCGCAACGGCCCAGGGCGTCCGGTGAGCGAGAATGCGGCGACGGCAAGGGCGATGAGGAACGGCAGGAACCCCGCCCGATAGAGCCGGCCGTTGAGCATCTCTAGACCATAGTTCCGACAGCGGTCCTCCGTGCGCGGTGCCGGCTTGTCCACCAGGCCGAGAGAAGCGCCACGCCTTTAGGTATCGTGCGGCCGCGTGCTGCAGCCCGTCGCCGTTGGCAACAAGACGCTCGCCGATTACACGCATATCTGCGGACGCGAGCTGATCGCTGAAATCCGCGAGCTCGCCGAGCCCCTGCAAGGCGATCGTGTCGTGCACATCTCGGCCACCGCGTTCGGCGGCGGCGTCTCGGAGATTCTCTACACGCTCGTGCCGCTGATGCGCGACGTCGGCTTGGACTGCGAGTGGCAGGTGATCTACGGCCGTGAGGAGTTCTTCAACGCGACCAAGCTGATGCACAACGCGCTGCAGGGCGCGCCGCAGGACCTCGACGAGGAGCAGTGGGCGACGTGGCGCCAGTACAACGAGATGAACGCGCGCGAGCTGTCGGGGGGCTGGGACGTGTGCCTCGTGCACGATCCGCAGCCCGCTGCCCTGTTCGGCCTCGTGCCGGAGAAGGCGAAGGGATGGGTGTGGCGCTGCCACATCGACCTGTCGACGCCGAACCCGGACACGATCCGCCAGCTGCTGCCGTACATCCAGGACTATCCGCAGACGCTTTTTCACATGCAGGAGTACGTACCCCCGGGAATGAACGGGCACGTCAACGTCGTGCCGCCGGCGATCGACCCGCTGACGCCGAAGAACATGGCGCTCTCGCCGGAGGACGGCGCGTTCGTCTGCGGCCAGTTCGGGATCGACGTGGACCGTCCGCTGATGTGCCAGGTCTCCCGCTTTGATCCATGGAAGGACCCGCTGGGCGTGATCGACGCCTACCGCATCGTCAAGGAGTCGATGCCCGAGGTGCAGCTCGCCCTGGTCGGCTCGATGGCCAGCGACGACCCGGAGGGGTGGGACTTCTTCAATGCGACGATCGCGCACGCCGACGGCGACCCCGACATACACATCCTCAACAACTTCAACAACGTCGGCGCGATCGAGGTCAACGCGTTCCAGTCGCACTCGGACGTGCTGATCCAGAAGTCCACGCGCGAGGGCTTCGGGCTGACGGTCTCCGAGGCGATCTGGAAGGCGCGCCCGTTCATCGGCGGCAACGTCGGCGGCATCCCGCTGCAGATCGAGGACGGCGTCACGGGCTTTCTTGTCTCGAGCGTCGAGGAGTGCGCGGAGCGCTCGCTGGAGGTGCTGAAGGACCCGGCGCTCGGCAAGTTCCTGGGCAGGCGCGGCAAGGAGCACGTGCGCACCCACTTCCTCACGCCCCGTTACCTGCGCGACTACCTGAAGATCTTCACCGAGCTGAAGACGAAGTAGTGAGCACGGATGTCGAGCGTTCCGATCAGAGCGCCGACTGGATGCAGGCGCGAGCAGAGCGGCGAAGCCGCGGTCAGGCGAGCGCGGATGTCCGCCTCGCTGTGCTCGCGCTCCGTCACAAGGGCGCCGACCGGATGGAGGCGCGAGCATGACTCCTGACGTGCCGCTGCTGCTCGTGAGCAACCGCGGACCGGTCACCTTCGACGCCGACGGCAACACGCAGCGCGGCTCGGGCGGCGTGGTCACGGCACTCACCGGGCTGGCGACCCATCGCGAAGCGATCTGGATCGCCTCGGCGATGAGCGAGTACGACGCGAAGGCCTCCGAGGAACACGGGGGTCGCTCGTTCCCGGTGCGCTCGCCGACGGGCGACGTCGACTTCCGCGTCCGCCTGGTCGTCTCGGACCCTGGCGCCTACGACCGCTTCTACAACGTCGTGGCCAACCCGATGCTGTGGTTCATCCAGCATTACCTGTGGGACCTGTCGAACGCCCCGGACATCCGCCGTGAGGAGATCGAGGCGTTCGAGTTCGGCTACAACGCCGTCAACGACGATCTTGCACAGGCCGTCGTCGAGGAGCTCGAGGGGAGCGAGGAACCGGTCGTGATGATCCACGACTACCACCTCTACACGCTGCCGGGGCTCGTCCGTCGCGCCCGCCCGGATGCCTTCCTGCACCACTTCGTGCACATCCCGTGGACGCAGTCGGATTCCTGGCGGGTGCTGCCGACGCGGATCCGCGAGGAGATCTTCATGGGACTGCTCGCGAACGACATCATCGGCTTTCACACGCGCTCCTACCGGCGCAACTTCCTGCAGTGCTGCCGTGACCTGATGGGCCTGGAGGTGGATTTCGAGCGCGGCATCGTGATCGCGCCGGGCGGCGAGCGCGAGGTGTGGGTGCGCGCATATCCACTGCCAATCGACCACGAGGCCACGCGCCGCATCGCCCAGCGTGCGCGCGTCGAGCAGTTCGAGCAGGAGCTCTTGCGCCGGCGGCGCGACTTCCTGATCCTGCGCGTCGACCGCGCCGACCTCTCCAAGAACGTGCTGCGCGGCTTCTCGGCGTTCGACCTGTTCCTCGAGCAGCACCCTGAGTTCTCGGAGCGCGTGACGTTCGTCGCGCAGATGATGCCCTCGCGCACCGACGTGCCGCAGTACGCCGAGTACCTGGAGGCGATCGAGGCGATCGTGGCGGTCGTCAACCACCGACACGGCACGCCCGACTGGATGCCGATCCAGCTGAAGTTGCGCGACGACCTCGAGGAGGCAATGGCCTCCTACAAGCACTACGACGTGCTGCTCGTCAATGCGATGTTCGACGGCATGAACCTGGTCGCCAAGGAGGGTCCGATCGTCAACGAGCGCGAGGGCGTCTCGATCCTCTCGGAGAACACGGGCGCGCACGAGGAGCTCGGCGAGTTCGCGCTGTCGGTCAACCCGTTCGACATCCAGGAGCTGGCCGACTCGATCCACGCCGCGCTGACGATGGCACCGCAGGAGAAGCGGCGCCGCGCTCAGGGGCTCGTGCAGATAGTGACCTCGCGCGACCCCGGCGACTGGATCGACGAGCAGCTGGCGGACATCCGCGCGAAGGGCCGGACCCGCTAATCTTGCTGCTCGGCGTGCCGTGCCTTACAGCGGCGCGCCGGTTCTCGCATGACATTGCCCGCACCGACATACGACCTAGTGCTGCTGCTCGACCCCCAGGCCGACGATGCGACGCGCGCGAAGCTCGTCACCGACACGCGCGCCTCGATCTCAGCGCAGGGTGAGCTGCTGCGCCACGACGAGTGGGGCGAGCGGGCGCTGACCTACCCGATCGAGCGCAGGACCAGCGCGCGCTACCACCTGATGCAGTTCCACGTGGCCGACACGGAGCTGCTCAGCAGCCTCGATCGCACGCTGCGCCTGGCCGACGAGGTGCTGCGCTTTCGCATCATCAAGCTCGCGCCGGGCGTGCCCTCGCCGCCGGACATGAGTGCCGCACCGCCGACGTCGCGTGGCGAGGCCGTGGAGGGCGAGCAGGCACCGGCGGCCGAGGCTGCCGCCCCGGCAGAGGCGCCCGCGTCCGCCGAGACGCCTGCACCAGCCGCGCCTGCATCGGCGTCGGCCGAGGCCGCCGAGGCTGCGCCGCAGGCTCCGGCCGACGATGCCGAGCCGACGGCCGAGGTCGCGGTCGGCGAGCCAAGCTGAGCCCGCTGCGGGCTTTCCGCAACCGCGGCAGGTTCAGACTGCAAGCCGTGCGCCAGGCCCCTACGGGCTCAACGCAGGCGTAATAAGATCGAGGACATGGGCTGGGCTGAAGACATGGGCGAGGGCGCGGCGAGTCGCACGGACGTGCTCCGCGCGTCGCCGCCGATGTTCGAGTCACGTGTGCTCGACGCGCTCTCGCGCGTGCACCCGATCGTGCCGGTGCTGATCTTCGTGCCCGGGATCGCCTACCTCGAGGGCTGGAGCCTCTCCAGCGTCAGCATCCTCGTCTCGCTGGCGCTGCTGATCGGCGGCTACGCCCTGTGGACGTTGTTCGAGTACTGGCTGCACCGGATCGTCTTCCACTTCGAGCCGGAGGCGGGCCTGGGCGCGCGCATGCACTGGATCATCCATGGCGTCCACCACGATCACCCGAACGACCCGATGCGCCTCGTGATGCCGCCGGCCGTGAGCGTGCCCTTGGGCGCGGCGGTGTTCGGACTGCTCTACCTGATCTTCGGCGAGGACTACGCCCCGGGCATCGGGGCGGGCTTCTTCGTCGGCTATCTGGTGTACGACATGATGCACTACTACCTGCACCACTTCCGGGCACGGGGACCGCTCGGGCGGATGCTGCGCGAGCGGCACATGCGCCACCATTTCCAGGACGACACGCGTGGCTTCGGCATCTCGGCGCCTTACTGGGACGAGGTGTTCGGCACCTCTACGCGTGCCCGCCGGGCCTCAGCGGGAGCCTCGGACAACCGCAATTAGCGGGCTCGAAGCGCCCCGCGTGAGGTTCGCACCCGCAAGCCGGTCTAGACTCGACCGTTCGTAATTCGAGAGTCGAGCAGCCCGAGAGAAGGCAAGCTACAAGCCGAAAGGAAGAGGAGCCGTGGCCGCCACCAACATCAACAGGGTCGTGATGACCGGGAACCTGACAGCCGATCCCGAGCTGCGCTCGCTGCCGAGCGGGACGTCGGTCTGCAAGCTGCGCATCGCGTGCAACACGCGGCGCAAGGACGGCGCGTCCGGCGAATGGGTCGACAAGCCGAACTACTTCGACGTCACCGTGTGGGGTGCGCAGGGCGAGAACGCGGCGCGCTACCTGTCCAAGGGACGGCCCGTCGCGATCGACGGACGCCTGGAGTGGCGCGAGTGGGAAGCGCAGGACGGCACAAAGCGCCAGGCAACCGATATCATTGCCGATTCGGTGCAGTTCCTGGGCTCGCGTGAAGACGCCTCCGGCGGAGGCGGACCGATCGGAGCGCGTCAGTCGGGCGGAGCTCCCTCGGGGGGCGAGGTGCCGATCGACGAAGGCGACTTCCAGACTGCGCCCGCCGGCAGCACCGGCGACGACGACATTCCGTTCTGAGCATCACCAGTTACAGAGAGGTTCTTGTGCATTCACCCGTTTCCATGCCCACCTACTGCAGCCGCTTCAGCGGCAGGCTCCGCTGATGGCCAAGGCACGCGGACGTGGCAAGCCGGTTCGCCGGCGCGACAAGAAGGGCGGGGTCGGAAGCGGGCGGCGCAAGTCCTGTCAGTACTGCCGCGACAAGGTCGAGCAGGTCGACTACAAGGACGTCGCCTCGCTGCGCAAGTTCATCTCTGAGAAGGGCAAGATCCGCTCGCGCCGGATCACGGGCTCGTGCCGGCGCCACCAGGTGCAGATCGCGCGCGCCGTCAAGCGCGCCCGCGAGCTCGCTCTGCTGCCCTACGTCAACGAGGGCGGACGCGAGGACAGCCCGCGGCGCGAACGCGGCGACCGCGACCGCTGAGGACGACGATGCCGGACGCAATCCTTCTGCAGGACGTTGAGACGCTCGGCGAGCAGGGCAACGTCGTCGACGTCTCCAAGGGCTACCTGCGCAACTACCTGATGCCGCGCAAGCTGGCCCAGCCGGCGACGAAGGGTGCCGTCGAGGCAATCCGCCAGCGCCAGCAGGCAGCGGAGCGCGCCGAGCGCAACGCGATCGAGAAAGCCGAGGAGAACGTCAACCTGCTGAACCGCACGGTGCTGACGATCCCCCAGCAGGCCGGCGCGGACGGTCGCCTGTTCGGCTCGGTCACGGCGCAGGACATCGCCAACGCGATCAAGGAAGCCCGCGGCCTGAAGATCGACAAACGTAACGTGCACCTGCCGGAGCCGATCAAGAACGTCGGCACCTACATGGTCGTCGTCGAGGTAGTCGACGGCGTGCCCGCGACCATCAAGACGATGGTCGTCGCGAAGAAGTAGCGCACCGGCGCCAACGCGCCCCGGCTTGCCCCGCCGCCGTCCATGCGAACATCAGTTCGTGCGGAACAAAAACATCCGTAGGAGCGGGGAGTCCGCTCGGGCAGCCGTCGACCCAACCCTAAACTCGCCCAACCCATGAGCGCGGTCGCGACAGCCAACGGCACGAATGGAGCCTCGCGGGCGGGGCTGACGCCGCCGCACAACCTCGACGCCGAGCAGTCGGTGTTGGGCGCGATCCTGCTTTCGGACCGCTCGCTGTACGCACTGGTGATCGAGGAGGGTCTACGCGCCGACGACTTCTACCGCGAGCGCCACGGCGCGATCTACGAGGCGATGCTGGCGCTCTACAACGAGAGCGAGCCGGTCGACACGCTGACGGTGATCGACCGCCTGCGCCAGTCCGGCAAGCTGGAGGAAATCGGCGGAGCGGCCGCGGTCGATGAGCTGACCGGCGTCGTCCCGGCGGCCGGTCACGCCCGGCGATACGCGCAGATCGTGCGCGAGAACGCGCTGCTGCGGCGGCTGCTGAAGGCCTCGTATGAGATCCAGGAGAGCGTGGCCGGACACCAGGCGGCGCCGCGCGAGCTCGTCGAGCAGGCGGAGAAGGCGATGCTCGAGGTCGCACGCGACGACCGCCAGCAGGACTTCAGGGCGATCGAGGAGGTACTGCACGAGGAGCTCGACAAGCTCCACCGACTGTCGATCGAAGGCACTTCGCTGACGGGCACGCCGTCGGGCTTCAAGGACCTCGACGAGATCACCGGCGGCTTTCAACCGGGCAATCTGATCATCATCGCGGCACGCCCGGCGATGGGCAAGAGCGCGCTCGTCTGCAACATCGCCGAGAACGCGGCGGTCGAACACAACAAGCCGGTCGCGCTGTTCTCGCTGGAGATGGCGGAGGCCGAGCTGGCGCAGCGCTTCGTCGCCTCGCAGGCGCGCATCAAGGGCGAGGAGCTGCGCAAGGGACGCGTCGCCGAGCAGCGCTGGCCGAAGATCCTCAAGGCCTCGCAGGTGCTGGCGGCGGCGCCGCTGTGGGTGGATGACTCCAGCGACGTCGGCATGCTCGAGATCCGCGCCAAGGCTCGCCGGCTGCACAGCCAGTGCGAGGGCGGCCTCGGGCTGATCATCATCGACTACCTGCAGCTGATGCGTACCGACAGCCGCTACGACAGTCGCGTCACGGCGGTCGGCGAGCTGAGCCGCGGTTTGAAGATCCTCGCGCGCGAGCTGGGCGTGCCGGTGATCGCGCTCTCGCAGCTGAGCCGCGCGGTGGAGACGCGCCCGGACAAGAAGCCGCAGCTCTCGGATCTGCGCGAGTCGGGGAACCTGGAGCAGGACTCCGATCTCGTGATGTTCATCTACCGCGACGAGTACTACAACGAGGATTCAGAACGCGAGGGCGAGGCCGACCTGATCATCGCCAAGCATCGGAACGGGGCGGTCGGCAAAGTCACGCTGACCTTCCAGAAGGAGTACCCGAAGTTCAACAACTACGCCGGGGAGCGCTACGCGCCGTGAGTGGCCCCTCCGACGCGCATACTCCCGCGAGCTCGCCGGCCGGCGGTCCATGCCCGTACGGGCTGTGCGACGGCAGCGGCTTCGTACTTGACGAGCAGACGAACACGGCGAGGGACTGCCGTTGCCGGGCGGGGCGCATCGCCAAGCGACGCATGGCCGGCCTGGAGGGCCGCATGCCGAGGCACTACCGCGGCGTCTCCTTCGAGCGCCCGCCGGTGCCGGAAATCGCGCGCGTCGCGCCGGACGTGGTGCAGGAGGTGCGCCGCTATGTGCGCGAGATCGACGCCAACCTCGACGCAGGACGGGGGCTGTGGCTGATGGGCGACGTCGGCACGGGCAAGACGACGCTCGCGATGATCGTCTCCAAGGCGGCGATCGACGCGGGGCGCTCGGTGGCGATCTACTCGCTGCCGCGGCTGCTCAATCTGATCCGCGCGGCGATCGAGACGGAGGCGGGGATGATCGGCTTCCTCGAGCAGCTCGCCGCGGTCGACCTGCTGCACATCGACGACCTCGGGGCGGAGAACACGACCGAGTGGGTGCTCGAGCAGCTCTACTCGATCGTCAACAGCCGCTACGAGGACGAGCGGGCGATGATCGTGACGACCAACCTCCGCTACGACGAGCTGATCGAGCAGCTCGGCGAGCGCACCGTCTCGCGGCTGGTTGCGATCTGTGGCAACGGGCTGCCGCTGTTCGGTGAAGACGACCGGCTCAAGCTCAGGGCGCCGGCCGAGCGTATGGACGGACCCAGAGAGCGCCGCGTGCACTTCGCCGAGCCACGCGACGGGCCCGACGCGGCCGACGTGGACACGACCGTGCAGGCGCGCCTGGCCTGAGCGTCTCGTTGGCCGGGCGACGGGGCCCGCCCTACGTAGACTGCACCTGACATGCCCGGAATCGTGATCGTAGGCGCCCAGTGGGGCGATGAGGGGAAGGGAAAGATCACCGACCTGCTCGCCGAGCAGGCGGACGCGGTCGTGCGCTTTCAGGGCGGCAACAACGCCGGGCACACGATCGTGCGCGACGGCGAGGAGTGGAAGCTGCACCTGATCCCGTCGGGGATCCTCTATCCGGGCAAGTGCTGCGTGATCGGAAACGGCGTCGTGATCGATCCGAAGGTGCTGATCGGCGAGCTCGACGCGCTGCGCGCCCGGCGCGTGGACGTCGGCGGCCTGCGCATCTCGGCCAACGCACACCTGATCATGCCCTATCACCTGCTGCTCGATTCGGCCGGCGAGGCGAAGCTGGGCAGCCTGCAGATCGGCACCACGCGCCGCGGGATCGGCCCGTGCTACGCGGACAAGGCGGCCCGGCTGGGAATCCGGCTGCAGGACCTGCTCGACGAGAAGATCCTGAAGAAGAAGATCGTCGCCGCGATGGAGCCCAAGCGCCTTTCGCTGCGACCGTTTGAGAAGGACCCGTCGCTGGACCTGCACACGATGACCGAGGAATACCTCACCTTCGGCCATCGTCTGGAGCAGCACATCGCGGACACCTCGAAGCTGATGTGGGATCTGCTCGACGACGGGCAGAAGGTGATCTTCGAGGGTGCCCAGGGGGCGATGCTCGACATCGACCACGGCACGTACCCGTTCGTGACTTCCTCGAACCCGCTCTCGGGCGCGGCCTGCGTGGGCACGGGCGTCGGCCCGAAGGACATCGACGAAGTGTGGGGGATCTCCAAGGCCTACACGACGCGTGTCGGCGCAGGACCGTTCCCGAGCGAGCTGCACGACGAGATGGGCGAGCTGATCCGCTCGCGCGGCGGCGAGTTCGGCACGACGACCGGCAGGCCGCGGCGCACCGGCTGGCTCGACCTCGTCGCGCTGCGCTACGCGGCGCGGCTGAACACGCTCACGGGGCTCGTCGTGACCAAGCTCGACGTGCTCTCGGGCCTCGACCGGATCCAGGTCTGCACGAGCTACCGCGGCGCCGAAGACGCGGTGTTCGAGGACTTCCCCTACCACCAGACGGTCCTGCACCACTCGACCGCCGAGCTGACCGAGCTGCGCGGCTGGAGCGAGGATCTCGGCGAGTGCCGCGTGCTCTCCGATCTGCCCGACGGCGCGCGCGAGTACCTCGATTACATCGCCGAGCACACCGGGGCGCCGGTCACGCTGATCGGCGTCGGCCCGGGCCGGGAGCAGACGATCTGGACGGACGCCGGGCAGGACACATTGCTCAGCCAGGGCAAGGGCGCGGCAGACCCGACGAGCGTCTAGCGGGCTCGGTCGGGCACCAGACCGGCAAGACCTTGGCAGGGCTCTAGCCTGGGGAGCATGAGCTCCCGGCAAGAAGAGACCCCCTATCTCGACGCGCTGCTCGAGTACGCCGAGCGCGACCCGGCACGCCTTCACGTCCCCGGACACAAGGGCGGCCCTGGCGCCGACCTGGGCCTTGCGCATGCGATCGGCGAGCGCGCGCTGAGCCTCGACATCCCGGCGCTCACGCATGGAATCGACGTCGGCCCCGTACCGACGCCGTTCGAGCGTGCGCAGGAGTTGGCGGCCGAGGCGTGGGGGGCGACACGCGCTTGGTTCCTCGTCAACGGCGCATCGCAGGGCAACCTCTCGGCCGGCCTCGCGCTTGCGCACTACGGAAACGAGATCGTCGTGCAACGCAACGCCCACTCGAGCGCGATTGACGCGCTCGTGCTCTCGGGTCTGCGCCCGACGTTCGCCGCGGCCGAGGTCGACCCGGAGCTGGGGATCGCCCATTGCCTCTCGCCGCAGACGCTCGACGACGCCCTGGCGCGGACGCCGGCAGCCGTGGCGGCCTGGATCGTCTCGCCGACCTACTTCGGCGCGGTCGCCGACGTGGCGGCGCTGGCCGGCGTGGCCCACGCGCGCGGCGTGCCGCTGATCGTCGACGAGGCCTGGGGGGCGCACCTGGCCTTCCACGAGCAGTTGCCGGCGCACGCGCTGTCGCTGGGCGCCGATCTGGTGATCTCGAGCACGCACAAGATCGTCGGCAGCCTGACGCAGTCGGCCATGCTTCACCTCGGCGCCGGCGGGCGGATCGGCGCC
Organism: uncultured Solirubrobacteraceae bacterium; assembly: GCA_963714215.1. GTDB lineage: Bacteria > Actinomycetota > Thermoleophilia > Solirubrobacterales > Solirubrobacteraceae > Palsa-744. The sequence goes on from CAVQNP010000004.1 coordinate 800,927, forward strand.
GACGCGGTCGACCGGGCCGTGACGCTGACGGAGTCGACCAGCCCGAGCGCGCTGCTGACGGCCTCGCTCGACGGCGCCAGGCGCCAGGCCGCCGTGCACGGGCGGGAGCTGCTCGACGAAACGATGCGCGGGCTCGTGCAGACGCGCGCGCAGATCAGGGAGATCGAGGGGCTCGACGTGCTCGACGAGCGCTTATGCGGGCGCTCGGGCGTGTTCGCCTATGACCCCCTGCGCGTCGCGATCGACGTGCGCGGGATCGCCGCCAACGGCTACGAAATGGCGCCGCTGCTGCGGGAGCTGGGCGACATCAACCTCAAGCTGTACGCCCAGAACGTGATCGTCGCCGTGTTCGGCATGGGCGAGCGTGCGATGCCCGAGGCCGCACGGCTCGTACAGGCGCTGCGCGATGCAGTCGAGCGAGTGGGACTCGACCCCACCGGCGAAAGCGCCAGCTTCGCCGCGCCACCCCCGTGGGGTGAGCTCGCGATGACGCCGCGTGAGGCGTTCCTCGGCAAGCAGGAGGTCGTCCCGGCCGGGCAGGCCGCCGGGCGGATCGCGGCCGAGTCGCTTGCCACCTACCCACCGGGCATCCCCAACGTGCTGCCAGGGGAGCGCCTGACCGCCGAGACGCTCGCCTACATCCAGAGCACGCTCGAGCAGGGGGGCAGCGTTCGTGGTGCGAGCGACCGGCTGCTGCGGACGGTGCGCGTCGTCGCCGAGCGGTGAGCTCGACGGCGCGCTACGAATAGATGGGCCGTGCAGGAATCGAACCTGCAACCTTGGGCTTAAGAGGCCCCTGCTCTGCCGGTTGAGCTAACGGCCCGGAAGCGCGCCGGCACTGGCCGGCTCAGGCAGCGATTCTAGCCGAGGGCGGCTATTTGGTCTTGCCCGTCGTCGTGCCGGTCGGAGTCTTCGGCTGCGCCGCCGTCGTTTTGACCGCGGTTCCCTGGAAGCCGCCTTCTCCGTTGGCTTCGCCCGTGTAGACCGTGCCGTTGGTCGTCGTCGTGAGGATCTGCCCTTTGGGGCCCTTCTTGACCGATTCGAGTTCTTTCTTGACGCGGTCGCGTTCGGCGGCCGGCGCCAGCGCCACTGCCTTGGTCGTCGCCAGGTCGCCGACGCGCGTGTTCTTGGCTTTGTAGGCGTACTCGGCGAGCGCCGCATAGTAGGAGGCGTTCTTCGGTTCCGCCGCGACCACGATCTGCAGCACCTGCACGGCGGAGCTCGGCTGGTTGAGCCCTTCGGCGCCGTACACGCGGAGCATCAGCTTGGCCAGTTCCAGGCTCGGCTTGGGCGGGTTCAGCGCGAGGTAGCGTTCCCACGAGCGCGAGGCCTGCGAGAACAGTTCCTTGCCCTTCGCCGTCGGCGCACCGGTCTGGGCGTTGACGTACGCTTCCCCGCCTGCTTCGTGCAGTTGCGCCGCGGTCAGTTTTTCCCAGGCAGCCAGGTTGTTCGGCTGCCTCTTGGTCTGCTTTTCGAACTTCTTGATCTGGCTGGAGAAGCTCGCGCCGCCGGCACCTTCGTTTTCGGTCGCCGCGTTGAGCAGGCCGCCGCCGCCCGAGCCCGCGCCGACGCCGAACAGGATCAGCCCGCCGCCGACCAGCAGCGCCAGGCCGACGTAGATCACCTTGACCGCCCGGCGGCGGTGCTTGCCTCTCAGGTCGAAGAGCATCAGCTCGTGTGGTCTGGATCGACGTGGTCGATGATCTGCTGCACGCTTGGCTCCGCTGTCTCTTCCGGATACGGTGCCGGGCTCCCCGTAGAACCCCCGGCACCCTGATCGCGCTTGGCGGCTCTCCGTCCGACAAGCGCGGCCACCAGGATACTCGCCTCATACAGCAGGTACAGCGGGACCGTCTCGAGCACCAGTGTGATCGCGTCGCCCGGCAGGAATGCCGCGACCGCCGCGCACGCGACGATCGCGTAGCGGCGGCTCTTGCGTAGCTGCTCGACCGTCACCAGACCGATTCGCGTGACGCCGAGGATCACGACCGGCACCTGGAACACGAGTCCCATCGCAAGCAGCACGGTGGCGGCGAATTTGTAGAACTGGCTCGCCTGCACGAGCACGTTGAACTCGCTCGCATTGAAGTTGACGAAGAAGCGCACGGCCGCCGGGAGCACGACGAAGTAGCCGAACAGCACACCCGCCGCGAACAGGAACGGCACCGCCATCAGCAGCGGTTTCGCGGCGCGTTTCTCATCGGGGCTGAGCGCGGGTACGACGAACCCATAGACCTCGTAGAGGATCAGCGGCAGCGAGATCACGAGCGCGAACAGCAGCGACACCGTGATCGTCGTCGTGAACGGCTCCCCCACACCGAGCGTGACCGGGTTGTCGCCGATCGGCTTCTTCGGGATCTTCGCGACGTCCGCCTTCATCGCCGCGATCAGACCCGGCAACTGCGCGCGCGTCGCCGGCGAGAGTCCGCTGCCGGGACGCGCGAGCGCTTCCAGCGCCGCGCGCGTGTCGCCCGAGAAGCTTGAGCACGCCCTGCTGCGCGAGCACCGCCTGGCCGACCGTGCCCTGTCCCTTGGCGACCTGCTTCTTCGTCTGCGTCTGCAGCGGTTTGTTGAGGACGTGCAGCAGTTCGTGGTTCTGCCACAGGCAGACGCCGAACACGACGGCCAGCACGATCCCGCTGATGATCAGGCGCGTGCGCAGCTCGTCGAGATGCTCCACGAGGCTGAGGCGCTCCTCGTGGCCAATCGGGCGGATGGCGGTGGCCATGGGCAACCCCAAGCTACCACCGAGCCGTTTGCGCCCGCGCGCCTGGCGGTCCGTTCTCAGGCATCCATTGCACGGAGGACTGGCCCGGGCGGATTGCGCTAAAGCCGCCGCTGCCTGCCGTCGATGAAACCCCTGACCAGGCATGCAGACACCAGACAGTCCCGACATCCACCCCCGTGCACCCAAGCCCCCGCAGGCCGCGGCGAAGACCGCGGCCAAGGGTCAGGAGCGCTCCGGCAACGCCGCCGCGCCTTGCACGCCCGACCAGCTGCACGTCTGCTTCAACTGTGGCGGCGAGCTCGTCTACCCGCTCGACTGGTGCGAGGAAGGCGTGCGCCACTGGCGCATCGTGCTGCGCTGCCCCGAGTGCGAGTCCCGCCGCGAGGGCGTCTTCGAGCAGGCCGCCGTCGAGCTGCTCGACGACGAGCTCGACCGCGCCGCCGGCGCGCTGCTCGGCGACCTGCGCCGCATGACGCACGCGAACATGTCAGAGGAAGTCGACTTCTTCGTGCGGGCGTTGGACGCCGACCTGATCACCCCGTCGGACTTCTAGACGCCTCGGCGCGAGCAGCGTCTTAGCCGGCCCGGACGGCCGCGCGACGGCCTCCGGCGCGAGAAGCAGGCGGCCTGGATGGCCGCCCCCGTAACGGTCGTGGCGACCAGAGCGTTCACAAGTAGTAGCGAGGAGCGGAGGTCGGCTCGACTAGAAGGCCGGATGCCGTTTACTGGTTGCGCCAGAGGCCGGGCGTGTGCGACCTGCCCCAGCTCGGCAGGTTCTACCGGTACCGCTCGACCACCGCGTCCGCGACAAGATCCAGCAGCCCCGCCCTTCCGTCAGGCAAGATCGCCGGCAGCTCGGCCTTGGCCTCGGCGACCACGCCAAGCGCCCGCTCGCGCGCCTCGTCCAATGCTCCCGTCGCAGCGATCCGCTCGCACAACTCCTCGGCCTGCTCAGGACCGCTCAGCGCCGCGAGGTCGAAGCGCGCAAGCTCCGGCTCGCGCTCGCGGGCGAGGATCAACGGCAGCGTGACCGTGCCGTCGAGCAGGTCCGTGCCGCGCGCCTTACCCGTGCGCTCGACCGGGCCCGAGACGTCGAGCACGTCGTCGAGCATCTGGAAGGCCAAGCCGATCCGCCTGGCGAACGCACCGAGCGCGTCGGCCAGCTCCGTGGAGCCCTGCGCGGCCGTCAACGCGCCGAGCCGGCACGCCGCCTCGAACAGCGCCGCCGTCTTCAGCTCGCAGCGACGCAGGTAGCGCTCGACCGGCACGTGCGCTGCGTAGGCGTCCTCGCGCTGGAGCAGCTCGCCCGCCGCAAGCGCCGAGCTCGCGTCCGACAGCGCGCGCAGCTGGATCGCGCTCTCATTGCGCGCAAGCTCGGCGAAGGCCAGCGAGAACAGCAAGTCGCCTGTCGCCACCGCAACCTCGCGCCCGGCCTCTGCCGCGACCGTCGGATGCCCGCGGCGCAGCTGCGCACCGTCGATCAGGTCGTCGTGCACCAGCGTCGCCGAGTGCACCAGCTCGATCGCCACCGCCGCGCGTACAAGGCGCTCCTCGCCGCCCTCTGTGTCCGGTGGCCCGCCCGCCGATTCGGCCGCCAGCACGACCAGCAGCGGACGTAGGCGCTTGCCGCCCGCGCGCACCGTCGCGTTGGCGTGCGCCGCGAGTGGCTCACCCGCCCGTGCCGTGACCAGCTCGAGGTGGCGCTCGGTGCGCCCCATGCGCTCGCGCAGCTCCTCGCCACCGCGGCGCATGATCGCGTCGACACCCTCTACGCCTTCCGCAGCACTCGCCGCCTGAGCGCCATCGAGCGCGTTCACCGGACCTCACCACCCGGCATCGGGTCGGTCGGCACCGTGCCCGCGTGGATCGCCACGATCCCTCCCGCCAGCAGCACGTAGGAGATCTCCTGCAGTCCCGCGCGGTCGAGCTCGGCCGCCAACGCCGCCGGCTCCGGAAAGCGCTTGACCGAGTTCGGCAGGTACGCGTACGCCGCCGCAATCCCCGTCGGGGCGTGCGACGCGCCATTCGAGCCGTTTTCCACGCGCCCGCCGCCACGCGAGGCGCGCAGCCCGCCCAGCGCACGTGCCGAAGCCTGTGCCGCGCGTCCCAGCAGCGGCACCAGCCGGTCGAACCAAAGCGCGTAGAACGTCGACAGCGGCGGCCTCACCGGCGTCGTGATCTCGAGCACGACTACGCGCCCGCCCGGGCGCACCACGCGGCGCATCTCGGCCAGGCCGCGAGCGAGGTCGGCGAAGTTTCGCGCGCCGAAGCCGACCGTCGCTGCGTCGAAGGACGCGCTCGGGTACTGCAGCGCGAGCGCATCGCCCCATTCGAAGCGAGGGCGCACGCCGCCTTGCCCATCACCGCGCGCCGCCGCCTTCTCGCGCGCTCGTTCGAGCATGCCCTCGGCGAAGTCGCTGCCGATCACCTCACCGTCCGGGCCGACCCGCCCGGCCAGCTCGAGCGCGAGGTCGCCCGTGCCCGTGGCGACGTCGAGCACACGGTCGCCCGGCCCCACGCGCGCCAGATCGGCCGCGCGCGAGCGCCAGCGGTGGTGCAGCCCGGCCGTCATCGCCGTGTTCAGCAGGTCGTAGACGCCCGCGATGCCGTCGAACATCGAGCGCACCTGCTCCGCCTCCAGACGACCCGACGCGGAGCCCGTGGGGGGACCGGAGTCCATCGGGGAGACGCTACTGCTTGAGCTGCGCGAGGAAGGCTACGACCGCGTTGAACTTCTTCGGCGGCAGGTTCTTGAACGATGGCATCGGCGCCGTCGGGTTCACGAGCGTGCGCGCGATCCCCTGTCGCGGCAGGCGCGAGCCGATGTTCGTCAGCTGCGGGCCAGGGCCGTCGTTGCCGTTGTCGCCGATCTTGTGGCACGCAAGGCAGCCCGACTGCGCGACCACCTTCTTGCCCGCTTCGTATTCCGCCAGCGTCTTGCCGCCCGCGTTGAGCACCGGCTGCGGCGTCTTCATTTCGATCGCCGTCGGCGAGCCCGCGTTGGCCCCCGAGTACGTGAGGAACGCCATCGCCCCGATCACCGCGATGCCCGTGATCGTCGCGATCGGACGACGCTCGGGCCGGCGCTCCGGGCTGCGGTCGTAGAACGGCAGCAGGAACAGCAGGATCATGCCGATCGTCGGCACGCCGATCGTCGCCAGCGGCACGAGGCTCGGCGGCTTGACCACGCGCAGGACCTCGAACAGGAAGAAGAAGTACCACTCCGGACGCGGCACGTACGTCGTCGTCGTCGGGTTCGCCTTTGAGCCGAGCTCCGCGCCGAGCACCAGCGACATCGTGATGATGACCGCCATCACGACACACGCCATCGCTCCGTCCTTGGCCACCGCGTAGGGGAAGAACGGCTTGCCTTTGGACTTCAGGATCGCGTACTCGCGGAGGTACTCCTCCTTCTCGCGCTGGTTCATCTCGCCTAGACCTCGGCCTCGAGCAGCTCAGGGCGCTCTTCCGCTTTCGACCACGGCGGCGCCGTCGTGCCGAGCTTGGCCACGAGGTACAGGTGGAAGCCGATCAGCGCAGCCAGCAACCCCGGTATCAGCAGCATGTGGATCGCATAGAAGCGCGACAGCGTCGTCGCCCCGAATTCGCCGCCGCCGCGCAGGAAGTCGCTCAGATAGGGACCGATCAGCGGGCCCGTGCCGTTGATGTTCACGCCCACGATCGTCGCCCAGTACGCGCGCTGGTCGAACGGCAGCAGGTAGCCCGTGAACGACATCACCATCGTCAGGATCAGCAGCACCACGCCGATCACCCAGTTCAGCTCGCGCGGGTACTTGTAAGCGCCGAAGAAGAACGTGCGGCCCATGTGCAGGAAGATCAGGATCACCATCACGCTCGAGCCCCACTTGTGCATGCCGCGCACGAACTGGCCGAGGAACACTTCGTTGGTCACGTGGCGGATCGATTCGTACGCGCCGCCCGCCGGGTCCGGGCGGTAGTACATCGCCAGGAAAACGCCCGTGACCGCCTGGGAGAGGAAGGCGAACATCGTCGCCGAGCCCAGCGTGTAGAACCAGTTCGTGCCCTTCGGCACCTTGCGGAACAGCAGCCAGCGCCCGGCGCCGCTCAGCGACGTGCGCTCGTCGACCCAGTCGACGACGCTGATCCCCGCCTCCTTGGCGTCCTGGAGCGGGCCGCCCTTGCCGTTGTTCTCGCCCGGCCGTGGCGGCGGCGCCTGCAGCGCGGCCGGCAGCGGCGGCGCGGGTAGCTTGGGGAGCTTCGGCACTGTTCTCGGTCCGCCTACAGCTTCTGCGCCGTCGGGCGCGAGGGGTAGAGGTACTGGCCGATGCCATCCAGCGGCTCACCCGGGTCGCGCGGCGAGAAGCGTTTGAGCTCGCTGTTGACGCTGAAGCGGGGCCCGACCTGCACGAATTCGCCCTCGACGCGCGTGTAGAAGCGGTCGAGCGGTCGCACCGGCGGTCCGCCCACGCGCTTGCCGAGCAGGTCGTACACACCGCCGTGGCACGGGCAGATGAAGCGCTCCGCCGCGTCCACCCAGCGCACCGGGCAGCCCAGGTGCGCGCAGCGGCTGGAGATCGCGATGTACGTCGAGTCTTTGTCGCTCGGGTCCGTGTCGATCTTCGGGTTGAACTTGCGCACGTACGCCGTCGTCTTGCCCGCCTCGCCGATCCCCGCCGTCAGCGTGAACGTGACTGGCACGTAGTTGTCTTCGTTGAAGTCCGACTCCTTGCCCACCGTCTCCCAGTGGTGCGGCGTGCTCTTGAAGATCGGCCCGAGCGCGAAGCCGAGCGCCGGCAGCGCGAACGCGCCGGCAGCGATCGCGCCCGCCGTGTGCGCCGTGCCCGTCATAAAGCGCCTGCGCGTCACCGTCTCGCCCTCGAAGGCGCCCGGGATCATGCGGTCGGCGGTGTATTTGGACTTGTGCTTTGAATGCTTGTCGGACACCGACCGCGAACAATATCGAGGCGAGATTCAGGGCGTGGCCGGAGCGCCCAGCGCGCTTGTGCGCATCGCCTCGAACGCCTCCGGCGATCCGCCGGCGAGGAGATCCTTCGCGCGGCCGTGAAGATCGCTCGAGCCCCAGGCCACGGCGCGCGCTCCCGCCGCCCACACCGCGTCCGCCAGCGCGGCATCGCCGGCGCCCTGCGCGAGCGCGCTCAGCGTGATCGTGTCGGCCAGCTCCGCCACCGCGCGCGTGTCGCCGAGTTCGACCAGGCGCGCCAAGCCGATCGCATACAGCCGGTCGCCCGCGAGCACGCGCAGGTCGGCATCGGCCGCGCGCACCACTCGTGGCGCACCGTAGTGCAGCAGGTAGCCCTCGTAGATCGCCTCCACCACCAGCTCGTACTGCTCGGCCTGCTGCTCCGTGCGTGGCCCGCTCGCCGCGACCCGCGCCGGGCTCTCACCGTCCGCGCCGCTCGCCTCACGAGTACCGTCGAGCCCATCGCCGGAGTCGGCTTCCTCGCCACCGACGAGCGTCCCGATCAGACCGCCCTCGGCGCGCAGCAGCGCGCGCAGGCGCTCGAGCGCCGGCCGCGTCCCGGCTAGCACGGCGGTCTCCGAAATCGCAGCTCATCTGGTCTCACGCAGCCGCCCCCTTCGGCTCGCGCACCGCCGCGAACGCCGCCGCCGCCGCTTCGATCGTACGGTCGATCTGCTCCGGCGAGTGCGCCAGCGAGGGGAACCACGCCTCGAACTGCGACGGCGGCAGGTACACGCCGCGCGAGAGCAGCTCACGACACCAGCTCGCGTACGCCTGCAGATCGCACGCCTGGGCGTCCGCGAAGTTCGCCGGCGCGTGCTCGGCGAAGAACACCGTCAACAGGCCCGGGACCGAGACGACCTGCACCGGAAAGTCCTGCGCCGCCGCGCGCAGGCCCGCCGCGAGCCGCTCCGTGGTCGCCGAAAGACGAGCATAGGCCGCTTCGTCGAGCAGCTCGAGCGTGGCCAGGCCGGCCGCCACCGCCAGCGGGTTTCCCGACAGCGTGCCCGCCTGGTAGACGTCTCCCGACGGCGCGAGCCTGCGCATCAGCTCGGCCTTACCGCCGAGCGCCGCCGCCGGCAGCCCGCCGCCGATCACCTTGCCCATGATCGTCAGGTCCGCGCGCACGCCGCTGCGCTCCTGCGCGCCGCCGCGCGCTACGCGAAAGCCGGAGATCACCTCGTCGAGCACGAGCAGCGCGCCCGTCGCATCGGCCCGCTCGCGCAGCAGTTCGAGAAAGCCCTCGCTCGGCGGCACCAGCCCCATGTTCGCCGGCAGCGGCTCCGCCAGGATCGCCGCCAGCTCGTGGCGCTCGCTCGCCTCGCACAGCGCGTCCGCATCGTTCCACGCCACCACCACCGTGCCCGCCGCCGCGCTCTGCGGCACCCCAGGGCTCGCCGGCAGCGCCTGCGTCGCCAGCCCCGATCCTGCCTGCGCGAGCAGGCCGTCCACGTGCCCGTGGTAGGCGCCCGCGAACTTCAGCACTTGCTCGCGGCCCGTTGCCGCGCGCGCCAGGCGGATCGCCGTCATCGATGCCTCCGTGCCCGAGGAGGTCATGCGCAACATCTCCACGCTCTCCATCCGGCCCGCCACCGCGCACGCCAGATCCACCTCCCCCGTCGTCGGCGCGCCGAAGCTCGTCCCCTTCGCCGCCGCCTGCGCAATCGCCTCGAGGATCGCCGGGTGCGCGTGGCCGTGGATCAGCGGACCCCACGAGCAGACGTAGTCGATGAAGCGGTTCCCGTCGACGTCGATCAGCTCCGCGCCTTCGCCGCGGGCGATGAACAGCGGGTCACGGCCGATCGCGCGCATCGCGCGCACCGGCGAGTTGACGCCCCCCGGCAACAGGTCGAGCGCGCGTCGATAAGCCTCCGCCGAGCGGGTGTCGGTGAGCGATGCCATCGAGCTACGCGAGCACGATCAGAGCGCCCCACAGGGCGCTCCTATCCATACTTCCTCTCCCACTCCTTGAACTCGTCCGTGAAGTACAGCAAGCGGATCTTCTTGAACTCCGTCGATGAGTAGAGGGTCGCGCGCTCGTGAATCCCCGTCTGCTCTGCGATCGCGTCGAGCACCGCGTCGCACTCCTCCTTGGAGCGGCCGTGGGCCATCGTGAAGACCGAGTACGGCCAGTCCTCATACGTCGGGCGCTGGTAGCAGTGGCTGATGCCGCGCACCGCCGCCATACGGCGGCCGATCTCTGCAATCTGCTCGTCCGGCACCTGCCACACGCCCATGCCGTTGGCCGAGAAGCCCGCGCGGCGGTGGTAGAGGATCGCCGCCACGCGGCGCAGGATGCCGCGCTCCTGCATTCCCGCCAGGTGGTCGAGAAGGGCCTGCTGGGTCATCCCCAGCGCGGCCGCCGCCGGCGCGTAGGGCTCTGCGATCACCGGCATGTCGCCCTGCAGCGCACGGATCACCGCAATGTCGCGCTCGTCGTAGGGCTGGCGCTCGAGCTCGATCGGCTCTTTCGCCTCGACCGCGCTGGAAAGCGCCGCCGTGTCGCCCTCCATCTCGAGGTCCATGCGGATCTTGAACAGCTTCAGCGTCGGCAGCTGGCGCACCGACTCCGCGCCCGCCTCGCGTGCGAGCACCTCCAGCGTGCCCTCCAGGCCGAGCATCGAGTCCGGCTCCGTCGCGATCGTGAACCACAGGTTGAAGTCGTGGTTGCGCAAGTAGTTGTGCGACACACCCGGGTGCTCGTTGATCACCTGCGCCGCGCGATGCGGGTGCTCCGGGTCAACCTTCGCCGCCACCAGCATCGAGGAGTAGCCGAGCGCGCGCGTGTCGAAGATCGGCGTGACCTGGCGGATGATGCGCTTGTCCAGCAGCCGCTGCACGCGCTCCATCACGAGCGCTTCTGGAACCTCCGCCAGCGACGCCACGTGCTCGTAGGGGCGCTGCGCGATCGGGAAGCTCCCCTGCATCAGGTTGAGCAGCTTGCGATCGAGGTCGTCCAGCGGGATCGCCGCACCGTCCTTGCGGCTGCGCAGCTTCGGCGTCGCCGTACTTGCGCGCGTGTCGTCCGCCACCGCCGCCAGCGGCTCCTCGGCCGCAGCCTCGGCTGGTCCCTGCCGCTCTGTGATCGTCGGGTCCGGCTCGGTCATGTCGCCTCCTGCAGCCACTCGGCGGCGTCCTTTGCGTGGTAGGTGATGACCGTCTCCGCGCCCGCGCGGCGCAGCGAGGTGAGGATCTCGAGCACCGTCCGGCGCTCCTCTATGTACCCTGCCGCGGCCGCCGCCTTGACCATCGCGTACTCGCCGCTGACGTTGTACGCCGCCACCGGCAGGCGCGTCGCCTGCTTGACCGCCGCGATCACGTCACCGTAGGCCAGCGCCGGCTTGACCATCACCATGTCCGCCCCCTCCTGCACGTCGAGCAGCGCCTCGCGCACGGCCTCCTCGCCGTTGGCCGGGTCCATCTGGTAGCCGCGCCTGTCGCCGAACGCCGGCGATGAGCCGGCTGCGTCGCGGAACGGGCCGTAGAAGGCCGAGGCGAACTTCGCCGAGTACGCGAGGATCGGCGTATCGGCGAGACCATCCCCGTCGAGCTCCGCGCGAATCTCGCGCACGCGGCCGTCCATCATGTCCGACGGCGCCACCAGGTCGGCGCCCGCGCGCGCCTGGCTGACCGCCGTACGCGCCAGCAGCTCCACGCTCGCGTCATTGTCGACCGCGCCGTCCTCGCGCAGCACGCCGCAGTGGCCGTGCTCGGTGTACTCGCACAAACACACGTCCGTGATCACCAGCAGGTCCGGCTGCGCGCGCTTGATCGCCGCCGTCGCCAGTTGCACTACACCCTCCTCGTCCCATGCCCCCGAGCCCTGCTCATCCTTCTCGGCCGGGATGCCGAACAGCATCACCGCCGCGATTCCCAGCTCGGCCGCCGCACGTGCCTCCTCGACGGCCGCCGCCACCGACAGGCGCCCGACGCCCGGCATCGTCGCGATCGGCTCGCGCCCGCTCGCCGCCTCCGAGACGAACAGCGGCAGCACCAAGCGCTCCGCGCTCAGCTCCGTCTCGCGCACGAGCCCGCGCAGAGAAGCCGATGCGCGCAGCCTGCGCATACGCGTCTGGGGAAAGGCCATCGTCTTCCCAGGTTAGAGATTCCGGGCCTTGGTGCACGCGCCTGTGCCGCGCGGCGGCGCTTCAGTCCACGCGGCGCAGCCCTACGCGCGCGAGCGCGCCGAACACGATCGCCAGCACCGCCAGGTGCGCGAGCGGCCCCGGCAGCGTCGGCGACGCCCCGTTGACCGCCGCGTCGAGCGCTTGCAGCGCCGCCTTGTATGGGAACACGAACGAGATCACATCGATCGCATCGCTCAGGCCGGCGCCGACCGCGCCGCTGGGCACGAGCGCCAGGAACGCCAGCGGCAGCGACAGCAGGAACGCCAGCAGCGAAGCGGCGCGCACCTCGCGCGCGAGCGCCCCGATCGCCACGCCCAGCGCCGCGAATGCCGCGCCGCCGAGCGCCAGCGCGACCAGCCATTGCCCCACCCGCCCCCAGTCGAGCTCCACTAACGCGCTGATCCCGGCGAGCATCGCGAACGCCAGCGCCGCCGAGCAGGCCGCCGCCAGCAGCGCCTTCTCGGCCAGCAGGCCACCGCGCGAGATCAAGCCCCGCGCGAGGCGCGCCAGCGTGTGCTCTTCGCGCTCGAGCGCCACGCCGCCCGAGGCCAGCAGCACGCACACGAACATCAGCGAGATGCTCACCGCCACGACCACCGCGAACGTGTTCAGCGGCGTGCGGCGACCTTCGATCAACGTCGTCTTCACCTGGATCGGCTGGCCGATCGTCGAGAGCACGTTCTTCGCCAGCGTCAGGTTCTGCGCCGCGAAGCTCGCGAACGCGTCGATCTGCTCGAGCGCTCTGCGGTCCGCGCCCGGTGGCGTGCGCGCGATGATGCCGTGCAGCTTCGACGGGATCTGTCCGAGTCCGATCAGTTCCGGCGCACCGAGCACGCCGAGGTTGCGCCCGCTCAGCAGCGCGCCGATCGCCTGCGACGCAGCGCGCTGGATCTGTTCGGAAAAGCCGATGTTGGCCTGGGCCAGCGCCGATTCGATCTGCGCCTGCACGAGCGACTGCTCCAGCGCGTTGCCGTTGTAGAGCACTTCCAGCTGCCCCTGCTTCAGCCCCGAGCCGAGCCGAGCGGCGATGTTCGGTGGGATCACGACCGCCGCCAGCACCTTGCCCGACTTGAGCTCTTCCACCGCCTCGGCACGGCTCGAGGCGCGTTGCGGCTGGACCTGGTCGAAGAGCTGTTCGGCGTACTCGCTAACCGGAACCCGCTCGCTGCCGACCTTGACCGTCTGCCCCGGCGGCGTCTGGTCGACGATTGCCACCTTCGGCTTACCCGGCGAGCGCGAGATCGCCAGCCCGATCAGCAACGCGATCGCGATCGGGTAGATCACGAGCACGCCGACCAGCAGCCGCGAGCGCCGCAGGATCAGGAGGTCCTTCACGAGCAGCGCTTTCATCGCAGCCCACCAAGACCGTGGCCACGCGAGGGGCGTGGCCTAGGCAGCCAGGCGGCCCGGATGGCCGCCCATGTAACTGTCGTGGCGACCGGAGCGTTCACAAGTTCAATCCAAGAGCGGAGGCCGGCTCGACTAGAAGGCAGGATGCCGGTCACAAAAGCCCCCGTTGCCGCAGGAACCCCAGGAAGGCGCCCTCAGCGTCGTCCTCGCCGTCAACAGTCCCGAGCAGCTCCGCCGGCGAACCGTCGAACAGCATCTCCCCCTCGACCAGCACGATCGCCCGCGAGGCATACCGACGCACCTCACCGAGGTGGTGCGTCGAGAACAGCACGCTCTTGCCCCGCGCGGCGAGCGAGGAGACGAAGTCCCACAGGCGCGCCCGTTGCGCGGGGTCGAGCGCCGATGTCGGCTCGTCGAGCGCCAGCACGAGCGGATCGGCGAGCAGGGCCAGTGCGACGTTGACGCGCTGGCGGTTGCCGCCGGAGAGGCTTTCCACGCGATCGTCCGCGCGCGGCTGAAGTCCCGTCTGCTCGAGCATCCGCGCGACGGCCGCATCCGCGTCGGGGACCTGCTCCAGCCGCGCGAACAGGCGCAGGTTCTCGCGCACCGTGAGGCGCCCGTATACGGCCGCCTGCTGCGGCGCCCAGCCGATCTCACGCGCACCGCCGTGTGTGGCGCGCCCGCTCACGGTGCCCGAGCTCGCGCTCTGCACGCCGGCGAGGATCGACAGCAGCGTCGTCTTGCCGGCGCCGTTGGGGCCGACCACGGCGACCAGCTCGCCCGCCTCCAGCGCGAAGCTGACCCCGCTCAGCGCCGTGCGCTCGCCGAACTGCTTGCCCAGCCCCTCTACGCGCAGGATCGACTCGGCTGCCTGCTCTGCCGGCGCTCCGCTCACGGCACTAGAGCAGGCTCTCGCGCGAGCGATCCCAGGATTCGAGCTTGACGTGCCTGCTCAGGTAGACGACCGTCTCGCGCAGCACCGAGAGCATCGGCAGCGCGATCAGCGCGCCGATGATCCCGTCGACGTGCAGCCCGAGCAGCAGCGCGAAGATCACGAGGATCGGGTTGATCCGCAGCGTGTGGCCGAACACCTGCGGGGCCACGACGTGGCCCTCGAGCTGCTGCAGCGCGATGAACAGGATCACCAGCCAGACGGCCGAGATCGGGTGCGTGAACAGAGCGACGATCACCGGCGGCGCGGCGCCGAGGATCGGCCCGATGTACGGGACGAGCTCCATCACGCCGTAGAAGACGGCGAACGCGATCGCGTACTTGCCGCCGTCCGGGAACAGCCCGACGGTGCCGAAGATCCACAACGATACGCCCGTCGAGGCGCCCATGATCAAACTGAACAGCAGTTGCCCGCCGACGTAGCGCGAGACGGCGCGCTGAACCAGGTGCGGGTAGTCATCGGCAGAGGTGCCGTCGCCGTCGGGCATCAGCCGTCTGGCGAGCCTGCCGATCTGCTCGCCGTACAAGAGCATGTACACCGACAGCACGAAGATCAGCACGAGGTCGAAGATCGCACCGGCCGCTTCGGTGAGGATGCCGGCACCCGAGGAGGCGAGCTTGCTCGCGCTCTTGGCGACTTTGTCCTGGATCGTCTGCAGCGCCGTTTTGCCCTGTTTGACGAGTTCGATGTGGATGCCGTTTTCGTTCAGTTCTTCCTGCAGCGAGGCGAGGTTTTCGTTGGCTTCGTCGACCAGATGCGGCAGGTTGTTGGCGAACTTCTGCACCTGGTTGGAGATAGGGTTGGCCACGAGGAAGCCGATCCCACCCAGGGCGAGGAAGAATCCGACGTAGACCGCGAGCACCGCCAGTCCTCGCGGGAGCCGGCGCCGCTGCAGGAAGGCGACCGCCGGGTTGAGGATCAGCGCGATGAGCCCCGCCACGATGAACAGCACGAGCACCTGCCCAGCGACGTTGGCCAGCGCCCACACCGCGAGCAGCGCGACCGGCAAAACAGCCAGCTGGATCCAGCGGGGGACGACCGCGCGCGCCGGCTCCTCGTGGGTCGCGGGGGGTCGCGGCTCGTCGACGAGCCGTTTCTCCTCGCCCGTCGGAGGCTGCGCCTCCGGACCCTTTTCAGGGCCTTCGCTCACATGCCTCCCATCATCGCCGGAGTATGGCTGAGCCCCAGGCGGCAGCCGCGCGGATCCTGTTCGTCGGAGACGTCGTCGGCGGGCTCGGGCGTCGCACGCTGCTGGACTGCCTACCCCCGCTGCGCGAGCGCTACTCGCCGACGTTCGTCGTCGTCAACGCAGAGAACATCGCCGGCGGGCTCGGGATCACCCCGAAGATCGCCGACGAGCTGCTCGCCAAGGGCGTCGACGCGATCACGCTCGGCAACCACACGTACCGGCGCAAGGACATCTACCCGTACCTGGACTCGCAGCCGCGCATCGTGCGTCCCGCGAACTTCCTGCGCAGCCAGCCCGGCCACGGCACGTGCGTGATCGAGCGCGACGGCCTGCGCCTCGGCGTGGTCAACCTCAGCGGCAACCTCTACCTGCGCGCCGGGCGCTCGGCCTTCACCGAGATCGAGGTCGCCCTGGCCGAGCTCGGCGGGGTCGACCACGTGCTCGTCGACATGCACGCCGAGGCGACCTCCGAGAAGGTCGCCATGGGCTGGCACCTCGATGGCCGTGTGACCGCTGTCGTAGGCACGCACACGCACGTGCCCACGGCCGACGCGCGCGTGCTGCCAGGCGGCACGTCCTACATCACCGACGTCGGCATGACCGGGCCGCGCGGCGGCGTGATCGGCGTCAAGCGCGAGCAGGCGATCGAGTCGCTCCTGACGCAGATGCCCGTGCGCTTCGAGACCTCCGAAGAGGACCCTTGGCTGATGGGGGCCGTGATCAGCTGCTCACAGCGACTGCGTGCTGACTCGATCGAGCAGGTTCTGATGCCGCGGCCACCGGCTCCCCCTACAGCCGGCCCGGATGGCCGGCCTCGGTAACTGCCGTGGCGGCCGGAACGGCCACAGGATTGAATCGAGAAGTGGAGGCCGGCTCGGCCTGAAGGCTGGACGCCGTTCTCCTCCACCGCGTCCTAGCCGTTCCCTCGTAGCGCCCGAGCAGCGCGATCAGCACGACTGGGAAGAACCACGGTATGTACAGGTAGAACCAGTGTTCGATCCCGAGCTGAAGCGCGATGATCACGACCGCGCAGGCGGCAGCCAATCCGACGACGTCGGCGCGGCGCGGGATCACGGCGAGCAGCACGGCGAGCACGACGGCACCGATCTGCACGGCCGCCTCCCACCCGCCGAGGCCGCCGTACAGCCCCCACACGGAGAACGGCGAGGCGCGATCGGCCTGGTAGGCGAAGGTGCGCTCGTAGATCGTGTGCAGCGAGTCGTGGCTCAGCGCGGGGATGCTCGCTAGCGCGCCGACCGCGAGGAACGCCAGCACGAACGTCGCCAGATCGCGCGCGCGGGCGCGCGCAGGCGGCGGCAATTGCGACGGCGCGCGTGTGCCGTCCTCGCTGCCGGCACCTTCGACGCCGCCCCGGTCCCACAGCCCGTGCATGGCGAACAGCGGCACGAGCGCGAGCGGCGCGAACTTGGTAAGCCCGGCGAGCACGGCGAATGCGCCACGCGCGGCCGGCGCGAGCTTCGAACGGTACGTCGCCGCGAGCAGGGCCGCGAGCACGAGCACGGCGACGAGCGTGTCGTTGGAGTTGCTCTCCAGCGCGAACAGCGTGAACGGATAGGCGGCCCAGCCGTAGGCGAGCGCCACGCCGAGGCTCGGACCGCGCACGCGCCTGCCGATCAAGAACAGCAGGCCGATCGCGAGCAGGTCGAAGAAGATCGCCGCCGCGTGCGCCGCGGGCAGGTCGTCCCACTTGCCGCTCCAGCCGAACAGCTGCTGGAAGGGGATGTAGGCCTCATAGTTGACCGGGCCGTAGGTGTCGCCGTGTTCGTTGTCTTTCGGCCAGTGGCCGTAGAGCCGCTTGCCGTCGACGACGCGCTCGGCACCGATCACGCCGGCGTAGCCGACGTCGATCACGTTGGAGTCGGTCACGTTCAGCGCTACGCGAAATCCGATCAGGAAGACGACCCCCAGCGCGAGCCACGGCGCGGGGATCAGCAGCCGCAGCGGACCCGGCGGCTTGCGCCCCCGGCCACGGCGGGAGAGCGCGAGCATGCGCAGCAGCAGGTAGATCAGCGGCAGATAGACAAGCGGCACCGATTTGTAGATCTGCGCGTGATTGAAGAAGGCGAGCGAGACCGACAGCGAGAGCAGCACGAGCAGGTCCAGGTGCAGCAGCCTGAACGGCCGGCGGAAGTCGAAGAACGGCGCGAAGAACAGCAGGCACAGCGGCAGCCAGATGTAGAGCGCGTTTACGTGGCGCCCGAACGCGCCCTTGTACCCGCGCGCCATCGTCCAGGCGACCTGGAAGCCAGTCCACTGTTCGAGCACACGTCCGGAGACGTCGTCGATCGCGACCTGCGCGATCTCGGTCTTGCCGTTCTTGGAGAAGTAGCTGACCTGCCAGTGCAGCGGCGCTTTCAGATAGGCGCCGCCGTAGGAGCCGGGGTATTCGGCGCGCGCCTTCTTCACGCTCGACAGCCGCTGCGCGATCGCGAGCACCTGGTTGGCCGACAGCCGCCGACCGGGCGGTGGAACGTCCGACGGCGGCACCGGAACCGGGACGTTGGGATCGGTCTGAGTGGTCGCGGTGCTGGTCGTCGAGGAGGCCGTCGATGACCCACTCGTGGCGACGCCTGGCGCGCTTGTCGCGGAGCTCTGCCCGGGCTGCGGCGAAGCGACGACCTGGCCGGGCGCCGGGACGGAGCCGGGCGCAGCGGCGAGCTGTTCGGGCTGCGGCACGCTGCCGAGCGTGCCGCCGTCGGAGGCGAACGCAGCCGCCGGCAAGCCAAGCGTGAACAGCAGGGCGATCGCTGTCGCGAGGCGTCGCATCAGGCGAGCGTAACGATCGCGCTGGCGCGTTCGAGCCGCCTGGCGATCGGCAGGAGGGCCAGCTGCGTGGCGCACGATCGTCAGCTAGCAGGCCCGAGCGCGCGCGCGCCGCTCGGCGCGAGCCCGAAGTGCGCGAGCACGATCGGGGCGATGTCGCGGATGGCCCACTGCGGGGGCTCCTCGGCGGGCAACTCGACGCCGTAGACGATCAGCGCGCCGAGCGAGTCGGAGGCGTGCAGCGAGCCGTGGCTGCCGCCGCCGACGTGCGCCTGGCGGCCCCAGTCGAGGAACTCGTAGCCGGGGGCGGCCGACAGCAGCACCTCGCCGGAGCTGGGGCAGGTCAGCGCGGCCCACGCGCGCGCGAGCACGTCGGGGAAGTCGGGCGTGAGCAGGCGACCGTCGCGCACATTGCCGTCGATCACGGCGAGCGGACCGTCGAGGCTCCAGCGCACGCCGCGCGGATCCTCGAGCTCGCCGCCGGGGCGGAAGCGCAGCTCGCCGTGCTCGCGACTGCAGACAACACCCTCGCTGGGCCGTTCGTGCGCGTCGCGTGCAAGCCACATGACGTGCTCGACGCCCTCGACGGCAAGCGCGCGGGCGACGACGGAGGCGCGCATGGCGTCACGCTCGGGCTCGTGCAGCGCGTAGACCATGGCGGCGCGCTGGGATGGGCAGACGGCGATGTGCGCGTCCTCGGCGTCGGCGCCGCGCGGTGGCTGGAGCACGCCGAGGTCGGCGAGCTCGTCCTGCAGCGCGATGGTGTCGGTGACGGGCACCTGGGAGTGGTCGGCCATCGCGATCACGGCGTGCTCGGAGAGGAACTCGTCGACGCCGCCGGCGGCCTCGCACACGCGCGCGAGCTGCAGGTCGGCCTGGGCGAGCGACTGCAGTTGCGCCTCTGGCCCGTCCTTGTGCGAGCGCCAGTCGTTGTCGGGCAATGAGAGCAGCAGGAAGTCGAACAGGTCGTGCTCGACCATGTAGCTGGAGACACAGCCGGAGTGGCGGTCGCGCACGCCGGGCATGCCGAGGCCGGAGCGGCAGCCGGTCCGGCGCGAGGCGAAGATGTCGGCGTAGAACAGCTCGCGCGGACCCATCACGGAGTGGCGCATCAGCGTCGAGGCGACGCGCGTGAGGGCCGTGTCGCGCTGGGGCTCGTGGCGGTGGCGCCCGCGGTACATCAGATAGGTGGTGCCGGCCGTGCGCACGTCGGCGTCGTCGAGCGTCTCGAACACGGTCGGCGTCTCTGACGAGAGGTGCGCGCGGTTCATGTTGTAGACGGTGTCGGTCAGCTGGCGGCCGATGCCGAAGCGCTGCGCGGAGCGAAAGCTCGAGCCGTATTCGACGTAGCGCTGCTCCTCGCGCAGGTACCAGTTCATGCCGGGCACGCGGTGCTCGTCCTGGGCGAGTCCGGTGACGATCGAGGCGGCGCAGACGGGCGTGACGGAGGGAAAGGCGGCAACGCAGTCGGGGATGTAGCGCCCGCGCTCGATCAGCGTTCCGAGCACGGGGGCGACGCCGGCGGCGACGGCGCGCTCGAGCATCTCGGGCGCCATCGCGTCGATCACGCAGAGGACGAGCTTGGGGGGCGGCTTGGAGGGCTTGGTGGGCATCCGGCCGGCCGCGCTTGCCATCAGCGCCGCAGGATGCGCAGCCCGGCGTACTTCTCCTCGGCCCGGGCGCGCGAGCGCAGGAGCAGCCAGACGAGCGCGGCGAGCGCGGCGTAGCCGAGCGGGTGCAGCAGCGCGACGAGCGCCGCCAGGAGCAGCGAGGCGGCGTCGAGATAGACGGTGAGCGCCTGTTTGGCGGTGCCGTCGGCAAGCCGGGCGCGGGCGCGCGCGAACATCGGCAGCACGGCGCTCTGGCTGAGCCAGACGACTGCGAGGCCGCCGACGAGGCCGGGCCACCAGGCGTCGTGGTGCGCGGCGAGCGTGCCGGCGAACAGCACGGCGCCGGCGCCGTAGGCGAGGCCGGCGAGGGCGGCGGCGAGCGGCTCGGGACGCTCGCGCTCGCCGTCGGGGTCGAGCAGCGCGGAGAGCCCGCCGAGGAGCTGCAGCGCGTAGGCGAGCACGAGCGTGAGCACGACGACGAGCAGCCACCAGTCGTCGGCCAGGAACTTGAAAGGGTCGTGGGCGAAGCTCACGCCGAGCGCCCTGCCGGAGGCGAGCGCGCCGGCGAGCAGCACGGGCAGGAAGGGGCGCAGACCGCAGGCTGCGGCGAGGCCGGCGCCAAGGCCTATGTAGAAGAAGATGCCGTTCATGCGTTCGGGCGTGCGGGGGTGCGCTACCGTGCTCCTCTGGCCCGGGGCGCGAAGGTCAGGACGATAGACGACGCTCGCGCCGATCAGCACGCGAGCCGCGAGGTCCACAGCGGGCAGCGGCGAATAGGAACGACAGCACATGGACCGATCGATCAGCGGAGCGGGTGGCGGGCGCGGAGCCCGGCCGACGGCGCACGAGCTGGCGCGCTACGAGTCGCTGTTCGCGACGCGCACGCGCGGGATGAAAAGCTCGGCGATGCGCGAGATGATGGCGCTGACGGAGCGCTCTGACGTGATTTCGCTGGCGGGCGGGCTGCCGGATACGAAGACGTTCGCGCCGGAGCTGTACGCGAAGCTGATGTCGCAGGTGGCTGCGAGCTCGACGGCGCGCGCGCTGCAGTACGGCCCGACGGAGGGGATGGCGAGCACGGTCGAGTGCATCGCACAGGTGATGGCGGCAGAGGGCACGCCGATCGATCCGGGCGAGGTGATCGTCACGACGGGCGGCCAGCAGGTGATCGACCTCGTCTGCAAGACGCTGATCGACCCGGGCGACGTGATCGTGGCGGAGGCGCCGACGTATCCGGGCGCGGTGCCGACGTTCAGCGCGTACGAGGCACACGTGGAGCAGATCGAGATGGACGGCGACGGCATGCCGATCGACGAGCTTGAGCGCGTGCTCGACCGCCTGCAGGCGGAAGGCAGGCGGCCGAAGTTCATCTACACGATCCCCAACTTCCAGAACCCGGGCGGTGTGACGATGTCGCTGCCGCGCCGCCGTCGCCTGGTCGAGGTGGCACACGAGCGCGAGCTATTGATCCTCGAGGACAACCCGTACGGCCTGCTGCGCTACGAGGGCGAGGCGCTGCCGACGCTGCACTCGCTCGACGCGCAGGTGGGCGTCGGTGGCGGGGCGGCCGACCTGGTGATCTACCTGGGGACGTTCTCGAAGATCCTCTCGCCTGGCCTGCGGCTCGGCTGGTCGGTGGCGCCGCGGCCGGTGCTGGAGAAGCTGAACCTCGGCAAACAGGGCTCTGACCTGTGCTCCTCGCCGGTCACGCAGCTGTTCGTGGCGGAGTACTTCAAGGAGCGCGACGCCAGCGGCGAGCCGCGCTGGCTGGGCTACCTGGAGCAGCTCAAAGACCTCTACCGCAGCCGCCGCGACGCGATGCTCGAAGCGCTGGCAGAGCACTTCGGCGAGAGCGCGCGCTGGACGGAGCCGCAAGGCGGCCTGTTCGTGTGGGCGACGCTGGACGAGCGGATCGACACGACGGACCTCTTGGCACAGGCGCGCAAGAGCGAGGGCGTGGCATTCGTGCCGGGACGCGCGGCGTACATGGACGGCCGGCGCGGCTCGTCCTCGATGCGACTGAACTTCGCTGGTGTCGACGAGGCGGACATTCGCGAGGGCATCAGGCGAATCGGCAAGGTCGTGCGCCAGCAGCTCGGCCTGTACGGCTCGCTCGCGGGGTCGGGCGCGCGGGCGGAGGCCCCCGCACCGGCCGACTCGGCGTCGGCTGAGGCGGCGTCGAGGTCGAGTGCAGCGGCGGTGGGCGATCGCGGCGAAGCGGATGCACAGGCGGGCAAGTCGCCGCTGGCCGACGTGGTCGCCTTCCCGCGGCGCGAGCAGGACGGATCTGCCCGCCGGCTGCAGGATCGATGAGCAGCTCCGCCAAGCGAGTGGCGGTGCTCAAGGGTGGGCGCTCGCTGGAGCGAAACGTCTCGCTGCGCTCAGGAGCGCACGCACAGGAAGCGCTCACTCGTCTCGGTCACGACGTGATCCCGATCGACGTGGACGAGGGCGTCGTCGAGCAGCTGCTGAGCGCGGCTCCGGAGGCGGCGCTCGTTGCGGTGCACGGCCCAGACGGCGAGGACGGCACGCTGCAGTCGTTGCTCGAAGCGATCGACCTTCCGTACACGGGCTCGGGGCCGGCGGCGTGCATGTGCTGCACGGACAAGGCGCTGGCCAAGCACCTGATGCGCGGAGCGGGCATCCCGACGCCCGACTTCCACTCGTTCAAGGAGTCGTGGATCAAGCAGCTCGGCGCGGCGCAGGCGCTGCCGAGCGTCGAGCGCTCGCTCGGCTTCCCGCTGGTCGTCAAGCCGGTCAGCCAGGGCTCGGCGCTGGGCGTCAAGTTCGCACGCTCGAGCGAGGAGCTGCCGGGGGCGATCGTGGGCGCGTTCTCCTACGACCGCAAGGTGCTGATCGAGCGCTACGTAAAGGGACGCGACCTGGCTGTCTCCGTGCTGGACGGTCCCGAGGGGGCGGTGCCGCTACCGGTGGTCGAGGCGGTTCCGCGCGAGGAGGACTTCTTTGATTATGAATCGAGATACGAGATAGGAATGACGACGTTCGTGTGCCCGGCGGAGCTCTCCGACGAGCACACTGCTCGCGCGCAGGAGCTCGCGCTGTCGGTCTACCGGCTGCTCGGCTGTCACGGAGTGGCGCGCGTGGACCTGCTGCTCGACGAGCAGAGCGGGGAGCTTTGGGTGCTGGAGGCGAACGTGGTGCCGGGGATGACTGAGACTAGTTTGCTGCCGCAGGCTGCGGATGCCGCTGGGATCGGGTTTGATGAGCTGATTGCGCGGGTGCTGGAGAGTGCGTTTACTCGGTGAGCCGTCGGTCAGGCAGCACATCCTCCAGGGTTCGTCCACTCACCTTTAAACGGCATCCTGCCTTCTAGTCGAGCCGGCCTCCGCTTCTCGCTACAACCTGTGAACGCTCCGGCCGCCACGACGGGTACAAGGGCGGGCGGCCGGGCCGGCTGTGCTTGCGCCGAGGCGCGTGCGTGAACTGCGCGCGGGCCGGCTGACTGCTTAGGAGTCGCCTGCGGCGAAGTCCTCGGGGCTTACCTCGTCGAGGAACTCCTTGAACTTCTCGACGACGTCCTCGGACTCCTCGACGTCGTGCTCGAACTCGATGGCGGACTCGGCGATCACGTCCTCGGCGGCGAAGATCGGGGCGCCGCAGCGGACGGCCAGGGCGATGGCGTCGCTTGGGCGGGAGTCGATCTCGAGCTCGCGGCCGCCGACCTGGAGCGTGATCGAAGCGAAGAACGTGTTCTCGCGCAGCTCGGTGACGGACACGGAGGTGCATTTGACCTCGAGCTCGCCGAGGATCTCACTCAGCAGGTCGTGGGTCATCGGTCGCGGCGTGCCGGCTCCCTGCAGCTTCATCAAGATCGAGGCGGCCTCGGGATGACCGATCCAGATGGGCAGGAACTTGTTGCCCTCGACAGTCTTCAGAAGCACGATCGGCTGCTTGCCAACCATGTCGAAGCTGACGCCGTAGATGACCATCTCCTGCACGCGAAGTCCTCCGAGAGGGGGAAAGGCCAGAGTATAGGTACCCGCGAAGCCCCGCCAGACGGCGCTGAGCGCCTTACTCAGGTCCCCGCGGCGAGGTCGGCGTCAGCCTCTGAGCGAAACGTCCAGAGCTTGTTGCCGATGAAGTTGAACGGCATCGAGGCCGCCACGGCGAGCGCCTGGGCGGGCACCTTCGGGAGGTTCGCGGCCTCGACGAACAGCGTCAGCAGCAGCAGGCTGACGACCTCGGCGAGCAGGCTGACGAGCAGGAAGCGAGCAGCTTGGTGGTGCGCGCGGCCCTCGCGCGCGTCGAACGTCCAGTGCCGGTTGAGCACGAAGTTGTTGAGCACCGCGACGAGCCATGCGGCGACAGAGGCGACGCGATACTCGAAACCAGCGCCGTGCACGAGCAGCGCGTAGACGGCAACGTTGACTACGAAGCCGACCCCGCCGACGAGCCCGAAGCGCACGAGCTGCAGCCAGTTGGCCGGCTTGCGCAGGCCGTGCAGCAACCGGATGTGTGTACTGACCTGGACGGAAGAGCCGAGCTTGTGGGCGTGTATGTCTACGGCGGAGGCCTCGTCGGGCATCGGAGCAGGTTAGCCGAGCTGAGCTGAACGCCTGCCTGCCTGGCGGGCGCCGCGTGGGCATCGTCCTCAGCCCGTGCGCCTGAAAGGGTAGCGGGCGCTGTGACGGGGCTGCATCTCCCAGCAGGCGCGCGGCGCCAGCGCGGCCGCTAGCCTTGCTGTCGTGACGGACTTAAGCCACGCTTGGCCTGCTCGCGCGCTGTCGCGCTGGTCGCTGATCGCTGCGGCGCTCGCGGTCGTGCTGATCGCACTCGGCGTCGTGCTCGTGCTGAGCGGCGGCTCGCACGCGCACGCGACAGGCGCCGCCGAGCAAAGAGCAGTCACCAAGCAGAGGAGCGCAAGTGCAAGTGCGCATGCAATCGACCCCGGCGCGGGCGCTGCGCACGCCGGAGCGTCCGCCTCGGCATCGGGATCCTCAGCGGCCTCCCCGCCGGCGAGCTCGGCGACGGGCGCGGGCACCGGCAGCCGGGCCAACGTGTCCGAGATCGCCGATCCTGAGGAAGCCAACAGCTTCCCGGCGCCCGCCGGTGTCCAGCACAAGGCGGCCAAGACACCGTCGAAGGCCAGCGAAGAGATCGTCGCCGCCGGGGCCCCGTCGGACGCGGAAGTCAAGCAGGAGCTCGCCCAGATGCAAGCCGTCGAACGCACCGCCAAGCGCGCGCAGCAGCAGGCACTGAAGCCCGTCGCCGGCGGCAACTCGGTCGGCGGCGACGGCACGATCCCGATCCCGCCGAATGTCCCCGAAGCGGTCCAGCGCGTGATCGCCGGGGCCGACGCGATCGCCGATTTCCCGTACGTGTTCGGCGGTGGACACGGCTCGTTTGTGGACAATGCCTACGACTGCTCGGGCTCGGTCAGCTACGCGCTGGCCGCAGGCGGTCTGCTGAGCGCTCCCGAGACCTCCGGTGAACTGGAGAGCTGGGGCGCGCCGGGTCCGGGACGCTACATCACGATCGAGGCGGCCGCCGGTCACGTCTACATGTACGTGGATGGCGTGATGTACAACACGGCCGGGCGCAGCGGCGTCTACGCGTCGCGCTGGCAGGTCAAACCGGTCGACAACAGCGGCTACGTGACCCGCCACTGGCCGGGACTGTAAGAGTCGAAGCGTGATGCTGGCGCTGGTGCCGCTTGCGCTCGACGGCGAAGCGGCGGTCGAATCAGGCAGCACGGGGACGGCGATCGCCGTCGTCTCGGCGATCTCGATCGTCGCCGGCTATGTCGTCCTGTACCTGTTGTGGCGCTACGTGTTCAGCACGAAGGCGAAAGCCAAGCGGGGCGAACCGCCAGAACACTGACGGACGGGCGCTGCCGTCCGTGGGCCCCTCGCCGTCTCAGTGCGCGAGGTTGACCGTGCTCAGCACGGTCGTCGGCACGGGGCTGCTCGGGTTGTGCACGACCATGCGCACCAGCAGCGAGACCTTGTGCAGCTTGCGCAGCTTGGTCGCTGTGGCCTTGCTGAACTTGATCTTGTAGCTGCTGTGGCCGCCCTTGGTCGCGATCAGGATCGCTTTGGCGATCACAATCTGCGCGGGTGTGCCCTTGGCGAGACCCGTCGCGGCAGGACCCTTCAGGCCGATCTTCTTGGCCACCGAGCTTGCCAGCAGCACCTCGAAGCGACCTGCGACCTGCGAGCTGACCGAGTAGCGCACGACGAGGCCGCTGCGCAGGACCGAGGTGAGGCTGTGCGAGGTCGCCGCCTGTGTGGCCACGACTTTCGGCTGAGGCGCGGCTGATCCGGTACCGGGCGAAGTTGTGGTGTTCGAGCTCGAGGAGCCGCTGCCGCCAGGCGTCGTGTTCGGGGCGGGAGCAGGCGGCGTCGGCGGGGCGGGCGGCGACGGGCCGTCGACCTTCACTTCGTGGGTGGTCGATGCGACGTTGCCACCGACGTCTTTGACGGTGAGCGTCACCTGATACGTACCACCGTACTGGTAGCTGTGGAAGGCCGAGGCCGCACACGGTGGCTGCCAGGGAGCTTCGCACGGGAACGTTTCCGGCGAGTTCTGCGACGGCGCGCCGGGAGCGAAGCCGGATACCGTCGGCGAGCCGTCGCCGAAGTTCCACGTGTAGATCGGGTAGGTCGGGCTCGGTTCACCCGACGCCGGATATTTGGTGCCGGCGTTGAGCGTGATCGCCGACTCCATACCGTCGAAGCCGACGAGTTCGTCCGAGTTGACGGGGTTGGGCGCTGTGAAGTCCGGTTCGAGGGTCGCGCCGGGGATGCAGGGCACGCCCGGGTAGGAGAAGGTGAACGCGGCAAGGTTGAAGGCGGTCTGCAGGTAGTAGGTGCTGTCGCCCAGTTCCTGGTTGTAGAGCGTGCCTGCATCAGATTCGCCAACTGCCCCGACGGAGCCACCCAATATCAACCTGAAGTAGTTGCGGCACTCATCGGTCGCCTCGAAGTGCGCGGTGTCCTGCCACGCGTTGAGCAGCGGGTTCGTCACGACGTTCTGCTGCTCGATCGCGATCTGGCCGATGATCAGGTCGGCGAGTCCTTTGTCGCAGGTGCCGTCAAAGCCGGGGCATTCCCCCTGGTTGGGCTCCTGCGCGTGCGGTCCCGCCAGAGCTTTCGCTTCTTCTTTTTCTTCTTTTTCTTCTTTCGTGGCTTCTTCGAATTCTTCTTTTTCGGCTTTGGTTTCTTCCTGTTCGTGCTCTGGTTCAGGCGGATTGGTGGTCTGATCGAAGCCGCCGTCCTGGCAGTCATAGCCTGGGCGCCGATCAGCCGGCAGTAGATGGAGATCGCCCAAGCCGCCCGCCGTCCACGGGATTGCCGCGTAAAGCACGGTGTTGGCGTCTCCCGAGGCGAGGCCGCCGGGGTTGATCGCGCCGTGGTAGCTGCAGAAGCTGTTTTCGTAGCTTTCTTCGGCCGGTGTGCCGGTGTAGTCGGAGCAGTGGCCTTTCGGTCCACCTTTGTCCAGGCAGACGGCGACTCCCGGTGGTGTGAGCAGGTAATAGATCGTGCCCATGCCGGTCGGCAGTTTGCTGTGCTGAGCGATGAATTTCTTCAGCTCTTCCTGGATCTGTTTGTCGGTCACGCAGACCGGCGTGGGGATTTTGTTGATCCGCAGTTGGTCCGCTACGAGGAACGGTTCCGGGTCTTCGCAGCCGTTGGAGGTCGGGTAGGCATCCGTATCGGTGTACGAACCCTTGAACACCGAATGGTTGAAGGCCGGTTCGTTCGAGCGATCGGTGTACTGCTCATCGACGGCGAATACGTTTGCGAGCTCGCCGCTCGCCCCGCCTACGCGCTGGAGGAACCCGTTGATCAGGTGCTGCCAGTCCCCGTGGTAGCTGTTCGTGGGGTCCCATACGATGCTGTATGTGCTGTTGCTGTGCACGACCGGGTTGCCGCTCGTGTTGGCGAAGCTCCCACCCAG
This sequence comes from uncultured Solirubrobacteraceae bacterium, assembly GCA_963714215.1. Lineage (GTDB taxonomy): Bacteria > Actinomycetota > Thermoleophilia > Solirubrobacterales > Solirubrobacteraceae > Palsa-744. The sequence goes on from CAVQNP010000004.1 coordinate 828,550, forward strand.
CTGGCCGTGGAGGAAGAATTCGGTGTCGCGCGGCTGCAGCCCGACTTCCGCCGGCGTTTTCACGACGATCGCACCAGCCGGCACGGCCGTCAGCAGCAGGGCGATCAGAGTTCCGGCCAGCGCGAGCGCGGCGCGGACGGGGAGCCGGCGCAGGCTGCGCGTAGAACCTGCGGACGGACGGGGCGCGGCGGCTTTGGGGTTACGAGCAAGAGCGATCACGAGCCAATCATCGGCAGCGAGCCCTCGATCCCTTAGCGCGGCCGTCGAGCACCCGACGAGCGGCCGTCGAGACGCCGAGCTCAAGCGATCCAGCCGGGCGCCGACAGTGATCGTGAAGGGTGGCGTTCGATGCGCTTGCGCCCGGCGCGGCGCTAGTGTCCGGCGCGAGTCCAAATGGAACTGAACTTCGAGATCTCCCAACATTTCCTCGACGATCGCGGCCAGCGCTCGGGCTTCGTCCTGCTCGGCGCCTTCCTCTTGGCTTTCCTCTTCATCCGCACGAGCGCGCGGATGATTCGCAGCCCCAAATTCGCGTGGTGGCCGGGCAGCGTCCAGACGAAGGGCGGACTGCACCTGCACCACCTCGTGTGGGGCATCTGCCTGATGATGAGCTGCGGCTTTCTCAACTTCGCGCTCGCGCCCGAGAGTCCGTGGTCGGAGGTGCTCGCGGCGCTGTTCGGGGTCGGCGCCGGGCTGACGCTCGACGAGTTCGCCTTGTGGATCCACCTGGAAGACGTCTACTGGTCCCAAGAGGGCCGCAGCTCACTCGACGCCGTCGTCGTGGCAACGCTGCTCGGCGGGATGGTCGTGCTCGGACTTGCGCCGTTCGACCTGACCAACCAGGAAGGCTCGATCAGCTCGCTCGTCGTGGCAATCCTGGTCGACATCGTGCTCGCCGCGCTCGCGATCCTCAAGGGCAAGCCGCTGCTCGGGTTGGTCGGGATCTTCCTCCCCTTCTTCTCGCTCGTCGGGGCGATTCGCCTGGCCGCGCCGGCCTCGCCGTGGGCGCGCAAGCGCTACCGGCCGGACAGCCGCAAGATGAACACTTCGAACGCGCGCTGGGAGCGTGTACGCAAGCGGCGGCAACGGCTGGGCGACGCGGTCGGCGGTACTCCCTCGGCGCAGTAGATTGCGCTCGTGGACACGGTCGCGAGCAAGCTCGAGCTGACGCTGCTTCCGGGCGCGCGCACGCTGCTGGAGGTGCACGCGCGCGAGCTGCCCCAGCGAGACGATCTGTGTGGGGCCTTCTGCGGCTCGCTCGCACTGCATACGGCAGGCCTCTCCGAGCACGCCGGCCAACCGCTCGACCAGGACGCGGTCGCTCGTGCGGCCGGCAGCTTCGTCTCGCGCGTGCCCGACACGAGCGCGCTGCCGGCCGGGGAGCACGGCCGGCGCGATTACCGCATCGCACCGCCGCTGGTCGACGACGCCTCCGTCTCGGGCACCAACTGCGCCGGCGTGCTGCAGGCGGTGCAGGAGCTCTCGGCCGAGCGCCTGTCCGCGCTCCCCTATGTCGGACCCTGGTCGGGTTCGGCGCTCGCCGGCCTGTTCGACGCGGTCGCGGCGCTGGAGCGCCCGGCGACGTTGATCGCCAACGTCGCCACGCGCCACCTGTGGGGCTCGGCGCCGAGCCCCACGCAGTTGCTCGGCCTGCTGCTCGACGGCGCCGACGAAGGCCCGCCGGCGGACTGGGACGTTGGCCACTTCGTGTGCATCTTCGGCCGGATCGGCGGCCCCGGCGGCGAGCTTTACGGCGTGGCCGACACCTACCCGGCGCTCGGTGTGCGCGGCGTGCACATGCAGCCGCGCGATCGCCTCGCACAAGCGCTCGCACGTCCGGACATGGCGCCGGGCGGGATGATCGCCGTGGTCGCGCGCGAGGATGCCGCGTCCGTTCGCGTCGCCGCGGAAGCCTGCGGCCTGCAGGAGCGCGTGTGGGACAACGGAACGCTGACCGTCGCGCCGGACGCATGAGCGACGCCGGCACGGGCGAGGTCGGCCTGGTCGCGCTCGTCTGCTGCGACCTCGGCGCGATCGTGCGCGGGCGCTCGCTGCCCGCCGCGGCGCTCGACGAGGCGGATGCAGGCGTCGGTTGGGTACCGGCCAACCACGCGCTCACGCCGCTCGGCACGCTCGCCGAGCCCAACCCGTTCGGCTCGACGGGCGACCTGCGCCTGCAGCCCGACCTGCACACGCGCGTGCGCGTCAATGGCGAGGTCGGGGTCGATCCACTCGAGTTCGTCCTCTGCGACATCGCCGAGATCGACGGGCAGCCGTGGGAGTGCTGCCCGCGGACGTTCCTGCGCGAAGCCGTCGAGCAGTTGCGAACCGAGCTTGGCTTGCGCGTACTGGCGAGCTTTGAGCACGAGTTCCAACTGCTCGATCAGCAGCCGGCGGCGCTGCCCTTCTCGCTCGAGGCGCAGCGGCGTGCGGGGCGCTTCCCGGCACGCGCGATGCGGGCGCTCACGCAGGCGGGGACGCGGCCGGAGCGGTTCATGCCCGAGTACGCCTCACACCAGTTCGAGATACCGGTAGCGGCGGTCGAGGGCGTCGCGGCGGCCGACCGCGCGGTCGTGCTGCGCGAGGTCGTGCGCGAGGTGGCGCGCCGCGAAGGGCGCCGTGCGACGTTCACGGCGCTGCTCGATCCGGCGGAGGCGGGCAACGGCGTGCACATCCATCTCAGCCTGCTCGACGCCGACGAGCGCCCTGCGCTGTACGACCCGTCGCGAGCCGGAGCTCTGAGCGAGCTGGGCGGAAGCTTTGCGGCCGGGATCGTGCGCCACGCACGGGCACTGAGCGCACTGAGCGCGCCGAGCCCCGTATCGGCAGGGCGGCTCGGGCCGCACCACTGGGGCACGGGGGCCGTCTGCCTCGGGCGCCAGAACCGTGAAACGCTGCTGCGCATCCCGCCGCTCGTGGCAGGCGCCGGCGAGCCGGAGGGACAGCTGCGCCTGGAGTACCGCGCGGCCGACGCCGCGGCCAACCCTTACCTCGCGCTCGGAGCGCTGCTCCGAGCCGGCCTGCAGGGCGTGCGCGACGGCCTCGAGCCGGCGCCGATGCTCGAGTGCGACCCGGCGGAGCTGAGCGGCGACGAGGCCGAACGCTACGGCGTGGGTGCGCTGCCCGGCTCGCTTTCGGCGGCGCTCGCGGCGCTCGCCGAGGACGGGACGGCGCGCTCATGGATGACGCCGCTGATGTACGACGCCTACGTGGCCGTCAAGCGCAGCGAGGTCGAGGCGGCGGAGGGGTCCGATCCGGCGGAGCTGTGCGCCCGTTATGGCCGGATCTACTGACGCACTGCTCACGCGGCTGCTCGCGGCGCTCGAGCACGAGCTCGCCGGCGCGGTCGTGCTGCGCCGGCTGCTGCATGCCATCCCGGAGCTCGCCCACGAGGAGCGCCAGACGGTGGAGCTCGTGCGCGAGAACCTGCCGGTACCGGCGCAGAGCGCTGCCGGGACAGGACTTCTTGCGCGGGTCGGCCCAGCAGAGGGCGCGCCGATCGCGATCCGCGCAGAGCTCGACGGCCTGCCGATCGCCGAGCGCACGGGCGCACCGTTCAACGCGACGGGAGCGACGATGCACGCGTGCGGGCACGACGTGCACATGGCCGCGCTCGTCGCTCTGGCCCGCGCGGCCGCGCGACTGGCGGATCTGCCGATGGCGCTGCTCGCCGTGTTCCAGCCCAGCGAGGAGGCCTACCCGTCGGGTGCGCGGGAGCTGGCCTCTCACGAGCTGGCGAGCGTCGCGCCGGCGGCCGTGCTCGCGGCCCACATTCACCCAGAGCTGCCATGGGGCAGCGTGGCGCTCGACGCCGGCACGGTCAACGCAGCCAGCGACTCGGTCGAGATCACGGTCGAGGGCGAAGCCTCGCACGGCGCCTACCCGCACCACGGCCGCGACCCGATCCTCGCGATTGCGCAGATCGTCGTGGCGCTGCACGCCCAGGCGTCGCGTCGCGTCGACCCGCTCGGCCCTGCGCTGATCAACGTCGGCGTGCTCGAAGGTGGGCGCACGGAGAACGTGATCCCCGAGCGCGCACGTGCACGTGCGTCGCTGCGCGCCCATCGACCGCAGGAGCGGGCCGCGCTTCGACAGCTCGTCGAGGAGGTCGTGCGCGGCGTCGCCGATGCGCATGGATGCCGCGGCACGGTTGAGCTGATCGCCGGAGAGCCGGCGCTCGAGAACGACCCGCGGATCGTCGCCCGCGGGCGCGAGCTGCTGGCGCAGGCCGGCTTGGGCATCGCGCCGTCGTGGCGCTCGTGCGGCTCGGACGACTTCGCCTTCTTCGGTGAGCTGGCTCCGCTCGCGATGGGCTTCGTCGGGCTCGACGGCTCGCCCGGCTTCGCATCGCGGCCGTTGCACCACCCCGAGCTGCTGCCGCCCGAGGCGGCGGTCGCCCACGTCGCGCGCGCGCAGGCCGTGCTCTACGCCGCCGCAGCCGAGGCGCTCGAGCGCGGCTAGCGGGCGCCGACCCGGAAGCGGTGCCGGTGGACTGCGCGACGCGCAGCCTGTACGATCCGCGCCAGCGTTCGCGGCGCACGAGGGATGAGCTGTCACGACAGCGCAGCGGGCCAAGGAGGGGGAGATGGAGGAGGGAGATCCGTTGGTTCGCTCGCTCGCGACTCGTTCGCGCAGGTGCCGTGCATGGCCGCTCGCGGCGGCGCTGACAGCGGTGCTCGCCGTCGTTCCGGCTACGTCGGCCACGGCCACGTCCTACGGCGTCGCCGCCTGGGGCTACAACGGCTCGGGCCAGCTCGGCAACGGCTCCACGACGATCAACCGCGTGCCCGGTGCCGTCGCCGGCCTGAACGAAGTGACGGCCGTGGCGGCCGGCGGCGAACACAGCCTCGCCCTGCTCTCCAACGGCACCGTGCGGGCGTGGGGCAACAACAGCGAAGGCCAGCTCGGCAACGGCTCGACCGCCAACAGCAAGGTGCCCGTGATCGTCTCGGGGCTGGTCAACGTCGTCGCGATCGCGGCCGGCAAAGAACACAGCCTGGCACTGCTCTCCAACGGCACCGTGATGGCCTGGGGCAGCAACGAAGAAGGTCAGCTCGGCAGCAGTGCCAAAGGCACCAAAAGCACGTTCGTCGTCGCCGTCAAAGGACTCAGCAACGTGACCGCTATCGCCGCCGGCGGCGCGTTCAACCTGGCGCGCCTGAGCAACGGCACGGTCGTCGCGTGGGGTGCCGGCGAAGAAGGTCAGCTCGGCAACGGCAAAAAGGCCAGAAGCGCCACGCCGGTGACGGTCAAAGGGGTGACCGGCGCGACGGCGATCGCAGCTGGGCGCGAGCACGGCTTGGCCCTGCTCGCCAACGGCAC
>CAVQNP010000005.1:0-143594 GCA_963714215.1 uncultured Solirubrobacteraceae bacterium
CCTGGGCTGGTGCGCTGACCCCGCCTGGGTGCTGGTGAGGCTAATGATGTTCGCACACGAACTAGTGTGATGCGCCTTCTACAGGTGATAGCGCTTCCTGTCTTGGGCCGCGATTGACCTGGGCCGATTCGGCGGGTGCTGACCTGCTTTTCTCTCCTCGTGAGTGCTGAACTTGCACACTGACGACGCCCTTAACGCTTACCTAGTGCCATGGCACGTCACATGTACCCGGTCTTTGAAACCGCGTGAGGGGTGATGAGTCGGAGACCCGGCCGCGGCCGGCGGTTGGGCGTCCCCGGCTGGCATAAGTGCACCCCGGCCTCGCCCGTTAGCCGGACGCTGCCCGCGCAACCGCCACGATGTGACATCGATGCGGTCCTGACCGTCACGATGTGACATCGTGGCGGTTAGTCCGGGGCGCCGGACGGGCTGGGCACGGAAGAACAGGAGTGCTGCGGGATGCCTGGGACGTGAGGTGCGGAACTGCGCGGGCTACGACGCACTAAGCACTGCTCTTCCACATCTTGCAGAGCCCTATACCGGGAAGGCCATCACCCAGCAGCGCCGCCTGGACCTGCTACGCCGCTTCGCCACCAGCACAGACATCCCCATCGAACCCCGCGCCGCCGCCTGCCTGATGCTGCTGTATGCCCAGCCGCTCAGCCGCATCCGGCGGCTTACCACCGCCGACCTGGCCGAGACGACGACCAGACCTGGCTGCACCTCGGCGACCCGCCCAGCCCAGCCCCGTCCCGCCCCCGTTCGACGCGCTGCTGCATCAGCTCGCCGCCACCCGCCATCGCGTGTCCCGGGGCCGGACTCACCGCGGCGGCGGCGTCAGTTCGATGTTGTGCGGCACCGCCGTCTCGAACACCATGTCGCGCGGGCAGCTCAGCACGATCTCGCGCTGATCTGGCCTGTCACCCGTATTCAAACCGAGCGCCCTCGCCAGGACCAGGCGGACGCGTCCGGGGTCTGCGGGGTCAGGGCCGGTGTTCATGACATACCCGTCCACCGTCACGATCTGGCCTGGGACCAGGCGGTCCGCTGTCAGGGTCTTGTCAGACCTCAGCCCCCGAGGCTCCTCCCTGGCGGCGGCTACCGCATGTCGCCAGGACACACGACCAGGAACTCGTCCCAGTTCTCGGCGCGCAGCGCGAACCGCACGCGCTCGCCGTGCTCACCCTCAGCGTGCGGCGACGTCACGGTCCCGGCAGTCAGGATGATCCGGCCGGGCTTGACACGCTCGACTCCGATCACGCCCTCGACCGCGAACCGGTCAGGCCCGCTGGTCAGCCCCGGGCCGTCCAGCCGCTCGCCGGAGGGCACCCGCCGGGCTGTCCGCACCCGCGCGTCGGCCCGGCAGCTGAGAATGACCTCGCGCTGATCCGGCGCCTCGCCGGGAGCCGCACCGATTACGGGCACGACCCTCAGCCGCAGCCGGCCGCTGTCCTGTGCGTCGGAGACGATGCTTGCTACCCGTGCGGCAAGGACGACCGTCTGCCCGTCGTCCAGGGCGCTGGCCGCGACCGCCCGCCTGGGCGCAAGACTGGACAGCACGGGCAGCCGGCGAGTTTCCAGGTGCTCCATCAGCCGCGGCCAGCTCGCGAACCCGTGCTCGCGTGCCACCGCCAGCTGCGCCGCGGACAAGCTGACCGTGGCGGGGTCGGCATCGACGTGGTTCCGCAGCCGCTGGACCGCGCCGGGATCTCCGGCACGCGCGGCAGCCCGCAGTTCCTTCGCCATCCGGCGAAGCTGGCCTGCATCCGGACGCTCCGGCAGAGCCTGCTCAGACATGTCATCCTCTTTGCTCGCGCTCCCGGCCCGCACCTGGAGGCATGAAGAAGATGACATGGTGATCGAGAATCGGGAGGCGGACTGAATCCTTCCCGCGGGCCCGGGCGCGGCCTCCCCGGCGCGACCTTGACGCTACCACGCCGGTGAAACGCAGGCCAGCGACGTCGGCTCGCACACCGCGCTCCAGACGAAGCTCCGTCAACGCGGTCGGCTCATCAGCCCGGCGTGAACTGTCACACAGTGGCCCGCCGAATGCCCGGTAAGCCAAGTATCTTGCCGACCCCAGCTACATCCAGTAACGGCCGGACAGACTCAGGGATAAATACACACCGCCCGAATACGCGTTCACCAGTCGCCTGGCGGATGCAGCGCTAGTGCCGGGCGGCGGAATTCAACCTGACCGCCGCCGTTCAGGAAGACACCGAACCTGATCAGGTTGGCGTCCGCCGGGACCTGGGCGGTGACCTCATACTGAGTCCACGCGCCGGTCCCGGTGGCGAAGGCGATGTGGTTGGCCGGGTCTTCCCAGGGATCTGGGCTGGCCGCCCGCGGTGGCGGACCGGCCTGGGCTGGCGGCGCGGAGTGCCAGCCCGGCGCGGCCGTCCACCTCGGCGGTGCGCAGTTCGCCGCGGAAGGTGACGGTGCGGCCGCGGTAGTCGTCGGGTTCGATCTCCTGGCTGAGGAAGGCGAATCCGGCGGGTTCGGGCACGGCCGCGGCCAGGATCGCCCGCCCGTCCTCGGTGGTGGCGGAATAGTCGAACCCGGTGCCCTGGCGCAGGAAGGTGCCGCCGAGCTGCCATCGGTCCAGGCCGTCGGTGAACGCCATGTTGCGGGGCTCGAACCGCCGGCTAAAGACCTGGGGGGTGTCTCCTGGCTGCGGAACTGGCTGAGCAGGTCGGGGCCGGTGACGGGCCTGGCGAGCCGGTCCATGACCGGGTCGTCGACGGCCAGCGGCGCGCCGGTGATGACGGCGAGGGTCAGGCCGTCGGCGAGGCTGGCGGTGACCGGCCGGGTTCCGCCGGGCCCGGCGATGCCTATCCGCGTGACGGTCACCCCCGGGCCCAGGTCGGTGACGGTCACCCCGGCCAGGGTGACCCCTCCCCCCTGCAGCAGCCGGCCGGTCATCTCCTCGGTATGAGCGCCCAGGGGGTCCTCCTCGTGGAGGTCGTCGGGGCGGCTGAGCAGGCGCCAGAGCTGCTCGGGGCCAGAAAGCCGGACCGGCAGCGCCCGGTGGCCAGCGTCGTCGGCGAGGATCACGAGCACGTGGCGGACATCCATCCCCCCGTCTGGCGTGCGTCCGGGCCAGGGGTCGGCGTGCGCGATGCGGACAGCGGTCATGAGGACTCTCCGGGAGACGGCGGGGATGAGGTCGGGGCGGTGCGCGGTGATGTACTCGCGCAGCGGCGGCGGGCCTTGTGCAGGCTGGCCTTGGCGGCGCCGGGAGTGCCGGCGACCTGACCGGCGGGCTGGTCGGCGTAGTAGAACCGGGTGACGGCGTGGCGCTGCCCGGGGGGCAGGCCGGCGACCGCGCGGCCCAGCGCGTCGGCGCGGTCCAGGTCCTCAGCCGACGGCAGGTTTTCGGCCGAGGCCGGGTGCAGGTTCTCGGGCCAGTCGCCGAGCAGGGTCAGCGGCGCGCGGCGCCGCTGGGCGCGGCAGACGTTGGCCACGATGCCGCCCAGCCAGCCGGCGAACCGGTCGGGGTCGCGCAGCCGGCCCAGCGCGAGGAACGCCTGCAGGAAGGCGTCCTGCACGGCGTCGTCGGCGTCGTCCGGCTGCGGGCACAGCCGGGCCGCGCGGGCGCGGGCCATCGGCAGGTGCCGTTCGACCAGCAGCCGGAACGCGGCCGGATCGCCGTCGCGGGCCAGCCGGACCAGGTTGCCGTCACCGATGTCCATGCCGGCTTTACTCCTGGGTTCCCGGCGGCGCCGGGGACAGTTCCGCGCCGCGCAGCTCAATGCGGCCGCGGCCGGTCAGGGAGATCCCGAACCGGATGACGGCGGCCTCGCCGGGGACGGGCCTCGTGACCTCATGCCAGGTCCAGTCGCTGCTGCCCGGGGCGGTCAGGCTGCTGCCGTGGTCGAGCAGGGGGGCGCCAACCGACCCGTCCGGCGACGGCGGCCCGCTCACGGCCAGGTGCAACTCGGCCTGGCCGGCCAGGCCCGTGGCGCGCAGCTGTCCGCGGAAGGTGACCGTGCGGCCGCGGTAGTCCTCGGCGGCGATAGCCGGACGAGGACGGCCGAGGCCGGCGGGTCTCCCGACCGTGGGATCGAAGGAGCCTCCGAAACCTTCACAGTCGCTTCGGCGGTGCCTGCGAGTCTCAGCGTGACCACGCCGGGCACGCAGACCGCCGGCGTCCCGATCACGCTGACGATTACGGGCGCCAAAGATGCCTATGGCAACAGCGTCGGCGGCACCCAGTCCGTCAGCTTCGCCAACCCCTCGAACGCGCCCGACGGAACCACCCCGAGCTACCCGACGACCGCGGCGTTCTCGGGCGGCGAAGCGAAACCGAGTGTCACGCTGAACGACGCCCAGACGACGACGATCAAAGTCACGAGCGGCTCCGGCAGCGCCACCACTTCCAGCTTCACGATCAACCCGGGCCCGATGAGCACACTCGCCCTCTCGGCGGCCAGCGCGACGATCATCGCGGGCGAAGGCGACGAACTGACGATCAAGGCGGTCGATTCCTTCGAAAACCTCATCACGAGCTACACCGGCTCGAAAAACCTCAAATTTGCCGGGGCGAAAGTCAACGGCCTGAAAAGCCCGACAGTCAGCAACGCCTCCGGAGCGGCCACGACCTTCGGCTCGACGACCGCAATCACGTTCGCGAGCGGCGTTGCGAAAGTGTCGGGCACGAGCAACGGCCTGATGCGCCTCTACGCACTCGAAACGGCGAACGTGACCGTGTCCGACGGGACGTTCACGAGCGCAGCGCTCCCCGTCACGGTCGAAGCCGCATTGGTCTCCTCGCTGACGCTGATCAACGGCAACTTCGGCAGTTCCGCGAAAGGCAAAATCGAAGCCGGAGACTCGTTCGCGGTCGAATTCAACTCGCCGATTGCCGTCAATTCGATGTGCTCGGCGTGGACCGGGAACGGCACGAACCACGCGCTGACCGGCAACAGCGAAGTGACGGTGACGTTGACCGACGGTGTCGGCGCGACTGACGACATACTCACGGTCTCCTCGAGCAAATGCACGTTCCACCTGGGCACGATCGACCTCGGGTCGAACGCCTACATCAGCGGCGGCGGGGCGAGTTTCGGTGGCACAGGGTCGAACAAGTCAGTGCTCGAATACAAAGCCGCCAGCCACATGCTCGAAGTCGAACTCGGGACCAAGAGCGGCTCGGGCACGATCAGCAAAGTCAGCTCCAGCGCCGCCACGTTCAATCCCGACGCCAATCTGACCGACGAATTCGGCAACGTGTTCCCGGCCTTCACGACTGCCACGACAACCCAGTTCTAGGTAATGCGACGCGGATGCCAAAAGACCAAGCCCGCCCCGCAACGCGGCCGCGCGCACCACTGCTGCTACGCGTGGGCGACCCCATGCAGCCCCAAGCGCACGCGCAGCCGCTTCACCCCGCCACTGTGCTTCGACCCTTGCCTGGGTGCCCGCGCCCGCCGGCGCGAGCCGGCGGGGCAGCTTCCGGGCTACTAGCCGAGGCGCTCTTCGAGCGCCTGCAGCTGCACGTTGAGCGCGTCCGGCAGACGGTTGAACTGCGCCAGGTGCGCGTGAAGCTGGGGAAGCTGGGCCTTCCACTGATCGACGTCGACGCGCAGCAGCTCTGCCATGTCGGCGTCGGTGACGTCCACGCCGCGCGTGTCGATCCCGTCGGGACCGACCGGCGGGACCAGGCCGATCGGCGTCTCGGTCGCAGCGCCATGGCCCGCGCAGCGGGCGAACACCCACGAGAGCACGCGCGAGTTCTCACCGAAGCCGGGCCAGAGGAAACGCCCACCCTCATCCTTGCGAAACCAGTTGACGTAGAAGATCTTCGGCAGCTGCGCACCCTTGCGGCGGCCCATCTCGAGCCAGTGGCCGAAGTAGTCGGCCATGTTGTAGCCGCAGAAGGGCAGCATCGCGAAGGGGTCGAAGCGCAGCTCGCCGACCGTGCCGGCGGCGGCGGCCGTCTTCTCAGAGCTCATCACCGAGCCGAGGAACACACCGTGCTCCCAGTCGAAGGCCTCTGTCACGAGCGGCACGACCGTCGAGCGGCGGCCGCCGAACAGCATCGCGTCGATCGGCACGCCTTTGGGGTCCTCCCACTCGGGTGCGATCGCCGGGTCCTGCGCGGCGGGCGTCGTGAAGCGGGCGTTGGGATGTGCCGCGGAGGCGTCGGACTCGGGCGTCCAGTCGTTGCCGTGCCAGTCGATCAGGTGCGCAGGGGGCTCCTTGGTCAGACCCTCCCACCAGACATCGCCGTCATCGGTCTTCGCGCAGTTGGTGAAGATCGAGTTGCGCTCGATCGTGCGGATCGCGTTGGGGTTGGTCTCCTCGCCGGTGCCCGGGGCGACGCCGAAGAAGCCGTACTCCGGGTTGATCGCGTAGAGGCGGCCGTCCTCGCCGAACTTCATCCACGCGATGTCATCGCCGATCGTCTCGACCGTCCATCCCTCGAGCGTGGGGATCAGCATCGCCAGGTTGGTCTTGCCGCATGCGCTCGGGAAGGCGCCGGTGATGTACTTCACCTCGCCCTCGGGCGAGGTGAGCTTGAGGATCAGCATGTGCTCGGCCATCCAGCCCTCGTCGCGCGCCATCACCGAGGCGATCCGCAGCGCGAAGCACTTCTTGCCGAGCAGCGCGTTACCGCCATAGCCGGATCCGAACGACCAGATCTCGCGCGTGTCGGGGAAGTGGACGATGTACTTGTTCTCGGCGTTGCACGGCCAGGGCACGTCCTCGGCGCCGTCGGCAAGGGGCGTCCCGACCGAGTGCACGCACGGCACGAACTCGCCTTCTGAGCCGAGCGCGTCGAGTGCGTCCTGGCCCATGCGCGTCATGATCCGCATGCTCACGGCGACGTAGATCGAGTCAGTCAGCTGCACGCCGACGTAGCTCTTGTCGGAGCCCAGCGGCCCCATCGAGAACGGCACGACGTACATCGTGCGTCCGCGCATCGAGCCGGAGAACAGTTCGTTCAGCGTCCCGCGCATCTCCTCCGGGTCGCGCCAGTTGTTCGTCGGGCCGGCCTCGTCCTCGGTCTGCGAGCAGATGAACGTGCGGTCCTCGACGCGCGCCACGTCGCCCGGGTCCGACAGGGCGAGGTAGGAGTTGGGGCGCTTGGCGTCGGACAGCTTCTCGAACGTGCCCGCGTCGACGAGCTCCTGGCAGAGGGCGTCGTACTCCTCGGCGGAGCCGTCGCACCAGTGGATGTCATCGGGCTCTGTAAGCGACGCCACCTCGCCGACCCAAGTCAGCAGGCGCTCGTTCGTCGTGGGGGCGGAGGCGGTCGTGTTCATGGGGTAAAGCGGCTCCTCGATCGCGGTCATGATCGGCACGCCGACGCGCTCGTCTGTCGGTCGGCGCCGTCCGAAGGGCTCTGGATGGCCCCGGGAACGGAAAAAACGCCCGTGCGGGCGGTGTCCAGAGGGTATCGCACGCTCACACGACGAGACTGCCCACCGCGTCTCTGTCTGGACGAAAGGCCTCCGAGGTGGGACTCAGAGCCGCCGCGCGGGGCCTCCGGCGTCCTACTCGACGTTGCCCTCGGCCTCGGCGCTACCGGGGCTCTTGCGCGGGACGAGCACGAGCCGCTTGAACTCGGCGACGAGCACGCCGTCCTGGTTGAGCACGCGTGTGTGCACCTTGACGGTGCCGCGGTCTGGCTTGGAGCGGGACTCCTTCTTCTCGAGCACCTCGGACTCGCAGAACAGCGTGTCGCCGTGGAACACGGGGGCTGGGTGCTTGAGCTCTTCGGTGGCGAGGTTGGCGATTGCCTTGCCGCTGACGTCCGAGACGGACATGCCGAGCGCGAGCGAGTAGACGAGCGGCCCGACGACGACGTTGCGGCCCTGCTGGGACTTGTGCGCGTACACATCGTTGATGTGCAGCGGGTGGTGGTTCATCGTGATCAGGCAGAACAGGTGGTCGTCTGACTCGGTGACCGTCTTGGCCGGCCAGTGCTTGTAGACCGCGCCGACCTCGAACTCCTCGAGGTAGCGGCCGTACGGGTGGGCGCCACTCGCCTCGCGTGCGGCCTGGTCGGTCTCGACGGTCTGCGTCTCGCTCATGGGTTCCTAGCGTGTCGACGTTTGCGAAATGGCGATACGGGTCGATATCGCCGGGGCATCGTAGCCAACCGCGCCAAATCGACGAGAGGCGTTCGGGGCAGCGAGTACGATCGGCGCGTGACGCTTTACGTCTGCTACGGCACGTTCGGACCGGCCGAGCGACACGCTTGCGCCCGTGCTCACAAGGCCCTCGTCGCGGCGGGTCATTCGCCAAAGGTGTCGCGGACGTACGGCTGCTACCGCACCGACCCGCTGTTCGGGGGCAGGCGCCATGTCAAGCGCCTGACCGGCAACTTCGAGGTGCCGACGCTCGTGCTCGACGACGGCGTTGTGGTCGACGGCTCGCGCGAGATCGCGGCCTGGGCGGCCGCGAACCCGGCGTAGCCGCCCAGTCCCACGGTTGCCCCCGCCGCGGCGTTCGGACGGCCCCGGCCCAGCCGAGCCGATAGCGTTCAGTCGGCAGCGATCCCGAGATCGCACCCAAACCGCAGTCCCGACCGCAGACCCAGGAGAGCCGACTTGCGCAACCCCCGCGACTTCTTCAAGCCCCTCGCGATCGACGCCCCGGAGCCGGCACGCGAGATCCCGTTCAAGCCGTCCCGGATGATCCATTTCATGGACTTCTCGAACCCGAAAATGGTCGAGAAGACGCCAGATCTGGCGCCGAAGGTGGACATCCTGCTCGGCAACCTCGAGGATGCGGTGCCGCTCGAAAAGAAGGAGGCGGCGCGCGCGGGGCTGATCAAGGTAGGCAAGGAGATGGAGCTCGGCGACACGGCGCTGTGGACGCGCGTGAACGAGCTGGCCTCGCCATACGTGCTCGACGATCTGACCCAGCTCGTCACGGAGATCGGCGACAAGCTCGAGGTGATCATGATCCCGAAGGTCGAGGGACCTTGGGACATCCACTACGCCGACCGCCTGCTCGCCCAGCTCGAGGCGAAGGCGGGGATCGAACGGCCGATCCTGATCCACTGCGTGCTCGAGACCTCGCAGGGCGTGGCCAACCTGGAGGAGATCGCAAGCGCCTCGCCGCGCATCCAGGGGATGAGCTTCGGCCCGGCCGACCTGGCGGCGTCGCGGCGGATGAAGACGACCCGCGTCGGCGGCGGGCACCCGGGCTACCGCACGATCGCCGACCCCGACCCGCAGCACCCCGACGCCCCACGTCCGAGCTACCAGCAGGACCCGTGGCACTACTCGATCGCGCGCATGGTCGACGCGTGCACCTCGGTCGGTGCCCTCCCCTTCTACGGCCCCTACGGCGACATCTCCGACGCGGAGGGCTGTGAGACGCAGTTCCGTGCGGCGTTCCTGCTCGGCTGCGTCGGCGCGTGGTCGCTGCATCCGGGCCAGATCGAGATCGCCAAGAAGGTCTTCTCGCCGGAGCCCGAGGAGGTGGCGTTCGCCAAGAAGGTGATCGAGGCGATCCCGGATGGGCGCGGCGTGCACATGATCGACGGCAAGATGCAGGACGACGCGACGTGGAAGCAGTGCAAGGTGATGGTCAACCTCGCCGAAATGCTTGCCAAGAAGGACCCCGAGCTGGCCGAGGCCTACGGCTTCGCGCCTGCTCCGACCGCCGCTTGAAGTCGCCGCCCAACGTCGGCGTATAGGCTTCCCGGCCGCATGAGGTCAAGCAAATGAGGTTCTTCGAGTTCGAGGCGCGCGAGATCGTCAAGCGCGCCGGCATCCCCGTCACCGACTACGGCTTCACGACCGACCCCGCCGAGGCCGCGCAGATCGCCGAGCGGATCGGCGGCCCGACGGTGATCAAGTCCCAGGTGCTCTCCGGCGGGCGGATGAAGGCCGGCGGCGTCAAGTTCGCCGACACGCCGGCCGAAGCCGAGTCCTACGCCAAGGACATCCTGCAGCTGGAGATCGGCGGACACATGCCCCGCGGCGTGCTCGTCGACCCGAAGGCCGAAGTGGCGCAGGAGTACTACGCCGGCGTCGTCTGGGACGGCGCCGCGAAGAAACCGCTGATGCTGTTCAGCGACATGGGCGGCATCGACATCGAGCAGGTCGCCGAGGAGCACCCCGACCACGTCGGTCGCGGCCACTTCTCCACGCTCGAGCCGTTCTCCGACTTCCAGGCCAAGCAGGTGATCGCCGCGGCCGGCGTGACCGGCAAGGCCCTGCAGCGCGCGACCCCGGTGCTCGCTCGCCTGGCCCGGCTGTTCCTCGACAACGACATGACGCTCGCCGAGATCAACCCGCTGGCGGAGCTGAAGGACGGCTCGTTCGTCGCACTCGACGCACACATGGAGATGGAGAACGAGGGCATGCCGCGTCAGAAGGGCCTGCTCAAGGCGCTCGGCATCGGAGATCGAGGAGGGCACCCGCGAGGGCCACACCCCCACACCGTTCGAGGAGGCCGTCAAGGCGATCGACGCGGCCGACCACCGTGGCGTGATCCAGGGCAAGGACACCGGCTTCAACGGCAACATCGGTCTCGTGATCGGCGCGGGCGGCGGCTCGCTGACGCTCACCGACGCCGTGCGCCAGCAGGGCGGAAAGCCCGCCAACTACTCCGAGATCGGCGGCAACCCGTCCGTCGCCAAGGCCTGCGGTCTGGCCAAGCAGGTGCTGCAGAAAGACGGCGTCGAGAAGATCGCCGTGATGATGTCGATCGTCTCGAATACGCGCGTGGACATCGTTGCCCGCGGCGTGATCAAGGCCTGTCTGGAACTCGGCAAGGACCCCGGCGAGACGATCGCGATCTTCCGCATCCCGGGCGCCTGGGAGGAGGAGGGCTTCAAGATCCTCGACCGCTACGGGATCGAGTATTGCGACCGCTCGGTGTCGTTGTGGGAGGCCGCCGGCCGGGCTGTTGCCAAGATCCAAGGAGCCGCTGCCTAGCCATGTCGATCCTGATCGATCAAGACACGACCTTCATCATCCAGGGCATCACCGGCCGTGAGGCAGTGAACTTGACCCGCGAGTGCCTTGACTACGGCTCGAAGATCGTCGGCGGCGTGACGCCCGGGCGCAAGGGCCGTGAGGTGCACGGCGTTCCCGTGTTCGACACCGTCGAGCAGGTCGTCGAGCACAATGGCGGCGTCGTGCCCGACGGCTCGGTCGTCACGGTCCCGCCGGCAGGCACGCGAGACGCCGTGTTCGAGGCGCTTCACGCCGGCATCAAGACGATCGTGATCGTGACCGAGCGGATCCCGCGCCGCGACGTCGCGATGATGGTCGAGCTCGCCGAGGCCAAGGGCGCACGGATCATCGGCCCCAACTGCCTCGGCGTGATCGTCCCGGGCATCGCCAAGATGGGCGGCATCGGCGGTCCGGCGCGCAACGCCGCCGTGGCCTACCAGCCGGGCGCAGTCGGCGTGATGAGCCGCTCCGGCGGCATGACCACAGAGATCTCCTCAACGCTGACCGCCGCCGGCCTCGGCGTCTCCACGGCAGTCTCGATCGGCGGCGACGCGATCATCGGCTCCACCTACGCCGAGCTGATGCCGTACTTCGAGGCCGACGAGCAGACCCAGGCGATCGTCATCTACACCGAGCCCGGGGGCCGCATGGAGGCCCAGTTGGCGCAGTGGGTCAAGGAGCACGACTCGCGGCTGCCGATCATCGCCTTCATGGCCGGCAAGTTCATGGACGACGAGGAGATGCAGGGCATGTCCTTCGGGCACGCCGGCACGATCGTCGAGGGCAAGGAGGACAGCGCGACCGAGAAGATCGCCCGACTGGAGGCGGCCGGCATCCCCGTCGTGCAGCGGATCGACGAGATCCCCGATCTCGTCAAGGCCAAGATCGCGGAGAGGGGCGGCCCATGAGGAAGGACGCGCTCTTCATCGCCGTGGAGGTCGACGACGCGGCGGCGGCCGACACGGAGCTCGCCCGCAAGCTGACCGAGGCCTGCCCGGTCGACATCTACGCGCAGAAGGGCGACGGCACGCTCGAGCTCGTGGAGAAGAACCTCGACGAGTGCGTGCTGTGCCGCCTGTGCCTCGACGCCGCGCCCGACGGCGCGGTGAAGATCATCAAGCTCTACGACGGCGGCGCGACGCTCTGAGCGCGCCCCGGACTGGGCGTGCCCGGCGCCGACTGCGAGCCGACGCTAGCGATCCGTGGCCGGGCGGTACCCGGAGCAGAGCATGCGCATCCACGCGATCTTGCCCGCGCCTTCGCCCTCGCCCTCGGACAGGTACGCCTGCTGCTCGACCAGGAAGCGACCTTCGGGGTTGCTGACGGCGAGCCGGTAGCCGACCCGCTCGCGGTCGGCGAAGCTGTCCGTCTCCAGGCGCTCGAGCGATTCGATCCGATCGCTGTCCTCGAACCAGTGGCCGAACGCGATCTCGAGCACGCCGTCAGCATCGTGCGCCTGCCAGGTTCTGTTCGGCGTCATCGCCCGGAAGTCGAGCTCCGGCGCGAACAGTCGACTCAGGCGTGGCGCATCCCTCGCGGCGAGTGCATCCGCGAACTCGGCTCCGAGCGTCTTCGAATCGGACATCAATCGATTATCCCTACATCGGCGCGAACGGTGCGGCGCGAGCCGGCGCTGGCGGGCCGCGCACCGGCGCTGTATCGTGAACGTCGAGCCATGAACGAAAACTTCTCGCTCATAGTGATGTGCCTCTTCCTGCTCGGCTCGCTGGCGTTCCTCGCGCAGCAGCTGACCTCCTACCACTGAGCCACGCGCCGCTAAGCCGGCTTACGCGCCTTGCGCGTGCGTTCGCGCTCCTGCTGGCGCTCGACGACGTTGACGATCAGCTTGAGGATCTGCTCGGGCCCCGTCGCCTTGGCCTGCCCGTAGGCGAAGGCCTCGACCCAGTCGGGCACCTTGCCTTCGCGCGCCATCACGTTGAAGAACTCGCGGCGCATGTCGAGGCGTACGCGCGCGTCGGCGGCCGGGCCCTTGGTCACCTTCACGTCGGGCATCTCCAGGCGAAAGTGCTGGACGTCGCCGCGCCCGCGCAGTTCGACGCCGACGACGAGCTTGATCGGCGCAAGCGCGGGCACCTCCTCGATGAACCGTCGCGTGCCGAGTTCGATCAGCGCCTTGGCATCCTCCGCCATGAATCAGATCTTATGGCGCTGCAGTAGCTTGCGGCCGATCACCACGCGCTGGATCTCGGAGGTGCCCTCGCCGATCAGCAGCAGCGGCGCGTCGCGGTAGATGCGCTCGATCTCGTACTCCTTGGAGTAGCCGTAGCCGCCATGGATGCGCAGGCACTCCTCGGCGCAGAAGCGGCCGGCCTCGGAGGCGAACAGCTTCGCCATGCCCGCCTCCAGATCGGAGCGCTCGCCGGCGTCCTTCATCGCCGCCGCCCGCCGCACGAGCAGCCGCGCGGCGTCGACCTGCGTGGCCATGTCGGCGAGCTTGAACTGGATCGCCTGGTGCTCGGCGATCGGCTTGCCGAACGTCTTGCGCTCCTGCGAGTAGCGCAGCGCCAGCTCGAGCGCGCGTTGAGCGAGCCCGACGCCGCGCGCCGCAACGTTCACGCGCCCGAGGTCGAGCGCGTCCATCATCTGCACGAAGCCCTTGTTCAGACCCTCCCCTTCGCCGCCGAGGATGTTCTCGGCGGGGCAGCGGTATCCGTCAAACACGAGCTCGGTCGACTCGACGCCCTTGTAGCCCATCTTCTTGATCTGCGGGGGGACGTTGAAGCCCTTCAGCGCACCCGTGTTCTCCGCGACGCCCGGCTCTTTCTCGCAGATGAAGCAGGTCATGCCCTTGTAGCGCGGATCCGCGTCCGGGTCGGTCTTGACGAGCGTGAAGACGAGCGCCGCGCGCAAGCCGTTGGTGACCCACATCTTCTGGCCGTTGATCTCCCACGTGCCGTCGTCCTGCTTCTTTGCCGATGTCTTGATCGCCTGCACGTCTGAGCCGAGCTCGGGCTCGGACAGCGAGAAAGCCGCGCGGATCTCGCCGGTCGCCATCTTCGGCAGGTACTTCTGCTTCTGCTCCTCGGTGCCGAACATCATCAGCAGGTAGGAGCCGATGAAGTGGGTGTTGACGACGCCCGAGATCGAGATCCAGCCGCGTGAGAGCTCCTCGACGATCATCGCGTAGGTCGTCAGGTCCAGCCCCATGCCACCGTACTCCTCGGGGATCGTCACACCGAACAGCCCGAGCTCCTTCATCTGCTCGACGATCGGCTCGGGGAAGGAGTCCTCGTGGTCGTAGTGCTCTGCGTTGGGCAGGATCTGCTCGTCCACAAACTGATGCACCATCTCGGTGATCGCCTTCTGCTCGTCGGTCTTGTCGGTGTACGGCGTCGCGGCTACGGCCATGCGGATTAGCGCTCCAAAGTCGTTTTTGTCTTGGTAAAGGGAGAATACCGGCATGAACTTCGCCAGCGACGTAGTCGAAGCCATGCCTGCGCAGCAGCTGGCGCTGCTGGAGCTGACGCACGAGGGCAAGCGGCGCGAGTGGACGTTCCGCGAAGTGAGCGAGCGCAGCGCGCGCATGGCGGGCGCCTTCGCGCGGCGCGGCATCGGACGCGGCGACGTCGTGATGACGCTGATCGGCAACCGCCCAGAGTGGGTGTTCGCGATGGTCGCGTGCTTTCGGATCGGCGCCGTCGTGCTTCCGTGCACCGAGCAGCTGCGCGCCAAAGACCTGCGCATGCGTCTGGACACCGTGCGCCCCTCGCTGATCGTCGCCGACGAGCGCAACCGCACAGAGCTCGAGGCGGCGGGCCCGGAGTGCGAGGTGATGCTGATCCCCGACGAGAGCCTGTACGCCGCCGAGCCGGCCCCGCCAGTCGAGCTGTCGGCCGCCGATCCGTGCCTGATCACGTTCACGAGCGGCACCGCCGGCGAGCCGAAGGCGGTCGTGCACGGCCAGCGCTACCTCGACGGCCAGCGCCTGCAGGCGAAGAACTGGCTCGGCCCCCGCGCACAGGAGCTGGTCTGGTGCACCGCCGCGAGCGGCTGGTCGAAGTCGGCGCGCAACGTGTTCATCGCGCCGTGGCTGCAGGGCGCGTCGGCGCTCCTGCACGACGGCCGCTTCGACCCGCAGGAGCGCTTGGAGCTGCTCGCGCGCGAGCACGTCAACGTGCTCTGCATGGCGCCGACCGAGTACCGCGTGATCGCCAAGCGGGCGACGCTCGAGCCGATGCCCGAGCTGCGCGGCCTGGTGGCAGCCGGCGAGGCGCTCAACCCGGAGGTGCTGCGCGCGTGGCGCGAGGCGACGGGCCTGGAGATCCGCGACGGCTACGGGCAGACTGAGACGGGCCAGCTGACAGGCGCCCCACCGGGCGAGCCGGCCAGACCGGGGTCGATGGGCAAGCCGCTGCCCGGCGTCGGGCTGCTGGTCAAAGACGGCGAGCTGACGGCCAACCCGCGCACGGTGCCGACGTTCTTCCTCGGCTACCTCGACGAGCACGTGCAGCGCAGGACGGATGGCAAGTGGAGCATCGAGGACCGCCGCACGGGCGAGGTCTGGCGCACCGGCGACCTCGTCGAGCAGGACGCGGACGGCTGGCTGCGCTTCCAGGGGCGCGACGACGACGTGATCATCTCCTCGGGCTACCGGATCGGCCCGTTCGAGGTCGAAGTCTGCGCTCGTCGCCCACCCGGCTGTGGCCGAAGCAGCGGCCGTCGCGGCGCCCGACGAGGAGCGCGGCTCGGTCGTGCGCGCGATCGTCGTGTTGCGCAATGACGGCTACTCCCCGTCGCCGGAGCTGGTGCGCGAACTGCAGGAGCACGTCAAGCGCGAAACGGCGCCGTACAAGTACCCGCGCATCGTCGAGTTCGCGCCTGAACTGCCGAAGACGGCGAGCGGCAAGATCAAGCGCGCGCTGCTGCGCGCGGAGGGCTAGCGCCCGGCGCTTGGGTGCGCCGCACCCGCACCCGCACCCGCACCCGCCAGAAGCTAAGCAGCCCGCCGCCCCGGGGGAGGACGGCGGGCTGCAGGCGGCGCCGGCGTAAGGCGCCGCGTCGGGCGGCGGCTCAGACGAGCTGCTCGGCGGTCTGAGCGCTGGCGCTCGCGCGGGCGAAGTCGTGCTCGAGCTCCTCGACCTCCTGCATCACCGTGCGCGACGGCGGGCGCAGGGTGACGAAGGCGGCGATGATGCCTACCGCCACGGAGATCGCGGCGACGATGTAGGCGAGGTGGTAACCGCCGGTCAGCGCGCTGCTCAGCGCGTGGCCGCTCGCCGTCAGCGACTTCGTGTGATCGGTCGCGATCGTCCCCATCGTGGCCAGGCCGATCGCGCCGAACAGCTGCACCGACACGTTGACGATGCCCGAAGCCAGACCGGCATCGCGCTTGGGCGCGTCGGACATGCCGATCGTGAGCAACGGCAGGAACGATGCGCCGGCGCCGAGGCCGAGTAGCAGGAACGCGAAGAACAGGCCCGGGAAGTAGCTCGCGTGCACGCCCTCCGTGGCCAGCAACACGAGCCCTCCGATGATCCCGACGAGTCCCGCCGCGAGTGTGTTGACGGCGCCAAAGCGCTCGACGATCCGTGCCGAGACGCCCATCGACATGACGGCGATCGCGATCGTCAGCGGCATGAACGCCAGCCCGGTGCTGATCGCGTCGTAGCCGAGCACGTGCTCGAGGTAGAGCGAGCCGAGGAAGAACGCCGAGAACATGCCCGTGATCAGGAACCCGCGCACGAGGCTCGAGCCCATCAACGCGCGCAGGCGCAGGATGCGCAGCGGCATGATCGGGTTCTCCAGCCGCGACTCGAGCCAGAGGAAGGCGGCGAGCAGGACGAGCGCGCCACCGCCGACGCCAAGCGTGCGCGCCGAGGTCAGGCCGTATTCGCTGGACTTCACGATTGCGAAAGCGCCGGCCATCGTCGCCAGCGTGATCAGCACGGAGCCGAGCCAGTCGACGCCGCCCTTGAGGCCGATCCCCTCGTTCTCCACGATCAGCCGCGAGCCGAGCGCGAAAGCGACGATGCCGATCGGCACGTTGACGAAGAAGATCCAGTGCCAGTCGAGCGACTGCGTGAGCGCACCACCGGCGAGCAGGCCGATCGAACCGCCACCGGCGGAGACGAAGGCGTACAGCCCCATCGCTTTGGCTTGGTCCCGTTTCTCGGGGAACTCGGTGACGATGATCGCGAGGATCACGCTCGAGGCCACCGCGCCGCCGACGCCCTGCAACAGGCGCGCGCCGATCAACAACCCTTGGCTGTCGGCGATCCCGCACAGCACGGAGGCGACCGTGAACAGCACGAGCCCGCTCAGGAACACGCGCTTGCGACCGACGAGGTCGCCGAGTCGCCCGGCCAGCAGCAGGAAGCCGCCGAAGGTGATCAGGTATCCGTCGAGCACCCACGTGAGGTTGCCCTGGGAGAAGCCGAGGTCGTGCTGGATCGAGGGCAGCGCGACATTGACGATCGTCGAGTCGAGCACCATCATCAGCTGACCGAGGCAGAGCACGGCAAGTGCGATCCAGCGACGGCGCTCGTTCCTCGTGGCGATCTCGGCCGCCGCGCCCGTCAGCTCTGCGTCGGCGTAACGGCCGGCGGCCGAGCCCGACTCACCGCGTTCAAGCACCTGCGCCTCGGGCGACTCCACTGCAGTCCGACCCTGCGCCAGAGCCCCGGATTCCGCAGCGCGGCGACGCCTGCGGCCGGTTGGACTTCTCTTCTCGAGCTGTTCGATGATCGTGGCCATTTGGCTCCCTTCAGTTGCGATGTGGGACACCATAGCAAGGATCATCCCTATAACAAGGAAGATCAATCTAAAAAATAACATCGCTGCTATAGTGACAAGCGATGCGAAATGTTGTAAAATACGCCGCGATGGGTGTAGAGAGGCCTTGTGCTCCTGGTTCCATGGCCCTGCTGACGCGCTTGGCGAAGCAGGTGTACAGGCGCAGCACGGAGGACTTGCTTGGCATGCACATGCGCCACCTGATGTCGCTCAGCTACGTGCGCGACCACGACGGTGGACCCCAGCAGGAGCTCGCCGAGGCGCTGTGCATGGATGCCAACAACGTCGTGCTTCTGCTCAACGAGCTCGAGGAGCTTGGCTACGTGAGCCGCCGACGCGACCCGAGCGACCGCCGTCGCCACCTCGTCGATCTGACGCCGATCGGCGCCAAGGCGCTGGACGACGCCGAGCACCGACAGGAGTCGATCGAGGACGACGTGCTCAAGGCGCTCGACGACGATGAGCGCGCGACGCTGTGGCGCCTGCTCGGCCGCGCGCTGCGCGGCGCCGAGCCCGAGCTCGACGCGGCCTGCGAGCCGACCGAGCCACTCAGCGCCAGCGCCGCTTAGAGCGCGACGACGGCGTCTATCTCCACGAGCGCGCCCTTGGGCAGCTCGGCCACGCCGACCGCCGCGCGCGCAGGAGGATCGTGCTCGAAGAACGAGCCGTAGACGTCGTTGATCTCGGAGAACGCGCTCAGCCGCGTCGTGTAGATCGTCAGGCGCACGGCCTGCGCAAGCGTCGTCCCCGCGGCAGCGCAGACCTCGCTCAGGTTCTCCAGGCAGCGCCGCGCCTGCTCGGCGGGGGTGTCACCGACGAGCTCGCCGCTGCGCGGGTCCAACGGGATCTGCCCCGAGCAGAACAGGAGTCCACCGGCACGCACGGCATGGCTGTAGGGACCAACCGCGACAGGCGCCCCCGCTGCATCGACGATCTCGCGTTCGCCCGCCATCGGACAGAGGCTATCGCGCCACCGCTTGCGCGCTGCTGCGCGCGGGTAGCTCAGGGCCATGGCGAATCCCCTGCAACTGCGTCCTTTCGACCACGGGTGCCGCTAACGTTCGCCCGCATGCCACGGCGAACGCTCAGCTTGATGGTCGCCGTGTCGCTCGCCGCCTGCCTGCTCGGCGCGACGGCTGCCGCGCCGGCGGGTGCGGCACTCCCGTTCGCCCCGTGCCCCAGCATCACGGGGTTCTCGTGTGCGTCGCTCGCCGTCCCGCTCGACCGCAGCGGCAAGGTGCCAGGCACGATCGCATTGCCGATCGAGCGCAAATCGGCGGGGACGATCCAGACCCAGAGCGCCGTCATCGCACTCGCCGGGGGACCCGGGCAGGCGGCCAACCCACTCGGCCAACAGCTCGCAGCCGCGATCGCGCCTGCGCTCACCTCGCACGATCTGCTCGTGTTCGACCAGCGCGGCACGGGCCACGCGAGCCCTTTGAACTGCCCCATCTTCAACGACGAAGCGGCGCTCGCGAAGGCCACCGAAAGCACGCTCGGGTCGCTGATCGAACTGTGCGCGCTGCAGATCGGCCAGGCGCGCGGGTCGTTCACGACGCAGGAATCGGTCGAAGACATCGAGTCGATCCGCCACACGGCGGGCTACAGGAAGCTGGTCCTGTACGGCACCTCCTACGGAACTAAGGTGGCGCTCGAGTACGCCGAACGCTACCCGCAGCACGTCGAAGCGCTCGTGCTCGACTCGGTCGTGCCGAGCTCGGGCCCCGAAGCGTTCGGCATCGATCGGCTGCAGGCGATCACACCGGTGCTGACCGAGCTGTGCGCAAACCGCGCCTGCGCGGGGATCACGACGAGCCCGATCGGCGACCTCGCCAAGCTGCTCGCGCGCCTGCGCAAGCACCGGCTCAGCGGCTCGGCCTACGACGGCTCCGGCAGGCGCCACTCGGTGTCGATGGGCGAGCTCGACGTGCTCGACATCCTCCAGGCCGGCGATCTGAACCCGGCGCTGCGCGCGCTGTTCCCGGCCGCCGTGCACTCGGCGTTGAAGGGTGACCCCGACCCGCTGCTACGCCTGAACCTGATCGCCGAGGGTCTGGTCCCGAGCGTGCCGATCAAGCCGGAAGCAGAACGCGAACGGACCGGCAACGAAGAAGAAAACAACGCCCTGTTCATCACGACGTCCTGCGAGGAGACGCTGTTCCCGTGGCAGCGCGCGGCTACCGCCCAGACCAAGCTTGCCGAAGCGATCAACGCCCTGCACACGCTGCCGGCCGGCGACTTCTACCCGTTCGATACGACGACCGCTTTGCAGAGCGGCCTGGTCCCGGTCTGCGACTCCTGGCCCGACGCCGGACCGGTGCCGCCCGCCGCGAGCCCGCTGCCGAACGTGCCGACGCTGATCCTCTCGGGCGAACAGGATCTGCGTACGCCGACCTCCGGCGCCAAGGCGGTCGCCGCGACGATCCCCGACGCCCAGGTGCTCACGGTCCCCTACACGGGGCACTCGGTGCTCGGCAGCGACTTCAGCGGATGCGCCCAGACGGCGGTCGGCGCCTTCTTCGCGAGCACGCCAGTGCAGCCGTGCACGACGACGGCAGACATCTTCGCGCCGACGCCTGTCGCACCACGCAAGCTCGCCTACCTTCACTCGCCGCCAGGGCTCGGCGGCAAGCCGGGACGGACGCTCACGGCGGTGCTCGACGCGATCGTCGATCTCGACCGTCAGGTCGTGGCGGCGACGCTGCAGGCCGAGCAGGAACTGCCGAGCGGATCGAGCTTCGGCGGGCTGCGCGGCGGCTACGCCAAGCTCACCTCCTCGGCAGCGACGCTGCGGAACTTCTCGTTCGTGACCGGCGTCAAGCTGAGCGGCACGTTCCCCGTCAAGAACCACGAACTGCAGCCCGCCACGATCCGCATCTCCGGTGGCAGCGCAGCGGCGGGCAGCGTGCGGCTGTCTTCGGACAAACGAGTCACCGGCATGCTCGGCGGCAAGCGCTTCAACGTGAGCCTGACCAAGGTCAAGCTCTCGCGCACGGGGGGCGGCGAAGTCCAGTGGCCCGAGCGCGCGCACCTCCCCCTTCCCGGCTTGGTCCGCGAAGGCTCGCACGGCCTGCCCTGAGCGGACCGGCGTCGCGCTGAGGGGCCGCGTGCGGCTGTTGAGCACCGACCCAGCCGACGCCCCACCGACGCAGTACTAGGCTGGCTGGAGTATGGCCAATGCGCTCGCCCAGGAGACCTCGCCCTACCTGCGCCAGCACGCCGAGAACCCGGTCGACTGGCTGCCGTGGGGCGAGCAGGCGCTGCGGCGCGCGGCCGAGCAGGACAAGCCGCTGCTCGTCTCGATCGGCTACTCCTCGTGCCACTGGTGCCACGTGATGGAGCGCGAGTCCTTCGAGGACGAGCAGACGGCGGCACTGATGAACGAGCAGTTCGTCTGTGTGAAGGTCGACCGCGAGGAGCGCCCCGACGTGGACGCGCTGTACATGGAGGCCGTGCAGGGGATGACCGGGCAGGGCGGCTGGCCGCTGAACGTGTTCCTCACGCCCGAGCAGGTGCCCTTCTACGGCGGCACGTACTTCCCGCCCGAGCCACGCCACGGCATGCCTGCGTGGACGCAGGTGCTGCAGGCGATCGCCGAGACCTGGAGCGAGCGCAGCGAAGAGATCCGCGCCGGCGGCGAGCAGCTGCGCGAGCGCCTCTCGGGCGGCGCGCTGCTCGAGCCCTCCACGCAGCCGATCGAGCACGGCGCATTGGCGGCTGCCGTCGAGCGGCTGGGAGAGTCCTTCGACCGCCAGGCCGGCGGCTTCGGCGGCGCGCCGAAGTTCCCGCATGCCTCGGCGCTCGAGTTCCTGATGCTGCGCGGGGGCACCGCCGCCGAAGGCGGTGGTCGCGAGATGACGCTGGCCACGCTGCGCGCGATGGCCGCCGGCGGGATCCACGACCAGATCGGCGGCGGCTTCGCGCGCTACAGCGTCGACCGCTCGTGGACGGTGCCGCACTTCGAGAAGATGCTCTACGACAACGCGCTGCTCGCGCGCGCCTACCTGCATGGTTGGCAGTTCTTCGGCGAGCGAGCGCTGCTCGACGTGTGCCTCGACACGCTCGGCTGGACGCTGCGCGAGATGCGCGGCCCCGAGGGCGGCTTCTACTCGGCGCTCGACGCCGACTCGGAGGGCGTCGAGGGTCGCTACTACGCGTGGACGATCGCGCAGCTGCGCGAGGTGCTCGGCGAGGACGCCGAGGCGGCAATCGACTGGTTCGCAGCTACCGAGCAGGGCAACTTCTCAGACCCCCACCATCCTGAGCCGGGCCTCAACGTGCTGCAGGCGCCTCGCGGCGCCGACGGCGGGCTGGACGGCGCCACGCTGACGCGCATCCGCGAGCGATTGCTCTCGGCACGCGCCGAGCGAGTACGCCCGGGCCTCGACGACAAGCGCCTGACCTCGTGGAACGCGCTGATGATCTGCGCGCTCGCCGAGACAGGCGCCGCGCTGCGCGACGCCCCGGCCGCAGAGCTTGCCCAGGATCTCGACCCGGCGCTGGGAGAGGAGCTGCTTGGTGCCGCCGTGGCGTGCGCCGAGTTCGTCCTGCGCGACCTGCGCGACGAGCAGGGACGGCTGCTCCGCACCTACAACGACGGCCAGGCCAAGATCGGCGCCTACCTGGAGGACCATGCGTTCCTGCTCGAGGCGTTGCTCGTGCTGTTCGAAACGACTTGCGAGGAGCGCTGGTTCAGCGAGGCGCTGACGCTGGCCGACGAGACGATCGAGCGCTTCTCAGACCCCGAGCGCGGTGGCTTCTTCTCGACCGCCGCCGACCAGCAGCCGCTGATCGCCCGGCGCAAGGATCTCGAGGACTCGCCGATCCCGGCCGGCGGCTCGAGCGCCGCGATGGGCCTCTTGCGCCTTTCGCAGCTGACCGGCGAGGAGCGCTACGAGCGCCATGCCGTCTCCGTGCTGCGCCTGCTCGCCGAGATCGCCCCGCGTCACCCGAGCTCGTTCGGGCACCTGCTGCAGGTGATGCATTGGTACCTCTCCCCCGCGCGGCCGATCGCCTGCGCCGTGCCGGCGCGGACCTAGGCCGGACCGTCGAGCGCTCCCCGCAACTGCTCGCGGCGACTCAGAGGATCGCCAGGTAGCGGTCGCGCTCCCACTGCGTGACCTGCACGCGGTAGTCGTCCCACTCCTGGCGCTTGATCTCAACGTAGCGGTTGAACATGTGCTCGCCGAGCGTGCGCAGCACGAGCTCGGACTGCGCCGTCAGCTCGATCGCCTCGCCGAGGCTCTCCGGCAGTTGCTCGACGCCGAGGCGCCGACGCTCCTCGCCGGAGAGGTGGTAGAGGTTCTTCTCCATCGGCTCGGGCAGCTCGTAGCCCTTCTCGATCCCCTCGAGGCCCGCTTGCAGCAGCGCGGCGAACGTCAGGTAGGGGTTGCACGCCGGATCGGGGCAGCGCAACTCCATCCGCGTGGCCTTCTCGTTGCCCGGGTGATACAGCGGCACGCGCACGAGCGCCGAGCGGTTGCGCCTCGACCAGGCCACGTACGTCGGCGCCTCGAAGCCCGGCACGAGCCGCTTGTAGGAGTTGACCCACTGGGCGAAGATCGAGCAGATCTCACGCGCGTGCTTGAGCTGGCCGGCGATGAACGCCTTACCGACGTCGGAGAGGAAGTACTGATCGTCGGCGTCGTAGAACGCATTGCGGCCGCCGCTGAACAGCGACTGGTGCGTGTGCATGCCCGAGCCGTTCTCGCCGAACAGCGGCTTCGGCATGAACGTCGCATGCCAGCCGTACTTCATCGCGTACTCCTTGACCGTGATGCGGTAGGTCATGCAGTCGTCGGCCATCTTCATCGCCTCGGCGTAGCGCATGTCGATCTCGTGCTGGGAGGGCCCGACCTCGTGGTGGGTGTACTCCACGTGGATGCCGAGCTGCTCGAGCGCGAGCACCGTCTCGCGGCGCACGTCCGAGCCGGCGTCGAGCGTCGTCAGGTCGAAGTAGCCGCCTTCGTCGAGCACCTCCGTCGAGCGCGAGTCCTTGAACAGGAAGTACTCGAGCTCGGGGCCGACGTTGAACACCTCGAAGCCCATCCCGTGGGCACGCTCCAGCGCGCGCCGCAGGACATGGCGCGGGTCGCCCTCGTACGGCGTGCGCTCTGGCGTGACGACGTCGCAGAACATCCGCCCCACGCCCTGCTCCTCCGGGCGCCACGGCAGCACCGCGAAAGTTGCCGGGTCGGGCATCGCGATCATGTCCGACTCCTCGATCGCGTTGAAGCCCGTGATCGAGGACCCGTCGAAGCCCATGCCATTCTCGAACGCGTCGTCGAGCTCTTCGACGTTGATCGAGAACGACTTCAGCTGGCCGAGGATGTCGGTGAACCAGAAGCGGATGAAGCGGATCTCCCGCTCCGCCACGGTCGCCTTGACGTCCTCCGCGGTTTTCGGCGACTCCGTCATGCCCGTCTGACCTTATCGATGGGTCTCGCCGATCGGTATCGACGGTTGGCTAAATCCGTGGAACGACCATCTGAGACGTTCGAGAGTCAAGCGGATCAAGGACGCAGGGAGCGTAGCGTGCTGGCCGAAACGGGGATGCGAGCGAAGCGAGTGTCTACCGGCTTCGGCACGCGAGCGACCGAGGACGCCGAGCCGCGCAGGCTATCGGGCGTCTCAGGCTCAGTGTCCTGCGACTGCGGCGACGAAGTTGGCGACGTCTTCGGCTTCCTTGCCCTGGTAGAGCAGGGCCGGCATCTGCCCGAGGCCGCGTGCGCGGCCTTCGGTGATCGCGCTCAGCACGAGCGCTTTGCGCCCGGCCGGGGTCGAGATGTCGGCGCCGACGCGCACGTCCAGGTTCGGGCCGATCTCGCCGACCGACTTGGTCGCGGCAAGCGTGTGGCAGACGGCGCAGGACTTCGAGAACAGTTGGCGCCCTTCCTGCTCGCCGGCGGTCAGGTGCACGCCGCCGATACCCACGCTTGCCTTGTGGTCGCCGTTGAACGCCATCACGATCGCCGGCACCGCCAGCCCGAAGGCGAACAGCACGATCACGCCGAGCGTCACCGAGCGGCGGCTGACCTTCGATTCGGTGTGCAGCGACTGGCGCGCGCCGCGCGGACCGCCGCGCATCGCGACGAAGAACACGCCGAGGCCCAGCAGGACCCAGCTGAGGACGATGACGATGACCATGCGGGCGAGAACATATCGCCTGGCGGCGCCGAAGGGTCGATCGGAGCCACCCGACGGACTGGTCCGGTGCGTCTTCGCAGGCTTCTCTTTAGGCGGCGCCAAGGTCCGGCGCTACCCTGGAAGTCGGGCTGATTCAAAGCCTCGAGGCCTTCACCATGGACGCGCAGTCATGAACATCCTCCGCCGCCTGCCCCTCTCTCGACTGGTGCTCGTCTGCACGCTCGTCGCCGTGCTCGGCGGATCGCTCGCGGCGCTCGCGCTCGCGCTCGGCTCGGGTCCGAAGCCGCCGCCCAAGCCGCTGGCGCAGGCCCTCCACGACGCCCTCTCCGCCCCCTCCGTCGAGGGCGTGAGCGCCAACGTCACGCTGACCGACCACCTGCTCGAAGGCGCCAGCCTGACAAGCGCCGCCGGCGAAGCCGGAGGCCAGCTCTCCTCCAGCCCGCTGCTCTCCGGCGCGTCCGGCCGGCTGTGGGTCGCCAAGGATGGGCGCGTGCGGCTCGAGCTTCAGGCAGAAAAGGGCGACACGCAGGTGCTCTACGACGGCCGCACGCTGACCGTCTACGACGCCTCCTCGAACACGCTCTACCGCTTCACGCCGCCCGCCGGCAAGGAAGACGGGGCCATGCACCCATCGAACGACCAAGCCGGCGAGCACGAAGTCCCGAGCGTGGCCAAGATCGAAGAAGCGATCGCCAAGCTCGACCACGTCAACGTCTCCGGCGCGACGCCGACCGACGTCGCCGGCCAGCCCGCATACACCGCGCGCGTCTCGCCCAAGGAAGGCGGCAGCCTGCTCGGCGGCGCCGAGGTCTCGTGGGACGCTGAGAACGGCCTGCCGCTGCGCGCCGCGCTGTACTCCACGGCGAGCTCCTCGCCCGTGATCGAACTCGCCGCGACCGAAGTCTCGTTCGGCCCCGTCGACAGCTCGGTGTTCGAATTCACGCCGCCCTCGAGCGCGAAGGTCGAAGAAGTCAAGCTGCCGAGCGGCGAAGGCGCCAAGCACACGAACGGCTCCGGCGAAGACCACGGCAAGCCGAACGTCACGACGCACGGTCACGGCGTTTCCTCGGTGGCCGTGATCGAAAGCAAGCTCAAGCCCGGCGAGAAGCCCGCGAGCCTCCCCGACGGCCTGCCGAAGGTGAAGATCGACGGCACGACGACCGCGACCGAGCTGCCGACGGCGCTCGGCACGCTGCTCAGCTTCGAGCGCTCAGGCGTGCGCTACGTGCTCGCCGGCGCCGTCACCCCGGCCGACATCGAGGCAGTCGCGCGAGGCCTCTAGCCGTGCCCAAGGCGACCGACGCCGTCGGGCACGACGAGCCGCAGCCCGTCTGCGCACGCGGGCTCGTCAAGCGCTACGACGAGGTGCTCGCGGTCGATCACATCGATCTGAACGTGCAGACGGGCGACGTCTACGGCTTCCTCGGCCCCAACGGCGCGGGCAAGACGACGACGCTGCGGATGGCGCTCGGGCTGATCACGCCGAGCGAGGGAAGCGTCGAACTGTTCGGGCGCGATCCCCTGCGCCAGGGCGCGCGCGCCCTGGAGGGAGTGGCCGGGTTCGTCGAGGCGCCGCGCTTCTACCCGTACATGAGCGCCCGCAAGAACCTCGAACTGCTCGCCGCACTCGACGGCGACGGGGCGCGCGAGCGGATCGACGAGGTGCTCGAGATCGTCGAGCTCGCGCCGCGCGCCAAGCACCGCGTCGGCGGCTACTCACATGGGATGCGACAGCGCCTGGGCATCGCCGCCGCGCTGCTGCGCCGCCCGCGCCTGCTGATCCTCGACGAGCCCGCGACCGGCCTCGATCCCGGTGGGATGCGCGACATGCGCCTGCTGATCCGCCGCCTCGCCGGCGAAGGGATCACCGTGCTGCTCTCCAGCCACCAGCTGCCCGAGGTGCAGGAACTGTGCGACCGCGTCGCGATCGTCGACTCCGGCCGCGTCGTGTACGAGGGCGCGCTCGCCGACCTGCGCCGCCAAGGGGGCGCCGGCTACCGGCTGCGCACGACCGACGATGCGCTCGCGCTGCGGATCCTCGCCGAGCAGCCGGGCGTCGAGCACTCAGCGAGCGGCGAGCACGGGCTCGGATTCCAGGCCGATGAGCGCACGGTCGGCGAGCTGTCGCTCGCCCTCGCCCGCGCCGGCGTCGGCATCCTCGCACTCACGCCCGAGCTGGCCACGCTCGAGGACCTGTTCTTCCGTCTCACCGAGGGCGCATCGGCCGCAGACGAGCACCCGGCACCCGCGCTGCAGCGCGACCCGGTCGAGGTCGCATGAGCGCCTCCGCCGCCGCCCCCGCCGCGCTCGCGCCGCGCCCGAGGACGCGCCGTCCGAGCACGTTCGCGATCTGGCGCTGGGAGCTGCGCAAGCTCGCCGCACAGAAGCGCACCTACCTGGGCCTTGCGATCGCGATCGTCGTGCCCGTGTTCTTCGTCATCGCCGAGCACTTCAACCAGCATCACGGCCACGGCGGAGACAGCATCTTCTTCTCCGAGATCACGCAGTCCGGCCTCGTCACGCCCGTGCTCTCGCTGATCCTCGCCTCGACGTTCTTCCTGCCCCTGTCGACCGCACTCGTCTGCGGCGACATCGTCGCCAACGAGGACGGCAACGGCACGCTGAAGACGATCCTCACGCGCTCGGTCGACCGCGGGCAGGTGTTCGCGGCCAAGGTGCTCGCCGCCTTCGCCTACGCCGCTGCCGCGGTCTTTCTCGCCGCGTTCGTGGCGACCGTCGCCGGGGTCGCCTCGTGGGGCTTCAACAACATCGTCTCGCTCTCCGGCACCGTCGTGCCTCCCGGCGAAGCGCTGCTCTTGATCCTCGCCGCCAATGCGTGCTACCTGATCCCGATCGCCGCGATCGTGAGCATTGGCGTGCTGCTTTCGACCGTCACCCGCAACAGCGCCGCCGCCGTCGTCGGCACGCTCGCCGTGACGCTCGTGCTCGCGCTGATCCCGATCATCCCCGGACTCGAGGGAGCCAGGCCGTACCTGCTGACGACCGAGTACAACAGCTGGCAGGGGCTCCTGCGCACGCCGACCGACTGGTCCCCGATCCTGCACTCGCTGTGGGTCTGCGCGCTCTACGCAGTGCCCTCGCTGCTGGCCGCCTACCTCGTCTTCCTGCGCCGCGACGTCGCCGGCGGCTGAGCTTCGCGGCTAGCTGACCTGCGCCGGCAGCTCGACCGGCGATAGCTCGACGTCGCCCATCAGCCGTCGCGCCTCGCGCGGGTCGATCAGGCCGGCTTCGAGGCGTCCCGTCGACTCCGCGCCGCACGCCACGCCGAGGCGCAGGCAGTGGTCGGGCGGGCGGCCCTCGTAGCGCGCCGCCACGTACCCTGCGAGGAACGCGTCGCCCGAGCCGCGGCGGGCGATCGGCTCTGCCCGCTGCTCGATGCGCGCGCGTTTGGCCTGTGGCTGGCCGTCGATCAGCACCTGCGCGATGCAACCGTCCGGCAGCGTCATGATCGCCTCGCGCGGGCCGATCGCCGCGATCTCGCGCACGACCTGCAGGCGCTCCTCCTCGCCCGCGAACTCGTGGCCGACGAGTTCCTCGGCCTCGAGCACGTTCGGCGAGACGACGTCCGGCTCCGCGCGCGCCGCCTGGCGCAGCGGCTCGCCGTCGGTGTCGATCACAGTCGTCACCTCCAAGCGCTCCAGATCGCCGATCAGACCTGCGTACAGATCTGGCTCGACCCCGCGTGGGAGCGATCCGGCGAACACGACGATCGCCGCCCCCCGCGCCAGGTAGAGCAGCTTGTCGCGGAACAGGTCCACCTCGCTCGTCGAGACCTCCGGTCCGCGTTCGTTGATCTCCGTCTGCTCACCCGTCGTCGGATCGAGCACCGAGGTGTTCGTGCGCGACTCGTCGCGGATCCGCACGAAGTCGTTGAGGATCGACTCTTCCGTCAGCTGCTCGACGATGTGCGTGCCCGTCGCCCCGCCCGCGAAGCCCGTCGCGATCACCGGCTGGCCCAGCGCCTTCAGCGTGCGTGCGATGTTGACGCCCTTGCCGCCCGCCATCGTGCGCTGCTCGACCGTGCGGTGACGCCTACCGAGCCGGAAGTTCGGTACCGAGAGCGACTTGTCAATCGCGGCGTTGAGCGTGACCGTGATGATCATCGTGAGCCCCCTTCGACCTTCCAACCCGGTCCCGCCGCAGTCGTGCCGCGGAACCCACCACAGGCTAGCGGACGCCCGTCGCAGCCCCCGCCACTCAGGCAGGCAGGGTCGACAGCGCCCACGCTTGCTCGCGCAGGCGCTCCGCCTCCGCGCGCGCAGCCGCCGCCGGCCCTGCGGCGCCGGCGCTCTTCTCGGGCGTCAGACAAGCGTTGACGATGCTGCGCGACGCCGTGATCAGCCCGCCCGCGCGCCCGGGCGCAAACGCCGGCGCAAGATCCTCAACGCGCCCGCCCTGCGCGCCCACGCCCGGAAGCAGGAAGACCGCGCGTGGCATCAGCTCGCGCGCTCGCGCCAGGTGGGCCGGCACCGTCGCGCCGACTACCGCGCCGACGTCGCCGAGGCCCGTCTCGCCGGACGCGTCCTCACCCAGCCGCGCGACGATTTCGGCGATCCGCTCCCAGACCGTGTCGCCCCCCGCCAGCGCCAGGTCCTCGACATCCGCCGCACCCGGATTTGAGGTGCGCACGAGCACGAGCACGCCCGCCCCCGCCTCACGCGCCGTCGCGACGAACGGCGCGATCGCGTCGACGCCCATCAGCGGATTGACCGTCGCCATGTCCGCGCCCAGCCCCGGCAGCCGCCCGAATGGCGTCTCGCAACCGCCGAACAGCGCGCTCGCGTAGGCCTGCGCGCTGACGTCGATGTCGCCGCGCTTGCCGTCCGCGATCACCAGCAGACCGCGCAGGCGCGCGTGTGCGGCCACCGCTTCGAGCGCTGCCCAGCCGGGCGCACCGAGCAGCTCGAAGCGCGCCAGTTGCAGCTTCACCGCAACGCACGCCTCGGCCGTCGCATCGATCACCTCGCGGCAGTGATGCAGCACGGCCGCAGCCGCACGGTCGCTCGCCGCGCCCTCGCCCCCACCGGCGAGCTCCGCGCGCGGCCACAGCGTCCGCGGGTCGGGGTCGAGCCCGAGCACGATCTGCGACTCGCGCTCGGCGACCCGAGCGGTCAGGACCTGCGCAAACGGCTGCGCCAGGCTCAGCGGCCCTTCACCGCGCTCTTCAGGCCGCTACCCGCCGTGAAGCGGGGCACGCGGCTCGCGGCGATCTGGATGCGCTCGCCCGTGCGCGGGTTGACGCCCATCCGCGCGCCGCGGTCACTCACGTGGAACTTGCCGAATCCCGCCACCGTGACCTCGCTGCCGCGACGCAGCGCGTCCTCGACGGTCGCCAGCACCGCGTCCACCGCGCGCCCGGCATCCTGCTTGGTCAGATCGGCGCGATCCGCCACCTGGTCGACCAGCTCGGCCTTCGTCACTTGGCTTCCTCCTCGTTCGTGAAACCGGTCAATCGACGCTAACACCATGCGCGGACACGGCGCAACCAGCACCAGCTGCCCGTCACCGCATCGCCGCCGCGCCCGAGAGCGTCGTTTTGCGCCCGTCCACCGGGCCATCCGCCACAATGCCCCGATGAGCGTCACCCGAATCGCCTGGCTCGTGACCGTGCTCGTCGCGCTGCTCACCGGGTTCCTGCTCCTGCTCGGCGGCTACAACGGCTACGCCGCGCTCGGCCTGGCCGTCGCGATCGCAGCCGCCATCAATCTGCTCTAAGCCGCGCTCAGGCGCATGCGCGCGAGCGCGTCGGTGTTCAGCACGCTCGGGTCACAACGGCCACGACGGCCCACCGCGAGCCTTCCGCGTCTCAACCCTGCGCGGCGCGCTCGCCGAGCCACTGAAACAGCGCTCTCGCGGCGCGCCCGCGATGGCTGATCGCATCCTTCTGCTCGTCGCTCAGCTCGGCCATCGTCAAGCCCTCGGGTCCCTCCTCTGCCAGGAACGCCGGGTCATAGCCAAAGCCACGCTCGCCGCGCGGGTCCGCTGCGAGCTTGCCCGCGCAGCGCCCGTGGAACAGCCGCTCCTCGCCGCTCGCCGGGTCGACGTAGGCGATCGCGCAGACGTATTCCAAGCCGCTGCCCGCCGGCGCCTCGTGCAGGAGCTTCGCCAGGTTCTCCCCGTCCGAGGCGTGCTCGCCCGCGTAGCGCGCCGAGCGCACGCCCGGCGCACCGCCCAGCGCCACCGCCGCGATGCCCGAGT
The DNA here is from genome assembly GCA_963714215.1 of uncultured Solirubrobacteraceae bacterium. Lineage (GTDB taxonomy): Bacteria > Actinomycetota > Thermoleophilia > Solirubrobacterales > Solirubrobacteraceae > Palsa-744. Next base: position 31,041 of record CAVQNP010000005.1, read on the forward strand.
CGTCGGCGATGCTCGCCCGCCCCGTCACCGCTGCCGCCGCGCGCGCCTTGCCCAGCGCGTTCTCCGCGAACGTCTCGCCGTCCTCCGGCGGGAGCTCGACCTCCTGCGGCAGCACGTCGAGCTGCCAAGCCTCCGCGCCGTCTCCCGGCACGGGCAGCAGCCGCGCCAGCTCGCGCCGCTTGTGCTCATTGTGCGTCGCCAGCAGCAGCCTCACGCCGAAGTGCTCTGCTGCTCCTGGCCCACGCCCGCGATCGCCCTTTGCTGGGCGTCCTGCAGCCGTTCGATCCCGGCCTCCGCCAGCGCCAGCAGATCATCCAGGTGTGCGCGCGAGAGCGGCGTGCGCTCAGCCGTCGCCTGCACCTCGATCAAGCCGCCGTCTCCGGTCATCACGACGTTCGCATCGACCTCCGCCGTCGAGTCCTCCGAGTAGTCGAGGTCGAGCAGCGCGACGCCGCCGACCATTCCGCAGGAGACCGCCGCCACCGACCCCGTCAACGGCGAGCGCTCCAGCAGGCCCTGCTCGCGCAGGCGTGCACAGGCCAGCGCCAGCGCCACGTATGCGCCCGTGATCGATGCGCAGCGCGTGCCGCCGTCCGCCTGCAGCACGTCGCAGTCGAGGTAGATCGTGCGTTCGCCGAGCGCCTTGAAGTCGACCACGCCGCGCAGCGACCTCCCGATCAGGCGCTGGATCTCGACCGTGCGCCCGTCCTGGCGCCCGCGCGTGGCGTCGCGCTGCTTGCGCTGGCCCGTCGAGGCCGGCAGCATGCCGTACTCCGAGGTCACCCAGCCCGTGCCGCGCCCCTTCATCCAGCGCGGCACGCTCTCTTCCGCCGAGGCCGTGCAGATCACGCGCGTCTCGCCCGCCGAGATCAGCGCCGAGCCGGCCGCCGTGCGCATGAAGCCCGGCTCGATCTCGATTGGGCGCAGCTCGCCCGCCGCGCGGCCGTAGCTGCGCTGTGGCGCCGCCTCGCCGTTCGTGCCTGCTGTCACGCCGTCTCCTCGCCTCGTCGTTGTGCGCTCATGCCGCCGCCTCGACCTCGGCCAGCTGCACGTGCTCTACCTCACCCAGCGGCATCTGCAAGAAGCGCGTGCCCAGTTCGTGGAACGCCTGCGTGTCACCCGTGCAGAGGAAGCGGTACTCGCCCTCGCCGCGGCACGGGTTGCCGAGCGAGCGCGTGCTCAGCGCGTGCTCGACCTGACGCGCCAGCGCCGCCCCCGAGCTGACCAGCGTCACCTGCGGCCCGAGCATGCGCTGCAGCATCGGTCGGATCAGCGGATAGTGCGTGCAGCCGAGGATCACCGTGTCCACGTCCGCATCGCGCAGGGGCGCGCACGCCTCGCGCACCATCTGCACCGCTCGCTCGTCGAACTGCTCGCCCGCCTGGATGATCCCGGCCAGGTCGGGGCACGGCACCGCGTACAGCGTCACGTGCGGGTCGATCGTCGCCACCGCCTGCTCGTAGGCGCCGCTGGCCACCGTCGTCGGCGTCGCCAGCAGCCCGATCCTCCCCGTGCGCGTCGTCGCGACCGCCTGCGAGGCCTCCGGGCGCACGACGCCGAGCACGTCCACGCCGAGCGTCGTCTCGAGCATCCGCTTGCGCAGGCTCGGCAGCGCCGCCGCCGTCGCCGAATTGCATGCCACCACGAGCAGCTTCGTGCGCCTGCGCAGGAGCTCCTCGGCGATCTCAGCCGAGAAGCGCGCCAGCTCCTCCGGCGTGCGATCGCCATAGGGGAAGCGCGCCGTGTCACCCAGATAGAGGAAGTCCTCGTGCGGCAACTGCACGAGCAGCTCGTGCAGGACCGTCAGCCCGCCCACGCCCGAGTCGAACACGCCGATCGGCCGCTCGCGCGGATCTGCTGGCCTCGGCAAGTCGCTGCCCACACGACCATCATTCCAAAGCTCGCCGTCGTCGCCCGGCACGCGCCGTCGCACGCCGGCGCTACCGTCGGCACGTGCGCGCGCTCGTGCTCTCCAACATGCGGCCCGACCCGGCGCACCCCGAGCGCGGCAGCTTCGTCCGCGACCAGGTCGCCGCGCTGCGCCGCCTCGACGGGCCCGATCGGCTCGAGGTCGAGCTGTACGAGTTCCCGCCCGGACCCCGCGCGCTGGTGAACGCCGCCCGCGAGCTGCGTCACAGATTTCACGGCGGCAGCCACGCCGGCGCGAGCTCTGCAGGCGCCGGCTCAGAGTCCGCGAGCACCGGCGAGCGCTTCGACGTCGTGCACGCCCACTTCGGCCTGACCGCCTGGCCCGCGCTCGCCGTCCCCGCCCGCGCACGCGCGCTGACGCTGCATGGCACCGACCTGCGCCACCCGCGCACGCGCCTGCTGACGCTCGCCACGCTGCCCACCGTCGACCTGCTCGCAGTCGTCTCCTCCGCGCTCGCCGACGAGCTGCCCGCCCGCGTGGCGCGGCGCGCGCAGGTGCTCCCCTGCGGCGTCGAGCTCGAGCGCTTTCGTCCGCTGGCGCGCGCCGAGGCGCGCGCCGTGCTCGGCCTCGATGCACAAGGCCGCTACGCGCTGTTCGCCGCCGACCCGGCGCGTCCCGAGAAGCGCTACGACCGCGCCGAGCAGCTCGCCGCCGCCGCCGGTGCCGAGCTGCTCACGCTCGGCGGCGTCGATCCCGCGCGCGTGCCTTTGTTCGTCAACGCCGCCAACGCCGTGCTCGTGCCCTCCGAGCGCGAGGGCTTCGGGCTGGCCGTGCTCGAGGCGCTCGCCTGCGACGTAGCCGTGCTCGCCACGCCCGTCGGCGTCCACGAAGAGGCGCTCGCCGATGTGCCCGGGACGCTCTGCGCCCCCTTCGAGATCGCCCGCTGGCGTGCCGCGCTGGCGCCTCTGCTCGCCGACGGCGACCCCCGCGTGCCCGGCAGGACGAGCGCCGAACGCTGGTCCGCGGAGCGCATGGCCCAGCGCGTCGCCGACGCATGGTGCACAGCCCGCGGACGCGCTGGGTAGCATGAGATGGCCGTGGACAGCCAGACATCCGCCACGACTCCCGCCGCCGCGCCGGCGCAGCCGCACGAGCGCCCCGGCGCAGCAGCCCCGCCAGCCGCGGGGGCCACGACGCCTCCGCCTGGCGGAGCGTCGACCGCATCGCCCCCCGCAGCAGGCTCGCCTTCGCCCGCGACCGAGGTCTCGCCCGCCGCGCCCGGGACGGCCGCAACGAGCGATGCCACGACCGGGCCGCAGCCGGGCGCCGAGGAGCAGCCGCCCGGCTTCGGTTCGCGCGGGCGCCGCCGCCGCCGTGCGCGCTTCCTGCGCAAGGCGCGCGAGCTCGCCTACCGCGATCTCGGCGGGCTCGTCTTCAGCCTGCATCGTTTCGGCCAGCGCAACGACTCGCTCGTGCTCGCCAAGCTCGCCACGCTGAGCCGGATCGACGCCGAGCTGCGCGCGCTCGAAGACAGCCTCGGCGAGCGCCAGCCCGTGACCGTGCTGCGCGAGGCCGGCATCACCGCCTGCCCCCGCTGTGCCGCCATCCACAGCGGCGAAGACCGCTTCTGTCCCGGCTGCGGGCTGCCGATGAGCCGCCGCAGCGACCTGCCGATCGCCGGCGCGCCTGCCGCCGGTACAGCGCAGACACCCCCGCCGAGTGCGCCGTCGCCGAGCCAGGCCTCGCCCGCCGGCTCGCCGCTCGTGGGCGCAGCACCCGCCACGCCGCCGACGCCGCCGGCCGCACAGCCGCCCGCCGTCGCGAGCGCCGAGCCGGCCACGCAGCAGCACACTGCCGCCGCCGCTCCCACGAGCGGTCAAGCCCAACCGCACGCCGCACCGCAGCCCGCCACCCAGGCCTTCGACGCGATCCCCGCCGGCGGCGCCGGGCGCTCGCCATCGCCGCCGCGCGGCGGGCAGGCGCAGGGAGCCGCGCCGGCGCGCGAAGAAGACCAGCCGACCGAGATCATCCGCCCGCCGGCGCCGGGCTCGTGACGGTCGCCGCGCCCGCCGCCAGCCCCTCCGAGGGCCCCGCTCCTCCTTCGCCAAACCCCCCACCGACCCGCCCGGCCGTGATCGAAGCCTGCCCGCTGTGCGGCGCACAGCTCGATCCGCGCCAGGACTGGTGCCTCAGCTGCGGCGCCGCCGCGCGCACGCGCCTGGCGGCGACGCCCAACTGGAAGGGCCCGGTCGCCGCGATCGCCGTCGTCGCCGTGCTCGCGCTCGGCGTGCTCGCCGCCGCGCTCGTCAAGCTCGCCGGTGGCTCGGGCTCGAGCGCAGCGCGCGTGACCACGACGGTGACCACGGCGCCCACGGCGAGCGCGCCCGCCACGACGCCGACTAGCGCCACGCCAGGCGTCCCGACGACGATCGCGCCGGGCACGACCACGACCCCGAGCACCGGAGCGAGCACGCCCACGGTCACCGCGCAGCCGGGCAACGCCGGCGGCATCGCCAGCCCGGGCACCACCCCGACCGTGACCGCCAAGAAAGGCGTCAAATCGATCCCCGGACTCGGCGGACTGACCCCCGCCGAGCGCACGAAGGTCGAAAAACTGCTCAAACCCGGCGCCAAGCCGAACTCCGGACGCTAGCCGGCCGTCGGCCCCGCGCGAGGCGGTCGACGTAGCCTGCCGCAACGCTCGCCACCCACCGACAGATACGGTTCCCGCGATGCCCGCGTCCCCCCCGGCGGTCTCGCGCACTGTCGCGCGCGAAATCGATGTAGCAGTGATCGGAGCGGGCGCGGCCGGGCTGTATGCCGCGCTGTGCGCCGCCCGCGACGGCGCCTCGGTCGCGCTCGTCTCGGCAACGCCACTCGCGCGGACGGCCAGCTACTGGGCGCAGGGTGGGCTCGCCGCGGCACTGGCCGCAGACGACAGCGCCGAGCTGCACCTGCGCGACACCGAGCTCGCCGGGCGGCGGCTCGTGCGTCGCTCGGCCGCCGAGATCCTCGCCCACGAGGCGCCTGATTGCGTGCGCGACCTGCAGGGCCTCGGCGTGCGCTTCGACGCCGACAGCGAGGGGCACCTCGCACTCGGCCTCGAGGGCGGTCACTCGGTCCGCCGCGTGGTGCACGCCGGCGGCAGCGCCACCGGCCGGCGCGTCGTGCGCCAGCTCTCGGCGCTCGCCGCCGAGGAGCCGCGCATCGCCGTGCTCGAGGGCGCGCGCGCCCGCGCGCTGTGGCGCTCCGACGCGCGCTGCGCCGGGCTGATCTGCGAGGACGGTCAGATCATCGCAGCGCGCGCCGTCGTGATCGCCACCGGCGGCTGCGCGGCGATGTGGGCGCGCACGACCAACCCGCCCGGGTCCCAGGGCGTCGGCCTGCTGCTCGCTGGGCGCGCCGGCGCCGCGCTCGCCGACCTCGAGCTCTTGCAGTTCCACCCGACCGCCGTGATCGGCATCGAAGGCCGCGAGGGCTTCCTCGTGACAGAGGCCATCCGCGGCGAGGGCGCCACGCTGCACGACCACACCGGCGAGCGCTTCGTCGATGAGCTGCTGCCGCGCGACGAGGTCTCGCGCGCGATCCAGGCGCGCTTGGAGCAGTCCGGCGAGCGCTCCGTCGGCCTCGACATGCGCGGCGTCGACCCCGCGCGCTTCCCCAACGTCGTCGGTGCGCTGCGCGACGCCGGCCTCGACCCCACGCGCGAGCTGATCCCGGTCGCGCCGGCCGCCCACTACACGATGGGCGGGATCGTCGCCGACCTGCACGCGCACTCCACGCTGCCCGGGCTGTACGCCGTCGGCGAGTCCTCCTGCACCGGCCTGCACGGCGCCAACCGGCTCGCCTCAAACTCGCTCAGCGAGTGCTTCGTGTTCGCCCACCGAGCCGTCGCGCACGCGCTCGCCGAGCCCGTCCCGACCGGCGCCCGCCGAACGAACGCGAGCGCCGCCGAGCTCGACGCGCTCGCCGCGCTGCAGGCGCCACCAGTCGCCGACCGCGACACGCGCGCCGCGCTGTGGCAGGACGCCGGCATCGTGCGCAGCGCCGACGGTCTCTCGCGCCTGCTCGAGAGCCCCCACCAGCTCGTGCGCGCGATCGCGCAATGCGCGCTCACGCGCACCGAGAGCCGCGGCGCGCACCAGCGCACCGACTACCCGCAGCTCGACCCTGCGCTCGACCTGCACCACGTCGTCGTGCGCGGGGCGAGCGGCGAGAGCGACGGCGACGGCCATGCCGAGGACGAGCGCGGCGATCCTCGGGCTCCCGCCGTCGAGTGGCAGACCTGGGACTGACGTCGCGCCTGACCCGCGCAGCCGGCACGGGCGATCGTCTCCTTACATAAAAAAATCGCCTTTACGTCTTTATTTCGGTCCTTTTGAGATCGGAGACGTGTTCTGGAACGTAGAAGGATCCGAGGCCATCGGAGTCCTTCCAAATAGGCGGGTTTGCTCCAACCGAGAAGGAGGGCCAGGAGTAGCCATGTACCAGTTCAGCCGAGCCATTTACCGCGAGCTCGCTCCGCAGATCGTCCCTGCTCCGCCGGGCGAGCCCGCAGCCGCAAACCACGCTGCCGTGCTGAGCGCCTGCGAGGCCGTCGTGACCCGTCTGGCCACCGACCGCCATTACTTCGCGCGCCCCGAACGCGCGCTGTTCGCAGACATCCGCAACTACTTCCCGATGTCCGCGCAGTCGCACGTGCACCAGGTCGTCTGCCGCTACGTGCAGCTCGCCCAGGATTACCTCACGTTGCACCCGCACGAGGGCTACGCCGCCGTCAGCGGCGCCCCGCCGCAGTGCCGGGCCACGACCCGCAAGGGCGCCGCCTGCCAGCGCGTGCCGCTCCCGCACAACGGCTACTGCCCGTCCCACCAGCACCTCGCCGACACCGAGGACCGCGGAGCTCGCAGCCGCATAGCCGTGACGTAGGCTCCGAGGCGTGCTCCTCGGGGTCGATGTCGGCGGCACCTTCACCGACGCCGTGCTCGTCGGCGGAGACCTCGACGGCGGCTCCTCGGTGTACACCGCCAAGGTCCCCACGACCGCCGGCGAGCAGGCTGTCGGCGTGCTGCAAGCCATCGCGCTCGTGCTCGAGCGGGCCGGCGCGCAGGCCGGCGACGTACGCCGCTTCGCCCACGGTATGACCGTCACGACCAACGCCCTGCTCGAGGGCGAGACGGCGCGCACCGCGCTGATCGGGACCGACGGCTTCATCGACGTGATCGAGCTCGGCCGCCAGGCGCGCCCGGACCTCTACCGGCTGTGCGACGGCGCGCCCGCGCCGCTCGTTCCCGCCGAGCTGCGCTTCGCCGCACCCGAGCGGATCGCACCCGACGGCGTGCAGCGCGCGCTGGGGGACGACGCCGCGCGGGCGCTCGTGCAGCGCGTCGCCGACGCCAGGCCCGAAGCCGTGGCTGTTGCGCTGCTGCACTCCTACGCCGACCCGCGCCACGAGCGGCTGCTCGGCGAGCTGCTTGCAGAGCTGTTGCCCGGCGTGCCCGTGTCGCTGTCCGGCGAGCTCGTCGGCACGTTCCGCGAGTACGAGCGCACCGCCACGACCGCGCTCGACGCCGCCCTCTCGCCGCTGCTCGAGAGCTACCTGCGGCGGCTCGCCGCCGCCGCGCGCGAGCAGGATCTCCTCGAGCCGCAGATCATGCAGTCCTCCGGCGGGCTCACCGACATCGCCCGCGCTTCCGTCCACGCCGCCCTGACCGTGCTCTCCGGGCCCGCCGGCGGCGTCGGCGGCGCGCTGCTGCTCGCCGAGCTCGCCGGCGAGCGCGACGTGCTCTGCTTCGACATGGGCGGCACCTCGTGCGACGTCTGCCTGATCGACGGCGGCGAGGTCGCCGAGACCGCCGCACGCTCCGTCGCCGGGCGTCCGCTCGCGCTGGCAGCGCTCGACATCCACACCGTCGGCGCCGGCGGCGGCTCGATCGCCTGGCGCGACTCCGGCGGCGCGCTGCGCGTCGGGCCGCAGAGCGCCGGCGCCGATCCAGGGCCCGCCTGCTACGGGCACGGCGGGGGCACCGACGCCGGAGGCGTTGGTCTGCCGACCGTCACGGACGCCAACCTGCTGCTCGGACGGCTGACCAACGTCCTCGACGTCGGTGCCCCCGATTCGCCGCTCGCCGGCGGGATGCTCCTGGACCGCGACGCCGCCGAGCGCGCCGTGGCGGCGCTCGCGCAGGAGCTCGGCATCGACACGCTCGCCTGCGCCGAGGGCATCGTGCGCGTCGCCGAGCACGAGATGCTCGGCGCGCTGCGCCTCCTCACCGTCGAGCGCGGGATCGACCCGCGCCGCTTCGCGCTGATGCCCTTCGGCGGCGCCGGGCCGCTGCACGCCTGCGCCATGGCCCGCGAGCTCGGCATCGCCCGCGTGCTCTGCCCGCGCGCCTCCGGCGTGCTCTGCGCGCTCGGGCTGGCCGCCGCCGCACCGCGGCACGACGTCTCGCGCACCGTCCTGCTGAGCGGCTCCGAGCTCACCCGCGAGCGCCTGCGCGATGCCCGCGACGGGCTGCTCGCCGAAGCCGAAGCCGCGCTCGTCGGACCGCGCGAGGACGCGCGCGTCGCCTACGAGCTGCGCTACGTCGGGCAGTCCTTCGAGCTGTCCGTCGAGGCGCCCGCGCCCTCCGACGATGCACCCGATCCAGCGGCGCTGAGCGAGGCGTTCGCTGCGGCGCACGAGCAGCGCTACGGCTACCGCGACGACGACGCACAGGTCGAGCTCGTCAACGTGCGCGTGTCCATCTGGGGCCCCGCGCCGGCGCTGCGCCCACGGGCCGATTCGACCGCCGAGCCTGAGCGCTCGAGCGCTCAGGTCGTGTTCGGCGGCGAGGCGCTGCAGGCGAGCGTGCTGCGCGGCGAGCTCGCGCCCGGGACCGAGGTTCGCGGCCCCGCGCTGTGCGCGCTGGGAGAGGCCACGCTGCTCGTCCCGCCCGGCTGGAGCGGCGTCGTCGACGAGCACGGGACGTGCGTGTTGGAGGACAGCGCATGAGCGCGCTCGACCCGATCGAGCTGCAGGTCGTCGTCGGCGCGCTGCGTGCCGCCTGCGAAGAGATGGGCGTCGCGCTGATCCAGTCGGCCTACTCGTCGAACATCAAGGAGCGCCACGACGCCTCGACCGGGCTGTTCGATGCCGACGGGCAGATGATCATGCAGGCCGAGCACATCCCCGTGCACCTCGGCTCGATGCCCGCCTCCGTCGCCGCCGTGCTCGGCGAGCGCCACGCGCCGGGCGTCTCGTGGATCCTCAACGACCCGTTTCGCGGCGGTACGCACCTGCCGGACATCACAGTGATCACGCCCGTGTTCGCCGCCGACGAGCAGACGCTGCTCGGCTTCGCCGCCAGCCGCGCCCACCACGCCGACGTCGGCGGGCGCGTGCCCGGCTCGATGCCCGCCGACAGCCACACCTTGGCCGAAGAGGGCGTCGTGATCTCGCCGCGCCCGCTCGATGAGCCGGCGATCGAGGAGCTCGTCGCGCAGATGCGCCAGCCCGAGCAGCGACGCGCCGACCTGCGCGCCCAGCTCGCCGCCAACCGCGTCGGCGCCTTGCGCTTGGGCGCGCTCGCCGAGCGCCTCGGCCCGCCGCGGCTGCGCGAGGCGAGCGACGCCGTGCTCGACTACGCCGAGCGACGCACCCGGGCGTGCATCGCGGAGCTGCCCGACAGCGACGTCCGCGCCGAGGACGTGCTCGAGGGACGCGACGGCGACCTGGAACTGCGCCTGCACGCGAGCGTCGAGGGCGAGCGGCTGATCCTCGACTTCGCCGGCAGCGCGCCCCAGCACGACGGCAACCTCAACTGCCCGCTCGCCGTCACGCGCTCGGCCTGCTACTTCGCCGTGCGCGTGCTGACCGACCCCGACATCCCGCCCTCCGCCGGCGCCTACCGTCCGATCGAGGTGCGCGCACCGCTCGGCTCGCTGCTCAACGCACGTCCCGGAGCGGCCGTCGCGGCCGGCAACGTCGAGACCTCCTCGCGCGTCGCCGATCTCGTGCTCGGCGCCTTCGGCCGCGCGCTCGGGCAAGGCACGATGAACAACCTGACCCTTGGTGTCGATCCGCCGTCATCTCCCGGGGCCGACGACGACGGCTCTTTCACCTACTACGAGACACTCGGCGGCGGGCAGGGCGCGTGCGCCGAGGCCGACGGACCGAGCGGCGTGCACGTGGCGATGAGCAACACGCTGAACACGCCAATCGAGGCGCTCGAGCGCGAATTCCCGCTGCGCGTCGTGCAGTACGCGATCCGGCGCGGTTCCGGCGGCGCCGGGCGCACGCGCGGCGGAGACGGCGTGATCCGCGAGCTGCAGGCGCTGCGCGAGATGTCCTTCTCGCTGATCGCCGAGCGGCGGCGTCACGCGCCGCCGGGCGCCGATGGAGGCGAACCTGGCGCGCCCGGGCACGACGAGCTCGACGGCGAGCCGCTGCCGGGCAAGGTCACGGGCACGCTGCACGCCGGTCAGCGGCTGCGCATCGAAACGCCCGGCGGCGGCGGGTTCGGCGCGCCTCGCTGAGGAGTCGGAAACACGCGCTGCAAGCGCCTGTGTCCGGGACTTGGCCACGCAGACAGTCGTTGACAGCCAAATTAAGCGGTCGATTTGCAGGGGATTTGGGATTTCCGCCTGGGTTTCGGTAATCTTTAAGGGGTCCGCGGCCGCCAAATCGGCCAGTAAGCGGACTAGAGACAGAGACGTACTCCTAGCTTCATCTGTTTATGCCAATTGCTTTCAAAGAATGGGCTGTCACCGTCCGTGCGCTAGCCGAAGGTGAGCAGCTCATAACACTCCGCAAGGGCGGTATCCGTCAGCCGGGCAAGTCGTTGAGGCTGGCTCATGAGCGGTTCTTCCTCTACCCCACGTTCGAGCACCAGCCGGGCGATCTCGTGCGCGAGTCCCACCAGCCCGAGCTGCGCCGTGCGCTCGAGGAGGGCGTGTGGAGCGATGGCGAGCCGCTGCTGAACGCGTTCACCTCCGGCTCACCCGTACAGCAGCCCGACCGCGTGCGGATCCGCGCCTGGGCCGAGGTGGCCGGGCACTTCACGGTCGCCGACCCGCGCTGCGTGGACGCACTCTCGCCGTTCTACGTGTGGACGCCCGACTACGCCGAAAAGCGCCTCGGCTGGCGCCGCCACCAGCCGCTGCACGTGCTGCTGCTGCGCACCTACCGCATCCCGCGACCGGTGACCGTCAAGGTCAAGGACGAGTACACCGGCGCACAGGCATGGATCGAGCTCCAGCGCGAGCTCCCCTTCGAGGGCACGCCCGTGCTCTCCGACGCCGAGTTCGAGCGGGCCTCGGAAGAGATCCGCGCGATCACCTGCAGAAGCCGCCGGTGCCGATGCCGGCGAGCCTGTCTACGCCTAGGCGTCCGGCGCGAGCGCCTGCGGCGCCAGTGCTTCTCTAGCCGCTTCGGCGCCTGACTCGGGCACGAGCACGTCGCGCGGGCCGGCGGCGAGGAAGTCGGGCACGTCAAAGCCGCCGGCGCGGCGCGACATGCTCGGGTATCCCCTCCTCGAGCAGCAGCGTCTCGATCAGCTCGGCCTCGGGCTGGCTGCCGGCGCGGGCGACCTTGACCAGCCGGCCTTCGGCGTACTGCGGCTTGATCTTGCGCGCCTTGCGCTGGCGCTCGCTGGCCGCGCCGCGCTCGCTGCCCGGGAGATACACGAGCGGCATCTCACAGCTCGCGCAGAAGCGCTCGGAGCGGGGATAGTCCACGCCGCAGCTCGGGCAGATCAGCGGCGTCTCGCTCAGCTCGGCGTCTCCTCGACGGCGATCTCGCTGACCTCGGCGCCGTCGATCAGGTAGGAGCGCACCTCCGGCCCACCGTCACCGGCGAGGCCGACGATGATCCACTCGAGGCCGGGCCAGCCGGCGGCGAAACCGATGTCCGTCTGCGACGGATACGGCGCGCTGCGCACGTGCGAGTGATAGATCGCGCCGATCTCCCAGCCCTCCTGCTCGATCTCCTCGTTCAGACGGTACAGCTCCATCGGAGCGATCTCGAACTTCAGCGCGCTGGCGTGGACGTTCTCGGCGCGGTACACGCGCGCGGCCGTCTTCACGGCGCCGTCTTCACCGGCCAGCACGGCGACGACGCCACAACACTCGATCCGCGGGTTCTCCTGCGCGTGGGCGACGATCTCGGCGAGCAGCTGCTTGGCGATCTTCACGCGGGCCTGCGACGTTCGGTTCTCGGTGGTTGCGCTGGCCGGGCGCGAGCGGCGCGGCCTACCACCAGACGGTGGCGTCCAGGTTCTCGATCTGCTCGACCGGCAGCGTGTAGATGCCGCTGGAGAGGTACTTCCAGCCGTCGTCGGCAACGACGAAGACGACGTTGCCATCATCGAGCTCGCCGGCGATGCGCACGGCGATGCTCGCGATCGCGCCGGTCGAGACGCCGGCAAACACGCCCTCCTCGTCGAGCAGCTTGCGCGTCCACACGATCGCGTCTTCGTTGGTCACAAAGATCTTGCGGTCGAGCAGCGAGATGTCGATGATCGGCGGGATGAAGCCGTCGTCGAGCGAGCGCAGCCCCTGCACCGGCTCGCCCTGCATCGGCTCGGCCGCGACGATCTTGCAGGCGTCGCCGAATGTCTCCTTCAGGCGCCTGCCGTTGCCCATCAGCGTGCCGCCCGTGCCGAGGCCGGCGACGAACGCCGAGATCTCGTCGAGCTCTTCGAGGATCTCCAGCGCGGTGCCGTTGTAGTGAGCGTTGGGGTTGGCCTGGTTGCCGTACTGGTAGGGCATGTAGACCGATGGGTCTTCGGCGGCCATCTGCAGCGACATCGCCACGGCGCCGTTCGATCCCTGGTCGCCCGGCGAGTAGACGATCTCGGCGCCGTACATCTTCAGCAACTGCGTGCGCTCGGGCGTGACGTTCTCGGGCATCACGACCTTCAGCTTGTAGCCCTTGCGCCTGGCAATCATCGCCAGCGAAATGCCGGTGTTGCCCGAAGTCGGTTCGAGGATCGTCTGCCCCGGCGAGATCGCGCCCTTCTCCTCGGCGTCCTCGATCAGCGCTCGCGCCACGCGATCCTTGACCGAGCCGGTCGGGTTGTGGGACTCGAGCTTCGCCCAGATGTGCACGCCCGGCTTCGGCGACAGCTTCGGCAGCTCGATCAGCGGTGTGTTGCCGATCGACTGGACGATGTCGCCGTAGCGGCCGCCACACGGCCGGTTTCGAACCCTCTCAACCGCCATTACTTCACGGAATATAGCGGCCCTTGGGAGCTGCGAGAAAATCCCGGCTCGGCTCGAACTGGCCGGGCAGCCAGTCAACCTCTAAGATCGAGACGACTTCCATTTCGATTCAGGGGGCAGCGGGGCATGGCGACGACGAGGCACGGCGGGTACGACTTCGACTGGCTCGTGATCGGCTCGGGCTTCGGCGGCAGCGTCTCGGCGCTGCGCCTGGCCGAGAAGGGCTACTCGGTCGGCGTGCTCGAGTGCGGGCGGCGCTTCGCGGACGACGAGTTCCCCAAGAACACGGCCGACCTGAAGCGCTACTTCTGGAACCCCCGCCTGGGCATGAAGGGGATCTTCCGCCTGACCAACTTCAAGGACGTCGCGGTCGTCTCGGGCTGCGGCGTGGGCGGCGGCAGCCTCGGCTACGCGTGCACGCTGTACGTGCCCCCGAAGCAGTTCTTCGAGGATCGCCAGTGGGCGGAGATGGCGGACTGGGAGGGCGAGCTGGCACCTCACTACGAGGAGGCCCAGCGGATGCTGGGCGTGGTCGAAAACCCGCACGAGGACCCGGCGGACCAGCTGCTGCGCGAGCTGGGCGAGGAGCTCGGCGTGGGCGACACCTACAAACGCACTCCGGTCGGGATCTACTTCGGACAGGCGGGCAAGACCGAGCCGGACCCGTTCTTCGACGGCGAGGGCCCGCAGCGCACGGGCTGCAAGCTGTGCGCGCGCTGCATGGTCGGCTGCGTGCACGGCGCGAAGAACACGCTCGTGAAGAACTACCTCTACTTCGCCGAGAAGCGGGGAGCGCGCGTGATGCCGGAAAGGACCGTGATCGACGTGCGCCCGCTCGGCGCGGCCGACGGCAGCGACGGCTACGAGGTCGAATCGGTCCGCTCGGGCGCGTGGCTGCGCAAGGAACGGCGCGTGCAGCGCGCCCGCGGCGTCGTTGTCGCGGCGGGGCCACTCGGCACGAACCGGCTGCTGCAGAAATGCCGCCTGGAAGGCTCGCTCCCGCGGATCTCCTCGCGCCTCGGCGAGCTCGTGCGCACGAACAGCGAGTCGATCCTCACGGTGACCGTGCCCGAGGACTACCCCGAGAACCTGATCAAGCGGGTGGCGATCACCTCCTCGATCTACCCCGACCCGAACACGCACATCGAGACCGTGACCTACGGTGACGACGGCGACTCGATGCGCATGCTCTACACGCTGCTCACGGGCGACGGCACGCGCGTGACGCGTCCACTGAAGCTGCTCGCCCAGCTCCTGCGCCACCCGGGGCGGCTGGCGAAGATCCTGTTTGCCAAGCAGTGGTCACGGCGCACGATCATCCTGCTCGTGATGCAGACGCTCGACAACGCGATCGCGCTGCGTCCCCGCAAAGGTCCGTTCGGCTCCTTCTGGCTGCAGACCGAGCAGGACCCGGAGCGCCCGAACCCCACGTTCATCCCGATCGCGAACCAGGCCGCGGAATGGTTCGCCAAGCGCACCGGCGGGATCGCCCAGAGCGCACTCACCGAGGCACTGTTCAACATCCCCTCGACCGCCCACATCCTCGGCGGCGCGGTGATCGCACCGGACCCCTCCCAGGGCGTGATCGATGCCGACCAGCGCGTGTTCGGCTACGAGAACCTGCTCGTCTGCGACGGCTCGGCGATCCCGGCGAACGTCGGCGTCAACCCGTCGCTGACGATCACGGCGCTGGCCGAGCACGCGATGAGCCGCGTGCCGGCGACGGGGACCCCAGCGCCTGAGCCGGCCGCGCGCGCCGCGGCTTAGCGGCGACATCAGAAAAAGCACGCTCTTACGGCAATTTGCTGTTTCTCACTCGTTTCGCGTGCGTGAAACGATTGACATCAGCGGACGACCGCGTTTACGTTGGCGCCGGCGGGCATAGGGGCGCAAACACAACGACGGGGGGCGAGGATGACGCGCGTTATCTGGCGGTGTCTGGGGGCAGTTCGCTGGAGAAGGATGGTCGTCCGGGGGGCGCCGCTCGCGCTGATCGTGGGCTTCGGGACGCTCACATGGAGCGCGGCGGCGCAGGCCACCCAGCCCTACGAAGGGTACGAGGCGGCCGTGGCCGCGGACTCTCCGGTGGCGCAGTTCCGCTTCGACGACGCCGAAGGGTCGAGCGAAGTCAAAGACTCCGTGGGCAGCTTCTCGGCGACGAACCACGAAGTGGTGCTCGGCGCGTCCGGACCCTTTGCGGGCTCGAAATCAGGCAAATTCGGAGGCTCGGCGTACGCATCGCTGCCGAGCGACCCGCTCGCAGGGCTGAGCGAATTCACGGCTGAGGCGTGGGTCAAGTGGGAAGGCGGCTCGGCTCAGCAGGAACCGGTGTTCGCGTTCGGCTCGAGCTCCACGAACTACCTGCTGCTGACCCCGCAGGCCTCGGCAGGCGGGCATCAGCTCGCGTTCGAAATCCACCCATCCTCGGGCTCGCCCGTGCTGATCCAGAACTCCGCCAAACTGCCGGCCAACAAATGGGAGTACGTGGCGATCAGCGAGGACAGCTCCGGCGCGCTGAACCTGTACCTGAACGAAAACAAAGTTGCGGCGGTCACCTCCGCGCTCTCGCCGGCGTCGCTGGGCAGCGAAGGCCTGAGCGAAGACTTCCTCGGGACCCTCCCCGCGCTGAGCAAAAAGCTCAAAGGCAAACTCAGCAACGTCGCGTTCTACAACAAAGAGCTCTCCTCCGCACAGATCAAAACGCACTACCTGCTGACGCTCCCACCGGAAAACACGGTCGCGCCGACGGTTTCGGGCGTCGCAAAAGAGGGCCAGGTCTTGACGGCGACGAGCGGCACCTGGACCGGCTCTCCTACGGTCAAATTCGCCTACAAATGGCAGATCTGCAACCCGACCTGCGCGGGCATCTCGGGCGCGAACAAAGCGAGCTTTCGGCTTACGAGCGAAACGGTGGGCAAGAAGGTTCGCGTGAACGTGACCGACGAAACGGCGACCGGATCGACAAACGCGCACAGCTCGGAAACGGCGACGGTCACGACTGGCCCGCCGGTCAACGTCAAGCCAGCGGCCTACATGGGCGAAGCCATCGAGTCCCATGAACTCGTGGGCATCGTCGGCACCTGGGCCGGCACGGCGACGATCGCCTACTCGCACGAGTGGGAACGCTGCGAAGGCGAAGGCTGCACGCCGGTCTCGAGCTCGCTTGCCTACACGCTCGGGTCCGCAGACGTGGGCAAGACGATCCGCTTCTCGGTCACCGCCTCCAACGGCGTCGGCGAAGCCAGCTCGACGACGGCCAAAAGCGCGACGGTGGCAGCGTCGCACGGCAACTCGGCGCTCGCATGGGGCGAAGACTTCTGGAACAACCTGGGAGTCCAGGAGAAAGCGTCGATGGAGCCGATGCACGTGCCCATCGAAGGTGTCGAAGGGATCCAAGAGCTCGCCGCGGGCGGCAGCGGCGGCTTCGCACTGCTCGAAAACGGCACGGTCGCGGCGTGGGGGGCCGACGGAACCGGACAGCTCGGCGACGGCAATGAACAGCAGATGATCGTGAAAGAAGTCAGCCACGTGACGGTCAAAGAAGAAAACGGAGCGAAAGAACTCGTGCCGCTCGAAGGCGTGCAATCCGTCACGGCCGCCAACAGCCATTCGATGGCACTGCTCGAAGGCGGCATCGTGAAGACGTGGGGCAGCAACAACTACGGCGAGATGGGCAACGGCACGGGCGGCTTCTACTACGAAACCAAAGAACCGGTCGACCTGCCGAAAACGGTCAGCGGGCTGACTCCGGCAGCGCTCGAAGAACACGGGCTGCCGAAAGTCGTGGCGGTCGAAGCGATGGACGGCTCGAACTTCGCGATCCTCGAAAACGGCGAGGTCATGGCGTGGGGCGACGACGAGAAAGGACAGCTTGGAATCGGCCCCGAACCGGTCGAAGAATGCCACTCTGAAATCGGCTTCGAACGCTGCAGCAAGGTGCCGCGACTCGTACGCCTCGCGAGCGGGGAACCATTGGAAGAAGTGGTCGCGATCACGGGAAGCGGCGGAGCCACCTACGCGCGGCTCGTGAACGGCCACGTGATGGCGTGGGGCAGCAACATCAAGGGCGGGATCGGCAGCGGCCTCGAAAGCCCGGTGCACGCAGGGGGCAAAGGGGTCATCAACGTGCCACCGACTGAAGTCGTGCGCACGAACGGAGAACCGCTCACCGGCGTGGAAGAGATCGACGCCGGCGCGGGACACGCGCTGGCACTGCTCGAAAACGGCGAAGTCGTCGGCTGGGGCAGGTACGAAGAACACGACTTGCTCGAAGTCGCCAATCAAGAATGCGCGGCGAGCGAAAAAAACAAACTGCACGAAGAAGAACACGAAGAAAAACACGAACCGAACAAACAGCCTTGTGTGAAGGCGGCGACGCAGATCATCGGGCCCGGCGGAATCGGCTCCGAAAAACTGGCGATCGCGAACCTCTCGGTCGGGGGCAAGTACAACGCAGTCGTCGACAACGCCGGTCACCTCTATACATGGGGCAGCGACCAGTACGGCCAGGACGGCGACGGCGGCACGACGACGATCACGACGCCGACGATGGTGAGCCTGCCGGGGCCGGTCGAAGCGGTCGCGACGGGCAGGTACTTCATGTTCGTCACGCTCGAAAACGGCACCCCGATCCCACCGCCGGCAGTCTCGGTGACGCCTGGCGTGGGCTCGCTCCAGCTGCAGTGGAACTTCGAAGCCGAACGACTCGTGTATCACGTCGCAAGCAGGAGCCTCCCGCCCGAAATCTCCGAACACGAAGAACTCACGCTCGAAGAAACGGGCCCGCCGGAAAACGTGGAAGTCCCGGAAATCACGGGGGAACCGGAAGAAAGCGTCAGGTTGAGCGCGAGCAAAGGCCGCTGGAGCGGCGAACGGCCGCTGAGTTTCAAATATCAGTGGCACCGCTGCACCTACGAAGAAGCGACCGAAACGGAATCGTGCGTCAACGTCAGCAACGCCGAACGGGAAGCGAAAGGGGGCGGCAGCTCGGAAAACCTCTACAAGCTCACCTCCGTGGACGTCGGCCACGCGCTGTACGTGACCGTGACCGCCGAAAATGGAGAAGGCGAAAGCGTCAAAACCGCTTCGGCGAGCTCGTTGCCGACGGAAGAAATCCTCGGTGAAAGCTCGCTGATGAACGACGAACAGAAGACCGTGACCGGCGAACGCGAGGAACCGATCACCCAGCTGCGCGAAGCCCCGCTGCTGGAACGTCCCTACGAAATGCACCTCACCGACACCGCGGGAATCCACCGCCTCGTGCGGGACAAACCGCTGTAGGAGTCATCGCGCCGGGCGCCCTCGGTGGCGCCCGGCGACTCGCAGGACCCGTCGGACAGGTGCGGTCCGAGGGGGACGCTCGGTGCGCTCGGCGGTCACGCTGCATGAAGCGCGGCGGTGCCCGGGCCGGCAGCGCCTTCAGGCGCGGTAGGGATCGATCACCTTGTGCGTGCAGCCGACAAGCTTGAAGTGCCGGTTGGATGGCAGGAAGCGCATCACCATCGTCTTCAGGCCGGGCCCGTCGCAGTAGACCGTGCCGTAGCCGTAGACGAGCGCCACGTGGTCGTTGCCGGCGCCGGTCCAGATCATGTTGTAGCCGTGGCTGGAGTAGAGCCAGTCGGCGCCGGGGCCGCCGTGCAGGAAGTCGCGCTGGCTTTCGGGCTGGCCGTCGGGATGTGAGTCGCCCCAGATCACGTCGCCTTCGTCGCCGGCCCAGATCGTGTCGTTGCCGTCGCCGCCGAGCAGCAGGTTGTGGCGGCCGTCGAGCCCGCGCATCACGCCGCTTTCGTTGTTCGGATGGCCGACGTGGTAAGTCGTGTGCGGCCAGCCGGCGTGACTGGCCATGCCGAGGGCGCCTGGCGCGAGGGCAAGCGCGACGGCGAATGCGCAGAGCGCGGCGCCGGCGAGGCGGAGCGGTCGGTCGGGGAGCGGTCGGTCGGCCCGAGTCATCAGGCGCAGCAGCCTAGCCACGCTTGCGGGCGGCCCCGCCGATCTGGACGCAGATACGAAACGGAGCGTTCGGTGGCGGTCAGCGCCCGCCGGCCATCGCCGGCAGGATCACGAGCGTGTCGCCCTCGCCGACGGCCGTGTCGAGCCCGTCGAGCACGCGTACGTCCTCGTCGTTGAGATAGACGTTGACGTAGCGGTTGAGCTCGCCCTCGGCCGAGAACAGCTGGCTCTCGGTCGCGGGGTGACTCGAGGCGAGGTCCTTGAGCACGGCACCGACGTTCTCGCCGGAGGCGCTGACCTGCTTCTCGCCGCCGACCGAAGCGCGCAGCACTGGTGGAATCTTGATCGTCGCCATCTCGCGGCAGATTAGCGGTCGAACGCCATCGTCAGCGGACCGCTAACCGGCTGCGGCGCAGAACGCCTCGTAGTCCGGGAAGACGCCGAGCTCCTCGTCGCGGATCTCATCCGGATCGCGCGAGCAGATCGGGCACTCGGGGTCGCGGTGGACCTTGACCTCGGTGAGCGTCGCACCGAGCGCGTCGTAGAGCAACAGGCGCCCGATCGCGGGGTCGCCGATGCCGACGATCAGCTTGACGACCTCGGTCGCCTGCAACAGGCCCATCGTCCCGGGCAGCACGCCGAGCACGCCGTTGGCACCGCACGACGGCGCCAGCTCGGCCGGCGGCGGCTCGCGGAACAGGCAGCGGTAGCACGGACCCTCATACGGCTTGAACACAGAGAGCTGCCCGTCGAAGCCGAGGATCGAGGCGGAGACGACGGGGATCTTCAGGCGCACGGTCGCGTCGTTGAGCAGGTAGCGCGTGGGGAAGTTGTCGACGCCGTCGACGACCACGTCGTAGTCCTTGATGATCTCGACGATGTTCGAGGCGTCGATGCGCGTCTGGTACTTGACGACCTCGACGTCGGGGTTGAGCGCGTGGATCGACTCCTCGGCGGAGTCCACCTTGGGGATGCCGATCCGCTGCGTCGAGTGGATCACCTGACGCTGAAGATTTGAGAGATCTACGACATCGTCATCCACGATGCCGATCGTGCCGACACCGGCCGCTGCCAGGTAGAGCGCGGTGGGCGAGCCGAGACCGCCGGCGCCGAGCAGCAGCACCTTGGCGTCGAGCAGCTTCTGCTGCCCCTCGATGCCGATCTCGGGCACGAGCATGTGGCGCGAGTAGCGCTCGCGCTGTTCAGCGGTGAGCGTGCGCGGGACCTCAACCTCGTAGCCGCGGTCCTTCCACAGCGTGATGCCGCCGGTCATCGAGGCGACGTTGGTGTAGCCGAGATCCTCTTCGAGCGTGCGCGCAGCCCAGGCCGAACGGTTGCCCGACTGGCAATAGAGCACGATGTGCGCGTCGCGATCGGGACGACGCCCTCGATGCGGCTCTCCAGG
This sequence comes from uncultured Solirubrobacteraceae bacterium, assembly GCA_963714215.1. Classification (GTDB taxonomy): domain Bacteria; phylum Actinomycetota; class Thermoleophilia; order Solirubrobacterales; family Solirubrobacteraceae; genus Palsa-744. The sequence goes on from CAVQNP010000005.1 coordinate 51,467, forward strand.
TAGCTCTTGGGAACGTGCTTGGCGCCCGGCAGGTGACCGGCGCCGTACTCCTCGGTCTCGCGCACGTCGATGATCGCCACGCCCTCGTCGAGGAGCTCGTGCACCTTGGAAGGATCGATCTCCTCGATCCGGCTCTTGATCTCGCGGAGAAGCTCAGCTCCAGAGGGACTCATCGTGAAACTCCTAAACCACGGTCGGGTTTTATTGACTTCACAAAGTATAGCGCCGGCCGAGCAGCTTCCAAGGGCCCTGTCGCCGGATCGCCGGAGGCTTGCCGTACGCTGCCCGGCGATGGTGCAACGACACCGCAGCACGCTCGCGCGACGGGCGTGCCGGCACGCCCTGCGGGCGCTCGCGCTCGGAGCCGTGCTGGCGCTCGCGCCGGCGCTGGCGGCCTGCTCCTCGGGATCGTCGTCTTCGGCGTCGAGCTCCGGTGCGAGCGTCTCGCAGGTGATCCCGGCCAACGCCTCGGGCTTCGACGGAGCAGCGCTGCCACCGGGCGTCTTGGCCCCGCGCTTCTCGCTGATCGATCAGACCGGCGCACGTGTCTCACTTGCCTCCTACGGCGGCCGGGTGGCGATCGTCGCCGTCCTCTACTCCACGTGTGGCTCGCCGTGCGTGGTGATCGCGCAGCAGATCCGCGGCGCGCTCGACGAACTCGGACGGTCGGTCCCGGTGCTCGTGATCAGCGCCGATCCGGCGGCCGACACGCCGAGCAGCGTGGAGCGCTTCCTGCGGCAGGTGTCCCTGAGTGGGCGCGTGCGCTGGCTGAGCGGCTCGCCTGCGCAACTGCGCCGGGTCTGGCACGCCTTCCGCGTGCTGCCGGCGAGCGCCGGTCACGCGGCCTTCGCGCGCGCGGCTTCAGTCTTCCTGATCGACCGCCGTGGCTCCGAGCGCGTGATCTTCCAGCTCGAACAGCTCACCCCGGAAGCGCTCTCGCACGACGTACGCAAGCTGCTCGAATAAAGCCGGAGCGGCGGCGGCCGGTTGATACCCTAGCGCGCAGGTAGGTATTCGATCCGATGATGTTCTCAACCAAGTCCGAGTACGGCGTTCGCGTGATGGTCGAGCTTGCTCGGCAGTCCGGCGAGGAACCGATCCCGCTCGCCGAGATCGCCGAGCGCGGCGGCCTGCCGCTGGCCTACCTCGAGCACCTCGTGGCGCGCCTGCGCAAGGCCGGACTCGTCGACTCCCGGCGCGGCTCGCGCGGCGGCTACCTGCTCGCACGCTCGCCCACGGAGATCACGATGGCCGAGGTCGTCGAGGCGCTGGAGGGCTCGATCGCGCCGATCGAGTGCATCACCGAGGGCGCCGACGGCTCGATCACCTGCTCGCGCGAGACCGACCCGGGGCACGTATGCCCGACCAAGCTGCTGTGGACCCGTGTGCGCTTCTCGATCGTGCGCACACTGCAGGACACGACGCTCGCCGACCTCGTGCTGGGCCCGGCGCTGCCGGCGGGCCCGCTCACGACCGGACCGGCGCTCCCGGCGCTGGACGCCGTGCCGCGAACCGTCGCATCCTGAACCTGAACAAACCCCGATACCTGGAGCACGAACGGAGAACATGGCCGACCTAGAGATCAGAGACCTGCACGTGCGCATCGAGGAGCGCGAGATCCTCAAGGGTGTCGACTTGGACATCTCGCGCGGCGAGATCCACGCCCTGATGGGCCCGAACGGCTCGGGCAAGTCGACGCTCGCGAGCACGCTGCTCGGCCACCCCTCCTACGAGATCACGGAGGGCACAATCACGTTCAAGGGCGAGGACATCACCGAGGCCGAGCCGCACGAGCGCGCCAAGGCGGGCCTGTTCCTCGCCTTCCAGTACCCCGTCTCGATCCCGGGCGTGTCGGTCGCCAACTTCCTGCGCATGGCGATCAACGCCAAGCGCGATGAGCCGATCCAGGTGAAGGAGTTCCGCACCCACCTGCAGCATGCGATCGACCTGCTCGACGTCGACCGCACGTTCACCTCCCGCCACCTCAACGACGGCTTCTCGGGCGGCGAGAAGAAGCGCGCGGAGATCCTGCAGATGGCGATGCTCCAGCCGGACGTGGCGATCCTCGACGAGACCGACTCGGGCCTGGACATCGACGCGCTGCGCACGGTCGCCGAGGGCGTGCAGCGGCTGCACGACGAGCAGGGCCTCGGTGCCCTGATCATCACCCACTACCAGCGCATCCTTCACTACGTCAAGCCCGAGTTCGTGCACATCCTGATGGACGGGCGGATCGTGCTCGAGGGCGGCGTCGAGCTGGTCGAGCGCCTCGAGCGCGAGGGCTATGACGAGATCCGCCGCGAGTTCGGTGGCGATCTCGACGCCGTGGCCGCCGGTGACAGCGGTGTCTGAGGCGAGCCAGCCAGCCACGAGCGGGCCCAACGGCAACGGCGCGGGCCCGGCGGGCGGCGTGAACCCCGGCGGCAGCGGCACGCCCGGCGGCGCAGCGCCTGCGCAGATGAAGGCCGGACGCCATCGCGAGGCGACGCTCTACCACGCACTGCACGGCACCGGCGCCGGCGACGGGCGCACGCTCGAGCAGCTGCGCGAGTCGGCTCGCGAGTCCTTCGAGCAACTGGAGCTGCCCGTGTGGCGCCGCTCGGGCTTCTGGACGACGAGCCTCGAGAGCGTCGAGCTGGATGCGCTCGCGACCGATCCCTCACCGGCTCCGCAGGCAGTGCCCGACGTCGTCACGCGAACGCTGCCTGACCGCCCGCGCGCAGGACGCATCGTGCAGAGCGCGGGCACGGTCGTACACGTAGAGCTGGATCCGGCGCTGCAGGCCAAGGGCGTGATCCTGTGCTCGCTGGAGGACGCCTTCCGCGAGCACGCCGAGCTCGTCGCACCCTGGTACTCCAAGCGCCTGCCGATCGACCGGCACAAGCTGGAGGCGGCCAATGCCGCCTTCTGGAGCGGCGGCGCGTTCCTGCACGTGCCCCAAGGCGTGGTCGTCGAGGACCCGTTCGAGATCGTCTACGCGATCGAGCAGCCGGGCGTCGCGCAGTACGGACGCACGCTCGTCGTCGGTGCGGCAACCAGCGACTTCCGCGTGCAGGAGTACGACCTGGCCGAGGACTTCGAGGGCCAGGCGCTGCATGCCGGCGCCTTCGAGCTGTACCTGCAGGACGGGGCGCGCTGCCGTCTGGCGCAGGTGCAGGACTGGGGCTCGGGCGAGGTCTACGACGTCTCGACGCGCTTCGTCGGAATCGGCCGCGACGCCTACTGCCACTGGCTGCCGGCGCTGCTCGGCGGTCACCTGGTGCGTCAGCACCTCGAGCTTGCCGTGTCCGAGCCGGGTGGCGACATGGCCTTCCGCGGCCTGTTCTTCACCGAGGAGCACGAGCACCTGGACGTGTTCGCGGTCGATCTGCACGAGACGGGCCCCTCAGGCGGGGACGTGCACTGGCGTGGCGCGGCGACCGGCGAGAGCCGCGCGAGCTTCGAGGGCCTGATCCAGATCGACCCGGGCGCGCAGCAGACGCACACCTACCTGCAGATCCACTCGATGATGCTCTCGCCGAAGGCGCGCGTGGACGCGATCCCGTCGGTGCTCGTGTCCTCCGACGACGTGTCGGCCTCGCACGGCGGCACCGTCGGTGAGCTCGACGAGACGGCGATCTTCTACATGCAGACGCGCGGCCTGGACCGCCCGGCCGCGGTGCGGGTGATCGTCGAGGGCTTCTTCGAGCCGCTGATCTCCGAACTGGGCGACGAGGCCCTGGAAGACCTCGTGCGGAGCAAGGTCGCCGACAAGCTCGCGGCGGCCCGCGAGGACATCGAGGCGTATGCCACCAGTCGTTGAGTCAACGCTTGGCGTAAAGGCCGACTTCCCGATCTTCGAGCGCCGCTTCGCCGGGCGCGAGCTGATCTACCTGGACTCGGGCGCCACGGCGCAGAAGCCGCAGGTCGTGATCGAGGCGCAGGCCGAGCACCTGCGCAACCACAACGCCAACGTGCACCGCGGCGTCTACGCGCTCGCGCAGGAGGCCGATGCGGCCTACGACGACGCCCGGCGGCGCGTGGCGGCGTTCGTGGGCGGCGATCCGCGCACGACGATCTTCACCAAGAACGTGACCGAGGCGATCAACCTGCTTGCCTACTCGTGGGGCCGCGCCAACGTCGGCCCGGGCGACGCGGTGCTGATCACGCAGATGGAGCACCACGCGAACCTGGTGCCGTGGCAGGTGCTGTGCCGGGAGCGCGGCGCCGAGCTGCGCTACCTCGAGGTGGACGAGCGCGGCGAGCTCTCGCTCGAGCAACTCGATGCGGAGCTCGCACGCGGCGACGTCAAGCTCGTGGCCTTCGCGCACGTCTCGAACGTGCTCGGCACGATCAACCCGGTCGCCGAGATGACGGCGCGCGTACGCGCGGCGGGCGCGGTCTCGATCGTCGACGGCGCGCAGGCCGTGCCGCAGATGCCGGTCGACGTCGCTGCGCTGGGGGCCGACTTCTACGCCTGGACGGGCCACAAGGCGGTCGGGCCGACGGGGATCGGCGTGCTGCACGGCAGCGAGGCGCTGCTGGAGCGGATGGAGCCGTTCCTCACGGGCGGCGACATGATCGCGTCGGTCGACTTCCAGTCGGTCAGCTGGAACGAGCTTCCGTACAAGTTCGAGGCGGGCACGCCGCCGATCGCGGAGGCGGTCGGGCTGGCGGCGGCCGTCGACTACCTGGACGGCCTCGGCATGGAGCGCGTGCGCGCCCACGAGCGCGCGCTGACGGCGTACATGCTCGAACGCCTGGCCGAGGTGCCGGGACTGCGCGTCGTCGGGCCGCCCGAGGCCGAGCGCCGCGGCGGCCTGGCCTCGTTCACGGTCGAGGGCATCCACCCGCACGACGTGGCCGAGCTGGTCGACCGCGGCGGCGTGTGCATCCGCGCGGGACACCATTGCGCGCAGCCGCTGATGCGCTGCCTCGGGGTCGGCGCGACGGCGCGCGCCTCGGTGGGCGTCTACAACGAGCCGAGCGACATCGACGCGCTCGTTCAGGCGCTGCAGGCCGGCCGCGAGATCTTCGAGCTGTAACCGGAGCGGCCCCGCCATGGACGATCTCTACCGCGACTACATCCTCGACCACTACAAGCGCCCGCACAACTTCGGCGAGCTCGACCCGCACGACCTCGAGGCGCTGGAGCACAACCCGCTGTGCGGCGATGAGCTGGGCGTGCACATCCGCGTCAAGGACGGTCGCATCGAGGACCTGCGCTTCCACGGTCATGGCTGCGCGATCTCGCAGGCATCGGCGTCGATCGCCTCGGAGGAGCTGAAGGGCATGGAGCTCTCCGAGGTCGGCGAGCTGAACGCCGATTGGATGATCGAGCTGCTCGGTATCCCCGTCTCGGCGACGCGGCGCAAGTGCGCGCTGCTGAACCTGAAGGCCGTGCGCGGGGCCGTGACGGGCGACGCCGCATGGCCGACCTGAGCGGAAAGCGATCCGGACGCTCGATTCCGGGTAGAGAGCTGGAGAGGACGGCCACTCTCGGTACAATTCCTACCTCAGAGCACAGGATTCCCAGAGCGACGCTGCAAGGAGCGGAATGGCGACACTAGACCGCACGAAGATCACGAAGCCCAGCCCGATCGTCGAGGACGAGCAGGGTCAGCTGCACGCCCGTCAGGGCATCTCACGTGAGGTGGTCTCAGAGCTCTCGAAGATCAAGGGCGAGCCCGACTGGATGGCCGAGAAAAGGCTGAAGTCGCTGGAGATCTTCGAACGCAAGCCGATGCCGAACTGGGGCCCGGACCTGAGTGGCCTGAACCTGGACGATCTCGTGCTCTACTCGCCGCCGACGGCCGGCCGCTTCAACAGCTGGGACGAAGTCCCGGAGGAGATGAAGCAGACCTATGAGGACCTCGGCATCCCCCAGGCCGAGCGCGAGCACCTCGCGGGCGTCGTCGGCGTGTGGCGCCAGGAGCCGGTCTACGAGGGCCTGAAGGAGGAGTACTCGAAGCTCGGGATCCTGTTCTGCTCGATGGACACCGCGATCAACGAGTACCCGGAGCTCGTGCAGAAGTACTTCATGACCAAGTGCGTCCCGCCGCAGGACAACAAGTTCTCGGCGCTGCACGGCGCCGTCTGGTCGGGCGGAGCCTTCTGCTACATCCCGAAGGGCGTCAAGTGCGACCTGCCGCTGCAGTCCTACTTCCGCATGGAGGGCGCCGGCGAGGGCACCTTCGAGCACACGCTGATCGTCGCCGACGAGGGCTCTGAGGTCAACTACATCGAGGGTTGCACGGCGCAGACCTACAGCGTCAACTCGATGCACTCGGCGGTCGTCGAGATCTTCGTCCACGAGGGCGCCAAGGCGCGCTACACGACCGTGCAGAACTGGTCCAAGGACGTCTATAACCTGAACACCAAGCGCGCGATCGTCGACGCCAACGGCACGGTCGAGTGGGTCGGCGGTTCGATGGGCGCCAAGTACGTGATGCTCTACCCCGGCTCCTACCTGATGGGCGAAGGCGCACGCGCGGACCACCTCAACGTCGGCGTGGCCGGCAAAGGGGTGCACAAGGACACGGGCGCCAAGGTCGTGCACCTGGCCCCCAACACGACCTCGAACATCCTCGCCAAGTCGATCTCCAAGGACGGCGGGATCATGGGCTACCGCGGCCTGGTCAAGATGGGCCACAACTCGGCGGGCTCGAAAGCCCGCGTGCAGTGCGACGGGCTGATGATGGACGGCGAATCGCGCTCTGACACGTGGCCGGACATCCAGATCCAGAACCCGCACGTGACGGTCGCCCACGAGGCGACGGTCGGGCGCATCTCCGACGACCAGCTCTTCTACATGGGCTCGCGCGGCTTCACCGAGGACGAGGCGGCCGCGATGATCGTCAACGGCTTCATCGAGCCCGTGACGAAGGAGCTGCCGATGGAGTACGCCGTCGAGCTCAACCGATTGATTCAGCTCGAGATGGTGGGCTCAATCGGCTAGCTGTGAACGCGTCGTCCGTGCAGCCAAGCGGCTCTGAGGTTCGAGGGTCAAGGCTGGCAAGGACGCAGGGAGCGTGGCGTAGGGACCTACGCGAGCGACCGAGGACGCAGCCAGCCGCCGGCCATCGGGCCTCAGAGTGAGGGCGCCCGTAGACACGATCGCCGCGCCGCTGTTCCCGCGGAACCTGCCGTGGGTGAACACGCCGGCGGGCGGACAGGTGAGCATCATCCAGCGCGACAGGCCGCTGCTGGTCGAGTTCTGGGACTTCTGCCGGCCCAACTCGATGCGGACGCTTCCCTACGTGAAGGCTTGGCACGAGCGCTACGCCGAGGACGGGCTGCGCGTCGTCGGGGTCCACTGCCCGGGCTTCGAGCTCTCGCGTGAGGAGGCCGCGGTCGGTCAGGCCGTGGCGCGCCTGGGCATCGAGTATCCGGTGCTGATCGATTCGGAGCTGGAGCTGTGGCGCGAGTACGAGAATGAGGGCTGGCCGGCGCGCTATCTGTTCGACGGCGGCGCGCGGCTGTTCGAGTACCACTTCGGCGAGGGCGGCTACGAGGAGACCGAGCGTGCGATTCAGGAGCTGCTCGGCGTCGAGCGTGAGACGCTTGCCCCGCTGCGCTCGGAGGACGCGCCGGGCGTAGCCCTCGCGCAGCCCACCTCCGAGCAGCCTGGCGCCTACTCGGGCCCGTACGAAGCCGGGTCCGTGTGGGCGGTGCTCGGCGGAGCGGGCACAGTGCGCGTCAACGGTGGGAGCGCGGCCGGTGGCAGCGAGCTGAGCGTCGAGGCGCCGGGCGCGTATGCATTGATCGAGCACGAGCGCCACACGACGAGCGTGCTCGAGCTGGAGCTCGGCGAAGGCGTGCAGTGTCTCGCCACATGCTTCACGCCCGGCGTGGCCGACTGAGCTGAGATCAGGCGCTGACGCGTCGACGGGCCGGCACGAGCTCGTCGTGGTCGCGGTCGAGCAGCAGCCGCTTGAGCTCAGGCGGCCCTTCATCGTCGATCAGCGCGCACGTCCCTGGCCAGTACGGGCTCTCGCCGCGCTTTCGCGTCAGGAAGATCGAGTCATAGGTCCAGCAGCCAACGTTGACGAGCCGTGCGCCGGCGCCGGCGGCCCGCCCCGCCCCGCGGGCCGCGCCGGGGCGGTTCCACTCGCCTGCGTCGTCACCGGGCAGCGGTCCTGCGCGGTGGGTGTGGCCGAACACGACATAGGAGTTGCCCAAACCCAAACGCGAAGCGACCTCGCCCATCGCGCGCAGGCCGGCGCCGCGCAGCTCGCCCGTGGAGACCTCGGCGTTGAGTGGCCCGAGGCCGGCGCGGTTAAGTGCGGCGACGGCCAGGGGGAAGCCGCGGACGAGCGCCTGTGTCCGCACTTTCGTACCGACCGCGCCAAGGCGCGCACGGGCACCGGCGCGTGCTCCGTTGCGAGCGTTCCGGCCTTGACCGCTGCCGCTCAGTGCGCGCCAGGCATGCACGGTGCCCATGCCGTTCAGCGCATCGCCGGTGATCGCATCACGCGCAACGGCATGGCGCCAGGCATACATCGGCGCGGTGACCGCCTCGTAGTCGCCGACGCACTCGAACGAGCTCGCCGGGCGACCCATCAGCCGGCTCATCACGCCGACGCTGAGACGCTCGATCGTCGGCACGGTCAGGTGGCAGTCGAGGTAGTGCCCGTGCAGGGCGTAGACGTCCGGGCGCAGCCACAGGCCGGGGTAGGCGAAACGGACCCGCGCCGGCGCGCCCCAATCGGCCAGCCGCTTGACGATCGGCGAGGCTTCGGTGGGCTCGATCAACTGCTCCAGCTCCAGCGGCCGTGGCTCCGGGAGCTCTGCGCGCATCGCGAGCCACGGCTCGATCATCGCGTGATCGTGGTTGCCGGCGACGAGCACGAGCTCACGCCCTGCGAGCGCTTGCCCGAGCTCCTCGAAGAAGGGTCGCGCCACGGCGAGCGCTTCGCGCGGCGGCCCGTGGCGCAGCTCGAGCACGTCGCCGAGCAGGACGACCCGGTCGACCTGCGAGGCCAGCTCGAGCAGCGGCTGGCGCAGCTCCTCGCGGCGCAGCAGGTCCGAGCGCGAGGAGCTGCCCAGGTGCAGATCGGAGAGAACCAGTGTTCGCATCAGATCGTCCGCTCGGAGCGAACCAGGAGACGGCCTCGCTGCGCTGCCGCGCCGCGCACGCGCCGGCGGCGGCGTGCGAGGTCAGCCGGCCTCGCCGACGGCCGCCGCTTCGCGGATCGTCTTGGGCAGCATGAAGCGGACGTCCTCCTTGATCACGTGGAACTCGGATATCTCGCTGTCGCTCACACCGCGATCGCGGAACAGCTGGACGAGGTCCTGGACCAGGTTCTCGGGTGCACTCGCGCCGGAGGAGATGCCGACGACGCGTGCGCCGTCGAGCCACTCCTCGCGCACCTCCTCGGCGCGGTCGATCAGGTGCGAGTCGGTGCCGCACTCGCGCGCAACCTCGACGAGCCGCACCGAGTTGGAGGAGTTGCGCGAGCCGATCACGAGCAGCAGGTCGCAGTGCTCGGCCATCTGCTTGACGGCCGCCTGACGGTTGGTCGTGGCGTAGCAGATGTCATCCGTGCGCGGGCCCACGATCTTCGGAAAGCGTTCGCGCAGGCGCGCCAGAATCGCGGTGGTTTCATCCACGGCGAGCGTCGTCTGCGTGATGTACGCCACGCGCTCCGGGTCGTCGATCTTGAGCGTCTCGACATCCTGCTCGTCCTGCACAAGCACGATCCGCTCGGGAGCCTCCCCCATCGTGCCTTCGACCTCCTCGTGACCGTCGTGGCCGACGAGCACGATCGTGTAGCCCTGCTCGGCGAAGCGCACGGCCTCGCGGTGCACCTTGGTCACGAGTGGGCAGGTGGCGTCGATCGTGCGCAGGCTGCGGGCCTCGGCTCCTTCGCGAACGCTCGGTGCGACGCCGTGGGCTGAGAACACGCAGACGGCGCCCTCGGGCACCTCGGTCTCCTCCTCGACGAAGATCGCGCCGCGCTCGCGCAGCTGCTCGACGACATGCTTGTTGTGCACGATCTCCTTGCGCACATACACGGGCGCGCCATGGATCTCCAGCGCCCGTTCGACCGTCTGCACCGCTCTGTCTACGCCCGCGCAATAGCCGCGGGGCGCCGCGAGCAGCAGCTTGTGGACTGTGTTCGACACGATTGCCATTGTAGGGCCCACCCAGGTACGCTAGGCGCTCGTGCCCCAGCGCCACCTCGACAGGTTGACACCGGTAGACGCCTCCTTCCTGCATCAGGAGGGTCAGCACTCGCACATGCACATCGGCGGATTGACGATCGTCGAAGGCCCGCCGCCGAGCATGGATGAATTCCTCGAGCAGATCCGCCGGCGCCTGCACCTCGTCCCGCGCTACCGCCACAAGCTCGCCTCGACGGCGCTCGACAGCGGCCGCCCGGTGTGGGTGGACGACCCGAGTTTCAACCTCGAGTACCACATCAGGCACACTGCGCTGCCGAGCCCGGGGGGCTGGGAGCAGCTGTGCGGGCTGACGGCGAGAATCTTCTCCCAGCAGCTCGACCGCTCCAAGCCACTGTGGGAGATGTGGCTGATCGAGGGGCTCGAGGATGACCGCTTCGCGCTGATCACGAAGACGCACCACTCGCTGATCGACGGCATCGCCGGCGTCGACCTCGCCACGGTGCTGTTCGACCTCTCGCCGGACGCGCCACCGATCAAACACTCCGGCAAGGCATGGCAGCCCCACCGCGAACCGAACTCGGCGGAGCTCGTCGCGGCCGGGCTGCGCGGAGCCGTGAAGGCGGGGCTCGAGCTCGCCGAGGGCGCACTCGACGCGCTGACGCATCCCGAGCGCGCACTGACGCGCGCACGTGAGGCGGCCGAGGGCGTCGGTGAGATCGTCTGGGCCGGCCTGAATCCGGCGCCGGAAACGCCGCTGAACGTGCCGATCGGCCCGCACCGGCGCTTCTACGGCATCGGCGCCAGCCTGGACGACTTCAAGACCGTCAAGAACGCCTTCGGCGGAACCGTCAACGATGTCGTGCTCGCCGTCGTGACCGGTGCGCTGCGCACCTTCCTGATCTCGCGTGGCCGCAGCACGGCGGGCGTGGAGATGCGCGCGCTGGTCCCCGTTTCGGTCCGCGTCGAGGACGAGCACGGCCAGGGCGGCAACCGCATCGTCGTCATGCGCGGGCCGCTGCCCGTGTACATCGCAGACCCCGTGCAGCGGCTGCGCTTCGTCTCGCACGCGATGGACGGTCTGAAGGAGTCCAAGCAGGCGCTCGGCGCCGAGGTGATTGCCGGCGCGCAGAGCTTCGCGCCGCCGACGATCCTCGCGCAGGCCTCGCGGCTGAACTTCTCCACGCGCCTGTTCAACCTGATCGTGACCAACGTCCCCGGGCCGCAGTTCCCGCTCTACGTGCTCGGACGCGAGATGCTCGAGGCCTACCCCGTGGCCTTCCTGCCCGAAAACCACGCCCTGGCGATCGGCATCATGTCCTACAACGGGCAGATGAACTTCGGCCTGCTCGGCGACTTCGACGCGCTGCCCGACATCGACGCGATCAGCGACAACATCGCCGAAGAACTCGCGACGCTTGTGACGCTCGCACGCGAGTCAGTTCCGGCGCCGGCCTAGACACTCGGCCCCCAATACCGCCCTAACTACAGGCGCGGCTCAGTAGCCGAGCGCGAACTTGGCGTCCTCACTCATCTTCTCAGGCGACCACGGCGGCACGAAGACCATCTCGGAGTCGATCGACTTGACCCCGTCCAGTTCGCCCACGAACTCTTCGATCTGCTCGGTCACCTGCGGTCCGATCGGACAACCAGGAGTCGTCAGCGTGAACGTGACGTGGACATTGCCGTCCTGCACCTCGACGCCGTAGATCAGGCCGAGCTCGACGAAGTCGAGGCCGAGCTCGGGGTCGATCACGTTCGACAGCGCATCCATCACGTCCTCGGGCGTGGGTGCCGCGCCTGTCGCAGCGGCTACGTCCGTGCCGGCAACGGCGTCCGGCGCTACAGCCGGCTCGGTGGTGATGTCCTCGGACATGCCCCGAGTCTAGCGGCGCGCTAGTTGTCGCTGCCCAAGCGGTCCCACATGTACAGCTGGATGCACTCATTCGCCAGCTCGATCGCGCGATCGCGCGAGAGGCGCGGGAGCACGGTGTCGAGCGCCTGCTCCTCGGAGACGCCTGCCTGGAACGCTTCCTCGCCGCGGAAGCCGGCCGCGATCTTCAGCGCCTCGCGGCGGTTCTCGCCGAGGCTCGGAAAGACGCCGACGAGGAAGTCGGTGTTGGGTATCGGCTGGCCGACCTCCAGCGAGGCATGCCATGCGGCGAGCAGATGCAGGTCGTCCTCGTCGAGATCGGCGATCGCCTTGGCGTAGTGGACTGACAGCTCCGGCTCGGGGATGTCATCGACCCAAGCGCGCACCACCTCGCTGACGAGCTGGCGGCGCGCCTCGCGACCGACGGACTCGGCGATGACTCGGATGGCGTCCTGGGGCTCGATGAAGCAGAGTGGCATCTTGACTCCCGCGAAGGTGGGAAACAGGTGACTGCGGTGGACTGTAGGGAGCGGTGTGGACGGCACTTTCGCGCGTCCCGCGGCGGCCGAGAACCGCTCAGAGTCCCAGCGTCTCGCGCGCAACCTGCAGCGTTTCGTCGTCGGCCGTCTCCGGCGGAAAGCCGAGCGAGGCACGCTCGTCCGCCTGCCAGTTGGCGAGCGCAAGCTCGAGCGCCGCCAGCGGCAGCGGGATCGCCTCGGCCAGCGCCCGTGCCCGCCGCTCCAGCAGCAGCGGGTCGCCGATCGCGAAGAGTCGCTTGGCGGCGAGCATCGTAGAGTCCTCCCGACCCCCCGCTCGCGCCGCCGAGAGATGCAGCGAGTCGGCTTCGAGCTCGAACAGCCCGAGTGCGCCGAGCAGCACGAGCAGCTCGTAGCGCGCAGCCCGGGTCAGCCCCGGCAGCGCGAGCCGCTCGAACAGGCGCTCGAAGCGGCGAATCGGGCTCCAACCCGAATCGCCGACGAAGGCGGCGGCCTGAGAGCCCGCCTGCCCGTACCACGCCCGATACGCCTGCACGGTCGCCATGCCGCGTGCCGGATCGTGCGAGGTTCGTGGCCCCAGCGGAACCTCGGAGAGATCGGAAAGCTCGTCGGGACCGTTGCCCGCGGCGCGCCTGATGCCGGCGAACGGCTCGGCGCCCTCCAGTGGACACAGATACGCGGTGAGGAAGCAGAGCCAGCTGGCCCGCTCGAGCTCGCCGCTCGCCACGAGCGAGCGCAGCTCGGCATACAGATCGGGCAGCGTGCCTGCGCCCGGCGTGCCGGCCAGCGCGAGCAGCCGTCCCTGAGAGAAGGCCAGCTCCTCGGCCAGGCGCGCGGCGTCGGCCGAGGCGCGCACGCCCGGCAGCAAAGGGCTGCTGTAGCCGTCCTCGACCGCCCGCTCCTGGCGCCTGACGCGCAGGCTCCCGGCGTGCGCGCCTCCTCGCCGCGCACGGGCGACGCCACCGCCCCGCGCGCCCGCGGAGGACGAGGAGGAGCGCCGTTTCGCGCCGGTGCCCGAGGACCCGCCGGCCGGCGTGGCGCCGGGCAGCGTCTTGCTGCAGATCGGGCAGCGCTCTAGGAAGCGGCCGTGACGGCAGAAGGTAGGCACTCGACCGGTGGCTGGAAGCCGTTCTGGCGCGCACGCTCGGCTCCGGCGGCGCGCTCTTTCTCCAGCGCGTACATGTAGTCGTCGAAATCGACCTGGATCGTGTGGCGCTTGGATGCGACGTAGCGCTTGCGCATCGCCGCCTGGTCGGCGGCGATCTCGGCGCGCAGCTCCACCTCAGACGGCAGCCGGTAGTCGCCGCGCAGGTAGTCGCCAACCCACGCCCCCTGGGCCTCGGCGATCGGCATGATCGCGCCGAGCGGCTGCAGCAGCCCGATGAAGAAGACGTTCGGGATGTCGGGATGGAAGACCCGCCGATACAGCTCGATGTGGTTATCCGGGGCCGAGATGAAGCCCTCGTCGAAGAACGGGAAGGAGATCTCATAGCCCGTGCAGTAGACGGCCACGTCGGCGTCGACGACCGTCCCGTCGACGAAGCGCACCTGCGTGCCCTGCAGCTCCTCGATGTTCGGCTTCGGCGTGATCGTGCCGTGCTGGATGCGGTCGAGGATCCGCCCGGAGACGGTCGGGTGCGCCTGGCCGAAGCGATGGGTCGGCTTGGGCAAGCCGTAGCGCTCGGGCGGCCCGAGGTAGCTCTTGACCAGCTGCTGGATCAGGCGCTGGCGGATCGCGAACGGCACGCGCGGGTCGTTGCGCATCTGGTCGATCGGTTTGCCGAAGACGTACTTCGGCAGGATCCATACGCCCGAGCGCGCCGCCAGGTAGGTCCGCTCGGCCACGTAGGAGGACTCCACGGCGATGTCCATCGCCGAGTTGCCCATGCCGAGGACCACGACGCGCTTGCCCTCGAAGATCGAGTTGTCCACGTAGGAGTGCGCGTGCAGCTGCTCGCCGGCGAACGTGTCGCTGCCCGGGAACGCCGGTTCCGGCCAGCGCGGCTTCCAGTGATGGCCGTTGGCGACGAGCAGCGCGTCGTAGCTGCGGGTCTCGCCGTTGTCGAGTCGCAGATGCCAGACCCCGTGCTCGTCGCGCGAGGCGTGCTCGACCCCCGTCTCGAACATGATCCGATCGCGAAAGCCGAAGTGATCGACGTAGTCGTTGAAGTACGCCGCGATGTGCGTGTGGTGGGGGAAGTCCGGATAGGACTCGGGCATCGGGAAGTCCGCGTAGGCCATCCGCTGGCGCGAGGTGTTGATGAACAGGTCGCGGTAGGCGGCCGACATCCCGTTCTTGTTGCCGAACACCCAGTTGCCGCCGACGCGGTCGGACTTCTCGATGCAGTCGAACTCGATGCCCCGCTCGTGCAGCGCCTTGGCCGCGGCGATCCCCGAGGAGCCGGCGCCGATGATGCAGGTGCGCGGGAGTGCCACTAGTCCTTCGCCGGAACGCCCGGACCGACGTGCCGCGGTGGCCCCTCGGGCCCGGCGTCGGCGTCCTCGTGCCCGGCGATCCCCTCGTCCCGTGCTGACACCGTCGACTCGCCGCCGCCGTTGCGGCGCCCGGCGAGGTAGCGGTCGACCATGCGCGCGCACTGGCGCCCCTCGTTGATCGCCCAGACGATCAGCGACTGCCCGCGGCGGGCGTCACCGGCCGCGAACACCCCCTCGACGGAGCTCGTGTACGGCGTCGCCGTCTTCACGTTGCCGCGCGGATCCTTCTCGACGCCGAGCCCGTCCAGCAGCGCCGGCTCCGGGTGCAGGAAGCCCATCGCCAGCAGCACGAGCTGCGCCTTCAGCTCTCGCTCGGTACCCGGCACCGGACCGAACGGCGGCGCCGGCTCGGCCTGCGCGACGTGCAGCGCGGCCACGCCGCCCTGGCCGTCGTCGGAGAAGCGCGTCGTCACGATCGAGTAGTCCTGCTCGCCGAGCTGCGCCTCCTTGGCCTCCTCCATCGCGTAGCTCATGCGGTACTTCTGCGGCCACTCCGGCCACGGGGTCCGCTCGTCGGGGCGCTTCGGCGGCGGCTCCGGCAGGAGCTCGAGCTGGGTGATCGAGCGCGCGCCCTCGCGCAGCGCGTTGCCGACGCAGTCGGCGCCCGTGTCGCCGCCCCCGATCACCACGACGTCGCGGTCCTTGGCGGAGATCGCGTGCTCGAGCGACGGCTGCGATGTCGTCGGCTCGGGCCCGAACTCGCGCGCCACCCAGCGGTTGCGCTGGTAGAGGTAGTCCATCGCGAAGTGCACGCCGCCCAGCTCGCGTCCCGGCACGGGCAAATCGCGCGGCACGCGCGAGCCGGTGGCCAGCACGACCGCGTCGTAGCCGCCGCGGAGCTCCTCCACGGTCACGTCGCGGCCGACCTCGACGCCGCAGCGGAGCTCGACCCCCTCGGCCACCATCTGCTCGACGCGACGCTGCACGACGGTCTTCTCGATCTTGAAGTCGGGCACGCCGAAGCGCACCAAGCCGCCGATCGACTCGTCGCGCTCGAACAGCGTCACGCGGTGCCCGGCGCGGCGCAGCTGCTGTGCGGCCGCCATCCCGGCCGGACCCGAGCCGACGACGGCGACCGACTGGCCGGTCTCCTTGCGCGGAGGCATCGGGCGCACCCAGCCCTCCTCCCAGGCACGGTTGATGATCGAGTTCTCGATCTGTTTGATCGTGACCGCATCGCCCTCGCGGATCTCCAGCACGCAGGCGGCCTCGCACGGCGCCGGGCACAGCCGCCCCGTGAACTCGGGGAAGTTGTTTGTCGCGTGCAGTTGCGCGATCGCGTCCTGCCAGCGGTCGTGGTAGACGAGGTCGTTCCAGTCCGGGATCAGGTTCCCCAGCGGACAGCCGTTGTGGCAGAACGGCACGCCGCAGTCCATGCAGCGCGCGCCCTGGTCGCGCAGCTCGCCCTCGGGGCGCGTGATCAGGAACTCCTTGTAGTCGTGCGCTCGCTCGGCCGGATCCCGGTAGGGGACGCCGTGCCGCTCGATCTGCAGGAAGCCGCCGAGCTTGCCCATCAGGCGGGCACCGCCGCTTGCTGGCCGATCTGCGATCGGCCGACGCGTTCGGCGAGCACGCGCTTGTAGTCGTGCGGCATCACCTTGACGAACACGCCCCTGGAGAGCAGCTCGTCGAACTCGCCGAGCACGCGCGCAGCGACCGGCGACCCGGTGCGCCGGCCGTGCTCCTCGATCAGCTCGCGCAGCTCCTCGGCATCCTGCGCCGAGGGCGCTTCGAAGCCGACCATGCCCATGTTGCAGCGCGCGGCGAAGTCACCCTGCTCGTCGAGCACGTAAGCCACGCCGCCGCTCATCCCGGCGGCGAAGTTGCGCCCGGTCGGGCCGAGCACGACGACGCGACCTCCCGTCATGTACTCGCAGCAGTGATCGCCGACGCCCTCGACGACTGCGCTCGCGCCCGAATTGCGCACGGCGAAGCGCTCGCCTGCGAGCCCGCGGAAGAACGCGCGGCCGCGCGTGGCGCCGTAGAGCACGGTGTTGCCGACGATCACGTTCTGCTCGGCCACGAACTGCTCGCCCATCCCCTCGCGCGGGCGCACCGCTACGGTGCCGCCCGAGAGTCCCTTGCCGGCGTAGTCGTTGGCGTCGCCGTGCAGCGTGAACGTCACGCCCGGCGCCAGCCAACCGCCGAAGCTCTGTCCGGCGGAGCCCTCGAAGTCGACCACGATCGAGTCCTCCGGCAGGCCGTCGGCGCCCCGCGCGCGTGCGATCCTGCTCGAGAGGATGCCGCCGACGCAGCGGTTGCGGTTGCGGATCGGCAGCTCGATCTGAAGGCGCTCGCCCGCGATCCGTGCGCGGCCGTCGAGCGCGGGGTCAGAAGGGGCCGCGAGCACCGAATCGGCACGCTCCACGAGCTCCCAGTCCAGCGCGTCCTCGAGCACCGCCGGCGGCGGTTCCACGCGGTTGCGCGGTGTGCCCTCGGGCAACTCGATGTGCGTGAGGATGTGCGTCAGGTCGACGCCGCGGGCCTTCCAGTGGTCGATCGCCTCGCGTACGGAGAGCAGGTCGACGCGGCCGATTGCTTCGTCGAGCGAGCGCAAGCCGAGCGAGGCGAGGATCTCGCGTACTTCCTCGGCCACGAAGAAGAAGAAGTTGACGACGTGCTCGGGCGTGCCCTTGAAGCGCTTGCGCAGCTCGGGGTCCTGCGTGGCGATGCCGACCGGGCAAGTGTTCAGGTGGCAGGCGCGCATCATGATGCAGCCCGTCGCGATCAGCGGCGCCGTCGAGAAGCCCATCTCATCAGCACCCAGCATCGCCGCGATCACGACGTCGCGGCCCGTCTTCAGCTGGCCGTCGGTCTGCACCTTGATGCGCGAGCGCAGGTCGTTGAGCAGCAGCGTCTGCTGGGTCTCGGCCAGGCCGATCTCCCAGGGGATCCCGGCCGACTGAATCGAGGACAGCGGCGAGGCGCCCGTGCCGCCGTCGTGGCCCGCGATCAGCACGCGATCGGCGTTCGCCTTCGACACGCCCGCCGCGACCGTGCCCACCCCCACCTCTGAGACGAGCTTGACCGAGACCTCCGCCTCGGGGTTGCCGCAGCGCAGGTCGTAGATCAGCTGCTTGAGGTCCTCGATCGAGTAGATGTCGTGGTGCGGAGGCGGGGAGATCAAGCCGACGCCGGGCGTCGTGTGGCGGATCGAGCCGATGTACTCGTCCACCTTGTGGCCCGGCAGCTGGCCGCCCTCGCCGGGCTTTGCACCCTGGGCCATCTTGATCTGCAGCTCGTCGGCGTTGACGAGGTAGTGGATCGTCACGCCGAAGCGGCCCGAGGCGACCTGCTTGATCGCCGAGCGGCGGCGGTCGCCGTTGGCGTCGGGCGTGAAGCGCGAGGGGTCCTCCCCGCCCTCGCCCGTATTCGAGCGCCCGCCGAGGCGGTTCATCGCGATCGCGAGCGTCTCGTGCGACTCGCGCGAGATCGAGCCGAGGCTCATCGCGCCGGTGCAGAAGCGCTTGACGATCTCGCTGGCCGGCTCGACCTGCTCGAGCGCGATCGCACGGCGGTCATCGTCACCGGGCCCGCCGCTCCCGGCGGGGCCGATTTTCAGAAGTCCCCTGAGCGTGGCCTTGCGCAAGGCGTCCTCGTTGATCATCTCGGCGTACTCGCGGTACTTCTCGAACGCGGCGCTGCCGCGCACCTCGTCATAGGCGTCGCTGTCGCCACGCAGCGCGGCGCCGACGTTGCCGTTCGCGGCGCGGACCGCGTGCTGAACGAGCGCGATCGTCTCCGGGTTCCACTGGTGGTGCTCGCCGTCGCGGCGCCATGCGTAGACGCCGCCGACCGGCAGCAGCTCGTCCTGCGGCACCGGGTATGCGCGCGCGTGGCGCTCGATCGCCTCGGTCGCCAGCACGTCGAGCCCGACGCCGCCGATTCGCGAGGCGGTGCCCGTGAAGAACTTCTCGATCACCTCCGGCTCGAGCCCGACGGCCTCGAAGATCTGCGCACCGCAGTAGGACTGGATCGTCGAGATGCCCATCTTGGAGATCGTCTTCAAGAGCGCTTTGCCGAGCGCTTTGACGACGTTCTCGGCGGCCTCGACCGCGCCCACGTCGATCGCTTTCTGGTTGAGCACCATGTCGTCGAGCGTCTCGAGCATCAGGTACGGGTTGATCGCGACCGCGCCGTAGCCGATCAGCGTGGCGAAGTGGTGCACCTCGCGCGGCTCGCCCGACTCGAGGATGATTCCCGCCCGCAGGCGCGTGCCTTCGCGCACGAGGTGGTGGTGCACGGCGGCGACCGCCAAGAGCGACGGCACCGGCACCCGGCGCGGGCCGACGAGCCGGTCTGAGAGCACGATGATGTTGACGCGTTCCTCGATCGCCTCCGAGGCTTCCCGGCAGATCCGCTGCAGCGCCTCGGCCATCCCCGCGGCGCCCGCCTGGAGCGACCACGTCGTGTTGATCGTGCGCGCCGCGAACACGTCGTGGTCGACGTGCCTGAGCGTCTCGAGCTCGCGGTTGAGCAGGATCGGCTGGTCGAGCACGAGCTTGTGCGCGTGCTCGGGCGTCTCCTCGAAGAGGTTTTTCTCCGAGCCCAGCGTCGTCGCCAGGCTCATCACGATTTCCTCGCGGATCGGGTCGATCGGCGGGTTGGTGACCTGCGCGAACAGCTGCTTGAAGTAGGAGAACAGCGGCGGCGCCTGCTCGGAGAGCACGGCCAGCGAGAGGTCGTTGCCCATCGACCCTACCGGCTCGGCGCCGTCGCGCGCCATCGGCGTGAGCAGCACGCGCAGGTCCTCCTGGCTGAAGCCGAACGCGCGCTGGCGCGTGCGCAGCGGCTGGTCTGAGATCGTCACCTGGTCGGAGGGCTCGAGCTCGGAGAACGGCACCGCGTTGCGCTCGTACCACTCGCGATATGGCTTGCGCGTGGAGACCTCGCGCTTGACCTCCTCGTCCTCGACGATGCGCCCGCGCTCGAGGTCGACGAGGAACAGCTTGCCCGGCTGCAGGCGCCCGAGCCGGCGGATCTGCTCGGGCGGGATGTCGAGCAGCCCGATCTCAGAGCCGAGCACGACGTGCCCGTCGGTCGTCTCCACCCAGCGGCCTGGGCGCAGCCCGTTGCGGTCGAGCGTCGCGCCGACCACGCGCCCGTCGGTGAACGCGACCGAGGCCGGGCCGTCCCACGGCTCCATCAAGCATGCGTGGTAGGCGTAGAAGCCCTTGAGGTCCTCGGGCAGGTCCTCGCGGTCGCGGTAGGCCTCCGGGATCATCATCATCGCCGCGTGCGGCAGCGAGCGGCCGCCGAGCATCAGCAGCTCGAGCACGTTGTCGAACGTCGCCGAGTCCGAGTTGCCCGCGCTGACGACCGGCAGGATCTTCGACAGGTCCTCACCGAACAGCTCACTGCGCAGCTCGCTCTCTCGCGCGCGCATCCAGTTGACGTTGCCGCGCACCGTGTTGATCTCGCCGTTGTGGCAGATCACGCGATAGGGATGCGCTAGCTCCCAGCTCGGGAACGTGTTCGTCGAGAAGCGCGAGTGCACGAGCGCAAGTGCGCTCTTGCAGCGCTCGTCCTTCAGGTCCGGGTAGAAGGCCGCCAGCTGGAAGCTGATCAGCATGCCCTTGTAGTTGAGCGTGCGCGAGGAGCTCGAGGCGACGTACAGGCCCGGTGCCTCAGCGGTCAGCTCGCAGACGCGACGGATCACGTAGAGCTTGCGCTCGAAGGCGTCCTGGTCCGCAGCCTGCTCCGGGCCGGCGCCGACGAACAGCTGGCGGATCACCGGCCGGCAGGCGCCCGCGACCTCTCCGGCGTGACTCTCCTCGACCGGCACGTCGCGCCAGCCGAGCAGCCGCTGGCCCTCGTCCTGCACCGTGCGCTCGAGCAACTGCTCGAGGCTCGTCCGCGCCTGCTCGTCGGTCGGCAGGAAGCACATCAGCACGCCGTACTGACCCTGCGGCGGCAGCTCGAAGTCGACGACCGCGCGCAGCAGCTCGTCGGGCATCTGCATCAGGATCCCGGCACCGTCCCCCGTCAGCGGGTCGGCTCCGTTGGCGCCGCGGTGCTCGAGGTTCTCGAGCGCCGTCACAGCACGTGTGATGACCTCGTGCGTCGGCTCGTTGTCGAGCCGCGCCACCATGCCGACGCCGCACGCGTCGTGCTCATAGGTGGGGTCGTACAGTCCGACCGCCTGTGGAGGCTGCTTGTTGTGCGGATTCATGGAAGTGCTCCCTTGGGGCGGTGCATCCCCCGTGGCGCGGGCAGGCGGGCACCTGAGGCTGAGCCAGAAAGCGTAGCAGTGAGCCGGGCCTTGTAAACGTGCGATTCAGGGGTGCTCGCGGAGCGTCTCGGCCTCCCCCAGGAGCAAAGTCCGACCCGGCCGGGGCAGGTCAGACAGAGTCCTCGATGGGGATGGGCGCTGACCGCGAACGGTTCTCCGCGCGTGCGCGCGATGCGTTGGGAGAGCTGCTCCTCGAGCACCAGGCGATCGGCCGCATGGAAGCGGGCCGTGACCCATTCGCCGCGCTCGAGGAACCAGTGGACGATCTCCACCGCCGGCGCACCGTCGCGCAGCACAGCCAGCGCGTAGAGCAGCCGCTGCACGCCGTACTCGCGCTCGACGAGCGCCTCCAGATCGACCTCTGCCTCGACGCGATCGCTCTTGTAGTCGACGACCAAGCCGATGCCGTCGGCCTCCAGCGCCAGCAGGTCGAGCACGCCGTTGATCAGCGGCTCGGCGGCGCCCAGCGAGAAGGCGAACGGGTGCTCGCGCCGCACTCCCTTCGCCGAGGCCACGCGCGCCGCCAGCCCGGAATCGCAGCTCGACGCGACCAGCCGGGCCAGCTCCTCGCCCTCGGCCGACCCCACGCGCAGGCCGAGCTCGCGCGCGCGCTCGGCCACCTCGGCAGGCGACGGCGGCTGGGGACGGGCGAAGTCGAGCAGCTCCATCAGCCGGTGGACGAGCGTCCCCCGGGCACGTGCCTCGAGCCCCTGCTCCCCCTCGCGACCGCGCTCCGCCGCGCGATCCTCCCCGATCCCGAGCACGCGTTCCAAGTAGTAGCGATAGCCGCAGCGCTCCAGCTCGGTCAGCGAGCTGTAGCTGAGCGTCGAGATCCGCGCCGGCTCCGCGGATGGGGTCGGCGCCGGGTGGCGCTCGGCAGCCACGCCCGCGCCCGGCTGCGCCGCCAGCACGTCGCCGCGCCGGGCGGTGTGCTCGCCGCCGACCGGCGTGTCGGCGGTCGGTTGACTCGGCGTCAGCTCGCCTGTCGGCGATGGCTCGCCCGTCGGCAAGTCCTCGAGCGCGGGCGCGCCCGGCGCGTTCAGCAGCAGCCGACACGCGCCGCGGCGGCCGGGCCAACTGCCAGCTCCATCGGCGGCACGCCGCCCTCGGCCAGCATCTGCGGTAGCTGATCGGAGATCGCCGGGCCGAGCCAGGAGATCGCCGTGGCGCCCGGGCCCTGGCGCGGCCATCGCGCGAAGCTGACCGAGGCACTCAGCAGGAGCAGGTCGCGGGCACGCGTCATCGCCACGTAGAGGATCCGGTCCTCCTCTTCGGCTTCGCGCTCCCGCCGCTCCGTGCACAGCTCCTCGTAGGCCAGCGCCGGGCTCGAGCTCGCCCCGTCCAGGCGCATCAGGCGCAGGCCGACGCGCGGGCCGTCGACGAGCAGGTCGGGCATCCGCGCATTTGGCTGTCGTCCGAGATCGGCCACGCACACGACGGGGAACTCGAGACCCTTCGCCGCGTGCACCGTCATCAGCCGCACGGCATCGGGCTCGGTCCCCTCGACGGGGGCGTCCGGCTCGATCCTCGCGGCATCCTGCAGGTACTCGACATGGTCGAGGAACGCGCGCAGGTCACGTCCTTCGCTCGCCTCGAACTCGCGCGCCAGCCGCAGCAGCTTGTGCACGTTCGCCAGGCGTCGCTCGCCCCAGTCGAGGCCGAGCACGTGGGCACGATAGCCGCTGCGCGTCGATCGCACGCTCGATCAGCGCCGCGATCGTGCGCCGCGAGGCTCCGGCCCGCTCCTCTTCGAGCAAGCCGACGACCGCGGCCAGCGCCGCTCGGTCGACCGGCGCGATCCTCGCCAGATGCTCGCCGGCTCCTCGGCGCGCTCGGCCCCCGCGCGCCTGGCGGCCTCCCAAGCGCCGTCTCGGTTCGACTGAGCCGACCGCGCGAGCAAGGCCAGGCAGTCGCGCGAGCAGCCGCCGAGCGGCGAGGCGAGCACCCCGTACAGCGCTTCCTCGTCCAGCGGGTTGGCGAGCGCGCGCAGGTAGGTGACGAGATCGCCGATCTGCTGATGGCCCCAGAAGGCCCCGACGGCTGCGAGCGTGCGCAAGCCGATCAGCTGAAGGGAGCGCTCGAACACCTCCAGATCACCGGAGGCGCGCAGCAGCACGACGATCTCGCCCGCGCGGGCGCGCCCGCTTGCGACGAGCTCGCCGACCCGCTGGGCCAGCAGGCGTGCCTCCGCCTGGCGCCAAGCCTGGGCCGGCGGCAATCCGGCGGCGACGCGCTCGGCCAGCTGCTCGCGCTGCTCCCACCCGTCGAGGTCGGTCAGGAGCAGCTCGACAGCGGGCTGCGAATCGTGCTCGCTCGCGTCCGTACGACCCGCGGTGAGCTTCGGCATGTCGGCGAAGCGCTCGGCGAAGACGGCGTTGACGACGTCCAGCAGCGCGGCGCGACTGCGGAAGTTGTACGTCAGCGGCAGGCTGCCGCCGCGCTCCTGCGAGCTGTGTGCGTCGAGCGCGGAACAGGCTCACGTCGGCGTACCTGAAGCCGTAGATCGACTGCAGCTCGTCGCCGACCGTGAACAGGTTCTCGCGATCCAGCGCACGCAGGATCGCGAGCTGGCGCGGATTGGTGTCCTGGAACTCGTCGACCATCAACAGCTCAAAGCGCTCCGCCCAGGCCGTGCGCACGGCCTCGCGCTCGAGCAGCAGGCGCTGGGCGAGCAGCTCCAAGTCGTCGAAGTCGACCGCCGAGCGCGCGCGCTTCAGGCGCTCGTAGACGAGGCCGAAGTGCTCGAGCAACTCACCGAGCAGCGCGCATACGCCGGCCGCCTCCAGCTGCTCCTCCGTCGCATCGCCGTTGAGCGCCGCAGCGGGCAGGCGCGGCAGGCGCTCGCCGCGACTGCGCAGCTCGAGGTAGACCTGCTCGAGCATCCCGCCGACGCGGTCGACGCCGTAGGCGGCGAGCACGTCGGCCGCCTCGCCGCGGTCCTCGGCCAGCCACGCGCGCACGGCCTGCTCGAAGGCGCGCCTTCGCAGGCGTCCCGCCAGGCCCTCCTCGAGCACGGCGAAGTCGGGGTCCACGCCGGCCGCCAGCGGCTGGGCGCGCAGCAGCCGCGCGCAGAACCCATGAAAGGTGCCGACGAACGCCGCCTCGGTGTCGCGTGCCGCCTGGCGCTCGCCCAGCCCGAGCAGCCGTGCCCTGACCCGCTCGCGCAACTCGCCCGCCGCGCGCTCGGTGAACGTGATCGCGAGGATCCTCCCCGGCGCCACGCCATCCTCGCGCACCGCGCGCACGAAGCGCTCGACGAGCACCGAAGTCTTGCCGCTGCCCGCCGCAGCCGAGACGAGCAGCGGCTCGGCGCGTCGCGTGATCGCCTGCTCCTGCTCGATCGTCAGCGCCGGGCCGTCGCCGCTCGGCGGCGCACCGGGCGGCTCCATCCCGGGGAGCGTCTGGAGCTGTGGCGCGTGGCGGGTGCTCATCGCTCACACCGGCAGATCGTCGGGTACTGACAGCCGCCGCGCCACGCGCACGTCTGCGGCTTTGCCTGAAGCTCGCCGCGCGCTGTCTGCTCGGCCACCTCGCGCGCCTTCGCAAGCGCATCGGCGAGCAGCTCGGCCACCTCCTCGCGCTCGCGCACGTCGGTCGAGACGCAGTCGAGCTCGACGCCGCTCTCGCCGTCGAGCACCCCTCGCGCTCGCATGTCGCTGCCGGAGAGCGGCTGGTAGAGCCCGCCGATCACGTCGAGCCCGAGCAGCTGCTCGGCGGCGCGCATGTAGAGCGCGACCTGCAGCTTGCCGTCCCTGATCCAGCGAGCCGACGCCGGCGCATCTTTTCCCTTGTAGTCGTAGACGACCGCCTCGCCGCGACTGCCGACGTCGATCCGGTCGATCCTTCCGCGCAGCTTGAAGCCGCCGCCCAGCTCCAGCGCGGGCAGCGCAGTGGCCTCGCCGCGGTCGTCCGAGCCGTCGAAGCCGAAGCCGAGCTCGAGCTCGGTCGGCTCCAGCGGGCTGTCGCTCGCGGCTGCCTGGGCCAGATAGCGCTCGAGGTCGGCCTGCAGGCGGCGGCGAACGGCGGCGCTGCGCTCCGGAGCGACCGACAGCGGATGCTCGCTCTCGCGCACCTGCAGCGAGGAGTCGAGCAGCTCGCGCGCGAGTGCCAGCGTCGCCGGGCGCAGCCGCGCACTTCCAGTCTGTTCGCGCAACCCCTCGAGCGTGTCCTTCAGCACAGCATGCGCCAGCGCGCCGCGCGCGAGCGGCTCCGGTTGCGGCTCGAATTCATCCGGCCGCAGCAGTCGATCGACGAACCAGGCGACCGGGCAGGCGATCCGGCGCTCCATCGCAGAGGCCGACCACGGGCGCGCCGCCAGCTCGGCCAGCAGCAGCTCATCGCGCAGCGGCTCGTCCGAGCGCCGCCCACCTTGTGCGGCCGGCGCTCGCCCGTTCGTGTCCGCGACAGCGTCCTCGGCACGTTCGTCGACCGCGCCGAGCGCACGCCGCGCGCGCTGCTCGAGCAGGTCGGCCTCGAACAGATCGCAGATGTCGTCGACGAACAGCGAGCGCGGCGTCGCCTGCCCTTCGTCATCGGAGGCGTGCCAGCTGAGCACGAGCAGCTCCTGTGGACGGGAGACGGCCGCATACAGCAGGTAGCGCTCCGCCGCGAGCTGATCCCCCTGCGACCCGTCGGCCTGCTCGCCGAGTCGTAGCCCCGACACTTCGGCCAAGCGCCGCCGCTCCTCCTCCGAGAGCAGCGACTGCGCGCGCGAGCGCGCCGGAAATGCCCCTTCCTGCAGCCCGCAGATGAACAGCGCGCGCACCCGCCTGGCGCGCAGCGCGAGCGGGTCGAGCACAGCAACCGCGCCCGGCCCGGGGCCCTCGCCGCTGAGAAAGCTCACCTGCTCGAGCACGTCGGCCAGCTCGCGTGCGCTCGACGGGGCGAGCTCGGGGGCGACCCGCGCAAGCTCGCGCAGCTCGGCGAACGCGCGACGTCCGGCCGCCAGGGCCGCCGCCTCGTCGAGCTCCTCCGCATCGAGCACGGCGGCCGTCGAGCGCCGCGGTGCGCAGAACAGCCAGTAGAGCTCGCGCGAGGCTCGCTCGATCAGCGCAAGCGGACCCCGCGCCTGCGCCTCCTGCAGGTGATCGATCGTCTCGAGCGGCCAGTGGCGCTGCTCCCATGTCGCCCTCCCCTGCGCCGCGCTCCTCGCACCTGCGCGGCGGGCGCGCAGCTCGAGCCGATCGGCGAGCCCCGGCACCGCCAGCAGCCCCGGGGCGCGCAGCCATGCGAGCAGGTCGCCGAGCTCGCCGCCGTCGTCCGGATCGGCGGTCTCTGCACCTTCGGGCGCCGGCACGCAGCGCAGCAGCCCGAGCAGCGCCGCGCCGATCGAGGCGTCCCCGATCGGTCGCCTGCGCTGCATCGCGAAGGGCACGCCGTCAGCCGAAAGGACCTCCTCGAGCAGCTCCGTCGAGGTACCGGCGCCGCGCACGAGCACGGCGATGTCCTCCGCCTCCACGCCCTGGCGCAGCAGCAAGGCGATCTCGCCGGCCACCAGCTCGAGCTCGGCGCGCTCGCCACCGCCCTCGAGCAGCCGCAGCGCCGACCCGGCATCCAGACGCGCCGCGCCCGGCTCGAACAGCGAACGCTCAGATGGCTGAGAGCGCGGCGCGCGTGCGGCGCGTAGTGATCGCTACGCGCCTTCAACGCGCGGTGCTCACCGCGCTCGCCGAGCAGCGGCGCGAGCGCCTGGAAGGTGCTCGCGCGTCCGCCGAACGCCGCTCTGCCTGGCTCATACGGAAGCGAGAGCGTGACCGGCGAGTCGACGACGCTGCCGAGCGTCTCGACCGCGTCCAGCTGCAGCGTCGTGAGGTCGTCGAAGCCGTACAGCAGGACCGGCGTTCGTCCCCACCGGGCCGGCCGCTCGCGCAGCGCGTCGAGCGCCAGCACGGCACGCTGCTCGGCGTCGAGGCGTCCCAGGCGCCGCAACGCATCGCGGTAGGCCGCATAGATGCGCCCGAGCTCGATCGGCGCCGCGTCGGGACCGTCTGCGGAGCGCCAGTCCTCCAGCGCGCGCAACAGCCTGCCCGGCGCGACCCGCCGCAGCTGCAGCTCGGCGAGCAGCTCCGAGAGCCCGCGGGCGAACCCGCGGCGAGCGCCCGCGGCGCGCTCGGGTTCCTGCTCGGCCGCCAGTGCCAGCAGCAGGCGCTCGCGCGCCATGCCGCCGATCACCGGCTCGGCGATGCCGGCGCGCAGGACCGCCTCGCCGATCAGCCCCGCGAAGCGCTCCACGCGCACGCCGATCGCCGCTCGATCGCCGGCCAGCTCGCGCAGGTAGTGCTCGGCGTCGGCCCGCGTGGGCACGATCAAGATCGGCTCCTCGCCGCGGGCCAGGTGCGAGCGCAGCGCGTCCATCACGAGCTCGGCCTTGCCCGCGTTGGCGGGGCCTGTGATCAGCGTGATCGGCATCGCAACCCATCCTGGCGCAACCGCCCGACAACGCCGGTGACGCCGCTAGTGGCGGCGGTGTGTGGCTTCAGGCGGCGCTGCGCTGGCCGACCGCGGCCGGCTTCTTGGACTTCGACTTCGCGGCCGCCAGCTCGTTCGCCTCGGCCTCGGCCTCGGGCGCTTTGGCGCCCTCCTTGGCCCACTCCTCGTCGAACTCGACGCGCCATTTGCCCTCCTCGGTCTGGCTCATCGCCAGATGTGCGCGGAAGGAGCGGCCGCTGCGGCCGCGGAAGCCCGTCACCTGCTTCTCGGTGTAGCCCGTCTTGATCAGTTCCCGCGCGATCGGCACGGTCAGCGTCTTGCCCGCTTTGGCCTTCCAGATCACGAAGCCACAGCCGGGATCCTCGCGCGCCCAGCACGAGTAGCCCTTGCGGTTCTCGTTGATCTCGTGGCCGCAGACCGGGCATGGGCCGAGCTTGGCGCGAGGGATGCGCACGTCCTTCAGCGTCTCGTCGAGCTTGTGCACGGTCTGCTCGGCGAAGCCCGCGATGTCGCTCATGAACTTCTCGCGCGAGTCCTCGCCGCGCTCGATCTTGCCGAGGCGGTGCTCCCAGTTGCCCGTCAGTTCGGGCGAGGTCAGCATGTGCGCGTCGAGCAGGCGGATCACGTTCAGACCCTTCTCGGTGGCTACGAGCGCGCGCGCGTCGCGCTCAACGTAGCCGACCGTGATCAGTCGCTCGATGATCGCGGCGCGCGTCGCCGGTGTGCCGATGCCTGACTCCTTCATCGCCTCGCGCAGCTCTTCGTCGTCGACGAGCTTGCCCGCCGTCTCCATCGCACCGAGCAGCGAAGCGTCTGAGTAGCGCCGCGGCGGTTTCGTTTCCTTGCGCTCGGCGGCGATCTTCTTCGTGTCGACCGTCTCGCCGTCCTCGAGCTTGGGCAGCTGCTGGTCGACGCCCTCGTCCTCCTCGCCCTTGGGGCGCGTGTCGGCGGCGACCTCGTCGTACACGCCGCGCCAACCGGGGACAATCAGCAGCTTGCCGCGCGTGCGGAAGATGTGGCCCTGCTCGCCGACCGTCGTCTCAACGCGCGTGTTCTCGAACACGGCCTCGGGGTGGAAGACGGCGAGGAAGCGCCGCGTGACCATGTCGTAGATGCGACGGTCATCAGCGCCCATTTTGTCGAGGTTGTGCTCTGAGCGGGTGGGGATGATCGCGTGGTGATCGGTGACCTTCTCGTCGTTGACCACGCGCGCCAGCGGCAGCAGATCCAGGCCGATCACGTATTCCGCGCCCTTGGTGTACTCGGAGTTGTGACCGACCAGCTCGGCCGTGGGCTTGATCTCGGCAACCATGTCGCTCGGCAGGTAGCGCGAGTTGGTCCTCGGATAGGTGAGCGCCTTGTGCTCCTCGTAGCAGCGCTGCGCCGCCGCCAGCGTGCGTTTGGCCGAGAAGCCGTAGCGGTTGTTCGCCTCGCGCTGCAGCGTCGTCAGGTCATAGAGCATCGGCGCTTTCTCGCGCTGCTCTTTCTTGTCGAGCTTGGTGATCGTGCCCTGCTTGCCCTCGCAGGCGGCGACGATCGCATCGGCCTCCTCGGCCGTGGCGATGCGCGGCTTGGCGCCCTCGTGGAAGCGACCCTCATACACGCGGTTGCCGTCGGCCTCGAAGGTGGCGTCGACGAGCCAGTAGGGCTCGGGCACGAACGCTTTGATCTCCTCCTCGCGCCGCGCGATGATCGCGAGCGTCGGCGTCTGCACGCGCCCCAGCGAGACGGCGCCGTCGAAGGAGCTGCGCAGGCGAATCGTGGCCGCGCGGGTCGCGTTCATGCCAACGATCCAGTCGGCCTCCGAGCGCGAGCGCGCGGCCTGCTCCAGGCGGGCGAACTCGTCGGCCGGGCGAAGCGAGGAGAGCGCCTCCTTCATCGCGGCGCTCGTCATCGAGTTCAGCCACAGCCGCTGCACGGGCTTCTTGCCTTTCGCCTTCTCGTAGAGGTAGGCGAAGATCAGCTCGCCCTCGCGCCCGGCGTCGCAGGCGTTGACGATCTCTGCGATGTCCTCGCGACCGATCTGTTTGGTCACGACCGACATCTGCTTGCGCGAGCGCTCGTCGCGCACGACGAGCTTGAAGCGCTCGGGCACAATCGGCAGATCTTCCATCCGCCAGCGCTTGAACTTGGGGTCGTACTCGTCCGGTTCGGCCAGCTGGACGAGGTGCCCGACCGCCCAGGTGACCACGTGCTCGGGACCCTCGAGCACGCCCTCGCCTTTCTTGAACGGACCCTTCAGCACGCGCGCGAGGTCCTGCCCGACGGAGGGCTTCTCGGCGATCACGAGGGTCTTGGACATGGCGGCAGCGTAGCGGGTGAGTGCGGTTGCGAGGACGGCGCGAGCGCCTACCCGCCGATCGGAGCCCGCGGATTGGCGCCCCAGAAGACCTGCGTGCCGAGCATGCCGATCAGCGTGACGAAGACGAGGTTGAGCACCATCGACTTGGCCGTGGCCGTGCCCACGCCGACCGGCCCGCCGCTGGCGTTGTAGCCGTAGTAACAGGCGACGAGCACGATCACGGTCGCCATCGACATGCCCTTGATCACGCTGAACAGCAGGTCCGGCGCGTTCTGGAACTGCCAGAAGATCAGCAGGTAGCCGCCGGAGGAGACGAAGCCGAGCTGCTGCACGACGCCGATGTAGGAGCCAAGGAATGCCACACCGATTCCCGCCACGTACATGAACGGCAGCACGATCCACGAGGCCAGCAGGCGAGTCGCACAGAGGAAGACCATCGAGTCGATACCCATCACCTCGAGCGCGTCGATCTCCTCGGAGATGCGCATCGCGCCAAGCTCGGCGACGATCCCGGTGCCGACCTTGGCGGCCATCATGTAGCCGAAGGCGTAGGGCACGGCCTCGCGCAGGTCGCACCAGGCGGCGAACACGCCGGCGTACGCCGGGGCGCCCGTGGACAGCGTGAAGTAGGCGCCGCCGATGCCACATACGCCGATCCCCATCAGGAACACCAACGACCAGATCACGAGCGTCGAGCCGACGATCAGGATGCCCGCCTGGCGCAGCGACTCGCCGAAGAAGCGAAACACGCGCAGGCCGTAGACGTCGCCGACCATGCGCCCGCCGAAGCGCGCGATCTCGCCTGTCACAGCGAGCCATTCGCGCGGGATGAGCAGCAGATCGTTCATTACTTGATCACCAAGATCTGCGGGTGGGTGGCAAGCAGCGTCTGCGTGAAGACGTAGTTGAAGGCGCCGATCCCCAGGAAGGCGACAACGACGGCCTCGTTGACGGCGCGCCCGACGCCCTCGGCGCCGCCGGAGGCGGACATGCCCTTGTAACAGCAGACGATCGCGATGATCGCGCCGAAACAGCTCGACTTCAGCACCGATCCCCACAAGTCCGTCGTCGAGGCGTTTGCGAACAGCGTTCCCCAGAAGGGACCGAGCGGCTGACCGTTGACGAGCTCCGCCGCGATTCCACCGAAGATGCCGAACAGCAGCGAATAGATGTCGAACAGGCCGGTCACGACGACCAGCGCGAGGAAGCGCGGCACAACGAGGTTCTTGACGGGGTCCACGCCGAGCACCTGCAGCGCGTCGAGCTCCTCGCGCACCTTGCGCGCGCCGAGGTCGGCGGTGATCGCGGTGCCGGCGATCCCGGCGACGACGATCGAGGTGATCAACGGACCGATTTCGCGGATCGCCGCCAGCACGAAGAAGCCACCGAGGCGATCGAGCGCGCCGAACAGTGTGAGGAAGTTGGCCGCCTGCAGGCCGGGTGCGCCGTAGCTGATCGCGACCGTCGTAACCAACAGCGGAAACCACACGAGCCTCAGTGCGAACAGGAACTGCGAGACGAGCTCCTCGCCGTAGGGGTAGGGCGGGCGCACGGCCGAGGCGATCGTCCTCCCGGTCAGCAGCACGACGTCGCCGAATTCCTCGAGCACTCCGCGCGCTGGAGCGAACAACCGGTCGATCATTGTGCAAGTGTACTAGTGAACTAGCACACTATGTAAGCCGCCCGCGTAGCGGGTACTCTGGAGACGTGGCTCGCCCTATTGACAACGCCCCCGCGAGCGCCGAGCTCGAGCTCGACGGCCTCGCGATCGACCGCAAGGCCGACGTGCCGATCGGCGTTCAGCTGACCTGGGCGATGCGCTCGCGGATCGCCGAGGGACGCTACGCCGCCGGGCAGCGCCTGCCTGGGCTGCGCGACCTGGCCGAGGCAACGGGCGTCAACGTGAACACGGTCCGCGCCGTCTACCAGCGCCTGGAGCAGGACGGCTTGATCGACCGCCAGCAGGGCAGCGGCACGTTCGTCGCGGCCTCGCCGCAGCGCGCCGCGGCGGTCGGCACGATCACGGCCAACGCCGCGCACGAAGCGCGCGAGACCGGCGTCGACCCGCGCGAGGTCGCCGCCGCGCTCTATGTCGACGACGCCGCGGAGCCCGCCGAGCCTGCCGAGGAGCAGTCACAGCAGGCTCGCCGCCGTTCGCTGCGCAGCCAGATCGCTGCGTTCGAGCGCGCGATCGCCGAGCTCGAAGCCGATCACCCAGGCGTCGCCCCGGCGCCACCCCGCAGTCGCCGCGGGATCGGCCCGGTGCTGCTCACCGTCGAGGAGCTCGCCCGCGTTCGGACCGACTTGATCCGGCGCCTGACCATCGTGCAGGCCGCGATCGACGACGAGATCGAGCGGCGAAGCGAGAGTTCTGCAAGCAAGGCGCCCGCGGCCACAGCCAACGCGTCCGCCGGCGCCCGCCGCAAGGCCAAGACTCAGGCAGGCAGCACGGGCAAGAAAGCACCCCGCGCGCGGGCCACTACGCGCCCCGCGCCAGCCAGCTGAGCACCACTGTTCGCCCCCCGTCCGACTCGGCAGAGGATCGGCACGGCGGCGCCTAGCGATGCGCCGCCAAGAACAGGTACCAGACGACGAGCGTCGTAACGGCGACGTATACGTTGATCACGACGATCCCCTCGAGCGTCGTGATCCGCAGCCTGCGATTCAGCCCCGCAGATTCCGGCGCGCACAGCCGCCGGATCCACGTCGCAGACTGCTCGGGGCGCTGCAGCCCGATCAACTCGTCGTAGACGCTCGTCAGCCATGCGAGCACGAGCATCATCGCGAGCTCCAGCAAGCCGAGCACGACGAGCATGACGACGACGGCAAACATGCTGAGCTCGCCCGTGCCGACCGCGCGCGAGCCCACCCACAGAGCCAGCAGCGGGCAGCCGGTCCAGACGTTGACGGTCACAAGGGCCGTGAATCCAGCCATCGCCACCCTCTTCAGGTTCGCCGAGAGCCCGCCGTCAATCTCCGCAATCATCCAAGCTCCTTGCGCCGTCGCCGAGCCACCTGCGCACTGGACCATATCCCGATGACCCGAATCGGGGCCCTGGTGAAGCTCGACGGAGCTCAGCCGGCCGCACACCCTTCGGTGCTCACGCTCTCCCCCGCCGCTGCACGAGCAGCGGCCTCTGCGAGCGCATGCGCAACGGTCGCATTGGCCACACCGTAGCCGCCGTGCGGGCCGCCGCCGACGGTGCCGGCGAACACGGTGCTCAGCACACGCCCGGCGCGGTCGACGAGCGGACCGCCGGAGTTGCCGGGGCGCACGAGCCCGCGCAGTGGCGTGAGCAGGCGGTGCACGGGACCGTTGCCGTAGGCGTCGTCGGTGAGCACTGTCTGCGTGCGCCCGATGCGTGCCGAGCGAGCGTCGAACGGACCGTTTTCCGGATAGCCGAGAATTACGCCAGCCTCACCCGAAGGAGGATCGGAGACGAGCTCGAGCGCGGGCTCGTCGAGGCCGGGCACACCGAGCACGGCCACGTCGTTGCGCGGATCGTAGGCGAGCACGCGGGCGGGCAGGATCGGCGCGTGCCCGCCCGGCTCGACCGTCGTGTCCCGCTCGCCGGCTACGACGTGCGCGTTGGTGATGACCTCGCCGGGGGCCGCCACCCAACCGGAGCCCTCGATCGCCAGGCCGCAGGCCGTGCCGAGCACGCGCACGACGCTGGGCGAGGCGCGGCGCACGCCGGGCGCGTGGGCGATCTTGGCCGGCGGCGGCGGCACGTCGGCGGATGGACCGGAGATCGATGGCAGCGGGTCCAGGCGCGCCAGCGCGTTGAGGATCGGCCCCGACGGCGGCAGCACCGCGTTCAGCTCGCCGAGGATCGCCGAGCGCTGGATGTCTTCGCGCAGCCGCGTCTCACTCGGCGTCTGGGCGACGACAGCCGCCACGATCCAGACGACGCCGAGCGCGAGCGCGACGCCGAGCGCCGCCCCGAGCAGGCCGTCGAGTGCGCCGAGCCCGGGCACGAGCAGCGCGCGCCTGACCCTGAAGCCGATCCCCTCGGCGCCGCTGGCGAGGATCGCGCCGGCCAGCAGCGCGCCGAACAGGCCGAACGCGGGGGCGTACGGCGAGGAGGATCCCTGCGAGAGCAGTAGAGGAGCCAGGCGAGTTCCGAGGAATGCTCCTAGGGCGAATCCCGCGAACGAGAGCACCCCCACGATGAACCCCCGCCTGAAGCCAAAAGCAGCGAGGATTGCCGCGAATGCGACGATGATCCAGTCGAGGCCCGTCACCCGCCATGTTCTACCGTGCCCTGAGCGAAGAGCAGACGCTTAGGGTCAGGCGCGCGCGCCCGGTGATCGCGTTGGCCGCCGTGGCCTTTGCGATCGGCGCGATCGTCGGCGCCAACAGCGGAGCCTCGCCGGCCGACTCGCTCGCAGAGAAGTTCGTCCGCGAGTGGGCGAAGGCCGACTACGCAGCGATGTATGCCGACGTCGACGCCGCCTCGCGGCACTCGGTCTCGGCCGACGAGTTCGTCACTGCCTACCACGAGGCGATGAACACGGCGACCGCAACGGGCCTACGCGTGGCCGGCAGGGCGCACCACTCCGCGGATGGTCTCGTGGCCGTGCCGGTGAAGGTCTCCACCCGCCTGTTCGGCACGCTCGCGCTGAGCGTCGAGCTGCCGGTGAGCGGTGAAGCGGAAGGCGGCGAGAAGGTCACGTGGTCGCGCTCGCTCGCCTTCCCCGGGCTGCGCTCAGACGAGCAGCTCTCGCGCAAGACGACGCTGCCCGAACGGGCCAAGCTGCTCGCGCGCGACGGCTCGGTGCTCGCCGAAGGCGCAGCCGACACCACCGGGCCGCGCATCTCGCCGCTCGGCGAATCGGCCAGTGCGGTCGTTGGCGAAGTCGGCCCGATCCCGAGCTCGGAGCGCACGGCGCTCGAATCGCACGGCATCCCCTCCGATGCGATCGTCGGCACGAACGGTCTCGAGCGCGCCCTCGACGCACGCCTGCGCGGCACGCCCGGAGGCGAGCTGCTTGCCGGTCAGCGAGTGCTCGCGGCGGCGGCCTCGCACGAGGCCCATGCAGTGCGCACGAGCGTGTCCCCGGCCGTGCAGAAAGCGGCCGTCGCCGCGCTCGGCTCGCGACTCGGCGGCGTGGTCGCCCTGCAGCCGTCGACCGGCCAGATCCTCGCGGTCGCGGGGATCGCGCTGAACAGCGTGCAGCCGCCGGGGTCGACGTTCAAGATGGTCACGCTCACGGGGGCGCTCGCCGCGCACATCGCCACGCCGAAGACGACCTTCCCTTACGCCACCTACGCCACGCTCGACGGCGTCAAGCTGAGCAACGCCAACGGCGAGGAATGCGGCGGCTCGCTGGCGCTCGCGTTCGCCGTCTCCTGCAACTCCGTGTTCGCGCCGCTCGGCGTCAAGCTCGGCGCGTCACGGCTCGTGGCGATGGCCGAACGCTTCGGTTTCAATCACGATCCCGGGATCGAAGGCGCCGCCGAGAGCACGCTGCCTGCGGCCACGAGCATCCAGGGCGAACTGGACGTCGGCTCGACCGCGATCGGCCAAGGCCAGGTGCAGGCCAGCGCGCTGCAGATGGCGATCGTCGCCGCGACGATCGCCGACGGCGGGCACCGTCCGAGTCCGACGTTCGCGATCGAACATCCCGCACCCGGCCCGTCCGCGACGAGCGCATCCGTCGCGCGCACCGTGCGCCGGCTGATGATCGGCGTCGTCAAAGAAGGCACGGGCACCTCGGCGGCGATCTCGGGCGTCACGGTCGCCGGCAAGACGGGCACGGCCGAATTGAAGACCGAGTGCAGCTCCTCCGGCGAATCGGGCGAAGAATCAAGCTCCACAGGCTGCGTCGGCGCCGACAGCGAAGCGAGCAACACCGACGCGTGGTTCGCCGCGTTCGCGCCCGCGCTGCGCCCACGGATCGTCGTCGGCGTACTGCTCGTCAAAGACGGGGCCGGCGGCGACACCGCCGCGCCGGTCGCGCGCGAAGTTCTAGAGGCCGGGCTGCAGGCCAGCCGCTAGATGTAGTTCCCAGCAACGTTCGTCAGCTCGAGTAGACGAGCGCCGGGTGGCTTGTGACTGAGCGAGCCGTGTGGTCTTCTGAAGTTGTAGTGGGTCAGCCAGCCGGCAAGCGCCGCGGTGCGCTCGGCTGAGCTGCCGTAGATCGCGCCATAGGCCCAGCGGTTGGTTAGCGTCTGGATGAAACGCTCTGCCTTGCCATTGGTGCGAGGCCGATAAGGGCGGGTGAAGAGATGGCGGATCTGAAGCTCTGCGAGCGTGAGCGCGTGCACCTTTGAGCGGTAGCAGGAGCCGTTGTCTGAGAGCACGCGCTCGACGGTGACGCCGAAGCCCTCAAACCAGGCGACCGCTCGCCGAAGGAAAGCGCTGGCCGTGACTCCGCGCTCGTCGGAGAGCACCTCGACACAGGCCAGGCGTGTGGCGTCATCGACGGCCACGTGGACGAACTCCCAGCCGGTGGGACCACGGCCGCTGACGCTCTTGAACTGGCTCTGACGGTGACCGTTGACGCGATGCCCGGCGCCGCGGATGCTGATCCGCGCGAGCTTCTTGATGTCGAGATGCACGAGCTCGCCCGGGCGCTTTCGCTCGTATCGGTTGGGAGGCTCGGGCGGTGAGAGTCTCGAGCGCTTGCCCAGGCCGATCCTCTTCAGGACAGCTGAGACGGTGGACAGCGCCATCGAAAGCACCTCGGCGATCTCCGCGGCGGTCATGTACAGGCGTCTGAGCGCAGCGATCGCCTGAACTCGATCGGCAGGCGTGCGATGCGGGATTCGCTTGGGTGCAGAGGAGCGATCCACCAATCCCTCAGCGCCCTGTTCGCGCCAGCGTGCCAGCCAGCGATAGGCGGTGCGGATACGCCGGCGGCCTGCGCGGCCGCTGTGACAGACCAGGACTGATCGCTCACTCGATCAACGAGCAGCCGCCTGCTGTTCGGACAGGTGCGGGCATTACCGTGGAGCTTCATCCGGTGTCCTCCTTGGGTCTGGTTGGCTTCAGCACCGCCCAGCCTTCAAGGAGGCCCGGATGTCTACTGACGAACGTTCTTAGGAACTACAGCTAGACGTCGAGCTCGGCCGTGGCCGTCTCGGCCGCGTCGGTGGGGTCGACGATCCTCAGATCCAGCGGTCGGTTGTCGAGCGAGGCCGTTTGGATCTTGAACAGGAGCAGCGAGCCCTGAGTCGCGCCGTTGGAGGCGACCGTGTTGAGCGCCGGCAGGCGTTCTTTGCCGGGCACGGTACCGCCGCTGTAGACGAACGAGTTATGCCCGGCCGGCACCAGCGGCAGGTAGGTGTTGCCCTGGGTGTCGTAGATCTTCATGTCCGTCGAGGCCGCTTGGGGGCGGGAGTGGTTGTTGTAGACCTGCACGAACACCCCAAACCACTCCTGGCCCGGTTCGAGCTTGCGCTGTTCGGGGGAGAGGCCTTCCAGGTAGGAGGAGTCCTCGACGTCATACGGGTTCAACTCGCGCGAGAGCTGGACCTCGTACACGAGCGGCCCCACGTCCAGGTAGGGAGCGTTCTGGCCGGACTCGCCGGCGTACGTGCCCGTGGTGACCTTCGTGTGCGAGTCGCCACAGGCGCCGAGGGCAATGGCCGCGAGCAGTATGAGCCCGAGCAGCAGGAGCTTTCGCAGAC
Organism: uncultured Solirubrobacteraceae bacterium; assembly: GCA_963714215.1. Lineage (GTDB taxonomy): Bacteria > Actinomycetota > Thermoleophilia > Solirubrobacterales > Solirubrobacteraceae > Palsa-744. The sequence continues at coordinate 89,036 of CAVQNP010000005.1, forward strand.
GGCTGGACATGCGACGCGGCAGTCTATCCGGCGGCGACCGTCACGCGATCTCCGCGTTGCTCGCCGCGCTCGATGATCGCGCGCAGGCGGCGCATCGCCCGCGTGTTCTTGCGCTTCAGCCAGCCGCGCGCGCCGAGCGACTCCATCAGCCGATCGGACAGCGTCACGGGCGCCGTCTCGAGCGTGAAGCGCACGCGCGTCGTGCCCGAAGCGCCCGGCGCCAGCTCATATGTGCCGAGCGTGCGCACGCGGTTGTTCTTGCCCGTGCGGCCGGCCTCGACGATGCGATGGGGGCGATCGACCTCGACGAACGTCGCGTCCCCCCAGCTGAAGCGGTTGCCCGGCGCCTTCACGCGGAAGCGCGCCCCCGCGCCGCGTCCGACCGAGTCGATCCGCGTCAGATGCCAGTCGACCATGAAGTGATCCGTGAACTCGCTGTGGTTGGCGATGTCCTGCAGGTAGTCGAACACCTGCTCGCGCGGGGCGGAGATGACTGTCGAGACGGTCAATGGGTCCACAGCTCGCCAGTCTAAAGCGCGCCGGGCACGACATGCATTAGCGCACTAGAGGCAAGCGATACAAGGACGCACCCTGACGGGCACAGGCAGTTCGCGTGGCGTGCTGGCCGAAACGGGGATGCGAGCGAAGCGAGTGTCTCCCGGCTTCGGTACGCGAGCGACTGAGGGCGCCGTAGCGCGCCGCCTATAGCGTCGCTACGCCGCGCGAGCAGTGAGCCTGACGGTGTGGCCATGCTCGCAGTGGCGCACGATCTCGCTCGCCACAGGCGGCTCGCGACGCAGCGTCCGGCACAGCTCGCACACGACGCCGCCTCCGCGCTCGTCGTAGAGATGCACGTGCTCGCCCGTCAGCGGCGTGCGCCCGCAGTCGATGCAGTGGTCACGGTCTGCCTGCAGCGCACCCACGCCGCGGCGCAGCAGGAACCGCTCGAGCTGCTCGGCATCGTTGGTCGTGGAAGCCATCTGCTCGCTTTTTTCGCCGCGCGGGCGGGCCTTCCTGCCGCTCGGGCGTGGGGCATCGCCATAGCATCGGATCGCCCGCCGCTCGTGGTTTGTCCGCAAACGGCGCCGGGTAGCTGAACAGTGCCGAGGCGAAAGCAAGGGCCGGGGTTGACAGCAATCGCGTTGACCTTCCCGGAAAATGCGGGAATCTGGAATCTGCCGGGTTGGACAACTTGTTATGATCGCCACGATCTTTCCCTCGACGGAAGCACCCAGCAGCACACCGCGGAGCGCCGAGCAAAGAGGAAGGAGGAGCAGCATGGATCTACTCAGCAAGGGCACCCTCACGGGGGGCGACTCTGCGCCTGGAGCGTTCGTCGGCGCCGGCTCGTTCTGCTGCCGCAGCTGCGGCTATGTGCTGACCCTGAGCGGCGAGGACACGCTGAGCGACTGCCCCGGCTGCGGCGGCAACGACTTCGTGCGCGCCTCCCTGTTCAGCGCCGAGCCCACTACGGAGGCGGAGTCCGGCGGCGAGCACACGGCCCGCCACGGAGGAGTGCTCTCCGAGCCCGCCCCGCTGGACCTCGAGGCGACGCTGGCCGAGGCGCGCAAGCGAATCGAGCAGCCCGGCGAGTATCTGTGCTTCGCCGAGGGCGCCGAGACGCGCACGGTGCCGCTGTCACGCGAGTGGACGCGGATTGGGCGCAGCCTCGCTGCGGACGTGCGCTTCGACGACCCCACCGTCTCGCGTCGCCACGCGCTGATCGTGCGTCAGCCCGACGGCGTGCGCGTGCTCGACGACCGTAGCCTCAACGGCGTTTTCGTCAACGGCGAGCGGATCGACGGCAGGTTGCTGCAGGACGGCGACGAGATCATCGTCGGCCGCTACCGGCTCAGCTACCTCGTAGTCGCGCCGTAGCGCGCCACTCCGACAATCCGGCCAAGCGAACGCGCGCGCGAGCGCGCGGAGACGTAGTATCAGCCGATGGCTGACACGATCGCGGTGCTCTCCCAGAAGGGCGGCACGGGCAAGACGACGGCCGTTCGCACGCTGACCGATGCATTCCGCCGCAGCGGCGTGCGCACGCTCGCGATCGACCTCGATCCGCAGGGCAACCTGTCCGACTACTTCGACGTCCCGCCCGACGCCGAGCCGACGATCGCCGACGTGCTCTCCGGTCGCGCCAAGGCCGCCGAGGCGATCCACGACGATCTGATCCCGGCCAACCTGACGCTGGCCGAGGCCGAGCTGATGCTCGGAGGCAAGATGGGGCGCGAGCTCACGCTGCGCCGCGCGCTGGCCAAGCTGCCCGACGACTACGAGCTGATCCTGATCGATTGCCCACCGTCGCTCGGCCTGCTGACGGTCAACGCGCTCGTCGCCGCCGACCGGGCGCTCGTGACGGCCGAGGCGCAGTACTTCGCGCTGCAGGGCGTCGAGCAGGCGATGGAGGTCGTCGAGCTCGCGCGCGACGGCCTCAACGAAGAGCTCTCTGTTGTCGGCGTGCTGCTCAACCTCGCCGACATGCGCACGATCCACTCGCGTGAGGCGCTCGTCTCACTGAAGGAGCGCTTCGGCGAGCTCGTCTTCGACACGACCATCCGCTCCTCGATCGCCTACGCCGAGTCGGCCGAGCGCGCGCGCTCGATCCTCGACCACCGCCCTGACCTCGGCAGCGACTACCTCGACCTCGCCGGCGAAGTGCTCGCGCGCCTGCCTGCGCTCGGCGACGCATCCGAGCGCCTCGCGCAGCTGCGCTAGCGCTGGCGACGCGGCTGCCTGGCTGGGAGCCTCCGCGGCCAGCGACGCTACAGCTCGGTCACGTAGGCGCCCTGCGGCTCGAACGGCGCCCGCAGAAGCGTCGCCCAGCCCTCCAGCTCGGGGCGCAGCGCCTCGGCGACGGCGCCGGTCTGCTCGTAGAAGCACCACACGAGCACCGTCGGCCCGGCGCCCGAGATCGTCGCCCCCAGCGCGCCCAGCTCGCGTGCCCGCTGCGCCAGCTCATACGAGCGCGGGAACAGGTGCGAGCGCTGCTGCTGGTGCAGACGGTCCTGCAGCCCGCGCCCGAGCAGGTCCCAGTCCCCGCGCGCCAGGCCGAGCGTGAGCAGCGCGCCGTGGGCGACGTTGAACACGGCGTCTGCCAGCGGGACCTCGCCGGCCAGCGCCGCGCGCGCCTCGCTCGTGTGCACCGCCTCGACCGGAACCACCGCCAGCGCCTCGAGCCCCGTCGGCGGCTCGAAGCGCGTCGCCTGCCCGTCGGCGCAGATCACGAAGCCGCCGTGCAGCGACGCCGCCACGTTGTCCGGATGACCCTCGAGCTCGCTCGCCAGCGCCAGCAGGTCGGCATCCAGCTCGAACAGGTGGTCGGCCGCCATCAGCCCCGCTACGATCGCCGCCGCGCTCGAGCCGAGGCCGCCCGACAGCGGCACCTGCGAGGAGATCTTGAACGTGAAGTCATCCACCGGGTGCAGGCGCTCGAACGCGCGCACGCACAGGTTCTCGCGCCCCCGCGCCACCGCCAGCTCCGTCTCCACCGCGAAGCTTCCCGTCTCGAGCACCTCCAGCTCGACGTGCAGCGCCAGCGCAGCCGCCATGCAGTCGAAGCCCGGGCCCAGGTTCGCCGAGGACGCCGGCACGCGCACCAAGCGCCTGCGGATCACGCCGCCGAGCTCACGGATCGCCGAGGACGGCTTCCTCGATCGCCGCCGTCTCGGCGACGCACTGGATGATCCGCCCGTCGTTGTTCGCCAGCGCCGTCTCCGGGTCCTTCAGGCCGCGTCCGGTGAGCACGCAGACGATCTGCTCGGCGCCTTCCGCGCCGTACTTCAACAGGCCCGCCACAGAGGCCGCCGAGGCCGGCTCGCAGAACATCCCTTCGCGCGAGGCCAGCAGGCGGTAGGCCGTGAGGATCTCCTTGTCGCTGACCACGCGGATCGCCCCGCGCGAGTCGGTCGACGCCGCCATCGCGTCCTCCCAGCGCACCGGGTTGCCGATCCTGATCGCGCTCGCCACCGTTTCGGGGTGCTCGATCGGGTGCCCCTCGACCAGCGGCGCCGCGCCCTCCGCCTGGAAGCCGAGCATCCTCGGCGCCGCGCCGACCTCGCGGAAGCCGCGCCAGTAGGAGGTGATGTTGCCGGCGTTGCCGACCGGGATGCACAGCGCTTCGAGCTCGCCGCTGAGCGCCTCGTGGATCTCGAAGGCCGCCGTCTTCTGCCCTTCGATGCGGTACTCGTTGACCGAGTTGACGAGCACGATCGGGTGCGTCGCCGTCAGCTCGCGCACGAGCGTCAAAGCCTGGTCGAAGTTGCCGGCCAGCGAGATCACGCGCGCCCCGTGGACGAGCGTCTGCGCCATCTTGCCCTGCGCGATCTTGCCGTCCGGGACGATCACCGCGCAGGTGATGCCCGCGCGGGCGGCGTAGGCCGCCGCGCTCGCCGCAGTGTTGCCCGTCGAGGCGCAGATCACCGCCTTGGCGCCGTCGCGCACGGCCGCCGACAGCGCGCACGTCATGCCGCGATCCTTGAAGGAGCCCGTCGGGTTGGCGCCCTCGAGCTTCAGCCGCACCGTCGCGCCGACCATCTGCGAGAGCACGGGCGCGCGCAGCAGCGGCGTCGAGCCCTCCTGCAGGCTGACCAGCTTGTCGCCCGGCTCGAACGGCAGGCGCTCGTGGTAGCGCTCGATCAGCGGCACGTGCGTGCCCTCGAACGCAGCCCCTTCCACGCGCGGCAGCGGCACCGGCGGCAGCTCGTTGATGTCCGTCGGAACCGTCATCTCAGCCGAACTCCTCTTCTATTACGCGGATTGCGCGGGTGGGGGCGCGAATGAAGTCGAACGCGTCGACCTCGGCCACGGCCGCGCGCAGGCTCGACTCGAGCACCGGGTGCGTGACCATCACCAGCCGCGCGTGCTCTGCGATGCCGCGCTGCACGACCGACTTGATCGACACGTCGTGCTCGCCGAGCACCCTCGTCACGGCCGCCAGCACGCCCGGCACGTCCTGCACGTCGAGGTGCAGGTAGAACGCGCTGTCGACGTCCTGGATCAGCTCGAGCTGAAGCGGCGGCGCCGGCGGTCGCGCGCCGCCCGTCATCACGCTGACCACGTCGCCGAGCACGGCGCTCGCCGTCTGCCGCCCGCCCGCCCCCGGGCCAGACAGCGTTATCTCCGTGATCGTGTCCGACTCGACCGTGACCGCGTTGAACGGGCCCGAGACCGACGCCAGCGGGTGGCCCGAGTAGAGGAACGTCGGGTGCACGTGCACCGACATGCCGCCGCCGCGGCGCTCGGCCGTGCCGACCAGCTTCAGCCCGAGGCCGAGCTCGCGCGCATACTCGAGGTCGTCGGAATCGAGCTGCTCGATGCCCTCGTAGCGGACCTCGTCGAGGTGCACCGGCGAGCCGAACGCCAGGCGCGCGAGGATCGCCATCTTCGCCGCCGCGTCGCGCCCGGACACGTCGTCGGAGGGGTCGGCCTCGGCATAGCCCACGCGCTGGGCCTCGGCAAGCGCGTCGGCGTAGCTCTTGCCGCCGGCCATCTCCGAGAGGATGAAGTTGGTCGTGCCGTTGACGATTCCGTGGATCCGCTCGATCGGCGTCGCCGAGAGCGATTCCTCGAGCACGCGCACCACCGGCACAGCGCCCGCTACGGCCGCCTCGAAGCGCAGCCGCACGTCGTGCTCGCGCGCCGTCTCGAACAGCTCCTCGCCGTGCTGGGAGAGCAGCTGCTTGTTCGCCGTCACCACGTGTTTGCCCGCGCGCAGCGCCCGCAGCAGGTACTCGCGTGCCGGTTCGATCCCGCCCATCACCTCGACCAGCAGGTCCGAGTCGGCGAGGATCTGCTCGAAGTCTCCACGGGAGCGCGTGAGCACGCCGCAGATCACCGGCCGCCGCCCGTTGAAGCGCTCGATCTCATCGGCGCGCTCGTCAAGCAGCGCCGCGAACGCGCCACCGACCGTTCCGTGCCCGAGCAGGCCGACCTGGAACGAGCGCTGCCCGTCCGCGCCCGCCGCCGTCGTCTCCTCTGCCGCGCGCGCCTCAGCCGACATCGCGCGCCGTCAAATCCTCGAAGCGCTCGCGCCTGACCGCCAGGCGCGCGTCGCCGTCCTTGCAGAAGATCACCGGCGGCCGCGGCACGCCGTTGTAGTTGTTCGCCATCGCATAACCGTAGGCGCCCGTCGCCGGCGTCACGATCACGTCGCCCGGGCGCGGGTCCGCGAGCAGCGCCTCGCGCACGATCACGTCTCCCGACTCGCAGTGCTTTCCGGCCAGCTCGCAGCGTGTCTCCCCGTCGAAGCGATCGGCCACGTGCGCTTCGTAGCGCGCGCCGTACATCATCGGGCGCAGGTTGTCCGACATGCCGCCGTCGACCGCCACCCAGCGCGAGACGTTCTGCTTGACCGACTCGACCGTGTACAGCGTGACGCACGCGTTCGCGCACAGCGAGCGGCCCGGCTCGATCAACAGCCTCCTGCCCGGCGCGCCCATGCCGTGTTCCGATGCCCCCTCCAGCAGCGTCGAGACGTACTCCTCGATCGACGGCGGCTGCGGCTGGTCGCCGGTGTAGCGCACGCCGAGCCCGCCGCCGAGGTCCCACACCTCGAAGTCGCCCAGCTTTGCCAGCTCCGCGACCTCCCGGCGAAACGGCTCGAGCTCGAGCAGCTGCGAGCCGATGTGCGCGTGCAGGCCCGCCAGCGAGAGCCCCGCGACGGCCTGCACCCGTTCGATCGCCTCCGCCGCATCGGCGACGGAGAAGCCGAACTTCGAGTTCGCCTGGCCCGTGGAGATCTTCTCGTGCGTCTCGCCGCGCACGTCCGGCGTGACCCGCAAAAGCACGCGCTGGACATCCGAGCGGCCGTCGGCTCCACCCGCGCCCTGCGACTCGACGAGCCGCTGCAATCGATCTATCTCATCAAAATTATCGATGACGATCAGGCCGACTCCGCGCTCCAGCGCCGTCCGGAGCTCCACGGCCGACTTGGCGTTTCCGTGCAGGACGATGCGCTCGGCGGCGAAGCCCGCGTTCAGTGCCAGGTGCAACTCCCCGCCGGAGGCCACGTCGCACCACAGGCCCTCCTGCGCGAACAGCGCCAGCACGGCCGTGCAGGGGAAGGCCTTGGACGCGAACACGACGTGGAAGTCCTCGTGGGCCGCCTGCTGGCCGGCCTGCCGGCCGGCGTCGAGGAACGCGCGCGCCCGCGTGCGCAGGTCATCCTCGGCGACGACGTACGCCGGCGTGCCGAACTCGCGCGCCAGCTCGATCGTGTCGCAGCCACCCACCTCCAGGCGGCCGGCCTCGTTCAGCCGGCTGCCGAGGGGGAACACGTCGGAGAGCATCGTCTCGGTCGCCATCGATGCGGATTATCGCGTGCCACGGCGAGACCACGCTCGCGCGAGGCTCGGCGGGGCTATGCCGGCGAAGCGCGCAGCGAGGCCGTACCGCCTCTGCGCGCCATCAGCGCCAGCCAGAGCAGGCCGATCGCCATCAGGCCGAGGCTCTCCAGCTGCGGCGTCGTGAGCCCCGCGAAGACCTCTGTGTTGCGACGGATGAACTCGACCAGGAAGCGCTCGAAGCCGCTCAGCAGCAGATACAGGGCGAACACCACGCCAGGCCTCACGCGGTCGCGCAACTGCCACAGACCCCACGCCACGAGGCACATCGCGACTGTCTCGTAGATCGGCGTCGGCTGCACCTTCACGCCCGGCGGCGTCGGCAGCGTGCCGTGCGGGTAGCCCATCGCCCACGGCAGGTTCGAGCTGATGCCGTAGTCGCCGTCGCCCGAGACCTGGCAGCCGATCCGCCCGATCGCATAGCCCAGCGCGAGCGCCGTCGCGCACATGTCGAGCATCCGCAGTTCGAGCACTCCTCTCCAGCGCATCCAGCCGATCACGCCGATCGCGCCGCCGATCGCGCCGCCGTACCAGACCAGGCCCGAGCCCGAGAAGATGCTGCCGATCAGGTCGTGCTTGGCGGTCGAGAAGTTCTGGATCACGTAGTAAGCGCGCGCGCCGACCACGCCGCCGACGAGCGCCGAGAAGGTGATCTCATACGCCCAGTCCACCGGCCGGCCCAGCTCCTTCAGGCGCCGCGCGACGACCGCGCCGCACGCGACGAAGCCGAGCGCGAACGTCACGCCGAACGTCTTGATCGAGATGCCGAGGAAGTGGATCTCGGGTTTCATGGCTGGCGACGGGCGGGCATCGGCTGCGCGCGCAACTTTAGGGCACGTGTAACCGCTTCTGCGACAATCTCGGCAATGGCCGCGAACCGTCGGAACTTCGGCAAGGACACCGGGCTGCAGGCGCGCATGGCGCTCACGTTGTTCCTGCTCGGCCTGCTCTACGTCGTGTTCGTCGGGGTGCTGTTCGCCGCCGGCGCCGGCGCCGGGCTGATCGTGGTCGTCGCAGTCGTGCTGCTGCTCGGTCAGCTGTTCGGCTCCGACAAGCTCGCGATGGCCGCGATGGGCCTGAAAGAGGTCACGCCCGATGAAGAGCCCGAGCTGCACGGGGTGATCGACCGCCTCTGCGTGCAGGCCGATCTGCCCAAACCGCGCGTCTGCGTGATCGAGACCAATGTGCCCAACGCCTGCGCGCTCGGGCGTTCGCAGAAGTCGGCGACCGTCGCCGCAACCCGCGGCATCCTGCAGATGCTCTCGCCCGCCGAGCTCGAAGGCGTGATGGCGCACGAGCTCACGCACGTGATCAACCGCGACGTGATGGTGATGACGCTCGCCAGCTTCTTCGCCTCGCTCGCAGCGCTGATCCTGCAGTTCGCCTTCTTCTTCGGCGGCGGCTACGGCGGCGAAGAAGAGGAGCGCGAAGATCATGCTCGTGATCCTCGTCTCGATCGTCGTCTATGCCGTCTCCTTCGTGCTGCTGCGCACGCTCTCGCGCTACCGCGAGTTCGCCGCCGATCGCGGCTCTGCCGTGCTCACGGGGCGCCCCAGCGCGCTCTCCTCGGCGCTGATCAAGATCAGCGGCGCGATCGAACAGGCGCCCAGCCAGGACCTGCGCCGTGTCGAAGGCTCGAGCGCCTTCTTCATCATCCCCCCGCGCGCCAAGAAGTCGTTGATGAACCTGTTCGCCGACCACCCGCCGCTCGAGCAGCGCCTCGCCGCGCTCGAGCGTCTGGAGTCCCAGCTGCAGGGCGGCCTCAGCGCCGCCAACGCCTGAGCCGCCTGAGCCTTGGGCCTGCGCGACATCCTCACCGGCCGCCACCAGGTCAAGGGTCCCGCGCCCGACCGCCTGTTCGCGATCACGACCGCCTACGTCGACCTGCAGGCCGAGCACGGCGTCGACCCTTCCGGCAGCGCCGCGATCGTCTTCCAAGCGCTCGCCACGAGCGAATTCGAATCGACGATCAAGGACATGGAAGAAGTCGTCGCCGCCACCGGCGGCGACAACGGCACGACCGTAAAGACCGAGGACGACAGCTTCGGTTACCGCTGGATGATCCTGCGCAGCCCCGCCGGCGCCCCCAGCGTCGAAGACCTCGCCGTCGGCATCAACGCCGTCTCCAGCTCGATCGAGACCGCCGGCTTCGGCGAACGCCTGCTGTGCGCCGTGTTCGGCTTCACCGACGCAAAGGGGCAGCGGATCTACTTCATCTACAACTACAAGCGCGGCGCCTGGTACCCCTTCGTGCCCGCCCCCGGAGATGCGCAGGAGCGCTCCGTCGAGCGCGAGCTGCAGCTGAAGGCGCAGGTCGGCAGCGAGCTGCCCGTCGAGGCCGAGATCGAGCGCTGGTTTCCGTTGTGGGGGATCCCGATCTAGTCGGGCCTTCCGGAGCGGTCGGAGACGCTTCCCCGTATCCTGGTCGCAAGAGGCGTTGCGTTACGCGTCTGGCTTGCATTTGGGCCGATGTCTGCTATATATTTGCCCGGTCGCCGTTTGGGCGGCATGTATTGCTGGGCCCCTTTTTAGGGGCCCTTTGTTTTGCCTTAGCGCTGCGACGCTCTCTCGTCTAGTCTTGATCTTTAGAACTCGTCCGCATAGGGAGAGGTCGGGACATGGCAGACCGAAGCGCAATATTCATTGACGCGGGCTATCTGTTGGCCGCTGGCGGGCGTTTGTGCTGCGGCACCACGAATAGAGCCAAATTCGACTGCGATCACACTCGTCTGACGGCCGAGCTCGCTGACTGGGCTCGCGAGCACAGTGGTGGCATGAGCTCGTTAAGAACCTACTGGTACGACGGCGCCAAGGACGGCGTCCCGACCCCTAACCACGAGAAGATCGGCGGTCTCCCTTACGTCAAGGTTCGACTTGGACGCATCCATTCTGGACAGCAAAAGGGTGTCGATGCCCTCATCTATCGAGATCTGATGACGCTCGCACGCGAACGCGCTATCTCCCGTGCATACCTGCTCTCGGGAGATGAGGATCTCCGCGAGGGTGTGATTGCAGCTCAGGATATGGGTGTGCAGGTCATCCTTGTGGGCATTCCGACAAGCCAGCGCTCAAATCAGTCCGCGGCTCTCGTGCGGGAGGCGGACGAGCACGTGGTTCTTCCGCAGGAGCATTGGGACAAGTATTTCGACTCCATCCTTGAGTCGACCGAGACCGCATCGGTAGCACTGAGCCCCCCCACGGCCGAGAGTGCACGAGCTGCCGGCAGAGCGTTCGCAGCTGAGTGGCTTGCCAACAGCACCAGCGAGGATCTAGCCAAGCTCCTAACGGACGAGCCCAGGATTCCTGGTCAATTGGATCTCGCGCTCGTCATCGAGGCAGAGAAGTCGCTGGGCTCTCTTCGCGATCAGCAACCCTTCAAGCACGAATTGCGTGCGGGATTCTGGGCGCTGATCGACGAGGCTCAATCGACCGACCGGCGGAGCACCACTCCTGCTAGTCCGGAATCAACCCCTCACCGTTGAACTCGTGCTCGGCCTCGGCCAGCGACAGGTCTGGCGGCGGCAGGATCAGGTCGGACCCCGCCAGCTCGTCGTCGCCGACGCGCTCGCCGTTTGCGCGAACGAACTCGAGCAGCGCGGCGAAGGAGCTCTGAAAGCTCGCCTCGTCGTCTGACTCGACGGCCGCGACGACGGCGTTGTCGAGCTCGTTGAGCCGGTCTTTCTGGTCGTCTGCGAGGCGGTACTGGTCCTCGCCGGAGACGCGCACGATCATGCTTGGCCACCCTCACTCGGCTGAGCACCCTCGCCAGCGCCGCCGCTGGGAGCGATCTGCGGCGCCTCGCCGCCGCCGCCCTTGCCGAGTTCGGCCTTCATCTTCTCCAGGTCGTCGTCGACGGCCGGCTGGCTGGAGAGCTGCTTGAGCTGGCGGTCGATGTCGTCTTCGCCGCCGCCGAGGGCGGTGATGTCGTCGAACGTGCCGGCCGCTTCCAGCTCGGAGACGGCGTCGGCCCGCGCTTTCATGTTTTCGGTCTTGTCGACGGCGCGCTGCATCGCGAGGCCGACGTCGGCCATCTGCTCGCCCACGCCCGTCGCGGCCTCGGAGATGCGCACCTGCGCCTCGGCTGCCGAGTACTGCGCCTTGATGACCTCCTTCTTCGTGCGGAAGGCCTCGATCTTGGCGCGCAGTTTCTGCTCGGAGTCGGTCAGCTTCTCCTGCTGGGCTTCCAGTTCGGTGACCTGCGTGTCGAGGCCCTGCAGCTCGGTCTGCGCCACGTTCTTGCGCTCGAGCGCCGTACGCGCGAGCTCTTCGTTGCCGGCAGACAGCGCCTGGCGCGCCTGCGTGTCGAGCTTGACGACGCTCTGCTGCAATGACTTTTCCTGCATCTGCAGGCGCTTCTTGGCGGTCACCACGTCGGCGATGCCCTTCTTCACGTTCTGCAGCTGTTCGACCTGCTTCTGGTAGCTGTAGTCCAGCGTCTCGGCCGGGTCTTCGGCGCGATCGAGCAGTTTCGAAACCTTCGCCTTCACGACGGTTGACATGCGCCCTGTCAGGCCGGCCATGTGATCCTCCTATTGCTTTGCGCGGGGGCGGTCGATCCCGGATCGACCGGCTCTCTGCAGCCTAGCCGACCGGGAGCGATCCGCGAGACGTCTACAGGCCGAGCGGGTGACGGACGGTGTAGCCGCTGTTGTCCGTGCGCAGCGGACGCCAGCGCGGGCCCTGCTGGTTGGTCGGGTCGTCGGCGGCGCTCGTGTCCAGGCGTAGCCCGGCCACGTCCATGTAGGCGTGACCTGCGTTGCCGAACACCGCGATCCAGCGACCCGCGCCGTGCGAGCCCCAGTGCATGAATTCCGAGGAATCCATCGGCGTGCTCAGCAGGCTTCCACCGTGCAGCGCGAAGGACACCGTGCCCGAGCAGTCGTAGCCGGATGCCGTGAACGAGGAGTGCCCGCCGCCGTAGATGTAGGGCAGGCCGATGATCTGGTTCGCCGTCCAGATCACCTGCTGAATGTTCGCCGGCGCGTTCATCGGCGCCGCTGCGTAACCATTGACGTAGCGCGCGATCGAGCCAGGGACGAGCAGCTCCGGCTGAGGCGTGCCCGCGATCGGCGCAGTCGCCGGGGCGGTAGCGCTCGCCGAAGCGGTCGTTCCAACCGGGCTTCCGCCCGTTGCCGTCGCAACCGCCGGCGCCGGCGCCGGGGCGCTCGGCACGTACGGGACGACTTCGCCCGTGGCCGTCTTCTCATAGAGCGGGCCCTTGTAGGTCAGGCGCCGCGTCTTCGAGACGATCGGGGAAAGATGGATCGCCGGCGCCGTTGCCGGTGCCGGTGCCGGTGTTGCTGGGGTGCTGCTACCGGCGACGGCTCCACCTGTGGTGAGCGCCATTCCGGGGGTGGCCGCTATGGCCAGGATCGTCAAACTGCCTAGGAAACTGCTGAGGGTTCGCACCCGCAAGACAACAACCTCTTTCGTCGGCCTCCGGGGTTAGCTGACGGGCTAGCGCTGAAAGAGCCTGCGCTTCTCGCGGCCATCCGCGAGATTCGCCCCAACAACCTGGGTCCCCCGGTCTCTGACATCTGGTCAGGGACTCGGCGTTCTTGGCGTCGCACGCTAGCAAACTGCAATGACGCTTGCAGCATGTGGGCACCGGTGTGCGTGTTCTGCCTGCAAAGAAGCAAAATAATCGCCTGATATACCCGAGCGACGCGGGTTCAAACCTACGCATTCCTGCTTGCCGCTCGGACTCCTGCCGCAGGCTGCCGATACCGGGCCGCCGATATCCCGCGCCCACTCCCCGCCTGCGCTCGCGCTCCGGCGCTGCCGCTAGTGTCCGCGGGCATGCGCGTCCCCCCGCTCCGGCTGCTCGCGGCGCTTGCGCTGTGCGGGGGCACGCTGTTCGCGCTTGCCGGCTGCGGCAAGGGCTCCCGCGCGGGAACCGCCGCATCGGGTGCCGCCGGGCTCCCGGCCCCCGAAGCGCGAGGCGTCGCGGGCATCTCGACGAAGAACACGACGAGGCTCGGCGGCGTCGACCCGGCCGATGACGCCGCTGCGGTCGCGCGCGCCGTCTATCCCGGCTTCACGCCGGCCACGCGCCCGCAGGCCGTCGTGATCGTCGACCGCAGCGACTGGCCCGCCGCGCTCGCCGCCTCCTCCCTGGCGTCGGCGCCGCTCGCCGCGCCGCTGCTCTATAGCGACGGCGACACGCTGCCCGAAGTCAGCGAGCAGGCGCTGCGCGCGATGCGCCCCATCGGCGCCGCCACGCTCGGCGGCGTGCAGGCGCTCACCGTCGGCGACGCCGTCGGCGCGCCGGCCGGATACAGGTTCAAGGCGATCGAAGGCAGCGCCGGGGCGGCTGCAGCCGAATCGGGCACCGCATCGACCAGCTCGACTGGCTCGACGGCCGGCGCCGGGACCGGGACCGGGACGGCCGCCGGAACCGCCAGCGAAGGCGACGCAGCCGCGAACGCGGGGGTATCCGTGCTGCACGTGCTGCAGGCCGCGCGCGGGCGCTCGCCGCACGAGGTCATCGTCGTCGCCGTCGACGCGCCGCGCTCGCTGCAGATGCCGGCCGCCGGGCTTGCCGCCGAGAGCGGCGCACCGATCCTGTTCGTCACCCGCTCGGGCGTGCCGCGCGCGACGAGCGACGCGCTGAAGGCGCTGAAGCAACCGGCGATCTACGTGATCGCGCCGACGACGCTGCGCAGCGCGACGTACGCCGCGCTGTCGCGCCTGGGCACAGTTGTGCACGTCACCGGCGAAGCCGGTCCCGGGGAAGGCACGGCGCACGCGAGCGACGATCCCGTCGAAAACGCGATCTCCGTCTCACGCTTCTCCCGCGGGACGTTCGGCTGGGGGATCCACGAAGCCGGCCACGGGCTCGTGTTCGCCAACGTCGCCCGAGCGCTCGACGCCCCGGCCGTCGCGCCGCTGTCGGCGCACGGCGACTACGGGCCGCTGCTGTTGCTCGAACACAGCGCTTCGGTCCCGGCGCCGCTGACGCACTACCTGAGCAACATCGAGCCCGGCTACACGGCGGCGATCCCGCCCGTGCGCGAGGTCTACAATCACGGCTGGCTGATCGGCGACGAACACGCGATCTCGGCGCTCGCGCAGGCCGAAATCGACACCGTTCTCGAGATCGCCCCGCGCCAGCAGTCGGCCGCCGAACAGTCGGTCGCCGAGGCCGAATGAGAGTGCCCACGAGCAGCCACGGAACAGGACCGGAGATCGTCAGCGGATGAGGACCGAGTGAGCCAGGCAGAGGACCCGCGGATGCTGCGCAAGGAGCGCGCCGGCGAAGTCACGGTCGAGGACGTGCGCAAGCTGATGGGCGCCTCCACGCCGCACTTCGCGCTTCAGCTGCGCGAGCGGATCGCAAAACTGATCGCAGGACTGCCCGCGGAGCACCCGGCCCATATCGAAGGAGCGCGAGAGATCGCGCGGCTGGAGCGCCTCGGCTTCGAGGGCGAGGTGCGCGGCGAGCCGGGCGCCCCGGGTGAGCGCACGCTGCCCTCGCTCGACGACAGCGCCGCCGGCCGCATCTAGCGCCGCGGGGTCGCGCCCATCGCGCTCGCTCGACGGCTGAGAGCTCCCAGCTAGCGTCGGCCGGAGAGGACCCGCTCGCGACGCGCGTCCTCGAAGCGCACACGGAGCAGTTTGAGCAGCACCGAGAACAGGGGCACGTCGACCACGATCGGCACGAGCACCCACGTCACGCGCGGCGCTCCGAGCGCGAACAGGCCCAGGGCGATGCCGCCGTGCACGAGCGCCGTCGGCACGGCGGCCAGCAGCCCGGCGTGCGAGCGGTATCCGCTGAGGTGCTCGCGGATCGTCGTGTCGAGCGTGCCGAGCACGACCACGAGCACGCCGACGAGCAAGAGCGTTTTGCCGGCTTCGCCACGCGCCGCGCCGATCGCCACGGCGATCAGGCCGACGAGGATCGAGAGCTCGGCGAGCGGGAACGGATGCCACGGCGCGCGCGGACGCTCGCCGACGGAGCCTGGAGCGCGATAACCGTCGGACGGAGCCTGCCCGCCGCCCCTGCGCTGCGCGCGCGGCCGTCGCCCGGACCGCTCGCCCGCGCTGGCCTTGTCCGCCCCGGCGCGCGGCGCCGAAGACGACGGAGATGGGCCCTCGGAGCCTTGCTCGGCCTGCGCCGCCGCGGCACCAGCAACGACCGCCGCGGCCTTCGCCCGGCCGCCCGATCTGCGCTTGCGCGAGCGCCCGCGACCGCCCTTGCTGCGATTCGCCACGGCAGCCGCTACTCGGCGCCGCAGCGCCGTGGTCGAGTGCCGCGCATTGACGTCGATCGTACCGCCTATGCTGGGCTTTGATGGCCCGGACGGACCCCCCTACCGAGCCCCTGCACGCCGCCGGCGGCATCCCCGAGAGCGACCTCGCGGGGCCGTTTCCGGTCGGCGAGTACGCGGCCGCCCTGCGCGGCAAGCTGCGCTCGTTCGCGCGCGTGCAGGTCGTCGGCGAGCTGGTCAACCTGCGGCCCTCCCGCGCGCGGGTTTACTTCGAGCTGCGCGACGCCGGCGGAGCGCTGCCGTGCGCGGCCTGGCGCGCCGACTGGGAGGCGATCGTGGCGCGCGCCGGCGCCGAGCCGAGCGAGGGCGTGCAGGTCGTGCTCGCCGGCGGCTGCGACTACTACCCGGGCAGCGCGACATCCTCCCCGGGCTTCTCCTTCGCCGTGTCCGACCTGCGCGTGGCCGGCGAGGGCGACCTGCTCGCGCGCATCGACCGGCTGCGCAAGCAGCTCGACAGCGAGGGACTGCTGGCGCCGCAGAAGCTGCTCCCGCGCGCGCTCGTACCGCGCTCGATCGGCGTGATCACGGCCGAGCAGGGCAAGGCGCGCGACGACCTGCTCGCAGCGCTCTCCAGGCGCGGCTGGGCGGGGCGTGTGGTGTGGGGCTTCGCGCCCGTGCAGGATCGGCACGCGGCGCCGGCAATCGTGCGCGCGCTCGGGGACCTGACGGCGGTGGCCGAGGTCGACGTGGTGATCGTTGCGCGCGGCGGCGGCTCGCTGGCCGACCTGCTGTGCTTCTGCGACGAGACGCTGTGCCGCACGGTGGCGCTGCTGCGGGTGCCGGTGATCGCGTCGGTCGGGCATCACACCGACCGCACGCTGCTCGACGACGTCGCAGCGGTCAGCTGCTCGACGCCGACCCATGCCGCCGAGGCGGCAGTCGGGATCGACTGCGCGGCTGCCCGCCTGGAGCAGGCGAAGGCGGCGCAGCGACTGCACGAGCACGGCAGGAAAGCGATGCTCGCACGCGCGGAGCTGCCGCAGGCGGCCGTCCGCCTGCGCGAGCACGGACGGCGTGCAGTGCTCAACCGCGCGCGCCTGCTGGCATCGCTCTCGCGCGCGCCGGGCGCACACGTCGAGCGCCAGCGCACCCGGCTGCACCAGCAGCTGCGCGAGATACGCGCCGGCTCGCGCCGGCGCGTAGAGGCGGAGCGAGCCGTCACCAGCCGCCGTGCACTGGTCGTCCAGCGCAAGGCCGAGGCGGCGCTGTCGGACTGCCGCCGCCGCCAGCCACGCGAGCTGCAGAGCCTCGCGATCGCGCTCGCCGCCCACGATCCGCAGCGCACGCTGGAGCGCGGATATGCGGTTGTCGAGTCGGCCGCGGGCGAGCCGCTGACGAGCGCGACTCTAGCCCGCGAGGCGCGCGAGCTGCGCCTGCGCTTCGCCGACGGCACGCTGCCGGCACAAGTGCGCGACGAGCGGACGGACGAGCAATGAGCGAGGTCGAGCAGAACGGCGGGGCGCTCCCGCTGCCGGACGAGCAGGCCACGGGACAGCCGCTCAGCTACGAGGCAGCCTCGGCGCGCGTGGAGGAGATCATCCGCCGCCTGGACTCGGGCGAAGCGAGCCTCAACGAGACGCTGGAGCTGGTCAAGGAGGGCAAGCTTCTGATCGAGCTATGCGCTCGCGAGCTGAGCGCGGTGGGCAACGCGCTGGAGGAGTTGCACCTGGATGAGCTCGTGGCACGGCTCGAGCGCGAGGCCGGCGCATGAGCGCGGTGGGCGCATGAGCGCGGTGGGCGCATGAGCGCGGTGGGCGCATGAGCACGTGGGACCTGCTAGCCGAGCTGCCGGTCGAGATCGAGGGCTATGCGCTCGACCCGCTGCAGGCGAGCGTCTCGAGCGATTTCACGCGCAAGAGCACGGTCATCCGGCTGCACGGCAAGGATCAGCAGGGCGTCGGCGAGGACGTCACCTACGACGCGGAGGACCACGAGATCCTGCAGGCCGCGGGGCCCTCGCTGCCGCTGGCGGGGAGCTTCACGATCGCGTCCTTCGCCGAGCATCTCGCGGGCTTGGAGCTCTTCCCCGAGCCACCACAACGCGAGGTCTCGCGCAACTACCGCACGTGGGCGTATGAGTCAGCGGCGCTCGACCTCGCACTGCGCCAGGCGGGCACGACGCTCCATGCGGCGCTCGGGCGCGAGCCACAACCGGTGCGCTTCGTCGTCTCGCTGCGACTCGGCGAGCCGGCGACACTCGCACCGGTGAGCAGCCGCCTGAAGCTGTACCCGGACCTGCGCTTCAAGCTCGATCCGACGAGCTCGTGGGACGAGCAGCTGATCGCCGAGCTGAAGGCGACGGGCGCGGTCGACTCGGTCGACTTCAAGGGCCTCTACACGGGCACGATCGTCGATCAGCCAGCCGACCCGGTGCTGTACGAGCGGGTCGTCACGGCCTTTCCAGATGCGTGGATCGAGGACCCCAAGCTGACGCCGGAGATCGACGCGCTGCTGGCCGGTCATCGCGAGCGCTTCTCCTGGGACGCGCCGATCCACTCGATCGCGGACATCGAGGCGCTGCCCTACCCGCCACGCATGGTCAACGTGAAGCCCTCGCGCATCGGCGGACTGCGCAAGCTGCTCGACACCTACGACTACTGCGCGGAGCGCGGAATCGGCAACTACGGTGGCGGCCAGTTCGAGCTCGGCGTCGGCCGCGAGCAAATCCAATAC
This sequence comes from uncultured Solirubrobacteraceae bacterium, assembly GCA_963714215.1. Lineage (GTDB taxonomy): Bacteria > Actinomycetota > Thermoleophilia > Solirubrobacterales > Solirubrobacteraceae > Palsa-744. Next base: position 107,325 of record CAVQNP010000005.1, read on the forward strand.
CTCGCCTCGCTGTTCCACGGCGACGCACCGAACGACGTGGCGCCGACCGGCTTCAACCTGCCCGAGACGCCGTCGGGGTTGCCCTCCAGCCCGCTCGCACCGGCGCCCTCGGCGACGGGCTTTCGCTGGGACTGAGACCTTGCGCACGATCTACGCCCGATGAAGCCCTGGGTGCTGCGAATCGTCACCTGGCTCACGCTCGGCGCGACGGCCGCGCTGGCCGGAGGGTGCGCAGACACCACATCAGCGAGCGAGACCGCAGGCGAACGAATGGAAGCTCACGCGTTTGCAGGTCACGTCAACCTGACCTCCGCCGACCTGCCGGGCTTCAAGGTCGTAGTCGAAGACGAAGAAGGACGGCCGGGTCCGCTCGACGGACCGGTCGAACATGCGACGGCGGCCCAGTCGCCGACAAAGCGAACCGCGGCGTCTCCTCACCGCTCTTTCAGACTCAGAGAGTGCCGGTGCAGACGGTGATCTCGGAGGTGTACCGCATGCGCAGTGCGGCGATCGCCGCGCGCTACCTGCACGCGGCCGACGCCGGCCGCGGGCTGCGCTGCATCGAGCGCGAGGAAGTCCACAAGCGGGCCGCGCTGCCGGCGGGCGCGCGGCAGAAGACGGAAGTCTCTGCGCTTCGCGGGCCGCTGGCCGGCGCAGCCGTATCGGGCATCCGTGTGTGGAGGTGCCTAGACACGTCGCGGTCCTGCGCCGCCAGCAGCACTCGGAGCTTCACGGATCGACTCTGGTTCGCAAGCGGCCCCTACGTGGTCGCGCTCTTCTACATCGCGGGGGCGCGGAACGAGGCGAAGGGCCCGTTGCCATTGGCGCTGCCGCTGGAGCGGAGGCTGATCGCGCTGCTCCATACCCGCGCGCAGTCGCGCAAGCCTTAGCGAAGCACGCAACTTCCGTCGCGCTGCTCGGTTCTCCAAGGCATAGCGGCTAACCTCTGACGCCGCCTCAATCGGGCAGCGAAAGCACGCCCGCGTAGAAGGGATTGTCTTGGCGATCGAAGCCGCCCACAAGCGATCCGGGCTCTGGCTCTCAAGGCTCACGGCGACGCTGGCCGCGGTCTCGCTGTGCCTGCTCGGAGTGTTGCTGAGCCCCACCGCGGGCCTCGCCACGACGAGCGCGGGCGGCACCTCCCAGGGCAGCGTCAGCGGCAGCGCGAGCCCTGCGGCCACAAAGACACCCGCGCCGACACCGGCGAAGAGCCGCACGACCTCGAGCCCGCACGTGCTCAGCGTGCGCATCACGAGCGTCAGCTGCGTGCCGCGGGCCAGGTGCAGCGGCAACCCGCATCAGGTCTCCGCACGCGGGACGCTGCTGATCGCGGGCAAAGGGCTGGCGGCGGGATCGACGATCGCCTTCCCGCGCACGCCGGGGGGGCGGATCGTGCGCAGCTCGCCGGTGGCGCACCTGCGCAAGACGAGCGCCGGCCTCGTGCTGACGGTGCCGAGCTCGGCGCACTCGGGCCGCATCCAGGCGCTGCTGAGCCACGCACGACACTCGAGCTCGTACGGCCCGATCTACGTATACAAACACGCGCTGCACCCGCCGCCGACGCCGCATCCGCTGCCGGCGACGGTCGGCGCGGTCAGCGGCTCGCCGTTCGACGGCCAGGGCATGTGGATCTGGTACGTGAGCAAATCCAACGGCGGCAACGTGGCCTCGATCGTGGCCCAGGCGCACGCGGCGGGCGTGAGCACGCTGTTCATCAAGAGCTCGGATGGCTCAAGCAACTACTGGAGCCAGTTCTCGGCGCAGCTCGTGGCCGAACTCCACGCCAACGGACTGAAAGCGTGCGCGTGGCAGTACGTGTACGGGACCAACCCGGCGGGCAAGGCGAACCTCGGCGCGCAGGCTGCGACCACCGGCGCGGACTGCCTCGTGATCGACGCGGAGGGCGAGTACGAGGGCCATTACGCGGCGGCGCAGACCTACATCAACGACCTGCGCGCGAAGATCGGCCCGGCCTACCCGCTGGCGCTGGCCACCTTCCCCTACGTCAACTACCACCCGTCGTTCCCGTACTCGGTGTTCCTCGGGCCGAACGGAGCGCAGTACAACGCACCGCAGATGTACTGGAAGGACATCGGCGTCTCGGTCGACACGGTCTACGCGAACACGTACATCAACAACCGCATCTACAACCGGCCGATCTTCCCGCTGGGGCAGACATACGGCGGCGTCAGCGCGAGCGACGTGCTGCGCTTCCGCGAGGAGGCCGTCGACTACGGCGCCACGGGCTTCTCGTTCTGGGACTGGCAGGAGACGCCGGCCAGCGGCTGGAGCGCGCTGACGGCGCCGCTGGCGCCGCTCACGAGCGTGGTGCCCAACACGGGCTACCCGGCGCTCAGCAAAAGCTCGAAAGGCGACCAGGTGCTGTGGCTGCAGGAGCTGCTCGCCAGCGCGATCCCCACCCAGGAAGTCACCGGCCTGTTCGGCGCGCAGACGCAGGAAAACCTGAAGGCCTTCCAGGCTTCGCGCGGCCTGACGGCGAACGGCATCGCCGAAGCGGCGACGTGGGCGGCGCTGCTGACCCTCCCCCCGGTCACAGTGAACTGGACCGGGGGTGGGCCGCAAACGTGAGGCTCAGACCCTCTGGATGAGGGTGCCGGTGCCGAGCCCGCCACCGCAGCACATGGTGACGAAGCCGATCTCCTTGTCGGAGCGCTCGAGCTCGTGCAGCAGGGTCGTGATCAGGCGCGCGCCGGTGGAGCCGAGCGGGTGCCCGAGCGCCATGGCGCCGCCGTTGACGTTGACGCGGTCCATGTCGGGGCTCAGCTCGCGGCGCCAGGCGGCGACGACGGGAGCGAAGGCCTCGTTGATCTCGAACAGGTCGATGTCGTTGATCGACATCGAGTTGCGCTCGAGGATTTTGCGCGTCGCGGGGATCGGCCCCTCGAGCATTTTCACGGGGTCGCAGCCGACGGTCGTCTGGTCGACGATCCGCGCGCGCGGGGTGAGCCCGAGCGCCTTGGCCTTCTCAGCGGACATCAGCAGCACGGCGGCGGCGCCGTCGGAGATCTGCGACGCGTTGCCGGCGGTGATCTTGCCGTCGGGCTTGAAGGCGGGCTTCAGCTGCGAGAGCGCCTCGAGGCTCGTTTCGGGGCGGATGCCCTGGTCGGTCACGTACTCCTGGCCGTCGACGGTCATCGGCACGATCTCGCGCTCGAAGCGGCCCTCCTCGGTCGCCTGGTGGGCGAGCTTGTGCGAGCGCACGGCGAGCTCGTCGAGCTCGGAGCGGGAGATCTCCCACTGGTCGGCGATCATCTCGGCGCCGAGACCCTGGCCGACGATGTTGTGCTTGGCCATCAGCTCGGGCGTGAAGGCGTAGCCGAAGTCCTCCTGCGTCTTCATCCCGGCGGCGAAGGGCAGGTGGCCCATGTGCTCGACGCCGGAGCCGATCATCGCGTCGTGCACGCCGGCGGCGATCAGCGCGGCGGAGAAGTTGACTGCCTGCTGGGCAGAGCCGCACTGGCGGTCGATCGTGGTGCCGGGCGTCTCGATCGGCAGGCCCTCCTGCAGCCACGCGTTGCGCGCGATGTTGAAGCCCTGCTCGCCGAACTGCTGCACGCAGCCGGCGACGACGTCCTCGACCTCGGCGGGGTCGATGCCCGAGCGGGCGATGACCTCGGAGTAGGTCTTGCCGAGCAGCGTGTTGGGGTGGGTGTCCTTGTAGTAGCCCTTCTCCTTGTGCCCGCGTCCGATCGGCGTGCGCACAGCCTCGACGATTACGACCTCGCGGCCCTCTGCTTGCCTCATTTTGGTTTGCCTCCTACGGAGTGGTTGCGCGGCGGTTTTGCGCGGCGGATGTGGGGAAAACGCGGGGCGCTCCCGAGCGTCGGGTGCGCTCGAAGATGGTGCCCGGCCCCTGCAGCACATACTCTACCGCGGTGGAGCCACGAGTAGATTGACTGGTCAGTCAACAACGACGAAGCACTTGGCGGTGGTGGGCAGCGGCGCGATCGCGTGCGGCCTGGCCGCGACGGCCGCCCATCACGGGCCGGTGCAGCTGCTTGCCCGCTCGACGAGCTCGGCCGAGCGCGCCCGCGCGACGGTGGAGAAGACGCTGGCGCGCATGGGCGCCGACGTCGACCCAGACCACGTGGAGATCGTGACCGACCCGCAGGAGCTCGCCGATGAGGAGTTTGTCGTCGAGGCAGTCGTCGAGGATCAAGAGATCAAGGCGGGCCTACTCGGAGAACTGAACGAGATCGTCGGCCCGGAGGCGATCCTTGCGAGCACGACGTCTTCGCTGTCGATCGAGCGCCTGGCCGAGGCGAGCGGGCGCCCGGAGCGCTTCGTCGGCCTGCATGTTTTCAACCCGGTCACGAAGATGCAGCTGGTCGAGCTGATCTTTCCGGAGCGCGCAAGCGAGCAGACGCGCGGGCGGGCGCTGACGCTGTGCGAGACGTTCGAGAAGACGCCGGTCGAGGTGCCCGACGTGCCTGGCTTCGTCGTAAACCGGCTGCTGTTCCCCTACCTCTTCAGCGCGGTGCGCCTGCAGGAAGAGACGGGCATGGAGGCGGAGGCGATCGACACGTGCATGCGCCTGGGCGCGGGGCACCCGATGGGGCCACTCGCGCTGCTCGACCTCGTCGGCCTCGACGTCAGCAAGGCGATCGGCGAGACGATCGGCGAGACGATCCCGCCGCGCGTGGATCAGCTGATCGGCGAGGACGCGCTCGGTCGCAAGAGCGGGCGCGGCTTTCATTCTTATTGAGGCGCTGGCGCGCCTGAGATGAGCTAAAGGCGCGTCGCACGGGCCACGGCGCCGGGTCAAGCCGACGCTTGTGAGCATCGGCACAGCCGGTCTTGAGAAACGCTCAGCAGACTTTTAGCTGGCGTTCATCGAGCTGGCGATACTGACTATCAGCGACATTGAGTCGCAATGCACACCCGCCTCCTCCCAGTGCAACGATCCGGCCCGCTCCCCCCGCGGGCCGGATCGCGTTAACAGCCCGGGTAGGCCTGGGAGCTCAGTCGTCGCTGTCGCCGCGGGCGTCGCCGGTCTGCACGGCTCGGCGCTCGCGGATGCGGACGGCCTCGATGCGGTTGTCGCGCACGGACTCGACGCGCACGGAGAAGCCGTTGACGGTGACCGCGTCGCCGCGGCGCGGCAGCCTGCCGAGCTCAGCGAAGACGAGTCCGCCGATCGAGTTGTAGGCGTCGCTGTCGACGGGCAGGTGCAGGCCGTAGTCCTCGAGGTCGGTGACGGCGACGTGCCCGCGCACGAACCAGTCGCCGTTGGCGAGCTTGCGCACCTCGCCGCCGGTGGGATCGGTCTCGTCGGTGATCTCACCGACGACCTCCTCGATGATGTCCTCGACGGTGACGATGCCGACGACGCGGCCGTACTCGTCGACGATCACGGCCATCGAGGTCCGCTCGCGCTGCAGGTCGGCGAGCAGGTCGTCGAGCGGCTTTGTCTCTGGCACGATCGGCGCGTCGTGGATCAGCGGCTCGATCGGCGACTGCGGGCCGTCGTCCATCAGCTGCTGCACGAGCGTGTTGGAGTGCACGATCCCGCGCACGCGGTCGCGGTCGTCGGCCTCTGTGACGACGAGGCGCGTGTGGCCACTTGAGACGCACAGCTTGAGCGCCGTTTCGACGTCCTGGGCAGCGTCGACGGTGACGACGGCCGGGATCGGCGTCATCACCTGGCGCGCCTCCTGCTCGTGCAGATGGAAGACGCCGCTGAGCATGCCAGCCTCGCCGAGGTCGATGTGACCGCCGGCGTGGGACTCGGCGATCAGCCGCTTGAGCTCGTCGGGCGAGCCGCCGCGGCGCTCCTCGCTCATGTCGACGCCGAGCAAGCGCAGGATGCGATCGGCGACGCCGGTCAGCACGGCGGTGACGGGGTGGAACAGGACGCTGACTGCCTGCAGCGGACGGGCGACGCGCCGGGCGACCGACTCGGCGCGATCGATTGCGTAGAACTTCGGCACCATCTCGCCGGCGACGAGCTGGGCGCTGGAGATGATCAGGAAGGCGACGATCGCGGAGATGGCGACGGCGGCGCCGTGCGCAAGCGCGGTTCCAAGCGCGCTTTTGAAGACATCGGCGAGCGCGGGCTCGCCGAGCGCGCCGATGCCGATCGAGGTCAGCGTCACGCCGATCTGCACGGCCGAGATGTACTCGTTGATGTTGGCCAGTTGCGCGAGCGCGAGCCGCGCGCCTTTGACGCCTTCGTCGCGCATCTGCTCCAGGCGCGTGCGGCGAGAGCGCACGAGCGCGTACTCGGCGATCACGAAAAACGCGTTGATCGCGACGAGCAGAGCCGCGAGGATGATCTTCAGCGCGTTCACGCGGCGGCGAGCACCTGTGGGGCGATGCGCCCGGCGCGGATGCGCCGCCTGTGCTGGCGGCGACGCGAGAGGCCCGTCAGGGCCGAGCTACTTCGGGGAAGTTCTTCGTCGTCGTTCATGCTTTGCCGACCCGCCAAAGGTAGCAAGGCACAGCGTCGGAAGCAGGAGGAGTTCGCCGGGTTCGCGGGAGTGATTCGGGGAGCGCTCAACCGTCGAACACAGGCCCGATCGGTTCGTCGATCTGCTCGGCCAGCGCAAAGTCGGCGGCGGTCAACCCGCCGGCGGAATGCGTGGACAGCGTCAGGCGGACCTTGTTCCAGCCGTGTACGAGGATGTCGGGGTGGTGGTTGGCATCCTCGGCCTTGCGAGCCACCCGTTCGACCAGCTCGATCGCGGCGACGAAGTCGGCGAGCTCGTAGTCGCGCACGATCGCGCTCCCCTCGCGTCGCCACTCGGTGCCCTGCAGTTCCTGCTCGATCTGCCCATCGCTCAGCAAGCTCATCGCGAGCGCCGAGCATAGCGAGCGTGCGTACAGTGACGGGATGCGGATCGTGAGCCTCGTCCCGCACGCCACGGAGCTGCTGTTCGCACTCGGCCTCGGCCCGGAGGTCGTGGCGGTGACGCATGAGTGCGACTTCCCGGCGCAGGCGCTTGAGCTGCCGAATGTGACGCGCGACGTGCTGCCGGCGGGGCTCAGCGCGGGCGAGATCGACGCGGCAGTACGGGAGCGCACGCTCGAGGGCGACGCGATCTACGCGCTCGACGGCGACGCGCTGAGAGAGCTCGAGCCGGACCTGATCGTCACGCAGGAGCTCTGCCCGGTGTGCGCTGTCTCCTACGACGAGGTCGCGGCGCTCGCCAAGGAGCTGCCCTCGCGCCCACAGGTGATCGCGCTGGACCCGAAGACGCTCGGCGAGACGCTCGGCGATGTGCGCACGCTGGCGCAGGCGACGGGCAGCCGCGATCGCGGCGTCGAGCTGATCGCGCAGGCGGCGGGACGGATCGACCGCGTCAAGCTGGCTGTGCGCGAGCACCCGCGCGTGCGCGTGGCTGCGCTGGAGTGGCTCGACCCGGTGTATGTGGCCGGGCACTGGACGCCGCAGATGATCGAACTGTCCGGCGGCGAGGACGTGCTCGGGCTGCCGGGCGAGCACTCGGAGGTCTTCTCGTGGGAGCAGGTTGCGGCGGCGAAGCCGGAGGTCGTGGTCGTGATGCCCTGCGGCTACGACGCCGCCCGCGCGCGCGAGGAGGCGCTGGAGCACGCCCACGAGCTTGCGGCGCTCGACGCTCGGCGGGTCGTCGCGGTCAACGCGTCGGCCTACTTCTCGCGCCCGGGGCCGCGCCTGATCGACGGGCTGGAACTGCTCGGGCACATCCTGCATCCTGAGCGGCTGCCGTCGGCGCCGGCGGAGGTGCTCGAGGTCGAGCTGCCTGGCGCTGGGCCTGGGGCCGATGCCCGGGCGAGCGCCGGCCGGCGCGAGCCCGTTCGCTAGCCGGGTTCGATCAGCCGCACGGGCGCCGCGCCGCCTTCGGCTTCGGTCGCCTTGGAGACGGCTATGCAGCCGGCGAAGCAAGCTGCGCCGAGCACGACGCAGGCGCCGAGCGCGGCGGCCTGCTGGCGAAAGCGAGTGCCAAGCTGCAGTGCGATCGCGGCCAGCGCGCCGCCGATCAGCCCGCCGACATGACCGCCCCAGGAGATGCCGGGCAGGGCGAAGCTGATCACGAGGTTGATCAGGATCAATCCGCCGACGCCGCTCTGCATGATCGGGATCTGACGCGCGCGCATCTCGACGGCGGCGGCACCCATCACGCCGAACACGGCGCCCGAGGCGCCGACGGTGAGCGAGTGCGGCGAGACGAGCAGCGCGCCGAGCGAGCCGGCGAGTAGCGAGACGGCGTAGATCAGGCCGAAGCGCATGCGCCCGAGTGCGGGCTCGAGCATCTGGCCGAGCAGGTAGAGCACGTACATGTTGAAGCCGATGTGCAGCAGGTTCTCGTGCAGGAAGCCGCCCGTGACGATGCGCCACCACTGCCCGTGGGCGACGCCCTGGCCGACGAAACCTTCGAGACTGCCGAACAGGGCGCCTTTTTCGTAGACCTTGTCGGTCGGCTGGCCGGTGATGCTGACGTTGCCCTCGGCGAGGAACGCGACGACGTTGATCGCGATCAGCGCAAGTGTCAGCTCGGGGCGACTGGAGACGTTGCGGATCGTCTTGACCTTCGTGCGTTCGCCGGCGCACTCGGGGCAGCGCATGCCGACGGGCGTCGTCGTCATGCAGTCGGGGCAGATCGGCCGCCCGCAGTTGGAGCACGAGACCCCCGTCTCGCGCGAGGGGTGGCGATAGCAGGTGGCCATGTGCTGGGAAGAGACTAGCTCGGCGCCCGGGGCGCGAGCGCAGATCCTCGATCGCGACGGCGACGGCGACTCGCGCAGGCTCAGCGCTCGCCGAACAGCTTGCGCGTCTCGCGGCTGAGGTCCCTCAGCGTGCGCTCGGCGGCTGCGCGGTCGAGATGCGGGAGGGTGACGCCGAGTGGGCCGCTCGGGCGGGCGGCGGCGCGCCTGCGCGCACGCAGCACGACGAGCGCAGCGCCGGCGGCGCTGCCGGCGACGATCGCAGCGGCCGGGCGTACCCAGTTGCGCGGGTCGCGCATCGCCGAGAGCTCCCATGCCTCGAGCTCGTCGGCGGCCAGTTCGGTGATCGACGTGAGCGTCGACTCCAGGCGCTCGACGAGGTCCGCCGGCGGCTCGACGGGAGTCAGCGCTTCGCGCAGCAGGCTCTCGAAGTTGTGCGCGGCCTCAGTCATCGCCGCCCACCTTGCGCGGGTCGCCGACGAGCTCCTCGAGCTGTTTGATGGCGCGATGGATCAGCACCTTGGTGGCGCCGTCGGTGCGGTCCATCGCCCGCGCGATCTCGCGGTTGTCCATGCCCAGTGCGAAGCGCATGATCAGCGCCTCGCGCCGGTCGTCGGGCAGCTGCTGCACACCGGCGAGTACACGACTCAGCTCGTCGCGTCCCTCGACCAGCTGCTCGGTCGTGTGCAGCGCCGTGAGGTTGCTGTTCTCGTCGATCGGCGAGGCCGGCTTGCGCGAGCGGTCGCGGTAGAGGTTGGCGGCGAGGTTGTGCGCGATGCGGATCAGCCACGGTCGCAGCGGGCGGCCGTTGGACTCCTGCTGAGCGCGCTCGAAGTGCCGGTATGCCTGCAGGAAGGTCTGCTCGGTCAGGTCCTCGGCGTCGTGGTGGTCGCCGACGCGGTAGTAGGCGTAGCTGTACACGTCTCGCAGATGGGCGCGGTAGAGCTCGGAGAACTCCGCGTCGAGCTGCGCCTTGGACTTCTTGACGTGTGGCTCGGTCACTCATCGCACACCCTATCCCCGCGGTAGTGGGCATCCGGCCCGTTCGGCATGCGGACGCGACCGGCTCAGGCCGCGCGGCTCTCCTCGTCACCGGACGACCGCGAGCCGGCTCCGTCGGCGCCTGCCGCGATGGTCGGCTCCTGCCGTGCCTTGCGCTCGGCGCGAGCGGCCGAAGGCTCGCTGCGCCGGCGGCGCACAAAGGTGCTCGGCGCACGCCGCTCTGTGATGGTCGGCTGATCGGCGCGAGCGCCACCGAGCCACTCCCACTGCAGGCTGACGCACGACCACACGCGGTCGGTGACGCCCTCGGCGAGCGACGGCGAGGAGCTGCCGGCAGTGGGGAAGTTGAGCGGGCGTCCCACGCGCACGCGCACCTTGCGCGGGCGGATGCGCCAACCGCGGCGAACATCTTCGGTGCCGATCACGGCGACGGGTGCGACGGGCACGCCGGTTTCGAGCGCCAGGCGACCGACGCCGCGACGCGGCTTGGCGAGCGGGCCGGGGCGCACGCGCGTGCCCTCGGGGAACAGCACGACGCAGTCACCCCGTTCGAGGATCGTGCGCGCGGTGTCCATCGCCGCGCTGTCACCCCTGCCGCGGTCGACGGGGAAGGCGCCGAGGGCGTTGAGGATCCACGCCTGCCAGCGCTTCTCGAACAGCTCGCGCTTGGCCATGTAATAGACGGGACGGCGCACGAGCATGCCGATCACGAACGGGTCGAGGAAGCTGCGGTGGTTGGAGGCGAGCAGCAGCGGGCCCTGCTTGGGCAGGTGCTCGCGGCCGATCCGCTGCATGCGGAAGTAGACGAGGAAGGCGGGTACGAGGATCGCCCGCAGCGTCCAGTAGACGAACGGGTTGACGCCCTTGTTCAGCGAACGGTCGCGGAAGGATTCGAGGTCGGTGCTGCGCTCGCGCTGCTGCTCCATGTCCGAAATACACCGCCCGCGAGGGCGCCGTTACAGTGAATCGAGAGGATGCACGACACGCTCGCCCATCGTCACGGTCGACACGTCCACAGCCATGCCTACGCGGGGCGCCACTGCCACATCTGGCTGCCTGCGCCGGCGATGGCGCTCGACGCGGGACATGCCCACGTCAGCGGGTACGAGCCGGCTCACACGGCGGGCCACCACGGGCACATCCATGGCCTGATCGACGATTCGATCAAGCGCTCGCGCGAGGGCGTACGGGCGGTCTCGCTCTCGCTGCTCGTGCTCGGTCTGGCGACGGCGCTGCAAGCGCTGATCTTCGCCGCGTCGGGCAGCATCGCGCTGCTGGCCGACCTGATCCACAATGGCGGCGATGCGGTGACGGCGGTGCCGCTGGGGGTCGCGTTCATGATGCGCTCGCGCCGCGCCGAGGGCTATGCGGGACTGGCCGTCGTGGCGGCCATCTTCATCTCGGCGACGGTTGCCGGCGTCGAGGCAGTCCGCCGCCTGATCGACCCGAGCACGCCGACCGACCTGTGGGCGCTGGCGGCGGCCGGGGTCATCGGCTACGCGGGCAACTGGACGGCAGCCCACATCCGCACGCGGGCGGGCAGGCGGCTGGACTCGGCGGCGTTGATCGCCGACGGCAACCACGCACACGCGGACGCGTATGTCTCGCTGTCGGTGATCCTCAGCGCCGCAGTCGTCGCGCTCGGCGCCCCGGTCGCCGACCCGCTGATCGGGCTGGCGATCACGCTGGTGATCCTGCGGATCACGTGGGCCTCGTGGCAGACCGTCCGCGGCGGCGCGCACAGCCATTAGCCTTTGGCCTTGTCCGCCGGAGTAGCTCAGTTGGTAGAGCACCTGTCTTGTAAACAGGAGGTCACCGGTTCGAACCCGGTCTCCGGCTTGCCACGAAGCCCTGCCATCGCAGGCACGATCTGACTGGAGGAAGCAATCTTGTCGAAAGCAGCCGTAACTGTGACCGCCGCGCTGGCCGCCCTCGCCATCGTGGGCTGCGGAGGCTCGTCGGGATCAACACCCGTGCAAGTTGGCGAACAGTGGTACCGCGCGACGGCGGCCGGGGACGGTAAGAAGATGTGCGCGCTCAGTACGCCCGACCGGCAACGTCGCTTCATCGAAATCGGCAAGCGCCTTCCGGGCGGCAGGACCAAGGCCAGCACCTGCGCCGACGCCGTAGAGCTGACGCTGAGCCGTATCGCGGGCGGCAGCGCGCGGCTTGGGAAGCTCGCCCACGTGAAGCTCCACCTCGTCTCCAAGACGAAGAGCACCGCCACAGTGCGGGCTGAAGACGCGGCGCCGCTGAAGCTGGTCCGCTCGGGATCGACGTGGCTCGTATCCGGAGCCGGGTGATGGCGGCGTGCCCAACCTCGTCTTCTCCCTCTGCGCCGCCCTCGCCTGCCTGATCGTCGCGATCCTGGCGGGCGTGAAAGGCGCCTTCGTCGTGGCGCTCGTGTGGGGCCTGCTGACGATCGGCTTCCTCGGCCGGGCGGCATACGGCTACGCGCGCATGCGCAAGGACTGACGGTGCTGCGACCTTTGCGTCCGCTCTGGTGAGCGGGCGAGCGTCCCGTCTCCTCGCTCGCCTATGCTCGGCGCATGATCCTCGCTACGGACTACCCACTGCTCGAAATCTTCTGGACGATCCTCGTCTTCTTCGCGTTCATCGTCTGGCTGATGATCCTGTTCACGGTGCTCAGCGACATCTTCCGCCGCCATGACACGACTGGCGCGGTCAAGGTACTGTGGATCATCGCGATCATCGTGCTGCCCTACCTCGGCACGTTCGTCTACCTGATCACGCAGCACACGGGCATGACCGAACGCGCACAGCGCCAGCAGAAAGCGGTCGAAGACGAATTCGGCAAGTACGTGCAGTCGGTCGCCGGCAAGGCCGATCCGACGGACAAGATCGCCAAAGCGCACGAACTGCTCGAGCGCGGCGCGATCAACCAGGCCGAGTTCGAGCAGATCAAGCGCCAGGCGCTGGCCGAGGGCTGAGCGCCCGCGCGCGGGCCTATCTAGCCCGACAGGCTCAGGCCGAGTCGTCCAGCGACTCGAGCAAGCGGATGTCGGCCAGATCCTGCGGACGGCCGGCGGCCCGCTTCATCTCAATCAGATCCGTCCTGTGGGCTATCGGAACGGATAGCTCCCCGAGGGGGACGTCGTGAGCGCGGGCTCGCAGGTCGGCGAAGGATCCGAGGTGAGCGGGCACCGTAACGAGGTCGAGTGCGCCGTGCACGGTGATCAGGTGCCACTGGTCGCTCGACGCCAACAGGGTCGCGCCGGGGACAGACCCCGACCGTCCACCGTCAGGGCCGAGGATGCGAGCATCGAGGTCACCAAGGGCTGCTGCGAGGCGCGTGAAGTTATCGGCGGATTGTGCGATGGCCAGATCGAGATCCTGCGTCAGCCGCTGCCCGCCATAGGCCTGAATTGCGATGCCGCCGATCGTTACGTATTCGACCTCGTGACGCGCGAGCGCGGCAAAGAGCCTGCGCGCGTCGAACCGCTCTGGCTCGTTCACCGCTTGACGTTGTCGCCAGTTGCCGCAGCCAGCCCCTGGCGAAGTTCAGCCGCGACGGCATTCCAGCTAAGCGCCAGCTCCAGGCGCTCAGACATCGGGCGCCTGCGGGCGGCAATCACGGCCTCCGGGACGGCGAGTGGATCGCGCGCGCCAACGAGTGGCACCGCAATCGAATCGGTCGGAAATTGTCGCGCCGATGTCACTCCCCCAGGGTAACGACTGCGATACACAGCGGAATCGTGCGCAAGCATGAAGTCATATCGAGCCCGACAGGGCTCTAATCAGAAGAAAGAAGTCCGCGCTTGGCGGCGGCGAACTCCTCATCGGTCAGCTCACGCCGGCGTGCAGCGCCGCCAAGCGCTCGAGTTGCTCGACCGACGATTCCGGCGACGACGCGACCGCCGACGTCGTCGTCGTCGCCCGCCTACCCTGCTCGGCCGCCGTCACGCTCGCGCAGCATCACGCGCACCCATGAGACTCATGGCAGCGAGTATCTTTGCCCCACACGAGGAAGGGGAGCCAGATGTACGACTACGTGATCGTCGGCGCAGGATCGGCGGGGTGTGTGCTCGCCAACCGTCTCAGCGAGGACCCGGACGTGCAGGTGCTGCTGCTCGAGGCCGGAGGGCCGGATGTCAACGAGAACATCCACGTGCCGCTCGGCTATCTGCAGCTCGGCTCGACGGAGGTCGACTGGGACTACCACTCGGCGCCCGAGCATGAGTGCGGCGGCCGGCGCATCACGCTGCCGCGCGGGCGCGTGCTCGGCGGCTCCTCGTCGGTCAACGCGATGGTCTACATCCGCGGCAACCGGCTCGACTACGACGAATGGAACGTGCCGGGCTGGAGCGCGGCGGACCTCTTGCCGTACTTCATCAAGGCCGAGGACAACGAGCGTGGCGCCTCACAGTGGCACGGCGCCGGCGGCCCGCTGCCGGTCAGCGAGGAGCGCTCGCACAACAAGATCTCGAGCGCCTTCGTCGATGCTGGCGAGCAGGCCGGCCTGCCGCGCAACCCGGACTTCAACGGCGATGAGCAGGACGGCGTCGGCCTCTACCAGGTGACCCAGCGCGGCGGCATGCGCGCGAGCACGGCCGTCGCCTACCTGCATCCGGCGACCGAGCGCCCCAACCTCACGGTGATGCCGTACATGCTGGTGCAGCGCATCCTGTTCGAGGGCACGCGCGCCGTGGGCGTGCAGGCGAGCCAGCTCGGCCAGCTGCAAGAGCTGCGCGCCGAGCGCGAGGTGATCCTCTGCGGCGGCGCCTACAACTCGCCGCAGCTGTTGATGCTCTCGGGCGTGGGTCCGGCCGAGCACCTGACGATGCGCGAGGTCGAGGTGCTGCTCGACCAGCCGCAGGTCGGCGAGAACCTCTCGGACCATCCGGCGACGCAGCTCGTGTGGACGACGCCCGAGCCGGAGAGCCTCTTGCTGGCGCTCGAGCCGGCTGCGCTGGAGGAGTTCGAAGCGACGCAGACGGGGCCGTTCGCGTCGAACCTCGCCGAGGCGGGCGGCTTCGCGCGCGTCGGCGACGGTGCGCCGGCGCCTGACATCCAGTTCCACGTCGCCCCGGTGCACATCGTCGAGGAGGGCATGCGCGATCCCGAGGCGCACGGCGTGTGGGCCTCGCCGTGTCTGCTGACCGAGCAGAGCCGCGGCACGGTGCGCCTGCCCTCCAAAGACCCGACGGCCAAGCCGGTGATCCACAACGCCTTCTACACGGCCGGCGACGACATGCAGCGGATGGTCGCCGGCCTGCGCCTGTTGCTCGACATCTGCGCACAGCCGGCGATGAAGCCCTATGCGGCGACGCCGTTCAACCTCCCGGCCGACGACAGCGAGGCGGCGCTGCGCGCACACGCGGCGCGCACGACGTTCGCGATCTACCACCCCGTCGGCACGTGCCGCATGGGCGAGGACGCCGGCGCCGTCGTCGACACCGAGCTGCGCGTCAACGGCATCGACGGTCTGCGCGTGGTCGACGCCTCGGTGATGCCGGTCGTCCCGCGTGGCAACACGAACGCGCCGACGATCGCCGTGGCAGAGCGCGCGGCCGACCTGATTCGCCATGGGCGGGCGCTGCAGGAGCCGATGGCCGCCGCGAGCACGCGCAGCGAGCCGGTCACGGCCTAGGCCGAGCTCAGGGCCGGCTCGGGCAGCACGCGCTCGAGCCAGCCCCAGGCCGGGCGCCCTTCGATCTGCTCCCGCAGGTCGAGGCGATAGGCGATCAGCGCGAGGCTCGGCGCGATCATGAAGTCGGCGGCGTTCAGCTCGGGACCGCCGAGCACGTCCTGCGCGATCCGGCCGTCGATCGTGTCGAGCATGCCGGGCAGCTCGGCGAGCAGCTCGCGCTCGGCCTGCTCGCTGTCGGCCTTGAAGATGGCGCGCGCGGCGATCTGGTTGTTGATCTTGCGCGAGCGCTCGCCCTTGGCCAGCAGCGCGCCGAGCCGACCGTCGTTGGCGTGGTCGCGCAGCGCGTCGAGGCCATGCTGACCGCCGAGCAGCGCGATCCGCCGGGCGGCCATCTGAAAGGTCTGATCGCCCCACTGCTCGGCCTGCTCGACGGCGCGCCGCCGCTCGGGGTCGCCCGGGAACAGTGGCGGCTCGGGCTGCACGCGATCGAGCCAGCGGGCGATCGCGCGGTTGGTCTGCACCCTCTCCGATCCACAGCGCAGCGAAGGCACGGTCCCCATCCGGTCGAGCAGCGCGAGCGAGCGGTGCGTACGTCCGCCGACGCTGCGAATCGGCTTGCGATGGCCGGCGAAGCCGCGGGCGCGCAGCAGCATCGGATGGGCACCGGTCGGCAGCGTCACCAGCCGGTAGGGGATCTGCTTGTGCGCGAGCATCAGCATCGACGCACGGCAAGCATGCGAGCCGTGGATGACGTAAAGGATCACGTCCTTGCGGACGTCAGATGGCTGCGGGCTGCTGATGCTCACGCCTCCAGCAGGATCGTCACGGGGCCGTCGTTGACGAGGCTCACGGCCATCTGCGCGCCGAACTCGCCGCGCTTGGCGCGGGCGCGCTCGCAGAAGCGCTCGTACAGCGGCTCGGCCTGCTCGCCCGGCGCGGCGGCGACGAAGCTCGGGCGGTTGCCCTTGCGCGCGTCGCCGTACAGCGTGAACTGGCTGACGCAGAGGATCTCGCGCTCGCCGAGCGGCTCGTTCATGCGCCCGTCGGCGTCGTTGAAGATGCGCAGCGCGCGGATCTTCTCGGCGAGCTTGTCAGCCGCCGCCACCTGATCCTCGCGGGCGATGCCGAGCAGCACGAGCAGGCCGGGGCCGATCTGCGCGACCGTGCGCTCGTCGACGTCGACGCTGGCGCTGGAGACTCGCTGCAGAAGGGCACGCACGCCCTAAGTGTCCCGCAGAGTTCAGCGTGGCGCAGGCTCAGCGCGGCGCCGTGCTGAGAACGGAGACTCGCTCAGAACAGCGCCGAGAGCGCCTCGACGAGCCCGGGCAGCTTGTCGGGCCCGCGCGCGAGGTCGAGCTGGCGCTTGGGCCGCGGCGTGGCGGCGAGGTTGCGCGTCAGTTCGAGCTCCTGCACGCAGCGAAGGTCTTCGGCGTGGGGCAGGCAGCGCTCGAGAATCGCCTCGAGCACGTCGGGCACGGGCGAGCGGCGGCCGAGCCGCGCGTCGATCAGGCTCGCCTCGGCGCCGTCGCGGGCGGCGAGGAAGCGGTTCTCGGCGAGGATCTCGGGCAGGTCGAAGGCGGGGTCGATGCCCGAGCCCTCGGTCGCCTCCAGGCGCACGAGGCACTGCACGAGCGCGGTCAGCGCGGCCGAGTCGGCGACGGTCGTCTGCGCGTCCATGATCCGCACCTCGATCGTGCCGAAGCGCGGCTGCAGGCGCGCGTCCCACCAGAGGAAGGTCGGCTCGGGAAAGGCCTCGCAGCGCAGCAGCAGGTCGATCGTCGAGACGTAGTCCTCGTAGTCGAGGAAGGCGCGCGGGATGCCCACGCGGGGGAACGCCTGGAACAGCGGCGTGCGCGCCGAGGCAAGGCCCGTCTCGCGACCCTGCCAGAAGGGCGAGTTGGCCGACAGCGCGAGCAGCAGCGGCAAGTGCGAGCGCAGCCGGTTGATCGCGCGCACGGCGCTTTCGGGATCGGGCAGCGCTACGTGCACGTGCAGCGCGAAGGTCGGCTCCCGCCGAGCGAGCTCGCGCATCGATCCGTACAGGAAGCGGTAGCGATCGCCCTCGGAGATCTTCGTGTCCTGCCACAGCGTGAACGGGTGCAGGCCGGCGACGGCTGCGCGCAGGTCGAGCGGCGCGAGCTCGCGCGCGAGGTCGCCGCGCAGGTCCTCGAGCTGGGCGAGGCCCTCGGCGACGGTCGCGTGCGGATCGGTGCGCAGCTCGAGCGCCGAGCCGTGCGTCTCGGTGCTCGCGTGCGAGGCGAGCTCGCCGGTGAGTCCCGACATGACGGCGTCGGCCTCGGAGGCGAGCGCCCAGCCGGAGGGGTCGAGCAGCATAACCTCCTCCTCGACGCCGATCGTCCAGGAGGAGCTCGGGGTCGGCGCCCAGCGCGACCACGCGCCGGCAAGCGTGTCCATCGGCGGCGCCTCAGACTGCGCGGGCACCGAAGTCCTCCTGCTCGCCGCGGTCGGCGCCGGGGCGGTCGCGTTCGCGCGGTGCCGGCATGCCGGGGTGCTTGGTCGCCTCGACGAGGCGCTCGAACAGCGACAGCTGCTCGGCGTCGGCGACGAGCGTCTCGGCGTGCCACTGCACGCCGAGGATGAAGCGACCCTCGTTCTCCTCGATCGCCTCGATCAGGCCGTCTTCGGACCAGGCGACGGCGCGCAGGCCGAAGCCGATCTGATCGATCGCCTGGTGGTGGAAGGAGTTGACCTTGACCGGACCGCCGCCGGTCGTCTGCGCGAGGCTCGAGTCAGGCGCGACGCGCACCTCGTGGCTCGTGCGCGTGCCGATTTCTGCCTGGCGGTGCTCGATCGTGCCGTTGGTGAACTCGGGCACGTGCTGGTGCAGCGTGCCCTGACGCGCGACGTTGAGCAGCTGCGCGCCGCGACAGATGCCGAGGATCGGCATTCGCCGTCTGTAGGCGTGGCGGCACAGCGCGAGCTCGAAGGCGTCGATCACGGGGTCTGTCGGCCCGAGCTCGGGGTGCGGCGCGGCGCCGTAGGTCGATGGGTCGAGATCGGGGCCTCCGGTCAACAACAGCCCGGAGAGGTGGTCGAGCAGCGCGTCGACGTTCTCGGTGGTCAGCGGCGGCAGCGCCACGGGCAGGCCGCCTGCCATCTCGACGGCGCGCATGTAGGAGAGGCCGAGCGTCATCTCGGTGTGCGTCGGCTCGCCGTGCAGCACGTTCTGCACGTGTTCCTTCTGGCGTATCTCCGAGACGGTCACGCCGATCACGGGCCTGCTCATGTCGTTCCTCGTTCCCTGTCGTTTGTCCGCAGCGGGCACAGCGCCAGGCGCTGCCCATCCGTTGTCGTGCGTGCGGCGCTCATGCGAGCACCCACGTGTCCTTGCTGCCGCCGTTCTGGGAGGAGTTGACGACGAGCGCGCCGCGGTCGAAGGCGACGCGCGTGAGCCCACCGGGCAGCACGCGCACGTCCTCGCCGGAGGCGATCGCGAACGGGCGCAGGTCGATGTGCCGCGGCTCCAGGCGCCCGTCGGTGACGGTGGGGTGACGCGAGAGCATCACGGTCTCCTGCGCGACGAAGCGCTCGGGCGCGGCGGTGAGCTGATCGGCTGCCTTGCGCACGTCCTCGGGCCGCGCGTGCGGCGCGATCACGACGCCGTAGCCGCCGTGTCCGCTACGCGGCTTGATCACGAGCTCGTCGATCCGCTCGAGGATCATCTCGAGCATCTCGGGGTCGCCGGGGTCATACGTCGGCACCGACTGCAGCAGCGGCTCCTCGGCGAGGTAGAAGCGCACCATCTCCTCCACGTAGGCGTGCACGAGCTTGTCGTCGGCGACGCCTGTGCCAAAGGCGTTGACGCAGGCGAGCGTGCCCTCGAGCACGGGCTCGAGCAGCAGCTCGGCGACGTGCGTGAGCTCGCCGTGCTCGCCGGTCAGGCGGTCCTCGTCGGTGCGCCGGTAGACGACGTCGACGGGGCGCTCGCCGTCGGGCAGGCGTGCGTAGAGCCGGCCGCCGCGCACCGAGAGCTGCTCGGCGAGCACGAGCGGCACGCCCGTGTCCCGGGCGATCTGCGTGTGCTCGTAGAAGGCCGAGTTGCCCTCGCCGTCGCTCAGCAGCACGACGGTCGGATCATCGCCTGCCTGATCGGGCGCGGCGGCGCGCAACGCCGCGCCGAGCATGTCGAAGGCGGCGTCGAGCGAGCGTACGTGCACGCCGCTCGGCGGCGCGAGGTGCGCGCGCAGGGCTTCGCGGGTGGCCACGGCGTAGGCGATGCCCGACGGCGTGCGCAGGTTGTCCTCGAGCACCTTGAACGTGCCGTCGCTGTCACGCACGATGTCCAGGCCGGCGACGGTGATCCACGTGCCGATCCGATCGGCTGCGCCGTCGAGCAACGGCTCGTGGTGGTCGGCGCCATCGATCGCGCGCGCCGGCACGACCCCCTCGCAGACGATCCGCCGCTCTGAGTAGACGTCGCGCACGAAGCACTCGAGCGCACGCACGCGCTGGGCGACGCCGGCGGACAGCGCGCGCCACTCGGCGGCTTCGATCACCCGCGGGATCGGGTCGATGCGGAAGTCCTGCACGCCGTCGGCCGTGCCGAAGCAGACGCCGCGCCGGCTTGCCTCGCCGGCGACCTTCTCGCACAGCTCGCGCAGGTCGAGCCGATCGAGCGCGCGCCGCAGCCGCCTGTCGGCCTCGGTCGCGCGAGGGCCGGCCAGCAGCCCCTCGTCGTAGGGCTGAGCGCCGCCGTTGCGGGCGTCGAGCACGTCCCAGGGCTCGGCTGCGTCCTCGCTGAGCGCCGGCGAGTCGAGCATCGACGGCTCGCCGATCGCGCCCGCGGGCACGTCGAGCGGACGTCCGCCTTGCAGCTCTGCTGGCGCGGTCCCCGACATGCCCCAATTGTGGGGCGGCACGGCGCTCGGGTCGTTCGACGCGCGTCCAAAATGGCGCTCCGCGGCTTGGACCCCAATAGCATCGCGCCGAGGGACTGGGGATGACATCGTCAGATATCTAGTGCCCGCCTGTCCGCCGTTCTATTCCGAGGAGGCCAGATGTCCTTTCAGACGCTGCTGTACGACACGGAGGACACGATCGCCACGATCACGCTGAACCGGCCGGAGCGGCTGAACACGATCGTGCCGCCGATGCCCGACGAGCTCGAGGCGGCCGTGCATCGCGCGATCGCCGACACGCAGGTCAAGGTGATCGTGCTGCGCGGGGCCGGACGCGCGTTCTGCGCGGGCTTCGACCTCGGTGGGGGCTTTCATCACTGGGACGAGTCGCTGACCACCGACGGGCAGTGGGACGCGGGCAAGGACTTTGCGATGGCAACCTCGCAGGCTGTCGGCCCGGTGCCGAAGTTCATGAGCCTGTGGCGCTCACCGAAGCCGGTGATCGCCCAGGTGCACGGCTGGTGCGTGGGCGGCGGCTCAGACATGGCGCTGTGCGCCGACCTCGTGATCGCCTCGGAGGACGCGCGCATCGGCACCTCCTACTCGCGCATGTGGGGCTGCTACCTGACCGGCATGTGGCTGTACCGGCTGGGGCTGACGAAGGCCAAGGAATACTCGCTCACGGGCAAACCGCTGTCGGGCTCAGAAGCGGTCGAGGCGGGCCTGATCAACGCAGCCGTGCCGTTCGCGCGCCTGGAGGAAGAGGTGGCCGAGCGCGCGCGCCAGCTCGCGGCGATCCCGCTCTCTCAACTGACGGCGATGAAGCTGATCGTCAACCAGGCCTACGAGAACATGGGCCTGGCCTCGACGCAGTTCCTCGGTCCGGTGCTGGACGGGCTGATGCGCAACACGCCGGAGGCGAAGGACTTCATCGAGCTGGCCGAACGCGAAGGCGTGAGCGGCGCGGTCGTGCAGCGCGACGGCCCGTTCGGCGACTACAGCCAGGCGCCGCCGGAGGAGCAGCCGGACCCGGCCAACGTGATCGTGCCCTAGCGACGCGGCGAGGCACTGTGCGCGCACGCGATCTCGACGTGACACAGCACGGCACGGGACCGCGCGTGGTGCTCGTGCACGGCAGCGTGGTCGGGGCGGAGCGCACGTGGCGCCATCAGCTGCCGCTGGCCGAGCGATGGACGCTGGTGCTGCCCAACCGGCCGGGCTTCGGCGCCAGCCCGGCGCTGGCGCGCGGCGACTTCGAGGCGGAGGCGCCGTCGATCGCGGAGCTGCTCGGCGACGGCGCGCACCTCGTCGGGCACTCCTATGGCGCCGTGATCGCGCTGTACGCGGCGGCGCTTGCTCCGGACGCCGTGCGCTCGCTGACGATCTCCGAGCCGGGCTGCATGCGCGTCGCCGCCGGGAATCCAGCGGTCGACGCGCAGATCGCATCGGGTGAGCTGCTCTACGAGCACGCGCAGTCGCTCGAGCCGCTCGACTTCCTGCGCGCGTTTCGCGGCGGCGTGGGCTCGTCGCACGAGACGCCGGAGGAGCTCGAGGGCGAGCTCCTGGCGGGCGCACGGCTGCTGATGAGCGAACGGCCGCCGTGGGAGGCCGACCCGCCGCTTGAGCAGTTGCGCGCGGCGCCGTTTGTGAAGCTCGTCGTCTCGGGCGGGCATTCGCCGGTGTTCGAGGCGATCTGCGACATCGTCGCGCTGCAACTAGAGGCACGACGCGAGACGATCGTGGGCCGCGGGCACACGATCCCGGCGACGGGCGAGCCCTACAACACGCTGCTGGATGCCCTCCTCTCCGCCCACGAGCCGTGAGCGCAGCGGCTCACAGCCCGAGCGGACCGGTGATCGCCGTGGTCGCCGGCACCGAGCCGGCCGCGTTTTTGGCGGTCACGACAGCGCGCAGCGCGCTGCCGAGGCTCAACCCGCCGAGCAGGAAGGTCTGACTGGTGGCTTTGGCGATGTCGCTGCAGCTGCCGAGCAGGCACAGCTGCCACTGGTAGGTGTACGAGATCGGTTCGCTGCCCGTCCACGTTCCATTCGTCACGCTGAGCAGCTGCCCGTTTTTCAGCGCCCCGCCGATCGTCGGCAACGCCGTGTTTTTCGGCAAGATGCCGGCTATCAGCCCCGTGACGGAACTCGTCGCCGAGGTCGATCCTGCGGCGTTCGTCGCGGTGACGAGAAGTGCGAGCGTCTTGCCGATCTCGCTCGGGTCGAGTTTGAGGCTCGAGCCGGTGGCGCCTTCGATCGCTTTGCACGCTTCGCCGAGCGCATTGCAGAGCTGCCACTGGTAGGCGTATGAGATCGGTTGGGTGCCCGACCAGCTGCCGCCGGCGACGCTCAACAGACCGCCATCCTGCAGCAGCCCGGAGATCGTCGGCAGGACGGTGTTGGTCGGCAGGATGCCGAGGATCGGCTGCGTTTCGGGCGAGGTCGCAGGTACGGCACCCAGCGGGCTGCTCGCGGTCACGACGACGGCAAGGTTGCTCGCCAGGTCGAGACCGCTCGCGGTGTATGTCGGTTCGGTGGCGCCCGAGATCGCTTCGCAGCCGCCACCGGCGATCGAGCAGCGCAGCCACTGGTAGGCGAAGGAGATCGGCCCCGTGCCGGCCCACGTGCCCGGGTCGGCCGTCAGCGCCTGGCCTTCCCGCAGGCTCCCGCCGACAGACGGCGCAGCGGTGTTCACGGGCGCTCCGGCGAGGATCTTGCTCGTGCGCCTGGAGCTCACGCTGAGCGAGCCGACGGCGTTGGTGGCGGTCACGATCACGCGCAGCGTGTGACCGATCTGCGTGGTGGCGGCTCGGTAACTCGGACCGTCGGCCCCGGCGATCGGCGCGCATGTGCCCGAGCGGTCGCATGTCTGCCATTCATAGGCGTAGGACTGCGGCGGCGAGCCCTTCCACCTCCCCCCGCCGACGGTCAGCAGCTGACCGTCGTGGGCACTGCCGGAGATCTTGGGCGCTTTGCCCTTGTGCAGGGCGGCCGGTTCGACGAGCTCGCCGGGTGCGGAGGTGGCGCTCGTCTCGCCTCCTGCGTTGGTGGCGGTGACGGTCACGCGCAGGGTGTGCCCGACGTCTTCGTGGTCCGCGCGTCGCGAGGGGTGCGATGCGGCTGGGATCGTCGTGCAGTTGCTGCCGGAGGCATCGCAGCGCGACCAGCTGTAGCTGTAGGTGGTCGGCTTCTCGCCCGACCACGAGCCCTTGCTCGCTTTCAGGCGCTGTCCGTCGCGTGCGCTGCCGGCGATGCTCGGCGCCGACAGGTTCACCGGCGCTTCGGCCGCGGCGGCTACGCCGGTCCCGATCCCGACGAGCGCCGCGCAACCGGCGAGCAGCGCTACGCCGAGCCTCAGCTGAGTGACCCTCGATCCCCTCATCGCTCTCCTCCCGTCCCCGGTCCAGTCCCTTTCGGGCTCCCTCGCGGCCGGCCCGACACGCTCAGTCGGGCGTCCCGCGTCTACAAATATCAAGCCACTAAGTACCCAGCTTACGCGGCCTGAAACACGGGTTTCAGTTGCCATATGTCGTCCGCGAACCGCATCGACGCCGTCGGGGGCGGGTTACTTGCAGCACCACGAGCGAGAGCAAAAGGAGGCGCGAAATGCGTTCGATCAGACTGACATGGGCCCTGGCGGCGTGCGCCGCGACGGGCGCCGTGCTGTTCCCGGCGGCGGCTTCGGCCGGGCACCACGCATCCAGGCACGCCGCGCGTCACGCGGCGGGGACGGGTGGCTGCCGGGTGCACATCAACGTCGCGCCGCGCTTCATCGAAACCGGCGAATCGACGGTCGTGTTCGGCGAGCTGACGTGCCCGACGCAGCCTCCGGCCGGCCAGACGGTGACCGTCTTCGGACAGTCGGCCGGCGGTCCGCCGGCGAGCGTGCTCGGCACGACGAGCACCGACGAACACGGCAACTACGCGTTCACGACTCCCGCGCTGCAGGCCAACAGTCAGTTCTACGTCACGGTCTACGGCGTCCAGAGCGGACACCGTGGCGTGAAGGTCTCGCCCAAGGTCACGATGACGGGCCCGCCCGACGGCTCGCAGTTGTTCACGGGCGGCGGACCTTTCATCCGCTCGCACCTGCGCCGGCAGGGCCTCAGCAACAAGGTCGTCTTCTCGGGCACCGTCAGCCCGGCCGACGCGGGCGCCGTGGTCGCGCTGCAGCGCGAGAGCTCGGTTGGCGGCGAAGAATGGTACCGGATCGGCTGGAGCACGGTCGGTCAGGGAGGCACCTACTCGATCACCCACGTCTTCGCGGTTTCCGGCGACGCCAACATCCGCGTGATCGTGCGCGCGCCCAAGCGCAACGCTCCGGGCGCATCCGAACCGCTCTCCTATGAGATCTCGCAAGCGCAGAACCCGGCCCTGACGATCGAAAGCTCGGCCGACCCGATCTCCTATGGCCAGCCGGTGACGGTCAGCGGCAAGATCGAAACGGCGACCCCGACGACGCTCACGCTGCTTGCGCGCACGCGCCTGCAGCACGACTTCGTCCCGGTGGCGACGAGCACGAGCGGCGCCGGTGGCGCCTACTCATTCCCGGTGCAGACGCCGACGCAGAGCACCTTCTACAAGGTCACGGGCGCCGGCAAGACCTCCTCGCGCCTGTTCGAGGGCGTTCGCTATGGCGTGACGGCGAGCGCCTCGGCGAGCAGCGTCGCGGCCGGTCAGCCGGTCACGTTCTCGGGCACAGTGACGCCGGCCCACGCCGGGCATCCGGTGTACCTGCAGGCACTGAGCGGATCGGGCGTCGGCTACCACACGGTCGAGGTCGCCCAGGTGGCTGCCGACGGGACGTTCACAATCGCGCACTCCTTCTACGCAGCGAGCACGCGCAAGCTGAGGGTCAAGGTCCCGGGCGATCCCGAGAACCAGGGCGCCGCGACCCTCGCGGTTCCGCTTGAAGTGACGCCCGCACCGGCGGCGGCGCTGACGCCGGAGGCGCCCGGCAACTCGGCGCAGCCCGCGGAAGGGCACTTCTAGCCGGGCACACGAGGGCGCCAGGCTGCGGTTCCGGCGGGGAGCACGTACTCCCCGCCAGGCGCCCCGGCGAGGCCCGGCGCGCTGCGCGCGGCGCGCTCAGTCGGCGCGGCCGCGCAGGTTGCGGGTGCTACTCAGGCAGCGACGGCCCGCGCCTGCAGGTGCGCGCCGACCTTGCGCTTGACGCGCTGCAGGGCGTTGTCGACCGTCTTGGTGTCGCACTCCAGGCGCTCGCCGACCTGCTCGTAGGAGTAGCCGTCGAGATACAGCGAGAGCACGCGGCTCTCGAGCTCGGACAGCGCGCTCGAGAGGCAACCGACGAGCGAGCGCAGCTCCTCGGAGCTGATCACCTGGTTGACGGGGTCGTGCACGGTCGGCCCGGGCAGGATCTGGTCGAGCGTGGGCACGTCGTCGCCGGCGCCCGCAGGCGTCGAGGAGAACGAGACGTACTGGTTCAGCGGCGTGTGCTTGTTGCGCGTGGCCGTCTTCACGGCCGTGATGATCTGGCGGGTGATGCAGAGCTCGGCGAAGTTGCGGAAGCTCGACTCGCGATCGGTGCGGAAGTCGCGGATCGCCTTGTACAGGCCGACGAGCCCCTCCTGGATCAGGTCGTCCGAGTCGCCACCTGCGAGGAAGTACGAGGAGGCCTTCAGACGGACGAAGCCGTGATAGCGCCGCACGAGCCGGTCATAGGCGTTGCGGTCGCCCAGCTTCGCGAGGGCAATGAGGAACCCATCATCAACCTTGGGTTCAGAGTTAGGGTTATGGGAGATTCGAGCCACGAGCAGATCCTTTCCAAGCGGCCTGCCCATGGGCAGGCCCCAATTTGCTCAGTGGCGCACTCCTCCCCTGGCGCCAAAGCTATGTACACCTGAGGCTTCTTCAACCTTAGGTTCAGCGTTATGTTCGGCGCGAGCCTCGCACAGTTATGGAGAGTTGTCAAGGGCGGCCGCCCGACTCTGCAAGATCTCGTACAGAATCGCCGCGGCGGCGGCGCTCACGCCGAGCGACTCGATCTTCCCGAGCAGCGGCAGCGCGATCAGCTCATCGCAGGCGCCGGCGACGCGCGGGCGCAGCCCGCTGCCCTCGCTGCCGAGCACCAGCACGACCCCGGCGCCGGCGTAGTCGGGGCGGTCATACGGCACCGGCGCGAGCGAGCCGCGCCCAGGCCGTGTGGAGCCTCGCGCCTCCTCCTGCCCGCTCCCTGCGCCATCCTCATCGCCGCTTGCGCCATAGCACCAGCAGCCGGCCTCGCGCGCCTCGGCCAGGAAGTCGGCCATGTTGCGCACCCGCGCCACCGGCAGATGCTCGACGGCTCCCGCGGAGGCCTTGCAGACGGCCGGCGTCACCTCGGCCGCGCGGCGCTCAGGGATCACGACCCCCGCGGCGCCGGCGCACTCGGCCGTGCGGCAGATCGAGCCGAGGTTCTGGGGATCCTGCACCTGGTCGAGCGCGACGATCAGCGGTTCCTTGCGGCCGAGCATCTGCTGAGCGGAGACGTACGGATAGGGGCCGGCGTCGGCGCACGCTCCCTGATGCGCGCCCGAGCCGCAGCGACGCTCGATCTCCTCGCCGGTCACGATCCTCGCCCCCGCCTGCTTCAGCCATGGCTCGCGCGACGCGGCCGCAGTCGCCCAGACGTCTTTGACGGCCTTTGCGCGCCGGCCCCGCAAGGCCTCGAAGACGGGGTTGCGCCCGTAGAGGATCACCGCGGGAGCAGCTCGAAGCCGTCGGCTCCGTCGCGCACGTCCCAGCCGTGCTTTGCGATTTGCTCGCGCAGCCGGTCGGAGGCCCCGAAGTCGCGTGCCGCGCGGGCCTGCTCGCGCTGCTCGGCGAGCTCGCGGACCTCAGCCGGAGCGGCCTCGTCGGGCACCAGCAGCGCCTCCAGGCCGAAGACGCCCAGCATCTCCCCCAGATCGGCGTCGCCGCTCGCGCCGAGCGAGCCGGCCACAGCGAGCCACTCGTTCAGCTGGGCGAGCGCGAGCGGCGTATTGAAGTCGTTGGCAAGCGACGCGAAGAACGCCTCGCGGAGCGTCCCGAGGCGCGAGTCATCGCCGCGATCGCGTGTGACGGTCGGGCCTGGGCCGAGTCTGCGCCCAGCCTCGCGTATACGCCTGACGTTCGCAGCGGCCTGCTCGAGCGCCGCCTCGGAGAAGGCCAGCGGCTGGCGGTAGTGCCCGGAGATCAGGTACATCACGACGGCCTGTGGCCCGTACTCACCGATCACCTCGTGCAACAGGGCGATGTTGCCGACAGACTTGGCCATCTTCTCGCCGGTGAACTGGATCATCCCGTTGTGCATCCACAGCTTGGTCAGCTCGCGGCCGCGCGCCGCGCGCGTCTGCGCTGCCTCGTTCTCGTGGTGCGGAAAGACGAGGTCGGAGCCTCCGCCGTGGACGTCGAAGCCGACGCCGAGCAGCTGCTCGGCCATCGCCGAGCACTCGATGTGCCAGCCCGGGCGACCGGGGCCCCAGGGCGAGTCCCACACGGTGTCCTCACCGTCCTTATGGGCCTTCCACAGGGCGAAGTCGAGCGGGTCCTCCTTGCGCTCGGAGCCCTCGACGCCCTCGCCCTGGTCCATCGCGTCGATGCGGCGATGCGAGAGCGTGCCGTAGCCCTCGTCGGAGCGCACACGGAAGTACACGTCGCCGCCGGCGGCATAGGCGTGGCCGCGCTGCACGAGCGCCGCGATGTGCTCGACGATCGGACCGATCGTCTCCGATGCGAGCGGCTCGTGGTCGGGCCGGCCGATCCCGAGCGCGTCGGTGTCGGCGCGGTACAGGCGCGTCATCTCCTCGGCCAGCTCCGCGCTCGGGCGGCCCTGCGCGCGCGCGGCGTCGTAGATCTTGTCGTTGACGTCGGTCACGTTGATCACGAGCTGCACGCCGTAGCCCTCGTGCTCGAGAAAGCGCTTGAGCAGGCTGAAGATCACGAACGGGCGCGCGTTGCCGATGTGGATGCGGCTGTACACGGTCGGCCCGCACGCGTAGATGCCGACGTGGGCCGGGTCGCTTGGCGCAAGCGGCAGGATCTCGCCGCTGCGGGTGTCGTGTAGCTGGACTGCGCGCATCGCGCGGCAACCCTAGCGCTCACGCGCGCGGCGCTTGACTTCAGGCCTGCCCGTCGGCCAAATCGACGGGCGTGCTGAGCCCGGCGACAGCCAGCGCCGCGACACCCTCGCCGCGACCGACGAAGCCGATTCCCTCGCCCGTGCTTGCCTTCACGTTGACGCGGCGGAGATCGAGACCGAGGACGCCGGCGAGCCGCTCGCGGATCGCCCGCCGGTGCGGTGCGAGCTTGGGGCGCTCCATCACGACGGTGCAGTCGACGTTGACTATCTGAAGGCCCGCGCTGTGGACGCTCTCGACGACCTCGGCGAGCAGCTGCATCGAGTCCGCGTCGCGCCAGCGCTCGTCGGTGTCGGGAAAGTACTCGCCGATGTCGCCGAGGCCGGCGGCGCCGAGCAGCGCATCGGTCACCGCGTGCGCGAGCACGTCGGCGTCGGAGTGCCCATCGAGGCCGAGCTCGCCGTGGATCTCGACGCCGCCGATCACCATCCGCCGCCCGGCAAGCAGCCGGTGCGAGTCATAGCCGATGCCGACGAGCGCGCTCATCTCGCGGGCTCGCTCTCACCGATCGGCGCCTGGCGGCGCTCGCGGCGTTCGAACACGCTGAGCTCACCAACGCCGAGCTCGCCGAGCAGCTCCTGCGCGCGGTCGTAGTCGGCGCCGATGTCCTCCGGGCGGTGGGCGTCGCTGGAGAGCGCCACAGGCGCGCCGGCTTCGAGGCACATCTGCAGGAAGGCGGGCGCCGGATAGATCTCCTGCACGCGCTTGCGCAGGCCTGCCGTGGAGACCTCGACGGCGATCCCCGACTCGGCGATCCCGTCGATCGCCAGCTCGTAGTAACGCCGCAGATCGCCATCCGGCAGCGGGCGCTCGCCGCCCCAGACCTTCACGAGATCGGGGTGCGCGAGGATGTCGAACAGGCCGCTGCGCGCCGCCTCGCCGATCGTCTCGAAGTAACGCCGCCAGATCTCCTCGACGCTGCGCCCGGAATCCCACACGCTGTAGTCGTCCATGTCGACGGCGCCCTCGCGGATGAAGTGCACCGAGCCGACGACGTAGTCGAAGTCGCGGGCCTGCAGCAGGTTGGCCAGGCGGTCCTCGGCACCCGGCACGAAGTCTGCCTCGATCCCCAAGCGCAGGTCGGTGTGCTCGCGAACGAACGCGCAGTAGGAGTCGATGTCGTCGCGGGCGAACGGCACCCAGAACGGGTGCTGCCACACATCGAGCGCCTGCTCGAAGCGGTAGATGTGTTCGGAGACGCCCAGCTCCGCGATTCCCCGCTCGCTCGCGGCCGCACGATAGCGCTCGAAGTTGGCCGGCGTGAAGTAATCGTCTGCGCTCGCGTCGAGATCGTCGGGGCGCAGGTGGAGGTGGTAGTCGGTCAGCATGTCGATGCGCGGCCGTCGCCGGGCCGGCGCTGCGATTCAAGCAGGATCGGTGGCGGCGTCGCGGGCGCGTCGCGACAAGAGCTCCCCGGCGATCTCGAGATCGAGCGGTGTGGTCACCTTGAGGTTCTCGCCGGCCACCGGCACCACGACCACCCGCCCGCCTGCGCGCTCGATCAGCCAAGCGTCGTCGGTCGCTTCGGCCAGCACGTCGGCCGGCTGCGCCAGGGCGCGCTCGAGCGCCTCGCGGCGGAAGACCTGCGGCGTCTGCACCGCCCAAAGGCTCGAGCGATCGAGCGTCTCGCTCACGCCGCCGTGATCGGCCAAGCGCTTGATCGTGTCGGTCACCGGCGCCGCCGCGATCGCTCCATCGGCATCCGCATCGGCTTCGAGCGCCGCGAGCACCTGGCGCGCGATCGCCGGCGTCAACAGCGGCCGCGCGGCATCGTGCACGAGCACCGGGTCACCCTCCTGTGCGATCTCCAGCGCGCAGCGCACCGACTCCGAGCGCGTGGCGCCCCCCTCGACGCCGATCACCCCCTCGCCCGAGACTTCGGCCAAGCCGGCACCGACGGGCAGCGCGACGATCACCTGCTCGATCTCGGGCAAGGCCGCAAGCGCCTGCAGCGACCAGTCGAGCATCGGGCGGCCGGCCAGCTCGACGAGCGCCTTCGGGCGTCCGGCGCCGAGGCGCTCGCCGCTGCCGGCGGCCACGATCAGCGCGATCGCCATCTGCTCACGACTCGCCTATGGCCATCGCGCTTTAGAGACTGTCGCGCACGCTCCAGGCGGAAGAGCCGCTGAAGCGTGCGCGAAAGCCCGTTACTCGGCCGCTGCTCCGGCCATCTGGCTGGTGGCCGAAGCGGCGAGCAGCTCGTCGAGGTAGCTCTCGGCCTCTTCCTCGTCCTTGTCGAGCGCGTACATCAGCTCGGAGGCGAGGATCTTCTTGGTACGCGTGAACATCTGCTTCTCACCCGTCGAGAGACCCTTCTCGCTCTCGCGCAGCGAGAGGTTGCGCACAACCTCGGCGAGCTCGTAGATGTCGCCCGTCTTGATCTTGTCGCGGTTGTGCTTGAACCGACGGTTCCAGTTCTTCGGCATCTCCGAGACCTCGTCCCGCAGCACGTCCAGGACCTTCTTGACGGTTTCCTCGTCGATGACCCGGCGCAAGCCCGCCAGCGCGGCGTTCTCGGTCGGGACCCTAACCGTCATGTCGTTGTGGAGGATCTTGATCGTGAGGTACTCGCGCCGTTCGCCGAGCATCTCCATCTCCTCCTTCTTCAGCACCTTGCCGGCGCCGTGGTGGGGGTAGACGACATGATCGCCGAGCTCGAACTCGATGAACTCGACTTCGCGTGTGACCTCGAGCTCGACGTCGAGCTCTTCCTCTTGCGTTGCTTGTGGCGGAATGGTGTTCTCCTTTGTTCGGCCGGCCACAAGGGCCGGCCCGTCTTCAAGTCTGCAGGTAACGATCCACGAGGTTGATCTCCTGCAGCCTGCGCAGTCCCTCGCGAATGTCCTTGGCCCTTATCTCCCCGACTCCCTCGACCGACTCAAGGTCGGCATCTGTGGCGGCCAGCAGCTCGTCGAGGCCGCCGAACTCGCTGACGATCTCAGCGACGACTATCTTCGGCAGTCGCGGAATGCGACCGAGCACGCGATAGCCGCGCGGCGAGACCGGGTAGTCGAGCGTGTTCAGCTTGCGGTCGTAGCCGAGCAGCTCGGCCAGCCGTCCGAAGTCGAGCAGGTCCTGGTGGGCGAGCCGGCCGATCTCCTCGAGCCCGGCGGCGAATGCCTCGTCGGAGTAGTCGAACAGGTAGTCGCGCACGAGCGCAGCCTTCTCGGCCGCCGTGCCTACGGTCGTCTCCTCGAGCTGCATCTTCGATCAGCCGCCCCTCGCTGCCGAGCTCTACAATGTAGCGCTCGATCTCGACCGCCATGCGCGTGACCAGCTCCGAGCGCTGCAGCACGGTGAGCACGTCGTGCAACGTCGCGCCACCCTCGAACTCGAGCGCCGTCAGCCGCGTTGAGACCTGGTCCAGGCGCGTGCGGTACTTGTCGAGCGTCGCCAGCGCCTGGTTTGCCTTGGCGAGCACGACCGGGATGTCCTCGAGAATGTACTTGGCGCCGTCGACGTACAGCGAGACAACCTCACGCCGCTGGGAGATCGCGATCACGAGCGCCTCGGTCTGCTTGGAGACGCGCTCGGCAGTGCGGTGCCTCGTGCCCGTCTCGTGCGAGAGGATCGTCGGATCGGGCATCAGTTGGACGTTGGCCATCGTGATCTTCGTGGCGCTCGCGTTGAGGATGATCGCGCCGTCCATCTTTGCCACCTGGTAGAGGAAGGCAGGCGTGTAGTCGATGTCCAGCTTGATCCCGCCGGAGTTCAGGAAACTGAGGTCTTCGGGCTCACCGATGACGATCAGGCCACCGGTGCGAGCGTGGAGGATATTCTCGATTCCCTCCCGCAGCGCGGTGCCTGGAGCGATCATCTCCAGCGCCTTCATCAACCCCGGCTCCGGCCTTACTTCTGTATGAAAATCTTCGCCGGATCGTAGAGCCACTGCCCCTATTCTAGGGCATTTAGCGTTTCTTTAGCGCCTCGTACACACCTGTACGCCAGGTCAAGCGACTGCCTCCGTCAAGCGCCCTGTGCCGGCCCTCGAGGACGACGGAAGCGCCAGCGCGAGCGCCTCACGCAATGTCGTCGCCTCACACGCTCCGCCGCCGCTGTCCGGCGGCGCGATCACGTCGGTGCAGCCGTGCTTGGCGGCCTCTTCCAGGCGTCGCTCCGGATGGCCGACCCAGCGCAGCTCGCCCGTCAGGCCGAGCTCGCCGAAGCAGGCCCTGGGAGTGCCCATCAGCGCCACTCCGCGACTGGCGCTGGCCACCGCCAGGGCGACCGCCAGGTCGCAGCCCGGCTCGTCCACGCGCACGCCACCGACGACGTTGACGAACACGTCAGCGCCGCCCGTGCCCACGCGCCCGTGGCGCCCGAGGATCGCCAGCACCAGCGCCAGGCGGTTGCGATCGAGGCCCGAGACCACGCGCCGCGGCTGCTCTAGCTCCGATGGCGCGACCAGTGCCTGCACCTCCACGAGCAGCGGGCGCGAGCCCTCCATCGCCGCGAGCACCACGCTGCCCGGCGCCCGCGTCGCCTCGGCGACGAAGCGGGCCGAGGCGTCGAGCACCTCGACGAGGCCTCCCTGGCGCATCTCGAACAGCCCCGCCTCGTTGGTCGAGCCGAAGCGGTTCTTCAGCGCGCGCAGCTCGCGGTAGGGCCGCTCGCGCTCGCCCTCGAACTGCAGCACGCAGTCGACGAGGTGCTCGAGCACGCGCGGGCCGGCCAGCGCCCCCTCCTTGGTCACGTGACCGACGAGGATCACGGCCGTGCCGCGCGCCTTCGCCAGCTCCATGATCCGCCCGGCCACCTCGCGCACTTGGCCGACCGATCCCGGAGCACCCGACAGCTCGCCCGAGTTGAGCGTCTGCACGGAGTCGATCACGCACGCCGCCGGGCCTTCGGCGGCGATCGCGTCGAGCACCGTGTCGAGGTCGGTCTCGGCGAGGATCGGCACCTTCAGCGCCGCGTTGGCCGGCCCTGAGCCGAGGCGCTCAGCGCGCAGGCGAACCTGCTCGGCTGACTCCTCGCCGCTCACGTACAGCGTTTTGTGGCCCGCCTCCTGCAGGTTCCCGAGCGCCATGTTCGTGAGCGTCGACTTGCCGATGCCCGGCGAACCGCCGAGCAGCACGAGCGAACCCGGCACGAGACCGCCGCCGAGCACGCGATCGAGCTCGCCGATGCCCGTGGACATGCGCTGCACCGGAGCCGCGCCGACATCGCGTAGCGGGCGCGCGGCGAGCGTCGGGCGCCGCTCGCGGCCCCTTGCTCCCGCTGCGACGCCCACGCTGCGCTTGCTCGCCGTCCTGCCGCGAGCGCCCGCGGCCGTCGCCGGCAGACGTTCCTCGACGAGCGTGTTCCACGCCTCGCAGCCGGGGCACTTGCCGTGCCACTGGGCCGATTGCAGGCCGCACTCGCTGCAGCTATAGGCGGTCTCACGGGCCACCGGCCCAGATTACGGGCCGGTGGGGACGCCGCGGCTACTCTCCGTCGGGCTCGGCGATCTCCGGAGCGTCGCCGTCCGCTGTGCCCTCGCCCTCGGTCAGCTCCTCGGGGGAGCCGCCTTCGGCGCCGACACCGACCGGCGTCTTCTGCTTCTTCGGCTTGACGATCGTCAGACGCACGTCCTCGGCGTCGTCCGGCGAGGGGTCGACGACGATCGTCGCGCCCGGGACGACCTGTTCGCGCAGCACGAAGTCGGCCAGCGGGTCCTCGATGTAGCGCTGGATCGCGCGGCGCAGCGGGCGTGCTCCCATCGATGGGTCCCAGCCCTTCTCGACGAGCAGGTCCTTCGCCTCCCCGGTCAGCTCGAGCTGCAGCTCGCGTTCGGCCATCGACTCGCGGATCCGCAGCAGCAGGAGCTCGACGATCTGCTTGATCTCGTCCTTCTGCAGCTTGTGGAAGACGATCACGTCGTCGATGCGGTTGAGGAACTCAGGACGGAAGACCTTCTTCAGCTCGCCCATGATCCGCGCCTTCATGTCGTCGTAGGTGATCCCCGTCTCATCCTCGGACACAGCGAAGCCGAGCGGCGTGTTGCGCGCGATCTCCGAAGCACCGATGTTCGAGGTCATGATCACGATCGCGTGGCGGAAGTCGACCGTGCGCCCCTGCGCGTCGGTCAGACGGCCGTCCTCGAGGATCTGCAACAGGATGTTGAAGACGTCAGGGTGCGCCTTCTCGATCTCGTCGAGCAGCAGCACGCTGTAGGGCTTGCGCCGCACGGCCTCGGTCAGCTGACCGCCCTCGTCGTAGCCGATGTAGCCCGGAGGCGAGCCGACGAGCCTGGAGACCGCGTGCTTCTCCATGTACTCCGACATGTCGATGCGGATCATCGCGTCGTCGTCGCCAAACAGGAACTCGGCGAGCGTGCGCGCCAGCTCGGTCTTGCCCACGCCCGAGGGGCCCAGGAAGATGAACGAGCCGGTGGGGCGCTTGGGGTCCTTAAGGCCCGCGCGGGAGCGACGGATCGCCTTTGAGATCACCTCGATCGCCGGGTGTTGGCCGATCACGCGCTTGTGCAGTTCGTCCTCCATCCGCATCAGCTTCTGCGTCTCGGCCTCGGTCAGCTTGAACACCGGGATGCCGGTCCACATCGAGACGATGTCCGCGATCTCCTCTTCGCCGATCGACGGGCGCTCGCCCGACTCGCCCGATTCCCACTCCTGCTCGAGCTCGCGTTTCTTATTTGTCAACTTGCGCTCGGTGTCGCGCAGCGCGGCGGCCTTCTCGAACTCCTGCGCCTCGATCGCGGCCTCCTTCTCGCGGCGGGTCGTCTCGACCTCGCCCTCGAGCTCGCGGTTGGCCGGCGGCGAGGTCATCGACTTGATCCGCATGCGCGAGGCGGCCTCGTCGATCAGGTCGATCGCCTTGTCCGGCAGGAAACGGTCGGAGATGTAGCGGCTGGCCAGTTCGCCTGCGGCGCGCAGCGCCTCGTCGGTGATCTGCACCTTGTGGTGCTGCTCGTAGCGGTCGCGCAGGCCCTTGAGGATTTCGACCGTCTGGTCGACCGTCGGCTCGTCCACGCGGATCTGCTGGAAGCGACGCTCCAGCGCCGAGTCGCGCTCGAGGTACTTGCGGTACTCCTCGAGCGTCGTCGCGCCGATCGTCTGCAGCTCGCCGCGGGCCAGGGCAGGCTTGAGGATCGAGGCCGCGTCGATCGCTCCCTCCGCCGCACCCGCGCCGACCAGGTTGTGGAGCTCGTCGATGAACAGGATGATGTCGCCGCGCTGGGTGATCTCCTTCATCACCTTCTTCAGGCGCTCCTCGAACTCGCCGCGGTACTTCGAGCCGGCGACCAGCGCCGCCAGGTCGAGCGTGTAGATCTGCTTGTTGCGCAGCAGCTCGGGCACGTCGGAGCTCGTTATCCGCTGGGCCAGGCCCTCGACCACGGCCGTCTTGCCGACGCCCGGCTCGCCGACGAGCACGGGGTTGTTCTTCGTGCGCCGCGAGAGAATCTGCATGATCCGCTCGATCTCGGTCTCGCGCCCGACGCACGGGTCGAGCTTGCCTTCGGCGGCCAGCTTGGTCAGGTTGCGCCCGAACTGGTCGAGCAGCTTGGACGACTTCTTGCCCTCGCCCGGGCCCGCGGCGGCGCCGGAGCCGGAGCCGGCGGACTGGCCCTGACGACGACCGCCGGGACCGGACAGCATGCGGATGACCTCGTTGCGGATCTTCTCCGAGTCGGCGTCGAAGTCGAGCAGGATGCGCGCCGCCACGCCCTCGTTCTCGCGCACGAGGCCGAGCAGGATGTGCTCGGTGCCGATGTAGTTGTGACCGAGGCTGAGCGCCTCGCGCAGCGCCAGCTCGAGCACCTTCTTGGCGCGCGGCGTGAACGGGATCTGACCGGAGGTGACCTCCTCACCGGAGCCGACGATGCGCACGACCTGCGCGCGCACTCGCTCGACGGTGATGTCCAGGCTCTCCAGGACGCGGGCGGCCAGGCCCTCCTCCTCGCGCAGCAGTCCGAGCAGGATGTGCTCGGTGCCGATGTAGTTGTGCTTGAGCGTTCGCGCCTCCTCCTGCGCGAGAACGACCACCTGCCTGGCCCGTTCTGTAAATCGCTCGAACAT
>CAVQNP010000006.1:0-57257 GCA_963714215.1 uncultured Solirubrobacteraceae bacterium
GATCGCAGACGCACCCGGCGTATCTCGCAGACGCACCCGCGCATCTGCGAGCACATTCAGCCGAGCCTAAGGCTCTAGTTTAGGGTCAAGCTGCGTCGGCGCTAAGGCTGTTTGCCGGCGACGGCCGACTTCGGATCCTTGATCGCCGCCGAGCTGGGCTTGGCGGCAACCTTCGGCGCAGGCAGAGCACCGATCCGGTTTACGAGCTGACTCCACTGCGTCGTGCTCAGGTCGCTCGGCACGATCACGGGCGACGGAGCACCTTTGCCGGCGCTGGCCGCGGTTGCAGCCTGGCCGTTCAGCGGCAGCTGGGCCGCGGTCGGGCGGAAGCCGACGTGGATGTGGTTCCAGTGTTCGGGCATCGCGAGCGTGTTCGGCGCGCCCGGGTACTGCATCAGGCTGATGATCTGGTGCGGCACGAATTCGCCCTGCAGCGTCAGCAGCGTGCGGATCGTCAGATCGGTGATCGAGCCCGCTCCCTGGTGATCGGCGATCGGGGTGCCGTTGATCGCCGAGATGTCGACGGCGTCGCCCGTGTAGTGCTCTGAGACGTAGCCTGAGACGGTCATCTCACTGTGACCGCACTCCAGCGCGCTGACGGTCGGCTGCAGGCCGGTGCGCGAGAGGAACGCGAGCACGGCGAGTACGCGCTTGTCGATCTTGCCGGAAGCGATGTCCTGGCGCCCGCACTGGTAGATGTCGATGCCGGGGTCAGAGAGCACCGTGCGCTCGAGTTCTTCCTTGGACATCAGAAAGACCCCGCTGGCCGTCGCCCCGAGCAGGTCGTTTTCGCCGCTGGCGCCACGTGGGTGCAGCGCCGCACTGAGCTGCGTCCAGTTCTTCAGGATCGGGCGCGGGTCGACCGTGCTCTGATCGCCGCCCGGACGGATCGCGAAGCGCAGGTGCCCGGCGCTCGCGTTCGTGGGCGTGCGTACGCGACCGAGCACCGTCCCCTTGGAGACGATCGAGCCCGCCCGCAGCGGCAGCAGCCGTCCGGCGATCGAGCTCGTGCGCTCGTGCTTGGCGGCCGAGGCGAGCGCGTCGGGGTTGCCGGGGTGGGCGAACAGACGAACCTTGCCGGTGCTCGGAGCTTCAGGTTCGCCCGCGTTCGAGACAGCCGCGGCACCAGCGCTGCCGGCAGGCTTCGCCGAGCGCTGCTTGACCTTCAGCGTGACCGGGGCGTGGTGCCCGGCAGTGGCCGGCTGTGTCGGCTTCGCTTCGCCCTTCTTGACCGCCGGCAGTGTGGAGGCGCTCGCGCTCGAGGCGAGCTTCGGCGTCTTCGGCTTCTTCGGCTTGGGGTAGTGCGAGGCGATGCTGCCGAGGCCGGCGTAAGTGAAGACGTCGCCGTAGACGTCGCGCAGGATCAGGTACTTGCCGAGCGTCTTCGAGGTGCCCAGCTTGACGATGCGCCCATCCTGCGCGGCCACGACCGACGCGTTCGGGGTGCTCATCAGGTCGACCAGATGGAGTGCCGGCGGGTGCTTGGCCCCTTTGCCCGCGCTTGCCGCGGCGGCCGCCGTCGGCGACGGCGCAGCCGCGGAGCCAGGCGTGGCGGCGTTGGTGCTCGTCGGCGCGGATAGCTTGACGGTGCTCTTGCTCGCCGCGGCCCTCGCGCCGGCCGTGGCGCTTGAGCCGGATGCGAGCACCGAGGGGCTCGGCGCCGTCGAGAGCGCGCCCCACGCGACCTGCTTGCCGGTCACGGGCAGCCTTCCGTCGGTCAGCCCGGTCAACGTCGCGATCACGTTCTTCGGGTAGCTCGAGATCAGTTTCGCGCGCAGCAGCACCGAGCTGACGTATTCCTCGGAGTGGTTGTAGGCGAGGATCGCGCCATGCAGGTCGCTCGCGGCGCCTGCCGCGCGCAGGTAGCGGGCAGCCGCGAAGATCGCGTCGACCGGGTTGTACGGGTCGGCGTAGCCGGCGTTGATCGCGTCGACGCCGTACTGGATCCACGTGGCCGGCATGAACTGCATCCAGCCGACCGCGCCGGCCGTCGAGACCGACAGGTCGGTTCCGTAGTTGGTCTCGATCTCGTTGATCGCCGCGAGGATCTGCCACGGCACTCCGTACTGCACCGAGGCGGCCTGGTAGATCGGCAGCAGGAACAGCGGAATCCGGTAGAAGGACAGCGCCTGTGCGGAAGCCGCCGAGCCGGCGAGTTCCGCCGCGAGCGCTTCCTCTTGGGCGGCGATCACCTGGGGCGGGACGGCGACGTTGCTGTTGGCCGGTGCCTGCCCGGGGTTGGGGGTGGTCGTCGTCTGCGTCGAGGTCGTCGAGCTGCTCGGCTTGGATTCCGTCACTTTCTGGCGCTTCTGCAGCACGACGGCGGGGCCTTTCGCCGACGGTTTCGCGGGCGCTTTCGCGCCGGTTTCGCCGGCCGACGTTTCACCCGGCCCGGTCGCGCTCGGCGAAGGCGTCGGCGTGCTCGAGGTCGTGGGCGCCGGTGCGGGCGTGCTCGCCGTCGGCGTCGAGGTCGTCGACGTGCCCGTCGTGCTCGGCTTTTCGCTCGGCGTCGTTTCCGTCGGTGTGGTGCCGGTACCTTCCGATTCGCTGCCCGACCAGTTTTCCGCGGCGAGCGCGCCGCCGGCGAGCGGTCCCAGCCCGGCCGCCGTCAGGCCTCCCCCCGCGATCGCCGAGATCAGCGCACGCCACGCCCGCCTCCGTATGCCGGGGGCAGCACTCATGCGCCGGTCTTCGTCATCGTGTGGTCGTCCCATGGTCGTGGTCGGCGCAAGTAGCCCACAAACGCGGGGTACGCCCACCGGGATTCATATCGGCAGGCAAGCACCAAGGCGTAAAGGATTCGTAATCGCGTCCACAATCCGTTGCAAGGCGCTCACGGCCACCGTTCGTCCGACAGACCGTAAGCGTACCCGAGGAGAGAGACGAGGAAACCCGCTGGCAGCAGGCGCCCAAGGGCCCACCTTCGCCGCCTTGCGGCCCGATCCTGCGGCGATCAGGGGTCCCGAGCTGCTCCTTCTGCACCGCGCGGCTTCGAGCCACTGACGGTCGTTTCCACCGTCGACTCGCTAGGCTGGCGGCATGGAAACGATCCTCTCCGTGCTCCAGGTGATCATCGCGGTGATCGTCGTCTTCCTGGTGTTGATGCACTCGGGCAAGGACTCCGGCCTGTCCGGGGCGTTCGGCGTCGGCAGCGGCACAGGGCCGCTCGGCGGCGGCTCGATGGTCGAGCGCAACCTCAACCGCTGGACGATCTTCTTCGCGGTCCTTTTCATCGTGAACGCGATCGTGCTGCTCAAGCGGCCTTGGGCTTAGCAACTGCGGCCGCCACTTCCTAACCCTCCACTTCACGATTAGCTAGGCCCTCACCGCTCCCCGGCGCTTCGTCGCTCCGGCCGGCCATCGACGCCCGCGGCCGGCGACCGCTCCGGGTCCCCGGAATCGTCTGCGGCGTCTGCCTCGCCCTCATTGTGCTCGAGCGCCTGCAGCCGGTTCAGCAGCTCGAGCGCCTCGGCGCGCAACGCGCCGTCGATGGCCTCGTAGTCCTCGCGCGAGAGCTTGCCCGTGCGCATGTCGAGCTCGGCGTCGCGGATCTCGCGGTACTTGGCCTCGCGCGCGGACTCCAGCTGCGCCCGCTCGTAGGCCGCCTGGCGCTCGGGGTCCTCGTCGCTGGGCACGTGCTCGCCGGCCAGTTCTCGATCGCGGGCGGCGCGCAACGGGGCGCCGACGATCGCGATCACGACGGCCAGCAGCAGGCACGCGAGCACCACGACGAGCAGCTCCATTCAGCGCCCCGCGCTCGCGCCGTGGGCGGCCATCGGGGCCATCGCCGGGCTCAGGCGCGCGCCAGACCGTGCGAGGCCCGAGCGCGCGAGCGCAGCGCGACACGCCGGCGCACCGCGCTCGGCGTAGGCCAGATCGCGATCAGGCCGCCGCCGAAGACGATCAGCCCGCCGATCCAGATCCACATGACCAGCGGCGAGACGATGAAATGGAACTGCGCCGGCGGCGGGTTCTTCAGGTATTCGCGCGCCAGCACGCCCAGCGCCACCGCCGCCTCGTCTGCCGGCAGGGTCTTGTTGCCGACCGACACGATCCGCTGCAGCGCCGGCGTCGAGATGTTCGGCGCGATCGCCGTCCACACGTCGCGCGTGATGCCGGCGCTCATGCTGATGTGGCTGACGGCCTGGCCGCCGATCAGGTGACCGACCGTCCCCTGCGCCGGTTCGCCGGAGTCGTAGAAGCCCTCGCTGGGGCGTAGCGTGGCCACGTGGTGGCCGCCCTTGCTGACGTCGAGCACCGCGCCGACGTCGAGCATCGAGCCGGTGTGGGCCGTGTCGTTCTTCGGCGCGATCGTCGCCGTGGGACGTACGTAGCGCACGCTGTAGGCGCCGACGCGCGCCGAGGAGCCCGGCGTGAGGCGCTGCTCGACGGCATGCTGGAAGGACGAGGAGGCGGCCACGCCGACGAACAGCACGGCGATGCCGAGGTGCACGACGTAGCCGCCGTAGCGCCGCCGGTTGCGCCGCACGAGCGCGAGCAGTGCCGCCGGCGGCGCCTCGCCGGCCATCGCACGCCGTGCGCGGGCGCCGCGGAAGAACTCCTGCCCGACGCTGCCGAGCACGAAGGCGGCGCAGCAGAACATCGCGATCGCCAGCGGCTTGTGCGCGACGCCGGCGGCGAGCAGCACGATCAGCGTCAGCAGCGCCGAGGTAAGCGGTGCGAGGAAGTTCCTGCGCGCGTTGGCCAGCGTCGCACGCCGCCACGCGATCACCGGTCCGATCCCGCTGAGCAGCACGAGGACCAGCGCCAGCGGAACGGTGTAGCGGTCGAACCACGGCGGCCCGACCGACGCTTCATTGCCCGTGAACACCTCCGAGATGAGCGGGAAGTAGGTGCCCCAGAAGATCACGAAGCAGAGCGCCACGAGCACGAGGTTGTTGGCCAGGAAGATCGACTCGCGCGAGAGCAGCGAGTCGAGACGATGCTCGGAGCGCAGCATCTCGCGCCGCGAGACGACGAGATAGATCGAGCCCGCGATCAGCACGCCGATCAGCGCGACGAAGGGAACCCCGAGCGTGGCCCCGCCGAACGCGTGGATCGAGTTGAGGATGCCGCTGCGCACGAGGAACGTGCCCATGATCGCCAGCGTCCCTGTGGCGAGCACGAGCGAGACGTTCCACACCTTCAGCATGCCTCGCTTCTCCTGGATCATCAGCGAGTGCAGGAAGGCCGTGCCGGTGAGCCACGGCATCAGCGACGCGTTCTCGACGGCGTCCCATCCCCAGTAGCCGCCCCAGCCGAGCTCCGCGTAGGACCAGCGCGCGCCGAGCAGGATGCCGACGCCGAGGAACAGCCAAGCTGCGAAGGCGAAGCGCCGCGTCGCC
Source organism: uncultured Solirubrobacteraceae bacterium (assembly GCA_963714215.1). Taxonomy (GTDB): domain Bacteria; phylum Actinomycetota; class Thermoleophilia; order Solirubrobacterales; family Solirubrobacteraceae; genus Palsa-744. The sequence goes on from CAVQNP010000006.1 coordinate 5,346, forward strand.
CGGATCCAGTCGGCGTCGACCCGCCGTGCGAGCAGCGCCCCCGCGGCGAATGCGAGCGGAATCGTGCACAGCGTGTAGCCCGAGTACAGCATCGGCGGGTGGATCATCATCGTCGGGAAGCGCAGCAGTGGATCGAGGCCGACGCCTTCGGCCGGCTTCGGCGTCGTCGTCGAGAACGGCGAGGCGTAGAAGATCATCAGCGAGATGAAGAAGGCGCCGAAGCCGAGCAGGATCGCGGTCGCGTACGCCGCCACGTCGCGCATCCGCCGGCGCACGAGGAACAGCGCGAGGCTCGACCACAGCGACAGCAGCCACGCCCACAACAGCAGCGAGCCTTCCTGTGAGGACCACACCGCGGCGGCGCGGTAGAACGTCGGCGTCGTGCGGCTCGAGGTGTCGGCGACCGTGTTGAAGGCGAAGTCGTTGCGCAGGAAGGCGAGCTCGAGCACCGCGAAGGCGACGGTCAGGACGATCGCGAGCGCATACACGGCGCGTCGCCCGGAGTCCGAGAACTCGAGGCGCCCCGTACGCGCTCCGTACAGCGATACGCCGATGCCGTAGACGCAGACGATCAGCGCCAGCAGCAGGCAGATGCGACCGAGATCGGCCACTCAGTAGTTCTGCTTCTCGCCCGCTGGAGCGGTCTTGTACTTGGACGGGCACTTGGTGATCAGCGAGTCGCGTTCGCCGACGTATTGCCCACCGTGCTTCTGCACCGTCACGATCACCTCGCGACCTTCACGGAACGGGTCCGGCACGGTGCCGGTGTAGACGACCGGGATCGCCGTGCCGCCGGCGCGATCGGCCACGCTGAAGTCGAGCGTGTTGCCGGCATGACGCACCGAGCCGTCGACGACCTTGCCCGTGAGCTGGTAGCTGCGTCCAGGCTGCGCCTGGTGCAGCAGCTGGCTCGGGCTGAGCGCCGGGCTGGCCGCGCTGAAGCTCGTGTAGATCAGCGCGCTGGCAAGCATCACGGCCGCGCTCAAAGCCACGACCAAGCGCACCGTTCGCTTTCGCGCGGGATTCATCGCCACCCAGTATTCCAAACCGATTTTGCCGCCGTGCCACCGGGGGCGCGGTGCCCGAGTGGCACGCGCAAGCCACCCACCGCCAGGAAATCGCTGTTGCAGGGCGAAACCTTTGCCTGTGGGAAGGGTCTTTTCTCATAGAGCCATGCGAGCAAGCCTCCCCCACACGCTGCGCGAACGACGTCGCTCACGCGCCGATCAGCACCGCCGCGCTGCCTCCGGCGCCGTAGCCGAGACGTCGCGCGCAGCGGCGCCGGCCCCTGTCTACGCCCCGCCCGCCGCGACCGCACGCGCCGTCGACCCCGCCGCGCAGCGCGTGCGCGATGCCGGCGGGCCGATCGACGAGGCCTCCTACGCCTGCCAGTGCGGCTTCGTATTTCGCGCACCAGTCTCTACGACGGTCGCCTGCCCGCACTGCCGTACCCAGCAGGCCTGGTAGCGCTCCCAGGTCTCCCAGCGCTCCGCTCGCAAGACCTCGCAGCGCCCCCACCGTTCCTCGCGGCGGTCCGACCCTGGACCGGTCTCGTGCGCCCTTTGCGCCCCTCTCGCCTCTGGTCTTGATTTTGTCAATATTGTCGATATACTAACTGAACAATGTCCGTTCTCGCACCTCCACCCACCCGAAATGGCCCCCTCCATGCGAGTGGTCGGTCCGGCGCCGTCTCAGCGCCGGCCCGCGCGAACGGGCGATGTCGAGGCGCCTGAGGTTCCTCGTCTCTCAGCCCGGACGTCCCTCCCGGGCATCCCCTCACAGCCCGGCCGAGCTCACCAGCTCGGCCGGGCTGTGCCCCAAGCCACGACGCGCCAGAAACGCGCAGACGTGGCGCCAACCGCACCCCCTCGCCCCACGAACCATGAAAGGACCGGACCCATGGCGAAGATCATCGTGACCGCCGACGAGCAGAACGCAGACCGACCGGCGGTGCTGCTCGAGGAGAGCGTCTACTCGGTGCACCTCAGTACAGGACACGCCGCCAACCAGCTGATCGAGCGTCTCGGCTGGGCGCTGCGCGACGCCGAGGAGCTCGAGCGCGTGGAGGCCGGCGCGCGCCGGGCTGCCTGACCGGCCGTCACCGCGCGGCGCAGCTCCCCGATCGCCGCGCGGTACGCGTCACGGCGCAGCGGCCAAAGCCCTGCGGCCGTCGAGGACTACTGGAGACACTGCCACCGCGCGGCGGCGCTCCCCCGGCCTGCGTCGGGCACGGTTGGCCGCGCGGTCCCTCAGCCGGTACTGTCCCCGGCCGAGGGGAGGAAGGAAATCCACGTAGATCCATACATCGTTCTGGGGAGCGCGATCATCGGGTTCCTCGTCGGCATGACCGGCGCCGGCGGCGGCGCGTTGATGACGCCGATGCTGATCCTGCTGTTCGGCGTGACCCCATCTTCGGCGATCTCGAGCGATCTCGTGGCGGCTGTGCTGATGCGCCCGATCGGCGCCATCGTCCATCTGCGCCAGCGCACGGTCAACCTGCGGCTGGTCGGCTGGATGGTGCTGGGCTCGGTGCCGATGGCGTTCTTCGGCTCCTACCTGCTGTCGTTGATGGGTCATGCCAAAACTGCGCAGAAGAACATCGAGCTGGCACTCGGCATCGCGCTGCTCGTCGGCGCCGGCGCAATGGTGTTGCGCTACGTGCTCGACCGTAAATCGGGACATAGCCGTACGGCGGCCGTCCATGACATCACCCCGCGCCCACTGCGCACGATCGCGATCGGGATGCTCGGCGGAGTCGTCGTCGGCATCACCTCGGTGGGCTCGGGCTCGCTGATGATCATCATGCTGCTGTTCCTCTACCCGATGATCGGGGCCAAGCAGCTCGTCGGCACAGACCTGACGCAGGCTGTGCCGTTGACGACGGCGGCCGCACTCGGCGCGCTCGCCTTCGGGCACGTCGAATTCGGCGTTACGACGTCGTTGATCATCGGCAGTGTTCCCGCTGTGTTCATCGGCTCGATGCTCTCATCGAGCGCGCCCGACCGCTACATCAGGCCGGTGATCACGTTCGTGATCGCCGCGTCCGGGCTGAAGTACGTCGGCGTCGGCGCGACCGCGCTCGGCTGGATCCTGTGCGGCGTACTGCTCGTCGGAGCCGTCGGCTGGGCCATCGTCAAGCGGCCCTGGCTGAAGCTCGGCGTGCCGAAAGCGCAGCCCGAGCAAGAGGAGCCGCCACTGCTGCTGCGCACCGACGCGCCTGAGGTCGAGCAGATCTGACGCAGCGCCGGCGGGGGCGCTGCCGGACGGCGGAGCCGCCCCCGCTTACTTGATGTGCATCCCCGAGATCGCGCGCGAGATCACGAGCTGCTGGATCTCGGCGGTGCCCTCGAAGATGTCGTAGATCTTCGCGTCGCGGTGCCAGCGCTCGACCGGGAACTCGCGCGTGTAGCCGTTGCCACCGAGGATCTGGATCGCGCGCTCGGTCACCCACACGGCGACCTCGCCGGCCTTCAGCTTTGACATCGAGCCCTCGGCGTTCTCGAACGGCACCTGGTTGCGTCCCATCCACGAGGCGCGCCAGACGAGCAGGCGGGCGGCGTCGAGCTCGAGCTTCATCCGCGCGAGCGTGAACGCGATCGACTGGTTCTCGATGATCTTGCGAGAGAACTGCTCGCGCTCCTTGGCGTAGTCCAGAGCGTACTCGTACGCGGCGCGGGCGATGCCGAGTGCCTGCGCGCCGACCGTCGGTCGGGAGGCCTCGAAGGTCTGCATCGCGGCCTGGGACTGGGCTTTCTTACCCTCGCGCACGCGCGCGATGCGCTCGTCGAGCTTCTCCTTGCCGCCGAGCACGTAGCCCACCGGGATACGGCAGTCATCGAGGAACACGTCGGCCGTGTGCGAGGCCCTGAGCCCGTGCTTTGAGACCTTCGTGCCCTGGGAGATGCCCTTGGCTTCTGACATCGGCACGACGAACGCGGCGTGCCCGCGCGAGCCGAGCTCGCGATCGACCGAGGCGATCACGACGTGGACGTCGGAGATGCCGCCGTTGGTCGCCCACGCCTTCTGGCCGTTGAGCACCCACTCGCCGGCGGCCTCGTCGAACTTGGCGCTCGTGCGCACGCCCGAGACGTCCGAGCCGGCGTTCGGCTCAGACGCACAGAAGGCGGCGAGCTTGATGTCATCGACCGTGCCGAAGCAGCGTGGGATCCATTCGCCGATCTGCTCGCCCGATCCCTGGCCGAAGATCGCAGCAACAGCGAGTGAGGTGCCCATGATCGACATGCCGATGCCGGCGTCGCCCCAGAACAGCTCCTCGTTGACGAGCGGCAGGCCGAGCCCGGTCGGGTCGGCAAAGAACTGGGCGATCCCTTCAAAGCCGTACAGGCCGATCTTCGCGGCCTCCTGGATGATCGGCCACGGCGTCTCCTCGCGCTCGTCCCACTCGTGGGCAGCCGGGCGCATCACGTCGGCGGCGAACCCGTGGACCCAGTCGCGAATGTCCTTCTGGTCTTGGCTGAGCGCGAGTGAGAAGGTGACCTCTTGGCCGGCCGCGCCGACAATCGCCTCGACGGCGGCCTCGGCTGCCTCGCCGTTGGCGGGCGTGTCGAGCGTGGACGAGACGGATGCGGACATCGGCGGATCTCCTGAGTTAGACGAGGGCGGATCGAGAGGTGGTGTGCCGGGAGAGGGGAAACTCCCTACGCTCATTCAAGGTTACCTCATTTCAGGTTACCCAAACTGAGGATTGCCAAACAGAGCTTCGAGCAAGCGAGTTTCCCACGAGACAGTCAAGAGTCCAGGCGATCACTCCACAAGTCGTGTCTCTTATTCGAATGGCCGGACTCTCCGAAACTCCCCAATCCCGATCTTGTTTACAGGTTTGCTTTGCTCTAGCATCACGCACGACGTCAATCATTTCTATGTCTCCGATTTTGTTCATTTATTCAATGAAGAAAGTGGTTATGAAAACGTACTCCCTTGCAGTCCTCCTCTCGGTCGCGGCAGCCGCGATCGGTCTCAGCGCATGCGGCTCCTCGAGCAGCGGCGGCGGCTCCAGCAAGGAGCTCACGCTGGTCGCCTACTCCACGCCGCAGCCGGCCTTCGAAGCGCTGATCCCAGCCTTCCAGGGCACGCCGAGCGGCAAGGGCGTGAGCTTCAAGCAGTCCTACGGCCCCTCCGGCGAACAGAGCCGCGCGGTCGCCAACGGGCTGCACGCCGACGTGGTCGACTTCTCGCTCGAAGGAGACGTCGAACGCCTCGTCAAGGCCGGCCTCGTCGAGGCGAGCTGGAACCAGAACGCGACGCACGGCTTCGTGACCAACTCGGTCGCCGTGATCATCGTGCGCAAGGGCAACCCCAAGCACATCGAGGGCTGGGCCGACCTGGTCAAGCCCGGCGTGCAGGTCGTGACGCCGAACCCGTTCACCTCGGGCAGCGCGCGCTGGAACATCATGGCCGCCTACGGAGCGCAGATCAAGGAAGGCAAGACCCCCGCGCAGGCGGAAACGTACTTGAAGGAAATGTTCAAGAACGTGGTCAGCCAGGACAGCTCGGCGCGCAACGCGCTGCAGACGTTCGTCTCCGGCCGCGGCGACGCGCTGATCGACTACGAGAACGAGGCGATCACGGACAAGCAGAAGGGCGAACCGATCGAATACGTGATCCCGAAGGACACGATCCTGATCCAGAACCCGATCGCGGTCGTCGGCAAAGGCTCGGCGGCCGGCACGGCGCAGAAGTTCGTCGACTACCTGACCTCGCCGGCGGGCCAGGCGATCTGGGCCAAGCAGGGCTACCGACCGGTGATCTCGGGCGTCTCGGGTGCCAACTTTCCGACGCCCCCGGGCCTGTTCACGATCGACACGCTCGGCGGCTGGAAGAAGGTGACGAAGGAATTCTTCGAACCCGAAACGGGCATCGTCACGAAGATCGAGCAGTCGCTGGGAGTCTCCACTGCCAAATAGCAGCGGGATAGTCGCAGCGAAGCCCGCGCGCGCGCCCAGGCTGGGCGCGCGTGGCGGGCGCTTGGGCGCGCGCAGCGGCGGCGCGCTCGGCAAGGGTCTGCTCGGCATCTACCTGTCGGTGCTCGTGCTGCTGCCCGTCGCGGCGCTGCTGGCGAAGTCGGGCAGCGGCGGCACGGCGCAGTTCTGGCGCGAGATCTCTAACCCCGAGGCCGTCGCGGCGATCAAGCTGACGCTGATCGTCTCGGCGATCGTCGTGCTGATCAACGCCGTCTTCGGCACGCTGATCGCGTGGGTGCTCGTGCGCGACGAGTTCCCCGGCAAGAAGGTCGTCAACGCGCTGATCGATCTGCCGTTCGCGCTGCCGACGATCGTCGCCGGCGTCGTGCTGCTGGCGCTGTATGGGAAAGGCAGCCCGGTGGGGATCGATGTCGCCTTCACGCGCACCGCGATCGGGCTGGCGCTGCTGTTCGTCACGCTGCCGTTCGTCGTGCGCTCCGTGCAGCCCGTGCTGCACGAGCTCGACATCTCGATGGAGGAAGCCGCCGAGTCGCTCGGCGCCTCGCCGCTGACGGTGCTGCGTCGGATCGTGCTGCCGAGCCTCGCGCCGGCGATCATCTCGGGTGTCGCGCTCAGCTTCGCCCGCGCCGTCGGCGAGTTCGGCTCGCTCGTGCTGATCACCGGCAACCTGCCGTTCAAAACGGAGGTCGGCTCGGTCTACGTGTTCGGGCAGATCCAGAACGAAAACCTGCCGGCGGCGGCGGCCGTATCGGTCGTGTTGCTCGTGGCGGCGCTCGTCGTGCTCGCCGCCTTGACGCTGCTCTCCCGCTGGCGGTCCAAGCATGTCCTCTAGCGCGTCTGGATCGCTCGCGCTCCCCTCCTCGGCTGGGCGCAAGGCACCGCGGGGCGGCACGCCAAGCTCGCAGCGTGGCGTGCGCGCACGCAAGTACGGCGTCCGCACGATCGCACTCGGATATCTGGCGCTGCTGCTGCTCGCGCCGGTGGCGATGATCTTCTACCGCACCTTCGAACACGGGCTGAGCCCCGTCTGGCACTCGATCACCGAATCAAATGCGCAGCACGCCTTCTGGCTGTCGCTCGAGATCGTGGCGATCTCGGTGCCGCTGAACACGGTCTTCGGGATCGGCATGGCGCTGCTGCTCGAGCGCGGCCGCTTCAGGGGCAAGTGGCTGCTCGGGCTGCTGATCGACCTGCCGTTCGCGATCTCGCCGGTAGTGATCGGCTTGGCGCTCGTGCTCGCATACGGCAAAACGGGTTGGCTCGGCGACTGGCTGGCCGAAAACGGCATCCAGGTGATCTTCTCGGTCCCGGGCATGGTGCTCGCGACGGCGATCGTCTCGCTGCCGTTCGTCGCGCGCGAGACGATCCCGGTGCTGCGCGAGTTGGGAACGGACGCCGAGCAAGCCGCGTCGACGCTCGGTGCGAGCGGCTGGCAGACGTTCTGGCGGATCACGCTGCCGGGAATCCGCTGGGGCGTCGTCTACGGCGTGGTGCTCACGACGGCGCGCGCGCTCGGCGAGTTCGGCGCTGTCAGCATCGTCTCGGGACGGATCGAGGGCGAGACGCAGACGCTGCCGCTGTTCGTGCAGGCGCGCTTTGAGAATTTCGACGTCACCGGCGCCTATACGGCTGCTGTCGTGTTGGCGCTGCTCGCGTTTGCGACACTGATCGCGATGAACCTGCTGACACGACGCACACGCGCGGATACGGCCGTCTGATGGCGATCGAAGCCCGCCACGTGAGCAAGCACTTCGGCGAGTTCGCCGCGCTCGACGACGTCTCGGTGACGGTCGATGACGGCGCGCTGATGGCGCTGCTTGGACCGAGCGGCAGCGGCAAGTCCACGCTGCTGCGGATCATCGCCGGGCTGGAGACCCCCGACGAGGGCGAGGTCGTGATCGACGGCAGGGACGTCACGGACACTCCTGCGCGTGATCGCGGCGTCGGCTTCGTCTTTCAGCACTACGCGCCCTTCAAGCACATGACGGTCCACAGCAACGTCGCCTTCGGCCTCAGCGTGCGCAAGCGCCCGAAGACCGAGATCGAGGAGCGCGTGAAGGAGCTGCTCGGGCTCGTGCGCCTCGACGGGCTCGCCGAGCGCTACCCGTCGCAGCTCTCAGGCGGTCAGCTGCAGCGCATGGCGCTCGCGCGCGCGCTCGCCGTCCAGCCGAACGTGCTGCTGCTGGACGAGCCGTTCGGCGCGCTCGACGCGCAGGTGCGCGGCGAGCTGCGTGAGTGGCTGCGCCGCCTGCACGACGAGATCCACGTGACCACGATCTTCGTCACGCACGACCAGGAGGAGGCGATGGAGGTCGCCGAGCAGATCGTCGTCATGAACGCCGGCAAAATCGAGCAGACGGGTACGCCGCGCGAGCTGTACGAGTCGCCGGCCAACGAGTTCGTGATGTCGTTCATCGGCCCCGTCAACCGCATCGGCGACGCCTTCGTGCGCCCGCACGACGTGCAGATCCTCGCCGAAGACGACGGCAGCACGATCGAGGCGCTCGTCAAGCGCGTCGTGCACCTCGGCTTCGAGGTCCGCGTCGAGCTGACGCTGCCCGACGGCCGCGACATCTGGGCGCAGGTCACACGCGCCGCCGCCGAGGAGCTCGAACTCTCCGACGGCCAGATCCTCGCCGTCCGCCTCCCCCAGCCGCGCATGTTCACACCGCAGGCCGCGTAGGCGTCGAGAGCAATACCGAGGCGCTACCCGCGACTAGGGCGGCGAGGGGCAAGCCGGCACCGACCGCGAAGCGGTTGGTGAAGGACGCAGCGAGCGTGGCTGCTGGCCGAAACGGATGCGAGCGGAGCGAGTGTCTCCCGGCTTCGGTAGCACGCGAGCGAGCGAGGGCGCCGTAGCGCGCCGCTGATCGTCGTCCTAGCGCGTTTCCCAGGCCTCTTCGGTCTTTGTGAGCGCGATGACATCTTTCGGCAGCTTGCCGTTGGACACGTCGGCGACGCTCACGTTCTCGAGCACTTTGCGCAGGTTGGAGCGCAGCGCGATCCATACCTGCTGGAGCGACTCAGCCGAGCCGACGTACTCGATCTCCTCGGGGCGCTGACCGCGCACGCCCACGAGCGGGCCCTCCACGGCGCGGATGATCTGCGCGAGGCTCACCTCCTCGGCCGGTTGCGCCAGCCAGTAGCCCCCTTCGGGGCCGCGCTGGCTGCGCACGATCCCCGTCGAGCGCAGCTGCGTGAGGATGTTCTCCAGGAACGAGACCGGAATCCCCTGAGCCTGCGCGACGTCGTCGACCTTGCGTGGCGCATCCTGCTTTGAGTCGGCGAGCTCGATCACGGCGCGAACCGCGTAATCGGCCTTTGCTGTCACGTGCACTTGGCTGATTCTCCCGAAAAGATCGGCGGACGGCCTTGCGCCGCCCACTCGCTCGTGATCCTACCCGTCGACTCCGTCTCATCGCCTCGGTCCCGGTGAGGACATGCCCACCGCCTTCCCTTGCCCCATCCAGCCGCCCCGTATGCGTAATCACTCCACCCCTCAAACACGCGGGGCGGGCCAGATGGCCCGCCCCGCGGATCGCGAATCGCTCGCGCTCTGACTCGTCCGGCGATTTACGCTTTCGGTGCTTTTTCTTTTTTCGGTTTTTTCGCCTTCGGTTTGTATTTCGCGGCCCAGACCGCCGCGGTTTCCTCGAGTTCGCCGTTCATGATCGCCGTGTTGAAGCCGGCCGGGGCCGGCAGCCCGATCCCGGCATCGACGACGAGGTCGATCAGCGGATTGCCGCCGCAACCGTTCGCCCCGGGCACGGCGAAGTTGTTGTCGACCAGCGAATTGCCTTTGATTTTCACGATTTTGCCCTTGCCGGCGCCTTCCAACGTGCCCCGGCTGCCGCTGATCGGCTGGTTGGGGAGTGACGGTTTGGTCGTTCCCGTCGTCAGGTGCAGCACGATCGGTTCGGCGTCGGATCCGATGTAGCAATTGGAGCCGAGGATTTCGTTGTCCAGTTTGACCTTGATCGGCAGCGTCACGGCGGTGCCTTCCTGCGCGAGCAGGTTGCCCTTGCTGAGAATGATGTCGCTCGGCGATCCCGCCAGTTCGGCGGTCGCGAACACCGGCCCGCCGATCGCTTCGCTGATCCCGGTCAAGCCACCGGGCACTTCCTGCGGCACCTTCGAGAGCGCGTCGACGCCGATCGGCGCGAGCAGCGGCTGTTCGCCGAACGTCTGGCTGCCGAGACCCCCTGGAGCACCACGGGGTTCTGGATTTTGGTCGTCTTCAGGTCGAGCTTGAATTCCCCGCTCCTCGTCGTCGCGACGACGCACCACTGCGCGGCTTCCACCGGGCAATTGGTGAACGGAGCGAATTCTTCCTTCAGGGCACTTGCTCCCATCGCCGGGGCAGCGGTCAGCGCCGTCGCCGGCACGGCCAGGGCGAGCAGTGCGAGCAGCATCCGCCGACGCGCCCTGCGCCCGGTCGGTCCGCGGTCGGTCCGTTCAAGCACTCGTCTCATCTCTCCATGCTCCTTGGTCCCCTTTTTGACTCGATTGACCCGGCTCTGCTGAGCGGTCGCCCCGCGGCGCATGGATGACTCGTCGCCGGCTGGCCCCGGAGGCCGACCTGAATCTCGAACAGCCAGTACCCCGATGACCACCCTCCTAAACAGGGAGTTCAAGAAGCCCTGCAAAAGCGCAGTTATCACGGGCCGGAACGCCACCTTGCCCGGCCGACGGCGCGGCTGTCTAGCATCCGTTCATGAGCCCGCGCTGGAACTGGGACTTCGAAGACGAGCAGCGGGCTCCGCGCAAGCCCGCCACCGCGCCCACGTTGCCGAAGCTGCGGCCGCACCCGCGCGACCCTCACGCGCGCTTTCGCCGCCGCCGATTGGGCGCCGTGGCAGCCTTCGTCGCGCTCGCGGTCGTGTTGATCGTGGCGCTGTCGGGCTCACACGGCGGAGGCTCGACCTCCTCGGCCGGCACGCTGGCAAGCACGCACGGCGCGGCGCTCACGCCGCCGCCCGTGAACGAGCTCGCGCGTGAAGAAAAAGGCGTCGACTCGGTGCTCTCCTACACGCCGTTCGTCAAAGAAGGCGCCACGCAGAGCAGGGACGTGGCGCTCACCTTCGACGACGGCCCCGGGCCGTACACGCCACAGATCCTCGACGTGCTCGAGCGCGAACACGTACCCGCGACGTTCTTCGTGGTCGGCCAGGAGATCCACGACTTCGGCGCCTCGACCGAACGCGAGATCCGCGACGGCTTCGTGATCGGCGACCACACCGAGAACCACCCGATGCTCGCCCACCTCTCCGCACACGACCAGAAAGAACAGCTTTTCGAACAGGCCGCTCGCATCGAACTGCTCGGCGGGCACAGGCCGCGTCTGTTCCGCCCCCCGTACGGCTCGTTCAACGCGACCACCTTCCACCTGCTGCACCAGATGAAGATGCTGATGGTGCTGTGGTCGGCCGACACCGACGATTACGAGCAGCCGGGCGTGGAAACGATCGTCAAACGCGCGCTCGAAGGCGCCAAGCCGGGCGCAATCCTGCTGATGCACGACGCCGGCGGCAACCGCGAACAGACGGTCGCAGCGCTGCCGCAAGTGATCCACGCCCTACGCGCGCGCGGCCTGCATCTGGTCACGGTGCCGCGCCTGCTCGCCGACGACCCTCCACCCCGCGGCCTGCCACTGCCGACGAGCCTCGCCGGCGACTGACCGCGCGGCCGAACACTGCGACCACCGGCCACCCGGCGTCCCGCCCGAGGTTCAGCGGCTCAGTTGGAGGCGCACGTCTCGCAGGCGCCGTGGATCACGATCTCGTGCTCTGAGACGCGCAGCGGCAGGCGATCGCTGAGCCGACGGATGGCGCGCTCCAGGCCGTCGTCGGTGAACGGTTGCAAGCGCCCGCAGTGATCGCAGACGAGGTGATGATGGTGGCCGGGACCTTCGCGCACGGGCTCGTAGCGGACCATCCCCTGTCCGATCTCGACGCGCTGCACGAGCCCGATCTCCTCGAGCTCGTCCATCACTCGATACACGCTCGCGCGCGAGACCTCGCGCTTGCGCGCGAGCAGCGCGTGCTCGATCTCGACTGCCGACAGCGCGCACGGCTGCTCGTCGAGAAGTTCGAGGATCGCCCGGCGCGCACCGCCGCGTCGATAGCCGGCGGCGCTCAGCGCGCGGGCCGCCTGCGCGGCCCAGCTCGATCCCCCTGCGGGCGTGGGCATCGTGCTCACAGTCGAAATTGTAGGTGCGCCCCGGCTCATCTCCCGGTCGCCTCGTGCAGCGCCCGCGCCAAAGCTTCGAGCTCTGCCACCTGCCATTGCTCGAAGCTGTCGGACGCAGGCGACAGCGTCTCTGTGACGGTCGCGATCGGGATCCGCCGCGCTCGCGCGAGCTCGCTGACACGCTGCACGTCGGGCGTCACGTTCTGGCTGTTGAACACCCATATTCTGATGAGGCGCTGGCGCGCCTGATCGTCGACGGTCTGCTTGTCCCGAGCGGTCACGTCGTCTCCCTCGGCGACGGCCTTGGCGAAGCTGTACGGGGTCAGCAGCTTCAGCCCGAGGTCTTCGCCGAGCGGCCGGAAGATGCTCTCGCTGTAGCCGACCGGGGTGCCGGCGTAGCGAGCGCGGATCTGGCGTCGCAGGGCGTCGTAGCGGGCGAGGCCGCGCGTCAGGAAGGCCCGCTTTCGCTGCGCGAAATAGGTGGCAGCGCTTGGGTCGAGCCTGTCGTAGCCGTCAACGATCGCATCGACGACCCGGCCAACGGCGCTCGGCGAGTACCACTGGTGCGGGTTGGCCCCCTCAGCGAGGCCGAGCGCGTTGCCCACGTCGAGTTCGACGCGATCGCTTGCCGGGCTCGCCTGCAGCAGCCTCGTCGCCCAAGCGTCGTAGCCGAGGCCGTTGACGATCGCCACGCGCGCTCCGGCCATCGTGCGCGCATCGAGCGCCGTCGGTTCGTAGCTGTGCGGGTCGGTCGCCGGATTGACGATGATGCTCGTCACGTCGGCCCTGTTGCCGGCCAGCTGCGCCGCGATGCTGCCCCAGAAGTTCTCGGCGGCAACGACCTGCAAGCGACCATGCCCTCCCTTGTCGATGGGCGCCCCGGAGCGCCCGCAGCCGCTGATCAGCGCCGCCGGCAGAAGCGCGAGGATCCCGGCCGCCAAGGTGGCGAGGAGCCTCGGTCGAGCGATCGACGACATCGCGCGAGCCTAACACATAGTTGAGATCTATTCTTATAAAAGACGTTATCTCATCGTTGCGGGAGACTATGCTCGGCCGGCGATGACCGGTATGCGCGAGCACCCTCCCCCGGACGGACACGATGGACACCGAGACGCGACGCAACAGGCGTGAGGCGCAGCGGCGCCAACGCCGACGCAGGCAGCGCACGGCTCTGGCGCTGGCTGCGCTTGCCGTACTGATCGTCGTCGTGGTGGTCGTGCTCGCGAGCGCAGGCGACTCGGGCAAAGCCGATCGTGGCGGCCAGACGGCCGCCACTCGAGCGAGCACGGGGGGCGCTGACGGACGTGCCGGCGCCGCCGGTTCGAGCTCAGGCGCCCGCTCGCAGACGAGCAAACGCGGTGGCGGCGTTGCCACCGGGCGAGCAGGGACGAGCGCAGTGCCGATCCTGATGTACCACGTGATCGCGGCACCGCCGGCGGGCGCGCCTTTCCCGGGCCTGTACGTGCCGCCGGGCGAGTTCGCCGAACAGATGCACGCGCTCGCGCGCGCCGGCTGGACCGCCGTGACGCCCGACGAGCTCGACGCCTACCGGCGCCGCGGCATCTCGCTGCCGCGCGGCAAACCGATCGTCCTGAGCTTCGACAACGGCTACCAGTCCCAATACACGAAGGCGCTGCCCGTGCTGCGGCGGCTCGGCTGGGTCGGCGAGGAGAACATCCAGCTCACCGGGCTGCCGCCGTCGCAGGGCGGGCTCGGCGAAGCCGAGATCAAGGGGCTCGTGGCCGCCGGCTGGGAGCTGGACACACAGGGCATCAACCACGCCGACCTGATCACGCTGAGCGCGAGCGCACTGCGCGAACAGGTCGCCGGCGCACGCCGCACGATCCAGCGCCGCTTCCACGTGCCCGTCAACTGGTTCTGCTACCCCTCCGGGCACTACGACGCGAACGTGATCGCCGAGGTCCGCGCAGCCGGCTACAAGGGCTCGACGACGGTCGTCCCCGGCTGGGCGCACCCGCACGAAGACCCCTACCGCATGCACCGCCTGCGCGTGCTCGGCGGCACCTCCGGGCAGGCACTGCTCTCGCTGATCGCCGCCACGCGCTCAGACCCTCCGGCGCCCGCCTCCTACAACGGCACCTGAGCGCTCGCGTCTCGGCGGGGTACGCTCGTGGCGATGAGACTGTTCCGGGGCAGGGGACGCGCCGCCAAGGAGCCGCCCGTGGCGATCGGCGATCCACGCTTCGACGGTTGGGAGACGGTCGGCACTTTCGAGGAGCTCATCACCGCCGTCGCCTGGCGCGATCAGCTGCGAGCGCTCGACGTGGACGCAGCCTGCGTCGCCGATCACGACCTCGACCGCCACGGGCGCGGCGACATCTATCTCGTCGTCCCGCCCGGTCAGTGGTCGCGCGCCAACGAGATCTTCGAGAACCTCAAGTGATGGACCGCTCACGCCACGGCTGCGATCCGTCCTGTCTCGGCCGACGGCGAGCTTGTGCTCCCGCCCTGGAGCACGACCTTCGGCGCACCCGTATTGGCGGCGTCCGCGAACGTGTCGTAGGCGGCCATCGTGTCGCCGAGCGCAAAGCGGTGCGTGGCGAACAGCGACGGGTCCAGGCGACCGCTCGCGATCAGCCGCATCAGCTGGGGGATGCTGAACGTGTCGACCAGTCCCGTGGTGATCGTGACGTCGCGAATCCAGAGCTTCTCCAGGTGCAGCTCCGCCGAGCAGCCAGCCGCCGCCGCCGAGGCACCACGATCGTGTCGGTCGGCTCAAGGATCATGGGGTCATCGACCGTGTCCCAGCCTCGCTCGCCTGGGCCGTGATAAACGAGAGCCTTCATCTCGGGTGCCTGCCTTTGGGTCGGTGTTGGGTCGGGTCTCCGACATGGGCCACCGGCGCCAAGCTCACACGCGCGACGGCCACCATTTCACGCTAGGTCAGACCCGGCGAGCGGCGCATCGGTGGAACCCCCCATTTGCAAGTGCGGTTTCTACGCAAGGCGAGACAAGTGACGGATGATGACGGGCATGGACAGCGCCGAAGTGCCGGTCAGGCTGATCCCGGGCGCCCGAGCGAATGAGATCTCCGGTGAGCGCGACGGCGTCCTGCTGGTGCGCGTCACGGCGCCGCCCGTCGACGGACAGGCCAACGCGGCGCTGTGCCGCCTGATTGCCAAGCGCGTTCGCGTGGGCGTGCGCAGCGTCTCGGTCGTGCGCGGTGCGAGCGCGCGCGAGAAGGTCGTTCGCGTCGAGGGGATCAGCTCGGCCGATCTGCGCGCTGCGCTGGGCTGAGCTGGGCTGGGCTGGGAGCCGGGCAGCTCGCGGGGCGAGCTGGATTGTGCACTTTTGGCCAATTTGTGCGCCTGTTGTCAACCGTCCAGTGGCGAGGTCCGATACGCCCCGATGCGCACAGCCAACCGATCCGCGACCGCCTCGCCGTCGACGATGGGACAGGTCGCAGGACTGTTGTTCCTCGTCGGCACCGTGACGACAGTTCTCGCGCTCGCCTTTCCCCATTCGCCGCAAGCCGACATCGCCGGATTCTGGGTGCTGGCGGCGGTCATGGCAGCCGTCTCGCTCGCCCTGTTCTCGCTGCGCGAGCGCCTGCCGAGCTCGGCCTACCTCGTCGTGATCGGGCTCGGCAGCGTGATCGTCTCGCTCGCCGTGTATTTCAACGGCGAGCTCCACGGAGGACGGGCGGCCGACAACGAGGTCCTGTACCTGTGGATCGCGCTCTACGCCGGCTACTTCTTCACGCGCGCGCAGATGGTCGGCCAGCTCGTCGTGATCGCCGCCTGCTCTGCAGCGACGCTGCTGGCGATCGCGCCCGGGCCGGTCGGCTTCACGCGATGGTTCATCACCGTCGGCATGGTGTCCGTGGCGGCCTGCTTCGTGCACGTGCTGAGCAGACGCAACGACCGGCTGATGAGCGAGCTGTTCGACGCCGCGCGGACCGACCTGCTCACGGGGCTGCTCAACCGCCAAGGCTTCGACGAGCGCTTCGAGCGCGAGCTGGCGCGCGCACGCCGCACCGGCGAGCCGCTCGCGCTCGTGCTCGCCGACATCGACAGCTTCAAGGGGCTCAACGACCGCGACGGGCATCCGGCCGGGGACGCCGCGCTGCGCGCCGTCGGTGCACGCGCACGCGAAATCATGCGCCACACCGACGTCGTCGCCCGGATCGGCGGCGACGAGCTCGCCGCGATCCTGCCGGACGCCGACATACGCGTCGCATTCGCCATCGCCGAGCGGCTCCGCAACGCGGTCGCCGAGCTCGATGACGTCTCCTCGGAGCCGCTGACGATGAGCTTTGGCGTAGCCGCGTACCCCGAGCACGGCGGCACCTGCGAGATGATCGTGCTCACAGCCGATCGCGCGCTGTACCGCGCAAAGGCGCTCGGGCGCAATCGCAGCGTCGCCGACGGGCTCGACGCCGAGGGCCCTCCGCGGCCCGGCGACAGCCGGATGCCACGGCAACGCGCATCGGCGCGGGGACGGCCACGAGCGAGAAACGGCGAACGAGTCTCGAAGTCCTAGCCGCGCCGGCGAGACTCTGCGCCGGGCGGGCTGGCACCGATCGGCGCCGGGCTCAGTCGAAGGCGTGTGCCGGCAGTACGAACCGGCGAGCCGGGGCCGAATCGGCCCGGAGAGTCTCCCGCGACCCATGCAAGCCACTGCTGCGCGTCGGGGCGACCGTGGAGTCGGCGACGCCTTCGTGCTCGGATATCCAGTCCAGGATCGCCCCTGAGTCGGTCCCCTCGGCGAGGATCACCGAGCGCTCGATCACCGTTCCGCCGGAGGCGTGAGGGCGAGCCAAGCGCTGCACGCGAACACCTATCGCATCTGTCGTCACAGCATCCAGCTTATCCCCAATGCGCCGAGCTCCTCCCGCGAAGAGGACGATCACGGCCGATCGGCACCCGATCTCTAGAGGCTGCGGTTCTGCATGTCGAACTTGTTCCGCGGTGCTAGACGGCCCAGTAGCATCTGGACAACAACGTCAAACACGACCTCAGTTAGCTTGGGGACGCAGAGGCTCGTGCCATGACCTTCAGGGTGACTCAACCAGAGATGCGCTGCAGAGCCCGTCCATTGATGCACTACAGACTCCCGTCCGCTGAGACACGCGAGCGGGCGCGATTGAGGAGGCGTGATTGTGATGCGGCCAAAGAAGATTGCCGGCACAGCAGCAGACCATAGAGAGCAAATAGGACAATAAAAAGGGTCGTGCGGCTACCATGAGCAAATACGCGCAGGGATTGCGATGTGGCGTCGTCGAGCTCAAAGTACATCGACTCCGCAGAATAATCGTCAGCCACCGCATCCCTTCGCTGTGGAAAGGAAATGATAGGCGGGGTGCCTCTCAGAAACGCGCTCCAAAACTCATGAGCGGCGTGTTGCTTCTCCGAGTTTGCAGGGTATGCAGCGCATCAATGCAGGCTGAGTACGAGTAATGCTCCGGCTCTAGACTGCTCGGATCGCGCCGGATTGCAAGATAGGCCAGCACCACGTCAGTCATCAGGATCTTTGCAGTTGCCGCATCGGCGCCACCTGAGCGACGGCACCGAGATCGTCAACGCGCACTCGCCGATCAGCCCCCAGCCCGACTTCGCCAAGATCCGCACTACGAGGCCCTCCTCGGCCAAGGACTATCGCTACGAGCATGCGCCTGGCGGGAGGAAGAGCTGTCAGATCACTCGGCTCTTATCCCCAGCATGAGGTCCTACTCTTAAGTGGAGGTCGACGGGCCGTCCGGTGCCCAATCGGATCGCCAGTCGGCTCGCTCGCAGCGCACGCGCTCGGTCGAGCGAGCTGCGAAGGTCACCACGACTCCGTCCAATTCGTTCGCGCGGTGCTCCGCTCCTAATTAGCTGAAGCGCTTCCGCCGCTCGACAGCGCGCTGACCTACCGGACTACCGTCGCGAGCCACGGCGGTCCCAGAGCCATTTCAGCGTGAGCAGCTCAAAGACTTTTTTGAACATCGTCGCTCTCCTTCCTCGTTCCCTGAATACCCGCAACGGCTGGCGCCAAATCACGCAACCAGCGCGTATGCAGCATCATTGACCGTGCTTACGGGTAGAACTCGCAAGTGATGCCGGCTCGCCCGATCGCCCTGCTCGTTTTGACAATCCTGGCCACGTCATTGACGGCATGCGGCCGGGCAAGCAGCACCGGCGTACGGGCGGGGATCAAGCAACTGGCGTCGATCTCCGCCGAGGGCGCGCTGATGGCCGACGATGTCGCGCGCGGACGTACAAAGACGACATTTGTCCGTGTGCACGGTGCCGAGCTGAGCGCCCAAGCCGAGCACGAGGCCGAGAAGCTCAACGACGATCCGGTCACGCAAAAGCTCGACCAGCCGATCCATCGGGCGATCGAACTCTCGGCCGACATCAGCGGCGCAATCGACGACCTGCGCGTGTCGCCGCAGAACCGCGAACAGGCACGCGAAAGCAAGCGAAAGCTTCGCCATTGGGCGGAGGAGGCTGGGAAGTTGGCGGAAGGGCTGTGAAGAAGCTCTTTCAGGTCGCGCTCGGGATAATCGCCGCGATCGGCGGCTTCGTCGACATCGGCGAGCTCGTGTTCAACACCCAAGCGGGCGCCGACTTCCGCTACCAGCTTCTGTGGGCGGTGCCCGTCGGCGTGATCGGCATCGTCGTGTTCGCCGAGATGACCGGGCGCGTGGCAACCGTCTCAGGTCGACCGGTGTTCGACGTCGTGCGCATGCGCATGGGTCTGAACGTCGGGCTGGTGACGCTCGTGGCATCGCTTCTGATCAACCTGCTCACGCTGGCGGCCGAGGTCGGCGGCGCGGCGATCGTTCTCCAACTGCTGTTCGACCTCAACGTCTCGACGCTAATCCTGCTGAGCGTCGTGGCGTTGGTCCTGATCGTCTACTTCGTTCCGTTCGGAGGCATCGAGCGCATCTTCGGCTATCTCGGCTGCGCGCTGCTGGTCTACGTCGCCGCGGCCGTACAGCTGAAGCCAAACTGGCATCAGGTCGACCAGGGCCTGATTCCCAGCTGGCACTCCTCAGCGCTCTACGCTTACTTCGTCGTCGGCGTGATCGGCGCGGCGCTCGTTCCCTACGAGGTCTACTTCTATTCCTCGGGAGCCATCGAGGATCGCTGGAAGATCGAGGATCTCGGCTTGAACCGCGCCAACGCGATTCTCGGGTTCGTCCTCGGGGGCATCCTCTCGATCGCGCTGATCGTCGTCGCCGGGGAGGTCTTCTTCGATCCGCAGATCCAGCCGGGCTATCTCGGAACGACAGCCCTCGGCGCGCAACGCGCCTTCGGGGAGGCCGGCCTCGTCCTCGCACTGCTGGGGATGCTGTTCGCGGTCGGCGGCGCGGCTGTGGAGTGCGCCACCTCGGGCGCCTACACGCTCGCGCAGTTCGCCGGCTGGGAGTGGGGCAAGTATCGCCGTCCGCGCGAGGCACCGCGCTTCACGCTTGCCTGGCTCGCGTTCTTCGCACTCGCCTTCGTGATTGTCGAGACCGGCGTCGATCCGGTGCTGTTGACCGAGTACGCGGTGATCCTCTCGGTCGTCGCGCTACCGATGACCTACCTTCCGGTACTGCTGATCGCGCGTGACCGCACGTTCATGGGCGAGCACGCTAACGGCAAGCTCGCCGCCACTCTCGGCTGGCTCTACTTCGTGATCATCCTGGTCGTTGCGATTGCCGCGATTCCCCTGATGCTCATCACCGACGGCGGTGCGAGCTAGATGAGCGCAAAGCGCATGGACTTGATCTACCGGGTGCTCGACGACCAGCTCGTCGACGTCGACGGCCGACGCTGCGGACGAGCCGACGATCTCGAGTTCGAGGGCGATCTCGGCACGCCGCCGCGGCTGCAGGCGATTCTCAGCGGCTCCGGCACATGGCACAGGCGCATGCCTCGGCGCCTGCGCGCCGGCGGAGCACGCATCTTCGGCGTCGGCGTTGTCGGTGACGACGTGATCCGTGTGCCATGGGAAGAGGTCGACGAGCTCGGGTGCGTGATCAAGCTACGCGCTAAAGCGAGCGAGCTGGGTCTCGCGCAAGGCGACGATCGAGACGCGATCTTCGTCGCTAAATTTCCGAAGTCGTGATCCGCGCGAGCGACCTCATCGGCTGCGTCGTTGCAGACCGAGTCCGGCGAGCGGCTCGGCCGAGTCCACGATCTGCGCGCCAGCGCGATAGGCGGCGGGTGGCAGTTGGACGGACTGCTCGTCGGACGCTACGGAATGGTCGCGCGCCTGACCGGCTCCGGGCCAGATTCAATGGTGCACGGCGATGTGATCCCCTGGGAGGCGGTCACAGCTTTGGACGACGGGCTCATCAGAGTTCGTGACTCTTCCCTAGAGCTGGCAGGCGCGCGCACAGACTCCAAGCATTAGCCTCTGCGCCGGGGCGGCGTACTTCACTTGCTGGGTCAATTGTCTCGACGGAGCAGCTAGAAAATCGTGCCTCGTTGCCCGCCAAGGAGGCGCGACTCGCCTTCCATCGTATTAGTCGGCACACCAGGTCAGGCATGAGGGCAAGAAGCCGGGTCGATCCTTCTTGCCCTCTAATGCCCTCATCTCGCCGCCTTCTGGGCGTCGAGCTGTAGCACACGCTTTCCCCACTGTCCGAGCCCCAAACAGATCAAATGTTTCTCTTCGCCGGCCCGGGGCGGATCTGGCAATCCATCGCAGCGAGTTGCGTATCGAAGGCGTATCAACCCGCGCCGGCTCAGCGACCTGTGTCCTTTCGAATCTAGGCAGCACTACGGACTAAGTGACTGCAGCAAAAACACCTCGACTTGCAGCCTCTCGCCCGGATCGGTGGCGCTCATATAGGAGCGCACCGGGCGAGCAAGGATAGTCTCGACCGCCGCACGGATCTCACCTTCGATAGACGATTGCATCGCGAGACGCGCATCCACCACCTCTTGAGCATGTCCTCGCTCTTGAAGGGTCTGCTCCGCTCGCGTAAATCCGCCCTCAAGCACCACCGTCAGGACATCGCCCCAAAGATCGGCGCGCGCCCGGACCGGCCCTTTGCCGTAGAAACGCTTGTGCAGACGAACGCAAGCATTTGATATCTCGACCAACGCACGAGGATGCTCTGTCAGAGGAAGCTCGCGCGGTCCATCGTCGAGTTGAGTGGACATGACGGCCGGAAAGAATAGCGAGCGTCAGATTGAGCACGCCGCGAGACCCATGACGAAGACGAGATCCACGGGAGCGAATGCCGGATCCGATAGCGGAAGGCGAGCTCCGTGCCTAGTCGCGGTCCCGTCGGTGGTTCGTATCCGGTGCCAAACGGCCGCCTTGGCAAGCGCTCGTGCTAGGGACGGCTAATAACGGTTGAAATTGTTGTCTCGGGTGCTATCTTCGCGGAGGCAGAGCGAGCATCCCGTCAGATGTCTTGTGTTCTTGGAGGAGGTGTTGCCTCGTGTCTGCGACAAGGTCTGTTCCCGCGCCTGACGAGGCGCCATTTCGCGTCGAGGTCCAGCCTAATCGCGATCTCGTCCGCGTCGTGCCTATCGGCGAACTTGACCTCGCCACCGTCGGAGAGCTGGCCGCTCAGCTACGAGAGTTGCGCGACGCTGGCTTCAAGCACTTCGTGCTCGATCTACGTCGCCTGGAGTTCATCGACTCCAGCGGGCTGCACCTCATCCTCCAGCTCGACAGCGACGCACGCAAGGAAACGTACGAGTTCGCCATCATTGCCGGACCGCCTGCCATTCATCGGCTGTTCGAGTTGACCGGCGCAGCCGAGCACCTGCCCTTTCGGCACGCCGCAAGCGCAGACGAACTAGACGGCGATGGCACGATCGGGCCAGATCACGGCCTCAGCGCAGGCCGCGAGGAGTTGCAGTTCCAGCGCTACATCACAGAATTGCGCGGCCGACCGCGCCATCAAGGCATCGCTCGCCCCTTCGGCTCGAACCTTGACGAGCGTCGCGCCGATGATCCTTCCGCCGTCATCCAGACCCAGTCGGTCTTGCAACTCGGCGAGGCGGAGAGCAGCGCCGCCTGACGCAGGCTGGTTGACGGTCTCTGCGGAACCCAGGATGGCTCGGGTTAGGCGTCTGAGCGAAACACTCGTCTATGAAGCCTGCTCAGCTCGCGCGTCGGCGCGTCGGCGTGAGGACGATCAGCTGTAGGTGTACTGGTCGGCAGGTGGGTTCTTCTTGCTCTTCTTTCGCCGGCGGTCGCCGTGACATCCACGGTCGCGGCTTTCGTCGCAGGCGGCGTGATCATCGTGCAGGAGGTTGTGGAAGCACAGCTGACCGACGCAGCATGTCCCGCACCGAGCGTGAACGCAGTCGCCCCACCGAGCGCGAAGCCGCTGCCCGTGACCGTCACCGATTGGCCGCCCGCTTCGGGTCCGGCCGCCGGGCTGACCGACGTTACGGTCGGATTTTCGTATTTGAAGCTCACGCCCAGGGCGCTCGTCCCGGCCGAAGTCGTGACGGACACGTCAACTGTGCCGGCGGTGCCCGGCGGAACTTCCGCCGTGACCGACGTTGCCGAGTCGACGGTGAATTTCGATGCGGCGACCGCCCCGAATTTCACTGAAGTCACGTCGGGGCCCTTGAAGTTCAGGCCCGTGATCGTAACCTGCGTACCGCCCGCCGCCGGCCCCTTCTTCAGCGAGAGTTTGCCGAGAACCGGCGCAAGGCCGCGCCGCTGCTCACATTGTCCGGTCTCGTTGCTCCACATCTGCTGGTAGTAGTACTGGTGGCCGTTGACCACCTGGTTGTAGAGCGCGCCGTCAGGGGCCGTCCCCAGCGGCGTGCCGAACTTCATCTGCTCCGCGAAGGCTTCGTTACCCGACGCCCAATAGCCGTCGCAGATGTCGGCAACCTCTTCCGCTCCGGCCCCGTTCTAGTTCGTCCAATTGGCCAGGTATGGGTCGGTGAGCATCTCGGCGTACTCGTGCACCAGACCGCCATCGAGCGCCCCATCGCTGATCCCGTTCGGATGCTGACCGCTGTCGCAGCCTTTGACGCCGTTTACGTATGGCTGGACCGCGAACACTTCGAAGCCTTCAGTTTCGTCCCGCTGTTGACATACGCGTGGTACGCACAGAACT
This sequence comes from uncultured Solirubrobacteraceae bacterium, assembly GCA_963714215.1. Classification (GTDB taxonomy): domain Bacteria; phylum Actinomycetota; class Thermoleophilia; order Solirubrobacterales; family Solirubrobacteraceae; genus Palsa-744. The sequence goes on from CAVQNP010000006.1 coordinate 28,512, forward strand.
CTCGAGCCGCGCAATACTGCCCGCTCGAGCCGACGTGGAAGCAGGTGTTGACGTCGGGCGGGAGCAGCACGTTGTAGACGATGTGAGGTTCCGCGCCCGCGCCGGGGCCCGCCGGAAACTCTGGCGGAAGCCCGTGCGCTCTGACGAAGCTCTGCAGCTCCGCTTCGATCTGAGCCCCCCGACGCAGGGCGCCGCGAGTTCACATTCGCCGGGGGCCGTTGCGGGATAGGCGTCCTTGTCGGTGAGCGCTTTGCCGAACCGCGATTCGTACTTCACGTCGGTGCTCGGAGTGCCGCCTTCGACCGTTCCACCGTAGTACTGCGTCAGCACCGAGTAGAAATTCTGATCGGACCCGCTGTCGGCTGCGAGATCCTTGAAGTAGGTGGGTGATCCCGGACGCATAGCCTTCCGGAAACGGCGCGGCGCCCTTCGGATCCCAGTAGACGAAGTAGGTCGTCGTCGTTGGCATCGCGCGGCCCCCTGCGTTCCATTCACGGGCTGCTCTGCAACTGAGCCGCAGGCTGCGCCGTTGCACTGGCTGAATGGCTGCGCGCGATGGGGTGCGTTCGCTTCCCCAGTCAAAGCGCCGCGAGCGGTGCTTAGCCCATGCGCTTGCCCGAGTTTGATTCGACGATGACCGCTGACGCGCTCGCGGCGCACAGAGCGAACACTGCCGCTGACAGCACGCTCGCTACCCCGGCCCGCTTCGCGCGTGCGCACTCCCGCTCTCCGAACATCCGTGCCCCTGCTAGCAATTGAGCGGGCGCGCTCCCGCAGGAGCCGACTTACCACGCGATATTCAAGGCAAGTAATCGCACCTCTGAAACGCCCGCCAAGGGAAGAGGGTCGTACCTTGCGCAAACCCCGTGTGGTTCGGCGCGCCTGCGCTCGACCTGTCGTGGCATCCCGCAAACGTTCACCGGCGACTGCTAGCGGACGAGCAGGAGTAGAGTCGAGCTGTGGCGACAGAGGACGTCGGTGGTGTCGTAGCGGTGCCGTGCCCGCCTGAGCGGCCGATCCGCGCTGCTGAGATCGTCGGCGCTCTCTCGATCGCAACCGACCTGGGAACGGGGCAGCCGCTCGAGCACGCGTTGCGCACGGCCGTGCTCGCGGTTTCAATCGGCGAACTCGCCGGAGCATCCGCCGAGGAGCTGTCCGACACCTACTACGTCGCCCTTCTGCACGCATCCGGGTGCACGGCGAACGGGCATGAGGCGGCGCAGCTGTTCGGCGACGACATCGCCCATCGCGCCGCCTTCTACCTGGTCGATCCGACGAACCCGGCGGAGGTTCTCGAGTTCTACAGAACCAACGTCGGCCTGGGTCGCTCGCCGGAGGTGCGCTCGCGGCTGATCGAGGACGCGATCGCCAACGCCGCCCCGAGGGCACGAGAATCGTTCGCCACGATGTGCGAGGTGGCGCAGCGGTTCGCCGGTTGGCTCGAGCTGCCCTCGCGCGTCCAGCAGGCGCTCGAGTACATCTTCTCGCGCTGGGACGGGCTCGGGTTCCCAGCCGTGGCCGGTGACGCGACGCCGCTGCCGATGCGACTCGTCCACGTTGCCAAAGACGCTTCGCTGTTTCTCTCGGCGGGCGGGATCGAGCGGGCGCGGGAGATCGTCGAGCGGCGGTCGGGCGCCGCGTATGAGCCGAGGCTCGCGGAGCTCGCGGCACGGAACCTCGACGAGTTGCTGGGCGGACTGGACGAGACGCGCATGTGGGAGCACGCGCTCGACAGCGAGCCGACACCCCTGGTCTGGCTCTCAGGCGAGCGGGTCGACGCCGCGTTCGCGACGATCGCCGCGATCACAGGGCTCAAGTCCCCATGGTTGCGTCAGCACTCGACCAGCGTCGCCGAGCTCGCGGAGGGCGCCGCCTGGCGCATGGGTCTCGAGGCCGGATCGGTCACGTTCATACGACGAGCCGCGCTGGCCCAGGATCTCGGGCGTGTCGGCGTGTCCAACGCCATCTGGGAGAAGCCCGGGGCGCTGGGCTTCGGCGAGTGGGAGCGCGTGCGTCTGCATGCCCACTACAGCGAGCGCGCATTCGCGCAGTCGCCGACGCTCGCGGCGATCGGGCAACTGGCCGGCTCCCACCACGAGCGCCTCGACGGCTCCGGCTATCACCGCGGGGCGAGGGGACCGGCGCTGGATCCGGCCGCTCGCATACTCGCGGCCGCCGACTGCTACGCCGCGATGCGCCAGGCGCGCCCACACAGAGCCGCGCTCGACGCGCCGGCCGCCGAGGAGGAGCTACTGCGCGAGGCGCGCGAGGGACGCCTCGATCACGACGCCGCCTGCGCGGTGCTCGCCGCCGCGGGACACAGCGTCGCCAAACGCCCGCGCGAGCTTCCGGCCGGCCTCACGCCGCGCGAGCTGGAGGTGCTGCTCGCGCTCGTGCGGGGGACGTCGAACCAGGGAATCGCCGACGAGCTGGGCATCTCCGTCAAGACAGCCGGGCACCACGTGCAGCACATCTACGAGAAGGCGAGCGTACGCACCCGCGCGGCCGCGACGTTGTGGGCCTTCGAGCGCGACCTCGTGCCCACCGCGACATAGGGCGTTCGCCCGATGCGCACCGACCCGGCGCGCCAGATACTCGCTTCGACATCGGCACCGACTCGCGGCGCCGAGAGCGACACAGGAGGACAGCAATGCTTCTGGCAACGACGCAGGTCGAGGACTTCGACCGCTTCAAGGAGATCTTCTCGACGAAGGGGGCCGACAAGCGGCGCGAGCACGGCTCCAAGGGCGCGCTGGTGTTCCAGGACCCCAACGAGGAGGGCCGGGTCTGGGTGATCTTCGATTGGGACGCCGAGGGCTGGGGGCGCTTCGCGTCCGACCCCGAGGTGCCGCCGATCCTGCAGGAGGCCGGGCACAAGGGCAGGCCGCAGGTGCCGGAGCTCGGCTTCCGCTGCGACGCCTAGGTCATCAGATCGAGATTGGAGGAAACACGATGCAAGACTCAACAGCCGGTTCAATCAAGGTCGGCGTGATCGCCGACCAGACGGGTCCCCTGTCGTTCATGGGCGTCGCCGATGCCAACGTCGCGAAGATGGTGATCGACGACATCAACGCCGGCGGTGGCCTGCTCGGGCGCCAGATCGAGCTCTGCCTGGAGGACGGCGAGACCGACGACGGCGCCGCGGAGGCGTGCGCCAGGAAGCTCATCCAGCGGGACCAGGTCGATGTCGTGTTCGGCGGCATCTACAGCTCGACGCGACAGGCGATCAAGGGTCCCGTCGTCGTGGAGGGCAAGACGCTGTACATCTATCCCGAGCAGTACGAGGGGCAGGAGAGCGACCCGCTGATCTTCTGCACCGGCCCCGTGCCGGCGCAGCAGGTCGACCCGCTGATCCCCTGGCTGATGCAGCGGACGGGCGCGAAGAAGTTCGCGCTGCCTTCGGCCGACTACATCTGGCCGCGCGTGCTCAACGACAAGGTCCGAGAGGTCGTCGCGGCCGAAGGCGGTGAGATCGTCGCGGAGAAGTACCACCCGCTCGAGCACAGCGACTACGGCGAGATCGTCGAGCAGATCATGGCCAGCGAGGCGGAAGTCGTGTTCAACACGATCGTCCCGCCCGGGCTCACGCCGTTCATGCAGCAGCTGCACGACGCCGGCTTCAGCGAGCGCGGCGGGCACCTCGTCTGCACCTACTTCGACGAGAACTTCCTCGGCCTCGTGCCGGGCGAACAGGTGGAGGGGCTGTATGGCTGCCTCGACTACTACCAGGACGCGAGCGACCCCTTCAGCAAGGAGCTGCTGGAGCGCTACGACAAACTGTTCCCGGGCAGCGCCATGTTCACCGGCGGTAGCGCGTGCTCGGGCATGTACCGCGGGCTGAGGCTGTGGGAGGCCGCCGTCCGAGAGGCCGGCTCGCTCGACCAGGACGACGTGATCGCCGCCCTCGACCACGCCAAGATTGCCGTCGGGCCCGGTGGGCCGGCGGAAATGGTGCCGGGCCAGCACCACGTGCGGATGAACATGTACATCGCCCAGGTGCGCGACGGGGCGTTGAAGATTGTCGAGAGCCTCGGCGTCGTCGATCCGGACGAGCAGCTCGTGGAGGAGCGCGACGTCGCGACGGCGTGAGCATCGGGGATCCGTGCCCGGTCGAGCCGACAAGGCTTGGGCCGGGCGCGCTCTCCTCAGTGCGATAGGAGACGCCCGATCGCTTGCTCACGGCCGGGGGTGTGCGCAATGTCTACAAAAGTGGAGACGGCTGGAACCGAACCCCGTCTGGTCGCCGCCCCTGGCTAGCCATCAAAAGGCACAAAGCAGCTTATTTGCAGGGATTTATAGTCGCGGAGACAGGACTTGAACCAGACAGGACTTGAACCTGCGATCGCCCAGTCCCAGGCGAGGCTCCAGGCTGGAATGAAGTCGGACTCGTACCTTCCCAAACCCCAAGCACGAATGACTTCGGAGGACTCGCGGAGGGCACGGGTGAGCGCCCGAGAGGCAGCGAGGACCCGTAGGGACGCGCCCGAGAGCGCCTACAAGGCCTTGATCGATCGAAGTCGCGATCCCGCCGGCACCGCACCGGCACCGCAAAATCATGTCCCCGTAAGCCGCTATTACCCGGGTTCGTCCGCCACATTTCCCGGATGGCAGGACGAGCATTCGGCTTCACAGAGCCAAATGTGGCTTCAGTCCTAAAAGCGGCGAACGGGCCTCGAACCCGTGACCTCGAGCTTGGGAAGCTCGCGCTCTACCAACTGAGCTACCGCCGCGTACGGCAGATAGTACGCAACCGCGGTCTACCCTTGGAGGCCGTGAGACGCCGTCTTCTGCCGATTCTCGCCTCGCTGGCGGGCGCCTGCCTGATCGGGCTGCTGATCTACGGCGTCACGGCCAAGTCGGCCAGTCGCACGCTGGACGAGCGCGTAGCCCGCGACGAACGCCCGCGAGCGCCGGACGCAGCGCGAATGCTGCCGATCCTCGACGGGCACGGCAAGAGCTCGCTGGCCTCGCTCAAGGGCAAGGTCGTCGTGCTCAACTTCTGGGCCTCATGGTGCGAACCGTGCCAGGTCGAGGCGCCGCTGCTGCAGCGTGCGCAGAGCACGCTCGCGCATGACGGCGGCACGGTGCTCGGCGTCACCTATCTCGACGCTTCGCCGGACTCGCAGAGCTTCGTGCGCCACTACCACCTCACCTACCCCAACCTGCGCGACAACACGGGCGACTTCGCGCACTCCTACGGCACCGACCAGCTGCCCGAGAGCTTCGTGATCGACCGCGAGGGCCACATCGCGGCGATCTCCCGCGGCGAGCTCGACCAGAAGTTCCTCGACCGCGCGATCGCGATCGCGCGCAGCACATGAGCCCGCGCCGCACACCTGGGCGCCGCACGCCTTCCCTCCCCCGCGCCCGCCGCACGATCTCATCGCGGCTCGTCCCGCTCGCCCTGTTGGTGTGCTGCGCACTGGCCGCGCTGCTCATGAGCACGAGCGTCGCCCTGGGCGCCACCCCGCGCGCGTCACTTCCCGAGATCGAACGCGAAGTGATGTGCGTCACGTGCAAGATCCCGCTCAACGTCGCGCAGTCGCCGCAGGCCGATCGCGAGCGCGCGTTCATCCAATCGCTGATCGACGAGGGTCGCAGCGAAGCGCAGATCAAGGGCGCGCTCGTCGGCCAATACGGTCGGGCGGCGCTCGCGCTGCCGAGCAACAGCGGCTTTGACGCAGCCGCCTACCTGGTACCGCTCGCGGCATTGCTGGCGCTGCTGGCGGCGCTCGGGCTTCTGCTGCCGCGCTGGCGCCGGCGGGCGCGCGCGCAGGCGCGCGGACGAACCCCCGCCCCGGCGCTCGGCGCCGCCGATGCGCAGCGGCTCGAGGCCGACCTCGAGCGCTTCGACTGAGCCCCGGGCGCCGAACCCAGCCGCTGGCGCAAGCGAGCGCCACGACCGGCGACGCGCCAGCTACATCTCCTGCGGCGCGCCGACGCCGAGCAGGTCGAGGCAGCGCGCGATTGTGTCCCTGCTGGCGACGCACAGCGCCAGGCGCTCGGACTCGACCTCGGCCGACTCGGCGCCGAGCACGCGGCAGTCGCGGTAGAAGGCCGTGAAGCCCTGGGCAAGCTCGAGCGCGTAGGCGGCGATCCGGTGCGGCGCGCGCCGCTCGGCGGCGGCGGCCAGCTCGCCGGGGAAGTCGAGCAGCTGCTTGACCAGCGCGCGCTCGCTGGCGTGAAGCGGCGCGGACGGGGCGGCGGGCGTTCCGTCGGCTGAGGCGCCGTCGGGCGATGCCCCGTCGGCCGAGGCGCCGGCGGCAACCGATGCGACTGCGGCGCCGACGCGCTCGCTGCCCGCCTTGTCCAGCATCGAGGAGATCCGGGCGTGCGCGTATTGCACGTAGTAGACGGGGTTCTCGCTGGACTGGCTGCGCGCAAGGTCGAGGTCGAGGTCGACGGTCGTGTCGTGCGAGCGCGCCAGCAGGTACCAGCGGGCGGCGTCTACGCCGATCTCGGCGACCAAGTCGTCGAGCGTGACGAACTCGCCGGCGCGCTTGGACATCTGCGCGCGCTCGCCCAAGCGCACGAGGTGCACGAGCTGCATGATCAGGAGCTCGAGATCGTCGGGGTCGCCGCCAAGCGCGGCAAACGCCGCCTTCAGCCGCAGTACATAGCCGTGGTGATCGGCGCCCCACACGTCGATCAGGCGATCGAAGCCGCGCTCACGCTTGTCCTCGTGGTAGGCGACGTCGGAGGCGAGATAGGTGAACTCTCCGTTGGAGCGCACGAGCACGCGGTCCTTGTCGTCGCCGAAAGTCGTACTGCGCAGCCACAGCGCCCCGTCGGACTCATAGGTGTGCCCAAGCTCGTGCAGGCGCGCCAGCGCGTGATCGACGAGGCTCGGCTCGCCTTCGTGCAGCCTGCTCTCATACGCCCAGTAGTCGAAGCCTCCCACGCCGAACGCCGCGAGCGACGTCTGGATCTGCTCGATCATCAGCGCCACGGCGACGCGACCGACGTCGGCCGCGTCGCGCTCTGCGGCGTTCTCGATGCGCGTGGCGAGCTCGGCCACGTAGTCGCCCTGGTAGCCGTCCTCGGGAACCTGCTCACCGCGCGCAAGCGCCTGGATCGACTCACCGAACGTGCGTACCTGGGAGCCGGCGTCGTTGACGTAGAACTCGCGTTCGACGCGCGCGCCGCGCAGCTCGAGCATGCGCGCCAGCGCATCGCCGTAGGCGGCGTTGCGCGCATGGCCGACGTGCATCGGGCCGGTCGGGTTGGCTGAGACGAATTCGACCATGATCCGCTCGGAGGGCCCGTCGTGGACGGCGCCGTAGTCCTCGCCCGCCGCGAGCACGCCGCCCAGCCCGCGGCGCAGCCACCCGTCGGCGACGAACAGGTTGACGAAGCCGGGCCCGGCGACCTCGAAGCGCTCGAGGCTTCCGCCGAGACCCTCCGCAAGCTGCGCACCCAGCTGCTCGGCGACCTCGCGCGGCGCGCGGCGCAGGCGCGGCGCGAGCAGCAGCGCGGCGTTGGTCGAGTAGTCGCCGAAGTCCGGGCGCGGCGGGCGCTCGAGCGTGATTCCCCCGCGCGCGCCCGGCGAGAAGGCCTCGCCGGACGGCCCCTGCGGTCTGTCCCCGGCCGCGCCCAGCAGCGTGGCGGCAGCCTCGATCACAGCCGCACGCAGGCCGTCCGGGGAGATCTCCGCGGACTCGGCTGGCGGGCCGTCGTGGGCCTGCTGGTCGCTGGTAATTGGGTCGCTCATGGATTCCCGCTCGGCGATTGCGATACTAGCCACGTGAACGACCAAGACTCAGGCGCAGAGCGCCACATCAACATCCACCTGTCTCCCGAGATCATGGGGGGCGTCTACTCGAACTTTGCCAATGTCAGCCACTCCGACTACGAGTTCACCGTCACGTTTGCCCGCGTCGACCACGAGGTCGAGGCCGACGAGGTGCCGGGCGTGGTCGTCTCGCGCGTCAACATCTCCCCGCGCTTCATGCGCGAGCTGATCGACGCGATGGAGGACAACTACTCCAAGTGGCGCACCCGTGAGGGCATCAAGAACCTCCCCGAGTACGGCGGCGCGGAGGCCGGGGCTGAGGAGGAGTAGCACCGCACGGGCGCGGGCAGCGGCGGCACGATGAAGGTCGCGGTCATCTCCGACATCCATGCCAACCGCCAGGCCTTCGAGGCGACGCTCGAGGCGGTTGCCGCGAGCGATGCCGCCGAGCTGTGGTGCCTGGGCGATCTCGTCGGCTACGGCGCCGACCCGGACGCGTGCGTCGAGCTCGCGCGCGAGCACGTTGCGGTCTGCCTCGCGGGCAACCACGATCTCGCGGTCACCGGCGAGATCCCGCTGGACGAGTTCTCGCGCGGCGCGAGCCTCGCCGCGCAGTGGACGCGCGAGGTGATGGCGCCGGCCAACGTCGAGTTCCTCGCCGGACTGAAGCCCGAGGGCAAGGAGGCCGGCATCGGCCTGTTCCACGCGAGCCCGCGCGACCCGGTCTGGGAGTACGTGCTCTCGACGCTGCTCGCTGAGCTGTGCCTCGATCGGCAGACCCAGCGCGTGTGCCTGGTCGGCCACTCTCACGTGGCGCTGTCGTTCGTGCGCCGCGAGGGCGAGCTGGCGACGGGCGAACCGCGCCGCGAGGGCACCTTCCTGGACATTGCCGCGGGCGAGTGGCTGCTGAACCCGGGCAGCGTCGGGCAGCCGCGCGACGGCGACCCGCGCGCGTCGTGGCTGCTGCTCGACCTCGACGGCCTGACGGCGTCTTTCAAGCGCACCGACTACGACGTCCCGGGCGCAGCTGCGGCAATCCGCGCGGCACGGCTGCCCGACTCGCTCGCGGAGCGCCTGGAGTACGGTCAGTGACGATGTTCGGCCAGCAACGCCAGCCACGTCCGCCCGCGGGGGGCGAAGACGCGTCGCGCGCGGCTGCGCTGCGCCGTGCGCGGCCGCTGCTGCGCGCCGTGCTCGCGGGCGCCCTGGGCGTGCTCGCGGCCGTGCTGATCTCGTGCGGGGGCAGCGGCAAGGGGCTGATCCCGGTGGCCGACGCCGGGCCCCTGCAGAGCGACTTCGAAGCGGTCGCTCAGGCCGCCGAAAACGGCGACGGCTCGTGCACGAGCACGGAAAGCGCGCTGCTGAAGACCGAGCAGGACTTCGCGGCGCTGCCGCCGAGCGTGGACAGCGGGCTGCGCAACACGATCCGCCAGGGCATCGAGAACCTGCGCAAACACGCGCTCGAGCTGTGCACGCAGCCGCTGCCGCAGTCGACCGTGACGACGCCGAAGACGACGACGAGCACGACGAGCACGGATACGACGCCGACCGAAACCCAGACGACGCCGACGGAAACCCAGACGACCACCACGCCGAGCCCGTCGGGGCCGGGTGGCGGGACGCCGGCGCCGGGTGAAGAAGGCGAAGAAGAAAGCCCGGGCCTCGGCAAAGCGGAAGGCGGCGGCAGAGAACACGGCGGCGCCGGTGGGATCGGACCCGAAGCGGGCGGCGGAGGAGAAGCGGGCAAATGAGCAGCGTCGAGATCGCCGGGCGCTACCGCCTCGAGGGCCGCCTGGGCTTCGGCGGCATGTCGACTGTCCACCTCGCGCTCGACCTGCGCCTGGAGCGCCAGGTCGCGGTCAAGCTGCTGGCCGAGCACCTCGCCGAGGACCCGACGTTCGTCTCGCGCTTCCAGCGCGAGGCGCAGGCGGCGGCGCGGCTGGTGCACCCGAACATCGTGCAGGTGTTCGACTCGGGGCAGGACGAGAGCACGGGCCAGTACTTCATCGTGATGGAGTACATCGAGGGGCAGTCGTGCGCGGAGATCCTGCGCGATGACGGCTGGGTCGACGTAGACGAGGCGATCGCGATCATCGATCAGGCGTGCGAGGGCCTGCACTACGCCCACCGCCACGGCGTCGTGCACCGCGACGTCAAGCCGGGCAACCTGCTGCGCGGGCGCGAAGGGGACGTCAAGCTGGCCGACTTCGGCATCGCCAAGGCGACCGAGCAGTCGAGCATCACGCAGGTCGGCTCGGTGCTCGGCACGGCCGCCTATCTTGCGCCGGAGCAGGCCCGCGGCGAAGAGGCGGGCCCGCGCGCGGACCTTTACGCGCTGGGAGTGGTCACCTATCAGATGATCTCCGGCCGCCTGCCCTACGAGGCGAGCTCGCTGACTGAGCTTGCGCTCAAGCAGCAGCAGGAGACGCCGCCGCTGCTCGACACGCTCGTGGCGGCCGTCACCCCACAGCTGGCCGAGGCTGTGGCGATCTCGCTGGCGCTCGACCCCGAGGACCGCTATCAGACCGCGCGCGAGATGGGACGGGCGCTCAGCGACGGCGCCGACGGGATCGCCCCGGCGGCGCGCCCTGGCGCGGGCAAGGCGCCGGCGACCGAGGCGACGAGCGTGCTCAGCGCGGGACGCCGTCCAGCGGGGCGCGAGCCGGGGCGCACAGCCGTCACGAGCGCCGTCACGCCGCGCAAACCCCGTTCGGGGCCGGCGCGGCAGGCGCCCGTGCAGGAGGCCGCACAGCCCGCCCCCGCGGCGCAGGCCCGACGGCGGGGGCGCAACAGGCTGATGTTCGCATTGCTCGCACTGCTCGCATTGGCGCTCGTGATTGTTGCGGTCGTCGTGATCACCGCCCCGGCGACAACGCAGGTCAAGCTGCGCAACGTCGTCTACTCGGACGTGCAGCAGGCTGCTTCGGCGCTCAAGCAGCTCGTCTCGGAAAACACCAAATAGCGCGGCGGCGGCCGTGATCCTGGCGCTGCTGATCAACGTCGACCACCTGGTCGAAGTTGCCGGCTACCCCCTGCTGTTCGTGCTCGTGATGGCCGAGTCTGGTGGCGTGCCGATCCCTGGCGAGACGGCGCTGATCACGGCGGCCGTGCTCGCCAGCCGCGGCAAGCTGCAGATCGAGTGGGTGATCGCGCTGGCCGCCGCGGCGGCGATCGTCGGCGACAACATCGGCTATGAGATCGGGCGCAAGGGCGGGCGCTGGCTGCTCGAGCGCCCCGGCCGCTTCCACCGCCAGCGCTTGGACGTCCTGCGCATCGGCGAGCCCTTCTTCGAACGGCATGGCCCGAAGGCGGTCTTCTTCGGGCGCTTCGTGCTGGGTCTGCGCGTATGGGCCTCGTGGCTGGCCGGGGCGACGCGCATGCACTGGCGCTCGTTCGTCGTGTGGAACGCGCTCGGCGGAATCTGCTGGGCGACGGGGATCGGCCTGCTCGCGTACTTCCTCGGCAGCTCGGCCGGCAACGCGATCGAAGCCTTCGGCATCTACGGCCTCGCGGCGGCCGTGCTTGCGATCATCGGCGCCTTCGTGCTGCATCGGCGCGCACGGCACCGCCAGGACGAGCCGCTCAAAAAGCGGGTAGTTGACGGCGCCGAGTCCACGACCGACGACGAGGCCGAATCGCGCGAGCAGGCGTCGCATCGCGATCGCTGAGGCGAGCGAACCGGCCGCGAGGGCTTTTGCCGGCGAGCCGGGAACGAGTCGTGTGCGCGGCTCAGCGCGCGGCGCTGCTCAGCAGCCGGAGGAGTCGGCGCCGCTGCACGGCGCGATCCGCTGGCACAGGTCGGCGAGCACGCTCAGCTCGGCCTCTGAGAAGCGCGAGAAGAACTGATCGCGCACGACGGCCATGTGCGTGACGCGCGCTTCCTCCAGCCGCTCGCGTCCGCCGGCCGTCAGGCATGCGAACGAGCCGCGCGCGTCGTGGTCGCAGGAGCAGCGCTCGAGCAGCTGCTCGCGCTCGAGCCTGTCGACGAGCCGCGTCAGGCCGCTGCGCGAGAGCTGGGCCTGCTCGGCGAGGTCGCACATGCGCATGCGCCCGCCGCTTGCGTCCTCCAACCGATCGAGCACCTCATAGGAGCTGAGCGGCAGGCCGTGGGCCTGGTCGAGCGCCGCGTCGAGGCGCTTGGACAGACAGGCGTGCGCACGAAGCAGGCCACGCCACGCGCCCTGACCGGCATCGGGGCGTTCGCCGGCAACCGCAGGGCCGTCGTCGGAGACGGCTGTCTCGGGCTCCCCAGTTTCGATCTTGACGGCGGTGGCGGTCGACATAACGGTCAGTACCCCAAGTCCTCCTCAACCGAATGTAGCAGCGTCCGCCGCCTCCGGCCGGGCGCGGCGGATCAGTCGCGCGTGGCCCGCCATGCCCACCACATCATCAACGGTTGCAGGGGAAGACGCGCGTACAGCGCCCAGCGCGGCACCTTCCCGAAGTGCTCCGGCTCGCGCGCCATGTAAAGATTCGCCGGGAACACGGCGGCCAGCAGCGCGATCAGGTAGATGCCGGCCGCCGAGCGGGTGCGCGAGGACAGCACGGCGAGGCCGCCGACGACCTCGGCCACGCCGCTGACCTCGACGACGCGCTTGGCCTCGTGCTGCAGCGACGGCGGCACGATCGCGCGATAGAAACGGGGCGAGACGAAGTGGTTGACACCGGAGCCGACCCAGAACGCGGCGAGCAGCTTGCGCGAGATGCTCATCGCTGCGCGTCCTCGTCTGGGGCGCCTGCACCTTCCTCGCCACGCAGCAGCGAGTGACCGGTCATCGCCGCCGGCTGGGCCACGCCGAGCAGCTCGAGCACGGTCGGCGCGACGTCGGCGAGGATGCCGCCTTCGGGAGCGAGCTTCACGCCGTGCATTGTGACGATCACGGGCACCGGATTCAGCGAGTGCGCCGTGTTGGGGCTGCCGTCGGGCTCGAGCATGTGATCGGCGTTTCCGTGGTCGGCCGTCACGACGCAGACGCCGCCCCGCTCACGCACGGCCGCGACGACTTCGCCGAGGCACTCATCGACCGTTTCGATCGCGGCGACGGCTGCTCCGATCACACCGGTGTGCCCGACCATGTCGGCGTTGGCGAAGTTGATGATCGCGAAGCCCGGCTCGTCCTCACGCCAGGCCTTGACGAACGCACCGGCCGCCTCGCGCGCGCTCATCTGCGGCTTGAAGTCGTACGTCGGCACGTCGCGCGGCGAGGGCACCAGCTCGCGCCGCTCGCCCGCCAGCTGGTGCTCGTCGCCGCCGTTGAAGAAGTACGTCACGTGCGGGTACTTCTCGGTCTCGGCCACATGCAGCTGGCGGATGCCGTCCGCCGCCAGCACGGCTGCGAGCGTCGTGCCGGGGCGCTCGGGAGCAAACGCGACGGGGTAGGGCCAGCCCTCCTCGTACTCGGTCAGCGTCGTGTAGCGCGGGGCCGGCGGATCGGCGACCGCGGAGGCCGCACCCGAAGCCGAGGTCGAAGCCGCGCCGCGCCCGCGCCAGCCGGGCAGATCCTCATCGCCCGCGCCGAAGCCCGGCTCGGCCAGCGCTCGGGTGATCTGGCGCATCCTGTCGGGACGGAAGTTGAACGCGATCACGCTGTCCTGCGAGGAGATCCGCGCCGGCGCGCCGACGAGCGTGGGCTCGATGAACTCGTCCGTCTCGCCGCGCTCGTAGGCGTCGCGCACGGCCTGCTCGCCCGTTTCGGCGCTGTACGGAGCATCGCCGAGCACGAGCATGTCGTAGGCGCGCTGCGTGCGATCCCAGCGGCGGTCGCGATCCATCGCCCAGTAGCGGCCGGTGACCGAGCCCACACGCACGCCCGGCGTGCGGTCGAGCTCGGCCAGGTACTCGAGCCCGGCGTGCGGCAACGTGTCGCGCCCGTCGGTGAAGGCGTGCACGATCACATCGTCCACGCCGCGCTCGCGCGCGAGCGCGATCAGCGCGAGCAGGTGCTCGAGCGAGGAGTGCACGCCGCCGTCTGAGACGAGGCCCATCAGGTGCACGCGCTCGGCTTCGAGTGCCGCGCGCAGCGCCTCGTCGGCGGCCAGCGAGCCATCGGCGACGGCATCGTCGATGCGGACCAGGTCCTGGCGCACGACCGCGCCGGCGCCGAGGTTCAGGTGACCGACCTCGGAGTTGCCCATCTGCCCCTCGGGCAGGCCCACGGCACGGCCGCAGGCGGTCAACGAGGTGTGCGGGAAGCTCTCCCACAGCTCGTCGAACACGGGCGTGTCGGCGAGCGAGATGGCGTTGCCCGGGCCCGGCTCGGCCAGGCCCCAGCCGTCGAGCACGACCAGGCAGGCGCACGCAGCGGGCAGGCTCACGACCGCGTCCTCGTCATCGCCGCAGCGCCCACCACGCCGCCGCCGTCACGACGCGGGCGGTGATTCCGCCGCGGCGACGATCTGCGCGAACGACTCGGCCTCCAGCGAGGCGCCGCCGACGAGCGCTCCGTCGACGTCTGGAAGCGCGAGCAGCTCGGCGGCGTTCTCGGGCTTGACCGAGCCGCCGTAGAGGATCCGCACGCGCTCGGCCGCCTCGGCGTCGCGGTCGGCGACGAGCGCCCGGATGAACGCGATCGCCTCCTGCGCCTGCTCCGGCGTGGCAACCTTGCCTGTGCCGATCGCCCAGATCGGCTCGTAGGCGATCGTCACCTCGCCCAGGCGATCGGCGGGCACGTTCGCCAGGTCCTCCCTGAGCTGCTGGCGCAGCTTGCGGTCGGTGTCCTCGTTCTCGCGCTCGGACTCGGTCTCGCCGACGCAGAGGATCGGCGCGAGGCCGATCTCCAGCGCGGCCGCCACCTTCAGCGCGAGCGCACGGTCGGTCTCGCCGAACAGCTCGCGTCGCTCGGAGTGCCCCAGCACGACCCCCTGCACGCCGACGTCGTCGAGCATCACGGGCGAGATCTCGCCGGTGAACGCGCCCTCGCGCTCGTAGTGCATGTTCTGCGCATAGACCTCCACGCGCGAGCCGCGCGCGCTGTCGACCATCGCGCGCAGGTCGGTGAACGGGACGCAGATCGCCACGTCGACGTTGTCGGCCGCCGACACCCGCGGCAGCAGGGCCTGGATGAAGTCCTCGGCCTCGCGCTCGGTCTTGTGCATCTTCCAGTTGCCCGCGATCAGCGGGGTGCGGGCGCTCACGAAGCCACACCCGCGCCCGCGCCATCGAGCGCCTCGACGCCTGGCAGCGCGCGGCCCTCGACGAGCTCGAGCGTCGCGCCGCCACCGGTCGAGAGATGGTCGACGGCGTGCTCGAGGCCGAAGTGTGCGAGCGCGGCGGCCGAGTCGCCGCCGCCGACGACGGTCACGCCGGGCGCCTGTGCGACGGCTTCGGCCACGCGGCGCGTGCCGGCCGCAAAGGGCTCGAGCTCGAACGCGCCCATCGGACCGTTCCAGAAGACCGACCCGGCCTCGGCGATCTCGGCGGCGTAGCGCTCGGCTGTCGACGGACCGATGTCGAGGCCCATCCAGTCCTCGGGCACCTCGATGCCGTCCAGCACGCGGTGCTCGGCATCGGCGGAGAACTCCCGGCCAATCACGAGGTCCGTCGGCAGCGCTACGCTCGCCCGGCCGGGATCGGTCGCCTTGGCCAGCGCCGTGCGCGCGTGCTCGACGTCCTCGGCGTCGCACAGCGAGTCGCCCACGCCGTGCCCCTGGGCACAGAGGAACGGGAAGCACATCGCGCCGCCGATGATCACGACGTCGGCGATATCGAGGAAGCGGTCGATCACGCCGATCTTGTCGGCGACCTTGGCGCCGCCGATCACGGCCACCAGCGGCCGCGGCGGACTCTGCAGGATCTTCGTCAGCGTGCTCACCTCGCGCTGCAGCAGCCGCCCGGCGGCGTGCGGCAGCAGGTGCGCCACGCCCTCCGTGCTCGCATGTGCGCGATGGGCGGCGCCGAAGGCGTCGTTGACATACAGGTCGGCCAGCTCGGCCAGCGCCCGCGCAAGCGCCGGGTCGTTGCTCGTCTCGCCCGGCTCGAAGCGCACGTTCTCGAGCACCAGCAGCTCGCCTGCATGCAACTGCTCGGCGAGCTCCTTGACCTGCTCGCCGACGACGGCCGGGGCGAGCGTCACCGACGCGTCGGTCAGCTCGCGCAGGCGTGCCACGACGGGCGCCATCGAGAGGTCCTCCTCGCGCCGGCCCTCGGGACGGCCGAGGTGCGAGACGAGCACGATGCTCGCGCCGCGCGAGCGCAGCTCCTCGATCGTTTCCATCGCCGCCCTGATGCGTGTGTCGTCGGCCACGGCAGGACGCCCCTCGGCATCCTTGGCGAGCGGCACGTTGAAGTCGACGCGCACGAGCGCGCGCCGTCCGTCGACGTCGAGATCGTCCAGCGTCTTCATGCTCGCCCCTACAGGACCTTCTGCACGAGGTCCACGAGCCGGTTGGAGTAGCCCCACTCGTTGTCGTACCAGGCGACGACCTTCAGCATCGTCCCGTCGATCGACGCCGTCAGCAGCGAGTCGACGATCGAGGAGTACGGCGAGGTGACGATGTCTGTCGAGACGATCGGGTCCTCGGTGTATTGCATGATGCCCTGAAGCGGGCCGCTCGCGGCGGCGGCCTGCAGCGCCGCGTTGATCTCCTCGACGCTCGTCTCGCGTCCGCACTCGACGGTCAAGTCGACGACGGATCCCGTCGGGACGGGTGCTCGCACGGCGAAGCCGTGCAGCTTGCCCTGCAGCTCCGGAATCACGACCCCGATCGCCTTCGCCGCTCCCGTCGAGGCGGGGATCAGGTTGATCGCGGCCGCGCGCGCGCGGCGCAGGTCTTTGTGCGGCAGGTCCTGCAGGCGCTGGTCGGCCGTGTAGGCGTGGATCGTGGTCATCAGGCCGTGCTTGATGCCGACCGTGTCGTTGACGACCTTGGCCACCGGCGCCAGGCAGTTGGTCGTGCACGAGGCGTTTGAGATCACGTCGTGCTTGTCGCGGTCGTAGACCTCGTCGAAGTTGACGCCGAGCACGACCGTCGCGTCGGGGTCGGTGGCCGGCGCGGAGATGACGACCTTCTTGGCGCCCTGGGCGAGGTGCTTGGCGGCGGCCTCGCGGTTGGTGAACAGGCCGGTCGACTCGATCACGACGTCGACGCCGAGATCGCCCCACGGCAGTGCGGCGGGGTCGCGCTCGGCGAGCACCTTCAGCTCCTTGCCGTCGACCTCGAGCGCGCCGTCGCGCTCCTTCACGGTGCCCGGGTAGGGCCCGAGGATCGAGTCGTACTTGAGCAGGTGCGCGAGCGTGGCCTCGTCTGTGAGGTCGTTGACGGCGACCCACTCGATCGCCTGGTCGAGCTCCTCCCCCCTTGCCTTGGCGGCGCGGAACACGTTCCGGCCAATGCGACCGAAGCCGTTGATCCCAACGCGAACGGGCATTAAGTCCTCCTGAAGCGAAAATGAACGATGCCGGGTCGCGGGGGCAACCCCTCGCCCGGCGTACGCGCCGCAGGCTATCAGCGCCGTTCGGGGCCGGTCAGGCCCGCCTGGACGCCCGGGCCGTACCGAGCGCGGCCGCGACCCGACCTGCCGAGCGCTCGGCTAGGAGCCGCGAGGACGCTTGTCGACGTCGCGGTGGGCCACGGCGACGTCGAGATCGTCGTTCTCGCGATAGCGCTCGGCGAGGTGCTCGGCGATCGCCACCGAGCGGTGGCGCCCGCCGGTGCAGCCGATCGCGATCACGAGGTGCGACTTGCCCTCGGCCACGTACTGCGGCAGCAGGAAGTCGAGCAGCCCATGCAGGCGCGCGTAGAACTCCTCCAGGCGCCCGTCGCGCGCGATGTAGTCGACGACGGTCTGGTCGAGCCCGGTCAGCTCGCGCAGATCGGGCTCGTAGTGGGGGTTGGCGAGAAAGCGCACGTCGAACGCGAGATCCTCCTCGCGCGGGGGGCCATGCTTGAAGCCGAAGCTCATGAACGTCAGCGCGAGCCTTCCCGCCGCCTTGTGCGGCAGCAGCTCGTCGGCGATCTTGCCGCGCAGCATCGCCGTCGTCATGCCGGTCGTGTCGATCACGAGGTCGGCGTGCTCGCGGAACGGCGCCAGCAGCGCGCGCTCGGAGGCGATCCCCGCTGCAACGCTCCCCTCGGGCGCGAGCGGGTGGCGGCGGCGGGTCTCCTTGTAGCGCGTCACGAGCGTCTGCTCGGCGGCCTCGAGGAACAGCACGTGGTGCGTCAGCCCGAGCGCGTCGAGGTCGTCGACGACGGCGCGCAGCGCCTCGAAGTAGACGCCGCCCCGCACGTCAGAGACGACCGCCGCGCGCTCGACCTTCGAGCCCTGATGCACGAACAGCTCAACCAGCGAGCGGATCATCTCGGGCGGCAGGTTGTCCACGCAGAAGTAGCCGGCGTCCTCGAACACGTTCATCGCCGTCGACTTGCCGGCGCCCGAGAAGCCCGTGATCACGACGAGATCCTGCAGCCGCGTCTGCACGACCGGGCGCGCCGGCTGCTCAGCCTTTCGCTCTGCCCCTCCCCGCAGCGGACGCAGCGGTCTTATGACGGCCATCAGCACATTGTGCTCGACCGGCGGGACGCATCTGTCAACTTGGTGAAATCTTGCAGCAGGGGATGTCCAGCTTCGACGCGGCGTTCTTGAACGGGCTGCGACGCTCAGCCTGCTCTGTGCAGATACGCGTAGAGCTCGCGCGCGGTCTTGGCGGGGAGCCCGGGCACGGCCTGCAGCTCCTCGCTGGAGGCCGAGACGACGCCCTCGGGCGAGCCGAAGTGGGCGAGCAGCGCGCGCTTGCGCGACGGGCCGACGCCGGGCAGCTCGTCGAGCAGCGAGCTCGTCATCGCCTTGTCGCGGCGGCCGCGGTGGTGGGTGATGGCGAAGCGGTGAGCCTCGTCGCGCACGCGCTGCAAGAGCTGCAGCTCGGGCGTCGAGTGATCAAGCACGAGCGGCGCGCGGCGGCCGGGGATGAAGACCTCCTCGATCCGCTTGGCCAGCGAGATCACGGCGACGCCGCGATCGCGAAAGCCGCGAAGCGGCCCTAGGCCGGCGGCGAGCTGGCCCTTGCCGCCGTCGATCACGACGACGTTGGGCAGCGAGGCGAAGCTCGCGTCATAGGCGGGATCGTGCGGCGAGAGGTCCGCCTGGCGCTCGTACTGGGCATAGCGCCGGCCTAGCACCTCGGCCATCGCGGCGAAGTCGTCTGAGGAGCCCTCGGCGAGCGAGCGGATCTTGAAGCGGCGGTAGTCGGCCTTCTTCGGCGCGCCGCCCTCGAACACGACCATCGAGGCGACCGTCTGCGTGCCGCCGAGGTGGGAGATGTCGAAGCACTCGATGCGGATCGGCGGTGCGTCGAGGCCGAGCGCCTGCTGCAGCCCTTCGACGGCCTCCACGCGGCTCTGGCGGCGGCGCTCTGATTTGAGCCGCTCCTGGTCGAGCGCGAGCCGGGCGTTGCGCTCTGCCAGCTCGAGGATGCGGCGCTTCTCGCCGCGCTCGGCCGCGCGCAGCTCGACGGGCCCTTCGCGCCGGCGGGCGAGCGCGTCGGCGAGCACCGGGCGCTCGCCGACCTCGCGCTGGACGACAAGCAGCGCCGGGATCGACATGTGCCCGGCGTAGTACTGCAGCATGAACTCCTCGGCCACCTCGGGGATGCTGCGCTCGGTCTCGTTGGACAGGTAGAAGGACTGGCGGTCGGACAGCACGCCGTCACGCACCTGGAAGATCTGCGCGTTGGCCTCGCGACCGTCGACGGCGACGGCGATCGCGTCGAACGTGCCGACCGACTCGTTGGCCACGCGCCGGCGCTCGAGCAGCGAGTGCACGGCGCGCAACCGGTTGCGCTCGACCGTGGCCTGCTCGAACTCTTCGGCGGCGGCGGCGGCGCGCATGCGCTGCTCGAGCTCGCGCTCGATCTCCTTGAAGCGGCCCGAGAGGAAGTCGCGCACGCCGTCGATCCCGGCGCGGTAGTCCTCCTTGGAGACGTAGCCCACGCAGGGCGCCTCGCAGCGCTTGATGTAGTAGTCCAGACACGGGCTGCCGCTGCGCCGTCCAGGCTCGGGGCCGGTGCAGGAGCGGAACATGAACACCTTGGCGAGCACCTCGAGCGTGCCGCGCACGCGCTTGGCGTTGGAGTAGGGGCCGAAGTACGCGCGCCCCGGCCGATGGCGCTCGCGCGTGAAGTAGACCCGCGGGAAGTCCTCGTCGAGCGAGATCGCGATGAACGGATAGGACTTGTCGTCGCGCAGGCGGATGTTGAAGCGCGGGCGATACTGCTTGATGAAGCTCTGCTCGGCCAGCAGCGCCTCGGCCTCGGTGGCGACGACGACGCACTCGACGCTCTCCGTGCCCGCCACCATCTCGGCGTGCCCCGGGCTGCTCGGCACCTGAGCTTTGGAGAAGTGCGAGGCCACGCGCTTGCGCACGGACTTGGCCTTGCCCACGTAGATGACGCGCCCTTTGCCGTCGCGAAACAGGTACACGCCGGGCTGATCGGGCAGCGCGCGGCGCTGCTCGGCGAGGCTCGTTCGCGCCTGCGCGTCGTCCCTCAGTGTCTCCGTGGCCATCTCAATCGAGGATACGAGGCGGCCCAACCCCGGCGTGAGCGCTGCCCGGGCCGCGCTTCAGTAGCTGCGCCAGCGGCGATACACGGTCATCAGCCCGTACAGCACGGCCAGCAGCAGCACGAACCAGAGCACGCCGAAGATCGTGCGCGAGTGGTTGATCATCCGCGTGTAGGCGACGATCAGGAAAGCGATCAGCGCGAACGAGCCGTACAGGATCGCCCGGTAGCGGTCGCCGAGGCCGTGCAGCTGCACGCGGTATTCGCGGTACATGCGCAGGCCGAGATAGGCGAAGCCGACGCCGAAGCCGATCAGCAGCACCGATTCGAACGTTGTCGCCGCCTTGCCGCCGCCCGGGAGCAGGAACACGGCGGCGGCGATCACGAGCACGATCGCGATGTTGCGCACGGTCTTCAACTCCATGCCCCAAGTCTACGGCGCAGCACCCAGCTCAGCGCTCACGCGGTGCGCCGGACGATGCTCAGTCGATCAGCGTCTCCAAGCGCTCGTAAGCCTGCTCGATCGCCCGCTTGGCGGCGGTGTGGCGCGCTTCGGACTTGGCCGACTCGTACTTGCTCGCCCACGCGGCAGGGTCGGCGAGCTCCTGCTCGAGCGCCGCCATCGCCGCCTCGGCCTCTTCGATCGCCCGCTCTGCCTTCTGCTGATCGGACAATCGGTTCTTCGACGGTCCCTTCGGCTTGGGCTTGCGCTTGGGCTTGTCCTTTTCCGGATCCGATCCATTCGCAGTTCCAGCCAGCACATGTGCTGGCTGGCGGAGGGGCGCATGCGCCCCTCCGTGGGGCCGCGCATGCGCGGCCCCGGGCAGACCGATCGAAGATCGTCCAGCATGCGGGCCTGCCTTCTTGTCGATCGAAAGATTCTCGTCGCGAATCCGCACGTACTCGGGCCATCCGCCGAGATAGCTGTGCAGCGAGCCCTGCTCGACGGCCACCGTGCGCGTGCCCACGGCATCGAGCAGCGCGCGGTCGTGCGAGACGAGCAGCACGGCGCCCGTGAAAGCGCGCAGCGCATCCTCCAGCGCCTCGCGGCTCTCGATGTCGAGATGGTTGGTCGGCTCGTCGAGGATCAGCACGTTGGGTGGGTGGGATTCAGGTCCAACGAGGATCGCCAAAGACAAACGCCTGCGCTCGCCACCCGACAGCCCCGCCAGCGGCTTTTCGGCCTCCTCGCCGGAGAACAGGAAGCGACCGAGCAGCGCGCGCGCTTTGCCCTGCGTCAGGCCCGTCGCGCGCTGCGTCGCGTCGAGCACGCTCTGCCCCGGGTCGCCGCCCGCCCCCAGCTCCTCGGCGTGCTGGGAGAGGTAGCCGACCTTCACGTTGTGGCCCTTCGACAGTTTGCCGCCCGCCAGCTCGTGTTTGCCGGCGAGCGTCTCGATCAGCGTCGTCTTGCCCGAGCCGTTCGGCCCGACCAGCGAGACGTGCTCGCCGCGTTCCAGCCACAGCTCGGCGTGATCGAGCAGCGTGATCGGCTTCGTGCCGCCGTCGCCTCCCACCTGCACACGGCCGTCGAGCAGCTCGAAGATCACGCGGCCCGAGCGCTCGGGCTTGGCGAACTGGAACTCGAGCGAGCGCCCGTCCTGCGACCGATCGGAGATCGGCCAGCGCTCGATCCGCTCGATCTTGTCGAGCTTCTTCACGCGCGACTGCGCCTGGCGCGCCTTGCTCGCCTTGTAGCGGAAGCGCTCGATGAAGCGCTCCATCCGCTCGATCTCGGCCTGCTGGGAGTCGATCGCCTTGCCCAGCGCGATCTCGCGCGCCGCCTGCTCCTTGCGCCAGTTGTGCCACGTACCCGCGAAGAAGCGTGAGCGGCCCGCCTCGAGCTCGAGCACCGCCGTGCCCACCGCCTCCAGGAACCAGCGGTCGTGGGCCACCAGCACGACCGCCGCGTCGAGGTCGACCAGCGTCTGCTCCAGCCACTCGAGCGACTCGATGTCGAGATGGTTCGTCGGCTCGTCCAGCAGCAGCACGTCGGCGTTCGTCGCCAGCGCCCGCGCCAGCGAAGCGCGCGTCAGCTGCCCGCCCGAGAACGTGTCCAGCGGGCGGTCGAGGTCGGCCTCGCTGAAGCCCAGCCCGCGCGACATGACCGTCGCGCGGTCGCGCCACAGGTACCCCCCGCGCGCCTCCAGTCGCGCCTGCGCCCGCGAGTAGCGCGCCAGCAGCGCCTCGTCCATGCTGCCCTGGGCCATCTGACCCTCGAGCTTGGCCAGCTCCGCCTCGATCGCGAGCTCATCGGCGCAACCAGACAGCACGTAGTCGCGCAGCGCCAGCTCGCGCTCGATCGGCGGGCGCTGGTCGTGCAGCACGATGCGCACGCCCTTCGCCACGCTCAGCTCGCCCCGGTCGATCCCCGTCTCCCCCGCCAGCATCCGCAAGAGCGTCGTCTTGCCCGCCCCGTTGCGCCCCGCGATCGTCATCCGTTCGCGCCGCTCCAGCTTGAACGACACCCCGCGCAGCAGCGGCTGCCCCGCGATGTCCTTGTGCATGTCGCTGGCGATCAGGAGTGCCACGGTCTTCGTAATACCAGGGGACGAGCACAGCCGGCCCGGACGGCCGGCCCGGTGACCGCCGTGGCGGCCGGAGCGTTTGCCGTTGTGTATCCAAAAGCGAAGGCCGGCTCGGCCAGGAGGCCGGATGCCGTTTACAGGTTGCGCAGAGCGCGTGGCCCAACCCGTGAACCGGACGCCTTCCCGGGCCGCCCCGCAGCGAGAACGGCAGCGCCCCCGCCTCCTGAGATACGATCCGCCCAGATGCGCCGCGTTAGGACAACCGTGTTCGTCTGGGCCGCCCTGCTCGTGCTCGCAATCCCGGCGGCCGCCCCGGCCTACAACGACGGCCGCGGCTTCTACGGCGCGACCAACGACAAAGTCGTCACCAACGCGGGCTTCATTCTGATCGTGGCCTTCCCGCTGTTCGTGTTCCTCATGAGCATGCTGCAGAAACAGCTCGAAAAGCGCAAGGAAGCACGGGTCGCACACAAAGCGGATCTCAGCAACGGCCGCTGGCGCGGCGGTTGGTAGCCGAGCCGCCAGCAGTCAGCTACGAGCGCCGCGGGGCCGCCGCGCTCGTCACGATCGACCGTCAGCATCGCCGCAACGCAGTCGACGGGCCGACAGCGGCGCTGCTGCACGAGGCCTACCTGCGCTTCGAGGCCGACGACGACGCCCGCGTGATGGTGCTGACCGGGGCCGGCGGCGTCTCCTTCTGCGCCGGCGCCGACCTGAAGGCGCAGGAGACATTCGTCGGCCGGCTGATGAGCGAAGAGGGCCCGATGGGCTTCACCCGTCTCACGCCGTCCAAGCCGACGATCGCCGCGATCTCCGGCTTCGCGCTCGCCGGCGGACTCGAGCTGGCGCTGTGGTGCGACCTGCGCATCGCCACCGAGGGCTCGACGCTGGGCTACCCCGAGCGCCGTTGGGGCGTGCCGCTGATCGACGGCGGCACGCAGCGACTACCGCGCATCGTCGGGCTCGGCCGCGCGCTCGACCTGATCCTCACCGGGCGCATGATCGACGCCGGCGAGGCGCTTCAGATGGGGATGCTGACCGAGGTCGTCCACTCCGGCACCCACCTCGACCGAGCGCTCGAGCTGGCCGAAGGCCTCGCCCGCTTCCCACAGAGCACGATGCTGGCCGATCGCAAAGCCGCGATCGAGGGCTTCGGCCTGCCGCTCGCCGATGCGCTCGCACTGGAGGCGCAGGCAGGCCCCGAGGTCTACGAGGAAGGCGCGCGCGGCGCGGCGCGCTTCGCCGCCGGCGAGGGCCGCGGCGGTGCCGGGGCCGGCGCCTAGCAAGACATCGCCCGCAACGAACGCAGGGTTGGCTTTAAGAGGTAGGCTCTGCGCGCGATGGCCTACTTCGTCACAGGAGCAACCGGCTTCATCGGCAAGCGCCTGGTCGAGCAGCTGCTCGACAAACGCCAGGGCAAGGTGTTCGTGCTCGTGCGCGAGAGCTCGCTCGAGCGGCTCGAGGACCTGATCGCGCGCTGGAGCGTCGTCGCCGGCGCGGCCGCCGGCAAACGCGTGCAGCCGGTGATCGGCGACCTGCGCCGTCCGCTGCTCGGTGTCGAGCAGGAGCAGGTGGCCGAGCTGCGCGGCAAGATCAAACACTTCTTCCACCTCGCCGCCGTCTATGACATGACGGCGCCGGCCGAGCTGAACACGGCGGTCAACGTCGGCGGCACGACGCACGCCGTCGAACTGGCCCGGGCGGTCGACGCCGAGCACCTGCACCACGTCTCCTCGATCGCCGTCGCCGGCGAGTACAAGGGCCTGTTCACCGAGGACATGTTCGACGAGGGGCAGAAGCTGCCTTCGCCCTACCACCGCACCAAGTTCGAGTCCGAGCGGATCGTGCGCGAGCAGCCCTACGTGCCGTGGCGCGTGTACCGCCCGGGGATCGTCGTCGGCGACTCGCGCACGGGCGAGATGGACAAGATCGACGGCCCGTACTACTTCTTCAAGGCGATCCAGCGCGCACGCCAGCTGCTGCCCGAGTGGGCGCCGCTGGTCGGGCCGGACCTCGGCAACACCAACGTCGTGCCCGTCGACTGGGTCGTCGACGCACTCGAGCACATCGCGCACGAGCCCGAGCTCGACGGCAAGGCCTTCCACCTGACCGACCCGCGCCGCCAGCGCGTCGACGAGCTGATCAACGAGTTCGCCACCGCCGCCCACGCGCCGCGAATCGCGCTGAGCGTCGACAAACGGCTGACCGGCCCGATCCCCAAGTGGCCGCTGACGCTCGCGCTCGACCTGCCGCCATGGCGCCAGCTGCGCAAACTGGCGCTGCGCGAGCTCGGCATCCCCGAGGAGGTGCTCGAGCACATGGAGCTCGTGCCGCGCTTCGACACGCGCGAAACCGGTCGCGTGCTGGCGGGCACCGCGCTCGAGCGCCCGCCGGCGCTGCACGATTACGCCGGGCGCCTGTGGGACTACTGGGAGCGCGACATGGAGCCGAGCATGTCCGCCGGGCGCACGCTCAAAGAGGCGCTCGACGGCAAGCACGTGATGATCACCGGCGCCTCCTCCGGGATCGGCCGCTCGACGGCGCTGAAGGTCGCCGAGGCCGGCGGCGTGCCGCTGCTCGTGGCGCGCAACGTCGAGAAGCTCGAGGAGGCGCGCGCCGAAATCGTCGCCGCCGGCGGCACGGCCTACGTCTACGCCGCCGACATCGCCGACATGGAGTCGGTCGAACGGCTCGTCGAGCGCGTGCTCGCCGACCACCGCAACGTCGACATGCTGATCAACAACGCCGGCCGCTCCATCCGCCGCTCGATCGCTTTGAGCTATGACCGCTTCCACGACTTCGAACGCACGATGCAGCTCAACTACTTCGGCGCCGTCAAGCTGATCATCGGCCTGCTCCCGCACATGCGCGAGCGCGGCTCCGGGCACATCGTGAACATCTCCTCGATCGGTGTGCAGACGAACCCGCCGCGCTTCTCGGCCTACGTCGCCTCGAAGGCGGCGCTCGACGCGTTCACGCGCGTCGTCGCCTCGGAGGTCGTCGGCGATGGCGTCACGTTCACGACGATCCACATGCCGCTCGTGCGCACGCCGATGATCGCGCCGACGAAGATGTACGACGCCTTCCCGGCGATCACGCCCGAGGAGGCGGCCGACATGATCTGCGAGGCGATGCGCTCGCGTCCCAAGCACATGGGCACGCGCCTGGGCACGGCCGGCGAGATCGCCTACGCGCTCTCGCCCAAGGCGGTCGACCGCATCCTGCACCTCGCCTACCGCGTGTTCCCCGACTCGGCGGCCTCCAAGGGTCAGCACGACGCACCCGAGGAGCGCGCCTCCTTCGAGCAGATCGCGATGGCCACGCTGACGCGGGGCGTGCACTGGTAGCAGGCGCTCGCCCGCCGGATTGCGCGGCGATGCTGAGATGATGGTGCTGTGAGTGACGCGGCGGCTGCCATCGAGGTCCACGCGCTGAGCAAGCGCTACGGCGACTTCGAGGCGGTGCGTGGGATCGACATCACCGTCCGCCGCGGCGAGGTGTTCGGCCTGCTCGGCCCCAACGGCGCCGGTAAGACGACGACCGTCGAGATCCTCGAGGGCTACCGCGCGCGCAGCGGTGGCGAGGTCTCCGTGCTCGGTCACGATCCAGGCACGCGCAGCCGCGCGCTGCGCCGCCAGATCGGCATCGTGCTGCAGTCGGGCGGCATCTACGGTCACATCACGCCGCGTGAGGCGCTGCGCCACTGGGCGAGCTTCTATCCCCACCCGCGCGACGTCGAGGAGGTCCTTATGCTGGCCGGGCTGCAGGAGAAGGCCGACGTACGCAGCCGCCGCCTGTCGGGCGGGCAGCTGCGCCGCCTGGACTTCGCGCTCGCGCTGATCGGCGACCCTGAGCTGATCTTCCTCGACGAGCCGACGACCGGCTTTGACCCCGAGGCGCGGCGCAGCGCGTGGGAGACCGTGCGCAAGCTGCGCGACCTCGGCAAGACGATCCTCTTGACCACGCACTACCTCGACGAGGCGCAGGAGCTGGCCGACCGCGTGGCGATCGTCAAGGACGGTCGCGTGCTCGCGATCGGGGCGCCGCGCGAGCTCGGTGTCGGCGCCTCGCACTACCGCGTCGCCTATCGCGACCGCGACGGGCGCTTCGTCGAGCGCCAGACCGACGACCCGACGGCGCTGCTCGCCGAGCTGACCGCCGATGCGCTTGCCCGCGGTGAGAAGCTCGAGGAGCTGAGCGTCGGTCGGCCGACACTCGAGGACGTCTACCTCGAGCTGACCGCCGCAGGTGGCGAGTCCGCCCTGGGGCCGCGGGCGGCGGTGGGAGAGGCGCACGATGGCTGAGACGCTGACCCTCGGCTGGCGCCAGTACCGCCTCGAGCGCAAGATGTTCTGGCGCAACCCGAGCGCCGCCTTCTTCAACTTCCTGCTGCCGCTGCTGTTCCTCGCCGGCGGCGGCGCGATCCTCGCGGGCAACCAGCGTGAGCTGGACAAGCTGCTGCCCGCGATCGCCGGCATGAGCGTGATGTCGACGACGTTCACCGCGCTCGCCTACAACATCGTCTTCCTGCGTGAGCGTGGCGTGCTCAAGCGAATCCGCGGCACGCCGCTGCCGACGCTCTCCTACTTCGGCGGCGTCGCCGCCAATGCAGTCACCAACACCGCCCTGCAGATCGGCATCGTGATCCTCGCGGGCAAGCTGATCTTCGGGATCGGCTGGCCGCAGGACTGGCCCGAGCTGATCGTGTTCGTGCTCGTCGGCGTCGTCAGCCTGGCGGCGCTCGGGGTCGCCTTCGCCCACGCGATCCCCAACTTCGAGTCGACCGCAGCCTACGTCAACGCCGCGTTCCTGCCCGTCGTGTTCATCTCCTTCTACGTGTTCGACTCGACCAGCGCCCCCGGCTTCCTGCGCCAGATCGCCGAAGCGCTGCCGTTGAAGCCGCTGATCGACGGGCTCTCCGGCGCGCTCGTGACCGGCTCCGGGCTCGGCGATGAGCTTGATGCGCTCACCGTGATCGCGCTGTGGGGCGTGTTCGGCCTGTTCTTTGCCGTGCGCGGGTTCTCGTGGGAGTCCAGGCGTTAGCCGCCCGACACCACGCGGCCCGTAGGATGGCCGGCGGATGAAGCGACTCGCCGACGGCCTCTACCTGCTGCGTGGCTTCCCACCGAACGCGATCAACGTGTACCTCGCCGAGGACGTGCTGATCGACGCGGCCACGCGCCAGGGCGAGCGGCGCATCATGCGCCAGATCCGCGACCGCACGGTCACGGCACACGCGCTCACCCATGCCCATCCCGACCACCAGGGGGCGAGTCACGCGATCTGCGAGCGGCTGCAGATCCCGCTGTGGTGCGGCGAGGGCGACGTGCACGCGATGGAAACGCCCGGCGCGATCTCCAACAGCCAGGCACCGGGCTGGCTCAACAGCTTCCAGAAACGCTTCTGGACGGGACCGCCGCATCCCGTCGCGCGCTCGCTGAAGGAGGGCGACGAGGTGGCCGGCTTCGCCGTGCTCGAGGTCCCGGGGCACTCGCGCGGCCACGTCGCCTACTGGCGCGAGTCCGACCGCGTGCTGATCCTCGGCGACGTGCTCAACGGGATGAACCTGATGACCGGCAGACGCGGGCTGCAGGAGCCGCCTGCCGTGTTCACACCCGACCCCGCCCGCAATCGCCAGTCCGCGCGCAGGCTCGCCGAGCTCGACCCGGCGCTCGTCTGCTTCGGCCACGGTCCGCCGCTGCGCGATCCACGCGCGCTGCGGGAGTTCATCGCGACGCTGCCCGACTGAGAGGCCGGATGAGCGAGAGCATCTTCGTCGCAGACGGCGAGTGCTTCGTCCCGACCGAGCAGGCGCGCGGCCCTTGGGACCCTCGCGCACTGCACGGCGGCGCGCCGGCCGCGCTGATCACATCGGCCTTCGAGCGCATGCAGCCCGGCGCCGAGCTGAGCGTCGGGCGGCTCGGCTTCGAGTTCCTGCGACCTATACCGATGGCTCCGCTGACGCTCTCCACGAGCATCGCGCGCCCCGGTCGCC
>CAVQNP010000007.1:0-538740 GCA_963714215.1 uncultured Solirubrobacteraceae bacterium
TCACAGAACATTTCGGCTTCGTCAGCGACGAGGCCATCGTTCTGGTGGCCGATGTGCTGAATCTCACGCGCGCGGAGGTCCAGGGCGTGGTCGGCTTTTATCATGATTTTCGCCGCCAGCCCGCCGGCCGTCATGTGGTCAAGGTCTGCCGTGCCGAAGCCTGCCAGAGCATGGGAAGCGAGGTTTTGGCCGAACGGCTCGAACGCGCGCTCGGAATTTCTTTCGGCGATACCACGCCCGACCGCCGCGTGACGCTGGAAGAAGTTTTTGCCTCGGCAATTGCGCGCTGTCGCCCAATGTCATGATCGACGGCGAATTGCACGGACGCGCCGATGAAGCCAAGGTCTTGGCGCTTGGTGGGAGCGCGGCTCATGACCATGCGCATCTTCGTTCCTGTCCGATTCCGCCGCGCTCTCCATGGGCGCGGACGCGGTGGCGCATGCGGTAAGCGCCGAGATCGCGCTCGGGCAAACTCGACGCCAAGCTTGTTCGCAACGGTTCGCGCGGGCTTCTTTGGCTGGAGCCGCTTGCTCGAAATCGAAACCCCGCAAGGGCGCATCGGCTATGGCCCGGTGAAGCCATCCGACGTGAAGGCGATTCTCGCCGCCGGTCCTGGAGGCGAGCATCCTTTGAAGCTCGGTCTCGTCGAGGCCATTCCCTATCTGGCAAATCAGCAACGGCTGACCTTCGCGCGCTGCGGCATCACCGATCCCTTGTCGCTGGAAGATTACGAAGCTCATGGCGGCCTTAAGGGCCTGCGCCGCGCGCTCGACATGGCGCCGGCCGACATCGTCAAGGAAGTGACCGATTCGGGCCTTCGCGGCCGCGGCGGCGCGGGATTTCCCACCGGCATCAAATGGAAGACTGTGCTCGGACTGCGAGGCGGATCAGAAATACATCGTCTGCAACGCCGACGAAGGCGACAGCGGCACCTTCTCCGACCGCATGATCATGGAAGGCGATCCCTTCGCGCTGATCGAAGGCATGACGATTGCCGGCCTCGCGGTCGGGCGCGACCAGGGGATATGTCTATATCCGTTCCGAATATCCGCACGCGTTTCGCAGATGATCCGCGCCATCGAGATCGCGCGCGAGAAGAGGCTATCTCGGGGCGACGATCCTCGGCAGCAAGCGCATTTTCGATCTGGAAGTGCGGCTGGGCGCCGGCGCCTATATTTGCGGCGAGGAAACCTCGCTGCTCGAAAGCCTGGAAGGCAAGCGCGGCCAGATCCGCTTCAAGCCGCCGCTGCCGGCGATCGAGGGCCTGTTCGGCAAGCCGACCGTCGTCAACAATGTGATCTCGCTGGCAACCGTGCCGGTCGATCCTGGCTGAAGGCGCCGAGCACTATACAGGATTTCGGCATGGGCCGTTCGCGCGGCACCATGCCCATCCAGCTCGCGGGCAATATCAAGCGCGGCGGACTGGTCGAGAAGGCCTTCGGCCTCACGCTTGCGCGAAGCGATCTATGATTATGGCGGCGGCACCTATTCGGGCCGCCCCGTTCGCGCCGTGCAAGTGGGCGGACCCCTGGGCGCCTATTGGCCCGGAGCATCTGCTCGACATGCCGCTCGATTATGAGGCGTTCGCGGCCAAGGGCGGCATGGTCGGCCATGGCGGCATTGTGGTGTTCGACGACACGCGTGGATCTGGCGAAACAGGCCCGCTTCGCCATGGAATTCTGCGCCATCGAGATGCTGCGGCAAGTGCACGCCCTGCCGCATCGGCTCCACGCGCGGCGTCGAAATCATCGACAGGATCATGCGCGGCGAGCGGGTCGTGCAGAACATCGATATCGTCAACGATCTTTGCGAAACCATGCTGGATGGTTCGCTGTGCGCGCTGGGCGGGCTGACGCCCATGCCGGTGATGAGCGCGATGGAGCATTTCCCGGAAGATTTCGATCGGAAGCCCGCGGTCCCGCGGCTGCCGAGTGATATAATGCGGCTAAAGAGGCCAGTCATGACCGTTCATACAGACATCGACCGCGCGACAATCGACCGCGGCACGCCCGAACAAGTTGCCAGCGCAAGCCGGTGACGCTGGAAATCGACGGCATAGCCGTCACGGTGCCGGCCGGCACTTCGATCATGCGCGCGGCTCGTCGCTCGCCGGCATCCAGGTGCCGAAGCTATGCGCCACCGACAGCCTGGAAGCCGTTCGGTTCCTGCCGTCTCTGCCTGGTCGAGATCGACGGGCGCAGCGGCACGCCGGCCTCCTGCACCACGCCGGCCGAAAACGGCATGAAGGTTTCGACGCAGACCGACCGGCTGGCCAAGCTGCGCCGCGGCGTGATGGAGCTGTACATCACCGACCATCCGCTCGATTGCCTGACCTGCGCCGCCAATGGCGATTGCGAGCTGCAGGACATGGCCGGCGCTGTGGGCCTGCGCGAAGTGCGCTACGGCTATGACGGCGAGAATCATCTCGAGCGCAGACCAAGGACGAGTCCAATCCCTATTTCACTTTCGATCCCGTCCAAATGCATCGTCTGCTCGCGCTGCGTGCGCGCCTGCGAAGAGGTGCAGGGCACTTTCGCGCTGACCATCGATGGCCGCGGCTTTGCTTCGCATGTCTCCGCCGGCATGAACGAGGATTTCCTGGATTCGGAATGCGTCTCCTGCGGCGCCTGCGTGCAGGCCTGCCCGACGGCGACGCTGATGGAGAAATCGGTCATCCAGCATGGGCAGCCGGAGCATTCCGTCATCACCACCTGCGCCTATTGCGGCGTCGGCTGTTCGTTCAAGGCCGAAATGCAGGGCGACCGAGTGGTGCGCATGATGCCTTACAAGGACGGCAAGGCCAATCACGGCCATTCCTGCGTCAAGGGCCGCTTCGCCTGGGGCTATGCGACCCACAAAGACCGCATCACCAAGCCGATGATCCGCGCAAAGATCACCGATCCCTGGCGCGAAGTGAGCTGGGACGAAGCCATCAGCCACGCGGCCGTCCGAATTCAAGCGCATCCAGGCGAAATACGGCCGCGATTCGATCGGCGGCATCACCTCCTCGCGCTGCACCAATGAAGAAACCTATCTCGTGCAGAAGATGATCCGCGCGGCGTTCGGCAACAACAACGTCGACACCTGCGCGCGCGTCTGCCATTCGCCCACCGGCTACGGCCTCAAGACGACGTTCGGCACCTCCGCCGGAACGCAGGATTTCGATTCGGTGGACGAATGCCGACGTCATGATGGTGATCGGCGCCAATCCGACCGATGCGCATCCGGTGTTCGCGTCGCGCATGAAGCGGCGCCTGCGGGAAGGCGCGAAACTGATCGTCATCGATCCGCGCCAGATCGACCTGGTGCGCACGCCCCATGTCGAGGCGGCGTATCATCTGCCGCTGCAGCCCGGGCACCAACGTCGCGATGATCAATGCGCTGGCGCATGTGATCGTGACCGAAGGCTTGGTGAACCAGAAATTCATGTCGAGAGCGCTGCGACGCGAACGAATTCGAGGCGTGGCGCAAGTTCGTCGGCCGACCGAGAGAATTCGCCCGAAGCGCATGGAGAAGATCACCGGCGTGCCGGCTGCGGACGTTGCGCGCCGCCGCGCGGCTGTATGCGAAGGGCGCCGAATTCCGCGATCTATTACGGCCTGGGCGTCACCGAGCACAGCCAGGGTTCGACCATGGTGATGGGCATGGCGAATCTCGCCATGGCGACCGGCAATCTCGGGCGGCGACGGCGTCGGCGTCAATCCGCTGCGCGGCCAGAACAACGTGCAGGGCTCCTGCGACATGGGTTCGTTCCCGCACGAATTTTCCGGCTATCGCCACGTTTCGGACGACGCGACGCGCGCATCTGTTCGAAAGCGCATTGGGGCGTGGCGCTCGATCCGAGCCGGGCCTGCGCATCCCGAACATGTTCGACTGCGGCGGTCGATGGCACCTTCAAGGGCTTTACGTCCAGGGCGAAGACATCGCCCAGTCCGATCCCAACACGCAGCACGTGACGGCGGCGCTTGCGGCGATGGAATGCGTCGTGGTGCAGGATCTGTTCCTGAACGAAACCGCCGCCTACGCGCATGTGTTCCTGCCGGGCGCTTCATTCCTCGAAAAGGACGGCACCTTCACCAATGCGGAGCGCCGCATCGGCCGCGTCCGCAAGGCGATTCCGCCGATGTGCCGGGCATGGCCGAATGGGAAGTGATCGATGCAAGCTTTCGGAGGCGCTCGGTTATCCGATGCATTACAACCATCCGTCCGAAATCATGGACGAGATCGCGCGCCTGACGCCGACCTTCGCGGCGTCTGCTACGACAAGCTCGATGAGCTCGGCAGCGTGCAATGGCCGTGCAACGACAAGGCGCCGGAAGGCACGCCGGTGATGCACATCGGCGGATTCGTGCGCGGCAAGGGCAGATTCGTGCTGACCGAATATGTGCCGACCGACGAGCGCACCGGACCACGCTTCCCGCTGATCCTCACGACGGGCCGTATCCTCTCGCAATACAATGTCGGCGCGCAGACGCGGCGCACCGAGAACAACGTCTGGCACCACGAAGACATGCTGGAAATTCATCCCCACGATGCCGAAAACCGCGGCATCCGCGAAGGCGATCGCGTGGCGCTTGATCAGCCGCGCGGGCGACACCACGCATGCGCGCGCATATCCCGAGCGCATGCAGCCCGGCGTCGTTTACACGACGTTCCACCATCCGGAATCCGGGCGCCAACGTGGTGACGACGGATTACTCCGACTGGGCGACGGGCTGCCCCGAATACAAGGTGACGGCGGTCGAAGTGCGGCTGACCAACCACGAATCCGTCGTGGCAGGAAGAATTCGAGAGCTGCAAGAAAATGCAGCGCATCGAGACGGTGGCGGCCGAGTAATGATGGCTTCGACGACCGACACTCTGGTCCGCATGGCGAACGACATCTCGAATTTCTTCCGGATCCAGCCCGAAGAGGATGCGGTCGCCGGAACCGCGAATCACATCAGACGGTTTTGGGATCCGCGCATGCGGGCCAAAATGGCGGAGCATCTCGTCGCATGGCGGGGCGGGCTTGAACCCAATCGCGCTCAAAGCCGTGCAACAGCGTCTGTAAACCCGCAACGACCGGCTCTGCCGCAATTCGCCCGCGAT
Organism: uncultured Solirubrobacteraceae bacterium; assembly: GCA_963714215.1. Taxonomy (GTDB): domain Bacteria; phylum Actinomycetota; class Thermoleophilia; order Solirubrobacterales; family Solirubrobacteraceae; genus Palsa-744. The sequence continues at coordinate 5,092 of CAVQNP010000007.1, forward strand.
CGACAGGCGCGGCATCTGACAGATAATTCGATCACAAAGGGGAGACTCATGGCGTATAAAATTCTGCTTTTGGGCGCGTCCTACGGATCGCTGCTGGCGTCCAAGCTGCTGTTCGGCGGCAATTCGGTTCATCTCGTCTGCCTTCCGGCGGAAGCCGACCTGATCAATGCGGAAGGTTTTCGCGTGCGCATGCCGATCCGCGGCCGCAAGCGACCAATCGAAATGGATTCGCGCAAACTGCCGGGCAAGGTCACCGCCGGTGGCACGGCCGGCGTCAATCCCTAGGATTACGATCTTGTCGGTCTCGCGATGCAGGAGCCGCAATACCGCTCGCCGGGCGTGCGCGAACTGCTGGATGCGGTCGCCAAATCGCGGGTGCCCTGCATGTCGATCATGAACATGCCGCCCCTGCCTTACGTGCGGCGCATCCCGGGGCTGAACGCACGATTCCTGAAGCCCGCCTATACCGATCCCACCGTATGGGACAGTTTCGATCCGCGAAACCTTGACTCTGTGCAGTCCCGACCCGCAGGCCATCCGCCCGCCGGAAGAAAAGGTCAACGTGCTGCAGGTCACTCTGCCGACCAATTTCAAAGTCGCGCGTTTGAAGGACGAAAAGCGACCGCCATGCTGCGCGCAGCTGGAAAAGGACATCGACGCGGTGCGCTTCGATGCGCCGGAAGGCAAGATCGAATTGCCGGTGAAGCTGCGCGTGCACAATTCGATTTTCGTGCCGCTGGCCAAATGGGCGATGCTGTGCGCCGGCAATTATCGCACCGTGACGGCGGACGGCATGCGCACGGCGCAGGAAGCGGTGCGCACCGATCTCGCGACTTCGCGCTCAGTCTACAATTTCGTCAACGATCTGTGCGTCAAATTGGGCGCCGAACCCGAACGATCTCGTGCCGTTCGAGAAATATGCCGCGGCGGCGGAAAGCCTCACGCGTCCGGCTTCGGCGGCGCGCGCGCTTCAGAACGGCGCGCCGAACATCGAACGCGCCGACAAGCTGGTGCAGCTCATCGCCCGGCAGAAGGGCCTTCACCACCCGACATCGACGGCGACCGTGGCGCTGGTGGATGCGCGCCTCGAAGCCAACCGCAAGAAAGCGGCCGCGGCCTGAACCGGTACCAGCTCAAAGACGCGCACCCGAATCGGCGGGTGCGCGTTATGTGGGGTGATGGCCGCGAATAAGAACTTCAATCCGCAAAGTGCCGCCCGTCCTGCTGTCTCGGCTTGGGGCACGGCTGTTCTGGCATTCGCGGTGGTTGCCGCCACGTCGGCAGCTGGCCAGATTGCGACCTATCCCAACCTCGCGCCTTGGTATGCAGGGCTGCAGAAACCAAGCTTCAATCCTCCCAACTGGATTTTTGCTCCGGTCTGGACAACGCTGTTTGTTTTGATGGCGTTTGCTCTGTGGCGGATTCTACGATTGGACGGCTCGCAGAGACGCCAAACCGCCTTGATGCTGTTCTTCGCGCAACTCGCGCTCAACGCGGCGTGGTCTTGGATGTTTTTCGCAGCACACAGCCCAGTTTTGGGGCTGATCAATATCGGGCCTCAGCTTGCCGTCATCGTGACGACGATCATCGCCTTCTATAGGCTGGACAGGCTGGCGGCGTGGTGCCTGGTGCCACTGGCGGCTTGGGTTGCCTTCGCAACGGTGCTCAATTTTTCGATCTGGCGGTTGAACGGATAATCTTAAGGCAAGTAGACGCCGCCATTGATGTGGATCGTCTGGCCTGTCATGGCGCGCGCCTTGGGGCCAGCCAGATGTCTCACCATCGCGGAGACATCTTCCGGCTGGCCGCGCCGGGGTGCGAGGATCGTGCGTGTCTTGCGATGCACCGGCTCGGCGCCCTCGCGCTTGGTCTCGATCAAACCCGGCGCCACCAGGTTGACGGTGATCCCTTTGGGGGCCAGCTCGACCGCCAGCGCCTTGGTCAACCCGTCGAGCCCCGCCTTGGCGGTGATGACGTGGGCGCGGTGCGCGGCACCAGTATAGGCGGTGAGCCCGCCGATATTGATGATCGTGCCGCGGCCGCTCTTTTCCAGCGCCGGCAGCGCCGCCTGCGAACACAGAAACGGACCGTCCAGAATCACCGCGAGCACCTGATGCCAGGAATCCGAGGCTCAAATCCTCGAAGGCTCCTTCTGGGCGCACGCCCGCATTGTTCACCAGAATATCGATCCGGCCAAATTTCTTCACCGTTTCCTCGACCATGCGCTGCACATCCTCGGGCCGCGTTACGTCGCCCTGAATGGCGAGCGCGCGACCGCCGCGCGCTTCGATCTCGCCCGCCACCGATTTCACGCCCGCAAAATCGGAGCGCGCCAGCACCGTCACCGCCGCCCCCGCATCGGCAAGATCGAGCGCGATGGCCCGGCCGATATTGCGGGCCGCACCGGTCACGATGGCAACCGACCCTTCAAGTTCCTGCATGATCACCCCCTTGCGATGCTGAGATCGACGGCTTCGCTGGCGGCAATGCTGTTCAGGCTTTGCGCCAGACCCGCCGCTTTTTCCCGCGGCCAGCCGCCGAAGCGCGCATTATCGTAGAACTTCGCCAGAATTTCAGATTCGGAAAGCGGCTCATGGGCGCCGCCGCGCATATGGGCCTTGCGCGCTTCGCGGACACTGCCGTCCTTCAGCGTGGCGCGGATATGGCCGGTGAAATTCTTCGGATATGGATCGTTCGGGTTGATGATGTAGGAAACCTTGCCTGCCAGCGAGCGCAGTTGCGGATCCATGACGCGCGCATCAGTGAATTGCTCGAAACCGGCTTTGCCGTCGATGAAGCCGGCCGCGATGCAGTAGGGCGTGGAGAACTTTCCGGCATAGGCGTTGGGCGGCGATTGTTTCTGTTTGAGCGGCTCCCAAAGCCGGTGCACCGTGCCCTCGCCCACTTCGCAGACCATGCTGACGATGTCATCGGCGCGCACTCCGGATCGCGCCAGTTCGATTGCGCAATCGATGAAGGGCTGGGTCATCGTCCCGCAGGCATAAGGTTTGAAGGCCACGGTTTCGAGCACCCACTGCGAACCTAGCTCGGCCAGCAGCGGCTGTGAAGTCGGGCGTCTTGGATGGCGCAAAGGCTTTGTAGAATCCGTGGTGGCCTTCGAGCACAGTCGCGGGCCCGGTGAAACCGCCTTCCGCGAGAAAGGCCGCGCGGATACCCGATTGCGCCGCTGCTCCGGCGTGCAGCCGCTTGGTCGAACTTCCGTCCGCGAGATATTCGATGATGCCCGAGGCGAGGCTTCCCGCGACACCGATGGCATTGGCGATTTTTGCGGCCGGCAAACCCAATGCCGCGGCGACGCCCGCCGCTGCGGCCGGTGCACCAAAAATTGCGGTCGGATGGAAGCACGCCTTGTGCGTCGCCTGGGGCGCTACCAAACTCATGCGGCACATCGATCTCCACGCCGACGGCGATCCCCATGACGATGTCTTCGCCGGAAAGCCCGCGATGCTCGGCCGCGGCCAGTACAGCCGGCACGATGACCGCGCCCGCATGAACGGGCCCGCCTTCAAAAGTATCGTCATAGTCCTCCCCATGCGCCGCGGTGCCGTTGATCATCGCGGCATCGTAAGGAGAGAGCGCGCTGGCATGACCGATAGCCGTCGTGCGGCCTGAAGATGCCGCGCTACTCCGCGCCGCAGCAACGTAATCATTGTTCCGCGCGGCGACACACAATCCCGCGACATCGAGCATCAAAAGCCTGATGGTCTCGCGTGCACGGGAGGGCAAGTTGCGCCGCCGTCGCCGAGGCGGCGAAGGCCGAAAGCTCTTGAGAGACCGTCACGCCGGGCTCGCTTTCCGTGCCGCGCGCGCCCCGCGCCATTCCGTGAAGAGCGCCACAAACATGATGAGGGCGGCCACAATAAAGAAACCGACCGCAATCGGATCTTCCAGGAAGATGTGGAAATCACCGCCGGAAAGGACCAGCGAACGACGATAATTGGATTCGATCAGTTTGGTGCCCAACACAACGCCAAGCACCGCCGGCAGAAAGGGGAAGTTGAAATATTTCATAAAATAGCCCAGCAACCCGGCCGACAACACGATGCCCACATCGAACAAGGACATATGCACCGTATAAACGCCCGACATGACCAGCGCGAGAATGATCGCCGAGCGATACGGCCTTTGGGCGATTCACCAGCCAGACGCAAACGGGCAAAATCGCTATCCCAATGGCCACCTGCGCGATGTCGGCAACAAACGAGCCGGTATAGAGCCCCAGGATCACATCCGAATTCTGTTCGAACAGGCGGGGTCCGGGCAGCAGGCCGTGGATCAGAAAGTCCGCCAAGCAGCACCGCGGCGGAATTGGAGGCGGGAATTCCCAGACTGAGAAGCGGAATGAGCGCCGTGCTCGCCACCGTGTTGTTGGCGGCTTCGGGGCCGGCAACGCCTTCCTCCGAACCTTTGCCGAATTCCTCGGGATGTTTCGACCACAGCTTCGCCTGATCGTAGGCAATGAACGCGGCGATGGTGCCGCCTGCGCCCGGCATCAGCCCCTCGAACGTGCCTACAGCGCAGCCGATGGCCTGGGAGCGGGCGATCTTTTTCATCATGGGAAAGCGCGGTAGACGCACGCGGATCGACGCATTGGGCTTGATCACGATTGGGGGTGATACCGGTGCGCATCATCAGTTCGGTCACGGCGTAAAGCCCCACCATCACGAAGAGCGGCTGGATGCCATCCAGCAGATCGGGCACTCCGAAGGTAAAGCGGCTGACGCCGGAAACCGGGTCCGTCCCGATTGTCGCAACCATCAGGCCGAGAATCGCTGCGGCCATGCCCTTGAGCAACGACTTGCTCGAGAGCGACGCGATTACCGATAGGCCCAGGATACCGAGCCCGAAATAGGTCGTCGGTTTGAACAGCAGCGCGAGCCGCGACAAGGGCTCGGTCAAAAGGATCAGCATGGTCAGACCGAACAAGCCCGCCCACGACGCCGGACCACAGGGATATTCCAAGCGCTTCGCCGGCGCGGCCCTGGCGGTTCATCTCATAGCCGTCGAGCATGGTGGCGGCGGATGCATTCGTGCCGGGGGTGCGGATCAGGATCGCGGGAATCGAGCCGCCATATTCCGCGCCGATATAACAGGTGGCGAGCATCACGATGGCCGGCATCGGCGCGAGCGTGTAGGTGAAGGGCAAGAGCAGCGCCATGGTGATGGAGGCCGACAGCCCGGGCGTCGCGCCGCCGAGCATCCCCCAAATCAAGCCGCCCAGGGCCGCCGGTACGACCGGCGTGCTGTAGAGCATTTCAATGGCGTGCCAGAATTCTTCCATGCCTGTTCCTTTGCCCCTCCTAGAACAACACGCCTTCGGGCACACGAACGCCGAGCAGGACATCGAACAGCAGCAAAAAGAATGTCGCGCCGCCAACCGCGACGGCGAGCATTCGCCAGGAAGGCTTCATGCCTTCGTAAAGAATGACCGCCAGCAACAACAGCACCAGCGCCAGCCAATAGCCGAGGAGACCCGCGACCGGAATATAGAGCGCGCCGATCACCAGCATGCCGATGGCCCGCGGCCATGGCGCTTCGGCATCCTTGCCCACGTCCCCCGCGACCGGTGCGCGGACAAGCGCGCGCACGCCGATCACGATCGCTACCAGCGCGAGAAGTGCGGCAAGCACGACGGGAAGGCCGCGCGGACCCACTCCGATCCTCCAGCGTGCTGGACGGTATGGTCGTCGAAGCCGCGTAATAGGCGGCGGCAATGCACAGAAGGATCGCCGCACTGACGAGGTCCTTGCTCATCAGCGAATGACGCCGGTGGATTTCAGGAAATTTGTGGTGTCGGCGGCAAACTTCGCGATGAACGGGCCATACTCGGCTTGGCGCCATGAAATGGGGTGCAAGATCCTCGCCGAGATAGACCTTCTTGTAGTCAGGATCGGCGAGAATTTTTTGCGCGGCCTCGTCCCAAATCTTGGCGATGGCGGGCGGCAAGCCTTTGGGCCCGGCCAGTCCGCGGAATTTCGTCAGCGCGACGTGATAACCCGATTCTGTGACGGTCGGGACATCGGGAAGCGCCGGCATTCGAACCGGATTGAAGGTCGCCAGCACGCGCACTTTGTGCGCTTCATATTGGGCGCGGATCTCGGCCATTTCGCCCACGCCCATGTCGAGCGTGCCGTTCAGCACATTGATCATCATGTCGCCGCCGCCTTCGTGGCTTACGACCGCGGCATTCACTTTGGCTGCGATCTTCAGTTGCTCCGCCGCCTGGCGCTCCAGCGATCCCGGATTGGCAGCGCCCCAGCGACCACGAGCGGTCCTGGCGTGGTCGATCAGATCCTTCAGCGTTTTGTACGGGCTTTCGGCCCGAACATAGAGGATTTCCGAATCGTTGAAGAAGTTCACCACCGGCTCAAGATCGCGATAGGTGTTCGTGGGATGGCTGAGAAGCGAGGTCAGAATGTAGGTCGGCGTGGTTGCGTAGAACATGCTGCCGTCCGGCTTGGCGGAGGCGACGCGCGAAACCGCCTTGGCGCCGGAACCGCCCTCGTCGTTTTCCACGACAAAGGTCGCATTGATATATTTCTGCGAGATACCGCACCAACTCGCGCAGGAAGACGTCGCTGCCGGCGCCCGGGCTCGAATGCGTAACCAGAATCACGACCTTCTGTGGATAGGCAAGCTTGGCAGGCGCCTGCGCCGCCGTAGGACCCGCGACCGATACCGCGAGCACGACAAGGCACGCGGCCGTCAAGCGTTTACGCATAGGACTCATTGTTTTGTAACCCCTCCCTCAACGGGGGCGAACTCTACCCGCAAATTTTGGGCATGTCCTTGACGAAAAATCACGGGCGCGTCAATTCCGCGACCAGCGCGGTCTGGCCGTAAACCTTGTTCAGCGCCTCGGTGATGGCCGCGGTTGAGACCGACACAGCGCGGTTGAGCTTCTCATCGAAGTAATAGTCGCCGCCCAGCGAATGGATGTTGCCGTCGAAGATGGCGCCGATCACCTCGCCCTTGGCGTTGATCACCGGCGAGCCGGAATTGCCGCCGATGATGTCGTTGTCGCGAGGAGATGTTGAACACCGTGGCGAGGATTGAGCTTGGATTTTGCCTCGACCCAGCGCGGCGCCAAGCTGAAACGGCGGCTGGCCGGTGGCGCGCTCGTACAGGCCGGCGAAATAGGTGAACGGCGCAATGGTACGCCCATGCTCGGTCCAGCCTGCGATCTTGCCGTAGGACAGCCGCAGCGAGAAGGTCGCGTCCGGATAGACACTGGTGCCGTAGATCGCAAAGCGCGCCTTGGCGATGCGCTCCGAGGCGCGGTCCGTCGGGCCGGCGACGCGCTCCTCGTACTCCTTGCGAATGGCGCGCGCGGCCTCGTCCGTGGCCAGCACGAACTGGATCATCGGATCGTTCGAGGCGTGGATCGCGGCCAGGCCGCCGTCCCACAATGCGCTGCGCAGGCCGGGATCGCCGAGTTTCGAGGCGGCCAGAGACGCGGCCAGAGTTTCCGGCAATTCCTTGCCAAGAAAAAGCTTGGTTTCCGGTGCGTCCGCCGTCAGTTCTTCGCGCAGCTTGGTCAGCCAGAATTCCAGCTTCAGCTGTTCCAGACTCGGGCTCGACGGGCTGCGGATCGAGCAGCGTCTTCTGAGCAGCGGCAGCCGCGCGTCGGCATATTCGCGCAGGCGCTCGCCGTTGGGTTTGGCCCGTTCCTCCGCCGCGCGCACCAGCGTGCGGGCATAGCGGTAAAGCGTCGAGCCGTACCCGGCGCGCGCTTCCAGGAAGTAATAGGGCTTGTGCGAGCGCCGCGCGCTGTTCCTGCGCCTGTGCGATCTCCGCCCAGGGATCGCCGATCTCGGCGCGCAGCTTCGGATCGGCGTCGACCTTGGCCTTGAGGTCCGCTTCGGCTTTGCGCTTGGCTGTCGATCAGCGAGGGTTGCAGCAGCGCCTCGTGCTCGCCGCGTTGGGCCTTGAAGCTGTTCTCGAGGCCGAACAAGATCGCGATTGGCGATGCGGGCATGCTCCGCGCTTTCCTCGGCGAAGCGCGAGCAGCCGGCCGCGCAATTCCGGACCCAAGCATCAGGCCAAGCGGCATCGCCACATCGCGCAGGTGTCGAGCTGCGCCGCGGTCAGCAGCCGGTCGGTGCCGCCGGGATTGCCGGCCACGAAGACCGGCTCGCCGTCCTTGGGCGCGGCGGCGTTCCAGGTCAGATGGTCGGGCGTCGCGACCGGCTTGCCGTTCTCGTAAAGCCGCAGAAACGAGAAATCGAGGTCATAGCGCGGGAAATTGAAATTGTCCGGATCGCCGCCGAAAAAGGCCGTGTCGAATTCCGCCGCGAACACCAGCCGCACATCGGAATATTTGCGATAGGTGTAGAGCTTGTATTGGCCGCCCTGATAGAGCGCGATGACCTGGCAGCGATGCGTGCTCTCGCGGCCGGCGCAGGCCTTTTCTCGACGTCGGCGATCGCGCGCATCGCGGCCGCGGCGAAATCCTCGCCCGCTCTTGCCGGCCGTCGCCTTTCGATCTGCGGCGTCACATCGGTGATCGTTGGCAGGATTTCGGCCTGCATGCCGGGGCAGTGCTTTTCGTCTTCGCGCCGTGCGGTGAAGAAGCCGTTCTTCACATAATCGTGTTCGGGCGTGGAAAGGTTCTGCGCGCAATCGCGCGACGCAATGATGGTTGGTCAGCACCAGCCCGTTCGGCGAGACGACCGAGGCCGAACAGCCGCCCGCCAGCCGGACGGCGCTCGCCTGCACATGATCGAGCCATTTCTGGTCGATAGTGACGCCATAGTTCTGTTTCACCGGGCGGCGGGAAAATTGTCGAAGGTCCACATGCCTTCATCGGCGAAGGCGGGAGCAGCGGCACAGACCAGAAAACTTGCGAACAGAACTTTCAGGCGCATGGTTTTTCTCGTTTGGCGGCAGCCGGGTTCGTGATTGATGGCGCACAAGACAGCTCGAAATACATATCCTTCCGCTTCTCAGGCAGCAACGAAATCATCGGGTGCCGACGTCCTCGTCAGTCAGCCGGCAATAATAGCGCCATTCGGTGGTGACGGGATCCCCGGGTTCCCCGGGAACGGTCCCACGCGCGGTCAGGCGCTTCATGGCCGGGGCCAATGCTTCGCGATCGCTTTGTGAAATGGGCTGCGGCGTGCCCAACGCGCGAGCTTGGTAATTCATCGTCGCCAACTCGTTCAGGGCAAGCGCAATAACACTCGCTTCTTCGATGGAATCGGCGGCCGTGGTGATGCCGTGCCCACGCATCAGGCATGCACGCTTGGCGCCAATCACCGCGGACAATTCGCGGCCGAGCTGCGGCGTATCGATGAGGACACTGCTGTCGAAGGTGGGCGGTTCTTCCAAGGCCAAGCCAAGTCCTTGCGGATCGTAGGCACCGTAGATCGGCAACAAGGGCATGCCGGTTACCGTGAACAGGACCACAGTCGGCGGGTGCAAGTGCAAAACCGAGTTGACCTCGGGCCGGGCGCGGAAGATTTCGGTATGAATGAACACCTCGCTGGGCGTGCGAAGCCCCTTGGGCATGCCCGCCACGGGTTTGCCGTCGAGACCTATCTCGACCACCTCCTCCGGCGTCGTGTAGCGCACGCCATTTTCCGCTTGTCCCCGCGCGCGGATGAAAATGCGGTCGGTGCCCGGTATCCGCGCGCTGATATGCCCACGAAGCGCGCGCGTCAGCTCCATCTTCCCCAACACGCGGCATGCGCGGGCGATGCGGATGCGCAGTTCATCGGCCGGGTTCATAGGCTCTGTCCCGCCATGACTTTGTTCACCATAGTTTTACACTTAAATATTTGTTATTTCCCTTCCACAAAGGAGCCAGCCGCACTCATAACTAACATGCGCCAAGCCTTAGCGTACGCTTGTGATTAAGGCGCCTGCCAATCTCACGCGTGTGAATAGCGGGAAACGCGGGGACGCCCTATATTCATCACTTCCTACAAGGTGAGAACGAGATGCGTTCGATGGGACTTCTGTCGCGGGCGGCTTTAGCCGCTCTTTTGCTGATATCGGTATCCGGCCCGGCGGGCATTGCCAGCGCGGCCGATGCTTTGGTCTGGCCCCAAGCCAAGAGCGATCTTCCGGCCGATCCGGCTATCAGGTTCGGCACCCTGCCGAACGGCATGCGGTACGCAATTCAGAAAAACACCACGCCAAAAGATGAAGTCTCGTTCCGCCTGCGCATCGGCGCGGGTTCGCTGATGGAAAGCGACGCCCAGCGGGGCCTCGCCCATTTCCTGGAGCATATGGCATTCCGCGGTTCGACCCATGTGCCCGAAGGCGACGTATTCCAAATTCTGCAGCGGCTAGGCTTGCGCGTGGGCGCCGACGCCAATGCCAGCACCGGACAGACCGAAACAATCTATCAGTTCGATGTCCCCAAATCCGATACTGCGACCCTCAATACGGCATTCATGCTGATGCGCGACATCGCGACCGAGTTGAGCCTCAAGCCCGAAGCGATGGAGGCAGAACGCGGCCCGGTTCTTTCCGAAGAACGCTTGCGTGACGGGCCGGGAACGCGCGCGTTCGAAACACAGAACAAATTCCTGATGAAGGGCCAACTCGCGCCTGAGCGCTCCCCCATTGGCAAAGTGGACGTGATCAAGAGCGCGCCAGTATCGGAGGTCGCGGATTTCTACCACGCCTATTACCGCCCCGAGCGCGCAACGCTCGTCATTGTCGGCGACATCGATCCCGACGCGATCGAGAAGGAGATCAAAGGGCGCTTCTCCGATTGGGCGCCAGCGGGCACGGGCCGCGGCGATCCCGATCTCGGGGTTCCCATGAAGCGCGGCCAGGAGGCCATGGTCTTCACGGAGACCGGCGCGCCGCAATCTGTTTCCGTGGCTTGGATTACACCCTTTGACGACACGCCGGATTCCAAGGCGCGTGTCCGCCGCAATCTCATCGAACGCATCGGCTTCGCGATCCTCAATCAGCGATTGGCTCAGACGGCGCAAAGTCCTGACGCGCCGTTTCAGGCAGCTGGCGCTTCGCGCGGGAACGTGTCGCGCTCGGCCAGGATGGCCTCCTTGCGGGTCAGCTACCCGGCGGACAAATGGCAGCGTGCGCTGGAGGAAGCGGACAAGATCCGCCGCCAGATAGTGGCCGGGGGCGTAACCCAGCCCGAACTCGATCGCCAGATCGCCTCGACTTTGACAAGCGTGCAGGCTGCCCTGGCGGCAGCCCCGACGCGCGCCTCGCGCGGGATCGCGAACGGCATTGTCGGCTCCGTCGACCGTGATTCGGTATATACCAGCGAAGCTACCGATCTTGAGCTCGTGCAAGACGATCTGAAAGGCCTGACCACGGCCGAGGTCAGTGCCGCCCTTCGCGGAGCCTTCGTCGGCAATGGGCCGCTTCTGTTCCTTTCAAGCCCCAAACCGGTAGACGGCGGCGAAACGGCACTGGCTTCGGTTTTCAATCATGCCGAATCGGAAGCCATTGAAAATGTCGCACAGCTGAAACTTGCCGTCTGGCCGTACACCGATTTCGGCGCGCCCGGGCGCGTGATCGAGACCCGCCACATCGACGATTTGGATGCGACGCTCATCCGGTTCGAGAACGGTGTGCGCCTCACGGTGAAGCAGACCAAATACCGTGCCGATCAAATTCTCGTAAACGTGAATATCGCAGGGGGTGATTTGGCTTTTCCCAAGGATCGGGTTGTCATCGACACGGGCTCCTATGTGTCGGGCGGATTGGAGGCGCTCTCTTATCTGGATTTGCGGCGTACGCTGTCGGGCAAAGTCACCAGCGTCGGGTTCAATGTCGATGACGATGCATTCTCCCTGACGGGCGGAACACGGCCCGCCGATCTGGACACCGAGATGCAGGTGCTCGCCGCCTATTTGACCAAGCCGGGCTGGAGGCCTGAACCTTTTCAGCAGGGCTTAAGCTCGCTCACCGACAGCCTGCCCAAGCTCGACACTACGCCGATGTCTTTGTTTGGCGCGAAATTTGCCGAATTGCTGCATCCCGGCGATGCCCGCTGGGCTTATCCCACCATGCAAGACGTGCAGACCGCAAAATTGGACCAGGTCAAAGCGATTATCGCGCCAGCCCTTGCGAATGGTCCGATCGAAATAACCATGGTGGGCGATGTCTCGGTCGAGCAGGCGACAAAAGCGGTTGCCGCCACGTTCGGTGCGCTGCCACGCCGCTCGGGAGCCCCGATGGCGCCGCCGCTAGCGGGCGAGGTGAAATTCCCCGCGCCGACGGCACAACCAGTGGTTCTGCGTCATGCAGGCCGGGCGGATCAGGGTGTTGCAGCCATTGCGTGGCAGACCACGGACGTGTTCGCCGAATTCGGAGAGCGCGGCACGCCGGGTTGTGACCGATATCCTGCAATTTCGGCTGATGGAGCAATTGCGCATCAAGTTCGGCGCGACCTATTCGCCGTCGGCGACGGCCAATGCCTCGCGCACATTCCCGGGTTACGGCTACATCGCAGCCTATGCGGAGATTCCGCCCGATAAAGCGCAGCTATTCTTCGATACCGTCAAGCAGGTTACGGCCGATCTGGGCGCGCATGAGCCGAGTGCCGACGAGTTTGAACGCGCCCGCAGGCCTGAATTGGATACGCTGGAAAAAGCCGTTGAGACCAACAATTATTGGCTGGGTGCGCTCGAGGGCGCGCAAACCGACGAGCGGCGTCTGAAGCTGGTCCGCGATGCGCGTCCCGGGCTGGAAAAGGTAACGCCTGCCGACGTGCAGCGCGTGGCGCGGAAATATTTGACGGATGAGCGGGCGTGGAAGCTTATAGTGGCCCCGAAGCCGTAAGCACGTGTAGGGAAACCTGATGCGACTGATCCCGTTTGCCGTTGTTGCGTTGCTGGCTGCCGGTTTTGGAGGCACGGCGATGGCCGGGGATATCAGTCCCGAGGCCAACCGGGAACTGGTGGCGGCCTACGCCAAGAAGCCCGGCGTCATCGTGCTGCCAAGCGGGCTGCAGTACCGCGTGATCAAATCCGGCACAGGTCAGACGCCCACTGTGAATGACACGGTGACCGTCTCCTACAAAGGTACGCGGGTGGATGGCTATGTCTTTGATACAACCAAGCCGGGCGAAACCCGCAATCTGCCTGTTAGCAAAGTGATCCCCGGGTGGCAGGCGGCCCTGTCACAGATGAAAGAGGGCGACGAGTGGGAGGTTCTGGTGCCCGCCAAACTCGCCTATGGCGAGACGCGCAGCGATGGCGGCTCCGACCTGTGGGGCCAGGCGCTGATATTCGACATGACATTGGTCGCCGTCGTTCACCCGGATCATTAACGGCAGCTGCATCCCTCGCCGGGGCCGATAAGACTGAGCTAAGGCATCGCCCCTTCCCCGCGCGCCGGGAAAGCGCATTGCACGAGGTCTTTCGCTCCGTCCCAGAGCCTCTGGATTTCGCCGAGCCGCTCCGCCGTTCCAGAGTCGCGACTTTCGAGCGCGTCCCAGATAGCCGTTCCCAGCGCCCGTTCGGTTTCCTGCTCTGAACACGAGGTGACGAGGAGCTGCATCAGCGCGGTATCGGGCGTGGATTCACCGTTCGCACAGAGATGTATCGTGTCTTGGATCAGATCTGGTAGGTCCAAGCCGACCGGCGGGAGCTCCCAAACGTGCTTCAATTGGAACATGACGATTCCTTTGGAGCCCGATCGATTTGCCAAGGCTCGCCCGACAAACGCACAAGCGAAAGGATTTGTTCCCCTTTGGCGTGAGAATGACGGTGGGTACTCGCCCTCTGCGTCAAGCTGGAGGTTCGGGATCGATTTCCAGCGCCTGCATCACGCGCGCATGCATATTGTAGGTGCCGATAAGGACTGTAAGCTCCACAATTCCGCGCTCGTCGAAATGGGGTTTGAGGCCGGCGAAGACCGAGTCAGGCACATGAATATCGCGGGTCATCGAATCGGTATAGCCGAGGACCGCTTGGTCGCGCGCACCGAACAATGTCGAGACCCGCCAGTCCTTCAGTGCCTCACATTCGGCGAGCGTCAGGCCTTCAGGTACCGCGAGATTCGGCACGTGCTGACTCACGATATAGGGTACGCGAGCCAGATACCCGATCCGGATGATAACCAACTCGCGCAAACGCCCGTCGAGCCCCGTCTGCCAGCGCACGGCATTATTGTGCGCGAACCAGCTCTCGGCTAGAGCTGGACTGTGAAGCAGCAATTTGTAAACGTTGATGAGACGGCCGCGGCGCGCGCCGCGAATACGTCCCATAAGATCCGCGAGCTCAGGATGGTTTTCTTCTTCGATTTGGGCGACACGCGCCATTTGCACCGCTATCTGGAGAGCGCTCGAATGATGCGCATCTTAGTGGAGAACGACCACTTTCTCAAAATCCTGCCGGTCATCCTCGATCCGAAGGTGCAGGATGAACATCGCCGCGCGGTGGCGGATTTCTTTGCCCACGACATTCCTGATTTTTCCGCGTGGTGCGAGAAATTTCGAGCCGAAATACCAGGCGTTTATCCCGCCGAGGTGGAATTTGCCGCCGATCAAGCAGAGTTCGAAGACAAATTGGCAGGCGCGGATGCGGTTATTGTCGAAAGCTTGATGCTGGGTCGCGCCGCGGTAGCGAAATTGAAGCCGCTCGCGATCGTACACAAATTCGGCGCGATCACATCGAACATCGATATGGCGGCGTGCGAGGAACGTCGCATTGCGGTTTTCAAGATCGCGCGGCGAGGCAACGTCGCGGTCGCTGAACAGGCATTTGCCCTCATGATCGCCCTCGCCAAGGGAATCGGTCGCTATGATGGGGTGGTGACGGCAGAAGGGCTCGCCGCGAAGGGCCATGCCGTCCGACCCTATGACCGCCGTTACACGGGCGGATCGAATTATGCCCGAATTCCCGGTCTGCGCTCGCTCCAGGGCGCGACGCTCGGTCTGGTAGGGTTTGGAGAAGTCGGGCGCGAGGTGGCAAAGCGCGCCGCCGCGTTTGACATGATCCTCCTGTACTATCAACGCAACCGAATTTCGTCCTTGGAAGAACTGAATATCGGCGCCCGCTTTGCAGCGCTCGAAGAGCTGATGGCACAATCGGATTACATTCTGGTGCAATTGCCTCTGAACGACTCCACACGCGGGATTATCGGAGAGAAGGCGCTGCAGGTGGTCAAACCGGGCGCGATGCTGATCAATGCCGCGCGCGCGGATTTGGTGGAGCGCACAGCATTGATTGAGGCACTGGACTCAGGGCGTCTCGCCGGCGTTGCCATGGATGTGGGTTACAGCGAGCCCTGGACACCCGACGATCCGCTGCTGAAATATAAGGACGGGCGCATCATCGCCATGCCGCATACCGCGGTGGGTGACCGCAGAGTGGGCCTCGGCGATCTTACGGAAATGTGCCGCAATATCTGGCGCGTGCTCGACAACCGCCGCACGGGCCGCAGACGATAGTGCGTCCCCATCCGATTGGGCAAATCGACAGTAGATGCCATCCAATAGGCCAATAACGGCCGAAACGCGCCCCGATCGCGCATTTCCCGGCAGGAAACTGTTGTTTAACGGCTGGAGCGGATTAATTTAGCGGTACTCGAGAACCCGCCACCGAAAGCTCCCTCGAATTGAACCATTCCCGATCGACCGCCCTCGCGGACAGCTCTTTGCACATCACGGCGTTTACGCTTCTGTTCGCGATCAGCTTTTGCCATTTGCTCAACGACATGATGCAGTCGCTTTTGACCGCGCTGTATCCCAGCCTGAAGGCGCGCCTTGAACTCAATTTCACCCAAGTCGGACTCATTACGCCACGTATCAATTTACCGCCTCGCTGCTCCAGCCCTTGGTGGGTCTCTACAGCGACAAACGTCCCATGCCTTTTTCGCTTCCGGCCGCGATGGTGTTCACGCTTTTCGGACTGTTGGTGCTGTCCACCAGCAGCACCTATGGGATGCTGCTCATGGCGTCATTGCTCGTGGGGCTTGGGTCGGCGATCTTCCATCCCGAGTCGGCGCGCGTCGCACGAATGGCGTCGGGGGGGCGATTCGGATTGGCGCAATCGCTGTTCCAGGTCGGCGGCAATTTCGGCCAGGCGCTGGGACCGCTGATGGCGGCTGCGGTGGTACTCAATTTCGGTCAGGCATCCATCGCATGGTTTGCGCTGATGGCGCTTGCATCGGTCATCATCCTTTACAATGTGGGAGTCTGGTACAAGCACCATGGCATCGCACGCATCAAGGCCAGCGCAAAATTTCACCGCCCGCCGGATTTGTCGCGGGCTCAGATCGCCGGCGCGATTTTGGTTCTGCTCGCTCTTATTTTTTCCAAGCAGATCTATTTGTCGGCTATCGCGTCCTATTATACGTTTTACCTCATCCATCATTTCGGCGTGTCGCTGAGGGCTGCTCAGCTTTATCTGTTTCTTTTCTTGGCTCCGGTTGCGATCGGCACACTGCTCGGCGGGGTGATCGGCGACAAGTTCGGGCGAAAATACGTGATTTGGTTTTCCATACTCGGTGCGCTGCCCTTTTCGCTCTTGCTTCCTTACGTGAACCTGTTTTGGACTGGAATATTGTCCGTGTTCATAGGCCTTACACTGTCGTCCGCATTCCCCGCCATTGTCGTGTACGCACAGGAGTTGGTTCCCGGAAAGATCGGAACCATCTCAGGTCTGTTTTTTGGATTCGCATTCGGTCTTTCCGGTCTCGGCGCGGCTGCGCTGGGTTGGATTGCCGACCGGACGAGCATCGAATTCATCTATGTTCTTTGTTCTTATCTTCCGGTGCTCGGTCTGCTTGCTGCGTTGCTGCCCGACCTGAAAACGGCGCCGAGAACTCCTTTGGCGCTTAATACGATCAAAGAGTAGGCATCCCGCTGGTGTCGCTCAAAGCCGTGCACCTCATTTTTCGGCGGCGCGCGGCCCGCCGAAACGAACGACGCAATGCGCACTTTGCGACCTGGTGACCTCGAAGGTCCCTCGCAATTGTCGAGCGAGGCCGCTGACGAGACCAAGACCGGAGGCGCGGCGTCCCGTTTCCTTAAGTTCAAATCCAGGCCCGTCATCCGTGACGTTGAGTACCCATTCATTGCCTTCCTTGACGAGACCAATTTTGATGTTCACGCGCGCGCGATTCCCCCGTCCGTGCTGAACGGCATTGGATATGAGCTCGTTCACGATGAGTGCCAGCGGCATCGCAGCATCATTGGACAGAATCCCGGAAGCAGCTTCGATCGCGATGTCCGTGCGGCGGCCGAACGCCTGGTTTGCATTGCTGCACAGCGATTCCAGAAACGCGCGAACTTCGAAATGCACCGGACTGGCCGAATACATGGTCTGCTGGGCCGCGGACATCGCGCCAACACGCCTCATTGCATTGCCCAACACTTCACGCGCTTCCACGCTCTGTGCTTCGCGCTCAGCCGCGCCGAGCAACGATTGCAACATCTGCATATTGTTCTTAACGCGGTGATGGAGTTCGCTCATCACTGCGTGGACCTTGCTCTCGGCACCTTTGCGGTCGCTGATATCGACCAGCATGTTCACCGCGCCGACGAGTTTGCCGGATTGATCCTGAATAGGCGTGGGAAACGGAAGGAACGGCACACGGGTACCGTCTGGCCGTTCAGCGACAGCCTCAGAGCCGCGGACCGGGCGATTTTCGCGAAGAGCAATCGCCATTGGGCATTGATCGTGAGGCAAAGGCGTGCCGTCGGGAAGGAAAAGCCGCCAGGTTACGCACCATTCATCCGAGCCGATCTTCGGCTCGCGCCCCGCGAGTTCCGCAGCCGCTTTGTTGTAAAAGGTAATGCGGCCCTGCGCATCGGTTGTGTAGATCGCCGCGGGAAGGGCTTCCAGCACTTCGCGAAAATGCCCGTCAGCACCGAACAGCGCCAGATGTTCCACCAGATGTTGCGGAATATCGATGGTGCCGGACCCGCCGCCCTTCGAATCCGATGGAATTACGACGCGGCTCATAGGCTTTCCACGTGAAGGAGGTCCAGAAAGTATACGCCGCCTCATCCAGCCACCCAAGGCCGAACGACGACGTTCCATTCCACATCAATGGTCGGAAAACAGCGTGGTCTTTGCCGTAGGAACATCGGAATCCCGGCCCGTTACGTAATCGTGAATATTTTCCGCGCATACGTCTTCGATAAACAGACCTTTGGCGCGGTTATAAACCACGAACCCGGACCACGGCATGGTGAATGTTCCGGAATCATCAACCGTGAAATCGACGCGCAAGACCTTGCCCTTGTAGCTCCGGTCAACGGCATCGTCATTGACGCCCTGAAAGCCGCCGTTACGAAGCGGCTCCGCACTGGCGCGCGACTGGTCGACCATGCTGAAACGCTCGACGACATGCAGCGCGCCGGTGTGAGGCGTGCCATAGCGATCCACCGTGGACAGCGGTGCGGTTGCGATAGCCGATCGTATCCACGACAAGGGTGCCATGTTCGTAATGGCCGACCAAATCGCCATACCATGAAGGCTTGGCTTCGGCAGGATGTTTCGCATTCAGCCGCACGCGGCGCACCTGCGAACTGTGCGAATACATCAGCGTGACCTGATCCTTCTGCTGCAACACCTGCAATTGCTGATTGCCGAGAATATACGGGGGCGGCTCTGGCCAGCATTGATTGTGAGCGGTGGGGAACGCGTCTCCGGTTCGGGCAATCTCACCGTTGTGCTTTATGATTTCGGCCGCCCAGGGCTTCAGCATCGGATCGTTGTAATCGCCCACCATGATATTACGGCTGCCGGAAATATTCTTGACAGGACCCTTGCCCGCCTCCGGCGCGGTGAAGTCGATGGTATTGCGGCCCCACACTCCGGAGAGGTCTGGAACCATGTCCGCGCCGTCTGCGGTGGATGCAGCCAGGATGAAAACCAAGGTTGCGAGGGAGAACCAATCAAAATCGACCTGGACACTTTCAATTCCCTTTCACGCATGCCGGCGATCAGAAATCCGGCTTTGTCGCGACCGGAATTGCGGTTTCCTTTCCCGCATAATATTCGCTCGTATTCTCGGCGCAGACGCTTTCCGCCCAATCGAGCAGAGGCCGGCGATAGGTCACCGTACCGGACCACGAACCATTCAGCATGCCGGGATCTTCGACGGTCACGGCGAGCTGCAAACCCTTGTCTTGATGATCGGGGGTATCGATCTCCACCCCATCGCCATTCTCGCCGGCCACTCTGCCGTTTTCCGCTTCGCCGCGCTCCGCAAACGATTTCGCCGTCGTGGCATCGATTAGACGAAAACGTTCGACCACATGAAGCCTGTTGCTGAAGGGCGTGCCCATCATATCGGTCATCGGAAAGGGTCCCGTCTTGATGCCGACGGTATCGACGACCAGCGTATCGCCTTCGTAATGCCCAATCGAATCGCCGTACCAAGATGGCGTCAATTTTGCCGGATGCTGAGCATTGAGCCGCACACGCCGTATCTGATGGTCGAACATGTTGAGGATGAGAACCCGGTCCTTCAGCTGGAGCAGTTCGATCTCCTGATTGTTCGATGCGATGTATGGCGGTGGATAGGGAAGACACTGGTTCGAGGGTTGGGGAAAGGCTTCGTTCCTGCGTCCCATTCTCGAGTTTTCTCACCACCTCGGCGGCCGCGGGCTTAAGGATGGGGTCTTTGTCGTCACCCGCAAGCAGGCTCAATTCGACGCACCATTGGGTCGATGGTTGAGATTGGCGAGGGGACCGTGGCCGCTTGCCGGGCTCTCGAAGCCCAGCGACGTGCGCGCCCAGAATCCGGAGAAATCCGGCACGGCGCCCCCGGTCTGTGCCTCAGCCGGCGAAGCGGCCATTGCCGCGAAATATAGGCCCGCAGCCAGCACGATGGTTGTTCTATGCGAAACGGAACTTGTCACGGTTCCTCCATCGTCCACAATTCTCGTGGATCGAATTATATCGCATGTCTCGTGGGTAATCATTGCCTTTTCCCTGTCTGAAGTACCGCAAGCAGGCGCTCCGGCGTCACGGGCAGCTGGATGACGGCGCCGGAGATCCCAATGGCGTCGTCCTTATCGCGGACGCGATGGCCCCGCCAACCGCGGTGACCCCTGCCTCGCCGGCACCCTTCAATCCAAGTCTATATCAGTGGGCTCGGCGCGTCTTCCGTCACGAGCACGTCCACTGGAGACTTCGCACGCCGTAGGCATCAGATAGTCGGCGAACGATACCGACAGAGGCTGCCCTTCTTCGGTGTACAGGAATTCTTCATACAAAGCGCCGCCAAGTCCCTGCGCATAGCCACCGGCGATCTGGCCTTCGATCATCATGGGATTGACCGAGCGACCAATGTCGTAGGCGACAAGAAATCGCTCGACCGTCACACCGCCGGTTTCGCGATCGACACGAACCTGCGCGACATGCACGCCATATGGATAGGTCATGTGATCCGTGCGATGCGCGCCTTCGGCAGCGAGTGCGCCCCCGTTCTGGCGCGCGAGTCTCCGCGAGCGAAATGCTGGGCCCGGCAGTGACGTCCCGGCGCGCGATCACGCCCTCGACGATATCGAGGGCTGCGGCATGGGTCTGCAACAGCCCGCTGCCCGCTCCAGAGCAATCGCGCGCAAATTCCGTGCGGCATCATATGTCGCGCTTCCTGTCATCACGGTCGCGCGAGAGGCATGAGCACCAACGCCGTCCGCGATGCGGTCTGTCTGTCCGTGAATGACGCGTGATGCGACGATAATCCACGCCCAATCCTTCGGCGCAAATCTGCGCCATCACGGTTTCGAAACCCTGTCCAAGAGATGCGCCGCCCGTGACCAACTCGAGATCGCCCGACGAGTCGAGCTAAGGTGCACCGCATCCTTCGGCCCGAGCCCCGTCTTTTCGACAAAACAGGCAAGTCCAAGCCCAACCGCTTCGCCGCGCCCGCGGCGGTCTTCGCATTCGCGCTGCAATCTATTCCAGCCGAATTGCGCGAGAGCCTTATCGAGCAACAACGCATAATTGCCCGAATCCAGCACCACATCCGTGCCCAACGCGAACAGCCCCCGCGCGAACGGCATCTCGCTTTCGGCAATCAGATTGCGCCGCCGCACTTCGATCGCGATCAACGCCCAGTCTGGCGGCAATCGCGTCCATCAGCCGCTCGCGCACGAAAGTGCCCTCGTAGCGGCCGGGCGCGCGATAGGTCGCGGCCGGCGTCTTGTTGGTCAGACGGAAATGCGCCGGCGCGCGAAATGCCGGCACGCGGTAGGGACCGGGCAGCATGCCGCTGGTCAGATCGGCCACCCGCGCGCCATGGGTGCGAACATAGGCGCCTTGCGCGTGGAAGAATTCATCGTCCATGCCGAGCACGCGGCCCTCGCGTCGACCGCGGCGCGAACGCGATGACGCTGTTCGCGCGAATGATTGGCCGCGATCAGATGCTCGCGCCGGTCCTCGATCCATTTCACCGGCCGGCCGAAGCGCAGCGCCGCGGCGCAGACCAGAACGTCTTCCGGATAGAGCTCGCCGCGGATGCCGAATCCGCCGCCGACATGGCCCTCGTAGAGGTGCACCGATGCGGCGCTGCGGCCGAGCATCCGCGCCAGCTTGTCGCGGTTCCGGTGCGGCACCTTGGCGGCGCCGTGCAGCTCGAGCACATCGCGCGCGGCATCATAGCGCGCGATCGCGCCGCGCGTTTCCAGCGGCACGCCGGAATGTCGGCCGATGGACAGATCGAGCTCGACGATGTGCGCGGCTTTCGCAAACGCCGCATCGAGATCGCCATAGGCAGTCGCGCAGGGTGACGGGTTCGGTCGACAGCGCCTGGCGCAAATTCCGCCGCCGGCGCGCTGCACGCTCATCAGCGGCGGCAATTCGGAATTTCGACGCCGATCAGCGATGCTGCGTCTTCGGCAATATAGGGATCGCTTGCGAAAACCGCAGCCACCGGGTCGCCGACATAGCGCACGCGATCGTGCGCCAGCGCATATTGGCGGTAGGGCTTGAGCACCTCCGCCGCGGGATCGCGAAAATCGATGGGGCCAAGATCGCGCGATGTCCTGCGCGGTCCATACGGCGAACACGCCGGCAACCGCCAGCGCCTCCTCAGCATCCACGTTCATGAGCGCGGCCATGCGCAATCTGCGAGCGAACGATGCGCATGTGAAGCAGTTGCGGAAAAGACGATGTCGTCGGCGAAACGTCCCTGCCCCCTGAGCAGAGTTTCGTCCTCCAGCCGCGGCAGCGAGCGGCCGATCACCGGCCGCTTCGCTGTGCGTCTTGAACGTCCTGTCATGGGACCTTCGCGTTGGATCGTATCGTGCTTGTAGCATCCGCTGTCATAGGCAATGGCAAAACAACATCTGGGGGCAATCGTGTTACGCTGTCATCTGTTGGGGATGCCCTCCTGCGACCTGCGAACATGGTAGGGCTGGCGTCGGCCGAGTATTCCACATAGGATTGTCGGCGTTCCAAAATCGGAAATCGGCCGAGTTTGACCCGGGGAGAAATCAAGTGTCCCAGGCGAGCGAACCAGGCTTGAAACTGGTCCAGGGCGGCTATGGCGGCCTGCGCGGCTGGCTCGAACGCGTCGAGCAGATGGGCGAGCTCATGCAGCGTCAACGGCGCGCAGCTGGGACACCGAGATGGGCGCCATCACCCAGATGCTCACCGAGACACAGCCACGGCACCGCGCCCGCGATCCTGTTCGACAAGGTGCCGGGCTATCCCGCCGGCTACCGCACGCTGTACGGGCAGCTCTCCTCGGTCAAGCGCATCGCGCTGACGCTCGGCCTGCCGCTCGAACTACGAGCGCAAGGTCGACATCGTGCAAGCAATATTACGAGCGCATGCAGGACGATGAAGCCGCTGCCGCCGCGCTACGTCAACGACGGTCCGATCCTTCGAAAACGTGCTGGAAGGCGACGACGATCGACGTGCTGAAATTCCCGGTGCCGCGCCATCACGAGCAGGACAAGGCGCGCTATCATCGGCACCGCCAATTGCGTCATCACGCAGGACCCCGACGCCGGCTGGTTCAATCTCGGCTGCTATCGCAACCAGGTCTATGACGGCAAAACCATCGGCTGCCAGATCACCGAGGGCAAGCACGGCCGCATCCATCGCGACAAATATTTCGAGCGCGGCGAGCCGATGAAGGTCGTGGTCCTGTGCGGCCAGGACCCGCTGCTGTTCATGCTGGCGGCGAGCCCGCTGCCCGAGGGATCAGCGAGCTCGATTTCGCCGGCGGCTTGCGCGGCGAGCCGATCGACGTGGTCCGCGGCCCCTATACGGGCTTTCCGATTCCGGCCGACGCGGAAATCGCCATCGAAGGCGAAGCCGTGCCCGGCCAGGTGCGCGAGGAAGGCCCGTTCGGCGAATGGATGGGCTATTATTCCGACGACACGCGTGGCGCGGCCCTATCGTCAACGTCAAGACCATCCTGCACCGCAACAATCCGATCCTGACCTGCGCGCCGCAGCACAAGCCGGTGGACGAGACCGGGCTTGCTCAAGGGCATCGCCGGCGCGGCGCAAATCTGGCGCGCGCTGGACGCCTGCGGCATTCCCGAAGTGCTCGGCGTCTGGAACCACGAGGCCGGCCCCGCGACGCGCTTCACCGCGATCCAGATCAAGCAGCGCTATCCCGGCCACGCGCGCAAGCGCTGCATGTCGCCTGCTCGTGCCAGGGCGGCGCCTATGCCGGCAAATGGACCGTCGTGGTCGATGAGGACATCGACGCCGGCGATCTCGATCAGGTGCTGTGGGCGATGTGCACGCGCTTCGATCCCATGACCGATATCGACACTGGTGCAGAAGGCCTGGGCGTCGAAGCGCGATCCGCTGTTTCTGCCCGGCAATTTCAACAACCGCATCCTGATCGACGCCTGCATTCCCTACGACATGAAGCTGAAGGGCACCTTCCCGCCGGTGGTCGATGTCAGCGCCGGACCTGCGCGAGCAAGCTCAAGGCGAAATTCCCGCAACTGTTCCGATCGGCATGAGCATTGGACCGGCATGCTCGTTGTCATCGTCCGCGAGCGGACGATCAGTAACGCCAGGCCGACCCGATTGGCGGTACGTGCTCCGCCGCAGCTGACGGCGCGCGATGCGCAGATCTATGCTCGCTGACGGCCGCGCGTGCGATCGCATCGCCGCGCATGCGCCGCGGCGTCGAGGATTTCTACAAGGGCCGCACGTCCCGCTCATCATCGGCTACTGCGTCGGCGGCGGCTACGACCTCTATGCGCGCGCTGCTGGCGCAGCATCTCGGCAAGCACATCCCCGGCAATCCGACGGTCGTGCCGCAGAAGATGCCGGGCGCCGGCAGCATCAGCGCGGCCAATTACATCTATTCGGTCGCGCGCCAAGGACGGCATCCGTGATCGGCACGTTCTCGCGCGCCATCGGCATCGCGCCGCTGATCGGCGAAGGTGGAATTCGACGCGCGCGCAAGTTCACCTGGCTCGGCAGCATGACCGACGACACCACGCTCTGCATCACCTGGAACACCTCGCCGATCAAGACCTGGAACGACGTGCTGAACAAGCCAGTCACGTTCGGCGGCGAAGGCGCGCGGGTCCGATCCGGATATCTTCGCGCAAGCTCTACAAGAACGTGTTCGGCGCCAAGATGCGCCTCGTCACCGGCTATCCCGGCACCAACGACATCGTGCTGGCGATGGAGCGCGGCGAGGTCGACGGCCTCTGCGGCATGTCCTGGAGCACCATCAAGGCGCGCCATGCCGAATGGCTGAACAGACAAGAAGATCAACATCCTGCGTCCAGGCCGCGCCTGCAGAAGGAGCCGGAACTGCCCGACGTGCCGCTGGCGAGCGATTTCGCCAAGACGCCGGAGCAGACGCCAGATCCTCGATTTCGCTGCTGGCGAGCCAGGTGATGGCGCGGCCGTTTGCGGCGCCGCCCGGCATTCCCGCGGACCGCAAGGCGGCGCTGATCGCGGCGTTCAACGACACCATGAAGGACCCCGATTTCCTCGCGGAGGCCAAGAAGCTCGATGATCGACGTCGACCCGGTCAGCGGCGCCGAAGATCGATGAAGTGCGTCGCTGACGCCTATGCACACCCCGAAGGACGTCATCGCCAAGGCCGCGCAGCGCAATCGACTGACCACATTGAGTAAGAGCCGGCGCGACGGTGAGCGCGGCCGGATCGGCAGCGCGCTTTCGCGCGCCTCGAGGATCGACGCCCTGCTTCACGCGGCCACGGCCGCTTTGTCGACGACATCGCGGTGCCCGGCGCGCTGCATGCGGCCTTCGTGCGCAGTCCGCATGCCCATGCGCTGATCCGCAGCATCGATGCGCGCGCCGCGCGCGCGATGTCCGGCGTCCATGCGGTGCTCACGCTCGACGATCTCGCGCCCGCGCTGGCCAAGCGGCGCATGGTGCGCCAGCCTCGCAATTCCGGCTCGAACCGCTCGACCAATGCTGGCCGTTCGTGCTCGCCGACGGCGAAGTCGTCGTATGTCGGCGAGCCGGTCGCGATCGTGGTCGCCGACAGCCGCTACATCGCCGAGGATGCGGCCGCTCTCGTCGAGGTCGACTACGAAGTGCTGCCGGCGGTCGACCGATCTGCCGCGAGCGCGGCGCGCCGGGCTCGCGCCGGTGCGGCGCGAGCTCGCCTCCAACAGTCGTCGCACCTATAGGGTCAGTCTACGGCGAGGTCGACGCGGCGTTCGCGCAAGGCCGCGCATGTCTTCCAGGACGAGCTTTGGCATCATCGCGGCGGCCGCCCATCCGATCGAAGGCCGCGGCATGCTCGCCGCAATATGCCCGCAATCGACGGCATCGACAGTCTGGGCCTCGACCCAGAAGGCGCACGAATGTTCCAGCATCCTCGCCGACCTGCTCGACCTCGACGAGAACCGGCTGCGCGTCGCGACGCCCGATGTCGGCGGCGGCTTCGGCCCGAAGCTGTGCGTCTATCCGGAAGATGTGGCGGTCGTCGGCGGCGGCGAAGCTGCTGCGCCGTTCGGTGAAATGGATCGAGGACCGCCGCGAGCATTTCACCAACGCGGTGCATGAGCGCGACCAGTACTGGACGATGGAGATCGCGGTCGATGCCGAGGCGCGCGTGCTCGGCATTCGCGGCAGGCTGGTGCACGACCAGTCGGCGCCTACGCGATGCAGGACGTCAACCTGCCGTACAATTCGCGCATCGGCGTGACCGGGCCCTACATCGTGCCGGCGCTGCAGATGGACGTCGTCGTCGCCGCACACCAACAAGGCGCCGGTGTCGTCGGTGCGCGGCGCCGGCTATCCGCAGGCCGCGTTCGCGATCGAGCGGCTGCTCGACCGCGTCGCGCGCGAACTGAAGCTCGACCGCGCCGAGGTGCGCCGCCGCAACCTCATCCCGACCGAGAAGATGCCGTACAAGAAGCCGCTCAAGGCGCGCTCCGGCGCAGCCATCATCTATGACAGCGGCGACTATCCGGCCTGCCAGGCCGAGGTGCTGCAGGCCGCGCGGCTGGGACGACTTCCCGCAGCGCCAGGCCGCCGCGCGCGCGCGATGGCCGCTATATCGGCATCGGGCTCGCGCATGGCCTCAAGGGCACCGGCCGCGGCCCGTTCGAATTCGGCGGTCGTGCGCGTCAGCGGCACCGGCCGCATCTCGGTGCTGACCGGCGCCGCCGCGATGGGCCAGGGCCTCGCCACCGCGCTGGCGCAGATCTGCGCCGAGCAGTTCGGCGTGCGCGCCGAGGATGTCACCGTCGTTTCCGGCGACACGTCGGCGTGCCGCTCGGCCTCGGCGGCTTCGCCAGCCGGCAGACGGTGACGGCCGGCTCCTCCGTGCACTCGCGGCGAAGGCGGTCGCCGCCAAGGCCAGAAAGCTCGCGAGCCACCTGCTGCGAAGCCGCCGAGGACGATCTGGAAATCGCGGACGGCGAGGTGCGCGTCGTCGGCGCACCGCAGCTCGCCGGTCAAGCTCTGGCCGAGCTGGCGCGCATTCTCAAGGGCGCGCCCGGGCTACGGCTTCCCGCCCGGCATCGAGCCGGGGCTGGAGGCCAACGCCACCTTCCGCACCGATGCGCTCGCCTATGCCAATGGCTGTCACGTCGTCGAGGTCGAGGTCGATATCGAGACCGGCGGCGTGCACGATCGTGCGCTATCGTCGCGATCCAGGATTCCGGCGTGCGCGTCAATCCGCTGATCGTCGAGGGCCAGGTGCACGGCGGCATCGCCACGGCATCGGCAACGCGATGTTCGAGTGGATGGGCTACGACGAACGCGGCCAGCCGATCACCACGACGTTTGCCGATTATCTGCTGCCGACCGCGACCGAACTGCCGCGGTTCGAGACGCTGTACCGCCAATCCCCCTCGCCGAACAATCCGCTGGGCGTGAAGGGCGTCGGCGAGGTCGGCGTCATCCCCGCGGCCGCCGCCATGATCTCGGCGATCGAGGATGCGCTGGCGCCATTCGCGATCCGGATTGCGGAGACGCCGCTGTTGCCAGCCCGGCTTTACGCGCTAATCGCGCAGGCACGTGCTCAGGCGAGATAGCCAGGCGCGAAACGGACTGCCAATCGCATCTACGACGATTTGCCTTCGGCATCCGCCTCGAGCTTCGCCGCCAGACGCTCATAGGTTTCTGCCAGGCGCAGCAACCCTGCGCGACTTGCGGGGTGGGTTACGTCCTTGGCCGCGGCATAAATTTCCGCCGCATGTTCGCGGTAACGCTTGGCACGTTCCGCCGCTCCCTCGTCCACCCCTTCGCTCCCTTCCACCAACGGGAGCCCGCCTGCCCCCCAGCAGCAGGCATCGGATCCATCATCCCCATAAGGCAATGCCGATCCGGCCTTCGATCATAAGCAGCCATTCTTCGATGGCAAGGCCATCGTAATCATGGTTTGAGTTTATCCAGATTGGGCGCGGGCCGTTTTCCCGCATGTTCGGGAATATCCGCCGGACCTTCATCCACCGAATCTTTCCGCCCAATGTCCGGCTGCAGCTTTGCATTTGGGTTGGCGGGCGCGCGCGAGCCCTTGCGCAATGTGGATTTGCCCTGCTGTGCGTCGGGGTTGGTGATGTAGGCATCTCCTGCCATGGGACTTCTCCTTGAATGGGTAAAAGATTTAATTACCCAGGCGCGCTTTTGTTCCGGGTGGACCTTGTCCGCGGCCGTAAAACATTCGGGACAAAGACCAAGGCGCTGCACTTACCAGCGTGAGCTGCCGCCTGAGGGCCGCTCGGTTTGCGGAACTGCGGGTTCCTCGAAATCGAACTATCCTTAAGCCGCGTGTCCTGATCGCGCACCGGATCGGCCACCGCTTGCTTCAGACTGCGCGCCAGCTTCCATTCCGACGACGGGCGGATATATCCATCGGACTTCACGCGATCCAGTCCCCAATAGATTTCCAGCCGGTGCCCATCGGGATCGCGAAATTCGACCGCGATTTGGACCCCTGCCCTTCGCCGGCCCTCGAAATCGATTTTGACGCCGTGCCGCGTCAGATGGTTGCGCGCGAGAATCACTTCGTCCAGCGTCGCCACCTCGAACGCCATATGGTTGAGTTCGACATTGGGCGATGGCCCTTTCATCGAACCGACCAGCGCCACGCCGTGATGATCTTCATTGAAGCGCATGAACACCATGCCGCCGGGAACCATGTCGTCGGGATAGACATCGGATATCTCGAACCCCAGCACCTCCACGTAAAACCGCGACGAGCGTTCGACATCGGAGCAATTGAGCACCACATGTCCAAGCTTCACGATATCGAAGGGCAGGTTTTCAGGCCGTTTGTATTTGCTTATCGAGGCCGGATCGATTCCCATGCCAGCTTTGCTCCATGAAATGCGGCTTTGCATTGTATACCGGCCAGGGTTCTAATGTCCCGCGAGGGGAAGCACAAAAGCAAAATGGCATCCGATCCGATTTTGCAGGCGGTCGATCATTTCCGCGCCGGACGCTATGGCGAGGCGGCGGCGATCTGCGTGGATTTGCGCGGCCGCGATCCTGAGAATGCCGAGATCAATCATCTTCTGGGCGTCATTCGCTATCATCAGGGCGATTCCGCCGATGCGATAAAGCTGCTGACGCAGGCCGTCGCGGCGGCCGGTGCTTCGGCGGAAATGCACAACAATTTCGGGGCCGTGCTCAAACAGCTGGGGCGAACCGAGGAAGCGCTTGTCGCCTTTCATCGGGCGCTGGAATTGAAGCCCGATTATGCCGACGCCCTCAACAATCTCGGTGTCCTCTATCGCGACGCAAAGAACACCGACGCGGCGATTGCGGCCTTCCAAAAGGCGGTCGACCTCAACCCCGATCAGCCCCAGGCCAAGGCCAATCTGCGCTCGGCCTATCGCGATGTGGTGCCGGCCTGGCACTTCGCCATGATGGACGATCACAGCCGCAATGACGCGTATGAAGCTGCATTGCGCCGCGGCGCGCCGGGCAAGCGCGTGCTGGACATCGGCACCGGCTCCGGCCTCTTGGCGATGATGGCGGCGCGGGCCGGCGCAAGCGCAGTCACGACCTGCGAGGCGGTGGGCCTGATCGCGAATCGGGCGCGGCTGATTGTCGCCCGAAACGGATTGGAGGGCCGCGTGACCGTGATCGGCAAGCCCTCCACCGAACTTGTGGTGGGACGCGATGTGCCGGAGCGCGCCGAGGTTCTGGTCACCGAGACCTTTGCCAGCGGCCTGATCGGCGAGGGCATCGTCGAGACGCTTGAGCATGCCCACCGGCATCTGTTGACGCCGGGCGCCACGATCATTCCCGCTGGCGGCTCGGTCATGGGCTATCTTGCCGGCGGCGACACGCTGAAGGGCATGTTGTTCGTGGACAGGATCGCAGGCTTCGACCTTTCGCCATTCAACGATTTGCGCCGCCGGTCCTGGCCGGCTCTCTCGACGGTGTTGCGCACGAGGCGCTGTCGGAGGATATCGAGCTGCTGCGCTTCGATTTCAAGGCACGGAGCTTTCCGATTGAAAAGCGCAGCCTGTCGGTGACGGCGACAAAGCCCGGCCTCTGCGTCGGCATCGCGCAATGGATAAGGCTCGAATTGGATTCCCAAACGCGCTACGAGAACCGCCCCACGCCCGATGCCGCCCATAACGGGCATTGGACGCATCTCTTGCACCGGTTTCCGCGCTTGGTACAGGTCGCGCCCGGCGATGTGGTCTCCATCATCGCGCGGCACGAACGCACGCAGATCGGCATCGATCTGGCGGAATAGGCTTACAGCTTCAAGAGGCGTGCGGCGGTGCCGCGCAGGATCAAATCGCGGTCGCGCGCGGCAAGGCCCAGCATGTCCAGATCCTGCACCGGGCGCAGATATCCCATGTCGAGGCAATAATCGCTGCCCAGCATGACGCGGTCCGCGCCGACTTCGGAGATCAGGAATTTCACCACGCGGGCATCATGCCCGATCGTGTCATAGGTGAATCGCCGCATATATTCGGACGGCGGATGCGGCAGGTTCGGCACATCGCGGCGCACCGCATAGCCATGATCCATGCGCCCGATCAGCATCGGCACCGCGCCGCCGGCATGCGGCAGGTTCACCTGCAGATTGGGGCATTCGTCCATCACGCCGCCATAGATCAGATGGCAGGCGGCGATGGTGGTATCGAACGGATTGCCCAGGATGTTGGCGAGATAGAACGGATCGAATTGCTTCCCGCCGACCGCGCCATTGGGGTGAAGAAAAATCGGCAGACCCATCGCCTCGATGCGTTGGAACACGGGAAGGAATTCGGGATCGGAAAAATCGCGTCCCTCGATATTGCAGCCCAGATACACCCCGCGCATGCCCGGCAGCTTTGAGGCGCGGTCCAGTTCGTCCAGGGAACGGTCCCTGTCCATCATGGGCAGAGCCATCAGTCCCACGAAACGATCCTTATACTGAAGATGTGCGGCGCTCGCCCCGTCATTGAAGGCGCGCGCCAGCTTCAACGCATAATCGGGCGGACCGAAATAGGGCATGGGCCTGGTCAGCGACAGCGCGTGGACGGCGACTCCTTGCGCGTCCATGTCGGCGAGTCTGAGCTTCAGATCGGTGAATTTCGCCGGGAAGGGTCCGCCGGAAAATCCCGGCGCCTTCAGCATGTAGCCCTGCGGGGTCTCCACATAATCGCCGCCGAAGGGACGCCCCTCCGCCATCACATCGAGATAGCTTTGCGGATAATAATGCGCGTGGATGTCGATACCGAGCCGTGTGCGCGGCACCGCCGTCGAGGAGGTACCTTCCAGCGTGTGCGGTGCGCTGCGTCCGGGGAGCGTGCCCTCGGCAACACCGACGCCTGAGATTTGCGCGGATGCGGGCGATTGTGGCAGCGCCATTCCGGCGGCGGTGACAAGTCCGGCTTGCAAGATGTTGCGGCGCGAGGGCTGGTCGCCCCTCTCCTCACCCGGCGATTTCGTCATGCGCCCCTCCTTCGCGTGGCAATCCTGTGGGCAGGATCATCGGCCGTTGGGAAGCAAAACGACAAGGCGATTTTCCATTTACCTCCTCTCCCCCCCATTTTGAGGCGTTCGGCACGGAATTTTTGGCGGTTTTGCTGGATTTTCTGCGGCAAGCACCCCAAAAATAGGGCGCGAATTACGGTGCATTTGGGTGCAATAAATCCCCAAGGAGCGACACGCTCCCTGCAAGGCAAAAAGGCCGGCTTGGGCCAATTGGTTCCACTCGCGCGCATGGCATAGGATGTGGGGTGTAACGGGCGCGATTGCGAATCCAAGACGATCCCCCGCATCCGACTTTTTAGGGAGGCTTTCATGCGCATGATTCTGGTTTTGGCGACCGCGATGATGATGGCGGGCTGCACCACACCCAATATGAACGGCCAGGTTTCGAGTGTGGCGTCGGATGCTCCGCGCACGCCGCCGGCTTTTCGCAAACCGCCGCCGCAGACCGGCCATTGGGGCGCCGGCGTCGGCTATGGCGGCCGGTATTAGACGGCATGGCGGCCTATCTGATCGCCAACATCACGATAACCGACCCTGAGCGTTTTCTTATCTACCGGACACAGGTGCCAAAGGTCATTGAGCAATATGGCGGGCGCTATCTGGTCCGTGGCGGAACGGTGCATCCGCTGGAACATGATATCGGCTTGGACCGCTTTGTAGTCATCGAGTTCCCTTCAATGGAGGCCGCGCGAGGCTTTTACGACAGCCCCGAATACGCGCCGTTGCTCAAGCTCCGTATGGAGACAACGAAATCGCATCTAGCGATGGTCGAAGGTTACGTGCCAGCGTGACCAGTGACGAACGATCGCTTCCGGCGAGAAGCGGACGGTCGCGCCAGCCATACCGAACGCCGGCAAATGATCCAAGGCAGACATTGATGTTGTCGAATTCAGATGTCGCGTCTGCTGCATAAATCAGCAGTAATTCAAGTCACGCGATCTCATCGCCAACACGGGGGGCCGCTGAGGCCGGCGCAAATTCACCCCCCCATTTGCGTCCACTGGCGCGCGCGGAATTGCAAAGAAAAACTTGCTGCCCTTTCCGAACTCGCTTGTGAACCATACGCGTCCACCATGGGCTTCCACGATGCCCTTTACGATGGCAAGTCCGAGGCCTGCGCCGCGTCCCCTTCCCTTCGATGTTTGCCAAAACCGGTCGAATACATGGGGTTTATCGGCTTGTGAAATCCCAAGGCCAGTGTCCGCCACGGAAAACAATACCTCTCTTGCCCCGGCTTCCGCAGCAAGGGTAATTGTTCCGCCAGGTTTAGTGAACTTGATCGCATTCCCTATCAAGTTTTCGAGTACTTGCATAATACGATCTCGATCTACCAAGACATCTGGTAGGTCATAGGAAACGACCGTTTGCATCGCGATATCCGAAGATGACGCAAGCATCTTCTGAGAATAAAGAGCGTCTTCAATCAATTCGCCGACAGGAACACGTGTGGGTTTTATCGAGACCTGTCCCGCCTCGATTTGCGTGACATCCAGTAAATCTTGGATGAGACGGTTCATGCGAAACACGGCCTTTTCGATCTCCTCACCAACATCTTCAATAGGCTTTGCCACCCCGCGCCGCAAAGCACTGCCGCGGGTAGCGATGATTTGGAGCGGATTGCGTAAGTCGTGCGCGACAACGGCAAGGATTTCGTCCCGGGCTTGGGTAGCTAGTTTCGCGTGACGGTAAAGCCGTTTATTATCCAATGAGAGAGCTGCGAGTGTTCCAACTGAATTGATGAAAGGTAGATCGCGCAAATCGAAGGCCCGGCTGTTTGTTGTAATCAGCATAAGCCTGCCTATCGTTTTGCCCCGTGCCAGTAGTGGCGTTTCGATGGCGGATCGGAAGCCAAGATTTTGAAGAGTTCTGACCTGCTCACTATCCAAACCCCATGACACCGCCAGCTCGGTGCTCAAGACTCACGTCGAGCGTGGAACCGTTTGTTCCGAGCGTCGCCGCCGAGTACCAGTCATATTCGGATCGCAGGCCGCGAAGCATCTCGCAGACCGTGGTGTTAACGTGATCGCTGCAATCAACTCGTGCACGGCGCAGCTTATTACTATCGTCCAACAAATCGACGATGCAGATCTCGGCGAGATCGCGAACGACAAGATCGACGATCTTCGTCAAAGCGTCGTCCACGTCGAGAGTAGTGGGAAGGATGGTTCCCATATTGATGAGAAACAGCTGCTCTCTTTCGGCACGCTTACGATCGCTGATATCGCGGACAAAGGCTTGCCAGCGGCCGTCCGGAAGTATTTTCGTGCTCACCTCCGTAGGTAACAAGCTGCCGTCTTTGCAAACGAGATTCCAGTCGTTGATTCTGACAGCGCCGCCTAGGAGCTTTTCCCTCTGATTTCTAGCCTGGGCAAATCCTCGGTCTGGATCACATCCATCACGGTTTTGCCTAAAATCTCTTCGCGCGTGTATCCAAGCATCCGGCATCCCGCGCGATTAACTTCGATATACCGGCCACTTAGGTCTGCCACGAAGATACCGTCGGATGCGAGATCGATAAGTTCGCTGGCCTCAGTTTGCATCCGTTCAATGATCTCGTGAGCACGATTAAGATGCGCCGCCGTGATCGCAAGAATAATCAGACTTGCAACCGTCGAGACAATTGTGAGGGCGGCAAATAAGAGCTCAACTTGGGTTTGGTCCTGAACTCTCATGAGGTGTATGGACAAGGTCGCAAAGCCTACCGGCGCAGCGACGGCCAAGGGCGCGAGCCGCCGCAGCAACACACCGCCTGGTCCCCTTGACGTGATTAGCCTCATCAACCCGGATCCAGGGCGCTCCAGAATTAGACCCCATGAGACCAGAAGAAGACTGAGAGCGGTGTGTACGGCGACCCCGACGATTGGAGCTCCAGTAAACCGGTAAAGCGGGCCGGCGCCGAAGAGTTGACCAAGAAGCGCCGTCGAAGCAATAACCCCCGCGCACAGGGCGAACCATTCCGATGGGCGAGCACGCTCTTGAGAACGGACGTTGAATTCCAGAATTGCAACGCTGAGCAGTGCGAGCGCAACGGCGGTCGGAGGCGACATGCGTCCTGGGTATGGCCCCTCCTGGGTTCGAATGACGAGTTGATCGAGGCCAATTTGGAGAGGAAGCATATATTCAGCGAGCGTTCCTATCCCGATCATCAGCACAAAGAGTGCTGGGATGATGGCAAAGAATGAGACAATTGGCCCCGCCGATGCTCGCGCACGCACAATGGCTGCGATGCCTATCAACAGCAGAGACACCGCAGTGTTGGGCATCATCAGCGGCTGCCCTGGTATGAGGGTTTCTAAGAACTGCGACTTGATAAGCCAACCGGTAAGGCCAATTGCGCCAAGCGCCGCGCCCGCAATGCAAAAGGCGAACCCTATTGTCTGCGGTGAGTGTTGTCGCTGCGATCTAGAACCGGTCATGGGTCGCTATGCTCTCACTGGAAAATCCGGGCGAGTCGAAAAATACCGCGAGGACACTTGGTGTTTGCGGCACTCAATAATCGCATAGGCAGATATCCAACTGGATTGATTTGGATCAAGCCCCCCGCTGGGCTGCGGAAAAGCTCGGATCGATCGCGCTCTGTCGAACTCAAAATATTGGTACAGCGCACCGCCATGGGTCTGTGTCAAACTCCGAGACGATTCAATGACCGCGATTGGCGAGACCTAGCCGCATTGTCGACACATTACGAATGACCGGAAGTGGCGAGAAGTGGACGCTGGGGCCAGCCAGCCCGACCGGCTGGAAATGGTGGAGCGATGGGCATGAGGCGAAAATATCATCGTGTTGGGTTTACCGCGGCGCAGAGCGCGGAACTCTGGGAGCGGTGGAAGAAGGGCGAGGGCCTGCATGCGATTGGTCGCGTACTGGGCAAACCACATTCCTGCATTTTCAATCATCTAAGGCCAAGCGGCGGGATAAAGCCGCCATCGCGGCGTCGGTCCCGGCTGGCGCTGACCTTGGGCGAGCGCGAGGAGATCTCTCGCGGCCTTGTGGCGGGTCGATCAGTGCGTGCGATGGCCCTGGCGCTGGGGCGCGCGCCATCCACCGTCAGTCGCGAGATTGGTCGCAACGGTGGGTCTGGTCGTTATCGTGCGGCGCTCGCCGATAAGCGTGCCTGGAAACAAGCTCTGCGTCCAAAGGTGTGCAAGCTGGCGGTTCATGATCGCTTGCGGCAAGCTGTTGCTGCGAAATTGGAAAGAGATTGGTCGCCCCAGCAAATCGCCGGGTGGCTGAAGCGCAAACACCCGGATACTGAGGCCCGCCGCGTGTCTCACGAGACCATCTATCGCAGCCTTTATGTGCAGGCACGCGGTGTGCTGAAACAGGAGCTGATGGCCCATCTTCGGTCCCAGCGGCGCTTTCGCCGTTCCCGGCATGCGACGCAAAAGACGGGCGAACGCGGCCAGATCGCAAATGCAATCTCCATCAGCGAACGGCCCGCATCCGTGGAGGACAGAGCCGTGCCTGGTCACTGGGAAGGCGACCTGCTCTGCGGATCGAACAACAGTAACATTGTCACCTTGGTCGAACGACACTCGCGCTATGTGATGCTCGCCAAGGTCTCAAGCAGGGATACGCAAACCGTGGTAACCGCCTTGATCAAGCAGGCGCGCAAGCTCCCGGACGAACTCTACAAATCTCTGACCTGGGATCGCGGAAAAGAACTCGCAGACCACAAGCGATTCACTATGGAAACGGACATCGACGTCTATTTTTGTGACCCGCAAAGCCCTTGGCAGCGTGGCTCGAACGAAAACACCAACCGGCTGCTGCGCCAATACTTTCCTCGAGGCACGAACTTAACGCCGCACACGCAGGCGCATCTCAACAAGGTGGCGCGTCTGCTCAACGAGCGGCCCAGGAAAACGCTGGACTTCCAAACCCCAGCTGAGCGATTTAACGAGTGTGTTGCGTCGACCGGTTGAGGTGGCAACCCATTTTGGTCATTCGACGCCCGCCGCGCCGTTCTAGAATTTGGTATATGCGTCCGCACAAAAGCAAAGGGCGACCGAAGTCGCCCCTGCCCCAACCAAAACTGTCGAAGAGATTATACTGGCAACGACTTGACTTTGCGGCGGCGACGCAGCGCGCCAAGACCGGCGAGGGCAGCGCCAAATAGAACGATAGTAGCGGGTTCTGGAACCGCTGTGGCGGCATCAGCAACACGCAATTGCGTATTGTCAAAAGCTAAAACGTTCAATTGATTGAAGTCGAACCAGCCGTAGCGATTGCCGCCGACCCCTGCGATCAAATCCGTTGGGTCGCTCAGCGTCCAGCTGCCAACAAGGGCGTGAGCGCCGTCAAAAATCGACATGGTGTCTGCCAACACCCCCGCATTGTCGAAGAAATGATCCTCGAACGTATACCATCCGGTCGCACTAATGGCGATCGGCGAGCGCGCCGGATTCTTTGCGAATGCGCTCCCTGGCTGAGAGTTGTTGCTGGCGCTGATAACAAACCGGTTTGTTCCAGCTCCTGGTCCGGTCAAGTCCGACGAGTTATAGAACCCACCGTTAAATATGAAGTCACGCAGGAACGTTCCAACGCTATTATCGATTGCGGAATTGAAGTCGAATTTAGAGTCATTGGCGAAGCCGCCATTGACGTTCAAGAAGATGTCCGCACTGGTCCAATATTCTTGGAATGCCGTAGGGACCGCGTTGCCGGCACCGAAATTGTAGCCCCCCCAGTTCCCCGCGGCTGTCGGGTTGTTCTCAGCGTGAAAAGCGCCGGAAGCTGACGTTATGCCGTTTGTTCCCGATGCCACGCGATTTGCGTCAAGGCTTCCGCCGAATACGTTCCACCCGTTGGTATTGGTTTCAAAACCGTTGGAGTAAAGCACCCCCGCAAATGCTGGCGAGGCCAAATTCAAAGTGGCAATAGCTGTCGCAAGCGCGGCAGCGCATACAAAATTCTTCACGTAGAGCCCTCCCCTGGGATGACAAGCTTGGGCGTAGCTAACCCAATTGCTCGTCAGGTTTTTCCCTACGTGCAACAACCATGCCGGGCGTAAAAAACGCGTAGATTTAACCAAAGAGTTGTAACAATCCGGCAATGTTGTAAACGAAATTAACAATAACCGACCAGGGAAGAGCTGCGGCCTGTGACTTTAGCCGCGCAGAACCGCCCGTGAGGCTCAGTGGGATTTGGGGGCCTACGGGTGCACAATCCGCGCACCGCGTCCCTCGACACTGGGATGTCTTGTATCGCGGTTTCTTAATGCCCGTTCGATGGGACAAATAGCGCCGAGACTTCCTATTTTGCAAACAATCACTTCGAGGTCGGCTTCGTGTGAGCCGGGGCAAAGCCCGTACCCCTCGATTTGCTCCTACGACTGTTTTTGGCGATGAGCGGACGTTAGAGGTCGACACCGCGAATGACCGGATGGCGCTCCAAAACGGTCGGTGGCGCAGTCTTAGACCAATCCGGTCTTCCCGCCGCCACGTTCAATCTCGCTACAGCCCCAAGCGGAGGGGTGGATTACGCGCTCGTTTTTGCCGCTGCCATGCTTTGCGCCAAGACCGCGGCGACGTGGAGCGCATGGCGCTGCGTACCGTCGTGAATTTGATGCCGGCATGAGGTGCCGTCGGCCACGATGAATCGCGTCGCTGCCCGCTTTGCGCACCGCGGGCAGCAGCGACAGCTCCGCCATCTTCAGCGACACATCGATGGTCTCGGACTGATAGCCGAACGCGCCGGCCATGCCGCAGCACGAGGATTTCGATCAGCTCGACCTTCAAACCGGGCACTTTCGAGAGCACCTTCTGCACCGGCCCCATGACGTTGAACGCCTTCTGATGACAATGGCCGTGCAGCAGCGCGTTCGTGCCGATCGGTGCGAGCTTGGGATTGAACCGGCCGGCATCGATTTCTTTCGCCAGAAACTCCTCGAAAAGAAATGTCGATTTGGCGAGAAGGTTCGAATCCTCGCCCGGCGCGATGGAAGGGGCTTCGTCGCGGAAGGTGAAGATGCAGGACGGCTCCAGCCCGACAATGGGAATGCCACGCCTGGCATAGGGCAGCAGGGCCGCCGCGCTGCGCGCATTCTCGGCGCGGGCTTCGTCCACCAGCCCCGCCGTCAGAAAGGTGCGCCCACAGCAGAGCGGCCGGGCATCGCCATTCACCGCTTTAAGCAAGTGCACGCGATAGCCGGCGCCCGTCAGCACCGCCAAAGCGGCATGCAGATTGTCGGGCTCGTGATAGCGGTTGAAGGTATCGGCGAAAAGCACGACTTCGCCGACGATGGGGATTGTGGGTGCGATAGTGGTTGCCTTAGGTTTGAAATAGTCGCTGCGCCATTTGGGCAGAGTGCGCTTGGCGGAAAATCCGATAATCGGTTCGCTCAGCCAGGCCGCGCCGGGAATTTGGTCGCGCAAATTGAGCAGCCAGGAAAAGCGCGAAGCCAGCGGCGCATAGCGCGGCAGATAACCGATCAGCCGGTCGCGCAAGGACACGCCATATTTCGCGGCGCGCGCGGCCAAGACTTCGATCTTCATCTTGGCCATGTCGACGCCGGTGGGGCATTCGCGGCGGCAGGCCTTGCAGGAGACGCAGAGCTTCAGCGTCTCCATCATCTCGTCCGATGTCAGTGCGTCCGGCCCCAATTGCCCCGAGAGCGCCAAGCGCAGAGAATTTGCGCGCCCGCGCGTGACGTCGCGCTCGTTCATCGTGGCGCGATAGGAGGGACACATGGCCCCGCCGGTATGTTTGCGGCAGGCGCCATTGTTGTTGCACATCTCGGCTGCGCCCTGGAAACCTGACGCGCCGCCGGGAAATTCCGACCAATCCAGCGCGGGCTTGAAATCCGACGTGCCGTAATTGGGCCCGAAGCGCAGATATTCGGGATCATCGAATTTGGGCGCGCCCACGATCTTGCCGGGATTGAAGAACGCGCCGGGATCGAACAGCGCCTTGACCTCGCCAAACGCATGCACGATGCGCGCGCCGAACATCATCTCGTGGAATTCGGAGCGCACGATGCCATCGCCATGTTCGCCCGAATGCGAGCCCTTGAATTTCTTCACCAGCTCGAAGGCTTCCTCGGCGATGGCGCGCATCGCTTTGAGATCTTTTTCGAGTTTCAGATTGAGCACCGGGCGCACATGCAGACAGCCCACCGAAGCGTGCGCATACCAGGTGCCCTTGGTGCCGTATTTCTCGAACACCTGGGTAAGCTTGTCGGTGTATTCGGCCAAATGCGGCCAGCGGCACCGCGCAATCCTCGATGAAGGAGACGGGTTTGCGCTCGTCCTTCATGCTCATCATGATGTTGAGGCCCGAGGCGCGCACATCGGCGATGGCCGTCTGCAATGCGGGATCGCGCACTTCGATGACGCCGCCCCATTTGGCGCCGATTCCGTC
Organism: uncultured Solirubrobacteraceae bacterium; assembly: GCA_963714215.1. GTDB lineage: Bacteria > Actinomycetota > Thermoleophilia > Solirubrobacterales > Solirubrobacteraceae > Palsa-744. Next base: position 44,783 of record CAVQNP010000007.1, read on the forward strand.
CCAGGAAAAACCCAGATCGCCCATCATCTCGCCGAGGCGCTTCATGCGGATTTCGTTTTCCGCGTCGCCCTCGTCGAATTCGACCAGCAGCAGCGCTTCGGGGTCCTCGCGGACGAATTTTTCGATGGAATCGCGGTAGAGCGGAATGGCGCGCGCCAGATCCAGCATGGTCTTATCGATGGCTTCCACCGCAATCGGGCCGAGAGTCACCAGATATTGCGCGGCGTTCATCGCTTGATAGAACTGGCCAAAATGGCAGACGCCCACCACGCGCTTGCCCAGCACCGGCGAAAGCCGCAAGCTCGATCTCGGTGGAAAAGGCCAGCGTGCCTTCGGACCCCACGAGAATGTGAGCGAGGTTGTTCTTGGCGTTCTTGGGCACCAGCGCATCCAGATTGTAGCCCCCAACCCGGCGCTGCACCTTGGGGAAGCGCTCCTCGATCTCGGCGGCCTCGCGCGCCCCCAGCGCGAACAGATGTTCGGCGATGGGGCGAAGCGCCGAATCATGCGGCAGCTCGGAGAGATCGCGCGAGACTTCGCCAAAGCGCGCCGGCGCGCCATTGGGCAGCATGGCGTTCACGGAAATGACATTGTCGCGGGTCGTGCCGTAGCGCAGCGAGCGCGTGCCGCAGGAATTGTTGCCGGTCATGCCGCCGATAGTGGCGCGCGAGGCGGTCGAGACGTCGACCGGAAACCACAGCCCATGGGGTTTGAGCTGCCGGTTCAGCTCGTCCAGCACGATGCCCGGCTGCACCACACAGCGCCGTGCCCCCACATCGAGCGAGACGATTTTGTTCAGATGCTTGGAGCAGTCCACCACCAGCGAATGGTTAATCGTCTGGCCGCATTGGCTGGTGCCGCCGCCGCGCGGGACCACGGTCACGCCCTCGGCGCGCGCAATCGCGATGGCCCGCTCGGCTTCCGCCACGGTGCGCGGCACCGCCACGCCCAGCGGCATCATCTGATAGGACGAGGCATCGGTGGCATAGCGCCCCCGGGTAAACGGATCGAACAGGATTTCGCCCGCAGCTTCGGCTTTCAGGCGCCTTTCCAGGCCGGGACTTGCGACGATGGTCATGTGCCTCTTATGGATTTCCCCGCCCTTGTGTACAAGGGCGGGACGTGTGAAAGAAAAGCCCCCAAAAGCCCCAGCAATCCGCCCCTGGGAAGACTGGCTGGAACACGCCACCGGCGAGCGACTGACACCCTCCTACTTCGTGCAGCAGTTGCAATAACCTGTCTGTCCGGCAGAAAGCGAAAGGGTAACTCCCCTTAGGCAGGCGAACCACTCAGAGAGGAGTTCGCCTGCATTGGTGTGGGTACGTTCGCGTCAAGGCACAATGACAGGGAAAACGTCCGCGTCTTGGCGGTACGCCTGCATCATGGCAGTCCCCTGTGTGAAAAGGCAATATGTGGGAGAAATCGTCGAAATAATGGCAATGCAGCGCTTTCAGCCCGGTTTCTCGTTGTACTGATATGCGGTTTTTGGAAGAGGCGTCGTGACCTCAGGCGCGTCAGGGCGGCAAAGGGAGCAGGCAGAGCATGGCAGCTCAGAGCTACCGCAACTCGGCGCTGAGCGGACAGTCGAACACGAACCTGCAGTCGATCCTCGATCAGCTGCAGGGCAAGCGCAAACAGGGCAACGACGTGTACACGACGCTCGACCCGGGCGCGCAGCAGGTGGCGAATTCGGCGCTGGAAGGGCACGAAGGCGCGGTGGTCGCGCTGGAACCGCGCAGTGGTGCGGTCAAGGTGATGGCGTCCTCGCCGGGCTACAACCCGAACGCGCTGCGCTCGACGCGCAACTACGAACGGCTGGCGAAGACGTCGTCGGGCAAGCCGTTGGTGGACCGCGCGACGCAGTTCGGCTACGCGCCGGGGTCGACGTTCAAGGTGGTGACGGCGACGGCGGCGATCGACTCGGGCAAGTTCTCGCGCGAATCGACGGTGGACGGGCGCAACGACGTGCGCGTCTCGGGCGTGCCGCTGCAGAACGACGAAAACGAGAGCTTTGGGCAGATCACGTTGACGCAGGCGCTGGCGAAATCGGTCAACACGGTGTGGGCGCAGGTGGCGGAACGCGTTGGCAAGCGCACGATGGCCGAGTACATGCGCCGCTTCGGCTTCGACTCCAAGCCGCAGCTGGATTACCCGGCGAGCGAGATGTCCTCGAGCGGCGAGTACAGCCACGGGCGGATCGTGCCGCCGACGAGCTCGCAGGTCGATGTCGGGCGCATGGGCATCGGCCAGGACAAACTCGGGGTCACGCCGTTGCAGATGGCGGAGGTCGCGGCGACGGTGGCCAACGGCGGCAGGCTGATGCGACCGCACATGACCTCGCGGATCGTCGACCCGGACGGACGCACGGTGGAGCGCATCTCGCCACACGTGCAGTCGGTCGTGATGAAGCCCTCGACGGCGGCCGCGGTCAGGCAGATGATGGAAGCGGTGGTCAACGAAGGCACGGGCACGCCGGCGCAGATCGCGGGCGTGCAGGTGGCCGGCAAGACGGGCACGGCGGAGACGCAGATCGGCACGGCGATCAACAACGTCTGGTTCATCGCATTCGCGCCGGCGTCGAACCCGAAGGTGGCGATCGCGGTGACGCTGAAGGGCGTGCCGGGACAGGGCGCCGCGTTCGCGGCGCCGATTGCGCGAGAGGTCATGGAAAGGCTGCTGCATGATTGAGCGGCGAGCGAGGGATACGACGTCCGGGGGGGCGCCACATGGTTGAGCCGAACACGATCATCGACGGGCGCTACAAGGTCATCTCGCGCGTGGGCTCGGGCGGGATGGCGGACGTGTACCTGGCCGAGGACCAACTGCTCGGCAGGCAGGTTGCGGTGAAGCTCCTGCACCACCACTTCGCGGAGGACCAGGAGTTCGTCGAGCGCTTCCGCCGCGAGGCCTCGAGCGCGGCGGGCCTGTCGCACCAGAACATCGTCGGCATCTTCGACCGCGGTGAGTGGGAGGGGACCTACTACATCGCGATGGAGTACGTGCCGGGCCGCTCGCTGAAGACGATCGTGCGCGAGCAGGGCGCGCTCGACCCGGCGCTGGCGATCGACATCGTCGTGCAGATCCTGCGCGGTGCGCGCTACGCGCACAGGCGCGGCGTGGTGCACCGCGACCTGAAGCCGCACAACGTGATCCTCGACGAAGAGGGCCGCGCGCGTGTGACGGATTTCGGCATCGCTCGGGCGGGCGCCTCGGACATGACGCTGACGGGTTCGATCATGGGCACGGCGCAGTACCTCTCGCCGGAGCAGGCCCAAGGCCACCCGGTGACGGGTGCGTCGGACCTCTACTCGGTCGGCGTGATCCTGTACGAGCTGCTGACGGGCAAGGTGCCGTTCGACGGCGAGACGGCGGTGGCGATCGCCTACCAGCAGGTCTCGGCGCAGCCGCGCCCGCCGAGCGAGGTCAACCCGACGATCCCGCCGGCGCTGGACGCGATCGTGCTGCGCGCGCTGGCGAAGGACCCGGCGCAGCGCTACGCGGACGCGGACGAGTTCATCGCGGCGCTGCAGCGCGAGCGCCAGGCGCTGCCGACGGCGGCGGGCGCGGCGGCGGCGCTCGCGGCGGGCGCGGTGCGAGAGGGGAGCAACTGGTCGACGGCTGCCACGGCTGCCACGGCGGCGACGCCGATGGGTCCGCCGGTGATGCCGCCGACCCAGCAGCGCGCGCACGACGGCGCCCATCCGACGGGGTCGATGCTGCTGGCCGAGGAGGCCTACGAGGAGAACGGCGGCGAGCAGGGGGAGGGTCCGGGCATCAGCCGCGTGGTGTTGTGGAGCCTCTTGGCGGCGCTGCTGGTCGGCGGGATCGTGGCGGCGGTGCTGCTGCTGTCGTCCTCGGCCGGACACGTGAACGTGCCGAACGTGACGGGCGAAACCGAACAGGCGGCTTCGGCGCGCCTGCGCGCGAAGGGCCTCGGTGTGTCGCCGTCGCTGGCCTCGAGCGCAACGGTGGCGGACGGTCGCGTGATCAGCCAGTCGCCGGTCGCGGGCAGCCGGGTGGAAAAGGGATCGCGCGTGAGCATCGTCGTCTCGAGCGGCCCGGGCAGCGAGGCGCTGCAGAGCGTCGAAGGACTGACGGCTACGCAGGCGATGGCGCGCCTGCGCGCGGCGGGCTTCAGGCCCACCCGCCAGGACAAGCCGAGCTCGAAGGTGGCGAAGGGGAAGGTGGTGGGCACGGAACCGCCGGCGGGCACGGAGCTGCAGGTGGGCAGCCCGGTGACGGTGCTGGTCTCGAGCGGTCCGGCGCAGGTCAAGGTCCCGGACCTCTCGGGCGACTCTCGCAGCGGCGCTGAAGCGGCGCTGAGCGCGGTGGGGCTGGCGGTGGGCACGATCACCGAACAGGTGTCGGCGGGAGCTGCAGCGGGCAGCGTGCTCGCGCAATCGCCGAAAGCGGGCTCGTCGGTGGAATCTGGGTCGAAGGTGAACCTGACGGTGGCGAAGGCGTCGAATGAAGTGGGCGTGCCGAAAGTGGTCGGCCAGAGCGAGACGCAGGCGGCAGCGGCGCTCGGCGGCGCGGGCTTCGCACCGCGTGTGGTGAACGCACCGGTGAGCGAACAGGGCCAGGTGGGGATCGTGCTCAAACAGAGTCCGACGGCGGGCACGACGGCGCGCAAGGGCTCGACGGTTACGCTGACGGTGGGCGTGCTCGAAACGCCGACGACGACGACCCCGACGACCCCGACGACCCCGACAACGACGACCCCGACAACGACGACGCCGACCCCCCCGGCGGCGGGCGGCTGATGGCGGCGGCGGGCACGGAGACCTCGCCACGCGGGGCGGGCAGAGGCGGCACATTGAAGGTGGCCGTGCTGTCGGGCGGGCGCTCCTCGGAGCACGAGGTGTCGCTGTCCTCGGGCGCGGCGGTGCGCGAAGGGCTGCTGTCGGGGGGTCACGAGGTGGTGCAGGTGCAGATCGGCCGCGACGGCGCGTGGCGGCGCGAGGCTGAGGGCGAGCCGCTGAGCGTGACCCCGGGTGCGGGACTGCTCGGCGTGGACGTGGTCTTCCCGGTGCTGCACGGCCGCTTCGGCGAGGACGGCACTGTGCAGGGCCTGCTCGAGATGCTCGACGTGGCCTATGTCGGAGCGGGCGTGGCGTCCTCGGCGCTGTGCATGGACAAGGTGCTGTTCAAGGAGCTGATGGCGGCGGCGGGCACGGTGCCGCAGGTGGACTACGTGGACGTGGGCGAGGCGCGGCTGTCGGGCGCGGGGCGCCAAGAGCTGCTGGAGCAGGTGATGGGCCTGGGATTGCCGGTGTTCGTCAAGCCGTCTCACCTCGGCTCGTCGGTGGGCATCGTCAAGGTCAGCGCCGAGCACGAGCTGCTCGGCGCGATCGAGTCGGCGTTCTCCTATGACGCGCGCGTGATCGTCGAGGCGGCGGCGAGCGGGGCGGAGGTCGAGTGCGCGGTGCTCGGGTCATCGGCGACGGGGAGCATGCAGGCCTCGACGCCGGGCGAGATCCGCTTCGACAGCGAGTTCTATGACTTCGAGGCGAAGTACGAGGCGGGCGGGATGGAGCTGCTGATCCCAGCGCGCATCTCCGAGCGGGCGACGGCGCGCGTGCGCGAGCTGGCGCTCGAGGCGTTCGCGCGCGCCGGCTGCGACGGCTTGGCCCGCGTGGACTTCTTCGTGGACGGCGAGCAGGTGCTGCTGAACGAGCTGAACACGATGCCGGGGTTCACGCCGACGAGCGTTTACGCGAAGTTGATGGAGGCGAGCGGGGTGGCGTATCCGGAGCTCGTCGACAGGCTCTGCCGGCTGGGGATCGAGCGGCACGCGGCGCAGGGTAGCCACGCGTTTTAGGGCGGGACCGCGTCTGGCGCTTGTCCGAGGAACTGAGAACGGCATCCGGCCTTCTAGTCGAGCGGGCCTCCGCTCGGTGCGCGACGCCGCGTTTGAGAACGGCATCCTGCCTTCAGGCCGAGCCGACCTCCGCTCCTTGTCAGAACTTTGAGAACGCTCCGGTCGCCACGGCAGTTACCTGGGCGGCCATCCGGGCCGCCTTGCTGCGCCCGCCCTTGGTCGCTACTTGAACAGGGTCAGTTCGGAGATCGAGGCGGATTCGGCGCCGGGGGGCAGCGTGGTGAGCCAGACGAGGTAGTAGCGGTAGGCGGTGGAGGCGCCGGGGCCGGTGAGGCGGATGCGCTGGCGGTCGTGGACGTTTGCGGCGGAGGCGAGCGGGCCGTGCCAGCCGCGGGCGGTCAGGGGGGTGGAGTCGCCGTAGGGGTAGGAGGAGTTGATCTGGTCGGCGCCGTAGATCTGTACGTCGAAGCCGGGGGTGGGGGTCTGGATCTCGACGGCGCGGGCGGCGACGCGGGGGGAGGCGTCGAGGTAGACGCCGAGGCCGGTGCCGCCGGCCTTCTTAAGCGTGCGTTCGTAGTAGTGGGCGGTGCTCCAGGTGGTGTTGGGGTCTGAGTCGACGACGTTCTGCACGCGGTTGTGGTTTTCGGGTCCGGTGCCGAAGGGGTTGTAGTCGTGGGCGGCGGTCTGGCTGAGCGGCACGGCCTGCAGCCCGCCGCCGGAATGCACTTCGGAGGCGACGCCGGTCCCTTTGTGCGCCTGCTGGGCGGCGGCGACGAGCGCGATGGCGACGATGGCGGCGAGCAGGGCGAGCGAGGCGACCCAGCGCGCGGGGTGCTGCATGCGCCAGGGCAGTCGCCGGCGCGTCTCGCCGGGCAGGGTGCGCAAAACGCTTGTGACCTCGCCGGTGGCCTGCCCGGAGCGGGCGGCCTCGACGGCGAGCACCTCCTCGAGGTCGGCGATCATGTGCTGGGCGTCGAGGTAGCGGTAGTCGAGGTCCTTGGCGACGGCGCGGTCGACGACGGAGGCGGTGGCAGCGGAGACTTCGGGTCGCAGCTGCTGCACGTCGGGCACCTGCTCGCGCACGTGTCGCATGGCGACGGCGACGGGGGTCTCGCCGGTGAAGGGGACCTGCCCGGTGAGCATCTCGTAGAGCACGACGCCGAGCGAGTAGAGGTCGGACTGCCCGGTGACTGCGTGGCCGAGGGCCTGCTCGGGGGAGACGTAGTCGGTCGTGCCGAGCACGCGCCCGGCGACGGTGAGCCCCTCCTCGGTGAGCGTGCGGGCGATGCCGAAGTCGGTGATCTTGGCGCCGCCTTCCTCTGAGATCAGGACGTTCTGCGGCTTGACGTCGCGATGCACGATCATCCGTTCGTGCGCGGCGCCGAGGGCGCGCGCGATCTCGATGGCATAGGCGATGGCCTCGGTGACCTCAAGCGATCCTTCGCGGCGGATCAGATGCTTGAGCGTCTCGCCCTCGACGTACTCGAGCACGATGTACGGAGTGCCTCCCTCGCCATCCTCTGAGGGCTCCTCGCCGGCATCGATGACGGTGACGATGTGCGGATGGTTGAGACGGGCGACGGAGCGCGCCTCGCGGCGGAAGCGCTCGAGCTGATCTGAGTCGGCAGCGATCTCGCGGTGCATCAGCTTGATCGCGACGGCCCGCTCGAGCACGGTGTCGAATGCGCGATAGACGGTGGACATGCCCCCACGCCCGATCTGCGCGTCGAGTCGGTAGCGGCCGCCGAGCAGTGTCCCGAGGACGGTCACGGCCCCTATTGTGCGCGCAACGGGCCCCGGGCGTGCACGTACACGCTCATTGCCCGGCCTTTGCTGCTGATTTTATTGGATGGATGATGGCTTGGCGGTGCGTGTGCGACGCGCGCGTGCAAGCACGAGCGCGGCGAGCGCGACGCGGTAGAGCGCCCAGGGAAGCAGCGTGCGCAGGGCCCGCTCGGGACGCCGCAGCAGGCGCGCGCTGAGCAGGGTCGAAGCGAACGCTGCACCCGCCCCGGCGGCCAGCGGGGCGAGCGCGCCGGCGGGGGTGCGACGGTGAGCGAGGCGCAGGCCCTCGACTGCCCCGGCGCCGAGCACCACGGGCAGCGCGGCATGCCAGGAGAGCGCCTGCGCGGCCTCGGGCGAGAAGCGGCGCGCACGGGCGACGGCGAGCGTGGCGCCGTAGCGAGAGATGCCGGGGGCGAGCGCGACGGCCTGGGCGAGACCGAGCGCAAGGCCGTCGGCGGGACGGGCGTCGTCGTCGCTCCGTCGCCCGGCCGGAGCGACACGCTCGGCGCCGGCCATGGCGAGCCCGCCGAGCGCGAGCCCGGCGGCGATCGAGCGTGGGCCACCGAGGCGCCGCTCGATCGTCGACCGCAGTGCGAGCCCGGCGAGCACGGGAGGTGCGAGCGACAGCGCGACGACGGCGATGTGGCGGCGATCGAGCCGGCGGCCGGCATCGAGCAGCTCATGGCGCATGTCGAGCGCGAGCGCGAGCCCGGCGCCGGCATGCAGCGCGAGTTCGAAGGACCTGCGCATGTCAGCGTCCAGCTCCTCGTAGGGCCAGTCGAGCAGCAGCGGGATCAGCGTGGTGTGCGCGGAGGAGGAGACGGGCAAGAGCTCGGTCGGTCCCTGCGCAAGTCCGAGCGCGAGCGCATGGCGCAGCTTCATCGGAGCGCACACGAAGCTCGCCACGGCGCGCGGGTCAGTCGGCCGGGGTGCCGACGCGGGCGGCAGGCTCGGCGGGCTCGGCCAGCGCAGCTTGCTCGGCGCGAGCGTCGCGAGCGTTCTTGCGGCGCACGCGCCAGTAGACGATGCCGAGCACGATTGCGGCGAGCAGCACGTAGTCGACGTACTCGAGGCCGTTACGCACGCTCTTCCAGTCGCCGCCGAGCGCGTGTCCGGCGATTGCGAAGCCGAGCACCCAGGGAACGGAGCCGATCACGGTCAGCACGGTGAAGCGCCCGACGGGCATCTTGGCGATGCCTGCAGGCAGCGAGACGAAGGCGCGGATCACGGGGATCACACGGCCATAGAGCACGATCTGCTGGCCGTGGCGCTGGAACCATCGATCGGCCCGCTGGATCTGCGCGGGCCCCATATGGACCTTGTCGCCGTGGCGTTCGATCAGCTCGAGACGCCCACCGCGCCCGACGGCGTAGGCGGCCCAAGAGCCGACGAGCGTGCCGATCAGCCCGGCGAGCACGATCCCGACCATCGTCAGGTGATGCTCGGAGCCGCTGCCGGTCTTGTCGGCGACGACGAAGCCGGCGAACAGCATCACGACCTCGGAGGGGATCGGGATGCAGGCGGAGCTGGCGGCCATCAGCACGAAGATCCCGGGAAGCCCGGCGGTGCGGACGAAGTGGGACGTTTCGTTGACGATCGATTCGGAGATCGAGGCGAGGAGCACTTTGGGGGACGATACCGGGGGGTTGGGTTGACCCGCGGCGGGCTAGGTGCATATGCCATTGCTATCGCTGCGCGCAAAACGGCACATGGCCTCGGCGTCCTTCGTGACCTGGCGCAGTAAACGGCATCCGGCCTCCAGGCCGAGCCGACTCCGCTTCTTGTCACAACCTGAGAACGCTCCGGCCGCCACGGCAGTTACCGGGGCCGGCCATCCGGGCCGGCTCATTGCTGCCCGTTCCTGGGCGGTGCGCAATACCGTTGCCGCATGCGTATTTGGATCGACCTGACGAACAGCCCGCACGTGCTGGTGATGCGGCCGGTGATCGAGTTGCTGCGGGCGGACGGGCACGAGGTGCGGGTGACGGCGCGGGACTTCGCGCAGACGCTGGCGCTGTGCGAGCGGCTGGGGATCGAGCACACGGCGATCGGCCGGCACCGCGGGGAGCGGCTGGGGGCGAAGGCGCTGGGCCTCGCGTCGCGCTCGGCGGCGCTCGTGCGCTGGGCCCGCGCGAACGCGCGCGCGGCAGGAGGGCGCGACTTCGACCTGGCGCTGGGTCACGGCTCGAACGACGTGTCAGTGGCGGCAAAGCTGCTGCGCGTGCCGAGCTCGACGATGTTCGACTACGAGTGGGCGACGGTCCAGCACAACGTCAACTGTCGCCTGGCGCGCACGGTGGTGGTGCCGGAGGCGATCCCGCCGGAGCGGCTGTACCGCTACGGCGCGCGCGGCAAGATCGCGGCGTACGAGGGCCTGAAGGAGGAGTACTACCTGACCGACTTCGAGCCGGACGCGACGGTGCTGGAAGAGCTCTCGCTCGACGCGCAGCGCCCGATCGTGGTCGTGCGCACGCCGCCGGAGGTCTCGCTGTACCACCGCTTCGAGAACGATCTGTTCGCAGGCGTGCTCGAGCGTCTGCGCGAAGCGGCGGTGCGCGAAGGCGTGCAGCCGGTGGTGCTTCCGCGCGTGGCCTCGCAGCGCGCGGAGCTGCGCGACGTGCCCGGCTTCGTCGTGCCCGAGCGCGCGATTGACGCGCAGTCGCTGATCGCGTACGCGGACCTCGTGATCTCGGCCGGCGGCACGATGAACCGTGAGGCGGTGGCGCTGGGAGTGCCTGTGTACACGACCTTCGAGGGCCGTCCGGGGGCGGTCGACGAACGCCTGATCGAGCAGGGGCGGATGCGCAGATTGGCCTCGCCGGAGGCTCTGGAGCTGACAAAGCGCGAGCGTGGCGCGGCGCGGGCACGCGTGCGCCGCGATCCGCGCGTGCTCGTCGAGCTGCTGACGAGGCCCTTGCACGCGGGGGATCAAGGCGCGTAGCAACCCAAGGGCCGCTTACAATCCAGCGAATGCGCCGACGTATCCGCTCGGCGGCCTTTCCCCTGCACCGTCACTTCCTGCCCCAACTCGCGGTGGATGGGGCGCTGGTCGCGCTCGCGTACTACCTCGCCTTCCAGCTGCGCTTCGAGCACGGCCCGACGGGCTATTACGCGCACCTGCGCGAACGCACGATCTGGTGGGTGCTCGCGGGCAGCCTGCCGGTGCTGGTGCTGGCGCGCGTCTACCAGCGGCGCTGGCGCTACTCGGGGCAGCGCGATTACGAGGCCGTTGCGCGGGCGGTGGCGGCGATCGTCCTGCTCGCGGTGGTCGGGGTGGAGGTGTTCCGCCCGGTGCACCACTACCGCAGCACGGTCGCGGTGGCGCTGCCGAACGGCGTGATCATCCTGTTCGCTTTGCTGGCGCTGGTCTTCCTCGTCGGCGTGCGGGCGCTCGCGCGCAGCGTGTACGAGCGACGACCGCTGGCGGCGTTTCGCGGGGGCGCAAGGAGCGGCGCAGCGTGCTGATCGCGGGAGCGGGCGACGGCGGGCGGCTGGTGCTGCGCGAGATCGTGCGCAACCGGGGGCTCGGCCTGTCGCCGGTCGGCTTCGTCGACGATGACCCGAGCAAGCGGCGGCTGCGAATCGACGGCGTTCGTGTGCGCGGCAACACGAAGGAGGACCTGCCGCGGATCCTCGAGGACTCAGAGCCGGATGAAGTGATCATCGCGATCCCCTCGGCGCCGGGCTCGACGCGGGCGCGGATCGTGCGCGAGTGCCGCGAGCGGGGCATCCCGGTGCGCACGCTGCCGACGGTGTTCGAGCTCCTGCAGACGCGCGGCGCGCTGGCGCGCCAGATGCGCGAGGTGCGCGTGGAGGACGTGCTCGGGCGCGAGCCGGTGCAGATGGAGCTCGAGCACGTCGGCGCCTACCTCGCGGGCGAGGTCGTGCTCGTGACCGGCGCGGGCGGCTCGATCGGCGCGGAGCTGTGCCGCCAGATCGCGCGCGTGGAGCCGCACCGGATCGTGCTGCTCGACCACGCCGAGGACAACCTCTTCTCGATCCAGCGCGAGCTGGAGGACGAGCGCCACGTCTCGCCCTCGATGCTCTCGGCCGTGCTCGCCGACTGCAAGGAGGAGGAGCGCATGCGCGAGGTGTTCGCCGAGCACCGCCCGACGGTCGTGTTCCACGCGGCGGCCTACAAGCACGTGGGGCTGATGGAGGCGAACCCGGTCGAGGCGATCCGCAACAACGCGCTCGCCACGCGCGTCGTTGCGCACGTCGCGGGCGAGGCGAAGGTGCAGCGCTTCGTGCTCGTCTCGACGGACAAGGCGGTGGCGCCGGCGACGGTGATGGGCGCGTCGAAGGCGCTCGCCGAGTTCGCGCTGGAGCCGCCGACGGCCCGCTTCCCGGATACGCGCTACGCGGCGGTGCGCTTCGGCAACGTGCTCGGCTCCTCGGGCAGCGTCGTGCCGATCTTCCGCCGCCAGATCGAGCGCGGCGGCCCGGTGACGGTCACCGACGAGCGCATGACGCGCTACTTCATGACGATCCCGGAGGCGGTCCAGCTGATCATCCGCAGCGGGTCGCTGGCGGTCGAGCGTCGCCAGGCGCAGTCGGCGCCTTCGGAGAACGGGCGCGCCGCGCTGGCCGAGCGCCGGCGCTCGCAGTCGTGCGCGGAGGTGTTCGTGCTCGACATGGGCGAGCCGGTTCGCGTGCTCGACCTGGCGCGGGCGATGATCGAGCTGTCGGGCCTGGACCCGGATCGCGACATCGAGATCGAGATCGTCGGCAAGCGGCCGGGGGAGAAGCTGCACGAGGAGCTGTTCAACAGCTATGAGCGTGCGCGCGAGACGAGCGCGGAGAAGATCCTGCTGGCCGAACGCGAGCCGCTCGGCGCGGAGGCGGTCGAGTCGATCTTCGCCGAGATCGGGCTGCTCGTGCTGGAGGGGGACGCAGCGGGGCTTGCGGCGAAGGTCTCGGAGCTCTCGGCGCTGCACGTGGAGGCGCAGGCGGCACGCCCGGCGAGGCGCCTGCCGACGGATGAGGAGGCGCGTGAGGACGTGCACGAGGCGCCTGCGGCCCTCATACACTCTCCGGATTCATGATGGCCACGCCGCTCGCGCTATCGCTTTCGCTCTCGAACGCATTCACCGAAGTCGGCGCGATCGTGGCGTTCGTGGCGCTGCTGGGAATAGCGGTCCTCTCGCTGCTCGTCTTCTCCCAGGCCCGTGAGATCAAGCGCCTGCGCGAGTGGGCGGGCCGGGCCCCGGAGCGCGCGGCGGACCTCGAGCAGCGCGTGAGCGCGGAAGCGGCGGCGCGCGCGCAGCAGCCGGCCGTCCCGGCGCAGGCCGTGCGACCGGTGCCGCGCGCGACGCCAATCAATGCACGCCCGGCAGTCGCGGGCGCGACGACCGCGGCGGTATCCGGCGCGAATCCAGTGGCGGCTGGTGCGGCTCCGGCGACGGCCGTCTCGCCGGCGCAGGCCGCGCCCGGTCAGGCGCCCGCCCCGCGCCAGACGGCACCTGTACCGGCCGGCTCGCCGGCCGCGCCGGGGGCGGCCCAGCCCGGCATCCCGCAGTCTCCGCAGGCCGTGCCGGGCGCGGCGGCCGCCGCGGCAACGGCTGCCGGTACGGCGGCCACAGGCGCGCAACCTGCTGCGGCAGCCGGGCAACCAGGCTCGGCGCCCGCCGCCGCGCAGACGCCTTCTGGGCAGGCCACGCCCGGCGCAACGGACGCGCCGGCTCAGCAGGGGACATCGACAGCCGCGCCGAGCGCAGCGCCGGCAGATGCGTCGCAGGATGCGGACAAGGCGGCACCGGCGGCAGCGCCTGCCGGAGCGGCGGCGACTCCCGCTGGAGCGACGGCGGCGGCGCAAGCCGCTGCGCCGGCTCAGTCGGGCGAGCCGCGCACGCCGGCCCCGGCGACGGTGGCAGCCGCGGCGACGGCGGCGAGGACGTCGGCCGGCGCGACTCCACGCGCGCCGAGCCCGCCTTCGCGCCCACCGGCTCCTCCTGCCCCGGCGAGCGCGCCGCAGCGAGCGGCTGCAGCGAGCGCGGCGGCGACTCAGGGTGCAGTGGCGAGCCGTGCAGCGACGGGCGCCGCGACTCGCATGCCGTCGGGCGTGTCACGCAGCGCGGGCGCGGAGGCGGCTGTTCCCCGGCGAGAGTCCAGCGGCGCACAGCGCAGGACGGCAGGCGAGCCGCCGGTCCGGCGCTATCGCACGGAGCGCCGCGGGCCGTCGCGCGCGACGGCGCTGGTTGTTGGTGCGCTGGTCGTGGCGGTCGCGGTGATCGTCGTCGTCGTGCTCTCGCTGGGCGGCGGCAAGGGCGGCAGCTCATCCTCGAGCGAAGCTTCTCCAGGCACGACGAGCGCGGCTGCGCAGACGAGCGCGCAGGGCACGACGACGACCAAGCACTCCTCGGGCGGCGCGGGCGCAGCGACGACGAGCCCGGGGCAGCTGAGCGTGGTCGTGCTCAACGGGACGACGACGACGGGGCTGGCGCACCACGTCTCAGAAGAACTGCAACAGCACGGATACACGAAAGCGGCGGCGCAGACGGGCCAGCCGCCGGGCGCCAACCAGACGACGGTGGTCGAGTACGCGAGCGGCCACCAGGCGGATGCGCAGCGTGTGGCGCGCTCGCTCGGGGTGACGCAGGCGCAGCCGATCGAAGGCACGGTCGCGTCGATGGCGGGCTCGGCGAGCGTTGTCGTGATCGTCGGTCTCGACAAGGCTTGAACTCGCCATAGCCGGCTTCCTCGACATCCCGGAGCGCTCGGCCAAGCCGCGCGAGCGGGGGCTGACGCACGTGATCGATCGCGGGCTGTCGGTCGCCGAGGTGGAGGGCCTGCTGGAGGTGGCGGGCGCGTGCGTGGACATCGTCAAGCTCGGCTGGGGCACGGCGCTGGTCAGCGCCAACCTGAAGCCGAAGCTGGAGCTCTACGCGGCGCATGAGATCCCGGTCGTGCTCGGTGGCACGCTGACGGAGATCGCGATCCGTCAGGGACGCGTCGACGGGCTGATCGCGTGGCTGCGCGAGCTGGGGCTGCGCCACGTGGAGATCTCGGACGGCACGATCGCGCTCGATGCGGACTACAAGCACGCGCTGATCGAACGGCTGTCGAGCGAGTTCGTGGTGTTCGCGGAGGTCGGCAACAAGGACGCGGACTTCATCATGGCGCCGTACGTGTGGGTCGAACAGATCCAGCGCGACCTGCAGGCGGGTGCTTGGAAGGTGATCACGGAGGCGCGCGAGTCGGGCACGGCGGGCATCTATCGCGCCGACGGCGAGCCGCGCACGGGCCTGATCGACGAGATCGCGCACGCGATCGACCCGGACAAGCTGCTGTTCGAGGCGCCGCTGCGCCCGCAGCAGGTGTGGCTGCTCAAGCGCTTCGGCACGGAGTGCAATCTGGGCAACATCGCGGCCGACGACGTGCTCTCGCTGGAGACGCTCCGCCTCGGTCTGCGCTCGGACACGGTCGAGCGCTTCGCGCTCGGCGAGCAGAGATCGGCCGGGGGCGATTGACCAGCGAGGTCGGGGGTGAGACAGCAGCGCCCGGCGTGAGCGGCCCGCCCGGCGCGGGACCGCCCGGCGAGGGTGCGGCGCGCCGGCAGACGGAGGACGACTCGTTCGACGGCAGGGTGCCGGGGGTGGTGTTCGGGCTGCTCGTGGCGGCGTGCTTCGTGGCGTTCTTCCTCACCCAGCACCTCAAGCACACGCCGACGGCGGTGCAGCTGTTCAAGCTGACGCCGCGCTTCTCGCCGACGCCGAGCGGGCACATCAAAGCGGAGCGGATCTCCTTCCGCCTGGCGCAGGACGACGAAGCGACGGTCACGGTGCTCGACCGGGCGGGGACGCAGGTGGCGACGCTGCTGCAAGACCACCCGGTGCAGCGCTACAAACAGCTCTCGCTGCGCTGGAACGGTCGCCGCGGCACGGCGTACGGTTACACGCTGGTGGCGGGGCCGAACGGCACGCCGGCGCTGGAACCGAGGCTGCACGGCCGCCCGGCGGCGGCGGGCGAATACCACGTGCGTGTGAGCCTGCGCCGCCAGCACCGCTCGGTGCTCTCGCCGCGCAGCTTCACGCTGGTGCGGCCATGACGGTGCTCGCGAGCTCGCTCAGCCCGGGCGTCGTGGCGGCGGCGGTGATCGTCGCGTGCGTGGCGATCGCGGCGCTCGTGCTCGTCATGCGCCGCCACGAGGAAGCGTTCCCGCTGCTGGCGATCCTGGCGCTGCCGTTCCGCCTGCCGATCTCGGCGGACGGACGCACGGTGAACCTGCTGATCCCGCTCTACCTGGTCGTCGCGGCGGGCGCGCTGGCGCACCTCTTGCCGCGGCTGCTGCGGCGTGAGGAGCGAGGCTTCGGCTGGTTGGAGTGGGTGCTGCTGGCGTCGGTCGTGCTGTATGCGATGCAGGCGCTGTACTCCACGGACCGCGCCAAGGCGGCGGAGAATCTGGCGTTCTTCTACGTGCCTTTCGGCCTGTTGTTCGTGCTGCTGCGCGACGTGCGCTGGACGCGCGAGCTGCTGCTGCGCTGCCTCGCCGTCGCGGTCGCGCTGGCGGTCGCGTTCGCGGGCGTGGGCTTCGTGGAGTACGCGCGCAAGGAACTGTTCCTCAACCCGAAGGTCGTAGCGGCGAACCAGTTCGACAACTACTTCCGCGTGAACTCGCTGTTCTTCGACCCGAACATCTACGGGCGCTTCCTCGCGTTGGTGATGATCGCGGTGAGCACGTTCGTGCTGTGGCGGCGCAACCTGCGCGAGGTGCTGATCGCGGCGGGCGTGCTGCTGTGGCTGCTGGCGGGGCTCGTGACGAGCTTCTCGCAGTCGAGCATCGCGGCGCTGCTGCTCGGGCTGGCGGTGCTCGCGGCGTACCGCTGGTCGCTGCGCCGGACGCTGTATGTCGCGGTCGCGCTGCTGATAGCCGCGGCGATCGTGCTGGCGGCGGCCCCGGCCAACCTGCACTTCGGCCTGAAGGGCACGGGCGGCTCGACGAGCAACGCGACGAGCGGGCGCACGAAGCTGGTCGAAGGCGGCCTGGAACTGTTCGCCGAACGTCCGCTGCAGGGCTACGGCTCGGGCTCGTTCCAGACGGAGTACGAGCAGCAGTCCAAGACGTCCGTGGAGAATGCGACGTCGGCGTCGCACACGATCCCGATCACGGTCGCCGCCGAGCAGGGGATCGTCGGGCTGGCGCTGTACGTGGCGCTGCTCGTGGTGGCCTTCCTCTTGCTGTTCCGCGGCGCCGGGCGCTCGCCGCCGCGCATTGCCATCGCGGCGTGCTTCGCGGCGCTCGTGCTGCACACGCTGGCATACGCAGACTTCCTCGAGGACCCGCTGACGTGGACGCTGCTGGGCATCGGCGTAGCGCTCGCGCGTGCCTGCGAGCCCGGCGGGCGCGATCCGGTGGCTGGCGCCGCCGGCACGGGCGAGCGCGCGGCGACGGCATAGCCGGCGAGTAGGTTCTCAGCGGTGCTCGGCTATCTGAAGCGGCTGGTGGCGACGGGCGCGGCCTACCAGTTCGGCGACATCGTGGCCAAGGGCATCGCGCTGATCACGATCCCGCTGTACACGCGCCACGTCTCGCCGGCGGGCTACGGCGCGGCGAACTCGCTGCTGACGGCGGTGATCCTGGCGAGCATCTTCCTGCGCGTCGGCGTCGGCGAGGCGTTCATCCGTTTTTATTTTGATGATGAAGATGGATCGCGTCGCGATCGGATCGCGCGCACGGCGACGGCGACGGTCGCGTGGACGACGACCGCGGCGGCGATCTTGGCGCTCGTCTTCGCAGGTTCGCTGTCGCGCCTGATCCTCGGCTACCACGATCCGCTGCTGCTCGACTGCGCGGTGCTCGGGCTGTGGGCGTTCACGAACCTCGAGATGGCCTATGCACAGCTGCGCGTGGACGAACGCGCACGCGCGTACGTGTTCGCCTCGGGGGCGAACGTGGCCTTGACGGTGATCTTCACGGTCTCGCTGGTGGTGATCGCGGGCGAGGGCGCACGCGGCCTCTTGCTCGGCAACTTCGGCGCGTCGGCGCTCGTCGTGCTCGGGCTGTGGTGGGTCCTGCGGCGGCGCTTCAGCCTGCGCGTGCGCTGGGCGGACCTGCGCGCGATGCTGCGCTTCGGGCTGCCGACGGTGCCGGCCGACGCGAGCGTGTACGCGCTGCAGGTGGCAGACCGCTTCTACCTGTTCCGCGACTACTCGCACGCGGCGGCCGGCGAGTACTCGGTGGCGCTGCAGTTCGCGACGGTCGTGTTCGTGATGGTGCGCGGCTTCCAGTACGCGTGGCCGCCGCTGGCGTACTCGATTGCGAGCGACGTCGAGGCGTCGCGGCTGTATGCGCTGGTGACGACGTACTTCGTGCTCGCGACGGGCGTGATCGTGGCGGCGGTGGCGCTACTCGGGCGCTGGATCGTGCGCCTGCTGGCGGCGCCGCAGTACTTCGGTGCGCACAAGGCGCTGCCGTGGCTGGCGCTGGCGTGGACGCTGTACGGGCTGTACCAGGTGATGATCGTGATCACCGGTCGCGCTCGCGCAACCTCGCGCAACCTGCCGGCGGCGGCGGTGGGACTCGTGGTGAACGTCGTGCTGCTGCTCGTGCTCGTGCCGCACGGCGGGCTGAACCTGGGGATCGCGGGTGCGGGCATCGCGCTGTGCGGCGCGTACGTGGCGATGCTGCTCGTGATGCACCTGCTCACGCGCAGGCTGTTCGCGGTCGGCTTTGAGTGGCGGCGCCTGGCGCAGCTGACGCTGATCTTCGCCGGCGTGGCGGTGTCGGGCGAGCTCTTGCTGCCGAGCAGCGGCTTCGCGGGCATCGCGCTGCGCATCCTCTGGCTGGCGCTGATCCCGGCGCTGTTGAAGCTGGCGCGCTTCTTCGGCCACGAGGAGCGCAGTCAGGCACGGGCGCTCGTCGCCGACGGGAGGCGTCGCGTGGCGGCGTTCCGTGCCGGGCACGGCGAGGTCGAGGAATACGCCGAGGACCCCCTGAAAGACCTCTGACGACCGGGGGCCGGCGCATCTCTGCGTCCTCAGTCGCTCGCGTACGTAGTACGCCACGCTCCCTGCGTCCTCGATCTGCTTGACCCCCGATCGCCAGGACGTTGCTCGAGGGCAGTCGAGATGTCTAATCAAGTCCAGCCGGTGTCAAGGGTTGGGCGGAGCAGGCCGATTAGCGGGGCAACATGCCCGAGCTGGCCGTCACGCAGCGGAAAGCCGCCGTCACGCAGCGGAAAGCCGCCGTCGCGCAGCGCAAAGCTGCCGCCAAGCAGCGCCAATCGGCGGCGTCGCCCCCGCGCGAGCAGGCTGCCGCGCGCAAGCCTTCCGGCCTGCGCAAACCTGCGACGGTGCGCGAGCGACGGCGCCGCGAGGAGGCCCTGCGCCGCCACCGCGCCGACGCACGCGCCGCGGGCATGGCGTCGGCCGGGGAGGTCGCCTACCTGCGCGCGCAGCTGCAGCTCGGCGCGCGCCTGACAGGGCGCCTGGCGGCGACGCACGACATCGAGGAGATGACACAGCTCGTCGTCGACGAGCTGCACGAGACGTTCGCCTTCTACCTCGCCGCGATCCAGCGCCTCGACAGCGACGAGACGCTGCGGCTGATCGCGGGCAGCGGCGCGCTGGCGGAGGTGATGACGGAGTTCCTGCTGCTCGAGCAGTCGGTTCACCACGGCGTCAACGGCCGCGTCGCGCGCAGCGGCACGAGCGCGCTCGTGCACGACACGCGCGAGGACCCGGACTACATCGAGCGCGACCCCAAGACCGACCCCCGGGCCGAGCTGAGCGTGCCGCTCGTCGTCGACGGCTCGGTGTGGGGCGTGCTCAACATCGAGTCGCCCGAGCGCGGCGGCCTGAGCGAGGCCGACGCGGTGCTCGTCGAGGCGATCGCCGCCAACCTCGGCTCCTCGATCCACCGCGCCATGCTCGTGGCCGACCTCGAGCAGACGTTCACGACGACGCTGACGGCGCTGATGAGCACGGTCGAGGCCAAGGACGACTACACGGCCTCGCACGAGCAGCAGGTCGCGGACCTGACCGAGCGCGTCGCCCTGCGCCTCGGCCTCAGCCCGGCTCGCGCCGGCGACGCGCGCTACGCGGCGCTGCTGCACGACGTGGGCAAGGTCGCCGTGCCGAGCGAGATCCTGCTCAAGCCGGGTCCGCTCGACGAGCGGGAGTGGGTGAAGATGCGCTCCCACGCGGCCGCCGGCGGCTCGCTCGTGGCGAGCATCCCGGCGTTCGCCCACCTGGCACCGGCCGTGCGCGCGAGCCACGAGCGCTGGGACGGCCGCGGCTATCCGGATGGCCTGAGCGGCGAGCAGGTCCCGCTCGCGGCGCGCATCATCGCCGCGTGCGACACGTACGAGGCGATCGTCACCGACCGCCCGTACCGCACGGCGAGAACGCCGGCCGAGGCCGCGGCCGAGCTGCGGCGCGTGGCGGGCACGCAGCTCGACGTCCGCGTGGTCGACGCGCTGCTCGACGAGCTCGGCCTGCGCGCTTAGCCCGCCCGCGCCCGCCCGCCCTGAGCGCTCAGGCTTCGGCGTTGTAGCGTGCGGCGGCCTCGCGCAGCCCTTCGCCGCGCTCGGGGTGCAGCGTGGCGAGCACATGCCGCCAGTAGCGCCGCGGCGAGTGGCCCGGCAGCAGCGTCGCGCCCACCGCGCGCAGCGCGTACGGCCACGCCGTCAGCCAGCGCACTGCACGGGCGGCTGCGGCCGAGTGGTGCTTGCGCATGTACAGGTCGCGGTTGCGCGCCATTTCAACGATTCGCAGCTCGGGCACGGCGTCGGTCGAGAGCTGCTCGTGATGGATCGCCGAGGCCTGCGGGACGTACAGGCTGAGCCAGCGCGCGTCGCGCAGGCGGCGGGCGAAGTCGACCTCGTCTGAGTAGACGAAGAAGTCGGGGTCGAGGTAGCCGACTTGCTCGGCCGCCTCGCGTCGTACGAGCAGCGCCGCCGACTGGCACCAGTCGACCTCGCGCGTATGCGAGCTGCGGCTCTGCACCGTGAACAGGCGATGCAGCAAGAGCGCCCCGACAAGCGCCGTCGACACGCTCGGAAAGCGCCACGCCGACGGCTGCTCTGCACCGTCAGGGCGCAAAAGACGAGCGCCCGCCAACGCCGCGTCGGGGCGCTGCTCGAGCGCCCGCCACAGTGCGAGCGTCGCCCCCGGCTGCAGCTCCGAGTCCTCGTTCAGAAGCAGCGCATAACGTCCGCGGGCGCGCCGCAAGAGCTCCGAGTCGTTCAGCCCCTTGCCGCGCCGCTCGCCGAGCGCGATCGTCTCATCGACGCTCGCGTGCGCCTGCGCCGCCTCGGCCGAGCCGTCGCGCGAGCCGTTGTCCAGGACGAGCACCTCGCTCGCAAACGGGAGTCCCTCGCGATCGCGCGCGATCGCGTCCAGCCCACGCAGCAGCAACTCGCGCTGCGAGGTGTTGACCACGCAGTAGGAGACCTCCACGTCGGGCACGACGCGGACTCTAATGCCGCGCCTATTGTCTGCGGCCATGCGCGTGCACGTCGTCGACCCCTCCGCCTACACGCCGCCGTACGACCACGCGCTGTGCAGTGCGCTCGGCGAGGCCGGCGCAGAGGTCTCGCTCTATACGAGCCGCTTCGCCTACGGCCCCGTGCCACCGCCAAGCAGCTATCGACGGATCGAGCACTTCTACCGCGCCGGCGCACTCGTTCCCGGCAGCAGCGCCGGCGCCCAGCGTGCGCGGCGTGCGCTGAAGCTCGCCGAGCACGTGCCCGACATGCTGCGCTACCGCCACGCCGCCCGCGCCGCCGATGTCGTGCACTTCCAGTGGCTCTCCGTGCAGCAGCTCGACGGGCATCTGCTGCCGCGCGGCAAGCCGCTCGTGCTGACCGCGCACGACGTGCTGCCGCGCGAACCGCGGCCCGGTCAGCGCGAGGCGCAGCGGCGGCTGTATGAGCGCTTCGACGCGATCGTCGCCCACTCCGCGCACGGGCGCTCGCGGCTGATCGACGAGCTCGGCGTCGACGGCGAGCGCGTGCACGTGATCCCGCACGGCGCCTTCGCCCACCTCGCCGACGCGCCCGAGGGGCCGCCCCCGTTCGACACCGACAAGCGGGTCGTGCTGTTCTTCGGCCTCTTGCGCCCCTACAAGGGCCTCGACGTGCTGCTCGACGCCTGGCGCGGCGTCGAGGACGCCGAGCTGTGGATCGCCGGCATGCCGCGCATGGACATCTCCGTACTGCTGGCCGATCTTCGATCGGTCTCGGCTCCAGCCAACGTGCGCTTCGTGCCGCGCTTCATCACCGACCAGCAGCTCCCGCCCTACTTCCGCCGTGCCGACCTCGTCGTGCTGCCCTACCGCGAGATCGAGCAGTCCGGCGTGCTCTTCACCGCGCTCGCCTTCGGCAAGCCGCTCTTGCTCTCAGACGTCGGCGGCTTCGGCGAGATCGCCGCCGCCGGCGCCGCGCGCGCCGTACCGCCCGGCGACTCGGCTGCGCTCGCCGCCGCGCTGCGTGAGCTGCTCGGCGATCCAACCAAGCTCGCCGCCCTTGCCACGCGCTCGCGCGAGCTCGCCGCCGGCGAGTACGGCTGGACAGACATCGCCCTGCGCACGCTCGCGCTGTACGAGCGACTGCTTCGCTGACTCAGTCCTGCCAGAACTCCCGGTTCACTTCGCCGTCCTTCTCGAAGTGCGCGCCGAACGCCAGCCATTCCAACCCGTCCGGGCCGGCCTCGAACGCGCGCATCACCTGTGGCTCCACGCGGATCGCATCGAGCGCCGCCACGTCGATGATCTCGTCGTCCAGGCGCATCCGCCCGCTGCCCTTCAGCACCACGTAGACCTCCTCCGCCTTGTCGTGCTTGTGGCCGAACAGCTGGCGCTTGCCCGGCCGCAGCACCTGGTAGGAGAGGCCCGTCTGCTTCGCCTCCAGCTCTTCGCGCGGGAAATGCGCCTCGCCCATCTCCTCGAAGCCGAATCTCGGCGCGCTGTCGACCGTCTCTGTGAGGTTCATCTTCGTGTAGGTCATGTTCCGAGACTACCCGCCAGCCACCGCATCTCACCGTCCTGTCGACGCTCGCCGCACGGGCCGCCGCCCCAGTCCGCCAGAATCCTCGCGTGATCGTGCTCGAAGTTCTCTTCTGGGTGTGCGCCGCGCTGATCGTGTGGACACAGCTCGGCTACGCCCTCGCGCTCGCAGCCATCGCCCCGTTGCGCGCCCGCACCCGCTCTGCGCAGCCCGCGGCCAATCTGCGGAGCCCCGACAGGGGCGGAGCCCATCAAAAATCAGAGCAAGAGCTCCCGCATGTCTCGCTGATCGTCGCCGCCCACGACGAGCAGCAGGTGATCGCTGAGAAGGTCGCCAACGCGCTCGCCCTCGACTACCCGCGCGAGCGCTTGCAGCTGATCGTCGCCTGCGACGGCTGCAGCGATGCCACCGCCGCCCGCGCCCGCGCCGCCGGCGCCGACCTCGTGCTCGAGCTTCCGCGCGGCGGCAAGATCCGCGCCCAGGACGCCGCCGTCGCCGACGCAGCCGGCGAGCTCGTCGCCTTCTCCGACGCCAACTCCGCCTGGGAGCCCGACGCCCTGCGCGAGCTCGTCGCCGCCTTCGACGATCCGCGCGTCGGCTACGCCTGCGGGCAGGTCCGCTTCGTGCAGGACGCCGTCGGGCGCCACGCCTCCAACCAGGAGGGCGTCTACTGGCGCTACGAGCTCGCCCTGCGCGCGCTCGAGTCCCGCCTCTCCTCGATCACCGCCGGCAACGGCGCCATCTACGCCACCCGCCGCAACTCCTACATCGTCGTCGACCCGATCATGGGCCACGACCTCTCGCTCCCCTTCAACATGGTCAAGCGCGGGCTGCGCGCCGTGTACGAGCCCCGCGCCCGCGCAAGCGAGAAGATGGTGCCTTCCCTGCTCGGCGAGTTCGCCCGCAAGCGCCGCATGATGAGCCACACCTGGCCCATCGTCCTGCGCGGCGGCATGCTCTCCCCGCGCGGCTACCCGCCCGGCTACGCCCTGATGATCTTCTCTCACCGCCTGCTCCGCTACTCCAGCCCCGGACTGCACGCGCTCGCGCTCGCCGCCAACGTCGGGCTCGTTGCCACCGGCGCCGGCACGCTCTACATCGTCACCCTCGCTCTGCAGCTGGCACTGCTGCTCGCTGCGCTGCTCGCCGGCGCCCTGCGCGCCCGCCTCTTGCTGATCGCCCGCTACTACGTGCTCACCACCGCATCCCCAGCCGCCGGGTTGTGGGACTGGCTGCGGCACGGGACGCCGGCCTGGTGGGATGCGGCGGAGGGAACCCGATGAGCAATCGTTCAGGGTCTCAGGCATGATCCGCCGCGCTCTCGACATCGTTCTCTCCGCCGTCGCGCTCGTGCTCACCGCTCCGCTGCTGCTCGCCGCCGTGATCGCGATCAAGCTCGAGTCGCGCGGCCCCGCGCTCTACCGCCAGCGCCGCTCCGGCCTGAACGGCGAGCCCTTCGACATGCTCAAGCTGCGCACCATGGTCGACGGCGCAGAGCACATCGGCGCAGGGCTCGCAGTCAACGCAAACGACTCGCGCATCACCCGCGTCGGCGCCCTGCTGCGGCGCACCTCGCTCGACGAGCTGCCCAACCTGCTCAACGTGCTGCGCGGCGAGATGTCGCTCGTCGGCCCGCGGCCAACGCTGCCCGCGCAGGTCGCCCAGTACACCCCTCGCCAGCGCCTGCGCCTGTCCGTCAAGCCCGGCATCACCGGCTGGGCGCAGATCAACGGGCGCGCCTCGTTGCCCTGGTCCGAGCGGATCGAGCTCGACCTGCACTACGTCGAGCACCGCTCGCTCTTGCTCGACCTGCAGATCCTCGCGCGCACGCCCGCGCTCGTGCTCGGCGGCGGCGGCCTGTACAAGGGCGAGACCGGCGGCTGGGACGGCGGCCCCGCCGAGGGTGCCCCCGCACAGGCCGCGCCGCCCATCGGCCCGGAGGGCCGGGCATGAGGCCCGCCGTGATGCTCACCGGCGCCGGCAAGCGCTACGACATCGTCGCCTGCTTCGCCCAGCTCACGCACACCGTCGTCGCCGACCCCGCGCCGCTCGCGCCTGCCCAGTACGCAGCGCACACGCGCGCCGCCGTGCCGCGGATCGACGACCCCCACTACCTCACCGCCCTGCGCGAGCTCTGCGAGCAGCACGAAGTCGCCGCCGTGCTGCCGCTGACCGATCTCGACATCGAGCTGCTCGCGCGCGCCCGCGAGGAACGGCGCCTGCCCGCCTTCGTGCCCAGCGCCGAGATCGCGCGCGCCACCTACGACAAGTACGAGGCCCACCTGCTGCTGCAGCGCCTCGGGCTGCCCTCGCCGCCGACCGTGCTGCCCGACGACGACGCGCTCGAGGGGCTCGAATACCCCGTCATGGTCAAGCCGCGCCAGGGCTCCGGCGCGCGCTCCATCCACCTCGCCCACGACCCCGACCAGGCGCGCTTCTTCGTCGACTACCTGCAGCAGGCGCCGCCGCAGCCCGGGCACGCCATCGAGCTGCCCGCGCCAGAGCCCGTGATGGTGCAGCGCGCCATGGGCGGCCCCGAGCTCTCGATCGACTGCCTCGGCGATCTGCACGGCCGCTGCATCAATGCCATACCGCGCACCATGCTCGAGTCACGCGGCGGCGAGTCGATCAAGGGCGCCGCCCTGCGCGACGACGAGCTGATCGACCTTGGACGCCGCGTCGTCGAGGCGCTGTGCGTGACGGGACCCGTCACCGTCCAGGTGTTCCGCGATCCCGACATCGGCGTCGCCATCACCGACGTCAACACCCGCTTCGGCGGCGCCTTCCCCGCTGCCGCATATGCCGCCCTCCCCGGGCGCACCTACCCCGAGCTGATCCTCGCCATGGCCTGCGGCGAGACCGTCGAGCCGCACGTCGGCGAGTTCCGCGACGGCAACTACTTCACGCGCTACTACTGGCAGCTCGAGCTCGACGCCCAGCACCACCCCACCGGGCGCGAGATCGTGCCCGGTGGGCCGCCTGCGCCCGGCGCCGGACCCGCCCACTAGAATCGGGCTCGTGTCAACGGCGCTCGCAGACCCACCGGCTGCGCCCACCGAGCAGCAGCCCCCCGCCGGCGCGCCCGGCGGTCCCGAGCAGGCCGCCCCCCCGAGGCGCCGGTGCCCACGCGCCAGTGCTCCAAGTGCGGCGCCGCGCTGCTCGACGGCCAGGACTGGTGCCTGCAGTGCGGCACGGGCGCCCCCGAGAGCCTGCGCACGCGCACGCCCACCTGGCGCTCCGCCGCCGTCATCCTGACCACGCTCGCCATCCTCGTCGCCGGCGCCGCCGGCGCTGCCTACGCAGCGCTCAGCAAAGGCGGCGGTAAAGCCGCCCGCGCCGTCACCACCGTCGCGCAGGTGCCCGCCGCCACGACGCCCCCGCCGACGACACCGACCACGCCGCCGCCCCCGGCCGCCACCACGCCCACAGTCGGCGTGCCGACGACGATCAAACCGTCGACGCCGCCCAAGATTCCGCTCGCCTCGCCGACGCCCACGCCGACTCCGTCCGTCCCGACGCCGACCACCGGCGGCAGCATCCCCAAACCGAGCAAACAGAAAGCCAACGCCAACACGCCCGTCGGCGAAGCGCCCAGCACCGAAGCGCTGCTGCTCGACACCAACGCCGCAGCCACGTACAACCCGTACAACTACGCCACCACCAACTTCGGCGACCCCAGCCTCGCGATCGACGGTGACGCCTCGACCGGCTGGACAGCGCTCGTCGAACCATCCGTCGCCCCCAAAATGGCCGAGGGGCTCGTGATCGACCTGAACACGCCGCGCAAGCTCGGCGCCGTCGGCCTGGCCACGACCACGCCCGGCATGACCGTGCAGATCTACGGCGCCGACGGCCAGGCGCCCCCCACTTCGATCACCGACCCCGCATGGGTCGCGCTCACGCCCGCCCTGCAGACCAGCAAGAAGCACGCCCGGATCAAGCTCGGGGGCCCCAACGCCCCCGCCGCCGTTCAGCAGGCCGCCAAGCAGCCCCATCGCTTCGTCGTGCTGTGGATCAGTCAGGCGCCCGCTTCCGCCGTCGGGACGCCCGAGGCGCCCGGGCACGTCAGCGTAAACGAGCTCGAACTTTTTCCTCTGAAGAAGAAGTGACGCCGGTCGGCTAGCGGGCTGCGGCGCGCGCCGACTTCGCGGCTGTGCGTTTGGCCGGTGCTTTGGCCGCTTTGCGCGGTGCTGATTTGCGCGACGTCGGTTTGCTCGCGCTGCGGGCTTTGCTTGCCGCCGCGCGCGGAGCGCTTTTGGCGGCTTTGGCCGCTGCTGGGCGTTTGGCTTTGGCGCGGGCGCTCTGCGGCGCCGCCCACACGTCGTCGAGGAAGTCCGCGATCTCGTTCGTCAGGCGCTCCGGCTGGGTGCGCAGCTCGACGAACGAGTTGGCTTCCAGCAGGCGGCCGTTGGGGAGCTCGTCCGCGAGCATGCCCGCGTCCGAGAACGGGTGCACCGGGTCGCGGCGGTGGCCGAGGATCAGTGCCGGCGTCTCGAACTCGCGGCGATCGTTGCGGTGCGGCGCGATGCGACCGAAGAACAGGCCCTGCAGCACGGCCGCGCTCGGCCCCGGTTCCTGTCGGACGAGGTCGAGCACGACGTTGCCGTAGTGCGGCAAGAGTCTTCGCGGCACCGCCCGCGCGCCGCGTCCGACGAGCTTCATCCCGCGTTCGCCGAACGTCAGCGCCGCCAACAGCGGCGTGAACGCCAGCGCGCTCCACAGCAGCGCGTTGTCGAGCACAGGCATCTCGATCACCATGCCGCGCAGGCGCTCCGGCGCCGTCAGCGCCACGTTCAGCGCCGTGTTCGCGCCCAGCGAGGTGCCCATCACGACCGCTTCCTCGATCTGCAGCTCGTCCATCAGCGCCACCAGCTGGTCGCCGAAGAAGCGCATCGAGTAGCGCCACATGTCGCGCGGGCGATCCGATTCGCCGTGGCCCAGGAGGTCAACCGTGATCACGCGGTTGCCGCGCGCCGCCAGCTCTTCCGCCAGCGGCTTGTGCATCTGCTGGGAGAGCAGCAGGCCGTGCACGAGGATCAGCGGGCGCCCGTTCGCCGGCGCGCTGCGCGCCGTGCGCCCGCGTGCGCCCGACTCGGTGATCGCCGCCGGGCCGCCGCCGTATTCGGTGTACGCGATCCGCTGACCCTCGAACTCGAAGCTGGCCATCTGTCAACCCTACTACCCGCCCAGGCCCGCAGCACAAAACTGGCCAGGCGGCCAGCACCTGCGGCCGCGGCGCGCTAGCTTTCGTCTCCCAACCGTCTCGGCCGCCCAACCGCCCGCAGTCGCGCCGGAGGCGCCGCCGCCCGCCCCACCAGGAAGACCAGGAGGAAAGACCATGGCCAAGCAGCCCCGCATCCTCGCCGGACAGACCGCAGCGATCACCGGGGGGGCGCGCGGGATCGGCCGCGCCACCGCCAAGGCGCTGCTTGGACAGGGCATGAAGGTCGCCATCGGAGACGTCGACCTCGACGCCGCGCGCGCCACCGCCGACGAGCTAGGCCCGAGCGCCGTCGCGCTGCCGCTCGACGTGACCGACCGCGAGTCCTTCACCGCCTTCCTCGACGAGACCGAGCGCCAGTTCGGCCCACTCGACGTGCTGATCAACAACGCCGGCATCATGCAGATCGGCCGCTTCATCGACGAGGACGACCTCACGGCCAAGCGCCAGATCGACATCAACCTGCACGGCGTGATCCTCGGCATGAAGATCGCGCTCGATCGGATGATCGCCCGCGACCGCGGCCACATCGTCAACATCTCCTCCCAAGCCGGCAAGTTCGGCGCCCCCGGCGGCGCCACCTACTCGGCCACCAAGCACGCCGTCGTCGGCCTGACCGAGGCCGTGCGCGGCGAGCTGCGCCTGATGGACGCCCACGTCGACCTCAGCTACGTGATGCCCTACGTCGTCAACACCGAGCTCGGCGGTGGCCTCGGGCAGGCGCGCGGCCTCTCCAACCTCGAACCGAGCGAAGTCGCCGACGCGATCGTCGAGGCGCTGCAGCTCGGCACCGTCGAAGTATGGGTGCCCAAGTCCAGCAAGCGCACCAACGTGCTCGGCGTCGTGCTGCCGCGGCGCCTGTCGGAGGGCATGGCCCGCGCGATGAAGGCCGACCGCGTGCTCGCCGACGCCGACTCGATGGCGCGCAAGAGCTACGAGCTTCGTGCGTCGCGCTCCGAGCCCGGGCTCGAGGCCGGAAACGAGACGCCGCAGATCCCCAGCTCGGTCGAGTGACACTCTCACCGCGACTAGACGGGCGGGAGGCAAGCGATACAAGGACGCAGGGAGCGTGGCGTGCGGATAGGCCGCGAGCGACTGAGGACGCCGTAGCGCGCCGCCTACCGGTCGTCTAGCCAATCGCCGATCAGCGAGCCGATCAACGGGCCCTGGTCCTCCTGCAGGAAGTGGCTCGCGTCCTCGATCGGGCGCGGGGCGGGGCCGCCGATCGCCTCGGCGAAGCGCTCGCCGACGTTCGGCGGCAGGATCGGGTCGGAGTCGGCCCACAGCACGAGCTTCGGCCGCTTGTCCTCGCGCAGCGCGTCCTGCACGCGCTGGCCGGCCGCAGCGCCCGGCTCCTCCGGCGAGCGCGGGATCAGCAGCGGGAAGGCGCGCGCGCCGGCCTTCGACGCCGCGTCCGGGTAGGGGGCGTCGTAGGCGGCGATCACATCGTCGCCCGGATCGTGCCTGCAGGCGCCGCGCACGAGGAAGCCGACCGGCAGGTCCTCCGTGCGCTCGACGAAGTCGCGGAACGCCGTCCACGCGTCGGTCATCCGCTGGTGGCCCGTGAACAGCCCCGTGTCGAGCACGACGATCCGCTCGATCCGATCCGGGTGCTCGACGGCCAGGCGCAGCCCGATCGGCCCGCCCCAGTCGTGCACCACGATCGTCGCGCCCTTCAGGTCGAGGTCCTCGAGCAGGCTCGCCGCCAACTCGGTGTGGCGGTCGTAGGAGTACCAGCCGATGTCCGTCGGCTTGTCCGAGCCGCCGAAGCCGGCCAGGTCGGGTGCCACGCAGCGAAAGCCGGCTTCGCGCACCGGCGGGATCACCTTGCGCCACAGGAACGACCACGTCGGCTCGCCGTGCATGAAGATCACGGGCGCACCCGCGCCCTCGTCGATGTGCGCCAGGCGCAGCCCGTCGACTTCGCGGTACTGCTGCTCGAACGGATAGTCCGGCAGACCCGTCAAGGCGTCGTCTGGTGTGCGCACGCTCTCGACCATCCCGCCGGGCAGCATATCCGGGGGCGCATCGGCTAGGCTCGCGAGCCGTGCACACGCTCGCGGTACATCTGGCGCCGGTTCTGGCCGCCGAGAAGAGCAAAGCCCCCTTCTTCATCGCCGGCGGGCTGCTCGTGGCGTGGGCGCTGTTCGTCTCGCTCGCCATGGGCATGCGCAACCCCAAGTTCCCGGGCAACCTCGGCGGGCAGCGCGTCGTCTCGGCGATCACTGCTCTGCTCGTGATCGCGGCTGCCAGCACCGCTGTGATCACCTCCGGCGGCGAGGCCAAGGCCGGCGCCGAGAGCGCCAAGGCCTCGCAGGAACCGTTCGGCGCCAACACGCCCGATACGGCTGCTCCCGAATCCGCCAACAAGGCGCCGTCGGCGACGAGCGAACCCCCGACCCCGACGGAATCGACGCCTGCCGCCTCGACGCCGACCGCCTCGACGCCGACCGCCTCCACGCCGGCCAAGACGACGCCCGCTAAGACGACGCCCGCGAAGAAAACGCCGGCGAAAAAGGAAACTCCAAAGGCCACGACGGGCACGCCCGTGCCGGCATCATCGCCGGCCGCGGCCGCGACCACGCTGAAGCTCGCCGCCAACCCGGCCGGGCAGCTCGCCTACACGACCAAGTCGCTCAGCGCCAAGGCCGGCAAGGTGACGATCGACTTCTCCAACGCCTCGCCCGTCGAACACGACGTGGCGATCGCGCAGGGCAGCACCGTCGCCGGGCAGACGCCCGTGTTCACCGGCGGCACGAAGACTTTGACGGTCACGCTCAAACCCGGCACGTACAAGTTCTTCTGCACCGTCCCCGGCCACCGCGCGGCCGGCATGGAAGGTACGCTGACCGTCTCGTGAAGCTCTACGTCTGCTGGGGAACCTTCCCGACGCCGCGGCCCGGCGGGCATCCTTGCGCGAACGCCTACCATGCGTTGAAGGACGCCGGGCATGAGCCTGAGGTGATCAAGTCGTACGGCTTTGCGCCGCTGCCGGCCGCACTCAACAACACGGCTGGGCGCAAGCGCGCGCAGGAGCTGACCGGGAAACGGTGGGTGCCTGTGCTGGAGTTGGACGACGGGACGGCCGTGTTTGACTCGCGCGAGATCGTGGAGTGGGCTGAGGCTCACCCGGCGTAGGCAGTATCGATCGCACGCAGCAGGGTGCCAGTTGAGTACGGCTGGGTCTCTGTCATTACGGTGCCAGCACCAGTCTTGACTGACATCACGACGCCGTAAGCCCTCGCCATCTGGAATCGGGATCTGCAGAATAGCTGGACCGATCTGGCCTAGGTCCTAACTCCGCCCCAATACGTTCACGCCCGACTTGGTATCGCCTGGTGCCACATCCACTCCCGTGCCCGTACGTGGCTGGCGATGCCGGTGGGGATCGACACCGACCACGTGAGAAAATTGGCGGAGTGGTCTTTCACCCACAACAAGTGACTCGGTCGCCCCTAGGCACTGAAGTTCAAAGCAACTCGTCGATGTGGTCCGTGCGCAGCGAGCTGCGATTTCTTGAATGGACGATCGACCATCTGCCGCTGGGGCAGCGTTGCACGTTGATCGTTCCCGACGGGATCCTCTTCCGCAAGGACCGGATCTATCGACATGTACGTGAACGGTTGCTCACCGAGTGCATCGTGCGAGCTGTAGTCCGGCTGCCGGTCGGCATCTTCTCAGACGCAAAAGGAATACGAGTAAGTCTCCTCATTTTCGAGGGTGGCACAACTCGGCAAGGTGTCATCCGTTACTACGAAGTGCCGTCGCTTACAAGGGAGCAGGTGACAAGACGTGCCCTTCCTGCGGATGTGCTCGACGACGCGATCGCCTGGGTACTGGGAGGAGAGCGGGATCGATTTTCGTGGGAGGTAAATCTTCAGACTGTGCGGCAAGGGGGGTGGGACCTCGACCTAAGATTACCTGGCGCATACGCTGTCAGCGAGTCAGCGGAGTCCGGCCAGCTACAGCTTTTCGTGTCCGCGCCCGACGCCGAGTATGACGCGGTCACGCTTCTTGGGCATTGGATAGAAGAGCGCGGTGCACGCGGCAAGCACGCGGTTGCCGGTCCTCTCTTGGGGGTCTCAAAGCATGGGATTACGACCTTTAAGGGTAAGCCGAGTGCCAGCGCCTATCGATATCGCCGCGTAGAAGTTGGAGACTTTGTCTATAACCCAATGCGGGCTGAGCTTGGCTCTATCGCTCTGTGTGGTGATACCAGGGAAGACGGATGGGTCAGCCCCGAGTATGTCGTCTTTAGGTTGACTACGGATGCGCCGTTCGATGCCCCGCATCTGCTGCACTTCCTCAAGAGCAACGCTGGCAGGCTCGAAGTCAGTCGGCTTAGCCACGGCTCGGTACGCCGCAGACTCCGCTACGAGGATCTTTGCCAGGTCGCAGTCCCTTATGCCGACCAACGCACAACCCAGTTCTAGGGGGCGGGTAGAGTCTCAGTATGCAGACTGACAGGCAGGCGCTAGGCCAGCGCGGGGAGGATGCTGTTTGCAGACGAGCAATATGCCCGCGATGCAATCGCGTCCGTCACTTCAAGCGACTTCCGATCAACTTCGAGTGCGCAGATGTAATTTGCAAGTTCTGCGGATTTCTGGCCCAGGTCAAGACGACTCGACTGAAAGACGGCAGCAACGAACTGCCGGATCGGATTATGGGCGCAGCTTGGAGGCCACAGCATGATCGTATTCTCGCGGGCATCTACCACGGCTTGTATCTAGTCGGCTTTCGACAAGATGGAAAAAGGCTCGTACGAATCGACTTTGTTCCCCCGCATGTACTTGCGGCGACCCCAAGCGTCTTCGAGCCGAGAAAGCCGTTGAGCTCAACCGCAAAGCGCGCTGGATGGGCGGGATACACCCTTCTCGTTTCAGAGATCCCTAAGGTTGGCATCCACCGGATTTATCCCGCTGCTTAGCCCGGATGCTGTTCGCCGGGTGCCGCCACGTTTCGCCGGATCCTACTTGTCACTGAGCCGCCAAGCAAACAACACAGCCGCAACCGAAGTCGCCAGGTTGAGGCTCGAAACGCCCTTGCGCATAGGGATGCTGACCCGCGCATCGGCCCGCGCCAACAGCTCCTCGCTCAGCCCATAGCGCTCGGTCCCAAACGCGAGCACGGCGCTCGCGGGCAGCTCCGGCGGAGCAAGCGGCTCGCCGTCGGGATCGAGCGCGAGCAGCGGGCCCCGGGCGGCCCCGGAAGCGCTCGCAGCCGCGTCCCCGCCCCCGCCGAGCTCGTCCAACCGCTCCAACCGCGCGACAGGCAACGCGAAGTGCAACCCGGCCGCCCCCCGCAACGCATCGGGCGCCCAAGGATCATGACTCCCGGTCGTGAGCACCCCGGCAACGTCGGCAGCCGCAGCAACCCGCACGCAAGCCCCCATGTTCCCCAAGTCGCGCGGATCCTCGAGCAGCACGACGGGCCCGGGCCGCCCGCTCGCGAGCACGGCCCCCGCGTCAACAGCCGGACGCTCGGCAAGCGAGATCACCCCGGTCGTCGGCGGCAGCGGCGCGAGCTGCTCGAACACCTCCCCCGTCACGCCCCGCGCAAGCTCGTGCATCCGCGCCGCCTGGTCAGGCGCGAGGCGCGCGGCCAGCTCGTCGAGCGCGTCGACGTCGCGGCAAACCACCTCGACCACGCTCGCCCCGAAGCGCAGCGCGTGCTTCAGCGGGTGGAAGCCTTCGAGCACCGCCAGCGCCGGGTCGCGGCGGGCCCGCCCGAAGCGGGCTATCAGCGACCCTTCTTGCACGCTGGCGATAATGTCAGTTCTGCGGTGAAGCTCGAGGGAATCCACCACATCACGGCGATCACTGGCGACGCGGTCGGCAACGTCGAGTTCTACACGGGCCTGCTCGGCCTGCGGATGGTCAAGAAGAGCGTCAACCAGGACGACCCGACCGTCTACCACCTGTTCTACGGCGACGACGACGGCTCGCCGGGGATGGACCTGACGTTCTTCGAGTACCCCGGCGCAGCGCGCGGCGCGGCTGGTGCGGGGATGGTCCACCGGATCGTCTGGCGCGTGGCCTCGCCCGAGGCGCTCGACTTCTGGGAGGCGCGCCTCACCGACGCCGGCGTGAGCAGCGAGCGCTCCACCGAGAGCGTGCGCGGCGCGGCGAGCCTCGTCTTCTCAGACCCCGAGGGACTGCAGCACGAGTTCGCCGTCTCGGCCAGCGAGGACCCCCCGCTGCACGCCACGGCGCCGGGCATCCCGGCCGAGCACGCGCTGCAGGGCTTCGACGGCGCACGCGCCTACAGCGCGGCCCCCGCTGCCAGCGCGGCCCTGCTGCGCGACACGCTCGGCTTCGAGGGCGAGGGCGACTCCAGCTGGGAGGTGCGCGGCGAGCAGCGCCACGGCTTCTACGTGTACGACCCGCCGCTGCAGGGCGTCGCGCCGGTGCAGGGCGCCGGCTCGGTGCACCACATCGCCTACGCCTCCGAGCCGCAGGACGAGGAGGCCTGGCGGGCGCGCGTGAAAGAGGGCGGCGGCCACGTGACGGAGGTGATCGACCGCTTCTACTTCCGCTCGATCTACTTCCGCGAGCCGAGCGGCGTGCTGTTCGAGATCGCCACGATCGGCCCCGGCTTCGCCGTCGACGAGGACGCCGCCCATCTCGGCGAGCGTCTCTCCTTGCCGCCGCGCTTCGAGCCGCTGCGCGAGCGCCTCGACGGCATCCTCACGCCGCTGCCTTACCCGCGCAGCTAGCGCCCCCGCGCTTCGACACCTGTCGATGGCCGCCCAGGCCAGCGCCGGCGGGCGAGATTGTCCATTCGCGCCAGTTGCCGCCGCCCGGCGCTGGGAATAGACTCGCTGCGGATGGCCGGTGGGGGCGCGACGATCGATGTGCCGAGCCCGGGTCCGATGCCGCCCGGGGGACCCTCGACTGTGCCCGCCGTGCGCCTCACGGGCGTGCGCAAGACCTTCGGCGACGTGGTCGCCGTCGAGGACCTCACGCTCGACGTGCTGCCCGGTGAGTTCTTCACGATGCTCGGTCCTTCGGGCTCGGGCAAGACGACGACGCTGCGCGTGATCGCGGGCTTCGAGCTGGCCGACACGGGCACGGTGGAGCTGCACGGCGTCGACGTCACGCGCAGCCCGCCGTACGAGCGCCCGCTGAACACGGTCTTCCAGGACTACGCGCTGTTCCCGCACATGAGCGTGGCCGAGAACGTCGCCTACGGCCTGCGCGTGACAGGCGTCAGCAGGCAGGAGCGGAAAAAGCGCGCTGCGGAGGCGCTGGAGATGGTGCGCCTGCCGGACGTAGGCTCGCGCCGTCCGATCCAGCTCTCGGGCGGGCAGCGCCAGCGCGTGGCGCTGGCACGCGCGCTCGTCAACCGCCCGCGCGTGCTGCTGCTCGACGAGCCGCTCGGCGCGCTCGATTTGAAGCTGCGCCAGCAGATGCAGTTCGAGCTGAAGTCGATCCAGCGCGAGCTCTCGGAGCGGATCACGTTCGTCTACGTCACGCACGACCAGGACGAGGCGCTGACGATGAGCGACCGCATCGCGGTCTTCTCGGACGGGCGGATCGAGCAGGTCGGCACGCCGGGCGACGTCTACGAGCGCCCGGCCAACGAGTTCGTGGCTAGCTTCGTCGGCACGTCCAACGTGATCCGCCGCGACGGCCTCACGTACACGGTGCGCCCGGAGAAGGTCCGCCTGCTGGCCGAGGGCGAGCAGCCGCCGGCGGGCGCGGCGGGGGAGCTCGCGGGAGCAGTGCGCGAGGTCGCCTATCTCGGCTCGGTCACGCGCTACGACGTGGAGCTGGACGGCGGCGAGCGCATCGTCGCGCTCGAGCAGAACTTGGACACATCGGCGGCGCAGGCGCTTGCGATGCGCGGCCGGCGCGTGAGGCTTGCCTACAGGACGCAGGACGCCTCGCTGCTCGACACAACCAAACAGGAGGAGACAAGCAGATGAGACTGGCAAAGATCGACTGGGCGCTGGGGGCGGTGCTGCTCGCGATGATGGTCGGCGCGAGCGCGTGCGGCTCCTCGTCGAGCAGCAGCTCCTCGGCGTCCAACCTGCCGAGCAAGATCGGCAAGACCGAGGGTCAGCTCAACCTCGTCGCGTGGGAAGGCTACGCCGAATCGAAGTGGGTCAAGCCCTACGAAGCGAAGACAGGCTGCAAGGTCCACGCCAAGTACGCGGGCTCCTCCGACGAAATGGTCACGCTGATGCGCCAGGGGGGCGGCAGCCAGTACGACATGGTCTCGGCCTCGGGCGACGCCAGCCTGCGCCTGATCCGCGGCGGCGAGGTGCAGCCGATGAACGTGGACCTCGTGCCGGAATGGAAAAACTTCGTGCCGCAGCTGCAGTCGCCGCCGCACAACACGGTCGACGGCAAGCACTACGGCATCTCGCTGCAGTGGGGCCCGAACACGCTGCTGTACAACACCAAGTCGGTCTCGCCGGCGCCGACGAGCTGGTCGGCGATCTACGGCCCGCAGTACAAGGGCGAGGTCTCGGTGCCGGCCAACCCGATCCAGATCGCCGACGCGGCGCTCTACCTCTCCAAGACGCAGCCGAGCCTCGGCATCTCGAACCCCTACGAGCTGACCGAAGCGCAGCTGAACGCGGCCGGCGAACTGCTGAAAAAGCAGAAGCCGCTGATCAAGAAGTACTGGGCGCTGGCCTCGGATGAGATCGAACTGTTCAAGAACGGCGACGCCGTGATCGGCGCGGCCTGGCCCTACCAGTACAGCCAGCTGAAGAAAGCCAACGAGCCGGTCGAACAGATCATCCCGAAGGAGGGCGCGACGGGCTGGGCCGACACGTGGATGCTCTCGGCGCATGCCAAAGACCCGAACTGCGCCTACGAATGGGTCAACTGGGTGTCGAGCCCGAAGGTGCAGGCCGAGCAGGCGACGACGTACGGCGAGACGCCTGTGAACACGAAGGCGTGCGGCGAAATGGAAAAGATCGAAAAGGGCTCGTGCGGCGTCTACCATGCGGACGCGCCGGCGAGCTACTTCGACAGCATCAAGTTCTGGCGCACGCCGGTCGCGGAATGCGGCAACGGCCAGAGCGATTGCATGGACTACTCGAAGTGGCAGCAGAAGTGGACAGAAGTAACGGGCTAGCGCCCGAGCGGCGGCCAAGCCGGTGAGCGCCACCGGCTTGGCCGCAGAGCGAAGCACCCCTGCCCGCACCCGCGTGTCGGCGGCGCTGTTCCGCCGGCCGTGGCTGCGCGGCGGCCTGTTGCTGTCGGGCCCGCTGGCGTGGTTCGTCTTGATCTACCTGGCGGCGCTCGTCGTGCTGTTCATCTCCTCGCTGTGGAGCGTGGACTCGTTCACGGGCAACCTCGTCCACAACTGGACGCTGAAGAACTTCGAAACGCTGGTGAAAGTAGACACGTACCGCACGATCGCGCTGCGCACGATCGGGATCGCTGCGGCGGTGACCGTGACGGATGCGATCCTCGCGCTGCCGTTCGCGTTCTTCGCGGTGCGGATCGCGCCCAAGCGCCTGCAGGGCGCGCTGTTCGTGGCGGTGCTGATCCCGCTGTGGTCGAGCTACCTCGTGCGCGTGTACGTGTGGCGGCTGATCCTCGCCAAGGACGGCGTGCTCAACTGGGCGATCGGCCAGCTCGGGCTCGGCTCGCTGAACATCGGCTACTCCAACTGGGCCATGTGGATCGTGTTCAGCTACATCTGGCTGCCGTTCATGATCCTGCCGATCTGGTCGGCGATCGAACGCGTGCCGGACTCCTACATCGAGGCGTCGGCGGACCTCGGCGCGCGCGGCTGGCGCACGTTCAAATCGGTGCTGTTCCCGCTGATCCTGCCGGGCATCGCGGCGGGCTCGATCTTCACCTTCTCGCTGACGCTCGGCGACTACATCACGCCGACGCTCATCGGCGGCGCGGGCTCGGACTTCATCGGCAACGTCGTCTACCAGAACGTCGGCGTCGCCAGCAACGTCCCGTTCGCGGCGGCCTTCGCGACGGTGCCGCTGATCGTGATGGGCGTCTACCTCTTGATCGCACGCAGGCTGGGAGCGTTCGAGGCGCTGTGATCGGCACGAGCAAACTGAGCCGCGTCGCGTTCGCCGCGTGGACGGTGCTGATCCTGCTGTTCCTGTTCGTGCCGATCGCGCTGATCGTGGTCTACGCGTTCAACCCGTCGAACGTGCAGAGCTGGCCGCTGCACGGCCTCTCGACGAAGTGGTTCTCCTCGACCTGGCACAACGCCGAAATGCGCCACGCCTTCTGGCTGTCGATCCGCGCGGGTCTGATCTCGACGGCGATCGCGCTCTTGCTCGGCTCGATGGCGGCGTTCGCGGTTCACCGCTTTCGCTTCTTCGGGCGCGAAGCGATCTCGTTCCTGCTGGTGCTGCCGATCGCGCTGCCGGGGATCATCACGGGGATGGCGCTGAACTCGTTCATCAGCTTCAGCGGCATCGGCTTCTCGCTGACGACGATCATCGTCGGCCACGCGACGTTCTGCATCGTGACGGTCTACAACAACGTGCTCGCGCGATTGCGCCGCACGCAGTCCTCGCTGGTCGAGGCCTCGATGGACCTCGGCGCGGACGGCTGGCAGACGTTCCGCTTCGTCACGCTGCCGATGATCGCGACGGCGCTCGTCGCGGGCGGCCTGCTCGCGTTCGCGCTGTCGTTCGATGAGATCGTCGTGACGACGTTCACGGCGGGCGCGCAGAACACGCTGCCGATCTGGATCTTCGGCAACATCCGCCTCGGCCAGCAGCTGCCGCAGGTCAACGTGGTCGTGTTCTTCGTGATCCTCGTCAGCCTGATCCCGGTGGCTTTGGCGCGACGGCTGGCGCGCGACACCGGGATGCTGCGCCCGGCGGCGGCAGAGGCGGGCGCCGCGGCATGATCTTATTTTTAATCAATTAAATTAATTGAAGACGAATCCCATAGGGTGACTGCGTGTCGCTGGAGCAGAACAAGGAGATCGTGCGCAGCTTCTATGGCGAGGCGATCAACGGCCGCGACGCATACGCGTGCGAGCGTTTGCTGGCGAAGGGCTTCGTGCACAACGGCGTCAAGCGCGGCGCGCAGGGCCAGCGCGAGGTGGTCGCCTACTTCCTCGCGGCGTTCGAGCCGCTGCGCCACGAGATCTTGCTGCTGCTGGCCGAGGAGGACCTGGTGGCGGCGCACCAGCGCTGGAGCGGGCGCCACGTCGGCGAGTTCCTCGGCTGCGCGCCCTCGGGTCGCGAGGTGAGCTTCACCTCGACGGCGATCCTGCGCGTCGCGGGCGGCGAGATCGTGCAGGCGTGGGATGAGATGGACTCGGCGGCGATCGTCGCGCAGATGAGCTGAGGCGCGGGCGGGCAGGCGGACGCTTCAGCGACGCTCGGGCCGCTGCTCGCCGGCGGCGCCGATCAAGCGCGCGCCGCGCCCGTGCGTGACGAAGCTGAAGGCCCAGCGCGTGAGCACGAGCAGGCGGTTCTGGAAGCCGATCAGGTACCACAGGTGCACGGCGAGCCACGTGACCCAGGCGACGGCGCCGCTGAGGTGAAGGCCCTTGATGTCGGCCACGGCCTTGGCGCGCCCGATCGTCGCGAGGTTGCCCTTGTCGGTGTAGTGAAACGGCTTGGGCGGGACGCCGCGCAGCCGCGCGCGTACATTGGCGGCCGCGTGGCGCCCCTGCTGCATCGCCACCGGCGCGAGGCCGGGGAGCGTCTGCACGCCGTCTGCACGACGGATCGCCACCATGTCGCCGAGCGCCTGCACCTCGACATGCCCGGGCAGCGAGAGGTCCTCTTCGACGATCAGCCGCCCGGCGCGATCGAGCTCGGCGCCGCTCGCCTCGGCCAGCTCGCGGGCGAGCGCGGAGGAGGTCACGCCGGCGGCCCACACGACTGTCCGCGCTCCGAAGCGCTCGTGCGCGCCGTCGGGGGTGGTCGTCGTCACGGCGTCGCGCTCGACGCCGGTCACGGAGTGGCCGAGCAGCGGCGTCACGCCGAGCTTCTGCAGTGCGCGCTCGGCGCTGGCGGAGAGCGAGGGGGGAAAGCCGGTGAGCACGCGCTCGGCGGCCTCGACGAGCAGCACGCGCGCCGTGCTCGTCTGCGCGCGGCGGAATTCGGGGCTGCAGTCGCGCGCGATCTCGGCGATCTGGCCGGCCATCTCGACGCCGGTGGGGCCGGCGCCGACGACGACGAACGTCAGCCAGGCGCGGCGGCGCTCGGCGTCGTCCTCCCACTCGGCTGCCTCGAGCGCGGTGAGGATCCGGCTGCGGATGTCGAGCGCGCCCTCGAGCGACTTCAGCTCGGGCGCGAAGGCGTGCCAGTCGTCGTGGCCGAAGTAGGAGTAGCGCGAGCCGCCGGCGACGAGCAGGCTGTCGTACTCGACGAACTCGGGGGCCGGGACCTGCTCGCTGACGGAGTCGACCGGGCGCAGCTGCACGCGGCGCGCGTCGAGGTCGAAGCCGACGGCCTCGGCGAGCAGCACGTCGACGTTCTCGCGCCCGCGGAAGATCGTGCGCAGCGGGTAGCAGATCTCACTTGGTGAGAGTGCGCCCGTGGCGACCTGGTAGGCGAGCGGCTGGAACAGGTGGAAGTTGCGCCGGTCGACGATCGTCACCTCGACCTGCTTGCGTGCCTTGGCGAGCTTCAGCGCCGCCTGCAGCCCGGCGAAGCCGCCGCCGATGATCACGACGCGATGGGGCGCTGAATCGGGCACTGCTCTCAGGCTAGGTGGTCGGCGCGAGCTGCGCCACGCGGTTGGCCGGGCGCTCTGCTCAGCGTCCGACGCGGCGGTAGCGCGCGACGGCGAGCGGCGCGAACACGCCGACGATCACGAAGGTCCACGCGACGGCGCCCCACACGCTGTTGCCGGCGGGCGCCCCGAGCCACAGGTGGCGCATGGCGTCGACGATGATCGTGAACGGGTTCACTTCGGCGAACTGGCGCAGGCCGTCGGGCATCGAGGCGACGGGCACGAAGGCGGAGGAGATGAAGGTCAGCGGGAACACGGCGATGAAGCCGACCGAGTTGACCGATTCGGGCGAGGAGACGAGCAGGCCGATGAAGGCGAGGAACCACGAGAAGCCATAGCCGAACAGCAGCAGCAGGCCGATGCCGGCGGCGGCGTGCAGGAAGCTCGTGTGGAAGGAGAAGCCGATGATCACCCCCGTGACGAGCAGGATCGTGATCGACAGCGCGTTGGTGGCGACGTCGGAGAGCGTGCGCCCGCCGAGCACGGCTGCGCGCGACATGGGCAGCGAGCGGAAGCGGTCGATCAGCCCCTTGCTGACGTCCTCGTTGAGCCCGAGTGCCGTGGCGAAGCCACCGAAGGCCGTGTTCTGCACGATGATCCCGGGGATCAGGAAGTCGACGTAGTCGTAGCCGGGCGTGCGGATCGCGCCGCCGAAGACGTAGCGGAACAGCAGCACGAACATGATCGGCTGGATCGTGAAGCCGATCAGCAGTTCGGGCGCCCGCGGCAGGCGCACGAGGTTGCGCTCGGCGATGATCAGCGTGTCGGTGACCAGGCGCCTCATCCGGCCCGCTCCGGCTCCGGCGCGCGATCGTCCTGCCCTGCCTGCCCTGCGTGTCCGTCACGTGAAGCGTCGTCCTCGTCCTCACGGGCCTGCTCGGCGGCGTGCCCGGTCAGCGAGAGGAACACGTCGTCGAGCGTGGGCCGGCGCAGCGCGAGGTCGGCTACGCCGACGCCGGCGTCGCTGAGCCGGCGCACGGCCTCGACGATCGCCCCGCGGCGCGTGCGCACGCTCACTTTGACGAGGCTGCCCTCGACGGCGGGCGGCTCGTCGGACATCGCGCCGAGCGCCCGCACGGCGATCTGCGGATCGGCGTCGTCGTCGAGGCGCACCTCCAGGCGCTCGCCGCCGAGGCGGTCCTTCAGCTCATCGGAGGTTCCCTCGGCGATCAGGCGGCCATGGTCGATCACGGCGATCGTGTCGGCGAGCCGGTCGGCCTCGTCGAGGTACTGCGTCGTCAGCAGCGCCGTCGTGCCCTCGGCGACGAGGTCTTCGATCACGGCCCACAGGCTGAGGCGGCTGCGCGGGTCGAGGCCGGTCGTGGGCTCGTCGAGGAACAGCACGGGCGGCTTGGCGACGAGCGCGGCAGCGAGGTCGAGCCGGCGGCGCATGCCGCCGGAGTAGGTCTTGGTCGGGCGGTCGGCGGCGTCGCTCAGCTCGAAGCGCTCGAGCAGCTCGCGCCCGCGCGCCTTGGCCTCGGCGCGGTGGGCGCCGTACAGGCGACCGACCATCGTCAGGTTCTCCAGGCCGGTGAGGTTTTCATCGACGGCCGCGTACTGGCCGGCGAGCCCGATCCGTTCACGCAGCTTGGCGGCGTCGTGCTGCACGTCGAGCCCGAGCACGCTGGCGCTGCCGGAGTCGGGCTTGAGCAGCGTGGCGAGCACGCGCACGAGCGTCGTCTTGCCGGCTCCGTTGGGGCCGAGCAGCCCGAGCACCTGGCCGTGCGCGGCGGTCAGGTCGACGCCGTCCAGCGCACAGACCTCGCCGAAGTGCTTGACGAGGCCGTGCACCTCGATCGCGGGAGCCTCGCTCATCGTCGGCCGGCCAATCCCGGGCGGCGGCGTCGCTCAGAGTCCTGTCTGGGCAACGATCCTCCCGGAGTCGACGGCTTGGGCAAGCGCCCGGTAGTCGCGTTCGTTCTGCTCGGCATAGGCATCGGCGAACTCTACGATCGCGCGCTCGAAGCGCGTGCCGCGCCCGAGATAGGAGGCGAGCGCGATGCGGTCGCCGCTGCGCGCGTGCGCGCGTGCGAGCGTCCAGCCGCACATGCGCCCGTAGGCGGCCATGCCCTTGGGCACCATCTGCTCGATCTCGGCGGAGCCCTTCCAGTCCTTCAGCTGGCGCACGTAGAAGTCACGCGGCTGCTGGTCGAGTCCGGCGTCGACGTGCAGCCAACCGAGGAAGATGTCGCTGCTGGCCTGCATCAGTCGCTGGCCCGTGACAACCCGCCGGCCGTGGTTGGCGAACCTGCTCGGCTTCAGAAACTGCTCGAACACCGAGCGCTCGGCCTCCTTCATCTGCAGCAGCAGCGGCTCGCCGCTGCCCGATCCGATCAGCAGCGCGATCCAGGCGCGCGTGCCGACGCTGCCGACGCCGACGACCTTGCGCGCGAAGTCGGTGAGCTGGAACTGCTCGAGCAGGATCCGCCGCTCGTGGGGCAGGCTCGAGCGATACGCGCGCATGCGCTCGTCGAGCGCGTCGAACATCCGCTCGCGTCCGTGTTCTTCGAGCTCGGCGATCGGCACGATCAGCGGCGGGTCGGCGACGAAGCGCGGCTCGCCGGCGACGATCTGCGTGAGCTTCGAGGCGGCTGAGACGCTGTCGCGCGTGCGTGCCTTGGCGAGCGCCTTCGAGGTTCGCTTGATCATCTTCGGCGTCAGCTGTTCGTCGAGCAGCTCCATCGTGTCGTCGATGTCCAGGCGCGCGTACCAGACCTCGAGGTTCGTCATCGCGGCGAAGCGGATCATCGCGGTGCGGTACTCGCGCACGGTGTCGAGCACGACGCGCTCGCGCTCGGCCGGCGTGTAGTCGCGGTCACGCGCGGCGATCGCCATGCTCACGCCCAGGCGCTTGACATCCCACTCCCACGGTCCGGGCAGCGTCTCGTCGAAGTCGTTGATGTCGAACACGAGCCGCCGCTCGGCTGACGCGAACACGCCGAAGTTGGACAGGTGGGCGTCGCCGCAGCACTGCACGTCCAGGCCGGTGCGCGGGGTCGCTTCGGCGAGGTCGCTCGCCATGATCAGCGCGGCGCCGCGGTAGAAGGTGAACGGCGAGACGAGCATGCGCCCGTAGCGGATCGGCACGAGCTCGGGTACGCGCGTGGCGGCCTGGCGCTCG
This sequence comes from uncultured Solirubrobacteraceae bacterium, assembly GCA_963714215.1. GTDB lineage: Bacteria > Actinomycetota > Thermoleophilia > Solirubrobacterales > Solirubrobacteraceae > Palsa-744. Next base: position 88,368 of record CAVQNP010000007.1, read on the forward strand.
AGCAGCTCGACGGGGTCGGGGCGCTCGGCGGAGGGCTCGAAGGCGGCGTGGCTCGAGCGCGGGACGGCCTTGCGCAAGGATCGTCCGCGCTCGAGCCGATCTGCGGTCGTCGGGAGCGCACGCCTGCCGGCGGGCTTGGTCGGCGAAGCCGTGGCCACGCGTCAACGGTAGTGGGTTGCCGGGAGCTCGACGAGCGCCGGGACGGCGTTTGTCGTAGTCGCGCTGCCGTGCCGCTCGCCCGTCGGCAGCGTTGCCACCGGCGGGCTGTTGCCAGCGTCGTGCTTTGTTCAGCCGATTTCCACGGCCGAGCTGGCGAACGCGCCGCTCTTGACCAGCTTGGCGTTGCCTTTGGCGGGCGGTACCCCGCAGGTGGGACCGCCGTTGTAGCTCTCGAACAGAGTGCCGGCGAACACGTTCGCGTCCACCGGGAACGGGCCGCCTTCGAGCGTGCCCGCGAACGTGCCGCCGGCTTCGCTCAGCGGAAGCACGAGTGAGCCGTGCGAGTTGCCCGATCCCTTCGGCGACCATTTGACGACGAACGAGACGGGCGTCGTCGTCGGTTCGGCCGAGAGGCTCGAGAGCGTCGAGCAGGTGACTTCTTCGTTCGTCTTCAGGTGCGCGACGTAGGTCGCTTCGGTCGGTTCGGCGGGACCGTCGCAGCCCTTCAGCGCACCTCTGACGGTGATGTTCTGCACCTGCGGCGTTTCGCTCAAGCCGGGCGAGAGCTTGATCGTGCCGCTGTTCTGTTCGCACGTCTCGGTTCCCGGCGCGCCTCCGCCCCCACCGCCCCCACCGCCACCTTCGCCGTCTTCGTTGGGGCTCGTGACTTCGATCGGGCTGCTTGCTTCGCTGGTGCCTTCGGCGTCGGTGTTCGTGACGGTGATGCGGTAGGTCGTGTTGGGCGCCACCGGCGCGAGGAAGGCGCTGGTCGCGGAGCCGTCGACGCTCGTGCTCAGAACGGGAGGGCCCGGCTTGACCGGGGTCGCAGTGACCGTCGAGGAGATGATCAGGCCAGCCGTTTCGGCTGCTGGCGTCCAGGCGACCTGCATCCGCAGGTATTCGGCTTCGCCGGCTTCGAAGATCGCGACGCTCGCGCCGACGCTGCTCGGGGCGCCTGGAGGCTGCAGCGGCGGTTCGCCGGTTTCGAGGTAGGCGGCGGTGCCGGAGTTGTAGATCCGGTCGCCGTGGCCGTCTTCTGCGGAGAAGCTCGTGTTTTCTTCGGCGGGGCCTTCGAGTCGGGCGAATGCGCGGGTCTCGCCGAACCAGTTCCACTCCACACTCGCCCAGGCGGAGTAGGTGGTGGTTTTGTAGCCGCCGCCGCGCCCGCTGCCGCCGCAGCGCGTCTGCATGTAGACGTCGCCGGCGGGATAGCCGTCGGCGGCGAAGCCCGTGGCGTAGACGCGCTCCTGGATGCCGCCGCAGGAGTGCCCGAGCAGCGAGAAGGCTGCGGACTGGCTGAGTAGCAGCTGCGTCGGTGTGGCGCTTGCGGCGGAGGCGAGGCACAGGCTGCCAAGCGCTGCCGCGATTGCGCTCGAAGATGATGCGTCGAGTCATTGTTCCCCCGGCTGTTGTCGACGTCGTCAAGGCTTGCGCCGGTTCCCCGCGGCGCGTGGAGAAACTACCAAGCGTCTGTCTCCAGATGACAACACTGGACAGAAACTTCACGCGCTCTGAGAACACTCTCATGAAGCTGGCAGGCGACCCTCGCGGGAGCTTCCACGCAACTCTCGCGGAGCTGCCGAAGAGCCTCTGCGGGCTTCCCCGAAGGCGTTTGGCTGCGCAGCCAATAAGATCGTCTCCCGAACAATCGAGCAGCGAGTTGGAGCAAGGAGAGACGATGGCGAGCGTCACTGAGCCGGCGGAGCGTCCTGCGCAGGCAACCGAGCACCTCGACGTACTGATCGTCGGAGCCGGCCTCTCGGGCATCGGCGCCGCCTACCACCTCCAGCGCGAGCTGCCGGGCAAGAGCTACGCGATCCTCGACAGCCGCGACGCGATCGGCGGCACCTGGGACCTGTTCCGCTATCCGGGGATCCGCTCGGATTCGGACCTGCACACCTACGGCTACGCCTTCAAGCCGTGGATCAACGAGAAGTCGATCGCGGACGGGCCGGCGATCCTGGACTACATCCGCGACACGGCGACCGAGCACGGGATCGATCGCCAGATCCGCTTCGCCCATCGCGTCACACGCGCGGAGTTCTCGAGCGAGCAGGCGCGCTGGACGGTGCACGCAGAGCGCGTGGACACGGGCGAGCAGGTGCGGCTGACGTGCTCGTGGCTGTTCTGCGCAAGCGGCTACTTCCGCTACGAGCAGGGCTACCTGCCGCCGTTCGAGGGCGCGGAGCGGTTCGCTGGGCCGATCGTGCACCCGCAGCACTGGCCGGAGAACCTCGACTACAGCGGCAAGCGGGTCGTCGTGATCGGCAGCGGCGCGACGGCGGTGACGCTCGTGCCCGCGATGGCCGAGCAGGCGGCGCACGTGACGATGCTGCAGCGCTCGCCGACATACGTGATCTCGCTGCCGGAAAAGGACCCGCTGGCGAACCTGTTGGGGCGTGTGCTGCCGGCGGAGAAGGCATACGCGATCGCGCGGCGCAAGAACATCTGGCTGCAGAAGACGATCTACAGCTTCAGCCAGAGCAGGCCGCAGCTGGTGAAGCGGCTGCTGCGCAAGGGCCTCGAGCGCAGGCTGCCGCCCGGGTATGACATCGACCGGCACTTCACGCCGACGTACAACCCGTGGGAGCAGCGACTGTGCGCGGTGCCCGACGGCGATCTGTTCGAGGCGATCTCGGCCGGGACGGCGTCGGTCGTGACGGATCGGATCGAGACGTTCACCGAGCGCGGCATCCGCCTCGTCTCGGGCGAGGAGCTGGAGGCGGACATCATCATCGCCGCGACCGGGCTCGATCTCGTCGCGCTCGGCGACATCGAGCTGGTCGTCGACGGAGAGCCGGTGGTGCTGCCGGAGAAGATCGTCTACAAGAGCGCGATGCTCAGCGACGTGCCGAACTTCATCTTCGTGTTCGGCTACACGAACTCGTCCTGGACGCTGAAGCTGGATCTCGTCTGCGAATACGCCTGCAAGCTGATCGCGCAGATGGACCGGCGGGGGTACGACAGCTGCGTCCCCGTGAACGTGGACGAGTCGATGCCGACGCGACCGTTCCTCGACTTCGGCGCGGGCTACGTGCAGCGCGCCGTCCACCGCTTCCCGCGTCAGGGCACCTCCGGCCCGTGGCAGATCAGGATGAGCTATGCGGCGGACCTGCAGATGTTCCGCGATGGTGCACTCGACGACGGGGTGCTGGTCTTCGGGCGGGCGCGTGAGCGCGAGCGCGTCGGCCAGGTGGCCTGAGCAGGCCGAGCGGCGACGGCGCAGCCTGGATCGCCGCTCCAAGAACGGCCGGGCCCGACTCGCTCTTCAGCACTCATCGGTGCACTCGACCACCGCCGTCGCGTGTACCGCCGGGCTCGAAGGATCGGTGGCGCCGGGCGAGCAGCCGGTGCAGGCCGGGCCGGGCCGGCCGATCGCGCGCGGACCCGCCGAGGCGCTCTTGCGCAACCTGGCGCAACAGTTCGTCTTCGCGCTGTCTCGCCAGCGCTTCGTGCAGCGTTCGGGTCATCGTGGGCTCCTGATCTTGGTTCGCTCGTTTTGACGGGCGCACCGTTGCAGGCAGGCCTTCGCGGGCCCTTAGCACGCGCTTTGTGTGCCCGGAACGGGGTTGCGGCGGGCGGGCGACACAGTAGGGTTGGTCTCGTTCGGCTTCGCGCACTGTGCGGCTCGCGGGTGCCACCACGCGCGGACAGAAGATCCGGGGGTCGACGCTTGCAGTCCATGCTCGATGATCGCCCGCAGTCCTGCGGGCGATGTCGCGATCAAGCTCCTCGGCGGGTTCGTCGCGACGCGCGACGGCGAGCCGGTCGCCGGCTCGCGTCTGGCGCCTGCGCAAGGGACGCGAGCTGGTCAAGCTGCTCGCGCTCGCGCCGCGCCATCGGCTGCATCGCGAGCAGCTGATGGAGGCGCTGTGGCCCGAGCTCGACCCGGCGGCGGCCGCCAACAACCTGCACCAGGTGGTGCACGTCGCGCGACGCGCGCTCGGCGCCGACGCGGTCGAGCTGCGCGAGGAGCTGCTGACGCTGCAGCGCGAGCGTCGACGTCGACGACTTCGAGCGCGCCGCGCAGGCAGGCGCGCCGCGCCGGCTCGCGCCGGCGCCTATCGCGCGGCGATGTCGCTCTACGCCGGCGAGCTGCTGCCGGAGAACCGCTACGACGACTGGGCGAGCGCGCGCCGCGAGGAGCTCGAGCAGCTGCACGGCGAGCTGCTCGAGGCGAGAGCTCGGCGCTGGAGCGGCGACGAGCGCGTCTCGGCGCTGCCGCCGCAGGCGAGCTCGTTCGTCGGGCGCAGGCACGAGCTGCGCGAGCTGCAGTCGCGTCGTGCAGCGCACGCGGCTGCTGACGCTCGCCGGCGCGGGCGGCGCCGGCAAGACGCGCCTCGCGCTCGAGCTGGCGCACGAGGCCGAGCGCTCGCTTCGCCGACGGCGCCGCGCTCGTCGAGCTGGCGCTCGGTCGCCGACGGTCAGCTCGTCGGCCGGCGCCGTCGCCGGCGGCGCTCGACGTCGGAGCGCTGCCCGGGCCGCTCGCTGCTGGAGGGCGTCGCCGACTTCCTCGCGCAGCGCTCGATGCTGCTGATCCTCGACAACTGCGAGCACGTGCTGCGCGCGAGCGCGCCGAGCTGGTCGACGCGCTGCTGCGCGCGGCGCCGGGGCTGACGATCGTCGCGACCAGCCGCGAGCCGCTGCGCGTCGCCGGCGAGGTCGTGTTCCGCGTGCCCTCGATGGCGATCCCCGATCCCGAGCAGCGACTCGACGCCCGAGGAGCTGCTGCGCTACGAGTCGGTGCAGCTGCTCGACGAGCGCGCCGAAGCCGGCGATGCCCGAGTTCGCGATCGACGCAGAGAACGCCGGCGACGTCGCGCGGATCTGCTTTCGCCTCGACGGCCTGCCGCTGGCGCTGGAGCTCGCCGCGGCGCGGCTCGGCGCGCTCGGCACGGCGACGCTCGCCGAGCGCCTGGACGATCGCTTCCGGCTGCTGCGCACGCGGCAGTCGCGTCGGGCCGACGCGCCAGCAGACGCTCGCGGCGACGCTGCAGTGGAGCCACGAGCTGCTGGAGGACGAGGAGAAGCTGCTGCTGCACCGCCTGTCGGTGTTCGCCGGCGGCTTCGATCTGCGCCGCCGCCGAGCGCGTCTGCGCCGGCGACGGGCTGGAGGTCGGGCGCCGTCGCCGACGTGCTCGCGCGGCTCGTCGAGAAATCGCTGGTGAGCGTCGAGTCGACCGGCCGCGAGCTGCGCTATCGCCTGCTGGAGACCGTGCGCCTCTACGCGCGCGAGCTGCTGCAGGCGGCCGGCGAAAGCGCCGCGCTGGCCGAGCGGCACGCGAGCTGGGCGCTGGCGATGGTCGAGCGCGAAGGCGACTCGCCGCGGCTGGACCGCGAGGAGGCGAACCTGCGCGTCGCGCACGACGCGCTGCTCGCGCGCGACCCGCGCGAGGCGCTCGCGCTACTGCGTCGCGCTGACGCCGTTCTGGCTGCGCCGCATCGACCTCGAGGAGGCGCACCGGCGCTTCGCCGAGAGCGCTCGCGCGCGGCTCCGCAGCGCACGCGCTGCAGCGCGCGGCGGCGCTGCTCGCGCCTCGGCGATCGACCTGCGCGCGGGCGACCTGGCGTGCGGCACCGAGCACGCGCAGGAGAGCTATGAGATCGCCTGCGAGCTCGGCGACGTCGCAGGCGCAGTGGCGCGCGCTGCAACGACTCGGCGAGCTCGCCGTCGGCCTACGACGACGGCGTCGAGCGCGCTGCACGCTGTTCGAGCCGGCGCGGGAGATCGCGCGACGCGAGGGGCTCGCGGCCTACGAGGCCGTCTCGGAGTACTCGCTCGGCGTCGCGCGCTGGCTGCTCGGCGACCTGGCCGGCGCGGAGGCGCTGCTGGTCGAGAGCGGCCGCGTCGTTTCGCGCGCTCGGCCGACTCGTCCGACGCGGATCCCCTCGCTGCTGAACATCGCCGAGATGCGCGCCGCCGATCCCGCGGCGCGGCCGGGCCTGCGGATCGTCTTCGAGGAGACGCTGCAGCCGCTCGTCGAGAGCTCCTGCGACACGGCGGTCGGCTACGTGCTCTCCAACCAGGCGACGATCGCGCGCCTGCGCGGCGAGCCCGAGCGACGCGCGCGCGCTGCTCGAAGAGGCCGGCGAGCGCTTTGCCGCAGACGCGAGGACGCGCGCGGGCAGGCCGACGTGCTCATGCGCCGCGCCTACCTCGCGCTCAGCCGAGGGCTCGACCGATCGCGGCGCGCGAGCACCTCGCGCAGGCGCTGCAGCTGCGCCGGGACGATGCGCGACCGGCGCGGCGTCGGCATGGCGCTCGCGGCGGTCGGCCTGGTGGAGACGGTCAGCGGCGACTACGAGCGCGCCGAGCAGCCGCTCGCCGAGGCGCGCGAGCTGTTTCGCCGCGCCGGCGATCGCTGGGGGCTGGTCAGCTCGCTGTGGCGCACGGCCGACCTGGCGATCGCGCGCGGGCGCCTGGACGAGGCCGAGCCGGCGCTGGAGGAAGCGCGCGCCGTGGTCGGCGCAGACCGATCGCCAGGGCTGGATCGCGGTGACGGTCGCGACGCTCGCCGAGGTGGCTGCAGCTGCGCGGCGACGCCGCAGCGCGCGCGCGACGCTGTCCGAGCAGGCGCGCGAGCACTACCTCGCGGGCGGCTGACGAGGCCGGCGCCGCGGCGATGCAGGCGCGCGCGCAAAGTCGCGCCAAGGATCGGCAAAGAGCGCGCAAAGCGCCGGCCGGTACCACTGCTCCGTACAGCGACAAGACAAAACGGAGGCAGTCATGAGTTCAACAATCACCCCGGTACTCGGGGAGGCGACGGTGCAGGAGCTGCGCGAGGCGATCCACGGCAGCGTGCTGCGCGCAGGCGACGACGGATACGAGGAGGCGTGCCGGATCTGGAACGGCGCGTTCGACGAGCGCCGCCCGGCGGTGATCGTCAGCTGCAGCGGCGCGGCGGACGTGATCGCGGCGGTCGGCTTCGCGCGCAGCAACGACCTGGCGATCGCCGTGCGCGGAGGCGGTCACAGCATCGCCGGGTTCTCCAGCTGCGACGACGGCATCGTGATCGACCTCTCGCGATGCGCTCGGTGCGCGTCGACCCGGCCGCGCGGCGCGCGTACGTCGGTCCCGGCGCGGTCTGGGGCGACGTCGACCACGAGACGCAGGCGCACGCGCTGGCGACGACGGGCGGGCTGGTGTCGACGACGGGCGTCGCCGGCTTCACGCTCGGCGGCGGCATCGGCTGGCTGATGCGCAAGCACGGCCTCGCCTGCGACAACCTCGTCGCCGCCGACGTCGTCACCGCCGACGGCCAGCTCGTGCACGCGAGCGAGACCGAGAACGCCGACCTGCTGTGGGGCCTGCGCGGCGGCGGCGGCAACTTCGGCATCGTCACGCAGTTCGAGCTCGCGCTGCACCCGGTCGGCCCGATCGGTCTACGCCGGGCTGATCTTCTTCGCGGCCGAGCACGACGCCGAGCTGCTGCGCGTGTTTCGCGAGTGGGCGCCGGACGTGCCCGACGACATCACGGCGGCGATGAACCTGACGACGGCGCCGCCGCTGCCGGTCGTGCCGCGAGGAGTGGCACGGCAAGAAGGTGATCGCGCTGATCGCCGTCTCGGCCGGGCCGATCGACGAGGCGCGAGGCGCACTTCGAGTCGTTTCGCGCGGTCGCCGAGCCGGTCGCCGACCTGCTCGGGCCGATGCCGTACACGGCCATGCAGACGCTGATCGACCCGCTCTGGCCGAAGGGGATCCACGCGTACTTCAAGGCGACGAACCTGGCGCGGCTGGACGACGAGCTGATCGAGCGGCTGTGCGCGCTGCACCAGTCGGCGCCCGGGCCGCAGTGCGAGATCCACGTGCACCAGATGGGCGGCGCGGTGGCGCGCGTCGGCGAGGGCGACACGGCGTTCTCGGAGCGCTCGATGCCGTTCGTGCTCAACGCCGTGACCGGCTGGCACGACGCCGGCGAAGCGGCGGCGCACACGCAGTGGGCGCGCGCCGTGATCGACGCGGCGGACGGATGCGTCGACGGGACGCGCCTACGTCAACTTCCTCGGCGACGCCGACGCGGCGCGTTCGTCCTACGGGGCGGACACGTACGCGCGCCTGGTCGCGCTCAAGCGCGAGTACGACCCGACGAACGTGTTCCGGCTCAACCAGAACATCGAGCCGGACGCGGCTTAGTCGCGGGCGGCGAGCCGACGGGACGGCGGGCACGAGCCAACCGGCTCCACGCCCGCCGCGTCGGCCGCGCATCTACGCGGCCGACTGGGCGAGGCGAAGGTAAGGCGACGCTACCCCTAGGGCGTCTTTGCGGCAGCTCCAACGCCGGCGAGGATCGTCTTACAAACAAATCCCCGCCTTCAAGGAGCAACGAAATGCTACGCACGAAGATCCGCACCACAGTCATCGCCCTCGTCGCGGCGCTCGGTCTTGCCGGCGCATCGCTGGTTCCCGCAGCGGCGCAGGCTCAATGGCACACGATCTGCACGGCAGGTCACTGCACCACCCACACGAACTTCACGATCGGCGGCGTGAGCCCATGCGCGGCGATCGACGCGAACTACGGCAAGGCCTATGAAGGGCTGCTGGGCGCTCTCCAAGCGCAGAAAGAACTGCCGGACAAGGTCCACCCGGAAATGACCCCGGCCGAAGCGCAGGCCGCGGTCGAAGAGGCCGAAGGACAGGTCCACCAGGCCAGCGTCGCGTCGTTCGAATGGGGCTGCAGCGCGGCCTCGCTGGCCGCGTCGAAGCCGGTCACCAAAGCGCCCGCCGGCGCCATCGGTGCGGTCAGGGCGAAGGCAGCCTCGCGGACTCTGCACGCGAAGCGTCGTGCTGGCGTGTTGCAAGCGGTGCGGTAGCCGGCACGACGCACCAAGCAATGACAGCCTCGCGGTCGACAGCCCCTGCGCACGCGGGGGCTGTTCCTGTCGTGCTGCGGGTCGGCGTTACCTGCGCGGGCAGGGAACGCGGATCACGTTGGTCACGGTTTTGGCCGGGATCCCAAATTCACGTTCGCCGCCGAAGGTCCCGCCGAAGGTGACTTCGGTCTTGCCGTAGAAACCGCCCTTCGGGCATTCGCCCTTTTTCGGCACGGTGCCGTAGGGGACCACCTTCCCATGCTTGCGGTAGGCGGAGCCTGCCTTGAGGTGGATCTTGCTGACCGATGCCAGCGGGGCGCCGGGCACGGTGGCGACCGGTGGCACGAGCGTCTTCAACTCCCAGGAGTATTTCCCGGAGCTCCGTACGAACCGGCCGGTGGAGACGACTTCGAGGCTGACGGGAGTCGAGCCTTGCGTGTAGAAGAGGATGCTGCCGGCGGGGCCGAAGAAGGCCTGCAGCGTGGCGTTCTCGGGCACGCGTTCGGTCCCGAACGTGACTTCGCCGAGCACGCTCCCGATCGGGCTCGCCACCGAGCCTCTGGGGCAGCCGCTGGGACCGACGTTCTTGAGCGTGGCTTCGGCGCAGGAGCCGAAGCCGGCTGGGTGCAGCTTCACGCCCTTTGGCAGATAGACGTTGACCGCCGAGACCGGCGGCACGCTTCCTTTCGGGTTCTGCGGCGTGGCGCCGTATCCGGAGCCGGTGATTTCGAGCGTGGCTTCGACGTCGGCGCCCTTGCCGTAGATGTTGCCCGTGTTCGGGAACCCGGGGATCGGGACCGCCCTTGCCTTGACCTGAAGCGTGGGCGGCGGGATTTCTTCAGCCGAGGCTTGCGCGGGCAGCGCGAGCACGACGAAGCCGAACAGGGCCAGGTAGATGGAACGTGCGCGGATCATGTCGGTACTTGTATCAGTACGCGCGGCCTTTGGGGCAGCGCGGCGGGAGGGCGGTGGGACTCCGGCTTGGGAAGCGATCGCGGCCTGCGAGCTGCGGGTCAACAGTCGCAGCAAGAGCCTGCCGCCTTGTCGGGTAGGCGCGCCGGGTTTGCGTGCCAGGCAAGTCAGTGGAGCCAACCGGGATCGAACCGGTGACCTCCTGCTTGCAAAGCAGGCGCTCTCCCAGCTGAGCTATGGCCCCAAGGCCTCCGAGTTTAGGGAACGCGCGGCAGCGAGAAGAGCGCCCGAGCGCTGCGGTGCGTTACTTGTCGAAGTCGAAGTCGCGCGGCGGGCGCTGCTCGAACCACAGCCGGTCCTGCTCTGGGGTGTCACGCAGGAAGTCGGGGGTCTCCTCGAGCACGTCCTCGTCGGGCTCCGCGGCGGCGGCCTCGCGCGCGGCTGTGTCGGCCGGCATCTCCCATTCGAGCGAGTCCCCCTCGGCGGGGGGGTCCGACGGCGCTGTCTCGGCGGGTGCATGCTCTGGGTCATCGCCCAGCACGCTGCTCATGTCCAGCTCGGCCGTCTCCCCGGCGCCTGCGCCACCACTTGACTCGGCCGGGATGGCGGCTTTGACAGGTTCTGCTGCGGCGCCGGCAGGCACATCGCGTGCTGTCGTCGGCTCCGGCGACAGATCGGATGGCCGGTCGACCAACGGCGCGCCTGAGACCGCCGGCTGCTGGGGAGAGTCCTGCGCAGCCGCGCCGTCGCCAACCGCAGCCTGGCCGCCGACCGTGTCCAGTGCCTCTCGCTGCTCGCGGGCGACCTCTCCCGGATCGGCGCCGCGTCGGCGCTTCAGCTCCAGGTGCTCGCGGATGGCGTCATCGAGCAATCCCATTCGCCTCAACACCATACCTAGCCAGGCCGGCGGGTAACCCGACGCCCATCGCGGGCTAGACTTGCGTGAGTCCGCCCTCCAAAGGCGTGGGCACGGGGCTATAGCTCAGTTGGGAGAGCGCCTGGATCGCACCCAGGAGGTCGCCGGTTCGAGTCCGGCTAGCTCCATCTCTAGAGGAGTCCGCGACCAGACGTGCCTGGAGGTGAGACATGCCTGATCTGGATGTCGCGCGCAGCGTCGCCCTCAACGAGCAGGAGCTGTGGCGGGACATGGTTCGGTGGTCGGGCGGGCTGGTCCACGAGGAGCACGGATTGCTGTTCGTCGCCGGCCCGAGCAGCTACCTGCGTGTGGCGATCAGGTTGGACGAGGCGATCGATGGTGCAGAGGCCGTGCATCGTGCAGGCGAGTTCTTCGTGAAATCCGAGGGCGATCACATCGTGCTCGTCCGCGAGCCCGCTGACGCCGACGTCGCCGAGGCGGCGCTCGCCGCCAGGTACACCCCGGCTTGGACTGAGCGACCGATGACGCTTTACGACCCGCCGGAACCCTCACCGCTCACGGCAGACATCGACCTCCGCGCAGTGTCGAGCACCGAGCGGGTCCTCGACTACGGGAGGGTCGTCGCCGAGGCAAACGACGACCCCGGCGAGCGCGAGCGCGCCGGACTGCTGTTCCACGACCGGACGATCCTCGCCCCGCACATCGCGGCATTCGTCGCCTACCTCGACGACGCGCCCGTCTCGTGCGCGATGACGCTCGTCAGCCACGGCGTGGCCGGGGTGTTCTACGTCGCCACGGTCGAGAGTGCCCGTCGACGCGGCCTCGGCGATGCGCTCACGCGCGTGGCAGCACGAGCCGGGTTTGCGTTGGGCGCTCGTGCAGCTTGGCTCGGCGCCTCGGAGATGGGAATCGAGCTCTACCGGCGCATCGGCTTCTCTGAGCTGGGCACGAGCATCGTCGAGTACGAGTCGCCCAACAAGAGCGCCGGCGAGACCTCAGCGCCGTAGCGAGCCAGGTGGCCCAGCACTGGCGCGCGGTCCTGATCGCGGGGCGAACCGCCGACTGCTGGGCACTGCAGTGGTGCCGGTGCCATTGACTCGCCGCCAAATTAGGCTTATGTTGCATCAAGCGAAATGGCCATGGACACGTCGCAGCAGAAGCGCCGGTACCGGATGGTCGCTCGGGCCGATTCTGCGGCCGCGACGCGGGAGCGGATTCTCGCGGCGGCTTGGCGGGCCTTCGCCGAACGGCCCTACGAAGCAGTGCGCCTGTCTGACGTCGCGGCCGAGGCGAGCACAACCATCCAGACCGTGCATGCCCAGTTCGGGACGAAGGATGGCCTGTTCGTGGCGGCGTGGGTATGGAGGATGGCGCCGCAGGGAGCGCGACGCGACACGGCTCCCACCGACGACGTCCGGGCGGCGATCAGGGTGCTCTACGACTCCTACGAGCAAGACGGCGACGCGGCCTTGCGCCTGCTTGCTCAGGAGGAGCGCATCCCCGCCGTGCGCGAGATGACCGACGCCGGGCGCGCGTGGCACCGGGCCTGGGCCGAGCGCACGTTCCTGCCGCTGCTCGACGGGCTGACCGGGGAGGAGCGCACGCGGCGCCTGATCGCGCTCGTAGTCGCCACCGACCTGCTGGTCTGGAAGTTGCTTCGCCGTGAGATGGGCCTCGCCCGCAAGGCGGCCGAACAGATCGTGAGCGAGATGGTTGCCAGATCGAGAGGAGCGCCCTGATGGCGCAACTGCTCGCCTACAACTCACCCACGCCTGGGCACGTCTTCCCGTCTGCCGGAATGCTGCTCGAGCTCCGCCGCCGCGGCCACGAGGTTCACGTTCGCACGCTCGCATCGGAGGTTGAGCGGCTCACGGGACTTGGCTTGAACGCCGTTCCCGTCGACCCTGAGATCGAAGCGATTCAGCTCGATGACTGGAGCGCACGCACTCAGATCGGCGCGCAGAAGCGGGTCATCGAGTTCTATGCGCGGCGCGCCGAGCTGGAGATCCCCGACCTGCAGCGTGCGATCGTCGAGGTGCGCCCCGATGCGCTGATCGTCGACGTCCAGACCGAGGGGGCCGGGTACGTCGCGGAGGCGTCGCAGCTGCCGTGGGCGATGTATTGCCCCTATCCGCCCGCCTTCCGCTCCGACGAGGCGCCCCCGTTCGGGCTGGGCCTCGCTCCCGCGCGCGGTCCAATCGGTCGTCTGCGCGACCGCCTGCTGTGGGCGTACGCCGCGCGGAAGCTCGCTCCGTACGTCGCCGTGCGCAACGAGATGCGCGCGAAGCTCGGCGTGGCGCCCCTGCGCCGATATGAAGATCAATGGCACAACGCGCCTCGCTTCATCGCGCTCACGGCCGAGCCCTACGAGTTCCCCCGCAGCGACTGGCCGGCCTCCGTGCGACTGGTCGGGCCCGCAACGTGGGAGCCCCCTGCCGAGCCGCCCGCCTGGCTGTCCGCTTCACCACACCCGATCGTGCTCGTCACGGCGTCAACCGCGTACCAGAACGATGAGCGCCTGATCACCGCCGCCCTTGCGGCGTTCGCCGATGCGGACGTGACGCTCGTAGCCACCACGGCCGCGACCGATCCCACGCAGTTCACGGTGCCGCCGAATGCCCGCGTCGAGCCGTTCTTGCCGCACGGGCCGATCATCGAGCGCGCCGCCTGCGTCATCTCCCACGGCGGTCAGGGAACGACGCAGAGGGCGCTCGCAGCCGGCGTACCCGTGTGCGTCGTACCGTTCTGCCGCGACCAGTTCGACGTGGCACGACGCGTCGAGCTCGCGGGCGCCGGGGTCAAGCTTCACCACAGGCGCCTCACTGCGGCGCGTCTTCGCGCCGCAGTCGAGGAGGCGATCGGCAAGCGGGCCGGAGCCGAACGGATCGCGCGGGCGTTCGCCGCGGCCGGCGGCTCGTCCGCGGCGGCGGACGCCGTCGAGGAGTTGCTGGCGGTCGAGGCCACCACTTGATCGTGCAGCCGTGGAGCTCCCTTACCGATCGGTCCGAGCATCGCCGCCGCCGGAGCACCGACCAGCTATCTGCACGAGCCCTCTCGGCCCGTGCGTGGCTCCGAGCCTTTCGCTAAGCTGCGCCACGCCTAATCCCGGGCAGTTCCCGGGAGCGGGGGAACCACGTTGTTGGGGCGAGTTCCGCGGTAATCCGCGGGAGGCGCAAGTCGCTAGCCCGTCAGCTAACCCCGTCGGCCGACGAAGAGAGGCAAATGCGCAAGCATCGGCGTCCAACGGCGTACGCGGTCACGTTCATGCTGGTTCTGCTCGGCCTGCTCGCCGCCGCGCAGGGCACCTTCGCCGACGACACGGGCGGCGTCGCGCCGCCGCCGATCCCCGCACCCGTTCCCGTGCCCACCGCGCCCGCCGCCGGTGGGACGACGCCGAGCGGGACGGTCACGCCGCCTGCACCTGCATTCAGCGCCAGCCCGTATCCCGTCAGCCCGAGCGGCTGGGTGTTCCCGCTCTACCCGCTCGCGCGCGTCGGCGCCACGAGCTGGTGGTCGCTCGACCAGGGCGTCGATCTCGGCGGCACCGCCAACCAGTGCGGGCCGAAGCTCGTCGAGCTCGCCGTCGCCAGCGGCACGATCGTGCGCGAGGGACTCGACGGATTCGGCAGCTCCGCGCCCGTGCTGCTCGTCGACAGTGGCCCGGACACGGGCCGCTACATCTACTACGGACACGCCTCGCCGGCACTCGTCCCCGTTGGCACGCACGTCAGCGCGGGCCAGCCGATCGCCGACGTTGGATGTGGCGCCGTCGGCATCTCCTCGGCACCGCATCTGGAGATCGGGATCCTCTCCCCAGGGACGACCAACTCGCAGGATCTTCCCGGCGTCGGGGAGACCTCGCACGAGACGCTGGCCAACCTGAAGTCCGCTTACGTCGCTGCGCTCTCAGCAGCCAAGGCGAAGGCGGCGGCCGTGAAGGCGAAAGCGCGGGCGCGCAAAGTCACGAAGCACCCGCGCAGGCGCTAGCCGGCGCGGGTGCCGCGGCGCTCGCGGACCGCCGCGGCAAGCGTGCGCAAGGTCTCGACGGTCGTCTCCCACGACATGCACGCATCCGTGATCGACTGCCCGTAGGTAGGCGTGACGCCGTCCGTCAGCTCCTGACGACCGGCGACGATGAACGACTCGAGCATCACGCCGACGAGCGCGTGCTCGCCGCCGGCGAGCTGCGCCGCGATGTCCTCGGCCACGACCGGCTGGCGGTTGTGGTCCTTGCCGCTGTTGTCGTGCGAAGCGTCGATCACAACGCGCTCGGGCAGTCCCACCGCGCGCAGTCGCTCCAGCGCGTCCGCGACACCCTCGGCGCCGTAGTTGGGGGCGCCCCGACCGCCGCGCAGGATCACATGACAGTCGGGATTGCCGCGCGTGTGCAGTACCGCCGGCGTGCCGTTGAAGTCGATTCCCGCGAACGTGTGCGGAACGGCCGCCGCGCGCACGGCGTCCACCGCGACCGCCACGTTTCCATCGGTGCGGTTCTTGAAGCCGATCGGCATCGACAGGCCCGAGGCGAGCTGACGGTGGATCTGGCTCTCGGTCGTGCGCGCGCCGATCGCCCCCCAGCTGACGGCATCGGCGATGTACTGTGGCGTGATCGGGTCCAGGAACTCGCAGCCGACCGGCAGGTTGAGCTCGAGCACCTGTAGCAGCAGCTTGTGCGCGAGTCGCAGTCCCTCGTTGACGTCACCCGTGTCGTCGAGGTGCGGGTCGTTGATCAAGCCCTTCCAGCCGGTCGTCGTCCGCGGCTTCTCGAAGTACACGCGCATCACCACGAGCAGGTCCTCGTTCAGCTCGCGCGCCGTCGCGCTCAGCCGGTGCGCGTAGTCGAGCGCCGCCTCGGGGTCGTGCACGCTGCACGGACCTACGACCACGAGCAGCCTGTCGTCGACTCTGTTGAGGACATCCGCGACCGCGGCGCGCCCGCGCAGCACGAACTCCTCCGACTTCGGGGCAAGCGGCTGCTCGTCCATCAGGACGCCGGGAGAGATCAGGCCCGTGACCCACGCAATCCGCTGGTCCCGAACGTGATCTAGCTGCTCGGAAGGGCCAGCCGACATCGTTTCGATCGTACCAATCGGCTGCGCGATCGCCTAAGGCCGGGCATCGGCGTCCGGCTCGACGCTCGCCGGGCAGCCAGCGGGGCAGCGCGGCGCACAGCGCTCGTCTCCGTCTCGGCGCCGTCGCGGCTAACTTAGCCCCGTGCGGATTGCGACGTGGAACGTCAACTCGGTCAAGCAGCGCTTGCCGCGCCTGTTGCCCTGGCTCGACGAGCGCCGCCCCGACGTCGTCTGCCTGCAGGAGACCAAGCTCGCCGACGACGCCTTCGAGGCGCTGCTCGGCGAGGAGCTCGCTCAGCGCGGCTACGCACTCGCGCTGAGCGGCGAGGTGCAGTGGAACGGCGTCGCGATCCTCTCGCGCGTCGGCGTGGAGGACGTCGTGCGCGGCCTGCCCGACGGGCCCGGCTTCCCCCACCCCGAGGCGCGTGCCGTCTCGGCGCTATGCGACGGGGTTCGCGTGCACAGCGTGTACGTGCCGAACGGGCGCGAGCCAGACTCCGAGCACTACCGCTACAAGCTCGCCTGGCTGGCCGCGCTGCGCGAGCTCGTCGCCGCCGACGCCGAGGACGCGCTGGTCTGCGGCGACATGAACATCGCGCCGACCGACGCCGACGTGTTCGACCCGCAGGCCTACGAGGGCCACACACACGTCACCGCGCCCGAGCGCGCCGCCCTGGCTGAGCTGCAAGCGCTCGGGCTGCACGACGTGGTCCGCGATCGCTGGCCGCAGGAGCGCGTCTTCACCTACTGGGACTACCGCGCGGGGATGTTCCACCAGGACCTCGGCATGCGGATCGACTTGATCCTCGCCGGCGGCGCCGTCGCCGATCGGGTGCAGGCTGCGTGGGTCGATCGCCAGGCGCGCAAGGGCAAGGGCCCGAGCGATCACGCTCCCGTGATCGTCGATCTCGACGAGGCGCCTGACGGCGACATCGGCCCCGTCGTGCCGCCGCCCTCCGCGCCGGCGCTCAATCGCGGCGGGCGTAGACTGCCCCAGTCGCGCTGAGTGCACCGGTCACGCTGAGTCGCCTGCCCCGCACTGAGCCACCTGCCCCACGCCCGTGCGTCATCCTTGGATGCTTGGAGCATTCGCAGAAACGAGAGGTCCGCTCCTGGCTGATGGACATGGACGGCGTGCTTGTCCGTGAGGAGCAGGTGATCCCCGGCGCCGATCGCTTCCTCGCACGCCTGCGCGAGCTCGGCAGGCCCTTCCTCGTCCTGACCAACAACTCGATCTACACGCCGCGAGATCTCGTCGCACGGCTCGCCGCCAGCGGCTTGGAGGTGCCCGAGGAGGCGATCTGGACCTCCGCGCTCGCCACCGCGCGGCTGCTCGAGGGCCAGCGCCCGGGAGGCTCGGCGTTCGTGATCGGCGAGTCGGGCGTGACCACGGCGCTGCACAACGCCGGCTACACGCTCACCGACCGCGAGCCCGACTACGTCGTGCTCGGCGAGACGCGTACGTACTCCTTCGAGCGGATCACGCGCGCCATCAGGCTGATCTCCTCGGGCGCGAGGTTCATCGCGACCAACCCCGACCCGACCGGTCCGAGCGCCGCCGGGCCGCTGCCCGCGACAGGCTCGGTCGCAGCCCTGATCAGCCGCGCCACCGGCGTCGAGCCTTACTTCGTCGGCAAGCCCAACCCGTTGATGATGCGCTCCGCCCTGAACGCGATCGACGCGCACTCCGAGACGGCGGCGATGATCGGCGACCGGATGGACACCGACATCGTCTCGGGTCTGGAGGCCGGCATGGAAACGATCCTCGTGCTCACCGGAGTGACAAAGCGCGAGGACGCCGAGCGCTTTCCGTACCGTGCATCGAAGATCGTCGACTCCGTTGCCGACCTCGTCGACGGGCTGGACTAGTTCGAAAGGCTGCTCCCAGAGACGCCGCCGGGGCACCCGATACGGTGCCCGCGGCGCTTCATGCGGAGAAGTCGCTAGCCATCGGGCTGCTCGTTCTTTATTGTTTGACATAACGCATGCAACGAGGACGGATGCTCCAGATCTCCCGAACCGACGGTCGTCTATGTCTGAGAGCGCTCGTCTTGGCGCTGCTCGCCCTGTTGGTGCTCGCCGTCTCCGCACAGGCGGACGTTCCGGCCGGTGGCGTCGGAGCGCCTGAAGGCCAGGAAACTGGAGTCGGCGGAGCGCAGGAACCGCAGCAGCCGGCGGGCGAAGGCAGCTGGGAAGGGGGCGGAGAAGCGCCGAAGGCTACGGGCGGCGAAGGGGAAGCCGCCCCCGAAACGCCCGGCGGCGAAACGCCTGTCGAACCAGTCGGCGAAACTGTGGTCGAACCGCCGGCCGAAACGCAGCCACTGCCACCGAGCGAACCGGTCGAAGAAGCAGCACCGGCTCCACCGAGCGAACCGGTGCAGGAAACGCCGGTCGGGACGCTGCCTCTCGAAAGTGCTGAAAAAACCCCGGCGTCGACCGCGGAAAAAGCCGAAGAACCGGCACAGGGGAAATCCAGCGGGACCGAAGAAGGTGCGAGCGGCGGCGCGCCTGCCCATTCCTCCACGCTGCTGACTGCTGCGGGTCCTTCTGACCCCTCAGCCCGTACCGACGTGCTCGCCGAAGAGACGCCAAGCGGCCCACCGGCGACCGCCGTCATCACAGCGCAGGTAGCCGAAGTGTCCGGGCAGGCCGGGGGCTCGGCCCACGTGACGCCGATGCGCAGCGCCGGCAACCAGGCCGGCCGCTTCAGCTGCGAGCTCTCGGCGCTCGGCGGGAACATGACCGACAACTGCACCGCCGGCTGGCTCGGTGCGCCACGCGAAATCACCTCCGCTCCGACGAGCGCCGCCGTCGCCGCGGTCTCCTCGCTGGCGGCCGCCGCTACGGCGAATACCCCGTCGGGCGGCGGGCACGGCGGCTCGGCGGTCGGCGGTCCTCCGCTTACGCCCGCGCCCGGCTCCGCGCCGGGCGGCTCCTCGGGCGCCGCCACCGGCGCCGGTGGCGCGGGTGGCTCCGGCGCCGGCGTTTCGACCTTCCTCACCCTTGCCGGGCTCCTGCTGCTGGGAGCCCCCCGCGCCTTGCGGCGCCTGCGGCTCTCCTTTGAGCCGTGGCTCGCGGGCTGCTTCGTGCTGATTCCAGAGCGCCCGGACTAGCTCCCTCCGGTCACTCCACTCCGCGCCGTATCGACCGATCCGGCGCGCGTCGGTAATCAACTCGAGGCTTCTGGAAGGGAGCTGTACTGGATGGAGCGCCATCACATGAGGATGGCTGTAGGCGTCATTACAAGGAGCGACGACGCGCGGAGAAGCGTCGCCGATCAGGCGCAAACTGCCTTCAACAACGAAAGAGACCCACCCGTAGCACTGCGTGAGGTCGAGCTGGTCCCGCCGATCGTGGCCCGCCGGATGCACACGCTGGTACTCACCGGCTCGCTCGATCGTGGCTCGGTGCACCAACTCGAAACCGAGATCGAACGGCTGTGCGCAGAGGGAGTAACCGGCATCACGCTCGACTTGCGCGAGTTGACCTACATCGAAGCGATCGGCGTCGCCGTGGTCGCGTTTCGCTGCGGGCTGTGCCTGCGGCGCGGCTACGACTTCGCCCTGATTCGTGGACCGAGGATCGTGCAGCGCGCCTTCGAACAGGCTGGGCTCAGCGAGCTGCTGCCGTTCGCGGACGGACGGGTGCCGCTCGAGGAGCAGACGCCGGCGGAGGAGCTGGTGCCCAGCGAGCTGGTCCAGACCCCGCCGCCGCTCGTGCTGGCCCCGCAACTACAGCCCGTTGCGGGTGGTGAGCTGAATTGATCGACATCGGCCCCACGCGGTGAGGCGGCGGGCACGGAGTGCGCCTCCGTGCCTCGCCCGCCTCCCGTCGCCGGGTCGGATCGATCAGCCGAGATCGACGCGCGAGAGTCGTAGCAGCCGGCAACCGGGGGGATTCGTGCTCGCGTCGAACTCCGCAAGCGCATCTCCTGCGAGCGCCTCGAAGCCGGTGCGCACGCTCTCCAGGTAGGACTCGTCGACGACAGCACGCCCACTGAGTAGGCCGCCGTCGAAGCGCTGACACGCCTCGGGCCTGCCGAAGTAGCTCCACACACGACCACCGACGGGTTCCTCGATCGATCCTGTGACCTCGCGCCGCTCGTAGTTGCGCTCGCGCCGGTCGAGCTCGATCAGCTCCTCCGTGCCGACGGGGACGAGCATGCCGTTGACGCGGTGTCCCGGCGCCGGTACGAGGTTGAGAAACGTTACGAAGACCTCCGGGCGCGAGGAGTCACCGGCGTCCAGGTAGTACTTGTAGCCCGGCAGCGAGACGGAGTTGTCCATCGCGACGTTCCAGGCCCGACGGTGATCGCGCAGGTACGTACCGCGTTCGGTGTCCCGCCCCTCGCCGGGAGCGAGATCGTGCACGAGCGAGCCGTAGGCGAAGACGTACTGAGTGGGGTGTGAGGCAGGCATCGAGAGAGGGGATCGCCGCGGGCGACGTCGGCAACGTAGCGGGATCGGCGTCGGCTAGCCTGCAACACATGAGCGAGGAGCTCGTGCTCGGACCCGGCACCACATTGCGAGTGCTCTCCCACGACGAGCACGCGCTCGTGCTCGAGGCGACCTACGCCGGCGGCTCCTCGCCACCGCCGCCGCACCTCCATCCCGCCCAGGACGAGCGCTTCGAGGTCTGCGCCGGCGCGATGCACGCGCTCGTCGGCTCCGAGCAGCACACGATCGCCACCGGCGAGGTGCTCGAGATTCCGCGTGGCACGGTTCACCAGATGTGGAACGAGGGTGACGAGCAGGCCGTGGTCAGTTGGCGCACGGCCCCGCCCGGGCGC
Organism: uncultured Solirubrobacteraceae bacterium; assembly: GCA_963714215.1. Taxonomy (GTDB): domain Bacteria; phylum Actinomycetota; class Thermoleophilia; order Solirubrobacterales; family Solirubrobacteraceae; genus Palsa-744. Next base: position 108,991 of record CAVQNP010000007.1, read on the forward strand.
ACGCTCGAGTGGTTCCGCGAGCTTGCCGCGACGCTGCGCGGCGAAGGCCGCGAGGACCCGTCCACGCTGCTCAGCGACTACGCAGACGTGTTCGTGCTTGTCGAGCAGTGACGCCGCCCAGCGGTCGCGCCGCCGCGACCTGCCAGGCGAACGCCAGCGGCGAGGATGCACTCAGGTCGATCGCGGGCTCGACCGTCGTGTAGGACTGCACGTCGTCCTTGAAGACGGCCTTCGCGTCAAAGCGCGCCAGCCCGTTTGAGCCGGTCGGCGGGCACTTGCGCATGCCGGCCACCCGTCCCTTGCTCGCCGCGTCGCTCGGGCCCTCCACCACGGCGCCCGCGAGCACCGGCGGCGAGCCGTCGAGCGAGCCGGCGAGGTTCGCCAGCTGGTCGGATGGGCACGCCGGGAACGTCGAGCCGTCGCCGAGGATGAACGACGAGCCCCACGCGTTCGCGCCGAGCACGTTGCCGAGCCAGCGCGCCGAGAAGGCGCGGTAGGTGGCCGTGCCGGTCAGCTCGTCGTACTCGGCGGCCATCGTCGACAGCCCGGCGCCGTGCGAGGCTGTGTCGGCTTCGGCCCACGGGAAGCCGAAGCCGAAGGGATCTCCGCTCGCTTGCGCGACGGCCTGCTCGAGCTGTTCCTTCAGCTGTGCGATCAGCTGGGCTTCGCCGCTCGCCATCCCCGGCGGGTCTCCCGCGAGGCGCAGCGCGCGGACGAGCTCGAAGTGCGCCAGCCCGCTCACGTCGTACAGGTTCAGCGGTTCGCCTCCGCCGGCGTGTTCGGCGTAGGAGCGCGCCCAGCTCGCCGCGCGTTCGAGGTAGAAGGAGGGCTGTGAGTGCGCAAGCCCGGCTGGCGCGGGAGCTGAGGAGAGCGCGATCGCCAGCTCGCTCGCGCCCAGCTCGAGGTCGTCGCGCCATTCGCTCTCCGGATAGAAGTCGAACGGGATCGCCGTGAGCAGCGGCCCATGTGGGTCGGTATCGGCCAGGTCGTAGATGTGCTCGCCCGCGCTCAGGCAGCGGGCCGCGAGCGCTGGATCGCTCTCGTCGAAGACCTGGGCGCACAGCGCGAATGCCGCCGCATCGCGCCCGGCCAGGTTGGGGCTGACAGGCGAGCCCGGCGGCCCCGCGCGGAAGACCGGGCGATGGCGGATGTAGCGTGCGCTCGGATCTTCACCGCCGTAGCCGTCGTCGGCCTGGGGCAGGCGCCAGACGTCGTGGTCGCCGAGCGTCTTGGAGTTGCCCTCCCCGATCCCCACCTGGTAGTAGAGCGTGCGCGTCGAGTCGTTCCACATGCGCAGCAGCCATTCCACGCCGAAGCGCGCCTCGGCCGTGAAGTCGCCCGCTCCCGCGCTCGTGCCCATCTGCGCGGGGAAGTCGCGCACGCCGAGCAGCTGCAGCGCGACCGTGTAGCTCGTCGTCTGCACGAACTTCAGGTAGTCGCCCGCGTCCCACCAGCCGCCCGAGGCGTCGATCGTTTCGCCCGTCGGCACGAGGTCACCCTTGAAGACGCCGTCGCGGTTGACCGCGGGCGTCTCGTACACGCTCGCTTGTGTGTCGTTGAGGTGCGCCGCGGCGGTGCGCAGCGGCGAGCGGATGAAGTCGGCACCGTCGCGCTCGGTCTCGTAGAACGACAGCGCGTTGGCGAGCGGCTGCGCGTAGAGCGCGGGAGCCGGCGAGATCTCGAACGCCGGCGAGCTGGTCATCGTGCGTCCGGACACTGAGATCGCGTAACTGCCTGGCGTCCGCAGCGCGTCGAAGTCGAGCGCGTCGACGTGCGCGAAGCGCTTGCTCCACGCGCCCGTCGAGGGTCCGACGACGCCGCTGTAGGCGACTTCGCCTCCCGGCAGGCGCAGCACCGAGAACGGCACGCCGGCCTGCTCGCGGCGCGACATCAGGTAGGCACGCTTGGCACCCGTCGTCGCATAGCCGGCCTGATCCACGCGCACGAAGGCCGAGCCCACCGAGGCCGCCCCCGCCGCCCCGGGGCGCAGGAGCGTCGATGCCAGCGCGAAGACGAGCGCAACGAGCACGAGAATGAGCCTTGCCCGCCAACTCGGGCCGGGCATTGCCCTCGCCCCCACCGCTGTCCGTTGCGCCGCTCCCACCTTCGACTCAGGCTAACGCGCCCGCCGCGTTCAGCGGCGGTGCACGGTCAGCGAGTGCGAATGCAGTTGCTCCTCGGCCTCCGGTTCCAGTGGCGGCGCAGGCGGGCGACGAAACGACTTCGGCCGCCAGCGCTCAGGCGGGCACGGCGCGGGGCGGGCACGGCGTGAGCGCAGGCCGATCACCAGCGCCAGTACGTTCAGCAGGCCGACGCCGGTGGCGATCGCCGCGATCACGCCCGACAGGAGCAGGGCGAGGATCGTCAGTGCGATGAGTGCGACCGCGAGCAGCAGCGCCAGCATTCCCCGGGGTTCTACGCGGTCGAGAAGTCTCCTCCGGCTGGCGAGATCGCTGCGGCGCGGCCTTGGGCGATGCCCGCCTCGACCACCTCATCGCGCCGCCGCACGTCCATCAGGTTGGCGCCCATCGCGGCCGCGCTGGCGGCATCCGGGTTGATCGTGCGCACGCGCGCTCCGCGCCTGCGCAGCGCAAGTCCCTCGCTTGCAGCGATCCCGCGCGAGAGCGGACCGAATGCTCCAGCCGGCGAGCCGAGGCTCGGACGCAGCGAGCCGGTTGGGTTGAGGCACAGCACGCGATCGCCGCGGCTCACTTCGAGCGCGTCCATGTTCGTCGGGCTCCACGCGCCGCCGTCGACGTAGCTGCGGCCGTCCGCTCGCACGGGCTCGAAGACGCCCGGAATCGCGCACGAGGCCTGCACGGCCTGCGCCACCGAGACCTCCGGCGCGCGCGGGGAGCCGAACACGACCCGCCTGCCGCTCGCGAGATCGACGGCGGCGATGCGCAGTCGCCCATCCCAACCGACGCCGGCCTGCTCGACCATGCGCCCGAGCTGCGCTAGCGAGCGACGACCTGCCGGAATCCTGCCGAGCAGCGTGCGGCGCAGCACGGCGCCACCTGGCGCGCTTGAGACGAGCGCGAGCGAGACGAGTGGAGCCGCCGCCACGCTCGCCAGCTCGCCTGCCACCGAGAGCGCACGGCGCGCGTTCGTGGAGCCGACGGCACTGGGCTCAGCCCCGTCGCGAGCGCTCGGCATCGCTCGTTCTCCCAAGCGCGCCGAAGGATCCAGGCCGGCGACCAGCGAGGCCGCCACGATCGAGCCGGCCGACGTGCCGAGGTAGCCGCGGCAGGCGTGCGCGTCGAACGAGCCATGTCCCTCCAGGCCGGCCAGCACGGCGCTCATCCACGCCTCGCCGAGCGTGCCACCGCCGCCGAGCACGATCACGTCGGGCGTCTGCATGACCCCCACGCTAGCCCGGCGCATGATCGAGCAGGTCGAGCACGGCGCCCTCGACCTTCCTGCGCACACGCGCATCGGCGAGGTCCGGACCATTCCCCGCGAGCTTCTCCAGCGCGGGCGCGATCGTCTCTCCGTTGCGATAGCGGTCGAGCACGCGCGGATCCACATAGGAGGCACGGCACACGGCAGGCGTGTTGCCGAGGTAGGCCGCGACAGTCTTGATCGCCGCCCCGATCCGGCGCTCGCGCGCGGCGCGGGTGCTCGCCCTGGCCTCGGGGGCCGCGAGCGCGACGGCCGCGAGCACCGTCGCGTTCCACGTGCGGAAGTCCTTGGCCGTGAACTCGCCGCCGGTGTGGCGCTTGATGTAGTCGTTGACCTCCGCGGCGTCCAGCTCGCGCCAACCTCCTCCCTCGCGATAGGCCAGCAGCTGCGAGCCGCTGCGCCTTCGCTTCAGCTCGCTCACGAGCTCGAGCGCATCGCCGTCGGCGATCGCCTGGACGCGGCGCTGCCCCGACTTCGCCGGGAAGTCGAACACGAGTTGCTGCTCGACGATCGTCACGTGCTTGCGCAGCATTGTCGTCAGGCCGAACGATTCGTTGCGCTCGGCGTAGTCCTCGGAGCCGATGCGAAAGAAGCCGACGTCGAGCAGGCGCACCGAGCACGCCAGCACGCGCTCGCGCGAGAGCCGCTGATCGGACGAGGCCGCCTGTTCGCCCCGCGGCGAACGCAGATCGCGCCCGACCCTTGCGCGCAGCTTTCGCAGCGCATGGCCGAAGGCGATCATCGAATCGAACTTCTGGCGGTCCCGATGGGCACGCCAGCGCTCGTGGTAGAGGTACTGCTTGCGGCCCGCCGCGTCGAAGCCGGTCGCCTGGAGATGCCCACGCGGGTCCATGCAGATCCAGGCCTCGCGCCACGCCGGTGGGATGGCAAGCGCGTGGATCCGCTCCAGCACCTCCGGATCGTCGATCCGCTCGCCGTCGGGATCCAGGTACTCGTGACCTCGCCCCCTGCCGCGCCGGGTGATGCCCGGGGCGGCACAGTCTGATCGGCGCAGTCGCGGCACCGGCCTACTAATAGCGGCACGACGCCGAGCGTCCCCCCGAAGCGCGCTGGCGCGTGCCATCTCTTCCTGCTCGCGTCCGACCGGCGCCGGCCCGCGGCCCCGTCGCGCGCTCATTCGATTGGCCAGCTCGGCGCTGGGGTAGAAAAACGAGCGTCCCCTTCGCACGATCCCCCATCGCCCTCACCTTCGACGACGGTCCCGACGAGCGCTGGACGCTGCGCGTGCTGGAGGAGCTCGACCGCTGTGGTGCGCAGGCCACCTTCTTCGTGCTCGGCGAGCGCGTTGAAGCGACGCCCTCAGTCGTGCGCGCGGCAGCCGACGCCGGCCATCAGGTCCAGCTGCACGGGCATCGCCACCTTCGCCACAGCCAGCTCACCGAGGAGCAGATCGAACTCGACACGTGCATGGCGCTGGACGCGCTGACCCAGGTGGGCGTGCGTCCCACGCGCTGGCGGACCCCGTGGGGGATCGTGACGTCGGCCAGCGAACGCGTCGCCGCGCGCCACGACCTCGAACTCGTGCACTGGACGATCGACACCCACGACTGGCGTGGCGATCCAGCTCTCGCGATGCTCGCACGCGCCCGCAGGCAGCTGGCTCCGGGCGCGATCGTGCTGATGCACGACGGGCTCGGTCCTGGAGCCTTGCGCAGCGGCTGTGAGAACACGCTCCAGCTGCTGGCCCCGCTGATCGTCGCGGCGCGTGAGGGCGGCCTGGCGCCTGCCGCCGCTGTGCCGCCGCGGCAGCCGGTCGTCGGGGCATCGCAGTGAGCCTCCCGAGTCTCGGGGCGGATGCGGGCTTTCCGCCCGCCGCGCCTGAACCCGCGGCTCCTGCACCATCCGGGCCTGCGCTCGTCTCGGTCTTGACGCAGATCGCCCTGAATGCGGGCGAGCTCGATGTGCACCCGCGCTTTCCCGAGGAGAACTTCGCCCTGTTGAAGGCAGCCGGTGTGGTGCAGCTGGCCGGCGAGCGCGCGCGCTGCAACCTCACCGCCGAGGCCGGCCTGATCCGCGCGCTCGCGGCCGCCGACGCATCGACGGCGCGCATCCTCGACGGGCACTTCAACGGAGTTGAGCGGCTCGCCTTGCTGGCCGAGGAGCCGCTCCGCGGCGAGGAGCTCGCGCGGATCGGCCGCGGCGAGCTGCTGCTGGGCGTGTGGGGAGCCGATCCCGCGCCCGGCGAGGGGCCGCCCGCGCGTGTGGTCGGGGCCGCCGACGGAGGCCTCGCGCTGACCGGCGTCAAGACCTTCTGCTCCGGCGCCGGTGGAATACAGCGTGCGCTGGTCGTCGCGCGCGACGAGCACGACGCGAAGCGGATCGCCTACATCGACGCCACGTGCGGGCTGTCGCTCGATCGCGACTGGTATCGCGCCTCCGGCCTGCGCGCCTCCGAGAGCCATCGCGTCGAGTTCGACCGAGCTCCCGTGCTGGCGCTGCTCGGCGGACCTGAGGAGATCGTGCGTGAGCCGTGGTTCTCGCGCGACGCCGTGCGCACATCGGCGACCTGGGCGGGGATCGCCGACGGCATCCTCGCCTCCACGCTCGAGCTCGTCGGCGAGCGCGCCCTCGCGGACGAGCTCAGGCTGCACGCGATCGGACGCATGCGCGTCGCGCGGTCCTCGATCGACCGCTGGCTCGATCACGCCGTGGGCGCGCTCGATGGCGCTGCCCCTTCCGACGCAGAGCACGCGAGCGACGGCGCTCTCGCGGCCGAATGTCGCCTCGCCCTGTCCGACGCGGCGCGCCTGATCGCCGCCGAGGCAGCTCGCGTGTGCGGCTCGCGCGCGCTGATCGGCGGCAGCACGCTCGACCGCGCGCGCCGCGACCTCGATCTGTTCCTGCTGCAGCATCGCCTCGACCCGAAGCTCGTCCAGCTCGGCGCCGAGCTGCTCGCGGGGGACGCGCGGTGAGCGCCGTGGGCCAGCCGCCGAGAGTCGACGCGGAGCGCTTCGAGCGCCACTACGAGGCAAGCGCAGATCCGTGGAACTACCGCGACAGCGCCTACGAGCGCGAGAAGTACGCCGCCACGCTCGCAGCCCTTCCACCGCGCCGATTCGACAGGGCGCTCGAGCTGGGCTGCTCGATCGGGGTGTTCTCTGGGCTGCTCGCCGAGCGCTGCGAGCAGCTCGTGGCGATCGACTTCTCCCCGCGCGCCGTCGCGCTCGCGCGCGAGCACTTGGCTGAGAAGGACAACGTAGAGGTCGTGCAGGCGAGCTTCCCCGAGCAGGTACCGGCCGGCGATTGGGAGCTGATCGTCTGCTCGGAGGTTCTCTACTACCTGGACGAGCCGGCGCTTGCTGCGGCGATCGAGTGGCTGCAGGCGCAACTGCGCTCAGGCGCCGCCGTCCTGGCTGTCAGCTGGCGCGGCAGGGGAGTCGAGGAGCCGCTGCTCGGCGACGAGGTGCACGACCTGCTCGCGGCCAAGCTCGCACGCTGGCACGCGCTCGACGCGCGCCGCCCCGGATACCGACTCGATCGTTTCGAAGACGATGGCCGCTGAGCGCATCGCGATCGTCGGCGCCGGTCCGGCCGGGCTGGCGACGGCCCGCGCCTACCGCGAGCATGGCGGCGCCGGCGAAGTGACGCTGATCGGCGCCGAGCCGCTGCTCCCCCACAGGCGCCCGCCGCTGACCAAGGAGTTCCTGCGCGGCGAACTGGAGGCTCGGGAGCTGCCGATCGAGCAGCGCGAGTGGTTCGACGAGCAGGACGTGGAGTTGTGCCTGCGCCGGCGCGCGCGCGAGGTCGACCCTCGGCGGGGTACGCTCACGATCGTCGACAGCGTCGATCCAGGCGCGAGCGCCGCCGAGCTGCGGGCGGACGCGATCGTGCTGGCGACCGGCTCGGAGCCGCTACGTCCCGAAATCCCCGGCCTCGACGACGACGCGGTGATGACGATGCGTACCGTCCCTGACAGCATCGAACTCGCCAAGCATGCACGGGCCGCCGCCGTGCGGACGCAGGCGGGCAGGCAGCGTACGCCTGCCGAGCCACTCGTCGTGATCGGCACGGGCTTCATCGGCTGCGAGCTCGCCGCTTCGCTTGCGCTGATCGGGGCCCACGTGGTCTTGATCGGACAGGAACGCAGGCCGCAGCAGGAGCGCCTCGGCGAGCAGGCCGGCGAGCGCATCGCGGGCTGGCTGGCCGAGCTCGGCGTCGAGCTGATCGCCGGCGCCGAGGTCAGCGCCATACGTGAGGGTCGCACGGTCGAGCTCGACGACGGGCGGCGCATCGAGGCCGCATCGATCGTGCTCGGGATGGGCGTGCGCCCGCGCAGCGAGCTCGCGCATGCCGCCGGTCTGCCGCTGCACGAGGGAGCGGTCGTCGTTGATCAGGCGATGCGCGTCGAGGAGTCGCCCGGCGCCTGCGAGACGTCACACGCCGGCGAGGCACCGTGTGCAGTGCTGGCCGTCGGCGATGTGGCGTATGCCTACAACGCATGCGCCGGTCGGCACCTGCGCGTCGAACACTGGGGCGACGCGCTCGGCCAAGGCGAGGTCGCCGGCGGCGTGCTCGCCGGGGAGCGCACGGCGTGGGACAGCGTTCCCGGCTTCTGGTCGGCGATCGGCGAGCGCACGCTGAAGTACGCGGCCTGGGGCGACGGGCACGACGACGCCCGCTTCGAGCAGCACGATGACGGTGCATTCACCGTCTGGTACTCGCGTGAGGGAGCGCTGGTCGGTGTGCTGACGCACGAGCGAGACGACGATTACGAGCGCGGGCGCGAGCTGATCAGCGCCGCGGCGGCTGTGGCATGAGCGCCTCGGCCTTCGCACACCTGCCGCCGCCGGAGCCTTCGCTGCGCGCCGTCGTCGTCGTCCCCGCACGCGACGAGGCCGAGCGCGTCGAGCGCTGCCTGCACGCGCTGGCCGGCCAGCGCGGCGTCGCGCGCGAGCGCTTCGAGCTGATTGTCGTGCTCGATGGCTGCCGTGACGAGACGCCCGAGCACGTAGCGAACTTCGCCGCCGCTCACCCCTCGTTGCGGCTGCACGCCGTCGAGCTCGCACAGTCACGCGGGGTCGGACGCGCCCGACGGCACGGTATGGACCTTGCCTGCGAGCGACTGCTGCAGGTCGGCCGCGCCGATGGGCTGATCGCGAGCACCGACGCCGACAGCGTCGTCGCCGAGGACTGGCTGGCCTGTCAGCTCGAGCTGGCCGCGCGCGGTGCGCAAGCGATCGGCGGGCGCATCGAGCTGCTCGCCGACGAGGCGCTCGGGCTCTCCCGGCAGGCAGTGGGCGAGCGCGAGCAGCGCAGCGTCGAGCGGCTGCGCTCGGTGCGCTCGACGGCGGCGCTGCAGGCCGCGTCCGATCACCATCAGTTCAGCGGCGCCTCGCTGGCGATCACGGCGGCCACGTATCGACGCTGCGGCGGGCTGCCGGTGAGGGCGGCGCTCGAGGACGAGGCGCTCGAGCGCGAGCTCACCGCGCGTGGCGTCGCGATCCACCGCAGCGCACAGGTCCGCGTCAGCACCTCGGCTCGCACCGGCGGCCGCGCCCCGCGCGGTCTCGCCCAGGACCTGGCGCGCTCGGACTGGCGCGCCACGCGCTCCTATCGCGCCGAGCAATTTCCGCTGGCACGGCTGCTCGAGCACAAGCGCTGCTCGATCGCGCTCGTGCTCCCGGCCCGCGAAGTGGCCGACACGATCGGACCCGTCGCCGCCCATGCCGCGCGCCTGCGCGCTGCGGGCCTGCTCGACGAGGTTCTCGTCGTCGATGCCTCCTCGCGCGACGGCAGCGCTGCGATCGCCGCGCGTGCCGGGCTCGATGTTGCGCAGGAGGACGAGCTCTCGCCCGAGCTCGGGCCGGCACGCGGCAAGGGCGACGCGATGTGGCGCGCGCTGCGCGCGGTCCGCAGCGACGTCGTAGCCTTCGCCGACACCGATACCGAGGACTTCGACGAGCACTTCCTGCTCGGCCTGCTCGGACCACTCGTGTGCGAGCCCGACGTGCAGCTGGTCAAGGGCTGCTTCCGCCGTCCGTTCCGGGTCGCCGGGGGCCTCGAGCCGCACGGCGGCGGGCGCGTGACCGAGTTGATGGCGCGACCGCTGCTCAACCTGCACGCTCCCGAGCTGGCCGTGTTCGGTCAACCGCTGGCCGGCGAGACGGCGGGACGCCGCGAGCTGCTCGAGCAGCTCCCCTTCAGCGTCGGCTACGGCGTGGAGATCGCGATGCTGATCGATGCCTGGAGGATCGCCGGACTACACGGCCTCGCGCAGGTCGATCTCGGCGTGCGCCAGAATCGCCACCAGTCGCTGCGCGAGCTCTCGGCGATGGCCTACGCCGTGCTGATCGCCGCGCAGGCCCGCTTCCTCGGGCAGGACTTCGCCGACGCGTACGCCTGCGGCTCGATCGCGCTGCCAGACCTCGACGGCGGCCCGGCGATGGAGTCGCGGCAGGTCGCGCTCGAGGAGCGCCCGCCGCTGGCGAGCCTGCGCGGCGCCGGCTCGGTCGGAGTCCCGGTCTAGACCCGCGCTCGCCAGCGCCCCCGCCGACACGCGGACCTCAGCGCAGGATCTCGACGAGCAGCACCCAGGCATTGATCGACGCGCTCAGCAGCGCGCCGACGATGCCGCCGACGATCCAGTAGAGGCCGCCGCCGGCCTGCGCCAGCAGGCTCGCCGCGCCGATGATCTGGGGCAAGGTCCCGGGGATCACGAGCCCGAAGTGGAACAGCGGGCGCACGTACTCGCGCGTCGACTCGACCGCCCGCGCGGCCAACACCAAGACCCACCCCCCGAACACCAGTCCGATCGCCAGCAGCTCGGCGCCGAGGGCCGTCGTGCTCTGGCCTGGAATCAAGCCAACCAGCGAGACGACCACGGCGCTCAACAGCAAGAGCAGCGTCTGCAGCGCCCGCGTGGGCAGGCCGGCGTACTTGAGGATGTCCTGGATGTTGACCGAGACCGCCACGAACAGGAGACCGGTGAGCGCGGCCGAGGCGCCGGCGCTCGCGACGAACAGGTCGGTCCATTCGGCGGCCGTATAGGCGGTTCCCACGCGCGCATATTCGCAAGTCGGGGAGCGGCTCGGCGAGTGGCCACAATGCGTCCATGGCCTCGCAACTTCACGACACGCCGCGCGTCGCCCGCGACGACCTCGAAGGCCCGGCGCAGCTCAGCGCGCACAAGGTCCGCACGCGCCTATTCTTCCTGCTCGCCCTGGTGATCGCCGTCGTGGCCGCTGTCACGCTGCTGCCGGGTCTCGGCGAGCTGCGCAGCCGGCTCGCGAACGCCAGCCCCGGCTGGCTCGTGCTCGGGATCGTGCTGAAGCTCCTCTCGGGGTTCGGCTACGTGGCCGTCTTTCGCATGATCTTCTGCCGCATGATGAGCTGGCGGGTGAGCTTTCAGATCGGTATGTCCGAGCTGGGCGCCAACGCGCTGATCCCGACCGGCGGCGCCGGCGGTCTCGCGCTCGGCGCCTGGGCGCTCAAACGCGGCGGCATGGGCGGCGAGGAGATCGCCAAGCGGACGGTCGCCTTCTTCCTGCTGACGAGCCTGCCCAACGTGCTCGGCGTGATCGTGCTCGGCGCCGCGCTCGGTCTGGGCGCGATCGGCGGCGAGGGCAACCTGCTGCTGACGCTGCTGCCGGCCGCGATCGCGGCGGGCGCGATCGCGCTGGCGATCTCTGCCGGGCGCATCGCGAAGCGGCTGAGCGGACGCCTGGAGAGGCGCCGCGACGGCGAGCCGTCAAAGCGCGAGCTGTTCGTCGTGAAGACGCTCGGCGCGATCGGCGACGGTGTGAGCGAGGCCCTCGCGCTGCTGCGCGAGGGCAACGCCGCGCTGATCCTCGGGCTGGTCGCCTATCTGGCGTTCGACGTGATGATCGTGTGGGCCACGTTTCACTCGCTCGGTCCTGCGCCGCCGCTCGCGATCCTGTGGATCGCCTACCTGATCGGTGAGCTCGGCGGGCTGATCCCGGTCCCCGGCGGGATCGGCGGCGTCGACGCCGGGCTTGTCGGCACGCTCGCGCTGTATGGCGTGTCGCTGACTTCGGCGACGGGGGCCGTGCTCGCCTACCGCGCGATCGCGCTGTGGGTGCCGGCGATCGTCGGCGGCCTCGCGTTCTTCGCGCTGCGGCGCACGCTGCGCGACGAGGCCGAGCAGATCGCCGTGTGCGCGCCGCAGCAGGAGATCGAGGTGATCGGGCTCGGGCGCGTGACGATCGGCGGCGGGCCGTGAGCTCCTCCGGGCCCAGCCGGCCCGCCTGAGCCGCCGCTCAGCGCACCGGCGGGCGCTCGCCGTCGTAGTAGTCGACGGCGTCGCCGGAGCGGAACATCGCGCGCAGACCGCCGCCGTCGGGCAGCCGCTCGAACGCGCCGAGCTTGCCCGAGTCGGGATAGACGACGAGGTCAGGATCGCCGCTCGTGCTGAAGGCGAGGAAGCGGACCGTCTGATCGGTCTCGTTGACGAGCTGGTGGCCGCCGCCCTCCCCGCGCAGGAAGGCGACGACCTCGCCGGGCGCGAGCTCGCGCCAGCCCTCCGGTGTGCGCAGGCTCGGACGCCCCTTCGAGCACCACCACCAGCTCCTCCTCGCCGAGATGGTGGTGGTAGGGATAGGCGGCTTCGCCCGGGGGCACCTCCCACACGCTCAGGCCGAGCCGCTCGCTGCCGGCCTGCCGGCTGACGCGCGCGCGCCGCGCGAGAAAGCCCGGCTGCTCGCGCGGCTCGTCGAACTCCGGGTCGTACAGGTTAGGCATCGCCCGCCGCGGCGACCTACTACTGCCCCGGCGTCCCGAGTTTGTGCGGCACGGCGAACTTCAGCGTCAGCGTCGCGCCCTTGGGGATCGACTGCACTGCGTTGAGCGTCACGTTGTAGACCGAGCCGCCGAGCGAGTAGCTGCCTTTGGAGAGGCTGTAGGCGCCCTTCACTTCCTTGGGCTTGACCGAGCGGCCGACGAGCTTCAGGTTGGTATCGCTCAGCTCGATCCGCAGCTTCTTGTTGCTCGCGCCGCCGGCGAGGCTGATCGTGGCGCTGCACGAGCTGCTGCCTCCGCGGCATTTGACCGTCACGGTCTTGGCGCTCGCGCCGGCCGCCGTGATCGCCGCGAGCGCGCCGGCCGCGAGCACGGCGACGGCGAGGCGTCGGGACACGCCCGCGCGGGCGCCCGAACGGAAGCGGCCCTCGGGCCGAGCTGCGGAGAGCTGTGCAGTCATGTGAAGTCCCCCTGTTGCTGTTCTGAACGCGGAAGTTGCGTAGCGGCGCGCCCGGCGCGCGCCGCGGTCGGGACGATAGCGCCGGCGTGGGATGATGCTTCGCGGATCGTTGGTCGATCCCGGCGGGGGCCACAACCGAGCACAAGGACGAGACATGGCGATCTCCAAGTACGAGTCTGAGCAGATCGAGAAGGCCAACGCGACGGGCAAGCAGCCGGTGGTGTTCATCCATGGCCTGTGGCTGCTGCCGAGCAGCTGGGATCGCTGGGCGACGGTCTTCGACGAGGCCGGCTACGCGCCGCTGACGCCAGGCTGGCCGGACGATCCGCAGACGGTCGAGCAGGCCAACGCCAAACCGGAGGTGTTCGCGCACAAGTCGGTCGGGCAGGTCGCCGACCACTTTGCCGAGGTGATCGGCCAGCTCGCGAAGAAGCCGGCCGTCGTCGGGCACTCCTTCGGCGGTCTGTTGACGCAGATCGTCGCCGGCCGGGGGCTGTCGGCGGCGAGCGTCGCGATCGACCCGGCGCCGTTTCGCGGCGTGCTGCCGCTGCCGATCTCGGCGCTGAAGTCGGCCAGCCCGGTGCTCGGCAACCCGGCCAACCGCAACCGCGCGGTGCCGCTCACCTACGAGCAGTTCCGCTTCGGCTTCGCCAACGCGGTCTCAGAGGAAGAGGCCAAGCAGCTGTACACGACCTATGCCGTGCCCGCGGCGGGGCTGCCGCTGTTCCAGGCAGCCACGGCCAACCTCAACCCGTGGACGGAGGCGAAGGTCAACAGCAAGAACCCCGAGCGCGGGCCGCTGTTGATCATCAACGGCGAGAAGGACAACACGGTTCCCTGGGCGATCGCCAACGCGTCCTACAAGAAGCAAAAGCGCAACGAGGGCGTGACGGAGATCGTCGAGCTGCCGGGCCGCGGCCACGCGCTGACGATCGACAGCGGCTGGCGCGAGGTCGCCGACACTGCGCTCGCGTTCGTCAAGCGCTTCGCGTAGGCGCGGTCGAGCGGTCAAGCGAGCGAAGCGGCGGCGGCGCAAGGTGGCCCACAAGACGAAGATCGAGCTCGTGCTGGCAGATGTCGACGGCACGCTGGTCACCGACGACAAGCAGCTGACCGATCGCGCGATCGCGGCCGTGCGCTCGCTCCACGAGGCCGGCGTGAAGTTCGCGGTCACGAGCGGGCGACCTCCGCGCGGGATGGAGATGCTCGTCGAGCCGTTGGCGCTCAGGCTTCCGCTGGCGGCGTTCAACGGCGGCCTGTTCGCGCGCCCCGACATGTCGGTGATCGAGGAACGCTCGATCGACTCCCGGCTCGTCACGCAGATCGTCGAGCTGATCGGCGGTCACGGGCTCGACGTGTGGCTGTACCGGGGCTCGGACTGGCTGCTGCGCGACGCGCATGTCGCGCACGTGCGCAAAGAGGCGGACACGGTTCGCTTCGAGCCGACCGTCGTCGAGAGCTTCGATCAGCTCACCGAGGGCATCGCGAAGATCGTCGGCGTCAGCGACGATCTCGACGCGGTCGCCAAGGCCGAGGCGGACGCGCGGGCGAAGTTCGGCGAGCACGTCTTGGCGGCGCGCTCGCAGCCGTACTACCTGGACGTGACCAATCCCGAGGCGAACAAGGGCGCCGTGCTGCACCATCTCTCGCGCAACTACGAGATCCCGCTGGAGCGCATCGCGACGCTCGGCGACCAGCCCAACGACATGCTGATGTTCGAGGGAGCCGGCCTGAGCATCGCGATGGGCAACGCCGGCGAGGAGGTCAAACGCGCGGCCACGCGGGTCACGGAGTCCAACGAGCACGAGGGCTTCGCGCTCGCGATAGAGCGTTTCGTCCTCGGTGAGGACGGCTGAGCGCTCAGGGCGCGCAGCTGCGCGCCGAGCCGCTGCGCGCACCGTGCTCGAGCGCGCCCAGCGCGTGCAGGTGCCTCCTCAGTGCCGCTCCCCGCATGGGACCGGCAGGCAGCTCGACGACGAACGACGTCGTCCCCGGGAAGGCGTGGTTCGACCAGCCCGACTCGGTGCCTGGCAGGAACGGCAGGCACGTCGCACGCAGCCCGGCCAGCTCGGCGTAGCGACGCGCGAGCCCGCGGTCGCCGCCGGCCATGTCGACGAGGTCCTCGTGCTGGTGGTAGACGACCGTCGCGTCCGGGCGCACGCGCGCGATCAGTCGCATGGCGGCGCGCGTCTCGGGCTCGGAGCGCGGGCGCGGGCCGGAGTAGAACGTCGGGCCGGACACGGGTTGCCAGCGGTAGGGGAAGTTGCGGTTGAGATCGACGCCGTGCGCGTTCTGCCGCGTGCCGGTTGTCACGCCGTCGGGATTGAGCGTCGGCACGAGCCACAGCTGGGCATTCGCCGGGACCGCCCGGCGCTCGGTGGCAGTGAGGATCGTGCGTCCGGCGCACTCGTCGCCGTGGATGCAGCCGACGAGCAGGATCTTTCGCGGTGCCGAGCTGTCGCCGAGCACGCGCGCCACGAGCGCCCGTCCCTGCACCGAGTGCCCGAAAACGACTGTTCTCCCACGCGCTGCACCGGCCGGCAGCGCCGTGACGGCCGCCAGGCAGGAGGCGAGCGCGCAGAGCGCGGCGACGCGCACGAGTGCGTGGCCAAGCTGCGTGGCGCGTCTGTGGGGGGCCGGCCAGGCAGCGGCGTCGTGGTCGAGTGCCACGAGCCGCATTCTCGCTCGTCGGATCGCTCCGGCTTGGACCATTCGCTATTGTTAACCACATGGCTAACAACATAACGCTCGACCGCGCGTTCGCCGCCTGCGCCCACCCGATCAGGCGCGGCATCGTCGAACGTCTCGCCACGCGTGAGCAGGGGCACGAGGACGAGGCGGGGGCCGGCATGACGGTGGGCGAAGCGACGCGCGACTTCGCCGTGTCCAAGCCGGCGATCAGCCGCCACCTGCGCGTGCTCGAGGAAGCGGGTGCGATCGTGCGCGTGATCGACGGGCGCACGCACCGCCTGCACCTGGCCGAGCAGCCGTTCGACGACGCCGCCGATTGGATCGGGCACCTGCGCAAGATGTGGGAGCGCAAGTTCGACGTGGTCGAGCAGTTCATCGCTGAGAGCCGTGAGGACGCAGCCGGCGCGGGCAAGGACCGCGGAGGCTTCGCATGAGCACGAGCGAGGTCGCCGCCTTCCGCATGGAGCGGACGTTCGCGGCGACGCCGGAGGAGGTGTTCGACGCGTGGACCAACCCGGTCGTGCTCGAGCGCTGGTGGGCGACGACGCCGAAGGGGACCTCGCCCGGCTGCGACGTTGACCTGCGCGTCGGCGGGCGCTACACGCTGCGCATGCTCGGCGACGACGGCGAGCTGCACGTGGTCGCCGGCGAGTACCGCGAGGTCAGCCGTCCCCGCCGGCTCGTCTTCACGTGGTGCTGGCAGGGGGAGGGAGGGCCGCATCCGGGCCACGTGAGCCTCGTGGCGATCGACTTCCACGGCGACGGCGAGCGCACGACGGTCGTGCTGGAACACAGCGGCCTGGCCTCGCAGCGGTCGCGCGAAGGCCATGGCGAAGGGTGGAGCGCGTGCTTCGACAGTCTCGCGCAGCGCGTGTTCGATTCCAATTAATTCTTATCTATCAATAATTAATATAAATAAAAAAAGAACAGGAGACAGGTGAACATGGGTAAGTATCTGTTTGCGTACCGCGGTGGGATGATGGCCGACACCGAGGAGCAGCGCCAGGCCGTGATGCAGGCGTGGGGTGAATGGTTCGGCGAGCTCGGCCCCGCGATCGTCGATCCGGGCAACCCGTTCGCCGGCTCGACCTCGGTCAACGGCAACGGCAACGGCGCGGCGGCCTCCGAGCTGACCGGCTACTCGGTGATCACGGCAGACAGCCTCGACGCCGCCGGTGCGCTGGCCGAGGGCTGCCCTGTGCTCAAAGGCGGCGGCAGCGTCGACGTGTACGAGACGATCGAGGTGTCGATGTAGCGGCGCGCCGCTAGGAGTAGGAGAGCTGGAGCGCGATCAGCGCCGCGATCGAGGCCAAGCAGAACACGTGCTCGCCGAAGATCGCGCGCGCCAGCGCGCTCTGGCGCTCGGGCGTGTCGGCGCGAGTGCCGAGGCGCACCGCGTTCGGCACCGTGCGCACAGCGACGAGCACGATCGGCGCAGCTGCGAGCGCCAGCGAGACCCACGCCGCCGCCGAGGGGACGTCGCCATTGGCGATCTCCATGACGATTGCCGCGAGCGTCGCCAGCATGACCGTCGCGATCAGCCGGTTCATCGGCCGCGCCGCCGTCGTCACGCGCGCGTAGTAGGCCGCGATCGAGGACAGGCGCTGCTCGGGCAGCTCGCGCGCGTGCTGCCCGAGCACCTGCACGTCGAACATCAAGTCGAACCACAGCACGGCAAGCAGGAAGCCGCCGCCGGCCGTGACGAACGCGCTCATCGCGCCGGCTCGATCGCGCCCTTCACGCGCTCCCCCTTGGCGTCGAACAGCGGCTCGCGCACGATCTCACCGCCGACCCACCGGCCGAAGATGTCGATCTCCACGGCAGTGCCGAAGTCGAGCTCGGCCGGCACGTAGGCGTAGGCGATCGAGCGCTCCACCGTGTAGCCGTAGCCGCCGCTCGTCACGCGACCGACCACCTGATCGCCGATGCGCACCGGCTCATTGCCGAGCGCCACCGAGCGCGGGTCTTCGAGCACGATGCAGCGCAGTCTTCTGCTCGGCGGCGCAGATGTGCGCTCGCCGTCCGGCGCGATCCCGAGCGCCGCGGCGCCGTTGAACTCGCCCGTCGTCTTCTTCACGCAGAAGCCGAGGCCCGCCTCGAACGGGTTCTCATCGGCCGTGATGTCCGCTGCCCACACCCGGTAGCCCTTCTCCAGGCGCATCGAGTCGATCGCGCGGTAGCCCCCCGCCACCAGGCCGTGCTCCCGGCCGGCCTGCCACAACGTGCGCCACAGCCCGGCGCCGTACTCGCTCGGGCAGTACAGCTCCCAGCCGAGCTCGCCGACGAACGTCACGCGCAGCGCGCGCACCGGCACGTCGCCGACCGCCAGCTCGCGCATGCGCATGTAGGCGAAGTCGAGCGGGTCGTCCGTCAGCGGCGCCAGCACGTCCAGCGCACGCGGACCCCACAGCGCGAAGCACGACCAGCGCGAGGTGACGTCCGACAGGCGCACGCTGCCGTCCTGCGGCGCGTGCCGGCGGATCCAGCTGAGGTCGTGGTTGCCGAACGCCGTGCCCGTGACGATCGAGAACAGCTCCTGCTCGACGCGCGTGACCGTGAAGTCGCACTCGATCCCGCCGCGCGCGTTGAGCATCTGCGTGTAGATGATCGCGCCGACCTCGCCCGCAACCTCGTTGTCGCACAGCCGTTCCAGGAAGGCCGGTGCTCCCGGCCCCGAGATCTCGAGCTTGGCGAACGAGGACTCGTCGAACAGCCCCGCGCGCTCGCGCGTGGCGCGGTGCTCGGCGACGATCGCCGGCGACCAGTGCATCCCGGCCCAGCCGCGCGGGCGCAGCGACTCATCGCCCTCGGCCGCGTTGTGCTCGTACCAGTTGACGCGCTCCCAGCCCGACTTCTCGCCGAACGCCGCGCCGTGCTCGGCGTGCCAGCCATACGCGCTCGACACGCGCAGCGGGCGCCCCGCCTCGCGCTCGTGGCCGGGGTAGCGGATGTCGTAGTAGGTCTCGTACACCTCCTTGGCGCGCTTCAGCGTGTAGCTCCGCGAGCGGAAGTGCGCGCCGAAGCGGCGGATGTCCATCTCCCACACGTCTGACGTCGGCTCGCCCGCGAGGATCCACTCGGCCATCACCCGGCCCAGGCCACCCGCGCCGGCCAGGCCGTGCGCGCAGAAGCCGGCCGCCACGAAGAAGCCCTGCACCTCGCTCTCGCCGAGGCAGAACTCGTTGTCCGGCGTGAACGCCTCCGGGCCGTTGATCAGCTTGGTCACCGTGATCTCGTCCATCGCCGGCACGCGCTTGGACGAGTTCTTCGCGATCTCCTCGAAGCGCGGCCAGTCCTCTTCGAGCAGGCGGCCGTTGAAGTCCTGCGGGATCGCGTCGCGCAGGTGCTGATCCAGCGCCCACGGCGCCGACTGTCGCTCGTAGCCGCCCATCACCAGACCCGCGCCCTCCTCGCGGAAGTAGATCAGCAGGTCCGGGTCGCGCAGCGTCGGCAGGTGCTCGCCCGGCGTGCGCTCGCGAAACGGCTGCGTCACGAGGTACTCGTGCGCGAACGGCACGATCGGCACGCGCACGCCCGCCATGCGCCCGATCTCGGCCGCGAACATGCCGCCCGCGTCGACCACGACCTCGGCCTCGATCGGCCCCCACTCGGTCTGCACGCCGCGCACGCGCTCACGGCCCGTGGCGCCATGCTCGACGTCGATCCCCGTCACGCGCGTGTGCGTGAACACGCGACAGCCGCCCTCGCGCGCGCCGTCGACGAGCGCCGTCGTCAAGAGCGACGGGTCGAGGTAGCCGTCGCTGGCCAGGTAGGAGCCGCAGCGCACGCCGTCGGTGCTCATCAGCGGGAACAGTTCCTGCGCCTCCTGCGCCGAGACGAGCTCCAGCGGCAGCCCGAACGTCTTCGCCCACGCCACCTGGCGCAGCACCTCCTCTTCGCGCTCCGGCGTGCACGCCAGGCGCACGCCGCCGCATTCCACCCAGCCGCAATCCAGCGTGCGGTACAGCTCGACCGAGTCGACCATCAGCTGCGTCAGCGAGACGCTCGAACGCAGCTGCCCGACGAGCCCCGCCGAGTGGAACGTCGAGCCGCTCGTCAGCTCATTGCGGTCGAGCAGCACCACGTCGCGCTCGCCCAGTTTCGCCAGGTGGTGCGCGACGCCCACGCCGCCCACGCCGCCGCCGATGATCACGACGCGCGCTCGCGGCGGCAGCTCACGCGGTCGGGCCATCTGCCCCTCGCTCATCGCCCGCGATCCTCGATGCATCCGCCGCGGCAGCCGCCGTGGCCAGCCAGTCGTCGAACTCCGGTCGCACGACCTCCGCGCGCAGCCGCTCGAAGTGCTCGCGCGCATATCCGGCGAAGTCGAAGTCGAGCGCCGAGATCGCCCCTTGCACGACGCCCCACGCGCCCTCGCGCGCGTCCGAGAGCACACGCATCAGCTTCAGCGCAGCGCGTCGCTCGTCTGTCGGCGGCTCGCCGAAGTAGGCGCTCAGCAAGCGCTCGTCGGTCGACTCGTCGAAGTCGTTGTTGACCGACAGGTTGCCGAGGTCGAAGCGCGGGTCGCCCATCCCTGCGTACTCCCAGTCGACCAGCAGGATGCGCCCGCTCTCGTCGGCGCGGATCAGGTTGCCCGCGAGCAGGTCGTCGTGGCACGGGCGCTGCCCGGTCGCCGGCAGCGAGGCGACGATCCGCGCCGCCGCGTCGCGGGCCGCTTCGTAGCCGTCGGGCAGACGCGCGCCCCGGGCCTCGGCGATCGCCGCGTAGTCGTCTAGCAGCGCCGGCACCGAGAATCGCGTCGGCAGCCGCACGCCCGAATCGTGGAACGCGCGCAGGGCGCGCGCGATCTCCTCGACCGCCGCGCCGACCTCCTTGCGCTCCAGCGCCCGGCACGCGACGAAGCTCGTGACGAGGCAGCCGTCGACGATCGCCGCCACCGCCGGCGCGATCCCGAGCGCGGCCGCCGCTTCGTTTGCGAGCAGCTCGGCCGAGCGGTCGATCCCGAGCAGCTCCGTGTCCTTGCCCGGGCGGCGCACGACGTACTCCGTGCCGCCGAGCGTGACCCTGAAGTTGCGGTTGGTGATGCCGCCGTCGAGCTCGCGCGGCTCGTCTTCGAGCGGCGCCAGCTCGGCCTCGAGGCGCTCGCGGATGTCGTTAAGCTCGCCGACCATCCCCGCGGTAGCCTCTGCTCACCATAAGGATCACAACCTATACCTTCAACGCCGAGTGAAGTGAGGAGCGGCGCCGTGTCGAGTGAGGAGCGGATTCGATGAACCTCGAGGAGCTGCGCGCGGAGGTCGACGCGGGCACGATCGACACCGTCCTGCTGGCACTGACCGACATGCAGGGGCGGCTGCAGGGCAAGCGGCTGACCGCACGCCACTTCCTCGCCGAGGTCGCCGAGCACGGCGCCGAGGCGTGCAACTACCTGCTCGGCGTCGACGTCGACATGGCGACCGTGTCGGGCTATGAGCTGTTCTCCTGGGAGCGTGGCTACGGCGACTTCGTGCTGCGCCCCGACCTCGACACGCTGCGCCCCGTGCCGTGGCAGGAAGGCACCGCGATCTGCCTCGCCGACGTCGCCGCGCAGGACGGCTCCGACGTGACCGTCTCGCCGCGCCAGGTGCTGCGCCGCCAGCTCGCGCGGCTATCCGAGCGCGGCTGGAAGGCCAACGCCGGCACCGAGCTCGAGTTCATCGTCTTCCGCGACACCTACGAGGACGCCTGGGCCAAGGGCTACCGCGAGCTGCAGCCGGCGAACCTCTACAACGTCGACTACTCGCTGCTCGGCACGGCGCGCGTCGAGCCGCTGTTGCGCCGCATCCGCAACAGCATGGAAGCCGCCGGGATGGTCTGCGAGGACTCCAAGGGCGAGTGCAACTTCGGCCAGCACGAGGTCAACTTCCGCTACGCCGACGCGCTGCGCACGGCCGACGAGCACTCGATCTACAAGAACGGCGTGAAGGAGATCGCGGCGCTCGAGGGCATGGCCGTCACGTTCATGGCCAAGTTCGACGAGCGCGAGGGCAGCTCGTGTCACATCCACTTCTCGCTCGCCGACCAGGACGGTCCGCTGTTCCAGCGCGACCGTGCGCTGTTCGACTCCTTCCTCGCCGGGCAGCTCGCGGCGCTGCGCGAGTTGACGCTGCTGCTCGCGCCCAACGTCAACTCCTACAAGCGCTTCGCCGCGGCCACGTTCGCTCCGACGGCCGTGGCGTGGGGCAACGACAACCGCACGTGCGCGCTGCGCGTCGTCGGGCACGGCCCGTCGCTGCGCTTCGAGAACCGCGTCGGCGGCGCCGACCTGAACCCGTACATGGCGCTCAGCGCGCTGATCGTCGCCGGCCTGCACGGCGTCGAGCACTCACTCGAGCTCGAGCCGGTGTTCGAGGGCAACGCCTACGACGCGCCCGAGAAGCCGCGCGTGCCCGACACGCTGCGCGAGGCCCGCGACCTGTTCGCGCAGAGCACGATCGCGCGCGCCGCGTTCGGCGACGAGGTCGTCGACCACTACGTCAACGCGGCCGACGTCGAGCTCGCGGCGTTCGGCGGCGCGGTCACCGACTGGGAGCGCTACCGGGGGTTCGAGCGGCTGTGAGTGACCGGGCCAGAGCGACCACGAGCCTCCGGGGGTTCCAGCGATTGTGAGTCCCGGGGCGGTCCTGTCCGGGGAGACGGTGTTCGCGCCCGTGCGCTCCCAGACCGCCTTCGAGGAGACCGTCGAACGCCTCGGCACCGCGATCAAGCTCGGCCTGCTGGCACCCGGCGCGCGGCTGCCCGCCGAGCGCGAGCTGTGCGCGCGCCTCGGGATCGCCCGCTCGACGCTGCGCCAGGCGCTGACCGCGCTGAGCCAGAGCGGGCACGTGCGCGCCACCCGCGGGCGCGGTGGCGGTACGTTCGTGGCCGACCCGCTGCCGCCCTCCGCGCCGCCCTCGGCCGAGGTGCTCGCGCTGTGGCGAGAGACCTGCGACGAACGCCTGGCCGTCGAGCTCGGCGTCGCCGTGCTCGCCGCCGAGCGCGCCGAGCCGGCCGCCGTGGAGACGCTCGACGAGCTCGTCGCCGAGCTCGAGGAGGAGCTCGAGGACTTCCCCGCCTACCGCCAGGCCGACATCCGCCTGCACGTCGGGCTGGCCGAAGCCACGCGCTCGCCGCGCCTCGTGCGCGCGATGACCGAGGCGCAGGGGGCGATGACCGACCTGATCGCCTACATCGCCCACCCGCCCGAGGTGCTCGCCTCCTCCAACGACCAGCACCGCAGGATCGTCGCCGCCGTGCGCGCCGGCGACGCGGTGCGTGCGGCGGGTGCGATGACCGAGCACCTGCAGGGCACCGAGCGCGTGCTCGCCGGGCTGCTGCCGGGGGGCTGATCCGCGGCGTCGATCGCGGCGTTGGCCAGCTGTCCCGGCGGCTCGCTTGCAATTTGGGAGTTGCTATTGACACCGATCTGCGATCGCGCGTATTGTCACGATCGAAGGGCCGACGAGCAAACCTTTACACCCATGGGGGCGAGCAAATGAGCACCGAGACCTTGACCGGCGACGAGCAGCGCCTTGCGGAGCTCGGCTACAAGCAGGAGCTCAGCCGCTCGTGGAGCGGGTTTCAGAACTTCGCGATCTCGTTCACGATCATCTCGATCCTGGCCGGCTGTTTCACGACCTACGGCCAGGCCTGGAACAACGGCGGTCCGGTCGCGATCTCGTGGGGCTGGCCGCTGATCTCGATCCCGATCCTGATCATCGGCTTCTGCATGTCGGAACTTGTCTCGGCCTACCCGACGGCGGGCGGCATCTACTGGTGGGCCTCGAAGCTCGGCGGCGCGGGGTGGGGCTGGTTCACCGGCTGGTTCAACCTGATCGGCCTGATCGCGGTGACCGCGTCGGTCGACTACGGCGCCTCGCTGTTCCTCAACTCGGTGCTCGGCCTGTACGAAGTCGGCTGGTTCAACGGCACCTCAGCCGACCCGACGGCGTTCCTGCACGGCACGTTCTTCCTGTTCCTGATCGTGCTCGCCCTGCACGCGATCGTGAACATCGCCGGCAGCCATCTCGTCGCGCGGATCAACGGCATCTCGGTCTGGTGGCACGTCGCGGGCGTGCTCACGATCCTAGTCGTGCTGATCGCCGTCCCGGCCCATCACCAGAGCCTCGACTTCGTCTTCACCAAGCGCTTCAACAACTCGGGCTTCGGCATTCACATGTACTGGTTCTACATCCTGCCGCTCGGCTTCCTCTTGACGCAGTACACGATCACGGGCTTCGACTCGTGCGCGCACATCTCCGAGGAGACGCACGGCGCCTCGACATCGGCCGCGAAGGGTGTCTGGCGGTCGATCCTGTACTCGGCGATATTCGGCTGGATCCTGCTGCTCGCGCTGACTTTCGCCGCGACGCACGTCGGCGAAATCAACAAGCAGGCGGCCGGCGGGCAGTACGTGTCGATCGCGATCCTCAACACCGCGATGAGCACGGCCTGGGTGAAGCTCGTGCTGATCATCTCCACCGTCGGGCAGTTCTTCTGCGGCGCCGCCTGCCTGACGAGCGCGTCGCGCATGTGTTACGCGTTCAGCCGTGACGGCGCAATTCCCGGCTGGCGCGTCTGGAGCAAAGTGAACAGCAAACGCGTGCCGACCCGTGCGGTCGTGTTCATGGCGGTGCTCGCGGGGCTGATCACCGTGCCGGCCTACTTCCCGAGCAAGAAGGGCGAAGCGATCGAACCCGTTGCCTTCTACGCGGTCGTGTCGATCGCGGTGATCGGCCTGTACGTCGCCTACGTGATCCCGATCTACCTGCGCTGGCGGATGGGCGACGCCTTCGAACCGGGCCCGTGGAACAACGGCAAGAAGTACAAGTGGATGAACCCGTTCGCGACGATCTGGGTCGGGCTGATCACGATCATCTTCATCCTGCCGCTGTCGCCGGGCGGCGTGCCGTGGCGCAAGGAGTTCGACTGGAGCCTCGTCAACTACGCGCCGATCATCACCGGCGGCTTGACGCTTGTCGTCGGCATCTGGTGGCTGCTCAGCGCGAAACGCACGTTCACCGGACCGCGTCACACGATCTCCGAGATCGACGCCGAGCTCGGCGGCATCGCGCCCGCGCAAGCGCCGTAGCGAACGGCCATGAGCGCCACGCTGTCGGTCATCGAGCCCGCCACGGAGGCCGTGCTCGCCGAGCTCGAGCGTGCCGGTGCGACGGAGGTCGACGCGGCGGTCAGCGCCGCCAAGGCGGCGCTGCCGGCGTGGCGTGCGCTCGACCCGGGCCCGCGCGCGGGCAAGCTGCGCGACCTCGCCGAGGCGCTGCAGGCGCGCCTGGAGGAGCTCGCCGTGCTCGAGGCGCGCAACGCGGGCAAGGCGATCGCCGACGCGCGCGGGGAGATGGGGATGGTGTGCGACACCTTCCGCTACTACGCCGGCGCGCCCGAGCGGCTGCTCGGCGACACGATCCCGGTCGCCGGCGGCCAGGCCTGGACGGTGCGCGAGCCGCTCGGCGTGGTCGGCTTGATCACGCCATGGAACTTCCCGCTGACGATCGCCTCGTGGAAGCTCGCGCCGGCGCTCGCGGCGGGCAACACGGTCGTGCTCAAGCCCGCCGAGCTGACGCCGCTGACGGCGCTGCGCTTCGCCGAGATAGCGCTCGAGGCTGGCATCCCGCCGGGCGTCGTCAACGTCGTCGTCGGCCCGGGCAGCGTCTGCGGCGCGCGCCTGGTCGAGCACCCCGACGTCGCCAAGATCGCCTTCACCGGCTCGACCGAGGTCGGCCGCTCGATCGCCGCCGGCGCGGCGCAGACGATCAAGCGCGTGACGCTCGAGCTCGGCGGCAAGTCGGCCAACGTGATCTTCGCCGACGCCGACCTGGAGGCCGCCGCCGCAGCGGCGCCGATGGCCGTGTTCGGCAACTCCGGCCAGGACTGCTGCGCGCGCTCGCGGATCCTCGTGCAGCACGAGGCGCTCGACCGCTTCATGGAGCTGTTCGCGGCCGCAGTCGAAGCGATCGTCGTCGGCCAGCCGCTGGATGAGCACACGCAGATGGGGCCGCTGATCTCAGCGCAGCAGCGCGACAGCGTCGCGTCGTTCATCGACGCCACGACACCGGTCGCCGTGCGCGGTCATCGGCCGGACGGCCCGGGCTTCTGGTTCGCGCCGACCGTGCTCGCGCCGGTCGGCCCCGACTCGCGCGTCGCGCGCGAGGAGATCTTCGGCCCGATCGCGGCCGTGATCGGATTCGCCGACGAGCCCGACGCGGTGCGCTTGGCCAACGACACGATCTACGGCCTGTCCGGATCGGTGTGGACGCGCGACGGCGCGCGCGCGCTGCGCATGACGCGGGCGATCGAGACGGGCGTGATCTCGGTCAACTCGAACAACTCGGTGCGGGTGAACACGCCGTTCGGCGGCTTCAAGCAGTCGGGCTACGGCCGCGAGCTGGGGCCGCATGCGCTCGACGCCTACACCGAGGTCAAGTCGATCTACTACGCGACGGGGTGAGGGCATGAGGCTCGAGGGCAAGGTCTGCGTGATCACCGGCGCCCGCGGCGGGATCGGCACCGCCTCGGCGGCCGTGTTCGCGCGCGAGGGCGCGCACGTCGTCGGCGTCGACGTCGTCGACGGGGCGCCCGGGGAGCTGTCGCTGCGCGTCGACGTGACCGACGAGCAGCAGGTGATCGAGATGTACGCGCGCGTGCTGGAGCAGTTCGGCCGGATCGACGTGCTGTTCAACAACGCCGGCATCTCGCCGCCCGAGGACGCGTCGGTGCTCGATACGCCGCTCGACGCCTGGGAACGCGTGCAGGAGGTGAACCTGCGCAGCGTGTTCCTCTGCTGCAAGCACGGGATCCCGCACCTGCTGGACGTGGGCGGGGGCTCGGTGATCAACACGGCCTCGTTCGTCGCGGTGATGGGCGCGGCGACCTCGCAGATCTCCTACACGGCCTCCAAGGGCGGCGTGCTCGCGCTCTCACGCGAGCTCGGCGTCGAGTTCGCGCGCCGCGGGGTGCGCGTCAACGCGCTCTGCCCTGGCCCGGTCGACACGCCACTCTTGCAGGAGCTCTACGCCTCCGATCCAGAGAAGGCCGCCCGGCGCCTCGTGCACGTGCCGATCGGGCGCTTCGCGCGCGCCGAGGAGATCGCCAACGGCGCGCTGTTCCTCGCGTCCGATGAGTCGAGCTTCGTCACGGCCTCGACGTTCCTCGTCGACGGCGGTCTCAGCGGCGCCTATACGACACCGCTGTAGCGTGGGGGCCGCATGCAGGCGGCCTGGGACAGAGAAGGCGACGGAGACGGCTCCGGCGAGAGCGGCGAGGACTTCGCCGAGCTGAGCGCGCGCGTGGACCTCGACGCGGCGCAGCGTGCGATCGCGCGCGGTGCCGTGGCGACGCCGACGATCGCAAGCGCCGACCTGAGTGAGCTCGCGGGCGGGCCGGTCGTGCTGAAGGCCGAGTCGCTGCAGGTCTCGGGCTCGTTCAAGCTGCGCGGCGCGCTGTCCAAGCTGGCCGCGCTCGGCGCGGATGCAAACGGCGGCCTGATCGCGGCGAGCGCGGGCAACCACGCGCGCGCCGTCGCCCAGGCGGCGCGGATCGCGGGCGTCGGCTGTGAGGTGTTCATGCCGCGCGACGCGCCCGTCTCGAAGGTCGCCGCGGTCGAGCGGCTCGGCGCGAGCGTGCGCCTCAGCGGCGGCTCGGTCGAGGAGGCGGTCGAGCTCGCCGTGGCGCGCTCGGCGGAGACGGGTGCGGCGCTGATCCACCCGTTCGACGACGTCGACGTGATCGCCGGGCAGGGCACGCTCGGCTTGGAGCTGGTGCGCGAGCTGGGAGACCTCGCGCGCGTCGTCGTGCCGGTCGGCGGCGGCGGCCTCGCGAGCGGGATCGGCATCGCGCTGCGCCGCGAGCGCCCGGAGGTCGAGCTCGTCGGTGTGCAGGCGAGCGCGTGCGCGACGTTGCCCCAGCTCCTGCGCGACGCCGGGGCGGAGGTCAGCGCGCCCGAGGTTCCGGCTGCCGCGACGATCGCCGACGGGATCGCGCTGAAGCGTCCCGGCAAGCTCACGCTGCCGCTGCTGCGCGAGCTGCTGCACTCGGTGCAGACGGTCAGCGAGGAGCAGATCGCCGACGCGATGGTGCTGCTCGCCGAACGCGCCAAGCTGGTCGCCGAGGGCGCCGGCGCAGTGTCCGTCGCGGCGCTGCTCGGCGGCGGCCTGGCGCCGATCGCGGGCACGACCGTCGCGATCGTCTCGGGCGGCAACGTCGACAACGGGCTGCTCGCCTCGCTGCTGCGCCGCCACGAAACGGCGGCGGGGAGGCGCGTGCGCGTCTTCACGCGCGTGCCCGACCGCCCGGGCGCGCTCGCCGAGCTGCTCAACCTGATCGCCGCCCAGCGCGTCAACCTCGTCAGCCTCGAGCACGTGCGCGAGGCGATCTCGCTGCATGTGCGCGAGACGGGCGTCGAGCTGACGCTGGAGACGCGCGGGCCCGAGCACACCGAGCAGCTGCGCGGCGCGCTGCAGGGCGCGGGCTATGAGATCACGCTGGAGTAGCGCCACACGACCGCGTCGCTCCGCGGCGGTCGCTGCGCACGACTAGAGCGATCAATCTATTATTAAAGAAGACGACCGACGAAAGGAGCGCACCGTGGCCAGAGGCATGCGTGAGGACCGATCGGGACGGGCGGCCCTGCTGGCTGCCGGAGCGCTCGGCATGGTCGCCGGTCGGCGGTTGTTCGCGGCGGCGCTGCTGCTGAAGCTGCGACGCGACGTGCGCGCACTCAACGCCGGCGACTACGGCCCGGTGCTGGCCGGCTACGCCGACGACGCCGTGCTCGTGTTCAACGAGGGCACGCATCGCTGGGCGGGCGAGCACCGCGGCAAGGCGGCGATCGAGCGCTTCTTCCAGGACTTCGTCGCGGCCGGGATCGAAGGCGAGGTGCTCGAGGCGTTCTTCGGCGGGCCGCCGTGGCGGATGACGCTGGCGGTCCGCTTCGACGACGGAGCGCACGCGCCCGACGGCGAGCGGATCTATCGCAATCGCACGTTCCTGCTCGCGCGTGCGCGCTGGGGCAAGATCGTCTTCCAGCAGGACTTCTACGAGGACACCGAGCGGATCGGCGCGCTCGACGCGCGGCTGAGCGAGCTCGGCGTGGCACCGGTGGGCGTAAGCTCCCCGGCGTGAGCCCGGCCCCCGCGATCCATCACCTCGCCTGCGGCACGATGTGCCCGCACGGCGGGCGCTTGATCAGCGGCGAGGGCAGCGCGCTCGGCAAGGCGCGCATCGTCTGCCACTGCCTGCTCGTCGAGGGCAGCGACGGCCTGGTCCTGATCGACACGGGCTTCGGCCTCGACGACATGCGCAACACGCGCCAGCTGGGTGCGATCTTCGACACGCTGTTCCGCCCGCAGGCGCGCGAGGCCGAAACGGCGATCGAACAGGTGCGGGCGCTCGGCCATGCGCCCGAGGACGTGCGCCACATCATCGCCACGCATCTCGACGTCGACCACGCCGGCGGGCTGCCGGACTTCCCCGACGCGCAGGTGCACGTGATCGGCGCCGAGCTGCAGGCCGCGAAGAAACCGAACTGGCGCGAACGCGAGCGCTACGTCGCGGTGCACTGGGCGCACGGCCCGAAGTGGGTCGAGCACGGCGCCGGAGGCGACGATTGGTTCGGGTTTGAGAGCGTGCGCGTGCTGCCCGGCGTCGAACCCGAGATCGTGCTCGTGCCGCTGTTCGGACACACGCGCGGACACACCGGCGTGGCCGTGAAGCAGGGCGAGCGCTGGCTCTTGCACTGCGGCGACGCCTTCTTCCACCGTGGCGAGCTGCAGACGCCGCCGAGCTGCCCGCCCGTGCTGAAGGGCTTTCAGAACCTCAACTCGGTCGACAACGGCGCGCGGCGGCAGAACAGCGAGCGCCTGCGCGAGCTGGCCCTGCGCGAGGCCGGCCAGGTCGAGCTGTTCTGCGCGCACGACCCGGTGATGCTCGAGCGCCTGCAGGCCGCGGGCTAGCCGCTCAGGCGTACGCGCGTCCGCTCAGGCGTACATCGCGTCGATCGCGCCGGCGTACTTCTCGGCGATCGGCTTGCGCTTGAGCTTCATCGTCGGCGTCAGCTCGTCACCCGAGGGCAGCCAGTCGCCCTCGACGATCGTGAACTTCTTCACCTGTTCCACTTTCGCGAGCTTCGCGTTGGCCGTGTCGACGCCCTCCTGCACGGCCGCGCGCACGCGCTCGTCGCGCGCGAGCTCCTCCAGCGCGCTCGCCTCGATTCCCTGGGACTGCGCCCACATCGGCGCGAAGTCGGGGTCGAGCACGATCAGCGCCGTGTTGTAGGGACGCATGTCGCCGATGCAGCAGGCCTGACCGATCAGCGGCGAGGCCGTCTTCAGCGTCGCCTCGATGTTCGCCGGCGACATGTTCTTGCCGGCCGCGCTGATGATCAGCTCCTTCTTGCGGTCGACGATCTTCAGGTAGCCGTCCTCGTCGAACTCGCCGATGTCGCCCGTGCGCAGGAAGCCGTCCTCGGTGAACGTCTCGGTGGTCTTCTCCGGCAGGTTGCGGTAGCCGAGCATCACGACGTCGGACTTGATCAGCACCTCGCCGTCCTCGTCGAGCTTCAGCTCGACACCGGGCGCGGCCGGGCCGACCGTGCCGATCTTGATCTTCTGAGTCGGGTTGACCGAGCCCGCGCCGCAGGTCTCGCTCATCCCCCACAGCTCGGCCAGCGGCAGGCCGATTGCGTGGAAGAACTCGAGCACTTCGACAGGCGTCGGCGCGGCGCCGACGTTGATCGCCTCGACCTCGTCGAGCCCGAGCATCGTGCGCAGCCCGGCGAAGATCTCCGCGTCGGCCTTGGCTACCTGCTCGGCGAGTTCCGCCGGCACCGGTTCGCCGGCCTGCTCCAGGCGCACCTTGCGCAGGCTCGCCTCGATCGCCTGCTGTACCTTCTCGCGCTGCTCGTCGGGCTGCGCGGCGAGCATCGTCTCCAGGCCCGCCTTCAGCTTCTCCCAGATGCGCGGCACGGCGAAGAACCAGCTCGGTTTGACCTCGGGCAGGTAGGAGAGCACCTGGCGCGGATCGTCGCAGCAGGTGATCTGCAGGCCGAACACGATCGGCAGGTAGTGGTGGGCGTTTCGCTCGGCCACGTGCGCAGCCGGCAGCCACGAGATCACGCGCCCGTTCTCGGGGAACTCGATCAGCTCGTCGAGCCCTTCGACGGCGGCAAGCAGGTTGCGGTGGATCAGCTGCACGCCCTTCGGTGGCCCGGTCGTGCCGGAGGTGTAGATCAGCGTGAGCACGTCCGAGCCCTGCAGCTGCGCGACCGACGCATCGACGTCGAAGTCGGGGTTCGAGCCCTCGACGTCGGCCAGTGCGAGCGTGCCCCCGGGTGCCTCGCCGTCGATCACGATCACGTGCTCCAGCCCGGGCACTCCCGCGCGCGCCTGCAGCACCTGCGGAAGGTACTGCTGCTCGCAGATCAGGACCTTCGCCTCGGCGTCTGTGAGCAGGTAGCGGATCTGCTCGGGCGAGTAGGTGTTGTAGATCGAGAACGGCGTCGCGCCGAGCATCATCGCGGCGAGGTCGCAGAGGTGGAACTCGGGCCGGTTGGAGAGCATCAGCGCGACCGTCTGGCCGCGCTCGACGCCGAGCTTCGCCAGGCCGCCGGCAAGTGCGTCCACGCGCTCGCGCAGCTCGCCCCACGTGATCGTGAAGGCGTCTTCCTTGGTGCGGATCGCGACCTCGGAGGCGCGTTCGGCCGCGGTGATGCGGAACGCCTCGGCGACCGTGCTCGCGTTGGCCGCCGGCGGGCGTGCCGCGCTCCCCATCTGTGTGACAGCCCCCTCCATATGCCTCTCCTCCTCGTGCCGCTGGCGCGGGTGCTTGCGCGCCCTAGGATACGCGTAGATGGCCTCAGTGTTCGTCACCGGCGGCTCCGGCTTCGTCGGCGGTCGCCTGATCGAGCGTCTGCGGGCCGAGGGCCACGCCGTGCGCGCGCTCGCGCGCTCCGACTTCTCGGCCGCGCGCGTGCGCTCACTCGGCGCCGAGCCGGTGTCCGGCGAGCTCGCCGATCGCGACGCCCTGCGTGCCGGTGCGGACGGCTGCGAGCTGGCCTTTCATGCCGCCGCCACGCTCGGTGACTGGGGCTCGCGCGAGGAGTTCGAGCGCGGCAACGTGCAGGGGACCGAGAACGTCCTGAGCGCCTGCGCCGAGGCCGGCGTGCGCCGCCTCGTGCACGTCAGCACCGAGGCCGTGCTGTTCGCCGGCAAGCCGCTCGTGCAGGTCGACGAGTCCGCACCGCTGCAGCCCGATTCGCCGGCGCTCTACAGCGCGACCAAGGCGCGCGCCGAGCAGGCAGTGATTGCAGCCAACGGCGAGCGCCTGGAGACTGTCGTCGTGCGCCCGCGCTTCGTCTGGGGGGCCGGCGACACGACGCTGTTGCCGCGCATGGTCGAGATGGTGCGCAGCGGGCGCTTCGCCTGGATCGGCGGCGGCAATCACCTGACCTCGACGGCGCACATCGACAACACCGTCGAGGGGCTGATGCTCGGCGCCGGTCGCGGGCGGCCGGGCAACGTCTACTTCGTCACCGACGGCGAGCCCGTCGTGTTCCGCGAGTTCGTCGGCGAGCTGCTCGCGACCCAGGGCGTCGCAGCGCCGACCCGCAGCATCCCGACACCGGTGGCGCACGCGCTGATGAGCATCGGTGAGGGTGTCGCTCGCGTCCTGCCGGGGCATCGCCCGCCGCCGCTCACGCGCTTCGCCTGCTGGGTCTCCTCGCAGGAGTGCACGATCAGGATCGACAAGGCCCGCGAGCAGCTCGGCTATGCGCCGGTGCGGAGCATCGCCGAAGGGCTTGCCGGCTTGCGCTCCGCCGCCCAGCCCGCCGCGAGCTGAGCAGGCGAGCACTACACGCGATAGCGCTCGAGCGCTTCGCGCCGCGCCTGCGCGTGATCGACGATCGGGCGGGGATAGTGCTTGCCTATCACGCAGCCGGCCTCGCGCTGGACGTGCTCGGGCATCGTCCACGGTTCCCGTAGGTACTCGTGCGGAACATCCGCCAGCTCGGGCACGTAGCGGCGTACGTATCGTCCATCGGGGTCGTGCGTCTCCATCTGGCGCGCCGGGTTGTAGATCCTGCGGAAGACCGGCGCCGGGTCGGTGCCGACCGAGGCGATCCACTGCCAGTTGCCGTTGTTGTCGGCCTCGTCGCCGTCGACGAGCAGGCGCATGAACCAGCGCTCACCCCAGCGCCAGTCGATGCCGAGGTCCTTCGTCAGGAACGAGCCGACGACCAGGCGCGCGCGGTTGTGCATCCAGCCCTCCAGGCGCAGCTGGCGCATGCCGGCGTCGACGAGCGGGTAGCCCGTCTGCCCCTCGCACCAGCGCTCGAAGCGCCCGCGCGCGCGGCTCCACGAGAGCTTGCCGCGGTAGCGCTCCTGGAACTCCGAGTGCGCGTTGCGCGGGAAGTGCAGCAGCACGTGATGGTGGAAGTCGCGCCAGCAGAGCTGGCGGCGAAACGCCTCGGCGCCCGCGCCATCCGGGAGTTGCTGCTCGATCTCGCGCGGGGAGACGCAGCCGAAGTGCAGGTAGGGCGAGAGGCGCGAGGTCGAGTCCTCGCCGAGCGCGTCGCGTCCCTGCCCGTAGCCGCGCACTTCCTCCGCGAGAAAGCGCGACAGTCGCTCGCGCGCCGCGTGCTCTCCTCCGGGCGGCGGGCTCTGCACCTCCTGCTGCAGGCCGAGCGTGCGCAGCGTGGGGATGCGCCCCTTGGTCAAGCGGGACGGCAACGCCGGCAGTTTGCGCGGGGCGCCTTGAACTGCACGCCGCGGTTCGCGCTCCCACGTGCGGTGGAACGGCGTGAAGATCGTGTACGGCTTGCCCGCCTGCGTGCGCGGCGCGCCGAGCTCGTCGATCGCGCCGAGCCCCGGATGCGCGTGCAGCTCGACATCGCTTCCCTCCAGTGCGCTTCGCACTCGCTCGCCGCGTGCTCGTGCGAACGGCGTCACGTCGCTGGAGAAGTGAAGCGCCCGTGCGTTCGTCTGGCGCACGAGCTCGGCCAGCTCGCGCTCGGGCGGGCCCTGGCGCAGCACCAGCCCGCCGCCGCGCTCGCGCAGGGCGCCGTCGAGGTCGGCGAGACACTCGAGCAGGAACTGCGTGCGCGCGCCCGATGCGTGGCGACCGTGCAGCAGGGACTCGTCGAGGCAGAAGACCGGCACGACGCGCTCCTCGCGCTCCAGCGCCGCTGCCAGCGCCGGGTGATCGTGCACGCGCAGGTCGCGGCGAAACCAGACGATCGCCGTCAAGCGGCGCCCGCCTCGGGCTCGCTCCCGGGCGCATTGCCTCGGTCCGCGAGCCAGGTCTCGGCCGTCAGCCGGTAGAGCACGTGGTCTCGCAGGTGCGCCGGGCGCGCAAGCGGGTGCACGAAGTCGTCGGCCGGGTCGCGGCTCATCCCGATCCGCTCCATCACGGCCTGCGAGCGTGCGTTGATCTCGGTCGTCATCGAGACGATCTCCGTCAGGCTGGCCTGCTCGAAGCCGAAGCGCAGCGCCGCGCGCGCCGCCTCGCTGGCGTAGCCGTGGCCCCACGCCGCGTGCGCCAGACGCCAGCCGATCTCGACGGCCGGCGTGAAGTGCGCCGCGAAGGCGACCGTGTTCAGGCCCGTCAGCCCGATCAGCTCGCCCCCGTCGCGCAACTGCAGCGCCCACAGCCCGTAGCCGTGCTCCTCGAAGTGCGCCTCGATGCTGTCGATGTAGCCGTCGCTCTCGGCGCGCGTGAGCGTGCCCGGCAGCAGCTCCATCACCTGCTCATCCGCGTTGATCGCCGCGAACCGCTCGCGGTCGGATGCGCGCCAGCGGTGCATCACTAGCCGCTCGGTCTGCAACTCGTGAGCGCCGTCCATCCGGCTCAGCCGTCGAGCAGGGCGCTGCGACGCAGGAAGTCGACCTGGTCTGCCGCGACGAGCTCCGGGCCGTCGCCGAGGAACGCGCCGAAGTGGTCGTAGGGGTAGCGGTGCAGCTCGCCGCGCGGCGCGCGCTCCGCGAGCTGCTGCACGGCCTTGCACGAGACGCTCACGTCGGCTTCGCCGAGCCCGACCCACAGGGGCATGCGCAGCCGACGCGCGCCGGCGACCGGGCGGTGCAGCGAGACCGTGAGGAAGACGGCCGGTGAGATCTCGTTGCGCCAGGGCGAGCCCTCTGGCACGCTCGCGTGAAAGCCGTCGGCCTCGCCGGGCAGCGTCATCGCCGCGTGCCCGCCCGGCTGCGCCGTGACCGGCACGAGGTTGTGTCTACCGAGCTGGTCTGCCAGCGCCCGCGGAACGAGCCACGCCGACAGGATCGGCGGCGTCGACAGCGCGCGGGCCAGGCCGTCGACCATCGGGCACAGCGCGAGCACGGCCGCGATGCGCGAGTCCTCCAGCGCCGTCTCGACCACGTGCCCGCCGCTGAAGGAGAAGCCCCACAGGACGATTCGCTGCGGATCGACGTGCTCAAGTCCGCGCGCGAAGCGCACCGCCGCGCGCCAGTCCTCGCGCTGGGCGCCCTTGCGGAAGCGCTGGCGCGGCTCGCCGCCCGAGTCGCCGAGGTAGCGATGGTCGAACACGAGCACAGCCGCCCCCGCCGCAGCCAGCCGCTTGGCATAGGCGGGCAGGCCGTCGTGGCGCGTCAGCGAGAAGCCGTGCGCCATCACCACGCAGCAGCCCGGCTCGCCGGTCGGCTCGTACAGCCAGGCCGCGCAATGCGAATCGCCCGACGGGAATGTCAGCTCGCGGCGCTCGATCGGCGAAGCCTAGCCCTCGCTCGCGCCGCGGGGATCACGCCTGCGAATAGGATCCGCGCATGATCGTCGTCACCGGCCGCATGCGCATCGCCCCCGAGAACAGCGAGCGCTTCGCCGAGGTCACGACCGAGATGTGCCGCCGCTCGCGCGAGGAGCCCGGCTGTCACGGCTACCGCGTCTACGCCGACCTCGAGCAGGTCGGCCGCTACGTGATCGTCGAGGAGTGGGCCGACGACGAGGCGCTGCAGAGTCACTTCTCCGAGCCGCACACGCGCGAGTTCCTCGCTGGCTTGTTCCCGCTGCTCGCCGAGCCCGCCGACGCGCTGTTCCACACCGTCGCCTCGACGCGCCGGCTCGATCCCGAGCGCGGCCTCGTGTCGCTTGACTGACTACTGCGCGATCGCCGCCACGCCGTTGACGTCGTCTCCGGCGATCAGCAGGAACTCGTTGCGCGCGCCCGCGCGGCGTGCTTCCCGGTAGCTGCGGTACTCGTCTGATTCATAAAAATCGTTTGCCGCCCGGCGGGACGGCCACTCGATGATCAGCAGCACCTGTGGCGGAGTGCGCTCGCCCTCGAGCTGCTCGATCTGAGCCGTCCGTGCCAGGTAGCGCCCGCCGCGGCGTTCGACCATCGGCGTCACGTCCGCCACGTAGTCGGCGACCCAGCTCGGGTCGGTGACGTCCAGCTCGGCGACTGCGTAGTACTTCACTGCCCGCCCCTTTCGTTCGCCCGCACCGATCGCCGATACTAGGCCGACCGTGCGCCCATAGACTGCCGCCATGGAGTTCCAGACGATCGAAAGCGCCGGACAGCCATTCGTCGTCTCCCAGGAGGGCGAGGGGCCCGATGTCGTGCTCGTGCACGGCTTCCCCGACACGCCGCACTCCTACCACGCGCTGCAGGGCGAGCTCGTCAAGGCCGGCTGGCGCGTGACCGTGCCGTGGCTGCGCGGCTACCACCCCGCGACGATCGTGCCCGGCCGCCCGTACGACTTCGAGACGCTCGGCCGCGACGGCCTCGCACTGCTCGATGCGATCGGCGCACAGCAGGCCGTGTTCGTCGGCCACGACTGGGGCGCGCTGACGGCCTTCGTCGTCGCCACGCTCGCGCCCGAACGGGTGCGCGGCCTCGTCACGATCGCGATCCCGCACCCGAGCCTCTTGCCGCGCAGCGCTTCCTCGCTGTACCGCGCGCGGCACTTCCTGGCGCTGAAGCTGCCGTGGGCCGAGGCGAGCACGCGCCGTGGCGACTTCGCCTACCTCGAGCGGCTGTACACGCGCTGGGCGCCCAACTGGTCGGGGCCCGCCCGCAAGGAGAGCCTCGCGCAGGTCAAGCGCGCGCTGTCGGAGCCGGAGACGCTGAAGGGCGCGATCGACTACTACCGTGCGCTGCCGCTCGGTGGATCGAAGCTGCTCGAGCACCCGCCCGCCGTGCCCAATCTCGCCGTCGGCGGCACCGCCGACCTCGTCCCCGCCGAGCTGTTCCGCGCCTCTGCCGAGCTGTTCCCGACGCCGAGCCGTGCGCTGATCGTCGACGGTGCCGGGCACTGGCCGCACCGCGAGGGTGAGGCAACCGTCATGCCCGAGATCGTGCGCTTCGCCGCCGAGCTCTGAGGCGCGGGACGCGCACGAGGTCTCTCACTCCCAGGCCGCGCTCGTACATGCGAGCCAAGCGTGCTTAGATTATGCGTCGCGGCAGCACGAAGCCGCGAAGACATACCCAGCGCGCGCCCGTAGCTCAGTGGTCAACGGTTCTCTTCGGGGAGCCAAAGAGCAGCGGTCTTTCAAGCCGCAGGCCGCGGGTTCGATTCCCGCCGGGCGCACTTCTCCATCGCTTCTAGGAGCCGCGCAGGAACACCCCCGAAGCCCCCGTTCGATACATCGGGTTGTGTGTTGACATTCTGCGTAAAACATGATTTATATGGAGCAGCGGGAGCACCGGTTCCGCCCACTCGGAGACATTGCAGATGAGAGTGGTGTGAGGGTTAGACGACAAGGGGCCTTTCAGTGGGTCTTGTTTCAGGTAGGCGGCAGCACCGGGGAGAGGGAGAACGGCCGTGAGGCTGTCCGGTTGCCAGGAGCAGCGGATGCTGCGCGCGCTGCACGGTCGCTGGCCCTACCGCCGCTCACACTGCCGTCACGACCTGCATTGGCTCGTGCGTGTTCGGACGCAGTCGGGGTCGTGGTGCTCGACGGGGCGCGCACATTCGATGGCGGGATTGCCGGCTCACCGCCGGCGACCCCACGGCGATTGAGGGACGCCGCGGGGCGCCTACCCGGTCAGCCCTGAGAGGGGGGCCCGGGAGGCATGCAGGGGCGGGTGGCGATCCGGGGGGCCACCCGCCCTCGCCGCGTTCTCGGCGACCGCGTCGATCAGTCCGTCCCAGATCGCGCGCGGTAGGTCGTGGCCCATGCCGGGCACCTTCATCAGCTTCGCTCCCTTGATCGCGCGCGCCGTCGCGCGGCCGCCCGAGAGCCGCACGAGCGGGTCGGCCGTGCCGTGCACGACCAGCGTCGGCGCCGTGATCCGCCGCAGTTCGGATGTGCGGTCGCCTGAGGCGAGGATCGCGGCGAGCTGGCGAGCGGGCCCGGCCGGATCGTGGTCGCGCTCCCAGCTCAACTTCGCCAGCTCGCGGATCTCCTCCGACCGATCGGAGATCGGCCAGCCCGGCAGGCCCGTCGAGCCGATCGCGCTGAACAGCCGTTCGAAGTGGGCCACGTAGGCTTCGCGCCCGCCCGTCGGACGGCGCAGGAAGAACGGGTACAACTTCAGCGCGGGCTGGCCCCACAGCAGCGCGCCCGTGTTCGACATGATCGAGACCAGCGAGCGCACGCGTCCCGGATGGCGCGCGGCGAGCGTCTGGGCGATCATCCCGCCCATCGAGGCGCCGATCACGTGCGCCGGCGACAGATCCAGCTCGCGCAGCAGCCCCGCCGCGTCCTCCGCCATGTCCGACAGCTTGTAGTGAGCGGCCCCCTTCGAGCGCATCAGCAGTTGCGGGATCGTCGGCGGCGCCAGGCCGTCGAGGTGCGTCGAGCGGCCGATGTCGCGGTTGTCGAAGCGCACCACGTGGAAGCCCCGTTCGGCCAAACGAACGCAGAAGTCCTCGTGCCAGGCGATCATCTGCGTGCCCAGGCCCATGATCAAGAGCGCCGTCGGGTCCGCAGGGTCGCCGAACGTCTCGTAGCAGAGGTTGATGTCGTCGCCGACGTCGCAGAACTGCTCGCTCATAATCGGGGGACTTTAGCGCGCGATCGTCGCTAGGATCGGCGTTAATGGATGAGCACGAGATCCGCGCGCTGTCGATCGACACGATCCGCGGCCTGGCGATGGATTCCGTGCAGAAGGCCAACGCCGGCCATCCCGGCACCGCGATGGCGCTCGCGCCGCTGGGCTACACGCTGTTCAAGCGCTTCCTGCGCGTGAACCCGCAGGACACCGAGTGGGTCGACCGCGACCGTTTCGTGCTCAGCTCCGGCCACGCCTGCGTGCTGCAGTACTCGCTGCTGCACCTGTGCGGCTGGGATCTCTCGCTCGAGGACCTGCAGCAGTTCCGTCAGTGGGGCTCGCGCACGCCGGGGCATCCCGAGCGCGGGCACACGCCCGGCATCGAGGTCACGACCGGCCCGCTCGGCCAGGGCGTCGGCAACGCCGTCGGCATGGCGCTCGCCGAGCGCTTCCTCGCCGAGCGCTTCAACCGTCCGGGCCACGAGCTCGTCGACCACCACACCTACGCGATCTGCTCCGACGGCGATCTGATGGAGGGCATCAGCCAGGAAGCCGCCTCGATCGCGGGGCACTTCAAGCTCGCCAAGCTGACCCTCTGCTACGACGACAACCACATCACGATCGACGGCACCACCGCGATCTCGTTCGACTCCGAGAGCCACCTCGCGCGCTTCGCCGCCGAGGGCTGGCACGTCCAGCGGGTCGAGGACTCAGAGGACGTCGAGGCGCTCGAGCACGCGATCGAGGCTGCGCGTGAGAACGACGAGCAGCCCTCGTTCATCTCGATCCGCTCGCACATCGCCTACCCCGCGCCCCACGCGATCGACACGGCCAAGTCCCACGGCGCGGCGCTCGGCGAAGACGAGGTGCGCGCGACCAAGGAAGTGATGGGCTTCGACCCCGACAAGAAGTTCTGGGTCGACGACCGTGTCTACGAGCACATGTCACTGGGCGAGGATGGCGCGAAGGCGCAGAGCGAGTGGGAGCAGAAGCTGCTCGGCCCCTGGCGCGAGGCCTTCCCCGAGATGGCCGACGATTGGGACCGCGCCTGGCGCGGCGAGCTGCGCGAGGGCTGGCGTGAGTCGCTGCCGAGCTTCGAGGCCGGCGAGGAGATCGCCACGCGCTCGGCCGGGCAGAAGATCATGAACTCGTTCGGTCCGTTCGCCCCGACGATGATCGGCGGGGCCGCCGACCTCGTCGAGTCGACCAAGACCGTGTTCGACGGCGGCGGCGAGTTCTCGGCCGTGCACGCCGGACGCAACGTGCCCTTCGGCATCCGCGAGCATGGCATGGGAGCGATCGTCAACGGCGCCTGCGCACACGGTGGGATCGTCAAGCCGTATGGCTCCACCTTCCTGATGTTCTCCGACTACATGCGCGGCAGCGTGCGGCTGTCCGCGCTGATGGGCCTGCCCAACGTGTGGGTCTGGACGCACGACTCGGTCGCGCTCGGCGAGGACGGCCCGACGCACCAGCCGATCGAGCACTTCGCCTCGCTGCGCGCGATCCCCGAGCTGTGGGTGATCCGCCCGGCCGACGCCAACGAGACCGCTGTTGCCTGGCGCGTGGCGCTGGAGCGCGCCGACGGGCCCGTCGCGCTGCTGCTCTCGCGCCAGAACATCCCCACGCTCGACCGCAGCGAGGTCGCGAGCGCCGACGGACTGCAGCGCGGCGGCTACGTCTTGTGGGACTCCGCCGAGGGCGCGCAGCCCGAGCTGGTCCTGATCTCGACCGGCGCCGAGGTGCCGACGACCTTGCACGCCGCGCAGAAGCTCGCCGCCGACGGCGTCCGCGTCCGCGTCATCTCGATGCCCTGCATGGAGCTGTTCGAAGCCCAGCCCGAGGCATACCGCGACGAGGTGCTGCCGCCCAGCGTCCGTGCGCGCCTCGCCGTCGAGCCGGGAGCGACGATCAGCTGGGGCAAGTGGGTCGGCCTGGACGGCGACGTGCTCGGCCTCGACCGTTTCGGCGCGTCCGCGCCGGGTACGACCGTGCTGGAGAAGCTCGGCTTCACCGACGAGAACATCGCCGCGCGTGCCGGCGCCCTGCTGCAGCGCGTGCCGGCTGGATCGAGCTGAAAGGAGCCTGATCGTGTCCCCCGCCGAGAACCTGACCCCGTTGCGACTGCTCTCGGCGCTCGGCCAGAGCGTGTGGATCGACTTCCTCTCGCGTGAGTCAAACCGCGACGGGCACCTGCAAAGGCTGATCGACGAGGACTCCGTCGTCGGCGCAACCTCGAACCCGTCGATCTTCCAGAAGGCGATGGCCTCCGGCGAGGCCTACGACGAGCAGCTGCGCGAACTCGGCCCCGAGCTTCAGATCAAGGACGTCTTCTGGACGCTCGCCGAGCAGGACATCAAAGACGCCTGCGATCTGTTCCGCCCGATCTGGGACGGCGGCGGCGGGCGCGACGGCTACGTCTCGCTGGAGGTCGACCCCGGCCTCGCCTACGACACGCTGGAGACGTTCCGCGAAGCGATGCACCTGCACGAGATCGTCGAACGCCAGAACCTGATGGTCAAGATCCCCGCGACCAAGCCCGGGCTCGCCGCGATCGAGGACGTGATCTCCAAGGGCAAGTCGATCAACGTCACGCTGATCTTCTCCTTGCGCCGCTACGAAGAGGTCGCCGAGTCCTACGTCCGCGGCCTGGAGCGGCTCGTCGCCGAGGGCGGCGACCCGACCAAGGTCGCGTCCGTGGCGAGCTTCTTCGTCTCGCGCATCGACACCGAGGCCGACAAGAGGGTCGACGAGCTCGGCTCCCGCGACGAGCTCAAGGGCAAGCTCGCCGTTGCCAACGCCAAGCTCGCCTACCAGCGCTACAAGGAGATCTTCGCCGGTCCGCGCTGGGAGTACCTCGAGTCCAAGGGCGCCACGCCGCAGCGCGTGCTGTGGGCCTCGACGTCGGTCAAGAACCCCGACTACCGCGACACGATGTACGTCGAGGAGCTGATCGGGTCCGACACCGTCAACACGATGCCCGAGGAGACCGTCCGCGACTTCCAGGATCACGGCAAGCCGCGTGCGCGCTTGGAGTCCGAGCTCGTGCAGGCGCGCAAGGTGTTCGACGACCTTGCTGCCGCCGGAGTCGACTACAAGGACGTCACCGACACGCTCGAGCGCGAGGGCGTGCAGAAATTCGCCGACGCCTTCGACGAATTGCTCGCCGCGCTGCAGCAGAAGCGCTCGGCGCTCGTGCCGGCCTGACGCCGGAGGCGCGGCTCGTGCTCTTGGTCGTGCGACGCTGAGCGCCGGTGCTCAGGAGTAGGGCAGCGGGATCAATACCGTGATCCGCAGCGGGCCCGACGGGAACGCCTCGGCCCGGAACGTGTAGGCGCGGTAGCTGCGCCCGTGCAACGTGACCGCGCCGCTCGCCGGGACCGGGCCGGGCGCGTTGCCGACCGTGCTCTTGACGAGCTTGTTGCCCATGTACATCAGCACGTCCAAGCCTGCCAGCCGGTTGGCCAAGCGCTTGTAGCCCTCGTCGTCCTGGATCGACAGCGTGACGCTGCCGATCGTGCGACCGCCGTGGCGCAGCGGCGCCGTAACGGGGGCGAGCACGTAGGGTCCGCCCACATCCGAGAGCAGGCGCCCGCCGGCGCT
The DNA here is from genome assembly GCA_963714215.1 of uncultured Solirubrobacteraceae bacterium. Lineage (GTDB taxonomy): Bacteria > Actinomycetota > Thermoleophilia > Solirubrobacterales > Solirubrobacteraceae > Palsa-744. Next base: position 150,801 of record CAVQNP010000007.1, read on the forward strand.
CACGCGCAGGCGCACGATGTGCTGGTGCAGCAGCGCTTCGATCGCGCTGCGGGCCAGCTTCGGATCACGCCGCGCGACTGCGCGCAGCAGCGCTGAGTTTTCCTGCACGCGGTGGATTTGCTCCTCCGTGCGCCGTCCCGCCTCGCCGTCGTAGATCAGATGGGCGATGCGGCTGATCGTGTTGACGACCGTGTCCTCGTCGCTCGAGCCGCACAGCGGTTTCACCGATTCGATCGTGCGCAGGAGATATACGCGCAGCGGGGCGCCGTCCGGGTAGGCCTTGGCCGCGTAGGAGGTGAACTGGTAGGCGACGTCGTCCTTTGTCAACGTGCCCTGAGTCGGCAGTGGGACCGCCGGCAGCGGGAACGATCCGGATACGACGCGCGTGTCGGTTGCCGTGCGCGCCGAGCGGATCACGGTGCTCGCCTCGGCGATCCCGTTCGTCTCGGCCACGAGGCCGCCCGCCGCCCACACGCTCGTGACGTAGTCGGCGATCGGTCGCTTGTTCGCTCCGAGCAGCGTCCCGCGCAGCGGCGCCAGCGCCGGGCCGCCGAGTTCGACGAGCACCTTGCCGCCCCGCACGACGCGCAGGTTGGTCAGGTGGCCGGTCGCGATCAGCGCCTTCGCAGCCTTGCGCGCGGAGCGCGCGTCGCCCGCTTCAACCGCCGTGCGCAGCGCGGCCGAGCCCTCGATCATGTGCGCCGCGCTGGCCGTCCGTTCGCTGTCGATGCCCTCGCCGTACACGCGCGTCGCGACGTGGCCGAGCGCGCCCAGCACGCTCGCGCCGCACGATCCGGGCGTCGCGCCGTCGACATCGGCACGGGCCTCCTCGTCGCCGGCGTGTCTCAGGCTCGCGCCGCACCCCGTCAACGCGAGTGCTGCGGCGAGTCCGGCGAGCGCGACCAGCGCGAGGACGATCCGGGCCGCCTTCGAGCGACTGCCGTTCTGGCGCACGTGCACGCGGGGAACCATCCAGCGTGATCCTAAGTCGTGGCTAACGAGCGGGTGAGATAGCTTTCAGCGATGCCAAGCGCGCTGATCACGGGGGCCTCGACCGGTATCGGCGAGGCAACCGCGCTGCGCCTCGCCGGGGCCGGGTGGACCGTGCTCGCCGGTGTGCGCAACGATGAGGACGGAGCCCGGCTGGCCGCGAAGGCCCCATCCGGGCGGATCGAGCCGATCGCACTCGACGTGACCGACTTCGCGCAGATTCGTCAGGCCGCCGGTCGCGTCAGCAAGCTCGGCGGTGGCGGCTCGCCCGGGCGGCTCGATGCGCTCGTCAACAACGCCGGCATCGGCTACGGCGGGCCGCTCGAGCTGCTGCACCCCGACGAGCTGCGCAAGCAGTTCGACGTCAACGTGCTCGGCCAGGTCGCCGTGATGCAGGCGCTGCTGCCGGCGCTGCGTGCCGCGCATGGGCGGATCGTGTTCATGTCCTCCGTCGGCGGTCGCGTGGCGATGGCCTTCACCGCTCCCTACGCCGCCTCCAAGCACGCGATCGAGGCGCTCGGCGATGCACTGCGCGTCGAGCTGGCGAGCTCGGGCGTGCAGGTCGCGCTTGTCGAGCCCGGCTCCGTCGCCACGCCGATCTGGGACAAGGCGCGCGAGACCGGCGACCAGGTGATCGTGCCGCCGCAGTTGCAGAAGGAGTACGGGAACGTGCCCGCCGCGATGGACAAGGCGCTGCAGGACACCGCCAAGCGCGGCGTGCCCGCCGAGCAGGTTGCGCAGACGATCGAACGCGCGCTCACCTCGCGGCGGATGAAGTCGCGCTACGTCGTCGGGCGCGACGCGCGGGCGATGATCGTCGCCCGGCGGCTGCTGCCCGATCACGCCTTCGATCGGGTTGCCAAACGGGTGCTGGGGGTTTAGCGCACGCTCACGCGGGCGGTGGATACACGGCCAGCCACGCGAACAGGCTGGTCGTGGCGGCGTGCGTCTGCAGCATGCCCGGCCTGGCGTTCTGCGGGGCGAGCGTTTCGCCGTTCCACGAGAGCAGGTAGAGCCCTTCGCCGTTGCGGGCGCGCCCCTCGACGTTGCGCGCGTTGTCGGCGGCCATCGCGTAGAGCGTGCGCTCGTGATGCAGCCCGTACAGGGCGAGCAGCCACTGCAGGTAGATCGCGTCGTACTGCGGCGAGAAGTCGAGCAGGTAGCCGAAGCGTTTGAGCGAGTTCGCCTTCTGTTCGTCCGAGCGTCGGCAGTCGGCGGCCGTGGCGGTCAGTTCGCAGAGCACGGCCTGGGCGTAGATCAGCGGGCCCTGGGCGTAGTCGATCGGCGTCGGGTTCAGGCTGCTGCCCCTGTACAGGCCGTCGGCTTCGCTGAAGCCGCTCGTGTTGCCCCACGCGAGGAACCGGCGCGCCTGGCCGAGCGCAAAGCTCGACTTGGTCTGCCGGTAGAGCAGCGTCGCGAGCAGCGTGTCCGAGGCGAGCGCGGCGCCGGCCTTGTACGGGTGGGTCGTGTTCCACCAGAGGCCGCCGCCGCGGGCGTCCCAGCCGGCCGCGGCGACGTACTTGAGCGCGCGCGTCGCGTCGTTCAGCCAGCGCGTGGAGCCGGTCGCGCGGTAGGCGTTGACGAACGCGATGCCCCACCAGCCGTTGTCGTCGAACCACGTCTCGGTGTTCGCCGTGCGGTCGCCCGGGTATGGCGAGTAGCCCGGCAGCGGGCGCAGGCCGTGGTTGAGATAGCGCTCTGCGCCCTTGGCGAACTTGGTCACCGCAGCGCGGTTGGCCGGCGTCGGCTGTGCGATCGCGATCGCGTCGAGCGACTCGAACAGCGGCACGATGTCCCAGATCGTCGCCAGCGGATAGCGGTCGCGGTCGCCGAGGCGCGAGTCGTACCAGCCGAGGCGGTGGTCGGACCAGCGGGCTTTGGCGCTCGCCACGCCTTGCTGTGCGAGCGCGAGGTAGTGCTGCTGGGCGGCTGTGAGCGGCTGCGGGGAGGGCGCGGCCGATGCCGGTGCGGCGCCAGACGCGCTGGCGGCTGTGGCTGCGGCTCCCGGCAGTGCGACCGCGACGACGACGGCGATGATTGCAGGTTTGCCCATACGTGATGAACACGGACGGTACGGGTTATGTCGCGGGAGTCTGCAAGTGGATACGACGCTCGTCCGCCCGGCTACCTTGTAACGTCGATGAGCCCAGAGCAGCCCATGCCCGCCGAGCAGACGGAGGCGCCTCTCGATGGGAACGTACCCTCGCCCGAACGCGAGCTGGGCCCCTGGCTGCTGGCCGGGGCGCTGGTGCTGCTCGGGGCCGGCGCGCTGGCAGCGGCGCTGCTGCTGGGTGGAGCGGGCCGATCGTCTTCGGGCACTGGCACCCCGCTGCCGGTACCGGTCGTGGCGGCCACGCCGAAGCCGAGTCCGGAGACGTCGGCGAGCGTGCTTGCGACGGCCAACGCCCACGCTCTCGGCCGAGGGGCAAAGCAAGGGGCGACACGCCGCGGGCGAAAGGGAGCGGGCATCGTGGCGCGCCCGACGGCACGTCAGCAGCAGCTCGACGCGGCGCGCTTCGTCGATCAGACGCAGACGCACATCGCGACGCGCTGGATGGAAGGCTTCTACCCGATCTACGCCGTCGCGCAGCGCACGTTCGGCGTCAACTGGCTGCTGCTCGCCTCGATCCATCGTCAGGAGTCGGCCTTCTCGACGGCGCCCGGCATCTACACGGGGCTGAACTTCGCCGGCTGCTGCGGTGGCCCGATGCAGTTCAACGTCACCAACGGACCCGTCCCGACGTGGCGTCTGGTCAGCGACTCGTTCCGCTATGGCCGCCGCCCGTCGAGCTACGACCACCAGACGGCCAAGCACCCATCGATCTACGACGACTTCGACGCGATCATGGCCGCTGCACACCTGCTCTCAGCCGACGGAGCGAGCTACGCGCTCGACGGCGCGGCGTGGAGCGCGGCCTACTCCTACTACGGGCACGACGCGACCGGCGTGACGTACGCCGACCAGGTGCTGGCGCGCGCGATCGGTTGGTCGCAGCACGGGTTCTGCATCAACTGCGGGATCGACACGCGGCTGGTCGAAGCGGTGCATGCGGCTTACGGGGCGCCGGTGGAAGCTGCGCTTATCAAAGCCAGTGCGGCGCGCGTTCACCCGTAGACGCCATCCTGGCTTCCAGTCGAGCCGGCCTCCGCTTCTCGGTACAACTTGTGAACGCTCCGGCCGCCACGACCGTTACATGGCCGGCCATCCGGGCCGGCTGTGCGGCTGCCGCGGCGGCGTGCGGGAACCGAGTCGCTGCGTGCGCCGCTAAGCCGCGTCGGCCTGCGCCATCAACTCGCCGGCGACGCGATCGGTGGCGCCGTTGGTCCCGCCGAGCAGCCGCCGCGAGAGCTGCGCGCGGCGGAAGTAAAGCGGGGCGTCGTGCTCCCAGGTGGCGCCGGTGCCGCCGTACACGGAGATCATCGTGCGCGAGGCGGTGTCGAGCGCGCGGCCGGCGACCGAGCGTGCGGCGCTGGCGGCGAGCGGGAACTCAGCGGGCGCGCCACCGCGGGCCCAGCCGGCGTAGTAGAGCAGCGAGCGTCCGTTGTCGAGCTGGCGCAGGACCTCGGTGAGCGAGTGCTTGACGGCCTGGTAGGAGCCGATCGCGCGACCGAACGTGTGACGCTCCTTGGCGTATTCGACGGACACGTCGAGCGCGGTTTCGACGCTGCCGAGCGACTCGGCGGCGATCAGCGACTGCGCGAGGTACCACGCCGATGCGAGCGACTCGGCGGGCGCGTCGAGCACGAGCGCAGGCGCGTTCTCGAGCGTCACGTGACCGAGCGAGCGGCTGGCGTCGTAGCGCGTCGTCGCCTCGACGGTGACGCCGGAGGCATTGCCCTCGATCGCCACGCCGACAGGCTTGCCCACCAACCCATCCGGGGTCGGTGCCGGCAAGGCGACGCCGACGAGCACGTCGGCACCGGGCGCGTCGGGCACGAACGAGAGCACTCCGCTCACTCGTGCGCCGTCGCCGTCGGCACTTGCCGTGGGCGCGCCGGGGCGCTTGAGCCCGCTGCGCGGGTCGGCGGTCCATGAGCCGGAGAGGTCGTCGGGCGGGCTGACCGGGAGGTAGGCCGCGCGGCGCTCGCCGGTGGCGAGGTCCTCGAGCAGCGAAGCGCCGGCGGGCGAGTCGTTGAGGATCGAGCTCGCGGGCAGGTGCCCGAGCAGCCCGATCGGGGCGATCACGCGCCCGCACTCACCGAGCACGAGCATCGCGTCGAACGCGTCGAGCCCGGCGCCGCCGTGCTGCTCGTCGATCAACAGGCCGGGCCAGCCGGCCTCCTTGGCGGTCGGCCACAGGTCGGGGATCGCATCGGTCTTGCCGTCGAGCGCCTCGCGAACGGCCTCGAAGGTCTTGAAGCGCGAGAGCGCTCCGCGCGCGGCCTCGCGAAGGAACACCTGCTCATCTGAGAGTGACAAGTTCACGTCGACACTCCTTTGGTCGTGTTCGACTGGTGGGTCATGCCGCCGCCGTTTCCTTGGAGCGCAGCTCGGAGAAGGGGATGCCCTTGTCCAGGCGCGGCGCAGGGGGTAGACCGAGCACGCGCTCGCCGATCGTGTTGCGCAGGATCTCTTCGGTGCCGCCGGCTGACTTCAGGCCGGGCAGGAAGGAGATCATGTACGCCCACTCGCCATCCTCGTCGAGCGCGTCGGGGCCGAGCGTGTCGGCGATCAGATCGCCTGCTTTGATCGCGCCGCTGACGATCGTGATCTTGGCGAGTCCCGACTCGGGGCCGGGCACCTGCCCTTTCTGCAGGGCCGAGAGCGTGCGGTAGCCGGTGAAGCGCACGGCGAGCAGTTCGCTTGCGATCTCGCCGAGCGTGTGGCGCACCTCGGGGTCGCGGCGCGCGTCTGCGTCGGCGGCGATCGCCTGGGCGAAGCGGTTGGAGTTGTAGCCCATGCCCTCGCTGCCGAGCCCGATCGTGACGCGCTCGAACATCAGCGTGGTCAGCGCCGTGCCCCAGCCGTTGCCGACGCCGCCGACGACCGCATCGGCGGCGATCGAGACATCGTCGAAGAAGACCTCGTTGAACTCGGCCTCGCCGGAGATCTGACGTAGCCCGCGCACGGTCACGCCCGGTGCGTCCATCGGCACGATGAACATGGTCAGGCCCTTGTGCTTGGGCACGTCGGCGTCGGTGCGCGCGAGCAGCAGGCCGTAGGAGGCGAACTGCGCGTTGGTCGTCCACACCTTCTGGCCGGAGAGCTTCCAGTTGCCGTCGTCCTGCAGACGCGCGCGCGCCTGCACGGCGGCCAGGTCTGAGCCGGCTGCAGGCTCGGAGAACAGCTGGCACCAGACCTCGTCGCCGTGCAGCATCGGGCCGAGGTAGCGCGACTTCTGCTCGTCGGTCCCGTGCGCGATGATCGTCGGGCCGAGCATGCCGACGCCGATCGCGTCGAGGATGCCGGGAACTTTGGCCTGGGCGATCTCCTGGTTGCAGATGACCTGCTCGATCGGGCCGAGGCCCTGACCGCCGAACTCCTTCGGCCAGGTCACGCCGGCCAGCCCGCCCTCGGCGAGCTTGCCCTGCCAGGTGCGGCGGGCGGCGATTATCTCCGACTCGTCCTGGATCGCGTCCGGACCGCTCACGATCGGCGCTTCGGAGGAGTGCTCATCGAGCCAGGCGCGTACCTGGGCGCGGTACGCGGCCTGGTCTTGTGTGTCGTCGAGATCCACGGCGTTCTCCTTTGGCTGACTGACCAGTCAATCTAGTGCAAGAACGGTACTCCTCGGGGGCTTTGCGTGCGGGGCTAAGCGGACAGATCGCGGCCCAGCAGGCGTGATCGGCTCCCTCTGTGCTGGCGAGCGCCGCCGAGCGCGTCTTATTCCCGAGCTTCTTCGGCGGCCTCTTCGCTCAACTTCGCGAGCTCCTCGTCGGAGAACGGAGGCTCCTCGACGTCGAACACGGCGCGGGCGCGCTCGAGATCGGCGTCCTGCACGTAGATGTAGCGCGCGCCGGAGCCGCCGAATTCGGGATTGCCGCTGGCTCGCTGTTCGATCGCGCTGACGCCGCCCCGACGATCAGCTCGCCCTCGGCCTGGTTGGCGGCGGTGGCGATGACCTTCAATGCGTCGGACTTGCTCATCTGGCTCACGCTCCTGCGGGCATCGGCGGCTCGGCGACGGGCGCCTGATGGTAGACGCCCTGGAAGGCGCGGTCGAGCAGCTGTTTGGCCTGCACTCCGGGGTTGCGCGAGTGCAGGACGACGACGCCGAGGCGCACGCCGCCGCGCTCGGCGGTGGCGACGAGGCAGCGCCCGGCGGCGTCGGTGAAGCCGGTCTTCAGCCCGGTGGCGCCGGGGTAGTGGTAGATCAGCAGCGGGTTGTTGTTGTAGAGGTAGACCTTGCCGCCCTTGATCGGGAGCGGCAGCTGCTTGCTGAGGGTGCGCACGACCTTGGCGATGCGCGGCTGCTGCTCATCGACGCGCGCGAGCACGGCGAGGTCGGCGGCGCAGGAGAAGTTGGCGGTGTCGAGGAAGCCGGAGGGGGAGGAGTAGCGCGTGCAGCCCATGCCGAGCTGCGCGGCGCGCTCGTTCATGCGCTTGACGAAGCCGCTGATGCTGCCGGCGACGTGCTGGGCGAGCGCGATGGCGGCGTCGTTGCCGGAAGGCAGCAACAGGCCGTAGAGCATCGTCTCCAGCCGCACGTGCTTGCCAAGCGGCAGCACGCCGACCTTGGAGCCGGCGGAGTTGACGGCGGCCTTGGTCACGAGCACGCGGGCGCTGGGCGGTTCGGATTCGACGGTCAGCAGCGCGGTCATCATCTTGGTCAGGCTGGCGATGCGCAGGCGCGTGTCGGGGTTTCGCTGCCACAGCACCTGGCCGGTCGAGAGGTCGAAGAGGATGCCGGCGCGTGGCGGGTGGTGGAAGGCGATGTGCACGGCGTCCTCTTGCGGCAGGCCGAGACCGCGCAGCGACAGGGCGGGCTTGCCGAGCGGGAGGCCGATGGCGGAGAGGGTGGGCTTGACGACGGGCTTGGTACGCGAGCGTTTGGTGATGGCTGTCGACGTTCGGTCGCTGCGAGCGTGACCGCCGGACGCGGAGAGCACGACGACGAGCACGATCGCGAGCGCGGCGAGCAATGCGAACGCACCGAGCCCGATCGCTCGGCGGCGCTGACGGCGCCTGCGTGCGAGTTCGCGCCGCCGCAGGCTTTCCTCGAAGGTCATGAAGGGCGGGCTCACGATGCTCAGCGGGGAGGATTGCGCAGCGCGCCGACGATCCCGACGGCGAGCAGCACGAGGATCAGGATGGAGATCAGGCTGGCGATGGTGAAGCCCTGTTCGATCGCGGCGGCGACGGTGAGGAAGGCGAAGCCGGCGATGAAGACGAGCACGGCGCCGAGCACGAGGATGCGTCGCATCGGGCTCAGTACACCGGCCGCAGCGGCGGTCGTTTGTCGGAGCCGCGGTCGCGACGGGCGAAGGCGCGGATCAGCAGCAGGCCGAAGACGAAGCCGCCGATGTGGGCGAAGTAGGCGACGCCCTGCCCTCCGCCGAGCGGGCTGGCGAGCCCGGCGGCGCCGAACCACAGCTGCTCGATGAACCAGAAGCCGAGCAGCAGCACAGCGGGAAGCTCGACGATGGTGGCGAAGAAGACGATGAAGATGAGCGTGATCACGCGGGCGCGGGGATAGAGCAGCAGATAGCCGCCGAGCACGGCGGCGATCGCGCCGGAGGCGCCGAGCGTGGGGGCGGTCGAGTTGGGGCCGACGAGCACCTGCGCGCCGAGCGCAACGAGGCCGCCGAGCAGGTAGAAGGCGAGGTAGCGCGGCCGGCCGGTGGCGTCCTCGACGTTGGGCCCGAAGATCACCAGGAACAGCATGTTGCCGAAGATGTGCAGGAAGCTTCCGTGCAGGAACATCGAGGTGAAGACGGTCTCCCAGGTGGCGGGCTGGCCGGGCGGGTTGCCGACGACCCCGTGCATCCCCTGGCAGGCGACGGTGCTCACGGCCCCTTCTGCGCTCTGCGCGGTTGCGATGTCGCAGTGCCTGCCGGGGTGGGTCAGCTCATACGGGATCGCGCCGTAGTGCACGGTGACGTTGTCGGAGGGACCACCGAAGAAGCTGCCGCCGTGGCGGATCGAGAGCAGGTAGGCGAGCACGTTGACGAGCACGAGCGCGACGGTGACGATCGGAAACCGCTCGAGCGGGATGTTGTCTTTTATCGGGAAGATCGCGCGAGCCTACCCGCGCGGGAATCCGGCGGAGCTAGGCGTGCGCAGCCAACGGCCCGACCCCGTCGCGCGCCTGCGGCACGTGCTGGTCGGCGTGGTAGGAGGAGCGCACGAGCGGGCCGGCGGCGACGTGGTCGAAGCCGAGCTCGTAGGCAGCGTCCTCGAGGGCCTTGAACTCGTCTGGGTGCCAGTAGCGGACGATGGGGAGGTGGCGCTCGGAGGGGCGCAGGTACTGACCGACGGTGAGCACCTGCACGCCGTGCTCGCGCAGAACGCCGAAGGTCTCGACCATCTCCTCGTGGGTCTCGCCGAGGCCGACCATCAAGCCGGACTTGGTGACGACTTCACCTTCACCCATCTCACCGGCCATGCGCAGCACGCGGCAGGAGCGCTGGAACTCGGAGCCGCGCCTGGCGATGGGGTAGAGCCGGGGCACGACCTCGACGTTGTGGTTGAACACGTCGGGGCGCTCGGCGATGACCTTGGCGAGCGGCATCTCCTGTCCCTGGAAGTCGGGGGTGAGCAGCTCGATCTGGCAGTCGGGGGCCTGACGGCGCACCTGGCGGACGATGCCGACGAAGGCGGAGGCGCCCTTGTCGGGCAGGTCGTCGCGGTCGACGGAGGTGATCACGGCGTGGCGCAGCCCCATGCGCGCGATGGAGCGCGCGACGCGAGCGGGCTCGAGCGGGTCGTTCCAGGTGGGCTTGCCGGTCTTGACGTTGCAGAAGCCGCAGCGCCGCGTGCAGGTGTCGCCGAGGATCATGAAGGTGGCGGTGCCGCGCTCCCAGCACTCGCCGACGTTGGGGCAGGCGGCCTCCTGGCAGACGGTGTGCAGGTTCTCCTCGCGAATCAGCTCGGTCAGCTCGCGGTAGCGCTGGCCGCCTGGGGCGGGCACCTTGAACCAGGGCGGCTTGCGCTCGCGAAGCGGGCGCACGTCGGAGCCGAGCACCTTGAGCACGTCGGCGCCGCCGGGGTTCGCACGCGAGCGGGTGGCACTCATGCTCCCACCGCCTGAAGCTCTGAGAAAGCGATTGATTTGATGGGCTCCGCCCCTGTCGGGGCTGCGCATATGGCCGGCAGCGGCGCGATGCCGAGGCGCGTGGCGGAGACGAGCCGCTGGCGCCTGCCGTGGGCCTCGCAGAAGCGGTAGGCCATCTCCTTGCGAAAGCAGGCGAGGCCGGGCGCGCGGGCGGCGCCGAGCTCGTGTGCGATGGAGGTCATCTGCACGTCGTGCAGGCCGCAGGCGAGCACCCAGGAGAAGGGCTCGAGGTCGTTGTCGACGTTTACGGCGAAGCCGTGCGTGGTGACACCGCGCGAGACGTGCACGCCGATCGAGGCGATCTTGCGATCTTGCACCCACACGCCGGTGTAGTCGATGCCCTCGTCGTGGCGCGAGCGAGCCTCGATGCCCTGCTCGGCGAGTGCGGCGACGATCGAGTCTTCCATCGTGCGCAGGTAACGGCCGACGTCATCGATGCCCATGATCGGATAGCCGACGAGCTGGCCAGGGCCGTGGTAGGTGAGCTTGCCGCCGCGGTCGGTGTCGGCCAGGTCGATGCCTTTGGCGCGGTAGAAGCTCTCGGGGAAGGGCAGGTCCTCGGCTCCGGCGCGCCGCCCGCGCGTGTAGACGGGAGGGTGCTCGAGCATCAGCAGCGTGTCGGGCAGCTCACCGGCCTGACGGCGCGCGCGGATTGTCTCCTGGAGGGCGACCCCGTCGGAGTAGGGGACGTGGCCCAGGTGGCACACCCAGAGCTCGTCGGAGGGCGGGACCGTATTGCGCATTCGCTCCCTCAGCCTAGCGCCGGAGTAGATGTACATCATGACAGCATCTACGCTGATGCTATGATGTATCCATGCGCACGACCGTCACGCTCGATCCAGACGTGGAGGCCAAATTGAAAGCTACGATGCGCGAGCGGGGCGTCTCGTTCAAGGCCGCGCTCAACGACGCGGTGCGGGCAGGGCTTGCAGGGGAGCTCACGCCTCAAAAGCCCTTCCGCGTGAAGCCTGCGCCGCTCGGAGCGCGCTTCAACATCGACAAGGCACTCCAAGTCGCAGGCGAAATGGAGGACGAAGAGATCCTGCGCAAGCTCGACATGGGCAAGTGAAGCTTCCGGACGTCAACCTGTTCGTTTACGCGTATGACGCGTCGGCGCCGCGGCACGAGCCCGCGAAAGAGTGGCTCGAGAACGCGTTGTCGGGGACGGAGACGGTGGCCTTGGCGTGGGTAGCCCTGGTCGGTTTCATTCGGCTCACGACGAGTCGCCAAAGGTTCGGCTCGCCATGGAGCGTCGAGCAGGCACTCGACGTCGTCGGCTCGTGGCTCGCCCAGCCTGTCGCGACAGTCGTCCACCCTACGTCTCGCCACGCCGCCGTACTACGTGATCTGCTTGCTCCGCTCGGCACGGGCGGCAACCTGACGACCGATGCGCATCTGGCGGCGCTGGCGATCGAGCACGGTGCGACGCTGTGTTCGCACGACAATGACTTCTCGCGCTTCGCCGGCCTGAGCTGGGTGGACCCGCTACGCGACTGACGCGCCGTCGCCGAGCGCTTGCCTGGCGGGGTCGGTGGCAAGCATCGAGTAGACGACGTGGTCGCTGTAGTGCCCCTGGCGGACGCGGTAGGACTGACGCAGGATGCCCTCGAGCTCGAACTCAAGCCGCTCGGCGATGGCACGGCTGGCGTGGTTGAGCACGTCGGTTCGTATCTCGACGCGACGCAGCGCAAGCCCGTCGAAGCCGTAGCGCACGATGGCTCGAACGGCGGCGCTCACCACCCCGCGATGGCGATGGTCGGCGTCGAGCCAGTAGCCGATCGCGCCGGCGTCGTTGTCACGGTCGACGCCCAGCCCGACATCGCCGACGATGGCGCCGTCGATCACGATCGCACGTCGCAGGCCGTGGCCTTCGCGTTCTGAGCATAGTCCGCGGGCGAGGTGCCCACGGGTGCTCTCGAGGCTCGGCTCTTGCGCCCAGCTCAGCCACTTGCCGAGCTCGTCTTGGTTGCGCTCGATCCGAGCGTGCAGCTCGTGCAGATCGGACTCGTGCATCGCGCGGAGCGAGTACCCCTCGGGCAGCTCGCAGGCGAGCTCGGCGGCGGGGCGGGCGGCGGAGCTCACAGCGTCAGCGAGGCCGGCGTCTGCAGCAGCTCGCGGATCCGCGCGAGGAACTCAGCGGCATCGGCGCCGTAGAGGATGCGGTGGTCGCAGACGAGCGAGAGCGTCATCGTGTGGCGCGCGACGAGCTGCTGCTCACGCACGACTGCGCGGGCCTCGACGGAGCCGACGGAGAGGATGGCGGCCTGCGGCGGGTTGATGATGGCGCCAAAGCTCTTGATCCCGTACATGCCGAGGTTGGACACGGTGAACGTGCCGCCGCCGAGCTCGGGCGGGGTGATCGTGCCGTCGCGCACGCGACCGGCGAGCGCGCGCGCCTCGCGGGCGATCTCGCCGAGTGACTTCTCGTCTGCGTCGAACACGGTTGGCACGACGAGCGCGTCCTGGGCGGCCACGGCGACGCCGACGTTGACGCGCGAGTGCAGCTGCAGCGCGCCGTCCTTGTAGCTGCCGTTGGCGCGCGGGTACTCGCGCAGTGCGAGCGCAGCGGCCTTGACGACCATGTCGTTGTACGTCGGCGCGTCGTGCGAGGAGATCCGCTTGAGCTCGGTGCGCAGCGCGACGCAAGCCTCCATGTCGACGTCGCTCTGCAGCGTGAAGTCGGGGATGGTGGCCTTCGACTCGGCCATCCGCCGGGCGATCGTCTGCTGCATGCGCGTGAGCTCTCGCGTGGTCGTCTGGCCCTTGGCCGTGCTCACGTCCTCGCGTGGTGCGGGCACTGCAGGCGCGGGAGACACGGCGGGAGCGCTTGTGGCGCCGGGTACGCTGCCGGCTGCGGCTGCCTCGACATCGACCTTGACGATGCGCCCGCCGGGACCGCTGCCGCTGAGCGAGGCCAGGTCGATGCCCTGCTCGCGCGCGACGCGGCGGGCCAGCGGCGAGGCCTTCAGGCGCCCGCCCCCGCCGTCGGGAGGCGTGGGGTGCGTGGCGCCGACCGTCTCACCGCCGGCAGCCTGTACGGGCTCCGCATCGGGCTCCTCGCGAGCGTCGGCGATGCCGTTGGCGGAGGGACTGGCGCCGGTCGGGGCGGCGCCGGCCGCGCCCCGTGCACCGGCAGTGTCGGTGGCCGCCGAGTCGCCTGCGCCGGCGGCATCGCCGACGCGCGCGATGACCTGCCCGACGGGCAGCGTGTCGCCCTCGGCGGCAACGCGCTGGAGCGTCCCGTCCTGGTCTGACTCGTAGACCATGGCGGCCTTGTCGGTCTCGATCTCGACGAGCTCCTGGCCGCGGGCGACGTGCTCGCCGTCCTGCTTGAGCCAGCGCAGGATGGTGCCCTCCTCCATCGTGTCGGACAGGCGGGGCATCACGATGTCGGCCATCAGCGAGTGACCTCGGCGGCATTTCCCGTGCCTCCGGGCGCGGCGATGCCGAGCGTGTCGAGCACGGCGCTGACGACCTGCGGCTCGTGCGGGTAGGCGATGTCCTCGAGCGGCTTGGAGTAGGGCATCGGCACGTCGGCGCCGGACACGCGCCGCACGGGCGCGTCGAGGTCGTCGAAGGCCTGCTCTGAGATCAGCGCGGCGAGGTTGGCGCCGACGCCGCCGTGGGGCCAGCCCTCCTCGACGATCACGCAGCGGTTGGTCTTGTGCACGGAGGCGAGGATCGTGTCGAGGTCGAGCGGGCGCAGCGTGCGCGGGTCGATCACCTCGGCCTGCACGCCGTGCTCGTCGGCGAGCGTGGCGGCGGCGCGCTCGGCGGTCAGCGCCATGCGCGAGACGCCGACGAGCGTCACGTCGGAGCCCTCGCGCGCGATGCGGGCCTTGCCGAAGCCGACGAGCTCGTCCTCGCCGTCGGGGACCTCGCTGCGCACGCCGTAGAGCGACTCGTGCTCGATGAAGATCACGGGGTTCTCGTCGCGGATGGCGCTCTTCAAGAGGCCCTTGGCGTCGGCGGCGGTCGACGGCACTGCGACGAGCAGGCCGGGGATGTGCAGGAACAGCGCCTCGAAGCAGTGCGAGTGGGTCGGGCCGAGCTGGTGCCCGGCGCCCTGGGGCATGCGCACGACGAGCGGCACGCGCGCCTGTCCGGCGAACATGTAGTGGATGTGCGCGGCGTGGTTGACGATCTGGTCGAAGGCGAGCAGCGCAAAGTTGATCGTCATCAGCTCGACGACGGGGCGCAGGCCGGCCATGGCGGCGCCGACGCCGACGCCGACGATCGTGTTCTCGGAGATGGGCGTGTCGCGCACGCGCTTCTCGCCGAACTCCTCGAGCAGCCCATCGGTGACCTTGAAGGCGCCGCCGAACACACCGATGTCCTCGCCCATCAAGAAGACGCGCTCGTCGCGGCGCAGCTCCTCGCGCAGGGCGGCGCCGAGCGCCTCGCGGTAGCGCAGCTCGGCCATCAGGCGACGACCTCTCCGTTCACAGGCAGCTCGCTCATCAGGCGCGGTCCTCGCCGTGCGCAAGCGCGTCTGACATCTGCCGCGGGATCTCGTCGTTGCCGCGGGCCTGGGAGAACTCGTCGGACGGCGCTCCGTCGGGCGCGGCGTCCTCGGGGTCGGTCGTGCGCACGGAGTACCAGCCGCGCGAGGCGTCGCCGAGCACGTAGACGTCGTCGTACAGCGTCTCGGGCGCGGGGAAGGGCGAGGCGTCGGCGAACTCGACGGCGGCGTCGACGCGCGCGATCGCGCGCTCGTCGATCTGGCGCAGCTCGGCGTCGTCGATCACGCCCTCGCGCACGAGACGCTCGCCGAAGGCGGGGATCGGGTCGCGCTCGCGCCAGTGGGCGACCTCCTCCTTGGAGCGGTACTGCTCGGGGTCGGCCATCGAGTGGCCGCGGAAGCGGTAGGTGACGGCCTCGACGAGCAGCGGGCGACGCTCCTCGCGCACGCGAGCGATCGCCTCGCAGAGCACGGCGTAGGTGTCGAGCACGTCCATCCCATCGCAGCGCAGGCCGGGCACGCCGAGGCTCTCGCCCTTGCGCTGCAGGTCGGTCACGGCGGAGTGGCGGCTCAACGAGGTGCCCATGCCGAACTGGTTGTTGGTGACCATGAAGACGATCGGCAGCCTCCACAGCGCGGCGATGTTGAGCGTCTCGCCGAATGTTCCCTGGTTGGAGGCGCCGTCGCCGAACGTGCACAGCGTGACGTCGTCTGAGCCGTCGTAGTCGGAGGCGAGCGCGAGCCCGGCGGCGATCGGCAGGTTGCCGCCGACGATCCCGTAGCCACCCATGAAGTGCCGGGCGCCGTCGAACATGTGCATCGAGCCTCCGCGCCCGCCGGAGCAGCCGTCGGCGCGTCCGAACAGCTCGGCCATCACGTTCTCGGGCGGGGTCCCTCGCACTAGTGCGTGCCCGTGCGAGCGGTAGGTCGAGATCAGGTAGTCGCGCTCGCGCAGGGCCCGCGCCGAGCCGACGATCGTGGCCTCCTCGCCGATCGAGAGGTGCAGGAAGCCGCCGACCCTGGCGCGTGCGTACATCTCCCCGGCGCGCTCCTCGAAGCGGCGGATCAGCGTCATCGTCTGCAGCCACTCGCGCGCGACGGCCGGCTCGGGCAGGCTCCGGGGCGACTCGCTGGCGTCTCCGGTCGGCTCCTGCGCGCTTACCATCAATCCACGGTACTCCAGCGCGCGAGAAACTCCGGCGCCTGCAGCTGCGCAAGGTCCTCGCGCAGCTCGCGCGCCATGCGCGAGGCGGCCTGCGGCGGCAGGTCCCAGAACAGCGCGACTTCGCCGTCGTCGATGTCGACGAGCTCGATGTGGTCGACTCGCTCGGCGTCGGCGAGCAGTGCTGGCGTGCGCCCGCCGCGCGTGACGATCAGCCGGTAGGCGGCCTTGGCCTTCACGGCGCGGCACCGACGAGCTCGAGCATGCGGGCAGCGGCCTGCTCGACGGCGCGCTCTCCTTCGAACACGTCCCCGGCGACGATGATCGCGGGGATCTCGATGATTCCAAGATCGGCCGCTTCGTTCGTGGCCGTGGCGAGCTGCGTGGAGACCGAGCCGAGCTCGGCACCGCGCGTGACCGCGGCCGGGTGCATCTCGCAGGCGGCGGCTGCGATCAGCACGTTGTCGAGCTGGCCCAAATCGCGCCCGCCGGCGAAGGCTTGACGGAAGGCGGCCTGGGCGAACGGGACGGCGCGCCCGATCGACTTGGCGTACGTGGCGGCGCGCATGGCGAGCGCACTGTCGCACGGGAACGGCTCTGGCCAGCGCAGCGGCTGCAGGCTGAGCTGCTCGGCGCGGCGGGTGACGTCCTCGCGGAAGGCCTCGCGCTCGCTCTCGCAGCGCCAGGTCGTCGAGCGCTCGCCCCCGGCCAGATCGCGCGCGAGCACGGGACGCCACTCGGCGGGGGCGGGCAGGGTGTGCAGGACGCGCTCGGCGTCCAGGTAGGCGAGCGGGCTTGCGAGGTCGAAGTAGAAGGCGGCGTCGACGCTCACGGCTCAGCCGTGAATCAACCAGCCGTCGGCTGCGCGCCCGGCTTCCATCACGGCCTCGGACAGCGTCGGGTGGCCGTGGATGATGCGGCCGACCTCGGCGTAGCCGCCCTCGAGCAGACGCACGTTGACGAGCTCCTGGATCAGCTCGGTGGCGCGCGTGCCGACGATGTGCCCGCCGAGCAGCTCGCCGTACTTGGACTCGCCGACGATCTTGATCATGCCGCCGGTGTCGCCGTAGACGACGCCGCCGCCGACGGCGCCGTACTGAACTTTGCCGACGACCACGTCGTAGCCCTGCTCGCGAGCCTGCTCCTCGGTCAGCCCGAAGGAGCCGACGTTGGGCGTGCAGAAGGTCGCGCGCGGGATGTCGACGTAGGAGATCGGGTGCGTCTGCAGGCCGGCTGAGTCCTCGGCGGCGATGATGCCCTCGTCGGATGCCTTGTGCGCGAGCGCGGGCCCCGGGACGAGGTCGCCGATCGCGTAGACGCCGGCCCGGCTCGTGCGCATCGCGCCATCGACCTTCACCAAGCCGCGCTCGTCGAGCTCGACGCCGGCCTCGGCCAGGCCGAGCGCGTCGACATCGGCGCCGCGGCCGGCTGCGATCACGAGGTAGTCGACCTCGAGGCCGCTGTCCTCGCCGTGCGTGAACGTGACGCTGTCCTCGCCGCTCTTGACATCGGCGATCGGGTCGCCCGTGTGCACGCTCACACCCTGACGCTTGAAGCCGCGCTCGACGCGACGCGAGATGTCGACGTCCTCGGTGGGCAGCACACGGTCGAGCGCCTCCATCAGCCGTACCTCCGAGCCGAGACGGGCGTAGCCGGAGGCGATCTCGGCGCCCGAGGCGCCGGCGCCGACGACTGCGAGGCGCGCAGGCAGCTTGCTCAGCGCCCAGGCCTGCTCGGTCCCGATGATCCGCTTGCCGAACTCGACGCCCGGGATCGAGCGGGGGACGGAGCCGGGGGCGAGGATCACGGTGGCGGCGGCGTAGACGTTCTCGCCGACGACGACATGCCCGTCGGCGTTGAGCGCGGCGTCGCCCTCGATCACGTCGATCTTGTCTTTCTTGAACAGGCCGCCGACGCCGGAGGTCAGCGTGCCCACGACTTTCTCGCGGCGCGCCTGCACGCCGGCGAAGTCGACGGTCACGTCTGCGACCTTCAGTCCGTACTCCCCGGCCTCACGAATCTCCGACAGCAGGTCGGCCGAGCGCAGCACGGCCTTGGCGGGGATGCAGGCGTAGTTCAGGCAGCGCCCGCCGAGCTTGTCGCGCTCGATGACGGCAGTCTTTTTGCCGAGCTGCGCGGCGCGGATCGCGGCCACGTAGCCGCCCGGCCCGGAGCCGATGACGATGCAGTCGTAGGTGCTCTCAGCCATCCGGCCTGAGCCTATCGAAGCGTCTCTCGCTCCCCGGCCTGCACGCGTCCCATCACGCGGATGAGCTTCCAGAACAGCCAGCCGCCGAGCAGCACGCTGAGCAGGCAGATCGCGGCGGCGAGCAGCGTCGAGGCGACGACGAGCGCGAGCGAGGTGACGATGATCTGGAAGGCGAGCAGCGCCTCGAAGGCGAGCACGGCCCAGTAGCGCCGACGGTACATGCCTTGTGCGAGCAGCACGAGCACGACGGCGAGCAGCGCGGCGCCGGGCAGCGAGCCGCCGTGCTTGCTGAGGTCGTGGACGCTGGCGGCGCCGGCGATCACGCCGACTGCGAGCACTAGGCAGACGGCGATGGCGATGCGCAGCGACGTCGGCCACTCGCGCTCGCCGAGCGGGCTGAGCGCGGCGCGGGCGAGCTCGTCGCGTTCGCCGCGCGGCACGCGCGGTGGCTTCTCGCTTTCGCCCGGAGCCGACACGTCGCCGGCCCTACGAGCGCTCGTCGAGCTGCTCGCGCAGCGCCTCGGCGGCCGCCTGTGGGTCCTCGGCGTCGGCGATCGCGCGCAGCACGACGACGCGCGTGGCGCCTGCGTCGAGCACCTCGGCGAGGTTCGAGGAGTCGAGGCCGCCGATCGCGAAGAACGGCACGGCCGCGTGCTCGGCGGCGTAGCGCACGAGCTCGGGGCCGACGGAGGGCCGGCCGGGCTTGGTCGGCGTCTCGTGCACGGGGCCGACGCCGATGTAGTCGACCAGCGGCGTGCCGTCGTCGGCCGCCGGCGCGGCAGCATCGATCTCGCCGGGCACGTGCGTGGACAGGCCGATCAAGAGGTCCGGGCCGACGATCGCACGCGCCTCGCCGACGGGCATGTCGTCCTGGCCGACGTGCAGCCCATCGGCGCCGGACTCGCGCGCGACGAGCGGCCGGTCGTTGACGATCAAGAGCGCGCCGAGCCGCTCGCACAGGGCGCGCGCGGCGTTGGCCACGGCGACGAGCTCTTCGTCGCCGAGCTCCTTGTCGCGCAGCTGCACGACGTCGACGCCACCGGCGATCGCGGGGCGGATCACCTCGGGCAGCGCGCGCCCGCCGGGGTTTGAGTCGCACACGAGATAGAGCCGCGCGGCGGCCAGTCGCTCGCGGCGCTCGGAGCCGATGTCGACTGCTGGCATCGCGACGCAGTCTCGCAGGCGCGCCGTCGCGCACGGCTTCCAGGTGCCCTGCCGCGGAGATTGCGAGCCGCCGATCGGGGCTAGCATCAACGTATGGCCAATCTCAGCGGCTCGAGCGACGTGCTGGTGATCGGCGGCGGCGTGATCGGGCTGTCGCTCGCGTGGCGAGCGCGCGAGCGCGGGATGTCGGTGACGGTGCTCGAGCGCGACATGCTCGGCAGCGGCACGTCGCGGATCGCCGCGGGGATGCTCGCGCCCGTGACCGAGGCCGAGTTCGGCGAGGCGGGACGGCGGGTGCTGGAGCTCGGCCTGCGCTCGGCCGAGTTGTGGCGATCGTTCGCGGAGCAGTTGCAGGCGGCCTCGGGCGTCGACGTGGGCCTGTTGCCAACGGGCACGCTCGTGCTGGCGCGCGACGAGGACGAGGCGCGCGAGCTCGAACGCCAGGTCGCCTTCCGCGAGGGGCTCGGCCTGAGGACGAGCAGGCTGCGCGGGAGCGAGGCGCGCGAGCGCGAGCCGGCGCTTGCGCCGAGCACTCGCCTCGCGCTGGAAGCGCCCGACGACCACTCGGTCGATCCGCGAGCCGTGCTGGCGGCGTTGCGCGCGGCTTGCGAATCCTCAGGCGTCCAGCTGCGCGAGCTCGCGCGCGTGGAGCGGGTGCAGGCCGATGCAGGGCAGGTCGCCGGGGTCACGCTGGCCGGCGGGGAGTCGCTCGCCGCTGAGCAGGTCGTGCTCGCGGCCGGCGCATGGAGCGCGCAGGTCGCCGGGGCCGAGCTGCACGGCGCCCGACCGGGCGCCACCGTTCCCGTGCGACCGGTGCGTGGTCAGCTGCTGCGCCTGCGCGATCCGGCCGGGCCGGGTCTGCTGAGCAGGGTGATCCGCTTCGAGGGCGGCTACGTCGTGCCGCGCGCCGACGGGCGCTACGTGCTCGGCGCGACCGTCGAGGAGCGCGGCTTCGACGTGGAGCCCGACGTGGGCGGCGTGTACGAGCTGCTGCGTGAGGCGCACGAGATCGTGCCAGGTGTCAGCGAGCTGAAGATCGAGGAGCTGTGCGTGGGGCTTCGTCCGGGCATGCCCGACAACGCCCCCGCGATCGGCGCCGGGTCGCTGCAGGGGCTGATGCTGGCGACGGGGCATCACCGCAACGGGATCCTGCTGGCGCCGCTGACGGCGCAGCTCGCCGCGAAGCTGCTCTGCGGCGAGCAGATCGACGCGAGCGAGCAGGCGCTGCTCGACACATGTGACCCACGGCGCTTCGCGGGCGACTCCGCCGAGCAGTCGACCCTCGCCGAGGCGGTGCTCGGGTGATGCGAGTTCGTCGGCTGCCGAAGGGGCAACCGTGATCCGGCTCAACGGCGAGGACTCAGACGTGTCCCCCGGCGAGACCGTGGCAGCCGTGCTCGCGCGGCTCGAGCTCTCGCCGGAGGCGCGCGGCGTCGCGGTGGCCGTCGACGGCGAGATCGTGCCGCGCGCCGAGTGGAGTTCGTTCGCGCTCGCCGAGCACGCGCGGGTCGAGGTCCTGACGGCGATGCAGGGAGGATGATGCGCGGCATGCACGAGGCTATCGACACTGCATCGAAGGAGCTGACGATCGCCGGGCGCGCGCTGCGCTCGCGCCTCTTGCTCGGCACGGGCGGTTTTCCCTCGCTGGCGATCATGGCCGAGGCGATCGCGGCGAGCGGCTCGGAGCTCGTCACGGTTGCGCTGCGCCGCGTCGACCCCTCCTCGCGCGGATCGCTGATCGACGTGCTCGCGGAGGCAGGCGTCGAGCTGTTGCCGAACACGGCCGGCTGCTACACGGCGCGCGACGCCGTGCTCACGGCGCGCCTGGCGCGTGAGGCGTTTCAGACGGACTGGATCAAGCTCGAGGTGATCGGCGACGAGGACACGCTGCTGCCGGACGCGCCTGAGCTCTTGCGCGCCGCGGAGGAGCTCGTCGACGAGGGCTTCGTCGTGCTCCCGTACACGACCGACGACCCCGTGCTCGCACGGAGGCTGGTCGACGTGGGCTGCGCCGCTGTGATGCCGCTCGGCTCGCCGATCGGCAGCGGCATGGGCATCCGCAACCCCTACAACCTGGCGCTGATCCGCGAAGCTGTCGACGTGCCGCTCGTGCTCGACGCAGGCGTCGGCACGGCATCGGACGCGGCGCTGGCGATGGAGCTCGGCTGCGACGCTGTGATGGCCGCCTCGGCGATCTCCCGCGCAGAGGACCCCGTGCGGATGGCGCGGGCCATGCGCGCTGCCGTAGAGGCCGGCCACCTCGCCCGCGGCGCCGGGCGCATCCCCCGCCGCACTTACGCCACGGCCTCGACGCCCGAGCAGGGCCTGCCCGACTTCGGCTGACCAGCTCACAAGAGGGCCGAAGGCCCGGTCACGGAGCCCGGAAGGCCCCTATCTCCTCAAGAGGTTGATCGGACTCAACCGATCACTTCTATGGTTCCGTTCATCGACGCCGGGTGGATCGTGCACTCGTAGTTGATCACGCCGGGCTTGGTCGCCTTGATTGAGAACGTGCCGCCCTGCACGAAATCCTTGGAGGCGAACTTCTGTGGCCCGCGCTCGCTCGTGACGTTGTGGGCGACTTCGTCGAAGTTGGTCCACTCGATCGTGCTGCCGACCTTGACCCTGACCGTGTCTGGGGCGATCGCGATGTTGCGGTAGGCGATACGTACCGTGCCGCTGCGCACCGGTCCCGTCGCAGTCGCGAACTTGGGCGTCGTCGTCACTTTCAGACTGCCCTTGTCGGTCGTGCTCTGCGCCGGCGTGCTCGTTGTCGTGACCGACGCGGATGAGCCGCTGGAGGATGAGCTGCCGCAGCCGGCGAGCAGTGCGAGCGCTGCGCACGCGGCCGGGATCGCCAAGCGTCTGCTCATCTGTCTGCGGACCCTAGCCTAGACTGGCTCGTCCATGCCGCAGCACTTCCTCACAGGCGCCGAGCTCTCGGCGGGCGAGCTCGACGCGCTGCTGAACCGCGCACTAGAGCTGAAGGCCGACCCGCTCGGCTCGCGCGCGCTGGAGGGCCGCAGCGTGGCGCTCGTCTTTCAGAAGCCGTCCACTCGCACACGGCTGTCCTTCGACGTCGGCGTGCACGAGCTCGGCGGTCACCCCGTCGTGCTGCGCGCCGACGAACTGCAGCTCTCGCGCGGCGAGCCGGTGCGCGACACGGCGCTGGTGCTCTCCCGCCACGTCGCCGCCGTCGGTGTGCGCACGGGCCCGCACGAGATGCTCGAGGAGCTCGCCGGATACAGCACGGTCCCCGTGATCAACATGCTCACGGCCGAGCACCACCCGTGCCAGGCGCTCGCCGACCTGCTCACTCTGCGCGAGGCCTACGGCAAGCTCGACGGTCTGCGCCTGGCCTACGTCGGCGACGGCAACAACGTCGCTCGCTCGCTCGCGATCCTCGGCACGCTGGCCGGGCTCGACGTGGCCGTCGCCTCGCCGCCCGGCTACGCGCTCGAGGCGGACCTCGCGCTTCCGGCCGAAGCGAGCGGCAAGCTCACGCTGCACGAGGACCCGCGCGAGGCAGCCGACGGCGCGTGCGCCGTCTACACCGACGTGTGGGTCAGCATGGGTGATGAGCAGACCGCCGAGCACCGCCGCCAGGCGCTCGCCGGCTACCGCGTCGACGACGCGCTGCTCGACGCCGCCGCGCCAGACGCCTTCGCCCTGCACGACCTCCCGGCGCACGCAGGTGAGGAGATCACCGCCGAGGTCCTCTACGGCGCGCGGCAGCGCATCTGGGACCAGGCCGAGAACCGTCGTCACGGGCAGAAGGCGCTGCTCGAGCTGCTGATCGGTGCAGGACCATGAGCGCTCTGCCGGTCGCCGAGGACTTCGTGCGTCCACAAAGGGGAGACGAGCTCGAGCTGAGCATCGAGTCGCTCGCGTTCGGTGGTGAGGGAGTGGCGCGGATCGGCGACGGCGGCTACGTCGTGTTCGTCGCCGACGCCGTGCCCGGCGATCGCGTGCGTGCCGTCGTGCACAAGCGCAAGCGCAGCTACGCGCATGCGCGCACGCTCGAGGTGCTCGAGCCGAGCCCCGAGCGGATCCCGCCGCTGGCCAAGCATCCGGGCGTGCCCTGGCAGGTGCTCCCGTACGAGCGCCAGCTGCAGATCAAGCACGAGCAGGTCGGCGAGGCGCTCGCGCGGATCGGCCATCTCGAGGGTTTCGAGCTCGACGAGATCGTTCCCGCCGTCGAACAGTGGCGCTACCGCAACAAGCTCGAGTACTCCTTCGGCGAAGACGGCGACGACCCCGGCGGCGGTGAGCTCGTGTGCGGCTTTCACGCCCCTGCCGGCGCCAACAGGGTGCTCGCGATGGACGACTGCCTGCTCGCCTCCGAGCGCGGCAACCTCGCGCGCAAGCTCGCGCTCGAGTGGTGCCGCGCCGAGGGCCTGACCGCGTGGGACCGCGGCCGGCGCTCCGGCGCAGGCCCGGTCGGCCGCCGCGGCGGGCACCGCCGCGAGGAGCGCATCGGACCGGCCGCGGACGGTCGTGCCCGCCTGCGCAACCTCGTCGTGCGCGAAGGTCGCCACACCGGCCGGCTGCAGGTTCGCGTCGTGACCAGCGAAGGCGAGCTCGAGGCAGGGTCGCTCGCCGCTGCGCTTCACGAGGGACTCGGCGACAGCCTCGCCGGCGTGCTCTGGTCGCGCTCTCACAGCCTCGCCGAGACGACCGCCGGCGGTGAGACAGAGCTCGTCTGGGGCGAGGCCAAGCTGCCCGAGCGACTCGGCGAGCTCGACCTGCAGATCTCCGCCGAGGCCTTCTTCCAGACCAACACCGAGATGGCCGGGCGGCTGTACGGGCTCGTCGTCGAGTTCGCCGCGCTCGAGGGTTGGGAGCGCGTGTACGACCTCTACAGCGGGATCGGCTCGATCGCGCTCACGCTCGCCCCGCGCGCCGGCGAGCTGTGGGGCATCGAGCTGGTCGAAGAGGCCGTCGCCGACGCGATCTCAGGCGCCCGCGCCAACGAGGTCACCAAGGCCAACTTCTTCGCCGGCGACGTGCGCCTGGCGCTGCCCGAGCTCTTGCAGCGCGCCGGGCGCCCCGACGTGCTGGTCGTCGACCCGCCCCGCGCCGGGCTCTCCAAGAAAGTCGTGCACCGGATCATCGACGCCTCGCCCAAGCGGATCGTCTACGTCTCGTGCAACCCCACGACGCTCGCCCCCAACGCCGCCGAACTCGTCGAGGCCGGCTGGGCGCTGCGCAGGGTCACGCCCGTCGACATGTTCCCCCAGACGCACCACATTGAGTGCGTGGCGCTACTAGAGCGAAGCTGACCCTCGT
Organism: uncultured Solirubrobacteraceae bacterium; assembly: GCA_963714215.1. Lineage (GTDB taxonomy): Bacteria > Actinomycetota > Thermoleophilia > Solirubrobacterales > Solirubrobacteraceae > Palsa-744. The sequence goes on from CAVQNP010000007.1 coordinate 175,291, forward strand.
CCCGCTCGCTTGCGCGATTGAGTCTCGGCGAAGCTGACGTTCGTCCCGTTGGGGCGCGAGTAGGCTTCGCGCCATGCGTGCTGCGACGATCCGCGAGAAGGAGATCGTGATCGAGCAGCACCCCGACCCCGAGCCTGGGTCCGAAGAGGTGCTCGTGCGCGTGCGCGCGGCAGGCCTCAACGGCGCCGACATGATGCAGCGGCGCGGGCTCTACCCGGCGCCGCCCGGATCGCCACAGGACATCCCAGGGATGGAGTTTGCCGGTGAGGTCGCAGCGCTTGGACTCGGCGCCGAACGATTCGAGCTCGGCGACCGCGTGATGGCGATCGTCGGCGGCGGCGCGCAAGCCGAGCTGTGCATCGCGCACGAGCGTGTGCTTATGCCCGTACCAGACGGTCTCGACTGGGCCGCCGCCGGAGGACTGCCCGAGGTGTTCGCCACCGCGCACGACGCCGTCTTCACCCAAGGCGAGCTGCGCCCGGGCGAGCGCCTGCTCGTGCACGGCGGCGCCGGCGGCGTCGGCACCGCCGCGATCCAGATCGCGCGGGCCGCCGGCGCGATCGTCACTGCGACCGTGCGCAACGAAGAGCTGCGCGCGCAGGTGACTGAGCTCGGCGCCGAGGTGATCGCGCCCGAGGGCTTCGCCGAGCACGGACCGTTCGACGTGATCCTCGAGCTCGTCGGCGCGCCCAACATGCCCGAGAACCTGAACGCGCTCGCCACCGGCGGGCGGATCGCCGTGATCGGCGTCTCGGCCGGCGCCAAGTCCGAGGTCAACCTGCTCGCGCTGATGGGCAAGCGCGCGCGCATCCACGGCTCCACGTTGCGCGCCCGACCGCTCGAGCAGAAAGCGCAGGTCGCGCGGCTCGTCGAGCACGAGGTGCTGCCGCTGTTCGAGTCCGGGGCGTTGAAGGTGCCCGTCGCAGAGGTCTTTCCATTGGACGAGACCGCCGCCGCCTACGAGCGCTTCGCCGCCGGCGGCAAGCTCGGCAAGATCGTCGTCACGATCGGAGGCTGAATGTCAGGACGCGAAGACCGCTCGCTCTCACGCCGCGCCTTCCTCGGCCGCGCCGGGGCGGCCACCGGTGGCGCGCTGCTCGGCAGCGACCTGCTCGACGCCGTCGACGCGCGCGCGGCGTACGCCCGTCCGTCGACCCCCGACGCCGCCCTGAAAGCGCTCGTCGAAGGCAACAGGCGCTATCGGCGCGGGCGCTGGGAACGACGCGACTACTCGCCCGTCGGCGAACGCCGCGCCGTCGAACAGCAGCCGTTCGCCGCGATTCTCGCCTGCGCCGACTCGCGCGTCTCGCCGCCGCTCGTGTTCGATGTCGAACGGGGCAACCTGTTCGCCGCGCACGTCGCCGGCAACAGCATCGACACCGGCTCGCTCGGCAGCCTCGAGTACAGCGTTGCAGTGCTCGGCGTGCACGTGATCGTCGTGCTCGGTCACAGCGACTGCGGCGCCGTGAAGTCCGCGATCGAGGTCGTCGAGGGGCGCAAGTCCTTTCCGGCTTCCAAATACGGCGCGATCGGCGAGGTAGTCGGTGCCGTCGTCCCCGCGATCGAAGGGCTCGACCCGAAGGTCCGCACGCTCGACGTCTCGATTGTCGCCAACGCGCGCCGGCAGGCTGCCATCGTCGCCGCCAGCGGCCCGATCATCCCTGCAGCCATCGCCGCCGGCACGCTGAAGATCGTCTCCGCCGTCTACGAAATCGACACCGGCGTCACCAGGATCGTCTAGGCATTCGCATAGCCGGCCCGGATGGCCGGCCCTGTAACGGTCGTGGCGGCCGGAGCGTTCACAGGCAGTAGCGAGGAGCGGAGGACGGCTCGACTAAAAGGCCGGATGCCGTTTAAAGGTCGACGCAACCAGCCGCTAGTACGGCGGCAGCGCCGCGTACCACTCACCCAGCACGCGAAACGAGCCCCAGAAGTCGCGCTTGGCGTCGGTCTCATCGAGCGAATCGTCGATGTTCGGCACGCACAGCGCGTCGATCGTCGGCGTCAGCTGCTGGACCTCGCCGAGGCGTTCATCGAGCGGGTGCGCCAGCGGGATCTCCATCTCGTTGAGCGCCGCCAGCGCCTCGGGCCCCATCACGACGACGATCTTCGGCTGCACGATTGCCAGCTCGGCGACGACGCGCGCCATGCACGCCGGGTCGGCCAATGAGGAATCGCTCAGCGGGCACTTCACGCACAGCGTCCCGTATACGGCCAGCGGGTCGATCTGCAGGCGCTTGAGCGACTTCATCAACGCGCCGCCGGCGCGGCCGTAGAAGGCCACGCCCTCCTCGATCTCCGACGGCAGCGGCGCGTACTTCAGCAGCATGATGTCCGCTTGCGGGTGGCCCGAGCCGAGCACCGGCATCAGGTTGCCGCGCGGGCAGTGCGGGCAGGACTGCAGCTCGCGCGTGAGCGTGTTCAGCTCACGGATCGCGCGCTCGAGGTACTTCTCACGGATCTCGTCATCGGTCACGGGCATCGACCAGGTCCCTTTTGACGCCGACCTGAGTTGTCCCTTCTGGTGCAGCGGGACTTGCCGCCGCATCCGCGCTTCGCTCGGCCCACGGAGCCGCGCGCGAGTGGCTATAGCCGGACGTATCCACCGCCGAGCCCACGAGGAGCTGCCGCAGTCGATGGCCGCACGATCGCGGCGATTGCCTAATTCACGCTACGAAAGGTCGGTTGCGGCCGAGTCAAACACGACGCGGAAATCTCCTCCGGCGAGAGCCTCCAGCGAGACCATGTCTCCCGAAAGGTCATTCGTGCGCAGGTACGGTTGAAGTTCACCCCACCTCAACATCGTGGTCCGGTTGCCCTGCTTTGAGCCGAAGGCGGGGTTATGAACAACGGTCATTTTCATCCGCCCGAGCGGAGCCCCACGTACCACCACCTCGCAGTCAATATCGGCGGTCTCCTGGCTCCCGTCGGTCGTCCATTGCTCCCCTCCAAAGAAAACCTCTCGAAAGTACGTCGTTATGTCGATCGCGTGTCCGCTCGCCACGAGCGTCAAGGACGCTGAAGGACGCGAGGTGGGCAGCTGTTGAGCATCACTTTTCCTCAGCCTCTTGTACCACCGGCGGACGACCCTTCGCGATGTGCCCGATTGGCCCGATCCGGCGGCCGCGCCGAACGCGCCGGGATCGATGCCGCCCCCCGTGCCTTCAGTGCCCTCGAGCTCGACGAGCATTCGCTGCGCCTCGCCCGAAAGCGGCGGAATCGGAGCGACGGGCCACGACCGACGGCCAAATGACGTCGCGGCGCTGCGTCCGCCGGCCCCACGCCTGCGCTTCTCGGCACGGGTCGCGGCAGCCGAACTGTGTCGTCGCTCGTGAGGCTGGATTGCGTAGTGGGGGTCTCGGGCCAGGCGGTCGATCAGATTCTCAGTCAGCGGAAGGCAAAGCTCGGCCTCTGCGAGCAGGCGACCGATGTAGGCCCGTGCGCCGACAAGCGCCGTGGCCTTCTTCTCCTCGGGCAGTGCGAACGTAGCTTCAAGAGCTGCCTCGTAGTTACCGAAGAGCCCGCCGGCAGTGGCGTTGCTCGAACCAATCAGCAGACTGGCGCGATGTGCGCCCTCGGCCAGGTAGATCTTGGGGTGAAAGGTTCCGCCTGCCGGGTCATGGAAGACGTATGTCTCGCCGGCAAGACGCCTCGCAAGCGCCAACCCTGGTCTTGTCGCGCCGCCTGCGTCGATACCCAGCACAATGCGAAGTGCGCCCCCGCGCGCTCCGAACTTCTCCAGCTCGACCTGCACCCGACCGAGGCCGCCGAAACGAACCCATGCGACAACCAGCGTCAGGCGCTCGATCTCATCGTCGCACGCGACACGACGAAGGAATTCAGCCGTCGAGTCATCCGCTGAGAATGGTTGACTTCGAAACTCTATCGAGGGCACGATGCTCGCAAGTTAGCACCGTGCGCGGACCCAACGAGCCGAATAAGTCAGCATATGACCAACGACCATGATCGCACCAACCGGCGGCGCTCGGAGGCCCTGGCGGCCTGCCTCACGACGATGGCGGGCATTTATCGCGACGATCCGATAAAGGCGGTGCGCGGTCAGTCCTTCATCAAGCTGCTCCACACGTACATAGGCGAGGAGCTGAAGGCGCGGCTCACGCCTTGGGCTGTCGCGCGAGGGATCAAAATCAAGTATGAGGCGAAAATGCTGGGCTCCCATAAGCCGAAGGATGTCGACATCACCGTTCTCGATCCCGACAACGGACCGCTTATGTGTGTCGGTGTGAGAAGTCAGATGAGCTCGGTCGGTAAGAACGCGCTCAATTACTATGAGGGGATAATCGGCGAGTGCATCTCGCTTCAGGACCGGTTTCCGCTGGCGACGCATGGCTATCTCTACATGATGCCCGCGAGGCCGATCAAAGTCGAAATGGAGTCCGAGCGCATAGATCATCCGCGCTTCGCAAAGATGTACGCAGCGATATCCGGTCGGGCGGGAATCGGGTACGAGAAAATTCGTGGTATTTATGATGAGTTCGCTTACATGGTCGTCGACTTTGACAGCGAACCGCCGGAGATTCGAGACGACCTCGTTGGCCGGCTGGGCGAGGTTGACCTTTCAGCGTTCTCCTTCGTCGACCGGCTGGTCGAGACATTCGCGAAACGGATGATCTTCTGGGACGTGTTCGACGCCTCGCCGACCGCATCCATCGGTCGCTGAGCCTGCAACGCGGTTCGTCAAGCGCTGCCGGTCGCTCCCGTCCGCCATCGTGCCAGCGTCGAGCACCCTCCCTCGATCAGGTCGATCTGGTTGCGTGTAAGTCCCAGCGCCGGACCCAGCATGTGCTCGTCACCCCACGCAAACGCATCCGCGAGATCCCCGCGGCCGACGTGAGAGTGCAGTGAGACCAGGGCATCGGGCGGAGCCGGGGAGCTGAGCACGCGCATGTTCGAGACCTCGCGAGGTACGAGTACCAGGACTCCGCCCCCGAGGGCGTGGACGTTGAGCTCAAGCTGCAGAACGGTCAGCGACGTGTACCAGTTGGCGACAAAGTCCTGCGCGGACTTTCGGTCCTTCAGGTATCCACAAAGGAGGCTGTTCGATGCAGCCAGGCCGGCATCGTTCAGCAGGACGAGCGGACCTTCGGCGAAGACCGGGAAGACGAGGTCGGGAATGCGAACGCCTGGTACGCGAAACCACGGGGTGCGGACGCGACACTTGTAACGGGTGTCCACGCCCTGAGTCTGTCCTTGCTTGACATAGCGTTGCTCACCCGCTGTCAACGCGGTCCCCGGCGGGGGCAGGAACAGGTTGTCGGCCTGGCACGCCGAGGTAAGAACTCCCCGGTGTCGCAGCTGCCGCCCCGACGTGAGCGCAGGGACGAGACTGACCTCAGGAAGGCCAAATCTGTCCACCACCTCAGACGTCGGGTGGAAGAATTCCTTATCGCCGGTCACGTAGCCTATGCCGACGGTGGCGAGGTCTCTCACTGGCACTGTTCTCGGAACCAGCATCTCGCGGAGCATCGTTCTCAGGTCAGGGGTCAGCAAGGCCTCGACAAAAACCCGCTCGCCGTTCACTACGTCCTGCACCAGCAGATCCTCACTGATGCTCGGGCGGTCTACTAAGAAGTCGTCGGACGTCTCAAAGACGTCAAAGCGGATATGACTTGTCTCCTGTCCAAACTGCTCTGCGAAAAGCAGTACCGTCTCTTGGAGAATGTCCGGGAAGAGGCGCTCTCGAACCCTCACGACGCGAAGCGATCCGAACCGATCGGCCATGAACTTCCAGAGCGGCCTCGCGTAGCGCACATAAGTCAGGTCATACGGCAGGACAAACGCGAGCCGTCCTCCGGCGTTGAGAAATTGAGACGCGTGCAGGATGAAGGGCATCCACACGCTGCCGCTCGGATCCATCGGCTCTCCAAGCGCGATCTCTGCGCGTAGCAGGGCGCGATCGGCCTCTGTCGGCGGTAGATGGCGCAGCCGGACATAGGGCGGATTCCCGACCGCCGCGTCCACCGCGAACGGCTCAACTGCGAGAAAGTCCGAGCGAATGGCCTGAGATCGCTCGAAGCAAGCCCTCCCCGACGACCATGTCGAGTGACTCCTCCGAGTACTCGACTCCGGAGACCGAAATATCCGCGGTTGTCTCGCGATTGATGTCTCGCAGCGCTCGCAGGAAGACTCCGTCGCCCGTGCTCGGCTCCAATACGTGCGTCGTCGGATGACGAACCGCCCAGTCTGTCATTTGCCGCGCGACGATCTGCGGCGTGTAGTAGACCCCTCGTGCGCGGCTGGGAGTTCGCAGCGGGCTGGGTCGGACGGTCGCGTTGATGCTCAACGTCAGACCGAGTGTCGGCGGGCGGGCGCTTGTGATTTGAATCGCGAAGACGGCCACCGGCCCGCCGCAGGCGCCGGCGAGTTGGTTCCGCAGCCTCCCCCGACGTGGCGGTCGAATCCAGCGCGCGCGAGAGGCGGCTGGAGGCGGGTGCCGCTGAGCAGCTCGCTAGTGCTCGCGGCACTCATCGTGGCGACAACCGTAACTGCCGGCCCGGCGGCGCTGACGGTCTGGGCAACCTGGACGGCGTCATCTGAAACCGGCCGCTCCGGCGTCTAGTACGGCGGCAGCGCCGCGTACCACTCACCCAGCACGCGAAACGAGCCCCAGAAGTCGCGCTTGGCGTCGGTCTCATCGAGCGAATCGTCGATGTTCGGCACGCACAGCGCGTCGATCGTCGGCGTCAGCTGCTGGACCTCGCCGAGGTGTTCATCGAGCGGGTGCGCCAGCGGGATCTCCATCTCGTTGAGCGCCGCCAGCGCCTCGGGCCCCATCACGACGACGATCTTCGGCTGCACGATTGCCAGCTCGGCGACGACGCGCGCCATGCACGCCGGGTCGGCCAATGAGGAATCGCTCAGCGGGCACTTCACGCACAGCGTCCCGTATACGGCCAGCGGGTCGATCTGCAGGCGCTTGAGCGACTTCATCAACGCGCCGCCGGCGCGGCCGTAGAAGGCCACGCCCTCCTCGATCTCCGACGGCAGCGGCGCGTACTTCAGCAGCATGATGTCCGCTTGCGGGTGGCCCGAGCCGAGCACCGGCATCAGGTTGCCGCGCGGGCAGTGCGGGCAGGACTGCAGCTCGCGCGTGAGCGTGTTCAGCTCACGGATCGCGCGCTCGAGGTACTTCTCACGGATCTCGTCATCGGTCACGGGCATCGACTCCGAGGGATTCGACGACGCCGATGGTTGTCCTTGAGCGTGCATCAGTACTTGCGTCAGCCTAGCCCGCCGCCGTCCGCTGTTCAGCTCGCATGGCGGCGCCCTCGCGGGCGCGCCGGCTAGTCCCTGCCGTGGCCGCGTGCTGCGCGGCGCACGCGCCTGACGCGCCGCGCGCGGCTGGCCCGCTGGGCCGCCGGCGGGGTCGCCCGCGTCTGCAGGAACTTCAGCGCCTGTACGTACAAGAGCGACGAGCGTCCCATCACGATCTCCGCTTCGCGTAGCGACTGCACGAACTCCTGCGGCCCGTCGAAGTCGTGCATGCGGATGCGCGCCGAGCCGAGCCCCTGTGCCACGTGCGAGTCAGAGCCGGCGCCTGCCGGCAGCCGGTACTTGGCCGCGAAGCGCACCGCCTCGTCGTTGAACGCCCCGATCGCCACGCGCGGGTTGAACACCTCGATTGCATCCACGTCGTCGAGGATCGTCAGCAGGTGCTCGTAATCGGGCACCGAGTGCATCCGGTCGAACGGGTGCGGCACGTAGACGACACCGCCCTGGCGCTTGATCTCCGCGACCGTCTCCTTCAGCGTCAGCCCGCGCGGGATCTTCTCCTCGATGAACAGCCCGATCACCTCGCCCTGCCCCGCCGTCTTGACCTCCTCGCCGACGATCACCTTGACCGGTGGCTGGGCATCCGATTCAACCGCCTGCCGCCGCGCCTCGAGCGCCCCCGAGATCTCGTTGTGGTCGGTCACCGCGATTGCGCCGAGGCCCTGCGCGCGCGCCGTCGCCAGCAGCACCTCGACCGGCGTCGCGCAGTCGTGCGAGTGGTCGGTGTGCATGTGCAGGTCGACGTCGATCAGCGGCCGATCCGCGAGCCGCGCTGCGAGCTCTGCATCGCCCTCCCGCGAATGCCGCCGCGCCGCCAGACGCTCGTAGATCCGCTCGTAGCGCGCCGCCGCGCCATCGTCGTCCGGCACCAGCTCGTAGTCGGCCGGGAAGTGCTTGGCCATCAGCTCCGCCGTCTCCGCCAGGCTCGCCGTGCGCGCGTCCAGGCGCCCGTAGAAGCTCTCCACGAAGCGGCGTGCCAAGAGCGTCGAGAGCAGTCGTTCCGTCGAGGAATGAAACGAGCCGACGTTCAGCGCACGCGAGTGGCGCAGCGCCGCGTTCGACGTGCTCGGCGCGAACGGCTCGTGCACGTGCACGAAGTCGAGCTCGACCGTGCTCAGCAGTTCCTCGATCGTGCGCGCCACGTCGATCGACAGCGCCGACGGTCGCCGGCGCGCGCCGCCCGTGACGTCGAGCACCTCGCCGACCGCGATCACGCGCGGCTCGCCGGGCCTGGCGCCTGCCATCAGCTGCGTCAGGTCGCCGCGCGCCGCGCGGATCGCCTTGCGCGACTCGCGCACGCGCTCCTGCGAGTGCGACGGTGCCAGTACCAGCACGCGATGCCCGCGCCGCGCCAGCGCCGAGCACACCTCACTTACGTGTCCGTTGACCTCGTTGTCCTGCGCCTCCCACGGATATGGAGTGACGTGGGCGACGGAGAACTGCTCGGCCATCGGCTCTGCGCTCATGCGCGCGCTTTGGCCTTCACTTTCGCCGTGGCTTTGGCTTTGACTTTCCGCGCTGGGCGTCCGCCTGTCGCCTGCGGGCGACCCGCGTACTTGGCGATGAACTTCTCCGTGTCCGCCCGCGCCTGGTCGTCCGGGCGCTGGTTGTGCGGCGACTTCATCAGATAGGAGGACGGCCCGTCGAGCTGGCCACCGACGCCGTGGTTGAGCGCCAGCTTGCAGCAGCGCACCGCGTCGATCACGATGCCCGCCGAGTTCGGTGAGTCCCACACCTCGAGCTTCAGCTCCACGTTCAGCGGCACGTCGCCGAAGGCTTGGCCCTCGACGCGGATGTGCGCCCACTTGCGGTCGGTCAGCCACGGCACGTAGTCCGACGGGCCGATGTAGACGTCCTCGGCCGGCAGCTTGTCGTCCATGATCGAGGTCACCGCGTTCGTCTTGGAGATCTTCTTCGACTCCAGGCGCTCGCGCTCGAGCATGTTGTAGAAGTCCATGTTGCCGCCGACGTTCAGCTGCGAGGTGCGCAGCATCTTCACGCCACGGTCCGCGAACAGGCGTGCCAGCGTGCGGTGCACGATCGTCGCGCCGACCTGAGACTTGATGTCGTCGCCGACGATCGGCAGCTTGGCCGCCTTGAAGCGCTTGTCCCAATAGGGCTCGCGCGCGATGAACACAGGGATGCAGTTGACGAAGCCGCAGCCCGCCTCGAGCACCTGCTCGACATACCACTTGGTCGCCTGCTCGGAGCCGACCGGGAGGTATGAGACGACCACGTCGGTGTGCGTGTCCTTGAGGATCTGCACGATGTCCGCCGTCTCACCCGGCGCCTTGACGATCTTCTCTTTGAGGTACTTGCCGAGGCCGTCGTGGGTCATCCCGCGGTACACCGGGACGCCGAGCTTCTTCGGCACTTTGGCGAACTTCATCGTGTTGTTCTGGCCCGCCCAGATCGCTTCGCCGAGATCCTTGCCGACCTTCTTGGAGTCGATGTCGAAGGCCGCCGTGAATTCGATGTCGCGCACGTGGTAGCCGCCGAGGTCGACGTGCATCAGGCCGGGGACCCGCTGGTTGGGGTCGGCGTCGCGATAGTGGTTGACGCCCTGCACGAATGCCGAGGCGCAGTTGCCGACGCCGACGATCGCGACGCGGACCTTCTCAGATTGGTAGCGCGCGGCGCCGTTGCTCGCTGCGCCGTTGCGGGAGGCTGCGCCGTTGCGGGAGGCGCGCCCGTTGGACTGCTTGATCACGAGAGAGATTCCTTTGTGAGGGCTCGGCGCTGAGGGCCGAGGCGCGGTTCGGGAAGCTTTGTGGGCTTTGCGGAGACTACCCCGCCTGCCGCGCTAGGTCACACCCAAGCTGTGCTTCAGGCCGCCGCGAGCAGCTCGCGGCGCACATGCCAGATGCGCTGCCCCACCGTCACCAGGCTGAGCACCGCCAGCACGTAGACCGCCGGCTCCAGCAGCTGGAAGTTGCCCAGCGAGGCGCCACGCGCGAAGACCAGCCCGATCGAGAGGATCACCACGCGCACCGGCCGCGTCGCGATGCCCACCTTGCACTCCACGCCGAGCGCCTCGGCACGCGCACGTGTGTAGCTGACCATCAGCGATGCCAGCACCGCGACGACGACCGCCGCCGCCGCGACCTGTTTGCCGGTCAGCGCGAAGTAGCCCGCGACCGACGTCAGCACGATCCCCTCCTCGATGCGGTCGAGCGTCGAGTCCAGGAACGCGCCGAACGGCGTGCCCTTGCCCGACATGCGCGAGTAGCGCCCGTCGAGCGTGTCCATGATCGAGCCGACGATGAACGCCACCCCGCCGAGGAAGAACAGCCTTTCCCACACGAGCACCGCCGCCACGAGGTTCAGCGCGAGGCCCGTCAGCGAGATCGCGTTCGGCGTCAGGCGCGACTCGATCAGCCGGTTGCGCACCAGCTCGCGACGTTCGCCCGAGCCGATCGGCGCGCGCGCGCTGCGCGGCTTGCGCCCCGCGCGGTAGCCGGCGCGCCGCGCGCGCCGTGGCGAGCTGTGCTGTCTCGGGGCCATCTGCCGTCGCGTGCCGTTCGCGCTCAGCCGCTCGCCCGCACCTGCGGTGGGGAGACCGCCGAGGGGACCGACGAGAAGCGCCACACGCCCGGGCGCGCTCGGGCCAGCCAGCGTGCGCCGTAGGCCGACGCCCCCGCCGTCAGCGCGCCGAGCAGCGCGTCGACGATGAAGTGGTTGGCCGTGACGACGATCACGAAGGTCATCAGGAACGGGTAGAACAGCCAGATCGCCCGCACGACCCTGTGCCTGCACAGGCGCGACAGCGGCCAGCCGATCATCAGCGCGAACGCCACGTGCATCGAGGGCACCGCCGCATACGGGTTGAACAGCGCCGTCGCCGTCGCGCTCGTGTGCGAGACCTTCACGCCCGTGATGTCCGACACGCTGTCGATGAAGCCCCACTCAGGCATGAAGCGCGGCGGCGCCGTCGGGAACACGATGTAGCCGATCAGCGCGATGCCCATCGCGATCATGAACATGTTGCGCACGAAGTAGAACGACTTGTTGTGGCGCAGGTACAGGAACGCCAGCGCGCTCAACGTGATCGACGTCTGCGCGTTGACGTACAGCCAGCTCGCGCAGACCATCACGAGATGACTCCCCGACGCCCACGCCTGCACGCTCGGCTCGACGAACACGTGCAGCTTGCTCTCGATCGAGATCAGATCGCGCGCATGCGCGAAGGCCGCGTTGGCATCGCCCTCGACCAGTCCGCGCACGAGCCGGTAGGCGAAGTACGCGGCGGCGAAGAGTGAGATCTGCCGGAGCGCATCGAGCCAGCCTTGGGGCAGGACGCGCGCCTGCAGCAAGCGGGCGCGAGCGACCATCGTCGTGAAGCCTAGACGACGCGAGCCGGCGACGGTCAGTTGCAGCGCGGGCCGTGGTCGAACACGCGCGAGAGCGAGAAGTCGATGCCGACGCGCAGCGTGCCCGGCGCCCGCGCCCGCACCTGCGTCCAGCCTTCGGGCCCGCGCTGCACGCATCCACCCCCCTCGACCAGCTGCCAGTAAGGGGTGAAGCGCACGCGCACCTCGAAGGTCCCCGCGTGGGGAGCGCGCAGCACGAAGAAGTCCGTGCCGAGTCGCCGCAGCGTGCTCGGCGGCTGGGCTAGCGGCGTCGGTGAGAGCACCTCGAACAGACGCCAGTTCCGCGAGTGCCACACTTCGCGCAGGTAGCTTTGTCCCGCCCGCAGCAGCTTCGCCTCGGCTGTCGCCGAGTAGTCGAGCGGCGCGTCCGGCAACGCCACGTAGGAGACCGCGTTGCGCGACAGCCATGCGCGGTAGCTCGCCGAGCCGAGCGAGTCCGAGCTTTCTTCGCCGAGCCCCGTGCTCTCATAGAAGATCGCGTCGTAGTGCAAGTCGAGCTGGCGCTCCCAGCCGCGCGCCAGCGGTACCTGCGTGGCGACCCAGCGCGCCTCGTCGTGGTCGCGCGTCGGTGGTACCTCCACGCGCCCCGGACGCCCGGCGTAGCCGAGTCCAAGGCGGCTCAGCTCGCCCAGCAGAGGCTGGTAGTAGGACCCCGAGGTGGCCGGGTCAGAGATGCCCGATGCGAAGTCTGCCAGCGGCGCTCGCACCTGCCAGAACAGCATCAGCGGCGCCAGTACCAGCAGCGCCGGTGCGCGCCATCCGCGGGGCAGCCACGAGCGCCAGCCCGCCGTGCGGTGCCTGCGCTCCACATACGTCCCCGCCGGCTGGGACACGAGCGCGCACGCCAGCAGCGGGCCCGCCAGCAGCGCGCCGAGCCGGTCGACGTTGCCGCCCACCGGCGTCGGCACCGCGTAGCAGGCGATCAGGGCAAGCGCATAGAGCATCGCCCCGGCGCGCAGCGCCCGCCGGCGCCGCGGGATCGCGAGCGCCAACGCCAACGTGGCCGCCAGCGGTGGGAAGAAAGCCGACGCCACGAACGGCTCCGAGCCGCCTTCCGGGAAGGCGATCGCGGCCAGTGCCGTCGGCACGAGCGCCGCGCAGAGCAGCGCCAGCGGCAGCAGCGCCCGGTGCAGTCCCAGGGTGCGGTTGCCCGGCGGCGGATCGTGCTCGTCGGCGAAGCGCTTCTGCCCGAGTCGCCCGCCGAGCGCCCACGCGAGCGCCGCCAGCGCCAGGAAGGCCCCCGCCACGGGGCTCGCCAGCGGGCACGCCAGCGCCAGCACGAGCGCAAGGCAGGCGAGCGGCACGCGCCGACGTCGCTTGCCGGGAGCGCGCGATGCGCGCGCCGCCACGAGCGCCGCGATGCCCACGGTCACGCCCAGCTCGAACGGGATCCGGTTCGTGAACAGCTCGATACCCACGCCGAAGGCGAACCACACTGCCGCCACGCGCTCCGCCCGCGGCGTGAAGCCCCCGCGCACGAGCACCGCGAACAGCGCCGCCGACACTGTGACTGCCAGCGCGCCGAGCAGTTGGGCTCCGATCAGCGCGCCGAGCGGTGGCGCCAGCAGCGAGTACGCCGGCAGGTGGTGCCCGCCGTACCAGCCGTTGTCCCACAGCGTGAAGCCGACGTCCGAGAACAGGTCGCTGCGATAGTCGGCCGCCGCCAGATCGCTGCTCGCCGGAGAGAGCAGCAGGTAGAGGAGCGCGAAGGCCGCAGTCAGCAGCCACGCCGGAAGCGTTGAGGCCCACTGCCGCCAGGCCGCCCCGACCGCACGCGGCTGCTCCGCCACCGCGCTCGCCTCGGCGACCGACGGCGACGCCACCGCGCTCACCCCGATGCGCCGCCGAGGAACTCGACCACGCGGTCGATCACGTCCGGGCGGTCGATCCACACCCAGTGCCCGGCATCCGCCAGCTCGAGCAGCTCGCCGTCGAGCACCTCCGCGTAGGCCTTGGCGAAGCGCGCCGGGATGTACGGATCGCGGATCCCCCACACGACCAGCGACGGGACGCCGAGCTCGCCCAGGTGCTCGCCTGCCTGCACCAGGCGCTCCGGCGGCGAACTGCGGTACAGGCGCAGGATCGCGCGCTGCGTGCCCTGGTCGAAGTGCGCCAGCACGCTGTCGATCCAGCTGTCCGGCATCGGTCCAGGCGTGGCGTTCGACTCGCGCGAGATCAGCCGCAGCACGCGCCGGTTGATCGAGCCCATCGACAGCTCGCCCAGCAGCGGCGTGCGCCACATGCGCGCCGTGCGATGCCAGCGATAGCCCGGCAGGAACGGCACCGCGTTGATCACCACCAATCGCTCGACCCGCTCCGGGTGGCGCTCTGCGAAGGCCAGTCCGACCGCGCCCCAGTCGTGCATCACCAGCTGCACACGCTCGACCTCGACCAGCGCCAGGAACGACTCGAGGAAGTCCGCATACTCCTCGATCGTGTAGCGCAGGTTGCCCGGCTTGCCCGAGCGCCCGAAGCCGGGCAGGTCCGGCGCCAACCCGCCGCTGCGCGCGAGGAAGTCGAGCCACGCATCCGAGCTGTCCGGCACCCCGTGCACGTACAGCGGGACCGCTGCGTCTGTCTCCCGGGCCGAGGTCGCGGCGGCGGAGGCGCCGTTGACGCTGCGCTCCGGCGAGGCGCTGCGCCAGAACACCGGCCGCCCCTCGATCTCGCCGTTGTGATCGCTCACCTCGGGCACCGCGCGAGGATATACGCGCATGGACGCGGCGGATACGGTGGGCGCGTGCCTCGCGCAGCCGCACGCTCCGCCCCCGCCGAACGCAAGCGCGCGAGCGGCGCGTGGAAGCCACCGCCGCGGGCGCGCGTGCTGCGCGTGCGCGATCGCCTGCGCGAGATCTACGGCATCCCGCTGATGGCACCCCACGCCCACCCGATCGCCGAGCTCGTGCTGACCGTCCTCTCGCAGTCGACCAACGACCGTAACCGCGACGTCGCCTTCCTGCGCCTGCGCACGCGCTTCCGGACGTGGGAGGCCGTGCGCGACGCGCCCGTCGCCGAGATCGAGGAGGCGATCCGTCCTGGCGGCATCTCCAAGGTCAAGTCCGTGCGCATCCAGGCGATCCTGCGCGCGATCACCGAGCAACCGCGAGACCCCGAGCACGAGCTGTCGCTCGACTGGCTGCCGCACGCGCCGCTGGCCGAGGCGCGCGACTACCTCACCGAACTGCCCGGCGTCGGGCGCAAGACGGCCGCCTGCGTGCTGCTGTTCGCCTATGGCCTGCGCGACGTGCCCGTCGACACGCACGTCTCGCGCGTCGGCGCGCGCCTGCACCTGCTGCAGGACGGCGCCCCCTTCGAGCGCATGCACGACCAGATGCTCGCGCTCACGCCGCCAGGACAGGAGCTCGAGCTGCACGTCAACCTGCTGCGCCACGGGCGGCGCACCTGCCACGCGCGCTCGCCCGAATGCGAGGACTGCGCGCTCGCGCGGATGTGCCCCAGCCGCGATCTGTTCACGTAGCGCCCAATCGCCGTCGCGGGTTATCCCCGAGCCACTCCTGTGGGCTGGCACCGATGGACCCGCCCCCCGTTGGGTACAGCATGCAGGGCCGGGGATGGGAGGCGCTGCGATCCAGTTGCCGTCAACTGCAAGGAGAGCGAAGCACAATGCAGATCATCGATGCCACGCCCGTCATCCCGGCCAGCACCTGGACGGTCGATCCGCCGCGCTCGTCGGTCGCCTTCAAGCTCCGCCATCTGATGGTGATGCCGGTCCGGGGCCGGTTCACGGTCTTCGAGGGCACACTCGCCGTCGCCCGCGACGGGCGTGCACGCGCCTACGGCACGGTGCAGGCCGCGACGATCGACACCAACGACGCCGTCCGCGACGAGCGTCTTCGCGGCCCCGATTTCTTCGACTCCGCCAACAATCCCGAGATCGCCTTCGCCTCGACGGGCGTCGAGACGCTCGACGACGAGACGCTGCTGATCGTCGGCGATCTGACGATCAGGGGCACCGCGCGCGAGATCGAGTTGCGCGCGCGCCGCACGGCCGCCGCGCCCGAGCGGATCGAGCTAGAGCTAGAAGGCGCGGTGCGCCGCAGCGACTTCGGCATCGAATCGGCCCAGCTGCTCGAGGCCGGGATCTCGGACAGAGTCGAGCTCGCCCTGCAGGTCTCGCTGACGAAGGCCGGCTGAGTGCGGCCGCTCGCCCGAGCGCCGGCTCAGCCGTGCGGCAGCACGGCGAACGCGATCACCGCGTAGTGCAGCCCCGCCGCCGCCAGCACCAGCGCGTGGAAGATCTCGTGGTAGCCGAACACCTTCGGCCACGGGTTCGGCTTCTCGCTGGCGTAGATCACCGCGCCCGTCACGTACAAAAGGCCGCCCAGCGCGATGCCAATCGCGCCGAGCCAGCCGATCGCCGCCGGCAGCTCGCCGAACACCGCCGCCGTGACCAGGCCGAGCAGCACGTAGACGATCGCGAACAACCACTTCGGCGCGTCGATCCAGGCGAGCTTGAAGATCACGCCACCCAGCGCACCGATCCAGAGCACGATCAGGATCGTGCTCGCGAGCGAGCCCTTCAGCGCGAGCAGCGCCACCGGCGTGTACGTGCCCGCGATCAGCACGAAGATCATCGAGTGGTCCAGGCGGCGCATCCAGCGCCGCGCCTTCGGCCGCCACGTGACGCGGTGATACAGCGCGCTCGTGCCCAGCAGCGCCGAGACCGCGACCGCGTAGATGCTCGCCGCCAGCCGTGCGCGCCCGTCAGAGGCCGCCAGGATCAGCCCGACCCCGCACGCCAGCGAGACGAAGAACGCGTACTGGTGGGAGACGCCCCGCAGGCGCGGCTTGATCGGCAGTGATGGTGCCAGTGCGGCCGCGCGTGCGGTCACCGAGTCCACACGCTCAAGGTAGCGCTTGCGCGGGCGCTTGTCACCAGCAATCCACCCGTGTTCCCGGGGCCGAGCCGCCCGCGAGGGCTGCTCGTGGGCCCGGGGCGCGACATCCAGCCGGAGCATCTTTAGGTTGAATCCATATAAAAAATCTGTCACAATACGACTCAGATTTATACCGCACACTCGAAGGAGCAATTCCACATGGCCAAGACCATAGGCATCGACCTCGGCACGACGAACTCGTGCATGGCCGTGCTCGAGGGCGGCGAGCCCACCGTGATCGAGAACTCCGAGGGCGGTCGCACGACCCCCTCCGTAGTCGCGTTCACGAGTTCCGGCGAGCGCCTGGTCGGCACGGTGGCCAAGCGCCAGGCCGTCACCAACCCGCAGAACACCGTCTTCTCGATCAAGCGCTTCATGGGCCGCAAGGAGGCCGAAGTCAAGGAGGAGGAGTCGATCGTCCCCTACAAGGTCGTCTCCGGACCCAACGGCGACGCTCGCGTCGAAGTGACTCCGCGCGACGGGGCCGGAGGCGGAGGAGCGGAGCAGTTCTCCCCGCCCGAGATCTCCGCGATGATCCTGCAGAAGCTGAAGACCGACGCCGAAGCCTATTTGGGCGAGGCCGTCGACTCGGCCGTGATCACCGTTCCGGCCTACTTCAACGACGACCAGCGTCAGGCGACCAAGGACGCCGGCAAGATCGCCGGCCTCGACGTCAAGCGCATCATCAACGAGCCCACCGCCGCCTCGCTGGCCTACGGGCTCGACGAGGAGTCAGACCAGACGATCCTCGTCTTCGACCTCGGCGGCGGCACGTTCGACGTGTCCGTGCTCAAGATCGGCGACGGCGTGTTCGAGGTCAAGTCCACCGCCGGTGACAACCACCTCGGCGGCGACAACTTCGACAAGGCGATCGTCGACTGGCTCGTGTCCGAGTTCAAGAAGTCCCAGGGCATCGACCTGAGCGCCGACCCGATGGCGCTGCAGCGTCTCTACGAGGCTTCCGAGAAGGCCAAGATCGAGCTCTCCACGACGCAGGAGACGCAGATCAACCTGCCCTTCATCACCGCCGACGCCTCCGGGCCCAAGCACCTCGACACCCGCCTCACGCGCGCCAAGATGGCCGAGCTGACCTCGGCGCTGCTCGACCGCGTCGTCGCCCCCGTCAGGCAGGCGATCGACGACGCCAAAGACAAGGGCGTCAAGGAGATCGAGCACGTCGTGCTCGTCGGTGGCATGACGCGCATGCCCGCCGTGCAGGAGAAGGTCAAAGAGCTGACCAAGAAGGAGCCCCACCGAGGCGTCAACCCGGACGAGGTCGTCGCCGTCGGCGCCGCCATCCAGGCCGGCGTGCTCGCAGGCGACGTCAAGGACGTGCTGCTGCTCGACGTCACCCCGCTGACTCTCGGCATCGAGACCAAGGGCGGCGTGATGACCAAGCTGATCGAGCGCAACACGACGATCCCCACGCGCAAGGGCAAGGTCTTCTCGACCGCCGAGGACAACCAGCCGAGCGTGGAGATCCACGTGCTGCAGGGCGAGCGCGAGATGGCGCAGTACAACAAGTCGCTCGGCAAGTTCCAGCTGACCGGCATCCCGCCGGCGCCGCGAGGAATCCCGCAGATCGAGGTCGCCTTCGACATCGACGCCAACGGCATCCTCAACGTGTCCGCCAAGGATCTCGGCACCGGCAAGGAGCAGAAGATCGAGATCAAGGCCGGTTCCGGGCTCTCCGACGATGAGATCAAGAACATGGTCTCCGACGCCGAGTCCCACGCCGAGGAGGACCGCCGTGCGCGCGAGCTCGCAGAGGCGCGCAACAACGGCGAGAACGCCGCCTACCAGGCCGAGAAACAGCTCGGTGAGCTGGGCGACCAGGTGGACGCCGACTCCAAGCAGCGGATCGAGGACGCCATCAAGGAGGTCCGCGACTCGCTCGAGGCCGAGGACCCTGCCGCGATCAACGCCAAGACCGAGGCCCTGCAGACCGCCTTCCACGCGATCTCCGAGGCGATGTACCAGCGCGCTCAGGAGTCCGCTGCCGCCGGCGGCAACGGCAACGGCTCAGCGCCGTCCGGAGACGGCTCCTCCGCCGACGACGAGGACGTCGTCGACGCCGAGGTCGTCGACGAGCCGAAGGCGTAGGGCGTCATGTCCGAGTCCAAGCACACGATCCCCGTCAACGGGAAGGCCGCCGCCGCGGAGGAGCAGTCCTCCGCGGCCGGCGCCGCCGGTCCGGCCGCGACGGGCGAGCAGCCCAAGGCGCCCGGCGCGCCCTCGGTCGATGTCGACAACGGCGGCGCCGCCGCGGATACCGCGGCCGAGCTGCAGGTCAAGGTCGACCTCGACGAGCTCGGCAAGCTCGCCGCCAAGCGCGACGAGTACCTCGCGCTCGCCCAGCGCACGCAGGCCGACTTCGAGAACTACCGCAAGCGCGTCGCGCGCGACTCCGCGCTCGCGCAGGAGCGCGGCGTGGCCAAGCTCGCCAAGGAGCTGCTGCCCGCGCTCGACAACCTCGATCGCGCGCTCGAGGCCGCCGAGAACGACGACCCGCTGTTGGAGGGCGTGCGCCTCGTGCGCTCCGAGCTCGCCGCCGCGCTCGCGCGCGTCGGCGTCGAGTCCTTCTCACCCGGTGGCGAGACATTCGACCCTTCGCTGCACGAGGCGATGGCGACCGTGCCCCAGCCGCCCGACGGCGGCGCCCAGAGCGGCAAGGTCGTCGAGGTCTACCAGCCCGGCTACCGGCTCGGCGAGAGCATCATCCGCCCCGCGCGCGTGGTCGTGGCCGCCTAGGGAGGGACCGGATGGCCACACGTCCCGACTACTACAAGACGCTCGGCGTCGACAAGAAGGCGACGCCCGAGGAGATCAAGAAGGCCTACCGCAAGCTCGCGCGGAAATATCACCCCGACACGAACCCCGACGACAAGGACGCCGAGGCGCGCTTCAAGGAGATCTCCCAGGCCCACGACGTGCTCGGCGATCCCGAGAAGCGCAAGCAGTACGACTCCGGCTCCGGGCCCTTCGCCACGGGCGCCGGCCCCGGCGGCGGCTTCGGCGGCTTCGGCAACTTCGACTTCGACGCCTCCTCGATGGGCGACATCCTCTCCAACCTGTTCGGCGGCGCCGGCGGGGCTCAGGGCGCGGGTGGTCGAACCGGTCGCCAGCGCGCGCGTCCCGAACGCGGCGCCGACCTCGAGGCGCAGGTCTCGATCTCCTTCGAGCAGGCCGTGCGCGGCGCGCAGGTGCCGCTGCAGGTGCCCATGCAGGCCACCTGCGACACCTGCCACGGCACCGGCGCCAAGCCCGGCACCACGCCCAGCGTGTGCCCGCGCTGCGAAGGCCGCGGCATCGAGACCCAGGGCCAGGGGATGTTCTCGATCTCCCAGCCCTGCTCGCGCTGCGGCGGCTCCGGCACGATCATCGAGGACCCCTGCCCGACCTGCCACGGCTCAGGTGCTGTGCGCACCGTCAAGCGGCTGCGCGTGAACATCCCCGCCGGCGTGCGCGACGGCAGTCGCATCCGCCTCGCCGGCAAGGGCGAGCCCGGCCGCCGCGGCGGACCGCCCGGCGACCTGTACCTGATCACGCACGTCTCGCCCTCGCCCGTGTTCAAGCGCAAGGGAGACAATTTCGAGGTCGAGGTGCCGCTGACCGTGCCCGAGGCGCTCGGCGGCGCCGAGGTCAAAGTGCCCACGCTCGATGGAACCAAGACGCTGCGCGTCAAGCCGGGCACCGCGCACGGCACAGTCCAGCGCCTGCGCGGCGAGGGTCCGCCCAAGCTGAACAGCGGCTCGCCGCCGCAGCGCGGAGACCTGCGCTACCGCTTCGTGATCGACGTGCCCAAGGACATGAGCAAGGAGCAGCAGGAGGCCGTCGCTGCGATGTCCAAGGCCTTCAACGGCGCCGACCCGCGCGCCGGGCTGTTCGCCGGCGCGCCCGGTGCCGGCGCCCGCGGCGCCGGCGGCTCGGCTGACGAGGCGAAGGAGGCCGGCGATGGCGCGTCGTGACGCTGCGTCCACGCCCGAGCCCGCGCGGCGGGGCAGCGTGACGCGGGTCACGCGTGTCTCCGTCGAGTCCGGCCGCGGCGTGTTCATGATCTCCGTCGCCGCCGAGCTCGCCGAGATGCACCCGCAGACGCTGCGCATGTACGAGGCGCGCGGGCTGATCGAGCCCAAGCGCTCGCCCAAGGGCACGCGCCTGTACTCGCACGAGGACGTCGAACGGCTGCGCCGCATCCAGGAGATGACGAGCGACCTCGGACTCAACCTCGCCGGCGTCGAGCGCGTGCTCGCGCTCGAGCAGCAGCTGGAGCGGATGAACTCTCGGATCGAGGAGCTCAAGGTGCAGGCGCTGCACGCCGAGGTCCAGCTCGCCGAAGAGCTCGAGCAGGTGCGCCGCTCCTTCCGCGCCGAGCTCGTCCCCTACCGCAGCGGCGAGATCGTGCGTGCCGCCGACGCGCGCTCGCCGTTTCCGCGCACGGGCGATCGCCCCGCGCCGCCCGCCAGTCCCAACGAGAGGAGGCCCGATGGCAGCCAACCCAGCTAATCCCGCCGCGCAGGCCCCCGAGGAGGAGCAGAGCCCGCTCAAGCGCTTCGGGCGCGACCTGACCGAGATCGCAGAGGAAGGCAAGCTCGACCCCGTGATCGGGCGCGACGAGGAGATCCGCCGCGTGATCCAGGTGCTCTCGCGGCGCACCAAGAACAACCCCGTGCTGATCGGCGAGCCCGGCGTCGGCAAGACCGCGATCGTCGAGGGCCTCGCCCAGCGGATCGTCTCCAAGGACGTGCCCGAGTCGCTGCGCGACCGGCGCGTGATCGCGCTCGACATGGGCGCGTTGATCGCCGGTGCCGCCTACCGCGGCGAGTTCGAGGAACGCCTCAAGGGCGTGCTCAAAGAGGTCTCAGACGCCCAGGGCACGATCATCCTGTTCCTCGACGAGCTGCACACGATCGTCGGCGCCGGCGCCGCCCAGGGCTCGGTCGACGCCTCCAACCTGCTCAAGCCGATGCTCGCGCGCGGCGAACTGCGCGCAGTCGGCGCGACCACGCTCGACGAGTACACCAAGTACATCGAGAAGGACGCCGCCCTGGAGCGCCGCTTTCAGCCCGTGACCGTCGGCGAGCCGACCGTGCAGGACACGATCGCGATCCTGCGCGGGCTGAAGGAGCGCTACGAGGTGCACCACCACGTGACTATCCAGGACTCGGCGCTCGTCGCCGCCGCCACGCTCTCCAACCGCTACATCGCCGACCGCTTCCTGCCCGACAAGGCGATCGACCTGGTCGACGAGGCCGCCTCGAAGATCCGAATCGAGATCGACTCGTTGCCGACCGAGATCGATGAGGTCGACCGGCGCGTGATGCAGCTGAAGATCGAGCTCGAGTCGCTGCGCAAGGAGAAGGACGACGCCGCCAAGGCGCGGCGCGAGGCGATCGAGACCGAGCTCGCCGAACTGGAAGAGCGCTCGGCCGAGATGAAGCAGCAGTGGGAAGCCGAGAAGCAGGCGATCGCCGGCATCTCCGAGACGCGCGAGAAGCTCGACGCCGCGCGCGTTGAGATGGAGCGCGCCGAACGCGAGGCCGACCTGCAGCGCGCCGCCGAGCTGCGCTACGGCGAGATCCCGGAGCTCGAACGCAAGGTCGCCGAATACGAATCCGCCGAGCGCGAGCGCGGCGGCGGCGAGGCGCCGGTGTTCCTCAAGGAGGAGGTCGACGCCGACGACATCGCCGAGGTTGTCGCCCGCTGGACCGGCATCCCCGTCAGTCGCTTGATGGAGGGCGAAACGGAGAAGCTCGTGCACATGGAGGAGCGCCTGCACGAACGCGTCGTCGGCCAGGACGCCGCGATCGAGGCAGTCGCCACCGCGCTGCGACGCTCGCGCGCCGGTCTGCAGGACCCCGATCGCCCGATCGGCTCCTTCCTCTTCCTCGGTCCCACCGGCGTCGGCAAGACCGAGCTCGCACGCGCGCTCGCCGAGTTCATGTTCGACTCCCAGGAGGCCATGATCCGGATCGATATGAGCGAGTACATGGAGAAACACTCCGTCTCGCGGCTCGTCGGCGCGCCCCCCGGCTACGTCGGCTACGAAGAGGGCGGGCAGCTGACCGAGGCTGTGCGCCGCCGCCCCTACGCCGTCGTGCTGCTCGACGAGATCGAGAAGGCCCACGCCGACGTGTTCAACACGCTGCTGCAGGTGATGGACGACGGGCGCCTGACCGACGGTCAGGGCCGCACCGTCGACTTCAAGAACACCGTGCTGATCATGACCTCCAACATCCCCGTCGCAGCCGACGCGCCCGACGCGGACGCCGGTGGCGACACGCACGCAGCCGCAGCCGCCGACGCGCGCGTGCGCAGCGAACTGCTCGACTACTTCAAGCCCGAGTTCATCAACCGGCTCGACGACATCGTGCGCTTCAAGGCGCTCACGCGCGAGCAGATCTCCGAGATCGTCGAGCTGCAGGTCGACCTCGTGATCGCTCGCGTCGCCGAGCGCGGCGTGCACGTGACGCTGACCGACGAGGCCAAGCAGCTGCTCGGCGACATGGGCTATGACCCAACCTACGGCGCGCGGCCGTTGCGGCGCGTGATCCAGAAGCAGCTGACCGATCGGCTCGCGCTCGCGCTGCTCGAAGGGAAGCTGCGCGAAGGCGCCGACGTGAAGGTGGACGCCGTCGACGGCGAGCTGACGCTGGAGCCGGCCGTCCACGCGGCAGTCGCGAACTGAGCCACGGCTCGCGCGGGCGCGCGCCACTCAGCGCCGCAGCGATCCGCCGTTGACCCGGCCCACCCTGGCTGCGACGATGCGCGCCAACGCACTGAAATCGGGGGGGCAGATGCGCGTGCGCGCGTGCGGGCGCGGCATGTCGCGTGACTGCGGCCGAGCCACCCACGAACACGGAGGATCGACCATGTCAAGACGAATCACACGACGGACAATCACCCTGCTTGCCGCCGCCGGCGCGCTGCTGACCGTCGCCTTTGCCGCAGTTCCACAGGCCGACGCGGCGACGCTGTACGCCTGTGTCAAGAAGGAAGGCGGCTCGATGCGCCTGGTCGGTGAAAAAACGAAATGCCGCCGCCGAAGCGAGCGCAAGCTGTCGTGGAACACGAATGGTCCCGCCGGCAAAAACGGCGCGACCGGTAAAAACGGCGCCAACGGCACCAACGGGACGAACGGAACGAACGGATCGAACCTGACGACGCAGACCCCGCTTGCCTCAGGGCAGTCGGAGTCGGGCTGGTTTGCCGTGGGCGATGGCGACTCCACGAAAGGCTTCGTTGGCGAGGGCATCACGTTCAGCCAGCCCCTGTCGGCGCCGCTCCCCGAAGAAAGAGTCATCTTCAACACCATCGGCGCGACGTCGCCGACCTGTCCCGGCATCGGTCAGGCCGCGCGTGGATTCGTGTGCCTCTACCCGGTCGAGGGCGAAAACATGACCTTCAACGGCGCGTTCGACTCCAAACTCAACCACAACGCCGCCGACAGGTTTGGCTTCGCCTTGTACTTCAACGCGGTCTTGGCCGAAGGCTTCATCGACGGGTCCTGGACGGTGACGGCGCCGTAGGCGCTCGCGCAACGCATGCTTGGCCGCCGTCGGCGGCCGATCCATGCGCACGGCGCCCGTCGACTGGCTACAACCAGATCGGCGGGCGCCGTGGCGTGCTCGTTATCCGGGGAACGCGCTTCCCGTGACCGACGCCGTCGCGCAGATTGCCCACACGTTGAACGTGTCGTCTTTGGTCGGGCTGGTGTTGTTCACGTCCGCGAAGAACGCGTCATTTTTCGACGTTGGCGATGAGTCTTCGATGAACATCTCGTTGACGGCTTGCTCTTTTCCGCCACTGTCGATGACACCGCCGCCGATCGCGTGCATGCCGGCAGGGCAAACCGCTTCCCCAGCGCTTTGTGATTCGTGCGGGTTTTCTTCTTTTTTCCCGGCGACGATCTGAACCCCGTTCAGCGAGTTCGCGGCAGCTGCCGTCGTGGCCGTCGTCGCACTCCCCGCAGTCGTGGCACTGCCGGCCGTGGTCGCGCTGTTGGCGGTCGTGGCGTGGGTCGCGTTGGCCGCGTTGGTCGCGTCGGTGGCTGTCGTCGCCGTGGTCGCGCTGCTGACCGTCACGGATTTCGAGAGCTTCTTGAACAGCGCCGTGTTCGAGCTCGCGAACGACTTGAGCACCTTCGGGCTGATCTGATTGGTTTTCGTCACCAGGTAGTGCTTGGCCGCCAGCGCGCCGCCGCTCATCGCGAAGACGAGCGCCAGCGTTGCTACTACGTTTGCGTAGTTCAGGTGTCTGCGCATTTGCATACCCCCCAGTCTTGGGATCAACGGATTGAACCTTGACCCTACCGAGCGGCGCCCGATGCAAACGCGGTGACAGCGCACGCAGCGCATCTCGTCTTCGACCATGGGGAGAAGGCGCCTCCATGGCTCGAGCCGCGTCGCCGAGCGCGGCGTGCACGCGACGCTGACCGACGATGCCAAGCGGCCGCTCGGCGACATGGGCCATGACGCCACCTGCGGCGTAGGCTCCGAAAGCGACGTAACCTCCCGGTGCGTCACGAGGTCAATCGAGCACCCCTACGGAGGAGAGAGCGATGTCGAGCAGAGCAGTCCGTCCCACGATGACCGCGCTTGCCGCAGCCTCGACGCTGCTGCTGAGCGGCCTCGCCATGGCTCCGCAGGCCGGAGCCTCGACGTTGTATGCGTGCGTCAAGAAGAAGGGCGGCGCCGCACGCTTCGTCAGCGCGCGGACGAGCTGCCGCCGCAGCGAGCGGAAGATCTCGTGGAACACACAGGGCGTGCGCGGCCTCAACGGAGCGAAAGGCAAAAACGGCGCCAACGGCAAACCCGGCGTGGTCGGTAAAAACGGCGCCAACGGCAAAGACGGCGCGAACGGCGCCAACGGCAAAGACGGCGCCAGCGCCGGCTTGGTCAGCTTCAGCGACAGCCCGTTCGAACTGCCGCTGACGAGGCACGCTGTGGCGACGCTGTCCAACGTGCCGGCCGGCAACTACATCGTCACGGCCAAGGCGCTGCTCAACGACACCAATCCGACGGAAGGCGTGGTGGTTCACTGCTACATCGCGGGCGACGAGGCAGCCACCGAAATCACAGCCAAAGGTGGGTACGGGTCGGTGTCGCTGCTGGGCGTTCTCGTCACCCCGCTGCTCACGAGCATCGCGCTCGAATGTGACGACTTCGGGACCAGCGGCATCGAGGTCTCCCTCGCGCGGATCGCCGCGATCCAGGTGCAGACGCTGGGTGGGACGACGGGCTAGGCGTCGCCCGCCTCCCACGCGGGCCGCGGCGGCGGGTGCCCCGCTTTCCCCCGCTCGGCCCGCGAATCGGGTAGAAGTGCAGAGCGCGGTCAACAAGTCGACCATCGGAGGAGTCACATGCCCACCTACATCATGCTCTCGACGCTCACCCCCGAGGGAGTGCAGACGGTCAAGAACAATCCCGAGCGAATCCGCGAGGTGAACAAAGAGGTCGAGCAGCTCGGCGCGAGCGTCAAGGCGCAGTGGGCAACGCTCGGGCACGTCGACTTCATCTCGGTCGTCGAGGCGCCCGACGAGGCGACGATGGCGCGCGTCTCGCTCGAGCTCGGCTCGCGCGGCACGGGACGCTACGAGACGCTCGCCGCGATCGGCATCGAGGAGTTCATCGAATCGCTGTGAGGGCCCCAGGCTCGGACTCGGCACGTAAAGCGCCCGTGCAGCCGCGTATGCTGCGGGCGAGATGAGCGAGCACGAACAGCCCGACCCAGCCGAGCAGGCCCGCGCCGAGGGCGAATCGGGCGCCCCCGGCCTGTCGCTGGCGCCCGAGCCGATGCAGGAGGCCGAAGTGCAGGCACAGCTCGATGACATCGACGTCGACGCGCCGCGCGTCGGCATCGTGATGGGCTCCAAGAGCGACATGGAGGCGATGGAGAAGGCGGCCAAGGAGCTCGAAGAGCGCGGCATCCTGCACGAGGTCAGGGTGATGTCGGCGCACCGCGAACCGGACGTCGTCGCGGATTACGCCAAGAACGCGCACATGCGCGGCCTGCGCGTGATCATCGCCGGCGCCGGCATCTCGGCGGCGCTGCCGGGCGCGGTGGCGGCGCACACGGACCTGCCGGTGATCGGCGTGCCGCTGTCGGGACGGCTGACGGCGGCGGGCGGCCTCGACGCGATCCTCTCGATCGTGCAGATGCCGCCTGGCGTGCCGGTCGCGTGCGTCGGCCTGGACAACGCGCGCAACGCGGCCGTCCTGGCGGCGCAGATACTCGGGGCATGACGCGGGGCGCGAGGCCCGCCCGGTGATCCCCCGCTACACGCGCGAGGAGCTCGGCCGCCTGTGGACCGACGAGGCTCGCATGGAGGGCTGGCGCCGCGTCGAGATCGCCGCCTGCGAGGAGCTCGGAGAGCTGCTCGGTGCGGGCGAGGGCCCGAGCGGGGCAGAGCTCGAGGCGATCCGCAGCGCGAGCTTCACGGTGGAGGCGGTCAACGAGCGCGAGCGCACGACCGACCACGACGTGGCTGCGTTCGTCGACGTGCTCGGCGCCTCGGCGGGCGAGGCGGGACGCTGGATCCACTACGGCCTGACCTCCTCGGACGTGCTCGACACGGCGCTCGCGCTGCAGCTGCAGGCGGTCGGCGAGGTGATCGTGCCGGGCGCCTTCGGCCTGGTCGCGGCGCTGCACGGACGCGCGCGCGAGCACGCGCAGACGCTGTGCGTGGGGCGCACGCACGGCGTGCACGCCGAGCCGACGACGTTCGGCGTGAAGCTGGCCGGCTTCGCCTTCGAGGCCCAGCGCAACGCGCTGCGCCTGCAACGCGCCTTCGAGCAGGTCGCGGTCGGCGCCGTGTCGGGCGCGGTCGGCACGTACGCGGCGACCAGCCCGGAGTTCGAGCAGCGCGTGCTCGCCCGCCTCGGCCTGCAGCGCGAGGACGTCTCGACGCAGGTGGTCGCGCGCGACCGCCACGCGCAGCTGCTCTCGGCGATCGCGCTTGCCGGCGCCGGGATGGAGCGCCTGGCGACGGAGATCCGCCACCTGCAGCGCACGGAGGTGAGGGAGGTGCAGGAGCCGTTCCGCGCCGGGCAGAAGGGCTCCTCGGCGATGCCGCACAAGCGCAACCCGATCAAGGCCGAGCAGATCTCGGGCCTGGCGCGCGTGCTGCGCGCCAACGCACAGGCCGGGCTGGAGGACGTGGCGCTGTGGCACGAGCGCGACATCAGCCACTCCTCGGTCGAGCGCGTGATCCTGCCGGACTCGACGATCCTGCTCGACTACCTGCAGCACCGCACGACGGCGCTGGTCGAGGGGATGACGATCGACGCGACGCGGATGCGCGAGAACCTCGAGCTGACGCACGGGGCGCTGTTCTCCCAGCGCGTGCTGCTCGCGCTCGTCTCCACGGGGATGTCCCGCGACGACGCCTACCGCATCACGCAGGAGCTGGCGCAGCGCGCGTGGGACGAGGGCATCCCGCTGCGCGAGCTGCTCGCCGAGGACGGCCGCGTGCGCCCGCTCGGGCTCGACCTCGATGAGATCTTCGACTACGCCCACTACGTCCGCTACGCCGAGGAGATCGTCGGGCGCCTCGACGGCGCGCTCGGGCGGAGCGACTAGATCGACCAGCCCGCTCTCACCGCAGAAAAGCGGCCGCCGAGGCCACCGCAGCCGCTGGTAGCATCGCGACAAGTGACGACGCCGCTCGCCGACCTGCCCCTAATCGCCAGCGGCAAGGTGCGCGAGATGTACGACCTGGCGGGCGCCTCGGAGCGCAAGCCGGCGCCGCTGCTGATGGTCGCGAGCGACCGCATCTCGACGTATGACGCGGTCCACCCGACGCCGATCCCGGACAAGGGCAAGGTGCTGACGGGGCTGTCGGTGTTCTGGTTCCAGATGACGAAGCAGATCGTGGCGAACCACATGATCTCGGCGACGGAGGGGGTGCCGCCGGAGGCGCGCGGGCGGGCGCTGGTGGTGCGGCGGCTTTCGATGCTGCCGGTGGAGTGCATCGTGCGCGGTTACATCACGGGCTCGGGCTGGAAGGACTACCAGGCGACGGGCGCGGTCTCGGGCATCCCCTTGCCCGGCGGTTTGCAGGAGTCCGAGCAGCTGCCGCAGCCGATCTTCACGCCGAGCACGAAGGCGGAGGAGGGGCACGACGAGGCGGTCGACTTCGAGGGGGCGGCTGAACTGGTGGGCGACATCTCGTTGATGGAGCAGGTGCGCGTGGTGTCGGTGGCGCTGTACGCGTTCGCGGCGGAGCACGCCCGCGCGCGCGGCGTGATCCTGGCGGACACGAAGTTCGAGTTCGGCCTCGACGAGGACGGCGAGCTGGTGCTGGGCGACGAGGTGCTGACTCCGGACTCCTCACGCTACTGGCCGGTGGAGGGCTTTCAGGTCGGCAAGGGCCAGCCGAGCTTCGACAAGCAGTACGTGCGCGACTGGGCATCGCAGAGCGGCTGGGACAAGCAGCCGCCGGCGCCGGCGATCCCGGACGACGTGGTCGCGGGCACACGCGCGCGCTACGTCGAAGCGTACGAGCTGATCACGGGCGAGCCGTTCGATGCGTGGCTGAAGCGCGCGGGCGCGGAGGCCGAGGGCGCGCCCGCCCCGGGCTCGGCGCCCGGGGCGGCGGCGTAGAGCGGCGTGAGGGCGCGCGTCCTGATCCGCCCGAAGCAGGGCATCCTCGATCCGCAGGGCGTGGCGGTCGAGCGCGCGCTGCCGGCGCTCGGCTTCGCGGGGGTCGCCAACGTTCATGTCGGCCGCCTGGTCGAGCTCGACGTGGAGGACGCGACGCAGCTTCAGCCGATGTGCGAGAAGCTGCTGGCGAACCCGCTGGTCGAGGACTACGAGGTGCAGCTGCTCGACGGCGGCGCCTGACCCGTAGTGAAGTTCGGGATTCTTCAATTTCCGGGGTCTTGCGACGAGGTCGACGCGCTGGAAGCTGCCCGGCGCGTGGGCGATGCGGAGCTGATCTGGCACGGCGAGCGCGACCTGGGGGGCGCGGACGCGATCGTCGTCCCGGGCGGCTTCTCCTACGGCGACTATCTGCGCGCGGGGGCGATCGCGCGCTTCGCGCCGGCGATGGAGTCGGTGATCGGGTTCGCTCGCGAAGGCGGCCCGGTGCTGGGCATCTGCAACGGCTTTCAGGTGCTGTGCGAGGCGAACCTGCTGCCGGGGGCGCTACTGCCGAACAGGAACCTGCGCTTCACGTTCAGGCAGGTCGAGCTGGAGGTGCTGAGCAGCGGCGGCACGTTCACGCGCGCGTGCGCGCTGGGGGAGCGGCTGAGCATCCCGGCGAAGCACTCGTGGGGGCGCTACTACGCCGACGGGCAGACGCTGGCGAGCATGGACGACTCGGGTCAGATCGTGCTGCGCTACGCGCCGGGGGAGAACTTCAACGGCTCGACGGGAGACATCGCGGGCGTGTGCAACGAGGCGGGCAACGTGTTCGGCTTGATGCCGCACCCGGAGCACGCGGTGGACGAGTTGACGGGCGGCTCGACGGACGGGTTGAAGATTTTAATTCGATCAAGACGACGATCGAAGCGTGATGGCGGTGGCCTCGCTGCCGACCGTCGAGGACGCGCTCGCGCTCGGGCTGACGCGCGAGGAGTACGAGCTGGTCTGCGAGAAGCAGGGCGGGCCGCCGAACCTCCTCGAGCTGGCGATGTACTCGCTCTTGTGGAGCGAGCACTGCGCGTACAAGCACTCGAAGAAACTGCTGCGCACGCTGCCGACGGAGGGTCCGCACGTGGTGATGGGCCCGGGCGAGAACGCGGGCGCGGTCGACGTCGGCGGCGGACTGGCATGCGCGTTCAAGGTCGAGTCGCACAACCACCCGAGCGCGGTCGAGCCGTTCCAAGGGGCGGCGACGGGCGTCGGCGGCATCCTGCGCGACATCTTCGCGATCGGCGCGCGGCCGATCGCGGTGCTCGACTCGCTGCGCTTCGGCGAGCCGGAGGGCGAGCGGGGCACGCGCACGCGCTACCTGCTCGACGGCGCAGTTTCGGGGATCGGCCACTACGGCAACTCGATCGGCGTGCCGACGGTCGGCGGCGAGGTCTACTTCGAGGGGCCGTACGAGCACAACTGCCTGGTCAACGCGATGGCGCTGGGGCTGGCCGAGCGCGACGCGCTCGTGCGCAGCGCGGCGGCGGGCACGGGCAACGTGCTCGTGCTGTTCGGCGCCTCGACGGGCCGCGATGGGATCGGCGGCGCCTCGGTGCTGGCCTCGGCCGAGCTCGACGCGGACGACACGGGCGCGGGCGGGGACTCGGCCAAGCGCCCGACCGTGCAGGTGGGCGACCCGTTCGAGGAGAAGAAGCTGCTCGAGTGCTCGCTCGAGCTGCTCGAGCGCGGGCTGCTCGTCTCGCTGCAGGACCTCGGCGCGGCGGGGCTGACGAGCTCGGCGGCGGAGATGGCCTCGAAGGGCGAGGTGGGAATCGAGATCGACGTCGAGCGCGTGCCGCTGCGCGAGCCCGACATGGAGCCGTTCGAGGTGATGGTCTCGGAGTCTCAGGAGCGGATGCTGTGCGTGGTCGAGCCGGACAGGCTGCAGGCGGTGCTCGAGCTGTGCGAGAAGTGGGAGGTCGAGGGCGCGGCGATCGGCACGGTCACGGACACCGGTCGCGTGCACGTCACGGCGGGCGGCGAGCCGGTCGGCGACATGCCGGTGCGCGCGCTCGTGGACGACTGCCCGCTGTATGACCTGCAGCCGCAGAAGCCGGCGCAGCCGGTCTACCCGGCGCCGGCGCCGTCGGCGTCGCTGCCGGCGGAGGCGACGATCGAGCAGACGCTGCTGGCGCTGCTCGGCTCGCCGAACATCGCCTCGCGCCGTCCGCTGTTCGAGCAGTACGACGCGATCGTGCAGTCGCGCACGGTACGCCGCCCGGAGCAGGCGGACGCGGCGGTGCTGGCGCTGCCGGCCGACGCGGAGGGCGTCCACCGCGCGCTGGCGATCAGCATCGACTGCAACGGCCGGCGCGTGGCGGCGGACCCCTACCGCGGCGCGATCGAGAGCGTGCTCGAGTGCGCGGCCAACCTGGCGTGCGTCGGTGCGGAGCCGCTGGGCACGACGAACAACCTCAACTTCGGCAACCCGGAGAAGCCGCACATCGCGTGGCAGCTGACCGAAGCGGTGCGCGGGCTCGGCGAGGCCTGCCGGGCGCTGCAGGCGCCGATCGTCGGCGGCAACGTGTCGCTCTACAACGAGGGCGCGACGGGCCCGATCTACCCGACGCCGGTGATCGGCATGGTCGGCCTGCTGCCAGACGCGCGCCGCGCCGGGCGCCTGGGCTTCGCGCGCGCGGGAGACGAGATCGCGCTGGTCGGCCCGTTCGCGCCGGCGCCAGGGGCAAGCGAGCTGGCCAAGCTGCGCGGCGAGGCGCTGCCCGACGGGCTGGCCGAGATCGACCTGGACGCCGTGCGCGAGGCGCAGGCGGCCGTGCGCGAGGCGGTCCGCGAGGGCTCGCTGTCGAGCGCTCACGACATCGCCGAGGGTGGCCTCGCGGTGGCGCTGGCCGAGTGCTGCCTGGCGGGTGGCCTCGGAGCGGAGATCGCACTCGACGCGGAGACGGCGGCGGAGCTGGACGGGGCGGCCGGGGTGGAGACGGCGCTGTTCGGCGAGGGTCCGGGCGGCTTTCTCGTCAGCGGCGAGCCGGGCGCGCTGGCACACTTGGGCGAGCGCGTCGCGCTGCGCAGGCTGGGAACGGTCGGCGGCGATTCGCTGGCGATCGAGGCGGCCGGCGAAGGCGCGATTCTCGCCTCGCTCGACGATCTGGAGCGCGCGCACGGCAAGCTCGCGGAGTTGTTCGGATGACGGCTGCTAGCTTGTGAACGTGATGCGTGAGGGACCGCGCGACGAGTGCGGAGTGTTCGGACTGTACGCGCCCGGTCACGAGGTGTCGCGTCTGTCGTACTTCGCGCTGTACGCCCTGCAGCACCGCGGCCAGGAGTCGGCGGGCATCGCGGCGGCCGACCGCAACGGGCACATCATCACGCGCCGCGAGCTGGGCCTGGTCAACCAGGTGTTCACCGAGAACGACCTGCGCACGCTCGCAGGCGAGCTGGCGATCGGTCACGTGCGCTACTCGACGACAGGCTCCAATGCGTGGGAGAACTCGCAGCCGGTGCAGCGCTCGGAGGGCACGAACGGCTCGCGCCGCGAGCTTGCGCTGGCGCACAACGGCAACCTGATCAACGCGGTGCAGCTGCACAACGAGCTGCTGCAGGCGGGCGTCACGTTCAGCTCGACGTCTGACTCGGAGATCATCGCGGCGCTGATCGCGACGCACCCGGCAGAGCGCGTGGAGGACGCGATCGCGGAGGTGATGCCGCGCCTGCAGGGAGCCTTCTCGACGGTCGTGATGACGAAGGACCGCGTCGTCGCGTTCCGTGACCCGCACGGGCTGCGTCCCCTGTCGATCGGCGCGCTCCCGGACGATGGCACGGCCGAGTCAGATGGCGAGCCGCGCTACTGCGTGGCGAGCGAGTCGTGCGCGTTCGACATCATCGGCGCGAGGCTGCTGCGCGACGTCGAGCCCGGCGAGATGGTCACGCTCGGCGAGGAGGGCCTTCAGAGCCGCATGGTCACGCCGGGCGGGCGGCGCGCGTTCTGCGTGTTCGAGTACATCTACTTCGCGCGCCCGGACTCGCGCATGAGCGATCAGGTGCTGCAGGTCGCGCGCGGGCGCATGGGTGAGATCCTGTGGCGCGAGGCGCCGGTCGAGGCGGACCTCGTGATCGCGGTGCCAGACTCGGGCAACCCGGCAGCACGCGGCCTCGCGCGCGCGGCAGGCCTGCCGCAGGACGACGGCTTCGTCAAGAACCGCTACGTCGCGCGCACGTTCATCCAGCCCGGCCAGGAGCTGCGCAAGCACGGCCTGCGGCTGAAGTTCAACCCGCTGCCGGAGGTGATCGAGGGCAAGCGCCTGGTCGTCGTCGACGACTCGATCGTGCGCGGCAACACGACACGGCAGATCGTGCAGATGCTGAGGGACGCGGGCGCGGCGGAGGTGCACATGCGGATCTCGGCGCCGCCGATCAAGCACCCGTGCCACTACGGCATCGACATGTCCACGCGCGAGGAGATGATCGCGCACGGGCGCAGCACCGAGGAGGTCGCCGCGGAGCTCGGCTGCGACTCGCTGCACTACCTGTCGCTGGAGGGCGTATACGAGGCAGTGCGCGGCGAACGGGCCACGCACTGCGACGCGTGCTTCAGCGGCGAGTACCCGCTGTCGGGCAGCGAAGACGCGGCGGGCAAGTACTCGCTGGAGGACGATCAGATCCTCCCGCTCGTCAAGGCCTGAGCTCCCTCCGGACTGCCGGGGCCGCTCCGCCGCGGCGACTCCGGCCTCGTCGGCGCGGAGCCGCTACTTGGTCGTGGCGGAGAAGCTCGCGCTGCCGTCGCATTCGGCGAGGCTTTTGCGAGCTTCGGCGCTGATCAGCCCGAATTCCGAGCGGGCGTGGCCTTTGACGGACTTGCCGGAGAACTTGCCGCTGAAGTAGAGCTTGGTCGGCTTGGTGTGGTTGGGGATGAATTCGTAGGTGATCGTGCCCTTGAAGCTGCCGTCCTTGGCGATCGTGGCCGGCTTGGTGATCTGGCGCTCGGGGCCACCGCCGCCCTGGCAGTAGAGCGGCGCCGAGGGGACGCCCACCGTGACGGACTTGCCGTTGGCAGAGACCTTCAGCGTGATCGACGTCTTGCCCTGGACGATCGTGCCGGAATAGGTCGCGCCCTTCTTCGGTCCGGCCGCCAGCGCGGCGGCAGCGGCAACCGCCGGCACCAGGACGGCGAGGACGAGTGCTCGGCCAAGCTGACTACGCATCGAAGCCCCCTTCGCAGCGATCCCCCGGGGAAGAGGATCTGTCGATTGGGCGGAATCTACCCGAGCGGTCGAGCACTTGCACGGCACGGCAGCGCGCGATACGCGCCTGAGCGCATGTCGACGGCCCCGACCGGCGGGGCTAGCCGAGGTGGTCGCGACGAGCGGCGGGGGCGTCGTTGTAGCGGTTGGCGTAGGGGCGGCGCAGGATCGCGCTCTCGCTGCGACCCGAGCGCAGGGCGTACCCGAGGGCCGATACGACGATCAGCGTGATGAGGATGGCTGTGAGCATTGGAGTGTCCTTCGGTTGCGGGGGCATGCACCGCTCTCCAACCTCTCTAGGCAATTCAAGCGCCTGCCCGGAGATCCTCTGTGAGGTTGGTCACAGTATTCCGGTCTTCGGAATCTGGCTGGACGCATGTCCGGCCGAGGACCGGCGCGGACCACGCAGCGCACGTCCGCGGATATCGTGCGGCGCGTGAGCGAGCGGCTACCGATCGCAGTGCTCGTGTCCGGCACGGGCACGAACCTGCAGGCGCTGCTCGACACGGTGCACGGGCACGAAGTGCAGGTCGTCGCGGTCGCCTCAAGCTCGGCCGGTGCGAAGGCGCTGGAGCGTGCCGGGCAGCGGGGGGTGCCGACGGCGGTGTTCGCGCGCGCCGACTACGAGGACCGCGCGGCGCGCGACGAGGCGCTGGCGGATTGGCTGAGCGAGCGCGGTGCACGCCTGATCGTGCTCGCCGGCTACATGGAGCTGCTGAGCGGGGACTTCCTCGCGCGCTTCCCGGGGGCCGTGATCAACGTGCACCCGTCGCTGCTGCCGGCCTTCCCCGGCCTGAACGCGATCGGCCAGGCGCTCTCCTACGGCGTGCAGGTGTTTGGCGTGACCGTGCACTTCGTCGACGAGGGCGTCGACACGGGGCCGGTGATCCTGCAGCGAGCCATCGAGCTGCCGGGCGCGCGCAGCGAGGACGATGTGCTGGGCGCGTTGCGCCCGCTCGAGCACGCGCTGCTGGGAGAGGCGGTGCGCATGTTTGCGCGCGGCGAGCTCGCGATCGACCCGGACGATCCGCGCCGACTGTTGAGGGCGCAGGCGGCGGCGAGCGCGGACGACCCAAGCGAGGGATAGGCTCTGAAGATGGCCTCCGCACGCCAGTCGATCACGGGTCGCGAGACGGGGATCGGGCGCGCCGCGCCCGGCGAGGTGCGCGTGCGTCGCGCGCTCCTGTCGGTCTCCGACAAGGCGGGCATCGTCGACTTCGCACGGGGCCTGGAGGAGCTCGGCGTGGAGATCGTCTCGACCGGCGGGACCGCACGCGAGCTCGCCGGCGCCGGCATCCAGGCGCGCGAGATCGAGGACTTCACGGGCTTTCCCGAGATGATGGACGGGCGCCTGAAGACGCTCCACCCGCGCCTCTATGCGGGCCTGCTCGCGCTGCGCGACAACGAGGGCCACCTGGCCGCGGCGGCGGAGCACGAGATCGAGCAGGTCGACCTCGTGTGCGTGAACCTGTACCCGTTCGAGCAGACCGTCGCGCGCGGCGACGCGAGCGAGCAGGAGATCATCGAGAACATCGACATCGGCGGACCGACGATGATCCGCGCGACGGCGAAGAACGGCGCGTTCGCGGCCGTGGTCGTGGACCCAGCCGACTACGAGGGCGTGCTCGCGGAGCTGCGCGAGTCCGACGGGCGCCTCGCGCTCGACACGCGCAGGCGGCTGACGGCGAAGGCCTTCGCCTGCACGGCGCGCTATGACGCGGCGATCGCCTCGTGGTTCGCGAGCCGCACCTACGAGGGCTTCCCGCCGACGTGGAACGACTCCTACGAGAAGGTCTCAGACCTGCGCTACGGCGAGAACCCGCACCAGGCGGCGGCGTTCTACGCGCGCACGAGCTCCCCGACGCATCTGCTCGACGGCGTGCGCCAACTGCACGGCAAGGAGCTGTCGTTCAACAACCTGCTCGACCTCAGCTCGGCGCGCGAGCTGGTCGATGACTTCGACGGCGCGGCGTGCGCGATCGTCAAGCACAACAACCCCTGCGGCTGCGCCGTCGGGGCGAGCGGGCAGCTCGCCTACGAACGCGCCTTCGCGTGCGACCCCCAGAGCGCCTACGGCGGCGTGATCGCGCTCAACCGGCGGGTCGACCGGGCCTGCGCGGAGCAGCTCTCGCAGCAGTTCATCGAGGTGCTGCTCGCCCCCGGGTTCGACGCGGACGCGCTGGAGCTGCTCGGCGAGAAGAAGAACGTGCGCCTGCTCGAGCTCGCGCATTGGCCGGCTCCCTCGCGCGAGGTCGAAGCAAAGCCCGTGATCGGCGGCCAGCTGGTGCAGACCCGCGACGTCGTCGCCGAGACGCGCGAGCAGATGCGCGTGCTGAGCGAGCGCCAGCCGAGCGAGCGCGAGTGGCAGGCGATGCTGTTTGCCTGGAGGGTGTGCCGCCACGTGCGCTCCAACGCGATCGTGATTGCGGCGAGCGAGGGCGGAGAGGCGCAGGGCGCCGACGCCGCGCAGACGAGCGCGACGATCGGAATCGGCGCGGGGCAGATGAGCAGGGTCGACGCCGTGCGCATCGCCGTCGAGAAGGCGCAGGGCTTCCAGCCCGAGCTGCTGGCCGGCTCGGCGCTGGCCTCGGACGCCTTCTTCCCGTTCGCCGACGGACCGCAGCTGGCGGTCGACGCGGGCGTGAGCGCGATCATCCAGCCGGCCGGCTCGGTGCGCGACGAGGACGTGATCGCGGCCGCCAACGAGGCGGGCATAGCGATGGTCGCCACCGGCGTGCGCCACTTCCGTCACTGACGTCGCGGCGCGGGCCCGTCCAGTCGGGCTCTCCGTCGCCGCCGCGTTGCCCGGCGCTCATTCTCCGTAGCTGTCGCCGGCGCGCCCGGCGCGCCCGCCGTGGCAGGCGGGCGCCGAATCGGGCACCGGCTCAACCCAGCGCGCTTGGGGGGACTTGATTAAATATGTATTCCGATATATCGTGAGCGTACTTTGATATCTCACGATAGGAAGACAATATGTGTAGCGACTCAACTCACACGACCGGCGAGGAGCCTTACGGCGACGCCGGGCACGGCGGTGGATACCGGGACATCGGGATGCTGCGCGTGGCGATGAGCCAACGCGGGCGGCACGGGCCGGGACGCGGGCGTCATCGCAGGGGCTTCGGCCCGGGCGGCCCCGAGGGCGGCTTCGGCGGCTTCGGCCCCGGCGGCGGACGCGGGCGCGGGCGCAAGGCGCGTCGCGGCGACATCCGCACGGCCGCGCTGCTGCTGCTCGCCGAGGAGCCGCGCAACGGCTACCAGATCATGCAGGAGGTCGAGCAGCGCTCCGACGGCGTCTGGCGCCCGAGCCCCGGCTCGGTCTACCCGGCGCTGCAGCAGCTCGAGGACGAGGGTCTGATCCGCTCGCAGGAGAGCGACGGGCGCAAGCTGTTCGCGCTGACCGACGCCGGGCAGGCCTACGTGCAGGAGCGCGGCGAGGATAAGCCCGCGCCTTGGGAGCAGATGAGCGGCGACGTCTCAGACGAGGCCCACCAGCTCGGCAAGCTGATGCGCGAGCTCGCCATCGCCTTCGGGCAGGTCATGCACAGCGGCGGCCCGGCCCAGCTCGGCCAGGCGCGCGAGGTGCTCAGCACGGCCCGGCGCGACCTCTACCGGATCCTCGCCGACGGCGAGCCCGAGTCCGAGGGCTAGAGCGTCTGCAGTCGGTGGGACGCTCGGCCGGGGGCTACCGGTCGAGCGCCTTGCCGGCGACGCCGAGCAGCTCGTCCTGGCCGGCCGCCTCGTTCGACTCGGCCGCGATCCGCATCGCCTCGACGAGCTCAGCTTCCTGGGCGCGCCCGCCACGTTCGATCAGCGGTTGCAAGAGGCCCCGTGCGACGAGCATCGGCCCGAGCCAGCGCGGCGCCCACACGCGCGGCGAGCGCCTTTCCACGCCGCGCTCGATCGCGTCGATGGCCTTCGACAGCGGCGCCGGGTTGCGGATGAAGCCCGGCGTGCGCGCAGTCATCGCTTCCGCCGACGGTTCGGCGTAGGCTGCTTTGACGAGGTCCGTGTCGAGGAAGCCGAAGTACGCGCAGCCCACGGCCACGCCGCTCGGCGCGCTCTCCACGCGCAGCGCGTCCGACAGTGCCTCAACGCCCGCCTTCGCCGTCGCGTACGCCGCGATCATCGGTGGGCGCAGGATCGCCGTCAGCGAGGAGATGTTCAGCAGGTAACCGCCGCGCTTGGTCAGCTCCTCGATCACCGCGCGGTCCGTGCGCCACACGCCGAGCAGATTGACCTCGAGCGTGCGCTCCACCCGCGCGACCGGCGCCGCCATCAGCGGCCCCGTGAACGCGATCCCCGCGTTGGCGATCGCCACGTCGATCCCGCCGAAGCGCGCCACCGTCCCCTCGACCGCGCGCTCCAGCGCGCCGAGGTCCGTCACGTCCGCCTCGATCGCGATCGCCCGCTCGCCCAGCGCCGCCGCGTTCTGCTCGAGCAGCTCCGGCTCCAGACCGACCAGCGCCACGTTCGCGCCCTTGCCGTGCAGCCGCTGCGCCGTCGCCTTGCCGATCCCGCGCGCCGCGCCCGTGATGAACACCGTGCGGCCGTCGACGTCGTATCGGGCCCCCGCCATGTCCTGCAGCCTACCGGCGCCCGACGGCACGTTCATTCCGAGCAGCAGAACTCGAGCTGGCCGGGGCGGCGGTTACCCTCGCACGTAGCCTTCGCCCGGACGGACCATGTCCGTCGTTCCTGACAGGAGGATCGCCTTGCGCGTATTCGCCAGACAGCTCGAGACACTCGCCAGCCCGCTCGCCGCCGCGCTTCTCTGCGGCCTTGCCGCGATCGCGCTGCTGCTCCCGTCGCCGCCTGCCGCCGCAGCCGACGTCGGTGCCGCCGCAAGCGGCGCGATCTGCAGCGGGGCGAACAGCGCCAAAGTCCCTTGCCGCTTCTCCACGCCCAGCGGCAACATCCGCTGCCTGTGGACGCCCACACCCAACAACGTCGCCTGCGTGCTGCGCGCGAACGGGCGCGCCTACCGTCTGCGCCCGACCGGCAAAGCCAAAGCGATCTCGCTCAAACTCGCGCGGCCGGGGAAGGCATTGCCGCTGAACCAGCAAATCGTCTTCCCCGACAGCCTCTCCTGCCGCGACACCAAGCGCACGATGGTCTGCAACCAGGACTTCGGCAGCGGCGCCTTCACGCTCGCGCCGGGAGGCTCCCACCGCTCCTGAGAGCCCGCGCGCCGCTAGGGTGCGCGCCGCGTGGCAGCCGGAGCTTCACCGGCCGTGCTGCTGCGAGCACGCGCCGAGCGCATCCTCCACGGTCTCGTGGATCGCCACCGCGCTCGGCAGCGCCACGATCTGCGCCAGGCGCGTGAGCTGCGAGCGCTGCGGGATCACGAGCAGCAGCGTCGCCCGGCGCTGGCGCAGCAGCTCGTTGAGGCGGAACAGCATGTCGATCCCGGCGCTGTCGACGTAGCGCGTCGCGCCGAGGTCGAGCACGAGCTTGTCGGCGCCCTGCAGGCAAGCGGCCAGTTCGTCTCGCAGCACGCGCGCGTTGGCTGCGTCGATGTCTTCGCTCGGGCGGGCCACCGGCACGCCGTCGATCTGCTCGACCTCGAGCCGGCTCACCCGGTGCTCCCCGGCAGGCGCTTGCGGAGGGTGACCGTCGTGCCGCGCTCGCCGCGCTCGATCTCGGCCGAGTCCACGAGCGCGCGCATGATGCCGAGGCCGCGGCCGCGCCCGTAGGGCCGCGACTCGCGCCAGCTGCCTTCGTCGCGGACGATCACGCGCACCTCCGTATCGTCGCGATCGCAGATGACGGTGAACGTTGCCTCATGTGCCCCGTAGGCGTGCTCGATCGCATTTCCCGCCGCCTCCGAGGCAGCCAGCGTCATGCCGAACAGATCTTCCTCCTGCACCCCCTGACTGGCAAGCCAGCGGCCGAGCGTGCGCCGCAGCCCGGCGAGCTCGCTCGTGTCCGCCTCGAGCGTCAACTGCATCGTGCGCGGCAGCGGCAGCGACTCGATCGCCAGCAGCGCGACGTCGTCCTCGAGCGTCGTCTCATCCAGCAGGCCGTGGTAGACGCGGTCCGCGAACGACTCCTCCTCGGCCGCAGCCGGGCTTTCGGCGGCCGTCCGCAGTCGCGTGAGCCCCTCTTCGATCGACTCGCCGCGACGCTCGATCAATCCGTCGGTGTAGAGCAACAGGGCGCTGCCGACTGGGAACGAGTAGAGCTGCGGGATGTACTCCTGGCCCAGACTTATCCCGAGCGGCAGGCCTTGGAGCTGTTCGAGAAAGCCCGCCTCGCCCTCCGGCGTCAGCAGCAGCGCCGGCAGGTGCCCAGCGCTGACAGCTTCGAGCTCGCCGCGTTCGGGGTCGAACTCGAGGATCGCCGCCGTCGCGCTGCGGCTGCGCCCCATCGAGACGAGCAGGTCGTTGAGCAGCGCCATCACGTGGCTGAGCTCGTGGCCCTCGTTGAGATAGGCGCGCAGGGCCGTGCGGATCTCCGACATGACCGCCGCCGCGAGCACGCCGCGCCCGACGACGTCGCCGATCACAAACGCCAGCCGCCCGTTGGCGAGCTGCAGCACGTCGTACCAGTCTCCGCCGATCTTCACGCCCGAGCCGGCCGGCAGGTACTTGGCGCTGAAGCGCACGCCCGGCACTTCGGGCAGCGCATCCGGCAGCAGCGCGCGCTGCATGATCTCCGTGACAGCGCGCTGCTCGGAGAGCTGCGCGATGTCGATCGCCTCCGCCGCGCTGTCCGCCGCGCGCTGCATCGCAGAGATGTCCTCCTCGCCGAACGCGCGACGCTGCAGTGTGCCCACGTGCATCACCGCGATCACGCGCCCATCGACCTGCACCGGTACGCCCAGCAGCGAGCGGATGCCGCGCTGGCGCAAGATCGGGTTGACGACTTCCGCGTGGTCCAGATCCTCGATCACGATCGGCCGCGCCTGCGCCGCCACGCGTCCCGCGAAGCCGCGCGCCAGCGGCACCTGCACGCCCTGGCGCACCTCCTCCTCCAGGCCCCGCGCCGCGCGTGCCACGAGCACCCCGCGATCCGCGTCGAGCAGCAGCACCGCCGCGGTGTCCGCACGCAGGCTCGCGCGGATCCGCTCGAGCAGCTCCGAGAGCATCTGCTCGAGCGAGACGTAGCCGAGCGCCGGATCTGCCGCGCCCGACTGCTGAATGTCGCCTGCCCTCCCCCCGTCGTTGTCCACTGCTCAACGCTATACCCCGGGCGGGCGGTCGGCTCACACCTCCCTCAGCTCAGCGGCTGCAGCTTGCCGCTGAGCTCGACGTCGAGCTTTTGCGGTGAGGCCGTCGCGGTGTTCGCGCCCTTCAGGTCCTTGCGTGTGAAGAAGCACTGGACGTCGAAGTAGGTCACTTCGCGGTACCTGACGCGTGCAGGGCCAGGGACGGCGTCGGAACTCTGATCCCACGGCGCCCGTCACGGCGGCTGATCCGATTATCGGTACAGTCCGCACGCTCGGGCTCTAGCTGTAGGTACCGAGAAGGTTGGTTCGCTCGTTGAGGCGAGTGATCGGGGGCTTGTGGCTGAGCGCTGAATGCTTTCGGTGATGGTTGTAGTGGAAGAGCCATCCGTCAAGGGCTGTGGTGCGCTCGTGGCTGTTGCGGTAGATCGCGCCGTAGGCCCAGCCGCTAAGCATGGTGCGGATGAAGCGCTCTGCCTTCCCGTTTGTCTGGGGGCGGTATGGGCGGGTGCGCAGGTGGCGAATGCCGAGAGCGCGGCAGGCCACGGCGTGAGCGATCGAGAGGTAGGCGCCGCCGTTGTCGGTGATGAGTTGCTCGATCTCGATCCCGTGGCGACGGTAGAAGTCTCGCGCCCGGTGCAGAAACGCGATCGCCGAGCTCGCCTTCTCGTCTGCGAGAACCTCGGCGTAGGCCAGGCGCGTGCAGTCATCGACTGCGATGTGCACGTACTCCCAGCCAACCATCTTGCGGCGCGTGCCGGAGCGGTCTGAGCGCTCCCAGTTGTGGCGCTGCTTGCCCGTGACGCGCTTGCCGGCGCCGCCCTGGATCCGGCCGAGCTTCTTCACGTCGATATGGAGCAGCTCGCCTGGCCGATCGCGCTCATAGCGGACTGCCGGCTCGAGTCCAAGCCGGCCGAGCTTGCCCATCCCGACCCTCAACAGGATCCCCGAGACGGTCGAGAGCGCCATCCCAAGAGTCTCAGCGATCTCAGGGCCGGAGAACCGCAAGCGCCGCAAGGCCGTGACAGCCTGCACCCGCTCCTCGCTCGTGCGATGCGGGATACGCCGGGGAGCAGAGGAGCGATCCAACAGCCCAGGCTCACCCTCGGCTCGATAGCGACCCACCCACTTTCGAGCACACCGGACGCTGACTTCGGCGGCCTCGGCCGCCTTGCTCACCGTCCATGCCTCGTCAACGACTCGCTCACAGAGCTGCCGGCGCTTGTTCAGGCTGAGCGCCGCGTTAGCGTGCAGATTCATCCGGTTCTCCTTGGACTGGGGTGCTTGGCAGCTCCCAGCCTCCAAGGGGACCCGGATGAACCAACCTACTCAGGAACTACAGCTAGCGAGGGTAGGATCCGACGATGCGGAGGAGCCTACCTCCAGCGCTCCTCTGCGCAAGTGTCTGCTGTGCGCTCGCGCTTGGCGGCTGTGGGCGCGTCACCTCCGAGACTTCGTCCCAAGCCGCTCGGGTCGAACCGGACGCGACATCGACCGCACCCGGCACCACCGCCTCCCCCCCGACGAAGATCGCCTCTCAGCCCGCGGCCAAGATCTCCCGTTCGGGACCGCGCCGGCCGATGATCAAATGGGAACCGATCATGTTCCCGGCGGGTCGCAAGCGGGAGATGGCGGAATACGCAGAGCGCCACTACGGCATCGACACCTATCGCTTGGTCGACCCGCGAGTGATCGTCGAGCACTACACCGAGACACCTGACTTTCGCTCGACGTATGAAGTTTTCGCTTCGGATCATCCCGACAGCGAGCTACACGAGCTGCCTAACACGTGTGCGCATTTCGTGGTCGACCGCAATGGCGCGATCTACCAGCTGGTGCCGCTGACGATCAT
Source organism: uncultured Solirubrobacteraceae bacterium (assembly GCA_963714215.1). Lineage (GTDB taxonomy): Bacteria > Actinomycetota > Thermoleophilia > Solirubrobacterales > Solirubrobacteraceae > Palsa-744. Next base: position 218,706 of record CAVQNP010000007.1, read on the forward strand.
GTGTCGTCACACGGTTGGCCTCAACTACACGGCGATCGGGATCGAGAACGTGGGTTACGGCGATGGTGAAATCCTCGACGACCGCGCGGAGATGAAAGCCTCTCTGGATCTCACGCGCTGGCTGCGCTGCAAATACGGGATCTCGGTCGCGAACGTGATCGGCCACAATGAGAGTCTCAGCTCGCCGTTCCATCACGAGGATGTCTCGAGCTTGCGGACGCAGACACACGAAGACTGGAAGCGACCGGACATGGATGTTTACCGCGCACGGCTGCGCCGACTTCCCTGCTCCTGACTCGCTGCCAGGCGCCAGCACGACTAGGCACCGAGAGCGAACCGCGCCGGGTCAGCATCGGGTCTCAGCCTCGTTACATCCAACGGACGGACCCATATAGGCTGCAAACAAATGCTGCTCCTCGATATTCGTTCGTTGATCGGAAGAGACGTCACGTGACCGAGGTGCCGCCGATTCCTGCTGAGTGCCCACGCTGCAACGCTCCCTCGCGGGGGAGCCCGTGGTGTCAGAAGTGCGGCCTGAACCTGCGGATGGCCCAAGCGCCACCCGTTGCGCCGGAGGCGAGCCGCCCCGACCCGTCCCAACCTCCTGAGCGACCGAGCGATCACAGGCAGCAGGCCCCGCCCTCGCCAGTCCCTGCTCACCAGTGGTCACCGCCTCTCGTGCTGCCGACGTCGCCGCTGCGGCGAGCCTGGCAGCGTGCGACTGCGACGCCGGACGCGAAGATCCTGACCGGTGTGGCCGCGACCGCCCTCGTGGCTGGAGTTGTGCTTGCGATTGTGTTCGCGACGAAAGGTGGTCGCCACCCGGTGGGCGTGGCGACGGCGAGCACGTTCGCGCCCTCGCCTACGCAAACCGAACCGACGCCAACGAAGACCACGGGGCCAACGGTGGAAGCTCCGGCGGTGGAACAGGTTCTCACCGAATATCGGGAGGCGTATTCGGCCGAGAACATCGAAGGCATGAGAAATCTGTTCGCGGAAGATCTGGAACGCCATGACGGCGACAAACCGCCCGAAGACCTCTCGGCCGCGCTGGCGACGTACGAACGGCAGTTCAGCGAACTCCGCAACCCGCGTTACTCGCTCTCGGAAATCAGTGTCCAACCGGGAGCTGACGAAGCCACCGCAACCGCGCATTACAGCATCAGCAGCCAGAACGGCAGGGTCGGGGGCTCGATCACCTACCACTTGGTTGAGCAGACCGAACGACTGCTGATCGACAAGCTCAGGATCGAACCCTCCCCATGACGGGCGTGGTAGATCAGACGCCCGACGAGGCGAGAGTCTGCCCTGGCTGCGGTGAGCCCGCGGGCACGGATCTCTACTGCGGTACCTGCGGCGAGCATCTCGCGGCGCTGGCCGAACTGCCCAGCCGGGCGGAATGGTTGGCAGCGGACGCGCGGAGGACGCCCGCGAACGCTACGGTGGGCGCGGATCAGGTCTCCTCTGGGGCTGATCCGGCGAGCCGTCCCGCGCCCGCTCCGCGGATCACGGCACGGGCACCTCGATCCACGCCCTCGATCGGGCCGCTCTTGCATCCGACCGAGCCGTCGCGGTTGGCGCTGGCGCTGCTCGCCTCTGGGCTCGCGCTGCTGTTCCCCTTCCTGATCATCATCCACACGGGGGGCATCGGGGTCATCATCGTGACCCTGGCGATCATCGTCGGGACGATCTGGGTCACGATCCAGCTCAGCCGAGCCCGGCTGCTTGGTCGCTCGGTGCGCGTCGACAAAAGCACGTTTCCCGAAGTCGACGCAATCGTCGCTGATGTGTGCGCGACGCTCGACTACCGTCGCCGGATCGAGGTCTACATAACGGAGAAGGCCACGCCGACGAGCATCGTCACGACGAGCCTCCTCGGTACCCGCGTGATCGTGATCGAGGGCGACCTGGTCGCCGACCTCCTGCAACCCGGCAAGCAGCCGCAGCTGACTTTTCTGATCGGACGCTCGATCGGTGCGCTGCGCGCTCGGCACATGCGCTTGGAGATCCTGATCCGGATACTCGAAGCCGCGGAAGTGCTCAAGTACGTGGCGCCCTTCATCCGCCCTTACTACCGCGCGACCGCTTACTCGGGCGATCAGATCGGGATGATGTGCTGCAGCGATCTCGAGGCGGCGCTCGAGGCTACGCGCCGCTTGCTCGTCGGCTCCGAGATGGCCTCGAAAGTCAATGCGGGCGTCGCAGTGCCACAGGCGCTGCTTGTCAAACAGCGTCTACTTCCGCGTCTGGTCCAGCTGCTGGCCGTCGAGCCGCACGTGACGAACCGCTACGCGAACCTACTCTGCTTCGGCCGCTACCACGCACCTGAGCTGTGGGCACGGATGGTCGACACTCTTGATGAGTACGAGCGACGCTGCCTAGAGGAAATATGGCGGCAGTCGCCTTATCGGTTTCGGGCGGCTTAGGACTCAGGAGGTATGCCCCGTGCGGGACTCGAACCCGCCCCACCGGATTAAAAGTCCGGCGCTCTACCAGATGAGCTAACGGGGCCCAGCGGCGCTCAGTCTGGCACATTCCCGCGCCGCCCGGGAAGGGCTTGGGCGCGCGAGCGGGTAGCTGCACCGTTGCGGCGCCACGTGCCGAGCGGCGTGCCGCGCCCTACCCGAGCACGACGGTCGCCGCTGCCGAGGAGACGGCCCCGACGCTCGGCGTAAAGAACGCCTGCAGCTTGACCTTGACGCGGTGGTGGCTGCGCACGGAGGCGGCCACAGTGCTCGTCGCATGCAGTTCGATCGTGACCCGTCGGGCCGCGGAGGCCGTGTGTCTGACCACGCGCAGGCCCTTGCCCCGGAGCACGAGGGTGCCCGCCGAGGGCACGGCCAGCACGAGCTTGAGCGTCGCGCCCTTCGCCCGGCTGCTGAGGATCTTCACGCGCGCGAGCGTCGCCGGCGGCGTGGGCGCGGGGCTCGCCGGAACGCTCGCAGGAGTGTTGGAGGCCGCTGCGGCGAGCGGGCCCGGACCGGCGCTGGGCGCCGACGTGTCGCCGCCGCTCGAGCCGCCGGACGTGCCACCGCCGGTTTCGCCGGGCGGCGGCGTGCCACCGCCGCCGTGTTCGCCTTCTTCAAGTCCACCGCCTTCTTCCCCGCCCGCTTTTTCTTCGCCTTCTTCTTCGCCAGGTTCTTCGTGCGCCGGCGGCGGACCGAAGGCGGCGAAGGAAAGTCCTCTACCGCCCACGAACACGCCCAGCCAGCGTTCGTCGCTCAGCGGCGCGAGCAGCGCCCGCGCGCCTTCGGGCAGTTCGCTCGTGGTCTGGCCGAGCGTTTGCGCGAGTTCCGCCGGGGTCATTTCGACGGCGGCCGCCGTTTCGGCGACGTCGGCGAGCGTGAACGGTTCGCCATCGAGTTCGGCTTCGGCGAGGTCTTCGACTTCGGTCGGGTCGACCGCCGTGAACAGCGCTCCGGTCAGCGCAGCCGGATCGGCCGCTTCGCCGAGCCATGCGCTGAGCAGTTCGCCGAGGCCGAGCGACGTGCCCTCTTCGATCAGTTCCGACGGCGCCCGGTTCAATTCCTGTTCGACGAGTTCTTCGAGCGTTTCCGGCGCGCCCGGTTCTTTGGCCGCTGCGGACGCTTCATATGCCGCTTCGAGCTGTTCTTCGAAATCGAGTGCCAGTTCCCACGGGCCGACCAGTTCTTCGACGGGCAGCTGATCGGCGGCGACTTGTTCGATCGCGCGCGTCAACGCCTGTTCGATTCCTTCGGCACCGCCCAGGGCGCTGAGTCCGGCGAGGTCCGAGATTCCCGGTCGTCCGGCGAAGAAGCTGACGAGCACGGGGACTTCCAGCGCGCTGAGCGGGGCGCCTCGTTCGCCGATTTGCGCATCGCCGAGCACCGCGACGCCTTCGCTCGCCGAAAGCTCCGTGACGCCGCCCGGCGGCAGCGAGACGGCTGCCGCTGCCGGTGCGGGCAATGCCGCGAGCGCGGCGCAGATGAAGCCGAGCGCGGCCAGGGTCGCCGCGGCGCGGCGCGCACGGCCAATGACAGCAGTGACGTGCGTGGTCACCTAACGTCTATCGACGCGATCGGTCCAGCGCTTGACCCCGCCGCGTCGCTCCTCGCACTCACCGACTTGGCCCGGCCCGACCCGACCGGACGAAGGTCGGCTCGGCCTGGCCGGTCTCCTCTACGGCTCTTCGGAGGCGGCCACGCGCAGCATCTCCTCGATGCGCGTGAGCTTCACGCGGGGACGCCCGGACTGCTCGCCGAGTGCGCGCTCGTGGCGGTCGATCTCGCTCCAGCCCTCATATGTGACGACGTCGGGCTGGCGCTCGCGCAGCAGGTGCTCGAGTGCCTCGGCGTCGGCCCTCGACGGGTGCAGCCCGCCCGAGGCGCCGTTCGATGAAGCACCGGCGCCCGCGTCGGCTCCGTCTCCAGCGTGGGCGCCCGCGCCCGCGCCGAGGTCGGCGAGGATCGCATCGACGGTCTCCTGGGCGTCCTTCTTGTTCGTGCCGATCACGCCGGAGGGGCCGCGCTTGATCCAGCCGACGACGTACTCGCCGGTCTGGCGCTCACCGGTGTCGGCGTGCACGATGCGCCCGCCCTCGTTGGGGATCACGCCGCGGCGATCGTCGAAGGGAACGCCGGGCAGCGGGATGCCGCGATAGCCGATCGCGCGGAAGACGAGCCCGGCGGGGATCGTCTCGCGCTCGTCTGTCGCCCGAGCCCGCAGGGCGCCACCGTCGTCGGCGACGAGCTCGTTGCGCACGAACTCGACGGCTGCCAGCGCGCCGTCCTCGCCGGCGATCAGCTCGCTCGGCGAGAGCAGGAAGCGCAGCACGACCCGCTTGCGTCCTGGCGTCGGCGTGCGTTGGGCGTACTCGCGCAGGATCTCGACATTGCGCCTCGATGTCACGTCCTGCTCGGCGGCCTCGTCGTGCACGGCCAGCGCGCGCTCGAGCTCGTCTGGGTCGACCACGACATCGGCGTCGGTCAGCTCGCCGAGCTCGAGCAGCTCGGGGTTGGTGAAGGCGGCCTGCGCCGGTCCGCGGCGGCCGACGACGAGCACCTCCTGCACGCGGCTGCGCGCGAGCACCTCCAGCGCGTGGTCGGCCGTGTCGGTCGGCGCGAGCTCCTCGGTGCTCAGCACGAGCATGCGCGCGACGTCGATCGCGACGTTTCCGTTTCCGATGACGACGGCGCGCTCGGCCGATTCGAGATCGACCTCGAGACCGGTGTGGTCGGGGTGGCCGTTGTACCAGCCGACGAACTCGGTGGCGGCGTGCGAGCCGTGCAGGTCTTCGCCGGGGATGCCCAACGGGCGGTCGAGCGGCGAGCCGGTTGCGTAGACGATCGCGTGGTAGTGCTCGAGCAGATCCTCGCGCGAAACGTGCTCGCCGAAGGTGACGTTGCCGAAGTAGCGAAAGCGCGGGTGCGCGGCTGTCTTCTCATACACGCGCGTGACTGACTTGATCTTGGGGTGGTCGGGCGCGACGCCCGAGCGCACGAGTCCCCACGGCGTGGGCAGGCGCTCGAGCATGTCGACCTCGATTGCCTCCTCGCCGCCCTTCAGCAGGTGCCCGGCGGCGTAGAAGCCTGCCGGCCCAGAGCCGATCACGGCGATCCGTATGGGAGATTCGTCACTCATGTCGATTCTGCGCGCCGCTGGGGCGCTGATGGGCGCGGCCCGACTCGAACGGGCGACCCCCTCGGTGTAAACGAGGTGCTCTGGCCAACTGAGCTACGCGCCCACGTTCCGGGGAAGCCTAGGCTAGCGACCCGCGATCCCCGGCACGGGCGAGCACCTGGCCGTGCGTGAGCGCTCGCCGAATGGGTAGAGCAAGTCCGAACCACTTGTACGGGTGGGTTAGGATGGCCGCACCCGGCCGGGTAACTCTCCTTGAAGACCGCAGACACCGCCCATAACGAGGGGTCATCAGCGTTCGCGAAGGCAGCCGAGCAGGAGTCCAGGGCGGCCGAGCTCGAGTTGCGCAACGTGAGCAAGCGCTACCCCGGGCAGCGCGAGGCGGCGATCGCGGACCTGTCTTTCACGGTGCCTGCGGGCGAGGTCTGCGTGCTCGTCGGTCCATCGGGCTCGGGCAAGACGACGGCGATGCGCCTGATCAACCGGATGATCTCGATCTCTGGCGGTGACATCCTGCTCGGCGGCCACAGCGTGCTGCAGCGCGACGCGCGCGAGCTGCGCCGCGAGATCGGATACGTGATCCAGCAGATCGGTCTGTTCCCGCACCAGACGGTGGGTGAGAACATCGCGACCGTGCCCGGCCTGCTCGGCTGGTCGAAGGAGCGCACGGCGGCCCGCGTCAAGGAGCTGCTCGAGCTGATCGACCTCGACCCGGAGGAGATGGCGGGGCGCTATCCGGCACAGCTCTCGGGCGGCCAGCGCCAGCGCGTGGGCGTTGCCCGTGCGCTGGCGGCCGACCCGCCGCTGATGCTGATGGACGAGCCGTTCGGCGCGATCGACCCGATCAACCGCACGCGCCTGCAGGACGAGTTCCTGGCGCTGCAGGAGAAAGTCAGAAAGACGGTCGTGTTCGTCACGCACGACATCGACGAGGCGATCAAGATGGGCGACCGGATCGCGATCCTGCGCGAGGGCGGGCACCTGGCGCAGTACGACACGCCGCGCGAGATCCTCACGCACCCGGCCGACGACTTCGTGGCGGAGTTCGTCGGCGCCGACCGCGGCATCAAGCGCCTTTCGCTGACGACACTGGGCGAGCTGAAGCTGGCGGAGCCGAACGGACTGCAGCCTGGTGGGCTGCGCGCTCCGCCGCAGACGAGCGTGCGCGACGCGCTGTCGATGATCCTCACGGCCAACGGCGAGCCGCTGACGGTCGTCGACGGCGACGATCGGGTGCAGGGCCTGTTGACGCTGTCGCTGATCGAGCAGCTGCTGGCCGACGAGGCTGCCGCCTGATGGGAGGCGCAGGCCACGCGCTGGCTGCGGCGGGTCCGGTGATCCCGAACTTCGGCGCGCACAGCTCGAAGTGCGTGGTCGAGAACCGCTTCTTCTGCGGCGACTGGGTCAGCCGCAACTGGGACAGCGTGCTGTGGCCGGCGCTGCGCCAGCACGTGATGCTGACGGCGATCGCGGTGGGGATCGGTTTCTTGATCTCGATCGCGCTGGCGCTCGCGGCGCACCGCTACGGCTGGCTGGAGCGCCCGACGCTGCTGGTCACGACGATCCTCTACACGATCCCGTCGCTGGCCCTGTTCGAGCTGCTCGTGGCGCCGGTCGGCGCGAACATCTACGCGGCCGAGATCGCGCTGGTCTCCTACACGCTGCTGATTCTCTTCCGCAACATCCTCACGGGGCTGCGCGAGGTGCCGGACGAGGTGCTCGACGCGGCCGAAGGGATGGGCATGACGCGCGGGCAGGCGCTGTTGAAGGTGGAGCTGCCGCTGGCTCTCCCGGCGATCGTGGCGGGTCTGCGGATCGCGGTCGTGACGATCATCGCGCTGGCGACGATCGTGTACACGATCTACGACAAGGGCCTGGGCGTGCCGATCCACACGGCGCTCGGCGAGGGGCCGTTCAAGACGGAGCTGCTCGTGGCGGGCGGGCTGACGGTGGCGCTGGCGCTGGTGGCCGACGGCCTGCTGGTGCTGGCGCAGCGGGCGCTCACGCCGTGGACGCGGGCGAGGGCTACGTAGACGATGCACCAGTTCGTCGAAGCCTTCGAATTCATCGGCTGCAACGGTGCGATCTCGGGTCAGCAGGGGCTGCCGAGCCTGTCGCACCTGGCGCTCGAGACGTTGAAGGTCGGCGCGATCGGCGTGGCCATCTCGATCGTGATCGCCGTGCCGGTGGGCGTTTGGCTCGGCCACGTGCACCGCGGCTCGTTCGTGGCGATCAACCTCGGCAACATCGGCCGCGCGCTGCCGAGCCTGGCGGTGCTGGCGATCGGCGACGCGTTCCTCGGCCTCGGCCTGACGGTGGTCGAGGTGGCGCTTGTGATCCTGGCGGTGCCGCCGATCATCACGAACGCGTACCTCGGCGTGGACGGCGTCGACCGCGACCTGGTCGACGCGGCGCGCGGGATGGGCATGTCGGAGGGGGAGATCCTCAGGCGCGTGGAGCTGCCGCTGGCGGTGCCGCTGATCTTCGCGGGCATTCGCACGGCGGCGGTGTTCGTGATCTCGACGACCACGATCGCCTCGCTGGCGGGCTTCAGCGGCACGCTGGGCGACCCGATCGCGAACGAGACGAGCTACCACTTCTCGGGCGTGCTCGGCGCGGCGATCTGCGTTGCGGCGCTGGCGCTCGTCGTGGAGGGCGTGCTGACGTTGCTGCAACGAGGGCTGACCCCGCGCGGCGTGCGCGTCGAACGCGACGTCGAGATCGGCATGGGCGCGCCGGCTCCGGGTCTGACCTAGTCCGGATGGCGAGCCTGGGAGTGATATTTATTTTTATTCAGATCAAGAAAATGAACAATTGTCAGGACAATCAAAAGCCAGGAGGCGGTACATGAGGAGTCGGCTGATGCCAGATAGCCGTTCGCGCAGTTTCAGGGAAATCGGGCGGGGGGTCGGCACGCTGCTGAGCGTCGGCGCAGTGGTGTTCGGGCTGGCGGCGTGCGGGAGCAGCAGCTCGTCGTCGAGCAGCAGCTCGAGCACTTCGTCGAGCACGGCTTCGACGGCCGCATCGAGCGGGCCGGGCGCGGGCAAGCCGGCGGTGACGATCGGCGACAAGAACTTCCCGGAGGAGAACATCCTCGGCGAGCTCTACGCGCAGGCGCTCGAGGCGAAGGGCTACAAGGTCACGCTGAAGCCGAACGTGGGCTCCTCGGAGATCATCTACAAGGCGTTCACCTCGGGGCAGATCCAGATGTACCCGGAGTACACGGGCGTGTTCCTCTCGGCAGTTGCCGAACAGACGAAGCTGCCGACGAGCGCGGCGGAAGCGTACAAGCAGGCCAAGGCGTTCGCCGAAACGAAGGGCGCGACGATGCTTGCGTACACGCCGTTCTACGACTCGGATGCGCTGGCCACGCTGCCGGCGTACGCGAGCGAACACAAACTGAAGAGCGTGGCCGACCTGAAGCCGCTCGGCAAGAAGGTGATCCTCGGCGGCGCGCCGGAATTCGCGACGCGCTTTCAGGGTGTGAAGGGTCTGGAACAGGAATACGGCCTGCACCTCACGTTCAAGCCGATTGCGATCGAACTCTCCTACAAGGCGCTCGAAAGCAAACAGGTCGACGTGCAGGACGTGTTCACGACCGACGGGCAGCTGCTCGGTGGCAAGTTCAAGGTGCTCGAAGACCCGAAGAAGGTGTTCGGCTTCCAGAACGTGGCGCCGATCGTCAAGCAGAGCGTGCTCAGCGAAGAGGGTCCTGAATTCGAAGCGACGATCAACAAGGTCTCGGCGCTTTTGACGATCCCGGCGATCCAGCAGATGAACAAGGCAGTGACGATCGACAAGCAGTCGGCCACGAGCGTGGCCGCGCAGTTCCTCAAAGCCAACGGGATCGTCTAGCCGGCGGCTCGTCCGACCCAGCGCCGCGCGCCGCATCTCCTGGCAAGCTTTTGGAGATGCGGCGCGGCGGTGGTGGCAGCAGGGCGGTACGCGTCGCGCTGTGGTCGATCGGCGCCCTGGTCGTGCTGCTCGTGCTGGCGCAGGTGTTCCTGCCGAAGATCGCCGCTAGCAGGATCTCCGATCGGATCGGCAGGTACGGCAGCGTCGACAGCGTCCACGTCAGCGCTTGGCCGGCGCTCGAGCTGCTGTGGAAGCACGCCGACTCGGTGAAGGTGCACGCCACGCGGCTGCGCGTGAGCCCGGCCCAGACTGGGAAGCTGCTCGAAGAAGCGAGCGGCACGGACCGCGTCGAGGTGAACGTGGACAGTGCGCGCGAGGGGCCGCTGGCCCTGCGCGACGTGCGCTTTCACAAGCGCGGCAGTCGCATGAGCGCGACGGCGCACCTCGGCACGGCCGACGTGACGGCGGCGCTGCCGCCGGGCATCGGCGTGCAGCTGCTCGGCAGCGGGGGAGGGAAGGTCGAAGTGCGCGCCTCGGGCGGGCTGTTCGGCGGGGGCGCGTCGGTCGACGCGGTGGCCGAAGCGGACGGCGGCAAGCTCGTCGTGCACCCGCACGGGCTGCTGCTCGAAGCGATCAAGCTGACGCTGTTCTCCGACCCGCGCGTATATGTGACGGGCGTCTCGGCCAGCCGCGCGACGGGGCCGGGCGGCGTGGCCGGGTACCTGCTCGGGATGACGGCGACGCTGCGGTAGGGGGCGCTCAGGCTGCGGCGGGCTCGGCCGTGGCGGAGGCGCTCGCGCGCGCGTACACGTACGTGGGCAGCCCGCCGTCGGGGCTGATCGTCGGCATCTGGCGGATCTTCAGCTCGAAGTCGTCGGGCAGCGAGAAGCTGAAGCGCGAAAGCAGCAGCGTGGCGATCGTGCGCACCTCGAGCTGGCCGAAGCGCATGCCGATGCACGTGCGCGAGCCGCCGCCGAAGGGGACGTAGGCGCCCTTGGGCAGGGCCGCCTTGGCCTCCGGCGTGAAGCGCTCGGGGCGGAACTGCTCGGGCGAGTCGAACACGTCTGGGAGGTGGTGGCTGGCCCAGGAGGAGTAGTTGACGAAGGCGCGTGCCGGGATCGTGTGGCCGGCGAACTCGAAGGACTTGACGGCGCGGCGCGGGCCGACCCACGCCGGCGGGTACTTGCGCAGCGTCTCGTCGAGCACCATCTCGAGCTGGGCGAGCTCGCCGGAGGTGAGCTGTGCGGCAGTGGGGGCGGCGGTGCCGTCGGGGCGGTGCGTGAGAAGCGCGTCCTGCTCAGCCAGCAGCCGCTCGGCGATATGCGGATGGCGGGCGAGCTCGTAGAACATGAACGACACGGTCGACGTCGTCGTGTCATGTCCGGCGAACAGCAGTGTCATCACCTCGTCGCGGATCTGCAGCTCTGAGAGCTGGTTGCCGTCCTCGTCGGAGGCGTCGAGCAGCAGGCTGAGGATGTCCTCGCCGCGACGGCCGCTCGCGCGGCGCTCGGCGATCTCGTCGTAGATCAGCCGGTCGAGCTCGCGCGCGGCCTGCTGCATCCGTCCCCACGGCGAGCGGCGGTTACGGAACACGCGCAGCAGGTAGTCGGAGGAGTAGAAGGCGAGCGCCTCCTCGAACAGGCCGGCCGCGTCGATCGCGCGGGCGCGCCTGCCGTCGGGGTCGACGCCGAACAGCGCACGCATGGCCACGCGCATGGCCAGGCGCCGCGTCCATGCGTACAGGTCGATCCGCGTGCCCGATTCGATCGTGTCGAGCGCCCGCTCAGTCTCGCTGAGGATCGCATCGAGCGAGGCGGCCACGTGGTCGCGGTGGAAGACGGGCAGCATGATCCGCCGCGATTGGCGGTGGAAGTCGCCGTCGATCGTCAAGAGGCCGTCGCCCATCAGCCCGATCAGGTCGCGGAAGTGCCCGTCGCGCCAGGTGAAGTTGGAGGCGTGCGAGACGAGGATGTGGTGGTTGGCCTCCGGACCGAGCATGAACACGACGTTCGAGTGCAGCAGCCGCAGCGTGAACACGGGGCCGTAGCGCGCGTAGAACTCGAGCAGCATCTCGTGCGGTTCGGCCGCGAAGCGGCGCGTGCGTGGCAGCGAGAAGCTCGTCTCACCCGGGGGGAACGGAACGCCCGAGCGCTCGCTGCGGATGTCTTCGAGCATCACCTTGAACGGATTGACCTCGAGCATCGGGGGTGGGCCGACGAGCGCCATGCGCGGAGCGTAGCCGATGGGCTGGCTGGGTGGCCAGTTTCGGCTGGACCGATGGGAGGCTCGGCCGGTCTCGGCGGCCGGTCCTCAGTCTCGGCGCGGCCTTGGCATACTGGAGGGGTGCGCGGTGCCGATGGCGCTGCGCGCCCCACATCGCGGGGGCGTAGCTCAGTTGGTTAGAGCGCTGCCCTGTCACGGCAGAGGTCGCGGGTTCGAGTCCCGTCGCTCCCGCTTTTGGCACCCCGCCTATTTCCGCGCCGAGTGCGGCACCGGCTGGCGGCTTGGAAGTAGGGGAGGAAGTCCTCGCGGCTGCACCGCGACGATCCGGCCTTCCTGCGCCCGGACCTGCTCGAACAGCGAGAGCAGCAGCTTGCGCCGCTCGGATGGCTCGGTCTCGATCTCCCAGAGGCTCGCGAAGTCATCGAGCAGGGCGCGTGCGCGGTCGATGCCGGGGTCTCCCGATGCCGGTCGACTGGTCGCCGTGTTATCGCGAGGAACCGCCCCTTGCCACCTGATTTCAATGGGGTGCCAAACGAGGCCTTGACCCCCGGGCAGACCGCGATCTATCTACGGACGATGCTGGGTGCCACGACGCAGCGTCAAAACGCTGACCAGCGCGTCGTCGGCCCTGCGTCGCTGCGACCACCGCGTGGACCGACCTCCGTGCGTGCGACCCAGGGATGGGTCACGGTCTGATGAGACCTTCTCGCTACCGCGTCGCTGCACCCACCAGCAGCTCGCACGGCCCGGTGAAGCCATCAGCGCCCTCGAACTCGCCGAGCGCCTCGCCGACCTCCTGCCACGCCCGCTCCCGACCGGCCTCGTCCAGTCCCGCCAGCATCTGGTGAAGGGCACCGAAGGACTCGCGCTCGAAGCGCAGACACTCGACAGCCGAAGTCATGCGCAGCGGTGAGAGCACGGCCTGCACGTGAACGTCGCGAAAGCCGGCTTGCTCGTACGCGCCGGCGAGGGCCCCGTCGCCGCCCAGGCTGAACGGCCCCGGCTGGCCGGGCAGCGGCGGTCCCAGCTCGGCCCGCCGCCGGATGATCCCGACCGGCACCGAGAAGAAGCGGTTGCTCTCTGGCGTCGAGTAGACGACCGCTGCGACCCGCCCGCCGGGGCGCAGCACGCGCCGCATCTCAGCCAACGCACCCTGCCGGTCGGGGAAGTAGATCAGCCCGACGCGCGATATGACCGCGTCGAACGACGCGTCCTCCACGCCGGCGAGGCTCTCGCCGTCGAGTTCCTGGGTCTCCACACTGGCCAGGCCGGCATCGCGCGCGGCGGCGGCGGCGTACTCGAGGATGGCGGGTGAGATGTCGGTGGCCAGCACATGCCCCTCGGGCCCCACGCGGCGCGCCGCGGCCAGCGTCTGACCTCCGGCGCCCGCTGCCACGTCGAGTACGCGCGCGCCGGGTCCAACGCCGGCGGCGTCGAGCATCGCTTCGGTCGCCGGGCCCAGCCAGTCCTCCAACGTCGGACCCCAGCGGTCCCAGGCTGCAGCCGCCTCCTGCCACTGCTCGCGCGTGGTCGCCTTGAACTTGTCCGGATCGAACCTGGGTGTCGTCACGGCTGCCTCCTCGAGCGAAGACTTCGTGCAGAAACTACACGACGGCTTCGGCGACAGCAGCACCCCGATGATTGAGATGTTCGAAGGTCGCCATTGGACCCCCGTCGCTCCCGTGGAGTGTTCCCGCGAACGATCTCCAGAGGCACGTGGGGTCAGCGACTGACGATCGTGAAGCTCAGCGTCCTACTTGGCGAGGCGCCAGTGCTGTCGGCGGCGGTGAACGTGGCCTGATAACGGCCGGGCACAAGTGCCTTGCCGCGGATGCGACCACTGAATGGCACCTTGTTGAGCCCCGCGTGCGCCGAGCGGACCAGCGTTGCGACCGTGACGGTCTGAGTGCAGCGGGGCTTGCGACGCAGCCTTCGGCTGTTGGCCCGGCAGCTGCGACCGAGGCGGCGGCCGCGTGCCTTCGTCTGAATTGCGACCTTCACCGTGGCCGCCTGATCGAGTCGGAACGCGAAGGTGGTTCCTTGCTTGTGGCGCTTGGCCGAAGCTTGGCCGGTCAACGGCGTCGAGGAACTGCCGACCCTGAAGGTCGTGTTGCTCTCGCTCAGCGCCGAGATCGTTGGCTTCGTCGCAGCCGCCGCCGGCGGCTGCGGTGAGGTCGCCGGCAGAGCATTGAAGGTCGCCGTCACAGTCTGGTCGGCGCTCATGGTGAGTGCGCATGCATCCGTCCCGCTGCATCCCGCACCCGACCAGCCGGCGAACGCCGACCCGGCTGCAGCGGTGGCGGTCAGTGTGACCTGGGAGCCGTCGTCGAATGATCCCGAGCACGACGCGCCGCAGTCGATGCCCTGCGGCGATGACTGCACTGACCCCGACCCGGTGCCGGCCTTCGCGACGTTCACGGAGAACGGATCGCCCAGTGCCCGGAACACGAGCAGGCTTCCGTTGAAGACGTTGAAGTTCCCCCCGGCCACGACGATCCGGCGATCGGGCTGCAGCGCAAGCCCGTCAGCTCCGGCCCCGGACCCCGTGTTGACTGCGGTCGCGCCGCCCGTGCCGAAGGTCGGATCGAGCGCACCGTTGTCCGCGCCACTGCCCCCGTCTGCAAGTAGGCGCCACAGCATCGCGGTGCTCGGGTTCGCGCCGACCTGCGCGCTGCCCGCGAGCAGGATCTTGCCGTCGGGCTGCAACGCCATGGCGCTCCCGAAGGCGGAGCCGCCGCCGTCGATCAGCGCGACGCCGTCGGTGTCGAACGTCGGGTCGAGTGCGGCGTTTGTGACGCCCGAGCCGCCGTTGGGCTTCACCCGCCACACCGTCGCCTTCTCTTCGCCTGCTGTGGGTTCGGAGACGCCCGCAAGCAAGATCTTGCCGTCGGGCTGGAGCGCGACGTCTTCTGCTTGATCGTTGCCGCCGCTGTCGAAATCGGCCTGGCCGTCGGTGTCGAAGGTCGGGTCGAGTGCTTCGTTGATGCCCCCGGCTCCGCCGTTGGCTTTGAGCCGCCAGACGACGGCGTCAAGTGGGGCTGACGACAGTCCGGTCGTTCCGGCGATCAGGATCTTGCCGTCAGGTGCCAGCGCGATCGCGTTCACGGAGTCTTCGCTGGTGTCGCTTATCCCGGCGACGCCATCGGTGTCGAAGGTGGGGTCGAGCGAGCCGCTTTCGGTCAGCCGCCACACGGCGATCGCATTCGGACCGGTGGTGTTGAACCCTCGACCCGCGGCGACGATCTTCCCGTCGGGCTGGACCGCCACGGCGAGGCCGACAGTGTGGGTGAACGGGGCGAGCTGGACAATGCCCCCACTGCCGAACGTGGGGTCGAGCGCGCCGTTGGGGGCGCCCGAGCCGCCGCCGGCTTTCAGCCGCCAGACCGTCGCGTCCTCCGAGCTGCCGCCAATGTTCGTGAAGCCGATCAGGAGGATCTTGCCGTCTGGCTGGATGGCAAGAGCGTGTGCGCTGGGAAAGCCTGCCGATTCGATCGTCGCCCTACCGTCGCCGTCGAAGGTGGGGTCGGGCGCCCCGTCGGCCAAGAGTCTCGAGACCGTGATGACGCCTTCCGAGGTGGTGACCACGACGATCTTCCCACCGGCTGCCAGCCTCGTCGGAGTGGGGTAGGTCGACACGTGGCGTTCGAGCACCGTCGTCCCCCCGGTTCCAAACGAGGGATCGAGCCCACCGGAGCCGGCAAGCGCGACGCCGACGCCCACACCCCCCGCGAGCGCGCACGTTGCCGCCGCGCCTCGCACCACCCAGCGGCGACCGATCATCGGTGCTTATCCCCCCGTTCCCCGAGTGACCACTGGGTCATTATTCCTCACCAGCCGAGCGACCTGCTGTCTGAGAGACTAAGCCAACTCAGGCCTCCTTGGCGCTCTTCTGACGTACAAGCATGTAGTTGCCTTTGTGAGTCGTAACGAGGTAAACATCGCCATGGGCGTCCATCGGGAATCTGCCAACACATGTCCTGTCCGTCGATGAACCGAACGGGTATGGCAATTCACGGGAACCGGTCGAGTTGGCCAAAGTCGTATGACGCAGTCTCCCCCATAGCTGGAGACGCTCGCCTCTGATAGGCATGCAGCATTGTGCGTGCGATACCGCTCATGCCGGCGGACACGGGCAGAAAGAAGGCGCCAGACTCCGAGACACGCCTGACCAAGTCGACGCTATCACGCTCGCTTATCACGATGGTTGGGCTTTGCCACTTCGAGAGGTGCCTGAGCGGTGCATCAAGAGTGCCTTCGTCGATGTCCCCTACGACGGTTCCGGTAAACAATCGATGCTTTGCGAGCGGCGCCGCCCACCGCTGCGACCAGAGCACGTAGTTCGTGTCCGCCAGGGCGACTGTCTTAACCCACGAACTCGCGTCAATCGCGGAGATGGCCTCGATGGGCTCGTGGTGTCCTCTGAGGGCCAGTGCGAATGGCAGGCTCTGGTCGTTCCGGAGTGCTGTCGCGCTGAGCCCGAGTATGAATTGAGGCACGCGCTCGGGTGCCACCTCCGCAAGGTCCGACAGCGCGGTTGCCGCGTCATAGAGACGCTCGGTCCCGATCGGTTTGCCACTGGCCTCGGCGTCTGCGAGACGAGCAAACACTTCGACATCATTGGCGCGACGGCGTAGCGCGGCGTCCTCGGCGACGACGTCCTCTGGCATGATCCTCCGTGCCGCGCCGAGCGCTGCGAGTGCGGTCTGAGCTAGCACTGCTCGCTCGTCAGGCGTCCTCGCGCTCCACGAGTCGAGCACGGCATCCTCGGCAGAAGAAATCGCGGCTACCCGGTCCTCGTCCGAGTTGGCGTCGAGTTGCGGGCTGGTCATTGCTCCCGCTGCCTCGAGGTCCCGCTCCAGCGCACGGATCTCCTGACGGACGCGGTCAACGTCTCTGACGCGATATCGCTTGGCGGGTCGCCCTGGCCGCCCGTTGGCACCTCCTCTTATGACCTCGAAGAGCTGAGCGTCGCGACGCAGCACGGAGCGGACTGTCTCTAGATTGGCACCGGCGAAGGCGCGTAGTTCCTCGACTCGGAACTCGCCGAGAGCGACCGCTGCTGCGAGAATCTGAAGGCGCTTCATAGTGGTCCCGGTCTCAACACAAAGGAAGTTTCTGTGCATCTGCACTATAACATGTGGGCTGCAGCCCGCAAACCCTTGAGCACGTCGGCCGCCAGCAAATCGAGGGTGGAGTAGCTGGCGAACATGGCCACCACGAGATCCTTCTTGTCGAGTTTCGCTTGGACGAGGTTGAGATCTCGCCCGACCCGCGCCACGGCGACCCTGGCCTCCACAGTTGACATGCCAAGTTCGGTGACTGCAAGGCGCACGAGGTTCTCTGCAGCCATATGACCGAGACGTCGGGCTCGACCCTCCCTAGTCTGCGGCGATTCGAACACGCTTGCGAATGCGTCGGCGTGCGCCGAGACCGCGGCACCGAGGTATGAAAACAGATGGCCTAGAGATTCTCGGAGCAAATAGCGAGCGACCCAGTCCATGAAACCCTCGGCGAAGGAGCTGTCGTTCTTGACGCGGTCCTGCTGTGCAGGCACATGGCTTATGCACTCGTGAGCGAGTAGACAGGGCAGCGCCGCGAACGTCGCCGGACCCAAGCCATCTGAGAATACGAAGAGCTTCACAAGCGGCGGTTGCGTCGGAATCGTCTGCCCGCCAATCGCGTAGTCATCGGGAGGCGTTCGAGGATGTGCGGGAATGTCGTCAAGCATCAGACTTGGCGCCGACCATGAGGTGCCGTATACGTCTTCGCCAACGGAGCAAACCGCTTGAAAGATCTCGTCGAACGCGTCTGCTGCGGTTGCCGATGCGCAGAGCATGTCCACTTCGGTCAGCAGCTGCCGCTCTTCCGGAGCGGTGGTGGCCGGATTGCTAAGCCAAGACGCAATGTCTTCGCGCCATGCTCCGATCGCCGCGGTGACCGCTGCGTGGTCGGTCTGCAGGGCAGTCGCTACGCCTGCGGCCTTGGCAAGATCCTTCACCACCCCTTCGACGCTCGCGTATGCGAACGTCAGATCATGCAACTGTGCTAGGCGTTCAGCGCACGCACGTAGGAGCGAGGCGCGCGCCAGCATTCCTCGCCACGCCGCAGGGGACGAGACGCTCGCGTACGGAGGTCCACTGGCACGCGAAGCTACTGTGGCGCTCCGCTCGTTCCGTCCGAGTCTCGCTCGCCTTCGTCCCTCTTGGCTGGATCGCCGTCTGGCACTTCCGGCCCCAGCGAGAGACCACCTCGGCGCTTCTCGATGGCAGGCCAGATCAAGCGCCTCCACGCCGTGGTGAGTGCGTCCTTGCCGTACTCGGCTACGAGCGTCACGGCGATCGTGGTGAGAATCGGCTCGAACCCTTGCTCCAGCTCTCTTGCCGCTACATCGCTCACGCCCAGCCTCGCTGGGTCGAGACCTTCGCCGATCGCCTGCCGCGCCAAGTCACTCTGGGGATCGCGCAGTTCATCGAGAATCGTCCGGATCTCGTCGTTGAGTTCGTCAGCGGTGGCCTGTCCGCGTTGGAACACAAGGGTTACCGAATCTGAACTTGTAGACATATACGCAACGCTATCGAATTCTGCCAATCGGGACTATCCTCGCGTAACGGACGAAGGCTCCGACCGAACGCCAAGGGGTCGACCTGCTCGGTCTGGTGATCGCAGCGTCTGTATTCGCCGGCGAGTCCGAGTGGTGGAAAATCACTCCGCGCTGCTCGCGTCGACCTCCGTGGGCATGATTTCAACGGGTGCCAAACGAGGCACCCCAGAGATACCGCAACCTATTGTCTGAGCTATCCGTATGCCAGGACTAGGGCTTTACGCATCGTTCGGCTGCGCAAAACCGTGTCGCCTGAACCGCCACGGTTAAGGTCCTTTGCGGGTGGAGATGACTGAAAAAACTGGTATCGACAGGAGCACCACAAGCAACCACGCGCCGCCACTGTCGGCAAACCAAAATGGCTTGAGAACCGAGGACACTTGATCTTTGCTGTCCGGATACAAGACCAGCATCAGTGCGGCGACGTAAGCCAAGACTCCGGAGAGAACCAGGACAAGGCGTGCGCTGGCGACAAGTCGGGCGGCGAAGGAGCCGCGAACTGGCTGAGCAACCAGTGTTGTGAACAGCGCCGGAACGGCGAGTAGGACGGCTGCTGCAGCCTCGGGTGCTTTGCTCAGTGGCGTCAGCCTCACCAGACCGGCGGTAAGTACAAGCGCGACGGTCAACGCCGTGATCAGCACAGCGAGGGGGTAGCCTAGGTCCGGCCGCAGCCGGGCCTCAACGAGAAGTCGGCCGTGTGGCACCGAGTCGACCGAGGCGGTCGCAAATCGTCCCGATGTCTGTGCAACCGGCGCAGTCGTACCGAGCGGATCTTGCGTCGATGTGCCGCCGCCGGGGCCCGGAAACGCCAGGACGCGCAGTCGCGTAACTGCAACGCCGTCTGGGACCTCGATCGCGACTTCATGCCGCGCGGACAGCGGAACGCCGGGGCTCACGATCATTAGCCGAGTCTCCCTCCAGCCTAGTGAGGCGCGCAGATCGAATCCTCGCCGATGATCGATCGCGTCTTCGTATACATAGGTGAGCACTCGGCGATCGCGCGCTGGTGGGAGTTCAACGATGAGTGGATAGGAGGAGTGCATCGCCCCGATCACTGCAAGCGTCAGGGGGTCTCCGCGCATCGCATCGAGGAACGGGCCGCGCCACCCGTCGGTGGGTAGTCCGGTGAAGATGAGTGACGGGTGTTCCGTGGCCTCGCGCAAGGTCGCGACGAGACCGGCAGAATCGTCTAGCACGACATCTCGGCCAAGGCCGTCCGCATCTGCAATCCGACCGGCCAGGATCTCGTACACAAACTCATCGGCCTCAAAGGCTGTGAGTGAGGGTACCGTTGTGCCGGACTCATCTAACACTCTTACACCCCCCGCCTGTATGCGCGGGATGAATCCGATCACTAGCGGACGTGGCTGGTCGAGATACGCCTCTCTGACGCTCGCTGGCATGGAGAGATCTACCTCGGTCGCACGGGCGACCAGTCTCGGCGACGAGAGCACGAGCGTTTCTCGCGCTCGTAGCAACCAACTGTGCGAGTCGGCCAACGCGCGTCCCGAGGCCATAACCTGCGTGTACCGGTGTTCCCGGCGCTCCTCTGCGCCCCCGGTGACTCGATCCCCCGGTCAGTTACACGAACACGGTGTTCCCCACGACGCGACTAATTCAAGCATGCTGGACCATCCGATGCGCGCAAGAGCGCTGCCGACGACAAGAGCGGTCTAAGCGAGCCGAGCCCGGGCGCACGCACGTGGATCGGGTTATCCTCGCGCCGTACACCGACACTGAGACCGCACGGCCTTCTCGCCGTGGGAAAGACGAGGCACGATGGCCACTTTGCTTGCGTTCCACGAGGTAGACGATGTCGAGCACTGGCTCAGTTCGCCGAAGCGACAGGAAGTCTTTGGGCCTCTGGGAATCACGGTGCGCACCTTCCGAGACCCGGACGGTTCCAATCGGGTCGGGCTGATGGTCGATGTGCCCGACATGGCGGCCTTCGAGGGGTTGATGCAGTCCGAGGCCGGAGCCGATGCGATGAAGCTCGACGGGGTTCGCCGCGAGACGATGCTGATACTCACCGAGGGGTAGCCCCGGCTCATCGGTCGAGGCCAGCCAAGGAGCCTCTTGCTCTAGACGCACGGCCGCGCGGAAGACCTGGTGCGGTTGCCCGTGGTGCGCCGGGTGTCACGCGTGATCTTGCGGGCGAGCGGGATCAGGAGCGTATTCAGCAGCGCGAGGATCACGAGCACGCCTAGAAAGCGCCAAATCGCAGACGCGACCGGGCCGTCGCTCACTGCGAACACGCCGCTGACGAGGAGCGCAGCGGAGGTCGCGCAAGCGATCGCCCCCTGGCTCAGTCGACGGACGGCGCGGGTATCGAGGCCGCTCAGCCTCGAGAGAAGCAGTGAAGCGTGCGCACCTGCGAGCATCAGAACGCTCGAAATGCCGAGTGCGCGTGTGAGCGTGTCACTGTCGGTCGCATCGGGGATCCAGATCAGCGCAAGAGCGAGCACCAGCGCGAGTTGGGAGAGGCCGATGGTCACCTCGCCCACCCGCCTCGCGCGGTTCTCGAGCGGAAGAGCCGTAGCGCCCGTGAGCCCTCCGAGCGTGCACAGCGCCGCGGTCAGGCCGGTGAGCAGGACACGGACGCTCGTTTCGTCAAAGCTCCCAGCGATCAAGGCCCAGATTGCGACCACCGCGACGAGGCAAAGGCCGGCGGCCAGAATGCGCACTCCATGTCGGACCAACGAAGAGCGAGCTGAATGCGTCGTGGGATGCACGAGGTTCCTCCTTTGGAACGGTGCTTGTTGACCAGCGGTCTATAACGCTAACAGCTTGCTGACCGACGGTCAAGTAGAATTTGACCGTGGCCGAACCCGCGTTCACCAGACTGCAGGTCGACGAGCGTCGTCGTCAGCTCATCGATGCCGGCAGTGCGCTCTTCGCCCAGTACGCATTCGAGGAAATCTCCATGCGCCAGATCGCCGAGGCGGCCGGCGTCTCCAAGGCGCTGCTCTACCACTACTTCCCCAACAAGATCGAGCTGTTCAAGGCCGCAGTCCAAGAGCATGCCGGCGAGCTGCAACGCATCACCGAACCCAGCGGACAGGGCACGCCGATCGATCAGCTCTCCGAAAGCCTCGACGGTTATCTCGGCTGGATCGAGCGCAACGCCGAGACCTGGGCGAAGCTCATGCAGAGCGCGAGCGCTCTCCCCGAGGCCCGCGAGATCGTCCAGGGGTTTCGTGCCGCAACGCTCGAGAACATCGTCGTGCGCCTCACGGACAAACACAGCCCTCCCCCTGCGCTGCGCACGGCGCTTCAGGGCTGGCTCGGCTACATCGACGCTGCGATCCTCGACTGGGTCGAGCACCGAGACCTCACGCGCGAGCAGCTCCGCGACCTTCTCATCGCCGCCTTTGCGGCTGCTCTCCTCGCGGCCCAGCAAGCCGATCCCGAGGTTCAACTGCACGTCGCGTGATGGAACGTCCCGCGGATCTCTAGACCGCGACCGATTGTCCATTCACCCTGTGCCCGTCGTCACCGACGCGCCGGACGGCGGCTGCGCTCGGCAGCTGCACAGTCAAGGCACATGACGCTGTCCGGCATTGCCTGGAGTCGGGCGCGCGCGATGGGCTTCCCGCAGGCATCGCAATCGCCGTAGGTGCCCTCGTCGAGCTTGCTCAGCGCCCGTTCGGTTCGCGCCAGCGTGCTCTCCAGCGATTGACCGACTCCGATCTCGGTTAGCCGGCTGATCGCCTCGGTCGTCCCGTCGCCGATCCGCTTGCCAAATCCCTGCGCGCTGCCCAGCTCGGGTCGCTGAGCGAAGCCGGCCACCCGCGCACCCGTCTGGTCGCGGTGCGCCTCCAGGGTCCTGCGGATCTCGTCGAGATCGAGCTGCTCGCTCGGTGTGGCCATACACAGGTTCTACCCCGATGCGGGCCATCTGAGCGACGTCAAAGGCTCGAGCGAGGTCAAGCCTCGAAGGGTCACTGGAAATAATGCCCCTGCTCGAGGTCGGCGAGCAGCCCGAGATGCGTGGGGTGCCACGCGAGCAGTTCCTGCGTCAGCGCGCTCGAAGCCGGGCTGTCCAACCCGATGAATCCGGCCAGCCACGTGAAGTGCTCGCGTGCGTCGTCCGGAGCGATCGACACGAGCGGCACGTCGAGGTGGCGACCGATCACCTCGGCGACCTCGCGGATCTGCACTCCTTCCTCGGCGGACGCGTGCAGCGTCGACCCCGCCGGTGCTTTTTCCACTGCGAGGCGAAACAGCTGCGCGGAGTCCAGCCGGTGTACGGCCGGCCAGCGGTTGGCTCCGTCGCCGATGTAGCCCGATACGCCCTTCTCGCGGGCGATGGCGACGAGCGTCGCGATGAAGCCGTTGTCCCCGTCGCCGTGGTTTGTCGGCGGCAGTCGCACGATCGACGAGCGAATCCCACGCTCGGCCATCGACAGCACCAGCTCCGAGGTTTCCCAGCGCGTTTGCGGGCCGCCGCCGAAGCCGGCGATCGCCGCGTCCTGACCATGTCCGTCCTGCTCGCTCACCACGCGCCCGGGCGCGAGCCCGAGCGTGCCGGACGCGATCACAAGCGGTCGATCGGAACCGGCCAGCGCCTCGCCGAACGTCTCGACCGCCTGGCGATCGGCGCCGGCGGCGGCGTCGAAGTCCCCTGAGAAGGCGAGCTCGTGCTTGAAGGCGAGGTGGATCACGCCATCCGAGGCGGCGGCCGCGTCGCGCAGCGTGCCGAGGTCGTCGAGCGTGCCGCGTCGCACCTCGGCTCCGGCCGCCGAGAGGGCGCCCGCCGAGGCATCCGAGCGAGCAAGCCCGGTCACCTGATGACCGGCACCGATCAGCTCGGGCACTACGGCGGAACCGATCCAACCCGACGCGCCCGTAACGAAGAAACGCATTGAAGATCCTCCAATTTTCAATATTAATAAGATGATGACAGTCGCTGCCATCACACTACCACGGATGAAGTCAGTAACTGTCGTCACGACCGGCGTCGGATACGATCGGGTGATGGGACGCTGGCAGCCAGATGCACGCGGCCGGTTGATGAAGGCCGCCTTCGAGCTCTACGCCGAGCGCGGCTTCGACCAGACGACGGTCGCCGAGATCGCTGAGCGCGCGGGGCTCACCGAGCGCACGTTCTTCCGCCACTTCGCCGACAAGCGCGAGGTCCTGTTCGGGGGCGCCGACGCGCTCAACGATCTACTCGTCAGCACCGTTGCCGAGGCGCCCGCTCGCCTGACTCCGATCGAGGCGGCCGCCGCCGGCGTCGAGGCCGCCGGCGCCTTCCTGCAAGAGGGACGCACGTTCTCCAAACAGCGCCAAGCAATCATCGCCGCGAGCCCCGAGCTGCAGGAGCGCGAGCTGATCAAGCTCGCCTCGCTCGCCTCCGCGCTCGCCGACGCGTTGCGCGCGCGCGGTGTCCAGGACCCCGTTGCGAGCCTCGCAGCCGAGGCGGGCATCACCGCTTTCAAGGTCGCTTTCGGCCGGTGGGTCGGCGAGGACGATCAGCCCGACTTGCCGCGGCTGATCCGCGAGTCCCTCGACGAGCTGAGGGCGGTGACCGCGGGCGCGTGAATGCGCTCGAGTTCTCCAGCTAGCGCGCGCCGGCCCCGGCCAACCCGCGCTCGATCAGGCTCTGCGCGGTTTCCGCGATCGAGTCCTCCACCGGGCGCGTCTCCCAGCCGAGCGTCTTCTTCGCCTTCTCCGCGCTGTAAGCGGGCGACTCGCCGAGGTCGCTGACGATCGAGCGGACGCTCGGGTCGAACACGCCCATCGCACGGATCAGCAGGTTCGGCGCGATGCGCGTGGGTACCTTCGAAGCGGCCGGCCCGAGGCGCTCGCGCAGGATCCGCCCGACGTCGGACATCCACAGGAAGCGGTCGACCGCGAGGAAGCGCTCGCCGCCGGCGGCAGGGGACGTCATCGCGCGGATGTGCAGGTCGGCGACGTCGCGCACGTCGACGACCACGAAGCCGAGCCGGGGCATCGCCGGCATGCCGTTGAGCAGACGTTCGATCACCTGCAGCGAGAACGAGCGGTCCTCGCTGAGCACCGGGCCGATGATCGCGCCCGGGTTCACCACGGCCAGCCGGCTCTCCGCGGCGCGCTCGCGCACGAGATCCCACGCCGCGCGCTCGGCGATCGCCTTCGAGCGAACGTAAGGCGTGCGCCGAGCGTCGCTCCCGTCGGTCCAGTCGGACTCCTCGTACGGCGCATCGGGCGACGGTGCGCGCCCGTGGCGAACCGCCGCGACCGATGACGTCATCACGACGCGCTGCACGCCCGCGTCGAGGCTCGCGCGCAGCACCCGCAGCGCTCCGTCGCGTGCCGGAACGATCAGCTCGTCGGGGTCCTTCGGCTGCGCCGGCGGGAAGGGGGAGGCGACATGCAGCACGTAGTCACACCCCGCCACGGCCTCCTCCCAGCCGTCGTCCGCGCCGAGGTCAGCCGCCACGATCGACAACCGCTCGCCAGACTCGACTCCGGCCGCGGCGAACGAAGCTCTGACGTCGTCGGCGCGCCGCAGGTCGCGGACTGTCGTGCGCACGT
This sequence comes from uncultured Solirubrobacteraceae bacterium, assembly GCA_963714215.1. Taxonomy (GTDB): domain Bacteria; phylum Actinomycetota; class Thermoleophilia; order Solirubrobacterales; family Solirubrobacteraceae; genus Palsa-744. The sequence goes on from CAVQNP010000007.1 coordinate 243,502, forward strand.
CGTACCCGCGCCGCACGAGTTCGGCGCCGCACCATCCGCCGAGGAAGCCCGTCCCCCCGGTGACCAGCACCGTCGCGCCTGGGTCAGCCATGCGCGGAGTCTACGTCGGCGGGCTCGGCTTCAGCTCTGCGCCGAGTGCGCCCGCCGGGCGGGAGGCACGTTCGCGCACGCGGCCGCCGGCAGTTCGCACGCCAGGCGGTTGGCGATCGCGACGGTCGTCGGGCGTTGGCTCGACGCCGATCGCGCAGCCGAGTGCCGACCGTGCACGACGGCCACTCGGTAGACGGTCGAGCCGCGCAGCAGAAACGCGTCGCCCTGCAAGGCGGCGTCCGGATTGACCCACACCAGATTGCGGGCGCCCGGGGGCGAGAACGCGGGCGCGGTTTTGCCGTGTTCGTGACAGTGCGCCGATGAAGCCGCGTTGAACAGCGCGCGCGCCTGCGCCGGCGTGCGAAACCTGAACACGTCGGCGGCGACGTCGTCTCCGGCGTTGGTCCACTGGCGGATCTCATACCCGGCCGGCCAGGTCCCGCCCTGTCCGCGCGCCGCCGCGATCGTCTGCGGGGAAGCGTCAGACCAGAACGTCCCGGGCGCCGCCATTCCGCCTTCGTAGCGACGCCCGCCCGTGCGCGCCATCGGCTCTAGCAGCGTCGCGCGCAGCTTCATCAGTTCGGCGAAGTCGACCGTCGTAGGAGAAGGCAGGCGCGGGACGCATGCACTGAAGCCGCGGCTCGACCCGCCAGCGTCCCCTCCTCCGGCTTTCGCGACCAGCACGAACACGAGCACGCCCAGGCAGAGCAGCAGTCCGACCAGGCGGATGGCGGCGCTGTTCCAGGCGCCGTGTGACCGGGCGGGCTCTTGCGGCTGCACACGTTCGTATCGACACGGCTTGCGATCGGCTGGAGCACGTCAGCAGCCGCAGCCGGTTGCGCCCGGTCGGCGACGCTCGCAGTAGCTTGGATCGCGATGATCGTCCTGTACGACGCCGACTGCGGCTTCTGCCGCTGGGCGATGGCGTGGGCGCTCGGCCACGACCGCCGACGCGCGCTCGTCGCGGTGCCGATCCAGTCGCAGCTCGGCTCGCAGCTGCTCGCCGAGCTCGGCCCGAGCGAGCGACTCGAGGCGGCTCACGTCGTCCGCGATGACGGCACCCGCGACTCAGGCGGGATCGCTGCGGCCGAAGTGCTCGGCGCGCTGCCGCACACGCGCGCGCTCGGTCGGCTCGCGCGAGGCCTGCCGGCGCCGACGGCCGTCCTCTACGGCCTCGTCGCGGCCCACCGGCACGGCTTCGGCCACTTCGTCGGCGGCGAGGCCAGGCGCCGCGCCGATCGTCTGCTGCAGGCCGAGCGCGTCACGACCGCGGCCGAGCTCGACGAGCGGGCCCGACGCCGGAGCTACTGAGCGGCGGCTCGCGCCCTTCCGCTCGCCGCCTGCCCTCGCTGCGATCTCGCACTCCACGTCCGCTCGATCTGCCGCATCAGCGCCGGGTAGACGACCGCGTGGCGGAACGGCTTGATCAGCGCCATGTACGCCTTGCCGAGCGCGCCGCGCGGCTTGACGTAGACCGCCATCTGGCCCTGGAAGCTGCCGTCGCCGAGCTCGACCCACGCCAGGTGCATCGCGCCGTGCACCGTCTTGTTGGAGATCTCCGCCGCGAACTCGCGGTCGGTGCGATAGACCGGCGTGAACGGCAGGCGCTCGAACTCCATGCCGGCGACCGTGCCGCGCAGATCCTCCGGCAGTCGCTCGCTCAACGAGGTGATCTGCGTCCCCGGGATCGGCAGCGCCTCGGCCGGCTCGTCCAAGCCGAACACCCTGCCGAGCAGCCAGCGCAGCTGCCAGAGCAGGCGCGTTGCGAGCGAGGGACCCTCGCCGGGATCGCCCGAGGCCATCAGCTCGAGCAACGCGTCGAAGTCCTCGGCGCGGCCGTAAGCCGGGAGCGCCCACACGTCCTCCAGCGTGAAGTCGCGCGCGATCTCGCGGATCCGCCAGGGACGAGCTTCGTGCTCGCTGTTCGAGAGCCTCATTACAACCTCCGATCGAGCGTACCGGACTCCTCTTCGTCTTTGGCCTCGCCCAGCGTCCGCACGAGCGCCGCGCGTCCGTCGTGTAGCACGGGCTCGCCGTGAGAGACGAGCACTCGCTCGATCGGCAGCTCGACGAGCCCGCGTAGCAGCTCGACCAAGCCCGGTCGGTTGACATGGACCTGGGAGAGCCAGCTCTGCGGGCACACGCGCAGGCCGCCGCCGGGCGCGCCGAGCAGGCGGTCGCCCGGGACGAGCGTCGCCACGTCTTCCAGCCAGTACATCGTCTCGCCCGCGCCACGCAGCGGCTCTGGCTTGACCCCAGGCGGCACGAAGTTCCACGCGCGCGACGTGTTCGCCGCGTAGCGCTCGGCGAGCTCCTCACGATCGCGGCGGTGCCAGCGGATCGTCGTGAGGATGCTGACCGCACGACCCGCGACCCGCTCATCCAACCAAGCCAGGAAGCCAGAGCGATCATCGTCGCTCGGCAGCAGCGGATCGATCAGCACGACCGTGTCCGCAGCAGCCGCGTCCGACGCTTCGTAGAGCACCGACCCGACGTCCCGCTCCCAGTCGTCCGAGCTGCCCGGAGCAGCATCCGCCCTCCAGTCTGGGTGGGGCGCCGTCCAGCGCAGCAGGCCGGGCACGATCTCGACCGGGAGCACCGCTCGATCCTAACGACGCCCGATCGAGCCAGCCGCGCCGGCCGTCTCGCGAGCGTGTCAGCGAGCGATGGCCGCGTCGATCCGCCGCGCGAGCGCCTTGCGGGCACGGGTCATCGGCGCCGGTTCCGGGCTGATCACGAACATCGCGTTGGCCATCAGCATGTAGCCGTCGAGTTCGAACGCCAGCTGCTCGGGCTCCTCGGCCGGATCGATCTCGCCTTCGGCCTGCGCGTCGGCGATCGCCGTCTCAAGGCGACCGAGCCATTCGCCGACGACTTCGACGGCGAAGTCGCGCACAGGCCCCGGGTGCGTGTCCATCTCAGACGCCACCGAGGCGAAGAAGCAGCCCCCCGGGAAGACGCCGTTCTCGACGTGCGCCAGGAAGCCCTCCGTCAGCAGTCGCAGCCGCCCGAGGCCCGTCGTGGCGGTCGACGCAGGCTCGACCACCTGCTCGCCGAACAGCTCGCTGGCCGTCTCGATCGTCGCCAGCTGCAGCTCCTCCTTGGAGCCGAAGTGGGCGAACAGACCGCTCTTGCTCATGCCCACCGCGTCGGCCAGTCGCCCGATCGACAGACCGCCGATGCCCTCGACAGTGGCCAGCTGAGCCGCCTCGCGCAAGATCGCCTTGCGGCTGCGCTCGCCGTCGCTGCGCCGCCTGCGCGTCGTCCCGTCAGCGGACTCCCGTCGAGCAGTCGTGGCGGCCATCGCTTGACAAGTTAGCACGAACGGTCGTATAGTCCTCGTCGAGCGAGACAGCACGACCGTTCGTCCTATTTATTATTAATAATAATTATTTTTATTGGAGGTGACGCTCCTATCGCCGCTGCGCCGACCGACAACTCCCACACAAACGCGGCAGAGCCCCTGCCGATCATCTTCATCGTCTCCACCGAGGCACTCTGTGCTCGAGGCGCTGAAGGCCGACCTCGCGCGGCGCTTCGGCAACGACACGCAGATCCTCGCCGCCGACACCCCGGCCGCGGGACTCGCGCAGCTCGAATGCCTCGCCGATGGGACCGGGCCCGTCGCGCTGCTGATCGCCGACCATCGGATGGAGTCGATGACCGGCGTCGAGTTCCTCGTCAAGGCTCACGCGCTGCACCCGATGGCCAAGCGCATCCTGCTCGTCGAGCGCGACTACACGACGGCCAACCCGATCGTGCCCGCGATGACGCTCGGGCAGATCGACTACCACCTCGTCAAGCCGTGGTTCCCCGAGCGCGGGCTGTACCCGGCCGTCAGCGAGTTCCTCGCCAGCTGGGCCGACGCCGGCGCCGACGACTTCACCCTGTTTCGCATCGTCGCCGTCGAGAACAGCGCGCGTGCGTATGAGATCCGCGACCTCTTGACGCGCTTCAACATGCCCCTGACATTCCACGCCACCGACTCCGCCGAGGGAGCGGCGCTACTGGGCGAGGTCGGGCAGGCCGGCTCGCGGCTGCCGATCGTCGTGCGCCACGACGGCCACGTGCTCGTCGACCCCAGCGACGGCGACGTCATCGAGGCGCTCGGCGGCGGCACGCGGATCGGCGAGGACGTCTACGACGTGGCGATCGTCGGCGCCGGGCCCGCCGGGCTCTCGGCCGCCGTGTACGCCGCCTCCGAAGGGCTCTCCACCGTCGTGCTCGAGCGCAAGATTTCAGGCGGTCAGGCCGGCTCGAGCTCGCGCATCCGCAACGTGCCCGGCTTCACATGGGGGATCGGCGGCCACGACCTCACGCGCCGCGCTTGCGAGCAGGCCTGGCTGTTCGGGGCCAACATGGTCTTCGCCCAAGAGGCCAGCGCGCTGCGCCCCGGCGACGGCCGCCACATCGTCGAGGTCGGCGACGGGCGCGAGATCGCCGCGCGTGCCGTCGTGCTCGCGATCGGCGTGTCCTGGCGGCTGCTCGGCATCGAGAAGATCGAAGCGCTGATCGGCGCCGGCGTGTTCTACGGCGCCGCCGCCAGCGAGGCGCGCGCGATGGGCGGCAGGCACGTGTGCGTCGTCGGCGCCGGCAACTCCGCCGGGCAGGCCGCCGCGCACCTGGCCAAGTACGCCGAGCACGTGACCGTGCTCGTGCGCGGCCCCGCGCTCGAGCTGAGCATGTCCGAGTACCTGATCACCGAGCTCAGCGCCACCGCCAACGTGTCCGTACGTCTCGGCGTGGAGATCGTCGACGGCGAGGGCGACGAACACCTCGAGGCCGTGCTCGTGCGCGAGCGCGCGACCGGCTCGGTCGAGCGGATCGAGACGACTGGGCTGTTCGTGATGATCGGCGCCGAGCCGCACACTGAGTGGCTGCAGGGCGCCGTCGCGCTCGACGACGACGGCTTCGTGCTGACCGGCGGCGACCTTCAGGCGAGCGCGGAGCTCGAAGGCGGCCGCGGCCGCACCGGCGGCTGGCCGCTCGATCGCGCCCCGGCGCTGTTCGAGACGAGCGCCCCCGGCGTGTTCGCCGCCGGCGACGTGCGCCACGGCTCGGTCAAGCGCGTGACCACCGCCATGGGCGAGGGCGCCACCGTGATCCAGCTCGTCAACCACTACCTCGCCGAGCACGAGCAGCCCGTTGGGCAACCGCAGCTCGTCGAGCCGTCGCAGACCGTCGGGCAGTCGCAGTCCGTCGGTCCGCCCGCGCTCGTCGGGGCTTCGTAGCGCGCGACAGGCCCGGCGCTACGGCAAGCGACTCAGGGCAGGCGCACCTCGGGGACCGGCTGGCCCCGGCGTGCCGCCTCGCCCTTCAGGCGCGGTGACAGCGTGCGGCCCTTGCGCAGGAAGCCGAGCGAGCTCTGCAAGCGGTTGCCCGTCAGGCTCCAGTCGGCCAGCGCACGCTCGACGCGCAGGCTCGGTCCGTCCGCGCCGAGCACGAGCGAGCCGATCAGCGTGTGGTTCTCCTGCGTCGTGAAGCGCTCGTCGTGCCCGTGCACCGTCAGGCAGGCCGGGCCGCCGCGCAGCTCCGGCGCGCCCGCACCGATCTTCAGCGGCACGTCATCGCCGGCCAGCTCGCCCGCCTGGACTGGGATGCACACCGGGTAGCCGTCGGCGTCGACGTACGTCAGGTCCGCGAGCGGAAGCTCGCGCAGCGCGCGCGCTGCGATCGGGCGCCAGTCGCTCGGAGGGGTCAGCCACGGCGACGGCGCACGCCCGCTCGGCGCCGGGTCGGACTCCGGCGGCGCTGTGCCAGCCGGCGCCTGCCACGTCTGCGGAGCGCTCGCGAGCGTGCGGTCGTTCCACCAAGAGATGCGCTGCGGCGCGATCTCGATCCAGATCCGCGCGTAGTAGAACTTCATCCGCTTCAGCAGGAACTTGGGCTGGCCTTTGGTCGCCTCCGGCAGCTTGGCCATCGTCACGCGCGCGTAGCGGTCGGTGTTGGCCTGCAGGTCTGCGTCGCGCACGGCCGCGTGGCCCTGCACGAGCACCACCGGCAGCTCGCCCGTCCCGGCGCCGATCGGGTCGGCGAACAGCAGCGCCACCTGCGGGTTGCGCCGCGCCCGTTCGGCTTTGGCCGGGTAGGTGAGGCCCGTCGACACGTCGAGCGTGCCGTTGCCGACGTACGGCGTGCTCGGCAACGTCACCGGCGAGCCCGATCGCGTGAGGCTCGCGTACTCGCACGTGAGCTCACGCTCGAACACCTCAGCGAGCTCGGCCGGCCAGCTCGTCGCCTGCGCGAGATCGTCGTTCACTGCTCCCTGCTCCTGCGCGGACATCTTCCCTCCTGGGTAGTGGTCGCCGGTCGCTGCGCCACACGATCGGAGAAGCCGGTGGCCGACCGCAATGAGAACGCTCCGTGCATCATCGCCGATGGCGGACTAGAGTCGCCTTCGCGCATGCGAATCCACGCGATATCGACGGGCTCCGTCCGCGTCAAGCACTCCTTCCTCTTCCCGAGCTTCGGCCCGCGCCGGCAGCTCGACCTGTTCCTGCCCGGCCCCTGGTCGGACCCGCTGCCGATCCACTGCTGGGTGGTCGAGCATGGCGAGCAGGTCCTGCTCATCGACACCGGCGAGAGCGCGACCGTGCGCGACATCCCGTTCGCCCACTTCGAGGTGACGCCCGAGCAGGAGCTGCCGGGTGCGATCGCGGCCGCCGGCCTGTCGCTCGATGACGTCTCGCAGGTCGTGCTCACCCACCATCACGGAGATCACGTCGACGGACTGGTGCACGTGCGCGCCCCCGTGTCGATCCACGATGCCGAGCTCGAGTTCCTGCGCACTCCCTTTCCGCGTGTCATGCGGCGCATCCTGCGCCAGCCGCTGCCGCCTGGTTTCGATCCGCAGCCGTTCGCGCTCGACGGCGGGCCGTTCGGCGCCTTCGGCAAGAGCCGTGCGCTCAGCGATGACGGACGGATCGTCGCCGTGGCAACGCCAGGGCACACGCCAGGGCACATCTCCGTGATCTGCGTCGACGACGACGGGCGGCACGTGATGCTGGCCGGCGACGCCACCGACACGCTTCGAGCAACTGAAGGCGCGCCGGGCCGACGCCGTCGGGCCCGACCCCAAGGTCCACGTCGCCACGCTCGAGACGATCCTCGAGCACTGCGCGCAGCACCCGACCGTGTACCTGCCCTCGCACGACCCCGAGTCGGCGGCGCGGCTGGCCGGTGGTACGACCGTCGGCTGACAGCACCGCCTTCGGCCCGCAGGCATGGCCGGACCGTGCCGGGCCGTCGCTGTTCGCTCAGGCCGCGGCAACCAGCGAGCGCATCAGCGCCACCGCTTCCCCGTCGCCGAGCCCTTGCTCGCGTACGAGCGACTTCCACGTCGTGAATGCGATCGCGTGTCCGATCGCGGCCTGCGTCCGGCGCTTGGCCGCTCCGCGCAGCCTTCTTCCGGCGAGCAGCGCGTCGCGGGCGGCTGCGAAGTAGAGGTGGAACGCGGCGAAGCGCTCGGCGACGATCGGCACGGTCGCCTCGTCGCGACTCAGGTTCTCGAGCATCCGCTCGGTTCGGCCGAAGTACGCGTACAGCTCGTCGAGCGCGATCGACAGCCGCTCGTCCGGGTCGGCGATCGCCGCCCAAGCCTGCAGATCGGGTGGCTGGTTGTCGATCGCCCAGTGCGCCGTGCACGCGTCGAACAGCGCCGACTCGTCGGGGAAGTGGCGGTAGAGCGTCGAGCGGCGCACTCCGGCGTGCGCCGCGACGGCGCTCATCGTCGTGCGCGCGGGGCCGATCGATCCGTGCAGGGCGACAGCGCTCTCGGTGATCCGCCGGCGCGTCTCCTCCTGGGACTCCGCGCGGCGCTTCATGCGGTAAGGGCGAGGTTGATCGGTCATAGGTGTTCGATCAAGTTTGCCACGGACCGCGGCGTTTGTGTATGGTTCGCGCGACACTATTGTCTGATGAAATGGAGGAGCGATGCACGGCACCACCACCCGGGTCGTCGGACCCACCGATGGCAAGGCCGGCTTTCTCGGCAGCATCGGCGTGCGCTTCATGCTCGACGGCGAGACGAGCGATGGCGGCTTCTCACTCGTCGAACACCCGATGTCGGCCCATGCGCTCGCCGCACCGCTGCACAGACACACGCGTGAGGACGAGTACAGCTACGTGCTCGAGGGCCGCATGGGGGCACTGCTCGGCGACGACGTGCTGGAGGCCGGGCCCGGCGACCTGGTGCTCAAGCCCCGCGGCGAGTGGCACACGTTCTGGAACGCCGGAGACGAGCCGTGCCGGATCCTCGAGATCATCGCCCCCGCCGGCTTTGAGCGCTTCTTCGCCGAGCTCGCCGATTTGGTCGGTGCTGCCGAGGCCGATCCGGAGACGTTCGGCGAGGTCTGCGAGCGCTTCGCGCTGGAGATGGACCCCGCGAGCGTCCCCGATCTGATCGAGCGCTTCGGCGTGCGCTTTCCCGCCGAGCCACTGGCGCAGTGATCCGACCATGGCGCAGTGAGACGAGCGCTTGTGGCGGTTGCTGCTACCGTTGGCGGCTCAAGTTGGGCATCTGCCCGATAAAGCAGTGCCAGCGCTCGTAGCCTTTGCTCAGCAATCTCCGCGTTCGCAGCACTATGACGCCGGAGGAAACAATGGCTACAGGAACAGTTAAGTGGTTCAGCGACGACAAGGGCTTCGGGTTCATCACGCCCGACGACCAGTCCAAGGACCTATTCGCCCATCACTCGGCGATCATCGGCGAGGGCTATCGCTCACTCGCCGAGGGCGCCAAGGTCTCCTACGAGGCTGAGGCCGGCGACAAGGGCCCCAAGGCCGTCAACATCCAGCCGATCTAGCAGTCGCCGCCTTCGCGGCGGCGACAGAGGCGCAATGGCGTGAGCCCGACGAACGGCTCGTCGGGCGCGGTCCTTTGACCAACGCCATGCGCCGCACTTTCACCGTCGCCTGGCTCGGGCTTGCGAGCGGCGACGTCAGCAGGAGCGTCCGTCAAGCAGCTCAACGACGACCGGGTCGGATTCACGCACTCGATGACACCGGCGAGGACACGCTCGGAACTCGACGACAAGGACGGACAGACATGGCCTCAAGTGGCAAGAAGAAGACCACGATGGCGAAGCTGATGCGCGAAAGCAAGCTGCGCGAGAAGCGGCTCGACAAGCAGGCGAGGAAGGATGCGCGCAAGCTTGCGGCCGGCGCCGGCTCCGATTGGCTCGCCGACGGGCCGAACCCGACCGGCCTCGAGTCGGACGAGCCGGATGCCGCTCAGCCCGATCTGGCCGTCGCGCAGGCACCCCCCGAATCCTGACAGCCGTTCGGGACCGGGCGCGCGTCCGGGTTAGGATCGGGCGCCATGGCTGCGCTCGACAGCACCACCCGGCGTTCGATCGACCTCGACGGCTTCGCCGAGCTCCCGGCGTTCGTCTCCTCCCGGGAGCTGATCGCGCTCAGAGCGATGCTCGCTCGGAGGCCGCACGCTGACCGTGCGTGTGAGCGTCCGCACAACACGCTGCTCCCGTTGCGCTGGGACGACCCGGCCGTCGCGCTCGTGCTCGGTGACGTCGACCGGGTCTCAATGCTGCGCGAGCGCGTCTCGGCGAGCGACCTCCGCTGGATCTCGGGCTACGTGTCGATCAAGCAGCCCCGTACGCCGCCGCTGTGGTGGCATCAGGATTGGTGGTGCTGGGATCACGCCGTGAGCTTTCGTCGCGCACCGGCGCAGCTCGCGCTGCTGATCTACCTCAGCGACACCGACAGCGGGAACGGTGCTTTGCGGGTGCTGCCGGGCTCGCATCTGCGCAGCAGCCCGATCCACGCCCTCCTGCCCGAGGCCCACGGCGAGCTCGCGGCGCAGTTGGATGCCGCGCACCCTGCATTCGCCGATCTGCCGGGGCAGGCGACGCTCGCGCTGCGCGCCGGCGACGCCGTCGTGCTCGACTACCGACTGCTGCACGGCACGCACGCCAACGCGAGCGAGGCGCGACGCGACGCCTTGCTGCTCACCTTCGCACCGTCGTGGTCGGAGCTTCCCGACGACGTCCGTGGCCACCTGATCGAGCACCCCGCGCTGCCGTCCGCGCAGGAGGCCGAGCGCGGCGGCGAGTCTCCCTACGCCGAGCTGCTGCCCGACTGGGCGGGCCCGCGGACGACCCTCACGCTCAACCGCAACGCGCCCAGGCGGTTCGAGATCGTCCTGTAGGATTATGCGCCACTGGCTTCGCTCGGCTCAGGCGGCCAGCGCGCGCGAGGTCGTGGCGCGAGCGGATGTTGAGCTTGCGGTAAGCGCTCGAGCGGATCGGCGAGATCTGCCGCACGCAGCACGTCGGCGCATACGGGAGCTTCGTCGAGGTGCCCGCCGACGCGAGCAGCTTCTACGACGCCGCCACGTGGGAGCGACTGCGCTCGGTCAAGACACTGTACGACCCGTCTGACGTGTTCCACGCAACCATCACGTCCCGGCGAACGGGGCCGCCGCGGTCGTCGCCTAGTTCGAGGCCAAACGCCGCGCGCCGGCCGGTCAAGGCCAGCCCCCTGGCCGGCCGGGTGTGGTGGTCGTGGAGCACAAACGCGTCAGCTCGCAGTAGCGCCGACGGCGGCCGGAGCGGTGTGCATCGCGCTCAGCGGGTAGAACCCACTGGTGGCCGACCGCGGGGACATCGACTTCACTTACTCGCTGACCGACCGCGTGTTCCGCCTCAGCATGGGCGAGCTGGCCGACTTCAGCGGGGCCAAGTACGACGGCGACTTCTCGTTGACGCTTCGAGCAGGCTCAGCGACGCAAGCACGAGTACGTGGCCCAGCAGATCGGCATCGAGGCGGGTAGAAGAGTGCTCGACGTCGGCTGCGGATGGGGCGCGCTGCTCGACTTCATCCGCCGCCGCGACGCCACCGGCGTCGGCGTGACGCTCTCCTCGGCGCAGCTCGTCGCGTGCCTGCGCCACGGCCTTGACGTGCACCTGCTCGACGGTCGCAAGCTCGAGCGCGACCGCGTCGGCGCGTTCGACGCCGTGGCGAGCCTCGGTGCCTTCGAGCACTTCTGCTCGCCCGAGGACTACCGCGCAGGGCGCCAGGATGAGGTCTACGAGTCGTTCTTTCGGCGGATCGCCGAACTCTTGCCGGAGGGCGGCCGCATGTACCTGCAGACGATGGTCTATGGGCGCAACATGATCGGGGCGGCCGACGCGGTCGCCGCGCTCGACTCGCTGCCGCCGGCGCACACCGACGCCTGGTACCTGGCGCTGCTGGCGCGCCAGTTTCCCGGCTCGTGGCTGCCGTTCGGGCAGGAGCAGGTGATCCGCTGCGCCGAGCCGTACTTCGGTCTCGTCTCGAGTGAGAGTGGGCGGACGGATTACATCGAGACGATCACGCAGTGGAACGCACGCATCGGCAAGCGCAGCCTGCGCAAGTCACTGTTGAAGCTGCGGCTCGTGCCACGCTGGCTGACGAGCTCCGACTTCCGCCTCGCCTTCGCCTCGGGTGTCAGCGCAAACAAGATCTGCTTCGAACGCGAGCTGCTCGACCACTACCGGGTGACCTTCGAGAAGCGCGCCGCGTGAACGAGTCACGCGGCGCACCTTCGCAGTGCGTCAGACGCGCGCCGGACGGCCCTTGCGAGGCCTGCCCGAGTCGCGTCGGCGGCTGTTGCGGCTGCTGCCGTTGCGCGCCGCGCCGTTGCCGTTGCTCCCGTTGCGCGGGACGCCCCCGCCGAGACCGTGGTCGATGCGCAGCCGGTCGGCGATCTGACGTGCCTCGTTGCGGTCCTGCGGCGATACGAGCGTGATCCCGACGCCTTGGCGCCCAGCGCGTCCGGTGCGCCCGATGCGGTGCACGTAGACGTCATGGTCGCCAGGCAGGTCGAAGTTGATCACGTGCGAGATGTCCTGCACGTCGATCCCGCGAGCCGCGACGTCGGTCGCCACGAGCGTGTCGACACGGCCGGAGCGGAACTGCGAGAGCGCCTGCTCACGCTGTTTCTGCGACCGGTTGCCGTGGACGGCAGCGGCCCTCACGCCGCTGCCGGCGAGGCGCTTGACGAGGCGGTCGGCGCCGCGCTTGGTGCGCACGAACACGAGCGCGAGGTCGCGCTCCTTGGCGAGCTCGCCGACGAGTGCGCCCACTCGATCTTCGCCGCCGATCGAAACGAACCGGTGCTCGACGTCTGCCGTCGCGCGCGATCCCGACGGCCCGTGCTCGTGTGAGATCGCCTCGTGCGTGTACTTCGCGGCGATGCGTCCAACGGCACCTTCGAGCGTGGCCGAGAAGAACAGCGTCTGACGGTCGCGCGGACACGCCTCGACGATCCGGTCGACGGCCGGGCGGAAGCCCATGTCGAGCATCCGGTCGGCCTCGTCGAGCACGAGCACGCGGATCTGGTCCAGCTTGAACGCGCCGCGGTCGAGCAGATCCTCGAGCCTGCCGGGCGTTGCCACGACGATGTGAGACTTCGCGGCGGCGGCTGCCTGCTTGGTGAGGCCGACGCCGCCGTATACGGCCGTCACGCGCAGCGCGCGAGCGTGGGCGATGTCGCGGATCTCCTCGACGATCTGGCTCGCCAGCTCACGCGTCGGCGCGAGCACGAGCGCGGCCGGGCGGGGCCCGTCGGCGTTCAGGCGCTCGACGATCGGGATTCCGAACGCAAGCGTCTTGCCCGATCCGGTAGGCGACTTGACGAGCACGTCGCGGCCCTCGAGCACGTCGTCCACGACGAGGCTCTGAACCGGGAACGGCGCGGTCACGCCGCGGCGCGAAAGCACGTCGACGACCGCGCGAGATACGCCGAGATCGGCGAAAGACTTCATAGACAATTCGACTCCTTTGAGCGGCTCTGAGCGCCGCGTCGATTCGGGAGGCTGATGCTGACCCGAACCGCCACAAGCGGTACTCAAGCGAGCTGCCTCGCGGCTGACAGTTGTCGACCGCTGCCAGCAACGTAGCAGAGCCGGTGACTGCATCCGTGAGGCCGAGCGGCCCCTTGCAGTCCCAGGAGTGCTGTTCCTGCGCACTGCTCCAGACCCGGTAGGGTGCTTGCAAGCGCCGTCGTTCGTACCGGTCCTGCCGACTCTTCCTACGCACGATGCCTGCGTCTTTCAGAGCGGCAGAGAGGGCTGGCTATGTCCGGCACCACCCACGAGGACTCGCCGCGCGATCGTGTGACGGCGAAGATCTCAGACGAGATCGTTCGTCTGTTCGCCGCCGAGACCGGACATGGCGCGACGCGCGCTTGGACGACGCTCGGAGACGATCTGATCGTCTGTGTACTGCAGGGCGTGCTGAGCAAGGGCGAGCAGAACCTCGTGCGCAACGGCACTCGCGAGCCCGTGCTGAGGACGCGACACGCCTACCAGGAGATGATGGAGCAAGATGCCGTTGCCGCCGTCGAGCAGATCAGCGGCCGCACGGTCCGGGCGTTCACGAGTGCCAATCACCTCGACGAGGACCTCGCCGTCGAGATCTTCGTGCTCGAGCCGCTGGAGGATGGCGCCCGCGAGAGCTCGCCCGGGCGCCCGCGAGCGACGCGACCCCCGCGCCCGGCGCCGCGTCGGCGCGGGGACTGAGACGGAGACCGCTCGAGCGACTCAGCCGGCGTGCGCCCTGCGCGCCTGCGCGAAGGACACGAGTCGCTTCTGATTCTCGTCCCACAGCTTCAAACGCACGGCGCGCATGCCGTCCCACAGCGTCAGCGTCGGCACCGTGTGGAACATCGGGTTCTCTTCGTGTGCGCGCTGCAGGTGGTAATTGGGGATCCGCGCGCTGAGGTGGTGCACGTGGTGGAAGCCGATGTTGCCGCTGGCGAACTGCAGCACCCGCGGCAGCTTCAGATAGGAACTGCCCCGCAGCGCGGCCTCGTCGTAGCTCCAGTCGGCGCCGCTCTCCCAGTAGGCGTCCTCGAATTGATGCTGGACGTAGAACAGCCAGATGCCGGCCGAGCCCGCGAGCAGCGCGGGCAGTCCGACGACGAGCAGGTAATCGCGCCAGCCGATCAGCCAGCACAAGCCGCCGATCAGCAGCGCCAGCGCCACGTTGGTCACGATCACGCTGTTGCGCATGCGCGGGCGCGCGCCGCGGGCTACGATACGCGGGCCGATCACCATCGCGACGATCGGCCCGATGCCGAACATCACGAGCGGGTTGCGCATCAAGCGATAGGCCAGGCGCCCTCGGGGCGAGAGCGCGTCATATTCGCTCGTGGTGAGCGTGTGCACGTCACCGACGCCGCGACGCTCGAGGTCGCCGGAGGTGGCGTGGTGAACCGCGTGATCGTGCTTCCAGCGCACGAACGGCATGAACAGCAGCACGCCCGTGAACATCCCGAGCCACGCGTTGGCCCGCTTGGACGTGAGAAACGAACCGTGTGAGCAGTCGTGGAAGACGATGAACGTGCGCACGAGGAAAGCGGCCGTCGGCACGGCGAGCGCCAGTGTGATCAGCACGGACACGCTGAGTGCGAAGTACATCGCGACGGACAGCACGATGTAGGGGAGGACAGACGTCGCGACGCCGAGCGTGGCCAGCCCGTCGTGGGCTTTGGCATAGCGGGCGAGGATCTCGCGTGTCTGTCTGCTGGGGCGATCCCGCGGGGTCTGCTGCGCTGTCTCTGCTCGTAGCTCCGGCATGTCGGAGGCAGCAGGTTCGGCGACCGAGCTCCCTGCGCTGGCGATGGGGATCATCGGGATCCCCCTTTCCTGGAGACGCCAGCGGCCGGTCCGACCGAAGCACCCCCAAATATGGGTGGAGCGCGAGCATACCGCTCGCGCTCTCGGCAAGTGTCACATCGCGGACCGATATCGCGCTAACCTGGTTGTGTGCCAACTCAGGCAGACCGTGCTGCGGAGCGCCGCCGCGCGAAGCTGGAGGAAATCCAGCGGCAGGTGAAGGATGGCTCGCTCACGATCCGGAAGATGACGCCGGAAGAGCGCAAGCGCTATCCGACGCAGCCTGCCAAGCAGCGTCGGCGATGACCGCCTTCTTCGTCGGCGGCCTCAAGCGCGGAGAACCTCTGGCCGAGGAGGCCTACGGCGATCTGCGCGAGCTCTCCAGCGACCTGGCAGGTTGCCCCGCGCGCCTGCGACGCATCCACAAGCTCCGCTGTCGCCTGGATGGCTCCGACCAGGAGATCGAGGTGGGCAAGCGCGAGCCGCGCGGCGAGGGCGTGGTGGCTGCGATCATCGATCACGGGCGCCACGAGGCATTCATCGTGCACACGACTCCTTCCAGCGGCGGCATCGGGACGCCGCTGCGTGTGAGCAATCCCGTGTATGGCGTGACCGAGTTCTCCTCGGCCGACTGAGCCAGCGAGCGCGTCCTACTTCATCGGGCTCAGCCCGAGGTCGTCGGCGCTCAGGCGATCGTCGCCGCGTCGATCACGAAGCGGTAGCGCACGTCGCTGTTGACGACCCGGTCGTAAGCGCCGTCGACATCCTCGGCTGAGATCAGCTCGATCGCCGGCTTCACGCCGTGCTCGGCACAGAAGTCGAGCATCTCCTGCGTGTCCGGCAGGCCGCCGATCGACGAGCCGGCCAGGCTTCTCCTGCCGATGATCAGCGAGAACGCGTGAACCTTGTCCTGCTCGGATGGCGCGCCGACCGTGACCATCGTCCCGTCGACCCGCAGCAGTCGCAGGTAGGCGTCCAGCGGCAGATTCGCCGAGACCGTGTTGAGGATCAGGTCGAAGCTGTTCTTCAGCTCGCGGAACGTCTCGCGGTCGGACGTCGCGTGGTAGTGCTCGGCGCCGAAGCGCAGCCCGTCCTCCTTCTTGCTGAGCGACTGGCTGAGCACGGTCACCTCGGCCCCCATCGCCGCCGCGATCTGCACGCCGACGTGCCCGAGCCCGCCCATGCCGATAACCGCGACCTTCGTCCCCTCGCCGACGTGCCAGTGCTTCAGCGGCACATATGTCGTGATCCCGGCGCACAGAAGCGGCGCCGCGTCGGCAAGCTCGATGCTGTCTGGGATGTGCACGACGAAGTGATCCCTGACCGTGATCTGCCGGCTGTAGCCGCCGTATGTGACCTCGCCGTCGTAGTCGCGCGCGTTGTAGGTCTGCACGTTGCCCTTCAGGCAGAACTGCTCCTCGCCGGCCAAGCAGTACTCGCACTCGCCGCAGGAGTCGACCATGCAGCCGACGCCGACGCGGTCGCCGGCCGCGAAGTCGCTCACCTCGGAACCGACCGCGGCGACGACGCCCGCGATCTCGTGGCCCGGGACCATCGGGAAGATCGATCCGCCCCACTCGTCGCGGACCTGATGGATGTCGCTGTGGCAGATGCCGCAGTACTTGACGTCGATCTGCACGTCCCGGGGGCGCAGCTCGCGGCGCTCGATCGTCGTCTGCTCGAACGGGGCGCCGGCCGAGGGCGCGCTGAGTGCCGGCGTTGCGGGCATGGTGGGCCTCCAATGGGTCTTGCGGTTAGCCGGGTACCTGGCAGCCAACCTAACACCGCGCGGGTTCGCAGTCGTCTGTTTCCAAATAATTGACTTTTGTCCAGACGCCGGTACGGTCGCCGAGGCCCGGGAAAACCCCGCGGCAGAGGGACCGGGCATCGCGCTGCAAGGGGTCGAGCGCGGCGCTCGGCGATCCGTTCAAAGCGAATCAGGAGGTCTACAACCGTGATGCATCAACGTGCCTCATCGCCCCGGCCCGCCGTACGCCGCATCCGCTGTGCCGCGGCGCTGATCGCCGCGCTCGCGCTGCTCGCGCTGCCGGCTTTTGCGCAGGCGTCCACCTCGTACGTGTCGCTCGGCGACTCCTATGTCTCCGGGCCGCTGATCCTGCCGCCCGCGCCGGGTGCTCCGCTCGACTGCCTGCAGTCGCTGCGCAACTACCCGCACCTGGCGGCCGCCTCGCTCGGGCTCTCGCTGCACGACGTCAGCTGCAGCGGCGCGACGACAGGCGACTTCACCGCGGCGCAGTACTCAGATCAGCCGCCGCAGTTCAACGCGCTCAGCTCGTCCACCGGCGTGGTCACGGTCGGCATCGGCGGCAACGACAACAACCTGTTCCTCGGCACGCTCGAGACGTGCGGTGCGGAGGATCTGATCTTCCCGTTCGGAACGCCCTGCAAAGCCACGTACGGCAACAAACTCTCCGAAGAGATCAAAGCCGACGGGCCGGT
Organism: uncultured Solirubrobacteraceae bacterium; assembly: GCA_963714215.1. Classification (GTDB taxonomy): domain Bacteria; phylum Actinomycetota; class Thermoleophilia; order Solirubrobacterales; family Solirubrobacteraceae; genus Palsa-744. The sequence goes on from CAVQNP010000007.1 coordinate 260,670, forward strand.
GGTGGGCGCGGCGCTGCACCAGATCCACGTGCTCTCGCCCTCGGCGAAGGTGCTCGTCGTCAGCTACCCCGACATCCTGCCGCAGTCGGGCAACTGCTGGCCGACGGTGCCGCTGACGACCGGCGACACCGCGTATCTGAACAACGTCGAGAAGGAACTGAACGCGATGCTCGCGAGCCAGGCCGCGGCGAACGGCGCGTTTTACGTCGACACGTACAACCCGAGCATCGGGCATGACGCGTGCAAGTCCTCCAGCGTGCGCTGGGTCGAACCCGTGCTGCCTGAATCGGATGCCTTCTCGGTGCACCCGAACGAAAAAGGGATGTCCGAAGAGTCGAAACTGCTCGTGAGCTCGATGAAAGCCCACGGCGTCTCCTAGGCCATAGACAACCAGTTGCGGCCGGGCCGAGCAGACGGCTCGGCCGCAACGCCTCAGCTGACGGGAGGCGGCACCCCTTCGCCGCTGCCTGCGAGCGTGCGATCCCAATCGCAGATCGAGCAGGCGTGGGAATAGGCCGAGCGCGCGAACTGCAATGCGAACCCATGCGGGTCCGTCGCGGCGAGTACGTCCTCCCAGTCGAGCACGTACTCGCCCAGCTTCCCCTCCCAGCGCGCAGCGGAGGGCTCGAGCTCGCCGCTCCCCGAAGCCCTCGGGCGCGGGGTGAGCGTAGGCATAGAAGGCCGCGCGTCCATAGCGCGGGTCGCCGGGCCACCAGCCGACCGCGATCTCCTGCGCGTCCATCGCGTTGCGCATGATGAAGTCGTCCGAGGGCGGGTCGGCCGGCCGGCCCGAGAACAGGCTGACGGCGAGGTCGAACGACCCCCACCACGCATTCACCGGCGTCGAGCGCCCGCGGTAGGGCGCGCGGAACGCGCCGAGCACGAGCGCCGCCTGCGTGGCGGCGGCGAAGTACTCCTTGACCTGGGCGGCGTCGTAGCGAGCATGCTCGTAGTCCTCGTCGAGCGCGACGCTCCAAGGGACCTCCTGCGGCACGAGCGCGAGCTGCAGCTTGCCGGCGAGCTCGCGCACGGCGTCGAGCACCGCGTGCGTCACATCCGCGACGGGCCGATCGGGCGTGAGCGGCATGCGCTTCGCCTCGCCGCCGCTGCATTCGACCACTGCCTCGTGCGCATGCAGGTCGAGCGCCACGACGAACGTGCCCGAGCCGTCGGGCGCAGGGAGGGGCGCCGTCTCCCAGCCGCGCGCGGTCAGGCGCAGCGCGGCGTGTTGCAATTGCGGCTCGGGCGGTGCCGTGGCAGCGGCGATTTTGCCGAGTACCTGCGTGTGTGCGTGCAGCGTGTCGCACGTCTCGCTCCAGCGCTCGTACGAAACGTCGGGCCACGGCGAGGACACGTCTTCAGCCTACTGCGGCCCGGCCGCGGCAGAGCCAAAGGCACCGACTGGCTGTCTGGCCAATTTTTGATTACGCTGCGCGCACGTAAACCAACCGCCCCGGTCGGTCCCGGCTCACGGCCGGTCTGAACCGGAGCAGACGAGAACGGAGACGAAGATGGCCCGCACGTTCGTGATCGGCGTCGGCATGACGAAGTTCGAGAAGCCCGGGACGAAGGAGGGCGACTACCCGGTGTGGGCGGAGGAGGCAGGCGGCAAGGCGCTCGCCGACGCGGGCATCTCCTACGAGCAGGTCGAGCAGGCCTACGTCGGCTACTGCTACGGCGACTCGACAGCCGGGCAGCGCGCCGTCTACGGACTCGGCCTCACCGGCATCCCGGTCGTCAACGTCAACAACAACTGCTCAACCGGCTCGAGCGCGCTCTACCTCGCGCGCCAGGCGGTCAAGGGCGGCATCGCCGACTGCGCGCTCGCGCTCGGCTTCGAGAAGATGGAGCTCGGCTCGCTCGGCGTCAAGTTCACCGATCGCACGAACCCGATGGACCGCCACGTCGGCGCGCTGCTCGAGCTGCGCGAGTGGGAGAACGCGCCGCCGGCGCCGCAGATGTTCGGCGCCGCCGGACGCGAGCACATGGAGCGCTACGGCTCAGAGCCCGAGCACTACGCCTGGATCGGCTGGAAGAACCACAAGCACTCGGTCAACAACCCCTACGCCCAATTCCAGGACGAGTACACGCTGCAGGACATAAAAGACGCCAAGGAGATCTACGCACCGCTGACCAAGCTGCAGTGCTCGCCCACCTCCGACGGAAGCGCCGCGGCGATCGTCGCCTCCGAGCGCTTCGTCGACGAGCACGATCTCTCCGAGCAGGCGGTCGAGATCGTCGGCCAGTCGATGGTCACCGATCTGACGAGCACATTCGAGGCGAAGTCGGCGATCGCCGTGGTCGGCGCAGACATGAGCCGCACCGCCGCCGAGCGTGCGCTCGAGGAGGCGCAGACAGCGATCGCCGAGGTCGACGTGATCGAGCTGCACGACTGCTTCTCGGCCAACGAGCTGTTGACCTATGAGGCGCTCGGGCTCGCCGGCGAGGGAGAGGGGCACCAGCTCGTCGAGGCGCAGGCCACGACCTACGGCGGCGACGGACCCGTCGTCAATCCCTCCGGCGGCTTGATCTCCAAGGGGCACCCGCTTGGAGCGACCGGCCTTGCGCAGTGCAGCGAACTCGTGTGGCAACTGCGCGGCGACGCAGACGCTCGACAGGTGGACGGCGCGAGCGTTGCGCTGCAGCACAACATCGGGCTCGGCGGCGCGGCCGTGGTGACCGTCTACCGACGCCCCGCCTAGCGCTCGTTTGCGAAAGCACCGGCCCCGCAACTCGCTCGAGCTGCGGGGCCGGGTAGGACCTCCCTCGCGCGCCGCTCCCTGGCGCGCCGTCTTAGTTCTGCTTCTGCCCCGTCGTGGGGTTCAGGAACAGCTTGCCGGCCTTCTTGCCTTCGAATTCGAACAGCCCGGCGAGGTCGAACGGAATCGACTCGCTCGCGTCCTTGCCGGCGAGTGCTTGGTCGAACGACCCGGCGATGCCCGGGACGCCCCAGTTGTACTCGATGAAGTTGATCATCGAGGACTGGTCTGAGAGGTTGTGATCGACCGCGTTCTTCTTCGCGTACGGCGAGATCACCATCATCGGCAGGCGCGAGCTGAAGCCGCAACGACCCTGCTCGCCGGCGAGCGGCGTCGGCGTTTCGGCTGTGCCCTGCGGGCTGCCGCCGCACTGGCCGGAGGTGCCTTCACCGGCCACGTTGAGGTGCGTGTTGGTGAGGTTGTCTGCAGGCGACAGCGACGGGTTGGTGACGCCGCTGTAGACGTGGTCGTACCAGCCGTCGGAGTCGTCGTAGTTGACCATCACGACCGTGTTCTTCCAGTCCGGCGAGCGCATCAGCGCATTGATCTGCGTCGTGATGAACTGCTGCTCGTCGGCCGGCTCCGAATACGCGGCGTGGCCGTCCTGGTAGCCGGGAGCCTTCAGGAAGCTGACCGCCGGAAGCGCGCTGGCCGGCAGTTCGTGCCGGTTGATCGCTTCGACTAGCTGGCTGAAGTCGCTCATGTCGTAGTTGTGGTTGGGCGTGTTGAACTGCGGTACGCCGCCGAGGAAGGACTGCGTGTCCTTGCCGATCGATTCGAGGCCGGCGAGCGTGTCTTGGCCGCTGGTCGCGGGGACCGTCAGGTGGTGCGGGTTGGCCGTCGAGGCGTAGTACTGGAACGGCTCGTGGTGGGGGATGTAGTCGTCCTTGTAGCCCCACTGACCGGTGCCGCCGAGCGCGACGCCGACGGGGTGCACCGAACTGCAGAGGTTCTGGTTGCTCGAGTGCGCCGGACGGTGTTCGGCGCTGGAGAAGTACGAGGAGAACTCGTCCGGTTCGAACGTGCGCGTCGGCTGTCCCGTTTTGCCGGTCGCCGCGAGCGCTTCCTGGTAGCTCGTGCTCGGACGCAGACCGCCCTCGAACCAGCCCCATGACAGACCGGCCGCGTTGAGCTCGTCGCCGATGTTCGTGCCCTTCAGCGCGACCGCGTCGCGCGTCGAGCAGTCGTCCCAGTAGGGCTGTGCGTCCCCCGTCAGCGAGTAGCCGCCTTTGCCGTCGGCCGTCAGGTCGGCGTTCGGTGCGGTCGACGTCGCGATCGACGGTTTGTTGGCGAGGTGTTCGGCGTCGACTTCGCCGGTGTTGCCAGAGACGAGGTTGATCGCGCCCGGAGCCGACGGGCCGAACGTCGTGTCGAACGAGTTGTCGCTCATCGAATAGTGCTGGGCGTAGTTCCACAGCGCCGGCACGGTGTTGCCGTCGTAGTAGTCCATCACCGCGTTTGCGTTGCACGGCGTCCCAAATGGCGTGTTGCCGCCGCCCTGGCCGACGCTCTGCACGAAGCGGTCCATCGCGCCGCCGTCGAAGGACTGCTGCTCGTCTGAGTAGTTGTGGTCCTGGTCGCAGGTCAGCTGCCCGCCGGCGTTGCCAGGCAGGCCGGTCGGGCTGCTGTCCAAGCGCAGCGGCTGTGAGGCGTTCGGGTTGCTGAACAGCAGGTTCGTGCTGTGCTGCAGGCTCGGTGGCAGCGACGGATCGGTCGCCGGTGTCAGCCCGTCGACGGCAGGCGTGTTCTTGGCCGCCTTGAACGGCTGGCCGTCGCTGTTGGCAGCGTGCGGGTAGGTGCCGAAGTAGTGATCGAAGGAGACGTTCTCCTGGAAGATCACGACGACGTGCTTGATCGGCGTGGTCGTTGATGGTTCGCTGCTCTTGGCATGGGCTTGCGGCGGGGCGCCGCGGTCAGGCACGCGCGCCGTAGAGGTCGTGGCAGAGATCACGCTTCCAGCTGAGACTGCCAACGCTGCCAGGAGCGCCGAAACGGCGCGCTTGTGTCGCATGCGTTCTCCTTGAATCGATCTGATTGCACGGACCGGCACGCGAAGGCGCCGGGGTCAGCCGAAGCCTTCCCCGGACGCCCGGCGCGCTGGTTGTCGCCGTGTAATCCAGCTGTTGCGAGTTGGTGACTCAGCTGTTGCCAGCTCGTGACCAGGTGATTGGACGGGTCAGGAGTGGGTATGCCTGCCGGCGCTTGGAGCGATTCAGGTCAGGTTGCGACTCACGGGTAGAGCTGCTCGCCGGTCGCCTCGTCGACCACGCTGATTGCGCTCGCAGGGCACGCTTCGGCGATCGAGACGAGTTGCTCCAGCGGAGCCGTGCCGATCACGGTCGCGACGTCCTCGATGCGGAACACGTCGGGCGCCAGCGCCTCGCAGTCGCCGTGCGCGAGGCACGACGCCTCGTCGATTACCGGTACGCAGGCCATAGGGCACCTCGCTTGGTGTGGTCGTGGTTGTCAGAGCTCTTCTCGCCGGAGCCGGAAGGGACGGCCTCGGCGCCGGCGATTCGCGCGCGCGCGTCTGGAAGCGACTGCGGGCGGTCCACGAGCAGCGCCCCTTGCGGGCGACCCGCTCGTGCAATCCACGCCGCGAACGATCCGCCCGCGGCGGGGTCTCCGTCGAGCTCGATCTCGCAGTCGGGCGCGGCGTGGCCGACGAACTGGATGCGATGGCCATGCTGGTCGCTCCAGAACATCGACGGCGCCGCTGCCGCGGGTGCGAGCCCGACGATCGAGCGGGCGACGGCAACCCCCTGGCGCACGGCCGCCTCCCAATGCTGACTCGGCACCGGCTGCTTCGTGTAGGGGTCGGGGAAGCAGGCTGCGTCGCCGGCTGCATAGACGCCCGGCAAGGCGGTGCGCCCGCCGGCATCGGTGTTGATCGCGCCCGGGCCGAGGCCCGCGCTCGCGAGCCACTCGGTTGCAGGTGAGGTGCCGATCGCGACCAGCAGGGTGTGCGCCTCGAGCACGTTCGAGTCGCTCAGCTGCAGTCGCGCGGTGCCTTCCTGCAGCGAGACACGCTCGACGGCTGTCGCCAGGCGGACGTCGACGCCGTGCAGGCGGTGCAGGTATGCGATCCAGCTGCCGAGCGCCGGCGGCAGAACCCGCGCCAGTGGTGCGTCGGCGGCCTCGATCAGCGTGACCTCCCGCCCGAGCGCGCGCGCGGCTGCGGCCACCTCCATCCCGATCAGCCCGGCCCCGAGGATCGCCAGGCGCCGGTCGTCCTCGCGCAGCGCAGCGCGCAGCGAGAGCGCGTCTTCGTGAGTGCGCAACTCGTGCACTGCGCCTCCCACGGGGACGCCCGGCAGACGGCGCGGGCGGCTGCCCGTGGCGATCAGCAGCTCCTTGAAGCGCAGCCGGCCGCCGTCGCTGAGCGTGACCGCTCTACCCTCGAAATCGAGCTCCTGGGCGGCGACGCCGAGCAGCAGCTCGACGTCCTGCTCCTCGTACCATGCCGCCGGCCTGAAGGAGAGCCCCTCGGGCTCGCACTCGTCGATCAGCACCGACTTCGACAACGGCGGACGGTCATACGGCGTGCTCGGCTCCTCGCAGAGCACGACGATGCGCCCGTCGAAGCCGAGCCGCCGCAGTGTCTCGCAGCAGCGCTGCGCGGCCAGGCCGCCGCCGGCGATCAGCAGGTCTGCATCGGCGCGGCTCATGATGTTGCCTCCTCGGCGAGCGCTGGACGTTTCGTGGCGATCGACTGCGATCCGGCTGCGGGCGCACGCCGCGTGCTCGGTCGAGTCCCGGGGAACATGCGCCGCATCAGCAGGTAGACGATCGGCACGGCCGGCAGCAGCGTGAAGGCGCGCAGCCACTGGGTGGCCGCGTCGCTGCCTGCGCCGAGCGTGTGCACGACGCCGAGCACCCACACGAGGATGGTCGCGCGGTGCAGCTTGCGCCACAGCTTCACGCCGATCCGCCGGCGAGCGTAGAAGCTCAGGCCGAGCAGCGCCGCGAGGTAGCCGGCGACGATGCCGAGGCCGGTGAACGCCGGCTTGTAGGACATCGTGAAGGGGATCGTCACGCCGCTCACGCCCGGGCGTAGCCACGGGTCGGCGAACAGCGCGAGGCCGTGCACGAGGATCGCCCCGAGGCCGACGAGCGCGATGTGCTCGTGCAGGCGCATCAGCGTGCGACCGATCCCGGGCTTGCGCAGCAGCTTCGTGGACATCGTCAGCCCGAGCAGCACGGCTACCGTGACGAGGCCGAGCGCGACGATGCCTGAGGCTCGACCGACGAGCCACGGCAGGTAGGGGGTGGGATCCTTGACGGCCATCACGCTGCCCTCTCGCCGATCGTGAGCGACCCGCGCCGCGCGTCGAGCGAGCCGATCTGCTCGACGTCGCCGTCGTCGTGGACGACCAGGCCGCCGTGCTCGGCGAGCACGCGCCTGGCGCCCAGCGGTCCGAGCAGCAGCGCCGTCTTCGAGAGCGTCTCGGCCTCCAGCGCCGTGGGCGCGAGCGCCGTCACGCCGACTAGGCCGGTCCATGCGGGCAGGCCTGTGGAGGGATCGAGCAGGTGGTGCGCAAAGCGCCCCTCTTCGTCCTGCCAGACGCGCACGTTCAATCCCGATGTGGCGACTCCGCCCCGGGCCACCCGCACGGTGCGGATCGTCTCGCCCGTGAGCGGGTGCTCGACCTCGACGGCGTATGGCTCGAGCTGCGCGCCGACGCCGCCGATCGTGAGGTCGCCGCCGCAGTCGATCGCGAAGCGCGAGTAGCCGCGCAAGCGGTGCGCGATCGCGTCGGCGCACAGCCCCTTGCCGGTGCCGCCCGTGTCGAGTTCGGTACCGGCCGGGCGCCGCACCGTGCCGGCCCGATCTTCCACGACGACCCGGCGCCACAGCTGTTGCGGATTCCGGCGTGCCGGCTGGCGCGCCGGGGCGGCCGAGAGCGCCTGTGTGAGCGAGGCCGGCTCGCGCCCGTCGAGCGAGCTCGCGTAGCCGGCGCGTGCGAGGGCGCGCGCGACAGTCGGGTCAACGAGCCCGCCGCTGCGCTCCGCCGCCCACAGCCCGGCAGTGACGGCCGCGCGCAACAGCGCCGATGCAGGTACGTCGCTGCGAGGATCGCCGTTCAGCCCGCTGAGCTCGCTGTCGGCGCGAAAGCGCGAAAGCCGCGCGGCGAAGTCCTCGACGTAGGCGCGCTGACTGCGGCACGCATCCGCCGGCGACTCCGCGTCGCGCAACAGCGGCGCGCCGATCAGCAGGCGCACGTCGCTGCCCATCGAGTGGAATGTGATCTCGTGTTCGTTCATGACGTTCTTGTGACCGGCGTTGCCGGAAGGGAGCCCGTCCCCGAGACGGACTGGGTCACTGAGTTGGTGCTCCGCGCAGATGACTTGGCCGGTACGCGTTCGACGACGGTCGTCTCGTAGATCCGACGGACCAGCACCGCATGCGCCGAGGCGTGCCGTGTGCCTGCGTGCTCGAGCTGCGTTGCCAGCAGTGCGAGCACGATCAGGAATGCCGCGAGCGAGCCCATCGCGATCGTCAGGCGGTCAGTCATCCTGACCGCCTCCGCCCACCGCGCCGCTCGTGTGCGTCACGAGCGCAGCCGGCTGGGCGCCCGATTGCGCGCCACCCGCCGTGACGGCGACGCCGCTCGTCGGTTCGATGACGCGGCCGCTCGCAGTCGTGCGCAGGACCTTGTGACCGTTCTTCACGACGAGCGCCGAGCCGGCACTGCCGACCGGTAGAGCCTGTTCGTGTCCGCTCGTCACCTTCGCCGTCAGCAGCGCGAGCACGACGAGGAACGAGGCAAGCGTCGCGCCGATCACGCTGAGCGGGCTGCGCAGCATCCTCTGGGCCACGCCCGTGCGAGCGGCGCCGGCTCTCTTGTTGGCGAGCTCAGTCATCGCGTCCCCCCTCTTGCTCGCCGCCGCCGCTCGTCCGCGTGCGCACGGCGCCCTGGCCCGAGCCGCCCGCTGAGCCGCCGGCCGCACCACCGCTGGTGCGCGTGCGCACGGCTCCTGAGCTGCCCGAGGACGAAGGTGCTTTGGCTTTCGCTCCGCTCGTGTGCGTGCGCACGGGGGCGGCTGCGGCGCGCTTTGAGTGCGTCGAGCCCGACGTGCCGCCACCGCTCGTGCGAGTGCGTGGGGCGGAGGCGCCGCTGACGGTGCCGCTCGATGCCGCCGAGCTACCGGAGCTGTGCGAGCCGCTGGCCGCCGTGCGCGGGGCGGCGCCGACCGTGCGCAGGCCTGTGCCTGTGCCCGTCGCCCGCGCCGTGCCGCTGGGGGAGCGGTGCGTGCGCGCCCGCTCGTGGCGGACGACGTGGACCGTGCGCCGGATGACCTGCGTGCGCACCTCGACGGCGGGTTGCGACACCCGCGCTACCTGGGTGTCGCTGGAGCCGGAGCGTAGCGTGTAGGCCGCCAGTGCTCCGGCCGTCAGTGCGGCGGCGAGGGAGGCGATACGGGCGTTTGCGATGCGGCGCATTGGTGGTCTCCTGGGGACGGTTGCGCGTTCACTGTTGCGCGCGCCCGTCAAGCGCCGGCCCAGCTCGAGGTAAAGCTTTGGCAAGGTCGCCGGCACGGCCCCAGCGCGGCCGGCGCCGTGCGCAGCGCTCAGTCGTCGCGGTGGTGCGTGGAGCTCGGCTGGCCGGAGCCCATGGCCACTTCGCCACCGCTTCCTGCGGGCGTGCCCGCTTTGCCGACGGGGGCAGTGGCTTCGCCGACGGACGTGCCCGCTTCGTGGCTGGCGCTGTCGCCGCTGTCGTCGCGCGAGGAGCCGCGGCGCCTGCGAGAGGTCGTACGTTTGGCGGACGAGCTGCTGGTGTTAGGGGAGCTCGAGCCACGGCCGGTCGAGCTCGTCGTCGAAGCGGCCGTCGGCGTGACCTGCGAGACGGTCGGTTCGCTCGGTGCCGCGCCCGTCGAGCTCCTCGACGTCTTGGTCGGATGGGGTGTGGATCGCTTCCGCGTCGTCGTGCGCCGCTGTGTGGCCGGTTCGGTGACCGCCGGAGCAAGACGGTGCCCGCCCGAGATCGGCTCCGAGGAGAGGCCGATGTGCTGGCTGGTGAGCTGGCTGGTGGCCCACGTGATGCCCGCCGTCAGCACGAGCCCGAGCAGCGCTGCGAGTGCCCAGAGAGCGGTCTGTCGGCTCATCCGCGCACCGTAGTCCGCGCAGGGTTAGCGGTTGGCAAAGAGCGCCGCGGCGGCGGGTGCGCTCGGCTTTGACAGGACTGTCTCATCGCTCGTGCACCGGGAGCTTCAGCGTTGCGAGCGCCCCGCCGCCCTCGGCATTGGCCAGCGTCACCTCGCCGCCCCACTCGCGCGCGAGCTCGCGCGCGATCGCCAGCCCGAGCCCGCTGCCGGGCGCGCCGGCGATTCCCGCGCTCCCCCGGTGAAAGCGCTCGAAGATCGCCTCCTGCTCATCGGCGGCGAGACCCGGTCCGCGGTCGCGCACGGCGATCCGGCCGGGTGCGCTCGTGAGCGTGATGCGCGATCCGCGCGGGGAGTAGTGCACGGCATTCTCGAGCAGCACGTCGAGCGCGCGATCGACGTCGGCCGGCGCGCACCACGCGAGCTCGCCGCCGCCGCTGCGCAGCTCGATCTCGATCTCGCGCGCCGCTGCCGCCGCGCGCCAACGATCGGCGGCTCGCTGCACCGTGGCACCAAGGTCGACGGGTTCGCCGGGTTGCTCGCGCTCGCCGGCGCGGCTCAGCACGAGCAGCTCCTCGAGGATCTGCGCCAGCCGGTCGAGCTCGCCCGCGCCGGCGTCCAGTTCGCGAGCCGCCGTCGTGTTCACACCGGCGGCGCGGGCCTCCTCGATGCGCAGGCGCAGACCGGTCAGCGGCGTGCGCAGCTGGTGCGAGGCGTCGGCGACGAATGCGCGCTGGGAGGCGAGCAGGCGCTCGACGCGATCGGCCATCTCGTTGAAGCTCGCACCTAGCGAGCGCTGCTCGCGGCTGCCCTCGATCGCGGCGCGTGCGCGCAGGTCCCCCTCGGCCAGCTGCCCGGCGACCTGCTCGAGGTGCGCCAGCGGCCGCGCGATCTGCCGCGCGAGCACGGCCCCGACGGCGAGCCCGAGCGCGAGCACGATCGCGCCGACGAGCGCCAGCCCCAGCTCCACGCGGCCGACCGCGGCGTGCACGGAGGCGACGCTCTGCGTGACGCGCACCGCCCCGACGGTCGTTCCGTTGCGGATGATCGGCACGGCCGTCGCGAGGATCTGCTTGCCGAGCGTGCGGCTGGAGCGCTGCGTCTGCACCGGACGCCCGCGCAAGGCGCTCGCGATCTCCGGTCGAGCGGCGTAGCCGGCGCCGAGCTCGGCCGGCACTGCGCTGTCTGCGAGCACGATGCCGGTGCCGTCGACGACGAGCACGCGTCCCCGCACTGCGGTGGCGGACGTGTTGGCGAGCACCGCGAGCTCGTTGCGCCGCGCCGGCGCGAGCAGGTCAGCCGCGGTGGCCGCGACCAGGTCGGCCTGGCTCTGCGCCTGCGAGCGCACCTCGTCGTTGACGCGCGCGCTGAGGCTCGAGGCGAGCGGAACGCCGAGTGCCACGATCGCCAGCAGCAGGACGTAGGCTAGCGCCGCCAGCAGGCCGGTTCTCAGTCGCACGACAGCCCTAGGACGCTTGCTTCCCGTCCGCCGCGCCGCAGCGGAAGCCGACTCCGCGCACCGTTTCGATGTAGCGCGGGCGGTTCGGGTCCTCACCGAGCTTTCGGCGCAGGCCGGCGATGTGCACGTCGAGCGTCTTTGTCGAGCCGAACCAGTTCTCGTCCCAGACGTCCGACATCAACGTCTCACGCGAGACGACCCGTCCGGCATCGCGTGCGAGTCGTGCGAGCAGATCGAACTCCTTGCGCGTCAGCGCCAGCTCATCGCCGGCGCGCCAGGCGCGCCGTGAGCCAGGATCGAGGCGCAGGTCGCCGACCTGGAGCACGGCCGCCGCAGCGGCAGTGCGTCCGGCGTCTTGGGCGACGCGCGTGCGTCGCAGCACCGCGCGGATGCGCGAGATGACCTCGCCGACGGCGAACGGCTTGACGACGTAGTCGTCGGCGCCCATCTCCAGCCCGACCACGCGATCGGTGACCGTCCCGCGCGCCGTCAGCATGATGATCGGCACATCCGAGCCCTTGCGCAGCTCGCGGCACACGTCGCGACCATCGCCGTCCGGCAGCGTCAGGTCGAGCAGCACCACGTCCGGCTCGATCTCCGCGGCCAGACGCAGCGCATCGCTCGCAGTGCCGGCGATCGTCGGGGAGAAGCCATTGCGCTCGAGCGCCTGGGCGAATGGCTCGGCAATCGACCGCTCGTCCTCGACGAGCAGCACCTTCCCGGCCGAACCCGCGCTTACCGGCATCGCACTGACCGTATCTCTACTCGTAGGTCAGCGCCCGGATCAGGTCGATGCGCGCCGCACGGCGCGCCGGCAGGACCGCGGCGAGCGAGCCGAGCACGACGGCCACTGCGGCCACCAGCAGCGTCGCGCCGACCGGGAAGCGGAAGCTGATGCCAGGGATCAGATCGCCCAGACCCGCGATCCACGCGACGCCGATCACGAGCCCGATTGCAACGCCGACGATCGCACCGATGTGGTCGCGCCGCAGCAGCGTCAGCTCATGGCGCGAACGATCTCGCAGCGTCCCTCGCGTATCCGCAGCAGTCCCTGCGTTCGCTGTGGGAAAACCACAATCCGGTGGGCTCGGTGGTTTGCGAGTCCCGCGCGCGGGGTAGCAAGCGGTCGTGCGGGAGAGGGAGCGGGTGAGCAGGCGGGTGACGCGGAGGGTGCGCGCGGCGGTCGGGTTTGCGCTGCTGCTCGCGGCGTTCGCCGCCGCCGATGCGCAGGCGACGGTGAGCATGTGCAACGTGCCGCTCACGATGAGCGACGGCACGGTGCTGCGCGCCAACATCTACCTGCCGGCGAGCACCGGCCGCTATCCGGCGGTGCTCACGGCGACGGGTTACAACAAGGACGCCGCCAACCCGACCGGACAGGATTGCAGCGGCTCGCAGGGGATCTCGAGCGCCGATCCGGGCCTGACTGAAAAAGGCCTCGCCGTGATGGTGCTCGACGATCGCGGCACCGGCGCGAGCGGCGGCAAGTGGGAATCGTGGGGCCAGCGTACCCAGGACGACTACAAGGAGGTGCTCGACTGGATCCAGGCGCAGCCGTGGTCGAATCAGGGCGTGGCGACCACCGGCGAGTCCTACATGGGCATCACCTCGCTGCTGATCGCCGAGGCCGACGTCGCGCGCGTGGCCGAAGGCAAGCCGCGTGCCGTGCAGGCCGTGTGGGCCGACATCCCGATGGCCGACGCCTACCGCGATGTGACCTTCCAGGGCGGGGCCCTGGACTCGGGCTTCATGCCGCTGTGGCTCGGGCTAGTGACCGGCCTCTCCGACCTGCCGCCGTCCTCGACGAGCGCCAACCCGCAGGAAGCGGCGACGATCTACCTCGAACACCTCTTCGGCAACGCCGAATTCAGCGTCGGCAAGCTGCTCGGCGCCTCGCTCGGCGAAGAAGCCGCCTACGACGGACCTTTCTACCGACTGCGCTCACCCATCGTGCGCGCCTCGCAGATCACGGTGCCCGTCGTGATCCAGGGCGGCTGGTGGGATCTGTTCCAGCGCGGCGAGCCGCTGTTGTGGGAAACGCTGAAGAGCTCGCGCGACCGCGTGCTGATCATGTCGCCGCACTACCACGTGACCGAAGGTCCGGCGCTCGAAGACCCCAACCTCAAGCAGGAGTGGTTCGGCCACTGGCTTCTCAAAGAAAAGAGCGGCGTGCAGAAGACGCCGAAGGTGAACCTGTACTCGATCAACGGCGAGCACTGGGAACACTTCAGTCGCTTCCCGCTGCCGAAAACCAAGTACCAGCGGATGTACCTGAACGGCGCCGCGTCCGGCTCCTCGCCGGTCTCACTGCACGACGGCTCGCTCGCGAGCAGCACCGCACCGGCGGGTGAAGCCGGCGACTCCGAGCCGCTGCTCCCCGCCTCCAGCCCTTGCTCACGGATGACCGCGCAGTGGACAGCCGGCGCCGCGTCCAATCCGTTCTGCGACACGAACAACCAGACCTACGAGGCAACGTCGCTGACGTACACGACGGCGCCGATGCAGACGGCCACGAAGATCACCGGCCAGATCACGGCGAACCTGTGGGCGAAGCTGAGCACGACCGACGCCACGCTGATCGCAGTGCTCAGCGAAGTCGAACCGTCGGGCACATCGACCCAGATCACGGCCGGCTACCTGCTTGCCAGCCAGCGTGAAGTCGACCCCTCACTTTCGACATACGGGCCGAAACACACGCTGATCCGTCCGTGGCATCCCTTCACCAAGGAAAGCCAGCACGCGGTCACGCCAAACGAAGCGACCGAATACAACGTCGAGATCTATCCGACCTCGGCGATCGTCAAGCCCGGCAACCGGCTGCGCCTGACGATCGGCACGGCCAACACGTTCACCACGCTCACGCCGCTGCCGAGCCTCGGCCAGGAGTTGGGCGGCACGCTGACGATGCTGCACGACCCACAGCACCCGTCCAACGTGCTGCTGCCGTTCACGCCCTAGCGCCGGCTTCGACCCGGGGCTCAAACGCGGCGCGGGTCGTGCCGATAGGGAGGCATGTCCGGGGTCTTGCGCGCGGGGGCGCGCAGAGTCATCGCCGCCGCCGTGCTCCTAACCGCGCTTGTCGCCGGAGCGAGCTCGGCTTCCGCAATCAACGTCGAAGTGCTCAACAGCTCGGGTCACCCGTCGTCCAGCATCTACCTGATGCTGCAGGGTGGAGGGAGTAGCGACGGCCAGCTCCCCAACGAAACGCCCCAGCTGCTCAGCCAGCTCAAAGACCAGGCGTTCTCGCTGGGCTCGATCACCGGAGGGCGCCTCTACGTCTCCTACGGCGCCCCTGTGAAAACGAACGAATCGCCGGTGGCGCCGACGCGCTACGACAAGATCGAGCTGACCAACCCCGGCGTAGCCGACGTCACGGCCGTGGACTTCTTCGGCATCCCGTTCGACCTGCAGTCGCTCGACGCCTCCGGTGCGACCGTCGGCGATGCGCTCGGCTATCGCTGCTTCACCTCGACGCTCGTGCCGCGGCTGCGCTCGATCGGGCCGGCGGCGGAAGTCAGCGAAGGCGGGCAGTTCGTGCGCTTTCTCTCGCCGCAACTGGCTGCCGAAGGCAGCTACCCCTCGCTTGCCCCGTACGTCGAATCGATGGTCGGCAAGACGGTCGAAGTCAACGACGTGTTCGGGCACGAAAAAGAACCAGCCAAATCGATCGTCTACAAGGGGACCTTCGAAGCGGGCGGCTCGATCACGCTCACCGGCACGATCACATCGCCCCACGCGCCGCTCACGCCGGGGCTGCCGGTTCGCATCGAAGGCGCCACGTTGCCGTCGGCCGTCTACACCGGCGATGGCGCGTACACGGTCGGCGGCGAAGCGGCCGACGTCTCGCAGAACAACGAATACTCGGTCATCTACCGTGACCTCGTCGCCGGCTTCGGCCTCGGCTACTGGGGCGGGCGCTACGGCAACAACAGCGCCAACTGGATGCACCAACCGAACTTCGCCGCAGCGTGGCCAGCGGCCCCGGCGTTCACCGCTTGGAGCCTGTACGCCTCGACGATCGCCGAATACGCACCCGTCTACGGCTACGCCTTCAGCGAACTGGGGCCCGCCGAAATCACGGCTCCGCTGGAAGCACCGGTCGCGACGCTGCGCGTGACGATCGACCCCGACCAAGGGCCGAGCACGCCTGGCTGCCAGGGCGAATCGACGCCGGCGCGCGGTGGTGCGTCACCCGGCTCGCCGCCCGGCCCGCGTGGGGGCGGAAGGCCTGGAAGCGGGGTTGCCGCCGCCGGTCAGGTGAAGGTCACGATCGACTCGAGCAGGGCGA
Source organism: uncultured Solirubrobacteraceae bacterium (assembly GCA_963714215.1). Lineage (GTDB taxonomy): Bacteria > Actinomycetota > Thermoleophilia > Solirubrobacterales > Solirubrobacteraceae > Palsa-744. The sequence continues at coordinate 276,283 of CAVQNP010000007.1, forward strand.
TGCTCGAAAAGCGAGGGCGCGCACTCTTGCAACTGAGCTGCAGCGGCGACCCCTGCAAGGGCGAGCTGACGCTCGCGCGTGCTGTCCAGGCCACCACCAAGCGCACACGGCGCGGTGGTCGCCACTCGGCCCGAGCGAGTAGGTCAGCGCGCCACGGACAGTCAAAGGCGCAACGCCTCGCCGTCCTCGGCCGAGTGGCGTTCTCGATTGAGGAGGGCAAGAGTCAGCGCGTCTGGGTGACGATCGGCAAGGCTGGACGCAGCGCGGTCACGGCAGCGAAGGGACACAAGTTGACCGTGCTGGCCGAGGCTTCCGTCGGACCGACGGCCAAAGCCACTATCGCCGGGCACCGCTCGATCACGCTCGAGGGGTACCGGGCGAAGGCGCACGGGCGCCGCTGACGCCAGCCTGCCGCTGACGCCGCATCTGCCGCGCGCCGCTGGCGCCGCCGACGGGCCTCAGCCCATGATGTAGACGAGCGAGACCTGCGCGGTCAGCTTGCAGCCCGGCGCCGTCGCCTTCTTCGCAACCGGGCGCTTGCGCTTGCGGTGGCGTTTGGCCGAGGTGCGCTTCACTGCGCCGCTCGACGGCGCGGCCGCTGACGGCGGCGCAGCGGAGGATGAGAGCACCTGACCGGCATTGCGCGCGCTGCCGAAGTCGGGCTGTTCGCCCTGGTAGGGCTCCCACCCTTCTTCACCGCCCGAGCTGCATTCGATCCCGCCGCCGTCCTCGGTCACCGTCTGCGGCGCACCGAGCGTCGCGCCAACCTTGCCGGTGAGGAATTCGGCCTTCGACTGGCCGTCGGTCACGGCCGCCGCCATCGCCTGGCGGTAGACGCCCGTGGCGGTCGCCGCGTCCGCATTCTGCGTGATCGGCTGGCTGCCGATGCCCTCGACGCTGACCGTGCGCAGCGTTGTCGTCGTGGGCGCTTCGGCGACGGCCACGCCGATCATGTTGGCCACCACCAAGGCGGCCGCCGCGGAAAGCACGGCCGTGAGCGCGAGCTTCACACGATCTCCAGCGCCGAAGCGCCGATCAGGAGCATGCCTCGAGTCTACCCCGGGCCCTACCTTCCGTAACGTATCTGCCGTGAGCGATCGCTTTTCACTGAGTCGCTTCGAGACCGCCCAGGCCGAGTCGGGGATCTACGAGCGCGCCGTGCTCGAGCTGCGCGCCGGCAGGAAGCAGAGCCACTGGATGTGGTTCGTCTTCCCGCAGCTCCACGGGCTCGGCCACAGCGCGATGTCGCAGACATATGCGATCTCCTCGCTCGCCGAGGCGCGCGCTTACCTCGAGCACCCCGTGCTCGGCGTGCGCCTGATCGAGTGCACGCGGATCGTCGCCGAGCTGCCGCGGACGAGCGCGCAGGACGTGTTCGGCGTGACCGACGCGAGTAAGCTGCGCTCGTCGATGACGCTGTTCGCTCGCGTGTGCTCGGAGGACTCGGTCTTCCACGTCGTGCTCGCGCGCTACTTCGACGGACAGCTCGACGTCAACACCCAGGCTCGGCTCGAGTCGGCCGGCGAATAGGGCGGCGTGGCGTCACGAGTGCACGGAGCGGCCGGCGGGGCGGTCGTGCGCGACGCCTCCGCCACGGACGCCGCGGCCTGCGCGGCGATCTACGCGCCGTACGTGAACGACACGGCGATCACGTTCGAGACCGAGCAGCCTTCGGCTGCCGAGATGGCCGCGCGGATCGAGACGGCGCTCGAGGCCTACGCCTGGCTCGTGCTCGAAGACGCCGGCCGCGTTGTCGGCTACGCCTACGGGGGACGCTTCCACGCGCGACCCGCGTACCGCTGGGCGTGCGAGGTGAGCATCTACCTGGAGACCGGCAGGCGGCGAACGGGCGGGGGCCGGGCGCTGTACGAAGCGCTCCTGTCGCGCTTGCACGAGCGCGGCTTTCGCATCGCGGTCGCCGGCATGACGCTGCCCAACGATGCCAGCGTCGGACTGCACGACGCGCTCGGCTTCGAGCCTGTCGGCACCTACCGGCGGATCGGCTACAAGCTCGGTGGCTGGCACGACGTCGCCTGGATGCAGCGTCGCTTGCTCGACGGCGACGGCGAGCCGCCCGAGCCCTCGTGAGCGCCGCACTCCTGGCCGCTGCAGACGCTCCGGGCCTGAACTGAGTGCCGGGCGGCGCTAGCGGTGCTGCTCGGGCAGCAGCTGGCTGAGCCCGTTCCAGGCGAACGACACCTGCAGCTCGGCGACCTGCTTGCGGGTGAGCTTCGGGTTGGCGCGCCACCACTTGGCAACCTGCTCGGCGGAGCCCGAGATCGCGTGCGCGTAAGCGTTGACCGCCACGGCGTCGGCGTCGGGCGCGATCGCCGCGATCAGGTCGCGGATCCGCTCGACGGTGGCGAAGCGCAGCTCGGCGATCTCCCCAGCAGCGCCGCCGGCGAGCTCGACGCCGCCGAACAGCACCGCCCAGCGCTGGCCTCGGCGCTCGACGAACTCGAAGTAGGCGCCCGTCCCGCGCTCGACCATCTCGCGCGGCGTGCTTGCACTCGCCACCGCCGTCAGGATCATCTCCTCGAGCTCGCCGCGCGCGCGGCGCAGGCAGGCGAGGTAGACGCCCTCCTTGTCGCCGAAATGGTCGTAGACGATCGGTCGTGACACGCCTGCGATCTTTGCGATCACCTCGATCGAAGCACCGCCGTAGCCGTGCAGCGCAAACTGCTCCTCGGCCACGTCGAGTAGCTGTTGCTCGCGCACCTGCCGCGGCACCTGCCCGTGCCGGTAGCCGCTGACGAGAGCAGGGGAATCTGTGGCGTCGCGGGTGCTCAGGACTTCGAGTTTACAACCCGTAGGTTACGGGAAATAAGGCTCCGCGCAGGCCCGATCTGCTTGGCTTGTGCGGTGCCCGTCGCCGCCGGTCCGCCCGACCCACCGGAGCTCCCGACCGAGCTGGCTCCGCTCGACGGCGCCTCGATCGAATCGGAGGCGAGCTTCGTCGAGGTCGAGCTGAGTGGCGACTCGTGGCCGGGTCTGCAGGCAAAGGACGTCTCGTTCAAAGCGAGCAGGCTCGCGAACGTCGACCTCTCGGGGGCCGTGCTCGAACGACTCTGGCTGAGCCAGTGCGAGCTGAAGGGCTGCAATCTCGCGAACCTCGACGCCAAGGCTGCGCGCGTGCAGAAGACGCGGATCGCGGACAGCCGGATGACGGGCATCGCGTTCGCCGAGGCGACGCTCAGCGACGTGACGTTCAGCGGCTGCCGCATCGACCTCGCCGCGTTCGGCTTCGCCAAGCTCGAGCGCGTCACGTTCGAGGACTGCCTGCTCGCACAGAGCGACTTCCTCGAAGACGCGGCTGCAGCACGTTCGCTTCCACGACTGCGACCTCACGGGCGCCGAATTCCGCGGCGCGCGCCTTCAGACGTGCGAGTTCCGGCGCAGCAGCCTGAGCGGGGTCGAGCACGTGAGCAGCCTGCGCGGCGCCGCGCTCGAATGGCCGTACATCGTCGAGCTCGCCGGAGTCTGGGCGGCGGAGCTGGGCATCGGCGTGCTCGAGTGACTTCGCCGGTCTGATTGTCGTCAATTAATTACGAGAAAGAGAACAACCGACGCAATCTCTCCAGCGCTCGGTTCCTGCGTAGCCGGATTCTCTTTTGTTCACCAGCTGGCAACGACTCGGTAACAGCTGGGACACGCCCGCGGCTCCGGCGCGGCTTAGCTTCCCCGGCACCGCAGCCAGGTTCGGGGGCCGCGGACAGTCAACTTCTACGGAGGGATCGTTGCCGTGCCGAAAATCGCCGCTGCCAGCAGTTACCGGGCCGGGCTTCGCCCCGCACTGCTCGCGCTCGCCGCGTGTCTCGTCTCGCTCGCTTTCGGCGTCGCGCAGGCGCGCGCGGCGCTGACCCCCGGTGACGTCGTCGTCTACCGCGTCGGCAACGGCGGCACGCTCGGCGGCTCGGCCGTGCCGGTGTTCTTCGACGAGTACGACGCCACGGGCAAACTCGTCGAATCGATCGCGCTGCCGACGGTGGTGAGCGGCTCCAACCACCGCTTCACCGCCAGCGGCTCGGCGAGCTCGGAGGGCCTCTTGACGCTCTCGGCAAACGGCCAGTACCTGATGGCGACGGGCTACGACGCCGCGGTCGGCACGTCGAAAATCGGCGAAACGCTCTCGGCCAGCACCCCGCGCACGGTGGCGCGCGTGAGCGCCGGCGGCGAAGTCAACACGAGCACTGCGCTGACCGACTTCGGCAACGGCAACAACCCGCGCGGCGCGACGAGCACCGACGGCACGAGCATCTGGGTCGGCGGCGCGGGCAAAAGCACGACCGGCGGTGTCCACTTCACGACGCTCGGCTCGAGCACCTCGACGCTGATGAGCTCGACGGACACGAACGCGCGCGCGGTCGCCATCTTCGGCGGTCAGCTCTACACCTCCGCGGACCCGACCAAGGAAGGGATCAACATCGCCACCGTCGGCAGCGGCACGCCGACGACGGGTGGTCAGACGACTTCGAACCTTCCCTTCGCCACGGCTCCGACCCAGCCCTACGCGTTCAGTCTCGTAACGCTCGGCGTCGGCCCGGGAGCCGACACGATGTACGTGGCCGACAACAGCGCCGGCGCGGTCGTGAAGTTCGGGCTCGTGGCCGGCAAATGGACGAAAGAGGGCTCGGTCGCGGTGACCGGCGTTACCGGCGTGACCGCCGATGACGTCAACGGCACCGTGACGATCTTCGCCACGACCAGCGGCGCCTCGGGCGAAGGCGGGGTGCTCTACGCGATCACCGACGCAAGCGGCGTCGGCGGCACGCTCTCGGGAGCGGCCACGCAGATCGCGACGGCGCCCTCTGGCGAGGCGTTCCGCGGGGTCTCCTTCGCGCCGGGCACGGTCTTCGGCTCGGGCGGTACGCCGCCTCCGCCGGCGCCCACGATCACGCCCGAGGAGACGGCCCTGCCCGCGGCGATCGGCGATCCGACGAACGCGACGCTCCCGATCAAAGTCTCAGAGGAAGGCGTCGAACCGAGCGAACTGACCGTCACGGCCGGCTCCTCGAACACGAGCGTCGCCCCGAGCGCTGAAGTCAGCGGCAGCGACGCGACGCGCACGCTGACGGTCACGCCCGGCGCCACGGTCGGTCATTCGACGATCAAACTGACCGTCAAAGCGCCGGGCGGCGGCGAAGCTTCGACGACCGTCGACTACGGCCTCTCGGCCGACCAGGGCGACGCAAGCGATCGCTACTACGCGGGCGCCGGCAACGGCTCGACCGCGATCGACGTCGGCGGTGGCTACATGATCGTCGGCGACGACGAGAGCAACGTGCTGCGTCTCTACCACGAGCGCAACTCGGGCGAGCCGACGAAGACGTTCGACTTCACGAAAGTGCTGCCGGTCGGCACCAGCGAAGCCGACATCGAGGCCTCCGCCCGCGTCGGCAACACGCTCTACTGGATGGGCTCGCTGTCGAACAAGAAGAGCGGCAAACTCGCGCCCGAACACGACATCGTGTTCGCCGCCACGCTGAGCGGGTCCGGTGCGTCGACCGAATTGACGTATCTCGGCAGCTACACCCACCTGCGCGAGGATATGGTCGCCTGGGACGAAGCCAACGGCGACCCGCTCGGACTGGCGGCCTCGACCGCGAGCGGCCTGCCCTCGAACGAGGCCGACGGCTTCAACGCCGAGGGCCTCGAATTCGCGGCTGGCTCCAGTGAAGAAGCCTACGTCGCGTTCCGCGCTCCGCTGGAGCCGCCGAACGACCGCAAAGACGCGCTGCTGATTCCGGTGACCAACTTCGCCTCGCTCGTCACGCACGGCAACCCCGGCAGCACGCCCGCGACGTTCGGCGCACCGCTTCAGTGGAACCTCGGCGGCCTCGCGCTGCGCGAGATCCGCCGCAACGCCGACGGCGAATTCCTCGCCATTGCGGGCACCTCCACCGACGCGAACTCGCAGTTCGGGCTGTACGCGTGGGACGGCAACCCCGCCCACCAGCCGGTGCTGACCGAAACGGCGCTGTCCTCGGTGGCCGAAGGCGCGTGGGAGGACATCGTGTCGGTACCCGACCCGATCGCGAACGGCTCGACGGTCGAACTGCTCGAGGACAACGGCGAAAGCGTCTGGTACGCGGACGGGCTGACCTCGAAGACCGGGATGCCTGCTCCGCTGCAGAAGGACATCGGCCGCGTGTTCACGATCTCGCTCGCGGCGACCGGCGCGCCGGGCGCGCCGCAGCTCTCCGCCGGCACGAACCCCGACCAGGGGGCCTTCACGCTCGCTTGGGAAGCGTCGAGCTCGGCGGGCGCGACCTACACGCTCCAGCACGAGAACGCCGAAGGCGGCTGGAGCACGGTGGCCAGCGGGCTGAGCAGCCCCGAATACGCCTTCACCACCGGTAGCCCCGAGGCCGAGGGAACGTGGACGTATCGCGCGATCGCCGTGGCCGGCGGCAAAGAAAGCGAACCCTCCGCGCCGTCGAGTCAGGTCGTGGTCGATCGCACGCCGCCGTCGCTCGAAATCTCCTGTCCGGCCACGGCCGTGCTCGGCCAGAGCGGCGTGACGGCGACGGTCACGGCCGCCGATGGCCAGTCCGGCCTGGCGGTCGACCCGAGCGGCACGGTGCCGATCGACACCTCGAAAGCCGGTGCCGTCACGATCGAACGGACTGCCGTCGACAACGTCGGGCTTTCCACGACGGGCTCCTGCATCACTCAGGTCGTGCACAGCAAGGTGATCTCGGGCACGGTCAAAGGCAAGCTCGTCGTCAAATCCGGCGAAGCGGTCGAACTCGCCCCGACGGCGGTGACGCGCAACGTCGAAGTCCAGTCCGGCGGTGCACTAGACATCAACGGCGCCAAGACGGCCGCGATCAAGTCGAGCGGCGCCACCGTGATCCGCATCTGCGGCGCAACCGTCGGCGGCATGGTGAAGATCGCCGGCTCGAGTGCTCAGACGGTGATCGGCGACGAAGCGGGCTGCGCGCCGAGCAAACTCACGCACGGCGCGGTCCTGTCCGGCGACACGGGCGGCCAGACGGTGATCGGCAACACGATCGGCGGCCGCCTGTCTGTCACGGGCGGTGCGGGCGGCACGACGGTCACGCACAACACGATCGCCAAAGCGCTGATCGTCAGCGGCAACGCGGGCGAAGTGCTCGACACGCCGAACACCGTCGGCGGCCGCGTCAAGACCCAGAGCCGCAAGCTGCGCTAGCGCACGCTGCAGGTGCGCGATGGGGGCGCGGGACGGAGGCGGGCAGACCGAGGCCCGGCCTCCGCCCGGCGCCTTCAGATCGTTCGATATTTCGGCCAACGTTCTTTATGAACGCTTGGCAGTAGGTTGCAGAGATGACGGGAGCAACTGCGCACGGGGAGCGAGATGCGGGCTCCGAGCACCGGCGCGGGCAGGCCTACGCGCTGGCCGCCGCGCTGGCGTGGTCTACGGGCGGCATCCTCCAGCGTCAGGTGTCGGCGGGCGCGGCCGACCAGATCGTCGGCCGCGCGATGTTCGCCTTCGTCGCCGTGCTCGCGTTCGTCCGGTTCGGCGAAGGAACCGGTCTGCGCGCGGCAGTGCGTTCGGTGGCGAACACGGCCGGGCTCGTCGTCGCGGCGGGCATCGCTGCGGCCTCGGCGACGTTCATCATCGCGCTCAACCACACGAGCGTCGCGCACGTGCTCGTGATCCAGGCGATCACGCCGATCCTCGCCGGGCTGTTCGCGTTCTGGACGCTGCGCGAGCCGCTCTCGGCACGCACGTGGGGGGCGATGCTGCTCGCCGTGCTCGGCATCGCCGTGATGGTCGGCGTGCCGCACGGAGGCAACGCGCTGGGCGAGCTGATGGCCTTCCTCTCGCCGCTCTCGTTCGCCGTCGTGATCGTCGTCGCCCGCCGCCAGCGGCACGTGTCGATGACCCCGGCGACGGCGCTAGCGCAGCTGATGCTGATCGTGTTCGTACTGCCGTTCGTGCACGCCGGCCAGCTGCACGGCTCCGACGTCGGCTGGCTGGCGCTGCTCGGGCTCGGCCAGCAGGGCTTCGGCCTCGTCTTCTTCACGATGGGCGCGCGCCTGATCCCGGCCGCCGCGATGGGCCTGATCCTGCTGCTCGAGTCCGTGCTCGGCGCCGTCTGGGGCTGGCTCGGCACCTCCGAAGGGCCGAACGTGTCGACCGTGCTCGGCGGCCTGATCGTGCTCGGTGCCGTCGCGATCAAGCTGCGCGAGGACAACGCGCGTGCCGCGCGCGAGCAGGCCGCCGTGGCTACTCTCCCGTGAGATGAACCGGGTCCATGGCTTGATCTGCTCGTCGCGCTGGTGGGGGCGCACGGTCGAGCGCGAGCTGCTGCCGTGGGGACTGTCGAAGCTCGAGCTCGGCGAGGACGTGCTCGAGATCGGCCCCGGCTTCGGCGCCACGACGAAGGTGCTCGCCGAGCGTCCCGGCGCGCTGACCGTGCTCGAGCTCGACTCCGGCTACTGCGAGCGCCTGCGCCGCGAGCTGCCCGAGCGCGTGCGGGTCGTGCAGGGCGATGCGACCGCGATGCCCTTCGAGGACGGGCGCTTCTCGGCGGTCGTGTGCTTCACGATGCTGCACCACCTGCCTTCGCCCGCCGCGCAGGACGTGCTGCTCGGCGAGGCCGCGCGCGTGCTGCGCCCCGGTGGCGTGTTCGCCGGCACCGACAGCATCGGCACGAGCCGCTTCTTCCGCCTGCTGCACGTCGGCGACACGCTCGTCCCGATCGCGCCCGACGGGCTGGCGGCGCGCCTGCAGGCGGCCGGCCTGGCCGAGCAGGAGATCGCCAAGAGCGAGACCTCCTTCCGCTTCCGCGCGCGCAAGTCGTGAGCGAGCTCCAGTTCCTCGGCGCACTCGAGCTCGAGCTGCTTCGCCACCGCGAGCTGCACGCCGAGCGCCCCGCGCACGAGCTGTTTCAGACCTCGACCGTGCAGGCGCTGCTCGAGGGGGATTACGAGGGCGACGTGACGCTCGGCGAGATCCTCGAGCACGGCGACCTCGGGCTGGGCACGCTCGACGGCCTCGACGGCGAGCTGATCGTGCTCGACGGGCAGGCTTGGAAGGCGAAGCTCGACTGCACGCTCGAGCGCCCCGCACTGTCGGTCAAGTCCCCCTATGCCGTCGTCGTGCCGTTCACCGCCGGAGAGCCAGTTGCGCTGCGCGGGCCGTTCGGCGAGACCGAGCTCGAAGCGCAGCTCGGCGAGCGCGTCACGCGCGCATCGCGGCCGACGGCGATCCGCATCGACGGTCGCTTCGCTGAGGTGCACGTGCGCTCGGTCCCGCGCCAGCGCCCGCCCTACCGGCCGCTGGCCGAGGCGATCGAGCAACAGCAGGTCAGCGTGCTGGGGGAGGCGACGGGGACGATGATCGGCTTCTGCTTCCCCGACGCGCTCGACGGCATCGAGATGGTCGGCGCGCACCTGCACTTCATCGACGACGCGCGGCAGCGCGGCGGGCACGTGCTCAGCTACACGTTGCTGCAGGCGACGGCCTGGCTCGACGGGGCGACGGCGCTGCACGTCGAGCTGCCCGGCGACGTCGCCGCTCCGGATCACGGCGCGAGCATCGACCAGGCGGCGCTGCACCGGCTGGAGAGCGATCGCTGAGAGCAGCAAGCCGCTCGCGGGCGAGGTTTTCGTCCTGCGCTCCGGTGGAATACTCAGAGCGTGCCCTACAACGCAGAGCTCGGCCCGACGCGCTACCTCGCCGCCGAGGATCGCTACGAGTCGATCCCCTACCGCCGCAGCGGGCGCAGCGGACTGAAGCTGCCGGTGATCTCGCTCGGGCTGTGGCAGAACTTCGGCGACGACCGCCCGCTGCGCGACAGCCGCGCGATCCTCAGGCGCGCGTTCGACCTCGGTATCACGCACTTCGACCTGGCCAACAACTACGGCCCGCCCTACGGCAGCGCCGAGCTGAACTTCGGGCGCATCTTCGCCGAGGACCTGCGCCCGTATCGCGACGAGCTCGTGATCTCGACGAAGGCCGGCTACGACATGTGGCCCGGCCCGTATGGCGAGTGGGGCTCGCGCAAGTACCTGCTCGCGAGCCTCGATGAGAGCCTCGCGCGGATGGGCCTCGAGTACGTCGACATCTTCTACTCGCACCGCTTCGACCCGCAGACGCCGCTGGAGGAGACGATGGGCGCGCTCGACGGCGCCGTGCGCGCGGGCAAGGCGTGCTACGTCGGCATCTCCTCCTACGGCCCCGAGCGCACCGAGCAGGCGGCGAAGCTGCTGCGCGAGCTGGGCACGCCGCTGTTGATCCACCAGCCGTCCTACTCGATGCTCAACCGCTGGATCGAGCGCGGGCTGCTCGACGTGCTCGAGCGCGAGGGGGTCGGCGCGATCGTCTTCTCGCCGCTCGCGCAGGGCCTGTTGACCGACAAGTACCTGCATGGAGTGCAGGACGATTCGCGCGTGCGGCGAGGCAACTACTTCTCAGCCGAGATGATCACCGACGAGGTCCTTCAGCGTGTCGGCGCGCTCAACGAGATCGCCAAGCGCCGCGGACAGACGCTCGCGCAGCTGGCGATCTCGTGGGCGCTGCGCGACGAGCGCGTCAGCTCGGCGCTGCTCGGCGCCAGCAGCGTCGCGCAGCTCGAGCAGAACGTCGCGGCGCTGCAGCGCGTCGACTTCGATGAGGACGAGCTTGCCGAGATCGACCGCCACGCGGTCGACGCCGGCATCAACCTGTGGGCTGCATCGAGCGACGCCTGAGGCGCGCTACGCTGCGCGCGTGAGCACGCCGGAGTTCATCGCCAGCCGCTCGACGCCCACGGCGCCGGTCGCCGCCGGGACGCTGATCGCCGGCTACGCCGTCGCCGCCGGCAGCGGCTCGCGCCCGCTCGGCGGCGTCGTGCTGCTCGCCGGAGGGCTGTGGTGCGTGCGCGCGTGGACGCGCCGCAACGGCCAGCGCACTGCGCTCGCGCTCGCCTGCGTCGGGCTCGCCGCGTTCGTTCTCTCGCACGTGCTCGCGCGCGCGATCGGCGCATGGCCGGCCGTGCTGCTCGTCGCCGCTGCGACCGGCGCCGCGGCGTGGGTGTACGCCGACGCGCGCGTCGACTGACCCAAAACGCGCCGCCTGACAGTCGCACCGCGGGGCCGGGTCTGGGGGAGCACCCGACTGCTCGACCCCGGCGCGGTGGAGGCGTGAGTCCGCGCCGGAGTCGAGCTCGCGGGATCAGCGCACGGTCACGCGCAGCACGCGCGAGCCGAGGCTCGCCCGCCCGCTGTCGCCCGCCCACTGAGCCACGAACACCGACGAGCTGGTCGTGTGCCAGGTCGTCGTGAAGCTGCCGCCGTTGGCGCCGGCCGTGGCGGTCTGGTGCTGCCACGGCCCGCCGGACAGGCTGCGCCGGGAGACGACGATCTGCTCACCGCCCTGCGCGCCCTTGAGCACCCCGTCGATCCTGATCGCGCCATGCGCGCGCCTGAGCTTGCGCTTGCGCAGGTGCGTGGTCTTGGTCGCGATCGTCAGCGACGAGGCAGCACCCGCGTCGCCACCGGTGTTGGTGAAGAACAGCAGCCGTTCGTCGCCGCTTCCGGATTCGGTCGCGCCGTTGACGAGCACGAACGCGTTGTTCGCGCCTTCCGCGACGAGTCCCGTCGAGGGGATCGCGCCGGCGGCGATCAACTGCGGGTGCCACGTCGCTCCGCCGTCTGCCGTGTGCAGCACGTAGGCGTCGCGCGCGTCCGAGCCGAACGAGCTGACCGTCAGGAATGCGTGCAATGAGTCCGAGAAGGACACGCTCGTCGCGCTGCTCGTGCCGGTGGCCAGCTGCTCGGACCAGCTGCGCCCGCCGTTGGACGTGCGCCACAGTCGTCCGCTCGTGTCGAGCAGCATGCCGCTGCTCGCATTCACGAACGAGACGTCGTCGATCGCGATTCGCGACTTGCCCTTCTTGTTCGCCAGCGGAAGCTTGACCGCACTCCAGCTGCCGCCGCCGTTGGTGGAGCGGATCAGCGAGCGCAAGCCGTAGGCGAACGTCGCCGAGCCGGCGACGTCGACTTCGGCCACGCGCGCCTTGGACACGACGCGGCCGCCGACGGGGTTGAAGCGCCCGCCGCCGACCGAGCGGTAGATGCCGACCGGGCCGACGAGCAGCACCGAGTTATCGGCGACTGCTGCGACCGAGTCAGCCGGCCTGCTTGTGCCGGGGTCGAGCGTGCGCCAGCTTGCGCCGCCGTTGTTCGTCAACTGCAGCCCGCCGGTTTCGTCGAGCGCGTAGCCGATGCTCGCCGAGGCGAACGAGGCGTCGCGCAGCCTCGCCGAGGTCTGCGTGGCGAGCGTGCTCCACGTGGCTCCCCCGTCTTTGGAGAGCGCCAGCGTGCCGTTGGCGCCGGCCGCATAGACGAGCCCGGCCGGTCCGCTGCGCAGCCGCGAGTACTGGCCGCCGACGTCGTGGCTGGCGCTCGCAAACGTCGCGCCGCCGTCGCCCGAAACCACCGTCGTGCCGCCGACGCCAACGCCGACGACGCGCGTCGGTGACGAGTAGGCGGCGCCGAAGATCGGCGCGCTCGAAGGCGTGATCGTCGAAGCCGTCGCGCCGCCGTCGGTGGTCCGCACGAGGTGGTCTCCGCCGGCCACGTTCATAACGCACGTCATCGCATCGGCGCAGTCGATCGCGGTGAAGTTGTTGGCTGCCCCGATCGCGTCGGTCGTCCACGTCGCCCCGCCGTCGGTGCTGCTGAGGAGCGTTTTCGGGCCGATCGCGAGGGCGTGCGTCGGGTCGACGAAGTGCAGCGAGGTGATGTTCGCCCCCGGCAGCGTGACCGGGGTCCACGACACGCCGCCGTCGCTGGTCTTGAACTCCGTGCTCTGCCCGCCGTTCGGCGGGCCCGCGATCACGATGCCGCTCGTCGGGCTGGTGAAGTGGATGTCGACCCCCGCGTTGCCACCCCCGCCGCTGGAGGCCGGCGTGCCGGGTACGCCCGTCTCGCGCGAGAAGGTGCTCCCGCCGTCTTGGGTCATCAGCACCGAGCCGCTGCGCAGCAGCAGGAATCCGACCTGGGCCGAGACGAAGCTGAAGGCCTGCACCTGGTCGTGGCAGTTGGCTTCGGCGATCGTGAAGATGCGTGTGAAGACGGTGCCGCCGTCGGTGGAGATACGTAGGACGCACCCGTTGGAGCTGCTCACGAGGACCGTGTTCGGGTCGACGATCTGCAGGCGCGTGAGCTCGGCCGAGGTGCCCGTTGCAAGGCCCGACCACGTCGCGCCGCCATCGAGCGTCTTCAGCGCCGTGCCATTGCTGCCTACCGCGTATCCGAGCGGACCGGCGAACGAGATCGCGTTCAGCGTGTTGCCCTGCGGCGAGGGGTTGCCCCAGGCCCAGCCCGACTGGCTCACGGTGACCGACGCGAACGCGCCGCTCGCCGTGCACAGCCCCAGCGTCGCCATCAGTGCCGCGATCGCCAGTCTGAATCGTGCCTTGCTCACAACGTGCATGCCGTCCTCCCCAGTCCGGTTCTTGGAATCAGCCTGCCCGCACGACGCGCGAGCACAGGGGTAAACCCGGGATTCGGTCGGAAGTCGCGCAGCGGATCAGTGAGCGTAAGAAAGCTCTGAGGTTTCACACACGCTCGGCTAAGGGTGCCCTCCGATACTCACATCCATGAGCGCACACGTGACCGGCATCGCGGCGACTGCCGTCGGCCCTCACCTCTACTGGCTCGCCAGCCGTGCGGCCGGCAGCGCGGCGCTGCTGCTCGCGAGCGCGTCGGTCTGCGTCGGCCTGGCCAGCAGCATGCGCCTGCTCAAGGGACGTACCGCCGAGTTGCGCGTGACGCACGAGGCGCTCTCGCTGGCGACTATTGCAGCGCTGCTCGTGCACGTCCTCACGCTGCTCGGCGACGGCTTCCTTCACCTCAGCCCAGCCGAACTGACGGTGCCGTTCCTCAGCGGGTACCAGACGCTGTGGACCACCGCCGGGATCGTCGGCTTCTGGATGCTGCTCGCGCTCGGTCTCTCCTACTACGCCCGCGCAAGGATCGGCGTGCAGCGCTGGCGCGTGCTGCACCGCTTCACGGCACTCGCCTGGGTGCTTGGGCTGGCCCACTCGCTCGGTGAGGGCACCGACGCCGGCCAAGCGTGGTTCCTCGCGATGATCGCAATTGTCGTGCTTCCCGCGCTCGCGCTGCTCGCGGCGCGAGGCGCGAAAGCCTCGGTCACGAGATCCTCGGATGTTCCCGCTGCCTCTGGCGGGGCGGGCGGGTTTGGCGCAGCCGGCCCGACCGGCGCTGTCGGCCGCACGACCAGGGCGGCACGATGAGCCCGCGCGAGGCACGGGCGCTCGCCGCCGGCCGCCGAGCTGAGCTGCTCAGGCGCGCGCGGAGGATCAGGCGCGCCGTCGCCGCCGTCGCCGCAGCGCTGTTCATCGCCGTGTTCCTCGTCGTCTACGTCCAGCTCGCCTCCGGCCACGATCCGGCGCTCTCGGCATCCTCCAAGGCCCGCACGACGACGACGTCCAGTGGATCGGGGACGTCCACGACGACGACGCAGTCGAGCGGCGGAGGGTCGAGCTCGAGCGCCGAAGAAGCCGCAGCCGAAGAACCGTCCGCCGGCGAAGCGAGCAGCTCCGAATCGAGCTCGAGCGGCTCGGAATCGAGCAGTTCGGGAACCGAATCGAGCAGCGGCGAAGCTGAATCAAGCGGAACCGAATCGGGCGGCAGCAAATCGAGCGGCAGCAAATCGAGCACGAGCGGATCGAGCGGCGAAGAATCGCAGTCGAGCGGATCGACCAGTCCGATGACGACCTCGCAGTCGTGAGCCAGCTGCTCGACACGGGCGAGCAGCTCGAGTGCTTCGAGTGCTTCGGCGGCACGTGCTCGGTGCTCGTGAGTGGCGACCACGGTGCGCGCACAGCGCGTTCTGCCGTGACCGCGGCGCGCCGTTCAATGCTTGCGTGGCACGAGCGCTTCACGCGCTTTGAGCCCGACAGCGAGCTCTCGCTGTTGAACGAGGACCCGCGCGCCGAGGTGCCGGCGGGCGAGCTGCTCGTGCGGCTCGCCGCGGCCGTGCGCACCGCGGGCGAGCTCTCGGGCGGCCTCGTCGATGCGACGCTTGCCGAGGAGATCGAGATCGCAGGCTACGCCGAGGATCTCGGCGAGCCGCTCTCGCCGGCGCTCGCGCTCGCGCTCGCGCCGGCGCGCGGCGCCGCACGGTCTGCTGCGGCCACTGGCCGCCCGGAGCGCTGGCGCGAGGTCGAGGGCGATGCGGCAGCCGGCATCGTGCGCCGCCCGCCCGGCGTGCGGATCGACGGCGGCGGCTTGGCCAGGGCATCTTCGCCGACGTGCTCGCCGAGCGGCTCGCCGGACATGCGGCATTCGCCGTCGACTGCTCGGGCGATCTCGCGGTTGGCGGCGCCGCCCACCTCGCCAGGGAGATTCACGTCGAATGCCCGCTGAGCGGCCGCCCGCTGCACACCTTTGAGCTGATCGACGGCTGCGTCGCCACGAGCGGGATCACGCGGCGCAGCTGGCTGGCCGGCGACGGGCGCCCGGCGCACCACCTGCTCGACCCCTCCACCGGCGCACCGGCGTTCACCGGGATCGTGCAGGCGACGGCGCTCGCGCCGAGCGCGCTCGAGGCCGAGATCCGGGCCAAGGCCGCGCTGCTCGCCGGGCCACGCCGTGCTGCCGCGCAGTTGCCGCACGGCGGGGTCGTCGTGTTCGACGACGGCTCCCACCGCGTGATCGCACCACCTGCCGTCGTCACGCTCGGACAGCTCGCTCGCTTCGCCGGCGCCCGCGCGACCGCCTGATCGGGCATACGTGGCGTGGCTCGCGTCGTGGCTCGTGCGACGACTTGCCTCGTGGTCTTCACGGGCTGGACGTCTGCGCCGCAGCCGTTTCGGACATAATGCTGGCCGCATGCGTGCGATCCAGATCGTCGAGGAAACGGGGCCCGACACGGCTTTGCGCCTGGTTGAGCTCGACGAGCCCGAGCCCTCACACATGCTCACGCCGGGCGCCGGCGTCGTAGTCGAGGTCCACGCCGCCGGCGTGTCCTTCCCAGAGGTGCTGCAGACACGCGGGATGTACCAGGTAAAACCGCCGCTGCCGTTCGTGCCGGGCAGCGAGGTGGCCGGCATCGTGCGCGGCGCCCCGGACGGCGCTCAGGTCAAGGTCGGCGATCGCGTCGCCGCCTTCTGTGCGCTCGGCGGCTTCGCCGAGACGGCCGTTGCGCCTGAGTATTTCGCCTTCCCGCTGCCCGACGCGCTCGACTTCGCGCAGGGCGCGAGCCTGATCCTCAACTATCACACCGCCTACTTCTGCCTGCTCACGCGCGGGCGGCTGAAGGCCGGCGAGACCGTGCTCGTGCACGGCGCCGCCGGCGGCGTCGGCACGGCCGTGCTGCAGGTAGCCAAGGCACTCGGCGCGAGCACGATCGCGCTCGTCTCGACCGACGAGAAGGCGGCGGTCGCCAAGGACGCCGGCGCCGATCAGGTCGTGCTGCTGCACGATGGCTGGAAGGACGAGGTCAAGGAGCTCTCCGGTGGCGGCGTCGAGATGGTGCTCGATCCCGTCGGCGGCGATCGCTTCACCGACAGCCTGCGCTCGCTGCGCGAGGGCGGGCGTCTCGTCGTCGTCGGCTTCACCGGCGGTGCGATCCCCGAAGTCAAAGTGAACAGGCTGCTGCTGGGCAACACCGAGGTGATCGGCGCCGGCTGGGGTGCCTACGTGATGGGCAAGCCCGAGATCAATCGCGAGATCGGCGCAGCGATCGGGAAGATGATCGACGACGGCTTCGTGCGCCCGATCGTCGGCGCGCGCTTTCCGCTCGAGCAGGCCGCCGAGGCGCTGCACGCGATCGACGAGCGCCGCGCCACGGGCAAGGTCGTGCTCGACGTGCGCCCCGGCTGAACCGCCCGCGCACGGCCTGAGCTACCCCCGCCTGAGCCGCCCGGCCCCGCCTGAGCCGCCCCGGCCGAGCCGTAGGCCCGGGCCGCGTGGCGGACGCTAGTGCGGGTCGAGCAGCTCGCGCCAGCGCTCGGCGTCGAGCGCCGCCGGCTCGGTCGACTCGACGAAATCGATCAGCACGTCGATCAAGCGATGCGGCTCGTCCAGCTGCGGGAAGTGCCCCGAGTCGGCGAACAGCTCGAGCCGGCTGCCCGGGATCTGCGCGTGCGTCGCTTCGCCGTGCGCGGCCGGGATGATCGAGTCGTGCTCTCCCCACACGAGCAGGAAGGGGATGTGCGCCGAGAGGTACAGGCGGTTGGAGGCCTCCACGCGCTGGCCGCCCGGCTCGACGACCGCGCGCAGCGTGTGCACGAAGGCCGCCCGCGCCGCCGCATCGGACAACGTGGCATGCCCGTGCGCGATCTCCTGAACGTCCGTGCGCGCCCGCAGCCCGAGCCGTCCGAGCACGCCGCCGACCAGGCGGCCCGCGTCGAGCAGCCGTGTGGCCGCGAGCAGCGGCAGCACGAACTCGGCGCCCGGCAGCGTGGCCGCGCGCAGCAGCAGGTTGACCTCGCGGCCGAGGCCGCCAGAGTCGATCAGCGCCAGCCGTTCGCAGCGCTCGGGGAACTGATAGGCGAACTGCATCGCGATGCCCCCGCCGAGCGAATGGCCGACGACGCTTGCGCGCTCGTGGCCGAGCACGAGCAGGAGGTCGCGGATGTTGCTCGCGTGCGCGCCCAACGAGTAGTCCCCGCGAGGCGCCTCCGAGGAGCCGTGTCCGATGAGATCGGGCGCGATCACCGTGTAGTGGCGTGCCAGGTGGGGCATCACCCGCTCCCACGTCGCCGAGCTCGACGTGATCCCGTGGATCAACACCAAGACCGGGCCGCTGCCGGCTTCGCGGTAGGCGATGCGGTGGCCGTGCAGGGTCAGCTTGCGTAGCGGCGGCTGCTCGAGCGCCCGTATGGCTGACAGCTTTGCCGCCGTGTCGTTCGCGTCTGCTTTGGCCGTGGCTGCTGGACTCATGGGCATATGGGAGTGATGGACGTACGCGAAGCGCTCAGGGCTGGGCCTGCCGCATCGACTTAACTACCCCGCCGCGCCGCGAAGGGCACGTAAGAGCAAAGTAGGAGGTGCACTGCAGCATGCCCTCACGCGCGGACGGTGCGCAACAATCGAAACATGAGGGTTCTCGTGGTCGATGACGATCGCGCCGTGCGCGACGCGCTGCGGCGGGTGCTCACGCTCGGCGGCTACGAGGTGCAGACCGCCGACGGTGGCGCCGAGGCGATCGAGGCCGTCGTGCAGTCCGTGCCCGACGCCGTCGTGCTCGACGTCGGCATGCCCGAGATAGACGGGCTCGAAGTGTGCGAGCGGCTGCGCCGGCTCGGCAACCGCGTGCCGATCCTGATGCTGACCGCCCGCGTGGAGGTCTCCGACCGCGTCGCCGGCCTCGACGCCGGTGCCGACGATTACCTCGTAAAGCCCTTCGACAACGACGAGCTGAAGGCGCGCCTGCGCGCGCTGCTGCGCCGCTCAGGCCCTGAGGGCGACCCCGACGAGCTGTCGTTCGCCGAGGTCAAGCTCGACCGCTCGCGCCACGGCGCCGCCGTCGACGGCCAGGTCGCTGAGCTCACGCGCACCGAGTACCAGCTGCTCGAGCTGTTCCTGCGCAACCCGCGCCAGGTGCTGCCGCACAGCGTGATCTACGACCGTGTCTGGGGCTATGACTTCGGCGCCGCCTCCAACGCACTGCGCGTCTACATCGGCTACCTGCGGCGCAAGCTGCAGGAGATCGGCGCGCGCGATCTGATCCACACCGTGCGCGGCGTCGGCTACGTGATGCGCGAGCCGTGAGCCTGCGCGGACACCGGAGCGGCGCGCTGAGCTCGCCCCTGTGAGCCGCGCGCCGGTCCCGGTGTACCTACGGCGAGCGTTATCCAGCGGAGCCTTCGCCGGTGGGCGGAGAGCCTTCGCCATTCGGCGGAGCGCCGTTCGGTGGGCCGCCGGAAGGCGGCGTGCCGCCACCACCCGGGAAGGCGCCTTTGAGGTCGCTCTGACACTTGCTTTGAGCGGCCTTGAACTTGCCGCTGGACGTGTCAATTCCCTTGGTGCTGAACACGGGGCCTTTGCCCGTAGTGTTGGGCGCCGGCACGTTGATGCCGCTCTGACGCAGGCAAGCTGCGTATTTGGCGAGGCCGGCCCGCGCCGAGGCGCTGTTGAGGCCGCCGCCTATGCCCCGCGGGAGGTTGCCGGCACCGCACTTCTTCAGCGCGGCCTGAAACTGGGCTTGAGTGACGCCTTTGGGCAGCTGGAGCCCGCCGGCGACACCACCTGGTGCTCCAGCCCCCGGTCCGCCGGGCTGACGCCTGGCTCCCGACGGCGCCGAGGGCAGCGTGATGCCCTCTTTCTTCAAGCACGAGCTGAGCGCCGTGAACCGGCTCGAATGCGGTGCACCCGCTTTGTTCGCGGAACTGCTGGAGCTCTTGCCGGCGGAGCTTGAGCCGCTGCCCGAGCTTCCACACGCCGCCAGCGCCATGCAGGCGCCAAGAACGCCGAGCGCGAGCAGCACCCGAACGCGCTTGCGTCTGGTTGGTTGAGGGACGGGACTTGGGCTTGCCGGCATTTATGGCTTCCTTGTTCGTTGGTTGATGTCTTGCTGCTAGCCGGGACCGAACAGCGTGGGTGTGCTGCTGCTGCTGCTTGCGCCGGCGCTGGAAGAGCTCGAGCCTGCGGATGAGGCGTTGCCCGAGGCGGCGGAGCTGACGCTGATCGAACTTGCGCTGATGCTGCCGTGCTCGGCTTTGCTGCCGAGCACGACGACCGTCGCCCCGGGGTGGATGCTGCTTGCTTTCGTGCTGACGGTCTTCGTCACTTTCGATCCTGCGGCGGCTTTGACCTTGACCGTGTTGCCTTCGCTGTCGGTCACGTAGAGCGTGTTGCCGCGCACGTAGGCGACTTCGCCGGTGGTGACGCCGCCGCTGCCGGTGCCTGCGATGCCGGGGAAGGCGCTCGCACCGCCTTTTGGTCCGGAGCCGCCGGTCGAGCTTGTTCCCCCGGCGCCGCCGGCGCCGGGGAGAGCGCCTTTCAAGGCGCTGAGCGACGGGAAGCCGCCGCGCGCGCCGGCGCCCGGCGAAGCCGTGCCGCCCTGTCCCTTCTGCACGAGTACGCCGCCGATGAAGCCGCAGGCGATCAGCAGCACGGCGAGCAGCGCCAGGGGAATCGGCGTCAGCAGGCGCCGGCGCGGACGGCGCGTGAGCTCGGACTCCTCATCCAGCCACTCGTTGTCCTGCTCGGGCTCGTGGTCGACGTCGGGGTCGTACTCGAGCTCGGTTGTCTCAGGCGCGGTGGACTCGTGGCTTGACATCGTCGACTCCTTGTTGGGGGTAGGTGACTCACTCAAAGCGCAGCGCTTCGATCGGTCTGAGAGAGGCGGCCCGCGCCGCGGGATAGGTGCCGAAGAACAGCCCGGACAGCGCAGCTGCGCCGAAGGCGAGGAAGATCGAATAAGTCGCGATCTGGGGATGTACGCCGGCGATCGGGAACTGGCTGCCGAGCACTCCGACTGCCACGCCCGTCAGGCCACCGATCAGCGAGACGAGGACCGCCTCGGTGAGGAACTGCGTGAGGATGTCAGAGCGCCGAGCGCCGATCGCCTTGCGGATGCCGATCTCGCGCGTTCGCTCGGTGACGCTCACGAGCATGATGTTCATCACGCCGATCCCGCCGACGAGCAGCGAGATCGCCGCGACCTCGCCGAGCAATGTGGTGAAGACGCTGCTGCTGGAGCTCGAGGTCGACAGCAGCGAGCCCTGGTTGAGCACTTGAAAGCCCGGTTCTTCGGTGTTCTTGATCTTGTGGCGTTCCTCGAGGATCTGCTTGACCTCGCCTTCGGCGGCGTTCAATGTCGGTTCGGACTTCGCCTCGACTGTGATCGAGGAAATCGCGCCGTAGCCGCTCAGCGAGTCCTGCACGGTGGAGATCGGCGCCATCACCACGTCGTCCTGGTTGCTCGCGCCGTTTGAGCCCTTCGAGGCCAGCACGCCGACCACTTCGAAGTTCGATCCGTTGGCCTTCATGTTCTGCCCGACCGCGCTCTGGCCGGCGAACAGTTCTTCGGCGACCGTCTGGCCGATCACGGCGACGCGTCTGTGCTTGCTCACGTCGGCGCTCGTGAACGGCTTGCCTTCGGCGAGCTTGTAGCTGTGCGCCGTCAGGTAGGAGGGCGTCGTGCCCGTGAACGTTGACGGTTCGTAGCTCGTGCTGGCGAAGACCAGTTTCACGCTCGTGGCGCCGACTACCGGCGAGGCGCTCTTGACGTCGGGCGCCTTGCCGGGGTCCTGCAGCGCTTCGGCGTCCTTCTTGGTCAGCGAGATGGTGGACGATCCGCTCGCGCGCGTCCCACCGAGGCCGCGGCCGCTCATCACGAGCAGCACGTTCGTGCCGAGGCTCTGGATCTGCGACTTGATCGCCTGCGAGGAGCCGTTGCCGACAGCGATCAGCACGATCACCGAGGCCACGCCGATCGTCATGCCGAGGATCGTCAGGCCCGAGCGCAGCTTGTTGGCCGCGATCCCGCCCCAGGCGATTCGCAGCGTCTCCACGCCGATCACGACCGCAGCTCCGTGACGCCGGCATCCGCGGCGCGGTGGGCCGTCTTCTGGCGATGCAGGGCCGGAGGCGGCTCGTGCACGCCCGCGATGCGGCGATCCTCGACGACCTTGCCGTCGCTCAGGCTGATCACCCGCTTGGCCTGCTCGGCGACGTCCGGCTCGTGTGTGATCAGCACGACGGTTCGTCCTTCCGCGTTCAAGCGGGCGAAGATCGCCAGCACATCCTCGGTGGAATGCGAATCGAGGTTGCCGGTCGGCTCGTCGGCGAGGATCAGGGCCGGGTTGGTGACGATCGCGCGGGCGACCGCGACGCGTTGCTGCTGACCGCCGGAGAGCTCGGAGGACTGGTGGTGCATGCGGTTGCCCATGCCGACTGCGCCGAGTGCTTCCTCTGCACGCTGCCTGCGCGCCCGGCGGTCCACTCCGGCGTAGGCGAGCGGCAGTTCGACGTTGGCGAGCGCGCTCGTGCGCGCCACGAGGTTGAAGCTCTGAAAGACGAAGCCGATCTTGCGGCTGCGCAGGTCCGAGAGGTCGTCCTCGTCGAGGATGCGCACGTCCACGCCGTCGATCCGGTAGCTCCCGCCGGTGGGCACGTCGAGGCAGCCGAGGATGTTCATCAGCGTGCTCTTGCCGCTGCCCGAGCTGCCCATGACCGCGACGAAGTCGCCGCGGTCGATACGCAGTGAGACCTTGCGCAGCGCGCGCACCTTGATCTGCCCGAGCTGATAGGTCTTGACGACGTCGCGTACGAGGATCGCCGGAGGCCGCCGACGCCCGCCCTTGCGGTCGCGGACCTGCTGCGTCGAGCCTGCGCGCTCGATCACCGGTCGCTCGCGCGCGCGGCGCGCTCGGGTGCCCGGTCGCGGGGTGGGGATACGTGGCACTCGCATCAGCCGCCGGGGGGTCCGCCGCCGGGGAAAGCGCCGCCTCCGCCAAGGCCTCCGCTGCTGAGGCCTCCGCCGCCGAGGCGCGCGCCGATGCCCGATTTGGATGAGCTCGTGCTCGTGCTCGTGACGCTCGGCAGGACGATCTCTTCTCCCACCTTCAGCCCGCTGAGGATGATTGTCGAGCTGTCGCCCGCGAGACCGGTAGTCACCGCTTGGCTGACGTGCTTGCCTGCGCGCACGACCGTTACAGAACCTGCGGAGATCGCCGTCGTCGGGACGTTCACGCCTTCGGCCTGCTTGACCACGACTTCGGCAGATGCGCTCATGCCGGCTTTCAAGCCGGATTCCATCTGGTCGAGCTGGAACGTGACGTCGTAGCTGACGACGCCGCTGTTGCTCGTGGACAGCGCGTCGACGCTGAGCACGTGGGCCGCGACTTTGCGGCTGCTGAGCGCTTCGATCGTCACCGTGGCGGTCTGGCCGACCTTCACGTTGCCGATTTCAGACTCGCTCAGCGGCACGACGAGTTGCATCGAGCTGAGGTTGCTGAGCACCGCGAAAGACGTCTTGGAGGAGCTGCTGGACGATTCCGCCGAGCTGCTCGGCGACGAAGTGCTGCTGGTCGGCGAGGCCGAGGCGCTGCTGCTGGAGGAGCTGCTGCCGGATGCCTTGGTCGTGCCCGTTGCGGAAACGGTTTCGCCGACTTCGCCGGAGAGCGTCACGATCGTGCCGTACTGCGGCGCGTAGAGCTTGGTGTTCTCAACGGCCTGTTCGTCGCTTTTCACCGTCAGCTTGTCGCTCTTGACGGCCGCTTTGGCCGATGCCAGGTTCGCTTCGCGCGTGGCCGTGCTGATCGTCGAGCCCGACGAGGGCGAGCTGGAGCCTTCGCTCGAGTCGGCGGAGGGAGATTCGCTCGCTTTCGGCGCGGTGGTTTTGCTCTTCTGCGTCGTCGTCGTGGTCGGGGGCTTGCTGGTCGTGCTCGGCGCGGTCGTCGCCGGCGCGGTCGTCGTGCTCGGCGTCGTGGTCGTCGGGCTGGTGCTGGTCGTGCTCGGCGTCGTGACCGGAGCGCTCGTCGTGGGCGACGGTGTGGCCGCGGCGTAGGCGATGTTCGATGCGGCGGTGGCGGTGCTGGCTGGAGTTCCCGTGCTCGTGCCCGTGGAGCCTTGCCCCGAAGAGGTTTCTCCTTCGTTTTCTTCCTCGCTGGCGAGGTTGGCTTCGGCGGATTGCAGGTTGGCCTTGGCCTGTTCGAGCGTAACTTCGGCGCTCTGGGGGT
This sequence comes from uncultured Solirubrobacteraceae bacterium, assembly GCA_963714215.1. Taxonomy (GTDB): domain Bacteria; phylum Actinomycetota; class Thermoleophilia; order Solirubrobacterales; family Solirubrobacteraceae; genus Palsa-744. The sequence continues at coordinate 299,919 of CAVQNP010000007.1, forward strand.
CGAGCGTCGCCAAAAGCTGGCCCTGGGTGACATGCTCACCCTGGGTCACGTAGATGCGGGTGACGGTTCCGCTCGTCTTGAAGCCGAGGTTGAGCTGGCTGGCGGCCTGGATGTTGCCGCTGCCCGAGACGGTCGACTGAACGACCCCCTTCTGCACCGTGGCGGTTCTGGTGCTCTGTGCCGAGGACTGCGAGGCCTGGCCGACCGTCGTGTAGGCGACCACGATCGCGGCGATGCAGAGCACGCCGAGCGCGATGTTGAGCAGCGGGCGTTGATCGCGGATGCCGTCGGCCACGAGGCGAGGATCGAGCCGGCGCACAAGAGCTCCCTAAGGCGTCCGTAGGAACAACGTAGGAGTCCGGCAGGTGGCCAATCCGGTGCGGCACAATCAGGCCATGCAGATTCTCCTCGGCGACGACCGCGTGCACGATGCGCTCGGCAGCGTCCTTGCCCATGGCGGCCATCACGTGCAGAGCGCCGACGGGGTCGGCTACGTCCTGCGCGAGCCGTGAGCCTGCGCCTGCGCATCGCCGCCGTCGGCGGCGTGGCCGTCGCGCTCGCCGTGCTCGCCGCCGCCGTCGGCATCTATCTCGCAGTCCGCTCCGATCTGCGCGGGCAGATCGACCAGTCGCTCACGCAGCGTGCCCAGGTGCTCGTCAGCGCCCCGCCACTGCACGGCGGGGCTGGACCATCGGACAATCTGTCCCCCGGCGGCAGCGGCGCTGGGAGCGGCACAAGTGGCACGTCCGCCAAAGGGAGCGCTGGCGGGACGGCGAGTGCCAACGACGGTGGCGGGAGCGGCAAAGGCGACAGCGCGACCGGCACGCCCGATGCCGTCGCCGGCGCCGCGCCGCCGGCGTTCCGCGCGCGCTTGGAAGCGCACGGCCCGCTGCCCAACTTCGTCCAGCCCGGGCGCTTTGGCGGCGCCGCCGGCTACGTGCAGTTCGTCAGCGCCAAGGGCGTCGTCGACGTCCCCGGCGGCCAGGGCTCCACGCCGAAGATTCCGCCCAACGCGCGCGATCGGCAGATCGCCGCCTCGGGACATGGCAGCGCGCTGAGCGACCGCACGGTCAAGGGGACGCACCTGCGCGTGCTCACGCTCGGCACGCCCGCTGCGAGCGGGGGCCAGGGCACGGACACGGGCACGGTCGGCGCCACGGCCACGGCGGGCGGCGCCGTGATGATCGCCCGCCCGCTCTCCGAGGTCGATCACGAGCTGCACCGGATCCTGCTGATCCTGCTGATCGTCGGCATCGCCGGGATCGCGCTCGGCGCTGTGCTCGGCGCGCTCGTCGCGCGCACCGCGCTCGCGCCGATCGCGCGCTTCACGCGTCGCACGGAGTCGCTCGCCGGCGAGCTCGACCTCTCAGAGCGCCTGGACGTGAGCGGCGGCGAGGAGCTCGAGCGACTCGCCACCAGCTTCAACACGACGCTCGACGCGCTCGAGCGCTCGCTGCTCGCCCAGCGCCAGCTGATCGCCGACGCCAGCCACGAGCTGCGCACGCCGATCGCCTCGCTGCGCGCGAACATCCAGACGCTCGAGGACGCCCACCGCCTGGCGCCCGCCGAGCAGCAGCGCCTGCGCGCCGACATCATCGACGAGCTCGACGAGCTGACGACGCTCGTCGGTGATGTCGTCGAGCTCGCACGCGGCTCGCGCGCGCCGTCCGAGCGCGGCGAGGTGCGCCTGGACGAGCTCGCCGCCGAGGCTGTCGCGCGCACGCGCCGTCGCGGCGAGCTGCGCTTCGAGCTCGACCTGCAGCCGACCGTCGTGCGCGGCGAAGCCGACCGCATCAACCGCGCGATCTCCAACCTGCTCGACAACGCGCACAAGTGGAGCCCGCCGGGCGGCATCGTCGAGGTCTCGCTGCGTGACGGCGTGCTGGTCGTGCGCGACCACGGCCCCGGCTTCGGCGAGCACGAGCTCGGCAAGGTGTTCGAGCGCTTCTACCGCTCCGAGCGCGCGCGCAAGCTGCCCGGCTCCGGGCTCGGCCTGGCGATCGTGCGCCAGGCGGCCGAGGCGCACGGGGGATACGCGCGAGCAGCCAACGCCGCCGGCGGAGGCGCGCACATGGAGGTCTCCTTCGGGCCGGTGCTCGAGTTCGCCGACGAGGCCGGACCGCTGGCGGCGACGCCGGTGCAGTAGTCGGCGCAGAGCGGTTGCGGTAGTGTCGGCGACGTGGACAGAGAACGCGCTGTCGGCCTGCTGGCTGGCCTCAGACTGGTCGTCGGGGTCGCCTCTTGGACCACGCCGCGGTTCGCGGGCAAGCTGTTCGGGCTGGACGCGGAGGCCAATCCGCAGTCGCCGTACCTGGCCCGTCTGTTCGGCGCACGCGACGTCGCGCTCGCCTGGGGCGCGCTCGGCAGCGAGGGCGAGGCGCGCAAGCAGTGGCTGATCGCCGGGCTCGCGTGTGACGCGGCAGACGTGCTGGCGGGGATCGCCGGTGGACGTCGCGGATACCTGCCGCCGTTGACGAGCGTGCTCGTCAGCGGCACCGCCGTGTCCGCCGTTGCGCTTGGCGTGGCTGCGCTGAGCGACGAGTGAGCTGACCGGAGCTAGCCCGCCGAGGCCACCGGCCTGCGCGCCGTCTCGGCCGCCGGCTCGGGCCCGATGAACGGGTTGAGCGTGAGGTAGACCAGCTGCGGCGAGGCGTCGCACAGTTCGTGCAGGCGCTTGTGCTCGATGTAGTGGTGCAGCACCTGCCAGATGCCACCCGCGACGGCCTCGGCCGCGATCTCGGGCACCTCGGCGTCGTCCGCCGCGTGCTCGAAGCCGGGGCTCAGGTAGGCCGTGAACGATTCCAGTGCGCTGCGGCGGATCTCGATCGCCTGTGGGCTCGCGCCGAACGTGTCGACGAGCGTCAGGTGCGCGTGGGAGGGCTCCGAGCAGACGAAGTCCATCAGCGCGTTGAGCCCGGCCGCGACGCCGTCCGGCCAGTCGGCGACCTGCGCGTCGTAGGCCTCGACGGTGGTGCGCAGCGCCTGGTGCAGGCCGACCTTCTGCGCGCCGAGGAAGGCGTCGTGCTTGGTCGGGTACATCTCGTAGAACGTCTCGTGCGAGACGTTCGCGCGGGAGGCGATCTCGGGGATCGTCAGCCCGGCGAAGCCCTTCTCGGCGACGATCTCCGCGGTCGCGTCGACGATCCGTTCACGCTGGCTCTTGACGACCTCCTCGCGCGCCAGGTCGTGGCGTCCGCTCGGCAGCCGCCGCTCCGACAGCGGGCGCTCGCCGCGCATCTGCGACGGCGTCGGCTCGTCCGCCGCGCGCCTGCGCACGCGGCGCGGTCCGTCGAGCCCGAGCGGCAGTGCCGGTGGGTAGGCCAGCGCCCATGCGCCCAGTTCGTCGGCCAGCTCCGGCAGCTCGTGCGCGCGCCCACGCAGGAGACGCGTCGCCGAGACCTCGCGGATGCCGCCGATCAGGAACTTCGCCGTCAGATCGCGTGGCTGCTCGCTCCACGCGTGCTCGCGCCCGGCGCTGACCATCCGCTCGAGCGCCGTCGTCGTGCGGTTGCGCCGTTCGAGCGCCCGCGGCCCCGCGCCGAAGGTGCCGAGCAGCGCGAGCGTCATCGCCTCCGGCTCGGCCGCCGCCAGCTCGGCGAACGCGCGCAGCGCCATCTGCAGGCTCTCCTCGGGCGAGTCGGCTTCGTCGTAGGCGGCCGCCACGTGCGCCGTCGTGCGCCCGGCGATGTCCTCGTAGGCGCTCAGCAGCAGCTCTTCCTTGTCCGCGTAGAGGTTGTAGAACGTCGGGCGCGAGACGTGCGCGAGCTGCGTCAGGTCGAGGATCCGCACGGCCGGGTAGCCGCGCTGGGCGATCAGCTCGATCATCGCCGAGCGCAGTCGCTCGCGCTGGTCGCGCTCGACCTCCTCGCGGGTCAGCCCGTGCGCGCCGGTCGGCAGCCGTCGGTAGCGCGCCGCCGGCCTTTGCCCGGCTGGGCTCGAAGCTCCCGTGTCGGCGGCTGCAGAGCTGCCCGAAGCGGCTTTGGCTCGGCCCTCGTCTTTGGCGTCAGACGAATCCTTCGACTTGCCGGGCGAGGAGCCACGGGGTTTGGTGTTGGCCTTGCGCGCCGTCATATCCGCATCCCCACCGGCTGAAAACCCCTCCTTGACGCCAAACGAGCCAAGCCTACCAGCCTCGCTCGGGAGCGTCTGTGAAGGTCTCGGGCGGCTCGCTCAATCGCGAATCGCGCGCGAGCTGCCGAGCACGGCGCCGGATGCGTCGAGCGCCTGCACGGCGATGTACGGCGCCGTGCGCGGCGTGACGATCTGCGTCTCGAAGCCGCTGCGCGGCGCGCTCGCCACAGGCGCCAGCGCGTTCGGCGAGCTGCCGGCCAGCACGCGCCACGTCGCCGTGCGCGTGTCCCCGTTCCAGCTCGCCCAGACCTTCACGCGCCCGCCCGAGGCGCTCGCCGCGATTGCGGGCGCGCCGGCCGGGGCGCCGGTCCAGGGAAAGCGGTAGCCACGGTAGGACTCGTAGGAGCCGTGCATGTGCGCGTCGAACAGGAGCTGGCCGCCTGCGCTGTACTCCGAGAAGTATGGCTCCGATCCCCATCCCACGAACATGTCCTGGTTGGCCAGCTGTTGGATGTTGCCCTGGCTGTCGGACGTCAGCGCCGGGCTGTGCTCGTACTGCGCCACGACGCTCGCCGCGTCGCTCTGCGCGTTGAGCGCGAGCACGAGCCCGCGCGACTGCGGGTGGACCTTCGGCACCGAGCCGTTGTCGAACACGCTGATCGTGCCGTTGGCCAGCGTGCTCGCGTCGTGCTGGTAGGCCGTGTGCGTGCCCGAGCCGAGCTTCACGCCCGAGTGATGGCCGCCGATCGTGCTCGCCACGCGCCCGCTGGCTGTGCCCAGCTCGTACATCGCCCACGTGTTGCGCGCCGAGATCAGCGTCGTGCCGTCCGCGCGCTGGTCGATCGAGTTGATGTGGAAGTAGTCGAACGGCCACTTTTTGCTCGCGTGCGTGGCGAGGCTGTAGGAGTCGCCCAGCGGCACGTGGTCGAGGCTGTGCCACTCGCGCCGCACGAGCCCCGTGCGCAGGTCGATTTCCTGGAACACGCTGTCGGTGACGGCGCCGCCGCTCGGGCCGCCGACGACCGACAGGTTGCAGTCGATCGGGTTGAACACCGTCAACAGGGCCGTGCCCTGCGGCGTGATCTTGAAGTCGTGCAGGTCGGCCGAGTAGCCGTTGCCCGCGCGCACGCGCCCGATCTGCTGGTAGGAGGCGTTGGCGATGATCTCTTCGCCCTGGCCGAAGCCCTGCGGCGGGATGTAGCCCTGCCACCACTCAGCACCGGCTGGCCGCCGAGCTCTTGCACCTGCAGGTTGGTCGCCGCCGAGGCGTTCTTGGGCAGCGGGTGGAACCACACGAGGTTGCCGGCTTCGTCGAAGATCATCGTGCCCGGCGGTCCCGGGCCGGAGTAGGGCGCCACGAAGATGTCGCCGGGCTGGGTCTGCGCGGGCGTGCGCGCGGTCACGACCACGCCCGGCGGTTCGAGCGTCGGCTCAGAGTGGAAGTGCTGCTTCTCGTTGTAGTCCTTGCCCGACGGTGGCGTCGGCTTGGAGTACGGCAGCACGTCCTGCGTGGCGACCGTGAAGTGGAACGCGAAGGCGTGCGTGCTCGAACCGCTGCGCAGCTTGCCGCGCACGGTCACCGTCTCGCCCTGCGTGAGCGGGTCGGCGAGCACGAAGCTGGCGCCGTCGCCTTGGGAGTAGGGGCGCAGCCGGCCGTCGTGCTTGCCGCTGTGCGAGCCCCGCACGGTGATGCTCGAGAGCGCCGCAGCGGGCACGCCGGCGAGGCTGATCTGGGTGCGGTAGGAGGCGTCGTAGGAATCGGGCAGCGGCGAGACGCTGAGCGTCGTGCCGGGCAGCGTGGCCGAGAGGTTGGAGGTGCTCGGCATGCAGCGCGCTGCCGCCGGCGCTTTGAAGGCGGCCTCCTCGGCTTTGATCCGGTGCGCGGCCAGCGGGACCCGATCGTCGCCGCGCAGCGCGAGCGCGACGACGAGCCCGGCGAGCAGCGAGTCGACCGAGTTGCGCCGAGGCTGCTGCCGAAGACACCAACCGGCCGGCGGAAGTTGCCTGCGACGACGCACGCCGCTTCGAACACGCTCAGAACACCGGCGTCTCGGTGTAGTCGCCGAACACCTGCTGCAAGGACTCGATGATCTCGCCCTCGGAGGCGTGCGCGCGGGCGCAGGCGAGCAGCGGCTCCATCAGGTTGCGCTCGGGGTGCGCGGCGTCCTCGCGCAGCGCCGCCAGCGTCGCCTCGACGGCTGCGCCGTCGCGTCCCGCGCGGGCGCTCTGCAGGCGGTCGAGCTGCTTGCGCTCGAGCGCCGGGTCGATCCGCAGCGTCGGGATCGGCTGTTCGTCCTCGTCGAGGAAGCGGTTGACGCCGACGACGACGCGCTCGCCGGCGTCGATCTGGAGCTGCAGCGTGAACGAGGCGTCGGCGATCTCGCGCTGCGGATAGTTGCGCTTGACCGACTCGACCATCCCGCCGAGCTCGTCGATCTTGGCGAAGTACTCATAGCTTCGCTGCTCCATCTCGTCGGTCAGCGCCTCGACGAAGTAGGAGCCGCCGAGCGGGTCGGCCGTGCTGGCTACGCCGGTCTCGTGCGCGATCACCTGCTGCGTGCGCAGCGCGATCGTGACGGCCTCCTCGGTCGGCAGCGCGAGCGCCTCGTCGTAGGAGTTGGTGTGCAGCGACTGGGTGCCGCCGAGCACGCCCGCGAGAGCCTCGATCGCGGTGCGCACGATGTTGTTGAGCGGCTGCTGCGCGGTCAGCGAGACGCCGGCCGTCTGCGTGTGGAAGCGCATCTGCCACGACTTGGGGTTCTTCGCGCCGAAGGTCTCTTTCAGCTCGCGCGCCCAGATCCGCCGCGCGGCGCGGTACTTGGCGATCTCCTCGAAGAAGTCGATCTGGGCGTTGAAGAAGAACGACAGGCGCGGCGCGAACTCGTCGACGTCGAGGCCCCGCTGCACGGCCTGCTCGACGTACGTCAGCCCGTCCTTCAGCGTGAAGGCGAGCTCCTGCTGCGCCGTCGAGCCGGCCTCGCGGATGTGGTAGCCGGAGATCGAGATCGGGTGCCAGCGCGGCATCCGCCGCGTGCACCACTCGATCATGTCGCCGCACAGGCGCATGGCGGGGTCGATCGGAAAGCACCACTCCTTCTGCGCGATGTACTCCTTCAGGATGTCGGCCTGGATCGTGCCCGACAGCCGCTCCGGGGAGACGGGGCCGACGGCGCTCGTGCCGGCCTCGGCGGCGGCCACGTAGAAGGCGAGCATGATCGCGGCGGGCGCGTTGATCGTCATCGAGACGGACACCTCACCGAGGTCGATCCCGCCGAACAGCGTCTGCATGTCGTCAAGCGTGTCGACGGCGACGCCCTCGCGCCCGACCTCGCCGAGCGAGCGCGGGTGGTCTGAGTCGTGGCCCATCAGCGAGGGCATGTCGAATGCCGTCGAGAGTCCCGTCTGGCCGTGGCCGAGCAGGTAGAGGAAGCGCTCGTTGGTCTCCTCGCTCGTGCCGAAGCCGGCGAACTGGCGCATCGTCCACAGCCGCCCGCGGTACATCGACTCATAGATCCCGCGCGTGAAGGGGTATGCGCCCGGACGGCCGATCGGGTCCTGCTCGGAGCCGATCCCGGGCGGCAGATCGGCGTCGGTGTACAGCTCGCGCACGGGCTCACCGGAGAGCGTCTTGAAGCTCCGCTCGCCGGCCTGCTCGGGCGCGCGCTCGGGGGGCTTGGCACTTACTGCCATGCACGAATGCTACCCGGCGCGCTCTCCGCGGCCGGAGGATGCGCCGGGTGAGCGCCCGGCTGAGCACCCGCTCGGACGGGCCCGCCTCAGAGCAGCGAGACGGCGCCGGCGGCGCTCAGCTTCATCGTCCAGCTGTGCTGCGCGACGATCGCGCCGTCTGCGAGCACGACGACGCCGACGCGCACCTGCATACGCCCTCGCCGCTTCAGCTGTGCCCGTGCGTGGCGCGTGAGCGGGATGCGCACGTGGATGCCCTGGCCGCTGCGCAGCCGGGCCGTGGCGGAGCCGAGCACGGCTGCGTCCTGGCCGAAGCCGCTGATCGAGCCGCGCGGCGCGCCGGCGGGCACGAGAAAGCTCAGCGTTTCGCAGTCTTTGGCGGTGGCGGGGCACTGCACGTCGGCGCCGGGGTCGAGCGTGGCATGGCCGAGCAGGGTGTAGAGGCGCGGCGCGCGCGCAGCCGAGAGCGCCGGCGGGGGGGTCGGCGCCTGGTCGGCGGACGGCGCAGGCACGGCGGCCGGCGCGGGTGGCGGGACCGGTGCGCTCGGTGCGGGCGTGCTCACGAGCGGCATCGACAGCGACGGGTCTGCTTCGTCGGCGCCCTGCACGCCGATGCCGTCGATTCCGGCGACGTTGATGGCGGGGGTGTTCGTGATGAACAGCATCGCCGCGCTCTTCTCGCCGAGCGTCGTCGGCTGGAAGCCGACGGTCACGGCGCACGATTCGCTCGGGGGCAGGATGTGCCCGCTGCAGGAGTCGGCGCGCACTCCGAACATCAGCGGCGTGCCGGTGACGAGGAAGGAGCGCTGGATGTAGAGCAGGTAGTCGCCCGTGTTGGTCACGGTGAAGGTGTGCTGCGTGGAGTGTCCGAGCGCCACGGTGCCGAGCAGCGCCTGGGTCGTGTCGAGCGTCATCTGCGGGCCGTGCAGGCCTTCGCCTGAGAGCGGCACGACGATCGGCCCGGCGGCGGAGTCGCTCTGCACGACGAGCGAGGCCGTGCGCACGCCGGGCGCGCTCGGGCGGAAGCGGATGCCCATGCCGCAGCTGTTGTTGGGCCCCATCTGGTCGTTTTCGCAGTTGCCCCATTCGACGCTGAAGTCGGCCGCGTCGGGGCCGGTGATCGAGACCGATTGCAACTGCGTGCCGAAGTCGGAGCTGTTCTGGATGCTGAGCGATTCGCTCTCGTTGTTTTCGCCTTCGAATGACCCGGGCGGGTTGTAGGGGATCGGGGAGAAGGTCAGCTGGCTCGGGCTCGGTGACGGGGTGCCGGTGGCGGCGCTCGCGGAGATCGGCACTTCGGCGGAGACTTCCCCGGCCGATTCGTCGAGCGTGAGCAGCACGAGCGTCGCGGCATAGGCGCTGCGCGCGGTGGGCTTGAAGACGACTTCTAGCGAGCAGTTTTCACCGGCGCCGACGAAGTTGCCGGTGCAGCCGTCGTTGACGATCTGAAAGCTCGACGGGTCGGCGCCGGAGAGTTCGGCGGCCGTGACGTGCAGCGTTCCGGGGGTGTTGTTGGTGAACTTCACGTTCTGCTGCGGATTGCCGCCGAAGTGCAGGTCGACGGCGCCGTATTCGAGCTGCGCGGGGGCGGCTTCGATGAACGGCTGCGCCGACGCCGGCGCGACGACGAGCAGCATGGCAAAGGACACGAGTGCTGCGAGCGGAACGCTTCGCTTGAACATCTACTACCCCCGGATTGATTGGCCGGACTTGCCCCGGCTCGATGAGGGGGTTTCGGCGTTTGCTCAGGTTTGCTGAGCACTGCACGGGACTGCCCGCGCGCGGTGTGGTGTGATGTGGCGGGTGTTGCGCAGATGACGCCTGACGACTCGCTCGGCGCCGAGCTGCGCCGGTTGATCGGGGCCGAGCACGTGCTCGACGCGCCGCCGGCGAGCTCGCCGTACAACGGCGACATGGCGCGCCGGCGCGGCCTTCACGGGCGCGCGGACGCGGTGGCGCTGCCGGGCAGCGCGCAGGAGGTGGCTGCGGTGGTGGCGTGGTGCTACTCACACGACGTGGCGATCGTCCCGCGTGGCGGCGGCACGGGGCTGCTCGGCGGGGCGGTGCCGAGCGCGGGCGGCGTGGTGCTCTCGCTGGAGCGTCTGCGGGCGGTGCGCGAGCTCGAGCCGGCGCTGTGGCGGATGCTCCCGGAGGCGGGCGTGCGCACGAGCGAGGTGCAGCGCCTGGCGCGCGAGAACGGGCTGTTCTTCGGCCCCGACCCGGGCGCGGCGGAGCAGTCGCAGATCGGCGGCAACGTGGCGACGAATGCGGGCGGTCCGCACGCGCTGAAGTACGGCGTGACGGGCTCGTGGGTGGCGGGCGTGGAGGCGGTGCTGGCGCCGGGCGAGCTCGTGCAGCTCGGCGGCTGGGCGCGCAAGGACGTGGCGGGCTATGACCTGAAGAGCCTGTTGATCGGCTCGGAGGGCACGCTGGGCGTGATCACGGCGGTGCGACTGCGGCTGCGCCCGGCGCCGCAGGCGCGGCTCGCGCTGGTCGCGCTGCTGGCGCCGTCGGGCGAGGGCGACGGCGCGGCGGCGAAGGACACGGCGGCGGGCTGCCAGGCGATGCAGGACGTGCTGGCGGCGGGGATCGAGCCGGCGGCGATGGAGTTCATCGACGGCGCCACGCTGGCGCTCGTGGCCGGCGGCTACCCGGGCGAGCTTCCGGTGCAAGCGGGCTTCGCGCTGCTGATCGAGCTGGACGGCTCACAGTCAGACGTGGAGCACGACCGGGCATCGCTGCTCGAAGTGCTCGGCGCGAGCGCGGCGCCGGATGCAGCCAGGGGCGACGCGCCGGCGATCGAGCAGTTCGCGCAGGAGGCGGAGGCGGCCGCGTTGTGGCGCTGGCGGGACGGCTTCAACGGAGTGGTCACGGCGGCGCGCGGTGGCAAGGTGAGCGAGGACGTGGCGTTTCCGCCGGAGCGGCTGGGCGAGGGGCTGGTGCGCTTCGGGCAGATCGCGGCCGGCCACGGCCTGCGCTCGTGCGCGTGGGGCCACGGGGGCGAGGGCAACGTGCACGCGACGGTGCTGGTGGACCCGGCGCGGGAGGCCGAGCTGGACGCGGCGGAGGCGGTCGGGGCGGAGCTGTTCGAGCTGGTGTGGGAGCTGGGCGGCTCGATCGCAGCGGAGCACGGCACGGGGCTGCTCAAGTCGGGCCTGCTGGAGGGACAGTGGGACGCGCGGGCGGTGCAGTTGCACGAAGCGATCAAGCGCGCGTTCGACCCGAAGGGCCTCTTCAACCCGGGCAAGAAGCTGGCGCGTCCGGCCGCTGGGCGCCCGGCGGCGGAACCCACCTGAGAGGATGGCCGGGCGATGACGCTGGTGAGCGAGCTGAGGCTGCCGAGCTTCGACCACACGGACCCGGAGATGCGCGGGGAGCGCTTCCACGAGGCGATGGCGGCGGTGCGCGACCCGGCGGGAGCGGACGAGCGCGCGGTGGCCGATGGCGGCGTGTGGCTGGCGCAGGTCCCGTTCGGCTACATGACGCTCGACAGGGAGGGCGGCGAGTTCTTCCTGCGCACGCGCAGGGCGATCTTCCCGGGGATGAAGATCGCGGAGATCTTCGGCGTGCATGAGGGGCCGCTGTATGAGCAGATGCGGCGCAACATCCTGCACGTCAACGGCGCCGATCACACGCGCCTGCGCAGCCTGGTGAACCCGGCGCTGTCGCCACGGGCGGTTGAGCGCTACAGGCCGGTCATGCGCGAGTTCCTCGACGAGCTGCTGGCGCAGGCGACGGCTGGGGTGAGCGAGGGCGAGCAGGTGCGCTGCGACTTCGTGGAGGCGTTCGCGAAGCCGTACCCGTCGCTGGCGATCGCGACGGTGATGGGTGCGCCGCTTCAGGATGCGCCGCGCCTGCATCACTGGTCGAACGTGATCCAGCGCCAGTTCGACGCGGTCAGCATGGCGAGCGAAATCGAGGTGATCGACGAGGCGGTGCGCGAGTTCTACGACTACGCGCAGGCGCTCGTGCTGGCGCGGCGGGAGGACCCGAGCGACGACCTGATCTCGAAGCTGATCGCGGCGACGGCGCCGGGCGAGGGGGGCGAGCTGGAGCGGCTGTCGGACGTGGAGTGCATCAACCTTGTGTTCAACGTGCTGGTGGGCGGCGTGGACACGAGCCAGAGCCAGCTGGCGCACGCGATCCGCTTGCTGGCGCAGCACCCGGAGCAGCTGGCGCTCTTGGCGGCCGATCCGTCGCTGGCGGACGCGGCGGTCGAGGAGGCGCTGCGCTACGAGCCGATCACGCCGTTCACGGCGCGCATCGTGGTCGAGGACGTGGAGCACCGCGGCGTGGAGTTCCCGGAGGGCACGGTGGTGATGGTGTCCGCGTTCACGGGCAACCGTGACCTCGAGCCGCAGGTGGCCGGCGAGCGCGGGGCGGACGCGTTCGACATCACGGCCGACCGCGGTCGCGCGCGGCCGCTGACGTTCGGGGCGGGCGTGCACTACTGCCTCGGCGCCAACCTGGCGCGGGTGGAGCTACAGGAGGGCTTGGCGTTCCTCTCGCAGCGGCTGCAGGGCCTGCGCCTCGACGGCGAGCCGGTGTTCGAGGGCGTCTCGGGCATCTACGGCTTGGCTGAGCTGCCGATCGCGTTCACCGCCTGACGGCGCCCGACGCCGGCCGTATGCGCGGCCCGAGTCGTCTCTGCTCGGCCGTCCAGATCGATTAATTAATAGGAGACAAATTCGCGCGTTCAGGCGCCGCCGTTGTCGGCCTCGGCGACGGCCGATGTCGTGCTCGCCGGTGCGGTGGCAGATTTGGGGAGGGGGTCACGAGGGCCCCGGCACCGACATAGGGTGATGCGCATACGGATTTTCATGGGGGTTGTGGGAGCGAGCTTGGCCGTTGGCCTGCTCGGGGGTGTCGCGCGGGCCGGCGAGTACCACGTTTACTCGTGTCGGATGCCCGATGGGGAGAGCGCGCCGGTGGATGGGTGGAGCGGGTCGGTTGGGGCTGGAGGGGCGTGGGACGACTACGCGGTGGATACCTGTGCTGAAGGCGGGGCGTTGGTGGCGGCGCTAGGGGATGCGACCGTCCATGCCACAAACGTTGACGTCTCCACCTGGCAGTTTTCGGCACCAGCTAGCGCGCGCATTGCGGCTGCCACCTTGTCGCGGGCGGGTGATCTGCAAGGCGGTCAGGTCACGAATGCCACCTACCAGTTCTGGCTTGCGGGTCCGGAACGAACCAACGTCTTCGAAGAATGCATCTTCACCCAGGGTTGCTCTACGCGGGGAGATCTCACCAATGCTGCGTCAACGGCGAACCGCGTGACTGTTCCGTCGTCGAACCTCGGTTCAGCCATTTACGCGAACGCGTCATGTAGCGGTGGGCCTGAACGAGTGTGCCCTACCGGTATGGGCGACGCCAACGGCTACGCCGCCGCCCTCTACATCTACGCGGCTGACATCACGCTCGAGCAATCCGAAGGCCCGCACGCGAGCGGAGTTGGCGGCGAACTGGCGAGCGCGCCGACGCTGCGCGGGGCGATCCCCGTGTCGTTCGACGCGACCGATCCCGGTTCGGGTGTGTGGCAGGCAGTGTTCGCCGTCGACGGTCGGGTGCTGCAGCGCACGGTCGTCAACGACAGCGGCGGGCGCTGCCGCGACGTGGGACAGACCTCGGACGGGCTGCCGGCGTTCCTGTACGTGCAGCCGTGCGCGCAGTCGGTCAGCGCCGATGTGGCGTTCGACTCGACCAAGGCCGGCAACGGGGCGCACCGCTTGACTGTCAGCGTGATCGATGCCGCCGGCAACGCGGCACCCGTGCTCGACAGGACCGTGATGATCGACAACCCGCCGCCGCCCGGATCGCCGAACGGCACGAACGCCTCTGTGCAGGCGAGGCTGTCCGTGCGCTGGACGGGCACTGCCAAGACGAGCGCCCGCGGCGGCTTCGCGCGCCCGCGGACCTTGTCGGGGCGTCTCACGACGGTCGGCGGGGCGCCGATCTCGGGCGCCGCCATCGACGTGCGTGCGACGCCTGCCTATGCCGGAGCCAAGCCTCTGACGATGGTCAGCCCGCGTACTGACGTAGACGGTCGCTTCAGCGTGAGCGTGCCCGCCGGGACGTCCTCGCGCACGCTTCGCTTCGCCTACCGCGCCCACCTCGACGACGCGCGAGCCGCGGCGACCGGTGCATTGCGGCTGGTGACGCGCGCCGGCGTCGCGCTGCGTGTCTCGCCGCACACGGCCCGCGCCGGCAGCAGCATCTTCTTCCGTGGCCGCCTGCGCGGTGGTCCGATCCCGGCCGGCGGCAAGCAGCTCGTGCTCGAGGCGCGCTCGCCCGGCAGCGCCTGGATCCAGTTCAAGGTCGTCCGTACCGACGCCCGCGGGCGCTACCGCGCGTCCTACCGCTTCAAGTTCGCCGGCCCCGCCGACTACCGCTTCCGCGTGCGCTCCGAAGCCGAGTCCGACTATCCCTTCGCCGCAGGGTCATCCAATGTCGTTGGCGTTCACGAGCGATAGGAGTGCCATGCGCGCCCAGCCCTGACGCCACTGCGCCGCGCTACCCGATGCTCCGTCTAGGGTTATCGCCTTCGTGAGGGCGAGAGGTTCACTGGGAGAAGGTCGGCCGCGCGACGAGCGGATGCTCGCGCCGATCCTCGCCCTCGTGCTCTCGGGTGCGCTCCTGGCGGCCACCGCAACGGCCGCCTCGGCTGTGACGATCTCGCCCCTGAACGGCACGCCCGATGCCTCGCCGGGCACGCAGATCAGCTTCCTCGGCGCCCCCGCCAAGCAGATCTCCCACGTCTCGGTCGTCGGTTCGCGCAGCGGCGGGCACAGCGGCTCGCTGCGCTCCTACGCCAGCGCCGCCGGGGCGAGCTTCGTACCGGCGCGCGGCTTCGTCGAAGGCGAGCGTGTGACCGCGACCGCGACCATCGGCCGCGCGCACGTCGGCACGACCTTCTACATCGCGCGCCTCGTGAGCTACCCGCTCGGCCCGAGCCGCACGCCGCCGCCTGCCAAGGCCGGCGCCAACCAGAGCTTCGTCACGCAGCCCACGCTGCAGCCGCCGACCGTGCGCGTCACGGCCAGCTCGCCGGGGCCGCCCCCGGCGACATCTTCCTCACGACCAACTCCGGCCGCGGTCAGAACGGTGCCCTGATCATCGACGGCGGCGGCGCGCTCGTGTGGTTCAAGCCCGCAGGCAAGGGCAACTCGATGACCAACCTGCAGGTGACCAGCTACGAAGGCAAGCCCGTGCTGGCCTACTGGGAAGGCCACATCGACCTCGGCGTCGGCTTCGGCAGCGACACGCTGCTCGGCACCAACTACAAGCCCGTCGCGACGATCCATGCCGGCAACGGCTACTACGCCGACCTGCACGAGCTGCAGGTGACGCCGCAGGGCTCCGCCTACCTGTCGGCCTACACACTCGTGCGCGCCGACCTGCCTCGGTCGGTGGCTCCAAGGACGGCGCGCTGCAGGATCCCGTCGTGCAGCAGATCGACATCAAGACGGGGCTCGTGATGTTCGAGTGGCACACCTACGGCCACGTCGCGCTCGACGACTCCTACGCCAACTCTCCTCGCGACCCGAATCGCCCGTGGGACTTCTTCCACCTCAACTCGATCGCGCCCAGACCCGTGGGGCGACGGCAACTTCCTGATCTCCTCACGCAACATGTGGGCCGTGTACGAGGTCAACCGCCAGAGCGGCGCCGTCGAGTGGCGCCTCGGCGGCAAGAAGCCGAGCTTCCGCATGGGTTCCGGCACCGGCACCGCCTATCAGCACGACGCTCGCTGGCAGCCCGACCACACGATCACGATCTTCGACAACGGCGCCGTGCCCAAAGCCCATGCCTACTCGCGCGCGATCCACGAGCAGATCGACTTCAAGCACCGCACGGTCAACCTGATCAGCCGCGACGTGCGCACGCCGCCGATCCTCTCCGGCAGTCAGGGCAACAACCAGGTGCTCGCCAACGGCGACTGGTTCGTCGGCTGGGGCGAATCGCCGTACTTCACCGAGTTCAACGCGGCCGGCCAGACCGTGTTCGACGCCCACCTGCCCTACCCGGCGCAGGTGTATCGCTCCTACCGCTTTGAATGGAACGCCGTCCCCGCCGCCGTGCCCTCGATCGCGCTGAAGGCAGCCGGGGCTGCGACGAGCGTCTATGCGAGCTGGAACGGAGCTACCGGCGTGCGCGGTTGGCGCGTGCTCGCCGGCGCCACCCAGACGACGCTCGCGCCGGTTGCCGAACTGTCCTCGACTGGATTTGAGACGACCGTCACCGTACCCAGTGCGGCACCCGTGTTCGCCGTGCAGGCGCTCGGCGCCGCCGGCGAAGTGCTCGGCAGCTCGCACGCGATCAGCCGTTGAGCGCCGCGCACACGCCGCCCCTCGCGACCGCGTCGGCCAGGATGTGCGGGCGGAGCGTCCACTACTCTGCACGCTTGTGAAGGCCGTGATCTTGGCGGGCGGGTTCGGCTCGCGACTGAGCGAGGAGACCTCCGTGCGCCCCAAGCCGATGGTCGAGATCGGCGGCAAGCCGATGCTCTGGCACATCATGAAGATCTATGCCGCGCACGGAATCGAGGACTTCGTGATCTGCCTCGGCTACAAGGGCTACCTGATCAAGGAGTACTTCGCCAACTACTCCCTGCACACGTGCGACGTGACCTTCGACCTGGGCAACGGCAAGCATGGAGGTGCACCGCTCGGAGACCGAGCCCTGGCGCGTCACGCTCGTCGACACCGGCGAGCAGACGATGACCGGCGGGCGCCTGAAGCGGGTGCTGCCCTACGTCGGCGACGAGGACTTCTGCTTCACCTACGGCGACGGCGTGGCCGACATCGACATCGGCGCGCTGATCTCCTTTCACCGCGAGCAGGGGACGCGTGCGACGGTGACCGCCGTGCAGCCGCCCGGGCGCTTCGGCGCGCTCGAGGTCGAGGACGGGCTCGTGCGGCGCTTCGAGGAGAAGCCGCGCGGCGACGGCGGCTGGATGAACGGCGGCTTCTTCGTGCTCTCGCCCGAGGTCGGAAGCTATATCGAGGGTGACGACACCGTGTGGGAGCAGGAGCCGATGCGCGCGCTCGCCGCCGACGGGCAGCTCGCCTGCTACCGCCACGAAGGCTTCTGGCAGGCGATGGACACGCTACGCGACCGTCACCATCTCGACGAGCTGTGGCGCTCGGGCGCACCGTGGCGGACCTGGGACTGATCTGAGCATGAGCACCTACCCCTCCGCCGCGCCTCGCGCGACCGTCGACCCCGCCTTCTGGGCCGGGCGGCGCGTGCTGCTGACCGGCCACTCGGGCTTCAAGGGTGCGTGGCTGGCCTTGTGGCTGCAGTCGCTCGGCGCGCACGTGACAGGCTTCTCCTCGGGCCTGCCCACACATCCCTCGCTGCACGACCTGGCGCGCGTGGGCGAGGGCATGGAGTGCATCGACGGCGACGTCTGCGACCCCGAGGCGCTCGCCGCGGCGGTGGCCGCGAGCAAGCCCGAGGTGGTCGTGCACATGGCCGCGCAGGCGCTCGTGCGGCGTGCGTTCGACCAGCCGCGCGAGACCTACGCGACCAACGTGATGGGGACCGTCAACCTGCTCGACGGCGTGCGCCGGGCGCCCGACGGCGTGCGCGCAGTCGTGATCGTGACGACCGACAAGTGCTATGAGAACCGCGAGTGGGAGTGGGGCTATCGCGAGGAGGAGCCGATGGGCGGGCACGACCCGTACGCGAGCTCCAAGGGCTGCGCCGAGCTCGTGACCAGCGCGTACCGCAGCTCGTTCTTCTCCGACCCCGCCGGGCCGCAGGTCGCCTCCGCGCGTGCCGGCAACGTGATCGGCGGCGGCGACTGGGGTGCGGACCGGCTCGTCCCCGACATCATGCGCGCCGCGCTCGCCGGCGAGCCCGTGCGCGTGCGCAACCCCAACTCGATCAGGCCGTGGCAGCACGTGCTCAACCCGCTCAGCGGCTACCTCGTGCTCGCGCAGGCCCTGTGTGAGTCGCCCGAGCACGCGACCGGCTGGAACTTCGGCCCGGCCGATGAGGACGCGCGCCCGGTCGGCTGGATGGTCGAGCGGATGGCCGAGCTGTGGCCCGAGGAGCTGCGCTGGACACTCGACGAGGGCCCGCACCCGCACGAGGCGCGCTACCTCAAGCTCGACTCCTCACGCGCGCGGGGGCGCCTCGGTTGGCGCCCGCCCGTGGGGCTCGACGAGGCGCTCGCCAGCATCGTCGAGTGGTACCAGGCGTTGCGCGAGGGAGCCGACATGCGGGCGGTGACGCTCGGGCAGATCGAGTCCTTCCACTACGCAGCCGACTCCGCATGAGCGAGACCGCTCGCCGATGAGCGCGACGACCTGTCGATTCTGCGGTGCTCCCCTGCAGGACGTGTTCGCCGATCTGGGGATGTCGCCGCTGGCGAACTCCTACCTTGCGCCCGAGCGCGTCAACGCGATGGAGCCGTTCTACCCGCTGCGGGCGCTCGTCTGCGGCAGGTGCTTCCTCAGTGCAGCTCGAGGAGTTCGAGACCCCCGAGCAGATCTTCTCCGACTACGCCTACTTCTCTTCCTACTCGTCGAGCTGGCTGGAGCACAGCCGCCGCTACGCCGAGCAGATGATCGAGCGCCTCGGCCTCGACGAGCGCAGTCACGTCGTCGAGCTCGCCTCCAACGACGGCTACCTGCTGCAGTTCTTCCGCGAGCGCCAGATCTCCGTGCTCGGTGTCGAGCCAGCGGCCAACGTCGCCGAGGTGGCCAAGGAGAAGGGCATCCCGACGGTCGTCGAGTTCTTCGGCGAGGACGTCGCCCGCTCGCTGGCCGGCGAGTCCGCGGCTGACCTGCTGCTGGGCAACAACGTGCTCGCCCACGTCCCCGACCTCAACGACTTCGTCGCCGGCATGAAGGTTCTGCTGAAGCCGGGCGGCGTGATCACGATGGAGTTCCCGCACCTGATGCGCCTGATCGAGGAGAACCAGTGGGACACGATCTACCACGAGCATTTCTCCTACTTCTCGTTCCTCACCGTCAGCGCCGTGTTCGAGGCGCACGGGATCAAGCTGTTCGACGTCGAGGAGCTGCCGACGCATGGCGGCTCGCTGCGCATCTACGGCGCGCACGCCGACGACGAGGCCAAGCCCGAAACCGACGCGGCGCGCGAGCTGCGCGAGCGTGAGCGCGCCGCTGGCTATGAGTCGCTCGAGACCTACCTCGGCTATGGCCGTCGCGTGGAGGAGGACAAGCGCCAGATCCTGCGCTTCCTGATCGAGCTGAAGGAGCAGGGCAAGCGCGTGGTTGCCTACGGTGCGCCCGCGAAGGGCAACACGCTGCTCAACTACTGCGGCGTGCGCGGCGACATGATCGAGTACACGTGCGACCTGAACCCGCACAAGCAGGGTCACTACCTGCCCGGCAGCCACATCCCGATCCGCTCGCCCGAGGCGCTGCGCGATGACAAGCCGGATGTCGTGCTGATCCTGCCGTGGAACCTCAAGGATGAGATCGTCGCGCAGCTGCAGTTCATCGGCGAGTGGGGAGGGCGCTTCGCCGCGCGCACGCCCGAGCTGACGCTGCTCTGATGCGCTTCCTCAAGACGCCGCTGGAGGGAGCGTGGGTCATCGACCTCGATCTGCTCGGCGACGAGCGCGGCTGGTTCGCGCGCACGTTCGACGCCGGCGAGTTCGCCGCGCGAGGGCTGAACCCGGACGTCGCGCAGTGCAACGCCTCCTTCAACGCCCGCCGCAGCACGTTGCGCGGGATGCACTACCAGGCCGAGCCGCATGGCGAGTCCAAGCTCGTGCGCTGCGTGCGCGGCGCCATCTTCGACGTCGCCGTCGACCTGCGCGAGGACTCGCCCACGCTGCGCCGCTGGCACGGAGTTGAGCTGAGTGCCGAGAACCGCCTCGCCTTCTACATTCCGCCGGGGCTCGCGCACGGCTTTCAGACGCTCTCCGACGACGCTGAAGTGCTGTACCAGATGGGCAGCCCATACGTGCCCGAGGCGGCGCGCGGAGTGCGCTTCGACGACCCCGCGTTCGCCATCCGCTGGCCGGACACGGCCGAGCCGCGCATCGTCTCAGAGCGCGATCGCGCCTTCCCCGACTTCCCTGGATGACCGCGCCGCCACGCGCGAGCGGCGCGATGCGCGGCCGGCCCGCCGCGACGGCCTGCCCGCTGTGCGGCGGCGCGGCTGCCCACGCGTTCGTCGCCTGCGATCTAAATCGCATGGCTAGCGACGCGCGCTTCGAGTACGCACGCTGTCGCGTGTGTCACAGCTACTTCCTGGTCTCGCCTCCCGCGGACCTGTCTCCGTACTACCCGCAGGAGTACTACGCGCTGCCCTCCGCCGAGGAGCTCGATCGCCTCGCGCTATCGCAGTCGACGGTGGTCCAGGCGCTGCTCGCCCATGGCGGCGGTCCCGGACGGCTCGTCGAGGTCGGCCCCGGCGAGGGCGTTTTCGCCAGGGCCGCGCTCAACGGGGGCTTCGACGTGACCGCGATCGAGATGGATGCGCGGGCGTGCGCTCACCTGCGCGAAATCGCCGGCGTGGAGGCGATCAACAGTTCGGAGCCGCAGGAGGTGATCGCGACGCTGCCGCCGAGTCGCGCGATAGTCATGTGGCACGTGATCGAGCATCTCAGGCGCCCGTGGGAGGTGATCGAGCGCGCCGCCGCCAATCTGCAGGACGGCGGGGTGCTGGCGCTCGCCACGCCCAACCCGGGGGCGGTGCAGTTCAGGCTGCTGGGCCGCCGCTGGGCGCATCTGGATGCCCCCCGTCACCTGTTCCTGATCCCGCACGACACGCTCGAGCGCCGCTGCGACGGGCTCGACCTCGACCTCGTGTCGGTCACGACAGCCGACGCCGCCGCCCGCCACTGGAATCGCTTCGGCTGGGAGTACGCACTTCGCCGCCCGCCGCGCAGCCGTCCGCCGACGCGCGCGAGCGCCCTGCCGGCGGCGGCGATCGCGCGCGCGATGGCGCCGATCGAGACGCGCGGCTTCAACGGCTGCGCCTACACCTCGTTCTTCGTCAAGCGTCCAGCGACGTGAACGCCGACGAGACCGAGACAGACCTGCTCGAGACCGAGACCGAGCTCGACCTGCTCAGCACGCCCGAGGCCGGGCCGGCGGCCGTGCGCGGCGGGGCATTGCGCATCGCCGGCTATGCCGCCGCCTCGCTGCTCGCGCTCGGCTCCGGCGCCGTGCTCTATCGCCACCTCGGCGTGATCGACAGCGGCCGATACACGGCCGCCGGCTCACTCGTCGCGCTCGTCGCCGCCGCGTCTGACCTCGGCCTCACCGCGATCGGCCTGCGCGAGCTGGCGATCCGCTCGGGCGAGGAGCGATTGCGCATGGCCAGCACGCTGCTCGGGCTGCGTCTGCTGATCACCTCGGCCGGCGTCCTCGCCGTGACGGCCTTTGCGCTGATCGCCTACGGGGCGACGCTCGGGGCGGGCGTCGCGCTCGCCGGGGTGGGACTCCTCTTCACCGTCTGGCAGGGCACGCTCGCGATCCCGCTGATGGTCGACCTCCGCCTCGGCTGGACCTCGCTGTTCGAATTCCTGCGCCAACTGCTGCTGTCGATCCTGATCGTCGTCCTCGTCGTCGCCGGCGCGGGGCTGCTCGCGTTCCTCGCCGCCCCGATCCCGGCGGCCCTGGCGGTGCTCGCGTTGACCGCGATCGTGTTCCGCCGCCAGGTGCCCATGCGTATCCGTCTCGTGCCCGGCGAGTGGCGCACGCTCGTCGCGCCGGTGCTCTCCTACGCCGCCGCCGTGGCTGCCGCCGCGGTCTACTTCCGCGTCGCGATCCTGCTCGTATCGGTGCTCTCCAGCGGCAAGCAGCTCGGCTACTTCGGCCTGTCCTTCAACGTGATGGCCGCGCTGTTCGCGATCCCAGCGATGCTCGTCAGCGTCGCCTTCCCGATCTTCTCGCGCGCTGCGCGAGACGACCACGTCCGTCTCGCCTACGCGATCGAGCGCGTGTTCGAAGTCTCGTTGATCGTCGGCGCGTGGATGTCGCTGGCGATCGCGCTCGGGGCGCGCTTCGCGATCGAACTGATCGGCGGGCACAAGTTCATCCCCGCCGCCGGCGTGCTCGCGATCCAGGGCATCTCGGTTGGGGCGACGTTCGTCGGCACCGTCTGGGGATTCGGCCTGCTCAGCCTCGCGCGGCATCGTGCGATCCTGCTGTTCAACCTCTCGGCGCTCGCCGCCGTCGTCGTTGCGGTGTCGATCCTCGCCAGCATCGACGGGGCGCGCGGTGCCGCGATCGGCACCTCCGCGGTCGAGCTCGGCAACGCGATCGTCGGCGCGTGGCTGCTCGCGCACGGCCGCGCGCACCTGCGCCCGTCCTTTCGCGTGCTGCCGAAGGTCGCGATCGCGATCGCGATCGCCGCCGCGCCGGCGCTGCTCGACATCTCCGAGCCCGCGCGCGTGGCGATCTCGGCTGGGCTTTACCTGGCCGCGCTGTTGCTCCTGCGCGCGCTGCCCGCCGAGCTGCTGGCGCTACTTCCCGGCAGGCTGCGCCGCGCCGGCTGACGCGCTCGGCGACCACGCCGCGCAGACATCCAGCGCGTCCCCGTAGCGTCCCTCGACGATCGCCGGGTCGATCGGCGGCAGCTGGCCGACGAGGCGGTTGAAGGCGCCGATCATCGCCGTGCGCCGCCGGGTCGGCACGAGCCGGTCGACGATCCCGAGCGCCGCGTTGGCCGCTCGGTACAGCCAGCGCTCGAGCAGCGGCAGCTCCTGCTCCAGGCGCTCGAGCTCGCCGGTGCGAGCCACCCCTGCCCGCCGGCGCGCGTAGACGTATGCAGCCTGGACGAAGCGGTAGCGCCTGCGGTCGACCGACAGGCCGAGCTCGCCGCCGAGCCCTCGCTCGAGCGCGCTCATCGCGCTCAGCCAGCCGACGTTGATGTTCGTGCCCGTGGCCTCCGGCGCTGCGCCGCCGCCGAGGAAGTCGCGCCCCTCGCCCTCCTTGTCGTTGACGTGGAAGTAGCCGTAGGACTTGGGTGTCACGCCGATCACCACGCGCGGGGCCGGGTCGATCACGATCCGCTCGGCGCGCAGGAAGGCCGCGTTCATCGAGTAGTAGTCCGGGAAATCGGACTGGTAGAAGTCTCCGTAGCCCGCCAGCGAGTCGATCAGCGGGCGCGAGATCAGCGCGAACTGTGCGTTGAAGTCGTAGCGCAGGCGAAACTGCATCGCTCCGCGCACGAGCTCCAGCGCGCGCCCGGGCTCGAGCACGAACGGCTCGCTCGCACCCGCGAAGAACTCGCCGCAGCCATGTTCCATCAGCCACCCCGACGGGCGTGCAGGGTCGACGTCCGGGTAGGTGAAGAGCAGCGCTTTGGCGTAGATCACATCAGGCGCATTGAAGCGCTCGATCAGCTCCCGCATGCTGCTGAGGTAGCCGTCAAGCAGCGCGTCGTCGTCGCCGAGCATGATCACGTAGTCGCCGTCGCTCAGCGCCAGCGCGCGGTTCCAGTTCTCCGTCACTGCAAGCAGCCGCTCGGTGCGCCGGTAGACGATGCGCGCGTCCTCCAGCGAGGCGACGTATCCCTCGACGTCCTGCTCGGAGCAGTTGTCGGAGATCACCAGCTGCCAGTCGTCATCGTCCTGGCGCAGCACCGACGCGACCGCCAGCTTCAGGTACTCCAGGCGGTTGCGGGTTGGGAGGAGGATCGAGAACTTGATTTGAGGATTATGCTCGCGCGATGAGCGGTCCACGCGTGCTGCTGACCGGCGGCTCCGGATTCATCGGATCGCGGGCGATCGCGCCGCTGCGCGCGGCCGGCTTCGAGATCCACGCGCTCGGGCGCACGCCCGGCGGCTCTTCGGACGTCGTCTGGCACGAGCTCGACCTGCTCGACGACCGCGCGAGCGCTCGGGTGGTCGCGGAGGTCGGCGCCGAGCACCTGCTGCACCTCGCCTGGTACACCGAGCACGGCCGCTTCTGGAATGCGCCCGAGAACCTCGACTGGGTTGCCGCCAGCGTGCGGCTGCTGCGCGCGTTCGCCGAGGCCGGCGGGCGGCGCGCGGTGATCGCCGGCACCTGCGCCGAGTACGACTGGGCCGATGCCGAGGAGAGCTGCCGCGAGCGCTCCGACGGCGCTCGCCCACAGACTCCGCTGCGGCCGGCGACGCTGTACGGCGCGTGCAAGCACGCCACGCACCTGATCGCCGAGACCTACGCACGCGAGGCCGACCTGAGCCTCGCCTGGGGTCGCGTGTTCCTGCTGTACGGTCCCGGCGAGGACGAGCGGCGCCTCGTGCCCGACGTCGCGCGCAAGCTGCTCGCGGGGGCGCAGGCGCCGACGAGCGATGGCGCGCAGGAGCGCGACTTCATGCACGTCGACGACGTCGCCCGCGGCTTCGTCGAGCTGCTCGCGAGCGCCGTCGAGGGTCCCGTCAACATCGCCTCGGGCCAGGCCGTGAGCATTGCCGAGGTGCTCGCGTTGATCGCCGATGCGGCCGGACACCCCGAGCTGTTGCGCCTCGGCGCGCTGCAGCGACGAGACGGCGAGCCCGAGCGGCTCCTCGCAGACGTCACTCGCCTGCGCGACGAGGTCGGCTTTCGGGCGTCGACCGCGCTGGAGCAGGGGATCGCGGAGACCGTCGCCGCGCTGCGGAACTGAAGCTAGCGCCCGCCGTCGGGCCCGACGATCGCCTCCAGCTCGCTCATCCCGATCCGCCGCCGCCCCTGCACCTCCCGTCGCTTGCGCAGCATCCGCGGCAGCTCGCGCAGCGCGTCGCGCCACACGCGCAGCCAGATCGTCAGCTTGCGATCGCGGATCGCCACGGCGAGGTTGACGAGCTGGCCGAGCAGCAGATGTGGGGCGTGGCGCAGGAGTGCGCTTACGGGCAGGTCCTTGACGATGATCCAGAGTGTGTTGCGCCACAGGTGGTAGCGCGTGAAGTCCGACAGGCCGCGCCCGATCGTCGCCGAGCCCATGTGATAGACGACGGCGCTCGGGACATAGCGGCAGCTCAGGCCCGCCAGCTGCGCGCGCAGATTCCAGTCGACGTCCTCGTAGAAGGCGAAGAAGTCCTCGTCGAACTCGCCCACGCGCTGCAGCGCCTCGCGTCGGTATATCGCCGCACCGCCGCACGCGCCGAAGATCGCGCGCGGCTCGTCGTACTGGCCGGCATCGCGCTCGCCGTGCCCGCGACGTCCGCCGGTCGCCGCCCAGGTGAACACATCGCCTGCCCCGTCGAGCAGATCGCGCTGCTCGAAGTCGCGCAGCTTCGCGCCCGCCCAGCCGGCCTCGGGGTGCTCGCGCAGCGCCGCCACCAGCTCGCCGAGGCAGTCTGCAGCCATTTCCATGTCGTTGTTGAACAGGCCGACCAGCTCGCCTCGTCCTGCGCGCGCGCAGACGTTGAGCGCGGCCGTCACACCGACGTTCTGCGTCAGCGAGACGACCTCGACTTCGGGCCAATGCTCGCCCAGCCAGGCGGCAGTGTCATCGTCTGAGCCGTTGTCTACGACGACCACCTCGAAGTCGCGAAAGCGCTGGCGGGCCAGCGACGGCAGGATCACCTCGAGCAGGTGGCGCCCGTCGTAGGAGAGCACTGCCACTGTCAGCAGCGGCGTCTCTCCGCCCGTCCATGTCGGCAATGATTCGGCCATGGAAGCGGACAAGCTACCGGCCGCGACGCCCGCACCGGCGAGCGTCGACGTCGTGATCGTGTCCGCCGACATGTCCGCCATGACGCTCGAATGCGTCGCCGAGCTCGACGATCCGGCTGTCGCGAGCATCGTCGTCGTCGACAACGCGTTCGGCGACGGGCCCGGCGTCGGCGACGCCCGGGAGGAGATCGCCGCCCGTGCCACCGTCGTCGCGCTCGACGCGCCGCACGGCTTCGCCGCCGCCAACAACCGCGGCCTGCGCCATGGCAGTGCACCCTATGCGCTGCTGCTGAACTCCGACGTGCTCGTCGTGCCCGGCGCCATCGAGCTGCTGCTGCGTGCGTTCGCGCAGGACCCACACGCGGTTGTGGCCGGTGGGCGCCTGGTCGATCCGCAGACGCTCGCCACCCAGCCGCAGTACCGTCCACGGCCGTTTCCCACGCTCGCCAACTTCCTCGTGATCGTGCTCGGCGTCGAGGAGCTGTGGCCCGGCAATCCCGTCACGCGCCGCTATCACGGCGCCGCCGAGGGCGACGACGTGAGCACGCGCACAGTCCTCGCGCAGCCCGCCGCTGCCGCGCTGCTCGTGCGCCGCGACACGATGGACGCCGTCGGCGGCTTCGACGAGCGCTTCTGGTTCTGGTTCGAGGACTCCGACCTGCTGCTGCGCCTCGCCGCGCGCGGCAGCATCCTCTACGTGCCCGGCGCCGTCTTCCGCCATCTCGGCGGCGGCAGCTTCAGCCGCTGGGACAAGATCGCGCACATCCGCTCCATCCACCACGGCATCGTGCAGTACGCCGCCGCGCACTTCTCGCGTCTGCAGCGCGCCGCACTCGGCCTCGCCGAGCTGGCCGTCAGCCTGCCGCGCCTCGCGCTGTTCGGTCGCTCACGGCCCGCCGAGGCGGCCGCGTGGCGCGCTGTGGCTCGTGCCGGCGTTGCGCTTTTGCGCGGGCGCCCGCCGGGGGCGGTCGCGCCGGGGCCTTAGCGGCGACGGTTCAGCAGCACGCGTCCGCCTGCGAGGTAGGCGGCTTCGCGCATGCGCTGTGCGAGTGGCGCATGCAGCGCACCGGGCGAATCGCCCGGTCGCGTCGAGCGTCGTGGAGCGCTCAGCCAGCGCACGAGCGGAGCGGCCATGCGCTCCCAGCTCTGTTGCCCAGCCGCGGCGGCCATACGTTGCGAGTAGCTGTCGCGGCCGTTGTCCAGGACTCGCTCCAGCGCCTCGGCGAGCGCGTGCACGTCCTGCGGCGGTGCCACCTCGCCCAACTGCTCGCGCACGACGTACTCGGCGAGGTCGTCGCCCGAGGTGCACACGATCGGCACGCCCGCCCAGAAGCAGTCGAGCAGGCGCGTGCGGTAGGCAAAGCGCGTCTCGAGGTGCTCGGCGTGCGCGGAGATCGCGCAGTCGGCCTGCAGCAGCCATGTTCCACGCTCGGCATACGGGACCCAGCTGTCGTGGAAGAACACAACCGACCCGAGCAGGCCGAGCTGCTCGGCCAGCGCGCGCGCCTCGCGTGTGCTCTCCACAGCCGCCGGATGGTCGGGTGCACCGCCCATGAACACAAGGCGTAGGCGCGGGCGGCGCTCGGTCAGCTCGGCGACCGCGCGGATCGCCGTCGGCGCGTCCAGCCAGCGCCAGATGCCCCCGTTCCACAGAGCCAGCTCGTTGTCCGCGACCCCGGCGATCGTCTCGCGTGGGCCCACGCCCTCCACGCGGACGGGCGCCTCGCGCGGCGCGCCGAACGGCACCAAATCGATCGTCTCGCGCAGGCTCGCGTCCTCGTCGTAGAGCTCCGGCCCGATCAGCCGCAGCGCAAGCATTGCGCCGAGCCACAGGTCGCGCTGGGACTCGCTCGCGCAGATGAAGTGCTCGCCCGTGCGCAGCGCAGCGTGCAGGCGGTCGAGCGTCGTCGCCGTGAGCTGGCGGCGTTGCAAGCGTGAGCGGTTGGCCGCCAGCTCGAGCGTCTCCAGCGTCTCCGGGCAGTACAGATCGATCACTACGCGCGCCGGCGAGCGTTTCAACCAGCGATCGACCAGCGGCCATTGCGGGTGCGCGATGACCACGTCCGCCTGCTCGATCAGCGCGCGCAGGGGGTGCGGCGCATGTGGGCGGAAGGGGATCGTGCGGATGCCCTCGGACTCACGTTCCTCGCGGCCACCGTGCGCGACAGTGACCGACGCGTGCGCGCTCAGCGTTCGCGCGAGCTCCCAGCAGCGGATGCCCAGCCCGGCCATCTCGGCCCCGACCGGATCGGCGCAGATCAGCAGGACGTTGCGCTGTCGCTCGGTGCCCGCGGAGCCCGGAGCGCTCGCCGGCTCAGGCGCTCCGCCGGGCATACACTCCCCGCCGCAGCGCAAGCGAATCGCGAAAGCTGATCGTCTCGTCGATCGCCTCGGCCGGAGGGCGCGTGCGTGGCGACAGGCCGCTCGCCGCTCGCCAGCCCTCCCAGCGCCCGCGCAGTGCCTGCAGGTCGCGCGAGATCGCCAGATCGGCGAGCACAACCACGGCCTCCGTCGCCAGCGCGCGCGTGCCGCTGCGCCCACGCAGCAGCCCGTAGCGCCTGAGCATGTAGCCGCGCCCGAAACCGCCGTTGCGCCGCTGGCGCGCAGAGCGGTGTCCGTGCGTTGCCGAGCCCAGGTGCACGCCGACGGCGTCCGCTGCCACGACCGATCCCCAGCCGGCGCTACGCAGGCGCAGCGCGAGGTCGAAGTCCTCCATGTAGGCGAAGATCGACTCGTCCAGGCCGCCGACCTGCTCCCACGCCGAGCGCCGGTAGGCGGCGGCCGTGCCCGCCGGGCCGGCCAGCAGCGGGCGCTCGCGGCGCGCCTGCTCGGCCTCCAGCCCCTGCAGGCGCGGAAAGCCGCCGAGCAGCGCGTCGGCGGCGAGGCCCGCGCTGTCGATCAGCCGCTCGCCCGGTTGCAGCATTAACGCGGCGACCGAGCCCAGGCTCGCATCCGCCGTAAGCGGGTGCACGAGCGCTTGAAGGAAGTCGGGGCGAGCGTCGACGTCGTTGTTGATCAGCACGACGATCTCTGCGCTGCCGGCGGCGACGCCGAAGTTGCAGGCTTCGGCGAAGCCGCGGTTCTCGGGCAGTCGCTGAAGCGTGACGTCCGGCCACTCGGCGGCGACGCGCGCGAACGTGTCGTCGGTCGACCCGTTGTCGATCAGAATCGTGCGGTGCTCGATCGTCTGAGCGGCCAGATGGCGCAGGCAGCTGTCGGTCAGGTCGTAGCGGTTGTACGCCACGATCACGACGTCTACGGAGGGCGGCACAACCCCATCGTATTGGCCGCGTGAGCGTCCGCCGGGCGCGCGTCCGCCGGTGCGCGCCGGTGCGCGGCGTGTCGTCACCCGTCGCGCCGGCTCACTAGCGTGTCCTCTCCGTGAACGAGCAGCCGACCCACATCGCCCTGAACTTGATCTTCCTAGTCCCGGGCGAGACGGGCGGCATGGAGATCGCCGCGCGCGAGCTGATCCCGGCGCTGTTGGGCGCCGCGCCCGTGGGCATGCGCTTCACGGCGTTTGTCAACCGCGAGACCGCAGACGCCGAGCGGTCCGGCTCGGGCGGCGGCCTGCGCGAGCAGCTGCCACTCGTGACGGTGCCTGTGCATGCACGCAAGCGCGTGCAGTGGGTGCTTGGCGAGCAGGCGCTGCTGCCGCTGCTCGCGCGTCGCGCCGGCGTCGACCTCGTACACAGCCTCGCGAGCACGGCACCGCTATGGGGCCCGTTTCGCCGCGTGGTGACAGTGCACGATCTGATCTACGCGCGCTTCCCCGAGGCGCACGCCGGCGTGCGCGACAAGGCGATGCGCGTGCTCGTGCCGTCCGCCGCGCGCCGCGCGCATCGCGTGATCGCCGATTCGCAGAGCACGCGCGACGACCTGGTCGAGCTCGTCGGTCTGTCCACCGAGCGCATTGACGTCGTCCCGCTCGGTCTCGGCGCGATCCGCCGCAGTGAGCCCGCGTCGCAGGCTCACTTGCGTGAGCGCCTGCACCTCGGCGAGCGCCCGGTAGTGCTCAGCCTGTCGGCCAAGCGCCCGCACAAGAACCTGCTCGCGCTGATCGGCGCGCTCGCGCGAATCGCGCCTGGCGAGCGCCCGGTGCTCGTGCTCGCCGGCTACCCGACCGAGCACGAAGTGCAGCTGCGCGAGCGCGCACGGACGCTCGGCGTCGAGGACGACGTGCGCTTTCCCGGTTGGCTGTCGGAGGCCGAGGTCGAGGGTCTGTGGGCGATCGCCGCCGCGTTCGTCTTCCCGTCGCTCTACGAGGGCTTCGGCCTGCCCGTGCTCGAGGCGATGGCACGTGGTGTGCCCGTCGCCTGCTCGAACGCTTCGTCGCTGCCCGAGGTGGCCGGCGACGCCGCGCTGCTGTTCGACCCGCGCGAGGAGTCGGCGATCGCCGACTCCGTGACCCGCCTGCTGAGCGACCGAGCGTTGGCTGAACGGCTGACCGCGGCCGGGCGCGAGCGCGTGCGCGAGTTCACCTGGGAGCGCACTGCGCGCGCGACGATCGACAGCTACCGGCGGGCACTCGAGCGCCCGCTGCCGTAGCTCCGCAGCACCTCGCGCAGCGAATGCTCAAGCGACAGTTCCTCGGCGTTCTCGGCGAACCAGTGCACGGTGCTCTCGCGCAGCGCCAGCCCGGCGTCGTGCACGCGCACGATCGCGTCCGCGAGCGCGTGCGGGTCCGCGCCGGCAGCCACCGTTCCGTTGATCCCCTCGGCGATCAGCTCGGTCGCCGCGTTGTCCTCGCCGGCGACGACGACGCTCGGAGTCCCCCTTGCGCTCGCCTCGACGACGACCAGGCCGTAGCCCTCGCGCCGGGACGGCAGCAGCAGGCACAGTGCCCTGCGCATCTCTGCATCGAGCGTGGCGGCGTCGGTAAACCCCGGCGCGGAGACCACGCCGGCGAGCCCGTGCTGAAGGATCGCCGCATCCAGCGCCGCGCGCTCGGGCCCGTCGCCGAGGAACTCACCCCGTAGGTCGTCGATCCGCTCGCGCGCGATCGCCATCGCGGCCACGGCCAGCGTGACCTGCTTCTCCGGAATCAGCCGCCCGGCGAACAGCACGACGGGGTCGGCCGCGCGCGCGACCACGCGCTCGCCCGTGTCGGCATACAGGCCGCGCAGCACGGTCGCCTCGCCTCGCAGCCCCTCTTCGTGCAGCCGTGCCGCGTGCAGCTGGGAGAAGCAGAAGGCGCGCTGGCGCACACGCGCGCAGGCACGCTGCACGAGCGAGCCGAAGCGACCGCGCCCCCCGCCGAGGTAGTCGTGCCAGTAGGAGCGGCTCCACACCTCGAACCAGTCGACCACCAGCTCGTAGCCGCCGAGTCGCCGCAGAAGCCCCGCCGCTAGCAGCGAGAAGTAGGGGAACGACGAGGTGTGCACGACGTCGTAGCGGCGCCCGGTGACGAGCAGGTGCCGGAGCACGCCGGCGCCGAACACCAGCGGTGGCAGGATGCGCCGCCGCCCGCCCGCCGTGTAAAGCGCCATGCGCGGGCCAGCCGTCACGACGCGCACGCCCGCGCCGGCGTCCGCCCGCTCGCCCCGGTCCCACTGGCGCAGCGTCAGGTAGGTGACGTCGTGCCCGTCTGCGGCGAGGCGCTCGGCGAGGTTGCGATACCAGCGCTCGCCGCCGCCGACCGTGTAGGGGAAGAGGCAGTCATAGATCACGCAGACGCGCATGTGTCGCGAGAGACTGTCAGACCGTGCGATAGGATCGCCCTCCGCAGACGCGCCGCTTTCCGCCCTTGCGCGCGTTATAACGACACGGCCAGGCTCGGCGCAGCGCGACGAGGGATCGAGGCCACAGCTGATGAGCACAGTCGACCAGACAAGGCCACCAGTCTTGGTGGACGCCGAGGATCGGAGCGTGCCGCTCGTGTCGGTCGTCATTCCGTGTCTGAACGAGGCGGAGAACATCGAGGAGTGCGTCAGCGCCGCCCGCGAGGCACTGCAGCGGATGCAGGTACCCGGTGAGGTCGTCGTCGCCGACAACGACTCCGAGGATGACTCGGCGCGCCTGGCCGAGCTGGCCGGCGCCCGCGTGGTCGTCGAGCAGCGCCGTGGCTACGGCAGTGCGTACCTGGCCGGCTTCGCCGCCTCGCGCGGGCGCTACATCGTGATGGCCGACGCCGATCTCACATACGACTTCAACGAGATCCCGCGGTTCGTCGAGGCGCTCGAGCAGGGCGCCGAGATGGTCATCGGCGACCGCATGGACAACATCCAGCCCGGCGCGATGCCGTGGCTTCATCGCTACGTCGGCAACCCGATCCTCACCGGCCTGCTCAACCTGTTCTTCCGCACCGGCGTCAACGACGCGCACTGCGGCATGCGCGCGCTGCGCCGCGAAGTCCTGCCCCGCCTGGACCTGCGTACTACGGGGATGGAGTTCGCCTCGGAGATGGTGATCAGGGCCTCAAAGGAGCGCCTGCGGATAGCCGAGTTCCCGATCGAGTACCACCCGCGTGGCGGAGAGAGCAAGCTTTCGAGCTTCCGCGACGGGTGGCGCCATCTGCGCTTCCTGCTCGTGCACAGCCCCAACCATCTGTTCATCGTGCCGGGCGCCGTGCTCGCCGGCATCGGCACGTTGATCGTCGTCGTCGTCGGCGCTGGGCTGGACTTCTTCGGACGCGCGTGGGGCGTGCACGCGCTGATCGGTGGCGCGCTGTTGATGATCGTCGGCACGCAGGTGCTCGCGCTGGGCCTGTGCGCGCACGCCTACGGCACCTATTTCATGGGCGAGCGAGACCCGTGGTTCGACCGCATGCGCGCCCGCTTCCGCCTCGAGCACGGCCTGCTCCTGGGCGGGTTGTTCACGCTCGTCGGCCTCGTGATGGGCGCGGTGATCGTCGCGACCTGGATCGCGCACGGCTTCGGCTCGCTCGCCGACGAACGCCTCGCCGTGGTCGCAGCGTCGCTGATCATCGTCGGTATCCAGATCTTCTTCTCCTCGTTCCTGCTGTCGATTCTCGGTCTGCGCCGGCGCTAGCGTGGGCCCCCTCGGGCGGGTGGCGTCGGCCGTCTTCGCGGGCGATCGCCGCGTGTGGCGCGGCGCGGCGCTCTTCGCCGTGCCGTTCATCGCGCTGACGGCCTTCTACTGCCTGCGCCCGCGCTTCTACTTCACCGGCACCCAGAGCGTCGAGAACGCGGGCGGGGTCGTCGAAGCCGCGCCGGGGTCGACCGTCTGCGCACCCGCGTTGCGCCTACCCGCCGACACCTCGGTCGTGCGCCTGCAGGTGCTCTCCCCGACCGACCCGCGCCCGGCGCTGCACCTCACGCTGCGCGCGGGCACTCGCACGGCGCACTCCTCGCTCGCTCCGCTGGCGGCCCCCGCCGGGCGGCCGACCAACGCGGACTTCGCGATTCCCGAGACGCCGTCAGCTCCGGTCGCGCAGCCGGCGTCGCTGTGCCTGACCGCCGACGGACCCGTGCAGGTGGGCGGTACGCCGCTGACCGCCCCTCCGAACGGCGCACCGACCCACGACGGGATGGCGATTCCGGCGCGGCTGGCCATCTGGTACCTGCCGCGGCCGGGGGAGCGCAGCAGCTACGTGCAGCGGATCGGCAAGATCTTCGATCGCGCGGCGCTGTTTCGCCCGGGCTTGGTCGGTGCGTGGACGTATCCGTTGCTGCTGTTCGTGCTGCTGCCCGCGCTCGCGCTGCTGGCGCTGCGCTGCCTCGCGCTCGCCGTCGCCGGGCGCGGACGCCGCCTGGCGCTGTGCCTGTTCGCGATCGCCGCGCTGAACGCGAGCTGCTGGGCGCTGATCACGCCTGTCTTCCAAGGCCCGGACGAGGTCGACCACTTCGCCTACGTCCAGTCGCTCGTCGAACGCGGCGAGAAACCGATCAACGATCCCCACTCGGGGCAGCTGCGTTGGTCGAGCGCCGAGTATCTGGCGCTGGAAGAAGCCGACGTGCTGACCGACCACCAGGTCGGCGACACGCGCCCGCCATGGCTGGCCGCGCAGGTGCACGACTACGAAGCGAGGGCGCGGCGCCTGCATCCGCTGCGCAACGACGGCGGCGGCTACACGACCTCCGCCACCCACGGTCCCGCGTACTACCTGGCGCTCGCGCCCGCCTATCTGGCCACCGAGCACGCCTCGATCTTCTCCCAGCTGACGCTGATGCGCATCGTCTCGGCGTTGATCGGCGCGCTGACCGTGCTGTTCACCTACCTGCTCGCGCGCGAGCTCGCGCCGGGAAGGCTGTGGCTGGCCGTGCTGGCGGCGCTGCTCGTCGCCTACGAGCCGATGTACGGGTTCGTCTCGGGCATCGTCAACAACGACGTCGGCGTCAACGCGAGCGCGGCGGCGCTGGAGCTGCTGCTGATCCGCCTGCTGCGGCGTGGCATCACGATCCCACGGGGCGTGCTCACGGGGGCCGTGCTGATCATGCTTCCGAGCGTCAAGGGGACCGGCCTCTCTCTATATCCGGTTGCAGGTCTCGTATTTATCGCCGCGCTGTGGCGCCACCACCGTCGCGCTGACTTGCTCGGCTGGGTGGCGCTCGCGCTGGCCGCACTCGTCGTCGGCGAGCTGTCGACGCACGTGCTCTCACCGGCGTTCGCAGCGAGTTCCTCCACGCCGGGCGGCGGTGCGCCCTCGGCGATCGGCACGAACGCCAACGCTGCCAGGGAAGCGCTGCACCACATCCCGGACTTCCTCTC
This sequence comes from uncultured Solirubrobacteraceae bacterium, assembly GCA_963714215.1. GTDB lineage: Bacteria > Actinomycetota > Thermoleophilia > Solirubrobacterales > Solirubrobacteraceae > Palsa-744. Next base: position 333,923 of record CAVQNP010000007.1, read on the forward strand.
CTACCTGTGGCAGATGTTCCTGCCGCGGCCGGGCTTCATGACGGCGCACTTCCCACCCGGGGTATATCCGGGCTTCGTGATCTTCATCGAACGTGGCTGGGCAGCCTTTGGCTGGTACGACGTGTTCTTCCCGTCATGGGTCTACGCGTTCATCCTCGTCGTCAGCCTGGGCGTGCTTGTGCTCTCGCCATGGGCCGCGCGGCTGGAGCGGCGCTGGCTGTCGGTGCATCTGCCCGAAGCGCTGGCCGTGATCCTGATGCCGATCGCCGTGATCGCGGGCTTCGCGGCCGCCTACTACACCCCCGGCGCGCGCCCGGTGATCGCCGAGTTCGGGCGCTACGCGTTTCCGGCGATCGGACCGATCGCGCTGTTGGTCGTGGGCGCGTTGCACGCGTTCGGACGGCGTCGAATGCTGTATCCCGCCGTGGCTGTGGTGGTCGCGATGATCGCCCTCAGCTACGCCTCGCAGCTACTCACCCTGGCCGGCTTCTATGCCTGACGTGAGCGTCGCAATACCCGTGCGCGACGGCGGCGCGCTGCTGGGCGAGGTGCTGCGCGCGCTGTCGAGGCAGTCGGTTGCGCACGAGCTTGTCGTGTGTGACTCGGGCTCGCGCGACGGCTCGGCGCAGCTCGCGCGCGAGCACGGCGCGCGCGTACTGGAGATCGCCCCGGAGCGCTTCTCGCATGGCGGCACGCGCAATCTGCTGATGGAGACGTCGAGGGGCGCGCATGTCGCGCTGCTGACGCAGGACGCGGTGCCGGCCGACGAGCACTGGCTGGAGCGGCTGCTGCATGGCTTCGCGTTGGGCGACGACGTGGCGCTCGTCTATGGCCCGTACCAACCGCGGGCCCAGGCATCGCCGGCCGTGCGCATCGAGCTCGAGAGCTGGTTTGCCTCGCTCTCGCCCGACGGAGCCGCGCAGGTCGACCGCCTGGATGAGCACGAGCGTGTCGCGCTGGCGAGTGTCGAGTTGATCGGGCGGCGCGGGTTCTTCACCGACGCCAACGCCTGCATCGCGCGCGCAGCGTGGCAGCGGATACCGTTCCGCGAGGTCCCCTACGCCGAGGACCGGGTGCTCGCGATCGACATGCTCCGCGCCGGCTATGCCAAGGCGTTCGTGCCGCAAGCCGCCGTGATTCACTCGCACTCCTACACCTCGAGCCAGCAGCTGCGCCGCTGCTTCGACGAGTGGCGCGGGCTGCGCGAGGTCTACGGTTGGCGCGAGCCCGCCTCGCCGCGACACCTGCTCAGCCGCGTGCGTGGCGCGCTCGGGCAGGCGCGCGCAACGCTCGCGAGCGAAAGCGCCCCACCGGCGCGTCGCTGCACGACGCTGGTAGGCGTGCTCACGCATCAGCTCGTGTGCCTGTGCGGTGCACTGCTCGGCTCGCACGCCGATCGGCTGCCGACGGGCGTGCGGCGAAGGCTCTCGCTGGAGGGCCACGCGAGCTTCAGCTTTCCGGCGGCGCTTGGCACTGTGCGGGCGAGCGAGGAAGGTCCCCGACGATGAGCGACAGCAACCCGATCGAGGGGCGGCGCCAGGGACCGTTCTCCAACCTCAAACGGCGCATCTATCTGACGTACACACACTTCGGCCTGCGCACGATCCTGTTTCGTCTGATCACCTTCCCGCTGCGCTTCACACCGCTGGAGAAGCGCATGCGCCTGCGCACGCACGCACGCGACCAAGAGGTGCGCCGCGCAGTCGACTGGTACCGCGAGCACGGCCGCCCGGTCGACATCGTGATTCCCAGCTACCGCGACGCCGAGCACGTGGCCACGCTGGTGCGGAGCATCGGCAAGACGGTGCGCAAGGGGATGGCACGCGTGATCGTCGCCGACGACTGCAGTGGCGAGGAGCATCTGAGAGCGCTGCGCGCGATCGACGGAATCGACGTGCTCGTCGCCTCCGAGCGCAACAGTGGCTTTGCCGCCAACGCCAACCGCGGCATCGCGGCGAGCGACGGCGAGCGCGACGTCGTGGTGTTGAACTCCGATGTGGAGGCGTCGCCGAGCTGGCTGGAGTGCCTGCAGTACGGCGCCTACGGTCACGAGGGCGGCGCTGGGATCGTCGGTGGGCAACTGCAGTATCCCGACGGGCGCATCCAGTTCGGCGGCACCGTGCGCAACCGCGACCAGCCGCAGTGGTTCGACCATCGCTACCGCTTCAAGCCCCACGGGTGGGGCCCTGCCGAGGCGCCGAGCCCGGCGCTGGCGGTCACCGGGGCGTGCATGTACGTGCGCCGCGAGACGATCGCGCGGATCGGCGCGTTCGATGAGCGCTACGCGATGGCCTACGAGGACGTCGACTGGTGCCTGCGCGCCTGGCAGGCCGGCATACACGTGCTGTATTTCCCCAGCGCGCAGCTGATTCACCACGAGTCGGTGACGCGCGGCGAAGTGCAGGGCGAGCGAGAGCTCGACTCCCAGCGGCTGTTCTGGGAGCGCTGGGCGGACTTCTTCGACGCGCGCACGGCCGCAGCGGGCGCGACCGGCACCGCGGAGTCGGCCGCATCGGGTCTCCTGCGGATCGTTTACGTCACCGAGGACACCGGCGTGGGCGGCGGGCACCGCGACATCTTCGAGCACCTCAACCGCCTGTCCGAGCGTGGCCACGATGTGGCGCTGTACACACTCGGCGACCCACCGCAGTGGTTTCCGCTGCGCGTGCCTGTGCACACGTTCGCCGACTACCACGAGCTCGGCGATGCGTTGGCCGAGGTCGACGCGATCAAGGTCGCGACGTGGTGGATGACGGCCGCCGCGGTCTGGCGGGCGAGCATCCCGCGCGGAATTCCCGTCTACTTCGTGCAGGACATCGAGACGTCCTACTACCCCGACCATGAGCGTGCGCGCCACGCCGTGCTCGACTCCTATCGGCCGGAGTTCCGCTACATGACGATCTCCTCGTGGAACCGCGAGCGCCTGCGCGAGCTCGACCTCGACGCCGAGCTGATCCCGCCGGGGATCGATTTGGAGAACTTCCGCCCGCGCGCCGACGTCGCACGCCGCGAGGACATGGTGCTGGCAATCGGGCGCACCAACCCGCTGAAGAACCTGCCACTGACGCTGGCCGGCTGGCGTTCACTACCCCAGCCGCGCCCCGAGCTGTGCCTGTTCGGCATCGAGCCCGAGCTCGGCGGCGACGGCGTGCGCTACGTCGATACGCCCAGCGACGGGCAGGTCAACGAGTTGTTCTGCGAGGCGACCGTGTTCGTCCAGACCTCAGTGCACGAGGGCTTCGCTCTGCCGCCGCTGGAGGCGATGGCCGCGGGCGCGGCGGTCGTCTGCACCGACGCGCACGGCAACCGCGACTTCTGCGCTGACGGCGTCAACTGCCTGATGCCCGAGCCCACGCCGGCCGCCGTCGGCGAGGCGCTGGCACGTCTGCTCGGCGACGCGGCGCTGCGCGAGCGGCTCGGCCGAGCGGGCATCGAGACCGCTCAGCAGTACGCGTGGGAGAAGCGCATCGACGTGCTGGAGGCGTTCTACCGGCGCGTCGCGGCGGCGGGACGCATGGCCGTCGCCGGCGAGCTGGCGCCGGAGCGCTGAGCGCCTACAGATCCTCGGCGATGTGCGGGGCCTCGCGGTTGAAGACCCAGAAGCCGAGGGCGAAGAGGACTACGACCAGCGCCACAGGCGCCAGCAGCGCAGGCCAGCTTTCCATCACCTGCCCGGCGCTGTAAGTGTCGCCGTTGATCATCGCGTGGCGGAACTGCTGGAAGATCGTGACGAGCGGGTTGAGCGTGTAGAGGTGATAGAGAAAATGATTGAGGCCGCCGTGGGCGAGTTCTTTGCGCACCGCTTCAGCGGGAAGGATCACGGGTGAGGCGTAGAACAGGATCTGGCTGACGACTTCCCAGATCGGCGAGATGTCGCGGAAGCGCACAAAAAGCGCTGAGAGCAGCATCGAAATGCCCGCTGAGACCAGTACGAGCATTCCCAGGATCAGCGGCAGCTCCAGCCAGCTGACCATCGGCCGCACGCCTTCGATCAGGGCGAAGATCATCACGACGAGCAGGTTGAGGCCCAGGTTGAAAATCGCGAGCAGGACCACCGATGTCGGGATCGCCAAGCGGGGGAACTGGATCTTGCGCACCAGGTTCTCGCGGTCGACGACGCTGCGCACGGAGCCGCTCGTGGCTTCGCTGAAGAAAGTGAACAGGACGATCGAACCAAGTAGCTGCGCCCCGTAGAAGTGTCCAGCCACCCCCTGGCCCTTGTTGATGTGGAAAACTTCGACGAAGAAGACGTACAGCACGCCGAACAACAAGAGCGGCCGCATGACCTGCCACAGGTAGCCGAGGGCCGAGCCGAAGAACTTGAGCTTGAATTCGCTGCGCGCGATGTTGTAGGCCAGATGCCAGAAACGTGACCAGCTGTCGTCGAGCGCGCGTGGGCCGCGGATCGGCTGGCCCACCGGCTCTGACAACGTGACCGCCGGCGAAGGCGCATCTGACAGACCGGGAGTGCTCACGTGGCGTCCCGTGTCGGCTGAGCGTAGCCCTCGGGCAGGACCCCCCAGCGGCTGACCGCCGTCTGCACGGGGATCTCGACCATGCCACCGCTCGCTGCCAGCCCCGTCACCACGAACGACGCCTCGCGGGTGAAGCGGTCGATCACGTCGAGGCCATCGCCGCGATGGGTGATCGTGACGATCGGGTGATAGCGCCCGGGCGCGAGCATGTTGTGCAGCGAGAAGCTGAACACGGCGAGCTCGCCCTCCTGAAAGCCGCCTGTCTGCTCGTGGTCGTGGGTCGTGGTCGCGACGACGACCGGTTGGCGATGCTCGTTGAGCAGTGTCATGCTGACCGCCGGGTCGTCGACGTGGCTGTTGAACTTCACCAGCACGTTGAGCGTGAGCGGCTCCGATTGCGGAGCCACCGAGCGACGTTCGGCGCGATCGTCGCCGATCCAAACCTCGCTGACGCGGGCAACCCCGTCGCCCATGCGTGGCGTCGCCAGCTCGTAGTCGTCGAAGCCGACCTCACGGCCAAAGGCGAGCTCCAGATAGCGGTCGGCGACTTCGGTGGGGTCGCCCATGGCCACGACCTCGCCCCGCTCCAGCAGCATCGCTCGGTGACAGAAGCGCGTGACCGCTCCCATGTCATGTGTGACGAAGATGATCGTGCGCCCTTCATCACGCATCCTGATGAAGACGTCGAAGCACTTCTGCTGGAAGGCCGCATCGCCGACGGCGAGCACCTCGTCGATCAGCAGGATCTCGGCGTCGACCTGGATCGCTACTGAGAAGGCCAGGCGCACCTGCATGCCCGAGGAGTAGTTCTTCAGCTTGAGCTCTTGGAAGTCCTCGAGTTCGGCAAACTCGATCACGCTGTCGTAGCGAGCCCGCGCTTCCTTCGGTGAGAGCCCGAGCATGATCCCGTTCAGCGCGACGTTGTCGTAGGCGGCCAGGTCCATGTTGAAGCCCACGCCGAGCTCGATGAACGTCGACATCCGCCCGCGAGCCCAGATGTTGCCGGTGTCGGTGCGATAGATCCCCGCCAGGCACTTCAGCAGCGTGCTCTTGCCGCTCCCGTTGCGCCCGACGATCCCGAAGAACTCGCCAGGCGCGACCGCGAAGGAGATGTCCTTCAGAGCATCGAGTTGTTCGTGCCGTGAGCGACGCAGCGGATGCAGCGCGCGCTCCTTGAGCGTGTGGCTGCGCTCCTCGGGAATCTTGAAGCTCTTGCTGATCGATTGTGCGGCCAGCGAGGGCGGCGTTTGCTCGGCGGTGTCTTGGGAAGGCACTGGAAGGCAGCGTATAGCCAGCGGATGATCGTCCGGGGCGCTGCGGCGCTCAGCGAGCGCGGCGCAGCAGGGTCCTGAACGGGCGCCCGAGGGCCCGCACGGCCTCATAAACACCAGCGACGGCCGCAAAGAGCGGACGGCTCAGCGCCGGTCGGCTGGTGAGCGCCAGCAGCGCGCGCTGAACGGCGTCGGGAAGCGCCCCGTTGGGCCCGATCAGTGCCAGTCCCGAGCCGACCTCGGCATTCAGCTCGTCGTACATGCGCTGGGCGTGTTCGCGCTCGCCGACGAGTTGCCTGACTTCGGCGTCGTGCTGCACGCTGAGCCGCGCTTCGCGCCTGCTCAGATCGCGGCTGAGGGTCGCCGCGTCGCGCACCGGCGCGAGCGCCGCCTCACGGTAGATCTCGACCATCGCCGCCGCCGCCGCATCCCAGGTCAGCTCTCGTGCGCGTGCCGCGAGCGCCGCGACGTGGATCTCGCGCGCGTCGGCGTCGGTCAGCAGCGCGTGCGTCGCCGCGGCGCTCGCGACGGCGTCCCAGGGCACGATCGTCGCCGTCTGCTGCGGCGCGGCCTCGGCGAGCGAGGCCCAGGGCGCGAACACGCACGGCACGCCGCCGAGCGCCGACTCGAACGGAACGAGACCGAAGCCCTCGTAGACCGACGGGTAGACGATCGCGCCCGCGCGCTGCATCAGCCAGGCCTTCTCGCGCTCGCTGACCGGGCCGAGCTCGACGATGGCCGGGCGCAGCTCGGGGTGCTCGCGCAGGTAGGCGCGCTCGAGCTCGACCGACGAGCCCGGCGAGATGTGCGTGCCGGCCAGCACGAGGCTGCCACGCCAGTCGTGGTGGTCGCGCAGTGCGCTCAGCAGGCGCAGCGCGAAGACGCGGTTCTTGTGCCGGAAGTCAGTGCCCAGGCACAGCAAGAAGCCGTCCTGGAGCGGCTCGGCGCCCGCCTCGCCGGCGTCCAGGTCAGTCGGGCGACGCGGCTCGCCGGGCGAGCGGTGATCGAGCCCGGGCGCCACCACGCGGACGCGCTCGCGTTCGACCAGTGCGTCGGCGACGAGCTCGCCGCGCGTGTGCTCGGAGAAGACGACCACGCGCTCGGCCGCCGAGAGGCCGTGGCGGCTTGCCGCGCGGTAGTCCTGCCAGCTGTCGGCGTCGGCGAAGTAGCCAGGATTGCGGTAGGCGATCAGGTCGAGCTGGCTGATCACGAAGCGCTCGCCGAGCACCAGCGCGAGCTTGACGTCGCTCGGCGCGAACGTCTGCTGCGGACGATGAAAGACGGTCGTCGTGGGCGTGTCGGCATCCAGCTCCTCGACCGCCAGCAGCTCGGTCTCGGCAAGCCCTTGCAGGAGCTCGCGCGTCGGACGGTCGATGCGCTCGGCGCGAACGAGCAGGCGCAGGCGCAGCGCACCGGTGCGCGCCAGCGCGAGGATCAGCTCGAGTATGTGCACGTGCGTGCCCGTGATCGCGCCGTCCAGTGCGCGCGCGTCGAGCGTCACGGCCAGTCGTTGCTCAGGCGCCCGCGCGCTGCGCAGCGCCTGTGCGAGCACGTCGGAGTCGGCCAACGGCGTCGCCTGCAGGTAGGGGTAGCGCTCGCGCAGCCCGGGCGAGAGGTCGCCATCGCCGGTGCCCGGCAGCGGCGCCAGGCGCTCGACGGCGACATCGTCTGCGGCGACGTGCGTCATACCCGACAGCAGGCAGCGCTGGGCCAGGTCGAGCTCGATCGCCGCGCGCAGGTCCAGCCGCTCGTCCAGCGCCCCGACCAGCTCCAGGGCGTCGCGGCGGACGTAGATGCACGGCCCGACCGCTCTGCTCAGCCGTGGTTGCAGTGCCAGCGAGCGTTGCGCCAAGCTTTCGGCCAGGGCTGAACGGTCCTGCGTCGAGCGCTCGCGCTCGCACAACGCCAGGGGCGTGCCGAAGTCGGCCAGTGCACTGGCCGTGGCCGTGTTCGTGTCGGCGTGCGCAGCGCCGGCCAGGCGCTCGACCCAGCCCGCGCTGACGCGGCACGGCTCGTCGAGCACGATCGCGTCGGCGGGAGCGCAGCGCTCCAGTGCGCGGTTCACCTCCGCGCAGTCGCCCCTCGCCTGGACGATCTGCACGTCGCCGGATGTGTGAGCCTCCAGCGATCGCAGGCACTCGCGCAGCGGCTCGCCGCTCGCGTTGGTGGCGACGATGACGCAGATGCCACTCGGCTGGTTGGCGCGGCGCGTCTTGGGCAGCTCGTTCATGCTCATCGGGGTCCGCCGGCGGATCAGCCAGCCTAGAGCAGTCTCGCGGACGCCAGTGACATTGGGCGATAATCGAAGGAGCGCCGATGACCCCCGACGATCAGATCACAGCGCAGGCACGCGTCGCCGGGCCGGTACGCGGCGCGCGCGCGCTGGCACGCAGGGCGCTGTGGCGCCTGGCGCCGGGCTATGCGCGCAGGCGCGGTCTGGCCGCCGCCGTGGAGCGTCTGCAGGCAGACTTCGACCACGTGAGCAAGCGCCACGGAGAGCAGATCGAGCGTCTGGAGGAGCTCACGCGCGAGCTCGTCACGACCGCCGAGTCGCTACGCCGGGAGATCGCACGGCGCGAGTCCCGCGACGCGGACTGATGCAGGTCATCACCGTCGCGACGATGAGCAGCCTGCCGCGAGCGCGCGTGCTCGCGCGCTCGCTGCGCCGCCATCAGCCCGACTGGCCGCTGAGCGTGATGCTGATCGGCCGCGAGGATGCGATCGCGGCGGCCGCGCGGGCGGAGCAGATGCTGAACGTGAGGTCGGTGTCCCAGGAGCTGGACCTCGACGTCGAGACACTGCTGGCCCGCCACGACGAGCAGGACCTGACGATCCTGCTGCTCGGCCACCTGCTGCTGCTTCACGTCGAGCGCACCGCCGAGCCGATCGCGCACCTGCCTAACAGCGCATGGCTGCTGGGCGACCTGACGCCGCTGGAAGCGATGCTCGCCTCGCACGCCGCCGTGCTCGTGCCGCGCGTCCTCGACGACGTGCCCGAGGACGGCCTCGAACCAACGCTCGAGCAGCTCGATCGTGCGGGAAGGATCGACGACACGATCCTCGCTGTTGACGGCGGGCCGGCCTCGCGAGAGCTACTGGCCTGGTGGATCGGCCACGTCGAACGGACTCTCGGCTCGCTCGACGCCTTCACGGTCGGCGCGCGCCCGGAGGATCGCCCCTGGCTGGCGCGCTTCATCGAGCTCGCCCCCGCGCGCTTTGCCACGGGCGTGCTCGACGACGCGGGCGCGAACCTCAGCCTTTGGAATCTGCACGAGCGCGAGCTGCGCCGGCGCGGCGAGGCGGTCACGGTCGAGGGGGATGGGCCCGCGCGCTTTCTCAATTTTCCCGGGTTCGATCCTGATCGCCCCTATCGCCTCGCTGCCAATGCCAGCCGCGCGCGCGTCAGCCGATCACCGGTGCTACGCGGTCTCTGCGAGCAGTACGCCGTCGAGCTGCGCGAAGCGGGTTGGAGCGACGCCGATCATCGCCACGAGGTGGGCCGCAGCCTCGCCGACGGGCTCGTCTATGACGATTCGCTGCGCGCGATCTACGCACGCGCACTGGCGCTCGGCGAGGGCTTCGACGACCTGTTCAGCGCCACAGGCACGCAGGCCTTCCTCGACTGGCTGCAGGGACCGGCGCCGCGCGGCGGCGGGTATGGCATCACGCGATACGTCTTCTACCGGGTCTCGCGCGAGCGTCCTGACGTGCTGCGCACGTTCCCTGACCTGGACGGCGAGGACGGCCCGCGCTACGTCGCGTGGTGCTGGACCTTCGGACGCGACGAGCTGGCGATTCCCGACCGCTTCATGCCGCCGCGGCCGCCCGGCGTGCCGGCGCCGCGCCCTGCGCCTGTGCTGCGTCCGGCGAGCAACGCGGTGCCGACGCCCGCACGGCCGCTGCAGCAGCCCCCGCCGGCTCGCGTCGAGGCGACGGACGCCGACGGCCTCGCGGTGCGCCTGACCGGATACCTGGGCCATACGCTCGGCCTCGGCGCCGCGGCGCGCGGCTACGTGCAGGCGCTCGGGTCGGCCGGCGTGCCGGTGAGCACGGTCACGGTGCCGTTGCATCACCTGGAGCTGCCGGTGAAGCTCTCAGACGCCTACGGGCGCCACGGCTTCGAGGACCTCGTGCAGCACGGCAGACACGGTTTCGAGATCGTCGCGGTCAACGCCGACGAGCTGCCCAGCTTCGTCGAGCGCCTCGGCGAGGAGTACTTCGAGGGCCCGCGCATCGGTATCTGGGGATGGGAGACCAACAGCATCCCGCCGCGCTGGCAGCGCGCCTTCGCGCTGGTCTCCGAGGTGTGGGTCTACTCGCGCTTCATGGCCGAGAACATCGGCGCCGTTGCGCCGGTCCCGGTGGTCGCGCTGCCGCCTCCGGTGCAGTGCCCCGAGCAACCCGCCGAGCCGCTGCGGCTGGGCGTGCCCGAGGGCTTTCTGTTCCTGTTCGTGTTCGACTACCTGAGCACCGTGCAGCGCAAGAACCCGGTCGGTCTGATCGAAGCCTTCAAGCGTGCGTTCGCGCCGGGCGAGGGGCCGCAGCTGCTGATCAAGACGATCAACGGCCCGCTGCGCCCGCTGTCGGAGGAGGAGGTGCTGTGGGAGGCGCACGGGCGCGAGGACGTTCACGTGATCGATCGCTCGCTCACGAGCGGTGAGCTCAACGGGCTGATGGCCGCCTGCGACTGCTACGTCTCGCTGCACCGCGCCGAGGGCTTTGGCCTGACGCTGGCCGAGGCGATGGCGATCGGCAAGCCGACCATTGCCACCGGGTACTCGGGCAACGTCGACTTCATGAACGAGCAGAACAGCTACCTGGTCGACTACGAGATCGGACGGGTCGGGCCGGAATGCGAGATCTACCCGCCCGACGGCGAATGGGCGCAGCCGAGCGTCGAGCATGCCGCTCGGCGAATGCGTGAGGTCTACACAGGCCACGAGGAGGCGGCGCGGCGCGGCGCGCGCGCCGCGCGGGACATCGCGCGAGATCTGTCGCCCGAGGCGACCGGCACGGCGATGCGCATCCGCCTGCAGCAGCTGGCGAGTGATCCCTCGGGGTATGGCCTGCGCGGCACCGTCAACGGCCGGCCGGCAGCGCGCCGGGCGGCGCCCCGCCCGGCTTGAGCACCTCCAGCCACTCGTAGCCGACGGGCGCGGCGCACAGCTGCGCCATGCGACTGGCCGGAGCGACGTAGACGCTGTTCTCGTTCGCGTGTTCCCGGTTGAACACGATCGCGCCGATCGTCGACAGCGTGGTCTCAGCGCCTGGGTTGCCGCTGCCGGGGTGCAGGCTGCCGCCGCCACGCACGATGCGCAGAGTGTGCGGTCCGGCGGCCAGCTCGGTCGTGTCCACGAGCAGGAACTGGTTGGGGTAGCGCTCTTCGTAGCCGATGCTGGACAGGCGCTTGCCGTCGACGTAGAAGGTCAGCGGCCGTCCGACGGAGCCCTGCAGCCACACGCTGTAGCGGCCGGCGGCGGGTAGCGTCACATTCATCTGCGCGGCGCCGGAGCCGTAGCCAGCGAGCGTCGACGGCCCGAGTGCGCGCCAGTAGATCGGATGTGTGCCGGACAGCGGGTTGGCGACCGCCGCGACGGAGGTCTTGGCATAGGCGACCTGCCCGCCAGGCCCGGCGCGCCGGGCCTGGGCGACGAGCACGCGGCAGAGCGCAGGGGTGCGCTCGTGCGGGAGGTTGGACAGCGGGGCGTGGAACAGGACGGTGCTCGACGGGCGGTCTCGGCGCCAGACATCGAAGTAGTGCGTCTGTTCGACCAGGTCGTAGTTGCTCGGCGCGCGGCTGGCGGTGGGGCTGCGCGGCTGGACGATCAGCGGGAAACTCTGCAGGTAGGCGGGCACCAGTTGGTTGAGGTCCCAGCCGAAGCTCTGTCCGGGCGGGGCGACACCCGGGCGGACGCGGAAGTCGAAGTTCGCGGGGTCGACGATCGAGGTCGCTTTCTCGCCGCGCAGGATGAACTCGGCGTACTCGTCGAAGTACGGGTCGAGCGCCGGTCCCTGACCGCTGTAGCGCTTGGCGATCGCTGCTAGATCGTGGTAGTGGTCGCCGGGGGCGAGCGTGGTGTCGTGGTAGATCAGCGCGTTGCCGTAGAGCACGCCGCCGGCGACGGCGAGCGCCGCGAGCCAGCCGAGCGCGCTGAGCCCGCGGCGCCGGCTTGCCTGCAGCGCGCCAGCGCCGGCGAACGCGAGCGCGAGGACGAACGCGGCGGTGATCGTGAACGACTTGAACTGGATCCACGCGGTGCTGTGCTCGATGAAGTAGTAGAGGGCGACCGGCGTCATCACGCCCAGTACGACGATCGCCCAGCGCCGGCGAAGCAACGCGGCGACCACGCCGACAAGAGCGAGGACGATGATGATCACATCGAAGATGTGACTGGATGTCGCATGCACCAGTGGGAAGCGGTAGTCGCCGGTAAGCCAGACACCGGCGCTGGACCACTTCGACACCGGCGCGGTCAGGTTTCCCAGCCCGAGATCGACCACGCCACCGACGGCGGCGCCGGCAACGCTCGCGAGTTTCGCTGCTGTGACGAGGCCGGGCAGCGAGATGACGACGGCGACGACGGCGAACACGCCCCAGCTCTCCAGCACGTAGCGGCGGCGACCGGCGCTGCGCACGAGCGAGACTACGAGCACGCCGAGCAGTAGCAGTCCGAGCCACGGGGCGATGCCCAGGCTGAAGGCGGCGAACGCGCCGGACACGGCGACGGCCATCGGCAGAACTGCTCGACGCGAGCCCTCGCCCGGAAGGCGCTCGGCGAACAGCGCGGCGACGATCATCAGCAGCGAGGCCGTCGTCAGCTCCTTGATGCCGGCCTCCAGCGCATAGCCGTAGAGCACGTTGGGCTGGATCGCCACGGCCGCGCCGAGGAAGCGCATCAGCCGGTTGGCGGTGACGCGCCCGAGCAGCGAGTAGATCGCGAGCGCGCCCATCGCCGCGGTGAAGGCGAGGAATGCCTGGTAGCACCACGCGACGTTCGTACGGATCAGCGTGGCCATCGCCCCCAGCGTCGCCTGCGAGCCGCCGGGATAGCCGATGCCGATCAGCTTGGAGACGACGATGTTGTACGAGGAGTTGCCACTCACCGGGTTCGTGCGCCCGGCGTTGGCCAGGTGCTGGGCGAAGTCGAACTGGAAGGCGATGTCGACGATGCGTGTGTACCCGGTCCAGCCAACCCTGCCCGTCAAGAACACCGGAGCGCCGACCGCGGCAAACGCCACGAGCGCGGCCAGCGCGGGCCAGACCCACGCCGACCGACTGATCGCGGCAAGACGCGGCGAGCGCGCGCGCAGCTCGAGCAGGAGGCCTGCGACCGCAACGACGGCGACGATCGGCCCGGCCGCCTCGGCCAGCCAGCCATACGAGCAGGCGAACGCGCAGATCACGACGACGAGCGCGAAGCCGGTGGGCGCGACGAGCAGCGTCGACAGCTCGCCCGCGGCGAGTCGCCGCACGAGCAGCCCGCAGCCGACGCTTGCCAGCAGGAGCACGCACGGGAACAGGACCCAGGCGCTGATGAACGAACCGGCCAAGCGGGCATCTATAGCGGCTCCGTCGGCCGCGAGGCGCCGGGGCGAGCCGCCAGCGCAGGCGGCGCGAGGCCATACTCTCGGGCCGATGTCGTCAGCTGAGCACGCGCGAGATGCCGCGCCTGACCCAGCGTGGCACGCGATCGTGCTGAGCTGGAACGGGCGCGAGGACACGCTGCGCTGCCTGGAGTCGCTGTCGCGCGCCGAACACCCCGACCTGCGGATCGTGTGCGTTGACAACGGGTCCAGCGACGGCTCGCAGCAGGCCGTGCGCGAGCGCTTCCCGCAGGTCCAGCTGATCGAGGCCGGTGCGAACCTCGGCTACTCGGGCGGCAACAACCTCGGCATCCGCGACGCGCTGGCGCACGGCGCCCGCTGGGTCGCGCTCGTCAACAACGACGCGACAGTGGCAGCGGACTTCGTCGCGGGATTTCAGGCCGCCGCGCGCGAGCGCCCGGAGGCGGGCATCCTTGCCGGCAAGGTCTACTTCGCCGATCGTCCGAGCACGATCTGGTTCGCCGGGCAGCGCGTAAGCGAGCTGCTGGGCTATTCCGGGCGTCCCCGCGGATACGGGCGCGAGGATGGGCCCGAATATCGGCAGGTCATCTCGACGGGGCGCGCCGTGGGTGCGCTGATGGCGATCTCACGCGAGGCGATCGAGGCCGCGGGCTTGCTCGACGATGATCTGTTCGCCTACGTCGAGGACGTCGACTGGGCCCTGCGCGTGCGCAACGCTGGGTTCGAGATCGTCTTTGCGCCAGGCGCGCGCGCCTGGCACTCGGTCTCGGCCTCCACGGGCGGCGAGAAGGCCTCGACACACACGCTCTACTACGGCGTGCGCAACACTGTCACGGTGCTCGAGCGACGACGGCCGCTCGGCGTCGTCGGTACGCGCCTGCGGCGCGCGGCGATCCTGGCGACGTTCTCGTTGCACGCGCTCACCCGCGCCGATCGTGCAGCCGCGCTGCGCGCGGTGCGCTTGGGCTATGACGACGCACGCCATCGGCGTCTGGGCCCGCGACCGCTGCCTGCATCTGCGCCGAACGGCGGAGAGCGATGAATCGCCAAGTGGCGTAGGTTCTTGCCCGCGCACGGTCGCTGGCGCACTCTCAACATGAAAGCCCCCAGAGTCACCGTCATCGTCACCTCCTACAACCAGGAGGCATTTATCGGCGAAGCACTGGCAAGCGTCGTCGAGCAGAACTACGAGAACATGGAGATCCTCGCCTGCGACGACGCGTCCACCGACGGCACGCTCGAGGTGCTGCAGGAGTGGTCAAGTCGCGATCCGCGCGTGCGCGTGCTCGCCGCCGAGCACAACACCGGACTCTCAGGGAACCGGAACCGCGGCTTGCAGGTTCACACGGGCGAGCTCGTCGCCTTGCTCGACGGCGATGACCTGATGCGACCGGGCAAGATCCTCGCGCAGGTCGAGATGCTGATGGCGCATCCCGATGCGGCCGGCTGTCTGCACGACGCAGAGATCTTCCGCTCCGAGGATCGGGAGAAACTCGGATTGTTCTCTCGCCACGCGGGCTCGCGAGGCTTGCGAGAAGGCGGAGCGGAGCTTTGGCTCGACCCGACCTACGTGGTGCTTCCCTCCACGATGATGTTCCGTTCTCGCTGCATCCCCGATCACCACTTCGACACCCGCTTGCCGTTTACGGCCGACTGGCTGTTCTCGATCGAGGTGTTCCGCCAAGGAAGATGTCTCGTGGTCGACGGCGTGTTCGTCGCGTACCGTCGACATGGCGCTCAGATGACCGCCGACAGCGCTACGCGCGGATTTGAGGAGGGCATGATGGTGATGGCTCTAGTCGATGCGCGCTATCCGGAGCTGGGGGCGTTGACGCGGACAATGCGGGCAGCCCTGCTGTACGGCGCGGCGCGACGGAGCGTTCGATCGCACGACTACTCGGAGGCCCTCCGATATGCTCGCTCGGCTGCATGTAGCGGAGGTTTCTCGGGTCACCTCCGGCTTCTCTCGCAGATCCTCGCGGCCCGTTGGGGGCGACCGGCCCGCGCCACTCCCCTTGGCTGTACGTGACGATGAGCCCCCCGAAATCACCCCTGTGACGGAATCCCCCGACACCCTGCAAGCGAGCGCGACCGTCGAACAGGCGCCCGGGTCGATCTCGGCGTGTCTGGTCGTGCGCAACGAGGAGGCGGTGATCGAGCGCTGCCTGCAGAGCCTGGCGGACGTCGTGGACGAGATAGTGCTCGTGCACGACGGCGAGTGCGAGGACGCCACGCTCGAGATCGCCGCGCGCTATGGCTGTCGGATCTTCGTTCGGCCGCTCGTTGGACATGCAGAGGCGACGACGGTCTTTGCCTTTGAACAGCTCCGCTGCGAATGGATCATGTCGCTGGACGCCGACGAGTTTCTCAGCGATCCGCTGCGAGCGCAGCTGCGCGAGCTGATACGCGATGCTCGCGTCAATGGCTATGAGCTGCTGTGGCGGATGTGGGACGGTGAGCGCTACATCACCGACGATGGACCTTACAAGCTCGCGCTGTACAGACGCTCGTGCGTGCACGTGCTCGGAGTCCACCACAACCCCGAGAGGGTGGATCCTCCGGTCGAGCGCATCGATCTGCAACTCGAGCATCGTCCGGCTTACAACAACTTCGCGTTGCGCACGGTGCTGACGAAGTGGCGTCGGTCGGCCAAGATCCACGCACGCGAGCTGACGACCGACTTCTCGCAGCTGCCAAAGTTCAACTGGGACGGACCCGCCGACTGGCCGCGTCAGCGATATGTCTTGAACCGTCTTTCTCCGCTGCTCTTTCTGCCGTACGTGCCGGTCGTTTTTCTCTTGAACGTCTGGCGCGAGCGTCGTTTCACACCGCTGGCGCGCAACGTCCGGATGGCCTTTTACCAAGGCCTGTATGCCGGCATGGTGCAGTACTACGTTGCGAGGTACACCTATCTGAGCGGAGTGAGCTCGCCCGCCGCCGAAGCTCCGCGTCCGGGGCCCAGTAGCCGATGAGCGCCGCGCCGCCCATTCGGCGGTGGCGGCTTCGCATGAGCAGGCCACCGCGGCTGAACCTCGGCATCGCATCGGTCGGCGATCCTGAGTCCCAGCGCACATGGTCGGGCACGACGGCCGGCATCATCGCCGGGCTGCGCGAGCTGGGTGTCGCTACGTCGGCGCTCGATGTCGAGCTGCCGAGAGCGCTGGAGCGGACGATGCTCGCCAGCGCAGCAGCACTGACGCGCAATCGCTACGACGCTGAAGGCGCCGCTTTGACGATGCGCACGCGCAGCCTGCTGGTACGCCAACGTCTGAGAACGGCTCACGTCGATGGCGTGATCCAGGTTGGGACGACATTCGCCTTGCCGCCGGGCCTCCCGTACGTCACGCTGGAGGACATGACGCTGCGTCAGGCGAGTCGCAGTCATCCCGTCTTCAGCCGCATGTCGTCCCGCGGGATCGAGAGCTGGGAGCGGCGCCGCGCAGGGATTTACGCACGCGCCCGCACGTGCGCCGCGGCGAGTCACTGGGCGGCCGGGTCGCTGCTCGACGACTACGGCATCGCGCGCGATCGCGTGGCGGTGGTCGGCTTCGGCGCCACCCACAGGGCACTCGCGTCCGCTCGCCTGTGGACCCAGCCACGTTTCCTGTTCGTGGGGCTCGACTGGGAGCGCAAGGGGGGCGCACACGTCGTCAATGCCTTTTCGCGGCTGCGCCGGATCCGGTCCGATGCGACCCTCGACATCGTCGGTGGCCACCCACCTCTGATGGCGGCGGGTGTCAACGGCCACGGCGTGCTCTCGCGTGAGAGCGATCGAGACCGCGCGATCATCCTCGATCTGTTCGCCCGTTCTACCTGCTTTGTGATGCCCTCGCTGATCGAGCCCTTTGGCATCGTCTACATAGAGGCAGCCTCGGCCGGTATCCCGAGCATCGCCAGCAGCGTCGGCGGGCCCAGGGACGTGATCGGTGCCGACGGCGGCGTCATCGTCGAGCCGAACGACGAGGCGGGTCTCTTCGAGGCGATGTTGCGCCTTTGCGATCCCGACACCGCTCGGCGTATGGGCGAAGCCGCACGTGAGCGATCCCGTCTCTACACGTGGCCGAAGGTCGCCGAGCGGCTGCTTCGCGCGCTCGGCCTGGCCGCCCCAGACGGGCGCGTGCTGGCGGAGTTCCTCTGAAGCGCGTCGTCATCGGCGGGGCTGCGTAACGTATGCCTGCTGATGGATTCGGGAACCGAGATCGGAGGCTCGGCGCCGCAGCCGCCCGCGACAGACATCCTCGATCGTCCCGAGGCCGGCGCGAAGGTGATTCGCGGCGGCGCGATCAGAGGGATCACCTACGCCGCGACGATCCTGCTCACGGCCGTGACGGTGCCGCTGATGACACGTCATCTCGGTGTGGCCGACTTTGGCCGCTTCGTGACGGCGTCCTCGATCGTGATGATCGTCGCCGGGGTCACGGAGTTCGGGCTGAGCGGGATCGGCACGCGCGAGTATGCGCTCGCGGCGCCTGGCGATCGCCGTGCGCTACTGGCCAACCTGCTCGGTCTGCGCTCGGTGCTGACGGTCGCCGGTCTCGCCGTGGCGGCGCTGCTGATGGTGCTCGGCGACTATCCGAAAGTGGTCGTTCTGGGGATGCTGGTCTCCGGGTTCGGGCTAATGCTGCTCAATGTCCAGCAGACCTATTCGATCTCGTTGACGGCCCAGCTCGATTGGGGGATCGCGTCGATGTTCGAACTGGTCAACGCGGTCGTCGTCGCCGCCGGAACGGTGCTGCTCGTGCTGATCGGAGCCCAGCTGTTCCCGTTCTTCCTCGTGAGCGTCGTCTCCTCGGCCGCGGCGCTGCTGGTCTCGGGCGTGTACCTGCGCAATCGCATCGCGCTGCTGCCGCTCTTCGACATTCCCGAGTGGCGCGCGATGGTGCGCGACGCGCTGCCCTTCGCTGCGGCCGCGACCGTCGGCATCCTCTACCCGCGGATCGGCTTGATCCTCGTCTCGCTGATCTCGAGCGCCGAGCAGACGGGCTATTACTCGACGGCGTTCAAGATCGTCGAGGTCGTCGGCGGTACCTCGGGCTTGATCGCGAGCTCCGCGTTCCCGTTGTTCGCGCGCGCCGGACGCGACGACCACGAGCGCCTGCGCTACGCCGTCGGCAAGGTCGGCGACACGGCACTGATCGCCGGCGGCTACGTGACGTTGAGCCTCGTCGTCGCGGCCCCGTTCGTGATCGAAGTGATCGGCGGCAAGTCCTTCGGCCCCGCCGTCCCCGTCCTGCGCCTGCAAGCGGTCGCGCTGTTGGGCGGCTTTCTCGCCGCCACGTGGAGCTACACGCTGCTCTCCCTGCGCATGCATGGTGCGCTCCTGCGCGTGACGCTCGCGGGCCTGCTCGCCTCGATCGCGCTCTCAGCGGCGCTCGTCCCGGCGCTCGGCGCCGAAGGCGCGTCGATCGCCTCGGCGGTGTGCGAGTTCGTCGTGGCAGGCGGCTATCTGGTCGCGCTCGACCGCAGTCACGCGAAGCTGCGACCCAGCCTGACGCTGCTGCCGAGGGCAGTCGTCGCGGCCGCAGCCGCCGCGTGCGCCCTGCTGCTGCCGCTTCCGAACGTCGCCCAGTGGGCGGTCGCCTCGGCGGTCTACATAGGGTTGCTCGCGCTGCTGCGCGCATACCCCGAGGAGCTGCTGCACCTGCTGCCGCGGCGCAGGCCTCCAGATCGCGGCGAGGAGTGATCTAGTATCGGGCCGGCGATGGCCCTCGGTGCCCTACGAGCTGCCGCCGGCAGCCGACTTCCGCTGTTCGGACACTGGCCGATCACCGCTCGACACGTCGAACCGTCGCTGATCGCCTCTCCCTCGGGCGCCCCTTCCGAGCGCCTGCTCGACACCGCGCTGCAGGCCGTCTCGGCCGCGCGCTCGATCGACCTCGCGTGGTTGGCCGAGCGTGACCCGAACGCTTTCGCCAACGTCTGGCCGGGCGAGCACTACAAGCTGCTCGCCGCGCTGGTCGGACTGCTGGCTCCGTCGACGGTCGTCGAGATCGGCACCGCGACCGGCGCCTCCGCGCTCGCGATGAAGGCGGCGCTGGGCGAGCACGCCAAGCTCGTGACGTTCGACGTCGTTCCGTGGAAGGCCGTTCCGAGCACCGTGCTGCGCGACTCGGACTTCGCCGACGGGCGCCTGCAGCAGCGCTCTGACGATCTCTCCACGCCGGCCGGCTGGCAGGCCAACGCCGAGCTGCTGCGCAGCGCCGAGTTCATCTTCCTCGACGCCCTGCACGACGGCGTCCAGGAGCGCAACTTCCTGCGTGGCTTCGAGGAGGTCGGCCTCGCCGGCGGTCCGATCCTGATGCTCGACGACATCCGCCTGTGGCGCATGCTGTCCTTCTGGCAGGACATTTCCCGCCCCAAGCTGGACCTCACGTCGTTCGGCCACTGGAGCGGGACCGGACTGGTCGACTACGCCTGAGCGAGTCAGCGCATCTGCAGTGCGCGCCGGTAGCTTGCCAGCGTCCCCTCCGCCGCAGCCGCCCAGCTGAAGCCGCCGGCACGCTCCCGTCCCAAGCTCGCCAGACGCCCAGCCAACCCGCGATCGCCCAGCACGCGGGCCACCTGCGCAGCGATCTCCTCGGGCCGGCGTGGATCGAAGTAGAGCGGCCGCCGCGCCGGCCACCTCGCGCAGCGCGGGGATGTCCGAGCAGGCGACCGGCAGCGAGCGCGCCATCGCCTCGAGCGCGGGCAGTCCAAAGCCCTCGTGCAGCGTCGGCAGCACGAGGCAGTCCGGCGAGCGCGTAGAGCGCGTCGAGCTCCTCGGTCGTGCAGCTGCCGAGCAGGCGCACGTCGTCGCCGACGCCCGCCGCCACGGCGCGCTCTCGCAGTGCGCCGTCGTCGGTGCCGTGTCCGGCGATCACGAGCAGCGGGCGCTCGGCTGGATCGATCAGCGGCAAGCGCCTCGATCAGCACGGCGAGGTTCTTGTGCGGGAGGTTGGTCGCGACCGAGAGCACGAACGGGCGTTGCGCAAGCGTGTGGCGCTCACGCACGTCTGCCGTCGGAGCGCGAGGCGGCGGGAGGACGCACGCCGTTGGGGACCACGTCGATGCGCGTTCGATCGACGCGCAGACCGTCGACGATCTCCTGCGCCCCGGCATTCGACACGGCGATGATCCGCCGCGCGCCTTTCGCGGCCAGCCGGATCAACGCCGCCCGTGAGCTTTCGCACGGGCAGCGAGAGCTGATCGGGGACCGCCCGATATTGCAGGTCATGGATCGTCACGACCCGTGGCGTCGTTCCCCAGCCAGGGCGCGAAGTTGGCCATCGAGTGCAGCACGTCGACCTGGGCGCGGCGCGCCGCCGCCGAGACGAGCGCGAGCTCGCCGAGCGCCCATTGCCCGCGGCTGCGCGCCGAGACCGGGACGGCGACGGCGCGCACATCGTCGCCGAGCCCCCTCGCCAGCTCCGTGCCGGCATCTCGATTGACGAACGCGATCAGCTCGAGCTCGGGCGAGCGCCGCAGCAACGCCGGCACGAGTTCGCGCGCGTATGTCTCGCGTCCTCCGGTCTCGCCGGGAACGAGGTAGAGCAGGTCGAGGCCGACGCGCATCAGCGCGCGAGCAGCGGAGAGCAGCCGTCGAACGAGTGCGCCAGTAGAGCGCCTGGGGCACGCGCAGCAGGGGCATCGCGGCGCCGGCGAGATATGGGCTATCCAGCGAGGAGGTGAGGTGTCTCGGCGAACTCGTGCGCGCCGATGCGCCGCGTGCGCTGAACGGCACGGCGACGCGCGAGCGTGCGCGGGCAGGCCGGCCAGCGTCGCCGCCTGCGCGCGCAGCTTGGGCGCCAGCCAGCCCTCGCGCGCGGCGATCGCGAGCAGTCCGAGCTCGGCGGCCAGCAGCGCCGGCAGGATCAGACGCGAGAACCGCACCGGGATAGACCGAGAGCACGGTCCGCCAGCGGTTGCGCTCGAGCCAGAACCACTTGGACGCACCCTTGTCGAACTCGTAGCTGTGCAGGACGCGCGCGCCGGGCACAAGGCCGACGCGACCGTCCGGCAAGCCACAGCCGCAGGCCGAGGTCGAGGTCCTCGCCGTACATGAAGTACTCGCGATCGAGGCCGTGCAGCTCGACTCCATGCCGAGCGGCGAACGACCATCGCTGCGCCAGAGGGAAAGGCGATCTCCCGATCGCTAGCCGGAAGCGCCGACGCCGGTCGCCCGCAATCGCCCGCCCAGCCGATGCCGAGATAGTGCACGACGCCGCCGCTGGTGTTGATGTGTTCGCCCTCGAGCATCACCGCGGCCTGCCATGCGCCCCAGTCGGGATGCGCGAGGCTCGCGTCGCGCAGCCGCTGCAAGGCATTCCGGCTGGGGCTCGGAGTCGGGGTTGAGGAACAGCAGCAGCGGGGCCCGCGTCGCGTCGGCGCCCGCGTGGCAGCCGCCGGCGAAGCCGAGGTTCTCGCCGGTCTCGATCACGCGGATCGCCGGACCGAGCGAGCGCGCCACCTCCGCCGTGCCGTCGGTCGAGTCGTTGTCCACGATCACCAGTTCGTCATCGCTCGCGAAGCTGAGGCTGGAGCGCTGCGAGCAGCGGGCGCAGGTGCTCGGCCGACTGATGGGTGACCACGATCACGGCCAGAGGCTCGGACCCGGTGGCGGTCAAAGGGCTCAGCGGCTGCTCGAGAGCTCGGCGCGGGCGCTCTCGGGCTCGGGTCAGCTCCGCGCCGGCCGGGTGTCGGCCGGCGCGTGTGCCGCCTCGGCCTCTTCGATCCGCTGCTGCAGCAGGCCGAGACGCTGGGCGAGCACCTTGTTCTGATCGGACAGACGCGACACGGCGAGCGAGAAGTTCAGCAGGATCATCGCGATCAGGCCGATCGCGACGACGAACAGGAGCGAGGGCGGATAGGAGATGCCGACGTCGTGCGACAGCGACGTAAGCAGGCCCTTCCAGACGGCAAGCACGAACAGCGTCACGGCTGCGAGCAGCCACAGGATCGCGTACCGCTCGGAGAGCCGCTTGCGCCGGACGAGCTCGAAGACGAGCACGAGCAGGCCCAGCGTGAGCGCGATCGCGAGTCCGCGCTGGAGGGTCACGTGTGTCATATCGCGCGCTCGGCAAACACCGCCGGCGGATCCTTCGGGCTCGACCGTCGGGCGGCGGCGGAACAGGCCGACGAACACAGCCAGCAGGACCTTGACCATGTAGTAGACCGACTGCGTCGAGGAGATCGCCGACACGCCGGTCAGGCGCGGGCGCATGACGACCGGGATCTCGCAGCTGCGCAGGCGATGGGCGTGCATCAGCAGGATCGCCTCGACCTCGGGGTAGTCGTGAGGGTAGTCGCGCGCGAACAGCTCGATGCCCGCGCCGGTTGGTCATGCGGAAGCCAGATGTCGGATCGGTCACGCGCTGGCCGGTGATGCGCGAGACGACGGTCGAGAAGATGCGGATCCCGGCACGCCGCGCGGCCGAGGACTGAAAGCCGTCACCGCTGGAGGAGAGAAAGCGCGAGCCGGTGACCATGTTCAGCTCCGGGTCGGCGTGCAGCGCGCGAGCAGGTCGGCGATGTGGCGAGGGTCGTGCTGGCCATCGCCGTCGACCTGCACGGCGACCTCATAGCCGCGCTCGAGCGCATACAGGTAGCCACCCTGCATCGCGCCGCCGATGCCTAGGTTGAAGGGCATTCGCAGCACCGCAGCGCCGGCCTGCGGTGGCGCACTCGGCGGTGGCGTCGGTCGAGCCGTCGTCGACGACCAGCACGTCGAACCCGGGCGCGTACTGATGGATCGCGGCGACCGTCTGAGCGACGGAGTCGGCCTCGTTGAAAGCGGGAACGATGGCGAGATTGCGTCTCATGGGGGCTCGGCGCGGAACGGGAGCGGCAAACCAGCAACGCACCGGCTCGCTCTGAGTTGCGCACCGCGGCCCGCCAGCGCGGGTTAAGTGTAGGGACAGGACCAGCCTGCAAGACACCGGCGGCGCCACCGGCGGCTGCTATATCTTTGCCGCTCCTCGCGATGGACACCGAACAGTGGAGAGACGAGCAGCGAAAGCTGCGTGAGGCGGTTCGCGCGCAACAGCGCACACACGGCACCAACGGCCATCGCGACCATCAGATGGAGCTGACGGCGCCGGCCTTGCATGCGCCCGATCTGCTCGCGACCCCGATCGTCTCGCAGCGGGGAACCGCGGGCCGCGCGGTAGTCGCGGCCAAGAAGCTGCTCCGTCGCCTGCTCGGGCCGTTCGTGCTCGAGCCCCAGACGCGCTTCAACCAGGCGGTCGCCGTGGCGCTCGCCGAGCAGCGCAACCTGCTCGCGTCGCTCGCCGAGCGTGCGAGCGCCTCCGCGCCGGCGAGCCCCGCAAGCGCGACCGGCGAGATCGACTACCTCGGCTTCGAGGATCGCTTTCGTGGCAGCACGGAGTCGATCGGAGAGCGTCAGAGCGAGTATCTGGATTACTTCTTCGGCCGCGGCGAGATCCTCGATATCGGCTGCGGGCGGGGAGAGCTCCTGTCGATGTTGCAGGAGCGCGGCATACCCGCACGCGGTGTAGACCTGGACGAAGGCATGGTCGAGCGCTGCCGCGAGCAGGGGTTGATCGCCGAGTGCAGCGACGCGATCGAGTTCCTCGAGCAGCAGCCAGATGGATCGTTCGGCGGCGTCTTCATGAGCCAGGTCGTCGAGCATCTGAGCACCGACTACCTGGTAGCGCTGCTCGACGCGATCGGACGGAAGACCGGCAAGGGTGCGGTGCTGATCGTCGAGACGATCAATCCGGAGTCGCTGCCGGTGATCATGCGCTGGTACTGGTTGGATCCGACTCACGTCAGGCTGGTTCATCCCGAGACCCTGCAGTACTTCCTCGAGCAGGCCGGCTTCGCTGTGAAGACCGTCCAGTTCCGCCGTCCGGTCTCCGACGAGGAACGCCTCCCGAGCCTCGAGCTGTCAAGCGTTCCCGCGGATGAGCTGACCGCCTTCAACGAAGCCGTGGACGGAATCAACGCCCGCCTGTTCGGCCCGCTCGACTATTTCGTCGTCGGTCAGAGCGACGCGTGAGCGGGTCGGCTCCGCTCGCCACAGTAATAGTCGTCTGCTGGAACTCGGCGGACGTCATCGAGCGGTGCCTCAGGCAGCTCCTCGCACAGGACTACGAGCACTACGAGATCGTGCTTGTCGACGACGGGTCGCTCGACGAGACCGTCGAGGTGGCGGAAGCCGCGCTGAGCAGCGGGAAGCTGACGATCGTGCGCAGCCCGCTGAATCGAGGCTGCCCGCATGCCCGCAACCTCGGCCTAAAGCACGCCAAGGGCGAGGTGATTGCGTTCATCGATGCGGACGGCTTCGCTGCGCCGGAGTGGCTGAGTCACATCGTCGAGCAGTTCGCGTCCGATGCAACGGTGGGTGGCGTCGCTTCGACCGTGTTCATGGAGGCAAATCCCCTCGTCCTCAACGGTGCAGGTGGGATCGTCAACCGGCAGGGATGGGCGGCCGATCTTTCGATGAACGTGCCCTACGAACGTGCCGAGCCCGTATCGGAGGTGCTCTATCCGATGGGATGTGGCATGGCCGTCCGCCGGGCCGCGGTGGAGCGAGTCGGACCGTTCGACGACCACATGCTCAATTACTACGACGACGTCGACTATGGCATTCGCGTGTGGCGCGCCGGCTACCGCGTGGTCGTCGCCCGCGACGCATGGATCGATCATGGCTTCGGACACAGCGGAGGCGACTCTCCGCACAAGCAGCTGCTTTGCGAGCAGCACCGCATGCGTGTGGTGCTCGAGCACTCCTCGAGCGCGACGATCGCGCGCTGGGCATTTCACGAGGCGATCGCCACCGTGCGGGCGGCGGAGCCGCGCCGCGAGCTGAAGCTCAAAGCACTCCGCTGGAATGTGCGACATGCGATCAGCACGTTGCTCAGCCGCCGGCGGCTGCGTGGATTGCCGCGCCCTCCTGAGCGGCTGTTCGACCCCTCCTGGGGCGAGGGATTCCCGTCGGGCGTACCGCAACTCGTGCGCCCGCAACCGGCAGACGCGCAGAGCGCCCTGGACATGAGCGATCCCGACGTGGAGGAGCAGTTGCCCTACGGCTGGTTCCCGATGGAGCCCATCAACGGTCGCGGCTACCGCTGGTCCGGCCAGCAGTCCGCTGCGCTGATACGACTCGAGCATCCCGTGAGGCGGTTGCGCCTGGAATACGCCCAGGCACCCGTCGATACCGGTGGGATCGATCTGCAGATTCGGAGGCTGGGCTCGGCGAACCCGTTGGCGCCGGTCTGGTCGACCAGACTGCTGTGGCAGTATCTCGAGCGCGCAGTCGAGAACCACCCCCTCGCGCTGCCTGCGGGCGACTACGAAGTCCTCTTCGCCACCGACAAGACGTGGTCGAATCCGCCGCTGGAGAATCGCGAGCTCGGATTCGCCCTCGCGAGCCTCTCCTTTGACGAGTCCTATGAGCTCCCCGCCGGCGACGTCGAGATGGGATCGAAAACGTCGGGGGAGCAGCTCGTGAGCGGTTGGTTCGAACCGGAACCGCTCGGCGAGCGGATCTACCGGTGGGCGAGCAAGCATGCTGCGCTCGTGGTCCGTCTTCCCGAGGGCGCTGACAATCTGCGCCTGAGCTACTGCCTGCCGCCCGGTCCGATCGGCGCGGTTCAGATCTCGGTACGTCCGCTGTACCGCGAGCGGATCGCTTGGTCCACGCGCCTACCTTGGCACGACGGCGATTGGCACGACGATCGCTTCGATGTGCGGCTCGCGCCGGGCGAGTACCTGCTCAGCTTCGATGCGGACACGGCATGGTCCAACCCCGACGGCGAGGACGCGGCCTTCTCGCCGGAGAACCGCTCGCTCGGCATCGCCGTCTCCTCGATCGCCTTCAACGACGAGACCGCTCCCGGTCCAGGCTCGTGAGGATCCTCGAGGTCCTGCCCACCTATCCGGGCGATCCGCTCGACGGTTCGGCCGTGTACGAGCGCAAGCTCAACCACGCGCTGGCGGCTCGCGGCGTGCACATCGAGGTGCTCACCACCCGGGCGCAGAAACTCCGCCATGAGCAGAAGTTCTCGATCGGTTGGCCAGACGAGCTGCCGCGTCGCGACGAGTACGACGGGGCTCGCATACGTCGCTTCCATGCACTCGAGATGGCCCATGCACGGGAGCTGGCCTCAGACGCCTTGATCCGTCGCTGGAGCCGTGAGGACTTCGACGACGGCGAGCTGATCGAGCGTTCCGCGCAGTACGTCGAGGCGGCGGTGGCGCAGGCGAGGAAGCGTCCATCCTGGTTCGACGCGCTCGCCGACATCGGCCGGGGGCCCGTCGTGCCGGGCCTACTCGCGCATCTGATCCGGAGGGCGCCGAAGTTCGATGTGATCCTCGCGGGCTATGCGCCGTTCAGCCTCCCGCGGCAGGTCCTCTGGGCTGCTCGCTGGTCGGGTGTGCCCGTGGCGCTGCTTCCGTTCATACACGAGAGCGATCGCTATCACCAGTTCGACAGTCTGCTGCGTAGCTACGAGCGCGCGGACGCAGTCTTGACGCTCAGCAGCCACACCTCGGAGTTCTTGCGGCGCTACGTCCCGCGGGCCCGTCCGGTGACGCTCGGCGCCGGCGTCACGACAATCGACATGGGCAGCATCTCGGCGGCGGGGTTTCGCGCTCGTCACGGACTTGGCGATCGACCGATCGTGCTCTACGTCGGGCGAAAGGAGAGGCACAAGCGGTATGACCTCGCCGTCGACGCCATCGAGAAGCTTCCCGGAGATGCCCTACTGGTGATGGTCGGGCGTGACGTCGACGGCAAGCCGATTCACTCCGAGCGGGTGCGCCACCTCGGCCCGCTGTCGGACGAGGAGCTGTCGGCCGCGTATGAGGCCTGTGACGTATTCGTCCTGCCATCGGAGTTCGAGAGCTTCGGTATGGTCTTCCTCGATGCGTGGCTGCGAGCCAGGCCGGTGATCGGCAATCTCGGCTGCGGCGCGGCGGCGTCACTGATCGATCACGGCGTGGACGGCTTTCTGTGTCGCGACGCCGAGGAGATCGCCGCGGCGCTGGGGCGGCTGATCAACGACCCGTCGCTGGCCGCGCGGATGGGAGCCGCAGGGCGTGAGAAGACTCTCGCCGAGTACACGTGGGAGCGGGTGGCCGACCGCGCGCTAACGGCACTCGAGGACATCGCCCGATCGCGGGCGACGGTGTGAGCCCGCCCGTGGCCCGTGACCCTGGAACGTCCGTCGCCGCGACTGCGGATGCCGGGCGAGCACCGTCGACGCGACCATCGGTGAAGGTCGCTGGACCCGGTTGGTGAACGTGGAGTCGCTCCGCTTCCAGCGTCCAGAGTTTCCGGCGAGCGCGGAGATCGAGACGTACTTCGCCGCCTCGCGCGATGCTCAGTGGTTCTCCAACGCAGGTCCGTGCCATCGTCAGCTCACGGAGCGCCTGGCGCGCTTTCTCGGCGATGACGTGTCCGTGGTGCTGACGGCGAACGCGACCATCGGGCTGATGATCGCGCTTCGTTCGCTGATCCCCGAAGTTCCGGGAGGATCGCTGGTGATCACGCCGTCTTTCACGTTCCCCGCGACCGCTCAGGCGATTTGCTGGTGCGGCCTGCGTCCACTGTGGGCGGATGTCGACCGAGACGGATGGCACCTCGATCCCGATTCGCTCGACGCCCTGCTGTCGGCTCACCAAGGCGAGGTCGCGGCGGTTCTGGCCTGCTCGACCTTCGGGACGGCGCCCGCGCTCGAGCAGACACGAGCGTGGGAACGATCGTGCGCCGCCGCGGGCGTGCCGCTGCTCGTGGACTCGGCTGCCGGCTTCGGCTCGCGCGATCCGCATGGAGGCCTGCTCGGCAGGCAGGGCGCGGCGGAGATCTTCTCGTTTCACGCGACCAAGCCCTTCGCGATCGGCGAGGGAGGCGCGGTCACCACGCGGGATGGCGATCTGGCTGAGCGCCTTGCGGCGATGTCCAATTTCGGCTTTCGCGCCGAACGCGAGGTGAGCAGCCCTTTTGGCCTGAATGCGAAGATGAGCGAGATGCACGCCGCCATCGGACTCGCCGTGCTCGACCGATTCGAGGATGTCCTGCTCGCTCGGCGCGAACGCGCCGAGCGGCTGCGCGTCGCGCTCGAGCGGGCCGGCTACGGCTTCCAGGCCGGTGGGCAAGGCTCGACATGGCAATTCGTGCCGGTCCTTGCTCCGACTGCGCAGACACGACAATCCGTGCTCGCGGCGGCCCAGCGCGAGCAGATCGAGATTCGCAGCTACCACGCCCCGCTGCATGAGCTACCGGCGTTTGCCCGGTATCGGGCCCCGGCCGCGTTGCCCGTGACCGAGGAGCTGGCTTCGCTCGCGCTCTCGCTGCCGCTTGCCAATGCCATGTCCGAGCGGGAGCTGGATCGAATCTCCGGATTGCTGTGCAGCCACGCGCAAGCTCCCGATCGGATGCAGGTCAGGCTGTGAGCCCGAGCCCGATGCTGCGCGCGCGTCACATCCGCTGGCGGCTGTTGCGGATGCTCGACGACGTCAGCGCTACACGTGCGAGCGTTGAGACGGCGCATCACGAGGTCGATGCGCTCCGCTCGGCCTTGGTGGAATCGCGCAGGCAGACGACAGCGATGGCCGCCGCGGTGACGAGGATCGAGGCCGACTTGCATGCGACGCGCCAGCGCCAGCACGAGCTCGCGACGGTGCTCGAAGCAACGCGCTCGGAGCAGCAGGCCCACGGGCGAGTCCTCGAGCTGCTGTACGAGGAAGAGAGCGAGAACGTCAGACGGCTGCACGAGCTGCGCCGGTCTCCCGACTATCAGGACGCCTTCGGCGAGGAGCAGCCGCTCGTGTCGGTGATCATCCCGACCTACCTGCATTACGAGACGCTGATGTCGAGAGCCGTGCCATCGGCGCTCGAGCAGACTCACGAGCGCATCGAGGTGGTCGTGGTCGGCGACGGCGCGCCCGAGGAGACGGCGCTCGCGATTGCGGCGCTCGACGACCCGCGTGTTCGCTACGTGAATCTCACGGCGCGCGCTCCCTATCCAGACGATCCATCCGAGTTCTGGCGAGTCGCTGGAACGCCGCCGTGGAACGCTGCCTGGGAGCTCGCTCGAGGATGTTGGATCGCGCCGCTCAACGACGACGACTCGTTCAGGGCAGACCACGTCGAGAAGCTGTTGCTCGCCGCTCGCGAGGGCGCATTCGAGGTTGCCTACGGGGCGATCGAGCATCACCACCCCGATGGCACCAGTCGGATCGAGAACAGCTGGCCGCCCGAATCGCATCACTTCGGCTGGCAGGCCGCGCTGATCCACGCGGGCCTCGGCTTCATGCCGATGCAACTTGGCTCCGGTGCGCTCGGCGTCCCCGGGGACTGGTCGCTGTGCAGGCGCATGCGCCGGGCCGGCGTGCGCTTTGTCAAGCTCGACGACGTCGTCGTCGACTACTACCCATCAGGACTGTGGGCGGAGCTGTAGCGCCCGCGAGGACTGCCATCTTCGCTGCTCATGGGCACTATCGACATCTCCGCATCCGGGCTCTCCGAAGCTGGCGAGGACGTGAGGATCTTCGAGCTCACGCGCCTGACCGAGCCTGAGCGGATCGAGCTGGGCAGCCACGTGCTCGTCGATGACTTCGTCTTTCTTCAGGGTGGAGGTGGGCTTCGCATCGGCAGCTACGTGCACATCGCGTCCTTCGCCAGCATCACCGGGGGTGGACAGGCCACGATCGGCGATTTCTGCGGGATAGCCTCGGGCGCGAGGATCCTGACCGGCAGCGATCGCTTCGACGGGTCGGGGCTGATCGGACCCACCGTTCCGCCGGAGCGACGCTCGGTCGAGCGCTCGGAGACGATCATGGAGAGTCACTCGTTCGTGGGCGCAAACGCCGTCGTTCATCCCGGCGTGAGGATCGGCGAAGGGGCGATCGTCGGCAGCGGCTCGGTCGTGTTGGCCGACGTCGCAGCGTGGACGATAAACGCCGGCGCTCCCAGCCGGCCGATCGGCGATCGCCCGTCCGCGACGATCCTGGCGCATGCGCGCGAGCTCGGGTTCGACGCGGGCGGCTGAGCGCCGGGCTACTTGCTCGCGTGAGCGAGGGCGCGGTGACGCGTCAAACCGCGCTCATCGGGCGGGAACCGGTGGTAGGGCTCGATGAAGTTCACGGTGGCAAAGCCGCTCGACCGGCACATTCCGGCGAGCGCCGGCTCGGTGAAGCTCCACCAGTTCGAGTCGTCGCCGGCGAGCTCGTCCGTCTCGAAGAACTCGCCCAGCGCGAGATCCTCGTACCCGGACAGGCTGAAGGACTCCGTCTCGAGGATCATCGTCCCGCCTGTCAGCGCCGCGACGCGCGCCAGCATCTCGCTGGGGAACCGCGAGTGGTAGAGCACGCCGAGGAAGAGAACCACGTCGAACTCCCCGAGCATCGCCGGGTCGAGCGTGAGTAGGTCGACGAACACGCTCTCGACTTTGCTGCCCAGGGCGTCCCGCGCAAGGTCGAAGCCAGCCTTGCCGGGCAGGTTGACCGGATCCCATGCCTCGATAGGACCAGTCGGAGCCGAGTCCTCGTTGGTTCGCGAGCCGACGGCCGCCGGGTCGGTCGCCCACGTGTAGTAGTCGAGCGCCACCACCCTGCTCGCCCCGAGCTGCTCGGCAGCGAACGAGAAGTAGCCGTCCCAGGCGCCGATGTCGAGGACCGTCTTGCCGCGAAGGTCGGGCAGTTGCAGCGCTCGGAGCTCATCTGCCATGACCGGCTCGGGCTTGTGCCCGGGGGTGACGGTCCCGTTGCCGAGGTCGATCGAATGCCACCAGAACGCGTGCTCGGCGATGCGGCGATCAAGCTCCTGCGCGCTCATCGCGGCGAGTCTACAGATGGCGCGAGCGCCGTCGTCCGGGGGAGCGCGGCGCGAGAGCGCGCCCCCGCGCCGCGCACGTGCGACGCCCCTCATATGTCCGCCTAAGCTCGTTTGGCTCAACGATCGCGGGGGGATTGACGTTGAGGAGACATGCGCCGCAGCTTCCCGACAGTCATTCCCAGCACCGCGCAACCGACTGCGCGAGGAGCGCGACGCCTGCTGCTCGGCGCCACGGTGGGTGCCCTGCTCGCCCTGCTTGTCCCAGCCTCCGGCCAGGCCAAGATCATGCAGATCGGCAGCCCGCTGTCGGTTCCTGCGACGCTGAACACCTCCGAGAACCTCAGCTATCCGGGCACCTACACGCAGGTCCCGCCCGGCCCCGACGCCCCCAACGGCGTCTTCCACACCTTCCACTACGGCGCCGACACTGCGCTTTGGAACTTCTCGCAGGACGGCGGCGAGACCACCGTGCCGGCCACCGGCCAGGCGTCGAAGATCGAAGTCGAGGGCTGCGCCCAGCGCGCGACCAACGGTCCGCTGCCGCTGACTACCGTCCACTTCCAGGACCTCGCTCCGCTGCCCGGAGGCGGCGCGAAGGTCAAACTCACCTCGCAGGGGTTCGACCTTCCCGTGTGCGGCGAAAACGGCGCAGGCGCCTCGACCGTGACCACGTTCCTGCCGATCAACCTGTGCGTCAGCGCCGGCGACTATGTCGCCCTCAACGACAGCGGCGGCTACGTGCCGAACATTTATCGCAGCGGCGTGCCCTACCAGATCCTCGGCGCCGTGACCGGAGCGACGACCGACTCGTTCATCAAGGACCAGGGCACGGGCAACGGCGCGATGCTCTCACCGTCCGTGACCTCGGCCAACGACGGCTTCGCGGTCAACCGCAACGAGGAACTGCTGATGCGCGTGACGCTTGCCACGGGCGCCGACGCCACGCACATCTGCCCCGGCGGCAAGGCCGGGCTGCCGCCGCCGCTCGCGCCGATCCGCGTGAGCCCGCAGACCGACGGCGTCAACCACAGCCGCATCGTCGCCGTGGCGATGTTCTGCCGCGTCAGTCCCTGCAACGGCGTGGCGACGCTGAGCTCCAACGGCGCAGATACCTCGACCTACGGGCGGGAAGAAACCTATGGCCGCGTTGGCTTCAGCCTGCCGGCGAACAAGACCGTGCACCTGGCGATCCGCGTCAAGTCGAAGCTCGTCCAGAAGATCCGTGCCAAACACGGCGTCTCCACGGTGCTCACGGCCGTCGTCAACGGCAAGACGATCGCGCAGCGGATCACGATAAAGATCTTCTAGAAGGCCCACTCCCACAGGCGCAGCTCGGCTGCCGAGCCACGCTCGACCGCCAGCGCTGCGGCTGCTCGCGCGCCGACGTCCAGCTCGACGATCCACGGCTGCTCGCGCGCTTCCTCGTCGACTCGATCGGCTGCGCTCGCCGCGCCGATGCCGGTGCCGCGGCGCTTGAGCTCGGCCTCGTGACGAGTCCACAGGCGCAGGAACTCGAGCTCGCGCGCGGCCGGGTGCAGGGCGAGTAGGCGGCGCGCCTCCTGCTCGCCGAAGGTGCGCCTGGCGAGCGCTACTTGATCGCCGGCCGCTTGCGGGCCCTTCACGCGCGCGAGCTCGACGTCGACCCCGACCGAGCCGACGGCTGCGAACGCGTACAGCGCGAGCTGCTGCGAGTGCGAGAGGTTGAACGACAGCGCGCGCCATCCGTCGCCGGCCAGCCGCGGCTTGCCGTGCCGCCCCACGGCCAGTTCGACGGCGCCCGGGCGCTCGTGCAGGTAGCGCGCGAGCAGCTCCCTGAGTACCCCGCGCGATCGGCTCCAGAGCCGACGAGTGTCCTCGCCTGCGATGCCCAGCGCTCGCTCGCGCTCTGCCGCGCTGAGCGAGTCGACGACGACGTCTCCGATCGTCGTCAGGTCGACCCGCCAGACATGCACGCCCGTGCCGGTGAGGAGCGGCTCGCTCGGTCCGCGCGCCCATCGAGCTGGGCCGCCCGGAGGCGAGGGCTGCCGGGCGGGCGAACGCGTGCTCATCTGCGGGCGAATATAGGCAAGCGGCTACCCTCTTGCGCCTATGCGCGTCCTTGCGACCCGTCTCGACGGGCTGGTGGTGATCGAGCCGGCGGCGTTCGCCGACGAGCGCGGCTTCTTCTGCGAGACCTACCGCGCTCAGTGGCACGAAGAGCTCGGAATCGCCGAGGGCGAGCGCTTCGTCCAGGACAATCACTCGCGCTCCTCGCGCGGCGTGCTGCGCGGGATGCACTTCCAGCTCGGTGACGGCGTCGCGAAGCTCGTCCGCTGCTCGCGCGGGCGGATCCTCGACGTCGCCGTGGATCTCCGCCGTGGCTCGCCGACCTACGGGCAGTGGGACGCAGTGGAGCTCGGCGACGAGAGCATGCGTGAGCTGTTCGTGCCGGTCGGCTTCGCCCACGGCTTCTGCGTGCTCAGCGACGTGGCCGACGTGATCTATAAGCAGACGGCCTACTACGACCCCGAGCTCGAGCGGGGTATCGCCTGGAACGACGCCGACGTGGGCATCGACTGGCCGCTCTCTGAAGGAGAGCTGATCGTCTCCGAGCGCGACGCCGAGGCGCCGTTGCTGCGCGAGCTCGAGCACGAGTTGCCGTTCGTCTACCGGAGCGCGTGAGCGCGGCCAGCCGGGCCCGCATCGACACTGCAATGCCCGCTGCGATACGCAAATGCCGACGGCGATAGTCACAGGCTCGGGCGGCCTGATCGGCTCTGAGTCGGTCGCGCGCTTCGTCGAGCTCGGCTTTGACGTGGTCGGCCTGGAGAACGACATGCGCGCGCGCTTCTTCGGCGCCGAGGCGTCGACGGCGCGGATCAGCAAGTCGCTGCTCGCTCGCTTCCCCGACTCCTTCAGCTCGCTCGCGATCGACATTCGCGATCGCGACGCCGTCGAGCGCGCGTTCGCCGATCGCGCCGGTCAGGTCGAGCTCGTGATCCACACGGCGGCCCAGCCTTCGCACGATTGGGCCACGTCGGATCCGCACACGGACTTCGAGGTCAACGCGCTCGGCACGCTCAACCTACTCGAGGCGAGCAGGCTGTACGCCGACGGCGCCACGTTTGTGTTCTGCTCCACCAACAAGGTCTACGGCGACCTGCCCAACTCGCTGCCGCTCGTGGAGCTGGGCACGCGGCTGGAGCTGCCCGAGGACCATCCCTACTTCGACGGGATCGACACGTCGATGTCGATCGACCGCAGCACGCATTCGCTGTTCGGCGTCTCCAAGGCGTCGGCCGACCTGCTCGTACAGGAGTACGGGCGCTACTTCGAGATGCCGACCGTGTGCTTCCGCGGCGGCTGCCTCACCGGCCCCAACCACGCCGGCACGCAGCTGCACGGCTTTCTCTCATACCTGATGCGCTCGACCGTGCTCGGCGAGCCGTACACGGTGTTCGGCTACGAAGGCAAGCAGGTACGCGACAACATCCACTCCGCCGATCTCGTGGCTGCCTTCGAGGCGTTCCACCGCGCGCCTCGCCCCGGCGGTGCCGCCTACAACATCGGCGGCGGACGCTTCAGCAACTGCTCGATGCTCGAGGCGATCGAGCTGTGCCAGCGCATCTCCGGCTGCGAGCTCGACTGGACGTTGAGCGAGCACAACCGGATCGGCGATCACCGCTGGTGGATCAGCGACGTGCGCCCGTTCGCGAACGATTTTCCCGGCTGGGAGCTGACCCACGACCTCGAGAGCATCCTGCGTGAGCTGCACGACGAGAACGCCGAGCGCTGGCTGGCCGAGCATTGAACGGCGCCGGCTCGGCGCAATCCCTCGACTTGGCAGACTTACGACGATGAGCTCACGCCTCGAGCGCCTGCGTGCACGCACCAACGGCTACACGGTAACGCCGCGCCAGTACGCCTACGTCGCCTACGCCGCGCTCGTCGCGCTCACGCTGATCGTGCTCAGCGGCGCCGCCGTGCGCCTGACCGGCTCCGGCCTCGGCTGCCCCGACTGGCCGCGTTGCTACGGCCACGCCTACCCGCCGCTGAACACTCACGCCGTGATCGAGTTCTCCAACCGCATGATCACCGTGCCCGTTTCGATCTTCGCCGGCGCTGCGTGGCTGCTCGCGCTGCGCCGGCGCCCCTACCGCCGCGATCTGATGTGGCTCGGCGCGCTGCTGCCACTCGGCGTGGTCGGCCAGGCCGTGCTCGGCGGCTTCACCGTGCGCGGCGCGCTCGATTACGGCTGGGTGATGGGGCATTTCGCGCTTTCCATGCTGATCCTGCTCGCTGCCGCCGTGCTTGCCTGGCGCGCCGGACACGAATCGGCGCTGCTCGAAATAGAGGCCGCCGATGCCGGTGCGGCCAACGGCTCGTCTGTCTCGGCCAACGGCGCATCGGCGCCCTTGGCCGCGGACTCGCCCGATCCCGCCCAGGAACGCTCGCTGATCCTCGCGCTCAGGGGCCTCGTCGCGCTCGGTGCGCTGACGATCTTCGCCGGCACCGCCGCCACTGCCGCCGGCCCGCACGCCGGCGGCTCGCCTGGGCAGCGGATCAACCGCCTCGACTTCGACGGCCACGGCACGATGGACTTCGTGATCCACCGCCATGGTGAGATCGCTCTGTTCTTCGGCTTGGCCTCGGTGGCCATCTGGTGGCTCGCGCGCAGCCGGTGGCAGGCGGGCCAGCCCGTGCGGCGCTCGCTGACCGTGCTCTGCGTGCTGCTCGCGTTGCAGGGCGTCGTCGGCCTCGATCAGTACAAGACCCACCTGCCCACGCAGCTCGTCTGGGTCCACGTCGGCCTGGCCTGCGGCGCATGGCTGGCCGCCGTTTGGGCCGCCTGTGCGGCCGGTGCGGTGGCGCCTCGACGCAGCGCGATTGCGCCCGAGCGGCCGGCGAGCACGCCGATCGCCACTCCGCGACCGGTCGAGTTCCCCGGAAATTAGGGCCTTCCGCGGGCCGATGTCCCGTGTTTACTGGTTTCGTCGTCCTCCCGAGCGGTTAGCCTGCTCGCAGTAACGACACCCATGAAGGGAGTGGTATGACCAAGAACGAGCTGGCCGAGCAGGTCGCCAGTCGAAACGGACTGGCAGCCAGTCAGGCCCGACAGGTGGTGGAGAGCGTCATCGACGTCGTCTCCGACGAGCTTGCCGCTGGGGGTGAGGTCGCTCTTGCCGGCTTTGGCAAGTTCAGCGTCAGCCACCGCGCCGCGCGTCAAGGACGAAACCCGTCGACCGGCGAGACGATCAACATCGCGGCGAGCAAGGCTGCGAAGTTCTCGGCCGCGAGCGCGCTGAAGAAGCGCCTCAACGGCTGATCGCCCTCTTTGCGCGATCCCCAGAGGTCGCCCGGCCCGCAAGGACCGGCGACCTCTGGGCGCCGCAGGAGGAGCGCCGACGCAGCCGATGTCGCAGCGCCGGGTCGGGCGCGCCGCGACACGCACCCTGCGCACTCGGTGCATTCGGCGGCGCCTGAACGCTCGGCGCCTCATCGCACCGAGCGCCGAAACTCTTCCCGCTCGCTAAGCCGGCGTTTAGGCCGGCGCGGGACGCTGTGCGCACCAGCTCCCCTCTACCCACCGGGCGGTGTCGCAATGAGACAGACGGACCGCAGGCGCAGAGCCCCAGCCGCGCGCTACGACTCCCTGCAGACGTTCTATTCGGCCGATCAGCGTCGCGTGCATTCGCGCGAGTGCGACGTCGGGCTGTGGTGGCGCGAGTCGGCCGACGGCCCGCTGCACCGCGCCGCCTGGGTGCGCGACACCGGTGAGCTGTACCTCGTCCGGCTCGGGCCGCACGAGCAGGGTGGCGGTCGCGTCGAGGTGCTCGCCATCGTCGACGAGCACGAGCAGCTCGAGCATGCGCTCGCCGGATGGCGCAAGCGCTGCGGCGAGCCGCAGTCGCTGGCGTGGTTGCGCGAGCGCGCGAGGGCCATCGGCGGTCGCGTGCGCGCCAAGCGAGCCGAGGTGACGGCGGCCGTGACCGGCGCAGGCGCCGTGCTCGCCGCCGGCCTGTCGATGGCTGCCGAGCTCGCCTAGTGGAGCTGCAGTCCCGGCCGCCGGTCCGCTAGCCGCGCGGGCCGTCGAAGCGCTCGAGGCCGTCCTGCGGGATCGGCTCCCACGGGGCCGCCGAGGCGACATGCTGGCGATGGCTCGGGCGGATGCCCGGGTCGCCGTCGAGCGTGCCCAGGCGGATCGCGACCTGCTCGTCGGCGAGCGGATCGCCGCTGAACACGGCCGAGCCGCAGCGCGAGCAGAACAGCTTCGGCTTTCCGTCGGGCGGGGCGAATGTGGCCAGCACGTCCTCGCCCTGCAACAGCTCAAAGCCGTGCTGCGGCACGCGGCCGTTGGCCGAGGAGCCGGTGCCCGTGCGGCGCTGGCAGCGGGTGCAGTGGCAGTAGCCCGCCGAGACCAACGGGGCCGTCAGCTCGAAGCGCACCGCGCCGCACAGGCAGCCGCCCTGCAGCGGCGACTCGGGGGAGGGAGGACGGGCGTTCGCCATCGTCGCGATCCTACGCGCCCAGGCCGAGCGCCTGCGCGACGGCGTCATCGCCGAGGCTGTCCGCGTGCATGTTCGCTCCCGCGACCTCGGTGCCCGCGAAGTAGGGCACGGCGATCACGAACATGCCCGCCGCCGCGGCCGAAGCGACGCCGATCGGCGAGTCCTCGAGCGCGACCGCATCGGCCGGGCTCACACCGAGCAGGCGGCATGCCTCGAGGTAGATGTCCGGCGCCGGCTTCGGGTGCTCGACGTCGTTGGCCGAGACGACCGCTGCAAACGGTCCGTGCGGGATCAGCCCTGCGCCGCTCAACGTGCGCTGCACGAACTCGCGCTCCGAGTTAGAGGCGACGGCCAGCGGCGTGCCCGCATCGCTGAGCCGGGCGAGCAGCTGCTGCGCGCCCGGGCGCGGCGCCACGCCCTCGAGCGCCTCCTCCATCACGAGCGCCAGCAGCTCGTCCATCAGCGCCTCGCCCTCGCCCGTGCGCTCGAGCAGCACTTCGAGCTTGGCCGCCGCCATCGTGCGCGACGAGCCGATCAGGGTCCGCTTGTGCTCGATCGTGAACGTGCGTCCGAGGCCCGCGAACAGCCTCTGCTCGGCGCGCGTCCATGCCTCCTCGGTGTCGAGCAGCAGCCCATCGTTGTCGAATACCACCGCCTCGGGAGCCGCCTTCACGCCGGACATCATCTCTTCAATAAATACAAAAGAGGACGGCAAAGCTGGCGGGGGCTTCAGGACATCGCCGCGGATGCCGAGAAAACGTCAATGGAAGCCGTCGAGCGTGACCGTTTCGCGTCCGTGCGCAGCGGCGCACCGTTCGCCCTCGCTGCCCTGCTCGCCTGGGTCACCGTCCCGATTGCGACCTCCGTCGACTGGACCGAGTACGCCGTGGCCGCTGGACTGCTCGTGCTGTGCGGCATCTGCCACGAGCTCCTGCGCAGCGGCATCGGGCGGATCGCCCCCGAGCTGATCTTCCTCGGCGCGCTCGGCATGCTGCGCGACGCCGGCGGCGGCATCTCCTCTGGTGCCAGCGCCGTCGCCATCGTGCCCGTCTTCTACGTTGCCCTGCACAGCGAGTCGCGCCGCGATCTGTACGTCCTGCTCGCCGGGCTCACCGTCTTCTACATCGCCCCGATCCTGATCGTCGGGCCGCCCGCATATCCGCACACCCAGTACCGCGCCGCGCTGCTCGTGGTCGCCGTCAGCTCGATCATCGGGCTCGCCACGCAGCGCCTCGTCGCCGCCGTGCGCGAGCGCGCCGAGGAAGCGCGCGAGCGCGAGCGGATGCTCGAGGAGCTCAGCGCCGTCGCCCGCGGGCTGTTCGCCAGCGAGCACGCCCGCGTCGACGTGTGCGCCGCCGCCAAGACGATTGGGCACGCCAGCGTCGCCGTGCTGTTCGAGCCCGTTCCCGGCGGCTCGACCCTGCGCTCGAGCGCGTTCGTCGGACTCGACGACGTTCCCGACGAGCTCCGCCATAGCGAGATCTCGCTCGATCGGACCAACGCCGTGCGCGACGCGTTCCGCAGCGGCCGCTCGATCCTGATCGCTGAGAACGTTGCCGCGCACGTCGGCAGCGTCGAGCTGTGGCAGGCCTCTGGCATGCCCCAGACCGTCCTCTACGAGCCACTGCTGCGCGGGGCCGAGACGATCGGCGTGCTCGTCGTCGGCTGGTCCAGCGTCGTTCGCGCCGACGGGCCTCGCATCAGGGTCGTCGAGCTGCTCGCGCACGAGGCCGCCGCCGTGCTTACGCGCGCCGATGCGCTGAGCGCGCTCAGCGACCAGGCCAGCAGCGATCCGCTGACGGGCCTGCCCAACCGCCGCGCCTGGGACGCCCGCGTGGCCGAAGTGCTGAGCGAAGGCGCCCCGTTCACCGTGGCCATGCTCGACTTCGACCACTTCAAGGAGTACAACGACACCCACGGCCACCTCGCCGGCGATCGGCTGCTCAAGGAAACCGCCGCCATGTGGCGCGAGCAGGTGCGCTCCGGCGACCTGCTTGCACGGCTCGGCGGCGAGGAGTTCGGGCTGCTGCTGCTCAACTGCGATCCCGAACGCGTGCGCGAGGTGATCGAGCGCCTGCGCGGCGCCGTCTACCACGACCGCACGTGCTCCGTCGGCTTCGCCGTGCATCGTCCGGGGGAATCCCCCGAGCAGGTGACCATGCGCGCCGACGCCGCTCTGTATGAGGCTAAGGAGTCCGGGCGCGACCGTGTTTGCATGAGCGCCGCGTAGGCCGCTGCAGGAAGGTGGCACGGGCGTGTCTGCCGGCGCGTTGTTCACGGCGTGGAAAAACTCTTGCGCACGCGCGTGAGGTTCGTGCGGTGCCGCGTGTCCAAAGGCCATCGACAACCAAACGACCGCCGATCCCGGTCGAAGGAGGCTCTACAGATGAGACGGATGATCATGACCGCAGTAGCGACGGTGTCGCTGGCTGCGCCGAGCGCCGCCCTCGCCCACAACGGCGAGCGCCACCACCACCACCACCACCGTGGTCGCCACCATCACGCGCACGTGCTCGCATTCCACGCGCAGGCGCCCGCCGGCTCGACGACCACCGGCACCACCTCGCCCAGCTCCACGCCCAGCTCGACGGGCGACAGCGCCGGCACGATCGCCTCGTTCACGGGCGGCGTGCTCACGATCACGCTGAACGACGGCTCCACCGTCAGTGGCAAAGTCACCGAAAGGACCGAGATCGAGTGCCCTGCGCCGAGCACCGGCACATCGACACCCGCGCCTGGCTCGAGCAGCTTCGGCGAGCGCGAGCACGGCGACGACGGTCACTTCGACAACAGCAACGACGGCTCGAACTCGGGCTCCGACGGCCAAGGCGGCAACTGTCCAGGTCACGAAGGGGACGGCGCGCAGAACGAACACTGCACGAGCGCCGCGCTCTTGCCCGGCGCGAGCGTCAAGGAGGCCTTCCTCAGCGTGAGCAGCGAAGGCTCCACGTGGGTCAAGGTCGAGCTGTAGAGAGCAGCCAAGACCGATAGCTCGATCGCATGGAGGGGCGGCTCGACAGAGCCGCCCTTTCTTGCGTTTCGGAGGCGGTCGGTCGTTCGTCCAGCGCCTGCGGATGAGATTTGCCGAGCCGGGTAAGAATCGATCGCTTCCGGCGTCTATAGGGCGAGGAGGCATGCGAGTCCAACAATGAGCCCGAGAATTTCGATCCGCCTGCTGGCGACCCAATCGGACCAGCGCCTGGTCGCGCTCGCCCGCGAAGGCCATGAGCGCGCCTTCGAGTCGCTCGTGCATCGCTACAGGCGCCCGCTGTTGCGCTACGCGCGGCGCATGCGCCTTTCCGAGGCGCGCGCCGAGGACGTTCTGCAGCAGGCCTTGATGCAGGCCTGGATCGCACTCTCGCGCGGAGCGAACGTGCACGACGTGCGCGCCTGGCTCTACCGGATCGTCCACAACGTCGCTGTCAACGCCATGCGCGGTCCCGCCGGCGAGGCGCTCGGCGAGCTGACCCAGGCCGTGCAGGACCGAGCCGGGCTCGTCGCCGTGTCGAACCTCGAGCGCACGATCGCCGTGCGCGACGCGCTCAGCGACATCGCCGCGCTGCCCCGGATGCAGCAGCAGGCGATCTTTCTCACGGCCGTCGACGGCCAGAGCCACGACGAGGTCGCCGGCGTGCTCGGGATCTCAGAAGGTGCCGTGCGCGGCCTGCTCTATCGCGCCAGGGCGACGCTGCGCAGCGCCGCCGCCGCGCTGACGCCGCCGCCCGTTCTCGCCTGGGCCTGCGCGGGAGCCGGCTCCGGCGCCCCGACCTCCGAACGGCTCGCCGAGCTCGCCGCCGGGGGCGGCGCAGCCGGGATGAGCGGACTGCTCTTGAAGGGCGCCGTCGTCGCCGTCACCGCCGGAGCCGTCGCCACCGGTGCGAGCGTGCTCAACGTGCATCATCGCGGTGCCCGCCCGCACGCCCTGCGCGGGCACGCCGCGCAGGTCGCCGGCGTCGGGTCCGCCGGCTCTACAGGCTCCTTCGCGCTCGCCTCCGATGCGCAGATCGCGCGTGGCTCGTTGGGGACACATCGGCCTGCCACTCGTCACGGACGCTCGGGCGCTGGCCGGGATGGTCGTCGCGGCTCGCGCGAGGCGCACCGGCACGGCGGCGAGTCGGGTTCGAGTTCGGGTTCGAGCGAGCATCGCGGTGGCGCGCTCGCGCAGGGGGGCGGGCACGACGTGCTCGTCTCCGATGACGGCGGCCGCCGCCTCGCAGCTGGATCGGCAGGGCGCGAGCGCTCGGGTTCGGGTGAACGCGGCAGTGGCGGCGGCCGGGATTCGAGCGTGGCGGATGCCCGCGGCGGCGGCGAAGGGGAGGGTTCGGGCCGCGACGGCTCCAGCCACGAGCGATCGAGTCGGCCCGACTCCGGCAGCTCCGGCGCTTCGCTCGCCGACTCGAGCAGCTCGCCCGCGGACTCGCCCGCAGCGGTTCCCGCGGCGGAGCAGACGAGCGGGGTGCAGCAACCACCCGCAGCCGACGCAGGAGGCGAAGTCGCGATCGCTTCCGGCGATCGTCAGAG
Organism: uncultured Solirubrobacteraceae bacterium; assembly: GCA_963714215.1. Classification (GTDB taxonomy): domain Bacteria; phylum Actinomycetota; class Thermoleophilia; order Solirubrobacterales; family Solirubrobacteraceae; genus Palsa-744. Next base: position 376,023 of record CAVQNP010000007.1, read on the forward strand.
CGGCAAGGGCAGCGGCGACGGCTAGAGTGCCGACACCTGCTGCACCGTCAGCCGCAGCCGGTGTTGTTGCCGCAGGAGGAACACGTGTAGCACGAGCCCGTCCGCTGCATCATGCCGCCGCACTGGCTGCACGCCGGTCCGAGGTCTAGACCCTGCAGGCGCGCCGGGACGACCGGCGGGGTGTCGGTGAAGGACGCCGCCGGCGCGCTGGAGCCGCCGTTGCCTCCCCCGCCGTTGCCGCCATTTCCACCGGAGGCCTGGGGTGCGCTCTCGGTCTCCTCTGCCGTCGTGGCCGGACCCGCGGTGTCGGATGAGCTGACCGACTGCGCCGCCTCCTGCGCGGCCGCTTTCGCACGGACTGCCGGCGTGAGGATGCCGAGCTCCTCCTGCGCGTCCGCGTCGAGGAAGCGCGAGGCCAGCCAGCGCATGATGTAGTCCGGCATCGACTTGGCGAACGGGATCTCCGTGTTCTGCGTGATCCCCTCCGGCTCGAAGCGCATGTAGCTGAACTTCTGCACGAGCGTCTCGAGCGGCACGCCGTATTGCAGCGCGATCGAGATCGCCGTCGCGAACGAGTTCATCATCCCGCGCAGCGTCGAGCCCTCCTTGCCGATGTCGGTGAGGAAGATCTCGCCGACCGAACCGTCCTCGTACATGCCCGCCGTGATGTAGCCCTCGTGGCCGGCGATCGAGAACTTGTGCGTGATCGACTGGCGCTCGACCGGCATGCGCTTGCGCTTGGGACCTGCCTCGGCGAGCGCCTTCGTGACAGCCTGCTCGACGATCGCGTCCACATCGGCCGGCTCCTGCACGCCCTTCTGCGCGTCCGTGCGCAGCGCCTGTGCCGTCTTTGAGCCGTCGCGGTAGATCGCCAGCGCCTTGATGCCCAGGCGCCAGGCCTGCGTGTAGGCGTCGGCGATGTCCTCGACCGTCGCCTCCTGGGGCAGGTTGACCGTCTTTGAGATCGCGCCCGAGATGAACGGCTGCACGGCGCCCATCATCTTGATGTGGCCCATGTGCGAGATCGCGCGCTCGCCGACCGCGACGTCGAACACCGACAGGTGCTCCTCGGCGAGGCCTGGCGCGCCGAGGATCGTGCCGTGCTCTGCCAGGTGCGCCTCGATCTGCTCGACCTGGGTCTCGGAGTAGCCGAGCGTCTGCAGTGCCAGTGGCACCGTGCGGTTGACGATCGTCATCTGCCCGCCGCCGACGAGCTCCTTGAACTTGACCAGCGAGAAGTCGGGCTCGACGCCGGTCGTGTCGCAGTCCATCAGGAACGAGATCGTGCCGGTCGGGGCGAGCACGGTTGCCTGGGCGTTGCGGTAGCCGTGCGCCTCGCCCAGCTCGACGGCCTCCTCCCAGGAGCGGCGCGCCGCCGCCAAGAGCTCCGCGTCGGCGCTGTCGTGCTCGGGGATCACGTAGGAGGCGTCGCGGTGCATGCGCATCACGTCGTTGTGCGCCTCGCGGTTCTCCGCGTAGCGGTCGTAGGGGCCGAGCGCCGCGGCCACCTCGGCAGAGCGACGGTAGGCGCGGCCGGTCATCAGCGCCGTGATCGCCGCCGCCGTCTCGCGACCGGAGTCCGAGTCGTAGGCCATGCCGTTGCTCATCAGGTATGCGCCGAGGTTGGCGTAGCCGAGGCCGAGCTGGCGGAAGGCGCGCGCGTTGGCGCCGATCTCCTCGGTCGGGTAGCTGGAGGGCCCGACGATGATCTCCTGCGCCAGCAGCACGACGTCGACCGCGTGCTCGAAGGAGTCCACGTCGAACGTGCCGTCGGCGCGGCGGAACTTCATCAGGTTCAGCGAGGCCAGGTTGCAGGCCGAGTCGTCGACGTGCATGTACTCGCTGCACGGGTTCGACGCGTTGATGCGGCCCGAGTTGGGGCTCGTGTGCCAGCGGTTGATCGTCGTGTCGTACTGCACGCCGGGATCCGCGCAGCGGTAGGCGGCCTCGGCGATCTCGCGCATCAGCTCGCGTGCGCTGACCGGCTCGCCGACGGGCTTGCCCGTCGAGCGGGCGATCAGGTTCCACTCGCGGTCCTCCTCGACCGCCTGCATGAACTCGTCGGTCACGCGCACCGAGTTGTTCGCGTTCTGGTACTGGATCGAGAAGAAGCCGTCTCCGTCGATCGACATGTCAAAGCCGGCGTCGCGCAGCGCCGCTGCCTTGTCCTCCTCCTTGGCCTTGCACCAGATGAACTCGCGGATGTCGGGGTGGTCGACGTCGAGCACGACCATCTTCGCTGCACGGCGCGTCTTGCCGCCGGACTTGATCGTGCCCGCCCAGGAGTCGGCGCCGCGCATGAACGAGACCGGGCCCGAGGCCGTGCCGCCCTTGGCCAGCGGCTCCATCGAGCCGCGGATTTTCGAGAGGTTGATGCCCGAGCCGGAGCCGCCGCGGAAGATGTTCCCCTCCTTGGTGTTCCAGCCGAGGATCGACTCCATCGTGTCCTGCACGGAGAGGATGAAGCAGGCGCTGCACTGCGGGCGCTCCTCGAAGCCGACGTTGAACCAGACCGGCGAGTTGAACGCCGCCATCTGGTTCAGCAGGATGTGCGTCAGCTCGTGCTCGAAGACCTCGGCGTCCTCGCTCGAGGCGAAGTAGCCGCGTTCTGCGCCCCACCCCGTGATCGTGCCGGCGACGCGACCGATCATCTGCTTGACCGAGTGCTCGCGCGCCGGGTTGCCGATCTGCCCGCGGAAGTACTTCTGGCTGACGATGTTCGTCGCGTTCTGCGACCAGCTCTTGGGGAATTCGACGTCGGTCTGTTCGAAGGCGACGCGGTCGCCGTGACCGATGCGCGCATCGCGCCGTTCCCACTCCACGGCATCGAACGGATGCGTCCCGGGGGTCGTGAAAAAGCGCTTGATCTCAAGCGCGCTACCGGACGCTGTCGCGTGCGAGATGGTGGGGTGGGGGGCTTCGTTCATCGGACCTTCCTCCTCTGCTGCGCCGGCGGTGCGGGCGGCCATTCGAGCTGTTGATCGGGGGTCAAGCATCGTGGCGCTTGGAGCGGACGGAAAAGGTCGCCACGCGCAGCTCGGAAATGTCGGCGAGAGATGCTCACATTTTACTACCCTCGGGGCCTGCTCCGAACCCCAGCCAAGCTGAAAATCGCCCGCAAATCGGGGACTTTCTCAGGAGCACGGTAAGCCAGGAGCCGCCACCGACCAGACGTTGAGCGGCGGGCGCGTCCGGGTGCGAGACCGGTCGTCCGCCGGACCAAATGACGAAGCGCCTGTTTGCGCGAGATTTTCACTCTCTCGGGACACGAACCCCGCACAATGCGCACGCAACGTTCCCACGACGAGCCATTGAGGAGCCTGCGGGGTTGATCTCTGTCGAATGCTGCGTTACATAGCTGACATCTCGGGTAAAGTGCAGTTTCTAGAGACGTGGTCCGCCGCCGGTCGGGCGGTGGGGGCGCAGAGGCAGGAGGGGCAGGTTGGCGGAGACTGATCGCCGTACCCGAGTCGCGTCGCGGGTGCTTCCGCACGTGCCGCAGCGCTTCGTCTCCGACGAGCGGCTGGTCGCGTTGATGCGCCGCGGCGACCGTGGCGCGTTCGAGTCGCTGTACGACCGGCACGTCGCCGAACTGCTCTCGTTCTGCTTCTTCATGCTGGGCTCACGCGAGGACGCCGAGGACGCCGTCCAGTCGACGTTCGCCTCGGCCCACCGCGCGCTGCTGCGCGACGGGCGCAGCGTCGACGTGCGCCCGTGGCTGTTTGCGATTGCACGCAACGCCTGCATCGGCATCCTGCGCAAGCGTCGCTCACAGGAGGTCGAGGAGACCGAGCAGGCGGCGGGCCCCGCATATGAGGACGTACTCGCCAAGGTCGAGCGGCGCGAGAGCGTGCGCCAACTGCTGAGCGGGATGCTCGAGCTCCCCGAGCGCCACCGCACGGCGCTCGTCCTGGCCGAGTTGCACGGCCAGAGCCAGAGCGAGATCGGCGAGCTGCTCGGCGTGCCCCCGAGCACGGTCAAGTCCTACATCTTCCAGGCGCGGGCGACGCTGAGCTCCGAGCGGGCGGCGCGAGAAACGGACTGCCGCGAGATCCGCGCGGAGCTGGTCACGGCGCGTGGCGCCGCCCTGCTGCGCGGTCGGCTGCGACGCCACCTGCGCGCGTGCGCCGGCTGCCGCGAGTACGCGCACGACGTCTCGCATCGTCGCCGCGAGCTGGGAGCGCTGTTGCCGCTCCTGCCTTCGCTCGCGCTCAAGCGGCGCGTGCTCGACGCGACCGCCGGTCAGGCCACAGGCGTCGGCGCGTGCGTGGGTGGGGCCGGAGCCACGCTGAGCGGAGCGATCGAGCTCGGCGGCGCGGGCGCCAAGACGCTGCTGGCCAAGGTGCTGATCGCCGCCACTGGACTGGGCGCCGGGGCGGGCGCCGGCACGCTCGTGCTCGGCGTTGCCTCCTCGCAGCCCGTGGGGCCGGGGGCGCGTCTCGCGGTCGCGAGCGACTCCGCTCATAGGCAGTCGGCGCGCACGCCTGACGGCACGAGCAGCGCGCTCGTCCCCGGCTCGGCCGCAGCCGGGCTGCCGCTCGCCCGGTCATCGGCACCCGTCGGCGAGCCGGCCGCAGGTCGTGGGAAGGGCTCCAGCTCGGGGGTCGCGGGTTCGGAGGCCGGACACGCGCGCGCCGTGGCAGCGGGCTCCAACGGTGCAGGCAACGGCAGCAGCAATGCAGGCAGCAACGGCAACGGGAACTCCCACGGCGCCAAGGCCAACGGAAACTCGGCCGAACACGGCAACAGCGCCGCTGCGCATGCCGGTGCCAAAGGCAAGTCGGCCGAACATGGGCATTCGGCCGAACATGGCAACTCCGCGAGCCATGGCAACGCCGGGACCCATGGCAACTCGGGCGCCCACGGCAACTCGCAAAGCCACGGCAACTCGCAAAGCCACGGCAACTCGGGCAGCCACGGGAGCTCGGCGGGCACCGGCAATGCAAACGGCAGGGCGGTGGGGCACACGAACTCCGCCGCGGGTACAGGCGCAGCGGCGCACGGCAACGCGGCCTGGCAGGCCCACGGCGCTGAACCGGCTGCTCAGGCCAAAGCTGTCGCCGTACAAGGACAGGGGGGCTCATCGACCGGTGGCTCCGCGGGACAGGCCAAAGGCGGCGCACAGCCGCCCCGCCAGGCACCGGCGGCGGAAGAACGACCGAACACGCCGTCGGGCGAAGCGAAGCCCTCGCCGGGTCCCTCCGGCGAACATGGCGCCTCGGGCGCCGGCGGACACGAAGCGCCTGGTCACGGCGCGTCGTAGGCCTGACCTGAGGACCTGAGTCCTCGGCGATCCGCCCTGCGCGATCGCGGCCTGGCGCGAGCCCTGGCGCGAGCGTTACGGCGCCAGGCCCCCTTCCAACCTTTGCAAGGGCGCCGCGTTAATACGGTCGCCAGCTTTCAGAGGCGAATCGGAAAACGACTTAGGAGGGAACTATGCGCAGCTTTGCAATGAAGCTCGCCCTGCTCGGCGTGTCGGCGATGGCCGTTGCCGGCATGGCTGCCGCGTCGGCCAGTGCGGTCGAAGAAACGGGCGCCACGTGCGCCACCAGCAGCGCCGTGGCGACGCTGTCGCCGGGGGTCGAAGAAGCGACCGGCAAGGTCCAGAACATCACGATCAAGGGCACGGCCGGCGAATGCACGGGCAGCGCGGGAACGTCGACCAAGTACGTCGTGCACGTCAAAACGGCGGCGCCCGTCACGTGCGCCACGCTGAACGGCGAAGGCATCGTCGCGACCGGCAGCGGCGTCTTCAAGTGGGGCCACGGCCACGGCAACTCCGAGGGGCCGTTCACGCTCGGCGGCACGTCGTCGAGCCTCAACTTGAGCGGCACGTTCGAAAAAGGCCCGTACGAAGGTCTGACCGCGACGGACACGTTCAGCGGCACGCCGGTGTTCAAGGCCAAAGGCGAACCGTGCACGAAGAAGAACAAGCTCAAGAAGATCGAACTCGCGGGTACGCCGTTGGTGATCTCCTAAGCCCCCCGACCTCCCGGAGGCGTCCGCATCCCACTCGTGGGCGCCTCCGGGGGATCACCTCCGGGCGCCGCCTGAGCTTGTCCGCATTCGAGTACGTCCTGCTGGCCTGGGGCTCGACCAACGCGGTCGTGCTGCTCGTGGCGCTGCTGCTCAGCAGCGCTCGCCTGCGGCGCCGCTCGCAGCGGCGAAGGCGACGCGCAGGCAAGATGTCCCCTCGCGCTTCCGGTCAGGACGCCTGGGCGCCCGGCCACGACGCCTGGAGCTGATCAGCGCCCGAGCCTGACCCAGTCGGCGAATTCAGACCACGTCGCCGACGCGCGGAAGCCGGCCTCGGCCATCGCGTGGCGCAGCGAGAGCAGCCAGTGCGGCTCGAACGCGCGACGGCGGGCGAGCGCCCAGGCGATGCAGGCGAGCACGAGCAGCGCGGCCAGCACGATGATCGCGATCGCCGCGCTCGACAGGCCGCCGCCTGCTTTTGCCGCTTTGCCCTTGCCGCCGCTCGCCGCCGGGGCTGGGGTCGTCGTCGCGGGTGCGGTGCTCTGCGGCGTGGTCGTCGCCGGCACGCCTACCGTCGGCGTAGTCGTCGCGCCGGGGGTGGTCGTGGCCCCGGGGGTCGGCGTCGCAGCGGGCGTGGTGGCCGCTCCGGGCGTCGTCGGCGCTCCCGGCGTCGTGGTGCCCCCGGGGGGCACGTAGGTCGTCGTCGGCGTCGCGGCGCTCGTCGCGGGGGCGCTCGACCCGCCGGTGGCCGCAGCGGCGCTGCTCGCGCCAAGCGCGGCGAGGGCCAGCGCGAGCGGGAGCGTGCGCGTGAGGCGGCGGGTCACGCGGCCAATGCTAGCCGCGCGCCTGCGGGCCGGGCGCGAGCAGGTCGCCGAGCGCGCTCAGCGCGTCGGCGAGCACGGTGGCCGGCGTGAAGCTGGCGTCGAGCACGCGGATGCGCTGCGGCTCGGCCGCTGCCAGCTCGTCGTAGGCGGCGGCGATGCAGGCGAAGAACTCCTCGTCCTCGCGCTCGAGGCGGTCGGGCAGCTCCCCGCGCCCGGCCTGCCGCGCACGCCCGGCGGCGGGCGAGATGCGCAGCAGCAGCGTGCGATCGGGGACGAGACCGCCGGTGGCGAAGTCGTTGAGCTGACGCACGTGCTCGACGCCGAGGCCGCGGGCGGCGCCCTGGTAGGCGAGCGAGGAGTCGACGTAGCGGTCGAGCAGCACGATCGCGCCGTCGGCCAAGAGCGGCTGCACGCACTCCTCTACGAGCTGCGCGCGGGCGGCGGCGTAGAGCAGCGCCTCGGCCCGTCCTGAGACTTTCAGCGCGGGATCCTTGACGAGCGCGCGGATTCGCTCGGAGAGCTCGACGCCGCCGGGCTCGCGCAGCAGCTCGACGCGATGGCCGTGCGCGGTGATCGTCTCGGCGAGCGCGCCGGCGAGCGTGGACTTGCCGGCGCCGTCGAGCCCCTCGATCGTGATCAGCCTGCCGCGCGCCACGCGGTGGACGGTAACGCGCGTCTACGATGCTCGCCATGCAGGCTGCGCAGCTACCGGGGATCGACGCGCACCCGCATGCGCGCGCCGTGCTCGCCCCGGCACTGGAGGCGCACGGCAACCCGTCGCACGCGTACCTGTTCCACGGCCCGCCCGGCACGGGCAAGCGCACGATCGCGCGCGCCTTCGCGGCGGCGCTGCTGGCGGACGAGACGCACGACGCGCAGAGCGTGCAGGAGCGGATCGCGCGCGACTCCCATCCGGACCTGACGTGGGTGCGCCCGTCGGGCGCGGCCGAGATGCTCGTCTCGGACATCGAGGAGCCGGTCGTGGCGGCGGCGACGCGCACGCCATTCGAGTCGGCACGGCGCGTGTTCGTGATCGAGGGCGTCGAGACGATGAATGACCAGGCGGCCAATCGCATGCTGAAGACGCTCGAGGAACCGGCCGGGTTCGTCCACCTGCTGCTGCTGACGGATCGCCGCGAGGACGTGCTGGCGACGATCGCCTCGCGCTGTCAGCCGGTGCGCTTCGACCCGCTGCCGCCGCAGCGGATCGCCGAGGGGATCGCCGATGTCGAGCCGGAAGTGGCGCAGGCGTGCGCGCGCCTGTCGCTCGGCGACGCGCGCCTGGCCGAACGCCTGGCGAGCGGGCCGGGGGCGGCGCTGCGCGCGAGCGCCGAGGGCTTCGCGCGCGCCGTGCTGGCGGGCCGCAGCGGCGAGCGCCCGTGGACGCAGATGCTCGAGGCGGCCAAGGCGGCCGGTGCGCAGGCAGGCGAGTCCGCCGAGGAACGACTGTCGGACGAGCTCGAGCTGCTCCCCAAGAAGGAGCGCAAAAAACACGAACGCGAGGCAGGCGAGGCGCGCCGGCGGGGCGAGCGGCGCGCGCGCACGCAGGCGCTCGACCTCACGCTGCGCCTGGCCGAGCTGTGGCTGCGCGACGTGCTGTGCGTGTGCGAGGACGCTCCCGAGCTCGTCTACGCCGTCGATCGCCTGGCCGAGCTGCAGGAGGACGCGGACGCGCACGCGAGCGGCCCGCTGCGCGAGGCGATCGAGCTCGTGCAGGACACTCGCCTGCGCATGCTCCTCAACGTCTCGGAGGAGCTGGCGCTCGAGGCGCTCGCCTACCGCCTCGAGGCGTTGCTTGCGCAGCCCGCGGCCGTCTGAGCTGCGCGCCCGGAGGCGCCCTCACGTGACGGATCGTCTTCTTTCTATTTATTAAAAGAGATGAGAACGCCGGGTCAGTCTGCAATCGGCCCGAGGTTGGGCTCGAGCTCGAACGTGTCGAAGGCCATGAACTGGGAGAACAGGCGGTTCTCGGGACCGTGGTAGTCGGCGGAGCCCGTGCTCAGCAGGCCGTCGGCTTCGCAGCGCGCGGCGAGCAGGCGCGTCTGGCGCTCGTCGTGGGTGATGTAGAAGGCCTCCACGCCGTCGATTCCGAGCGCGCGGAAGCGCTCGATGCTGTCGAGCACTTCGGCGTCGTCCTCGATGTCCCAGAACGGGTGCGCCCAGATCGCCACGCCGCCGGCGTCGTGGATCGCCTCGATCGCCTCCGCCACGGTCGGCGTCTCGCGCAGGCGGAAGGCCGGCTTGCCCTCGATCAGGTAGCCGCGGATCAGCGAGCCGACGTCGTCGATTTCCTCGTCCGCCAGGCGCTGCGCATTGGCCGGCGCGCCGAGCACGGCCGCCGCCAGGTGCGGGCGGCCGATCGGTTTGCCTTCGGCGATGCGCTGCTCGATCTCCGCTCCGTCGAGCTCGAAGCCGACTTCGCGCAGCGCGTCGCGCATGCGCAGCGTGCGCTTCTCGCGGTCAGCCAGGAAGTCCACGAGCCGGTCGGTCATCGGCGGGCCCGTGTGGTCGATCTTGTAGCCGAGGATGTGCAGTTCGCGCGGCACCGGCGAGTCGGCGTCTACCGCCGAGATCTCGACGGCAGGGACCACGCGCACGCCGTAGCGCTCCCCCGCCTCGATCGCCTCGGCCACGCCTGAGATCGTGTCGTGGTCCGACAGCGCGAGCAGCTCGACGCCGGCCTCCGAGGCGAGCTTGACGACCTCCGCCGCTCCCAGGGCGCCGTCGGAGTGGGTCGAGTGCGACTGCAGGTCGAAGCGGGGCGCCACGGCCGGGAGCCTATGCGATCCACTCAGACGGTTGATTCTCAGGAGCCGGCCGGGCGCTCGCCCAGGTGCCTGAGCTGCCGGCGCTCGATGCGTGGGTCGCCGGGGAGCTCCTCGGGCACCGCCAGCAGGCGGCACACGCGCAGTTCGATCGTGTCGCGCAGGCGGCGCACGGCGGCGTGGTAGCGGTGTGCCTTCGCCACCAGTGCCTGGTCTGTGCTGCCGAGCGCGTCGAGCTCGACGCGCGCCGACTCGGTCTCCCTCGCGCGCGAGCACGCCTCGATCCACATCACCTCGAGGTAGGCCAGCGCCGTGCCCATCTGCTGATCGGAGATCGACTCGCGCCGCTCGACCTCGCGCAGCACCGGCGCCAGCTCGTTGCTCAGCCAGCGCGACTCGGCGTGCGCGCGCAGCAGCAGGCACACGTCAGACGCCGGCGATTCTCTCGGATTGCGTGGACTGTGGGGATCGGGTGCCATTGCGATTTCGGATGCGACGCTCGCGGCCGCGAGGTCGCCGCTTGGCCTGGGGGCTGGTTTGGCTTCGACGTGCTGCCGAGGCTGCTTTAGGAGATCGGCCCGCGCTCCACGCTTTTTGGGGAAATTTCCGCCCGGCACGTCTCCCAGCGCGTCTCCGGCAGCGGTCCGGCGCCGTCCGCGTGCACGCGCTCAGGCCGTGGATGCTTTCGGTCGATGATGAACTCGGTTAGCGAATTGCGAGAGGAGGGAAGGTAGGTACAGGGATGCACGTTGTCGGAGACGTCACGACGCGGACTGCCGGGCAGCACGCGCGGGCTGCCGTCGTGCGCCTGCGCCTGCGCACACTCGCCACGCTCGGCGTGCTCGCCGTCGCGACTGCCGCGCTCGGTCGCATCTTCGGCCTGCACGACCTGCGCTTCCTGTTCGCCGAGCTGGCGCTGCTCGCGAGCATGTTCGTGATCTCACGCTACGTGCTGCCGCTCGTCGATCGCCGCGACCGCGGCGCGAGCGCCGAGGAGCACGTCGGCGGCCTGCTCGACGCACTTGACACGGGCGAATGGCGCGTGATCCACGACGCCAGCCTCGGACACGGAAACGTCGACCACATCCTGATCGGCCCGGCCGGAGCGTTCACGGTCGAGACCAAGAGCCATCCCGGCCCGGTGCGCGTGGCCCGCGTGCACGGGGCGACGATCCGCCAGGCCCAGGCGCAGCGCAAGGCGATCGAACGCGTCACCGGCGTGAAGGTCGAACCGCTGCTCGTCTACAGCCGCGCGTGGGTCGACCGTCCGGGGGCGCGGCGCAAGGGCGTGCGCGTGCTGCCCGCGCGGATGCTGATCGGACACCTGCACAGGGGTTCGAAGACGCTCTCGCGCAGCGACGTCGAGGCGGCGCGGGGGCGTCTGGAGACGGCGCTGCTCGAGCAGGCGCGCGCAGAGCGCCTCGCGCGCTCGCGGCGGATCCTGCCGCGCTGAGCGCGGGCATTCCGCTTACTGGATTCGCGCGCGGTAGCGTGTGCCGATGGCCGCGACCGCGCTTGCGCCGAGCACGACACCTCTTTCGACCGCCACGGCGGGCCCGCCGCCGGGCCCGCGCGCGCCGGCCTTCCTGCAGACGCTCGCGTGGTCGCTGGCGCCTACGTGGGTGATGGATCGCTGTGCGCGGCGGATCGGTGAGGCGTTCACGCTGACCTTCTCGCCGAGCGGCATGCAGCTCGTGCTGATCAGCGACCCGCAGGACGTCAAGACGCTGTTCACGGCGCCGCCCGAGATCGCGCCCTCGGCGACGGGCAACTCGCCGATTCGCCCCGTGATGGGCGAGCGCTCGGTGCTCGTGCTGACCGGACGCGAGCACCTGCGCCAGCGCAAGCTGCTGCTGCCGCCGTTCCACGGGGAGCGGATGCGCGAGTACGAGCAGACGATCGTCGACGCCACGCGCGCCGACATGGCGAGCTGGCCGCTCGGCGTGCCGATGCACCTGCAGGAGCGCACGCGGGCGATCACGCTCGAGGTGATCCTGCGCGCTGTGTTCGGCGTCGAAGCGGAGCGGATGGATGCGATGCGCGAGGCGATCGCGGGGCTGCTGGCGCCGATGAACTCGCTGCGGATGGTGTGGCTCGCGTTGCGCCGCATGAGCCTCGAGCGCCCGACCGGCGCGATCGGCCGCGCTCTCGACCAGCTCGACGAGACGATCTACGCCGAGCTCTCGCGCCGGCGCGTGCAGCAGGACCTCGCCGAGCGCACGGACATCCTCTCGCTGCTGATGCAGGCGCGCGACGAGGACGGCGAGCCGATGACCGACGAGGAGCTGCGGGACGAGCTCGTGACGCTGCTGCTCGCCGGGCACGAGACGACGGCGACGTCCGTCGCCTGGGCGATCGAGCGGCTCGTGCGCCATCCGCAGAAGCTCGCGCGCCTGGTCGCCGAGATCGACGCCGACCCGGACGGCGGCGAGCGCTACGCAAACGCCGTCGTCAACGAGACGCTGCGGGTGCGCCCGGTCGTGCCGGTCGTCGCGCGCATGCTGACCGAGGACTTCGAGCTGGCAGGGCGCGTGCTGCCGGCGGGCACGCGCGTGATGCCGTCGATCTACCTGACCAATCGCAACCCGCGCGTGTACGACGCGCCCGCCGAGTTCCGCCCCGAGCGCTTCCTCGACGACACGCCCGACACGTTTTCGTGGATTCCCTTCGGCGGCGGCATCCGCCGCTGCATCGGCGCGTCCTTCGCCCAGCTCGAGATGAAGCTGATGTTGCGCACGATGCTCGGCGAGCTCGAGCCGAGCGTGCCCGTGGCGCGACTGCCCTTGCGCCGAGCGGCGCGCGGGGCCGGGCCCGGCGGCGAGCTGATCAGGCGCCGCGCGATCACGCTCGTGCCGGCGCGCGGGGCGCGCGTCGTCTGGCGCGAGCGTTAGTCGCGCAAACACCGGCTGCGCCTTTGCATGGCAGCCGAAGCTCGTCGTAACGTCTGGAGGATGGACCTGACGACGCCCGACGAGTCGACGACGCGCGAGAACTCCTCGACGCCTGAGCAACTGCTCGCGCGCTTCGGCCTGGACGCGTTTCGTCCGGGACAGCGCGAAGCGGTGCAGGCGTCGCTCGACGGCCGCGACAGCCTCGTCGTGATGCCCACGGGCGGCGGCAAGTCGCTCTGCTACCAGCTCCCTGCGCTGGCCGGCGGCGGCCTGGTCGTCGTCGTCAGCCCGCTGATCGCGCTGATGGCCGACCAGTGGCGGCGCCTGCAGGATGCCGGCGTGAGCGCGACGATGCTGGCGTCGGGCATGGAGGAGGGCCACAACGCGCAGGCGCTGCGCGAGATCGAGTCCGGCGAGTGCAAGCTCGTGCTGGCCGCGCCGGAGCGCTTTGCCTCCGTCGCCTTCCGCTCGGCGCTCGCGCGGCGCGAGGTCTCGCTGTTCGTCGTCGACGAGGCGCACTGCGTGGCCGAGTGGGGGCACGACTTCCGCCCGGACTATCTGCGCCTGCACGACGCGATCGCCTCGCTGCGCAGCAGCCACGCGGGCGCGAACAGACCGCCGGTGATGGCGGCCACGGCGACGGCGACGCCGCGCGTGGCCGAGGAGATCGCGGCGCGCCTGGAACTGCGCGAGCCGGTCTCGATCCGCTCTGGCTTCGACCGCCCCAACGTGACGTTCGACGTGGTCAGCGTCGAGGGCAAGGGCGCGGTGGGGCGCAAGTGGGCGGCGCTCTTGCACGTGCTCGGTGAGCCGGCCGCGCGCCCGGCGATCGTCTACTGCGGCACGCGCAAGGACACCGACGCGGTGGCGGCGCGCCTGGCGGCCGAGGGCATGAGCGCTGTGGCCTACCACGCGGGCATGAGCCCCGACGACCGCCGCGCGAGCCAGCAGGCGTTCATGGACGGGCGCGCCGAGGTGGTCGTAGCGACGAACGCGTTCGGCATGGGCGTGGACAAGGCCGACGTGCGCACGGTCGCGCACTGGGCGCTGCCGACGAGCTTGGAGGCCTACTACCAGGAGGCCGGCCGCGGCGGCCGCGACGGGCTGCCGGCGCGGGCGCTCTTGCTCGGCGCGCGAATGGACCTCGGCCGCCTGATCCGCTTCATCAAAGAACGCGAGACGACTGTGCAGGACGTCAAGGGCTACGTCGCGCGCCTGCGCCGCGGCGCCGAGGCGGGGCCGCAGGGCGAGGTCGCCACGGTCGGCCACGGCGAGCTCGGCGACCGCGACCGCGTGCTGCTGTCGATCGCCGAGCGCGCGGGGGCGGTCGAGCTCGAGCCGGCCGGAGCGGATGGCCTGTATGTGCACCTGACGGGACGTGGCAGCCCGCGCCGGGCGCAGGCGGCGATCCAGGCCGCGCGCAACCGCGGCTGGGACTCCTACCGCTCGATCGAGCGCTACATGACAAGCGGCGAGACGTGCAGGCGCCGGCAGATCCTCGACCACTTCGGCGACGGCGAGCCGACGCGCCCGACGGGGCGCTGCTGTGACGTGTGCGAGCCCGACGAGGCGCTCGTGCGTGCGGTGACGGCGCCCGTGGCGGCGGCCCGGCGCGGGCGCTCGGGGGCTCGCTCCCGGGCGGGCGGCGCGGCGGGCGAGCCGAGCGACCTGCCGCCGGTCGACGAGCAGGCCTTCGAGCGCCTGCGCGCGTGGCGCTACGAGCGCGCCGAGGGCAAGCCGGCGTACACGGTCGCCGCGAACGCCGTGCTCGAGGAGGTGCTGCGCGAGACGCCGAGCAGCGTCGAGTCGCTGCTTGAGATTCGCGGCATCGGCCCGGCGTTCTGCGAGAAGCACGGCGAGTCGCTGCTGGTGGAGCTGGCGGCGATCGAGGCTCAGGTCGGCGGCGCCGATGAAGCGGTCAGCCCGGCGCACGCGTGAGCGCCCGATGAGCCCGCGGCGTCGCCAGCATCTGGGCCGCGCCGACGTAGTTGCGCGCGGAACCTGGCTCGCCGCAGTTGACATCCACACCTGAGTCGAGGCCTTGGCAAGAATGCCAAGGGCCCCATTCACACCGGACGGCCAAACGACTTCGAGGGATCTTCGACCCGACCGCAGCCAGGTGTCGACTTGTCGATGCTCGGCGGCCCGCGCCCTCCGAGTCCCTGTGGGAGACAATCGTCAGGTTCGCTTGACAGGGCTGACCACGTTATGGCACGCTCGGCCCGCATTTTAGTCTTGGACTGAGGTTCCCGAGCAGCAGTCGCACTTAATTCCGACTTCGGAACTTCACCACAAAGCCAATGCGCGTGGCTGCTGCCGCGGGACGTGAGTCTACTCCTAGGCAATAAGGGGGAAGATCATCATGATACGCACGACGACAATCAGGCCGTTCGTCGCTGCATCACTTATGCTCGCGGCGTTCGCGGCCACGGCGTCAGCAGCACCACCCGAATTCTTAACTACTGAAGGCGCGAAAGCCAAATTCACGATATCCAGCGGAGCTGGAACGCTTGAAACGGTGCTTATCGAAGGCAGTCACCGGACGCTCAAATGTACAACCGACAGCGGCGCAGGGAAAATCGCGTCGGCGAAAGTCGTGGAAATCGAAAAACTCGACTATTCAGGTTGCAAATCGGCGGGACTGGCTTGCAATACGCCGGGCGATGCGGCTGGAGTTCTATTAGTCAACGGTGCTACTACCGGCACGCTCGGGTTCATCAAAGAAGGCACTCCGTTAGAAGTCGGACTGCTGGTAAAACTTGCCCAGAACGTCAAATTCGAATGTCCCGCGGTCAAACTCGCCGGCGAAATCACAGGCGCCGTCATCGGTTTAATCCCCAACGGGGAACTCAATACAGCGACCAAAAAACTAAAAGTTGAATTCAAACAGGCAGGGGGAGTCCAGGAACCGCTGAAATTCGCGGGAGGCATAAAAGAGTCGTTGGAATCGTCGTTCACTGGAGTATTCGTCCAGTCGGGCCTGAGCACGAACGAGACACTCGAACTGACTGAAGCCGGCGTGTCCGTTACGGTTGACGGGTAGTCCGGAGTGATCGTGCGGGGGCCTTTGCGTGGCCCCCGCGCCGATCGGTAAGCGTAAGCACGCACTAGTATTGGCCGACGTGCTGCCGCCGGCGAACGAGCGCCACGTGGCGACCTCCTTGCCGCTAGCATCTGGGGCCGCGCCGACGTAGCTCAGCTGGTAGAGCACTTCACTCGTAATGAAGGGGTCCGGGGTTCGAGTCCCCGCGTCGGCTTGGCCAGTGCCCGGCTAGCGCGGCGTCGCCAAGGTCAACGCGCGGCGCGAGCTCTTCGTCCGCCCGCTTGCAGTACGCGAGGCGAGCGTCAGTCGCACGTGCGCGTGCCGGTGCGCGTGGAGGTACCTGCGTGCCGGCCGGGACAGATAGATCGTGAGGTCGCGCGGACGGTCTGAGAGCTGAACGTAGCTGCGCCGCCCGAGCAGCGACGGCGCGCCGTTGCGCGCGCCGCTCAGCGCCAGCGTCGCCACCCCGCGGCACGTCCGATGCGCGCTCGCCCGGCAGCGTGCGTGCACGACGACGCCGTCCCCGACGAGGCGCACGGTGTTGCCGCGTCGCGGGTCGAGTGAGAGCAGGCCGCCGCCGGGCCTCGCCGAGGCAAGCAACGACAGCGACTGCGCGCTCGGCACGTCGTTGAAGATCTCCGATCCGATCGTCCCGACGAGCTGGTCGGCGGCGTTGCCGGTGTGGGGGAGCCCGAAGACGTTCTGCAGGGTGCGCAACACGCTGTAGTGGTTGTATGGCGCCGTCGAGACGGTCCCCGGCTTGATAAATGGCGAGAGCATCAACGCTCCAGAGTCGCCGCCGCCGGGCTGCCAGGAGAGCGCTTCGCCCGGGTGTTCGAACAGCAGCCTCAGCGCGCCGAAGATGTTTTCGGCAGTGTCGGGACCGCCGAGCAGCAGGCGGTTGGTGCCGGGGGTCACGTCGATCGTCGCGATGCCCGGGATCCGCACCTGGCCGACGACGCCCGCTTCGCCGGTCGCGCCGGGCTCGTTCGGCTCGTTGCAGCACGCGCGGTTGTCGACGTAGGGACTGCTGTTGTAGAAGTTCGCCTCGTCCCACGTGATCACGATCAGGCCGTTTTCATTGTACGCCGGCGAAGCCGTGATCTTCGGGATCAGCATGTTCAGGAAGGCTGAGGTCTGCGCGTCGCAGTACTCCGACGCCGGCTGTTCGCCGTGGCAGATTTCGGCGCCTTCGAAGAACTTCTCGTTCGCCCGATTGGTGTAGAAGTTCGGGCAGAAGTCGTGGCCCTGGTCGCACAGGTTCGGGCCGATCCAGCTGAGGTTCGGTGTCGTCGCGACGCTGCGCAGGTCGTTCACAAGCGGTTCGAACGTGCTGCGGTTGAGCGGCACGTCGGCGGCTTCGCAGCTCGCCGGTTCGTCGATCCAGTTGGCGAAGTACATGAACGGGTTGCCGCCCGTCTCATAGCCCGGCGTTCCGCCCGCGTCGCCTTCGTCATAGCCGCCGAGCGGCACGTGCTGGCAGGGTCGGTCCATGTCCTCCTGATAGGCCTTCACGGTGAGCGACGGCGTCGCGTCGCGCATCTGCGTGCCGACGTCGGGGACGTTCTTGGGGTAGACGCAACCCTGCCCGATCGCCACTCCGTCTTCGGTCGAGCCGGTCTGCGCGAAAGGCGTGTAGTAGAGGCAGTCGAGCAGGCTTCCGGTGCAGAACGTCACGCCCAGCTTCGGAAAGCCCGTCTTCGGACACGCGTTGTGGCTGAAGAAGCCGAAGCTCGGTGGCTGGCCGCTGACCCATGCCGTGTAGTTGGAGTCGCTCGGGTGCGCGATGCCGTAGTAGTCATCGAGGCGCGCGCCGAGCGAAGGCAGCGTCTTCGCCAGATACGTCATTGATTCGGACGAGCCCGCACGCGGCTGGAACCCTTGCGCCGGCGGTCCGAAGTTCTCGGCCCAGCTGTGGTTCTCGAGCATGATCAGCCACACGTGGCCGACCGGCGGCGCGCCTCCCGCGGGAGCGCTGAGCGGCACGGAGGCGGCTTCGGAGGCCGGAGAGCAGAGCAGCGCGGGCAGGACGAGCGCCGCCACTGCGACGCCAAGCACCACCGCACGCCGCCCCCGGCCCCCGGGCACGAGGGGTGCTGGCACGCCGCGAGTCTACAACGACGTGCCTGCGTCAGCCGAGCCGCGTCACTTGGGTGCGGGCGTCCCGCGCAGAGCGGAAGACTCGACGAAGGTCTAGGGCGCAGAGGCGGATTGGTGCTCCAAACTTTCCGCTTCACAAACCCACACTGAAAGGGCAAACCCGTCGCGAGGCGGGGGCGCAAAGTCTGGATCTCGCACGAGACGGCCGGCTGCCAGTGGATGCCATGGAGGGCAATCGTGTTTGCAGATCCATCGAAGCTCCTGCGGCGGGGCGATCCCGAGGCCGCCGCGGCCGGCCGTCCGTCACGCAGGCAGGACGAGAGCGGCTTCACGCTCGTCGAGTTGCTCGTCGTCGTGCTCGTCATCGGCATCCTCGCGGCGATTGCGATCCCGATGTTCCTCGGCGACAGCGGGAAGGCGAAGGACGCGCAGGCGAAGGAGCTCGCGCGGACGGCGCAGACGACCGCCGAGACCATCAGCACCGAAAACAACGGCAGCTACGCGCAGGTCAGCCTGACCGAACTGAACAATGTCGAGCAGAGCATTCCGATCGTGGCCAGCACGAGCGAGGCGTACCTCAGCGCGGCGACCGGCACACAGGACGAATACTCGGTCACCGCCACCTCGCCGAACGGCGATGAACTGACGGTCAAGAAGAACGCGAACGGCGAAGTCACGCGGGAATGCGCGAGCCCCTTCGAAAAAACGGGCTGCTCGGGCGGAGAAAGCGGCACCTGGTAGGCCCTTGCGGCTACCACTGGTCTGACTCGACCCGAAGCGCCTTCAACGCAAACGAGGCCGCACCCCCGATCTGGGTGCGGCCTCGGCGCGAGCGATGCAACGGCCCCGGGCGGGAGTCAGGCGTTCCCTCTCCGGGCTCCTCAGGCGATCCGACCGGCGAGCTAGACCGGGCCTCCTTCGCCTTCTTTTTCTTTTTCTCGTTCTTCTTTGGCTTTGGCTTTTTCTTCTTCGCGCAGTTTTTTATTGGCCGCTTTTTCTTCTTCCTGAAGCTTTTTCTTTTCGGCTTTTTCTTTTTCCTTCACTTCCGCTTCTTCGGCCTTTTCGATGCGCGCTTCGTTCTGTTCCTTGGTGTGTTCGATCCGTTCCTTGTTGTGTTCGCGCACCCGTTCATTGGCTTCGGCAGCTTTTTCGCGCGCTCTTTCGGTGCGTTCTTTGTTCTTTTCGCGAGCTTCTTCGAGCTTTTCCTTGTTGATCGCTTCGATTGCTTCAGCTTCAGCTTCGCTGCCTTCGGCGAGCCGTTCTTCGTTTTCTTCCTTGGTGCGTTCGATCCGTTCTTTGCCGTGTTCGCGCACCAGGTCAAGCGTTTCTCGGTTCTTTTCGTGAACCTTTTCAGCCTGTTCCTTGTTCTTTTCGCGCGCCCCTTCGAGCTTTTCCTTGTTGACTTCTTCGGCTTCTGCGACGCGCGGGCCCACCGTCTTGGCGGCCTGCGCCGACGCTGCCACCGCGCCGAACGCGCACACCGCGACGAGCACGAGCAGCAGGCTCCTGATGCGGGTCATCGATTCAATCCTTTCTCTGCCGTCTGGTTGCCGTCCCGGCAACTCATCCGTCGTCTCCTCCTGAACGATCCCCTCCTGCTCACGGCGTGCGCCGCGCAGGCACTCTCGCGATAGGCCGGCTCCCCGTCGAGATGAGGTGCGTGCACAGCACGAGAACGCGAATGTTTCTACCACACAATCCGAGGCGAGTCCAACGTCTGAGGCGAGGTGCGGGGGCCCGGCCGGGCCGAGTGTGAAGCTAGAGCAGGTAGCAGAGCTCGCGCGCCCGGGCTGTCAGCTGCTCGCGGAAGTTCGGGTGTGCGATCGCGATCAGCCGCCTCGTGCGCTCGGCGATCGAGCTGCCACGCAGCTCGGCCACGCCGTACTCGGTAACGACCTTGTCGACGATGTTCTTGAACGTCGTCACAGCCGCGCCCGGGTGCAGCTGCGGCACGATCCGCGACACCGTGTCGTCGGCCGTGCTCGAGTGCAGCACGATGAAAGCCTGCCCGTGCTCGGCCATCACGGCGCCGCGCGCGTAGTCGGGCTGGCCGCCCGAGGATGACCAATACTCGCTACCGAGCGACTCCGAGGCGCATTGACCGAGGAAGTCGACCTCGAGCGTCGCGTTGATCGCCGTCATCTGCGGCTCGCGCGCGATCACGGTCGGGTCGTTGGTGTAGTCGACCGGGTGGAACTCGACGCCCGTGTTGTCCGCGACGAACTCATACAGCCGCCGTGAGCCGAGCGCACTCGTCGTCACGATCTTGTTGCGGTGCGTCGCCTTGCGCGTGCCCGTGAGCGCGCCGCACTCGACGAGATCGACGAAGCCGTCGCCGAGCAGCTCCGTGTGCACGCCTAGCTCGCGATGCTCCTCGAGCATCCCCAGCACGAGGTCCGGCGCCGCGCCGATCCCCGCCTGCAGCGTTGCGCCGTCGGGAATCCGCTCGGCCACGAGCGAGGCGATCTTGCGGTCGCGCTCGCTGGGGCTCGGCGGGGGTAGCTCGACGAGCGGCGTGTCCGCTTCGCACCAGCCCACGACATCGGAGACGTGCAGCTGGTTGCCGCCGAACGTGCGCGGCACGCTCGGGTTGACCTCGACGAAGAACGGCACCTCGCCGATGAACGAGGCCGTGTACTCGGCGTGTGGCCCGAGCGAGAAGTAGCCGTGGCGGTCAGGCGGCGAGACGGCTGTGAGCACGAGTCGCGGCGAGAGCGTCTGGCGCATCAG
This sequence comes from uncultured Solirubrobacteraceae bacterium, assembly GCA_963714215.1. Taxonomy (GTDB): domain Bacteria; phylum Actinomycetota; class Thermoleophilia; order Solirubrobacterales; family Solirubrobacteraceae; genus Palsa-744. Next base: position 396,352 of record CAVQNP010000007.1, read on the forward strand.
CCGGGGCACGTCGCTGAACGAGTTCGGCACGAGGTCGCAGTCGCCGCGGTGGAACGCCGCGCGGCTGTGCGGCGAGAGAAACCACGCCACATGGCGCAGTCCGGGCAGCTCGCCCTCGATGTAGCGGCGCGCGCGCATCGGCATCATCTGGTGCAGGCGCACGTCGCTGAGCGAGCCCGTCTCGGCAGCGGCCTCGATCGCGTCGATCGTGCGCACCGGCTCGGCGTTGGCCAGGCCGACGATCACGTCCATGCCCGGCTCGACCCATTCGAGCACGTCCTGGGGCTGGCGCATCCGCGCTGCCAGCGCGTCGCTGATCGGCTGTGGGCTCACTGCCGGCGCAGCATAGGCGAGCCGTCAGCAAGGGCCTGCCAGAGTAAACCTCATAAAGACAGTTGAAATTATAGAGATTTGGGCTAGCGTGATCTTGCCGGGCCGCGCGCGAGGCCCGGCGTCCCCACGAAAACCGCACCCCGAGCAGGAAGAAAGGAATCAGAGCCGATGCCCGAGATCCCCAACCCCAACCCACCGAGCAAAGCGGCGCAGCGATGGCGCCGGTCGAGCGCCGCCGTGGTCGCGACGTTCGTCGCGGCGCTCGCTTCGAGTGCCCTGTCGAGCGCCCCCGCGCTCGCCGACCCCCCGACCTCGCCGCCGCCGGTGACGATTCTCACCGAGGGCAATGTCGGTCACGGCGACTTCTTCATCTCGCCGTTCGGCGGCACCGCCACCTACGCCAACGGGCCCGAGATCCTCGATCAGCAGGGCAACGTCGTGTGGTTCCAGGCGGTCCCCGCCGGCCAGGAGGCGGCCGACTTCCGCACGCAGACCTACCGCGGGCAGCCGGTGCTGACCTGGTGGCAGGGCACCGGGCTCGGCGGCCTCGCGAAAGGCACCGACTACATCTACAACAGCCACTACCAGCAGATCGCAACCGTCGACGCCGGCAACGGCTTCAGTGCGGATGGTCACGAGTTCTTGATCACGCCGCAGAACACGGCGTTGATCCTCGCCTACACGACGGCGACGGCCGACCTGTCCTCGATCGGCGGTCCATCGAACCAGACGGTGATCGACGGCGTCGTGCAGGAGGTCGACATTGCGACCGGCAAAGTCCTGTTCCAGTGGAACAGCGCCGACCACGTGCCGTACTCGCAGAGTGAGCAGCCGTTGCCCGCGTCGGCGAGCTCGCCGTGGGACTGGTTCCACGTGAATGCCGTGCACCTCGACACCGACGGCAACCTCTTGATCGACGCCCGCGACACGTGGACGACGTACAAGGTCGCCCGTCACAGCGGCAACATCATGTGGCAGCTCGGCGGCAAGGCGAGCAGCTTCACGCTGCAGGCTGCGCCCGGCCAGAAGCTCAACAACGCCGGCGAGATCTTCGCCTGGCAGCACGACCCCGTGGCGCTCGGCAACGACGTCTACACCGTGTTCGACAACGAGGCGGCAGGCGTCGCCAACACGGGGACCGACCCGACGGCCGAGTTCGGTCTCAGCCGCGCGGTGCGCTTCAAGCTCGACGAGCGCGCGCGCACCGCGACGTTGCTGAAGTCCTACAACCAGCCGGACGCGCTGACCGCGCCCTCGCAGGGCAACGCGCAGACGACCGTCGACGGCAACCTGCTCGTCGGCTGGGGCTCGCTGCCGTACTTCTCCGAGTACGACGCAGCCGGCGACCTGCTGTTCAACGCCAAGTTCCCAGCGGGCGTCAACAGCTACCGTGCCTACCTGCAGCCGTGGAACCCGGGCAGCGGGGATCGGGGCGGGTATGGCGGTCACGGCAAATGGCCCGGCCGGCAGGCGTCCCGCGGCCACGGCCATCGCAGCCTCCAGAACTGACGAGGAGCCGGTACGGCATCGCCCGGTTTGCGCCGACGCGCAGGCTGGGCGATGCCAGCCCGGTTGCGGTTGCCGGTTGGCTCGCGTTCGAGCCTGAGGTAGCCTCTTTCGCCCGCCCCGGCCGGCTGCTCGCGCCGAGAGCGATATCAGCAAATGGAGATGCAACGACTGACGAAAGATGGCGCAGCGTCTGCGCGAGCCGCGCGGTCCTCGCGCGCCCGCCGACGCCTGCCTGTACTCCTTCTCGCGTGCACGGCGCTGGCGAGCGCGCCGGCGGCGTTCGCGCCCGCTGGTGCTCTTGCCGCCGGCACGGGCGCGATCAAGGGTCTCATCAGCGCGTCCGAAACAAAAGCTGCGATCGCCGGCATCGAAGTGTGTGCGCAGGCGATCGTGGAACCGCCGGTCGCCGAGCAATGTGCGCAGGCGAACGCAAGCGGCGAATACGAAATAGCCGCGCTCTCGGCAGGGCAGTACGAGGTCCGCTTCGCCGCCCCCGAAGGTTCCGCGCTGAACTACCTCACGCAGTTCTACAACGGGAAGTCGAGCAAAGCCGAAGCCGACTCGGTGACGGTCGTCGAAGGCGAAGCCACACCGAGCATCGATGCGAGTTTGGAACCGGGCGGAGCGATTGGCGGCACGGTCACATCGGCTGCGACCAAAGCGGCGCTCGAAGGTGTGCGCGTGTGTGCGCACAGCGCGGCTCGCGAAACCGAACGGTGCGCGAATACGGACGCCGCAGGCCACTACGTCATCGTCGCGTTGCCGACCGGCCCCTATCAAGTTCACTTCGATCCGGGGGCAGCGACCGGCAGCTACGAAGGCCAGTACTACGAAGGGCAGTCCACGGCGGAAGCGGCCCAGGCCATCTCGGTCACGGCCGGATCTACGACGGCGGGGATCGACGCCGTGCTGCAAGGTGTTCCCGTCGCGCTGCTCAAACCGGCGATCGTCGGCCGCGCGATCGAAGGGCAGACGCTCTCGTTCCTCGTCGGAACGTGGACGAACTCGCCCACCAGCCTGATCGACGAATGGGGGCGCTGCGACGGCACGGTGATCGAAACCTGCCACACGATCGCCACGACGCCGACGTACACGTTGACCTCCGCGGACGTCGGGCACACGATCAGAATCAGGGAGCAGGCGTCCAACGCGTACGGCGTGGGCGCGCCCCAGTATCTGTTCTCGCCGGCAACTGCGGTCGTCGTCGCTGCCGTCCAAGCGGCCACCCCACCCGCATCGGCGCCGTCCGACGCCGCGGCGGCCGGCTCGGGGGTGCTCTCGACGACGGCGAGCGCGGCGACGACGGCGCAGCTCAAGGCGCTGCTCGCGAGCCTGCTTTCCCCGCGTGGCAAGAACGCCAAGATCGGCGCGTTGCTGAAGCATCGCGGCTACGCGATCTCGTTCGCCTCGCTGATCGCCGGCAGGTTGTCGATCTCCTGGTATCTCGTGCCCAAGGGGGCACGCGTGGCCGCCGCCAAGCCCGTGCTCGCCGCTGTAGGGAAGATCAGTACGCCGGCGAGCGGCGCGAGCAAGCTGACCGTCAAGCTGACCGCCAAGGGGCGCAGCCTGCTCGCGCCGGGCAAGTCGCTGAAGCTCACCGCCAAGGGCGTGCTGGCGACGAGCGGGCGTCCGTCGCTTGTCGCAACGCGCTCGTTCACGCTGAAGCGCTGACCGGCGCGCTATAGCTCAGGTAGCTCAGACCTCCGCGCCGCGGTGTGCTCGAAGTCATCCTTACAGCCACCATGCCAACCGTCATCGGTGGTGCACCCGCAGGGGCCGTGGCAACCACGTGCTCCCTGCGCCCGGCGCATTGCCGGCACGATCCGGCTCTGACCGTATGGTGCGCGGATGGCTCACACGAGGCTCTATCGCGGCGGCAAGCTCGAGCTCGAGGACTTTCCCGTAAAGGACATCTCCGAGTACATCCAGGACCCGGAGGCGTGCGTTTGGCTGGACTACTGCGAACCGACGCAGGCGGAGCTGGCGACGATCAGCGAAGAGCTCCAACTGCACCCGCTGGCGGTCGAGGACGCGGTCACCGAGCACCAGCGCCCGAAGATGGACCGCTACGACTCGCACCTGTTCGTGAGCGCCTACTCCTTGCGACTCGACACCGCGTCGGGTGAGCTGCATACGAGCGAGGTCGGCGTGTTCGTCACCGCCAAAGCGCTCGTCACCGTGCGCAAGGACGAGGGCGTCGACATCAAGGGAGTGCTCGCGCGCTGGGACGAATCGAAGGATCTGGCCGAGCATGGCGTCTCATTCCTGCTGTGGGGCCTGCTCGATGACATCGTCGATGGGCATTTCGAAGCCGTGCAGTCGCTCGACACCGAGATCGAGTCGCTCGAGGACCTGCTGTTCGATGAGCGCCCCCAGGAACGGGAGGTGCAGCGGCGCTCGTTCGAGCTGCGCAAGAGCCTCGTGCTGCTGCGCCGGCTCGTTGTGCCGATGCGCGAGGTCGTCAACTCGCTGATGCGCCGCGACCTGCATGTGGTCGATCAGGGCATGGCGCCGTATTACCAGGACGTCTACGACCACGTGATGCGCGCGACCGACTGGACGGAGTCGCTGCGCGATCTGGTCACGACGATCCTCGAGACGAACATCGCGATCCAGGGCAACCGCATGAACCTGGCGATGAAGAAGGTCACAAGCTGGGCAGCGATCATCGCCGTGCCCACGGCGATCACCGGCTTCTACGGCCAGAACCTTCCCTACCCGGGCTTCGCCGCGCACTGGGGCTTCTGGTTCTCCTCGGCGCTGATCGTCGTGATCTCGCTGGGCCTGTACTGGTCGTTCCGCCGTCGCGACTGGCTGTAGCGCGAGGCGCGCTCCCGCACAATTCCCCGCGCGGCAGGCCTCAGGTGCGATCATGATTGCTGGTGCAACGCCCGTGACCAACCCGAGGAAGCCCGGTGTCTGACCGCAGCGGCCGCGATGTGCTCGAGGAGTGGCGCGGGCTGATGGAGTCGGCGGTCTCCTCGGCGGCATCCGCCGCCGGACGACCCGATCTCCCGCGCGAGCTGCTCGGGGCGATGCAGAATCAGATGGCGCTGATGCAGCGGGTCGTCGACCGTGAGCGCCTGCAGGGCAGCGAACTCGCCGCCCGCATCCTCGCCCCCCTCGATGCCGTTTTCGACCTGCTCGAAGAGGGCGGCGCGACGCTGCGCAGGGAGGCAGAAGCGCTGGAGACGGCGGGGCGCGCGCTGCAGGAAACCGCCGGGCTGATGAAGCGCCAAGCCGAGCTGTTCGAGCAGACGATCGGCGTGCTGCGCGAACCGGCCGAGCTCGCCAAGGCCGCCGCCGGGCTCGATCGGCGCACGAGGAAGTCGCGCGCCGGGGAGACAACGGCGCGCGGCGAGACCGGGCCGCGCAGCGCCGGCGCCCAGCGAGCGAGCGCCGGGGCCAAACGTCCCAGCAGCGCGGCCAAACGTCCCAGCAGCGCCGCCAAACGGCCGGGCGCGGCGACGAAACGACAGAGCGGCGGGACGAAACCTCGCGGCGCCGCGGCCAAGCGCCAGCCGCGCGACGCCAAGCGATAGCGCCCGTTACCCGCCGGAACCGCCCTCCGCGAGCCGCTTGAGCTCGCCCGGGCGGCCGTTGACGAAGATCGCCCGTGTGGCCGCCTCGACGGGCCCCTTGATCAGCATGCCGAGCAGGCGGCCGGGGTCGGCGTCGAGCTCGTACGTCGCGCGCGTGCGACCGCCGCCCAGATCCTCGAGCTTCCACGAACCCTCGACCGACTTCATCTCGCCCTGCTCCTGAGTCCAGAACAGGCGCGTCGGCCCCTCGTAGCGGAAGCGCACGCGCGCCTTGATCCGCCGGACCTTGATGTCGTTCTCCGTTTCGACGAGCAGCGGACGTCCGGCATCGTCGTGCTCGAGCGCCGTCATCGCGTCCAGGCCGCCCTGCCAATCGGGCGCCGAGATCACGTCCTCGACGATCGCCCACACATCCTTCAAAGGTGCATCGATCTCGCTGCTCGCGCTGCCGCCCAGATGCCCCATCGCGATCCTCTCGGCCGGGAACGTTCGATGCTAGCGCGAGGTCGGCGCCGCCTGTCCGGCTGATCGTCGGCCGGGCCCGATCGCCCGTCCGGACGTCCAGCCCCGCTCACGCGAGGATCGCCGCATCGGCGAGAATGTCCGAGTGACCGATGTCCCGATCCCGCTCGGCCCCGAGGACCGTGCGATCCTCGAGCTCAAGTGCCGCACGATCGCGGGGCACACGTGCAAGGTGGTCCGGCTCGCCGCCGGGGTGCATGGTGGGCTTGAGCTCGAGCGGCTGCGCGAGCGCATGGCCGAGCGCATCGCGCTGGCGCCGGCGCTCAAGCGCAGGCTGGGCGGCAGCGCGCACGAGCCGGCCTGGGTTTCAGATGACGATTTCGAGCTGAACGAGCACGTCGTGGCTGCGCAAGTCGAGCAGGCGCTCACGCAGCCCGAGCTGCGCGCGCTCGTGGCGCGGCTGTTCGAGCAGCGCCTGGACCGCTCTCGCCCGCTGTGGCGGATCGACGTGGCGCCGCTGCAGGACGGCGGCACGGCGCTGATCTGGCGGATCCACCACGCGCTCGCCGATGGCACCGCGTCGGTTCGCTTCGCCCGCACGCTGCTGTGGGACGACAGCCCCGAGTCGGCGATGAGCACGGCGCAGGCCCACGCCGCGCACGCGGCGGACGAGGCGCGCCGCCGCGCGCACCTGGCGGGCTTCCTGCGTCGCGAGTACGCGCGCGGCGAGTGCCGCTCGCCGTTCGACGGCACGATCGGCACGCGCCGCGAGGTCGCCTTCGCCGTGGTGCCGCTGAGCGCATTGCACGAGGCCGCCAAGGCGCTCGACGGCGCGACCGTCAACGACGCGGTGCTGAGCATCGTCGCCGGCGCCGTCGGTCGCTGGGTGCGCCTACGCCACGGGGACCTCGGCACGATCCGCGTGCAGGTACCCGTGAGCCTCCATCACGAGGGCGACGAAGTCGCCAATCGCGACTCGTTCTTCTCGGTCGGCCTGCCGCTGAACGAGCCCGACGCGGTCGCACGGCTGCGCGCGACGCACGCGGCGACCAGCGAGCGCAAGCTCGATCGGGATGCCGAGTACCGCGAGCACCTGCTGCACGAGCTCTCGGGCGTGCCGCCGCTCGAGCACCTGCTCACGCGGATCGAGCGCAACCCGCGACGCTTCGCGCTGAGCGTCTCCAACGTGCCGGGCCCGCGCGATCCGGTCAGCGTGCTCGACGCGCCCGTCGCCCACCTGCACTCGATCGCCGAGATCGGCGAACGCCACGCGCTGCGCGTCTCCGCGATGTCGCTCGCGGGACTCTTGTGCTTCGGCCTCTGCGCCGACCCTCACCTCGTCGACCAGCTGCACCTGATGGCCGAGGGGATAGAGGCCGAGGCGCAGGAGCTCTTCGACGCGGCCGGTCTCGTCGTTTAGGCTCAGGCGGACGCTGCCGAGGGCGCGGGATGTGCGCTGGCCCATGTGACGATCGCGTCGGTGCCCTGCACGGTCTCGCCGTCCTCGAGCAGCAGCCACTGCGCAAGGCCGATGAAGTCGGACGCCCGACGCTCAGGTTGCGGCAGGAGTTCGCCGATTGGGGGTGAATGAGCCCGGTTAACCGGGGCTGAAAGCGAGAGGAGCGCTGAACGGTGGATAGAAAGAAACTCGTCCTCGCCGCGATGATCTTCGCGGTCGCGATGCTGTTCATCGATCAGACGATCGTTGCGCTCGCGGTGCCGAACCTGCAGCATGAGCTTCACCTCTCGCCGACCGGCTCGCAGTGGATCGTCAACGGCTATCTGCTATCGCTCTCGGCGCTGTTCGCGCTCGGCGGCAAGATCGCCGACGTCTACGGCCCGCGACGCATGGTGACGATCGGCGTGATCGCCTTCGCGCTCTGCTCGGCGCTGTGCGGTGCGACGCCGACCGGCTCGATCGCCGAGACGTGGATGATCGTCTTTCGCGTGCTGCAGGGCGCCGCGGCGGCGGTCCTGTTCCCGGCGGCGCTGGCGATCGTCGTCGCGAGCTATCCCGTCGATGGACGGGGCAAGGCGCTGGCGGTGTTCTTCTCGATCACGGGCGCGCTGACGGCCGTCGGCCCGATCGCGGGCGGCTACCTGACCGAATGGACGTGGCGCTCGATCTTCTGGGTCAACGTTCCCGTGGCGATCATCGCGCTCGTGCTGATCGTGCGCTCGAACCCGACCGAGCAGCGCAGCCGTTCGCGGATCGATGCGCGCGGGGCGCTGCTCGTGAGCGCCGGGATGGGCATCGCCGTTCTCGGCCTGCAGCAGGCCGGCGTGTGGGGATGGGACAGCGTGGCGACGTGGCTGTGTCTGGTCGCCGGCCTCGCGCTGCTGGCGGCGTTCGTGCGCTTCGAGCTGCGCGTATCCGATCCGCTCGTGCCGATGCGCCTGTTCGGCGACCGCGCATTCCTGGTCGACAACGTCGTCCTGTTCCTGCTTTCGATCTGCTTCGTGCCGCTGTTCTTCTTCGCCAGCCTGTACGCGCAGATCGCGCTCGGCGAAAGCGCGGGTGAGGCCGGGCTGTACATCCTCGTGTTCTTCATCGGCTTCACGATTGGCGCCCAGCGCGGTGGGCGCCTGCTCGACAGCCAGGGCGTGCGCCCGACGGTCGTGCCGGGCTGCGCGATCGCCGCCGTCGGCTTCTACCTGTGGGCCGAAGCGCTTGACGACCTGTCGTTCAACGAACAGTGGTGGCGCCTGGCGATCGCCGGGCTCGGCGTCGGCATGGTGCTCGGCCCGGTCAGCACGGACGCACTCAATCGCGCCGCGCACGCCACCTACGGGGCCGTCACCGGCCTCACGCAGACCGTGCGCAACTTCGGCGGCAGCCTCGGAATGGCCGTGCTCGGGTCGATCCTGATCAGCGAAAACATCTCGCGCGTGGCGAACACGCTGGGCCGGGTGGGCGTGCCCAAGGCACGGGCCGAGGAAGTCGCGCATGCCGTCTCCGGTGCGTCCGGCGGCGCCGGCAGCGGCGCGCCGGGTGCAGGGCGCGCATCGCATGCGATCACGCACCAGATCCAGCTCGACTTCGCCCACTCGACGCAGACCGTCGTCTACGGGATGGCCGGGGCGATGGCGCTCGCGTTCATCATCGCGCTGCGGGCGATGCCGGGCGGTAAGGCAGAGCAGGCCGAAGCGGTCGAGGCGGCCGGGCACGGCAGCGGCGGGGACTCGACGGCGGGCGCCGTCCCGGCGCAAGCCGCCGGCGCCTCCGGCTGAGCGCGCGTCCGGACCAGCACGGCCGAGACGCGGTCAGAGCAGCTCCAAGTCGCCGCGCGAAAGCGCCCAGGATCGTGGCGCGGACGGATCGAGCGGAAGCTGCTCGCCGAGCACGAGCGCCATCAGCGTCTCCTGCGTGCGGTATCCGAGCGCTCCCGACGCCGCCGCGCCGCCCTGCGAGGAGAAGTTGCACAGCACGAAGTCGGCCTGCGCCGCCGCGGCGACGCGCCGCAGCAGCCGGCGCTCGAGGCTTGCGTTGCGCCGCTCGAGCAGCAGCTCGCAGACGTCGGCGAGCACGAAGCGGCCGTGGCGACGGTGGCGGAAGATGGCCAGACCCGCCTCGCCGGGCGCGTCCAGGCGCACAGCCCGGTAGCTCGACCAGCGCCCGTAGCGCCAGCGCAGGTAATCGTCGTGCTTGAGCGTCGCGAGCCGCTCGTCATGGAGCTCGGCGGGCACCGTCAGGCGGTCGAGCAGCGCCAGGTCTGCCAGCGCCGACGCCGCCGATGTCTGAGCGGGGGCCGGGTGCAGATTCAGCGCTCGCGCACGCGATCCGCGCGAGAGCAAGGTGCGCGGCAATCGCACGGTCGGACGCACGAACGAGCGCAGTCCGCTCACCTCGGGGCGTCCGAGCCTCCTGCCGCCGCGGGCGCTCGCGCCGTTCGGGTTGCCCCACACGAACTCGACGTCCCGCGAGAACTCGACCGCCGTGCGCAGGGCCAGCGAGATCCCCAGCATCCGATGGCGGCGATCGATCGCGAGATCGACGGCGCGCAGCGTCGCCACCGTCCGTCCGTGGGCGCTGAGCAGCCAGGGCATGTATGCGTAGAAGCCGACGATCGAGCCGTTCAGCTCGACCACGACCATCAGCGAGCGCCCGAACGGCCCTTCGAGGTGCTTCCAGCGGAAGTACTCCGAGCGAGTGCCGTCGGGGAGGCCGCGCGGCCACTCGCCGAACGCGGCCCCCAGCAGCTCGAGCACAGCCGGCTCGTCGTGCAGCTGGAACAGGCGGATCGTCAGCGCTTTGCCGCTCGCGCGCGCGCGGCCGGCCAAGCTCCCGCCGCCGAGGCGCCCGCCGAGGTTCGGCAAAGGTCCCGAAGCGCGCAATCAGGCGCCGCCGCGATCCTCGGCGCCGACGCCGGCGAGCACCAGATCGTCACCGGCATCGATCGCTGCGGGCCCGGCCTGCCCCACACGCGGGACGAGCAGCCCGGCGAACAGGCACACGATGAGGAAGCCCGTGGCCATCAGGAAGGTCAGCGTGAAGCCGGTCACGGCGGGCTCGCCTTTGGCGCTGTGGGCGGCGATGAAAGTAGCCGAGAGCTGACCGCCGAGCGCGCCGCCGAGCGTGCGCATGACCGTGTTCATGCCGCTCGCCACGCCCGTCTGGTGGCTGGAGACGGACTGCACGATCAGGTTGCCGAGCGCCGCGAACGCGAGCCCGATGCCGACGCCGAGCAGCCCGGCCGCGACCAGCAGGTCGTAGGGGTGGTCGTGCGTGATCGACAGCAGCGCGAACGAGGCCGTCGTGAACGCCGTCCCCGCGAGCAGCGCTGCGCGCGAGCCGAAGCGCACCGAGATTTTGCCGGCGTAGATGCCGAGCAGCGTCATGCCGATCGTCGACGGCAGCAGGTAGAGACCGGAGACGACGACCGACGCGCCGAAGCCGAACCCCGTGCTCTTGGGCAGTTGCGCGAACTGCGGCAGCACGATGAACGATGAGTACATGCCGGCGCCCAGCAGGAAGGCGGCGAGGTTCGTCGTCCACACGCCGCGGATGCGCATCATCGTCATGTCGATCAGGGGATTGCGGCTGCGCGCCTCGACGGCGACCCACAGAAGCGTCACGACGAGGCCGGCGGCGATCAGGCCGAGCGTCTTCGGCGAGCCCCAGCCCCACGCGGTCGTCTGCGAGATCGCGAGCAGCACCGTCGAGATGCCGATCGTCATCAGCGCCGCGGCGAGCCAGTTGATCCGACCGGGCATGCGCACAGGGGACTCGGGGATGAAGCGCCACGTGGCCACGATCGCGACGAGCGTCGCCGCCAGCGGGATCCAGAACAGCCAGTGGTAGTTGAGGTGCTCGACGATCACGCCCGAGAGCACGATCCCGATGCCCGCGCCGACGCCGAGGATCGCCGAGAGCAGGCCGATGCTGCCGGCGACCTTCTCGGGCGGGAACTCGTCGCGCACGATGCCGAAGGCGAGCGGGAAGATGCCGCCGCTGGCCCCCTGGATGAAGCGCGCGAGGATGATCACGCCGAGCGAGCTCGACACCGCCGCGAGCAGCGTCCCGGCCGCGAGGATCACAAGCGTCACGAGCAGCAGGCGCTCCTTGCCGTACATGTCTCCGAGGCGGCCGAGGATCGCCGTGCCGACCGACGCCGAGAGCAGGTAGGCGGTCAGCAGCCACGTGATCCCGTCCTCGCTGGTGTGCAGCGCGCGCTGCATCGTCGGCAGCGCGGGCACGACCGAGGAGCTGAGCATCGCGTAGGCGATCCCCGCCAGCGACAGCACCACCAAGATCACCGTCGGGTGGGTGCGGTGTGTCGTCGGTGAGCTCATACGGGAACAAACGCGCGCGTCGCTTCGGCGGCCCCCGCTCGCCGTTCGTCCCGCGGCGTGCTCTCACAGTAGCGAGGCATACCTGTTGCCACCGCTGGACGTGCGTAGGAGCTGCTGTCAAGCGTGTGGCAGAATCGGCTCGATGAGGCGTCCCATCCCGCTCGCCGCGTGCAGCGCGCTCACGCTCGTCGCGGCGGGATGTGGCGGAGGGGGTGGCTCGGCGTCGTCCGCGAGCGCCGGTGGATCCGGCGGCGGCGTGTACCTCGCCGCGATCGCGAAGGCCGCCGACGTCACCGATCAGGTCCCCGGGTACAAGTTCGAGCTGACCAGCAGCACGAGCTTCGGCGGGCAGAGCTTCAGCGTCCACGGCACGGGCTCGATCGACGAACGGGGCAGACAGGGCTCGATGAGCCTGCAGGTCGAGGGCAAGACGCTCTCCGAGATCATCAGCCGCCCGTACGTCTACATCGAGGTGCCGAGCGCCAGCAGCGCCTCGGTGTCGGCCGGCAAGCCATGGCTGCGCACCGACATCAGCACGTTCACCCAGTCTTTCGGCGGCAGCTCGCTCGGCTCGAGCTCAGCCGATCCGACGCAGACGCTGAGCTTCCTCAAAGCGGCCGGCACGGTCGCCAAGGTGGGCGCCGAGGACGTCCGCGGCGCACCCACCACGCACTACCACGCGACCGTCGAGCTGTCGCGCTACCCGACGGCGGTGGGGCCGAACCTACGTGCTGCGGCGAGCAGGTACGCGCAGACGGTCAGGCGCATCACGGGCAGCGATGCGCTGCCGATCGACGTCTGGATCGACGCCCAGAGCCGTGTGCGTCGAATCGCGCTCAAGCTGAAGCTGTGCAGCCCGCAGGGCAAGATCGACGAGTCGCTCGACATGACGCTGTACGACTACGGGCGCCAGCCCGCGGTCGAGCCGCCGCCGGCCTCGCAGGTGACGGACATCGACGGCCGGCTCGGCGCCGAAGCCGCGAAGAACCTGCAGAAGCTGCACTGCTGAGCCTCGTCCGTCGCACATACGCCGGCGGAGGTCGCGCGGGCCTATGTGCGCAGCTGACCCGCCGCCAGGCTGTACTAGGCCGGGGCGATCGCGACGGCGTGATTCGAGCGGATCAGCTCGTCGGGGTCCCAGCGGCGCTTGACCTCGCCGAGGCGATCGCAGACGTCCGCAGGCAGGATCGTGTCGACGCCACATTTGCGCTCGGCGAAGTTGAAGTAGCCGCCGTCGGCCGACCACGGGGCCATCACCTCGCCGAGCTGGTCGAGCGATCGATCGATCGCCTGGCCCAGCTCGGGGGTCATCGGTATCCCGATCCCGAACATCAGGTAGTCGGCGTCGAGTTTGGCCAGCGCGCCCGCGTTCTCGCCGTCGCGTCGCAGCGCGCCGCCGATGTGGCGCAGCTCGGCCAGCAACAGCGGCGAGCCCGCCTCCGGGCCGACGGCGCCGACGAACGCGTCGATCGCCTCGTCGGGGAGCTGCTCGATCAGGGCATGGTGACCGAGCCCGGGCACCGGCTGCTCGGGGTCCATGTGGATTTTCGAGAGCGCCTCAGCGGGGATCTGCGCGAAGGTGTCCATGATCGGCTCGCCGATCTCGCGCAGCGGCGCAAGCAGCGCTTCGCCCTCGGCCTGGCTGCCGATGAAGGCGGCGTCGATCGTGATCAGCGGCCGGTCGCGCAGCGGCTCGGGCACGTCGGGCAGCGGCGGCGGGCGCAGGAAGCGCACGATCGAGGTGACCTCCTCGGGAACGGTCTGCGTCCAGTCGCGGTAGGCGCGGATCGCGCCGACGCCGAGCTCGGCGGGCAGGATCGTGATCCCGGCGTACAGCTCCGGGATCGGCAGCAGCGCGACGTGCAGCGCGGCGACGATCGCGTAGCAGCCGCCGCCCCCGCGCATCGCCCAGAAGAGGTCCGCGTCGTGCTCGGCGTCGACCCGGCGGATCTCGCCCTCGGCCGTCACCAGCTCGATCGCGAGAACGCGGTTGCAGGCAAAGCCGTAGCGGCGCCCGAGCCAGCTCAGGCCGCCTCCAAGCGTGTAGCCGACCACGCCGACGTCCGGTGCGGAGCCGGGCAGCGAGCAGAGCCCCTGCGCCTGGCTGGCCGCGCCGAGCTCCATCGCCAGTACGCCCGCCTCGACGCGCGCCGTCTGCGCCTGGCCGTCGACCTCGACGCCGCGCATCCGCTCGGTCTTGACGAGCAGCGTTCCATCGAGCGGGCCGAGCGCGACGGCTCCGTGGCCGGTGCCCTGTGCGGCGACTTTCAGGCCATGCTCGGCCGCGAAGCGTACGGTCTTGGCGACGTCCTCCGCGCTCTCGACGAGCACGACGGCCTCCGGATGCTGGTCGGCGGCGAGGTTCCAGGCGGCGCGCGCGACGTCCCAGTCGCCGTCGCCGGGGCGCACCACGGAACCAGATATCGACAGCTCCCCCAAGCTCATGGCCGCGCACTCTAGGGCAAACGGCCGCATTGTGCAGAGGCCCAGAATCGGTCTTCTCGGGCACCGGCCGGGCGTCTCGATCGCGAGGGTGTCCATTTCGGCGCCGGCCGTTCGTCGTAGCTACGAAACTGTCCTGAAACTCCCCAAGGAGGAAGTCCATGACCTACCTGCTGCAGATCTACTCATCGACCCCCATGTCCGACTACGAAGCGCTCTCCGAGCTCCAGAAAAGCGCGATCACGGGCGAGTACATGGCGATCGCCCAGGCGCCCGGCGTGCTCGGTGGACACCAGCTGCAAGGGCCCGAGACGGCGACGACCGTGCGCGTGCAGGACGGGCAGACGCTGACGACGGACGGGCCGTTCGCGGAGACGAAGGAGGCCGTCGGCGGCTACTACCTGTACGAGGCCGACGACCTCGATGCAGCGATCGAGCTGGCCGCGCGCATCCCCGCGGCGCGCATGGGCGGCGCGATCGAGCTGCGCCCGGTCGTGGAGCGCTGACGATCCGCGGCCGTCCGAGTCCACCTGCGCCTGGCGGCGGCTTCGAGCTCCACTTCCGCGAGGAGTGGGGCCGCGTGCTGGCGACCCTGATCGGCTTCCTCGGCGACTTCGACCTCGCCGAGGAAGCCGCCCAGGAGGCCTTCGCGATCGCCGCCGAGCACTGGCCGCGCGAAGGGCAGCCCGCCAACCCGGGCGCGTGGCTGACGACGACGGCGCGCAACCGCGCGATCGACCGCATCCGCCGCGAGCGCACGCTGGCGGTGAAGACGCGGATGCTCGACGTGCCCGAGACGACGGAGGAGGAGATGCAGGAGAGCGAGGAAGGTGTGTTCGCCGACGAGCGCCTGGAGCTGCTGTTCACGTGCTGTCACCCTGCGCTCGCGACCGATGCGCAGGTGGCGCTGACGCTGCGCACGCTCGGTGGTCTGAGCACTGAGCAGATCGCGCGTGCCTTCCTTGTGCCCGAGGCGACGCTCGCCAAGCGGCTCGTGCGCGCCAAGCACAAGATCAGGGCGGCCGGGATCCCCTTCCGCGTCCCGCCCGACCACCTGCTGCCGGACCGGCTCGTGGCCGTGCTCGCCGTCGTCTACCTGATCTTCAACGAGGGTTACGGCGGAAACGGCGAGCTGGCCGGCGAGGCGATCCACCTGGGCCGGGCGCTCGTCGAATTGATGCCCGACGAAGCCGAGGTGCACGCGCTGCTGGCGCTGATGCTGCTGCACGACGCGCGACGCGAGGCGCGCTTTGACGGTGATTCGGTCGTGCTGCTCGCCGAGCAGGACCGCTCGCTGTGGGACGAGGCGCAGATCGCGCAGGGGCGTGTCTCGCTGGGTCGAGCCGTCGCGCTCGGCGGCGGCGGTGGGCCCTATGCGCTGCAGGCGCAGATCGCCGCGCTCCACACCGAGCCCTCGCGCGACTGGGTGCAGATCGCGGCGCTGTACAGACGGCTCGCGGCGCTGACCGGCTCGCCTGTGGTCGAGCTGAACAGGGCCGTCGCGCTGGCCGAGGCGGGCGATCCGACGGGCGCGCTCGTGCTGGTCGAAGGGCTCGAGCTGGACGGCTACCACTACCTGCACGCCACGCGCGCCGAGCTGCTGCGCCGGCTCGGTCGCGTCGAGGATGCACGCGCCGCGTACGAGCGCGCGCTCGAGCTCGTGCACGCGGACTCCGAGCGCAGCTTCCTGGCGCGCAAGCTGGCCGAGCTCGACGCGCCGCCCATCTGAGCGCCGGGGCACGAGCGCGCGCCGCGCGACTAACCTCGCCGCATGCGCACGGGCGAGCTCGGCTTCTGGTGGCGCTCGCTCGGGAGCGCGTCGGGCGGGCGCCACCCGCTGCCGGGTCCCACCGAGGCCGACGTGGCGATCGTCGGCGCCGGCTACACGGGCCTGTGGACGGCCTACTACCTCAAGCACGCGCAGCCGTCGCTTCGCGTGGTCGTGCTCGAGGCAGAGCACATCGGCTACGGCGCCTCGGGGCGCAACGGCGGCTGGGCGACGGGCTTCTTCTCCGGTCCGCCGCGTGCGCACGGGGCCGGGTTCACCGCGCTGCAGCGCGAGATGTTCGACACGGTCGACGAGATCGCGCGCGTGCTCGTGCAGGAGCAGATCGACGCGGACTTCGTCAAGGGCGGCCAGCTGACGGTCGCGCTCGACGCGGCGCAGGCAGCGCGCCTGCGCGCTCACGTGCGCGAGCTGCATGAGCTCGGTCTCGACGGCGGCGACGTGCACGAGCTGAGCGGCGAGCAGCTCGAACAGCGCATACGCGTGGCAGGCGCGCAGCTGGCGACGTTCTCACCGCACGCCGCGCGGCTGCACCCGGCGAAGCTCGTCGCCGGGCTGGCATTCGCCGTCGAGCGCCTCGGCGTGCCGATCTACGAGCAGACGCCTGTGCGCGAGATCGTCGCCGGCGAGGCGCGCACGGCGCGCGGCACGGTGCGAGCGCGCTGGGTCGTGCGCGCGAGCGAGGGCTACACGGCCTCGCTGCGCGGGCAGCGCCGTGCGCTGGTGCCGATGAACAGCTCGATGATCGTCACCAGGCCGCTCGGGGAGGAGGCGTGGGAGCAGATCGGCTGGGACGGGGCGGAGGTGCTCGAGGACAACGCCCACGTGTTCGCCTACCTGCAGCGCACCGCCGATGGGCGGATCGCGATCGGCGGTCGCGGCGTGCCGTACCGCTTCGGCTCGCGCACGGACGACGACGGCGCGACGGCGCGCGCGACGGTCGAGCAGCTGCGCGCGAGGCTCCACGCGATGTTCCCGGCCACAGCCGGCGTGCAGCTCGACCACGCCTGGTCGGGCGTGCTCGGCGTCGCGCGCGACTGGTGCGTGTCGGTGCAGGCCGACCGCGCATCGGGCCTCGCCTCGGCAGGCGGCTACGTCGGCCAGGGCGTGGCCGCGTCGAACCTCGCGGCGCGCACGCTGCGCGACCTGCTGCTCGACGAGCGCACAGAGCTGACGGCGCTGCCGTGGGTCGGGCGCCGGGCGCGTCGCTGGGAGCCCGAGCCGCTGCGCTGGGCGGGCATCCGCGGCGTGTACACGCTGTACCGCCGCGCCGATGCGATCGAGCGACGCAGCGGCCGGCCGTCGGCGCTCGCGCGGCTCGTCGACGGCGTCTCTGGCAGGCACTGACAAAAGCTCGGGCGGAGCCGAGCAGCGCTCAGGCAGGCGTCGAGCCGAGCAGCGCGCCGCTCACGCGCTCGGGCACTTCGAGCTGCGGCCAGTGGGCGACGTCGCTCAGCGCGAGCAGCGGCGCGCGGGGCAGGCGCTCGGCGATCCGCTCGGCCATGTGCGCGCCGGAGACGGGGTCGAGCATGCCCCAGACGAACTGCAGCGGCACGTCGGTCTGCTCGAGCGCACCGACCCAGCGCTGTTCGTGGCGTTCGCGGTCGGTGATGTAGCGGATCAGCAGGTGCCCGATGCGCTGGCCGTCGTCGCGGTGCATGGCGCGCCACATCTCGGCGCTGTCGGGCTCGGCGTCGTACTGATCGGCGAACGTCGGGGCGATGCCGGCGGTGAACAGCTCCTCGGTCATCAGCTCGCCGATGCGCGGGCCGTGCTCGGGGTGCAGCAGCGCGTCCTGCGTCGGCTGGCGGCGGTGGACTTCGGGGTAGAGGCCGCCGTTGAGCAGGTGCACGACGCGCAGCTGCACGGCGAGCGCGCCTTCGGCGCGGCGCGCGAGCAGCTCCTGCGCGACCGAGACGGCGTAGTCGTGCGCGACGAGGATCGTCTCGGCGATTCCCTCGCGCTCCCACAGCGCCTGCACGAGGTCGGCCTGCTCGTGCAGCGAATAGTCGTGCCCGGGCGGCTTCTCAGAGGCGCCGAAGCCGAGGAAGTCAGGCATCAAGAGGGCGTGGCGCTCGCCGAGCGCGGGCGCGACCTTGGCCCAGTCGTGGGAGGAGCTGGGGAAGCCGTGCAGCAGCGTCATCGACGGGCCGCTGCCGAGCTTGCGCACGAAGATCGCACGCTCGACGCCGCCCAGCCCGAGCGGCACGTGCTCGCCGGCAGTCCACCACGACTCGATGTCTGCGCCGCCGCCGGCAAGCTCGGTGTCGTCGTTCATCGGGCGATCATCGCGTGGCGCGTTGCTTTCGCTGCTTGCTCATCGCCTCGCGCACGGAGGCCGTGACGGCGGCGCCGGCGACTTCGATCGGCTCGGTGCTGCGCAGCGCGCGGGCCAGCACGAAGGCACCCTCGAGCGCGGCGATCAGCTCGAAGGCGAGCGCGCGCGAGCGCTTGCGCGGCAGGCCGCACTGGACGAGGCGCTCGGTGGCGCCATCGAGCCAGCCGTCGAACACGTCGGCGCACGCCTGGCGCATCGGCTCGCTCGTGCTCGAGATCCTCGAGCGCGACGGTCGCGATCGGGCAGGCATCGGCGTAGTCCGATTCGCGCACGCTCACGGCGGCGGCGGCGAAGAAGTTGCGCGTCGCCGCGACCGGGTCGGCGCCGGGTCCGAAGAAGGCGTCGATCAGCTGCCCGTAGAGGGCTCCGGATGTGCGGATCACCTCCTCGCCGAGCTGCTCCTTGCCGCCCGGGAAGAAGTGGTAGAGCGAGCCGAACGGCGCGCTCGCCTCGGCGACGATCTGCTTGACGCCGGTGCCGGCGAAGCCCTGGCGGCGGAACAGCTCGGCGCTGCGCTGCACGATCCGCTCCCTCGTCTCGGTCGCCATGCGGCCATCATACGTAATCGCCTAGAGCGATCTATCTATTTCTATTGATAAAGAGAGAAAAGACCAGCGTGCGGCCCGGCCTGCGAGGATGGGGCGATGGCCATTCGCCTGCTGATCACATGGTTCTCAAATTGCCTGGCGCTGCTCGTTGCGGCGGCCGTGATCCCGGCGATCGGCTACAGCGAAGACTTCGGCACGCTGCTGCTCGCGGGCGCGATCCTCGGCGTCGTCAACTTCATCGTGCGCCCGTGGATCATCCTCTTCACACTGCCCGCCGTGATCCTCTCGTTCGGGCTCGCCCTGCTCGCGATCAACGCCTTGATGCTGTGGCTGACGAGCAAGATCGTCGACGGCTTCACCGTCGGGGGCTTTTGGTCGACCGTCGGCGGCGCGCTGATCGTGTGGGTCGTCAACGCGACGCTCAAGCGGTTGCAGCGCCGTCCGCAGCGCGAGCAGGACGCGGCCGGGTGGGACCGGTGGTGAGCGTTCCGTGCCGCTGCTGCTCGTCAAGCTGACGCTCGCGCCCGCGCTCGTCGTCGGCTCCTCGCTCGCCGGTCGTCGCTGGGGGCACGAGGTGGCCGGGCTGCTCGTCGCGTTGCCGCTCGTGGCCGGGCCGATCCTCTTGATCACGGAGCTCGAGCACGGCAGGCACTTCGCGGCGCGCGCGGCCGCGGCATCGCTGCTGGGGCTGGTCGCGCTCGCCTGCTTCGTCGTCGTCTTCGCCCAGGTCGCACGCCGCGCCGGCTGGCTCGGAGCCGTGCTCGCCGGGTGGGTTGCGTTCATCGCCGTCGCGCTCGCCTTCGGTCAGGCCTCGATCCCAGCGGGGTTCGGCCTGGCGCTCGCCGCCGGCGCCTTCGCGCTCGCGCCGCGGCTGTTGCCGGCCGACCCGCACGAGCAGGATCTGCCGCTCGCCGAGCTGCCCGGCTGGGACTTGCCGGCGCGCGCCGTGGCCACGGCGCTGCTCGTACTCGGCCTGACCGGCGCCGCGGCCGGGCTCGGGCCGAGGCTGACGGGCGTGCTGACGCCGTTCCCGGTCTCCAACACGGTGCTCGCCGCGTTCGTGCTCGTGCTTGAGGGACCCGTCCAGCTCGACGACTTCTTCCGCGGCTTCCTGCGCGGCGCGTACGGCTTCGCGACGTTCTGCTTCCTCGTCGCCGTGCTCGTTATTCCGCTCGGGCCCCTTGCCGCTTTCCTGATCGCGCTGTGCGGGGCGGTGCTCGCGCAGGGGGTCGCCCGAGCGATCGCCCCGCCGCACGGAGGAGCGGCGCCGCCCCCCGAGCCTGCTCCGTCCGCTACTGGTTCAGCCCGAGCGAATCTATGATTTCGCCGAACGTTTCGACTTCGTGCGCTTCGAATTCGGCGATCGCTTCTTCGTAGCGACGCGAGCGCTGCAGCAGTGACTTCTGCGACGCCGGCACGAGGCGCGCGAGCTGGTTGGGCATGAAGCCCACACCGACGTAGTTTTCGTAGAACGTCTTGCGAAAGTGGATCGTCGTTGCGGGCAGCGCCGTGTACCCGCTCGCCTTCCACGCGCGCAGATCGCCGCACACGTCGGGCGGCGGCGTGCGCACCTCGGCGAGACCCTGGCGCGTGTACGTGCGCACGGCGCGCGTCAGCGAAGCGCTGCTCCAGCTGAGCTTCGAGACGGCTCGGGAGAACTTCGTGGCCGCCGCCAGGCCCGGCTGGTAGCCGGCGATCGTCATCGCGCCGATCAGCTCCCACGTGAGCTTTTCGGAGTCTTCGTTCTGCGGCGAGCCGGCGACGACGCGCGGGCATTCGCTGCGCAGGCGCTGGCGCAGGGCCAGTATCCGCGCGTGCGCGGTCGGTATGTCGCTGTGCCCGGTGCTGACGAGTGCGTAGTTGGCGCGCACGTAGGCTTCGGTCGTCGCTGTATCGGAGGCGGCGAGCGCGTGCGAGGGCAGCATCGCCGCGCAAGATCCAAGCGCGGCGAGCGTGGCCGACAGCGTGAGCGCAGCCCCTCTCATCCCTGCTGAGCCTACTCGTCCATGGGGCGAGTTGAGCCGTTTGGGCAGCCGTTCAGAGGCTTGACAGCGCCAGAACGACAGGGGTTTTGAAGCAACTCTTACATTCCCCACCGGCGAATGTGGCACCCTTCCGGCCTCGACATTCGCGGGCTGAGGGGGCGAGTCCGGTCGGATGTCGCACTCGCACATGCGCCGCAACGTACTCATCATCCTCGGCGCGATCGCGCTCGTGTGGGGCGTGCTCGCGCTCGCGCTCGGGTCGGCGACCCTGAAGCTCGGCTCCTCGGGTTCGAGCTCGCGCAGCGCCGCCTCGCCGGCGTGTCTGCCCGACACGCTCGCGCACACGGCCACGCTGGCCGGCACAGGCGTCGCCGTCTCGCCGGCGCCCGATACGGGCACGGCCAACCCGCACGCGCAGGTCAGCTTCCTCGGCGCGCCGGCGGGTGAGATCCACGTGCTCTCCGTTGTGGGCGCGCGCAGCGGCAGCCACGCCGGCCACCTGCGCGCCTATTCCCAGGGCGACGGGGCAAGCTTCCAACCAGATGCTCCGTTCGAGGTGGGTGAGAGCGTCACCGTGCGCGCCGCGATCGGCGCAGGCGCGGGCAAGCCCGTGTCGTTCGGCTTCCGCGTTGACACCCCGTACTCGACGGCCAACACGACCGACTTCGCCAACCTGCCGGCGGCGCCGGCCGACTACCAGAGCTTCCACACGCTGCCCAACACGCATCCGCCGGTGATGACCGTCACCACCCCCGACCGCGATCCGGCCGCGGGCGATGTGTTCACGACCAACGGCCCCGGCCCCGGGCAGTACGGACCGCTGATCTACACGCCACAGGGGCGCCTCGTCTGGTTCGAACGGCTGCCCGAGGGCGAAGCCGCCGAGGACCTGTCGGTCCAGGACTACGAAGGCCGGCGCGTGCTGACCTGGTGGAGGGGCCACGTGCTCTCGCTCGGCTTCGGCCAGGGCGAAGACGTCGTGATGAACTCCCGCTACCAGGTCGTGGCGAGGATCGCGGGGAGCAACGGCCTGAAGGCCGACCTGCACGAGCTGCAGATCGCCCCGCACGACGTCGCCTACATCACGGCCTACAACCCGATCCGCTGTGACCTGCGCTCGGTGCAGGGCGCGGCCGGCGGCGCGATCGTCGACACCGCGATCCAGCAGATCGACGTGCACACGGGGCTCGTGCGCTGGGAATGGCACAGCTTCGATCACATCGGTGCGTCGGAGTCCGAAGTCGAAGCGCCGAGCGGGACCGCGCCATGGGACTACTTCCACCTCAACTCGATCGACCCCGAGCCGAACGGCGACCTGCTGATCTCGGCGCGCAGCACGTGGGCCGGTTACCTGCTGCAGGCCGGGAGCGGCAAGGTCCTGTGGCGGCTCGGCGGCAACAAGAGCTCCTTCAAGATGGGCCGCGGGACGAAGATGGCCTGGCAGCACGACGGCCGCGCGCTGGCCAACGGCGAGCTGACGTTCTTCGACGACGGCTCGAACCCGCCGATCCACAGCCAGTCGCGCGGCCTGCGCATCGAGCTCGACCTGAAGACCCACCGGGCGCGACTGGTGAAGGCCTACACGCATGCCAACCCACCGCTGCTCGCCGCCAGCCAGGGCAACATGCAGACGCTTCCGAACGGCAACGCGCTGATCGGCTACGGCGGCGTCTCGGCGATCAGCGAGTACGCGCCAGACGGCTCGCTCGTGTTCGACGCGCACCAGCCGTTCGACATGTCCTTCTACCGCGCCTTCCGCTACCCCTGGAGCGCTCGTCCGGCGAGCCCGCCGAGCGTGCTGGCCAGCTTCAACGACACCGAAGAAGAGACGATCGTGCACGCGAGCTGGAACGGCGCCACCGGCGTGTCCTCGTGGCGCGTGCTCGCCGGCGAGTCGCCGGAATCGGTGAAGGCGCAGACCGTGATCCCGGTCACCGGCTTCGAGAGCTCGGTCACGCTGCCGAGCAAGCACTCCTACGTGGCCGTGCAGGCGCTCGACGCCGCCGGCAACGTGCTCGGCACGTCGAAGACGGGTGCGGTGATCGGCTACTACACCTCGCTGCGTAGCTCCGGAAAGTCCGGATGAGGCGGGCGGACGGGGTCGACTCAGCGCGGGAGCGCGACTCCGTCCGGGGCGGTCCTACTAGTAGGCCGGTTTGGACTTGTGCTTCTTCGTCGTCGTCGTGCTCGTCGGCGTCTTCGAGCTCGTCGGTGTCGAGCTCGTCGAGGACGAGGATGACGAGCTGCTCGAGCCGCACCCGGCCACCGCGACGGTGCTCGCCAGCACGGCCAGGGCCGTTAGGATGGCGGTCAGTGGCGTTCTTCTCATGGGGCGGGCTCCAATCGTCGCTCGTGGGCTCGGCGGCCCACCCTACCAAGCACTTGCGACACCTCTCGCCGGTTGTGCGGGACCATTCTCGATCCGGCACACGGCAGTCGACGTGCGGTAGGCGCAGATGAGCGTCGAGGTCACGGCGGCCGCTGCAGCGGCCGATCCGCCGGCGCTCGAGAGCAAGCGGGGGTCGGGCTCGGCGTGGCTGCTGGCCGTCTGCTGCGTGGCGCAGTTCATGGTCATCCTCGACCTGAGCATCGTCAACGTGGCGCTGCCCTCGATCCAGTCGAGCCTGGGCTTCACCTCGCCGGAACTGCAGTGGGTCGTCGACGCATACGCGATCACGTTCGCCGGCTTCCTGATGCTCGGCGGCCGGGCGGCCGACCACTACGGGCAGCGACGCATGTTCGTGATCGCGCTCGTGCTGTTCGCCGTCACCTCGCTGGTCGGCGGCGCCGCGCCGAGCCAGGGCTGGCTGATCGGCGGGCGCGCGATCCAGGGCATCGCGGGCGCGCTGATGGCGGCGTGCTCGCTGGCGATCATCACGGCTTCGTTCGAGCCGGGGCCGAAGCTGCACCGGGCGATCGGGATCTGGGCGATGATGAACGGGCTCGGCGGCGCCTGCGGCGTGCTGTTCGGCGGGATCATCGTTGAAGCGCTGAGCTGGCGCTGGGTGCTGTTGATCAACCCACCGATCGCGCTCGGCGTGGCGATCGTCGCCTGGGCGGTCGTCACCGAGCGGGTGCGCAATCGCGAGCTGACGTTCGACCTGGCCGGCGCGCTGACGCTGACGATCGGGCAGATCATCCTCGTCTACGGCGTCGTCGAAGCGGGTCTGAAGGGCTGGAGCACGTTCGACGCGCTCGGCCCGATCGTCCTCGGCATCGCGCTGCTCGCCGTGTTCGGCCTGATCGAGGTGCGCTTCGCGTCGAACCCGCTGATCCCGTTCAAGGCGCTGACGAAGACGCTGCAGGCGGCGAACAACATCGTGCTGCTGTTCAGCGCGGCGCTGTTCCCGATGTGGGTGCTGAGCTCGCTCTACCTGCAGCAGGTGCTCGGGCTCTCGCCGCTGCACACCGGGCTGATCTTCCTGCCGATGACGCTCGTGCTGATGCTCGTCGCCCAGCGCGCCGGCAAACTCGTGAACCTGTTCGGCGTACGCCCGGTGCTCGGCGCCGGCCTGGTGATGCTGACCGCCGGGCTCGTGCTGCTCAGCTTCATCGGCTCCAGCGGCAGCGGGATCGTCTACGTGATGATCCCCGGCCTGCTCGTGGCGGCCGGGATCGCGATGTCGATCGTGCCGTCGACGATCGCGGCGACGACCGGCGCCAAGGAGGGCCAGGCCGGGCTGGCCTCCGGTCTCGTCAACACCTCGCGCCAGGTCGGCGGCGGCCTCGGCCTGGCCGTGCTGATCACGCTGGCCACGCAGCACACGACGCACCAGATCGGGACCGGCGAGCAGGTGCCGGCGGCGCTGACGCAGGGCTTTGCGCTGGCGTACAGGATCGGCGCCGGCTGCGCCGGGGTGGCGGCACTGTTGACGTTCATCTCGCTACCCGCGCCGGACGCGGCGGTAGCCAAGGGCGTGCGGCGCTTCGCGCTCGTGATCGGCCTGGTGCTCGCCGTGTTCGTCGGGCTGACGGCTGCCTTCTCCGGCAACAAAGCGCCACCGGTCGGCCAGTTCACGACCCACGGCGCCTACAGCTACGTGTCGGCGCCGACGCTGCACCCGCCCGAAATCCGCCTCTCCAAGGACGCGCCGGCCGCGCAGCTCGCGCCGGGCTACATCTTCACGGCGAACTTCCTCGACCTCAACGAACCGCCGATCATCGGCCAGAGCGGGCCGCTGATGCTCGACCGCCAGCTGCAGCCGGTGTGGTTCCAACCGGTGCCCGAAAAGGTGGTCGCCGCCAATCTCAGCCTGCAGAGATACCACGGCAAGCCGGCGCTCGCGTGGTGGCAGGGCAAGGTCACGAACACGGGCGCGACCGAAAGCGGCGAATACGTGGTCGTCGACCAGCACTACCAGCCGGTGGCGAGGCTGAAAGCGAAGGACGGCTGGGTGCTGACGCTGCACGAGATCGTGATCGAAGGCGAGCACGCCTGGGTGACGGCGAACAAGAACGTGCCGCGCGACCTGTCGCAGTACGGCGGCGCCTACAACGGCGCCCTGATCGACTCGGCCGTGCAGGAGTACGACCTGAAGACGGGCAAGCTGCAGCGCAACTGGGACGCGCTGGCGCACATCCCGCTGAGCCAGTCCCAGGCATCGCTGCCGACCAACGGCTTCCCCTGGGATGCCTACCACGTCAACTCGATCCAGCTGACGGGCGACGGCAAGTTCCTCGTCTCGATGCGCGACACGTTCGCCGCCTACCTCGTCGACATCTTCAGCGGCAAGATCCAGTGGACGCTCGGCGGCAGGGACTCGAGCTTCAAGTTCGGGCCGGGCGCCAACTTCGAATGGCAGCACGACGTGATGCTGCAGCCGGGCTCGACGGTCAGCGTGTTCGACGACCACTGCTGCCGGCTGACCGGTGGCGGCACCTCGGTCGACCCGACCGGGCCGTCGCGCGGGCTCGTGCTGAAGCTCGACCAGCATGCGCGCAAGGCGACGCTCGTCGCCCAGTACGGCGAGCGCGGCGACTTCCGCTCCGAATACATGGGTGACACGCAGCCGCAGGCGAACGGCAACGTGTTCGTCGGCTGGGGCTCGGAACCGTACTTCTCCGAGTACGACAAATCGGGCAAGCTGCTGTTCGAAGGCGAGCTGCCCGGACCCAACGTCAGCTACCGGGCGACGCTTGAGCCGTGGGTGGGGCTGCCGCTGACGGCACCCGCGGGCGCGGCGCGCCAGTCCGACGGCAAGACGTTCGTCTACGCGAGCTGGAACGGCGCCACGCGCCTGGCTACCTGGCGGGTCCTCGCCGGCTCCAGCTCCGGCTCGCTGGCGCCCGTCGCCACGCACGCGAAGGAGGGCTTCGAGACGGCGATCGAAGTGCCGCAGGGCGACCGCAGCTTCAAGCTGCAGGCGCTCGACGCCAAGGGGCACGTGATCGGCAGCTCGCAGTCGTTCGCGCTCGGCTCCTAGGGCGCATCGTGCTCGAGCCGGTCGTCTTCCAGTCACGGCCGAACCGGCTCGGGGCCGCTTGCACGCCCGCTAGGATCACCGCGATGACGAGCCCGCCAAGCCCGTTCAACGACGCTCTGCGGCGGGCATAGCGTGCGCGCGCTGCGCTCGGCCGGGCTGGCGCTCGGCTCGCTCTCGATCGCCGTCGGCATCTGCGCCTGCGGCGGCACGACGCCGGCGACCTCGGCCACGCTGAGCGCGTCGGTCAGGGCGGCGGCCACCGGCGGCGTCGCCGTCTCGCCGCAGCCGGGCACACCGGACGCCTCGGCGAGCACGCAGATCAGCTTCCTCGGCGCCGCCGGCACGAAGGTCTCCGACGTGCGCGTGTCGGGCTCGCAGAGCGGCGCTCACTCGGGCGTGCTGCGCGCCTACTCGACGGGCACCGGCGAAAGCTTCCTGCCGAGCCACCCGTTCCGCGCGGGCGAGAAGGTGACAGTCCACGCGCAGGCGGGCGGGGCGGCGGTCAGCACGAGCTTCACGATCGCTCACCAGGCGCCGGTCAGCCAGAAGCAGTTCCCGCTGAACCCGGGGGACGCCAAGGCGGTCCAGCACTACAGCTCGGCGCCGTCGCTGACGCCCTCGACGGTGCGCATCACGACGAAGGCCAAGCCGGGCGCCGCACCGGGCGACCTGTTCCTGGCGCCCTACCAGGGCAAGGGCACGCCGGGCCCGATGATCGCCGAACAGGACGGCAGCCTCGTCTGGTTCAAACCGCTGCCCGCGGGCGAGACCGCGACGAACCTGCAGGTTCAGCAGTACCAGGGCAAGCCCGTGTTGACGTGGTGGCAGGGGCGGGTGCTCGAGGTCGGCTTCGGTCAGGGGGCGATCGAGATCTACAACACCTCCTACCAGCACGTGGCCACGGTCAGGGCCGGCAACGGCTACCACGCGGACCTGCACGAGATCCACCTGACGACGGAAGGCACGGCATGGAACGACGCTTTCGACCCGATCAAGATGAACCTGTCGAGCGTCGGAGGCAAATCGGACGGGGTGCTGAGCGACTCGATCATCCAGGAGATCGACGTCAAGACGGGCCTGGTGATGTGGGAGTGGCACGCGCTCGGGCACATCCCATTGTCGGAGTCGTACAACCCGGTGCCGAAATACAGCTACCCGTGGGACTACGTGCACATCAACTCGATCTCGCCGGGGCCGAACGGCGATGTGCTGCTGTCTTCACGCAACACGTGGGCGCTGTACGACATCGACATCGCCAGCGGGCAGATCCGCTGGCGCCTCGGCGGCAAGCGCTCGAGCTTCAAGCTCGGCGGGGGCACGCGCGAGTACTGGCAGCACGACGCCGAGTGGCAGCCCGACGGGCTGATCTCGGTATTCGACAACGGCTCGACGCCGCCGAAGGAGAAGCAGTCGCGCGGGATCCTGCTGAAGCCCGACACGGCCGGCCACACGGTCTCGCTGGTGAAGGCCTTCACGAACCCGTCGCGGACGCTGCTGGCGGCGAGCCAGGGCAACACGCTGAGCCTGCCCGGCGGCAACTGGCTGATGGGCTATGGCGGGCTGCCGAACTTCACCGAGTACGACTCCTCAGGGCACGTGCTGCTCGACGGCACGCTCGGCAAGAACGTGCAGGACTTCCGCACCTACCTGGCGCCGTGGAGCGCGACAGCGCCGGGCCGGCCATCGCTGTCGGCCAAGCAGGCAGGCGGCGCAGCCACGGTCGCGGCCAGTTGGAACGGCGCGACGAGCGTCGCCTCGTGGCGTGTGCTGGCCGGAGCTTCCTCAGGCTCGCTGGCGCCGGTCGCGACGGGCGCCAAGGCGGGCTTCGAGACGACGCTGAAGGCGAGCACGGCGGGCCCGTATTTCGCGGTGCAGGCGCTTGACGGGTCGGGCAACGTGCTCGGCACGTCGGCCACGGTCAAAGCTTGAGCGCCCGCCGCTTCCCGCCACGCGCCGTGCTCGCGGGCCTCGCGCTGCTGCTGGTGCTCGGCGCGCTGATCGCGCTGCTCGCCACGCGCTCGGGGCGCGCGGGCGCCGATGCGAGCGCGTCGGCAAGCGCCTTCAAGGAACCGGCCATCTCGCCGAGCTGCGTGCCGGCGCACCTGAACGTCTCGGCGGCGCTGGCCGGCGGCGCAGTGACCGTCTCGCCGGCGCCCGACTCGCGCGATGCGTCGGTCTCGACCCAGATCAGCATGCTCGGCGCGCCTGCGGCAGAGCTCTCGCACGTGCGCGTCAGCGGCGCGCAAAGCGGCCCGCACGGGGGGCGAATGAGGGCGTACTCGCAGGGCAACGGCGCGAGCTTCGTGCCGAGCAGGCCGTTCACCCAGGGCGAGCGCGTCAGCGTGCACGCCGAGCTTCGCGCGGGCGCGCGTGTGGTCCCGTTCGCGTGGAGCTTCACAGCGGCGGTGCAGGACCACGGCGGCCACGCCGGCGGCAGCCCCCGGCCGGCGCCGCAGAAGGCCGTCTATGAGAGCTTTCGCTCGCGCCCCGACCTGCAGCCGCCGACGGTCACGGTCACGGCGCGCTCACCCGGCGCGACGCCGGGTGCGATCTTCATCGCCCCCTACTCGGGACCGGGTCAGTACGGGCCGATGATCCTCGACGAAGACGGCGCGGTCGTGTGGTTCAAGCCGCTCTCGCCGACGGGCACGCGTGCGGCAGACTTCCGCGTGCAGCAGTACGAGGGCAAGCCCGTGCTGACGTGGTGGCAGGACCCGCTGATCGCCGGTGGCTCGAGCAAGTCGGGCGAGGTGATCCTCGACAGCTCCTACCACCAGCTGGCAATCGTGCGCGCGGGCAACGGCTTTCAGCCGGACCTGCACGAATTCCAGATCACTCCTCAGGGCACAGGCCTGATCACGGTCTACGACGGGATCGACTGCGACCTGTCGGCCGTCGGCGGTCCGCGCGACGCGGCCGTGGCGGACACGTTGATGCAGCAGATCGACCTGAAGACGGGCCTCGTGATGTACGAGTGGCACAGCCTCGACCACGTGCCGCTGTCGGACTCCTACGCGTCGGCGAGGCACGCCAGTCGCACGACGCCGTTCGACTACTTCCACATCAACTCGATCGACGTGCAGCCGGCCGGCGACCTGCTGATCGACGCGCGCAACACGTGGGCCGCCTACGACGTCGACGCGCACACCGGACAGGTGCGCTGGCAGCTCGGCGGCAAGCGCTCGAGCTTCGCGCTGGGCGCGGGTGTGCGCACGGCTTGGCAGCACGACGCGCGCCGCCAAGCCGACGGCACGATCACGTTCTTCGACAACGGCGCCACGCCCGCCGTGCACCCCCAGTCGCGCGCGATCGACGTGCGCTTGGACCAGGCCGCGAAGACCGCCAGTCTCGTGCGCGAAGCGGCGCACCCGGGCAAGGCGCTCGTGGCGGGCAGCCAGGGCAACCTGCAGGCGCTGCCGAACGGCGACTGGATGGTCGGCTGGGGCGAGGTGCCGTACTTCTCCGAATTCAGCCCGGCGGGAGCGCTGCTGTTCGACGCGCACCTGCCCTCTACGTATGAGTCATACCGCGCGTACCGCCTGCCGTGGAGCGGGCAGCCGAGCGACTCGCCGGCGCTCGCCGTCGTGCGTTCGGGTGGCGGCGCGAAGGGTGGCAGCTCGGGTAGCGGCGCGGGCACCGGCGCTGCGAGCGGCGCGACGGTCTACGCGAGTTGGAACGGGGCTACGCAGCTGACGTCATGGCGGGTAGTCGCCGGGCCATCGCCATCGAGCCTCGCGCCGGTGGCGAGCGCGGCGAGGTCGGGCTTCGAGACCGCCGTGGCCGTGCCGAAGCTGGCGCCCGGCGCCTACGTGGCGGTGCAGGCACTCGACGCTACGGGCGCCGTGATCGGCGCTTCGCGCGTGAAGCGCGCCTGACGCCGCGAAAGCCGGTTTCGCCGGTCGCCGCGCCCGGTTCCTCGAGACCTTCGAAGGGTTTTTCGGCGCGTCGTTCGCGCACCGCGGCGGCGTTGAGCGAGGCAGTCTTGGCGACGAGGAAGTAGTCGCTGAAGCCTCGCGCGTGTGGCCCGTTCAGGCGCGGGGGCAGCCGGCCGCGCAGCTCCTTCTCGAGCGCCTGTTCGAAGGTCTGGCTCAGCGCCGGCTGCAACGAGCTCTGCCCGGCGCTGTTGTGCAGCTCCAGGCGTCCACCGTCGCTGGAGTAGTCATACAGCTCGTCTTCCGCCCCCTCGGGGATCACTTCGATTCCGTCGGTCTGCCAGTCGGAGTACATCGCGTACTTCGCGTCGGCCGTGCGCACGGCGACGACGTGTCGCGGCGCGTCGGCGGCGTAGGGCTCGACGGCGAACTCGGTCACGGTCTCGTCGGTCGCGTGCACGACGAACGGGCGTCCTGGAGCGGAGGGGTCGGTGAGCATCGCCGCGAGGTCGGCGCGTTCGGCGAGGTGGTCGTAGTGGGGTTCGCTGCGCCAATCGTTCGAGCCGGTGGCGATCGTCAAGAGCAAGGGGGCGATGTCGACGCTCGAGGTGAGCTGCGCGCGGGTTGTTTCGGGCGCTTGCGCCAGCTGGCCGCGATAGTCCTTGACGAGCAGTGGCACGTGGATCGCCTCCTCGTAGGCACCGGCCCCCTTGCCGCGCAGCCCGTGCGAGCCGCCGTACTCGCCGTGGTCTGAGGTGAACAGGACAACCGTGTTGGCGGCCACCTCGGGATTGCTCTCGAGCGTGTCGAGCACGTGTCCGATGTGGCGGTCGACCTCGCGCTGCAGCTTGGCGTAGAGGTTGAGGAATTCGCTCCACAGCGCGACCACTTCGGGGCCTTCGAAGGGCACCGGGCCAAACGACGCCGCGGCCGTTTCCTGCAGCGAGCGCTGCAGCCGGGGCTTGCCCCGCTCGATCAAGAGCTCTGGCGTCTCGAAGTTGCCCGGCAGCCCTCCGGTCACGCGCTGCGCGCTCGCCTCGGCCGCGACGCGATTGCTCCACACGTACCACCAGGCGATGTCGTGTGGGTTGACGAACGACACCGTCGTGCACCACGGCTCGGCGCGACGCTCGTGCTTGAACCACTTGGCGAACTGCTTGGCGATGTGCCCGTCCAGCTGCCAGCCCTGACCGGGCGCGCCGTTGGGGGAGGGGAAGGTGCCGCCGGCGAAGCCGTAGCGTGCGAGCGCCCGTTCGCCGCGCACGCGACCCCACTTGCCGTCGTGGTGGGTGAGGTGCCACTTGCCGTACCAGCGCGAGTGGTAGCCCTGCTCGCGCAGCATCGAGCCCCACGTGGGAAAGCCCGGGTCGAGCGTGCTGCCGCCGGTGATCATGCAGCCCGTCTGGTGGGTGTAGAGGCCGGTGAGCAGCGTCGCGCGTGCAGGCGTGCAGTCGTTCGCGGCCGTGTAGTGGCCCGAGAACGAGACGGCCCCCTGGCGCAGCCGGCGCAGGTTGGGCGGTAGCGCGGTGCCGTCGGCCATCGGCGAGAACCACACGGGATAGCGCAACTGGTCGACGAGGATCACGAGGATGTTCGGCTGCGCCGGCGTCGTCGGTGGCGGGACGCGCGCGGCGGCTGAGCGCGCCGCGTTCTGGCCGGAGTCTTCGCTGGCGTCTGCCAGTCGCTCGATGCCGAGCCCGCCGGCGGCAACCAGCCCACCCGCGGCGAGGCCGCCCTTGACGAACGTACGGCGGTCGAACCGCCTGTCGTGTGGCGGGCCTGCGCTCGGCACCTGCTGGTTCGGGTCGTCGTCGGTGCTCATGCGATTGGATCGTAGGGCTGGTGGCGGCGCTTGCAAGGGCCCTGCCCGCAGGCCGCCGGACGGGCCTCGAGGGCCCGCTCGTGCGGGTGCTGCAGCAGCGATCTCGCTGCGCCCCGGCGGATTGAACAGCCCGTCGTTAAAGATCGGCTCAGGGCGAGCCGCGACGACCGTCAGGCGACGCTAGATGTAGTTCCTGAGTAGGTTGGTTCATCCGGGTCCCCTTGGAGGCTGGGAGCTGCCAAGCACCCCAGTCCAAGGAGAACCGGATGAATCTGCACGCTAACGCGGCGCTCAGCCTGAACAAGCGCCGGCAGCTCTGTGAGCGAGTCGTTGACGAGGCATGGACGGTGAGCAAGGCGGCCGAGGCCGCCGAAGTCAGCGTCCGGTGTGCTCGAAAGTGGGTGGGTCGCTATCGAGCCGAGGGTGAGCCTGGGCTGTTGGATCGCTCCTCTGCTCCCCGGCGTATCCCGCATCGCACGAGCGAGGAGCGGGTGCAGGCTGTCACGGCCTTGCGGCGCTTGCGGTTCTCCGGCCCTGAGATCGCTGAGACTCTTGGGATGGCGCTCTCGACCGTCTCGGGGATCCTGTTGAGGGTCGGGATGGGCAAGCTCGGCCGGCTTGGACTCGAGCCGGCAGTCCGCTATGAGCGCGATCGGCCAGGCGAGCTGCTCCATATCGACGTGAAGAAGCTCGGCCGGATCCAGGGCGGCGCCGGCAAGCGCGTCACGGGCAAGCAGCGCCACAACTGGGAGCGCTCAGACCGCTCCGGCACGCGCCGCAAGATGGTTGGCTGGGAGTACGTGCACATCGCAGTCGATGACTGCACGCGCCTGGCCTACGCCGAGGTTCTCGCAGACGAGAAGGCGAGCTCGGCGATCGCGTTTCTGCACCGGGCGCGAGACTTCTACCGTCGCCACGGGATCGAGATCGAGCAACTCATCACCGACAACGGCGGCGCCTACCTCTCGATCGCTCACGCCGTGGCCTGCCGCGCTCTCGGCATTCGCCACCTGCGCACCCGCCCATACCGCCCCCAGACAAACGGGAAGGCAGAGCGCTTCATCCGCACCATGCTTAGCGGCTGGGCCTACGGCGCGATCTACCGCAACAGCCACGAGCGCACCACAGCCCTTGACGGATGGCTCTTCCACTACAACCATCACCGAAAGCATTCAGCGCTCAGCCACAAGCCCCCGATCACTCGCCTCAACGAGCGAACCAACCTTCTCGGTACCTACAGCTAGTAAGGCTCGTTGTACGGGTCGCGCTCGACCACGCGCTCGCGCACGACACGGCCACCAGGCCGCGCGCTGATCATGTAGAAGAGCGAGATCACCAAGCCGACGGCGCCGACGATCATCAGGATCAGTCCGACCGTGTGGACCGAGATGCCCGACACGCTCGCCGTCACGGCGTAGCGGAGGATCGCGCCCACGGCTATGAGGAAGATCGATGTTCCGAGCGGCATGTCTCTGGGCTACCCGCGCCGCGAAATCCGCAAACTTGGAACGGGCGGCGTTCGAACCTGTGTCCAGCGGCCTGTGCCCAGTGGGTTGGAGCGATGCGCCGGGCGGCGGAGAAACGGAGGGGGAGGGATTCGAACCCCCGAGACGGGGGTTGCCCGTCTAACGGTTTTCAAGACCGTCGCATTCAACCAGCTCTGCCACCCCTCCCGGGACGACGCTCTCAGGCTAACGACTGCGGAGTGCTGTTTCGAGAGGTACGCACGCCGTCTTGCACGCGGCACGACCGAAGGCGGAGCGCTCGCTCGGGGCCATCCGGCAGCCTCTAAACTCTGCTCCTCCCAACCCGGGAGAGGTGGCCGAGAGGCTGAAGGCACTCGCCTGCTAAGCGAGTATGGGGGTCAAACTCCATCGCGGGTTCGAATCCCGCCCTCTCCGTTTCTTCAGGGGTGAGAGCGTTGCTCGAACTCTGCCTGGCGTTTCGATCGGGCATCGCCGGATCGGTACGTGACGGTCAGCGGGGACGATAGACATCGGCGCGATGCGCGACCGCGACGACCGTGACCGAGCGGGTCGCGTCATCAATCCGATAGATGATCCGGTAGGGCCCGCGGCGCGCAGACAGGTACCCCTCCAGCTCGAAACGCAGAGGCTTACCGAGGCGTCGGGGGTTGGATCCGATCGCGTCGAGCGTCTCAATGACTGCCGCGGCGACCGAAATGGGCAGGCGATCGATCTGGCGACGCGCGGGGGGCGCGACCAGCAAGGCCCATGATGGCTCGCTCACGCTGCAGCGTCGCTGCGGTTCTGGAGCTCAGCACGCAGTTCGGCGAGTGGGGTGGCCGGCTCTCCGCCTGCGAGGTTCTGCTCACTCTCGTGGATCTGTGCCATGAGTGCCGGATCGGAAAGGATCGAGAGGGTTTCCTCGAGGCTCTCCAGGTCGTCGTGACTGATCAGGACCGCGGCCGGCTTGCCGTTGCGTGTCAGCACCACACGGTCGTGCTGGTCCTCTACGCGATCCACCAGCTCGGAAAGATGCGCCTTGACCGACGAGAGGGGAAGCGTCTCCGACATGACTACTATTCTAGTCATCATCGTCACGGGCGTCAAGGGTCCGAAATGCTCCGCATGGAGCCGTCGGATCAGAGGCCAAGGAGATTCGAGGACTTTCCGCCCTCCGGTCGTGAGCGTGCGCGGGAGCACTCGCGCATCACGATGCCCGTCGGCGCTCGACGTCGAGCAGGGCTAGGCCGAATCCGTCAGGACTGCAAGAAGGCCAGCAGGTCGGCGTTGATCGTCTCGGCCTGCGTCGTCGGCATCCCGTGCGGGAAGTCCTTGTAGGTCTTCAGCGTCCCGTTCTGCAGGAGCTCAGCCGACTTTGGCCCGGCGTCGGCGTAGGGAACGATCTGGTCGTCTTCGCTGTGCATCACGAGGACCGGCACGGTGATCTTCTTCAGGTCCTCGGTGAAGTCGGTCTGCGAGAACGCGACGATGCCGTCGTAATGCGCCTTCGCTCCGCCCATCATTCCCTGGCGCCACCAGTTCTCGATGATCGCCTCGGAGGACTCGACGCCGGGCCGGTTGTAGCCGTAGAACGGTCCGGTCGGCAACGCGCGGTAGAACTCGGATCGGTTCGCCGCGAGCTGGGCCTGGAGGTCGTCGAAGACGCTCTGCGGCAGCCCGCCGGGGTTCGCGTCGGTCTGCACCATCAGCGGCGGCACGGCGCTGATGATCGCCGCCTTCGCCACGCTGCTCTCGCCGTGCCGGGCGAGGTAATGCACGACCTCCCCACCGCCGGTCGAGTGCCCGACGTGGATCGCGTCCTTCAGATCGAGATGCCCGGTCACGGCAGCCAGATCGTCGGCGTAGTGATCCATGTCGTGACCGGCGCCGGTCTGCGTCGAGCGCCCGTGTCCGCGCCGGTCGTGCGCGATCACGCGGTAGCCGTGCGCCAGGAAGAACAGCATCTGGTTGTCCCAATCGTCGGCCGAGAGGGGCCAGCCGTGACTGAACACGATCGGCTGCCCCGACCCCCAGTCCTTGTAGAAGATCTTCGCCCCGTCGGTGCTCGTAACCGTGCCCATGCTGCTCCTCCATTGGTCTGGCCGTTGACCCCGCAACCTACGAGATGCCAGCGTAACAACCCCCTCGCAGCAGCCGGTCTAGCTATGCTCGGCCGGCCCGATGCACCGCCCCACAGGCATAGCCGCAGGCCTGGATATCAGCGGCCTACCGAACGCTCGCCGCGACGTCGAGCTCGCCCCGTACACGACGTTCGGCATCGGCGGCTCGGCCGACCTGTTCTCCGTTCCCCGCAGCGCAGCCGAGCTGGCCGATGCCGTGCGCTGGGCGCAGGCGGCCGGCGTCGAGTGGTTCGTGATCGGCTGCGGCGCCAACATCCTCGTCGGCGACCGCGGCTTTCGCGGCCTCGTGATCAAGAACGAGGCCGACCGCATGACGATCGCCGACGGCGCGATGCGCGTCGAGAGCGGCGCGATCGTCGCCGACGCGCTGCGCGCGTCCGTCGCGCAGGGCTTCTCCGGTCTGGAGCACTACATCGAGATCCCCTCGACCATCGGCGGGGCGATGTGGCAGAACCTCCACTTCCTCGCCCCCGATCGCACGCGCACCGTGTTCATCGCCGAGATCGTGCAGGGCGCGACCGTGCTCGGCGACGGCGAGGTGCGCAACGTCGATCGCGACTACTTCCAGTTCGGCTACGACTTCAGCGTGCTGCACACGCGCCGCGACGTCGTGCTCGACGTGACGCTCGCGCTCACGCCCGCCGACCCTGACGAGCTGCAGCGCAGGATCGAGGCCAACGCCGCGTGGCGGCACGAAAAGCACCCGCCCGAAGCCGTGCGCATGAGCGCCGGCAGCATCTTCCGCAAGATCGCCGACGTCGGCGCCGGGCGGCTGATCGACGAGTGCGGCTTGAAGGGCGCGCGCGTCGGCGGCGCCGAAGTGTCCCACCGCCACGCCAACTACATCCTCAACGTCGGCGGTGCCAGTGCAGCCGACGTGCGCGAGCTGATCTCGAGCGTGCAGGCCGAGGTGCTCGCCGGCACCGGGCAGCAGCTCGAGCCCGAGATCAGCTTCGTCGGCGAGTTCTAGACGCCGCTCAGCGCGCGAGGCTGAAGCTCTTCGTCGCCGTGACCGTGCGCATCCCGTTCGGCGTGAAGCTGCCCCTAGCCACGAGGGCGATTCGCCTGTGGTGGCGCAGCAGCTTGCGAGCAGTGCTCGTCAGCTTGAGCAGGACGATCCGCGTACCGGCCGTGCGAAACGCGACGTGGCCCGCCGCGAACAGCACAGGCGCCGTGCTGCTCGGGACTCGCGCGCCCCGCGGCACGTAGTACCAGGCGATCGAGAGCGTCCCCGCCGTCAGCGCTGTGAAGCCGTACGCGTAGCGCTTGCGCCTACGCAGGCTCGCGATTCGCACCTGACGTCCTTTGATCCCCAACTGCTGGCGCAGGCTCTGGCGGATCTGCGCTTCCGTCAACGTCGTCGAGAGGAACGCGCGCGTGGGTGTCGCCGCAGCCGTCGTCAACAGGAGTGGCGCGCTCGCCGCACTCACGCCGAAGGCGTCGGTCACTCCCAGCACGACTGCGCTCGTGCCCGCCGCCGACGGCGTCCCCGAGATCTGCCCGCTCGCCGGATCGATCGAGAGGCCCGCCGGCAGACCGCTCGCCGTCCACGTGTAGCCACCCACCCCGCCCGCCGCCGCCGCGTACGTCGTGTACGGCACGCCGACCTGTCCGAACGGAAGCGAGCTCGACAGGACCGCCAGGTCGGCCGCCTGCGCCACCGTGAAGTCCGCTGTCGCTCCGCGCGCCACCGTGTCGATCGTCGTTCCCGCCGGCAGTGCGACCGGCGCTGGCGTCGGGTTCGCGCTCGCCGTGCCGCTCCCCGCGGCGCGGCCGAGCTGGCCGTCGAGGTTGGAGCCGAACGAGTACAGCTCGCCGCTCGCCGTGATCGCCAGGCTGTGCGCGCTGCCCGCCGCCAGTCCGATCGCAGGGACATTTGCGCCCGGCAGGCTCACCGCGAGCGGCGTCGCATTGGCTTTTTCGCCGCCCGTGCCCGCCGGGTTGCCCAGCTGACCATCCGTGTTGCGCCCGAACGCGAAGATCAGCCCGCTCGCCGTCAGCGCGAGGCTGTGAAAGCCGCCCGCAGCGATCGACCTCACCGGCCCCGCCGCAGCCGGCAGGTTGACCGCAGCCGGCGTCGGGTTCGGGACCGGAGTTTCCACGTTCGCCGCCCGCCCGAGCTCGCCGTAGCGGTTGCCGCCGAACGCGTACAGCTGCCCCGTCGAGGTCAGTGCAAGGCTCTCCTCGACGCCCGCCGCGATTTGCACGATCTGGCCGCTTGCACCCGGCAGCACGACCGGCGTCGGCGTTGGATTGGGGATCTGGGTGCCCGCGTTGGTCGGGTTGCCGAGCTCGCCGTAGCGGTTGCCGCCGAACGCGTACAGCTGCCCCGTCGAGGTCAGTGCAAGGCTCTCCTCGACGCCCGCCGCGATTTGCACGACCTGGCCGCTCGCACCCGGGAGGCTGATCCGTTCGGGCACCCGATTGACGTCTTCCGTGCCGCTGTTCGTCGCGCGACCGAGCTGCCCGAACTGGTTCTCGCCGAACGCGTACAGCTCGCCCGTCGAGGTGAGGACGACGCTGTGCGTCGAGCCCGCCGCGAGCGCTGCGACGCGGCCGACCGCGCCCGGCATGGTGATCTGGCGGGGCGTCGGGTTGGGTGCCGTCATACCGCTGCCCGTCGCCACGCCGAGCTGCCCGTACTGGTTGCTGCCGAACGCGTAGAGCTCTCCCGATGACGTCAGCGCCAGCGTGAAGCGAGCGCCCGCCGCCGCCTCGACGACCGGTCCGTTGGCCCCCGGCAGCGTCAGCAGCGCCGGCACCGGGTTCGCCGTTTCGCTGCCGTTGCCCGCCGTGCTCGCGAGCTGGCCGGCTGCGTTTTCGCCGAAGCCGTAGAGCTGGCCGGCCGCTGCCGATGCGTCGCTAGCCGGCACGAGCGCCAGCGCCAGCGCCAGCAACGGCACCGCTGCAGGCCTACCGATCCTCGCGAGCCCTCGCACCGTGCGCGATCTTAACGGCGGGGTCCAGGCGACGGGCCGATACTCGGACGAGCTGGAGGAGCCGGCTGAGCCCTGTAGCCTAGAGAGTTGTTCAGCGAACCAGTTAAGAATCGCGTGGCCTGGCTTTGCCGCGGGAAAGGAATGAATGGCACGCATCCTGCTTGATCAGACCGAGATCGATGTCGTCGAGGAGGCCGACAAGATCCTCGCCACGATCGTCAACGCCAGGGACGGTCTGCGCCACGGCAGCGGCGCGATCCTCGCTCCGCCCGGCTGGATCAGCCTGACGCAGCCGGGCCTCGAAGAGGCGATCTTCATCCAGGTATCGCACATCGCCGCCGTACGCGACGACTAGCACCGGGTCGGCCTGCCACGCGCCCAGCTCTGGCGGCTACTCCGATGTCTCGGACGCGGCCACCACGAACACGATGTGACGGCGCGCCAACGTGAGAAACGGATGAAGCTCGCGCGGGCCGCCCTCGAGCGCCTCCACCGTCGCTTCGGTCAACGTGATGAAGTCGCGCTCCGAGGCATTCAGCACGTCCGAGACACGGCTGCGGTAGCCGTCGCGCGCGAGCGTCAGGTAGCCCTCGATGCGTTGGCGCTCAGTCTCGACCCTGATCCGCTCGCGGCGGTGGTCCATGCTCGGCTGCTCGTCCTTCCAGATCTCCTCTTTTGGCATCCGCCCATTATCGCGTGACGGCGTACGTGCGCGTCGCCGTCGTCCGGCGTCCCGTCGGCCCGGCCGCGACGATCCGCACCCGTGCCGTCATCGCGCGCCGCCGGCCGAGCGCCCGCTGCAGGCGGCTGAGCGCCATGGCGCTCAGCCGCAGCCGTACGTGACCGGCCGTCGCCCGCGGCAGCGAACGTGCCGCCGCGGCGAGCGCAACCGACCGGCGGCGCCCCGCCGCCGAGAGCGTGCCGCTGACGAGCACCTTGCAGCCGCGCTGACAGCTCACGCTCAGCGCGAGCGCGTGGCGCGCGAGCACGCCGCTCGAGCGCGACAGGCCGATCCGCAGTACCGGCGCCACGTCGAGCGGCGGCGGCCAGCTGCCCGCCGCCTCACAGCCCGTCGGGGCCGGGCTCACCGGGTTGAAGCGCTCGATCCGGTTGTTGTTCGTGTCCGCCACGTACACGCTGCCCGCGCAGTCCACCGCGATCGCCGACGGCTGCGAGAAGTCGCCCAGGCCCGTGCCGCGCAGGCCCCACTTGGCGAGGAAGCGCCCATCCGAGTCGAACTGCTGCACGCGGTTGTTTTCGCCGTCCAGCGCGTACACGTTGCCGGCGCCGTCCACCGCCACCCCGGCCGGCGCGTGGAAATGGCCATTGGCGGCGCCGCGCGTGCCCCACTGGCGCAGTACGTTGCCGTTCGCGTCGAGCTTGACGATGCGGTCGTTGCCCTTGTCCGCCACGTAGATGACTTCTTCGCCCGCTGCCACGCTGCTCACCGCCACGCCCGAGGGATGGTTGAACGAGCCCGGCGCGCTGCCCGCCGCACCGTTGCCGCCGCTGGCGCCCCAGCGCCCCAGCACCGTCCCTTCCGGCCCGTACACGAGTACGCGGTTGTGCCCCGCGTCCGCTGCGTATGTGCGGCCCGACCGCGGCGCGACCGCGACCGCCGCCACGCCGTTGAGCTGCGCACCGCCCAAGGAGTTCGGGCCGCCCAGTTCGGAGAGGTACGTGCCGTCGCCCCACATGCGCACGATCCGTTCGTTGCCCTGGTCGGCCACGTAGACCGAGCCACGCGGATCGATGCCGATGCCCGTCGGCTTGAAGAAGTTCGAGCGGTGCCCGCCGGCGACCGTCCACTGTCCCGTGAACGCGTCCGTCACCGGCGCGAACAGCTCCACGCGATTGCCGACCGTGTCCGCTGCGAGCAGGCCGCCGGTCGGGTCGAGCGCCAGCCCGCGCGGTCCAGTCAGCTGGCCGGGCCCGCGCGCCGAGATGCCGATCGTGCGCAGGAAGCGGCCTTCGGGGCCGTACACCTCGACGCGATCGTCGGCCGTGTTCGCCACGTAGTTGTCTCCCGCCGGGTCGCTCGCGATCGCGCGCGGGAACGCCAGCTGGCCCGGTTTCGTGCCGTAGCCGCCCCACGCGCCGAGGAAGCCCAGTTCGGAGTTGAGCTTGACCACGCGGTGGCCGAGGTCGTCCGCCACGTACACGTTGCCCGCCGCGTCGAGCGCCACGCCGTAGGGGAAGGCGAACTGCCCCGGCCCCGTGCCCTGCGAGCCCGCCGCGCTCTGGTAAGAGCCGCTCGGGTCGAATTTCTCGATCCGGTGGTTGTCGTCGTCGGCCACCAGCACCTCGCTTGCGTTGGCCGCTACGCCGCGCGGATAGGTGAACTGCCCCGGGCCCGAGCCCTTCGTGCCCCATTCCATTCCTTCGCCGCCTTCGAGGTTGAAGCGCTGGATGCGGTTGTTGCCCGAGTCCGCCACGTACACGAAGTTGCCCGCCACCGCGATGCCCCCGCCCGGGGGCTTGGTGTAGTCCTGCGAGGAGCCGAAGTTGAACTGGCCCGGTTCCGAGCCCTTGTGTCCCCACTGCGTGATGAACGCCCCGTTGGGATCGAACTTCTCGATTCGGTTGTGGCTCGAGTCGACCACGTAGACGTTGCCCGCCGCGTCCGTCGCCAGGCCACCGATCGGTCCGAACTGCCCGTGGCCGCCGCCGAACGAGCCCCACTCCGTCTCGAACGTCCCTGCTGCCGTGAACTTCTGCACGACGTAGCTGAGCTGGTCGGCGACGTACACGTTGCCTTGCGTGTCCACCGCGACGGCCTCGGGGAAGCGCAGCACGCCCTCCGCGCGCTGGCCGACGATCGAGGCCGAGGCGTACGGGCATGGTTCCGCGCCGACCCCCGCACAGGCCTCGGCCCTCGCCCGAGCGGGCGCAACTGCGCAGATCGTGCCCAGGAGCACGATGGCGGCGGCCGCCCGCGCCCATCGTAGGGCGACGGTCGGGCGCCGGGCGCGAGATGGTTGGCTCATCGCGAGATCACAACACGTCTCGGCGCCCGGTGTCGCGCTCTGTTCACGCGACTTCGCCCGCCTATGACCGCCTGGGCGACCTGCTCTCAGCGCCGGGCGCTGCGAGCATGCGGCGGCGCGAAGCTCAGCCGGCGTGTTGCGCGGCGAAGCTCAGCCGACGCGCTGAGTCGTGCGCGCCGCCAGACCGGCACGGGCGACCGGGCCGGCCGGGGAGCCGCTGCCCTGCGGCAGCGGCCGGTTGCGCTCCTCGCGCACGATGTACAGCGGCCGGTGCTTGACCTCGTCGTAGATGCGCCCCACGTACTCGCCGATCACGCCCAGCGCGATCAGCTGGATGCCGCCGAGCAGCAAGATCGCGATCGTGATCGCGCCGAAGCCCGGCAGGTAGGAGTCGAACGCGCGCAGCACGATCACGACGGGGATCGCGATGAACGCAAGGCCCGCCGAGAGCATCCCGATCCATGTCGCCAGCTGCAGCGGCAGGTGCGAGAAGGACGCGATCGCATCGAGTGAGAAGCGCAGCATCTTGCGCAGCGTGTACTTCGTCTCACCCGCCGTGCGCGCGTCGCGCTCGTAGGAGACCGCCGTCTGGTTGAAGCCCACCCACACCGTCATCCCGCGCAAGAAGCGCGAGCGCTCGGTCATCGCCAAGAGCGCATCGAGCGCGCGGCGGTCGAGCAGGCGGAAGTCGCCCGAGTTGGGCTCCAGGTCGACCTGCGCCAGCTTGTCGAACAGCTTGTAGAACCACGACGCCGTCGCCAGCTTGAAGGCAGTCTCGCCTTCGCGCTGATTGCGCACCGCGTAGACCACGTCCGCGCCCTGGCTCCACTGGGCGATCATGTCCTGGATCAGCTCCGGCGGGTCCTGCAGGTCGGCGTCGATCATCGCCACCACGTCGCCGATCGCGTGCTCCAGGCCCGCCGTCAACGCCGCCTGGTGGCCGAAGTTCCGGGATAGGTGAATCACCCGCACGCGGCGATCCGCAGCCGCGATTCGGTCCAGCAGCTCCGGCGTCGAGTCGCTCGATCCGTCGTTGACGAGCACCAGCTCGAACTCGTAGTCCGCCGCCGCCGCACATGCGCGCGCGACGAACTTCTCGATCAGCTCCTGCTCGTCGTACACCGGCGCGACGATGCTGAGCAGCTTGGGGGTGCGTAGCGCTGTGTCGGGCATCTGCCGGTTCACCGCAATGTGGTCGAGGTTCGAGTGCATCCGCTGCCCATCTTCAGACAGTCGCCTAAGCCCACGATGAATTTATCGTTCATCCTGTCTAGTAATGCCCTCCGACGGCCCCGCACGACAAAGGACGCCTCTCAGACTACCGGGCGCAGCCCGGCACCTGAACGCGCCCGTCGTGGTGCAGTTCGTCAAGTTCGGCATCGTCGGCGTGTCGAACACGTTGCTCGCCTTCGCCATCTACACCGTGCTGTTGAAGGTATTCGGCGTCTGGTACCTCGCAGCCTCCGCGATCGGCTTCGTGCTCGGCGCCGTCAACGGCTTCCTGCTCAACCGCCGCTGGACGTTCGCCGGCCACGTCGGCGACTCGCTCACGCCCGTTCGCTGGGGCATCGTGCAGGGCTGCGGCCTGGCGCTCAACCTCGGACTGCTCTATCTGTTCGTCGACGACGCCGGCGTCGAGAAGCTGCTCGGCCAGGCCTTTGCCACCGCGATCGTCACCGTCATCACCTTCCTCGTCAACCGCGCCTGGACCTTCCGCATGCATCACCATCCGCCGCCCGTGATCGCCGCCGACGCCGACGGGTGACAGCCCGCTCCTGCCGGGCCGTCCGCAGTCCTATCGGCCCCGTGAGGGGCCTCATCAAAATCGTTCGATGTTCGGGACGGGGGCTCGTCTCAGCGGAAGACCGCGAGCAGCGAGAGCCCAGCCGGGATGCGACCGCCACGCCCGATCAGCGCCGCCTCGAGCTGCAGTGGGCGCTCGAGCAGCCAGTTCAGCGGCTCAGGTGGCACCCACAGGTCGAGGCTCGACTCCGTCGTCTTGCGGCTGAAGCGGTCGAGCACGCGCAGCAGGATCGCTGCCGGCAAGAGCAGCGAGTTGAAGTACGTCGTGCGCACCTGGTGCCAGCCCGCTTCTTCGCCCGCGCGCTGCAGCGAGCGGCGCGTGTAGCGGCGGAAGTGGTGGTTGATCTCGTCGTGCCCGCTCCACAGCCACTGGTAGGCCGGCACCGTGACCAGCAGCGAGCCGCCCGGCGCCACCACCCGGCGCAGCTCGCGCAGAGCCGTCAGGTCGTCCTCTAGGTGCTCGATCACGTCCAGCGACGCCGCCAGGTCGAAGCTGTCCGCCTCGAACGGCATCTCCAGCACCGAGCCGGCGATCACCTCGCCCGCTGCGCGTTCGC
This sequence comes from uncultured Solirubrobacteraceae bacterium, assembly GCA_963714215.1. GTDB lineage: Bacteria > Actinomycetota > Thermoleophilia > Solirubrobacterales > Solirubrobacteraceae > Palsa-744. The sequence goes on from CAVQNP010000007.1 coordinate 440,100, forward strand.
GTGCCAGCGACACGCTCGCCTCCGCCAGCTCGACCCCCGTGACCGTGCCGTGGCGGGCGAACTCGACCATGTTGCGTCCGCTGCCGCAGCCCGCGTCGAGGATCCGTGCGCGCGCCGGCAGGCGCAGGTCGTCGATCACGCGCTCCAGCACTTTGCGCCGTCCCCGATACCACCAGTGGCGGTCCTCCGCCTGGTGCGTCTGCAGCTCGTAGTCGCGGTCCATCCGCGCTGCATCCTGTCCTAAAGCCCGGTTGGATGGAGGTCCAGTACGACCTTGACAAAAATCTTGGCATGCCATAATATTTCTTCATGGCCACAAGAGAGATCGCGCATTCGCCTGCCGTCGAGGACTACTGCAAGGCCATCTTCACACTCGAATCGCGGGCCGAGGAGCCCGTCGCGACGAACGCCCTCGCCGAGCGGCTCGGCCTCACGCCCGGCTCCGTCTCCGCGATGCTCAAGCGCCTCGGCGAGCTTGGCCTGATCGAGCACCACCCCTATCGCGGCGTGCGCCTGACCGAGGATGGGCGCAAGGTCGCACTCGAGGTGATCCGCCACCACCGCCTGCTCGAGCTGTTCCTCGCCGAGACGCTCGAAATGCCCTGGGATCGCGTGCACGCCGAGGCCGAGGTGCTCGAGCACGTGATCTCCGAGGAGCTCGAGCAGCTGATCGCCGAGGCACTCGGCAATCCCACGATCGACCCGCACGGCGATCCCATCCCGAGCGCCGAGCTCAAGCTGCACGAGCTCGAGACGCATCCGCTCGAGCGCCTGCAGGAGGGCGACGGCGGCGTGTTCGTGCGCGTCTCAGACGCCGATCCCGAGATGCTGCGCTATCTCTCAGGCCACGGCATCGGCCCTGGAGACCGCCTCTACGTGCGCGAACGCCAGCCGTTCGGCGGCCCGCTGCTCGTCGCCTTCGGCGAGGGCGAAGGTGCGCGCGAGCACGCCATCGGCGGGCGTCTCGCCGGAGCCATGCGCGTGCAGCTCGACCATGGCGCCGATCGGCGCGCTGCCGGAACCGAGGAAGACCCCGCTTGACACCCGTGCGCCCCGACCCCGCGCTCGAGGGCGCAGGCGCCTCGATCGGGGCAGGCGCCGGCGCAGCTGTCGTCGGGACCGGCGCCGTCGTGCGCAGCACGAGCCAGCTCGAACACCTGCTCGCCAAGGGTCGCCTGCGCGCCACGCTGACGATGCTCGGGCCGGCCTTCGTCGCCGCCATCGCCTACGTCGACCCCGGCAACTTCGCCACCAACATCTCCGGCGGCGCCAAGTTCGGCTACCTGCTGCTGTGGGTAGTGCTCGCCGCCAACCTGATGGCCATGCTGATCCAGTATCTGTCGGCCAAGGTCGGCATTGCCACCGATCGCACCTTCCCCGAGCTGTTCCGCGACAACTATCCGCGCTCGGCAAGCAGGATCATGTGGCTGCAGGCCGAGATCATGGCCATGTCGACCGACGTCGCCGAGTTCGTCGGCGCCGCGCTCGGCCTGAACCTGCTGTTCGGCGTGCCGCTCTTGTGGGCCGGTGTGATGACCGGCTTCATCGCCTTCGGCATCCTCGAGCTGCAGACGCACGGCGTGCGCCGCTTCGAGCTCGCCATCACGGCGCTGCTCGGGATCATCTTCCTTGGCTTTCTCTATGAGACGCTGAAGATCGGCCCGTCCGTGCACGGCTCGCTCTCCGGGCTCGTGCCCCACCTCGGCGGCACCGAGTCGCTGTACGTCGCCGTCGGCATCATCGGCGCCACCGTGATGCCGCACGCGATCTACCTGCACTCCGCGCTGACCAAGAACCGCATGCCCATGCGCGACGCCTCAGAGCGCCGACGCGTGCTGCGCTTCGAGCGCCTCGACATCGTGATCGCGCTCGCCTGCGCCGGCCTCGTCAACATGGCCATGCTCGCCGTCGCCGCCAAGCTGTTCCACTCCACCGGGCACACCGGCGTCGACTCGATCCAGGCCGCCTACCACGGCTTCGGCAACCAGGTCGGCGGCCTCGCCGCGCTCGCCTTCGCCGTCGCCCTGTTCGCCTCCGGCGCCTCCTCCTCGAGCGTCGGCACCTACGCCGGGCAGGTCGTGATGAGCGGCTTCATCAACGTGCGCATCTCCGTGCTGCTGCGCCGCCTCGTGACGATGGTCCCCGCGCTCGTCGTGCTCGCCGTCGGCGTCAACCCCACCGATGCGCTGATCCTCAGCCAGGTCGTGCTCTCCTTCGGCATCCCGCTCGCGCTGATCCCGCTCGTGATGCTGACCATGCGCCGCGACGTGATGGGCGAGCACGTCAACAAGCGCGCCACCACCGTCATCGGCGTGTCGCTCGCCGCGTTGATCACCGCGCTCAACCTGTTCTTGATCTACAAGCAGATCTTCTAGCGCCGCGGGCAACAGCCGTGGGCCAGTCGGCAGGAGGCGCGCAGGGCGCGTCAGTGCGTGGCCGGCGTACGGATCGAGTAGTAGATCCGCTCGCCCGTGCCGCGCCACAGCGCGAGCGCTCGGTCGCTGCTCGGATCAAACGACAGCGTGGCGTCGCTCTTCTGTTCGGCCGCGAACGTCGGCACGCCCGTCGGGCCCGGCGGCGCGAGGAGCTCGGGACCGCCGAAGATCGTGATCCCCGGGCGTGCGTCGATCCCGCGCGCCGCCAGGAGCGCCTGCGTGCCGAAATCGAGCTTGCCGCCTGCGCCGATCTGCGGTTCGCCCCACAGCGCGATCGCCTCGCCGTCCGGCCCCGGCTGCAGGTCGCTCAGCAGTGCGTTCGTGGCCGGGTCTGAGATCGTGCTCGCCTTGCGCAGGCCGTGCAGGTCGACAGCCGCCGTGCGCACGACCCAGCGACCGTCCTGCGCGCCCGTCCACGCAAGCATCACGCTCTCCGAGCTGAGACGGACCAGGCGCGGCGAGGTCTGCGGGTAGGGAACGCCCGACGGGTTGGCGAAGCGCTCGAGCAGCTGCGGCTTGCCGAAGCGCACGCCGCTCGCCGAGTAGTCGAAGTAGATCGACGTATGGCCGCCCTGTTCGTCCGCCCACGCCACCATTGCACGGTTGTTGTCGCTGATCAGGGCCGTCACGCGCGGCGCGCGAGCGGTCGTGGCGAGCCGCTGCGTCCGCTGTGCGCGACCCGACGCCGGCAGATCGCGAGCCCACAGCGCCCCCGCCTGGCGCCACACGAGGATCGCGTCCGTGCGGAAGTCGAGGCTGACCGTCGGCGATTCGATCGCCCCGCCCTGTCCCGCCACCGTGATCGTGGGCGAGAGCGCTTGGGCGAAGTAGCGCTCGACGCGCAGCTCCAGCCCGTCGTTGTCGAGGCCGCCCGCGATCGGCGTCGCCAGCCCCACGTCGCCGAGGTACGCCGTGAACAGCATGTTCTGGCTCACCGTGCCCGCGAGCGCGCCAAGCGGCGAGAACGGTCCTCCGGCCGCGCCTTGGACGAGCGCGCCGCCGCCGCGCGCGCCGCCCGAGCCGGCGATCGTCAGCTGCCCGTGCGGCGCCGGCGCGAGCGCTAGCGGGGGGCGCAGCGCGAGCTTGCCCCCGCCGCGTGCCAGCGCGTAGGACGGTTTGCCCGGGAGGTCGCCCGCACCGATCTGCGAGACCAACGTGCCCAAGCCCTGCGGGCAGCTGGGCGCCGCGCTCCACACGACCGCGCCGCGGCCCGTGCCGTGCGTCGGCTTGTCGCGGGGGAAGACCGCCCGCGCGCCGCCCACCGCCGCGCATGTGCCGAGCGGCGCCGGCGGTGACCACGACGCCGGTGAGGCGGTTGCTGGAGCAGGCGAGCTGCAGGCGAGCGCCACGCCCGCGAGCGCAACGCCCGCGAGCGCGACGGGGCGCAGGGGCTTCAACGTCAGAGGGGCCCGGCTAGGCCAGCGCCTCGCGCAGGAAGCTGACCGTGCGCTCCCACGAGAGCTTCGCCATCTCCGCGTCGTACGTGCCGAGCCGGTCAAGCTCGTTGAAGAACGCGTGGCCCGCGTCGTCGTAGTAGTGGAACGTGACCTCGACGCCCGCCTCGCTCATCTCCTGCTCGAGCGCTTTTGCCGTGTCCGCCGGGATGAATTCGTCGGCCGTGCCGAAGTGGCCGAGCACCGGGCCTTTGATGTCCGAGAAGTCGGGCTTGCCGTGCGGCATCACGTAGTAGTAGGAGACCGTCGCCGTGACCTTCGGGCACGTCGCCGCCGCCCACACCGACAGGCCGCCGCCGAGGCAGAAGCCGAGCGAGCCGACGCCCGAGCCCTCGAAGCCATCCTGGGAGCTGAGGAAGTCCGCCGCCCCGCACATCTGCGGCTCGACCTTGTCCATCGACAGCGCCATCATTTTCTGTTCGGCCTCGCTTGGCTGCGTCGTTGTCTCGCCCTCGAACAGGTCCGGCGCGAGCGCGAAGAAGCCCTCCGAGGCGAGCCGGTCGCAGACCGAGCGGATGTGCTCTTCGACGCCCCACCACTCCTGCAGGACGATCGTCGCCGGGCCGCTGCCGCCGGCCGGTGTCGCGAGATAACCGGACGCTGTGCCGTCGCCGGCGGGGAACTCGATGTCGGGCATTTGTGGCTCCTTGGACTTGGTCTTGGTGTCGTGCCGATCCGGCGCGGTGCCGCCGGCGCTGCGCCGCCTGCGCGGCATCCTCTCACGCCCCCGAGGTTTACACACTGTCAACCTGGGGTACCAAGCCTGCATGCGGAGGAGGGAGACAGCGGGTTTTGTCGCGAGCGTCGCCGGCGCGATGGCCAGTGTGCTCCTGCTCGCTTTCCCCGCGATCGCTCCCGCGGCCAAACCGGCCGCCGAACCGACGCCGTTCGGGCATGCGTGCAAAGCGCAGGACGGCGTGCGCTTCTGCCCGAGCGAAGGTCTCGAACAGCGCGTGCCGACCTTCGACGGCGTGCCGATCGACGTCGACGTCACGTTGCCCGCCGGCGGCAGCGGCCCGTTCCCGGCGATCGTGATGATGCACGGCTGGGAGGGCAGCAAGACCGCCTTCGAGTCGACCACGCCCGCCGGCGACGGCAACGAGACGTTCGACTACAACAACATCTACTACGCCCAGCACGGCTTCGCCGTGATCAACTACTCGGCGCGCGGTTGGGGCAACTCGTGCGGCGCTCCCGAATCACGCACCGAACCCGGCTGCAAAGAAGGCTGGGTCAGGCTCGCCGACCAGCGCTACGAGAACCACGACACCGAGTACCTGCTGGGGCTGCTCGCCGACGAGAAGATCGTCAGGCCGAAGAGCATCGGCGTCACCGGGATCTCCTACGGCGGCGGTCAGAGCATCGAGCTCGCCTACCTGAAGAATCGCGTGCGCCTGCCCGGCGGCGAATTCGTTCCGTGGAAGAGCCCGAACGGGAAGGCGATGGAAATCAAGGCCGCCTTCCCACGCTGGCCGTGGTCTGACCTGGTCGACGCGCTGGATCCGAACGGCCGCTTCGTGGACACCGAAGTCGCCCCACCCGGCCAGAGCTACGAACCGCTCGGCGTCGAGATCCAGAGCTACGTCTCAGGCCTGCTCGCGGCCGGCCAGGCGACCGGCTACATCCCGCCACCCGGCGCCGACCCCGAAGCGGACCTGACGAAATGGTATGCCGTGACCAACGCCGGGGAGCCGACCAACCCCGAAGACGAAGCGATCGCTCACCAGATCTACGGCTACCACCAGGGCAACGGCATACCCGTCGCCGGCAAGCCCGCGCCGATGCTGCTCGAGAGCGGCTGGACAGACGCCCTGTTCCCCGTCTCGCAGTCGCTGCGCGCCTACAACGCCACCCGCGCCGACAAAGGCTACGCGGCGCTGATGTTCGGCGATCTCGGTCATAGCCCGGGAGCAAACAAGGAAAACACCGACCACGCCTTCAACGAAGAGGCGGCGGCGTTCTTCGCGGCGAAACTCGAGCACTCCGGCAAAGTGCCGAAGAACGGCAGTGCGACCGCCTACACCCAGACCTGCCCCACGGCTGCCCCCGGCGGCGGCCCGCTCACGGCGAAGAGTTGGGCGAAGCTGCACCCGCATACGGTGAGCTTCGGCGCCGCCGCGCCGCAGACGTTCATCTCGGCCGGGGGCAACGCGACGATCGCCGCCGAATACGACCCGATCGCCAACTCGAACGCCTGCAAGGAAGTCAAAGCCGAAGAAGAGACCGGCACCGCCAACTACTCAACGACGAGCGGCGGCTTCACGCTGATGGGCCTGCCGACGGTCAGCGGCGACTTCAAAGTGACCGGCCTCTACGGCGAGATCGTGGCGCGCCTGTGGGACGTGCTGCCCAGCGGGCAGCAGCGGCTGATCAGCCGCGGCGTCTACCGTCTCGCCGAAGGACAGCAGGGTCACATCAGCTTCCAGATGCACGGCAACGGCTACGAATTCGCCGCCGGCGACACCGTGAAGCTGCAACTGCTCGGCCGCGACGCGCCCTACTACCGGGCCAGCAACGGCACCTTCGCGATCGAAGCCAGCAACCTCACCGTCTCGCTGCCGACGCTCTGAGTGCAGCGGCTAGGAACCGGCCGCCGCGCGCTTGGCCGCGGCGGGCTTGCGCCGCGCCCGCTTGGGCGGCTCGGCCAGCGCGAGCAGATCCTGCATGCCCTCTTCGATGCCGCTCGTGAGCACGTCGATGTCAGGCGCGCCGTCGTAGTCGCCGGTGACGCCGAAGTACAGCCCGCCGTCGTAGGAGAAGATCGCCACGACGATGCGGATCGAGCCGACGACGGGCACGAACGGGAACGACTCGATCATCTTGCGCCCGAGCGTCTGCACGGGCTGCTGCGGACCGGGCACGTTGGTCGTCGCCGTGTGCATGTTCAGCCGCGGCGAGACCGTCACCAGGCGGCTGCCGAGCGCGAGCAGGAGCGGTGGCGCGAAGCCCGACAGGGAGCTGAGTACGTCGCCGGCGACGGCCTGCTTGGACTGCTTGACGCCGTCCATCTCCCTGCGGATCCGCTCGAGCCGCTGCGAGGGATCGTCCAGCCCGACGGGCAGCCCCGCGAAGACGGCCGAGACGCGGTTGTTGTAGACGCCGCGCTCGCCGCGGCGGCGGACCGACACGGGCACCATCGTGCGCACGCTGCGCTCGGCCGGCATCTCCTCGCCCCGTGCCTGCAGCAACGCGCGAAAGCCGTTCGTGATCACGGTCAGCACGACGTCGTTGACCGTGCCGCCCAGGACCGTGCGCACAGCCTTCACGTCGGCGAGGCTGACGGTCGCCCAGCTCCAGCGCCGGTGCGGGCCGATCGGTCCGGTCAGCGACGAGGCGCCGACCGGGCGCAGGCTCGGCCCGGCCGCGAGCGCCCCGCGCGCGACCTCCGCGACCGTGCGCACCGTTTCGCGCGGCGCGCGCAGCGCCTGTTTGAACGTTTCGAGCTGGCCTGCCGGGCTTGCGCGTCGCACGAGCGTGCGTACGAGCACGTCGATCGCCGACGGTTCCGGCGGCGCCGACCAGCGCGCTTGAGCATCGCCGTCGCCGTCGCCCGCCGCCGTCTCATCGGAGAACATCACCGACATGAGGTCGGTCGCGGCGACGCCGTCGACCATGCAGTGGTGGACCTTCGAGAGCAGCGCCCAGCGCCCGCCCGTCATGCCCTCGACCATCCACAGCTCCCACAGCGGCTTGTTGCGGTCGAGGTGCTGGGAGAACACGCGAGCCGCCATCTGGCGCAGCTGCGCGTCCTCGCCCGGGGCCGGGATCGCCGTGCGGCGCAGGTGGTAGTCGATGCTGAAGTGCGGATCGTCGATCCACACCGGCGGCCCCGCCGCGAGCGGCACCGAGCGAACCTTCTGGCGGTAGCGCGGCACGAGCCCGAGCTTGCCCGCGACCATCGCGCGCAGGTCCGCGAAAGGCGGCGGCGGGCCTTCGAAGATGCTCACGCCGCCGATGTGCATCGGCGTCGTGTCGTTCTCGATGTGCAGGAACGACGAGTCCATCGGGCTCATCCATTCCATGCGCGCTGCTACCCCTTCGTTCGTGCCGAGCGGGGGCGTGTCGAGCGGCGCCGTGCCGTGTCGGGAGGTGTCGCGTCGAGCGCCCGGTCGAGCACTCGATAGACCTCCGCGTTCACCGACATGCCGCAGTGGCTCGAGTCGACCGCGATCGGCTGGGCGTGCGGGTCCACGCAGGCCTTCCAGTCGACGATGCCGTCGCTGTAGGTGTAGATCGCCGTAGCGTGCACGTGCCCGGGCAGCGGCGCGCCGAGCTCCGCGCGGAACTGCTCGCAGCAGGCGCCGTTGGCGCAGCTGCGCGAGAGCACTCCGGGGACGCCGAGGTCGCCGAGCGTCGCGACCAGCCGCGCTGCGCGCATCACATGCGAGGAGACAGCCAGGCCGTCGTTCACGGGCGAGCCGAGCATCGCAAGCCCGGTCACCGCGTCCGGCTCGCGCACGGCGAGCGCGCGGGCGAACGTGCCGCCGCGGCTCTGGCCGATCATGAAGACGCGCTCCTCGGTCTCCGAGGCGAGCGCGTGCAGCTGCTCGGCGAGCCGGCCGACGAGCTCCTCGGCGCAGTCGACGTTCGCGCGGATGCCGCTCATGTGCACGCGGTGCCCGCGCCGCGAGAGCCACTGCCGCAGAACCGTCAGCGAAGCGTCGCCGGCCATGAAGCCCGGGACGAGCAGCACCGGAGGGGCATCCTCGCGTCTCTGCACCGAGCGGAACAGCCGGCTCGCGAGCAGCCGCGCCAGCTCGCGCCCGTAGCGCAGCTCGCCGAGCAGCGGCGCAACGGTGGCCTGCTCGTTCGGGCGATCCTGCCCGATCACACCAGCCTGTCCCCCCATGAATACATAGAGTACGCCCCGATGGAGCTTTCCGGAAGGCATGTGGTCGTGACGGGCGGCGGTGGGGGCATCGGCAGCGCACTCGCGCGAGCGCTTTCCGAGCAGGGCACGCGGGCCGTCGTCGTCGCCGACCGCGACCTCGGCAAAGCCAGCGCCGTGGCCGATGAGATCGGCGGCCTGGCGGTCGAGTTCGACGCCGGCACCGAGAGCGGCGTGCAGTCGCTGATCGAGCAGGCCGTCGCCGCGAACGGCCAGATCGACATCTTCATCTCCAACGCCGGCGTACCCGGTGGCGGCGGCGGACCGATCGAGACCTCCGACGAGGACTGGGACGAAGCCTGGCGCGTGAACGTGATGGCGCACGTGTGGGCCGCCCGCGCGCTGCTGCCGGCGATGCTCGAGCGCGGCGAGGGCTACCTGATCAACACGGCGTCGGCCGCCGGCTTGTTGACGCAGGTCTCCTCGGTCGGCTACAGCGTGACCAAGCACGGCGCCGTCGCGCTGGCCGAGTGGCTGGCGATCGAGTACGGCGATGCCGGCATCCGCGTCTCGTGCATCTGCCCGCAGGGCGTGCGCACGCCGATGCTCGAACTGGCGATGGACGAGCCTGCCGGCGCCGCTGCGCTGAAGGCCGGCGGTCTGATCGAGCCCGAGCAGGTCGCCGACGCCGTGCTCGCCGGGATCGCCGACGAGCGCCTGCTGATCCTGCCGCACGAGGAGGTCGCGCAGTTCATGGCGCTGAAGGGCAGCGATCCGCCGCGCTGGATCGCCGGCATGCGCAAGCTCGTGCGCAACGCGCGCGCAGCTGCCGCCGAGTGAGCCGCGCCCCGCGCTGGCCCGAGCGGCGAGCGCTGAGCGGCTGACCGCAGCGCGAGCGCCAAGCCGCGACGAGCGCCACGCGCTGAACGCTGCGCTAGGCCGTGCCGAGCGCGACGCGGATCACCGGCGCCGAGGTCGGGTGCAGGCTGCCGCCGGCAGGCTCGCTCGTGACGAGCACTTCCTTGATCCCGTGCAGGTTCGGCACGTCGACGGCGCCGCTGCCGGCGTTGGTGACGCTGAACAGTGCGTTCGTCGGTTTCGGTTCGCCCGCGCCGCGTTTGAGCCACACCTCGTAGATCCGCCCCAGTGCCGGCTGGGGCATGCGCCTGACGACCAGCTCGGAGTGCCCGTCGCGTCGGGTCAGCGAGACATTGGCGGTGCGCGCAGTGCCGATGCCTTCGCCGGGGACGACCGTTGTGTGGCTCGAGCCTCCGACGGCGATCAGCACCGCGACGAGCGCGGCGACGCCCGCCGAGGCGGCCGCGGCAACGCCGAGCACGAAGTCGTTGCGCCGGTACCACGGGCGTGGGGTCTTGGTCGGACGGTCCGCGCCGATGCCCGCCGCGCCGAGCAGCTCGGCCTCCGAGCGCACCGTGGCGAGGATCCGCTCACGCATCTCCCGTGGCGCGCTCTCGGCGGGCGCACTGCTCGGCAGCTCGTCGACCACCGGTTGCAGCTCGGCGACCTCAGCGCGACAGTTGGCGCAGGTGGCGAGGTGCTCGGTGAAGCGCTCGACCTCGTCGTGCTCCAGCGCGCCGAGCACGTAGGCCGCCGCATCGTCGCGGTGCCGGCAGTTGCTCTCCGGCTCGCGCGGGCTCATCCACCCACCGCCTGCCAGCCCTGCAGCTGGCTGCGAAGCTTCTGCAGGCCAAGTCGCATGCGCCCCTTCACCGTTCCGATCGGCGTGTCGAGCATCGAGGCGATCTCGGTGTGCGTGAAGCCGCCGAAGTACGCGAGCTCGATCACCTTGCGCTGATCGGAGGGGAGCTCGCCGAGCGCGCCGCGGATTTCGCTCGAGACGGCATTCCCCACGGCTTGCTCGTCGGTCCGCTCCGGCGCCTCGAGCGTCTCCTCGATGCCCTCGTCGCTGGCGCGGCGCCGGTCGTGTGTGCCGCTGCGCCGCAGCGCGTCGATTGCGCGGTTGTGCACGATGCCGAGCGTCCACGTGCGCACGCTTCCTCGTGCACGGTCGTAGCGCTCGCCGCTGCGCCACAACGCAAGAAACGACTCCTGGGCGATGTCCTCAGCCATCGGGCGTCTGCCGCAGATTCGGTATGCCAGCGAGAACGCTGCGTCGGCATGGCGCTCGAGCACGACCTCGAACGCATCGGCATCGCACTTGGCGACGCGTTCCATCAGCTCCTCGTCGGCGAGCTTTCTCAACTTGTCCTTGGAGTTGACGCTCGGACGGCGCAGGAGGGGCATCACTTGCACTCTACGCGCGGGCGGCGAGATCGGATCATCGATCACGTCTACCCAAAATCGGTGCACCGCGAAAAACCCACTCCTGACGGCTCTTGTGATCTGCACGGCAGGCAAGGCCGTACAGAACCCCCAACGGTAACGCCAGGGAAGCACTGACTCCCGGCACCGTGATCCTGGCAACCGACAAGGAGTAACTATGACTCATCAGATAAATCTCGCCGAGATCGACAGCGACGGCGCAGTGCGCGAAGCGGCGCACGAGGTCGCGGGCGACACGCGGCTCGGCTTCCTCGAAGAAGGCGGGACTCGCCGGCGGTGCCGTCGTGGGCGGCGGCGCGGTGCTTTCCGCACTCGCCCCCAACGCGATGGCCTCATCACAGTTCGGACGCCCGCCGGCGAAATTCGGTAAGGGCGACATCGGCATCCTCAACTACGCGCTCACGCTCGAGTACCTCGAGGCGGCGTTCTACAACGGTGCGACGGCAGCAAAACTGCCGCTGAGTGCCCAGGGCCAGGTGTTCCTGGAAACCGTCACCAAGGACGAGAACGAACACGTCAAGTTCCTCAAGAAGGCGCTCGGCAAGAAGGCCGCCGCGGAACCGAAGTTCGACTTCAAAGGCGCCAACACCAACGTGGAAACCTTCATGGCGACCGCCGAAGTGCTGGAGAACACGGGCGTACACGCCTACTCGGGTCAGGCGCTGAACATCAAGACCGCTGCTTACGTCAAGGCTGCTGTTTCGATTCTCACGATCGAGGCGCGTCACGCGAGCGTGATCGGTCTGCTCAACGGGTCGAAGGGAATGATCACGCCGAACGGCGCGTTCGACACGCCGTACACGGCGCAGAAGGTCCTCGCAGCCGTCAAGTCGACGGGCTTCATCACCGGCTGACGCCCCGGCAGCCTGTGGAGTAACGAGCAGGTGAACGGCCGTCCGGGGCACACAGCTCCGGGCGGTCGCGTTCGCGCCTGCCGTTGTCATTAACGCATTGAATGGAGGTAGTCAAAGATGGCCAGTCCTGCGAACGGCACCGAGACACATGAGCAGACGCCGCCTCAGCCGGCCGGAATCGTCGAGCGGCTCGCCCGCGACGACGTCGACCGCAAGCGGTTCTTGAAGATGGCGGGCAGCGCCGGCGCGGCGAGCTTCGGCGCGTTCGTGCTCGCAGCTTGTGGAAGCAGCAGTAGCAGCAGCAGCAAGAGCACAACGGCCGCCGGCACCGCGACGAGTCCTTCGTCGAGCGCGGGTGGTGACATCGCGATCCTCAACTACGCGCTCACGCTCGAGTACCTCGAGTCGGAGTTCTACTCCAAGGTGATCGCCGCCAAGCTGTTCAGCGGCAAAGTCGGCGAACTGCTGCAGACGTTCGGCAGCCAGGAGGACTCGCACGTCGTCGCTCTGAAAGCGGCTGTGAGCAAGCTGGGCGGTACGCCTGCGGAAAACCCCAAAGGCAAATTCCCGATCACCAGCGCGACGCAGGTGGCGCAGCTTGCGTACACCGTCGAGAACCTCGGTGCCGCCGCTTACCTCGGGCAGGCAGCGAAGATCCAGAGCCCCGAGGTGCTCGCCTCGGCGCTCGCGATTCACTCGGTCGAGGCGCGCCACGCGGCAACGCTCGCCACGCTCGTGAAGAAGTCCGTCACCCCGCAGGGCGCATTTGCCACGCCGGCTGACATGTCCTCGGTTCTGGCGGCGGTCAAGCCGTTCCTGTCCTAACCGCTACATCCGGCAAGAAAGGAACGAGATCAAATATGACGACTCAAGAGATCGCAAACCCCGAGCTGGCGGCCACGGAGGTGCACGGCATCACCCGCTCGTCGTTCATCCTGCGCGGCGCGCTGGCGGCGGGAGCACTGTACGGGACCGCCTCGGTGGCCCCGTTCGTGTCCCAGGCGTTTGCAGAAACGGGCGGCGGTGACGTCGAAATCCTCAACTTCGCGCTGACGCTCGAGTACCTGGAGGCCGACTTCTACAACGTCAAGGGCCGCCAGGTCGGTCTGAGTGGAGAAGCTCGCAAGTACGCGAGGGTGTTCGGCGCCGAGGAGGCCGCACACGTCTCCGCGCTGTCGGCTGCGATCAAGCAGCTCGGCGGCAAGCCGGTGGCCAAACCGACGTTCGTGTTCCCGGCGACGGACGAGAAGTCGTTCCTCGCCCTGGCCTCGGTGCTGGAGAACACCGGCGTCGGCGCGTACAACGGCGCCGGCCCGTCGCTGAAGAGCAAGGAGGTGCTGGCCTCGGCCGGCAGCATCGTGCAGATCGAGGCGCGGCATGCCGCGGCGATCGACCTGCTGATCGGCAAGAGCCCGACGCCGAACGAAGGGTTCGACAAGCCGCTGAGCAAGGCCGAAGTGCTGGCCGCGGCCGGTCCGCTGATCAAGAAGTAACCAGAGTGGAACGGCGACGCCGGGTGATCCGTGCCCGGCGTCGCCGCGTAGTTCTAGTTACACGCCCGTCACCGGGTGAAATCCAAACTTCGGGAGTGTGAATCAACATGGGCCTCGACAATCCTCTTCACATAGCTTTCCTCTTGATCCTGCTGCTGCTCGTGTTCGGCGCCAAGCGCCTGCCCGAGATGGGGCGCTCGCTCGGCAGCGGCATGCGCGGCTTCAAGGACACGCTGAGCGGCGAGCAGACGCACGAGCCGCACGAGAGCGCGGCCGCGATTCCCGCCCAGGCGCCTGCGGTGCCAACGACCAGCGCCAGCGTGCCCGCTGCGCAGAGCGAGGCAGCCGTCGCTGCACGTACGGTCGGCGAGCGCGTTCCCGTCGCCTAGCTCGCGACGCGGAAGAGACTGGAAAGGGATCGATGGCGGCCGTCGCTGCAGCCCGAGTAGGGCATGAAGACCGATTGACCGTCGTCGACCACCTGACGGAGCTGCGCGGCCGGCTGATCGTCTCGCTGGCCGCGCTCGCCGTCGCCTTCGGCCTGTGCATGTGGCAGAACCACGCGCTGCTGCACATCATCAACAAGCCGCTCTCGACGCAGACGCAGAAGCGGGTCAAGAAAGGCAACGGCCCGCTCGGTGCGACGTACACGGTGCAGCAGAGCGCGCGAACGGTCGCGAGGCAGTTGCAGACGGTCACGGGTGCGCTCGACCGTCCCGGCAGTGGCGTCTCACCGGCCACCCGGACGGCCCTCGCGGGCGTCAGCCCGCAGCTCGACAGAGCGATCAAGGGCCTCTCCAAGGCGCCCGAAGGCAACAAGCCGGTGACGCTCGGGATCGGCGAGCCGTTCACGACGACGATCGGGATCGCGCTGATCTTCGCCTTCATCCTCGCGCTGCCGATAATCCTCTTCCAGCTCTACGGCTTCCTGCTGCCGGCCTTCAGCCCGAAGCAGCAGAAGATCGCCAAATCGGTGACGCTCTCGATCCCCTTCCTGTTCGTGATCGGCGTGCTGTTCGGCTACTTCGTCGTGTTGCCCGCCGCCGTGCGCTTCTTCCAGAACTTCAACAGCGGCGAGTTCAACGTGCTCGTGCAGGCGAACCAGTACTACCATTTCGCCGCCGTCACGCTGCTCGCGATGGGGCTCGTGTTTCAGATCCCCGTGGCGATCCTCGCTGCTACTCGCGCGGAGATCGTGACGCCGAAGCAGCTGCGCCACAATCGCCGCTACGCGGTGCTCGCCTGCGGCGCCGTCGCGGCCTTCCTGCCGGGCGACGCGATCACGCTCGTGCTCGAGACCGTGCCGCTCTATCTGCTGTTCGAGGCGAGCCTGCTGCTGGCCAGCATCGTCGAGCGCCGCGAGCGGCGGCGATCGGCTGCAGGAGCGTCGGCCGGCTAGGCCGGCAGCGAGAGCACGTGCGCCTTGGCCGGGTCGATATTCCCGTCGAGCAGGTCGAGGTATGCCTGCCTGAGCGGCTCAGCGCCCTCGCCGCGAACGACCTCGAGCCAGCTCTCGCACCACTCCACGTACGGCCGCCAGGCCTCGGCGATGCGCGTCTCGAAGCCGTCCCGGCCCCACTCGGTGGTGCGCTTGGCGACGCGGTCGGGGGCGAAGAAGAACGTCGGCGGGGGGCCGGGCAGTGAGTCCGGCACGGCGCCCATGCGGTCGTGATGAGTCGCGCCGACTACCGCCGAGTGCATCAGCTCATCGCCGTAATGGGTGTGGACGTCGCTGCGAACCTGCGCATCGCCAGCCATGTCGACGTACACCGCAGGAGTATCGGCGAGCGATTCGATCTCCCCGTAGGTGACGACGCGGTCATAGACGCCGAGCGAGTCGGTGAAGGCCGCGCCGCGCTGCGAGGTCAGGCCGAGCACCTCGACGCCTTCGCGACGCGAGAGCAGGAAGGCGAGCCCGCTGGCCGTCTTGCTCGAGGCGCTCGAGAGCACGACCGTGCTCGCGCCGAACAGGGAGGCGTCGTCGAGGAAGTCGTCGATCAGGAACGAGGTGAAGAACAGCGGGCGCAGGAGCATCTGCAGCTCCTCGGTTTCGCGCTCGTAGATCGGGTCGGCGTCGACCCGTGCGTAGCCGTTGTACGCCGCGGGCAGGCCGGCGCGGTGCGGCGAGGCGTCGAGGAAGCCGCGCGCGTCGATCCGCGCAGGCTGCACGACAAGCTCACTCGACGGCGGCAGGTAGCCATACACGCGCGTGCCCGGCTCGAGCTGCTCGGCCTCGCTCTCGGCGACCCCGGCAAAGCCCCACACGGGCATGCGTCCCCAGCCGTCCTCGGCCGGAAAGAACTTCCAGTAGCTCATCGCCTCGCCGAACATCGCGTAGGTGATGTTGTTGGCGCTCAGACCGAAGCGCTCGACGCGCAGCCGCGCCTGGCCCGGCTCGAGCTCGGTCGCAGGCTGCTCGGCGAAGCGGCACTCGTGCAGGTCGTCCTTGGCGATCAGGAAGTCCATCAGCGCAAGCCTACGCTGCGAAGCGTCTGAGCATCCGCGTCTCGCGCGGGAGCAGGCCAAGCGCGAGCGCGATCGCCGCGAGCACGGAGCCGCCCAGCAGCACGTCGACTGCTCCCAGCGCGCCCGCCAGCGGCCCGGCCAACACGTAGCCGAGCGGCAGCAGCGCGAGCGAGACCATCCAGTCATACGAGCTCACGCGCGAGAGCTTGTCAGGTGGGATCCGCTCGGCGAGCGCCGTCATCCACCAGACGTCGAACAGCGCGATGCCCGCCCCGCCGAGCAGCATCGCGGGGGTGACGACGTACAGGGTGACTCCTGCCGCGTAGAGCACCGCGACGGCGGGCCACAGCAGGATCGCGAGCATCGCCGCGCGCATCGGAAAGCGCGGTCGCCAGCCGATGCCGAGCAGCGAGCCGATGATCGTGCCGACGCCGAGCACCGCCGAGACGAGCCCGTAGACGCCGATCTCGCCGTACTGCTCGCGCGCGACGACCGGGCCGAGCACGAACCAGGGCGCCAGGCCGGTGAACAGCGCGGCGCAGAACGCCGCGAGCGTCGCCCACACCCAGCTGCGCGAGCGCACCTCGCGATAGCCGTCGCGGATCTCGCTCCACACGCCGACGGTCTGTCCGGCCGAGTCCTCGTGCGGCACCGGCGCGGAGGCCGGTTGCGGCAGCTCGCCCGCGACCCCGATTGCGGCAGGTGCGGTCTGGAGCGCGGTCGTCTCGCGACGGCGCGGGCGCACGCGCGAGAGCAGTGCGGCGCTGAGCAGGAAGGTGGCGGCGTCGAGCGCGAACGCCCAGCCCGCGCCGAGCCCGAGCACGAGCGCCGTCGCCAGCGCCGGCCCGGCGAACTCGCCGATGTTGTTGGACAGCGTGCTCAGGCCGTTGGCCTGCTGGATCTCCTCCTCGGGAACCGTCTGCGGCAAGAGGCCATTGGCGGCGGGCCGGAAGAACGCCTCGGCGCTGCCGAACAGAGCCTCGATCACGATCAGCTGCCAGATCGCGACGGTGTCGGTGAAGATCAGCGTCGCCAGCAGCGCGTGCAGCGCGAAGCGCACGAGATCGGTCACCACCATCACGCGGTGGCGCGGCAAGCGATCCGCCCACACGCCGCCCAGCAGCAGAAAGGCGACGAGCGGCAGGCTCGCCGCGGCGAGCACGAAGCCGAGATCGGTCGCGCTGCCGGTCAGTTCGATCACGAACAGCGCGAGCGCGACGATCACGATGCAGTCGCCGATCACGCTCGCCGACTGCGCCAGCCACAGGTAGCGGAAGTCGCGGTGGCGCAGCACGCGAAGCTGGCGGACGAGGTTGCTCATCCGCCAAGCTTGACGCAGGCGGGCGCTTGCCCCGGGGCGGAGCTGGAGCGGGCGCGGCTCAGGCAGCGACCGGCGCGCCGCGGCGGGCGGCGAGCCGCTCCTCGGCGTAGCGGCGCCCGTGCTCGGCGTCGCCCGTGGCGAACGTGGCGATGTCGGCGAGCGTGACGATGCCGCCGAGCGCGCCCCACGTGCCGTCGGGGATCTCCGGCGTGAACACCCACACGCGCGCCGGATCGCGGTCGTACGCTCCGTCCTCGGCGTCGAGCACGGCCGCCGTGATGTCGGCGACCATCGCCTGGCGGCGCTCGGCGTCGTACTGGCCCTCGGGCACGGACGCCACGAAGCGGTAGCGCGGCAGCTCGGCGCGCGAGCCGGCCACGTACACGTCGGCCGGTCGGTGCACGAACAGCCAGGCGATCGAGCGGACCTGCGCATTGGTCGGGTCGGCGCCCTCGTTGACGATCAGCAGGTCGGTCAGCTTGGCGAGCAACTGCTCCTCGGCGTCTTGCGCGAGCGCCCCATCGGGGATGTAGGCATCGAGCATCGGCATTGGGTAGGCCTCCTTCCGGCCGGGGCCGGAGTACGTGTGTCGGTCGGTCACTCCTGTAAGGGAAGTGACCGTACCAGAAGAAACTCTTCTTATGCAAGCGATACACTCGTCGCACGATGAAGCGCACCGGCCTCAGCGATCAGCCGTGCTCGATCGCCCGCACGCTCGACGTCGCCGGTGAGTGGTGGACGCCGCTGATCCTGCGGGACGTCGCCTACGGCGTGCGGCGGTTCGGCGCAATCCAGGAGGACCTGGGAATCTCGGCCAACGTCCTCTCCGACAGGCTCGAAACGCTCGTCGCCGAGGGGATCCTGCAGCGCAGCCTCTACCAAGAGCGCCCCGAGCGCTACGAGTACGGGCTGACCGAGAAGGGCGCCGACCTGATCCCGGCGCTGCTTGCGCTGATGCAGTGGGGCGACCGCTGGGCATGGGCGGGAAGGCGTGGCCCCGTGCGCGTGCAGCACGCCGAGTGCGGCCACGACGTTCGCGTCGAGGTGCGCTGCCCGCACTGCGAGCGCGAGCTGGCCGCGAGCGAACTGCGAGCCACGGCGCGCAGAGGGGTCGTCGATCCGCCCGGCGAACACGAGCCCGGGGCTGTCTCGGGGCGGCGGCTGATCGAGGGTGGCGCGCAGGGAGTCGCGCTCGGCGCGGCGCCCGCCGGCGAGGACGCTCCTGCCGCCAGGGCCTGACAGGTGCAGGCGACTGGTAGCTAGCTGTAGTTCCTAAGCACGTTCGTCAGTAGACATCCGGGCCTCCTTGAAGGCTGGGCGGTGCTGAAGCCAACCAGACCCAAGGAGGACACCGGATGAAGCTCCACGGTAATGCCCGCACCTGTCCGAACAGCCGCCGGCTGCTCGTCGATCGAGTGAGTGATCAATCTTGGTCTGTCGCAGCGGCCGCCGAGGCCGCCGGCATCTCCGAGCGCACCGCCTATCGCTGGCTGAAGCGCTGGCGCGAGCAAGGCACTGCGGGATTGAGCGATCGCTCCTCGGCGCCGAGATGCATCCCGCACCGCACGCCAGCCGATCGAGTTCAGGCGATCGCGGCGCTGCGGCGCCTGCACATGACAGCCGCGGAGATCGCCGAGGTGCTTCAGATGGCGCTCTCCACGGTCTCGGCTGTCCTGAGACGGATCGGTCTGGGCAAGCGTTCGAGGCTCTCACCGCCTGAGCCGCCCAATCGCTATGAGCGAAAGCGCCCGGGCGAGCTCGTGCATCTCGACATCAAGAAGCTGGGACGGATCAGCGCCCGCGGCGCCGGGCATCGTGTCAACGGGCACCGTGGCAGCCAGTTTAAGGTCGGCGCCAAGCGGCTCGGCGCCACCGGCTGGGAGTTCGTCCACGTGGCCGTCGATGACGCCACGCGCCTGGCCTATGCCGAGGTGCTTTCAGACGAGCGCGGAGCGACAGCCACAGACTTCCTCAGACGAGCGCTCGCCTGGTTTGCGGGCTTCGGCATCACCGTCGAGCGTGTGATCTCCGACAACGGTGCTTGCTACCGCTCGAGGTCGCACGCACTCGCGCTGGCAGAGCTCGGCATCCGCCACCTCTTCACCCGCCCATACCGCCCGCGCACCAATGGCAAGGCCGAGCGCTTCATCCAGACGCTCACCAACCGCTGGGCCTATGGCGCAATCTACGGCAGCTCAGCCGAGCGCACCGCGGCGCTTGCCGGCTGGCTGAGCCACTACAACTTCAACAGACCACACGGCTCGCTCAGCCACAAGCCGCCCGGCACTCGCCTACGCGAGCTGACGAACGTGGCTGGGAACTACAGCTAGAGCTCGCCGTCGTAGTAGTCGACGTGCCCGTCGGCGCGGCGCAGCATCACGATGTCCTCATCGTTGCCGGGCCAGATGCCGATCTTGTCGCTGTCTGGATACACGGCCACGGCCGGCTCGCGCGCGCTGGAGAACATCAGCAGGCGCGCCGGCTGCTCGCTGTGGTTGTCGACCTTGTGGGCGCCGGAGGGCCCCGAGGCGAAGCTCACCAGATCGCCACGGACCAGTCCCTGCTCGCCCTCGGGGGTGCGCAGCACGAGATCGCCATCGAGCACGAGCAGCCACTCCTCGACGTACTCGTAGTGGTACGGGCACACGCTCTGACCCGGCGGCAGCACGAACGCCTTGACCGCCAGTTCCTCGCCGCCCGCCCTCTTGCCGACCCGCGCCATGGCGGCGCGAAACCCCTCGGGGTCGGTCTCGTCGAACTCGAACTCGTCGTTGAAGACGTTGGCGGGGCTCATCTGGCGAGCCATGATCGCACGCCCGTGCGGCTCACTCGCGCCATGGCGCCGGCGGGCAGCGACACGAACGTGCGCGCCAGCGGCATCAGCCGCGCGCTCAACACGGCGCGGTGCCGTGACGCTCGATCAGGCCTTCCCAGCGGCCGAGCACGGAGCCCACGACGGGCACGCCCGCGAGCAGTCCGCTCGCGCCGAGGCCGTATGCGAGCAGTGAGCCGACGAGGTTGCCTGCCGTGGCCGCGAGCAGCGCCAGCGGGAAGCTCATCCATCCCTGGTGCACGGCGACGCCCGAGAAGATCAGCGTCACCTCGCTGGGGATCGGGATGCACGCGCTCTCGGGCACCATCAGCAGGAACACGCCGAGCGTGCCGAAGCTCGTGATGAAGGACGTCACCCGCTCTCACTACCCGTTACCCGGTCGAACGTAGCGGCGGGGCGTCGGGGAGGCACCCGCCGCGGTTGATCCGGCCGATCGTCAGTCCTCGAACTCAGCCGGGCGCTTCTCGAGGAAGGCGCCGATCGCCTCGGGCACGCCGTTGCTGAACGTCGCCATGATCTGCTGGCGGTCCTCGTATTCGATCGCGGCCTGCTCGGAGGGGATCTCCAGCGCGGCCCACATCCCGCGCTTGGTCAGGCGCACGCCGAACGGCGCGAGCCCCGCGATCTGGATGGCGGCCTCGACGGCCCGCTCAAGCAGCCGCGGCTGATCGACGACGTCGGCGACCAGGCCGATGCGCAGCGCCTCCTCGGCGTCGACGCGACGCCCGGTGAGCATCAGCTCGTGCGAGCGTGAGGCCCCGATCAGCCGCGGCAACAGCCAGCTGACGCCCATGTCGCAGTTCGACACGCCGATGTTGATGAACGCCGCGCGGAAGACGGCCTCGGGCGCGGCGTAGCGGATGTCGCCGCCCAGCGCGAGCGCCAGGCCGAAGCCCGCCGCGGGCCCGTTGACGGCGGCGATCACCGGCTGCGGCAGCGTGCGCAGCTGCAGGATCAGCCGCGACATGTGCTCCTGGTTGGCCAGACGGTCGCGCGCCTCGTCGTTGCCTTCGTTGCCCGGCGCCGCGCCGTAGCCGTGCAGGTCGAGCCCGGCGCAGAAACCGCGCCCGGCGCCGGTCAGCACGACGGCGCGGCAGCTGCGGTCGGCCGCCGTCTGCACGAGCTCGCCGTGCAGCGACTTGCACAGCTCAGCCGTCATCGCGTTGAGCTCGTCCGGGCGGTTCAGCGTGAGCTGGCGAACGTGCGGGGCGGGCTCGTCGATGAGCAGCAGCGAGGACATCGGGGCGCATCCTACGCCGAGCGGACGCGCTGGGCTCGCGCGTCAGCCGCGCGGGTAATGAAACACCTGGGTCTGCGTGACCTTGGCTGCCAGTGCGCCGTCGGCACGTGCGATCTCGGTCTCGATCACGATCGTCGTGCGCCCGGCGTGCAGCGGGCGCGTGCTCGCCGTCACGGCGCCCTCGCGCACGCCGCGCAGGAAGTTCGTCTTGGACTCGATCGTCGCCGTGCCGATCGCGCCGTCGGGCAGGTTGAGGAACGCGCACACCCCACCGCAGCCGTCGGCCAGCGCCATCAGCGCACCGCCGTGCAGCAGGCCGCCGGCCGTGCACAGCTCGGGCTTGTAGTCGAGCCGCGCCGCGACGAGCTCGGGTGTGGCCTGCAGCAACTCGACGCCGAGCAGCGCGAACAGCGGCATCGAGTCGCGGAACTGCTGCGGGGTGGCCGTCGGCGCCGGCTCGGGCGAGTCCGTCATCGGGCGATCATACGAGTGTGTGAGACTGCCCCGCGTGCAGGGGAAAGCGGACGAGCAAGGGCCTGCCGCGCGCCCCCGCGTAGCATCGGTCGGCCACGTCGAGTGGGTGCAGTTCGCACGCGTGGCGCACGTCCCGCGCGCGGGCGAGGTGGCGCACGCCAAAGATCCATTCGAAGAGCCGGCCGGTGGTGGCGCGGTGGCCGCTGTGCAGCTCGCGCGCCTGGCCGGCGAGGCACTGCTCGTCACGGCGCTCGGCGAGGACGAAGCGGGCCGGCGCTCGCTGGTGCGCCTGCAGCAGCTCAGCGTACGCGTGGATGCAGCCAAACGCAGCGACCCGACGCGGCGCGCGGTGACGCTCGTCGACGATCAGCGCGAGCGCACGATCACGACTTTCGGGGAGCGACTGGAGCCGGTCGGCGAGGACATGCTGGCGTGGGAGGAGCTGGCGCAGATGGACGCGGTGTACTTCACGGCCGGAGACCTCGCCGCGCTGCGCGCCGCCCGGGCGGCGCGCGTGCTCGTCGCGAGCCCGCGCGCGCGACATGCACTGGGGCACGGCGTGCGGCTCGACGCACTTGTGCTGAGCGTCGAGGACGCAATCGAGCGCGACGCTGCGGTGCGCGCCGAAGGCGAGGCCGACCTGATCGTGCTGACGGACGGCGCGCGCGGCGGCACGTATCGAACGCGCGACGGTGCCACGGGGAGCTGGAGCGCCGTCGAGCCACCTGGCGAGCCGGTCGACTCCTACGGCTGCGGCGACTCCTTCGCGGCGGGCGTCGCCTATGGCCTGGGCGCGGGAATGGGCGTGGACGAGGCGCTCGCGCTTGCCGCTCGCTGCGGCGCCTACTGCCTGACCGGCCGCGGGCCATACGAACGCCAGCTCACCGGCGCTGAGCTCGCACGGCGCTAGTCGACAGCGCTAGACCGACGGCAGCTTCTGTGCGAGCGCGAGCACGGGCGCGAACAGGTCGCCGCGCTCGGCGATCCGCTCGAGCACTTGGCCGGCCTCGAAGCGCAGCACGTCTGGATCGCCGCCGTCGAGCGCTGCGTGGACCTCGTCCCATTCCAGCGGCGTCGAGACCGTCGGTCGCTCGGCGGCGCGCAGCGAGTAGACGCACACGGTCGTCTTGTTGCGGTCGTTCTGACTCCAGTCGATCAGCACCTTGCCGGGGCGCTCGGTCTTGGTCATGCGCGAGACGATCAGCTCCGGTTCTGCCTCCTCGAGCAGCTCGGCGACGGTTTTCGCGAAGGGCTTGGTCTGCGCAAAGGCGACGTCAGGATCGTTCAGCGGCACGTACAGCTGCAGGCCCTTTTTGCCGGACGTCTTGACGAAGCTCTGAAGGCCCAGATTCTCGAACATCCCGCGCAGCGTGAGCGCGACGCGGCAGCACTCGATCGCGGTCGCAGGCGCGCCCGGGTCGAGGTCGAACACGAGCATCGTCGGGCGCTCGGGCGCCTCGGCACGGGCGAGTGGCACGTGCAGTTCGAGCGCCGCGAGGTTGGCCAGCCAGACGATCGTCGCGCGGTCCTGGGCGAGCAGGTAGTCGATCGGCTTCTTCTCGCTCGGCAGCGTCATCGTCTGCACCCAGTCCGGCCGGTGGGCGGGCGCCTGCTTTTGAAAGAAGGCCTTCCCGTCGACGCCGTCAGGCCAGCGCTTGACCGTCAACGCCCGGCCCTTCAGGTGGGCGATGATCGTCGTCGCGACGGCGGCATAGAAATCGATCACATCGCGCTTGACGAAGCCGGCCTGTGGATAGAGCGACTTGTCGAGGTTCGACAGCTTCAGCTCGCGCCCCTCGACAGTCGTCGTGGCCGCTTTGGCGCTCTGCTCGTGCAGCACGAGCGGCGGGTCCAGCACGTCGCTCGCCTGCTTGCCCGCGCTGCGCTTGCGCGGGGCGCGTTTGCCGGACGCCTGCCTGCCCGGCGTCCGCTCGCCCGCGGCGCGCTTAGCTGGGGTCGCAGGCGGCGCGTCCTCGCGCACGACTTCATGCGCGTCCTTGTCTTCGCGCAGCCCCTTGTAGGAGGGGTGGCGCAGGACGCCGGCGGAGGTCCACTCGGTGAACTCGATCTCGGCGACGAGCTTGGGCTCGACGAACACGGCGCCGCGCGGCGGGTGCTCGCCGGCGGTGAACGGCGAGTCCTCGCACTTGAATGGTTTGAGCAGCTTGCCGAGGCGGTCGAGCTCTGCGTCGTTGAAGCCGGTGCCGACGCGTCCGGCGTAGCGGAAAGCGCCGTCGGGGTCGTATACGCCGACGAGCAGTGCGCCGATGCGGCGCTCGCGGCGCCCCTCGCCGGGCAGCCAGCCGCCGATCACGAGCTCCTGGCGCCCGACATTCTTGATCTTGATCCAGGCCGAGCCGCGCGCGCCGGGTTCGTACTGCGAATCGAGCCGCTTGGCGACGATGCCCTCGAGCTTCTGCTCGGCCGTGGCCTTCAGCACGTCGCGCCCCCGGCCTTCGAGGTGGCCAGGCGTCTGCCAGGACTCGCCGCTCAGTGCCAGCGTGTCGAGCAGCTCGTGGCGCTCCTCGTATGTCAGCCCCATCAGCGAGTGGCCGTCGAGCCACAGGAGGTCGAAGATCATGTACGTCACAGGCGAGTCTTTGGCGAGCCGTTTGGCCTGCGTTGGCGAGCCGACGTGCATGCGCCGCTGCAGCGCGGCGAAGCTCGGGCGACGGTGCTCGTCGAACGCGACGATCTCGCCGTCGAGGATCGCCGCGTGTGAGCTGAGCGCGCGGTTCAACCGCGCAAGCTCGGGATAGGAGCCGGTGATCTCTTTCAGGTTGCGGCTCTCCAGGCGTAGCTCGCCGGGCGTGGAGTAGGCGATCGCGCGCACGCCGTCCCACTTGATCTCATACGTCCAGCCGTCGTCCTTGCGTGGCAGCGAACCGGGGCGGGCGAGCATCGGCTTGACGTGCTCTGGCATCGGCTCGCGCGCGCTGTCGGCGGGCGGGTCCATG
This sequence comes from uncultured Solirubrobacteraceae bacterium, assembly GCA_963714215.1. GTDB lineage: Bacteria > Actinomycetota > Thermoleophilia > Solirubrobacterales > Solirubrobacteraceae > Palsa-744. The sequence continues at coordinate 464,759 of CAVQNP010000007.1, forward strand.
CGGTGGATCATCCACTCCTTCGGGCGCTCGCCCTCGGCGGGGGGCGAGGAGATCGGGAACAGCGCGTAGCGCACGTCGACGCGCTCGCCGTGCAGCGCGACCTCGATCTTGCGTGGCTCCCACTTCGAGCACCTCGTAGGTGCCGTGGTCCCAGATCTTCATCGTGCCGGCGCCGTACTGACCCTTGGGGATCTCGCCGTGGAAGTCGACGTACTCGAGTGGATGGTCCTCGGTCCACACGGCGAGGTGGTTTTCCTTGGGCGCCTGCGGCAGGCCCTTGGGCACTGCCCATGAGGCGAGCACGCCGTCGCGCTCCAGGCGCAGGTCCCAGTGCAGGCGCGTGGCCGAGTGCTCGTGCACGACGAAACGGAGCTGCTGAGGCTTCTTCGCCCCGCGAGCGCCGCTCGGCTCGCTGGTCGCGTCGAAGTCGCGTTTGGCTCGGTACTCCTTCAGGCGCGCGCCGCGCGCGGGTTGCTCGCTGTCGCCGCCGGACTTGCTGGCGCGGCGCGGGGACACCTACCGCTTGGCGGCGGCGCGTTTGCCGGACACTTTTTTGGCGGGCGCTTTCTTGGCCGGCGGTTTCTTGCCGGAGGCCTTTGCGGCAGCTGCTTTGGCGGCGGCTTTCTTGGCGGGCGCTTTCTTCGCGGCGGCTTTGCGCGGTTTGGCGGCGCCATCGCTCTCGCGCTCGCCGTGCTCGCGCACGGCGGCGAGGCTGGCCTTCAGCGCGCTCATCAGGTCGGGAGCGGGCTCGGGTACCTCGTCGGCTTCGGGCTGCACGGCGATCTCCTTGCCCTCGGCCTTGCGCTCGATCAGCTTGAGCACATCCTCGCGGTAGGTGTCGCGGTACTTGTCGGGCTCGAAGTCGCCGGCGAGCGAGCCGATCAACTGCTTGGCGACGTCGACCTCGCGCTTGGTCGTCTTGACCTCTTTGGGGTCGGGCAACTCGTCGAGACGCTCGGGGTCGGCGACTTCGTCGGCGAACAGCATGGTGGCCATCTTCGAGCACGTCGCCCATCGCGCGAATCGCGACGAGCTGCTCCTTGGAGCGGATCACGACACGCGCGATGGCGACCTTCTCGGTCTCGGCCATCGCCTCGAGCAGCAGGCGATAGGGCTTGGCGCCGCCGGGCCCGGGCGCCAGGTAGTAGGGGTGGTCGTAGAAGATCGGATCGATCTGCGAGAGCTCGACGAAGTCCTCGATCTCGATCGTCTTGGTCTTCTTCGGCTGCAGCGTGTCGAGCTCGGCGGGCTCGATCACGACGTAGCGGTCGGGCGAGAGCTCATAGCCCTTGACGATGTCCTCGTAGGGGACCTCGTCGCCGCTCTGCGGGTCGACGCGCTTCTGCGCGATGCGCACGCCGGTCTTGCCGGAGAGCTGGTGGAAGCGCACCGTCTTGCGGTTGACGGCGCTGTACAGCTTGACCGGCACAGTGACCAGGCCGAAGCTGATCGCGCCCGTCCAGATCGAGCGAGGCATGGCTATTTACTACCACGTAGGAGAAATTCCACCCCCTGCTGCAAGATCGCGGGCGAAATGGAGGCGATCGACGGCCTGTCGCTCAGGCGGGCGCGGGCTGCTGCGGGGAGGCGCAGAAGGCGCACTTGCGCGCCTGGCGCGGGATCTCGGAGAGGCACTCGCTGCAGGGCCGCGTCTCGGACTCGACGTCGACGCCGGTCTTGCGCCGCTCCATCAGCAGGTTGACGGGCTTGACGACGAAAAAGAACACGGCCGTCGCGATCGAGAGGAAGGCGATCAGGTAGTTGAGGAAGTCGCCGTAGTGGAAGGTGCTCTTGTTGATCGTGAAGACGAGCGCCGAGAAGTCGTGCCTGCCGATGATCACGCCGATGATCGGCGTCAACAGGTCGCGCACTAGCGCGGTCACGAGCGCGCCGAAGGCCGCGCCGATGACGATGCCGACGGCGAGGTCGACGACGTTGCCGCGCAGCAGGAACGCCTTGAACTCCTTGGCCATCGGATGCCTCCAGTGCCGCGAACGGCGGGCGTTAGGACGCGATTAGTTGCCGGGCGCCAAGCTACCAGCGGGGCACGACAGCCTCGCCAGGCGCGTGCGGTAGATGTGCATGTCGGCGCTGTTCCAGTCGGAGTGAGTCTGGTGCGCAAAGGCCGGCACGCGCTCGCGGTGGTAGGGCGAGGAGAGACTCTCGTTGTGACCGATCACGTTCCTCAGCGCAATCCCGTACTTGCACCGCAGCCACCGAGTCAGCAGCAGAGAGGCATTGAACTCTTCTCGATTTTTAATGATTTCAAGATCAGAGAAACCGATGTTCTCGATCCCGATCGCGGTCCAGTTGAGGCCGACGGTGTGCCGGCAGCGCAGGGTCAAAGGCACGAGCTGGTCGATCCTGCCGCTGCGCTCGACGAGGAAGTGCGCGCACGTGTTGGGCAGCTCTCCGAACTCGTTGTCGGGTACGTCGGGCGCGAACGTGTTGTAGGCCTCTTGCGCGGTCGCCGTCTCGGTGTAGTGCTCGACGATCACCTTGGGGTTGCTCAGCATGAAGCTGCTTTCGCCGTAGTGGCGCAGCGAGTAGGCCGCCATCTGGCGCTTGCGCGCCGCGCCGTAGGGAATCGGCCACTGATGGATCGGCGGTGGGCGCAACGGGGCCGCTTCGGCGCGGGCGGCACTGTGCAGGGCTCCGAGCGTCGCGAGCGTGCCGAGCAGCACCAGGGTGTGAACCGCTTGGCGCACGGCGACGATGCTAGCCGGGCGCTCCGCGTCGCCGCCGCTGGACGTCTGTCGTACGCGCGCGTGGGCGCTGTGGGCGGCGGGTATCGAGAGAGCGGAGGCAAGGCGGTCTTCTCGGACGGGCGGCGAACGGCGCCCCGCGATCGCCTCGATGGAGTCCGCAAGGGGCTCCCGCGGAAGTTCACCACGACAAGGAGGTCCCATGCTGGGCAGAACCGATACGACGGACCCTGCGCGACGCCTGCGCACGCCGCTGGCGATCGCGACCATGGTCGCCGCGCTTGCGGCGCTCGCGCTGTTCCCCTCGCCAGGGCTTGCGACGAACAAAATCGAAGTCGGCGTCAACGGCACGTCGATCGTCGTCAACGGCACGACGATCTCGACGTCCGACCTGACGCTCGCGCAGCTGGCCAAACTGCAGGGAGTCCCGCCGGCGACGGTCAAGGCCGAGCTGGACGGCGTCGCGCTGAACACGCCGGCTGCGCCGGCCGTGGAAGCGCTCGTGGCCGGCTTGCCGCTCGAATCGACGCTGGCAAGTGCGCTCGAAGGCATCTCCAGCGCGACCGGCGGGGCGGTCAGCCCGCAGACGGCGTTGCGCCAGGTGATCGGCGACGAAGGCCAGCCAGGCAGCGCTGGCGCCAACGGGGCCAACGGCAGTGGCGGCGCAGCGGGCTCAAGCGGGACTGCGGCCGGTCCTGCTACGGGCGGCGCGGGCAAAGCGGGGGCGAAGAAGCGCTTCACGCTGCACGCGGCCAAGGGCTCGCTGAAGGGCCGTCCGGGCTCGCGCGTGCGCGTGCGCTTCAACGTCTCCTCGGCGGCCAAGCTCAGCTACAGCGGGCGCAGGCTCGCCAAGGGCTCGCGCATTGTGAAGTCGGGCGCGAACGTGCTGAGCTTCTTGCTGCCCCGCAGGCACGGCAACTACAAGCTCGTGCTGCAGGCCGTCAGCTCGCCCGACGGGCAGCGTGCGCAGACGACGATCGTGCTGCACGACGCCAAGAAGCGGCACTAGCGCCCCGGCGCCCTACGGCTGAGTGCACGCGCGTCCGCATCGGCGCGTGCCCGATCCATCCCTCGCCGGCTGCCCACGGGTCGGCGAGGGGCGGATCGCAAATCGGCTGTTCGGCAAGGTCGAACTCATCGGAATGTCGAGTGGGTTGGTGATAGATGGCGGGGAGGAGTACGCTTGGCGGGGAGGACAAACACCACGGGGGTGTCTGCCATCACTTCGAGCCGTTCCAGGAAACGGGACGCATCCGAGTCGCCACTCGTATGTGTCGCAGGGGCGCTAGGCGTACCGCCTGAGCTTGCGGACCTACCACCGCTGCGCCATTACGCCGAGTACGGCCGCCGCTACGAGGCGCGTGACCTCGATGGCTTCATCGAGCTGTTCGACGAGCACTGGAAGATGATCGACCATCGCGCTGGAGGCTGGGAATCGGCACTGGGCCGCGAGGCCTGCCGTACGCTGACAGCATCGGTCTTCGCCGTCTCGCCGGACGTGCGCTTCACGATCGACGAGGTGCTGGCCTGCGACGAGCGCGTGGTGGCGATGCGCGCCTCCTATCACGGCAGCGGGATCGGCGGCCGCGGCCGCTTCGCCGTCGAGGGCGGCTTCGTGACGGTGATCGAGAACGGGCACTCGATCAGCGTCGACCAGTACGAGTACGAGGACAACGAGGCGATGCTGGCGCGCTTCGACGAGCTGACGCGCGACTGAGCAGCCGCGCCGAAGCAGCGGTCCTGGGGCAGTGCCGGAACGGGCGCGTCAGGAGCCGGTGGCGGCGAGCGTGCGCGCCGACTCGCGCGCGGCCCGCGCGACGGCCGCGGCATAACGCTGCTCGCGCCCGGTGAAGCGCGCGGTGGGCACGGGCACGGAGATCGCCGCGAGCGGGCCGAGCGGGCCGAGCACGGCGGCGCCGACGGCGGAGATGCCCTCGGTGTGCTCATCGTGGTCGAAGGCCACGCCACGCTCGCGGATCTCCTGCAGCTGCTGCAGCAGCGTCGCGCGAGCGGTGATCGTGTGCGGCGTGAAGCGCACGAGCCGCGCGGGGAGCAGGGCGAGCGCGCGATCGCTCGGCAGCGCCGCGAGGAAGGCCTTGCCGTTGGCGGTGCAGTGCATCGGGAAGCGCGCGCCCACGGCGGAGACGGCACGCAGGCGGTGGGCGGCGGGAAGCTGTTCGACGAAGCGCATCTGCCCGGCGTCGGGCACGGCGAGGTCGACGGTCTCCTCGACCTCCTCGCGCAGCGACTGCAGCAGCGGGCGCAGCTCATCCTGCAGCGCACGCGACCCGGCCGCGCCGAGGCGCGCGAGCGCGCTGCCGAGCACGATCTTGCCGCTCGCGTCGGTGCTCGCCAGATCCTCTTCTGCGAGCGCGCCGACGAGCCTGTGCACGGTCGACTTGGGCAGCTGCACGGCGCCGGCGAGCTCGCCGAGGGCGAGGCCGCCGGGATGGCGCTCGAGCGCGCGCAGCACGGACCCGGCGCGCGCGATCGCCTGCACGCCTTCGCGCCCTGCGCGCGGGCTCGAGGAAGCGCGCGGCCTGTCTTTGGAACGCTCGTTCTGCATCACGGAAAGCATATCCTGTATCGTGGAACGACCAGATCGGGGGCACGGGTGAGCGAGACAGAGTTCGACGGCGAGATCTTCAGGCGCGGCGAGGACGGCTACGAGCGGGCGCGCAGTGCGGCTGTGTGGAACGCGCGCACGCCCGAGCGCTTCCCCGAGGCGATCGTGCTCGCGGGCAGCGAGCAGGACGCCGTGCGCGCCGTGCGCTGGGCGGCAGCGCGCGAGATGAAGATCGGTGTGCGCTCGGGCGGGCACAGCTGGGCCGGCAACCACGTACGCGACGGCGGCATGCTGCTCGACCTCTCGCGCCTGCGCGAGGTGGCGGTGGACGCGGAGGCGATGACGGCCTCGGTGCAGCCGGGCTGCCCGGGCAACGAGCTCGTCGCGACGCTCGCCGCGTGCGACCTGTTCTTTCCGGCGGGGCACTGCGTCGGCGTCGCCGTCGGTGGCTACCTGCTGCAGGGCGGCTACGGCTGGAACGGGCGCGTGCACGGACCGGCGTGCATGAGCGTCGAGGCGATCGACGTGGTGCTGGCCGACGGGCGGCTCGTGCGGGCATCGGCGCAGGAGAACACGGACCTGTTGTGGGCTGCGCGCGGCTCGGGGCCAGGGTTCTTCGGCGTCGTCACGCGCTTTCACCTGCACGTGCAGCCGCGGCCGAAGGTCGTGGCCAATGGCCTCGTGCTGTACGGCATCGAGGAGCTCGAGCTCCTCTTTCGCTGGGCGCAGGAGCTCGGCCCGCGCGTGCCGCGCAACATGGAGCTGATGCTGATCGTGCATCGCACCGAGGACGGCGAGCTCGAGATCGCGGTCACCGGCCCGGTGCTGGCAGACGACGAGCAGCAGGCGCGCGCGGCGCTCTCGCTGCTGCAGAGCTGCCCGGCGCTCGAGCGGGCGAAGCTGTGCGAGCCCTACATCCCGGTTGCACTCGAGGACCTCTACGCGGGCGTGCAGGCGGCCTATCCCGACGAGCACCGCTACTCGGCCGACAACATGTGGACGCACGCCCCCGTCGAGCAGCTGCTGCCCGGACTGGAGCGGATCGCGCAGACGATGCCGGATGCCCCGTCGCACATGCTGTGGATGAACTGGGGACCGGGCAGTGAGCCGGCGCCGCCGAGACCGGACATGGCCTACAGCGTCGAGGACGACACGTACATCGCGCTGTACGGCGTGTGGCAGGACCCAGCGCGCGACGAGGCCAACGTGGCGTGGGCGACTGAGCGGATGCGCGAGATGGAACATCTCGCCTCCGGCATCCAGCTGGCCGACGAGAACCTCGGCAACCGCCCGGCGCGGTTCCTCAGCGAGGCGCACATGAGCCGGCTCGACGACCTGCGCGCGATCCACGACCCCGACGGGCGCTTCCATCCATGGATGGGCAGGCCGGTGGAGGCGGGGCGGTGAGCGGCGAGCTGGCGGGCTATCTGCAGCGGCCGATGACGCCGCCCGAGCCGCAGGTGCTCGAGGCGATCGCGCGCGGGCCGATCGATCCGCGCCAGGCGCTCGCGCTGAGCGACGTGGCGCGACTGCTCGACCCGCGGCCGCTGGAGGTAGAGACGGGCTGGTGCACGCTCGCGGACGGCGTCGGCTTCGTCGCCGTGCGCACGGCGATGCCGCTCGTGCGCGGCGAGATGGTCGACTGGTGGTTTGACTGGCACCCGCGCGATCCGCTGCGCTACCGCGTGTGGCACCCGGCCGCGCATCGCTCCAACTCGCTCGATCCGCCGCATGGCGATGCGGCGCGTGCGCCAGGCGCGAAGGCGCACTGGGGCGCCGTGCACCATCCGGTCGAGGACGTCGGCGTGGGTGTGGTGCACGCGCGGATCGCCTTTCAGCGCCCGAGCGAAATGGGCCTGCCGGGCGATCAGCTCGAGAACCCGGACGTGGCGAGCATCGTCTGCGGTTACGTCGGCGACGATCGCCGCCACGTGCGTCACACGCCGATGCTTCACGTGTTCCTGCGCGAGCGCGATGGCGTCGTGCTGCGCAGCGCCTTCTGGCTGGGCGCCGCCGTGCGGCCCTACGGAGCGCTCGGCGGGGCGGGCGAGCGCGTGCTGAACAACCGCCTCACGCGTCGCGCGACGCTGCCGGCGGCCTTGCCGCGGGCGCTCGCGACGCACTGCGCCGAGGAGTACGCCAACCTGGTGACGCTGCTGCCGGAGCTGTTCGAGCGCTTCGGCTAGGCCGGCGGGTTTCGCAGCGTTCCCGCTGCGGTAGTGTCGATTTCATGAGGGCAATGCGTACAGCGAGCGCGGCGCAGACGCGGCCTGCGCGCCGGTCGCAGCGCCTGCCCAAAGCGAGGATTGCGTCGCTGGCGCTCGCGCCGCTGGCCGCGCTCGTGCTCGTGCTCGTGCCGGCGACGGAGAGCTCGGCGTCGAGCGAAGTCCCCGTGTCGATCGTCTCCCGCGCCTACCAGCCGGCCGAACTGATGGTCGAAGCGGGGCAGACCGTGACCTGGACGAACCGCGGCTTCGGGCCGCACACGGTCACGGCGGCGGGCGGCGAATTCGACTCGGGCCGGATCAACGCGGGCGAAAGCTTCAAAGTCACCTTCACGACGCCGGGCACATTCGCATATTCGTGCACGATCCACCCGAGCATGCACGGCAAGGTGAGCGTGCTCGCGCCTGGCTCGCTGCCACCGGGCGGTCTGCCGGGCGCGGTGAAGCTGACGCTCGCCAAGGCGCACACGGCGCACGGGCTGCTGACGCTCGTGCGCGTGCAGGCACCGCGCCCGGGTGCCTCCGTGCTGCTGCAGCTGCGCTCGCCGAAGGGTCGGTGGGGCACGGTGCGCCGCGCCCATCTGAGCCCTCAAGGCAAGGCCACGTTGAGCATCTCAGCGAGCGTGCACGGCAAGCTGCGCGTGGTCGTGCAGGACGCGGGCGGCGCGCCGCCGCTGACCAGCAAGACGCTCACGCCCAAGCGCTGAGCGCCTGGTGGCGGAAGTCACGCTCCTCGACGCTCAGGCCGTTCGACGCGCGGCGAGCGCGGGCGGTGAGATCCCGAGTGCGCGGCACCAGAACAGCAGCGCTCGCACCGATGGCGGTGTCGCGCTCGAGCCGTACGCGCCGGAGCTGATCGCGAGGCCGCCCTCGCGCACGACCGAGCGCTTTGCCTGCGCCGCAGTCGGTTCGCGCACGACCTGCACGGCGGCCATCATCCCGTGGTCCTCGTGGAAGGTCACGTGGCAGTGGAACACGAACTTGCCGGTGAAGTCGGTCGGGTGCATCAGCACGACCGTCTGCGACTTGGGCGGCAGCGCGACGTTGTCCTCTTCGAGCACGTATGGAACAGGCTTGCCGGCGACGCTCACGACCTGGAAGTCGTTGATGTGGATGTGGAACGTGTGCCATTCGCTCGTTTCGTTGACCAGCGTCCACTGCTCGATCGAGCCGAGCTTCATCGTCACGTCGACTCGTTCGGGGTCGAACTTCATCCCGTTGAGCGTGAACGCTGCGGCCCCCGACGGTTCGGTCATTTCGTTGAACACGATCGTGCGCTTGCGGTCGATCGGCTTGCCGCGCAGGTCGACCGGGTGCGCGAGCGTCGCGTGCGCCGGAAACGCCGTACGGTGCGGCTTGCCCGAGGAGCGCAGCGTGAGCAGCGTTTCGTTGGGCACAGGACCGCCGTTGGCCGCCTTATCCCCACCCGGGAATGAGGAGAAGGGGATCGCCTTCAGCTGGTAGGCGCCGGGGTTGCCGCCGCGCACGAGCACCTCGCGGCGCGAGCCCGGCGCGATCTGCAGCGTGCTCACGCTGAGCGGTTTGGCCAGCGTGTGTCCGTCCTCGGCGAGCAGCTGGAAGCGCTGGCCGTGCGCCAGGCGCAGCACCACGAAGCGGTCGGCGTCGGCGTTGAAGATCCGCCAGCGCTGCAGTTCGCCGGGGTGGATCTTGGCGGTCGGGTCTTTGACGCCGTTGACGTACAGGCGCGCTTCCGTTTCGCTCGACTGCGCGACCGGCACGACCTTGCCCGCCTTGACCTGCGTGTTCTGAATCACGATCCAGCGCTGCGGCACGTGGCGCAGCGAGGGCAGCGTGTCGAGCCCGCCCTCCTGAACGATCGCCCCGGCCAGACCGGCGAAGATCTGCGGCTCGACGAACATGTGCAGGTGCGGGTGGTACCAGTAGGCGCCCGCCGCCATGTCCTGCGGGATGTCGTATTCGTAGGTGAAGCTCTGCCCCGGTTCGATCCGCTCGAACACGTTGTCGTGGTTGGCTTCGGGCGAGACGTGGAAGCCGTGCGTGTGCAGGTTGGTAGGTTCGGTCAAGTCGTTCCTCATGTGCACCGTGACGTGATCGCCGGCGCAGATCACGAGCGTCGGGCCGGGGAAGCTGCCGTCGTAGCTGAGCGCCGTCACGCGCTTGCCGTCGATCGGCACCTGGCCGAGCGAGGCCGTCAACGGAACGTCGAGCCGGCCGCCCCGGCTGTAGCGCGTCGGCGGCTCGGGGAAGCCGTCGTGCAGGATCGGCGGCGCGTTCTTGTGGCAGTCGGAGTTGCCGGCCGTGCGTGCCTGAGTGCCCGAAGTGGAGCCCGTCGCGAGCGAGCCTGTGGCCGCGAGCGCCACCACCGCCACGGCGATCGCCGCGAGCAGCGTGCCGAGAATCGAGCTGCGCCCCCTTCGCATCGGCGCATCGTATAGACGGGCGGTGTCGGTTCTAGAGCGCTGCGGGAGCCTGCGCGGTGACGATCCAGGTCGACGCCGGGCCCATCACGGCCCCGTCGGGAGCGACCCACGGGGCCATGTCCTCGCGCAGCGCCGCTGCGACCTGCCCGTGGAGGTGGGCGGCGCGCTCGCCGGCCAGACGCAGGATCTCGCCGGCCGGGCCGATGCTCATCACGAACTCGACCGCCTCGTCGAGGTCGTCGCCGATCCGGATCGGCTTGTCGCAGCGCAGCAGCGAGACGTTCTCGAAGCCAGCGCTCAGCAGGATGCCGCTCGCCGTGTCGGCGTTGCCCATCGAGAAGGGCCCCGGCCCGCAGGTCGGCTCGTCGTACTCCTCGGGCTTGGTGACGAACCGCTCGGTGATCAGCTGGCTGCGGTAGAAGCCCTCGTTCTCGACCTTCGAGCGCCACACGACCATCGCCAGCCGCCCGCCCGGCACGAGTGCCTTGCGCACGTTGCGCAGCGCGGCGACCGGGTTGGCGAAGAACATCGTCCCCATCCGCGAGAAGGCGAGGTCGAACTGCTCCTCGAAGGTGTGCGCCTCGACGTCGATCGTCTCGAAGCGGACATTGGACAGACCCGCCTGCGCGGCCTCCTCGCGGGCGGTCTCGATGAAGCGCGGCGCCGCGTCGACGCCGAGCACGCTGCCGTCTGGGCCGACCAGCTCGGCGAGCTGCTGTGCGGTGTCGCCGAAGCCGCAGCCGATGTCGAGCGCACGCTCGCCCGGCGCCGGAGCGACTACGCGCAGACCTTCATCGCCGTGCACACCGAGGCTGTCCACCAGCAGGTGGCGAAACTGGACGAAGCGGTCGAACAGCGGACCGTCCCACGCTTCGATTGCCTCGTCGTTGGCAGTGACGACCTCGGCCATGCCGTTCATGGTAAGCGAATTCGCGCACCCGCGAGCGGAATCGGGGACACTCTCGGTCGTGCCCGAGGACGCGCTGCAAGATCGGCCTGTGGAGCTGCTGCAGCGGCTGCTGCGCTTCGACACGAGCAACCCGCCGGGGAACGAGCGGGAGTGCATCGAGTGGATCAGGGACCTGCTCGAGGCGCTCGGCTGCGAGGTGCGAATCGTCGCGCAGCAGCCCGAGCGCCCGAACCTGATCGCGCGCCTCGCCGGTCGCGGCGAGAGCCCGCCGTTGTTGCTGCAGGGCCACGTGGATGTGGTCGCGGCGCGTGGCGAGTGGCAGCACGGCCCGTTCGACGGCGAGCTCGTCGACGGCTACGTATGGGGGCGCGGCGCGCTCGACATGAAGGGCGGCGTGGCGATGATGCTCGCCGCCTTCATGCGCGCCAAGGCCGGCGGTGCGCAGCCGCCGGGCGACGTGATCCTCTGCCTGCTCGCCGACGAGGAGGCCGGCAGCCCGCTCGGCGCCGACTTCCTCGTGCGCGAGCACGCCGAGCTGTTCGACGGCGTGCGCTACTCGATCGGCGAGTTCGGCGGCTTCACGATGGACGTCGCCGGGCGGCGCTTCTACCCGATCATGGTCGCCGAGAAGCAGATCTGCTGGACGCGGGCGACCGTGCGCGGCCCGGCAGGACACGGCTCGATGCCGATCCGCGGCGGCGCGATGGGCAAGCTCGGGCGGTTGCTGCAGCGCCTCGACCGCCGCCGCCTTCCCGTTCACGTGACGCCCGTCGCGCGCTCGATGATCGAGGCGATCGCATCCGACGTGCCGGCCACGCTGGCCGTGCCGCTGAAGGGCCTGCTCGTGCCGACGCTGACCGACCGGCTGCTCGACGCCTTCGGCGAACGCGGGCGGATCTTCGACCCGTTGCTGCACAACACGATCAGCGCGACGATCGTGCAGGGCGGGGAGAAGGACAACGTGATCCCCGATGAGATCTCGCTGTCGCTCGACTGCCGCTTGCTGCCAGGCTTCACGCCCGAGCAGGTGTTCGCCGAGCTGCGTGCGCTGTCCGGCGTCGAGCTGGAGTTCGAGATCGTCCAGCACGATCCTGTCTCGGGCGAGCCCGACATGGCGATGTTCGAGACGCTCGCCGGTGCACTGCGCGAGCTCGACGCCGACGCCAAACCGATCCCGATGCTGCTCCCCGGCGTGACCGACGGGCGCTTCTTCTCGCGCCTCGGCGTCCAGACGTACGGCTTCCTGCCGATGCAGCTGCCGCCCGAGCTGCCCTTCATGCAGCTGATCCACGCGCCCGACGAGCGTCTGCCGGCCGACGCCGTCGAGTTCGGCACGCGCGCAATCGGGCGAGTGCTCGAGCGCTTCTAGGGCCGCCCTCTCGTCGTCGGTGTGATGGATCGGCGGCGCGCGACGTAGTTGGGGTAGTGAGCAGGCAAGTGACGCCAACCGAACCACCATCGCCCAGTCCTGCGCGCGGGGCCGGAGCGGCCGAGCTCGACGGCTCGACCTTCGAGCGGCTGTTCCGCGAGTGCGCGCGCGACGTGCACGGCTATGCGATCGCCCTTCTCGGCGACCGCGCCGGCGCCGAGGACGTCACGGCGCTCGCCTTCGAGCGGCTCTACGTCGCGCGCAAGCGTCTCGACCGCTCGCGGGGAACGCCGCGCGCGTGGCTGTTCTCGATCGTGCGCAACGCCGCGCTCGACGAGCTGCGTCGCCGGCGGCGCCACGGCGCCGGTGGGCTCGAGCCCGAGGCCGTCGAGCTCGACTTGCCGCGTGGCGGGCATCCGCTCGCCGCGGGGCAGACGCGCCAGGCCGACCCGGCCGAGGCGATCGAGCAGGCCGAGCGCCGCGCCACCGTGCACGCCGCGCTGCTCGAGCTGCCGCTGCGCGAGCGCGAGGTCGTGCTGCTCAAGTTCCACGGCCAGCTGACCAACGGCGAGCTCGCGCGCGTGCTCGGGATCAGCGAGTCCAACGCCGGCACGCGCGTGCACCGCGCGCTCACGCGGTTGCGCGAGACGTGCGCCGAGCTCGCGCGCAGGGAGGTCGCTTGAAGATCGTTCCCTTCCCGCAGTCCGAAGGCCCGCCCGACGAGCAGACGCTTGCCGAGATCGAGGCCGCGCTGCGCGGCGACACGACCGGTGCGAGCGCCGAGGGCTGGCGCGAGCTGCGCGCCGACGTGCGCACGCTCGCGCCCGCGATATCGCCCGAGTTCGAGCAGCTGCTGCGCGAGCGGATCGAGGCGCGTGCTGCCAGGCCGCCGCGACGCATCGCGCGCGCCGGCGTTCGCTCCGCGCCCGTCCGGTTCCGGGCCTGGCTCGCCTCCGGCACGCGGGCGCGCGCACTCGCGCTCGGCGGGGTCTGCGCAACGGCAGCCGTTGCCGTGCTCGTGATCGCGGCTCCGTGGCATGTGTCCGAGTCAGCCTCGTCGTCCTCTGCGACGAGCGGGCACGCGGAAGCGTTCAGGTCTTCGGGGAGCCCGGTCGTGTCGGCGCCCGCCGCGCCCGTCAAGTCGCCGGCGGGCACCGACGGATCGAGCGCATCCAGCAGCGAATCGAGCGCGTCCAGCAGCGAATCCTCCTCCTCGCGCATCCAGCAGCGCGCCTCCTCGCTCACGCTCGCCCCCAAGCCCGAAGCCGTGCAGTCGGTCGCCGACCAGGTCGCGCAGCTGACCGTGCGCGAAGGCGGCTTCGTGCAGAGCTCGCAGGTGCACCGTCAGAGCGGTGCCGGCGGCAGCGCCGAACTGCGCCTGAGCCTGCCCGGCGCACGGCTGACCGCCGCCTTGGCCTCGCTCGGGCGGCTTGCGCCGACGCGCGAGGAGAGCCAGTCGCTGCAGGACATCACCGATGAATACGGCGCCGCTCGCCGCAAGCTCGCAGACGCCGTGGCAGAGCGCCAGGCGCTGCTGCGCGCGCTCGCGCGGGCGAGCACGCAGAGCCAGATCGAAAGCCTGCACGCGCGCATCGCGCTGGCCGCCGACGCCGTCACCCGCGCACGTACCGCGTTCGGTGCGATCTCGCGGCGCGGCAGCAACTCGACCGTCGAAGTCACCGTGCTCGGCGATGTCCACGCCGGCGCCCACCGTTCCACGCTGAGCAACGGCTTGCACGACGCGCTCGACGTGCTCAAGGGCGTCGCCGTCGTGCTGCTCGTCGCGCTCGCCGTGCTCGTGCCGCTCGCGCTCGTGCTCGCCCTCTTGGCGCTCGCCTGGCGCGCGTCGCGGCGCCGCCTGCGCGAGCGCGCGCTCTCCTAGTCCGCTTGCACCGCCGACGCCGCCCGCGACGTCTCGGGTGGCGTGTGTCCAGACGCACAGACCTGTCGGTGTCGTCTTTGGGATCATCTTAAAAAATGAAAACTGGCTGCGCAGCCAGTATGCTCCACGAGCATTCCGGGATTGACGAACTAAGGGGACCCCATGGCGACCGTCGGGCGCGACATCGAGAGCTTGGAACTGACCCAGCGCGAGCTGTGGCTGAACGGCCCGCCGCAGGAGGCCTTCAGGGAGATGCGCGGCAAGTGTCCCGTGCACTGGACCGAGAGCTTCGAAGAACTCCCCGACGAGGCCGGCTTCTGGTCGATCACGACCGCTGAGGACGTCCACACCGTCAGCCGCGACTGGGAGACCTATTCCTCCGAACTCGGCGGCGTAGTCGCCGCGGCCGCCGGCTTTCCGATCGAGCTCGCCCGCGCCATGTTCATCGGCATGGATCCGCCCAAGCACGACCGGCTGAAGGCGCTCTTCCAGCGCGGCTTCACGCCCAAGCGGATCGCCGACCACGAGGACGCCATTCGCGCGATCACCGTGCGCGTGCTCGACCGGCTCGACGGCCGTGAGACGTGCGACCTCGTCGCAGACGTCGCCCAGCCCGTCGTCTCGCGCGTGATCGGCAGCTTCATGGGCATCTCCGAGGAGGAAGACCTGATCTGGGCGCGGCTGATGAACTCGACGCTCGGCGCCGGCGACCCCGACCTGAATCCCGACGGCTTCGAAGGCGCCGTCAACAAGGACATCCCCGAGATCTTCGAGCTCTGCCGCAAGCTGATCGCCGAGCGCCAGGTTCACCCGACCGACGATCTGACGTCCGTACTGGTGCACGCCGAGGTCGACGGGCAGAAGCTCGAGGAACACGAGATCGTGATGGGCTTCTTCCTGCTGATGGCCGCCGGCAACGACAGCACCAAGGCGACCTACTGCAGCGGCATGCGCGCGCTGATGGAAGACCCCGAGCAGCGCCAGCTCGTGCTCGACGACCCCTCGCTGATTCCAGACGCCGTCGAGGAGTCGCTGCGCATGTTCCCCGCCTTCGCCCACTTTCGCCGCACCGCCACGCGCGACGCCGAGCTGCACGGGCAGAAGATCAAGGCCGGCGACAAGGTCGTCATGTGGTACGCCTCCTCCAACCGCGACGAGACGCGCTTCGAGGACTCCGAACGCTTCGACCTGCGGCGCAAGGAGGAGCACCAGGCCTTCGGCGCCGGCGGCCGGCACTTCTGCCTCGGCACAGCCCTCGCCCGCCTCGAGCTGCGCATCCTGATCGAGGAGACGCTCAGGCGCTACCCCGACATCGCCATCGCCGAGTCGCCCACGCACGTCGAATCGCTGTTCCTCAACCAGCTCAAGACGCTGCCCGTGCGGCTCGTTCCCTAGCCCGCGTTCGCGTCGGCCTCCCGTTTCGCGTCGGCCCCGCTCGCACCCGATCGTCCATCAGCTGCGGCTACGCTGGCCGTGAACCGACGAACGGAGGGCCGATGGCCGACATCAACGACTTCAACCGCAAAGTGATCGACGAATTCCGTGCCAACGAGGGCAAGGTCGGCGGTCCGTTCGAGGGCGCCGACGTGCTGCTGCTGACGTCCACCGGCGCCAAGAGCGGCGAGCAGCGCACCACGCCCGTCGTCTATCAGCGCGACGGCGATCGGATGGTGATCTTCGCATCCAAGGCCGGAGCTCCCGACAACCCCGCCTGGTACCACAACCTCCGCGCCAACCCCACCGCGACCGTCGAGGTCGGCAGCGACACGCTCGACGTCGAAGCGCTCGTCATCGAGGGCGACGAGCGCGAACGGCTGTTCCGCAGACAGGTCGAGCGCCACCCCCAGTTCGGCGAGTACGAGAAGAAGACCACGCGGCAGATCCCCGTCGTCGCGCTGCAGCCCAGGCGCTGAGCTGGGGCCGCCTTTTTCGCGCCGCGCCGCGGTCCTATCCGTGCCCGAGCACCGGGTGCGGCGCGTACGGCTCCTCCAGGCGCGCGATCTCCTCGTCTGAGAGCTCGAGCTGCCCGGCCGCGAGCGCGTCCTGCAGGTGCCCCGACTTGGTCGCGCCCACGATCGGCGCCGTCACCCCCGGCTTGTGCAGCAGCCACGCCAGCGCCACCTGGGCGTTGGGCACGCCGCGCTGCGCCGCGACCTCGGCCACCCGCTCGACCACGTCGAAGTCAGTCGGCTGGCTGTACAGGTAGTCCGTGAACGGGTCCGAGTCAGCGCGCGTCGTACGGCGCTCGCCCCCGCGCGTGCGGTTGCCCGCCAGCACTCCTCGTGCGAGCGGGCTCCACGGGATCACGCCGATGCCCTCCTCGATGCACAGCGGGATCATCTCGCGCTCCTCCTCGCGGTAGATCAGGTTGTAGTGCGGCTGCATCGAGACGAACTTCGTCCAGCCGTTGCGCTCCGCCGCGTACTGCGCCTTGGCGAACTGCCACGCGAACATGCTGCTCGCGCCGATGTAGCGCGCCTTGCCCGCGCACACCACGTCGTGCAGGGCTCCCATCGTCTCCTCGATCGGCGTGCGCGGGTCCCAGCGGTGGATCTGGTAGAGGTCGACGTAGTCCATTCCCAGGCGCTCAAGCGACGCGTCGATCGCCGCGAGGATGTGCTTGCGCGAGAGCCCGCCGCCGTTCTCACCAGGCGTCATCGGCATGAACACCTTCGTCGCCACCACCACCTCATCGCGCGTCAGCAGCTTGCTCAACAGGCGCCCCGTCGCGACCTCGCTCGCGCCGTTCGAATACGTGTCGGCCGTGTCGAAGAACGTCACCCCACCCTCGACCGCCGCGCGCACGATCGGCTCAGCCGCCTGCTCGTCGAGCGCCCACGCCCGATCCGAGTCGTTGCCGTAGCTCATCATCCCCAGGCAGATGCGCGAGACGCGCAGGCCCGTCGCTCCGAGGTTCACGTACTGCATCGCAGCTCCAGTCCGAACGGGTTGCCCTCCGAGTCCTTGCAGATCGACCAGCGCTCGCCCCGGTGCACGACGCTGCCGCCCAGCGCAGGGACCCGCGCGAGCGTGCTCTCCATCTCGTGCACCTCGAAGTACGGCAGCGAGAACGAGTCGCCCGGACCGCGGCCGCGCTGATGGACTCCGATCCCAGCGGCTGCCGCCGCGCGCGTCTGCGCCGGCGCCTCGTCGCTCTGCCAGCCCTCTCCCTGATCGGCCGAGCGTGGCTCCAGCGAGACGTCGAGCAGGCCGCTCCAGAAGCTGCGCGCGCGCTCCGCGTCGTCTGCCGGGAACTCGATCAGCGCAAGCCTTGCGGGCATGGCCTCACGTTAGCCCCCTCGCGCGCTGTCGCCTGCGGAAAAGTACGTCCGGCTTGCCGGGCTTAGTCCCGATGCCCGTAGAACGCGGCCGAGCTTGACTGTGGAGCATGAGCGAGCAGGAGACCGCCAACCAGCCGAGTGAGCGCGAGAGCGACGTCCGCGAACAGGCCGTGCAGCAGATCAAGAAGCGGCGCGACCTCTCCGCGCACTTTGTCACCTACCTGATCGTCAACGCCGCCGTGTGGGGCGTTTGGGCGCTCACCGGCGCCGGCGACGTCTGGCCCGTGTGGCTGAGCGGGCTCTGGGCCATCGGCCTGCTGCTCAACGCATGGGACGTGTACGGACGCAGGCCGATCACCGAGGCTGACATCCGCCGGGAGATGGATCGGGTGCGTGGCGGTGACGACGGGCGCTCGCTGGGCCGTGGCGCCGTCGGGGGCTGAGCGCCGATGGGTCGTTGGGTCCGATCGTGAGAGTCCTCCTCAGCACCGCGAGCAGGTACGGGGCGACCGCCGAGATCGGCGACGCGATCGGGCGTGCGCTCCAGGCGCGCGGGATCGACGTCACCGTCCAGGAGCCCGCGCGCGTCACGTCGCTCGACGACTACGACGCCTTCGTGCTCGGCAGCGCCGTCTACATGGGACGCTGGCTCGACGACGCCAAAGGCCTCGTCCAACGCGTGCACGAGGCCCGTGGCACGAGGCCCGTGTGGCTGTTCTCGAGCGGCCCCGTCGGCGACCCGTCGCGCAAGCTCGTCCAGCAGATGGGTGTCGATCGAGGCGAGCTCGCGAAGCTGATCGAGGCGACTGGTGCGCGCGAGCACGAGCTCTTTCCCGGCACGCTCGAGCGCCGGCGCCTGAATCGCCGCCAGCGCGCCGCGCTGCTCGTGATGCGCGGCATGGAGGGTGACTTCCGCGATTGGGCGGAGATCGCGCGCTGGTCTGAGCACCTTGCAGGCGAGCTGCAAGCCGCCGGTGCGCCGGCGCCCGTCGTCGCCTGAACGGGTCGTAGTCTCTTGATCGTTGGCGGCGCCGTTACCCGGCCGCTCGGCTGTGCCGGCGCGCCCCGCGGCGCACATCTGTTAACGAAGGCCGGTCGATGAGAGCTTGCCGTTCAGCCATGGCGCGGGCGAGCGCCGGAGCCCGCTCGCTGCCTGGCGTGGGGCTCGCCTTGCTGCTCGCCGCGCTCTGCGCGGCGGCGGCGTTGCCGCCTGCGCCGTCCGCCGCCGCGACGGGCGCTCGCCAGAAGGCGCCCCGCAAGGTTGCAAAGCCCAAGCCGCTGCCGCCGAGCGTCACCGTGTCCGTCGACACCGCGCACCCCGGCCCGCCCGTGCCGCAGGACTTCCTCGGGCTCTCCTTCGAGATGTCCAGCCTGCCGCAGATGGCCAGGTACGGCAGTCGCGGCAACCTCGTCGCGCTGCTGCGCTCGCTTGGGCCCGGCGTGCTGCGCTTCGGCGGCGTGTCCGCCGACACGCGCATCGCCTGGACCGACACGCGCACCGCCCGCCCCGCGTGGGCCTCCGGCGTCGTCGACGCCGATGACTTCCGCCAGCTCGCCGGCCTCGCCGCGCAGAGCGGTTGGCACATCGTGCTGACGCTCGGCATCGTGCACTTCGACCCCGAGGCCGCCGCGCGCGAGGCCGCCGCCGCCAAGGCCGCGCTCGGGCCCTGGCTCGAGGCCTTCGAGTTCGGCAATGAGCCCAACTCCTATGCCCTGCACGGGATGCGCGAAGAACCGTGGGGCCTCGAGCAGTACAACGCGCAGGTCGGCGAATATCGCGCCGGCATCGAAGCCGCCGCCCCCGGAGTCCCCGTGTGGGGCCCCGACGTGTCCGGGTCGAGCGCCTTCGAAACGTGGGGGCCCGGCGAGGTCGTCGACCAGCGCCCGACCACGCTCACCGGCCACCATTACCCGCTCGGCTGCGAACAGAAGAAACCAGTGCCGTCCGTCACCAGCCTGTTGAGCTCGCCGATCTGGCGGCGCGAGGTCGGCTCCGTGCGCCGCTACGTGTCGCTCTCGCAATCGGCCGGACTGCCGTTCCGGATGGACGAGACCAACTCCGTTTCCTGCGGCGGCGTCGCCGGAATCAGCAACTCTTTCGCCTCTGCCCTGTGGGCCGCCGGCTACCTGCCCAAGTTGATGGGCTCCGGTTCCGTCGGCGTGAACATGCACGGCAACGTCGCCAACTGCAAGGGCTACTCGCCCATCTGCGCGCCCGGGCCCGAAGAGCTCTCCGACGGCCAGCTGCAGGCGCAGCCCAAGTGGTACTCGCTGCTGATCGCGCGCCAGCTGCTCGACACGCGGCCGCTGCCGACCGCGACCAAGCTGCGGCGAACCGACGCCAACGTGCACGTCCTCGGCTTCGCTGCGCCCGACGGGAGCCTGCGGGTCATCGCCGTCGACGATGATCCGCTCGGGAACGCCGGCGTGCTCGTGCGGTTGAAGGTCGGCAGCGCGTTCGCCGCTGCCAGCACGCTTGCATTGACCGGGCAGTCGCTCCATGCCCTGTCCGGCGTTGAACTGGGCGAAAGCGAAGTTGCCGCCGACGGGACCTGGACGCCGCGGCGCTACGGACAGGCGATCGCCGACGGCGGGGTCATCGCCGTGAGGCTGCCCGCCGCCGGCGCGATGCTCATCAGCGTCGCGCCGGCTGCGGGCTGAGCGCGGCCGGCTCGGCGGCACCTGCGGCGCGGTGCCGGTTGCCCGGGGGCTGTGCGGTCGTCCGGTCGTGCGGCGTAGGCGCCTCAGTTGCGCTCAGTCGACCTCGATCTTGACCGGCACCTCGAACATCTCGACCGAGACGCGATTGCCCATTCCTCCAACCACCGGCGGGTCCATCGCGCTGAGCGTCTCATGGCCCTTGCGGAGGTCCTCCTCCGTCGCGAACAGGCCGATCGCGAGGACCTTGCCGTCGTCTGGTTTGTTGAGGATCATCAGGCCCGTCGACGGGACGCCCTCGGGCGGGCCATCTCCCGCCCGCTCGTTGATCTGGGCGATCGTCTCGCGGACTTTGGCGGGGTCTCCGCCTTCGAACGTTGCCACTCGCGCGTGCATGCCTCGCTCCCTTCGTTGAGCAACAGCTTCACCGACGGGCGGAGCATCTCACAGACCTGCGCCCAGGTCGCGGGCTGTGTCAGACGCGGGGTTAGTCGCTCGTCTCGGCGTCAGTGGCGGTCGATCTCGAACCACATGCGCGCCAGATCTCCCTCCGAGCCAACCCAAAGCCGGTCGGCCGCGGCGCGGATCACGAGCGTGCCGAGGTCGTGCTCGTAATCCTCCCAGCCGAGGTCGAGGAACGTTTTCGGAAGGCGTATTTCGACGCGGACGAGGTCCGGCGGCATCCAGGCGCACAACTCGAAGCTGACGCCGCCCGACCGGCACCTGTTGACGGCCTGTGAGATCAGCTCGCTTGTCAGCAGCACCACCACGTCGCGCAGGTCCGGTGACGGGTGGTCGACGAGCGCAACGTGATGGCGCGCGGCACGCGGCGCATCGGCGTCGAGCGGGAGCGAGACGACCAGGTCGGCGGGGATCTGCTCTACGGACATGCCTGTGCTGAGTGGGGCGCGGCCGTCCAATGGCCGCCTGCTCTACCTCCCTTCGCAGGGTGTACCCCTGCTGGTGCTCGGCCAATCTCGCGGGTCAACCCGAGCCGGCAAGCTCGCGCGCACGCGCCGCAAGGTGCGCCACGCCGAGCTCGTCGTACTCGCGCGCCGCGCGCTCGAGCGAGGCCGCGCCCTCCGCGCGATCGTGCCCGAGCAACCGCTGCCCGAGCAGCAGCTCGCAGCGCGCAGCCTCCAGCGGCCGCTGCAGGCGCTGCCAGCGCCGCGCGAGCCTGGCGTAGGTCCTCCAGTGCGCCCGGCAGCGCGCCGACGACCCCCGTGGCTTCGAGCGCCGCCGCCTGGCCGACCGGGTAGTGCACGCGCTCGGCGATCTCCGCCGCCTGGCCGGAGACCTCGATCGCTTGCTCGTGAGCGTCGGCGGCGCTGTACAGCAACGCGCGCGCTGAGTTGGCCTGGATCGACTGCACGATCAGGCCGGCGCGCTCGCACACTTCCAGCGCTTGCGAGAGCACGGCCTGCGCGCTTGCGACGTCGCCCCGGTCGAGGAGGGTGTTCGACAACCCGAACAGCGCGTCGAAGCTGACCTCCGACCAGCCGATCTGCTCGGCCAGCTCGTGCGCGCGCTTGTAGGAGTCCTCCGACTCTCTCCACGTCCCCGTTCGCCAGTAAAGGCGCCCGCGCAATGCGTAGGGCAGGCACAGCTTGCCGACGAGGCCCTCGCGCTCGGACAGCTGCGCGCTGGCGTCGCTGAAAGCTCTGACCTGCTCCCAGTCCGCCGCGTAGAGCGCGAGCTGGGCGACGGCCGCGTGCAGCTCGATCTCGGCCGGTACGTCACCGATCTGCTGCGCCAGCGCGAGGGCCTCCCGGTAGGCACCGGCAGCAGCCTCGTAGTCACCCTCAGAGCTCTCCAGGTGGTGGCCGAGTGCCGTCAGCGCGAGGACCGTCTCGTGGGCGTCGGAGCCCCTCGCCAGCTCGACCGCGCGCTCGAGGTTCTCGCGCGCCTTCTCGCTGTCGCCGATGCGGCCGAATACGCGCCCGAAGATGCCGTGCGCGCGACTGGCCGCGCGCACCTCTCCGAGCTGCTCGGCGAGTCGCAGCGCCTTCTCGGAGGCATAGATCGCGAGCATGTTGTCGCCCGTCTGCGTATACAGCCACGCCGCCTCCTCGTACAGGCGCACGAGCGCGAGCGTCGGCTCGCCGTCCTTGATCAGGTTGATGCCGCGCTGATGGTGCTCGATTGCCTGCTTGCGCTCGCCCTTGTGCGCGAGCCCCGCGCCGATCTTTCGGTGGAGCTCGGCGACCCGCTCTAGGTCCTCTCGGACGGCGTGGTACTCGAGCGCCCGTTCCCATCCGCCGATCGCCGAGTCCACGCGCCCCAGGCGCAGTGCAACGTCGCCCTGCTTCTCGAGCAGTCGCGCGAGCGTCCCAGCGTGCCCGGCCGTCTGCTCGCAAGCGGCCTGGTACAGGGAGAAGGCTTCGGCATTTGAGTAGAAGGCCGTCGCCGCATCGCCGGCAGCCTCCAGGTAGCACAGCGCTTTGGCGCGGTAGGGCTCGAGCTCGGAGGAGGGCAGGCTCAGCTCGGCGCCGAGTTGAGCCGCGCGTCCGTAGTGCTCGGCCAGCAGCGCGACGACCTCCTCGACGCGTTCGCCCGCGCGCAACTCGATGAACTGGGCGACCTCGAAGTGCTTCTGTGCGCGTACTGCCTTCGGCAGCATCGCGTAAGCGGCGTCGCGGATCAGCGCGTGCTTGAACGCCAGCTCCGGCTCGCCGGCGATCGCGCTCCCCTCGCCCGCGACGACGAGATCCTTCTCGCGCAGCGCTCGCAGCGCCTCCTGCAGATCTCCGCCCTCGGCCTCCGCGGCAGGGGTGAGCGCGTCCTCCCAGAACGTCCTGCCCACGACCGCGGCGTGTGCCAGCACACGACGCTGGAATGGCTCGAGCGAGTCCAGCCGCGCCGCCAGCAGCGCCTGCACCGTAGCCGGCAGCTCGGCGGCGTTGGCGCCCTCCTCCTCGGACAGACGGCGCACCATCTCCTCCGCGAACAGGGGGTTGCCCTCGGCACGCGCTGCGACCGTGGCGATCAGGTCCTCGCTTGGCTCGTCGATCGCCAGCAGCGAGGAGATCAGCTCGCGCGTGTGCAACTCGCCGAGCGGTTCTAGGAAGATCGTGGTGGCATCGCGGCGCACGCCACCCCAGCCGACGCGTCGCTCGAGCAGCTCTTCCCGCGTGAGGCAGATCTGCAGCACCGGGGCGTGCGCCCACTGCACGAGGTGTTCGATCAAGTCGAGCATTCCCTCGTCGGCCCAGTGGATGTCCTCCCACACGAGCACCAGCGGCCGCTCGCGTGCGAGACCTTCGACGCATGAGCGCACAGCGGCGAAGAACGCTTCACGCGCGCGCTGGGCGTCGAGCTCCTCCGAAGATGACGACTCCTCGGGCGCCTCGATCCCCAGCAGGCGAGCGATCAGCGCGGTCCTCGAAGACGAGGAGCCACCGCTCTCACGCCGGGGCTCGTCGAACAGCTCGTCCAAGCGCGCCGCGAGCTTTGCCCAGGCCGCCGCCGGCGGATCGCCGTCGACGATGCCGCACTCCGCGCGGATCACCTCTCCGAGCGGCCAGTACGCCACGCTCGATCCGTAAGGCAGGCAGCGACCGCGGCGCACGAGCGGCGCTGCGGGCGCGAGCCGAAGCTCCTGCTCGAACTCCTGCAGCAGTCGCGACTTGCCGACCCCCGCTTCGCCGATGACCGTCGCAAGGTGCGCGCCGCGCCGCTGCTCGACTCGCTCGACGAGGCTGTGCAGCTGGGCGAGCTCGGCCGTGCGACCGACGAGCGGCGCGCGGGCGGGCTGGGCGACCGACTCGGCCGTCGCGCGCGAACCGACGAGCGCGATCGCCTCCCACGCGTGCACCGGCTGTGCCTTGCCCTTCAACGTCAGGGGCTCCTCGAGCGCCCTGTAATCGATCGCGTTGCGGGTTGCACCGTGCGTGCGCTCGCCGACCGTCACCGTCCCCGGACGAGCCGCAGCTTGCAGGCGGGCGGCGACGTTGACGCTGTCGCCGATCACCGTGTAGCTGTCTCCCACGCGTCCCGCGAGCACCTCGCCGGTGTTGACGCCCACACACAGCGCGAACGTCACGCCGTGCTGTTGCGCCAAGGCTCGTTGATCTCGTCCATCGCCGCCTGCATCGCGAGCCCCGCGCGCACCGCGCGCTCGGCGTCGTCGCCGTGTGCGACCGGAGCGCCGAAGATCGCCATCACGTTGTCGCCGATGAACTTGTCGACGTAGCCGCCGTACGCGCGCACCTCTTCGCCGAGGCGCGTCAGGATCCGCTCCAGCAAGCGCTTGACCGACTCCGGGTCGAGGTTCTCCGCGATCGCCGTGTAGCCCGACAGGTCGGCGAACAGCACCGTCGCGGTACGGCGCTCGTCCGGGGCCTGCGCACCGGGCGCGGGCGTTGAGCCCGGCGGCCGATCGTCGCGATCCTTCACCGCCCCGGGCTCCTTGCCCGGCAGCTGCGCTCCGCATGTCATGCAGAAGCGTGCGCCGTCCGGCGCAGCGGCGCCGCACGTGGCGCAGCGCCGCTCAGCGCCGCGCCGCAGTCCATGCAAAAGCGGGCGCCGGCGGGGTTCTCTGTCGAGCACTCAGCGCAGCGGTTCATTGCCGCTCGACGAGGTCCTGGCGTTTTCAGCGGGCATCGCTCCGAGTATCCCCGATCTGATTCACACCGGACCGACCATTCGCGCTTGCCTCGCGAGATACTGACCGGGCGATGTCCGAGCAGGCCGCGACCCCAGATCTCGTTGAGCTCACACGCCAGATCCTCGATGCCGCCGATCGTGCCGACTTCGACGAGATCCTCAGCTTCTACGCACGCGATGCCGTGTGGGACACGCGTGGCGCCGGGAGCTTTCAGGGAGTCGACGCGATTCATCGTCTGTGGGAGGACTATTACGGCGCATACGAGGAGATCCGCGTGCAAGCCGAGGAGCTGATCGACTTCGGCAACGGGGTCGTGCTGGCCGTGAACAACCAGTACGCGCGGCCTGTCGGCAGCAGTGCAACCGTGCACACTCGCGAAGCCTTCCTATATGAGTGGGAGGGCGGGCTGATCGCGCGCGTCACCAACCACGGCGACGTCGACGAGGCGCGGGCGGCCGCCGCGCGGATCGCGGAAGGCAAGGCGTAGCCGTGTCACAGGAGAACGTCGAGCTGCTTCGGGAAGGGGTGACATGACGCAGGAGAACTTGGAACTCGTCAAGTCGCTGATGGCGGCCGTCCACAGCCGCGACATCGATGCCTTCGCTGCTGTCACGACGAGCGACTTCGAGTGGTACCCGGTGTTCGCCGCGCGCGTCGGCGGCGACGTCTACCGAGGACGTGACGGGATCGAAGCGTTCCTCGGCGAGGTCGACGAGACTTGGGAGGAGTTTCGCCCCATGCCCGAGGAATACCGTGACCTCGGCGATCGAGTGCTCGCGCTCGGTCGGCTGAGGACGCGGGGGAGAGCCAGCGGTGCGCCCGGCGATTCGCCTTGGGGCGGCGTCTATGACCTTCGCGACGGCAAGGTCTCGCGCATCCGCACGTTTCTCGATCACGGCGAGGCGTTGCGGGCGGCCGGGCTGTCGGAGTAAGCGGTGACCCGACGGTATCCGCGTCGAGGTCGCACTGGTTACCTACCCGGCACTTTGCGCTGACGCTGGACGCCGGTCGCAGCTTCACGGATCGATCACTGGATTTGGCCCACCAACCGGCTCCGGTGGGCCAATTGAGCGGCGATCACCTATCGCTCATAAGCTCGGCCACGCGGAAGGATGCGCCGGACAAGCATGGCGTCCGCCTTGCGGTCGTAGTCGAAGATCACGCGCCAGTCGCCGACGCGAAGGCGAAAGTGCTCGCTGCCCGTGAGCCGTCTCACGTCGAGCACGCGGTCCTCGGCGAGCAGGCGATCGAGGCTGGCGAAAACGCGCTTGCGGATCGGTGGGTCGAGGCGTCGTAGATCCTTCTCGGCGCTGCGCGTGAAGCGCAGCCCGCCGCTCACCCGGCTTGAGATCCGAGGTCTTGCCTGACCTGCTCGTAGGAGATAGTCCGTCCCCCGGCGATGTCGGCGTCGCTCTCGGCGAGCGCGACTTGGTCCTCGGCGCTCAACGGCTCGTCGTCTTCGGGGCGAGCGTCAAGCCAGTCGGCGAAGCTCTCCCCACGGGAGGCGATGAAATCGAGGGTGGCCTCGGCCTCCTGTTCGCTCAGGTCCTCGACGCGCGCACGTAGCTTCTCCTTTGCTGTCATGGGACAAATGCTAGCGCCGCTACATTCCGCAATCCAGTCGGCGGTAGCTGTCGGGAGGAGGGCTACCGACCGACAGCCAATCCGGCACCCGCCACGATCGAAGGACCGAGCGTCTCGCCGCCTGACGGCCGAATCTGGCTCTACAGCAGGCAAGGTTAGGCATAGGCGCATTGGCAGCTACCCCCTTCTCCTCGCCACCCGATCCGCTTGGAGATCCGTTCGGCCGTCACGATCGCCTGGCCTTCGTAGCGGGCCACCAGCTCCTCGGCATCCACGAGCCCCCCGTGCGCCATCAGGCCCACCGCTGCGATGACCTCTCCGAATTCCTCTCGCACGGGCGCTGCGATCGCGCACACCCCCTCGGCCAGCTCTTCGTCGTCGATCGCAAGGCCTTCGCTGGCCACATCCTGGAGCTGACCCCGAAGCGCCGCTGCGCTCGTGATCGTATGCGGCCCCCGCCTGCTCAGCGTCATCTCCGAGATCAGCCGCTTCTGCGCGGATGCCGGCAGGTGGGCCAGCAGCAACTTGCCCGTCGCCGTGCAGTAGGCGGGTAGCCGCGAGTACGCACGATCGCTCGCTTGGCTGCGGCCCGGCCGCTTGCCGTGAACCCGGTCGAGGATCAGGATCTCCGTGCCGTCGAGGACCGCCAGCTCCGCGGTACACCCGGTGCGATGAGCGAGTGCGTGCAGGTGCGGGCGTGCGTCCATGCACAGCCCCACCGCATTCAAGCCGGCCCCGAGCTCGATGGCGCCGACGGCGAGTCGGTACTTGCGCGACGCGTCCTGCTCCAGGTAACCGAGCGAAACCAGCGTGCTGACGTATCGGTGAGTTGTCGGGCGGGTCATGCCCAGCCTCTCGGCCAGCTCGGCGATCCCCAGCAGCGGCTGCTCGGGGGTGAAGCAGGCGAGGATCGACAGACCCCGCTCCAGCGAGTGTGAGTAGCGCTCCTTGGGCAGGAGGGCCGGAGCGGGCCGACGATCCTCCCGCTCCTCGCCCTCGCCGCTCAACGACGCCTCGCGCCGCTTCAGCTCGCGACGCACTGCGTTGCTCGACCGTCCGCAAACGGCTTGCGCAGAGCGCTCGCGGCTGCTCGCAGCGGATCGCCCAGCTCGGCCGTCGCGGCGCAGGCGCCGATCGCGTGGGCGGGAACAGTCATTTCGAGCGCATACGTCCGTTCGCCCGGTGCCTCGATCGCAACCGCCAAGCCGCACGCATCCGGACGCGGTCCGCCTTCGACCACGACGAGCCCGTCCTCGTGAGCGTGCCTCGGCTTGCCGGCTCGCGCGCACGAGCGCGCGAGCAGCGCCTCGCCGGCCGCCGTGCGACGCGCGGGCCGTCGGGTGCCGGGGCCGAGGCCCTGCTCGAGCGCGTACTGACCGCCTGCGAAGCCGCACAGCCGCTGCAGGTAGAGGACGTCGCGGCCGTCGAGGATCGCGAGGCTCGCGGTGCGCCCGCTGTGGCGGCGGAGCTCGTGCAGAATCGGCTGCGCCCGCCGTGCGAAGGGCAGCGAGTGAACCATCGCGAGCCCTGGCTCGGCCGCCCGCCGTGCCAGCCTGTAGCGGCGCAACGGTGCTTGTTCCAGGTAGCCCAGTTCCAGGCACGTGGAGGCGTAGCGGTGGGCGGTGGGCCGGCTGACCTCGAGGATCTCAGCGAGTTCCGCGATCCCCCGCACGGGCTGCTCGACCGTGAACTGGCGCAACAGCGTCAGCCCGTAAACGAGCGAGCGCGACGTGCCGTTCCCGGCAGAGGCGGGGTCGAGTGCAGGCATCGAGCGCTGATCTTTGTCCTGGCGCCGCCGTGTGCCTAGTTTCACGAAACTGCCGAGGCGTCCTCGGCGCGCCGCCACGATCGTGGCGGACGCGGGCTGGCGAGCGCCTCGGACCCGGACGCGCACGCCGAGCAAGGCGCCGCATGCCGGGGTCGCTAGGCCGAGCGCTGTCCGTAGGCTGCGCGCCAGGCCCGCAGCACCGGCAGCAGCAGCCGGACCAGTGGGCCGCCCGCTCGCCGCAGCGCGCGCCTGTCCTCGCGCAGGTCGCCGGCACGAGTCGCATCCTTGGCGAGGTAGAACGCGACCAGGCAAGCCACGATCAGATCGTGACGAGCGCCGCCGGGGAGCGCGCCTGCAGCTTGCCTGCCGCCGCGGATGAGCTCTCCCACGCGCTCGATCGCCAGCTCCATGCTCGGGTAATGGGAGATGTAGCTGTGCTCGCCGCCGGCCGCGTCCTCGGCGACGTCGCCGTAGCTGTCGAGCATCGCTCCCGCGGGCGCGATCGCTCCCAGGTAGGCCTCGTAGGTCTGCGCGACCGCCCCGGGGTCGTGGCCGCGTTCGGCCGCGAGCGCCAGCATCGCGAGCACGGTCAGCCAGGCGCTGGCTCCCGCCGTTCTCTCATACCACGCCTGCCGCGCGGTGAGGACGCACAGGCGCTCGCCGTGTTCGGCCGCTCGATCGCGGTCCCACTCCTGCAGCGCCTGCTCGCGCCGCGCGGGGTCGAGCTCGTGGTTGATCGGCAGCACCGAGGAGAGCCGCGCGGCCCGTGAGAGGAAGGGCCGGACCTCCTCGTAGCCGTCGAGCACCATGGTGTGCGCACGGCAGCTTTCCACCAGTCCCCGTGCATAGCCGCCGTCGTCCGTGCTGCCGAGGTGGCGGTAGTAGTCCGAGATCGGGGCCTGCGGATCGAGCGCCTCCACGAGGGCGAGATGCAACTGGCGGCCGTTTGCGATGCCCAGGCCGGCGCTCCGCTCGCTCACGCAGTCGAGGAAGTCGGCCAGGATCTCGTAGACGACAAGCGCCGCGAGCAGGTCGCCGCTGCGGCGGTCCGGCAGCGTCCAGAACAGCGCTGCGCCGTTGATGTTCCCCCGCTTTGTGCAGAGCGCCTTCAAGGCATCCGCACGCAGCTCGGCGTCGGGGATCTGCTCCGCTCGCCCGCGCCAGCCCTCCACCTCGCGAGAGACCATCCTCAGACCCCAGATCAGTTCCCGCGCGCTCGCCCGCGCGAGCGCCAAACCCATCCGCGCGCCTGCGCGCCCGTGGCTCCGCTGCACGCTCCGCGACTCGCCCCGCTCGACGCGCCGAGTCGCGGGCCCCGCCCGCCGCTCGAAGATCGCACCCTGTCGGCTGACTGCGCGCATAGACCTAGTTACTCATAACCGGTCATCCTGGATTAACACTCGCCGGCACCCGCGCGGCCAGGTAGCCGGGTACGGCGACGATGGCCGCAGCGGCGACGCTCACGAGCGCCACGCTCCACACCGCGACCAGCGCACCGACCGAGAACACGACCGGAAAGCCCGTGACGCTCGCCAGGGCATGGCTGAGCAGGATCTGGCAGTAGAGACCGAACGCCGCGCCGATCGAGCAGCCCGCCCCGAGCAGCAGGGCGCTCTCGTAGATCAGGGCCCGCCAAAGCACGCTGCGCCGGTAGCCCTGCCGCTTCAGATACGCAAGCTGGGGGCGGCGCTGCCAGATCATCGCCGCGATCGCCCCCGCCGTCGCCAGCGCCGCGGCGATCAGCACGAGCAGTGCGATCTGCGACAGGCGCGAAAGCCCCTGGCGACTGCTCGCACGCCACTCCAGTTCGCGCTCGCGCGCGGTCTGCACCGACAGTCCCGAACGGCCCCCGAGCGCCCGGCGCACTTCGCGGGCCCCCCGGGACGGCGAGATCCCCGGGCGCAGGGTGATGTTGTAGGCGCTTGCTTCGCCGCTGCCCCACGCGCGGCGATAGTCCTCGGAGCCGATCACGACCGCCCCGGGTGGCCAGCCGACGTTCGTGCTCAGCGCCGCGACTTTGAACCTGGTCGGCACCGGGGAGGGGAGCGTGAACGAGCCTCCGATCCGCAGGTGCCGTTCGTCGGCGATCGCCTTCGACACGACAGCCCAGCCGCCCGCCCGCAAGCGCGCGTCGGCAAGCAGCGAGGTCGCCGCGCACCAGCTCGCTGGACGGGATCGGCGCCGGTGAGCTGCGCGGCGGCGCGATGATCCACGCGCGGCGGTCGCCGATGTCGAGGAAGCCGCCGCGGTAGAGCGAGAGCGAGCGCACGCCGGGCAGCCGCCGTAGGCGCGCCGCGGCATCCATCGCAAACGGGGTCGTTCCCAGCGTGTTCGCGCTTCCCGCCGCCGAGACCCAGATGTCGGTGACGCGATTCATGTCGCTCGCAGTGCGATCCAGGCCGCTCTGCAGATCGCCGTGCGCGCCTTGGATCGCGACGCTGCCGAAGACCGCGATCGCTCCCGTCGCCGCGATCGCCAGCGAACGCGTGCGCGTCGCCGGCGAGCGCAGCTCGATCAGTGCCAGTCGCATCGCGGCTGATCGCAGTGGCTGTGAGACACGCCTGAAGACGGCGGTGATCTGATCGAACAACGGCGCCATCAGCAGCAGCAGCGCCCCCACCAGCGCGAGACTTCCGAGCACCGCGCCCGCCGGATCGAAGACGAGGATGATCGTCGTCGCGCCGAGGCAAGCCAGACCTCCGGCGACGCCCAGCCACCGCCGGCCTGCTTGCTCGCCCCGCCCCTGGCGCGCGGCTTCGCCCGAGCGGCGCAGGGGGCGGGAGAGCTCGCCGCGCAGGGGCAGGAGCACGCCGATGAAGGCGGCGAGCATCCCGGCGCCGACCGCAAGCGCCACGCTGCTCCAGGTGACGATCCGCTGCGAGCCGACGGGGAAGGCGTAGGAGAGGTAGCCCGGGTGGGTGTGAAACAGCGCGAGCGAGACCGTGTCGCCCAGGGCCAGGCCGAGCACGCAGCCGGTCAGACCGAGGGCGAGGGCGTCGAACAGCAGCGTCTTGATCGTCATCCAGCGCGTGGCGCCATGGCGCCGCAGCTCCCCGATCAGCTCCCGCCGCAGCGCCGCGGTGATCAGCAGCGCGTTGAACGCGAGCATGAAGCCCACCAGCGCGCTGATCGCCGAGAACAGCTCCGCGGCCTGGTTGGCGGGGGCGGCCGCCTTCGCGAACAGGGCGCTGTCGAAATCGGCGGGCTCCACGTTCAGCCGATCGCCCGCGAGCGCGACGAGCGCCACGCGGACCGCCGCCTCGCGGCCGGGCTCGGCGCGCACGAAGATCCGGGTCACGCGCCCAGCGCTGCCCGTGAGGGCTTCCGCGTAGGCGACGGGGGCGATCGCAACGGGGCTGTTCACCAGCCCGCCGACGTCTGCCTCGGTGAGCGTCGCGCCGAGCAGCGTTTCGGTCACGTGCGTGCCGACCTGTATCTCGATCGGCAGCAGCGACTCGGCTCCGATCGACGCGACGACCGGAGCGGGCAGCGCGAGCGCCCGCTGGCGGTTGAGCTGTGCGGTGCTGAAGCGGCGCAGCAACGGCCCCCCGGCATGCGCGAAGCGGGGGTCCGTTCCCAGTAGGTCGACCGACTCGCGCCCCTTCGGCCCGATCACGTCGGCTTGCGCCTCGAGCACCGGCAGGGCCTCGGCCACGCCCGGAATCCGCTGCACCGCGCCCAGCAGGCGCCCGTCGAACCCCCGCGGGCTGCGCGCCTGCAGTTGCAGCTGCATGTTCCCCACGAGGTCGCTGCTCAGCTGCGAGACCGAGTGGTTCAGGCTCGAGCTCGCGACCTGCGATGCGAACAGGAGCGCGACGCCCACCGCCAGCCCGACCACGGCGAGCAGCTCCTGCCCGAGCACCAGCCGCACGCGCAGCCGCGCGCGGTAGACCCGGACGATGCTCGCCAGTCTCATCGCAGCCGCGGCCTTCGCTAGCTCCGGCCGGCGCCCGGGACGGCCGCGGCGGCCGGCGCGGGCGCATAAGACCCGAGCCGCCCGTCGCGCAGCTCGAGCACGCGGTCGGCGAACGCCGTGGCCTGCGGGTCGTGCGTGGCGAGCAGCACCGCGATCTGCCGCTCCCGGCAGACCTCGCGCAAGAGGGCCAGCACTTCCCCGCTTCGCTGTGTGTCGAGGCTGCCCGTGGGCTCGTCGGCCAGCACCAGGCGGGGCTTCATCGACAGCGCCACCGCGATCATCAAGCGTTGACGCTCGCCCAGCGAGAGCTGCTCCGTCCGATGCCGCAGGCGCTCGCCGAGGCCGAGGCGCTCGAGCAGCGGGCGCATCTCCTGCTGCGTGTCATCGCGGTCTGAGAGCCACAGCTTCAGCGCGGCGTTCTCGATCACGCGCGCGCCCGGCAGCAGCTCGGCGGTCTGCGGGATCAGCCCAAGCTCATGCAGCCGGTATCTCGCCGCCCCCTCTTCGGAGAGCGACGAGATCTCCCGGCCGTCGAGCAGCACCGCCCCGCTGTCGGGGCGCAGCAGCGCCGCCACCAGCATCAGCAGCGTCGACTTGCCCGAGCCGCTCGGGCCGTACAGGGCGAGCAGCTCGCCGGGGGCGACCGACATGCTGACCCCGTCCACGGCACGGATCGGCGGGCCTTCGCCGACCCGGTAGTGCTTGACGAGCTCGACCAGCTCCAGCACTAGGAGATGTGGCCGCGCTCTGCCTCGCGATGGCTCGCGCCGAGACCGGGGAACTCGATCACGTTGCCGGGCGGCGACTGAGGTCCAGCCGTGAGCAGGCCGCCGGCGAGCGTCATGATCCGGTCGGAGAGCAGCGTCGCCTGGGGATCTGAGACGCTCATCAGCACGCCGATCCCGAGCTCGCGGCTGAGCGTGCGCAGCAGCGCCGTCAACTCGTCGGTCTCGCGTATGCCCAGCGTGTCGGTCACGTCGTCGACGAGCAGCAGCGCGGGCTCGCCCGCGATCGCCTGGGCGACCTCCACGAGCGCCCGCTCCCAGTCGCTCATGCTCTCCCACACCTGCTCGGCGCAGTCGGCAGCCCCGACCCGCTCGAGCGCCGCTCGTGCGCGCGCGTCGACGCTCGCGGCAAAGCGCCGCCGCTGCAGCCCGCGGCGCAACCGGCCCAACCCATCCCCGGGGCCGCCCTGTCGCGCGAGCAGCGGCATTCCCACGTAGTCGAGCATCCGGATGCGCAGCCCCGGACCGCTCTTGCCGGCCCACGCGATGCGGGCCCCGAGCAGACCCGACAGCTCGCGGTCGGAGAGCGCGGCCAGGTCCTGGCCGGCAAAGCTGACGCTGCCGGCGTCGGGGCTCTCCATCCCCGCGGCGATCCGCAGCAGCGTCGTCTTGCCCTGCCCGCGCGATCCCAGCACGCAGACGACCTCGCCGCTGCCCACCTGCAGGCTCGCGCCCGCCAGCACGCGCAGCTCCTGCGAGCCGCGCCGGTAGCTCTTGGCGACGTCTGTGAGTGCGAGCAGCTCGCTCATCCCGCCCGCCGGTCCAGCCGCAGTCCCCGCCTGTGCTCGGCAAGCGCACGCCGCTCGGCCTCCCCGCGCAGTTCTTCGAGATAGCCGCGCAGTTGCGCGAGCTGCTTGACCCGCCCGCCCCAGAAGGCCGCTTCCCCGTGCACGACGCCGCGGTCCATCAGCTGCGCCCACTCGACCGCTGCGAGCGAGCGCCGGGCGGGGTCTCGCCGCTCGGCCACCATCCGCTCGCGGATGCGGTCGAGCTCGCCGATGCAGGCAAGCTCCTCCGTGTGCAGCACGTCGATCAGCCGCGGCAGGTCGCGCGGCTCGCACAACGCGATCTTCGCGTGCAGCTCCTCGCGTGAGACCGGAGCCCCGGTGGGCGTGCGCACCCAACGGCGGAAGTGCGCGATGCCCTCGGGCGTGGCCTCGTAGGTGACCTCCTCCGCCGCCCGGCTCGTCTCGACGACGCGCACGAGCCCTTTCTTCTCGAGCCGTTTGAGCGCGCTGTACGCGGTGGAGTAGGCGAACTGCGCCGCGGCGAAGCGCTGCTCCAGCCGCCGCTCCAGGCTGAAGCCGTGATCGGGTCGTTCGATCACCAGACCCAGCACCGCCTCTCCCGCAGGCAGACCCGAAGTACGCGTGCGCGACATCCCAGTTTGGACGGTACACCACGCGCGAACGGGCGTCCAACCGAAGCCACGGGCCTCGAGGCCGGTTAGGATCGGGGAAGCTGATCGTGCAAGAGAAACCTCCGCCAAACAGGCGCCGAGCCGAGTGCGTGACTCGGCAAGTTTCACCTGTACTAATTTGCGTGACGTTCTCTGCCCGGCCCAAGGATCTCCGCCTACATTCGTCAGCCGATGAGTGAACTGCGCAGATCGCGACCACGGCGGCCCGACTGCCTCGCCGTTGGTTGCCGGCCGGTGTACCTCCTGTTGCTGGTTGTCCTGGCATTTCCGCCTTGCGCCGACGCAAGCCTCACCTCGGTCAACGAGTACGGCAGCCTGCGCATGCAGAGTCACAAGGGCTCGACGATCGACGAGAAGGGCGTCGGCTGGGGCACGTTCAACTGCTCGGTCGTGATCGCGATGACGCTGTCCGGCACGCTCGTCACCGCCGACTACACCGCCTACCTGCAGGGCGGCTCGATCAGCGGCACCGCCAGCGCGCGGATTCACTCCGCGACCACGAAGGCCGCCGTCTTCAGCGGCACGATCTCGCTGAGGCGCGGCACCGGCAGCCGCGCCCACGCCTCCGGGACCGCCGGCTTCTCGGGCACGATCAACCGCACGAGCTACGCGATGACCACGCACATCGTCGGCCGCCTCCATCTCTAGATGCGCACCGGGCGTGCAGCGCTGATCGGCGTGCTGGCGATCTGCGCTTGGCCCGCGGGGGACGCGCGGGCGGCGGCGAGCGCCGCGCTCCACGTCGCGCTCAGCCCCGTCCGCCCCGGGGCGAGCACGACGATCGCCTTCGGCTTTCAGATCTCCGCGCCCGGCCACGCGCTGCCACCCGCGCTCACGCGTATGACGGTCCGCCTCCCGGTGGGCATGGGCGTCGACACGACGGGCCTGGCCACGTGCCGTTCGGCCCTGCTCGCCCACGGCCCGCGCGGCTGCCCTCAGAACTCGCGCGTGGGAAGCGGCAGCGTCGAGGTCGAGGTGCCGCTGGGGGATGTCGTCCGGCGGGAGCGGGCGGCGCTCACGGTGTTCAACGCGCCGCGCCGGCGGGGGCACACGACACTCTTGTTCTACGCGGTCGGCCGCGTGCCGATCGCGACCCAGCTCGTCTTCACGGGCGTGGTCGTCCCCGGCCCGCAGGGCCCGGCGATCGAAGCCGCGATCCCGCTGATCCCGACGCTGCCCGAAGCCCCGGACGCGGCGATCGTCGCGCTGAGCTCGACGCTCGGCACGCGGCAGTTCACCTACTACCGGACCGTCGGACACAGGCGCATGCGTGTCGTCCCGAAGGGCGCGACGTTGCCGGCGCGCTGCCCGGCAGGGGGATTCACCTTCTCTGCGGCCTTCGGCTTCGGTGACGCGAGCAGCGCCGCGGCGGCGGCCACGGCGGCCTGCTCGGGCTGAAAAGCCCTCCACGACTGACAGTTTCACAAAACTAGACAGCCGGGATGGAGGAGAGGAAGATCGGTCGTGCGATGTAGGCCGTCGAAAGACAGAGCGCCGTTTCACTTGGCCTAATTCGGGCCGAGTTCGGCGGATTCGCGCTCCGTCGGTCGTAGGGTCGGTGTTGCAGGGTGTGAAACCGCAGTATTTTGAAACCGCAGGGTCCAGCAGGGAGAGGGTAATGGGGAAGTTCGCAGTGGGGTCGGAATCGATGAGCAGCGCTGCGCTTGCAGTTGAGCGCAAGAAACGTTCCAGTCTTGGGCGCCGTCCGCTCCCCCTCACAGGGCGCCGCTCAAGGGAGTCAGGCGCAATCCCTCCCGCGCCGTCCCTCCAAGGGCGCCGCGGCAGCCGTCCCCGCAGCCGCGGCGCCCATCCATCTTGCGGAAGCGAGTCGCTTCCCCTCGTAACGAAAACCGCGTGCGCAGCGCAGAGCGCCGGCACGACCCACAAAAGGAGATAGCCGATGCTCAAAGCGATCCGCAACCGACTGCACCTGACCCCGGCGACGGCGATCGCCGTCGTGGCCCTCGTGCTCGCGAGCTCCGGCGGCGCCTACGCCGCCGGCAAGTACCTGATCACCTCGACCAAGCAGATCAGCCCGAAGGTGCTGAAGTCGCTGAAAGGCGCGGCCGGCGCCAAGGGCGTGGCGGGCGCCGCGGGCTCGGCAGGCCCCGCAGGGGCCGTCGGCGGGACCGGGCCCGCAGGGTCGCAGGGGCCGGCCGGGCCCGCCGGCCCAACCGGCAAAGAAGGCCCGGCAGGCAAAGAAGGCAAAGAAGGGCCCGCCGGCGCCAGCGGCTTCACCAAAGTGCTCCCCTCCAAAGAAACCGAGACCGGCGCGTGGTCGGTGCAAAAACCCGAAATCGTCGAAGGAGCGGTCGTCTCGTCGATCTCCTTCGCGATCCCGCTCGCGGCAGCGCTCGACAAAGAACACGTGTTCTTCGTCGGCGCGGAAGCATCCGTTCCGCAGTGCCCCGGCACGGTGGCGAACCCGAAGGCTAACGTGGGCGATCTCTGCGTCTACGAGGGCCCCTCGCCGTCTGGGCTCGCACCATCGGAAAACGGGGCGATCCACGACCCGTCGGCCGAAAGCGCATTTGCCGAACCGGGCGCCGCGCGCACCGGTGCCGTCTTGCTGTTCGTGACACAGCCCGAAGAAAGCAGCGGGCTCGCCTACGGCACCTGGGCGGTGACCGCCCCCTGACGACCACCTGGCGACAGCAACCAGCACCAGCATTCCCGACAGGAGCAAGCGTGTCCACCTCAGAGCACAGCATGACGACGACAGAGCCGCAGCCGCTTGGCCGCAGCCGGCAGACCGGGCTGCGCGCCCGCTCCCGCGCTCGGCGAGTCGCCTTCGTCCTGGCTTTCGGCTTTCTCGGCTCGCTGCTCCTGCCGGGTAGCGGTACCGCGCTGGCCGCGCGCTCGCATGCCTTCTCGTTTGCGATGGGCAAAGCCGGCGGCGGCGCCGGAGAGATGTCGCTCGCCTCCTCGGCCGCCGGGAGCGGGGTTGCGGTGGACGACTCTTCGCACGACGTGTACGTGGCGGACACGGGAAATCGGCGTGTGGACGAGTTCGATCCGTCCCAGCCTGCGGGTGAACAGTTCGTGCGCGCGTGGGGCTGGGGCGTCGCGACGGGGGCGGCCGAACTGCAGGTGTGCAACTCCGAATGCCGGCCCGGACTGTCGGGCTCGCAGCCGGGGGAGTTCGAAACGCCTTCGTACGTCTCGGTGGACAACGGCGCGGAAAGCGCCTCGAAAGGCGACGTGTACGTGGGCGATCGAGCAAACGATCTGGTGACGAAGTTCGACGGAGAAGGGCACCTGATCTCCTCGTGGGGGAACAACGGCGCCGGTGAAAGCCCCAACGGGCAGCTGAAGGGATCGCCGACCGAGTCGTTCGACAGTGGGTTCGCGGAATTGCCGATCGAGGGCGTGACCGCTGACGAATCCGGTGATCTGTGGGTCTACAACCTCCACGCGCGCCTGTTCGAGTTCAAGTCCGACGGCACGTGGACCTCGACCTGCACAACTGCGATTGGGGCTGGCCCTGGCGCAGGAGGCATTACAACGCACGGTTCGAGCATCTACGTTCACGACGGTGGTGCGCTCGTCCACGAGCTTGGTCCCGCCTGCAGCGATGCCGGTCTGATCACGTCGCCGCCCGCCTTCGCCGAGGGCGCCGAGGGCGTCGCCGTCGACGCAAATGGCGACTTCTACGTCGCGCGCGAAGGGATCTCGGTCGAAGACATCCCGGGCAGCTGTGTGCCGTCGGAAATTGGCTGTACGGCCTCGCAGGTGTTCGGTGATCGCGGTGAATTGAGCGCTGCCTCGGGGGTCGGTGTGGATCCTGCGTCGGGGTTCGTGTTCGTGGCGGATGCGGCGACGAATACCGTCTCCGCGTTTGCACTCGCGTTGGAAGCCACGAAAGGGGCAGCATCCGGAGTCACGGCGGCTGAAGCGACGCTGCACGGGACCGTGAATCCCGAGGGCACCGAACTGGTGTCGTGTGAATTCGAATACGGCCCGACGGTTGCCTATGGGTCTCAGCAGCCGTGCAGCGAGAACCCGGAAACGATCGGAAAAGGCAGCTCGCCGGTTTCGGTCGCCGGCGCCGTGGCGGGGTTGTCGGGGGGCACGACCTATCACTTCCGACTGCATGCCCGCAGCGCGACCGCCAACGTGTACGGCGAAGACGGCTCGTTCACCACACAGGCGACAGCGGTCGTCCGGGAAGTGTCGAGCGAATCGTCCGCCGCCGGGGCCGTGCTGAAGGCGATCGTGAACCCGGCGGGGCTGGCGGCGAGCTACCACTTCGAGTTTGGCCCCTGTGCCGCGCCCGGGAGCTGCGTCGGCTCGCCGTTCCCGCAGCGGGCGCCCGAGCCCGAAGGGGAACTGGCCGCGGGCTCGAGCGACGTTGCCGTCTCGCAGCCAATCGAAGGCCTCACCGCTGGTCTCACCTACCACTTCCGGATCGTGGTGACGGATGCCAACGGCGAAGCGCTGCCGACGCCCGAAGGCACGTTCGTGCTGGGATCACCGGCGCAGGCTTGCGCGACCGAACGCCCTCTGCTCGACGGCCACCTGGCCGACTGCCGGGCCTACGAGCTGGTCAGCCCGCCGGACAAGAATGGCGCCCTGCTCGACAATGGCGTGTTTCTCGAACCCCCGTCCATCGCCGCCGACGGCTCACGCGTGTTCACGCAGAGCCTTCAGTGCTTCGGCGATTCGCCGTCGTGCACCGCGGTCAGGCAGACCGAGGGCAGCACCTACTCCTTCATGCGCACCGGGGCCGGGTGGCAGGCCGAATCGCTGCTGCCCGACGCGTCGGCAAACACGTCGGTACTCGGCTTCTCCGCGACCGCCGGCGGGGTGCTGCTCGCGCGCTCCGCCGAGCCCCCGGCGCTCGAACAGCTCTACGTCAGCGGTCCCGGTGGGACGCTGCACACGATTGGCCCGGTCGCAGAAACGCCCGGCGCGCACATCGGTGAAATTGCCGGCTTCCCGCGGACAGCCACCGGGGACTTCTCCCACGTCGTCTACCAGGGGCCCGGCTTGTGGCCCGCGCTGGAAGGCGGTACTGCCTCCCACCAGGTTTACGCGTACCCGGGACCGGTGAGCGGGCAGCCGATGCTTGTCGGCGTGTCCGGCGGCGCGGGGAGCCAGAGCTTGATTGGCACCTGCGGCACGGAGCTCGGCGGCAACAAACTGATTCACAGCGACTACGGGTCGTTGTCTTCGGATGGGCGCACGATCTTTTTCACGGTGAACCCGTGTTCGACTGGGACGGGCGCCAATGCCGGCCGTGAAGTTCCGGCGTACACGTTGTACGAGCGTGTCGTCGACGCCAACGGGGGTACGCGGACGGTGCTCGTGTCCGGTCCCGCGCCGGAAGATGCCTGCGACGCTCAGTGCCAGAAAGCGCCCGCCCGCGCTGCGTCGTTTGAGGGCGCGTCCGTCGACGGGTCGCGCGTGTTCTTCACGGACACGGGGCGTCTGACAAACGACGCAGGCGAAGACGTTCACTCCGGCGACAATCCACTTAGCGTGAACGGCTGTGCGCACACAGCGCCTTCGTCATCGGGCTGCAACCTGTACGCGTTCGTGTGTCCGGCCCATTGTGAAAACGCCGGCGAACGTGAATTGGTCGATGCCTCGGCCGGCGACGTGAGCGGTCTCGGCCCCCAGGTCCGACACGTCGTGGCGATTCCGCCGGACGGGTCGGAGGTGTTCTTCGTGGCGCATGGCGTTCTGACGGGCGCGAACAAAGCCGGCAAGAGTCCGTCGCCGGGGGCCGAAAACCTGTACGTGTATCGGCTACGAGCCGACGGCCGCGAAGGCGGGCCTGTGTTCATCGCCACGCTCTCGGCTGCAGACCAAGCAGACTGCGGGGGCGGTATCGAATGCGCGAATGTGACTTCCGATGGCCGCTTCTTGGTGTTCACGAGCCATCGCGCGCTTACCGCGGATGTCTCGCGCGAGGAAGGATCGGCGCAGGTCTACCGGTACGACGTCGAAGCGCAGCGGCTTTCGCGCGTGTCGATCGGGCAGGCTGGGTACGGCGACAACGGCAACGCCGGCCGCGGCGACGCCCAGATCGTCAGGGGGGACCAGGGGTTCGAAGACGGCGTGGGGCCGGCAAGCGCCGACCCGACCATGTCCGACGACGGACAGCTGGTGTTCTTCGAAAGCCCGACGGCCTTGACCCCGGGGGCGCTGAACGACCAGGGGGTGATCGGGAACCCGAACGCGTTTGCCGAGAACGTGTACGAGTGGGCGGCCGAGGGCGCGAAGCCCTCCCCATATGCGCCGGCGTGTGGCGAAGCGAACGGGTGCGTGTCGCTGATCTCCGACGGCCGTGACCTCAACGAAGGCACGGACGCGCACGGAAACCAGAGCGCGGTGCAGTTGCTTGGCGTAGACGCTACGGGACAGAACGTGTTCTTTTGGACCGCGGACCAATTGCTGCCGGCTGACACCGACAGCCAGGTCGACCTCTACGACGCGCGCGTGGGCGGCGGATTCCCCGAAGCGCCGCCGCCCGAACCGTGCCTCTCGGTGACGGCGTGTCACGCCGAAGCGCCGCCGCCACCCGCTTTCCCGGCGCTCCAGAGCACCGGCCTACCCG
Organism: uncultured Solirubrobacteraceae bacterium; assembly: GCA_963714215.1. Lineage (GTDB taxonomy): Bacteria > Actinomycetota > Thermoleophilia > Solirubrobacterales > Solirubrobacteraceae > Palsa-744. Next base: position 505,398 of record CAVQNP010000007.1, read on the forward strand.
CGTTCGGCAACGCCGTGGGCGGCATCGAAGAAACCACCCAGCCACCGGCCAAACTGCAACGGTCCTCGCCCGCCGAGCGGCTGGCCAAGGCCCTTGCGGCTTGTCGCAAGAAGCACGGGCGCGCTCGCGCGTCGTGCGAAAGCGGGGCTCGCGCCGGCTACCGCGCGCAGCTGCTCGCAACCGCCCTGAGGTCCTGCCGCGAGCGGCACGCCGGTGCCCGCGCGGCTTGCGAACGGCACGCGCGCAAACGTTATGCCAAGCCGATGCAAAGGGGACGCCGATGAGCTTCCGGGGCGGGAACCATCACGCTTCATCTGTACTCAGAACGCTGCTCGCCGCGCTGGCGGCGCCGGTGTGCGCTTGCGTCCTTGCCTCGGATGCCGGGGCAGCCGAACCGGCGGCGCACTGGAGCCTCAGGTCGATCGCGTCCCCGTCCGATTTCTCCGCGGTCCGGGACAACGCAGCCTGCGAAGCCGAAGAACCGAAAAAGGCGTATGCGATCTGCGACACCTTCGTCGTGACGGCCCGGAACGTCGGCGGCGAAGAAACGGCGACGGCGCCCGTGACGCTGAAAGACGACGTGCCGACTGGGCTCGAAGTGCGCAACATCTCGCTGTTCATGACTAAGGAATCGGTCGATCACGGGGAAGTAGACTGCACGCCGTCTCCCGCGCAGTGCGTGCTCGCGAACGGAAGCGGGGAGAAACCGCTGCCGCTGAAGCCGGACGAATCGGTGAAGATGTACGTGTCCGTGCTGGTGCGGGACGCGGCTGCGCGCACCGTCGTCAACTCCGTGTCGGTGTCCGGCGGCGGGCTGCCGGAAGTCGAAGCGCAGGGGTCGAGCACGGTAGAAAACGGGATTCCCGGATTTGGCGCGAGCTTCTTTGAAGCCCCGTTCCTCGCCGCCGACGGGGAACCGGCCACGCAGGCGGGCGGTCACCCCTACGCGCTGAACACCACGATCGGGCTGTCGAGCGTGAACCGCGAAACGCCCGACGGCTACGTGAAGGCGACGAGCGTCGAAGACGTCCGCGACGTGGTCGTGGACCTCCCCCCGGGTATGTCGGGCAGCGGTGTGTCCGCTGCGCGCTGCACGCTGTCTCGATTGGGATCAAAAGGGATCAAAAGCAAGGGGCCGGGCGAATCGGGATGCCCGACCGACACGATCATCGGCCACCTCCGCACGTTCCCCGAATCCCAAGCGGGGGAGAACACCTCGATCTATAACCTGCTGCCTGACCGCGGCCACGCGGCCGAGCTTGGATTCGTCGACTCAACGGGGGGGACTCACGTCCTCTACGTCTCGCTTGCCCCCACGCCCGCGGGCTACGTGCTGCGCACGACCAGCAAGGAAATCCCGCAGCTGGCGCTGCTCGAAATCATCGCCGACGTCTACGGCGATCCCGCCGCGCGTGACAAATCCGAAGCAGCCACGCCGGCGACGTTCACGAACCCTTCCCATTGCACGGGCGAACCGCTGGTCAGCAGCGTGTCGATGGACTCCTGGCAGCACCCCGGCTCCTACCTGCCCGACGGCACGCCGGACCTCTCCGACCCCAATTGGGTGACTAGGCGATACGAATCGCCGGCGGTGACCGGCTGCGATCGGCTCGTGGGCCTGTTCGAGCCCTCGCTGACCGCCACCCCATCGAGCACGCGTGCAGGCAGCCCGACCGGGCTCGACGTCGACCTCTCGGTCCCGCAGAAGGAAGGCCCGGAAGGACAGGCGACTCCGCCGCTGCGCGACACCACCGTCACCCTCCCCGCGGGGATGGTCGTCGATCCTTCCTCGGCCAACGGTCTGGAAGCGTGCTCGCTCGCGCAGGTCGGGATGAGCGCGTTGGGCGTACCGGACGCCGCGCCCCCCTCCTGCCCGGACGGCTCGAAGATCGGGACCGTCGAACTGGAAACCCCGGCGCTCGCGATGGAAGCCTGCAAGAAGCCCGCCACCCCCCTGCAGGAATGCCCTGAACCCGCCGAACGCGAACCCACCCCGCTGACCGGCTCGATCTACGTCGCCAAGCAGGGCGAAAACCCCTTCGCCAGCCTGCTCGCGATCTACATCGTGATCGACGACCCCAGGACGGGCGTGATCGTCAAGATCCCCGCCAAGGTCACCCCCGATCCGAGCACGGGCCAGCTGACGACGACCGTCGAGGACACCCCGCAGTTCCCCTTCTCGGTTCTCCGCACGCATTTCTTCTCGGGCGACACCGCGGCGCTGAGCAACCCTGCGACATGCGGCTCTTACACCGTGAGCACTCAGCTCACGCCGTGGTCGGCGCCGGACTCGGGCCCGGCCGCGACCCCGACGGCGGGCTTCGAAATCGACCAGGGCGCCGACGGCGGCCCCTGCTCGCCGCCCTCCTTCGGACCCGCACTCTCGGCCGGCACGGCCGCCTCGGCGGCGGGCGCCTTCAGCCCGCTCAGCGTCAGCTTCTCCCGCCAGGACGCAGAACAGGACATCGCCGGGGTCAACGTGACGACCCCGCCCGGTCTGCTCGGGTCGCTGAAGAATGTCGCGCAGTGCCCCGAACCGCAGGCGGCCAAAGGCGACTGTGGCGCGGACAGCCTGATCGGCGAAGCGAGCACGGCGGTCGGCGCGGGCCCGCATCCCTACTGGGTCCACGGCGGCAAGGTCTACCTCACCGGCCCCTACGGTGGTGGCGCGTTCGGCCTGTCGATCGTGGTCCCGACCACGGCCGGCCCGTTCACGCTGACCGGCAACGGGGGCCCGGGGCGCGAGATCGTCCGCGCCGCGATCCGCGTCGACCCGCACACCGCCCAGATCACGGTCGCGAGCGACCCGCTCCCGAGCATCCTCGAAGGCATCCCGCTGCAGATCAGGACGGTCAACGTGACGATCGACCGGCCGAGCTTCACGTTCAACCCGACCAACTGCAGCCGGCTCGCCACCACCGCCTCCTTCACCAGCGCCCAGGGCGCCACGAGCATCGCGACGGCCCCCTTCTATGCCTCAAACTGCGCAAGCCTGCCGTTTCACCCGACGCTCACGGCCAGCGCCGGCGGCAAGGCGAGCAAAGCCAACGGCGCGACCCTGACCGTCAAGGTCGCCTCGGGTCCCGGCCAGGCGAACATCGCGAAGACCGACCTGACGCTCCCGATCGCGCTGCCCTCGAGGCTCACCACGATCCAGAAAGCCTGTAGCGACACGGTGTTCGAAGGCAACCCCGCCGCCTGCCCGGAAGGCTCGGTAATCGGCACGGCGACTGTCCACACCCCGCTCTTGAAGAGCGCGCTCACCGGACCTGCATACCTGGTCGCGCATGGCAGCGCGGCGTTCCCCGACGTCGAGTTCGTCCTGCAGGGCGAAGGCGTCACGCTGCTCCTCGACGGTCAGACCGACATCAAAAAGGGCATAACCTACTCGCGCTTCGAGGCCGTCCCCGACGCCCCGGTCGAAAGCTTCGAAGCAGTCCTGCCGACCGGCCCGCACTCTGCCTTGACGGCGAACGTCCCGGCGAAGGCGAACTACAGCCTGTGCGGCCAGTCGCTGCAGATGCCGACAGTCATCACAGGCCAGAATGGCAAGGTTCTCGAAGCAGACGACGAAGATCGCCGTCACCGGCTGCCCCAAGCCGCCGACGCGAGCGCAGCAGCTGAGGAAGGCGCTGGCGCAATGCCGTAAGAGTCAAGGGAGGCGGGCGGCAAGGCGTAAGCGGGCCGCGTGCGAAGCGCAGGCGCGGCGGCGCTTCGGCTCAGGCACACACACGAAGACGGCAAAGCGGCGGCGGGGTTCACGCAAGGCGCATGGGCGGTGAGAGCGCCGTGACGGCTCTCGGTGCACGTGCATGCTTGACTCACCTCAGCTGCCGCGGTCGGCATCGCCGTCGCCCGCCCCCGTCGGCCGCAGGACGGACGCCGTGGGCCGGCTGCTGGGCGCCGTCACGGAGCTGAGCGCTCGCGACGGCTACGGTGGTCTGACGGTTGCGCGGGTGCTCGACGCCACAGGTCTGAGTCGAGCGACCTTCTATCAGTATTTCGCGAACCTCAAGGATTGCTTTCTCGCCGCGTATCGCGACCACGCGAGCCGGCTGCTCGCCGACGCCGACCAGCGCGCTCGGCAAGGCGATCGCGAGCTCACCGGCGTCGATGCGATGTTCGCGCTCGCGGAGCGGCATCCCGACATCGCGGCGATGCTCTTTCGCGAGGGGCTTGGCGCGGGTCCCACCGCCCTTCGCCAGCGCCAGGCATTGTTGCTGGGGCTCGAGCGCGGCCTCGCGGGGCGAGCTGTGGCGCTGGGGACGCTCGTCGTCCCTTTGCACCTCGTGCTCGGCGGCATTTCGCGCTACCTCGGCTTGCAGCTCGCGAGTGACCCGCCGGGCCGGCATGCCCAGATGCAAGAGCTACTCGCGGCGCTGACCGTCTCAAGCGCCGGTGGCTCCGCCGTCCGCGCCCCCGCGGGGCCGTGCCTGCCCGCGCGGCCGGCCGAGCTGCCACGCGCCCCTCGGGGATCGCCGCGACGCGAGCGGCTGCTTGGCGCCGCCGCCGAGGCCGTTTGGGTCAAGGGCTACCACGCGGCGACCGTTTCCGACATCATCGGGGCAGCCGGGGTCTCACGCCGCTTCTTCTACTCGCACTTCGACTGCAAGCGCGCGGCTGTCGTCGCGGCCTACGAGCACGGGTTCGCGCGGACGATCGCCGCGGTCACGCCCGCGTTCTTCAAACCCGGCACGTGGCCCGAGCGCGTCTGGCACGGGTCGCTCGCCGGCGCGCGCTTCTTCGCGTCCGAGCCCGCCTTCGCGTACCTCGGACTGGTCGAATGCCATGCGCTCGGGCCCTCCCACCTCTGTCGGGTGAAGGAAACGCTTCAAGCATTCACGATGTTCCTGGCTCAGCTCCAGCTGCACCCGCTGGCGGTCGAGGACGCGATCACCGAGGCCCACCCGAGCGCGAGCGGGCCCCGCGCGAGCGCGATACCCGAGCTCGTTGCCGGCCTGGTGTTCGAGGCGGGCTTTCAGGCCTGCCTGCTCGGCCCGGGCGTACACCTTCGGGCGGCCCATCCCCTGGTGGCTTACCTGACGCTTGCGCCGTACACCGGATCCGAAGCGGCGTCGGCATTAATCGCCGATCGGCTCGCCGAGGCCTCGCGCTGATGCGGCGTCCGCTGTCTTGTCCCCTGCACGGCCGACGCCCTCGCTGGACAAATCGTCGCGCACACCGTGTCTGGAGCTCCCGCGCCGCATCGCGCCGCGCCTGCGGCTTCTGGGGCCCTTCGTTCACGCGCGTTTCATTGCGACGCGGCGGTGCGTGCGCCCCGGCAACACCAGTGTTCAGCTGTCACCGCTTGGCTGTGCTCGACTGGCGCGACGCGCGGCGTTCGGTGCCGTGCCGTAAACAGATGAATTGGAGAAATCGATGATCCACACATGTTTCGCGCAACTCGAGGCTGGAAGCCGGTTGCGTAGCCGAGCGGGCGCGCTGGTGGTGCTTGCAGCGATGCTCGCGGTATCGGCCGGCTTCGCGACTGCCTCGGCGTCTGCGACTGTTGGAGTCCCCGTCTACTACGGCGGGAGCCCGGTCCCCTACGGAGAAAGCAACCACGAGCTGACGCGTGGCAACGACGGCAACGTTTGGTTCGCCGAAGAACTTGGCATCGGCAAGGCGACCACGTCTGGTGCGATCTCGCACGCCGTGACGCTCACGGCGGCGCCGATCGCGCTCGCGCCCGGCCGCCTTGCCACGGAACCGATCTGGTTCGTGAAGGGCGACGGCTCGGTCCACCAGATCACGAGCACAGGCGGCACCGCAAATGCGGGTGCTGTGGCGCCGGCCAGCGACATCGCGCGCGGCGAAGGGGTCATGTGGGTGACGCATCCCAAAAAGAACAAAGTGGGCTACATCGCCGAATCCGGCGGGCTGACATTCGAGATACCGTGTCCGCTCGCGGCCGAAGCCGTAGAAATCACGGTCGCCGGGGGGTTCGCCTACGCGACCGAGGCGGCCCCCGTCGGCAGCGAACACACCGAGATCGCGAAGATCTCACTCACCGGCACCTTCCCGCACACCACCTGCCACGTGAGTGAAACACCGGTCGAAACTCATTACAACATTCACGAAGGTCGCTACGAACTACCCACGGACATTACGAACGGACCGGAAGGGAAGGCGTGGTTCCTCACGACCACGAACCTGGGCTCCACGATCGGCAGCATCGATTCGAGCGGTAGCGTCCAATACTTCAAACTCCCAATCGGCATTTCAGCGACGACGCTCGCCTATGGAGCAGACGGGCGTCTCTGGTGGAACGACGTCCCACTGAGCTACTTCGGCTCGATGGACAAAACAGGGACGATAAAAGAATATTATGTCGGAGGAGAATTTTTGCCGACGGTCTTTGCGCCGGGTCCCGACGGGGCCATGTGGTTCATCGACGAGCACAAAGGGATCGGCAAGTTCCCCGTAGAATGATGTATTTGACGCACCGTTAATATCGGCGGCGCGGGCGGCACGGTGCCGCTCGCGCCGTTAGCTCAACGCAGAGGCCCGATGACGCCGAGCGCGCCTGTCGTCGGTACGGTACGGCGATGGGTGTCAAGTGCGTACAACGTGTCTTCGCTGGCGCTTCGACGGGCGTCGTGCTGACACTTTTGCTCGGCGCCGGGGCTTGGCCGCTGCCTGTTGACGCTGCGACCGTCCCTGCGCCCGCCTGGTCGGTCTGGACTGCTGCTCGACCCACGAGCTTCCGGCCGTCGGAGTCCTTTGACGAGTATGAAGTCTGGCTCACGAACGTCGGCGGCGCTTCCTCGAACGGGCAGGTGAGCCTCACCGATGCGCTGCCCACCGGCATCACGACTTCCGCGCAGGCGGGCGACGCGGCCCCCGGCGAAGGTGGCGAATGGGAATGCACGCCCGGCGCGGGCGCGAGCGTCGTGACGTGCACCCTGCCCGGGCCAGTCGCGGCGCTCGGACAGGCGCCCACGCTCGTCGTCCCGGTGACAGTTGGCGAGGATGCGTCGAGCCCGCTCGTCAACGAGGTACGCGTGTCGGGGGGCGGCGCCCCGGAAGCGGCGGTGAGTTCCCAAGCCCCGCTCGGCGCATCACCGCCGTTTGGGCTCAATGTCTTCGCGTCCGAGGTGCTCGGCCTCGACGGGACGCCCGCTCTCCAGGCGGGCGCGCACCCCAACGCGCTGGTCCTGAACGCCGGTCTCAACACGGTCGTCCGGGAAACCCCCGAAGGCAAGATCGGGCCGACGAGCGTCCGCGACGTGCGCGACGTCGTTCTCGATCTCCCGGTGGGCCTCGTCGGAAGCGCGCTCGCGGCCCCGACCTGCACCTTGGCTCAGCTGTCGGCCAAAGGCGAAACGGGGGAACCTGGCGCCTCGGGCTGCCCCGCAGACAGCGTCGTAGGTCACATCCGCACGGAACCGCGAGGCGGCGCTGGGCTCGACGGCGCGCTCTACAACGTTGTGCCAGAGCGCGGCATCGCCGTCGAGTTCGGCTACGTCGACGCCAACGGCGGCTCCCACGTGCTCTACGGGCGCCTCGCGCCGAGCCCGGCCGGGTACCTGCTGCGCCTCACCGCGCGGGAAATCCCGCAGATCCCTCTGACCGGGCTGAGCGTGGCGATCTACGGCGACCCCGCCGTGCGTGACGGCTCGAGCCTTCCCGCCGTGCCCATGTTCACGATCCCGGAGGACTGCTCGGGGCGGCCGTTGCAGACCTCTATTCACATGGATTCCTGGCAGGCGCCCGGCTCCTACGGTGCCGACGGCAGCCCGGACTTCGCCGACCCGAATTGGGCCCTCGCCGGCTTCGAGTCACCGCCGGTTGCGGGGTGCAGCGCGCTGGCCGGACTGTTCGGCCCTGCGATCTCGGTGGTCCCTTCAACGACGGCGGCGGACACGCCTACGGGTCTCGACGTGAACGTGGAGATTCCTCAGCAGGAAGGCGTCGAATCGCTGGCGACGCCGCCGCTGCGCGCCGCTGTCGTGACGCTGCCTGCTGGACTGAGCATCGACCCCGCCGTCGCCAATGGCCTGCAGCCGTGCTCGCTCGCCCAGCTCGGCATGAGCCCCGCCGGCGTCCCCGACGCTGCGGCTCCGCAGTGCCCGAACGCGTCGAAGATCGGCACGGTCGAAATGGAATCTCCGGCACTGCCGGTCGAGGCGTGCCGGGAAGCGAAGCCGCTGCGGGAATGCCCAGCCGCATCGGAACGAGAACGGACCCCGCTGCACGGCGGGCTCTATCTTGCGACGCCGTATGACAACCCGTTTGCGAGCCTGTTCGCGATCTACATCGCCATCGACGACCCAAGGACCGGAGTGATCCTCAAGCTCCCCGCCGAGGTCAACGCTGACCCGCTCAGCGGCCGTCTCACGATCGCACTCGAAGACGCACCGCAGTTCCCGCTCAGTGACCTGAGGCTGCACTTCTTCGCCGGCAGCACGGCGCTGCTCGCCACGCCCGCCACCTGCGGCGCCCACACGGTGAGCTCCGAGCTGACGCCGTGGTCGGCGCCCGAATCCGGGTCGCCTGCGACGCCGTCGAGCTCGTTCGCGGTCACGCAGGCAGCGGATGGCGGCGCGTGCACGAGCCCGCTGCGCTTCGCCCCGTCCTTCGCCGCCGGCACGACGAGCGCGCAGGCCGGCGCCTACACGCCGTTCAGCCTGACCGTCCTCCGCCGGGACTCAGAACAGACGCTCGGGGGTTTCACCGTGACCTTGCCGCCCGGTCTGCTGGCGAACCTGACGAGCGTCGCACCGTGCCCTGAACCGCAGGCCGCCAGGGGCGAATGCGGCCCGCAGAGCCTGCTCGGGCAGGCAACCGCCGCAATCGGCGCGGGCCCGCAGCCCTACTGGCTCAGAGAAGGCAGGGTCTACCTCACGGGCCCGTACGACGGCGGCCCGTTCGGCCTCACGATCGTGCTCCCGACGACCGCCGGACCCTTCACCCTGAGGGGCAACGGCGGCCCCGGACTGGAGATCTTGCGCGGCTCGATCCGCATCGACCCGCGTACTGCACAGATGACGATCCTGAGCGATTCGCTCCCCACGATCTTGCAGGGCGTGCCGCTCGAGATCAAGACTCTTAACCTCACTATCAACCGGCCCGGATTCACGCGCAACCCGAGCAACTGCAATCCCCTCGCCGCGACGGGCACGATCGCCTCCACCGCCGGCGTGAACGCCTCCGTGTCGAGTCCGTTCTACGCCGCCGGCTGCCGGAAGCTGGCGTTCAGCCCGAGGCTGACGGCGCTCACATACGGCAACGGCGAATTCACGGGCCACGGCGCGAGCCTGCACGTCAAGCTCACGGCCGCGGACGGCCAGGCGAACCTGCACTCGCTGAAGCTCGACCTTCCGCGCAGGCTCCCGGCGCGCTTGGAATCGATCCAGCAGGCCTGCCGCGAAGCGACGTTCGCGCGCGACCCTGCGTCCTGCCCGAAGGCCTCGGTGATCGGCAGCGCGACGGTCGCGACGCCGCTGCTCGGCCATGCGCTACGAGGGCCGGCAATCCTCGTGAGCCACGGCGGAAAGGCGTTCCCGGACATGGTGCTGGTGCTTCAGGCCGAAGGCGTGAGGATCGACCTGAGGGGCGCCCTGTTCGTGGACAGCCACAACGTCACCTCGACGACCTTCGCCTCGATCCCCGACGTGCCGATTCGCCGCCTGGACCTGGTCCTCCCGGAGGGCAGCGGCTCGGCGCTGGTCGCGAGCGGGGGGCTCTGCACGAAGCGGCCGCTGCGCATGGCGACCGCGATGACGGGTCAGAACGGCGCGCATGTGAAGCAGACGGTGAAAGTTGCCGTCGCGGGATGCAGACACAAGCACCGCAAGCGCCACTCCGGTCGCAGTCCGAAGAGGACGAAGAAGCACCGCTCGACCCGCCGCTGAGCAGCGGGCCTCGGCAAACTCGGGTTTCACTACCTCTAATTCCGGCGCGGGCTCGCGCAGTTTCACTTGCCCTAATTCCGCCTGATATCAGGAGACAAAGAGAACCTGCCGTTTACAGTACGTCCATGCGCCCTCCAGCCTTCGGCATTGTCTGCCGGTGCTCTTGAGGCAGGGTCGCCGGCGTCCGCGCGCGCGGGTTCGTGTGATCGGGCGATGAGCGACCGCCGAGCCGGGGGGCGCGACGAAGGTTTGGCGCAGCCGAGGCGAACCGAGACAAGCCGCTCGGCGTCGGGTCGGAGCCGGCCGCCGCAGGACCAGGTAGCAGCGATCCAGAGAGCACGACTGCTCGCGGCCGCCGTGGAGATCATCGAGGAGCTCGGGTACGCACGGATGACCCTCGCTGAAGTCGTTGCCCGGGCGAGGGTTTCGCGCCACACCTTTTACAGTCTCTTCGACAGTCCCGAGGATTGCTTCCTCGCTGCATTCGAGCAGACCCACGCTCAGGCGTGGAGCGCCGCGGCCGCGGCCTGCGACCCGCAGCACGACTGGCGCCGGCGTGTGCGCTCCGGCCTGTCCAGGCTGCTCTTCCTGATCGAGGAAGAGCCCGGCCTTGCGAAGCTGTGGATCGTCGAGGCATTGGGGGGTGGGCCGAGGGTGCTGGAGCATCGCGCGCTGGCCCTTGGTCAGTTCGCGGAGGTGGTCCACGAAGGACGCTTCGCCGGCGGCGCCAACCGCCGGCCGCCGGACGTCGCGGCCCTGGGCGTCGTCGGGGGTGCCTTGGCGATTCTCCACAACCGCCTGGTGACTGGCGCCGGATCGGTCACCGATCTGCTCAATCCGTTGATGAGCATGATCGTGCTGCCCTACCTCGGGCCGACCGTTGCCGCGCGCGAACTGAGCAGACCGTCCTCCGCCGCCGCGCACCAGGGGCGCCCGTCGCAGCCGAGCACCCAAGATCCCATGGGCGGTCTCGAGATGAGGCTCACCTATCGGACGGTGCGAGCCCTGATGGCGATCGCCGCCTCTCCGGGGCTGAGCAATCGCGCGGTGGCCGAAGCGTCGGGTGTCGTGGATCAGGGCCAGATCTCGAAGCTGCTGAACCGCCTCGAGCGCCTGCAACTGATCGAGAACGAGAGTGCAGGTCAGGTGAAGGGGCTCGCCAATGCGTGGCACCTGACGCCGCGTGGCGCGCAGCTCGAGCGCGCGGCCCGGAGACGCGAGCGTCCCTGAGATCTGGGCTCAGCGGCCGGCGCCCAAGATCCACGCGATCCGCGCGGGCCTCTGCTCTCGACGTGATCGGCGCCGAATCGCAGACCGGCGCGGATGCTGGGCATTCGAAGGATGGGCGCGGCGGGTTTCGAACCTGCGACCTCTCGCGTGTGAAGCGAGCGCTCTCCCACTGAGCTACGCGCCCTGAGGGTCCGAGTCTATTGGGCCTGCGCGGTGCCGGCGGCTTCGGCAGGAGGTCGTCACGGGTCGCTGCTGCCCATTGCTGCCCCAAACAACGTCCTCTGAGTCAGCTCTCTAGGAGATCTGAACGTGCCGCTGCGAGGGAATGAGATCGGCGGTGGTCATACCGCGAGCAGTTTCAGCGCCGAGCGTACGTCGTCCGCGAAGGCCTGAATCGTCGGCACGCTCTGTCCGGCACGGTAGAAGTCCATCACGTCGATGATGTCCTCGGCGAACTCTGCCCCTCCCTGCGTGACAATCTCGCCGGCCGCTTCAAGTGATTCGACCAGGCGCCGCTTCCAGCCGTCGCGACCATGCGGACTATCGAGCGCCGGTTGATGGCCGAAGCGCTCAGCAAACGAAATCGGATCGGCAAGCAGCCAGTGCTCAACGTACGGATCGGGCGTCCCCACGACATACCGGGAGAACACGGCGGAGTCGATCACGTCGGCCACTTCGCGCCTGCGCACCTGCGGCCCATCGTCGTTGCCGTCAGCAATCACGACGAGTAGATCAGGTGCGCCTGAGCCACGCCGGATCAGAGACTGGAAGTCCTTAAGCTCGCTCTTGAGCCGGGGGATACCGAACCTCGCCGACCCGACGCGCAGGTTCACGTCTACGTCGAGCTCACGCGCGATTCGGTTGATCACAGCCCGCGCGCAACTTTCGTGCGCGCTGTCCTCGCAGAAGAGCTCGACTCGGAAGGCCACGTCGCTATAGGTCGAGCCAGCCGCGCCGGACGAGCGCTGCGATCTTGTCGTGCTCATCCGGCTCGCTGAGCAGTTCGTTCAGCGCTGGCTCCGACCAGACACCAGGATCACGGATCGGGTGGATCACGGTCGTACGTCCATCCCGCGCAACGCCAAATAGTCCGATCTCGCTTTGCTCCGGACGCGCTCGCTCTAGCATCGCAGCAATAAAGCCAGGCGAATGAGTCGTAAGGACGATCTGCGCTTCTCCGCGGCGCGCTGCAGAGGTCAATAGCTCGGCGATTCGGTCCAAGCGCTGCGGTTGCACACCGTTCTCAGGCTCCTCGAAGGCGACGATCCCGCCGGATGCGGTCACAGCGATCGCGCAAAGCGCGAGCACTCGCAGAGTGCCCTCGGACACGACCCTAGATGAGAAGATCGTGCCGTCCTGCTTGATCTGAATGTCAAGCGTTCCGCGCTTGGTGTCAAGGTCTACGTCGAGCCCGTCGATCGCCGGTATCGCAGCTCGAAGTGAGCGGCGAACGGCCTCAAACGCCTTACCGTTGCGCGTCTTGAGGCCGTAGAGGAACGGTGCGAGGTTCTCTCCATGAACGTCGATGTCGGGAACCTCGCGCGGCGGCTGGGCCGCTCGCATCGCCGTGAGCGGGTCCAGGTAGTAAGCGCGCCACCGTCGGAACTCGCCCCGAACCAAGTCGAAGAGCGGGTAAGAGCCGCCAGAATGCCGTCCATCTGAGAGCAGCGTGTGACCTTGGCGGAGGGGCTCGTACCGCGGGTGGCCAGATCCGCGCGTTTGCCGGAGAACGAGGTTTTCTCCCTCCCGCTCGATCCGCGCCTTATTCTTCGGGTCCCAATGCCTATCGAGCGCTGTTAGGTACTCGTCCGAGACCCTTAGGGAACCAGCGTCGGGATCGATCTCGATACCAACCTTGTACCGCACGCGCTCGGGCGACCCGCCAGGTTTCGCGGCGGCGATTTCCAGGTCTGCCTCGAGTTCCAGAGCTGCATGGGGCTGCGCGAGCAGCTCCGGCAAGCCGCCCGCGGGGAGCGTAAACGCCTCGGTAGGGAACCCACGAATCGGGTAGGACAAGGCCTCCGCCAGTGTGCGTTGTGTGCCGACACGGGCTAGGAGCTGGATCGCGTCCAGCAAGTTGCTCTTTCCAGCAGCGTTTGGGCCGGCAAACACCGCAAGGCGGGGTAGCCAAAGCTCAACGTCCTCTAGGGACTTGAACCCGCGGATAGCGAACCGGTGCAGCACGGTCGCATCATCCTCGCTTAGTTCCCGGATCGATGCCGGTTGGTCGACAAGGCGCGCCGACCGCCGCCGCTCCATTTGTGCTGGGCGGCCCTGGGTGTCGGTGCTCCACAAGGGCACTCAAGCGCTCAGGCTCGCCATCGCGCCGATCCATCTGACGCGCGTACACGTTGAGCGTGAGGTTCGCAGTCGTGTGCCCCATCTGCGCCATCACGTAGGGCGGCGGCTCGTCGAGCGCGAACAGTAGCGAGGCGAAGGTCCGGCGCAACGAGTGAGGCGTCAGCCGCACGGGAAGCGGCTCGATCCCTTCGGCGGTCAGCCGCTCGTTTGCGCGCTCGACGGCCCTGTCGAGCACGCGCCTGCGCACGTTGGTTGCGCCCTGCTGGGCGCCGGTCGTTGTTGCGAAGACCAACGCGTCGGGCGCGGGGTCGAGCCGCGCTCGGTAGGCGGCCAGCTCATCGCGCAGGATGGGGAGGAGGTTGACCGTGCGCACCCCGGCCCGCGTCTTGGCAGCACGGACCGTGATCGTGCCGCGCGCGAGGTCAACGTCGCGCCAGCGCAGTGCAAGCGCCTCTCCGATCCGCAGACCGGCAAAGGTCAGCGTCGCCAGCAGGGCACGCCGTTGGCCGCGGAGTGAGCGTGCGTTCGCGTCCAGCTTGCCGGCGCCGTCGAGCAGGGCTGCGATGTGATCGGCCCGATCGAGCGACGGTCGGGCCGGCGTGGTGCTTGGCAGCCGTCGCCGTTTGCCGCGCGCGGGGTTTCGCTCGGCCAGTTCGTACTCGACCGCCGACTCCATGATCGCGGCGAGCGTCGAGAGGGTTTTGTTGATCGACGTAGCGCCGAGCTTGCCCTCGCGGACCTTGCCGCTCCTGTAGCGGTCCACGTCCTCGATCGTGATCTGATTCAGGCGCCGGGAGGCGAACGCCGGCAGCAGGTGCTTCGAGAGCCGCCATTCCAAATCCTCGGCGCCCGCGGCGCTCAGCCCTCGCCCGCGGCTGCCTCCCTCGAGCTTCTGACGCTCGAACCACTCCGAGGCGAACTCGTGGAACGTCGGCACCGCTCGCGGGGGCTCTGAGGCCTCCACGACCTGCGGCTGCCAGATTCCCCGTCTCACGTCTGCGAGGACGTTCTGTAGCTCCTCCTGTGCCTTAGGGCGGGTCCAGCCTTCCTCGGCGCTGCCGAGGCTCATGTACTCGCGTCGGCCGTAGGCGCGGAAGCGCAGCCCGTAGGTCGGGCTGCGCCTGCGAGCGTCCACGATCACCTGTCCCGTCGCTGGCCGTGGCATCGCTCAGAGTCCCGCGAGCGCCAGCAGCTCGCTCGGCTTCATGCCCAAGCCCGCGGCGAGCTTTTCGAGCGTGGAGAGCGTCACGTTGAACTCGCCGCGCTCGATAGCCCCGTAGTAGCTGCGATCAAGGCCAGCGTGAGCGGCGAAGGTCTCCTGGCGGTAGCCCCGCTCGACCCGAGCGCGGCGCACCCCCGCGCCAAATTTCACGTTCTTCTTGCGCGGGGGCATCACTCCGCCCTCGATTCAGCGAGCACGACGAGCGCCGACGGGCGCGTGCCGAGCGCGTCGGCGAGCCGCGCCAACAGGTCATACGTCGGGTCAACTTCCCCTTGCTCAAGAGCCCGCAGACACGCCGAGTCAACGCCTGCGGTGCCGGCAAGATCGGCGACGCTGAGTCCGCGCCGCTCGCGCCTCATCCGGACGGCCGCTCCGAGGTTGCGTAGGTCGTCGCTCATATGCCGATCAGCCCCATCGCATCGACGCGCCTCGCTCCCGGCGAGGCGGCGAAGCTCTCGCCGTCTGTGACCGCCAGCCCCAGCTCTGCCATCGTCCTCAGCGCTGCGTCGATCGCCTTGGGATCGACGCCGCGTAGTGCGGCCTTCATCTGCTCGCGCGTCCACCGCTCGCGGTCCTCGCTCAACAGGCGGAGCAGTACGACGCGCTCCACTCGGATGCTCTCGTCGCTGGTGTCCATCGGTTCCTCCCGCGTCGGAAGGCGCCGGGAGAACGGCTCTTGGCAAGGGGGCCAGGCACCAGCGATTGGTAGCGTGGCCGGCGTGCCGGGAGTTAGCGCTCCTGGTGCCAGGCGCCCGGGTGTTTACGCACCGCGGGCGCCACTTGTAGGGTCCCGTCGACAGTAGCGCAACCTTAGCAATATGACAAGTACGCAGACGACCACGATCCTCGGAATGGCCCTTCGCCAACTGCGAGCGCAAGCCGGCCTTACTCAGGCTCAGGTGGCAGCGCGTGCGTCCTTCGACGCTGCCTACCTGAGTCGAGCGGAGAACGGCGAGCGCGACCTGCGCTGGTCTACCGTGCTGCGCCTTGTGAAGGCCACGGGCGCCGACCTGCACCAGTTCGCTGACGCCATCGCCGCGGCCGAAAAGCAGCACTCCTCCTCTGAGCGCTCGCGGGCTCGTTAGGAGCCCGCGCGATCATCGTCAGCGGGGGCCGCAGTGCCTCGTATGGGCAGCAGCTTCGTGCCGCTGCCCATTGACCGACCTTGCCGACGCGCAGACTTGCCCGTGGCTACGGGCTGCTTTGGCGGGAGCGACTCTCTGCCTGTAAAGCAGGAAGTCGGGGTTGAGATCACCCGAGAAAGCTCGAACCTCAACCGCGGGCGAGGCCCGCTCCCGATGCGTCTCACGCCCAGCTCGTCGGCGTGCGCATACACGTAGTCGCGCGACACACCGAGCCTCTTGGCGACGGTCGTGGCATCGACAAGCCGGGCAGCGGTTCCCTCACCGCTGCGTAGTAGCTCAACAACATGCTCGGCGATGTGCTCTGCGAGCTGTTGATCGAGCGGCTCGTTCACGGCTCGCAGAGCTGGTGGCTCCGTCATTCGGAGCCACCAACTGGCCAGGAAAATATGAGCGCCAAAAGAGCATTTTTTCCACGCGGACCTGTCGGGTGAGCGAGTCGCCGTCTCTGCTGCAAGACCGCCCCCCTTGCTTCGGCTGGGGCTCGCCAGCTAGAGGCCGTGCCTTTAGGCACGGCCTCTCTTCTTCTCTCGTCTCTTCTCGTCACTAGTGACAAGGCTCGATCTCCCTGCCGGCCGCACTCTGCGCCTCGGCCTTGCTTTTCGCGCGGCTCCTGCGTTGTCGCTCGGCGCCGCCGGTATCGGCTGGCTCCCACGAGGCCCACTTTGCGAGCCGTGCCGTAAAGCGATCGTGCCCGTCCGTCGGCTCGTCCACCGGCACGAGCAGGCCGAGCCTCACAGACGCCGCCACGATTCGTCGAACCTCCTCTGAGTCGTCCACAAAGGCCGTCTGTGCCACCGCGCGGTAGCGCAGGCTAACGATCCCTGCCGCTCTACCGCCAGCCCTCCTTTTGCTGCTCGCTTCGCTGCGAGCACGATCGAGAGGAACACGAGGGGTCCGGCCGGGCCGAACTCGCTGGCCAGCTCTCGGATCGTGTCCTGCACGAGGTAGTCGAGGTCGAGCGTGATCCAGTCGCGCGGGCGTTCCTTGCCCCTGGCGGGCGGGTGCGCGACGGTTGTCACGATGCCTTCCTCCAGGATCTGGCGCGACGCTCCCATCGACGGATCAAGTCCGAAGCCTGCGTTCTCCGTAGGTGTCCCGGCACCTTCGTATCGAGGATGCGAGCAAGAGCGTAGAGACACCGAAGCTGCTTGCGGGTTGCGCGCCTGGCGCCGGCGACTGGCAGCCGGCGACCGCGATCGCACTCGGTTGCTTCGTACGCCGCTGCTGCGCGGGCGGCGTCGAGGCGAGCCCGGCGTGCGTGGTCAATGCGTCTTTTCAAGTCGAACCTCCAGCGTTCTGCGTAGCCCACGGTGGACTGCCGCAGCCCGCGTTGGGCTACCGCCGCCCGTTCCGGGGCGGTAGCGTTTGGACACGACCGACATTGACGGGGGCGCTGTGACAGATAGGCCCGAACAGGTGTCACCAGAGCACGCGAGCCTCGGCGACCGCATCGACGAGACCGTCGAGGGTCTCCTGCGCACCGAGATCCTCAAGGATGAGCGCGTGCGCGGCGCTCTGTGGCGGCTCGCTGCCGAACGACCCCGCCCCTCTCCGGAACCTCCGACGAGCGAGCGAGCGCGCGCGTGGGGCATCGAAACCCAGCGCTACCAACAGCGGCTCGCCGAGCTGTCGAGGCAGTCCGATGATCACTTCAGCCGAGAGCAGCTTGACCGGCTTGCGCAGCGCATCCGCGAGCGCCACCCCTCTTGCGTTGAGCGAGCCCCAACCGGGCTTTCCGATGCGGAGCTGGGAGCCGCGTTCGCCCTGCCACCCGTATCACCGGCATGGCCCACGGGCAAGCCGAGTCCACGGCGACGACGCGCCGAGCAGATGCACACCGTCGATCTCGCGGCCTACTCGATCACCGCGCGCATGGGTGGCGCCGCAACGTCTTGGAATGAGGCCGATGAGCAGGCCGGAAGGCGGTCCGACTGGGATACGACGCCCGACGTCGGGCGCAAGTCAGCCCGCAAGGCTCGCGAACGTCTGCGGCGACGGCTTCCCTAATTACTGACGCTTAGGTCTCCGAATCATGTCACTACCTAGCCATCCAGAATAAGTCGCTCGGATCGCTGGCTGCTTTTCATCGATAGCCAGTCGCCGCCTCGCGTGTATATCTCGCGCATGGCCAAGAGAGCAATGCGAATCGCCGTTTGGCTTGCGTCGGCAACTGCCGTCGGATCGACCGTGTCACCATGCACGACGCGGCTGCGAATCTCATAGATCTCGCCCAATTGTTTGCGAAGCTTGCTCCGCTCGTTGTAGTGCGACTCAAGCAAGAGGGCTAGGGCGGCCGTGACGCGGTAAACAGTCTCATTTCGCGTCCCAACCAAGTTCTCCCAGGCTGTGACCGCATCAATCAGGGCGTCTGACTTATCCAAACGCTGTGAAATGGCGGATACGATCCGTACGGATGCGATCTGTAGGCTCTCATGGTAATTGTCGTAAAGCGTTCTAGCCAAGTCCTCAATTGGCTTATGATCTGCTGCCGCTATGGCCGACGTCGGAACGAACGGGTTTGGCAAGATCGCCGTTGAATACCCAGAGCCCGCTATGAACGGCCCGACGGTAGTCTGAAACGTGATCACTGGTGCAACGGGAGTGTTGCGCGCAGAATGCAGCGCAAACAGCAGCGGCGTCAGGATCTGTGCTCGGAGCGCCTCTTCCATGCCTTTAGCATCTGGATCGGCTGGCGGGGGCTCAGGCTCGCGGGAGATTTGCACCGGGACAAGCCGGGGCGAGACGAGGAGAGCCGTCGTCTGCGGCGCGTAATGGCCCGGAAAGACCGGAACGTGATCTGTTGTGCCCTTGACACCGCGGATGGTGCCCCATGGTGTGGATATCTGCAGCGAAGGCTCTAGCTCAATACCCGACAGTCCCCGAACCGCATATACGCGTACCTGCTCCCCACGAGCTGCCCGCTTGAGCTCATCGTAGTTCTCCAACACTGCACGCGTAAACGAGGAGTCTGTACGCGGAATATTCTGTATGTAGAGCTGCCTTGCGGCCGCGCTTAGGAGGGCTGCAAGTATGCCGTCGGTACCCTGTCGACTTCCGCCAGTCAGAGGCGAGGAGATCATGGCGTCTTGCTCTCCGGGGGCCGAAAGGATCGGCACGACATCGGGATCGGCCTCTAGCTCAGTGCGGGCTAGCGAAAAGCTCTTGCTATCACTGGGTGGGAAATAAGTTAACCCAACCAGCTCACTGATGATCGGGTCGGCGTATCCGAAGACCGATGCGGCGCGCTGAGATAGCGACTCCAGCTCATTTGTAGTCGCCAAAGCGAGTGCCGTCAGTGCGCTGATCGAGTTGCTCATATATCTATTATGACGCCAGTCGGCGTTCTGCCGGAGGTGAGGAACCGCGTTGCGCGGTGACGAACTACGGTGTAGTCTGAAATCCAAGTATTCGAGTCGCTCTTAGGGGGCGTCATGTCGATCGATCTAATGGCTGCATCACAGTGAGGAGACAACATGACGGAGCCTAAACCCGAGGAATATGACGACCCGGACGAGTTCGAGGCCGCTTGGCGGGAGTACAACGAGGGCGGACAAACAATTCAGCTAGACGTTGACGACGAGGGGAATATCGATCCCGACTCCCTCATCGGGCCGTTGCCCGGCCTTGATGATGATGATGATGACGACGACTAAGCCCCTCGCGCTTAGTCGGGCGCGGCGAGCCGAGAGCCTCAGCTAGCTGATCGCCGACCTCCTTTGGGCAGCAGACCGTAATCTGCTGCCCAAATCGAGCCAAATCGTGCCGTGCTGAGGCAGATCGTCGCTGCGACCAATGGCTGCCTACTCCTGCAAACGCCGAGAACTGCGGCTAGCTGAAGCGTCCACCGGCTCGCGTGTGAAGCGAGCGCTCTCCCACTGAGCTACGCGCCCTGGACCCCCGAGTCTATTGGGCTACGCGCGGCAGGCGTCGGTTCGCGGCATCGAGCAGAACCTCCGCAGCAAGCCAAGGCACCAGACGTCTTCGACGCGCGGCCACGCCGGCGCTCACGAGCACGCTCGCAGCGGGACGAGCGTCCAGGCGGGCTTGACTCGACCGCGCCCAGTGATAGAAGAAACGAATGGCCGTCGTGTACAGCGACCGCTCGTCAGAGGGGGCGCGGAGGGCTCGTCGCTTCGCGCGCGCCGCGGGCCTGTGCGCGTGTGCCACGGCGATCATCTCGACGGCCTTGTCAGGCGTCGCGGACGCCTCGGCGATCGTCGTCACCTCGACGGCCGACTCGGGTGCGGGCTCGCTGCGCGAAGCCCTGATCGGCTCGAACCCCGGAGACACGATCAGGATCCCCACGCCCGGCGACTACCAAGTCACCTCCGCGGAGCTCGCCGTCACCAAGAACGTCTCGATCGAAGGTTCGGGGCGAACTGTCCGGATCGTCGGTGACGGCGACAACCGCGTCTTCAACGTGACGGCCGGAAACGTGACGCTGTCCGACCTGACGGTGACCGGGGGCGGCCTGTCCGGCCCTGTGGTGCACGGCGGTGGGATCATCAATGCCGCAGGGACGCTGCTCCTGCGCGACGTGACTGTCACGGGCAACTCCGTCAGCAACTCGAGCGGTGGAATCCCTGCGGGCGGCGGTGTGTTCAACGAAGCCGGCACGCTCCAGATCGTCGACTCGACGATCAGCGCCAACACGGCCGCCGTCACACCGAAAGGCGGCGGGGTGCCCGAGGGCGGGGGCGTCGCCAACGAAATGGGCTCGGTGACGATCACGCGCAGCTCGATCACCGGCAACACGGCATCGATCGCCGAACCGGGCGGGGTGCCGGAGGGCGCCGGCGTCGAGAGCTCGAGTGGAGCGCTGACGATCGCCGACAGCGCCGTGAGTGCCAACACGGCCATCGGCGGATCGGTCGCCGAGGGCGGCGGCATCGTCGCGCTCAATACGACGACAGTCATTAACGGCGCGACCGTCAGCGGCAACGTCGCGTCCGAGATCGGGGCAAGCACGATCGGCGAGGCTGGCGGGATCCTTCAGTCCAAGGGATCGCTGTCGCTCCTCAACAGCACGATCACCGCCAATAGCGCCACCGGGGAATTCAGCGAAGCTGGCGGGCTCCAGGCCCGGGAAACCAGCGCCGTGATCACGAACAGCACGATCGTCGCCAACGTCGTGTCCGGTGCCAAATCAGCGGGTGGCAACGTCCAAGCCCGCGAAAAAGCGACGGTCAGGCCCCAGAACACGATCATCGCCGCAGGCACCGGCACGACCGGGCCGAACTGCTCCGTGGAACCGGAATCGGCGATCCAGTCGCAGGGTCACAACCTCGACAGCCTCAACGACTGCTCGTTCACGGCGGCCGGCGATCTCGTGAACGCAGATCCGTTGATCGCGCCGCTCGGGATCAACGGCGGGCCCACGCAGACGATGGCGCTCGCGAGCTCCAGCCCGGCGATCGATGCGGCCGACGGCGCCGCCTGCCCGCCGACCGATCAGCGGGGCGTGCTGCGCCCGGCCGGGACCGGATGCGACATCGGCGCCTTCGAGCTCGCCACACCCCGAGCCACGAGCGGGCTTGCGAGCGAGGTGGGCCTGTCCTCGGCGACGCTCGCGGGTGTTGCCGCCAATCCCGAACTCGCCGGAGCGAGCACTCTCTTCCAGTACGGCACGACCACCGCCTACGGCTCGGTCGCGACCGGGCAGGGAGTCGAGCCGAGGACGGCCCAGGCGCCGATCACCGCGTCAGTCGGGGGCCTGGCTCCCGGGACCACCTACCACTTTCGCCTGGTCGTCCAGAACGGGGTCGGCACGGCCTACGGTGCCGATCGGACATTCACGACAGCGCCAGCGCCGATCGTGCCCGCCGCGCCCACCACGCCGAAACTGACCAAAGCGACCCAGTCGCACGCGCGCTGGAGGGAGGGCAGCAAGCTCGCGGCGCTGTCGCGCAAGAGTAAGAAGAAAGCACCGCTCGGCACGACGTTCTCGTTCACGCTCGATCAGCAGTCGACCGTCCGCTTCGCCTTCACCCAGCAAGTCGGCGGGCGCAAGGTTGCCGGCAAGTGCGTCGCTCAGACCAAGAAGAACCGTCGAAAGCGCGCGTGCAAGCGCACGCTCACGCGGGGCACGCTCACCTTCGCCGCCCACGCCGGAGTGAACAAGCTCGCCTTTCAGGGACTCGTCGCCCGCTCCAAGAAGCTGCCGCTGGGTCGTTACACGTTGCTGATCACCGCGTCGAACAAAGCCGGGCAGCGCTCGCGCGCGCAAGCGCTTCACTTCACGATCGTGAGATAGCGCGCCACCGACGCCTCGTGCTCTGAGTCGCCGTGCGAGGTCGTGCGCGGCCTGTCCCCGCGGCCACCGGCCGCTCGCGGACCCGCGCATCCCCACCGATACCTAGAGTGCCCCCATGCTCGCCGAGCTCGAGTTCGCCCTGTGCCGCAAGCGCCCGTCCAGGCGCACGCGCATCGCTCTCGCAGCGCTGCTCGCGCTCTCCCTGCTCGCGCCCGCCGCGACCTTCTCGGCGTGCGCCAACGCCGGCAACGGCGCGTCCGGCACGTTCACGCCTCACACAAAGGGCACCCTGACGGTCGCGACCGCGCAGATCCCCGATCCGGGCTTCTGGTACGGCACGTTCGGGCACCCGACGGGCGGATTCGAGTACAGCCTCGCCCAGGCGCTCGCCGAACGCTTTGACCTGAAGCGGATCAAGGTGGTCGAGGTGCCGTTCCATGAACTCGTGCGCGGGCATTTCGCAGGCGCCGACCTGGCGTTGTCGGACATCACGATCACCGAAGAACGCGCCGAGCACCTCGACTTCTCCACGTCCTACCTGGAGGCGCCTCCGGCGATCGTCGTGCACCCCGGAACCGAGGTCGCCGATGTCAAGGCCGCGCAGGGGCTGCATTGGGTGGTGCAGCACGACACGACCCTGAAAGAAGCGCTCGAAAGCCAGATCGAACCGTCGAGGAAGCCGCTGGTGTTCGAGCGCCAAAGCGAAAAGTTGGCGGCATTCGAAGACGGGCGCGCCAACGCGATGCTGCTGGACTTGCCGATCGCACTCGCCTACGCCCGCGAATCGCCGCGCAGGTTCTCGGTCGCGGCGCAACTGCCGAGCGAAGCCGAGCTCGGCGTCGCGCTGCCGTCGGGCTCGGACAACGTCGAAGCCGTCGACTCGGCGATCCGCGGGCTGCAGAGCGAAGACGAGATCGACCGGCTGGCCCGGCGCTGGCTGCACGCGAACATCGAAGAAGGTTCGGCCGAAGACATCCCCGTGCTGAGGACCGAGGAATGACGCCCGCGCTGATCGAAATCTCGACGCCCAAAGGTGCGCCGTACGAGTTCCTCGTCGTCTTCGCCGTGCTCTTGCTCGGCCCCGTGCTGTTCCGCCGCGCGGGCATCCCCGGGATCATCGGGCTGCTCGTCGGCGGCTACGCGATCGGCCCGCACGGCCTCTCGCTGATCGGGGCCGGCAACAACACGTTGCCCGACCTCGGCCAGCTCGGCCTGCTCTACCTGATGTTCGCGGCGGGCGTCGAGATCGACCTCAACCTGCTGATGAGGTACCGGCGCTCGGCGATCACGTTCGGCCTGCTCACGTTCATCCTGCCGTTCGCGCTCGGCACGCTGGTCGGCTTCGCGCTCGGCTGGGAAGCACTTGCCGCGCTGCTGCTCGGCTCGCTGCTGGCCTCGCACACGCTGATCACCTACCCGGCGATCAAAGACGCTGGCCTCGCCGCCGATCCGGCCGTCGCCACGGCGGTCGGATCGACCGTGCTGACCGACACGCTCGCGCTCGTCGTGCTGGCCGTCGTCGCCGGCTCGGTCGGCGGGCACAAGTCGAGCGCAGACGTGGCCGTGCAGATCGTCGTCGGCATGGGCGTGCTCACCGCCTTCAGCCTGTACATGCTGCCGAAGCTCGCCGGCTGGGCCTTCCGCTTCCTCGGCACCGAGCGCTCGGTGCGCTACGTCGTTGCGATCACAGCCTTCCTCTCGGCCGCGACCGTCGCCGAGCTGTTCGGCATCGAGGGGATCGTCGGCGCCTTCTTCGCCGGCCTCGGCATGAACCGGCTCGTGCCCAACGAGGGTCAGTTGATGGATCGCATCGAGTTCTTCGGCGGCGCGGTGTTCATCCCGGTGTTCCTCGTCTCGGTCGGGTTGATCCTCAACCCGTCGGTGATGGTCAAGGGCGAAACGCTCGGGCTCGCCGGTCTGTTCATCCTCGCCTGTCTCGGCGGCAAGCAGCTGGCGGCGCTGATTTCGGCGCGCCTGTTCGGATTCAGCCGAGCCCAGTCGGGGTTGCTGTTCTCGCTCAGCGCCGCGCAGGCCGCCGCCACGCTCGCGGCCACCGTGATCGGCTTCCAACTCGGCCTGTTCAGCAGCGCCGTGGTCAACGCCGTGCTCGTGCTGATCCTCGTCAGCGTGCTCGTCTCCACGCTCGCCGGCTCGCGCGCCTCCGAGCGCGCCGCGAAGCCCGACGGACCGCGTCCGCTCGGCAAGCGGGTCGTCGTCGGCGTGCTCGACCCCGACCACGCGCTCGGCGCGCTGACGATCGCCAGGCGTATCGCGCGCGCCGACGGTGGCGTCGTGCACCCGCTGCTCGTCGTGCCCGAATCGGCGCCGTTCGCGCCGAAGCCCGCACTGCAGCGGCTGAGCGAGGTCGTCGCGGCGGCCGACGTCGACGGCCAGGTGATGACGATCGTCGATCGCTCGGTGCTGCACGGCGCGCTGCGCGTCGGCCGTGCGCAGGAAGCGACGCTCGTGCTCGTCGCCGAGCCCGGGCCCGAACCGGCCGGCGTGAGGCAAGGGGCCGAGGCGAGCGCCCACGACGACGGTGAGCATGGCACCGACGGTGGGCGGGCGCCCAGGCCGGTCGCGCCCGGCGCCAGCAGCGAGCGAGACGCGGCTCCCACGCCGCCGGTGGCGCTCGTGCGCGGCAACGCCACGCGGCTCGGCGCCGTTCGCGTGCGCCTGGATGATGAGGAGCTCGCTTCGGACTCGCTCGCCGGCGAGATGGCGCGGCGCGTCTCCGGCGGAGCGGCGCAGCAGCTCGAGCGCGACCACGCAGACTGGGCCGAGCTGCTCGCTCCGGGCGACGTCACGTTCGTCTCCAGCCAGCTCGGCGAGACGCTCGCCAAGCTGCCCGGCACCGGCAACGGTCTCGTCGTCAGCACGATTGCCGAGTGGCTGATCCGCGAGGAGTCAGCCGGCGACGAGGAATCGCCCGACACGCCCGGCGACGTACGCGCCGTCTGAGCCGGCTGTCTCAGACCTTCACGATCACCTTGCCGGTGTTGCCGCCCGTGAACAGCAGGTTGAGCGCGTCGGGCGCGTGCTCGAGCCCCTCGACGACGTGCTCGGAGGACTCGATCTTGCCTTCGCCGAGCCATTGCGCCATCTCTTCGCGCGCCGCTGGCAACCGGTCGAAGTAGTCGAGGATCAAGAAGCCCTCCATGCGCCCGCGCTTGACGATCAGGTTGGACGTGTTGGCGATGCCCTTGCCGGTGCCGGACTCGTTGTAGCTGGCGATCGCGCCGCACAGCACGATCCGCCCGCGCAGCGCGAGCTGCGCGAGGCAGGCGTCGAGGATCTCGCCGCCGACGTTGTCGAAGTACAGGTCGATGCCGTCGGGAGCGGCCTCGTGCAGGCGTGCAGCAACGCTCTCGCTCTTGTAGTCGATCGCCTCGTCGAAGCCGAGACCCTCGACGAGGTGCTTGCACTTCTCGGGACCGCCGGCGATGCCGATCACCTTGCCCGCGTTCTTGATCTTCGCGATCTGCCCGACCGTCGAGCCGGTGGCGCCGGCGGCGCCGCTGACGACGACGACGTCGCCCTCCTGCACGCGGCCGACGTCGAGCAGCCCGAAGTACGCGGTCATGCCCGTGATCCCGAACAGGCTCAGCGCAAGCGTCGGCGGCACGCCCTCGGGCAATGCCTGGTAGCCGGTCGCCGGACTGGCGATCACGTAGTCCTGCCAGCCGGTGTAGCCGAACACGAGCTCGCCGGGCTTGTAGTCCTCTGAGTTGCTCTGCACGATCTCAGCGATCCCGCCGCTGCGCACGACTTCGTCGATCGCGATCGGCGGCAGGTATCCCGGCGCGTCGTCCATCCACGTGCGAATCGTCGGGTCGATCGAGATGTAGCGCACGCGTGCGAGCGCCTCACCCTCGCCGGGCTGTGGCAGGTCGCGTCTCCTCCAGGCGAACCGTGCTCTCATCGACCATCCCCGTCGGACGCTCTGCCAGGACCATGCGGCGGTTGCGATCGGCCATCTTGCTCCCCCTCGTGTGCGCTTGCTGTGCGGCGTCGGACGGCGCCTAGGGCCATCTTATGGCGGCCGTCGACTAGGAGCCGAGCCGCACGCCGACGTGCGGGTGCAGCCGGTCGCTCGCTTCGGAGTAGGCCTGCGCGAGCGCATCGACTTCGGCCTGCGTGAGCGTCGAGCCGAAGTCGCCGGCGCCACCGAGCTTGTCATAGCCGGCGAGCAGCTTATTGCCCACCTGGGCGAGCGTGAAATGGGCGTCGTAGATGCTCTCGATGTACAGCGGCGCGTTCTTGCGGGCGAAGCGGACGTTGGCGGGCGGCGCCGATTCGATCTGCGTGAAGGTCGCATCAAGTAGCTTCCAGCCGCGCGCGCCGAGCAAGGCATAGCTGCGCACGAGGCCCGAGATCTGCGAGGCCGGCCCCGTCAACGTTCGCGCCTGCGCTTCGCTGAACAGCGCCGGCAGCTGCAGCCCCGCGGCACTCGCCGCGGCCGTGCGCACCTGCGCGGAGCGCGAGACGGTCGTGATCTGCGCGGGCAGCCCGTTGGCGATCAGCGGCCACGCCGCTTTGGTTGCCGCCACCTCGCGCGCGATCGGTGCCTGCACATTTTTGAGCGCGCGGCTGACCGCCACGAGGTCTTCGCGCTCCAGCTTCAATGCGGCCGGCGTCGAAGACGCGCCCTTGCCGCCGCAGGCGGCCATCGTCGCGACGAGCAGACAGGCGAGCGCACCCGCTGCGGTCGGTCTCAGCGCGGGCATCGATCGAGCTGGTGGCCCCGAGGTGCCTGGCGCAACTCCAGCGCGAGCGTCTCGGGGGCCAGCGTGCGCCTTAGGAGCCGGTGCCGAGCAGGTCGATCACGAACACGAGCGGCGCGTTCGGCGGGATCGCCGGCGGAGAGCCGGTCTTGCGGTAGGCCAGTTCGGCCGGGATCACGAGCTCGCGGCGACCGCCGATCTTCATGCCGGGGACACCCTGGTCCCACCCCTTGATGACCGCTCCCTGGCCGAGCTTGAACTGGAACGGTTCTTTGCGTTTCCACGACGCATCGAACTCTTTGCCGCCTTTGTAGAGGACGCCCACGTAGTTGACGGTCACCGTTTCGCCCGCCTTGGCTTCCTTGCCCGTGCCGACGATCAGGTCTTTCTTTTCGAGTTTCGTCGGGGCGGGGCCGGTGGGGGGCGTGACCTTCGGTTCGGTCGCCAGCGGGCCGCTGGTCGGGGTCGTCGCCACCTTTACTTCACCCGCTTTGGCAAGCGCTTCGTCGGCCTTGTTCTCGGTGCCGACGCCGATCGAGCTGCTCGATTCGCTGCCGCCGCAACCGGCGATCAGGCCCGCCGCGGCGAGCGCAGCCAAGCCGAGGATGGTGCGCGAGCGAGCGCGCATCAAACGTGGAGGAAGATCATGTATGTAGTTCACGGTCGCGCAGCCTAACGGAGATGCCGCCCGCGCGCGCAACCTGTTTTTCCGAGCAGCGCTAGGATCGGCGACGGACCGTGCTAGGCGGGGAGGTAGCGGTGCCCTGTATCCGCAATCCGCTCTAGCGGGGCTGAATTCCCTTCCGAGGGGTTCCGCTCCGGTCGCTCCGCCGTTCGGGGCGTCGATGGTTCGGGTCCCGCGCGGTGTCGGCTTGTGAACCAGGTCAGGTCCGGAAGGAAGCAGCCTTAAGCGATCCCCGGCAGGCGCAGCGGGCGTTCCCGGACCGGAGCCGCGGGCGGCGACAGGCGATCGGCAGGCGGTGTCTCGACGAGGGGTGCACGGTCCATGACACGAGTGGCATAGCCGCTACGGGCAGCGCTGGAAGATCAGCCAAGTGCGGTTGGCGTGCGCGGCGAGGAAGCCCGGCGGCACGTTGACGGGCCGGTGCGGGTCGTGCGGGTCGAGCACGTAGTCGTCTTCGACCTCTTTGCTGGCCGGGTCGACGTACTGCCCCGATTCGATCGTGCCGTTCTGAGCGCTGACGACATTCGCCGGGCTCGTCTTCAGGAACAGCGCGAGCAGCGGCACGGGCGCGTGGTTGGGCACGCCGACCGGTCCGCAGCGCAGGTTGACCGAGCCGTCCTGCACGAGCGCGAGGAGGTCGTCCTGGATGCTCTGCTGGCGAGCCAGTTTGTCCATTTCGCGGTGCCCGCTTTTGACCTGCGCCGGCGTGAAGGCGAGCAGTGCCACGAGCACGAGCGCGCCGCCGACCATCCACCAGCGCCGGCGTGGGTCGGCGGCGTCGAGGCGGGTCCAGCCGAATACGCCGGCGCCGCAGAACACGCACAGCACAGCGGCCGTGAGGAACGCGTAGCGCGTGTTGATCGGCAGCCCGGCTGCGGCGATCGCGACGAACACGAGCACCGCGAGCACGCCCACGCCGGCCGCCATCAGCGCGCGGCGGCGCAGCCACAGCAGCGAGAGCACGCCGCCGAGCGCCGCCCCGGCAAGCACCGGCGCGCGCAGGATCTCGCCGATCCGTCGCGGTACGTACTCGGGCACGTTGGCGATGCCGGTCACGCGGTCGAGCGTGTGTGCCGTGTGGCGCGTGTTGGTCAGCGACCACAGCGCATCGCCCGTGATCGCGAGGTCGCTGAAGATCCACACGAGCGGCGCTGAGGCCGCCAGCAGCGTCAGCCCGGCGAGCGCGCGCTTGGAGCGCGGTTCGTCGAGCGACCCCCGCGCGCGCCGCGTATCGAGCACGACGTAGAGCCAGTAGAGCCCCGAGAAGGCCCATGCCTCCGGGCGCAGCAGTCCGGCGAGCGCGAGCAGCGCGAGCACCGGCGCTCCAGCCGGACGCTCCTCGCGCGCCCGCCTGCGCGCCTCGACGAGCACGGCGGCGAGCACGAACAGCAGGTAGGGAATGTCGACGTACGCACGCACGCCGTAGGACAGGACCGGAATGCGCGTGAGCAGGATCAGCGCCGCGACGACGCCCGCGGCACGGCCGAACCACAGCGCGGCGAGCTTGTGCAGGACCCACGCGCAGCCGGCCAACGCGAGGAAGCCGAGTGCGACCGTGACGTCCTCGATCGTGCGCGCAGAGAGCGGCGAGAGCACGACGCCGAGCGCCTCGACGAGCGGGTGCGGCGTGGGGGCGATCGCGACTTCGTAGGCAGGAGTTTCGCCGCGCGCGAGCTGGCCGCCCCAGGCCAGTGCGTACAGCGTGTCGTAGTTGGCGAAGCCGACGCCGCAGACCAGCCACAGCACGACCGCCCCTACGGCGACTGACGCGAGGGCGCCAAGACTGCTCGCACGGCGCTCGATGCGGGCTCTCACGAGCGCGCACGCTATCCGCTGACGCGGGCGCCCCGTCGGGCCCACCCACGTGGCCCGCCGGCGGCTCGCCCGCGGTGCCCGGCCCGCTCGCGCAGCGGTCCCCGCCGCGTCCTGCGGCACTCGCGGCCGTGGGTAGACTCAGCTCCAGGTGTCCGCCCAGGAGCAGTCACAACCGCAGCAGCCCTCGCTGTACCGCAGGCACCGGCCGCGAACGTTCGCCGACGTGGTCGGTCAGGAGCCGGTCGTGCGCACGCTGCGCCACGCCGTAGAACGCGACAAGGTCCACCACGCCTACCTGTTCGTCGGCTCGCGCGGCACGGGCAAGACCTCGATGGCGAAGATCCTCGCGGCCTGCCTGAACTGCGAGCGCGGACCGACGGTCGAGCCGTGCGGCGAATGCGATTCGTGCCTGTCGATCGCCCGCGCCTCCTCGCTCGACGTGATCGAGATGGACGCGGCCTCGAACAACTCGGTCGACGACATCCGCGAGCTGCGCGACAGCGTCGCCTACGCGCCGGTCAGCGGCAAGCGCAAGGTCTACATCCTCGACGAGGCGCACATGCTCTCGACGGCCGCCTGGAACGCGTTCCTGAAGACGCTCGAGGAGCCACCGCCGAACACGGTCTTCGTGCTCGCCACGACGGAGGCGCAGAAGGTCCCGGCGACGGTCGTCGACCGCTGCCACCGCTTTGACTTCCACCGCCCGACGGTCGAGCAGATCGCGAGCGTCGTGCGCCGCGCCGCGCAGGCCGAGCAGATCGAGATCCCGCCGGAGGCCATCTCGGCGCTGGCCCGCTCGGCGACGGGCAGCTTCCGCGATGCGCTTGGCACGCTTCGAGCAGCTTGTCACCTACAGCGGCAGTGAGATCGTGCTCGAGGACGTGCTCGCCGTGCTCGGCGTCGCCGACGCGCGGCTGCTCGAAGCGACCATCGACGCGGTCGCCGAGGGCGACGCGCGGCGTGCGTTGACCGTGCTGGCCGAATGTGCAGAGCAGGGGCGCGACGCGGCCTCGTTCGCGGGCGATCTCAAGGTGCACGCGCGCGAGCTGCTCGTCGTGCAGACGCTCGGTGGCGTGCCCGGCGAGCTGTCGCTCACGCCGGAGGCCGACGCGGCGCTGCTCGCCCAGGCGGAGCGCGTGCCGGCGAACGTCGTCGTCGCGCTGCTCGAGGCCGTCGGCGGAGCGATGGAGGCGGTGCGCGCCGGCGCGGACGCGCGAACACGGTTGGAGCTGGCGCTGGTGAAGGCGGCCAAGCCCGATGTCGACGCCTCGATGCGCGCGCTGCTCGCGCGGATCGAGCGGCTCGAGGGCGGCGGCGGCGCTGTCGAAACGGGCGCTTCAGAGAGTGAGCCGCGGGCACCGGTACCCGCACCGGCGCCCGAGCCTGCCCGTGGCCCGAGCGCCCCGCTCGCCGCCGAGCAGCGTAGGCCCGACCCGCCGAGCCCTGCACCCGCCGAGGCAAGGACCGCACCGCAAGCTGAGACGCAGCCCGAGGCGGCCGTCGAGGTCACGGTTGCGTCGATTGCGGCCGCGCCGGAGCGGGGCGAGTCACAGCCCACGCCCGATGTCGCATCCGTGACGCCGGACGCGGCGCCGCAGCCGGGCGAGCCGGCCACTCCCGTGGCGCAGGCGATCGCCGAGGACCTCGCGCCGCTGCTGTCCTGGTGGCCGGCGGTGGTGGAGCTCGTACGCACCGACAACGCGCTGCTCGGGGCGTGCATCGAGGAGGCGCGACCGGTGGAGGTGACCGGCGAGGACCTGACCGTGGCCTTCTCCGCGACGGCGCCGTTCCTGAAGAAGAAGGCCGAGAACCCGGACAACCGCGCGGCCGTCACGGCCGCGCTGCGCGACGTCACGGGACGTCGCTGGCGGCTGTCATACGAGCTGCACGACGAGCTGGTGAGTGCCGAGGGCGAAGGGCCGGGGACGCTCAGCGAGGAGGAGTGGCTGAAGCGCTTCATCGACGAGTTCGACGCCGAGGAGCTGCCGAGCGACGACGCCGCCCGCGCGAACGGCGAGGCCGTGACCACCGACCAGGAAGGGGCCTGAGATGCCCAAGCAGCCGCGCATGCCGAACATGCAGCAGATGATGCAGCAGGTTCAGAAGATGCAGCAGGATATGGAGGTCGCCCAGGAGCAGCTGAAGAACGAGGTCGTCGAGGCCTCGGCGGGGGGCGGCATGGTCACGGTCAAGGTGTGGGAGACCTCGAGGTCAAGTCGATCGAGATCGACCCTCAGGCGGTCGACCCGGAGGACCTGGAGATCCTCTCGGACATGGTGCTGGCGGCGGTCAACGAGGGGCTGCGCATGGCCCAGGACCTGGCCGCGAAGAAGCTCGGCGGGGCATCGGGCGGTCTGGACCTGGGCAACCTCGGCGGACTCGGTCTGCCGGGCCTGTGAGACGCAGCGGGCAGCCCCGGCGGGCACGGACGTCTGAGCAAGCAAGGCTGTGAGCACCTCCTACGCACCCCCGGTACAGCGCCTGGTCAGCGAGCTCTCGAAGCTCCCGGGCATCGGCAACCGCACGGCCCAGCGCCTGGCTTTCCACATCCTGCGCGCGTCCGGCGAGGACGCGTTCGCGCTGGCCGATGCGATCCGCGAGGTGAAGGAGAAGATCGGGCTGTGTGAGGTCTGCTTCAACCTGACGGATGAGCCACGCTGCCGGATCTGCCAGGACCCGCGGCGCGATCATGGCGTGATCTGCGTCGTGGAGGAGCCGAGCGACGTGATCCCGATGGAGCGCACGCACGAGTACCAGGGCGTCTACCACGTGCTCGGCGGCGCGCTCTCGCCGATCGAAGGGATCGACCCTGAGGATCTGAAGATTGTGGAGCTGTTCGCGCGTGTCGTGCCCGGCGCCGGGGGCGTCGACGGCGAGGCCGCAGCGATGACCTCGCCGACGGACGCTCCGGAGGTACGCGAGGTGGTGCTCGCGACCAACCCGACGACGACGGGTGAGGCGACGGCACTGCACATCGCCGAGGAGCTGCGCGCGCGCGCGCCGCAGCTCACGGTCACGCGTCTGGCGAGCGGCCTGCCGGTCGGCTCGGATCTGGAGTACGCCGACGAGGTGACGCTGGGCAAGGCCTTCGCCGGCCGCCGCTCGCTCTGAGCGGGCGGGGTGGCAATTCGGAAACGACCGGCGCCATCTGCGCGGCGCTCAATATCCTGCGACAGATGTCAAGCGTGATCGTGATGAAGTTCGGCGGGACCTCCGTTGGCGATGCCGAGCGGATCAAGCGTGCGGCCAGGCGGATCGTCGAGAAGCGCGAGCTCGGCCACCGCGTCGTGGCGGTGCTCTCTGCGCGGGGCAAGACGACGGACGAGCTGATCGCGATGGCCGACGAGGTCTCCGACGCGCCGGACCCGCGCGAGATGGACATGCTTCTCTCGACGGGCGAGCGGATCTCGTGCGCGCTGTGCGCGATGGCGATCAACGACCTCGGCCACCGCGCGATCTCGCTGACGGGCTCCCAGGCGGGGATCGTCACCGACGAGTCGCACACGAAGGCGCGCATCATCGACGTGCGCGCCGATCGCATCAAGGCGGCGCTCGATGAGGACAACGTCGTGCTCGTGGCCGGCTTCCAGGGCGTCTCGGGCACGGCGCGCAACGTCACGACGCTCGGCCGTGGCGGCTCGGACACGACGGCCGTGGCCGTCGCGGCGGCGCTGGGCGCCGAGGTCTGCGAGATCTACACGGACGTCTCGGGCGTGTACACGGCCGACCCGCGGATCGTTCCAGATGCGCGCAAGCTGCCGACGATCTCCTTCGAGGAGATGCTCGAGATGGCGGCCTCCGGCGCGGGTGTGCTGCAGCTGCGCTCGGTCGAGTACGCGCGCAACCACGGCGTGCGCATCCACTGCCGCTCGTCGTTCGAAGAAGCGCCCGGTACCGTTGTCGTCTCAGAGGGAGAAACCATGGAGCATCCGCTGATCACAGCCGTCACGCATTCCACCTCCGAGGCGCGGGTGACGCTGATCGGCGTGCCCGACGAGCTCGGCGCGGCGGCACGCATCTTCGACGCGCTCGCCGAGGTCAACGTGAACGTCGACATGATCGTGCAGAACGAGCCCTCCTCGGCTGGCGGCAGGGCGGAGATCTCGTTGAA